>NZ_JAFKOI010000002.1 GCF_017303315.1 Bacillus sp. NTK071
GGTTGTTTCCTATCTGTAAATTACGAAAGACCCGATCTGATTCAAATGAATTGTTCGGGTCTTTCTCATGGTTATTTACTTATGTCCCAGCCTCTTTTGAAAATATTAGCTTAATTCATCCTCGTCATCCCTGCTAAAAATGTTCCGTTTATGCCACTTGAGATACACTTTATTCTCAGGATGAATCTGAATTTTTGCACGAGGGATTAATCCATACATCTCAAAATCCTCTTCCTTAATGACAGAAGAAATGTGCAACCGTCCTTGTCCATCAAATGCTATTAATCCTTCATGATAAAGCGCATCATGGTTACTACATAGGAGTAACCCGTTATATGGATCCAATCGCTCTTGGTTTGTGCTATCTTTCCATGGTTTTGATCTGCTTGCTTTTAATAATTCCGGTAAGTTAATTCCACAAATCGCACACTTGTCTTCCCAAAGTGGCATCAGATCTTTCCTGAATTTTTGCTCGCCCCACCGCATTTTTGTTTTCGCTTCAGATTCTATTTCTGTAATTAACGGGACTAATGTGTTCCGTTCAATTTTCCTTACCTCATCAATGGTTAATTCTAATTGTTCTTCATCTACTCGATAAAAATTCGACTCACTAATGAGCTCAAGTAATTTAATAGTTAATTCCTCATTACATGGATACAAATAGCCTGGATTCCCGTTAGCATCATCCTGAAACGGTGCATACTTAAGAGGTAAGAAAGGATAAATTTCATGAAACTGCTCCTTCACATTAACCGGTATATCCAATTCATGATACTCTAACTTCACTAGATACCCTTCATTTGGCTTATGATGATAGGGTAAGGTAGATGGTTTAGGCGCCTCTTTGCAATCTTTCTTTGCAATACTAACGGCAACAATGTTGCCCCTAACATAGTGAAATAATTGATCACCGGCATGTACTTCTTTCAATCGTTTCCAAGAATGAGGTTCATTGCCGCTTTTATCTTCTTTTGGCGACCAAATGACACATGCCTCTTTCTCTTCTCTATATGTATCACCTTGCATAACAATAAAACAATTCATTTTCGTTCCTCCAACATTACTTGCTAATCTCTTTACAATTCTACATGAAATACGCGTATTTTACTCTCATTACACTTCGAATCAATTCATAATAAAAAAGCCAGCTCTCGGCTGGCCTATACTCGTTACGATCGCATATGACGTTCGACAACTTCAATCCCAATCACAATATAACCACTTTTGTATTTAGTATTACTACTCGATAATTTAGTTGAGCGTTTTCTCTGCTGCATCAACCGTATGATTTAGTAGCATAGCAATCGTTACGGGACCTACGCCACCAGGAACAGGTGTAATGTAAGAAGCATTTTCTGCTGCCTGTTCATATTCAACATCACCAATATTCCCTTTGTTGTATCCAGCATCAAGAACAATGGCACCTTTCTTGATCCATTCGCCTTTGATAAATTCTGGTTTACCAACAGCTGCTACGACAATGTCAGCCTGACGTACATGGGATGCTAAATCCTTTGTTCTCGAATGACAGGTTGTCACAGTTGCATTTTGATTTAAAAGTAAAGCAGATACAGGCTTGCCGAGAATAGGACTTCTCCCCACCACTACTGCATGTTTTCCTTCAACTTGAATATCATAATCTTCCATGATTCTCATAATGGCTGCAGGTGTACAAGAAGGATATGTTCCAAACCCAAGTGCTGTTTGTCCGTAACCTGCACTAGTTACTCCATCAACATCCTTATCAATTGAAATCGTTTCAAATGCTAATCTCTCGTCAATTTGAGATGGCACAGGATGTTGAAGTAAAATACCATGGACAGAGTTATCTTCATTTAAATCTGATATCGTTTTTACTAATTCTTCAGTTGTTGTCTCTTTAGACAGATGAATTTTCCTTGAAGTAATTCCTACACGTTCACATGCGTTCCCTTTCATCCTAACATACGTTTCAGACGAAGGATCGTCTCCAACAAGAATAGTAACTAGGCTTGGTGTTACGCCTCGCTCCTTAATAACGCTAACTCTTGTTTTTAATTTTTCCTTTATGCGATTCGCTACGGCTCTACCGTCTAACAATTTCTCGTCATTAATCATATTAATTCCTCCTGAACAATGGTAAAGAGTGAAGTATTTAACTCTTTGCCCAGACGACCGGCAATGTACATGGCAGCTCCCCTGTGGTTAGTTCCACACTTTGTCGTCAGTTACTGCAATGTATGGTTTCTACGGATATATTAGCATATTTTCAATATTAATCAAATGATCTGTGCGGAAATGCCTTGTAAAAGTTAATAAAATACGAACATTCTTTTATAATGTTCGGTTTTAACTTAAAAAGCATATCATTCACTAGGCTTATTATAATTCAAAAAAACCTCTGAGTGTATAACACTCAGAGGTTTTTCTAATTCGTATGCGCCTTAGAGGATTCGAACCTCTGACCCACAGCTTAGAAGGCTGTTGCTCTATCCTGCTGAGCTAAAGGCGCATGATATAATTGGCAACTAATTGATAGTATACCACGTTTTGCTTTCTACAGGAAGTCACTTTCATAATGAATCTTGTAGAAATTTATGGAGCGGGTGATGGGGATCGAACCCACGACATCAGCTTGGAAGGCTGAGGTTTTACCACTAAACTACACCCGCATTATGGCTGGGCTAGCTGGATTCGAACCAGCGCATGACGGAATCAAAATCCGTTGCCTTACCGCTTGGCTATAGCCCATTGATGGTGGAGGGGGACGGATTCGAACCGCCGAACCCGGAGGGAGCGGATTTACAGTCCGCCGCGTTTAGCCACTTCGCTACCCCTCCACGATGAAATTGTAATTGGTAGCGGCGGAGGGGATCGAACCCACGACCTCACGGGTATGAACCGTACGCTCTAGCCAGCTGAGCTACACCGCCACTTACATTATGTATGGTGCGCCCGAGAGAAGTCGAATCCCTAACCTTCTGATCCGTAGTCAGACGCTCTATCCAATTGAGCTACGGGCGCAAATTATATGGTGCGGGTGAAGGTACTTGAACCCCCACGTCGTAAGACACTAGATCCTAAGTCTAGCGCGTCTGCCAATTCCGCCACACCCGCATGTGCTTTGTTGTGTATCAGCGACGTTTTATATAATATCATTGAACATCTTAAGAAGTCAATCATTATTCTAAAAAAACTTATAGATTTTTTCATTTACATTCTAGCAATGCGCCAAGTTAAGGTTGAAAGCGTTGACAGAGACGCAAGCCTTTCATACGATTAGTTGTATAAAAGGAGCTGAGTATTATGAGTTTATCACAGAGTATTAGGTATGCAAAAGAATTTGATAATAAAGATCCACTTTCAGACTTTAGAAAAGAATTCTATTTACAACCAAATACCATTTATATGGATGGTAATTCATTAGGTTTACTCTCCAAAAAAGCTGAAGCATCCCTCCTTCAATCATTAAATGATTGGAAGGTAAATGGAATAGATGGTTGGACTGAAGGTAACGAACCATGGTTCTATATGGCTGAGAAAATCGGAAAAATGACTTCTTCACTAATCGGAGCCCTTCCAAAAGAAACCATCACAACAGGATCCATTACGACGAACCTTCATCAAATGTTGTCCACTTTCTACAAGCCTGAGGGAAACAAAACAAAAATTCTGGCTGATTCTCTAACATTCCCATCTGATGTCTATGCTATTAAAAGTCAGCTCACGCTTCATGGTTTATCACCAGACCTTCACTTAATGCAAGTAAAGAGTGATGACGGGAGAACCATTAATGAAAAGGATATTATTAATGCAATGGATGATGACGTTGCTCTTATCCTTCTCCCTTCTGTACTATACCGAAGTGGACAGCTTTTGGATATAAAGGCATTAACTGAAGCTGCACACCAAAAAAACATTATTATTGGTTTTGATCTTGCTCATTCAATTGGTGTAGTTCCACATGAATTGCATGAATGGGGTATTGATTTTGCCGTATGGTGTACATACAAATATTTAAATAGCGGACCTGGTGGTGTTGGTGGGCTTTTTGTTCACGAGAAACATCTTGGAATGCGACCTGGTCTAGCTGGGTGGTTCAGTTCAAAAAAAGAAGTGCAGTTTGATATGAGTCATGACCTAGATCACGCAACATCTGCTGGTGCTTATCAAATCGGTACACCTCATATCTTTAGTATGGCACCATTAATTGGTTCTTTAGAGCTCTTCCAACAGGCCGGGATCGAGTCAATCCGTAGCAAATCATTGTCATTAACTCGTTACCTCATGAACCTTACAGAAGATACACTAAGTCCTTTTGGATTCTCAATAGCAAATCCAACGGAAGATGAACAGCGTGGTGGACATGTATGTCTTGAACATTCTGAAGCAGCCAGAATTTGCAAGGCGTTAAAAGCAAATGGAGTCGTCCCTGATTTCCGCTCTCCGAATGTTATTCGGTTGGCCCCAATTGCTCTATATTCTTCATATGAAGATGTTTGGAACGTCGTTCAAATCCTCCACGATATCATGAGCAAGGAAAAGTATAAGCAATACTCAAATGAACGAAATGTGATTGCTTAATTGTGTATATAATCCTCCCTTTTCTTCATAATAAAAAAGATTGAATTTAAGGAGGGAATCTTGATGGCGCAATTAAACGAACTTGAACTTCAAAATCTTCGTCATATGATTGGTGGACATGAAACGCTCGCCAACAAACTTGATTCATACGCCCAATCTTGCACGTGTCCAGAATTAAAGCAAATGTTACAAAATGATGCACAGGATGCACGAAATACGAAACAACAGTTAATGGGATTTTTAAGTTAAGGAGGGATCTTATGAACGAAAAAGATATGGTTAATGATTATTTATCCGTATTAAACAGTAGCTTAAGCGGCTATGGTAATGTTATTTCACAAGCTGATAATCAGCAACTTCGTGAAGCATTGCAACAAATTCGAAACACAGATGAGCAAAGACAATACAACTTATATCAATACGCCAAGCAGAAAGGCTATTACCAGCCTGCTGCTGCTGCTCAAGCAAATGAAATTCAAGAAGTTAAAAACCAGCTTAGCGCTCAGCCGTCTCAAGATAACAAACCTCCACAGGCTCACTAACCAACAGCCGGATCTTCCGGCTGTTTCTTTATGTCGTGGCACTGTTAATCAAAATAGCTGCTATAACGAGTGATTCGAAATAACTCTTTTCTTTCATTGAGCCTATGTCTATGTGCTCATTTTTGAAGGATGACGGAAATGACGTTTCGCGCTCCCACTTATTGGATATTAACTATATAACCTAAAATAGGGAGAGATGTTATTATGGATAGTATTTTAAATGCTGTTACTGAATTTTCTGCTTTCATCTGGGGCTATCCTATGATGATTTTGCTACTTGGGGGTGGTTTGTTTTTAACGATCCGCCTGGGATTTTTTCAAATTATATTCTTCCCACATGCTTTAAAACATACAATCGGCAAGATATTTCAGAAAGAAAAAGGCGATGGAACTATATCTCCTTTTCAGGCGTTTGCATCAGCACTCGCTTCCACTGCAGGTGCGACAAACATTGTCGGCGTACCAGTTGCAATAGCTTTTGGTGGACCTGGCGCTATCTTCTGGATGTGGGTTGTCTCCATTATTGGTATGTCCACTAAGTTCTCTGAAATTGTTCTTGGTATTAAATACCGAGAAGAAAAAGAAGATGGGGAATACGTTGGCGGACCAATGTACTACATAAAAAAAGGACTAGGATGGAAATTCGCTTCATCGCTATTTGCGTTTGGACTAATGATTGAAATTATTCCAGGTGTGATGGTACAAACGAACTCCATTTCAACCCTTACCGAAAGCTCATTTGGTTTGCCTACTTGGGTAACTGGAGCTATTTTAATTGTCTTGATCTCCATCGTTGTATTTGGTGGTATCAAGAGGATCGGCGCTGTTGCAGAAAAGATTGTTCCTTTTATGGTTGTTACATATATTGCAGGTGCTATAGGTGTAATGGCAATCAATATTGATCAATTCCCTGAGGTAATGAAGTTAATTTTCATCCATGCTTTTCAACCTATTTCAGCAGCTGGTGGATTTGCCGGTGCAGGGTTTGCAGCGGCTGTTCGTTGGGGTCTTGCGAGAGGACTTTATTCTAATGAAGCTGGAATGGGTACAGCATCGATTGCCCATTCTGCTGCACATACGCCACACCCCTGCAGACAAGGATTATGGGGAATCTTCAGCGTCTTTATTGATACTATTGTGCTTTGTACAATCACTGCATTCACAGTACTACTGTCAGGCGCATGGAAGGATGTCAAACCTGCAAATGCAGCTGATATGGTTTCAGATGCATTCTCAGGATTAATGGGACCAACATGGGGACCCATTTTCGTTTCTTCTTTATTATTAATCTTTGTCATCAGCACGATTGGCGTCCTTGTCTTCTATGGAGAGAAACAGGCAGAATATTTATTCGGAATACCTTTTTCAAAAGTAATGAGATTTATTTATATCCTTTCTATTTTTGTAGGTGCTATAGGTGGCCTTCAATTTATCTGGGAACTAGTTGATATTACTCTGGCATTGTTTGTTGTACCAAACGTTATCGCAATCTTGTTCTTGAGTAAGGAAGTTAAAGAACTAACAGATGATTATCGATTTAACTTCATAAGACAACAGGTGAAAGACAAAGGAATTAGCTCTTAATGTAGCTATTCTTTTCTAGTTTTTCACCTAATTTCTACTCCCCCTCCGCTCTTGCCTATATCTTTTTTAGACGAATACATACAGTGGTAAAGAAAGAGAAATTAAAGGGGGACCTTATATGTACCATGCAAACAATGCACCTTATGGAAATGAACCTTATCAGCCTGTAGCTGGAGCTGGGTATGGCATGCCTTGCCGCCCTGCAGGAAATGGGTTTGCGCTCATTGTTGTACTTTTTATCCTACTTATCATCGTAGGAACAGCTTTCGTTAAATGCTAATAAACAGAGCAAGGACCATAAGGTTCTTGCTTTCTTTATGAAGAATTGTCGCGAATACTGTTCACTGTTATAGTAAAGTGGAATGTGATATGAAAGAAGTGAGCTAATGAAAACGTTACTAATTGATATGGACTCCGTTATTTGCGATCTTATGTCTGAATGGCATAAACGATACAACGAAGACTATAATGATAATTTATCTGTTGAGAAGCTTAAGTGCTGGCGATCAGAAGACTATGTTAAAGCTGAATGTGGGAAGAAAATTTACGATTATCTAGATAAAGCTGGTTTGTTTCTGCACCTTGAACCTCTACCAAACGCGATTGACGTATTAAAACGGATCAGTCAGCATTATGATGTCCTTATTGTTACAAGTAGCCGTACATACGCATACACTGAGAAAGAATTGTGGGTAGAAAAGCACCTTCCCTTTATAGGAAAGAAGAATTTAATCTTCTCCCATCGAAAAGAAATGATTCGAGGAGATTTGCTTTTTGATGATGCACCACATAATTTGATTGCATTTAATGAAACAGGTAGAACTGCAGTGGCAATGAACTATGAATATAATAAGCAAGTCGATGTTCCTCGTGTGAATAATTGGTTAGAATTCGAGAAGTGGCTTTCAACATGGAAGTGAGGAGAAACCTGTGATTCAGAAAAAGATAGTCGATTTACTCATTATTGGCGGAGGACCAGCTGGCATTTCAGCTGCGATATGGGCGAAGCGTTTGGGACTTAATCACCTCTTACTTGAGGCACGAACAGAGCTTGGTGGACAATTATCAGACATTCATAACAAGATTATAGACTACCCTGGTATGATCGTAGAAAACGGACTTGAGCTCCAAGAGCAGTTTAAGCAGCACGCTCAGAATATTGACTTCAATTTTGAAATTGGTACTATAGTTGAATCGATTAATTGGGGTGAGAAATTGCTTTTCACTAATACGAATGCAATCTACCAGTTTCGTTCAATACTTGTGGCAACTGGCTCTTCACCAAGAAAATTAAGGGTACCTGGTGAACAAAAGATGATCGATAGAAATGAAGTGTACTCTGCTACAAGAGACAAAGATAAATTCAGTGGAAAAGATGTAGCTGTTATTGGAGGAGGAGACCGTGCTTTTGAGGGTGCTCTTTTACTAGCAGAAGCAGGAGCTAATGTATCTTTAATCCATCGTTCCGAACAATTTAAAGCTAGAAAAGAATTTAAGGATCCAGTCATACAACATGACAATATTAACGTAATTACCAATACGATTGTGACAGAAATACAAGGTGGTAGTAGAAAACAAATAACACTGTCTACTAATGACAGTAGATCCACAATTTCAGTGGAAGGAGTTTTCATTCGAATCGGTGTTGAACCGAATACATATGCATTTAAAGATGGGATCTCTCTTGATCATGAAGGGTATATAACCTGTGCTTCAGAAGGGCAAACGTCACTTCCTTATGTCTATGCTGCAGGAGACGTTTGCACACGCCCTCTTTTATCAAGTATTGCTTCTTCCGTTGGCCAGGGTATGACAGCAGTTAAATGTTTATCATTCTTTTTAAATGATTAGAAAAAAGGACCACAAGGGTCCTTTTTTGTATGTGATTTGGCACTTCCTATCAATATGGAAAAGTTCTTGACCTTCTTTTGTTTGGTTTACTCCCAATAAATAGTGCAATCATTATTAGTGTAAAAACGCTAATACCAATATAAAATATCAACTTGCTCGATATTGAAAAGGGATCTTTTTCTTTTTCATTTGTTGTGGACGCTACCTTAGTAGCATCTTTCGAAGAAGTAGACTCTGTATTAGAACTAGATAGCCACTCAGAATCAAGTACTGATTGGATGGAACCAGTATCACTCTCCAACCTTCCAGAATCATTAACGGAAATCTCCACCGCTTGATTATCCTGCTGAAAAAGCGTTAGATCTTCTGCTAAAAAATATTCCTTACCTTCTCGTTCTGCTAGCTCAGTTCCTTCTTCAAAAACGACTGGAGAAAAAGCGTCAAAACCGTAATTCAAAAGAGTTAGCGTATCTTGATAAGCAATTTGATCATCGGTTGCTTTCATCGTAACAGCAATTAATTCCTGATTTCCTTTAGTCGCTGTAGTAACAAGGGTAAATCCTGATTCTGATACAAATCCATTCTTTCCACCAGTTACAAAAACATAATCAAGCAATAAACGATGATGATTAATTAAGGTCGTATTCCAATCTTCACCGCTCCATTCAAGTTCTTTAACACCAAATATAGATTTGAATTGCTGATTTTTCATTGCATACTGAGTAATCTTCGCCATATCTTCGGCAGTCGTTACATGCTGGACGTCAAATAAGCCATGGGGATTTGTGAAATGACTATTTTCCACTCCTACTTCCTCTTTTACAAACGTATTCATATCATCTGCAAAAGAGTCGACACTCCCGCTCAAATGTTCGGCAATTGCAATAGCAGCATCGTTTCCTGAGTTAACGAGCATACCTTTCACTAATTGTTCTAATGGTACTATTTCACCCTCTTCGAGATATACTCTCGTTCCATCCACTTCTCGAGCTTTCTTACTCACTTCTGTTGAATCACTCATTTTCCCAGATTCTACTGCCATTAATGCTGTTACAATTTTTGTAATGCTCGCTGGGTACATTTCTTTTTGACTATTCTTCTCAAAGAGGATTTGACCTGTCTTCCCATCAATTAGAATAGCGGTTTCACTTTTAATGTCTGGGGGTTGTTGAGCTAATAACGTTTCAGGAAATAGAAAGGCTGTCATAATGACAACAACTGGAATAAGCCAAATCTTTTTTCGAATCATGGATGCTCCTCTTTCTTTCATGCTATTTAGAGTGTTCGTATTAAATTAGAATGTGATGTCTAGTACAAAAGACCTGATCCGAACACTATTATAGCTAATGAGGAGCAAATTTAATACAACTATTTAATTATGATTCGTATGACTTACTCTTATATAATTATCTTTTATAATTCTACTAAAATAAAAAACCGCTAAAAGCGGTCTATAGTTAGCATGCATGAGATACTTTCCACTTCTCTACTATATCCTGCGGTGCACTCCAGCATATCCAGGAAACAAGAACTTTGTTCTCTTGTGAAACCATCCAATACTCCCACCTTCTCTTATCAGGGTTTTGATACAAACCAGACTTCTTAACGAAACGCTCCACCTTGTCATCTCCTCCAGTACACATATCATTATGTAAATAATTCGATGTTAACTAGCGTAATCCTTCAAAATATTCAGAATTCAATAGTTGTTATTCTACCATTATGTTCCTCTTATCTTTTTGTATATGAATTTACGTTACTGAGCATTATATTAGTCAAGGAGGTGTACACAACATGGCAAACAATAATAGTTCAAACAATCTGGTAGTCCCTGGTGTACAACAAGCTTTAGATCAAATGAAGTACGAAATTGCTAGCGAATTTGGCGTACAACTTGGTCCAGACTCCACAGCTCGCTCTAACGGTTCTGTTGGAGGAGAAATCACAAAGCGCCTTGTCCAAATGGCTGAACAGCAAATGGGCGGCGGAAGCTACTAATTATTAAGCGAATAGCATGGTTATAGGAGGCGGAGAAATCCGCCTCCTTCTTATTCGTTAAGCAATTGTGATGTTTGAACGGCATATTCGATAAGTTCTGAAAGGTCACTTATTTGATCTTCATTAATTCGTCGATTAAATTCTAGTTTAATGTGACTAGTTAGTTCTTCCTCTTGATCATGAACAAAAGAAACCGTCTGTTGAATTGATGGCCGATAACCCCAAATACTTCTTATATCTTCCTCAATATCAACACATTCCTCTGTATCTGAGATCGACACGTCAAAACTAATTCTAATTTCACAACCCGGGTTGCCATTTTCAAGCTGAAGCTGTTCAGCGCTAAAGCTTGCAAGATCGGCATAAAGTCCAATGGTAACTTTAACATGTGGATTCTCATTGAATTGCACTTCATACACACGTGATAGTGATGCAAGGTCAACAAGATCCTTTCGATCAATAATCGAGATCTCTCCCTCAAGATCTCGATCATACAATTCTCCTTCTAGAACTACTTTCACGTTCTCATAAATCGTTGGATCAAACATTCAATCCCCTCCTGCTTTTCCACTATACCACGAATTCAGGAGGACCATAAGTTAAGTACTAGACCGAGGATGAGAACGTGCAAATTGAATGAATGTTTCTTCATCACCAATTTCTCCACACGCTGCACACTGAATGCGCATTTCTGGACCTTTATACGCTAAATGAAATGGATCTGTTGCACCTTCTTCCATAACCGATACGACTTCTCCAGATTCAGGATCAAGCTTTACAGAGGTTGCGCGTTGTTCGATTTTATTAAATCTCATTCGATTTGTTTTACACCTTGGACATAAATAAGCTGTCATAGTGTCACTCCCTTTTTCTATAGTGTTTCTCAACGTTGGGAATTTTTATACATGTAATACGGTATGTGAAATTTAATTAAATTTCACATAGAATTCCTAAGTTCCCTCAAAAAATTAAACGAGCTGTATGCTCGTTTATTCGGCCTGTTCAAGTAACTTTTCAAGAACATACTCAATTGATTGGACACGCTCATTAAACTTCTTAGGTCCAGTATCTTTTTGCCATGCAACAACGGATACCATTTCGAGATTTTCAAACGTATTTTTAATTTGAATGGGATACAAATACTTTGGCTTATTCTCCATCACCCATTCTCTTGCGAGTGGTTCCCATTCCTTTAGAAGCGCAAGTGTTCGATCGGCAAAGGGTTTTACTTCCTCATAGAAATTAACTTCATATTCATCCAAATTCGTCCTTGTCGCATATTGATGTCGTGCTTCTTCATTCATTTCTAATAACTCTTTCGTTAATCGTAATAGCTTATCGGTTTGTTTCATAACAGTCACTCCTATCAAATCTATCCTAACATAGAATCTTAACAATTTTCATAAAGAGTACCTATTCTAGAACAAGTCTAAGATGACAAACAAAAAACCTTATATCCCAATTGGACATAAGGCCAGAAGTGAACCATTATACAGTTGCTAGAAGCTGAATAAACTCATGATCCATGGACGCTTTACTTTGCCCGACGACTGACCTACTGCCTCCTGAATAGATGTATGATCTTCAAGTTCTATTAATTTCTCTTCTAAAGAAGTTACTTTCTTTACAAGTTCATCTAGTTCAGACCGATGCTGAAGAACTTGCACTGTAATTACTTCATTAGCTTTTTCCTCTAACTGACGCTCAAGTTGCTCTAATCTAACACTAAAGCGATCAAGTCGTTGTTCAAATCTTTCTTGAGAAATGACCTTAATGTCAGATGATTTTTCAGTTGAGCCCGCTTTAATTTTCTCCATTGAATAACCCCTTCGCAAATCATTTTTAATTGATTTTAACTCCTCCAAGGTATCATTGGTGAATAAGAAGTGCCCTAGTTCATTTTTCTCACACGATAACTCAAAATACTTAACCCAGCGCTGAACAGTAGTAGGGTTTACACCAAGTTCATCTGAAACCTGCTTCGTTTTTAATAACATGCAATCCCATCCCTTCTGTCAATCACAGGCCCTTAGCCTGTTATATTGTATTGGATATATTCGCCCTGTCTTAAGTCATTGCCTTCTTCACTGACAAAACTAGAACCGTTTCGGCAAAGGTAGTGGTTTACCGCTAAAGGGAGATGAATTCGACACGCTGAAAGAATGATTTTGTAACATCTGCTCACACTAATAAGAGGAGGTGAGATTCAATGAGCAAAAAGCAGAAGTTAGAAAAAACAGCTAGAAAAAGACAACCTAATCAAGAAGAAACAAGAACAGGTTATGGCAATAAAAAAATTGAAGGTCCAGACCGCCCTTCAACTTAATCGCAGAGTTAACCCCTGCGCTTTTGCTTCAATAAATTCTGAAATTCAATTCCGATTCTGATTTGACTTCTTTTCCCTTCGTACCATTCTGTAACTTCAAGCTTGTCGGGCAGCGTTACTTCATTATTCAGGAGCTTTTGAACGTAACGCTGGCCCATATACCAGTCTGTCTTCTCTTCTTGGTGATGCTGAATAATCGGGTAAACCATCCTTAACATCGGACCTTCTCGCCTTTTCCCCATATACCGTTCATAATCATATCGTGATCCTGTTGGACAAACTGTTGCTGAAAAATGATAAAATTCCTTAAAATATAGGGGATGAAATAAAAGCGAACCAAGTTTTTTACCTAACTCTATTCGATTTCTCGTATGTCGGAAGCCGCTTACTGACAAACCATATAGACTTCCTTTTACTGTAGGAAACAACACAGTACTGAAGTGAAACCAGTCTTGCACTGTAAAAACCATCGAACGAAACACTTTTTTTGCATAAAGGTGGTGTTGCAATATAGGTACTTCAATTACATGTTGTTCATTAATAATAAGTGCAACCATTAGTCGTTCCTCATCACGCGTTAAAAAGAAAGATTCCCACTCCCCAAGCATAAATTCTGAAACGTTAAATGCCCTGCAGTAGTGCATAACAGATTCATTGCATTCTTTGCTTCTTGCATAGAGGAGAAGCTGAGGTACTGCATCGTGAAAGATCGTCCAATTAGCGCGTTCATATGCTAGAAAAAGATGCTTCAATTGATCCTCTTCTAATACTCTTGGAAACCATTCACCTTTTAAATCGCTCATACTCCAACCAGCATTTCGAGAAACCATAGACGCAAGGAACGCCCACTTGATTTCAGGGTGTTGGTTATAAAAATTGTTATAAAATACGGTACGTGAAATATTATCAACATTCCAGGTTGCTGTTATTTTCTTGATTTCTTCAATTGTTTGAATTAAGTTGTCATTCTTCATTTATTTTTCACCTGCTTGAAACATTTTTGTCGTACAACTCGTTATAATTAAAGTAGAATAGATTCAGTGCACGTTTTACATAAGAAAGGATGATTATAATGCCGATTCGATATCCGAATGGAAAGCCCTACGTCCCTTCGGCCCAGAATCAGCTCGCAAGCCAGAAACAAAAATCATACAGCAATCGTGGAATGACACTTGAAGAAGATATTAACCAGAGTAATACGTATTATCTCTCAACAGGTAAAGCTGTTATACACAAGAAGCCTACTCCCGTTCAAATCGTGAACGTGGATTATCCGAAAAGAAGTGCTGCCGTCATTAAAGAAGCATATTTTAAACAAGCTTCTACGACCGATTACAACGGTGTTTATAATGGAAGATACATTGATTTTGAAGCGAAAGAGACACGCAATAAAACCTCTTTCCCTTTGAGTAACTTCCATGAACATCAAATCACACATATGAAGCAAGTTCATGAGCAGAATGGTATTTGCTTCGTGCTGCTTCGCTTTTCTATCACAGACCAGGTGTTTTATTTGGATGCATCTCACCTCTTTAAGCACTGGGAAGATATGGAATTTGGTGGCAGGAAATCTATTAAGAAGGAAGACATAGAGAAACAAGGTATATTGATTCCATATACCTTTCAACCTCGCATTGACTATATGAAGATTATTGATAAAATGTATTTCAATTAATGAAGTTCTGTTTCTATTCATAAAATAATGGATTGTTTCGAATCCTATAAAGAGTACAGGCTTGAAAGGCAGGAATGGTTATGAGTGATTATCAATCTCGTCAAGAACGACGTAAATCAAACAGCAAGAAAAAACCTCCTTCTAAAAAGCGAGGCAAAAGCGGAATTTTCAAGAAAATCTTTCTAACACTTCTTATATTATTTCTAGTTGGAATTGCAGCTGGAGGCATTACAGCAATAGCTTATATTAATAATGCACCAGAGCTCGATCCAGATGACCTCGCTAACCCACAATCTTCTGTTATCCTCGATAAGAGTGATGAAGAAGTTCAAACTCTAGCTGGTACTGGTGCTAGAGAAGTTGCAAAGTTTGATGAAATTCCAGATGTGCTTAAAGAAGCATTTGTTTCTGTGGAAGATACTCGCTTCTACGAGCATTTTGGGATTGACCCTAGACGAATTGGTGGTGCCGTCTTAGCGAACATCACACAGGGCTTTGGCGCTGAGGGTGCAAGTACAATTACACAACAAGTAATTAAAAACTCATTGCTTACATCCGAAAAATCGTTAGAACGGAAAGTACAGGAAGCTTATTTATCCGTTAAACTTGAACAGGAATATTCGAAAGATCAAATTCTTGAAATGTATTTGAATAAGATCTATTTCGGAAATGGTGCTTGGGGTGTCGTCGCTGCTGCTGATACTTACTTTGGCAAGAACCTTACTGAAGAAGATTTGACTCCTGGTGAAGCTGCATTGCTTGCAGGTCTTCCACAGCGACCTAGTTACTATAACCCTTATGAAAATCCTGACGCTGCAACAAAGCGCAAAAACATTGTTCTAAGTCTTATGGAAAAACAAGGCGTTATTACTGGTGAAGAATTAGATAAATACCAGGCTGAAAAAGTAGAAGATATGATTGTCACAAAAAAGGAAGCCACAGAAAGTGATCAGTATAAGGTCTTCATGGATCAAGTTGTAAAAGAATTAAGAGAGCGTGACGATATTTCTGAAAAAGATATCTACTCTGGGGGCCTTAAGATCTATACGACCCTTGATACACGTGCGCAGGACATTACAACGGATGTAATCGCAAACTACCCTTATTCTAATGAAGACATGCGATCAGGTCTCGTGCTACTTGATACCAAAACTGGTTCTATTCGTGCAATTGGCGAAACACGTAAAGATGAAAACGTAATAACGTATGCGACAACTGGTAAATTCCAACCTGGATCTACAGCAAAGCCAATCATTGCTTACGGTCCAGCAATTGACAATATGCAGTGGTCAACTGGACGGTCCATTAAAGATGAACCGCTTAAAATTGGCGAAGCAAACATCCGTAACTGGGACAGAAACTATCGTGGACAGGTTTCTATGAGAAGAGCGCTTGAAATGTCCTACAACGTTCCTGCTGTTAACACATTCCTTGAAGTAGGAGAAAAACCAGCTCAGGAATTTGCTAATAAGCTAGGTATGGGACTAGAAGATGAAGACATGGTTCCTACTGCAGCGATAGGTACATTTAGTACGTCGCCACTCCAAATGTCAGGGGCTTATGCTGCATTCGGTAATGGAGGAACTTACAACAAGCCACATACAGTACGAAAAGTTGTTTTCCCTAACGGCAAAGAAATGAATCTTGAGCCAGAATCAGTGAAAGCAATGAATGACTACACAGCTTACATGATTAGCGATATGTTGAAATCAGTAGTAGATACAGGAACAGGAACAGATGCTAAAATATCCGGTCTTCCTGTTGCTGGTAAAACAGGTACGACGAACCATGACGCAGACACAATCCAAAAGCAAGGTTTTCCTACCTCTGGAATTGTTAAAGATGCTTGGTTTGCAGGTTATACTACCGAGTATTCTATGGCCGTTTGGACTGGTTTTAATAAGCCAAATGCTCATTATCTTGACTCAGGAAAAGGCGAAGACGATACTTCAAAACTCTTATTTAAAGAAATTATGAGTAAGGTGTCTGAAGGAATTAATACAGCTGACTTTAAAAAACCTGACTCTGTTGTAGAAGTTGGGGTTGAGAAAAGTACCGGCTTACTTCCTAGTGATTACACACCTAAAGATAAAATTGTGTATGAGCTATTTGTAAAAGGACATACGCCAGAGAAAACATCTGAGAAGTATAAACAACCTGATGGGGTCACTGGATTATCTGCGCAATACAACGCAGACTCAAATAGCATTGCACTTTCTTGGCAGCCTGGTGAGGATAAGAAATTCACATACAAAGTTGAGATGAGCGTTAACGGTAGTGGATATCAATCCTTAACTGATACAGGAGACACCAGCTTTGCCATTGAAAATGTAGAAAAAGGTAGCGAATATAAGTTTAAAGTAACAGCTGTTACTGAAGCAGGCGTCTCTACTAAACCTGCTGAAACCTCTGTTTCCGTTCCAGCAGAAGCTGAACCAGAGCCAGAGCCTGAAGAGAACACTGACGAAGAAGGCACTCCTCCTGAAGATGGTAGTGGAGAAGGTGATACTACTGGTAATGGCGAGCAAAATGGTAATGCGAATCAGGGAGAAGAAGAACAACCTCCTGCTGAGGATAATAGTGGAACACCAAATGAAGGTAATAATGGCGGTCAAAATGATGGCCAGGGTAACGCGGGGTCTGAAAATGGTAACGGCGCTGATACAGGTTCTGGAAGTGGAAACTCAGGGTCTGATTCAGGTAATGATGGAACTAGTTCTAACAGTCAATCCAACGCACCCGCTTCAAACAGTACGACACCCAAAAACCAAAATGAATAATTGTTTCAAAACTAGAGAAAAGCCAAACCTTCTAAGGTTTGGCTTTTCTAATGGTCAATTTCCTTCTTCAGCGTTACTTTATATAGTCATCCAACACATTTTACTCTCCACTTCTTATGTATCTCCCCTATCATTTCATCTAGCTGGATAAATGATACATAATGACCTGGTTGATCAAAAAGATATTGTATGCGTTCCTTTCCATTTAATGGCTTAACAGCGAGAGTATCGAATATCTCTTTCCAAATACCCGGGCATGCACGTAGACCGTTTATCCAAAATAAGGCTTCAAGAAAATACCCGATTTGTGCGGTCATTTCAGTTGTTACATGACATCTACCTCGCTCTCCGAATAGTTTAGCCAGTTGAGGCTTAAGTACTTTCCACTCTATGAAATACTGGTTTAGATAAGTATCTGGTGCATCCCAAGGTTTATCTGAATCATTTCCTCGTTGGTGCATGACTTCAAAAGAAAACGGAAGCCGTCCATCACGTTGCTTTAATATCCCAATCCAATCAGATTCCATGAAAAAGAATGAGTGGTGTAATTCGTTAGATAAAACTACTTTTTTATCTTCCATTTCGTACTCGCTGCTTCATTCGCTTTTGACCTTCACGACAGAGATCAAGCAATGGACATATATCGCATTGTGGTGACTGTGCTTTACAATGGTACCTTCCAAAGAATATGAATCGGTGATGAGACACAGACCACTCTTCTTTAGGTATTTTCCTCATTAATGTTTTTTCGACTTCGAGGACAGAATCCTTCCACCTGCATATACCAAGTCTTTTGCTAACTCGCTCAACATGCGTATCAACGGCAATGGCTGGCACATCAAAGGCTA
Organism: Bacillus sp. NTK071; assembly: GCF_017303315.1. Classification (GTDB taxonomy): domain Bacteria; phylum Bacillota; class Bacilli; order Bacillales; family Guptibacillaceae; genus Guptibacillus. Next base: position 18,168 of record NZ_JAFKOI010000002.1, read on the forward strand.
CTGATGCTATGACATTCGCCGTCTTACGTCCTACGCCTGAAAGCTCCATAAGCTCTTCTCTCGTTTCAGGCAATCTCCCTTTATATTGTTCTACGACTGTACGAGCAAGCTTTTTAATGTTTTTTGCCTTATTTCTAAAAAGACCGATTCGTCTGATGTCATTCTCTAACTCTTCAATAGGTACCTCAAGAAAGTCTTCTGGTCCCTTGTATTTAGCAAACAACCCTGGGGTGACTTTATTTACAAGTGCATCCGTACACTGAGCCGATAATACAACGGCGATAGCAAGTTCAAACGGGGTAGAATGATTTAACTCACAATGGGCATCAGGGAACATCTCACCCATTGTGTCAAGAACACTTCTGATTTGGACTTTTGTAAGCAATTTCAGCATTCCTTTCTTATAAAAAGGCTATGTTAATGAGTGGTGTTGATTTTTGGCTCATTTAGGCCCTGCGATTGGCCATCACACAGCGACCTTTCAGCTTTTCTGAAAGGCGAGTGAAACTAAGGCTTCACTCGAATGAGTCAAAAATCGAGAAATCAACAATGGATGCTAACATATTATATAAAAAAAAGCGGAAGTTTAGCTTCCGCTTTACGCTATTTTCTATCGACCAAGCCAGTTATAAATTGGGGCACTTTGGCCTGAATCATTTTTGGAATCAGGTTTAGAAACCGGTGTTTTTTTGTCATACTGATGTTTCCTAAATTTCTCGCCATAGGACCTCGCTTGATCCACTGTTTTAATTCCGTTTCGTTTCCATTCAAATAATATGCGATCAATATACCGAAAGTTAAGTTTACCGGCAAGGACAGACTCTTTTAGAGCTGCTTTAATAAGTTCTGAGTCATGTTTATCTCCATCAATCCACATAGCTAGCGTTTCACATTCAATCGGTGAAAGAGGTCTAGCAAATTCACGTTCAAAAAGCGTATATAGACTTTCTTCACTTTCTATGTTTCTGGCTGCAGATTTTTCTGCCTCTTCTTGTTCTATTGCACCAAAAATGCGATCCCAAAGTGGAATAAGGGAATATGCTTCTGAATAATAGTTCTTGTCTTCGTTTCGGTGTTCTTCAATAGTAAGTACACCTTTCTGCATTAACTGTTGGATTTTATCTAAACACGCTTGCGGTGAATAAGTCATAGCTGATGCAAGCTCTTCTGGTGTAGGAAATGAGTTTCCCTGTTCAATAAAGCTGTGTAGTTTAATTAGAAAAAAAGTATCTTCCTCATGTAGACCAATTCTAGCGTAGTAATTTAGCAGCAGTCTCGGTACTGAGAAATGACCTTCATTCAATATTTGAATCATGTGTTCCTTCTTCATCCCATCCACCTCTACCTTTCATTATAGCATGTGGGTAATTCGTGAAGGGAGTATAAAAATTTAGAGCACTATAGATGCCTCGAATTCCTATATCCTCTATTCATTTCTACCTTTATGATTTTCTAAATACGAATACAACACTCTCTTAGATAAAGACGCCTCTTTCACTAAGAAAGAAGCGTCAGCTTTGTTATTCTATCACGGATAAAGACGATTTAAAAGGCGCGGGAATGGAATTGTTTCACGAACATGTTCCACACCAGAAAGCCATGCAACTGTTCTTTCTAATCCTAGGCCGAAACCGGAATGTGGAACTGAACCATAACGACGAAGTTCAAGGTACCATTTGTATGCATCATCCGTTAGGCCATGTTCCTCATAACGCTGCTCAAGAAGCGCAAGGTCATCAATTCTTTGACTTCCGCCAATAATTTCACCATAACCTTCAGGTGCAATTAAATCTGCACACAACACAACGTCTTCACGCTCAGGATCTGGTTTCATATAGAATGCTTTAATATCTTTTGGATAGTTTGTAATGAAAACTGGCTTCTCAAAGCTTTCTGCAATCGCCGTTTCATGTGGGGCACCAAAGTCTTCTCCCCACTCGATGTCTGTAAAACCTTTATCCTTAAGAAGGGTAATCGCATCATCGTATGAAATACGTGGGAAAGGTGCTTTAATTGCTTCTAGTTTTGATAAATCACGTTCAAGTGTTTTAAGCTCCATTTGACAGTTATCTAATACAGACTGAACAAGGAAGCTTACATACTGTTCTTGAACTTCAAGACTCTCCTCATGATTCATAAACGCCATCTCAGGTTCAATCATCCAGAACTCAATTAAATGACGACGTGTCTTGGACTTTTCTGCTCGGAATGTTGGCCCAAACGAAAATACTCTTCCAAACGCCATTGCAGCAGCTTCCATATAAAGCTGACCACTTTGTGAAAGATAAGCATCTTCCTCAAAATATTTTGTATGGAACAAATCCGTTGTTCCTTCAGCAGAACTACCTGTTAAAATTGGCGGATCGATTTTAACGAAATCATTCTCATTAAAGAATTGGTACGTTGCACGGATAATTTCGTTACGAATACGTAGAATAGCATTTTGACGGCGCGAACGGATCCAAAGATGGCGGTTATCCATCAAAAATTCTGTTCCGTGCTCTTTTGGTGTAATTGGGTAGTCAATAGCTTCATGAATTAATTCAACGTTGGTAACTGTAAGTTCATAACCTGATTGTGAACGATCATCTTCACGAACAATTCCAGTTACCCATACAGAAGACTCTTGTGTCAGGTTCTTCGCTGCTTCCCATGCCTCTTCTGAAACTTCTTTTTTTACCATAACGCCTTGAATAAATCCAGTTCCATCACGAAGTTGTAGAAACTGAATCTTACCACTAGAACGCTTATTATGTAGCCATGCACCAATTGTTACAGATTGTTCAACCTGTTTATCTACATTTGAAATCGTTGTTTTCACTGCTAATTTCCCTCCAACTAATTAAGAAAAGCGATCGCACCGAACACCTACCTCCAATTGACATTTTCGGTAGATGTCTTGCATCGTATGATCGCTTTATATTGTTAATGTTTTCAAATCGAAATGTTCAATCTATATTATACCGATTATTTGATTAGACAACAACTTGCTTAGACAGCTTGTTTCGCTTTAACAAACCGCTCAATTCGATGTATAGCTTCTTGAATAACATCTAAAGAAGTAGCATAAGAAAGTCTCACGTTATCAGGGGATCCAAAACCGGATCCTGGTACAAGAGCGACCTTCTCTTCTTCAAGAAGTCCTTTTACAAAGTCATCGACAGAATTGAACCCAGTTTTCTCTGCCGCTTCTTTTGCATTAGGGAAAAGATAGAAAGCGCCTTGTGGCTTAACACAAGTAAATCCTGGAATGCTACTCAACTGATCGTAAACGGTATTGAGTCTTTCTTCAAAAGCTTCTTTCATTTCTACAACAGGCTTTTGTGACCCTTCATATGCCGCAAGTGCTGCATATTGAGAAATGGAGGTAGGGTTTGATGTTGAATGACTTGCAAGGTTTGTCATAGCTTTAATGATTTCTTTTCTACCTGCAGCGTACCCAATTCTCCAACCTGTCATAGAATGTGATTTTGAAACTCCGTTAATGATAATGGTTTGTTGCTTTAATTCATCAGAAAGCTGAGCAATTGAAGTATGCTCTGCTCCATCATATACAAGCTTCTCGTATATTTCGTCTGAAACAATCATAATGTCATGCTTTAAGCAAAACGCACCAATTTCCTTCAATTCTTCAGGTGTATAAATAGAACCAGTTGGGTTTGAAGGTGAGTTAATGATGACAGCCTTTGTTCTAGTTGATACAGCTTTCTCGAGTTGATCAACTGTCACTTTAAATGATTGATCCTCTTTTCCCTCCACATAAACTGGATGACCCCCCGCAAGCTTTACCTGTTCAGGATAACTTACCCAGTATGGTGTTGGGATGATGACTTCATCACCTTCATCAAGAATAACTTGAAATAACGTATATAGTGCATGCTTTGCTCCTGTGCATACGATAATTTCTTCAGGATTATAGGAAAGATTTTGGTCTTGCTCAAACTTTGATATGATACTTTCCTTAAGTGGAACAATACCACCAGCCGGTGTATACTTTGTTAATCCTTCATCCATTGCTTTTTTAGCTGCTTCTAAAATGTGTGAAGGTGTATTGAAGTCTGGTTCCCCTGCACCAAGTGCGATTACATCGTGCCCTTCTGCTTTTAACGCTTTCGCTTTCGCTGTAATTTCCAGTGTAGCAGATGGCGTAAGAGCCGCGACTCGCTTTGATAAATTCATATTGATTCCTCCCATTGTCCTTAACTTTGTCTAATCGTTCTCGACCGCCAGTATTCTCCATTGCTAAAATAATAATAAGCAAACGTGTAGCGATTATCGGTATCGATAAAAGTGGCTTCCCAAACAAGAACCTGCTGATCCTCTTTATTCGTTTCGATACCCGGTTTAATACCAATAACCTCCTTAGGAGAGAACTGTTCCGAGATCTTGTTTTTAATTGTCTCAGAGGTCACACCCTCATTGGTTTTCTTAGTTACGAGTGGTGCTTTCTTTTCAGGTACGAACACAAATACTTCTTCACCATTTTTATTTGGACCTTTTAATACAACAAAAGCCTCTTTTGTACCATGATATTGGATCGCTTCATCTATTGTAGATATTACAGATTCTGACTGTGCTCTTTGTGTAGCTTTTTCTTCAAGCTGGTTAGGGTGATCAAGAACGGAGTGATAAAATGAAACCCCTTGCCAAATCAATAATACAAAAATAACACTAGCAATAATTCCTATTACTTTCATCACGTTCATCCGATTATGTACGATAAATCGTAAAGATCATCTGTTCCTGGTCTTCTTCATCAAGTGCAAGACCGAACATTAGATCCTTTTCTTTTAACGTTCGATTTAATGAGTCTACAATTTTATAAATATCAAGTGACTTGCTGACTTTAACAGTCGACAATACTTCTATGTTACTTTCCATTTCTGCCAACTCCCTGTTTAGTAAGTTATTTAATCTCTGCATAGATAAGCTTCAATGAGATCCACTCACCCCTAAATTTACTACTTATAGTTGAACTGGTAAGAGACAAACTATAAGTACCGCCAAAAGCGGTGCACTACTAATAGTGCCCCACTTCCAACATTGCCTGCGCCCATGCGCAGGCTCCTTTACTTTAGCTCTGTTTAATAAACTTTCCTAGTAGAAAGCTCAATGATAATAGCCATCGTTTTCTAACCCTATTTTTCAATAAGTTGCGGTATTTTGCAACATATAATCGTAAGAAAGTTTACCTTGTTTCTTTAGTTGGAAGCGTAATGACATCGTATCGATCGTTCTGGAACCTTAGTGTGACACTTCCGATTCGATAAGGGTAATAAACGTCTGTCCAAGTTTCACTTAAACGTTCAAGCACAGATTCACTTACATCAATATTTTTGTGGCGAAAAATAACAGCCATTTGAGGATCGATTGCACTGAGGAATTCAGCTGAAGTGCCATTACCAGAACCAAAGTTTGCAACTTTCAATACTTCTACCGTTCGTCCCGAAGAAGCAATCGATTCTTCCAATTCCATATCTGTTTCACCCATCATTAATAAATGTTGACTTCCTAAGGATAGCATATATGTGACTTCTCCCGCCTTAGATATGTTTATTATTTCTGCACTAACATCCTCCATCAGTTTAATCTTTTGTTTGTCTTTCACTTTCGTTTGGACAATTTGAGATGGAATAGGCGAAACAAGAGACTTTTGGAGAGGTTCAGTAATCAACAATTCATTGACATTAAAATACCGAAGTAACGTTTTGAAATTACCTGTATAAACTTCATCTGCATTCGTTAAGAAAACTTTACTAATATCTTTTACATTAAACATTTGTAGACGATCAATAAGCTCCTGCTCAGATGAAGAACTACCTGTATTAATTAACACAGATCCGCCTTCTGATCGTTGGAGCAAAATCGCTTCACCTACAGATAAATCAAGAAAAGTAATGGCAATTTCATGATTTCCTAAATGCAAATCAACCGATTCAATAGAGGCTTCTGCACTGGCACTATTTAAAGATAGAACAAGTAATAAACTACATAGCGCAACGAAATTCTTCATCACAATACCTCCCTAAGGATTAGTTTGTGACGAATGAATGCTTTATAACCAAAGATCCAGCTCATTTACTAACTCTTCTACGCTTCCTTCAAGGAGGGGCACATCAGGTAGAGATTTAACAAAAGAACGTCCGTAACGTGTTGAAATGATACGTCGATCGAAAACGAAAACAGCTCCTCGATCTCGTTGTGAGCGGACAAGCCTACCGAATCCTTGTTTAAACCGGATAATTGCCTCAGGAAGAGAGAGCTCCATAAATGGATTTCCCCCTGATTCTTTTAATAGCTCTGATCTAGCTTGGAAAACAGGATTATCTGGTGGGGAGAATGGTAATCGAACGATAATTAAACAGCTTAAATCTTCACCAGGTATATCTACCCCTTCCCAAAAGCTACTTGTTCCAAAAAGAATCGCATCTTCACTTTCTTTAAAATTCTTCGTAAGCCTCACTCGGCTTCCGCTATCAACTCCCTGACTAATTAGTGTCAGTTCATCATGTTCTATTAATTCTTTCATACGATGATGTGCTTTTCGAAGCATGTCATAAGAAGTAAACAGAACAAGCATCCGTCCGCGGGTTACGCGCGCAATTTGTAGAATGGCATTTGTTATATGTTCGACGAATTGACTATCTGATACGTCTTTAATCATCGGAATGTCGGTTGGGATCATTAATCGCGCCTGTTCACTATAATCAAATGGTGACTCATAACGGTGTATAAGTGGACCAAATTCTTCGAGGCCAAGACGATTGATAATATAATCAAAGGAATTTCTAACCGTAAGTGTGGCTGAAGTGAGCAAAATACTCTTTTTCTTACCGAAGTATTCACTCGAAAGGACGTTGCCTACTTCAACAGGCCTGCTGAATAGAAACGCTGAATTCAAAGCGCCTTTCGGATCAATTTCTACCCATTTAACATCGTTCTCATTTTCGTTAAGAAGTAAATAATCTACTTTTGATAGCTCCTCAAGAACCGAGGAATGAATGCCTTTAAAATCAGCGACAGCATTAAGCTGTTCACGCGTTAATTCATCTTCTTTCAGATCCAATTCTTTTTCTAATTTTTTCAGCGCTTTATCAAGGTCTTTTAAATAAAAGACAAGCCTGTGTGCAGCTTCTTGTATCGCTTCCCAGGCAGCACCGCTCTCATTAGATATGCGATAACTTAAACGACCAATCTCATTAGAGCGATTCATATTTTTCAACACATACCTATGAAGCATACGAAAAAGCTCGTCTAAATCGCCAAGAATCGTTTTCACATACGCATCAATTTCTGCTTTATATTCCTTTATTTCTACTTCAACGTCTTTCAAAATACTATTGATTTTTCCGTAGATGCCATCTCCATCTTTCAATCCCATTCGAACAAAGCCCTGCAGAATTGAAAAATAATCCGTTTTTACACCAAAGAACTCCGTGGCAATATCCTCTAAATGATGTGCCTCATCAATGACAGCTTGTTGATAAGCAGGCAATAGTTGATGTTCATTTATTAAATCGCTAAATAAGAGAGCATGGTTTGTAATTATGAGGTCTGCATTCAACGCAAACCGTTTTCTTCTATGATAGAAATCTCGTGAGAACCATGGTGAGCGATGATTAGCAGATACAGCTGCATCACTTTTGACCTGTTGCCAAAAGATTTTCCCTCCGCTTGACAAATTTAATTCTTCTACATCACCATAATCTGTTTCGAGTAGCCAAACGAGAATCTGTGCTTTCGTCAATATCGTATCGTAATTATCTTCTTCGACTCGGTATAGCTGTTGCTCAAACCTTGTTAAGTCAAGGTAATTACTTCTACCCTTAATAATCGTAGCACCGAATTCAAAAGGAAGAATGTCTCGGAGAAAAGGGATATCTCTTTGTAACAACTGCTCTTGTAATTGGATTGTATGCGTACTTACTACCACGGGCTTCCCTGTGTTCTTCGCATGGACAACTCCAGGAAGTAAATATCCAAGCGATTTCCCTATACCTGTTCCTGCCTCAATTAATGCATGCTGGTTTGTATCGAAAGCAAGGGCAACCTGCTTCATCATATCGGTTTGTCCTGCTCGTACTTCAAAACCCGGAATGATCTCTGCCATCTTCTTCTCAAACTCGGCTTGAGCAGATTCGAATGGAATCGCTTCTTTCATAGGCGTAATGTCTGCTAGTTCATCCTGACGTTTAATGGCAATTTCCCGAAACACTTCAAAGTTGCCTTCAGGTTCAATTGTTCGCTGTTTTTCATCAATCGTTTCATTCAGTACAACTTCAATATCGCTGTATAACCTTGGAACTAGTTCTGTTAGCTGCTGTAATGTAACGATTGGAAGCGACTCTAACTTATCAAATAAATATAAAAGTAGCTCAGCTGTTACTTCTGCATCACTATCGGCCTGGTGTGGATTATCATGTTTAAAGTTTAAAAACTCGGCAAGCCAAGATAACTTATACGCTTCTGCTGTTGGAAGTAGAATTCTTGCTAACTCAACTGTATCAATTATCGGACCTGAAAATGGATCATATCCGCTTGCATCGAGTTGCGCGTTCATGAAATTAAGATCAAACCGCACATTATGTGCGACAAAATAAGCTCCATCAAGGCGTTTGAGAAGTTCTGGTGCAACTTCTTCAAACAATGGGGCATCTTTAAGGTCATCCTCTTTTATCCCTGTAAGCTGTTGAATAAAAACTGGTATCGGCTGTTCAGGGTTCACAAATGAGGAATAGCGGTCAACAATAGTTCCTCCCTCAACGATAGCCAATCCTATTTGGATAATACGATCTCCATTTTTGGGAGAATTCCCAGTTGTTTCAAAGTCTATTATTGTATATCGATTCATTCATTTTCACCTCAGTTACTTCAACCCATCACTGTTCACTTTTATAACTTTATCATTTTTTAGGAAGAACGGAAAATAATTTCTAATACCACTATACTTTTCTTATTAAAAAATGCTCTGGACAAGGTCCAGAGCATTTGCACTATAAAATTGTTCCAGCAGGTTCAGCACCAATCATATCGATGATGTGATTATGTTCATTCATAATTGCGACACGTGGAGTAAATTGTCTTGCTTCTTCCTCACTCATCATTCCATATGCGACAATAATAATAACATCTCCCTGTTGAACAAGGCGTGCAGCCGCTCCATTTAAACACACCACACCTGATCCCCGTTCACCTGGAATAATATACGTTTCAAGCCTTGCCCCATTATTATTATTAACAATTTGAACTTTCTCATTCGGTAACATTCCAACCGCCTCAATGATATCTTCATCAATTGTAATGCTTCCTACATAATTTAAATTGGCTTCAGTAACTCGTGCTCTATGAATTTTACCCTTCATCATTGTAACAAACATGGTTACACTCCTATCGCTATTTCACTATAAGCAATTGTATTATCAATAAGTCTAGCCGCAGAGAATTGAACTGCAAGGGCAACGATTACATCGTCTTCTATCGTATTTACTGGTCGTAATTCAGGATAGGATAGCACTTCAATATAATCAATTACTCCGGAAGTTTGTTCTAAATACTCTTTTACCATAGCCTTGATATTTATAGATTGTTTCTCTCCATCAGCGATCGCTCTCACCGCTGCATGTAAACCGCTTGAGAGTTGAATGGCTTCTTTCCGTTCTAACGGAGTAAGATAAACATTACGCGAACTCTTTGCAAGCCCATCGTGTTCCCTTACAATGGGACATGGAACAATTTCAACTGGGACGTTAAAATCGTCTATAAGTCCCTTAATAACAGCAACCTGCTGGGCATCTTTCATACCGAAATAAGCTCTGTCGGGTAGTACAATCTGAAGTAATTTAAGAACAACTGTTGCTACTCCATCAAAGTGTCCTGGCCGTGATTTTCCGCATAATGTATCAACTCGTTCCTTCACACTTAACATAGTGGTGCGCTCTTTTGGATACATTTCATCTACATGAGGATAAAAGAGTATGTCTACTCCAGCTTCAATTGCAAGCTCTTCATCACGCTTTAAATCTCTTGGATATCGATCGAAATCTTCATTCGGTCCGAACTGCAAAGGATTAACAAAGATACTCATGACAACGCAATCATTTTGCTCATTTGCTTCATCTACAAGACTGATATGTCCTTCATGTAGAAATCCCATTGTAGGGACAAAACCAATTGTTTTCCCTTGCCTCATCATGTATTTTGATGTTTCATGCATTTCTTTAATCGTTTGAATAATTCTCATGATCGAACCCTCCCGTACATCCCATCTAACTGTTCATTTTTCATATTAAAAGAATGTTTTTGTTCAGGAAATTGTTGACCTTTGACATCGGCCACATATGTTTGGATCGCTTCATTTATTGTTTCACCAATGTTCGCATATTGTTTAACAAACTTCGGAACGTGTTCTGAAGCATACCCAATAACATCATGATAGACAAGAACCTGTCCATCAGCAGATATACCTGCACCAATCCCAATTACTGGTATGGAAAGTTCTTTTGATACAATTTCTGTTAGCTGTTGAGGGACGCATTCAAGTACTAGAGAAAAGGCTCCAGCTTTTTCAATTGCTTTTGCTTCTTCCACCAAAAGTCTTGCGCTTTCAGATTCTCTTGCCTGTACTTTATATCCTCCAAGTACACCAACCGATTGCGGTGTAAGTCCAAGATGTCCCATAACAGGTATTCCTGCAGTTGTTAGCTTCTGAATATGCATAATTACCTCCGCTCCGCCTTCAAGCTTTACAGCATGTGCACCGGCTTCCTGGAGCATTCTCCCTGCATTGGATAGCGTTTCATAGAAACTGCTATGATAAGTCAAGAAAGGCATATCAGTCACGATAAACGTATTTGGAGCACCCCGTTTCACAGCCTTCGTGTGGAGAACCATATCATCCATTGTCACAGGTACTGTAGAATCATACCCTAGCGCAACCATTCCTACAGAATCGCCAACTAGGATAAGATCAATTCCCGCTGCTTCAGAAAGCTTTGCTGAAGGGTAATCATAAGCAGTAAGCATTGCGATCGGCTGATTGCTCTCTTTCATTTGCTTGAAATTAGTAGTAGTCTTCATGTCATTTTCCTCCTTATTCAGAGGAACATCGAACCGCACAAAAAACCTCCTAATAGAGCATTGCGGCTGACAGGGGTTACCTTATCAGTCTGTGAACACACACAGACTCGCCGCAACACTCCAAAAGGAGGTTACATAACGGTTTCATCCCTCTGTCCCAGTCCATTTGGATCAAGGCAGACTATTTTTTTCAAAAGAAATTAATGGTGCGGTTCTAAACAGATACCGCCCTTTCACTAGTAGTATAGCAGATAATTCTATAAAAGTGGGAAGCAATTAACAGATTTCAATATCTGCAGAATAGATATGGTGAAGCTTCCCATTCTCATCTTCAAGTAAAAGTACGCCTTCTTCGGTAATACCTTTCGCTAGCCCTTCAATCACGCCATTAAGCGTTCTTGCTTTAATTCTTCTGCCGAGACTAACGGCATAACTCTCCCATAGGAGTTTAATCATACGGAAGCCGTTAGTTAAGTATTCTTCATATAATGTTTCAAGTTCATTAAGTATTGCTGCAAGAAGGGCAGATCGATTCACATCATGACCACATTCAATTTTAAGTGAAGTTGCTGTATGTAAGTCCTCTGGAAAATCATCTGTCGAGGCGTTAACATTTATGCCCATTCCAATAATGATTGACTTAATTTGGTCAGCTTCAGCCTGCAATTCAGTTAGAATACCAACTACTTTCTTGCCGTTGATTAAGATGTCATTGGGCCATTTAATTTCTGCCTCAACACCAGTTTGCTTGCGAATGGCGTGAACAACGCTTACCGCAGCAATAAGAGTAAACTGTGGCGCTCGTTGCGGCGGAAGTTTAGGACGAAGAATAAGACTTGTCCAGATCCCACTACCTGACGGAGAATGCCATGATCGACCAAGCCTACCTTTCCCCGCAGTTTGTTCATCTGCTACTACAATCGTCCCATCAACTGCACCTCGATGAGCAAGGTCATGTGCAATGAATTGTGTAGATTCGACGGAAGGATAAGTATGAATGGTTTTACCTAAAAATTCGGTAGTTAATTTCAACCCAATTTCTTCTCGACTAAGCATATCCGGCCTGGACACAATTCGATACCCCTTCTTTTGAACAGCTTCCACTTCATATCCGTTTTTTCGTAGTTCTGAAACGTGCTTCCAAATAGCCGTTCTGGAAACATTTAATGTTTCACTAATCATTTGACCTGAAACATAATTTTCTGCATGGTCTTCAAGCATTTGCAGCAGCTGCTGCCTTATTGAGTCCGCCACTGTTTAAGCCACCTTCTAATGCTGGATTTCTCATTCTTTATCTTTCCTGTAATAACAGCAAGCTCAATTTCCCTAATCGCTTCACCAACCCACGGGCCTGGATTCGTTTGATCCCAACTTATTAAATCATTACCGGTTACGGCGAGCATCTCTCGGGATGTTATAACAAGTTTTGAAATGATTCGATCTATTTTTGTAAAGTCTGGTTCACGTTGATCAATGACTGCAAGCAGCCGTTCGCAAGATTTAGCATTTGGAAAGGCATCATATACAGTGCGATTACTCCACCCGTCATGCTGGACTTCCAATGAGATAGTAATAAGACGTTCGGCCTGTTTTATAATGCTGTTTGACAACCGCCACTCTTTCATGAATGTAACAGGATTTTCTGCATAACTAGAAAGCCAAGCCCAGCGTTCGATTTCCGTTTCAAGAATTGACAGATCTACATTTTTATTAAGCATAGACGGCATTTTACTTAAGCCAGGTAAGAAATGATGCACACGAGACAAAACAAGCTGTATCAAAGCTGAGTTAACGGCTTTACCGGCCAATAGTTTAGAAAACTCTGTTTGAAGGCGTTCTACCGCAACGTGTTTTAGGAGATGGGCATTTTCAGTAAGAGCTTCTTCCGTCTTTGGCTCCAAAGAGAAGCCCAGAATACTTATAAACCGAATGGCACGAAGCATTCTTAAGGCATCTTCTCTGAAACGGTCTTCTGGATTGCCAACAGTTCGAATAAGTTTGAACTCTAAGTCTGTCTGGCCACCATGTAGATCAATTAATTCTCCCTCTTTAGAAAGGGCCATACTGTTGATGGTAAAGTCTCTTCTTGCAAGATCCCCTTCAATGGATCCTAAATATGAAACGCCTGATGGATGTCTGAAATTTGTGTACTTCTTATCTGCTCGAAAAGTAGTCACTTCAAAAGCATCGCTCATGTATAAGACCGTAACCGTACCGTGCTCTATTCCAGTCGGCACTACCTTATCAAATAGTTTAACAATCTCTTCAGGTTTTGCAGATGTAGCCAAATCGAAATCCGATACAGGTAAACCAAGTAACGCATTTCTTACAGCTCCCCCAACGATATATGCATCATAACCTGCTTTCGTAAGGACATTTAGCACATTCAAACAGGATTCAAAAGCATCCCCTTTTAAGCCAATCAAGTAAGTGCTCCTTGAAGCGTCTTGTAATACAATGCTTCGTACTGTTCGAGAATTAGATTCGAAGCAAACTTCGTTTCGACAGCCTCCACAGCGCTTAAGCTCATTTGCTTATGAAGTTTATCATCAGAGAGCAAACGCATTGCATAAGAAGCAATCTGTTCAATGTCCCCAACTTCTGCAATAAACCCATTTACTCCATGTTCAATTACTTCTGGAATGCCACCTATATTCGTTCCAACCGCAGGAACACCGCACGCCATAGCTTCTAATGCAACCAGACCAAAGCTCTCTTTCTCTGAAAGTAATAGTTTCAAATCGCATATAGAAAGAATTTCAGCTACATTTTCCTGTTTACCTAGGAATTTCACTCGATCTTTTAACCCAAGGTCATTTACTAAACGACAAGCTACCTGTATTTCTGGTCCATCACCAATAAGCAAAAGCTTAGCAGGCATCTCCTTTTGAATTCTATTAAAAACTTCGATGACATCAGGTACCCGCTTAACAGCTCTAAAGTTTGATATATGCACGATTACCTTTTCATTTTCATCAATGTTATAACCTTTTCTCAAATCAGCAGGAGCTTTTGGATAATAAACCCGCTCATCCACAAAGTTATAAACGGTGTCAATTTCCTTATCTGTTTCAAGCAAGCGATGTGTCTGCTCTACTAGATCATCAGATACTGCTGTGACTCGATCTGACTTCTCTATACCGAACCTGATCAACTCTGTTAATGATGGATCGTAACCAAGGACAGTAATATCTGTACCATGCAATGTTGTAACAATTTTAATGTCTCTTCCTACCATTTCCTTTGCTAGAAAAGCACAGACAGCATGTGGGACTGCATAATGGACGTGAAGTAAATCAAGGTTCTCGCGTTGAATCACCTCTGCCATCTTACTAGCAAGTGTTAAATCATATGGCGGATAACGAAATACAGCGTATTGATTAACTTCAACTTCATGGAAATAAATATTGGGGTGAAACGTATCCAACCGGAAAGGAACGCTACTCGTAATAAAGTGAACTTCGTGTCCCTTTTCTGCAAGCATCTTGCCTAACTCAGTTGCAATAACTCCAGAACCCCCAACAGTTGGATAGCAGGTTATACCGATTTTAAGTGTCATTTTCTTTCTCCTAACGGGAGTTCTTCCATACATATTAGATTCTTAGCCATAAATCCTTCTGCATATTCTACTCCAGATTCTTTTCCGTATAAGTATTCACGATAAATAACCTTATCAACGTAACCATTCGTTAACGGGGTGGAGACACTCCCTGTATTTAATGTGAACTGACTTTCATATGCTTCAAGTGCCTGTCTTTTCGCTTCAATTTGGTTCGTAATATTAATCGTGAAATCAGGTTTATGGAAACCGTTAATAAAGTAATAGTAAACGTGAGTCACCTTATGGGCAGATCCTAATTCTGGACGATATTTGCGAATTCCCGCAGAGAAAACAGCTTCCTCAACAAGAGTTGCAGCATGACCGTGGTCTGGGTGCCTATCCTCATAGTATGGTACAAAAACAGCGGTTGGCTGTGTATTTCGAATTAATTTCACTACTTCTTTGATCATATCGTCTGAAATTGACAGACCACGATCGGGGAATCCAAGATTATAGCGGATACCTACTGAAAGAATATCTGATGCTGTTTTGGCTTCATGATGTCTAACAAAAATCGTCCCATTTGAAGAAAGCTCAGCTTCTGTTAAATCACAAATTCCTGTACGCTTCCCTTCTTCAGAAAGCTTCTTTAATGTGCCAGCCATACCAATTTCAACATCATCAGCGTGAGCGCCGAATGCAAGTATATCAAGTTTGGTTATTTCTTCCATGTATAATGTCTCTCCAATCCAGTTCTCCTCTTCCAAGAGCATGAACAAGTAATTCTGCACTGCCCATATTTGTTGCCAGCGGAATATCGTATACATCACACAGTCGAATAAGCGCTGTAATATCTGGCTCATGCGGCTGTGCAGTAAGGGGATCTCGAAAGAAAATCACTGCGTCCATATCGTTCTCTGCAATCATGGCTCCAATTTGTTGATCGCCACCAAGTGGTCCAGATTGAAAACGGTGTACTCGGAGTCCCGTCTCATCAATGATGCGTTTCCCTGTAGTTCCTGTAGCAAAAAGCTCGTGAGGATCGAGAATTAACTTATAAGCAAGAGCAAAACGCACTAAATCGTCCTTTTTCTTATCGTGTGCGATTAAAGCGATTTTCATTTGATCATCCCCTACTCCATAATATTTTCAAGACCATAAACTAGCTGATCAATATTCAAAACGGTTTCAACAGCCAGTTGTACACCGGGCATAAATGACCCTCTATGCATTGAGTCGTGACGAATTTTCAATGTTTGTCCTTCTCCACCAAACAAAACCTCTTGGTGTGCTACTAAACCGGGTAAGCGAACGCTATGAATTCTCATACCTTCATAGTCTGCTCCTCTTGCTCCATCCATATCTTCCCGCTCATCTTCATGTCCTTGCACCTTTGCTTCTCGAACTTCAGAAATCATTTTTGCCGTTTTCACTGCTGTTCCTGAAGGAGCATCAAGCTTACGGTCGTGGTGTTGCTCAATAATCTCTACATCCGGGAAATACTTTGCCGCCATTGCAGAAAATTTCATCATTAAAACAGCACCTATAGCAAAATTCGGAGCAATAATTGCTCCTAAGCCCTTTTTCTCAGCTATTTCTGATAGCTCCTGAACATCTTCATTTGAAAATCCAGTGGTTCCAACTACAGGACGAACACCATGATCAAAAGCTATCTCCATGTGTTTCTTACCATATTCAGGGGTTGTTAGATCAATAAGTACATCACACTCTACTTCTGAAAGACAACGATCTAGGTCTGTATAGACCGGAGCTTCGATTGAAGGAAGCCCCTCAATATCCTTAACAGTTTGTCCTGAAAGCTTGCTATCTACGACAGCTGTTAGGCTAAAATGTTCTGTACGATCCACGAGCTTTACAGCTTCCCTTCCCATATTACCTCTAGGTCCAGCGATGACAATCTTCACTTCATTCATCGTTTTTCACTCTCCTCTTCAATCTTTGTCCAGCGATCTTTATCTCTTGTATTAAACTTTGTCATTACCCTTTTGAATGCCTCATCTAAATCAATATCCATCGAATTCGCAAAACACGTTAAAACAAACAAAAGATCGCCCATCTCTTCCTCAATTGTTCGCTCTTCTTCAGAAGTTTTCTTTGGTTTCTCACCATGATAATGATTCACTTCACGTGCAAGTTCTCCCAGTTCTTCTGTCATTCTAGCAAGCATAGCAAGCGGGCTAAAATATCCTTCTTTAAACTGACTTATGTATTGGTCTACTTCATTCTGCATCTCTTTAATTGTCTTATTCGACATAGGCTAGTCCACCTTTCGTATCTGTTATTATGTTAGCTAAAAGAAGTTCGTTTGACAAATATTTAACCGGTGTATCTATGGATTAACCTAATGTGAGTATAACAGAATGAAATTGCTGTCTGCTCGGTATTTGATTATAATGAGATCTGTTGGTTGTCATTTTAGGAAAGGAGTACGATATATGGAAGGAATTCGGAGTAAAAACACATTCTTCATTCTACTTGGCTCTGCAATATTCGCTTTTGGACTTGTTCATTTTAATATGGAGAATAATTTAGCTGAAGGTGGATTTACAGGTATTACACTGTTATTATATTTTCTATTTGATATCGATCCCGCCATTTCAAATTTAGCTCTTAACCTCCCACTTTTTCTAATAGGTTGGCGGTTACTTGGAAGAAAATCATTTATCTATACCATTATTGGAACGGTTTCATTATCGGTCTTTTTATGGATTTTCCAGCACTACTCAGCACTTTCGATCCCATTACAGGATGATTTAACACTTGCTGCACTTTTTGCAGGAGTTTTTGTAGGAGTTGGGCTAGGGATTATTTTTCGTTACGGAGGCACTACAGGGGGTGTGGACATAATCGCGAGACTTGGCTCTAAATATATTGGCTGGAGTATGGGACGAACAATGTTCGCCTTTGACTTTTGTGTTATTGCACTTTCCCTAGTTTATTTAAATTATAAAGAAGCTATGTATACACTCCTTGCTGTTTTCGTAGCTGCACGCGTAATCGACTTCATTCAACAAGGTGCTTATGCAGCAAAAGCGGCGATGATAATTTCTGAAAGCAACAAAGAAATTGCTGAGACAATCATGAATCAGATGGACCGAGGCGCCACTGTATTAAACGGTAAAGGTAGCTTTTCAGGTCTACAAAAGGAAGTACTATACTGCGTCGTCGCTCGTAATGAAATTGTTCGGCTTAAGAACATTATTCGTGAAGTTGACCCACACGCTTTCGTTGCTGTAAATGATGTTCATGATGTGCTCGGTGAAGGGTTTACACTTGATGAGAATAAAAATCCAATTGAAGATTGAAACAAAAAATCTCGCCTAAACTAACAGGCGAGATTTCTCTTTAATCTTCGTTCATTCCTATAAAGATAAACACAAAACGTGCTAATTCAAGAAGAGCAACTACCGCTGCTGCAACATAAGTTAAAGCTGCTGCGTTTAGTACTTTTTTCGTTTCTCTTTCTTCGTCATTTCGAATAACTCCTGTTGATACAATCTGTTCCATCGCTCGGTTTGATGCATTAAACTCAACAGGCAATGTTACCATCTGAAATAGAACTGCTGCGCTCATAAATATAATCCCAAGTAATAT
This sequence comes from Bacillus sp. NTK071, assembly GCF_017303315.1. GTDB lineage: Bacteria > Bacillota > Bacilli > Bacillales > Guptibacillaceae > Guptibacillus. Next base: position 36,400 of record NZ_JAFKOI010000002.1, read on the forward strand.
GAAGTTAGCAGACGACATCAGAATACCAGCTAGAATAATGAAATAACTAAAGTTTGAACCGAGATTTGCAACCGGAACAAGTGTATGTCGGAAGCGAAGTGGTGCATAGTCTTCTTCATCTTGAATGGCGTGACCCACTTCATGTGCTGCAATTGCCGCGCCTGCTACAGAGACGCCATGAAAATTTCCGGATGATAACCTTACTGTTTTTGAACGAGGATCATAATGATCGGAAAGATGTCCTCGAACTTCTTCAACGCTTACAGAATATAACCCATTCTCATCAAGAATTTTCCGAGCTACTTGTGCACCCGTCATACCAGATGAATTAGGAACTTTAGAATATTTTTTATACGCGCTTTTCACTCTACTCTGAGCCCATAGTGGAATGATTAAAAGTAGTGCAAAATAGATTAGAAAACTAGCCATTTCCATTCCTCCATCACATGTGTAATTACTTTATGACTATGTTATTAACGTCAATTTTAGTCAAATTTATATAAAAAGTCAATTACACAGTTTCAGGTTCACAAGATCTTCAAATTTTATCAACCTGTTTGCTTTTTTTCATTTCCTTTTCTCCACGGTATTTAAGAAAGACCACATAAGCTAATGTTAAGGTGATAATACCTCCTATTGACACGATCATCCAAAGAATTGATGCCTCATCTTCCTCTTTGCTTTTATCGAACGCTTTCTCAAAATCATCATGCATTGTCTGAAGTTGACCGACAAGGTTCTTATCTTTACCCGACGCATATCGTTCTATGAAAGCAATATGAGAATCTAATCGCTGTTGCGTTTCAACAGACAAATCAATCGCCGTTGCTGGCTTAATAATGCTATACGTTCCAAGAAATCGCTTTTTACTCGCTTCATAAACATCCACATCACCGTGCTCAATCGCTATACTCATTTCATCAATTAACTGGAGAAGTTTATCATCCATTTGACGCCACATTGGTTGATCTGTTGAAACTAAGGCATCAACAGCAAGACGAAATTCTGTTAATGCTTGAATTCTTTGTTCATTCGCTTTATCCACTGCTGTTATCGATTGCATCGCTCGATCATGAGCGTTTAGAACAACTCTTAACTCCGTAGTTGTTAGCTCATCTCCAGCTTCACCAGGGAATGCTTGTGCAAATTCTTCAAGCATTATTTTCGCTCGATCAAACTTTTCCTGTTTTCCAAACTCAAGTACATTTGCAGCTATATCATTCCAGACTTGTTTAGTGTCAGTATCAGAAGCATGTACATTAACGGGGAACATCATAAGTATAATTACCAAAAGGAGCCATCGTCTACCCATCCCTTGTCCCTCCTTCATTCTACTTCAATGTATGAAGATAGGGACAAGAGTAGACCACTTCCTTTTAACGAATAGGTAGCTTAAAATGTCCTTTGCGAACGGATAGGAAATAAACAAGTGCGAGTGAAACAACGGTAAGCCAGAACGTGAAATACCCTATTGCTGTTGTATACTCACTAAGAATGGAGTAACGAGGCATCTGACCAAATACATAATCTATTACATCATTATGGAACGTCCATATTGCTACGGCAATAAGGTGCCATGGTTTGATTTTGTAAAATGGCGCAAATAATAATCCCTCAATCGCCATACCAAGGTGAGAAAAGATTAACATAAGCGCTATGGGAGACAATTGTCCGGTAACGACCATAACCATCATATTCATAACAACAGCCCAGATCCCATATTTAAATAACGTCACGGCAGCCAAAGCTTCCATTAGTGGCCAGTTTTTCCCAAATAAAAATGCTATGAGAACAAAGCAAAAGAAAAGACTTGCCGTTGGACTATCAGGAACAAAAAGGAGAAAAATCGGTTTCGTATCTTCTAACTGCCAACCATACCAATAATAGCCGTAAATAGTTCCAGGTACATTAATTAAAAGCAACAACCATAGAAAGGGCTTTGATTTCAATAAATAAAAAAGTTGATAAATCATCGGTATCTCCTTTTCATTTTCTTAATCCAATGATGTAGAAGTGAAAAAAAAGCTGACTAGGGAGTCAGCTTTTTCAACATATTATTGATTTGCTTTAGCAGTTTCGACAATAAATTCAGCTAGCTTTTCACGTTCTTCATCAGTACCTTTGAAAGCGTTAGCTGGCATACCACCAATTCCGTTTACAGCAATGTCCATGATAGACTCTTTCGTTTGCTTTGTTTCTAGAAGCGATGGACCAGATCCACCTTGAAGGCTGTCACCGTGACACCCAATACAAGATTGTCCTGAATAAATTGCGTAACCTTCTGATTCTTTGTCTACTTCTGCTTCAACGATTTCACCTTGCTTTGCTGCTTTTTCCCAGTCATGAGTTACAACAGATTCCCATGTAAGATAAACTGTTGAAATCAATCCGAGTAGCATAAGAGCAGTTGCAACTGGACGCTTAGCAGGTCTTCTTTCTGGTCCACGATCAAGCCATGGAGCGAGAAGAAGTGCACCAAATGCAAGTCCTGGCATAATAACCGTACCAACTAGTGTATAGTCACCGGCCGCAAATTTATACTTCAAGAGCTGGTATAGAAACAGGAAGTACCAGTCAGGAAGCGGTGTATAAGTTGCATCCGTAGGATCGGCTACACGCTCAAGCGGAGATGGATGTGCAATTGTTAGTGCTAGATAACCGATTAGGAATACAGCACCAACCATCCACTCTTTTAATAAGAAGTTCGGCCAAAACGCTTCTGTTTTGCCGGGGTACTCTGAATAATCTTTTGGAATGTTAGGCTTTCTCTGCGCAGGGATACGCGAGTCGCCTACAAACTTCATTCCTTTTCCGCGATGCATCTGTCCCCCTCCTTCGTATAAAAAATTGTGTCGTTAATTAGTAATAAGTTCTTAAACGAATTTTACAACGGGCCAGATATACCCTGTTTACGAATCATGATAAAGTGAGCTGCTAGCAATCCAAGAAGAGCTGCTGGCAAGAAGAAAACATGAATCGCAAAGAAACGTGCGAGTGTTTGTGCGCCGATGATTTCTCCTCCGGCAAGAAGGGTTTTCGCCCACTCTCCAATGACAGGAACAGTAACCGCAATTTCAAGACCAACTTTCGTTGCGAATAGCGCTTTCATATCCCATGGCAAGAGATATCCAGTGAACCCTAGACCAAGCATTACGAAGAAAATCAAAACACCAACAACCCAGTTTAACTCACGAGGTTTTTTGTAAGAGCCGGTAAAGAATACGCGAAGGGTATGTAGAAACATCATAACGATAACGAGACTGGCTCCCCAATGGTGCATTCCTCTAACAATTTGTCCGAATGCTACTTCATTTTGAAGGTAGTAAACAGACTCCCAGGCATTTACAATGTCAGGTACATAATACATTGTAAGGAACATCCCGGATAGGATTTGGATAACGGTAATAAAGAACGTTAATCCTCCAAAACAATAAACAAACGCTGAAAAGTGATGAGCCGGATTAACGTGCTCAGGCACTTCGTGATCTGCAATATCGCGCCACATTGGCGTAATATCTAAGCGTTCATCTACCCAATCATAGATTTTATTTAACATAGATTACGCCCCCTAACGTGGTTCAGGTTTTCCGAGGTAAAGTTTTCCATCTTGGACTTTCTTGTTGTAAACATCAAGCGGCGCAAGAGGTGGTGTTCCTTTTACATTGACACCATCTTTTGTGTAACGGCCACCGTGGCACGGACAATAAAACTGATCAGGATAAGCAGCATTAGAAGACCAGTCAACCGTACAACCCAAATGTTTACATACAGGTGAAAGTGCGACAATTTCGTCTTTTTCATCTTTGTAAACCCAGGCGGATTGCGTTACTTCAGATTCATACCAACCATCAACCTGGTCAATTTTGAATTCCTTACGAACTGGTTTATTCGTAATCTCACTTGTGTCCATAACAGGAACAAAATCCTGCTTGGCTCCTTCTTTTAACAATGGATCAATTGCAAAACGAACCATTGGCATCAGCATTCCTGCTGCCATAAATCCGCCTACACCAGTCAGGCTGTAGTTTAGAAATTGGCGTCTTGTTACTTCATTTTTCTTCGCCATTGGTTTCCCCCCTATCCTATGAAGTCAGTCCAGCCGGACATAAATAGTAAACACATATAACTAGGACATTCCTATGATAGCGTAGTCACTCTCGCTCTGTCAATATTCGGATTGGTTATTAGTATGCCTCAAATCAACTATTTGTATTACTTTGCCATGTATTTGTGACAAATTGTAGAACTTGTTTAACTTGAGCTGACACCGTTTCCATTTTATATTGTTCGTCCATGTGTTCAAGAGGGATAGCAGGCATCCATAATAGGGCGCTAGATAACTTGGCTTCAGACTGTTTCCAATCAACATCCGCCGATAATGTGATAATGTGTTTGATCCCACCCTGGTAAAGCTCTTCCTCTACCTGCTTAAGTCGTTCAACTCGCGATTCGCTATTTTCTGTTTGGAGATAGGTGAACGCAGGCATTAATAGAAGCCGCCCTTTTAGCTGTCTTTCTAATTCTCCGGAAATGATCGATATGTATTCTCCCATTGATACAGTCGTTTTAACACTTGATGTCATTGAAATAGGTATAAGTGGGAGGACTGCTGTATCCACGTACTCTCTTTCTTTTTCGTAAATCGCGATATCTGATTCGGTCCATCTCATATTTACTAGCTCCTTTTTATTCCGTATAAGTGCCAAATGGTCTGGTGTGATTGTGCTTCAAGCGATTTTGCTTGATATGTTGGAAGGTCAATCCAAATTGACCTTGCTTCTCTTTCCGCCTCAGCGTTCACAATTTGCCACATCTCTTTACTATGTAACGTTCGTTCGTTCCAAACCTTGACATGAAGATATGAAGCTCCTTTCTCTTCTTTCATTATCATAAAGGTTCCCAGGTCATTTTGATACATTTCGATTGTATCTAAATAACTAGTTGTTAACGTAGGTACATAGGGGAGGGGATAATATATTGAATGAGGGAAAAATGGAAGATCCTCATTCTGACTAAACTCTTCCAGATATTTATTCTTACTTTCTCTAGAAAAATCAAATCGATAGGGTTGAGTATCATATGTACCTGCTACTGCATTAGGACTTATACGTGATGATACAATAGTGGCTTCGAAATTCATCTGTAGATTGCGTGCCAATCGATTGCCCGCTTTATTATGCTTTTCTGTCGCATATCCTACCCATTGCATGCCTAAAGAATGGAAAGCCTCTTCCTTAAGTTGTTTCATTAACGTAGAAGCAATTCCTCTGCCACGATAATTCATATGGGTACGTAGTCGACCCAAGACAGCAACTTCTTCTTCAAAGATGGTGATTCCAGCTATTCCAACGAGTGTATCTCCTTCAAAATAACCTAGCATGTAGTCTTCCTCAATTAGTTTAGAGAAAATACGAATGACATAGTCGTCTTCAATACCAGTTTCCATACCAATTACGTCTTCAATATCAGCTGCCTTCAATTTACGAATCAAGTTTGTCTCCCCCTCTTGCTCGCATCTGAACCAATTTAAAGTATAAAAAAACCCTTGAAAAGATTCAAGGGTTAGAGGTTATTTAGTTGTTTACTTAGATTCTGAAATGTTACCTCATCATTTTGATCCAAAGCCTCATCAATTTGTTTAAGAATTGAATCCCGTTTAAATCGGGTAAATGATTCATCAAGAACCATTTCAGCCAGGAAGGAATATTTCTTATCTGCAGCCATGTTCTCTGGCAAGAATGGATTTTCTTCCAGAACAGCAACATATTGTGGAGATACATTCTTACTTTTAAAATTGAGCTGAATGTAAATAGGCTCGTCCTGATTCAGGCGAATGTCATGAAAAGACTTTTCTGGATCTGTTGTAATAATATTATGTTTGTAAAAACGGAATGGTGCATTTTCAACACAATGAGTTGAAATAACCAGCGCTTTAGGACAGAATTCAGCATTTTCAACAAAGTGAACATTCCCCATTAGCACTTCATCACTAATTAAATAATTTAATAGCCAAACACATTCACGTTTTTTAACCTGATAATTTTTAAGAAACCATTTAAGAAAGTCCTTCTTTTCAACGACAGAAACGGAGCTGCTCATAGCGATTCCTCCCTGAGATTTTCCTAATTTAAGAATTCGTCATTGAAGATAAATTTCCTTCTACACCGTCTTTATTCCTCGTTAAATGTTTCTTCACCAAATCTGAGGATTTCTTCTTCAAGGTGTACTAACGTTGGATCAAGCTTCAAAGCAAGCTTAAATGCCTCTACAGCTTCCTCACGGCGGCCTTCCTCAATTAAGAATAAACCATACTCTTCAAGAAAAATAGGATCGTTTTTGAAATAAGTATATGCGTTTTCGTAACGTTTTATGGCATCTTTATACTCTTCCATCTGTGCATAAGCTGTTGCAGCTGACCAGTCGAGATAAGGATCACTCTGATCTCCTTCTTCAATATTGTTAAGCAAGTCAATAATATCTTCATACCGCTCCTCTGTTCTAAGGAAAGTAGCCAGTGTTTTCGCTGCTTCAATGTGTGTCGGATTAATGGCAAGTAACTCACGTAAATATTGCTCACCACTTTTGTTATCATGTGTTTTATAGCTTAACCTGCTTGCTTGTAAATATAGCTCTTCGTTAAATTCATCTACTTTAATACCTTGAACAAGCGTTTGAATCGCTTCAGTAGTCGCACCTTCTTCTTCATAAGCTCTAGCAAGGTACGGATAAAGGGTACTATATTGCGGGTCTAGGTCTTTTAATTCGTTAAAAGCGTTAATCGCCTTTCGATACTCACTGATTTGTAGCGCAGTGAATCCATATCCAAATAGCGCATTAATTTCACGCCCGTTCTCTAACCCCTTTTCATAAAAAGTTAGGGCTTCTTCAAATTGACCACTTCCACTCAGCGCCTCAGCGAGTCTAAGTTCGATATTCTCATTAGCTAACTCACCTTTGGTACCTAGAACTGATTCGTAATAAGGAACAGCTTTAAGATGATGTCCCTGAGTTAAATAGAATTCCCCAAGACCAAAATCAATGATCGGCTCGTCCGGTGAAATTCGCTTGGCCTCAAGTAGTTTTTGTTCAGCTACCTCTTCCAATCCTTCTGTTTGGTACAAGTCTGCAAGTAACAAAAGGGCAGGAGGATAGGCAGCGTCGTTCGCATCTATTTTATTAAGAGCAGCGATGGCGTCCTGCTCCTGCTCAAGATCTACATAGCATTCAGCCGCCTGGACGAGCAATTCTCCCTCTTTCGGGTAATGAATCAATAATTCCTCAACTACATCTCTTGAGTCCTCAATTAACCCAAGACTGTAATAAATGTTGGATAGATCGTACAATCCTTCGTGATCAGCTTCCTTACGAACTTCCTTAAGTTCTTCTAATCCCTTTTCAAAATTTCCTGACTCAATTAACGAGACAGCTTGTTTAAGACGCTCCACGCTCCAAAACTCCTTCTAACACTTCTTATTTTATTTCGGTGATCCGCAGTAAAAAACGATGGTTTATGAATATTTAGGTGTTTACCGTAGCCTACTTTCATCATAATGTTATCGTTTACTTTAAGTAATTCTCCACGAAGTCCTGAAATGATTGGGTCTCTTCCATCATAATCAAGATTTTGCTCTTCTTCAACTTGATTGCCTGAATTCTGTTTATAGAGATTATAATCAAAATCTGAGCCAGATGCTAAACATCCTTTCATGGGATAGAGGCCAGTTCTTTTCATCAATTCAGGTGATAGTTCTTTCTTATTTATTATATTTTGATAAAAGGAAGCATCAAGTCCCTTTAGTTGTGCCTCACATAATAGTCTTAAGCGCTCTTGATCGACCTTATCTTTTGGAAAAGTTCTAAGAAATGAAAAATCTGGTATTATGACTGACCTATATGGAAAATTAGCTTGAATGATCCATTCTAACACAATATCATTCCAGCTTTCCTCTGTTTTAAACTCAGCGATTACGAAAGGAATATGGTAACGAGCGCATTTTCTAATTACTTCTGGTGTAAGGTTCGACGCATCCATCCGTATTCCGATTACGTAATCAATTGGACTTTTAGTAAGTGAACAAATAGATTCATTAAGTTCTTGCTCAAATGTCCGCTCGTGATGGAGAGTCATGATTGTAAGGATTGTGGTTGCTCCACGCATAATGAATTGTTTCATTTCTTCAAAAAAATCATCCTCAGATTTTGAACCTAGACCTTCTACGAACAGGATTTTCCCAGGTTTCATCAGGAGTTGATCAAAAGAGCAGCTAATTCCTTTTTCTAATCTTCCATCGGTTGTTTTGTAAGTTATTTTCGAATCAGTAACCAATTTATAGTTAGTGCCATTAATAGAAACGTTTTCAAATAGATGTTTCATATTGGTTCCTCCCCATACCTGCCTTAGTACTGACAGGCTATGTGCTAGGGAAGGTGAATATGTCTCACCTTAAAGGATCACAATGAAAAAATTCCCTGTGTAGAAAGCGCATGTTAGCGCTTTCAAAACACAGGGACAAAATAAATATGGATAGGAGTGGAGAGAAACCATTACTATTCTTAGTATAACAGGTAATTTTAGAAAATCAACAGATTGTTCCGAAAATTAGGATTGTTTTTGTGAATCGATCTTTAAATAACTCTAATAAAAGAACAGGTCCCTATGAACCTGTTCTCAACTGCTTCAAATGTTCAAAAAATTCAGGATAAGAAACCTTAATAGCTTCTGGCATGGCTAGTTCAACCTTGCCTTCTGTTATACATCCAGCAATTGCAAGCATCATCCCGATACGGTGGTCGCCAAGGCTAGATACTGCTGCTCCATGGAGAGGTGTAGGCCCATCAATCACCATTCCATCGTTTGTAGCCGTAACTGAAGCTCCAAGCTTCTGTAGCTCATCAACAACTGCATCAATTCGATTAGTTTCCTTCACTTTTAATTCTGCAGCATCTTTAATCACTGTTCTACCATTTGCCTGTGTAGCTAGAAGTGCAATAATTGGAATCTCATCAATTAAACGAGGAATCATATCTCCCTTAATGGTTGACCCAGTAAGTTTACTTGTTTTGATTGTTAAATCAGCCACTTCTTCTTGATTTACGATCCTTCTATTTAGAATAGATAGTGATGCCCCCATATTCTCTAATACATCAAGAATTCCAGCTCGGGTTTGGTTTATTCCAACGTTCAAAAGAGTTATCGTACTATCCGGCACAATCGCACCGGCTACAAGGAAGAAAGCAGCAGATGAAATATCACCAGGTACTTCGACATTTATAGCCCTCAGCTTCTGTCCACCCTTTACGCTAACAGATCGACCATCACGCTTCACTTCAACACCAAAGCTTTCAAGCATATTCTCAGTATGATTACGTGACAAATGTGGTTCATGTACTGTCGTGACACCAGTCGCTTGAATGCCTGCTAGCAGAATAGCTGATTTCACCTGAGCACTTGCTACAGGTGAAGTATATGTAATACCATTTAGGTTTCCACCTCTAATTGAAATAGGGGCATATGTGCCATTGCTTCTGCCGTCTACACTAGCACCCATTTTCAATAAGGGAATTGATACACGGTTCATTGGCCTTTTGGCAATTGACTCGTCACCTGAAAGTACTGAGTGATAGGGTCTCCCTGCTAGTAAGCCCATCATGAGACGGAATGTAGTACCGGAATTCCCAACATCAAGAAGCCGTGAAGGTTCTTGTAATCCATCTATTCCTAAACCCTCTACAACTACAGAAGCTCCATCCTGTTTAATATTTACACCCATTTGTTTAAAACATGCAATTGTACTTAAACAATCAGCACCTGTTAAAAAATTCGTAATATGAGTTGTGCCTTCCGCAATCGATCCAAACATGACGGCGCGGTGAGAGATAGATTTATCGCCTGGAATAGTGATACTACCTTGAAGTTTATTTGCTTTCATTATCGTTTCCATACTAACGATCTCCTTATTTATCATCAACATACGTATCGAAATCACGTTCAAGGACAGCTTTAGCATTATCTCGGTCAAGTTCTGATCTGAAGCTAATTCGCAAAACTCCCATGATATCTTCACGCGTTTCGATAATACGAATATTGGTAATCGAAATTTCTTCACCCGCAAGTTTTTGTGTAACAGCTGCAATGACCCCAGGTTGATCTTGAACGTCTAGAAACAAGTCATAAAACGCCGGAATAGCGCCTCTTGATCGAACTGGTAAACCGTCACGAAAATCTTTGGCATCTGCAAAATAATCAAAAATTTTGTCGCCATCTTCTTGGTCAATGTAGCTTCGTATGCGGTCAAGTTCTAGTTTTAAATCATCCGTCATTTGTAGCAATACTTTTTTATTTCGTAATAGAATGTCTCGCCACATCACGGGACTCGCAGATGCGATCCGGGTAATGTCACGAAACCCACCTGCCGCAAATCTAGCTACATTAAAACGTTGATTATTATTACTCTCACTGACAAAATTCACAAGGCTTGCTGCAAGAATATGTGGAAAATGACTAATTAAGCCTACCAGATAGTCATGCTCTTCTGCTTCTAACTCGACAAACGTTGCATTCGTTCCACTTAACAAGTCCATGAGCTTACTGAGGTCCTCTTCTTGAACACCTTGATCAGGAGTAAGGATATAAAAAGCATTCTCAAATAGATGAGATTTTGCGGCAGAAACACCTGTTTTATGTGATCCAGCCATAGGATGCCCACCAATAAACGTTATCGATGGATGCAAAATACTTTTTGCATGTTTCACAATCGAATGTTTTGTGCTACCAACATCAGATATAATAACCTTGCTTTTTAATGAAATCTCACTCAATTGCGCCAAAATGTGTTCCGTTTGAACAACGGGTGCAGCAATCATAATAAAGTCGGCTGATTGGACAGCTTCTTCCAGTGAAGAAGCTGTCTCATCAACGACTCGAAGAGCTTTTGCAAGTTGGAGCTGATTTTGATTCACATCAAAACCAGTTATCCATGCATCTTCGTGGTTATTTTTGATTGCTAGCGCAATCGAACCTCCTATTAAACCGAGACCAATCACAGCAACTTGTTTACTCATGACTGGACCTTTCTACGTTCAACTAATAATTGAGTAAGACAGCTAATAATTTCTCTATTCTGTTCTTCGGAACCAACAGTAATTCTTACAGATGTTGGGAATCCTAGAGCCGATCCTGATCGAACAATGTATCCATTCTTCAATAGATAATTAAAAACTTCATCCGCTGGTATACCAAAATCTATTAATACGAAATTCCCCTGTGATTGATATACTTCTAAATCGTACTGCTCACAAAATTCATAATAAAGTGAACGCCCCTTCTCGTTCTCCACACGGCACATATCAATAAAGTTCTGGTCACCCAAGGCAGCAGTGGCAGCTGCTTGAGCAACGCGAGATGTGTTAAACGGCTCTCTCGATGGTTCTATTGCTGCTACCACTTCAGAATTCGCTACACCGAAACCTACGCGAAGAGCTGCAATGCCGTATGCTTTTGAGAAAGTTCGAAGTACAACAAGGTTATTATAGTTATTTAATACAGCTAACGTATCTGGAAAGTCTTGAGCTGTTACATATTCTTTATAAGCTTCATCAACTACAATAAGAACATGCTTTGGTACTTGGTCCAAGAAAGATATTAAATCTTTCTCAGGTACATGCTCTCCTGTAGGGTTGTTTGGTGAACAAACCCATATAACGCGAGTGTTTTCGTCTATCTCATCAAGCATATTGCTTAACTGATGTTTTCCATCTTGCAATGGTACCTCACGAATCTCAGCATCCTCGATCACTGCATTATGTCGATATTGTGGAAAAGTAGGTGTTGCCATAACCGTATTGGTTCCCTTTTCAAGATACGTTCTGCAAATCATCTGTACTACTTCATCAGAACCGTTACCAAATACAATTTGATCTTCATTAACATTAAGATGTTCACTTACTGCTGTTCGTAAATCGGATGCATATCCATCTGGATAGATATTCAATTGTGTTAATTCTTTCTGAATGGCTTCTTTAACAGCTTGAGATGAGCCATAAGGATTCTCATTCGAAGCTAATTTCACAACTTCTTTTAGTCCAAGTTCTTTTTTCACTTCTTCAATTGGTTTACCTGGCTTGTAAGGGGTAAGACCCTTCAATTGTTGTTTTGGAATCATGCGTGCACCTCACGTATTAATTTTCAGTTTCTCATATGGTGAAATCAAATCGCGAATATATGAACGAATATGATCGATCGCTTCTACCTGTGTTTCTTCATTTGTTAAACCATCAACTTGCGCTTCGATTTGACGAACAATGGCACTCCCAACGATCACTCCATCACAGTATTCTTTAAGTTTTGCTACCTGCTCTGGAGCTGAGACCCCAAAACCAACAGCGACAGGAATAGGACTTCGGGATTTTACGCGATCAATGAATTCGAAGACAGACGAATGAAAATCTGTACGTGTCCCTGTAACACCGAGTGATGAAACACAATAGAGAAAACCTGATGCTTCATTAGCAATTGCAGTAAGACGCTTATCAGATGTTGTAGGAGCTACTAGCGAGATAAGAGCCGTATCGTTCATTTTACAGCTTTCTCTCCATTCTTCACTCTCTTCAAAAGGAAGATCAGGCACTAAAAGTCCATCGATGTTATTTTCACGCACTAAAGCGAAGAAGCGTTCTTCTCCTAATTGTAACAAAAGATTGTAATAAGTAAATACAATCACAGGAATTTCAAGTCCGCGTTCGCGCATTTTTGGAACGATATCCATAGCTTTCTCTAAACTCATCCCATGCTCAAGCGCCCGAATAGAGGCCCGTTGAATAACTGGGCCATCCGCTAACGGGTCAGAATAAGGAATTCCAAGTTCAATAGCATTCGCACCTTCTTCTTGTAGCATGAGAGCAAGCTTAATTGTTGCTTCCTCAGTTGGATCTCCCGCTACAATAAACGGGATGAATAAATCGCTGCGTCCATCTACATGTTTTTCGAAACGTTTATTCATCAACCTCACCTCCAAGATGTTCCATAATCGTGTGAACGTCTTTATCTCCTCTACCTGATAGGCATACAAGGATCGTTTCATTTGTTGCCATGTCAGGCGCTTGTTTAATCGCTTCTGATAGGGCATGTGCACTTTCAATTGCTGGAATAATACCCTCTTCTTCTGATAATACTTTCAAAGCATCAAGTGCTTCCATATCAGTGATACCAGTATACGTCACTCTACCAGTCTCCGATAAATAAGCATGTTCAGGCCCGATACCCGGATAATCCAGACCAGCTGAGATGGAATGCGGTTCCTGAATTTGTCCAGTCTCATTTTGAAGTAGATACGTGATAGAACCATGAATAACTCCAAGTCGTCCTTCTGATAGTGTTGCTGCATGTTCACCAGTATGGATTCCTTTACCTGCAGCCTCTACTCCAACTAATTGAACATCATCCTGAAGAAATGGATAGAACATTCCCATTGCGTTACTCCCACCCCCAACACAAGCGATGACTTTATTAGGAAGATCAGTCATTTGCTCTCGTGATTCGTCTCCAATCACTCTTTGGAAGTCGCGAACCATTTTAGGATATGGATGTGGTCCTACAACTGAGCCTATTAAATAAAACGTATCTTCCACATTTGCTACCCAATAGCGAATAGCTTCATTTGTAGCATCTTTCAGCGTCTTACTACCAGATGATACAGGAACCACTTCAGCTCCAAGAAGCTTCATCCGAAAGACATTCAATTCTTGACGTCTAATATCTTCTTCACCCATGAATACTTTACACTCTAGACCAAATCGTGCAGCAACTGTTGCGGCAGCTACACCATGCTGTCCGGCTCCTGTTTCCGCTACTATTTTTTCTTTACCCATTCGTACTGCAAGAAGTGCCTGTCCAATAGCATTGTTTAGTTTATGTGCACCCGTATGGTTAAGATCTTCTCGCTTTAAATAAATTTGTGCTCCACCCAGGCGTTTGGATAAATTTTCTGCATGCGTAATAGGTGTTGGTCGCCCAGAGTACTTTTTCAATTCTTCGTGGTAGTTTGCCATAAACTGTTCGTCAGCCATTGCTTCATCTAATGATTGCTCTAATTCTTCTAGTGCATACATTGCTGTTTCAGGTACGTATTTTCCACCAAATCTTCCGTATCTACCGCGCTGATCAGGTACCATTGTTGACATCTTTATCCCAGCCTTTCTTTCATTCGGTTAATCTTATTCTCATCTTTCCTATCATCTATTTCGATTCCGCTTGAAACATCAATACCATCAGGATTGTATTCAATTAACTCATTAACATTATCTGGATTAACGCCTCCTGCAATAAACAAAGGAACATTTTGGTTTTCGGCTTCGAATTGATATTCAGGAATCGCCTTCCAATCAAATCGCTTTCCAGTCCCTCCCCATTGTCCAGGAAGCTTCGTGTCGACGAGGTAACCATCAACTGCCTCTGAATACCGCGACATATTAGCAAGAGCACCATCACCGTGATGGAGCACTTTCCAAACTTGCTTTCCAGTCATTTGCTTGATTTTCGCTACAAATGCTGGAGTTTCTTTGCCGTGCAGCTGTATGATATCTAAGGGAACCTCGCTTACGGTTTGAGCCAACTCTTCAAGCTCGGGGTTAACAAAGACCCCTACAATTTTCATCGGCTTTTCTGGTGGATAATTTTTAAGCCATACAGCAACCTCTTCATTTGAAACACGGCGAATGCTATCCGCAAAAATAAACCCAGCGTACTGAACACCACTTAACCTAACTGTTTGCCAATCCTTTAAGGAACGATTTCCGCATAATTTAAGTTCAGGCGTTTTCATGTACTGTTTCACCAAACAATCTTCTAATCCCTGCTTCATATGTGCCACCGCGCATTAATGCTTCACCAACAAGTACAGCTGAAGCCCCTGCGCTCTTAACATCCTGAATGTCCTTATAAGTCGAAATTCCACTCTCACTAATCATCAAAGTTGATTCAGGTATAAAGTGACTAAGCAAATGTGTTTGCTTTGTCGATGTTTCAAAAGTTGATAGATTGCGGTTGTTAACTCCTATTACAGCAGGTGTAAAAGAAGCGGTTAGTTCCTTCAATTCTTCTTCTGAATGAACTTCAACCAAACATTCTAAATCGAAAGAAGCTGCAAGCTGATAGAACTCTTTCGTTTTTTGAACACCAAGCGTTCTTACGATCAATAGAATCGCGTCCGCCCCTATACGTTTGCTTTCTTCGATCTGTCTTTCATCGATAATAAAGTCTTTTCTTAGGATCGGTAAATTCACATGTTTCTTAACTTCTGTTAAGAAAGAGTTTGACCCTTTGAAAAACGTCTCATCAGTTAATACTGAAATGGCATCGGCACCCGCTTTTTCATACGCCTCAGCCACCTCCACCGGATCAAAATTGTCATTTATGATTCCCTTCGACGGAGAAGCTTTCTTCACTTCCGCAATAAGGCCAAGTTCATGTGTTGGATTTTGTAAACTTTCAATAAATGATACATTGTTGAATTTTTGATCTTCAGGCATGTTAAACCGCGCCATTTCTTCGTGCTTTACTTCTATTATTCGATCAAGCATGAACATTCAACTCCTTTTCCTCACGTAAGAGATTCAGTTGATTTCTTGCAGTACCATTTTTGATTGCGTCGCTTGCCATCTGAACACCCTCTTTAATCGAGTCACTTGCACCAGCAAGATAGAGCGCTGCTCCCGCATTATAAAGTACAATTCCTGTACTCGCTTCATTCCCATCGCCATTGAAAATTTGCTTGATAATCGTAGCACTCTCTTTCGAAGTATCAACTCTTAAATCATTTTGGTTACATGAAAGTAGTCCTACATCTTCTGGCGTATGACGGTATGTGAAAACTTCCTCATCTTTCAACTCAACAAAATCTGTATAAGTCGAGATCGAGCATTCATCCATACCTTCACCACCTGTAACAAACAACGCCCGCTTTGTGCCAAGACGTTTTAGAGCCTCCGCCATTTTCAATGCCTTTTCATGGCTGTATACACCAATTAACTGTGACTGACTTCCAGCTGGATTAGCTAATGGGCCAAGGCTATTAAATACCGTTCGAAAACCGATTGCTTTGCGGGCATTTACAGCATGTTTCATTGCGGTATGATAATTTGGTGCAAACAAGAAACACATATTTCTCTCTTTCAGTGTTTGAATTGCATCATCACGAGAAGATTGAGTTGGGATAGCTAGTTCATCTAATACATCCGCACTTCCACTTTTAGAAGAAACAGCTCTATTGCCATGTTTCGCTACTTTAACTCCAAGACTTGATACAAGAATAGCTGAAGCGGTTGAAATATTAAAGGTCGATTGCCCATCTCCACCGGTACCACATGTATCAATAAGGGGAAGCCCCCCATGGTCAAGTTGTATGACATGGTTACGTAACGATCTAACAAAACCAGTCAGTTCATCAACCGTCTCGCCTCTCATTTCAAGAATCGTTAGGAAACTAGCAATTTGCGCATCATCTGCTTTTCCTTCCATAATGACATCCATTATTTGCTCTGCCATTGATTCAGATAGTGTCTCTCCTGCGATCATTCTCTGTAACTGTTCTTTAAACATTTAACCGCTCCTCCTTTTTGTCGAAAATCGCTTCAGCTACCTGAATGGCTTTAATAAGTGCACTTGCTTTATTACGCGTCTCTTCCCACTCATTTTCTGGGATAGAATCAGCTACAATTCCCGCTCCTGCCTGTACGTAAGCTGTGCCATCTTTGATCACCATTGTTCGAATTGCGATGCATGAATCTATATTTCCATCAAAGCCAATATAGCCGATCGCTCCTGAATAAATGGATCTCGAAGTTGGTTCTAATTCATTAAGAATTTGCATTGCCCTTACTTTCGGAGCGCCGGATACTGTACCTGCCGGGAAAGAGGCAACCACTGCGTCAAGACTAGTAAATCTAGGAGCTAAAACGCCAGTAACTTTTGAAATAATATGCATGACGTGTGAGAACTTACCGATATCCATTAACTGTGGGACAGAGACGCTTCCATATTCAGAAACTCTACCAACATCGTTTCTCGCAAGATCTACGAGCATATAATGTTCCGCACGCTCTTTCTCATCAAGGAGTAACTCTTCAGCTAGTGCTTGATCTTCCTCCTCCGTCCTTCCACGTTTTCTCGTACCTGCTATTGGATCGATTTCTACCTTTCCATCCCTAACCTGTACTAGCTTCTCAGGTGAACTACCAATAATTTCAACATTATTCATTTTCAAATAGAACATATATGGTGAAGGGTTAATAATCCGAAGCACCCTGTATAAATCGAGACCTTTAATAGAAACATCTTTTTGGAACCGCTGTGAAAGGACTGCTTGAAATACGTCACCTTCTTCAATGTATTTCTTGATCTTCTCAACATCTTCTAAAAATTGGTGCTTTTCATAATTAGATTTAACTTGAGAGAAGTCAACTTCATCATTAGATTCATCAGGTAAGTGCATCGCGTCTCCTTGCGTTTGCTTAGACGCAATTGAAACAAGTTCATCCATAACTTCGAAAGCATTTTGGTAAACCTGCTCCACATTAGAATTTTCGTTCAATCTAGCATGGTGACAAATGGTCAGTCTTTTTAAATGATGGTCATAAATTAATAGATTCTCACAAACAATAAAGTGAAATAACGGCATATCTTCATCACGATCTTTATGAATAGGAACTTTATCAAATTGACTAACCGCGTCGTATCCTATATAACCTACCGCTCCTCCATAAAAAGGAAAAGACGTATCGGGAAGCTTAGGATTCAAGTACTCAAATAAAGCCTGAACTCCTGATTGGAAGTCCTTACGTTCAAGTATACTTTTGCCTTCCGCATCCACTACGTTAACTAGCCCTTGTTGTTCAATTAACGAGAACACGGGATCAACGCCAATAAATGAATAGCGAGACCATCTTGATTCCTGATCGCTGCTCTCTAAAAGAAAACTGGCACGCTTGCCAATGTTTTGAAAAATTTGAATGGGTGTTGTCGTATCGAGAAAGTACGACTTCATTAGCGGGATCGTTCCATATGTTAGGGCATCCCTTTGAAAAGAAGAATAATCTGTAGTCAACGTTCTCACCTCTCCATAATAAGTAATGGAGAATGGGAATGTTGAGCATTCCGAGGATGAAAAATGTGGTATGACAAAGAACAGACTACATTCGTCTGAATTATCACAATACCGAAAAAGGGTATATAAAAACCCCCTGAATAACCTCAGGGGGTGAATAAACGTATCCCTCTAAGCTCTCCTCAACTCAACTATCCTATTCTCAGCTCTCTCAACTCGTCATTCCTGTATTGCCTCTGCTCTAAACTTATTACTATCCTAGTATGATGATGAATATTTGTCAACTTGCAAGATCTGGACGAAGCGAAACAGCCTTTTCTAAATAGACATGTTGAACTTCATCTTGTCCTTGAGTTGTATTCACTGTCATTAATATTCTGATACAAAATGGTAAAGATCCCTCTACATCAATTTCAGATGAACATAGAAGTGGGACATTTGCCCATCCGTCAAATAACCTAACCGCTTCAGCAGGGAAAACAGCATCCAAATCCCTGGTCATTGTAAAGTGAATAGATGCAACCAAATCTGGTGTTACTTTGTTTTGTTCGATTGTTTCTTTCAATAGCTTTGTAGTCGCTTCAACAATAGCATTCTTTTCATTTACATTAACAGTCGTTGCCCCCCGTATCCCTCTAATCACAGTCAGACGCTCCTTTCAACACTTACTTCAAGTAGCTTAAGTGCAGTTTCATCATCAATGCTCACTTTAATAGGAGTACCAATTCTCTTAAGCAAGACAAATTGTAAACTCTTATTCTCAGCTTTCTTATCTTTCTTCATCCGTTGAAGTAGCTTCATCATGTTAAGTTCACGAGGGACTTCTACAGGAAGACCTAACTCTTGGAACCACACCCTTAATTCATCCATACGAAGCTTTGTTTGAAAGTATTCCTCACTCAGTCTGAGAGCATAGATCATTCCAATAGCTACAGCTTCACCATGTGTCATCTTTCCATATCCTAGCTCAGCTTCTATCGCGTGTCCAAGCGTATGCCCAAAGTTTAAATAAGCCCTTACGCCTGTCTCACGCTCATCTTCTTTAACAATGTCACCTTTAACGTTTATGCCTTTCATTATCATGAATTGAAGCTCATCATCAGAATAATTCTGAACGTCTTTTCTTCGGTCTAACAGCCAGTTCAAGAATATCTCATCATGAATCAGTGCGTGCTTAATCACTTCACTAAATCCTGAGCGCCACTCTTTACCAGGTAAAGTGCGTAAACATTCGATATCATAAATAACAGCAGCTGGTTGGTGAAAAGCACCAATTAAGTTCTTACCTAATTCATGATTAATACCTGTTTTTCCACCGACACTTGAATCATGTGCGAGCAGTGTTGTTGGCATCTGGATAAAGTCGATACCTCTCATATATGTAGCTGCGGCGAAGCCTGCGAGATCGCCAACTACACCGCCTCCAAGTGAAATGATACATGACTTTCGATCTAGATCCGCCTCAAGCAACGCGGTCATACATTTATGATATTGTTCAAAGGATTTCGACTCTTCTCCAGATGGAACTACAAAATAAGCGAGCTTCTCTTTTCCCAGAATGGATGACAAGTAGTGCGCTTGAACAGCTTCATCCGTAATAATAAAGAAATTAGAATATGAAGCATAATTGTTTATTAGTTCTCTCCATTTCGACCGTATACCTTTTCCGATATGAACTGGGTAACTACCACCGCTCGTTTCGATCCTAATCGTATCCACCATTAAAACTCCCGGCTGTATTTCCTGTGCTGGTTAAGCGCTTCAGAAATTTCTTCAATCCGATCATGACCAAATTTATCAAGAATTGAGCATGCAACTTCCCATGCTACAACATTCTCTGCTACTACACTTGCAGCAGGCACAGCACAGCTATCAGAACGCTCAATGCTTGCAGCAAATGGTTCTTTTGTATCAATGTCAACACTTTGGAGAGGTTTGTATAAGGTTGGTATGGGCTTCATCACACCTTTTACAACGATTGGCATACCTGTCGTCATTCCACCTTCGAAACCTCCAAGGTTATTAGTCTTACGCGTATAGCCCTCTTCCTTTGACCATTGAATTTCATCATGAACTTCACTTCCTGGCTTCTTAGCAGCTTCAAATCCAATACCAAATTCAACACCTTTAAACGCATTGATACTCATGATTGCTCCAGCTATTTTGAAATCTAGTTTACGATCATAATGAACATGACTGCCAAGTCCAACCGGTAAACCTTCAACAACAACCTCTACAATCCCACCTATAGAATCACCATTGCTTTTTGCATCATCAATGGCTGTCATCATTTTCTTTCCTGCTTCATCATCAAGACTACGAACTGGAGATTCTTCTGAAACACGTTGCATTTCTTCAAGCGACATGCCGCCATCATAGTTGCTTTCAACGCCACCAATCATTCGTACATGCCCTGCTACTTGAATGCCAAGTGTCTTAAGCAATTTCTTTGCTACTGCTCCAGCTGCAACTCTAACCGTTGTTTCTCTGGCTGAAGAACGCTCCAGTACATTTCTCATATCACGATGACCGTATTTAATAGCACCATTTAAATCAGCATGCCCTGGACGAGGACGCGAGATCTGTCGCTTCATATTGTCTTCCTGTTCTTTGGTTAACGGCTCAGCACCCATATAATTCTTCCAGTGCGTCCAATCTTTATTTTCAACAACTAGTGCAATGGGGGCTCCAGTTGATTTAGCATGTCGTACACCGCTTAAGATTTGAACTTGATCTTTCTCAATTTGCATGCGACGTCCACGACCATAACCAAGTTGACGCCTCGCTAGTTCTGTATTTATATCCTCCGCTACTAGCTCAAGCCCTGACGGAAGTCCTTCTAGTATTGTCGTTAATTGTGGTCCGTGTGATTCTCCTGCTGTTAAGTATCTCATCCTATCTCCTCCATATGCTTTGACGCTTTTACGTACTACTATATCATATCGAATAAAATTAGTGTAACGATTATTAAAATTTCGATTAATGTTGCAGATATCCTATCATAATCTCACTAAAAAAACACACAACCAAATTTAAATTTATCTTTTTTTACTTTTATTGAGCAATGATGCTTTTTGTGAATTTCTGTTTCTGATTGATTGAGATTCTAATATTCGCTACAGTTAAGATAATCGTATTTTTAAAGGAAGTGTACATATGCGTATTACAGACCTAACCGCTAGAGAAATGGCAAACCGAATTGCAATCCGAGAGATATCTCCAGTAGATGTCGTCTCCAGTCATCTTGAGCGGATTAGAAAACTCAATCCTGAGTTAAATATGTTTATTACTGTATTCGAAGAAGAAGCTCTAAAAGAAGCCAACCTAGCCGAAGAAGCTCTAATGAAAGGTGAATCAATTGAACCTCTTCATGGAATACCGATTGCCATTAAAGATCTAACACCTGTAATTGGGAGACGCACAACATTTGGATCAACTCTTTTCCATGATCACATCGCTACACATGAGCCTACTATCGTTAAACGAATCAAAAAAGCTGGTGCTATTATTATAGGCAAAACAAACACACCAGAATTTGGTCATAAAGGAACAACTGACAACCAGGTGCTTGGCCCCGCTAAAAACCCATGGAATCCATCGGTAACAGCAGGTGGGTCTAGCGGAGGGTCAGCAGCTGCTGTAGCCAGTAAATGCGTTCCTTTAGCTGAAGGTAGCGATGGGGGAGGTTCGATTCGAATTCCTGCAAGTCTTAACGGAATCATTGGGTTAAAACCGACATTTGGACGAGTACCATTTGATAGCTCTCCTGTTAATCGCTTTGGGACAACTCAACCGTTTGTACACTATGGTCCAATGAGTCGAACAACTGAAGATGCTGCCCTCCTCCTTTCAGTTATGCAAGGATATGAACCCAATGACCCTTTTTCTGTTCCAGTACCTGATGGAGATCTACTCGATGAATATTCAAATGGTGTGAAAGGGCTAAATTTTGCTTATACAGAGGACTATGGTTTATATCCATGTGATCCTGAAGTAAAAGCACAAATAGAAGAGACGATTGACATCTTAAGAAAGCATGGAGCGAAGGTCGATAAGGTGTCCATACAAATTGAAATGAAGTTAGAAGAACTTATCTCTTTCTTTAATACAATGTGGTTTGCAGGGCTTGCCTCTGCTTATGGTCCCTTATACGATCAGTTTCCAACACAGTTTAGCCCATCGGTTACAAAGATGATTCAAGCAGGAAGAAAGTTAAGTGCCGTGGAACTACGTGACACAGAAATGCAACGCACTATTGTATGGAATACCCTACAAAGTACACTTACTGACTACGATGCGATTCTTTCACCAGTATTAGGTGTACCTGCTTTTCCTTACAACATAGAAGGACCAGCTTCAATTAATGGAAAAACCACTTCACCAATCTCTGATTGGATGATGACACAACTTTACAACTGCACTGGCCATCCTGCTATTTCAATCCCTGGAGGGTTTACTTCAGGAGGATTGCCTGTAGGACTGCAAGCTGCAACTGCTAAATTTAATGATCGCTTATTACTTCAAATTGCACGAACAATTGAGTTAGAGAAAGGCTTTCCCTCTCCTTTATTTCACTAAATTTTCTCACCATAAATAAAGAGCCGGACAATTAGTCCGGCTCCAATAAATATAAGCGCTTTCATTTTTGCGAAATTTTTAAACCCACTTAGAAATGGTTTTAGTATATTCGTTCAATTCATTTTCATTAAAGAACAATGAAATCTCACGTTCTGCACTTGTTGGTGAATCTGAACCATGAATAACATTCATGCTAACTTGAACACCATAATCGCCACGAATCGTACCAGGATTTGCATCTGTTGGATTTGTTGCTCCCATCATAGTACGAGCAGTTGAGATCACATTGTCACCTTCCCATACCATTGCAAAGACAGGTCCTGATGTGATGAAGTCTACAAGCTCACCGAAAAATGGGCGCTCTTTATGTTCCCCATAATGGTTTTCTGCAAGATCTTTTGAAACCGTCATCAATTTTGCTCCTACTAAATTAAAGCCCTTCTTCTCAAAGCGTGAAACAATTTCACCAATCAAGTTGCGTTGCACGCCATCAGGCTTGACCATTAGAAATGTCTTTTCCATGAAAAATCTCCTCACCTTCAACAAAGTATATGTACAGGGCAGAAAGCGTTTTTCTGCCCTTCAAAATTCTATCAAATATTCGCAAAAATAACAACATTTCCTTTTAATGTTTTCTTTTGCCGATATATTCCGCTATTTGTCTAAGTGAAGTTCTAGCAGATTGCGATGGAAGCTGCTCAAGTTCATTGAACGCTTTCTGAAGATAGCGATCACTAATACGCTGTGAGAATTCAATGCCACCAGAAGATTTTACTATCGAAATAACTTGATTGACCTTTTCTTGCGAGGTATTTAATTCTTTAGAGAAAATGTTCATGATTTCACGCTTCTTGTTGCCTTGATTCATCGCGTAAAGGACAGGCAATGTAATATTTCCTTGTAGCAAGTCCCCACCAGCTGGCTTTCCAAGTTCTTTAACAGTTCCGGTATAATCAAGGATATCATCAGTAATTTGATACGACATGCCTACATAGTACCCAAATTGTTTAAGGTGTCGTTGATCGACCTTCGAAGCTCCTGCAGCTACAGCACCTAATTCACATGAAGTAGCGATTAGAAGCGCTGTCTTCCGTTTTATTCTTCGAAAATAATCTCTTACATTTTGATCCCAGTTGAACTGGTCTTTTATCTGTTCTATTTCTCCAATGCTCATTTCTAGAATGGCATTCGATAAGATGGTATTGGCTGCAGGATCTTTAAGCTCAGTAACAAGTTCAACCGCACGCGCAAAAATATAGTCTCCTGTATACATGGCAACGCGATTGTCCCATTTTGCTTTGATCGTTTTCTTGCCTCGTCTCATTTCTGCATCATCAATAACATCATCATGTACAAGTGAAGCCATGTGAATTAATTCGAGCGCAACTGCTACATTCTTCATATGTACTAAATTATAGTCTCCGAATTTTCCTGAAAGCAAAACGAAAACAGGACGGATTCGTTTCCCTCCAGCTTTTAATAGGTGGTTAGAAGCGTCACGAAGAACAGGATGATGAGCATTCACTGTCTGCTCTAATTCGGATTCAATAAAAGATAAATCTTTTTTTAAGGAAGCATAAATCGTTTTTAATTTCATGAGATCCACCTAACTGATTATCACAAAATATCTGTTGTCTTTTTATGATTGGACTGCTTTAAATCCTCTATGCATTGCGGCAACTCCCCCAGAATATGGTTTAACATCTACACGACTAAACCCATTCTTAAAGAAAAGCTGCTTTAACTCATCTCTACCAGGAAACGTGCTAGCTGATTCTTGCAACCAGGAGTATTCCTCATAGCTTTTTGCTATCATTTTACCGAGAACCGGCATGACATGTTTGAAATACCCATAATACACTTGTCGAAAAACTGGAATAGTTGGCTGGGAAGTTTCAAGACAGACAACTTGACCACCAGGTTTAACCACTCGATGCATTTCTTTAATGACCTGATCGTAATCAGGTACATTTCTGAGACCGAAACCGATTGTCACATAATCAAAAGAATGGTCTTCAAACGGCAAATTCATAGCATTACCGTGTATAAGTGTAACATTCTCACTTTTCTTTTCTTCAACCTTCACTTTCCCGACTTCTAGCATATTTTCACTGAAATCAAGTCCTATAGCACTTCCGCTTTCACCAACAGCTTCACCCATAGCGAGTGTCCAATCTGCTGTACCACAGCAAACATCGAGAGCAGATGCTCCCTTCTGAACATCCATTAAACGCATTGTATCCTTGCGCCAGGCTTTATGACGTTGAAAACTAATAACCGAATTCATGACATCATAGCGTTTTGATATTGATTGAAAAACATTGTGTACGCGTTCTTCTTTAGATGTAGTCATGCCTTATCCCTCTTCCGCCAATTTCTCTTCCTGTATTCCAATGATTCCCCAGTTATACTCGAGTCGATTTTGAAACCAACGATGCAGTTCTGAATAATGCTGGCAAAGAAAATCAATTTCTTTTTTTGCATGTGCCGCATACGAGTCCAAAACGGTTCTCGCTTTTGATGCTTGCTGATCAGATGTTAGCTTAGATTCTTTAACTGAAAGTAGGGTTGATGCAATCTTTTGTAGCAAATTAGAACTAGAATGAATTAAACCCTGCTTTCGCTCTAGAAGAAGACGATTCATATAGAAATATTGCATTCCGAATGTCTTCCAGTTATCAAGACTGAAATGTTCAGCTACTTTTCTAACTAAAATGGATTCGATTTCCATTAAATTATCAAATATCGATTCTACCGTGCGATGATCTGTTTGATAAAAAGACATTTTGGCTTCATTGATTTCTTGAATCGCTTCAGATAATGTTCGAATCAGTTCATTATCATGCCATTTAGAAAGAATATGGTAATACATGCTACTAAAGTAGTCGCCTGCTAAAACGGTTAGCTGACGATTCTTCCTCTCATTCTCATTTGCAATCTCATCGAGAGAAATTAGTTCATGTGTATCTAGTGCAATTTGCACCAGCATAATGGATAGAAGGGTATCTTCCTTCCTTTTTCGTTCAAGCTTGGTTTGTTCTAGCATGCCATAGAACACATATAGCCTCTCTTCATCAATAATTGGAAAATCGATAAATTGAAGCAAATATGAATGGGATAGGCGAGACTGCAGCATGTCCCGAACTCCAGCTATTTGTTTATATGTGGTTTCCTTTGGATTTGTCATATCCCATACCCCTTACATGTCTTCCAATTAGAAAAATTCGGCTTACCATCAAACCTTAATGGAAGCCTTCATTTTTTCATATACTTTATTCCACCTCATATGATTTTCATAAAGTATAAATATGTATTTACTCATAGTATAGCACAATAAGCCCCTTGCTAAAACGGGACTTGCTCCGTTCTTAAATCAAAGAAAAGCAGGTTCATACATCCTGCTTTACTCTTCTGTACTTATTTCACCGTGTTCTGTTTGAATAACTGCTTTGCCTCTTACCTTAACGGCAGATGTATGTTCAGTAAATTGAGCAATCATCACTTCACCTTTATCAAGTTTCTCTGAATGATGAAACCTCGTATCAGAACCACGTGTTAACCCTATGACGTTAACGCCATTCTCCAGGGCTTTAATTACAAAGAAATCATTACTTTCGCTTTTCATAGTTATCACTCCGCTTAACAGAATTAACCCTTAATTAGGCCAAGCACTTCAGCACGAGCTGCAGCATCATTTTCAAAAACGCCTCTTACAGCTGATGTCACAGTAGATGATCCAGGCTTCTTAACACCCCTCATCGTCATACACATATGCTCAGCTTCCACTACTACCATAACTCCATGAGGTTCTAGAGTTTCTACCATTGAATTAGCAATGGTGGATGTAATACGCTCTTGAAGCTGTGGTCGTTTTGTTACAGATTCTACTGCTCTTGCAAGCTTACTTAGACCAGTTACTTTACCACCTTTAGGTATGTATGCTACATGCGCTTTTCCAAAAAAAGGAACAAGATGGTGCTCACAAGTTGAATAGAAAGGAATATCCTTAACTAGCACTAACTCTTCGTGATCTTCTCCAAAAATGGTTTGGAAATGTTCCTTAGGATCTTGATGAAGTCCCTGAAAAATCTCTTCATACATTCTAGCAACTCGTTTTGGAGTATCTAATAATCCTTCACGCTCTGGGTCTTCTCCAATTGCTTCAAGGATCATTTTAACTGCTTCTTGTATTTTATCATGATTAACTTCGTACATGGTTCTTACTCCTCCATTCAGGGCCTTTAATACCTATGAAGATTCTAGCATAAGGTGAAAAAGTTAGCAAAAAAGAAGAGCCGCAAAATGTGCGGCTCTTCTTTGCCCTATGTATTTCTTACTTCACTGCATCCTTAAGGGCTTTACCAGGTTTAAATGCAGGAACCTTACTTGCAGCGATTTCGATCTCTTCGCCAGTTTGAGGATTACGCCCTTTACGAGCAGAACGCTCACGGACTTCAAAGTTACCAAAACCAATTAGTTGAACTTTGTCACCCTCTTGCAAGGATTGCATAATGTTATCAAAAACTGAGTCAACAGCTTTTGTCGCTTCTTTTTTAGAAAGCTCTGCAGATTCTGCAACAGCATTGATTAGATCTGTCTTGTTCATTCTGTTCACCTCCTCTCAAGAGAGATGGATAATTACATTCATTCACTTATTGACCAATATTTATACGTTGCAATGCACGTTTAGTACGTTTGCAAGCCCTATATTATACGAAGATGCGAAAGAATTCAATACGTTTGTCTTGATTTCAGCGATTTTTCAATGATTTTTTACTTATTATCTGCTTAAAGTACCATTTGTAAACGCTTTATGGTGCACTTTGATGAAATTAGTTTATTCAATCTACTTCCTAACAATAAACCGTTTTACATAGTTAGAGGGTGTTTCAGAGAATAGAATTATCCTCTTTCTTATTTCTAAAGAATAGTACCCAATTATCATCTACCTTTAAACCAAAACAAAAAAACTGACTCCATATAGCGGAGTCAGCTAAGTTATAGTATGATCGCAATTAATCCTCCTGAACCTTCGTTAATAATGCGTTCAAGCGTTTCCTTTAATTTATAACGTGCATTTTCCGGCATTAATCCGAGCTTCGCTTGGATACCTTCCCTCACAATCGAATTCAGTGAACGTCCGAAAATATCTGAATTCCAAATTGAAAGCGGATCCTCTTCAAAGTCTTGCATAAGATAACGAACTAGCTCCTCACTTTGTTTCTCAGTGCCAATAATAGGTGCAAATTCTGACTCTACATCAACTTTAATCATATGAATGGAAGGAGCTACAGCTTTCAGTCTTACACCAAATCTTGAACCTTGTCGTATAATCTCCGGCTCATCTAGGCTCATATCTTCAATTGCAGGTGCAGCTATTCCATAACCGGTTTGCTTTACCATTCGAAGTGCCTCTGAAACATGATCATATTCAGCCTTTGCAAAAGCAAATTCTTGCATAAGTTGAAGAAGGTGATCCTTCCCTCTAATTTCCACTCCCACGACTTCTTTTAGAATTTGATCGTACAAATCATCTGGTGCATAGAGGTCAATTTCTGCAATTCCTTGACCCATTTCAATTCCTGCAAGTCGTGCATCCTGTATGAATTCAAACTCCTCGAATTGTCCTACGACCCGATCGACATCCCTGAGTCGTTTGATATCTTTTACAGTTTCTCTAACAGATTCTTCATAATTCTGTCTGAGCCAATGATCTTGATGAAGCACCATTACCCAGCTAGGTAGGTTCACATTTACTTCCAATACAGGAAATTCATATAGCACTTCTCTTAGAACATTGTTGATATCATGCTCAGTCATACTTTCCACACTCAACGAGATAACCGGGATATCATATTTGTGAGACAAATCCCCTCTTAAAGCTTCTGTTTGTGGATGATGAGGATGGGCTGAGTTAACAATCATAATAAACGGCTTGCCCACTTCTTTTAATTCCTCTACGACTCTCTCCTCTGATTCCAAATAATCATGTCGAGCAATTTCACCAATTGATCCGTCGGTTGTAATCACAACACCAAGAGTAGAATGTTCCTGAATCACTTTTCTTGTACCGATTTCTGCTGCTTCCTGGAATGGAATTGGTTCTTCATACCACGGTGTATTAATCATTCGTGGTCCATCTTCATCTTCGTATCCTTTTGCTCCAGGTACAGCATACCCAACGCAATCCACAAGCCTTACATTGACATCAAGTCCATCTTCAACATGGATTTGAACTGCATGATTTGGTACGAATTTAGGTTCAGTCGTCATAATCGTACGGCCAGCAGCACTTTGTGGAAGTTCATCTTGAGCTCTTGCTCGATCTGAATCACTTTCCATATTAGGCAGTACGATAAGTTCCATGAACTTTTTAATAAATGTCGATTTTCCTGTTCGAACAGAACCTACTACTCCAAGGTATATATCTCCCCCTGTACGCTCTGCGATATCTTTGAAGATATCCACTCTCTCCACGTGATCGCCTCCTGAATTCCGTCTCGCTGGACGAAATGATTCACTCTAGACCGCAGACTTTCTTGAACACTATCATTCTATGATGTTGTCCAACAAATATGACAGTTCATAGTAAAAGGATTTGGTGTAGCAGGTAAACTTTCTGTCCTCTATTAGAAATAACCATAAAAAAGTCCCTCCTCTTTTTAATAGTTGTATTGCAAAAGAGAAGGGAAAATACCTATTTCACTAAAAAAACAGCTTTATCATTTTCAATTGTATATGGGACAGAAGATACGGGAACATAAAACGAATTATCTGCTAATAAATCTCTAATGTCTTCTCCATTCTTATACGTGTGATCAGGGTTATTCACAATGGCTTTGTTAAGATCATCCTTGTAATCTATATGTACCTCACCATTTTGGTCAAGGAAGAATGGAAGTTGATCATTTGTGTATGGACTTGTTATAGTTGGCTCCTCATCCATACCAAGCGCATCATAATCGATAGAATACCTGTCCTTCGCCAAAACATCCTTAAATGGTGGATACTTGTGGTTACGTCTGTAATCGTTAACTTGAAGCTGAAGATCTTTTACTTTATCGACTGTCACTAAATCAATTAATCTTACAGTTGGATTTTCCTCTACATGAATCAACACATACTGAAAGACACCACCATTTTCAAAAGAGTTTCCAGGTGCCTGTTGTAAAAAAGCAGGAACAAGCTTTTTGAAGTCAACTGGATATTTTTGATAGATCGGTGTACTTTGATCTCTTGTTTTGATAGGAAGAATGGATTTATTCTCCTGATATTGTTCTACTGACGATTGAACAGATTGAATTTGATCCGTATATGGGATTTGATTCTCGTTTTTCTGACTTTCTGGATAAAGACAACCAGAAAGAACAGCAACAAGGCATGTCCATACTAGAATCTGCGTTACTAATCGCTTCATTACACTCATTCCTTATTTAAAATTTCCGGTCTTAGTTAGTTGGACCTGTGAATACGACAAGTAGCATTAGTACTCCCGCAACAAACATACACATATAAGCAAATGTTGAAACAATAACACGTAAAAAGCCTTTTAATTTCGATCGGCTCAACATAATAGCCATAACGGCAATAAACATTAAACCAAGCGCCGACAGCGCTACCCACATTTTAATTAATGCTGGTGACATGATAATCCCCCTAGTCTTAGTAACTTGCACTGCCCATCATTATAACAAACCTTTATATGATTTACCTATAGAGGTTTTAACAATCCATAAGTAAAAAGCTGAAGAAAGGGGCTTTTCTTCAGCTTTGACTATATGGATTTCACTTTGAAGTGTGCTCATGCACATTGATGGTTCCTTTTTAGTATATGTTCTTACTTGAAGGCGGTATGGTTGATTAGCCTATTTTTGAAACTATTTTCCTATTTCTGGCTAAACAACTTAGCTATGGACGAGAGGTCAAACGGAATGTTTTTATTCACAATGGCCTTCACAATCCGGTCTTCTTTTTCCTTCGAGACGTTTACGTTCGCAACGCGTGCAACATTTGCAATTAACTTGCGCACCGTTTTTTCATCAGTAAAATCTGCGCCTTGGACCGAATTTGCCAATTTAAAGATGTCTTCCTTTTTTACGTTGGTTTTCTTTTCAATGTTATCAAACAAATCGCTCACGCTGTTTCCTCCTTACCATTAACGTTCAACATAGTGTATGCAAGGAGGAATACTTCGTGCTTTGCCTATTTACAGTTCTTTAGGATTTAATTCAAAACGATCTGCTAATAACGATGTTAAGTCTTCTGTTTCATGAGTACGAAGCCGTCCCATTAGTTGGTCAACCCCATCTTTAGCAGCTTTGTTATTAAAGAGAACCTCAAATAAGACAGATGTAATCGGCATCTCAACGTTCTGTTCTTTAGCAAGGTAATAGGCTGCCTTTGTTGTACGAACACCTTCTACAACCATGCCCATGTTCTCTAAAACTTCATCAAGATTGTTTCCTTTACCGAGAAGGTTCCCAGCACGCCAGTTACGACTATGTACACTAGTGCAAGTAACAACTAGATCACCTATTCCAGTAAGCCCCATAAACGTTAATGGATTTGCGCCCATAGCTGTTCCAAGTCTTGCAATTTCTGCTAGTCCTCTCGTAATGAGAGCTGCTTTTGCATTATCTCCATAACCAAGGCCATCAGATAAGCCTGCTCCTAAAGCAATGATGTTCTTCAGAGCTCCACCGAGTTCTACTCCGATAATGTCATGGTTTGTATATACACGGAAATTAGAGTTCATGAAAAGATCCTGAACAAACTCAGCTTCTTCGATTGTTTTAGAAGAAACAGTTACTGTAGTTGGATGACGAAGACTCACTTCCTCTGCGTGACTAGGACCTGATAACACAACTACCGCTTTACGAAGAGCTTCAGGAATTTCTTCCTCAATTACTTCAGAAATACGTTTAGATGTGTCGGGCTCAATTCCTTTACTTGCATGAATGATTGTGACAGGCTTCTTCAAATAATTCTTAAGCTCTGGTAATACTTCTCGAAGTGCCTTCGTTGGAGTAACGAGTAAAATCGCTTCTGAATCCTTCACACTTTCCTCAAGTGAACTCGTCGCTTTAATTCGATCAGATAGTGTAATACCGGGCAAATACTTTTCATTTGAATGCTTCTCATTCACTTCTTCAGCAAGATCTTCTCTTCTTGCCCAAAGTTTAACCTCATGATTGTTGTCTGCTAGTACGATTGCAAGAGCCGTTCCCCAGCTACCTGCGCCTACTACTGATATAGTCGCCATTGAACTTCCTCCCTACTGCTCGACCTTTTGACCGAGCTTGCTTTCAGTTCCAGAAACCAAACGTTTCACATTTGTACGATGTCTCCATACAGAAACAACCGCTAGCATCGTCCCTAACCAAATATATGAAGTTGGATATCCGCCTAGCAAGAAGATAAATGCAGGAGTTAACACTACAAAAATCAACGAACCGAGTGATACAAACCTGGTAATAAAAATAGAAAGAATTGCGATAATACCTGCATATAAAGATGGAAGAAAAGCAAGGGTGGCAAATACCCCTATAGTTGTTGCCACACCTTTCCCACCTCTAAATCCAAAGAAAACAGGCCAATTATGACCAATGATTGCACTTATTCCGGCAAGGAAAGGGACAATCGGTTCACTAGAGAACCAATACCCTAACCAGACGGCAAGTATGCCTTTCACTACATCTAGAATTAGAACTGCGATAGCAGGACCTGTTCCTAAAACCCTAAGTGTGTTTGTCGCTCCTGCATTACCGCTTCCATGATCTCGTATATCTATTTTCTTAACTATGCGAGCAATTAAATAACTAAAGCTAACCGAACCAAGCAGGTAAGCTGCAATGCAAATCAGGATCGTGATCATGTCATTTCCCCCTTCGTATTAGCATGACTCCCCTGTATAAAAGAAAGAGAAACTATTCGCTTTTTCTTCGAGCAAAAATGCGAAGTGGAGTACCCTGGAAACCAAACGTTTCACGAATACGATTTTCTAAGAAGCGACGGTAAGAGAAATGCATTAGTTCTGGATCGTTTACAAAGAGAACGATCGTTGGTGGCTTAACTGCAACTTGTGTCGCGTAGTTAATCTTCAATCGCTTACCATTATCAGTTGGTGTAGGGTTCATTGCTACTGAATCCATAATTAATTCATTAAGAATGTTAGTCTTCACGCGAAGAGCATGATTCTCGGCAACAGTATTCACAACAGGTAATAGCGTATGAAGACGTTGCTTTGTTTTAGCAGATAAGAAAACAATTGGTGCATAACTAAGGAATAAGAAGTGATCGCGAATCTTCTGTTCAAAGACGCGCATTGTCTTATCATCTTTTTCAACAGCATCCCACTTGTTGACCACGATAACGACAGCTTTCCCCGCTTCATGTGCATAACCTGCCACTTTCTTATCTTGTTCAATAATACCTTCTTCACCATCTATGACGACCAATACTACGTCGGAACGTTCAATTCCTCTCATCGCTCGGAGTACACTGTACTTCTCAGTCGTTTCATAGATTTTTCCGCGCTTCCTCATTCCTGCGGTATCAATGATAACGTAATCTTGTCCATCTCTTGTAAACATTGAGTCAATTGCATCTCTAGTCGTTCCTGCAATGTCACTAACAATAACTCTTTCTTCTCCTAGAATGGTATTAACAAGAGAAGATTTTCCAACGTTAGGACGACCTATTAGCGAGAATTTAATAGTACCTTCATCATATTCTTCTTCATTCTCTTCAGGGAAAGATTTAAATACCTCATCTAAAAGGTCACCAAGCCCAAGTCCATGTGAGCCTGAAATACCATAAGGAGTACCGAAACCTAGTGAATAGAAATCATAAACGAGCGTTTGTTG
The DNA here is from genome assembly GCF_017303315.1 of Bacillus sp. NTK071. Taxonomy (GTDB): domain Bacteria; phylum Bacillota; class Bacilli; order Bacillales; family Guptibacillaceae; genus Guptibacillus. The sequence continues at coordinate 69,941 of NZ_JAFKOI010000002.1, forward strand.
TTCAGGATTATCAACTTTATTAACTGCGAGAACAACAGGTTTGTTAGAACGATAAAGAATCTTTGCCACTTCTTCATCTGCGTTGGATATACCATCACGGCCATTCACCATAAAGATAATAACATCAGCTTCATCAATTGCTATTTCAGCTTGATAACGAATCTGAGAAAGAAATGGTTCGTCACCTATCTCAATACCACCTGTATCTATGATATTAAATTCGCGGTTTAACCATTCACCGGTACTATAAATACGATCTCTTGTTACTCCTGGAGTATCTTCTACAATAGAGACTCTTTCTCCTACTATACGATTAAAAATGGTCGATTTCCCAACATTTGGTCGACCTACTATTGCGACAACTGGTTTTGTCATTAATGTGCACGCCCTTTCTAAAAAACTATCTAAGCTTAACTCCAGAAAGTCGTGGACAAACTTTCCAACAGTTCATTGTAAAAAACCCTCCTCTATAAGAAGGGTATAGTCTTTGATAGCTTTTATATCTTATCAAAAAAGCAACCAATGAACAACAGAGGAAAATGAATCTTCCTGCAGTGGTTCTTTTTCCCAGCTAATGTTTTACGATAATATACACATCATTACTTAATTTATGTGCAATTCCATCTAATATAGCTTCAAGATCAGCTGCTACTTGATCCATTTCATCTTTTGTTTCACACACAAACACGTTTGCACCTACAGGCACTTTACTCGCTGAAAGAGTTACAGCCGCTAGAATCAACTTCTCTAGAATCACGATTGTTCACTTCCTTTTTCTTTTGTTTCTGTAGGCATCCTTATCGCATTTTCAAGTGTTGGTACTTGCGAAATAACTTTCATTGCGAGATCGGCGCTTTTGTTTTGGGGAAGAATGAAAACACCTATTCGACCATCATCCAAGTCCCTTTTAATCAGTGGAACCAGAGCAGGAGTTCCGGAATCACGATAAACACCCAGAGAAATGGCAAGATCGTGGAGAATAGCCTGACGCTGTCCTAGATTCCCTATTGTCGAGCGAGCATCAAAATTCTTTGGCTTAATAACAAAACCTAGTCCATGTTTAAGAATTTCTTCTTGCCTTACCGGAATCCCAATATTCATAATATAAATATTATCTACATATAAACCAGCGCCATCAAATGATACAGTAGCCTGCTCTATATCCGCTATTTTCCCTAGTTTACTTCCTGTCATATATTTCTTAGCAACTAAAAACGCAAGAAATGCTGCTATGCATGCAGCCCATATATTGATTGCGAGGTATGCTAATGAAGATACAAACGAAATAAAAATCACAAGATAGTTACGTCCTTCAAATGTTACTGCAATTCCTTCAATATATGATGCTCCTCTTGGAACCAGCTCAAGCGAATCCATTTCAGTTAGTGTTTTCCTTTCCATGTTTCTTACTTCCCTAAATTGAGAAGCCGCCAAAGTAAGGAACGTTACAGCAGTAAATTCCTGCTCCATAATAGATGGCACAACCAACGCACCTAGCGAGGCAGCAATAAAGCCAAGTGCAAGATGAATAATCATTCCGTGTGGATACGTCGGATATTGACGATAATCAGTACGGAACATATAAATACGTGCTAATGTACCAACCGTAACGCCAAATAGAATTGAGAAAGTATACTCATTCATGAATATCCACGCCTTTCTTGATGTTTTCTAACAATCTTTTCTAAGTGTGCCGTTAATTGAACAAAATAATGCCAAACGACAGTACTCATAATAGAGATGGCTACGATATCAAACGAAGCTAATTCACCAGCTACCCTATTAATGCCCATCTGATGAAATAAGGTAGTAAGAATGACCTCACCATGTAAAACCCCTAGGAGCAAGAGCGCACACCTCTCAGCAGAGCTATGAAGTGAAATATGAATAATAATAAATAAGATTGCTGATACTGACCATTTCGTATACAAATATGTAAAAACTGGGTCATATATTGAAAACAGTTCAATTGACGTATACGCTGCTGTTACTATGAGCATTATGATGACGGCGTATACTCTCGTCACTTGCATGTATGTCAACAAAACGTTATAACCATAAATCAATGCGAATAGAAATAGCCCAGTAACTGTGTACTCCATCATTTGAAACTCTACATTTATACTACAGATCGCAAGTAATAATAAAAACGTTAGATGCTTTCTTTTGTTTGACGCTTTAAGAAAGAAAACAGTGATTACGACTCCCATCCAGGCAAACCATAGAAAAAACGCGCCATCCACTCAAATCTCCTCCTTCCATTATGTTCAGTATGGGATGATTTCATGATGTATAGACTCACAAGTTTCAAATGCATAACTTTTAATCATTTTTTTCATGATAAGAAGGAGAAGAATTTAAGAAAAAGGAGTGATAATGATGGGTAAAGATCGGCAGGAGAAAAAGCTAAAGAAGTCAAGACGTGTGGAATCAGATCGTGATCAATCTCTTGAGAACCGTGGAGCAACTACTATTGAAGGTCCTACTGAAGCAAGAAAGAGAAACGGTTTACAGTAGAAGGGTGTAGCTTCTTAGAATAGTGAGGCATAGAAAAAGCTTTCTGCCATTGGCAGAAAGCTTTCGTTACTTATTTATACTTTTTTAGTTGATCACCGATCATATCGCCAAGTGAGAATGGTGAGTTTCCATCACTTTCTTTTTGATACTCTTCAACTTCATTTGAAACTTGCTCAGTTTCAAGAACCTTAATACTTAATGAAATACGCTTCTCATCAAGGTTAACATCAAGGACTTTCACACGAACGGTTTCCCCTTCAGTAAGTACTTCTTGAGGTGTACCGATATGCTTGTTCGATATTTCAGAAATATGAACAAGACCCTCAACGCCAGGAGCAACTTCTACGAAAGCACCAAAGCTTACGAGACGCTTGACAGTTCCTTCAATTTCATCGCCAGCATTAAGACTGCCTTTTACTTCTTCCCACGGTCCTGGGAGGGTTTCTTTAATGGATAATGAAATTCGTTCGTTGTCACGGTCAACCGATAAAATCTTCACATTTACCTGCTGTCCTTCTGAAACAACTTCAGATGGTGTCTCAACGCGATGATGTGCCATCTGAGAGATATGAACAAGTCCATCTACTCCACCGATGTCTACAAAAGCACCGAAGTCTGTCAATCGCTGAACAGTACCTTCAACAACTTGTCCTGCTTGAAGAGATGCAAGTGTTTCTTGTTTCTTATGATCCGCTTCTTGCTCAAGCACTGCACGATGTGACAGAATTACTTTCGCTTTCTCAGGATCAAATTCAACAATTTTGACGCTCAGGCTTTTGCCTTTGTAATCTGAGAAATCCTCAACGTAATGTCTTTCAACAAGAGATGCTGGAATAAATCCGCGTACACCAAGGTCAACGACAAGGCCACCCTTAACAACGTCGGCAATCTCCACATCAAATGCTACTGAATTCTCATATTTCTCTTGCAAAGCGTCCCACGCTTGGTCAGCCTCGACTGCTTTCTTAGAAAGCACTAGCTCATCTTCAGATACTTTGGTTACTTTAACTTCTATTTCATCACCTTCTGAGAGCACGTCGCTGACTTTTTCGACGTGAAGGCTTGACAGTTCGCTGATTGGCAGCACTCCATCAACTTTAAAACCTACATCAACTGATGCATGTTTTTCTTCGACTTTAGAGATCTTACCAGTCACCACATCTCCAATTTCGAATGATTTGAACTCAGTCATTTCCTGATTCATCTCTTCACCCATTGACAAACTCCTCCTTCAATCCAAAAGAAATAAAACTTTTCGATATGATTTATAAAAGTCTTCCACTAGTTGTGAAAGAAATTTATTGAAAAGTTAAGCACCCTTTCCTCTAACTTTCACTAAAATCGACGGATTTGTCAAGTATCCTGACGCATTTATTTAAATTTTTTAACAATATTGAATTATTTATGATGTTTTTCGATAAGTTCTTGAATTTCTTGCATAATAGCTTGGGTTGCTTTTTTGGCTGCTCCCTGCTCTTCACGAAGCGGAGATAAATCAACGGGCTTACCGTATACGATCTTCAAACGACCAAATGGCTTATATGAGCCTTGGATTGCACACGGTACAACAGTGACTTCAGGTCGAAGCGCAAAGAATCCTGCCCCAGATAAACCTTCCCCGAGCTTACCATCCTTACTTCTAGTACCTTCAGGAAAAAGACCGACGACACCGCCATCTTTTAGAATTTTCATCCCACTTCTCAATGCCTGCTTATCACTCATACCCCTTTTAACAGGAAAAGCGCCTACTTTATAAATTAATTTACCAAGAACAGGTATAGTGAATAGCTCTGACTTTGCCATAAAGCGAACATCTCTCGGACACATCGCTCCAACCAAAGGCGGATCAAGATTATTAATATGGTTGGAGCAGAGTAGTATCCCTTTATCTTTAGGTATGTTCTCCTCACCTTCAACCGTCACTTTATTGAAAAGCTTAAAATAAACGCGAAATAAGCCTTTCCCTACTCCATATAAACTCACTTGATCATGCCCTTTCTTTCGCTAATTGTAGAATGTGTTCCACTACTTCTGAAATTGTCATCGAAGTTGTGTCAATTTCATTTGCATCGTCCGCTTTCACAAGGGGAGCTACTTCTCGCTCAGAATCACGCTTATCTCTTAATGCTATTTCATTTTTGATTGTATCAAAATCTGCTTCAATTCCTTTATTGATAAGCTCTTTATAACGACGTGATGCTCTTTCTTCAACCGAAGCAATAAGAAATACCTTCAGTTCTGAATTTGGGAGAACATGCGTACCAATATCTCTTCCATCCATTACTACTCCGCCTTTGTCAGCTAATAATTTCTGACGCTTGACCATTTCTTCTCTTACTTCGCTTTGTCTTGCAACGAAAGAAACATTGTTCGTTACATTAAATGATCGTATATCTGTTGTAACATCCTTGTTATCAAGTAATACATGCTGTTCTTCTTCTCCAACTTGAAGATCTATGACTGTCTCATTTAGAAGTTCTTTAAGTAAAGGACCGTTCTCAAGGTCTACTTCTCTCTCAATTGCTTTATACGTTAATGCTCGATACATTGCACCCGTATCAATATAAAGAAAAGAAAGATAATCCGCTACTTGTCTAGCTACTGTACTTTTGCCGGCTCCTGCAGGTCCATCTATTGCAATATTAATTCTCTTTTTCATGTAAATCTTGCCTCCACATTCCATTCATCAATCGTTATTTATAAGAAAAATTACAATATAACGTACAAAAAAAGCAGGGATTCCTGCTTTCTTTGTAAACCAAAATGGTCATATTTATCATAACACAAGACATATTCTCGGTCTATTGACTATTGGCGTATGGTGATTGGCGGCAATCCCTTTACTACACCTTCATAATAGAGTGCTTTGCTAAGATAGATTCGAAACTCATCTTGAGTGAGGAGTACCTGTGAAATGAGCAAGAAGATAAATTGAATCGTGATTAACTTGATTAACAACTTTTCAACTTTTGCCATTGCCGCTCCTCCCTTTTATTACATCGTATTGTAATTCATTTCCGTACCATCCATTTTCTCAACTCGTTCTTCCCGACCATTATTCGCGTTAACGAAGATACGATAGGTTTCTTTATCAATCGTACCCATAAATTCATAACATAATACTTCATCACCAAGGTCGTTTTTGATGATTCCAAGCCCTTCCTCCATTATTTGAACATTAGGATTCACTTGTTCTAACGCCTCATTTCGGGTAATCGAGGGTTCAGTTACTTTTCTTTCATGATGGTTTGTGAGATATTCCAAAGATTCATACCCTGAGATATCCCCATTATCAAGAGCTACTTTAATATGAACAGCATCCGGGTAGATCGATACATCTCCCTGCTGGTATACAAAAGTAAAAACCCCCATTCTGTCATATTGACTACTTTCAGATATTTCCATATTTGTAATGTCGTGTTCCTTTAGAAAACTAGTAGCTTTGTTCGCTGCTTCATTCAAGCTTAGTTTTTGTTTACCGATCTTCCTATCCATTAGGATCCAGATGGGCTTTGCTCCTTTTTTTGTTACATCTAAATTAACACTAGATTTTTTATTTGGATTCTCTATAGAAAGACTATAGGCCTGATATTTAGAATCTTTTCCAGTTGTTGTGATATCTACTGACGCATTTTTATCAATATCAAGAAAATCCATGACATGCTTCTTAGCTTCCTTTTCACTAAGCTCTTTACCCGTAATGTTTTTAGACAGATTTTGCTTCTTCTCATTCAATTGATTTACTTCAGGTCCCCAATTCACCTCACTATAGCCTTCAACTTGTTTGTCAACGGTTTTAAATCCATCTATGATGGTGTTGTCTTGAGGTTGTGACTCTGAAGCAAGTGCTAATTCAACATCCATCCATCTTAAATTGTGATCAATAACCATTGCTTGAACCTTTCTCAGCTCATTCTTTACGTCATTTGAATGATTATGAAGTTTTTTGAGTGTTTCGTATTCCTCTTTTGAGAGTGGTTTCTCGTCAAGATCTCTTACGGCGACACGGTAACTAAAGGACCCAATGTTTGATAGGAACTCTTCTGTTTTGTTAAATGGCATCAGCGTCAACGGAAGCTGACCAACGTCATTTTGTGCTTCTGAAGTCAAGCGCCACACTTCTGCTAGCGCTGGTGACAAACTACTTCTCGAGTTCATCGCTAGTGTTGAACCTATTTTCTCTTCTAGTGCATCCATATGGAAGTTCAAATCGTGAAATGCACGTTGGTACGTATTTTCAGCATTAATTAAGACTGCATTTTTTTCTTGATGCTCCTTATATCCCCAGTAGCCTGTACCAACAACACCGATTGCTAGTGCTCCGATAAGTATCGAACGAATCATGTCTATCCACCTCCATTATTCACAGAATATATGTTTGCCAATTTGTTTGATTTGCGGTCTCGTCCATATCCATCCTGAAGTGGCTGTATTCGGATTAAAATAGTACAACGCCTCTCCGGTTGGGTCCCAACCATTAATCGCATCAATTACAGCCTCTTTCGCACGTTCATTAGGAGTAAGCCATATCTGACCATCTGAAACAGCAGTAAAAGCTCGAGGTTCAAAAATTACCCCTGAAACAGTGTTGGGAAAAGAAGAGCTTTGTACACGATTAAGAATGACAGCAGCTACTGCCACTTGTCCTTCATATGGCTCACCTCTTGATTCGCCATATACAGCATTCGCAATGAGTTTAATATCATTTTGAGAATAGCCTGAAGGGGTGTTCTTACCCTGAACGTTGGTATTTGAGTCTTTAGACTTATCTCCAGAAGATTGAGCTGTATTAGGACTTTGTCCCTTATTCGACTGTTGCTTAGCAGATTGATCATATTTAGTAGTCTTATTTAACTTCGCCTTCATGTCAGATCCTACAAGTCCATCTACCTTCATCCCAAACTCATATTGAAAATTTCGAACGGCCCAATAGGTCCCCCAACCAAACACTCCGTCTATAGAACCAGTATAGAACCCAATATTCTTTAATCTCGTTTGAAGTTCAATAACATCTGTTCCTATTGCTCCTTTTTGAATAATCTGATTAGAAAAAGCATCTACCTTATTTCCTGTATCTAATACCGTGATAAACGGAATACATAGTAGACCGACTATCAGAGGGAATTTCAAGATACTAACTACCTTTCTCATGATGAGGACCTCCTGCTCATTCAGTTTCATATATGTAGTTTTTGTAGCAGCAATCATTTTATACAACAAACAGCTCCAAGATTGCTCTTCTTCTTGCTTTAAACAAAAAAAGATGCCACACTCGGCATCTTAATCCTTGTTTCTTTATAACATTTTCATATCTTTCGATTGTAGAAACTCAGCTTGATTCAAATCTGCAACTTTGATTTTCCTTAATCCGACAAACCATAATATGAGCATAAAAGGAATCATTAAATAAATCGTATTGCTATTAATTTGGAGAACGAGATAATTGTAGGTCCCATGAAACAAAAAAGGAACTAGTAGTGAAAGCGAGATCCACTTTCCTATTTTATTTTGCAGCGTAAACTTCCCTCTTCCGAGATACGAACCCATCATTAATCCAAATAAAGCATGACTGGATACTGGAAGAAGGGCACGCCACCATGCTTCTTGGATACCGTAAGCGAATAGGTAGAACACATTTTCAACGGACGCAAAACCAAGTGAAATCGCTACTCCATAAACAATTCCATCATAGAAATCGTTAAATTCTATATGAATGTACACAGTAAAATAGAATATAAACCACTTTAAAAACTCTTCAAGCAAACCAGACATTAGATAGGCCTGGCTAAAAGGAGACTGCAAAAAATCCTCTACCTTAAATCCGTGTTGAATCACCATTACTGGGAATACAAGCATCCCTCCAAATACAAAACTTCGTACAACTGGCCCTATAGGCTCAGTTCCGTACTGATGCTGTTTAAGGTAGAAAAAACAAAGAAGTGCAATGCCCGGTGCTATTCCAGCAGTTATTGCGGCTAACATAGGCTTTCCTCATTTCTATCTGCACGTAATTAAAAAGACTGACTCATTTGTACCTATACTTTTATAATCGTATCATGTTACTTTATTTATGGATACAATTATTAGGAATATGACGAGGTGACCCCATGAGCAAAATATTAATTATACATACGGGAGGAACCATTGCAATGGAGGAGAATAAAGAGTCCGGTACAGTAGCACCCGGCAAAGAGAATCCTCTAAACGCAACTCTCGAAAACCTATTAAGCGGTGTAGATGTGATTACTGATGATTTTCTCAACATCCCATCACCACATATGACTCCTGATATCATGTTTAAAATAGCTGAGAGAATTGAAACTAGAATTAGACAAGAGCATATTAGCGGAGTCGTTATATCACACGGTACTGACACGCTTGAGGAAACAGCCTATCTACTTGACCTGGTGCTTCAGACTGACTTACCTGTTGTTGTAACAGGTGCGATGCGTTCTAGTAATGAAATAGGTTCAGACGGCCCCTATAATCTCATCTCGTCCATCAAGGTTGCCTGCTGTGAAGAAGCGAAAGGGAAAGGGGTTCTTGTTGTATTAAATGATGAAATTCATACAGCAAAGAACGTAACAAAAACCCATACGAGCAATGTCTCTACCTTTCAAAGCCCTCAATATGGACCAATCGGAATTGTAACGAAGCAGCGAGTGTTCTTTCATCACACCTTAACAAATCGAGACCGCTACCATATTTCAGGATTAACCAAGAAAGTGATGCTCCTTAAAGCATATGCTGGAATGGACTCCCAGCTCCTTTTTGCCGCTGGTGAAATTGGAATTGACGGCATCGTGATAGAAGCGCTTGGACAGGGCAACCTGCCGCCTGAAATGATGGAAGGCATAAAGCAACTAAGAAAGAAAGGAATCGCTATCGTCATGGTTTCTCGCTGTTTTAATGGCATTGTCCAGGATGTTTATGGGTATAAAGGCGGAGGGAAAAATTTAAAAGAGCTCGGCGTCATTTTCTCAAACGGATTAAATGGGCAGAAAGCTCGATTGAAATTACTCGTTACACTTGAAGCAACAGAGAACCCTGAAGACTTACACAAACTATTTCTAAGGTAAATCGGCATTATGTTCTTCCATGTATGCAAAAAACCTACCTTAATCGGTAGGTTTTTTTTCTTTATTAATAATGGCACGTGCAATCATAGCACCATGAAGTCGACCATTCTCTATAAAAATTTCATTCGCATTGTTACCTGCAGCTATAACACCTGCAATGTAACAATCCTCTACATTCGTTTCCATTGTTTTCTCATCAAATGTAGGACGCCCACTTTTCTCATCAATTTCAATACCAATCTTAGTGAGGAAAGAATGATCGGGATGATAACCGGTCATAGCAAATACAAAATCATTTGGAATGGTTTTTTTCTTTCCATTCACTTCATAATCTATTTCCTTCTCACGGACTTTAATAAGGCTAGCATTAAATTCCATAGCTACTTTTTTATTTTTTACAAGGGCTTCAAACTCAGGAAGAATCCAAGGTTTAACACTTTTAGAGTAGTCGGCTCCCCTATACAAAATGGTAACTCTTGCTCCTGCCTTCTCAAGCTCTAAAGCAGCATCCACTGCAGAATTTTTTCCACCAATTACCGCAATATCTTGGTCAAAGTAAGGGTGAGGCTCTTTAAAATAATGTAAAACTTTATCCAGATCTTCTCCAGGAATCCCCATATAGTTAGGGCTGTCGTAATAACCAGTTGCGATGATTAGACGCTTTGCATGATAAGTTATTTTTTTAGATTCGTGAATTTTCTCTGTATGAATCACAAATCCGTCTTCTTCTTTCTTAATTAGATTAGCTTTTTCAAATGAATGAATCCGAAGATCCTTGCGCTTTGCTACGTCCCTGTAATAAGCCAGTGCTTGATTTCGTTTTGGCTTTCGTTCTTCAATAATAAAAGGAACATCACCAATTTCTAACTTTTCACTTGAACTAAAGAACGTTTGATGCGTTGGGTAATGATAAATTGCATTGACGATATTGCCTTTTTCAATTAGTAATGGGTCATAACCCTCATTCATTAATTCAATCGCTGCTGACATGCCACACGGCCCAGCACCAATAATCACTACTTGTTCTTCTCTCATTTTACTCACTCCCGAACCTATCCATAAAAACTACAATTTCTATTCTCATTGTACGCATTGTAAAAGAAAAATTCCCTACCTGAATGATAGGGAATTTTCATCGGTTTAGCAACTATTTAAATCCAGCCTCTAAATCGAGATGCTTCTGCCATTTTGCGAACTCCAACCATATAAGCAGAAAGTCTCATATCAACGCGACGAGTTTCTGAAGTACGATAGATTGAATTGAAAGCGTTAACCATCACTTTTTCAAGCTTTGCTTCCACTTCTTCTTCTGTCCAATAGTAACCTTGATTGTTTTGAACCCATTCGAAGTATGATACTGTCACTCCTCCTGAGCTTGCAAGTACGTCAGGTACAAGAAGAATTCCACGTTCAGTTAAAATTTTGGTAGCCTCAATGGTTGTTGGACCATTAGCCGCTTCCACAACGATACTTGCTTTAATTTGGTGCGCATTCTCTTCTGTAATCTGATTCTCAATCGCAGCTGGAACGAGAATATCACAATCAAGCTCAAGAAGTTCCTGGTTCGTGATTGTCTCTTTAAAGAGTTTCGTTACCGTTCCAAAGCTATCACGTCGATCTAATAAATAATCAATATCGAGACCCTCTGGGTCATGAAGGGCTCCATATGCATCAGAAATACCTACGATTTTCGCTCCAGCGTCGTGCATAAACTTGGCAAGGAAGCTACCAGCATTTCCAAAGCCTTGAATAACAACGCGAGCGCCCTCTATCTTTATATCCTTCTTCTTGGCTGCTTCACGGATACATATAGTTACGCCTTTTGCTGTAGCTGATTCTCTTCCATGAGAACCGCCTAATACAAGTGGTTTACCTGTGATGAATCCTGGAGAATCAAATTCACGAATTCGACTATATTCATCCATCATCCACGCCATAATTTGAGAATTCGTAAAAACATCTGGAGCTGGAATATCTTTTGTAGGACCAACGATTTGACTAATCGCTCGTACATAACCACGACTTAAGCGTTCAAGTTCTCTAAACGACATTTCACGCGGATCACAAACAATCCCACCTTTACCTCCACCATAGGGAAGATCGACGATGCCTGCTTTTAAACTCATCCATACTGAAAGAGCTTTAACTTCTGTTTCAGTTACATCCGGATGGAAACGTACGCCACCTTTGGTTGGTCCAACTGAATCATTATGCTGAGCGCGATAGCCTGTAAAAATTTTGGTAGATCCATCATCCATACGAATTGGAATACGGACTGTCATTAACCTCATTGGTTCTTTTAATAATTCATATACTTCACTTGGATAACCTAATTTATCAAGCGCTTCATGAATGACCGATTGTGTCGACTCTAATACGTTCCGTTTTTTCTTCTTTCCTTGTCCATTATCTGTTTCGTTTTTGTCGACCATTGATTTACCTCCCATTACTGTGCACTTACTTGGTTGTTTTTAGATCGAAAGCCTTACAATTCTGGCCCTGCTTGCAATTGCATATTGGATATTTTCTTAATTTGTTTATAGAATATTCTTTGCTCTGCTTTCAAAACATAGTATACACGTTTCGCTAAACGATGAGAAGGCATTCCGGGTACATTTATGCAATTTGTTCCGCATAAAATGAAAACGCTTACTAGCGAAGTGCACCTAATTACGAATTAAAACGAAGACCTCACATCTTTGTGAGGTCAAACGTTTACTTTTTCTTTAAACCTAGTTGAATAAGATGCTCAATCATTTGCTCATAAGAATAACCAACTTCTTTGGCTGCATCAGGATATAAACTAGTAGGCGTCATGCCCGGCAAAGTGTTAACTTCTAGAAAAACGGGTTCTGTTCCATCTTTGGGAACGATATAATCTACCCTTGAGTAGGTTTCACATCCAAGTAGTTCATGAGCAATTACAGACTGATGTTGAATCATCTTGGTGTAGGTCTGAGAAATGCGAGCAGGTACAATATGCTCACTACCACCCTCCGCATATTTTGACTCATAGTCATAGTATGCATTTTTAGGAACGATTTCTACTACAGGTAAGGATTGGACATTGCCCTTTTCTCCCATAACTGCAACGGTTACCTCTGTTCCTGAAATAAACTCCTCTAGTATGACAGTGTTATCAAAGCGAAATGCTTCTTCAATTCCTCTGTTAAGCTCTTCTTCATTTTGAGCAATGGTTAACCCTATAGTGGAACCTTCACTGTTTGGTTTAACTACAACTGGAAAACCAAATGGCAAATCAACAGAATGATTATCATCTGATTTATACAATACAAGATCTTTAGCAAGTCTGATACCTGAGTCCTTTAGGACCTTTTTACTTTTCGCTTTATCCATCGCAACCGCTGACCCGAGGACACCTGATCCTACGTATGGAATTTGTAGCATATCAAGAAGTCCTTGAATACGCCCATCCTCTCCATATTTTCCGTGGAGTCCAATAAACACAATATCAACGTCTAATTCCATGACCTCTGTTAATCGTTCTGGGTGAAAATCTAATCCGATCACTTCATGACCATTCTCTTTAAGAGCTTTCACAATTCCTTTTCCACTGGATAGTGACACTTCTCTTTCTGCAGATGTGCCTCCATAAAGTACTCCTACTTTCATTATCTATACCTCCTGGGCTGCTTTTATGTAAGTCATTATATTCGATTGTTATAGGTGTGGAACTTACCAAAACTTCTCTTATCATACCATGTTTTTAATTAGCTATGTAATCTCTTTACCCACCTCCAAACAATATTATTGGTAAAGAGTGATCAACCTTCGTTATACTAGCACTACTCTTACTATGAAAGGAAATGTCCTATGTCAAGAACCATTATGTTTATATTCGCACACCCTGATGATGAATCATTTACATCAGGTGGCACATTATTAGAATTAGCGAAACAAAAGGATACGAAAACAGTGCTTTACAGTGCAACACCTGGTGATGCAGGAAAATGCGGTGAACCACCTTTATGTACACCTGAAAACCTTGCATCGGTCCGGAGAAAAGAATTAGAGACAGCTGCTAACTTGCTTCGTATAGACCAACTAATTATTGATAACTTTAAAGATGGTAAGTTAAATGAATTACCTTCTGGCGTTCTAAAAAATGAAGTACTTAAGCAAATTCATGTTGTTAAACCCGAAGCAGTCGTTACATTCCCACCACATGGACTATCTGGCCATCCTGACCATAAAGCCATTCAACAAGCTACTCTAGAAGCAGTACAAGATTCTTCATCTGGTGTTAAAGAACTATATTATACAACTTTCCCTCAATCACTAGCTAATGAAACTGGGAATCCCGCATTCTCCGATCCTGATGAGTCGATTTCTTTAATTAAATCATTTTCGCAAGATCATATGAATAAGATAAAAGAAGCGCTTCTTGCTCACCAAACACAGCATTTGTCTGTAGAACGTGTTTTCCCAACTATTATTCAAGATACAGCGTTTATGAAGTTTAATAATAAAGAGTACTTTATCCGTGCATGGCAGCACCCACAGTACAAATCAGACCCACTTCTCAACTAACGAACAAAACCTCCCAATTGGGAGGTTTTTATTTAAAATACTTATTTAACTGCTCTATTGCAGTTGAGTCCATCAAAGTTTTTCCGTACTCTATTACTCGATAGCTTGTTATCGTAGACGGATTTCCATATTCTGCAAGAAGTGCAATGAGTGAATCTAATTCATACTCCGCGAATTCTTCTTCATCGAACTTCATATAGAAATGATTCTGGAACGAGTAAAGAGTGCCTCCAAAAATCCCAACGTTAATTAACATTTTAGACAGTCCAATAACATCCTCTAATGAAGCAAATTCATAAAACACTTCATCGCTTTCATCAAGAGTTACCTGCATTTCGATATAATCTTCGCTGTAGTCGTCTTCAAAGTCATTCTCATTTGAGCCTTTCGTCACAATGACCACCATTCCCTGTGCAGGTAGTGAGAATACCTCTACAGCGATAGGACCATCCACTTTGAAACCAAGCTCGTCATCAGCTTCCATGATCATTTCACGAAAAAGCCTGTGAACTTTTGGTACGTCCTGCCAGAGCTCTTCTTTCGTAATTCCCCGTTCGTTTAAATCGTCATAAGTTAGAAAAATCTTTATTTTGTCGTAAGTTAAACGTTCAAGACGCATCTAATTCCCCCCTACCGTCTGTCACCCGCAAATCCTTTATTCATACTATATGTGATTACGCAGAGTTGGTTCTTGGTTGACATTATTGTTCTAGTTTACACCGATTAGGGAAGCTTAGACAAGTCAGGACACCTGTCCATTAATACGTTAATTTCTGAAGCTTATCTTTAATCCATATATCCCATTCATCTCTTGTATTTCCAACACAAAAGGAATCATATGTTTGTCTTTTTTCTTTATCAACATAAGAAATAGCAGTTCCACCAATCCCAACTGTCAACTCAGGGAACCTTTGGTCTAGTGTGTCAACGAAGTCTAAGCACCTAGGTAGATTTTTCATAAGTGTACAGGATAGGAATAGAATTTTAGGATCCGTATCCTCGACAATTACCTGAATATCTGATTCAGGAATACTCGATCCTAGGTAGATCACTTCAAATCCTTTTCTTCTTAAATAAAGAGTAAAGATTAACAACCCTAGCTCATGATACTCCCCAGGCGAACAAACCGCCATTACTTTCGGGAGATAGCCATCTACAGGAAGCGTATGAAAGATCATACCTATTCTCGAACGTAAAAATGCACTAGTAAAATGCTCATGAGCAATTGTGATTTTTCCATCTTCCCATAAATCCCCCACTCGTACGAGGAGCTTAGCAAGAATATCGTGAACTACTTTATCAATGCTAAATACAGAAAAAGCTTGATTTAACAATTCCTGTGCTTTGCTTTCATCGAATGCGAGAAGTGCTTCAAGAATTTCATCAGCGAGCAATTGTGCTCGATCTTGTCCTATACCGAGATCTATACTTTGTGAATCGGAAGGTGTATGACCACTTTCAAGCAACTCAACAGCCTGACTTATGGTAAACCCCTGTTCTGTTTTTTGAACAAGCCATTTTAAGATAGACATATGTTCTTCTGAGTAGAGACGATGACCGGCTTCATTACGAATAGGAGAAATAATATTATAACGCCTTTCCCATGCCCTTAAGGTCCCCGGTTGTATACCCAGTTTTTTCGAGACCGCTTTAATATTATATTTACCTTCAGACATAGTAATCTTCCCCTCTAATACTGCCTTTATCACACCTAGTATAAAGGGTGAATGAGGTTTGTGTAAACTTTGTATAAGTATTTAATATAAATAATTGAATTTATTTCCTTTTTAATATAAAAATATGTGTTTCAGCAGGCGCCATTAGCCTTAACGGCAAGGTAGTAGTTCCATAACCATTACTAATAACTACTGTCGTTCCGTTTACTTGCTTGGTTCCTCCTTTTTCACGAATTCCCCAACCTAACAGACGAATTTGACCTCCATGTGTGTGTCCTGAGAGAATCAGTTGTATCTCGTTATTCTCAGGAAGATCATGTTGTACATCGGGATTATGACTTATGAGGATTTTTGTATGTTCATTTGCTGCATCTAGTGCTTGCTCAAGAGAAGCATTCTCTGTAGACAAATCATCAATCCCTAGAAAGTTAATCGCTTCGTTGTTTTTAACGATTTTAGCAGCGTCGTTTTTTAAGATCTTTATATGATTTTCAAGAAGAATTTTTTCAAGTGTTTCTGGATTCTCTTCATAGTCATTATTACCCCATACGAAATAGCACGGGGCAAGTTTACTTAACTGCTCGAGATTTTCGTTTACTTTCTCAAATGAAACCCCTTTTTCCATCACGTCTCCACCTATAACGACAGCATCAACGTTGTTCTTCACCTTACTCAGAATACGTTTAGAAATTAATCGGTTATGCAAATCAGATATAAAAAAGATTCGATAGGAATCGAAACTTTTTGGTAAATCTTTAATTTGAAGTTCTTGTGTTACAACTCTATTAAGATGTGCTTCAATCCACATGTAGCCCAGTAGCAATAAGCCTACTACAACCAACCCAATAAAATAAATCATGCTTCATTACTCCTTCGGAATCTTTTCACCGCTTTCGCAGCACTTACATCAGCTGATAATCCACCATATATAAAAGCCATAACAAGCGACGAAAGAGATAACCACTTATTATTTTGAAACAATATCCAGTATACTCCAATTAGTGAACTTACCTCAATGATGAAAACTCTAAGATGAACACTGTTTTGAAGAGAGAATGATATAAAACCTTCAACATGTTCCTTAATGATTCTTGCAACTAAAAGAAAACCTATTAAAAAACAAATAGCTCCTAATCCATACCGAGCACTGTTTAACATCATATCTGTGAACGTAATGCTATTTAACTTCAAGTTACTTTCTGCAAGATAGATAAAGCTCAAGACTCCAGCTAACCTAAATAGACGAATTATCATAAGCAAAACCCCCCACTCTAACGTATGTAAGAGTAGGAGGTTTTATGGGTAAGAAGCGATTAAACTTCTTTAATATCCAACACTTTGAAACCATTCTGTTCCAGCTTTGCGATAAATTGATCCAGGTTTTCGCTTTTTTCTATTTTCATAACTATTCTTCTAACGTTCTGATTGCTTTCATCAAATGTTGAAAGCGAAATAATATTTTCATGAAACTTTTTTGCGATTTTCGCAAGCCTTGCGATTCTTCCTTCTGTTTCAGAAGAAGCAAATGCAATTCGTATACCTGGCTTTCGCATCCCAAAAGCACTTTGAAATTGATCAAGAATATCAGACCTTGTAATGATTCCTATAAAGTTCTGGTTATCATCTACAACAGCAATGAGTGGCGCATTCTTTGCAAGTAGAAGTGTTGTTTCAAACACTGCCTCTTGATCTACAGTGACATCTTTTTGGTAAGCGATATCTCCAGCACTTGTTTCATTAAGAAACTTTTCTTTATCCGTTACATCACTTTTAAAATATGCTTTATAAATACGATTAAAGGTAACGATGCCTACATATTTATTTCCTTTGATAACTGGAACACCATCAATTTCACGCTCTTTAAGCAGTTGGAGTGTTTCACTTAACTTTGTGTCATCATTCACATAAACCGTTTCTCGAATTGTTTTCATTGCACTACGTACATACACAACTATCACCTCTTTGTAAGATCACTACACTTAATTAATACCACAATTCAAGAATAATATCCTTCAAAAACCTAAATTCACACAAAATCGGGCTAACATTTCCGTAAATTGGGCTTTTTAATTTCTTGAAGATTCAGTCTTTTTAATGTAAAATAAAAGTATAACCAGACCGAATGGGACGGATACCAAATAAACGGAGATGATGGATCAATGATTAATAAACTTAAAACAAAATCATTGTTGGGAAATGAAGATCTAGATTTTAATCGCCGTCTTGGCATGCCCGTTGAAGTATTCTGCCCTAAACTTAAAGATACAGTTGCTTTTGGTAAAATTGAAATGTTTGTAGAGGATGAGTTATCAATAAATGGTAACTACTTCCAAATTGAACAATACCTGTTCTTCGGATGTCCTGAGCAACGGTAACAGCTATTTATGATAAAGATTAACGTCATGTGTTTCTTTCATATATTTAAATACATCATGTCTATTCTGCCATTGAATCTGACCTTCAAAAAGCTCGTCGCTTCGATCCAATACCTCTAATCTAAGGGATTCAAATTCATCCTCTGCTTTTTTACACTTTTTGGTAAACTTCCTTAACTGATAAAATGCCACTATACTCATTGTAATCGATACGAAGAGAAACGGCGTGGTTGTAGGAGAAACTGCTCTTACAAATAACGCCGTACTCCTTTCAAGCTCGTACAAAAATAACGCTCCAATGATAAGCACAAAAAACGTTAGAACATATCCATAGAAAAGAGACTTCGCTTTAAAGTGTTTTTCATCATTTTTCCTTTCCACTAATTCTTGTAGCAATACGATCGTCACGTCAGATTGAGGCTGCGGAAGATTCCACTGTTTGAATGCATCCACTTCGCTCCCCCCTTTACTGAGACTAGTCTATGCACCTCAGGCTTCAGATAATACTGGGGAAATAGTGATGTACTAGATAAATTTAAGCGAAGTACGAATAGAGAAGAAATATTGAAACCATTCCAATAAAAAGCAGTGCAAGAACACGGATCAGTGTTAGCGACGGTAACTCGCTTTCCTTTTTTCCAGTTCTAGCTCGCTTTTTTTTGTTTTCTTTATTGCGATGATAGTCTTTTCTGGATGGTAATGGACTTTCGTTCTTCATATAACTCACCTTTCATGATGTGATCAAGAATGTGCTTTTTGTTTGATGAGGATTCCCATTGTAGAATCAATTAGAAAATGAGCTGTAATGGTTACGAGAACGTTATCCGTCAACTCAAACAATATTCCCAAGCTAAAACTAATCCCAACAACTAATGTAAACAACACAGGCTTAGCTAGATACCTAACGTGAATAATAGCAAATAAACCACTCGCTATGAACAGACCCAAATGAGTTTGGACAACGCCGCGAAACATTAGTTCTTCGCTAAATGAAATGATAAAGGCTAGGAACAATATATGTGGTACAGAAAGATTGGAGAAGATCCTTTCATTAATTCCCCCATCATCAAGCTTGTCTTCTGGCAATACTTTCATTAGAAATTGATCAATTAAAACAACCAATAATGCCAACCCACCACCTAGAAATAACATATCACTCATATTAAATTCTACTATTTCATCTATAAACCATACTTCAGAAAATAGAATGACACCAATCACAAATGACAGGATGAGAAGGATCCCCTGTGTTAAATAAACATTGATGAGCAATTCACGATCCGAGAGGTTATTTACAATTTCAGCCTGTCGGTTTCTCACCAGAATCCTCCTTATTATTTACAAGTAACCTTTTAAGCTCTTGCTTCCAATTGGTTATTTGATTTCTTTGTTGATACGACCCTTTATCATCTTTAAAATAGTTGCTTAAGGATAGTCCGCAAAAATCGCAACAATCTTCTATGGTGACTGGTGATTCGTCAAATAGCGTAAGAAGCCCATTCCTTCTACACTGATTGTCTTCTAACCAGCTTTTAAACCTTGTCCACTTCAATAGCTTTTCTTTTCTTCGTTTTTCAGCTTCTGCCGTAATAACCTCAACAGCATCAGTCATTTGAAAAGGCTGTATGATTTCATTTTTCAGAAAGTCGTGGACCTCTAATTTATGAACAATAAGACGCCAGGCAGTCTCTGTTAAACCAAACGGTATATCCTGGCTCTCATATTGCTTTACTGATAACCGTTCTCCAGTACGCTTAGAAAGGTTGCTCAACACGTCTATAATTTGTGCTCTAGCCGGAAGCTCGCTGTCAATAAAAGATAAAGGTAGAAATTCATCTTCTTCTGTATAAAGATGAATCGCAATGGCTTTCTTCTGATCTCTTCCAGCACGACCTATTTCTTGCAGAAAACTTTCAATCGTAGAGGGAGGATGAAAATGAATTACATAGCGGATATTGCTTTTGTTAATGCCCATACCAAATGCATTAGTCGAGCATACAATAGAAAGTTCATTATTTAAAAACTGCTGCTGGATGAGCAAACGATCTTCTTGATTAAGTCCAGCATGATACGAAGCCACACTTCCAATTCCCGCTTCTTCTAACTCTCTGGCTATTTTGTCTGCCCAATTTCTGCTAGAAAAGTAAATGATCCCAGGTCCTTCAAGCTGTCCTGCGTAATGGTGCACCGCCTTAACTTTCTCAACTATCGAGCTGTGTTTTTCTAGCTTAATCGCAATGTTGGGTCGATCAACACTTTGAACATGGTACGCAGGATTATTCATTTGCAACTGCTTTACAATATCTTGACGAACATCTTTCGTTGCTGTCGCTGTCAAAGCAAGTAGAGGTGGGTGACCTAGCTGTTCTCTAAGTGACCCAAGTTTCAAATAATCTGTTCTAAAGTCATGACCCCATTGGGAAACACAATGAGCTTCATCCACAACCATTAAACCAAATGAGAGTTGCTTCAGTACACGCTGAACAGTTTTATTTTGTAGAATTTCTGGTGATGCATAAATAAAAGAATACTTTGATAATTGCCTTAATATACTCATCCTTTTATTAAAATCAAGAAAGCTATTTAAAGCAACTACTCGCTTCTCTCCATGCGTTTTTAATTGTTGGACCTGATCTTCCATTAAAGATACAAGTGGTGAAACAATCAACACTGGAGAAGCTCCAGCATAAGCTGACAATTGATAGCAAAGTGACTTTCCAGCACCTGTTGGTAGCATAGCAAACACATCTTTACCATCTAATACGTCTTCAATAATGCCTTCCTGACCTTCTCTGAACTGGTGATATCCGAAGTGTTTATATAAAACGTCGGCTAAATTCATTAAACCCCTTCTTTGCAAAGTGTTAATCTGATTTCAAAATAAGGATACTTATGATCTAAATGTTCCTTAATTGTTTTTAAACGTTGGCTCTTTGTCTCCTGGCTAGCTGCAATAATCGATTGCTGTGCTTGTTTTGAAACAAAAGGATCAATTGAAAAGTCCGGTACATTGATTGCAATTTCAACTACATGATCTTCAATCGTGCTTCTCTTTAATTGTCGCTTTCTAACAATATGCTCCATTGTTAAACCTTTCTGCAGCAGAACATAAGTTTGTCTGGTAGAAGACGTTAAAGGCATTTCAGCATGCTCATCTGCTGCTAAAGAAGTAAGCAATGGACAATCACTGGTATTTTGAACGAAAGTAAGACAAGCATGTATAATACTATAGAATTTAATGGTAGCTTCTTCTAAAGTAATCCCAAACTCGGTTGCAGTTTGTTGTAAAGTAAGTCCAGTTCTCCCAACACCACTAAGGCGATGAACGAAAAAAGTGGCAAGTTGATTAGGCAGATTTTCAAGGACACATGTTACCTCTTTATACAGTTCTGCTGCTATCTTTACTCTTTCCTCAGAACTAATAGGGAAATGCTTTCTAACCCAACCTTGCGTCAATTCATCTTTCATGACGGGGTAAAAATTCATATTGTTATGAACAGAATAAGAAAGACTCTGCACGTATAAACTAAGGCGCTGCCAGAATTGATCGGCTAGGTGATGATACTTCCATCCGTTTAAATGTGTTGGAAATGGGTCGGAATTTAAGAATATTTGAAGAGTACCATTTCCATCGGATGTGATCACATAACGGTCTCGATCTGTTTGCTCAAGTGACCCCGCATTCACTAGGTGCTCAGTTGCTTCCTCGAGCTGTTCTCTGTTCAGATGCTTGAGCATTCCAAACAAGAACGAAACGTCGAAAAGCCTGGCATCTTGAATCGTTTGTGAAGACTTCTTTCCCTTTAAGAGATGATACACTGCTGATAAAGAGCGCTCACCTTTATAACGATTAAGAACAAATAACACTACACCATCTAAATATTCCATGATAAGACCACCCTGTCACTAGCTCTCTTCTCATTGTATCAAATTTTATGCAGTGTTTACTTAAATTAAAATCGGGAAACAACCAATTAGGCACTCAGAAAAGTATTTGACTATTGAAAAGTCAAGAAATCACCTTTACAATAAAGTTATTAAAAACTTTCATTTATGTATAAAAGAACGATGAAAGGCATATAGAAGTATTGAATAGGAGGTTAAATCATGGCTAAGTATACTATTGTAGATAAAGACACTTGTATTGCTTGTGGTGCTTGTGGCGCTGCTGCACCAGACATTTACGATTATGACGACGAAGGTATCGCGTTTGTAACCCTCGACGATAACGAAGGTATTGTCGAAATTCCTGAAGTACTTCATGAAGATATGATGGATGCATTTGAAGGTTGCCCTACTGACTCAATCAAAATTGCTGACGAGTCTTTCGACGGTGACGCATTAAAATTCGAATAGTAATGTTTCAAATCCCCGGTTATGTAACCGGGGATTTCCTTTTCTCCAGATTGGTTCTATTTAAAATCTAATTGAAATTGACACTTTAATGCTTTCATGATAAAAAGTATAGTATTAAGTTTTCTAAAAAATTAGAAGAGATAGAAAAAAGGAGTGGAGAAGTTGGCTTACGTTCTTGTTACAGATGGAATTCAGGAAGATGGATTGCAACCTTTATTAAATGACAGTCAGGTTCAATGTGATATTGGCTCACTGAACGAATTTAGCGATCGTCTAAATCAATATGAGGCACTATTAGTTCGAAGCGCGACGAAAGTAACTGCCGAAGTTCTCAATAAAATGCCAAATTTAAGGATTGTAGCTAGAGCGGGGGTAGGTGTTGATAACATTGATCTTGACGCTGCAACCAAACGGGGAGTCATTGTTGTTAACGCACCTGACGGTAACACAATTTCTACAACTGAACATACTTTCGCTATGATGGCGGCACTTGTTCGCAATATTCCACAGGGAACATCATCTTTAAAAACCGGAAAATGGATGCGTAAGCACTATGTCGGCACAGAACTCCATGGCAAAACACTTGGAATTGTAGGTATGGGAAGGATTGGTACTG
Organism: Bacillus sp. NTK071; assembly: GCF_017303315.1. GTDB lineage: Bacteria > Bacillota > Bacilli > Bacillales > Guptibacillaceae > Guptibacillus. The sequence continues at coordinate 93,111 of NZ_JAFKOI010000002.1, forward strand.
AGCTTTCAAGGAGAGCAAGAGCATTTGGAATGAATGTTGTTGTATTTGATCCATTTTTGACAAATGATCGAGCTCAAAAACTTGATGTTCAATCTGTTGAATTTGATCATTTGCTCGATAGTGCCGATATTATTACAGTTCACACACCTCTTACAGACAAAACACGCGGCCTGTTGAATGAAGATACGATTGCAAAAACAAAAAAAGGCGTCTTTCTGATTAATTGCGCTCGAGGAGGAATTATTGATGAGCAAGCGTTGATCCCTTTCCTTGACTCCGGACATATTGGCGGTGTAGCACTTGATGTATTTGAAGCAGAGCCGCCTGAACATGACCATCCTCTTCTTGGCTACGATCAGGTTATCGTCACGCCACACCTCGGTGCTTCTACGAAAGAGGCGCAGCTTAACGTCGCGGCTCAAGTAGCAGATGAGGTCTTATATTTCCTTCAAGGTAAACCAATTAGAAATGCTATTAATCTTCCAGGCTTCTCGAAAGAAGAGTATGAGAAGATCAAACCTTATTATGAACTCACTCGTAAAATGGGAAGTATTCTTTCACAATGTATGAAGTCAGCAGTTAATCTCGTTGAAGTAAGCTACGCTGGTAAACTAACGGAACTTGATACTGTCATCTTGACAAGAAACCTCATGGCCTCTTTTCTTAAATCAAGACTAGACACGACAGTTAATGAAGTGAATGCTCCTTCTATCGCGAAAGAGCGCGGTATTACGTATGGAGAGAAGCATAGCTCCGAAACACATGGTTATTCGAACCTCATTTCAGTGACGGTTAAAGGTGATAAAGAAGCTTTTTCACTACAAGGCACATATATAAAAGAATACGGAGATCGGATTACACAATTAAACGGGTTTGATATTGACTTCCACCCTCAGGGACATCTGTTATATATTCAGCATAATGACAGACCAGGTGTTATCGGTAATGTTGGGAAAGTATTAGGAGAACACGAAATTAATATCGCTACGATGCAAGTTGGAAGAAAAACAGCTGGAGGAGAAGCAATTATGATGCTCTCATTTGATAGCGAACTTCCTAAAAATATCGAAGAGACGCTTGAATCTGTTCAGGATATTGTAAAAGTTGAACAAATTGGCGGAGTGTAGTAATGAAAAAGAACAAGAGCGCAATAGCTCTTGTTCTTTTTGCTATAGAGAAATCGATTTACGCTCCCCTTGCTGAAATGTCATTAATTTAGAGTATCCAACAGATTTCGCCAGGTCCACAGCTTTGTCATAATCCGCCCCTACATCTCCTGGAACATGAGCATCTGATGAAAGGACAATAGGAATGTCTTTTTCAAAACACATTTTAAGAAGATCTGGGTCAGGATATAATTCACCTACTGGCTTTCGTAATCCTGCCGTACTAATTTCTACACATGTTTTTGAATTAGACAAAGCATTTGTTGCGCGATCGTACTGTTCTAGAAGAAAATCTCGATTGTCGGGCTTATACTTAAAGATTTTAACAAGATCAAGGTGCCCAACAATATCAAATAAATTTGATTCGGCAAGTGTAACTACTTGATCAAAATACTTACGGTAAACAGTATGAATATCCCTCTCGTCCCATAAATGACGATATTCAGCTAAATCAATGCCAAAATCCTCGACCCAATGGATCGAACCAATAACGTAATCGAACTTGTAATTGGAAATAAAGTCTCTCATTTCAGTGTGTTTACCAGGTGTATAGTCCATTTCAATCGACATTTTAACGTCCATGCCCTGTTCTTCCGCTTGTTGAAAGAGATTGACGTACTGATCCATGTTATACCACCTTCGCTGATTCACCCATGGGTTACTTAAAATGTTCTCAGTCTCATAGAAGTGATAAGCATGTTCTGAGATACCAAAGTGGCTAACGTTTTTCCGTTTAGCTTCTTCAACAAATTGTGATAAATAATCTAATGTGAGTGTTCCTTTTTCAAGATGATTATGATAGTCAGTATACAAAATGTCAGCTCCTTTATCGAACTAGTTTGACAGTTCCCACTACAATTGTACCGCATAAATTGAACTTTAGCATACCACTTCCCATTCTTTATTCATCTTCAAATTAGGAGGAAAGTAAAAAAGCTCCTGAGATACACTCAGGAGCTAAACTACTCGTTCGACAACTTTCAACAAATAACGGGTGGTGCCTGTCACTCGTCAGCTTGATCAGGGATAAAGAAAGAGAAAACAGTGCCTTCTCCGTTTTTGCTGTGTACTGATATTTGGCCACGATGGGATTCCACAATATTTCTGGCAATTGCAAGGCCAAGGCCAGTTCCGGATCTTCCTCTTGTCCTAGCTTTATCAGCTTTATAGAATCGTTCAAATACGAATGGTAAATCATCCTCTGGAATACCAGATCCTGTATCTTTCACATTGAACTGCACACCTTTTTCAAGTGACGTAATAAGCAAACTTACTTCGCCGTCGTTCGGTGTATGCCTTACTGCATTATCCAATAAATTTGTAAGTACTTGTTCAATACGATCAGGATCGATCATTAACATTCGGTCAGGATTCGATAAATGAAATTTCAACTCGACTTCTCTATCTCGAGCAAGACCTGAGAATTTCCTTACAATTCTCTGACCAAAATCTTGAAGATGAATGTTACTATAATGCAGTTCGTTGTGTCCTGCTTCCATTCTAGCAAGGTCAAGTAACTCATTCACAAGTCTACCCATCCGCAATGATTCGTCATAAATAATCTGAGCAACTTCTTTCTTTTCCTCATCACTACTTGCGATATCATCTACAATCGCTTCACTATAGCCTTGTAGCATAGCAATTGGTGTTCTTAGCTCATGCGATACATTCGCTATGAAATCCTTCCTCAGCTTATCGAGACGTCTTTCCTCTGTCATATCGCGAAATACTGCAACAGCTCCACGAATAGCCGACTGATTATAAAGTGGGGTCATTACCACCACCCAGCTTCTACCCTGTAATTCGACTTCAGTAAGCTGTTCACGTTCAAGCATGACAACAAGACTAAACAACTCGTTTATGTCCTCAGGAATCTCTGTACCCGGTTGCTCATCCATACCTTGCTCGTAATACCACGCTTTCAGAAAACGTTCCGCAGGTGGATTTGTGCTAAGAATAGCCCCAGTTTTATCAAAAGTGATGACACCATCTGCCATACTGCTTAATATACTAGCAAGCTGCTCTTTTTCTTGATTCAGTGCTGTTACATAGTTGTTCAGCTGGCGTGCCATACGATTGAAGGCTATGGATAACTCACCAATTTCATCGTGAGTTACCATCGGCACTTTTGTATCGAATTTCCCTTTTGCAACTTGTGTAGCAGCTTCTCTCATCTTTAAGAGTGGTGCCGTGATTCGAGTTGATAAGAAGAATGCAAAGATCGTAGTTAAAACGATCGCAATACCTGCTGCTATGTATATTAAATTACGTGCCTGTCCTGTTGTTTTTGCAATTACATCAAGAGATTGATATAGAAATACTGCTCCATGATCTTCTCCATCTATTTGCATAGGAACACCAACAACTAAAAGTTCATTAGAGGATGTTGCTTCTGTTTTCGTTTCAAAGTTACCTTGTTTGACAACTGTTTCTCCATCTGTAAATACATCCTTTAGAACAGGATCTTCTTTAAAAACGTCTAATGAGATTCGTGGGAGCCCGTGCGCATTAGGGGAATACCACAGGCCTTCATTAGCCTCTTCATTTTTAATGATCATCACTCTCGTAGGATAAAAGTCAGTAATCTCCCACGCTGTATCAAGCGCTTGGTCGCGATCATCGTATCGTTCAATAACTGAAGCTACTTTATCCGCTAGTCGCTCCATTTGCTCTGCTTCTTTCTCAACATGAAAATCTTCAAAAAACTGAAGCAAAAGGATGGTTAAAATCGAAAGTACAAATGCAACTAGTAAAATAATTGTAAGCCAAAGCTTACCAACTACACTTCTCCAAATCATTACTCTTTTACTGCCTCAAACTTATACCCAACTCCCCATACAGTCGAGATCATAGACGCAGCATTAGGTGATACCTTATTTAATTTTTCTCTTAGGCGCTTAACATGGGTATCTACTGTGCGAAGATCTCCAAAAAACTCGTAGTTCCAAACATCTTTAAGTAGTTCTTCTCGAGAAAACACTTTATCAGGTGCTTTCGCAAGATAGTAAAGGAGCTCATATTCTTTCGGTGTTAAATTGATAATTTCATCTTCTGCGAGTACCCGATGTGCATCGTGATCAATTGTTAAATAAGGAAAAACAATCACATTTTTAGTCGTTGTTTCCGTTTGTAGAAACTTGGTTGTTGATGATCTTCTGAGAAGTGCCTTCACCCGAAGAACGACTTCTCTCGGACTAAATGGTTTTGTAATATAATCATCCGCGCCCACTTCAAATCCTTGAACACGATTGGCTTCTTCTCCTTTGGCTGTCAACATAATAACTGGCGTCGCTTTTTGCTCGCGCATTTGCTGACAAACTTCAATGCCATCCATACCTGGGAGCATTAAATCCAACAAGATAAGATCAAAATCATCTTCTGTTGCGATCTCAAGTGCTTCTTCTCCATTTTCTGCTTCTTTAATTTCATAATTTTCTCTTTCAAGATACATGCGCAATAACTTTCTGATACGCTCTTCATCATCTACAACTAAAATTCTTGCATCTTTTTCCAAGAAGATTCCCTCCTACAATAGCTCATGTCTTCTATTCTACCACGTATAAAGCTTTCTAGACCAGTCATGAGGAAACCGCATACACTTATAAATGACAAAAAAACCCTCACTACTCGTGAAGGTTTTCAGTACTATGCATATGAATGTAGTCCAGAAATAACGAGGTTAACAACCACGAGATTTAACATAATAATAACGAACCCTACAACAGCAAGCCATGCTGACTTCTCTCCTTGCCATCCACGTGAAAGACGAAGGTGAAGATATGCTGCATAGAATAAAAAGGTAACAAGGGCCCAAACTTCTTTTGGATCCCATCCCCAGAAACGGGTCCAGGCAGCTTGCGCCCAAATCATAGCGAAAATAAGGGCTCCAAGCGTGAAAACAGGGAATCCAATTGCCACTGCACGATACTGAATTTCATCGACCAATTCTTCATTAACGTTTTTCAAAGCAGGTTGAATAGCTGCACCAATTCGTTTGCGAAGAATGAGACGAATTAAGCCATATAACACTAGACCGCCTAGTATAGACCAGATTAAGGTGTTAAGCTTATGAGCAGCCTTCTCGCCTTTCATCCAAGCTGGAGCCTCTAAAAGCGGGCCAAATTCATTTCCGCTAACGTAGCTACCATCTGTTGGTCCAGTTAATGCTGGTAAGGTATACTCAACTGTAATTTGCTGCTCGTTTTGATCAACAAACTCATAAGTTGAAGAGTAACCAGCAGCTTCAAATCCTAACGATAGAATAACGAATGCAACTGTACTAATCAGTGTATACATGACGACTTCTAGCCAAAAAGTAGATTTGCTCGCTTTCTCTTGATTAACTGTACGAACAAGATAGACAAGTCCAGCTGCGAAACTAATCGACAGAATGCCTTCGCCTAGAGCTGCAGTCGTTACATGAATTTTAAGCCAGTTACTTTGTAATGCTGGAATCAAAGGCTGAATTTCAGATGGAAACACACTAGCATAAGCAATGACGATGATGGCAACTGGCATTGCAAATAAGCCGATGACATTACTTTTGTAAATCAAATAAATAATCAAGAAAGCAAAAACCATTGCCATTCCAAAAAATGTAGTAAATTCAAAAAGGTTACTAACAGGTGCATGCCCTGCAGCAATCCACCTCGTAATAAAATAGCTCAGTTGAAATAGAAAACCAACTGCAGATAACGTAAAACCCCACATTCCCCACTTCCTTGAATGGGTAGCTTCATCTGATTTTCTCCATTTCTTACCGAATAATGAAATAGCGAAAACAATGCTTGCAGCAAAATAGATGAAGAAAGCAATATAAAGCAAGTTACTACTAAGTTGAGCCATCTTATCCGCCTCCCTTCGTGCTATAAAAATCTATTATTTTTGTTCAGATTGATCGAGCGGCATTTGAAGACCCGTTTGATCTGTCACACCTTCAAGCTCTCGCTTAAGTCCATACCAATTCTTATTCGTATGACTCGCTAGCCAAATTTCATTGTCTTTTCTACGCACCCAAATACGACGGTGATTCCAGTACATCCCCTGGATAACACCGATCATAAAGATCGCTCCACCTATAGCAAGAATCCATAGCGTATTGTCTTTACGAACGACAAGACCCGATACATTCTTTGTATCAACATTCTGGAAGGACATCTTGTAATCATTCTCACCAAGAGGTTCTAGATTCTGCTTGATCGCAACAAATGCCACTTCACCATCTGGATGTTCAGGAGAAATCATATTAAGAATAAATGCTGGGTTATTCGGAACTTTAGACTTAGTTGTGGGTTCTCCTTTATCATTGAATTCGAAGTCAGGAAAATAGTCCATTACCTCTACTCGATAACCATCTTTAAGCTCATATTCTTTCTCAGGATTATAAAGATTAACTGTGAGTTCACCTACCGGCTTATCAGTCTCCTTATTATCCATTGTAAACGTCATACTTTGAAGCTCATTTAACTTGTAATCAACTTGATAGATTGCATAACCATCAAATTTAAGTGGCTTATTTACTTGAATTGGATGCTCTTTAATCTTTTCAAGTTCAGGATCCGTTCCTGCTATTCGCTCGCCAACTTGCTTATAAAGCACTGCATCCGTTTGATAGTTTTTGGCAACAGCTGCTTGTCCAGACGCTTCAATAGCATCCTTGAATTTGGCGTCGTTATTGTCATAGGTTTCGAGAATAAACCCATCACTTTTTAAATAGTAGGCTTCTTCTGTTCCCTTAATTTTCTCAGTTTCTCCTTCACGTAGCCAGAGTACCTCATCAACATACATACCTGGGAAGAAACGAAGCATTCCACCAATTAGAAATAGAATAAGTCCAATATGGTTAACATAAGGGCCCCATCTTGAAAACCGATTTTTCTCGGCGAACAAATGACCGTCTTCTTCTTTTACATTGTATCTTTTCTTCTGCAAAGCTTCTTTGATATTCGATAATTCAACTTTGTTGTCTGGATTCTCAGTTATACCGAAATATTTCTGACGCTTCATAAAGCTCTCATGTCGAATAACACGCTGTTTTTTAAGTGCACGATATAGTGGAACAAATCGATCAAGACTTGCAACTATTAACGACAAACCGAGAGCTGCAATTAATAGCATGTACCACCAAGAGCCGTATAGATTATGAAATCCAAGATCATAATATAGTTGTCCTAGTATACCGTATTGTTCCTCATAATAGACTGTAGGATCAGACAGCGGTGGTATGTACATTTGCTGAGGAAAAATCGTTCCAATTGCAGAAGCAACGAGAAGAAGGACAATAATCCATATCCCTACTTTTACAGAAGAAAAGAAATTCCATATTTTATCGATTATAGTCGTTTTATAAGTTTGAGATCTACGAGCGCTTCCCTCATATCTCATATTAAGAAGTTTATTAGATTTCAAATCTCCCTGGAGCGGCTTACCACATACTTCGCATATCTCAGTTCCATAAGGGTTAACATGTCCGCATTCACAGGTGATGTTTTTGTCGCTCATTGGAACACCCCGTTACGGTTGGATTTGCTTCATATAGTCATCGATTACTTCTTCAGACAAGCTAGCTTGTGTCTTTCTGATGACTTGGCCGTCTTTGTCAATTAAGAATGTAACTGGAATTGGCCCAACTCCATAGTGATTTGTTACATCGTTACTTTTATCTAGCAGTACAGAAAAACTTAGCTTATAGCGATCTACGAAACTTTCCGCAGTCAATTTCGGCTCTGATACATTAACTGCAAGAATCTCTACGCCTTTGTCTTTATACTCTTTGTACTTCTTGTCCATTGCAGGCATTTCATCCTTACACGGCTCACAGTATGTTGCCCAGAAGTTAAGAAATACACCTTTTCCTCTATAATCTTCAAGCTCTACTTCATTTCCTTCAAGGTCAGTCAAAATAAAGTTAGGGGCTTGATCCCCGGCCTGTACGATTCCGCTTTCATTTGCGAAAAAGTTTGTATAGAACGTATAGCCGACTGCTATAAAGACAATCGCCAATATAACAGTCCGCACGATCAGCCGGTTTTTTTTGTTCATTTAAACCAACTCCAATCAAACTAAGCAATACTACTCTCACTATAACGTGCTGTTAGGGTGTCAACTTATCGCTTTTTTGACTTTTGTGTGACAGCTTGATTACGGAGCTGTTTAACTTCGTATGGTTTCAACTCACGATAATCTCCAGGATTCATTCCTGTTAACTCAAGAAAACCATAGCGTTCTCTCTTTAGCTTCTGTACAGGGAAACCAATTGCTTCGAACATTCTTCGCACCTGTCGATTTTTACCTTCGTGAATCGTCAGTTCTACAATCGATTTCTCTTTTTGTTTATCCACTGACAGAATTCGTGCACGTGCCTTAGACGTTTTACCATCTTCAAGCTGCACGCCTCTTTCAAGCTTTTGAATCGTTTCTTTGTTCATAAGACCTTTTACTTTAGCTACATATACCTTATCTACATGATAGCTTGGGTGCATGAGCTTATTTGCAAAGTCTCCATCATTTGTTAGAAGAAGAGCACCTGATGTATCATAATCAAGTCTTCCTACAGGGAAAACCCTCTCTTCAATTTCATGGAAATAATCTGTTACTGCCTTTCTTCCTTTATCGTCTTCAACCGCTGAAATGACTCCTGTCGGTTTATAGAACAAAAAGTAAACCGGCGCTTCACGTTCTACCTGAATACCGTTCACTTCAATTTTACAACGATCAGAAACTTTCGTACCGAGTTCAGTAACGACTTTACCGTTAACTTTAACTCTTCCTTCTTCAATTAATCCTTCTGCTTTCCGTCTGGAAGTAACTCCAGCTTGAGCAATTACCTTTTGTAAACGTTCCATCATATTCACCTCACTAAAACATCATACTCTTGTCGTAGTCAAACCTCAAGTACAGATTCATTCTATCATTTATTATGCTCAAACCAGAATCCTGCAAACCCTTTGTTAAAATCAAAAAAAGCCACCGCTTTTTTACGGTGGCCATCATCCAAAAACAATGGTGACAAAAACGATTGCTGCAATCATTCCTACTAGATCAGCCAACAACCCAACTTTCAAAGCGTTCCCCATTTTCCTAATACCTACAGCACCAAAATAAACAGTAAGGATATAGAGGGTTGTATCAGTGCTACCTTGCATAGTTGATGCTAACCTTCCTATAAATGAATCAGGTCCATATGTGCTAATAATATCAGTTGTCATTGCTAAAGCGCCCGTACCTGAGATTGGACGTATCAGTGCGAGTGGGACAATTTCTGTCGGTATACCTATTGCGTCAAATGGTGCTTTAAGTAGACCACTTAAAAATGCCATTGCTCCAGATGCTCGAAAAACAGAAATAGCTACCATCATGCCTACTAGATAAGGAACGATTGAGAAAGCAATTGAAAGACCTTCTTTTCCACCTTCCACAAACACTTCGTAGGTTGGTACTTTCTTCCACGTTCCATAAGCAAGGATAAAGCCAATTAACAAGGGGATAATCCAAATCGAAATGTTCACGATTTAATTCCCCCTTTGCTTTTTCTATTAAAAAGCCGATCAATCATTAACGCACCTATTGTGGAACAAGCCGTTGCAGCAATAGTAGTACCTACGATTTCTGTAGGTGAAACGGAACCATACTTCATTCGAATTGCAATCACACTCGTAGGTATTAACGTTAAGCTAGATGTGTTGAGTGCTAATAGAGTAATCATTGATCTCGAAGCATGATCTTTCATATCGTTCAGTTTTTTTAATTCCTCCATAGCTTTTATACCCATTGGTGTAGCCGCATTCCCTAGTCCAAACATGTTAGCGATCATATTGGATAGGATATAACCCATTGCAGGATGTTCTGTCGGCACTTCAGGAAAAAGCTTTCTAGCAACTGGTTTAAACCAACGCGCCATGACTTCAAGTAGTCCAGCTTTTTGGGCGATCTTCATTAAACCAAGCCAGAAAACAAGAACACTGAGTAGACCAATACAAACAGCAATTGCTTCTTCAGCACCACTAAAAATAGCTTTGTTTACTTCTTCCATTGTCCCGTTTATGAACGCAAAGATGATGCCGATAAGAAATAAAGCAACCCAGATGATATTAACCATTGAGATCACGTCCGGAATCTAGAGAGAATAGATTTCTAAAGAATCCCCAAAATCCTTTTGGTTTTTTCTCAACAGCTTCATAAGTAAGAGGAGCTTTAATTAGGGTTTCGTTATTTAGTGTGACTTTGTATAAACCGATTGGATTTTGAAAAGAATCTGGCTTATCCCAATCACTTTTCTCTGGAGGTTTTGCAAGCTGTATTGTTGACTCAATGCTGTCTTTTTCCTCTTCAGTTAATGGATATAGTAGATCCCTATTTAACTTCACCCTACCCTTGTAAGGCTCCTCCTTCAGATCCTTAAGGACGCCTTTAGATTGCAATAAGGTAAGCTCATAATTCTTATATCCAAAGTTGAACATTGAAATATGATCATTCCAATCGCTCGGAGCATCAAGTGTTACCGCAATCAGATTCATTCCATCACGTTCTGCTGTTGAAACAAGGGTACGTTTCGCTCTCTTTGTATAGCCCGTCTTTCCACCGGTTGAATCTTCATATAAACCTGTTAATAGTTTATTTTTGTTCCGCCACACATAATCCCAGTCTTCTTTCTCGTTGGGAGCTCTATGTACCTTAGTCCCAGATATGACCTGATAAATTTCATTATTCATAGCATACTGAGTTAATAAAGCCATATCATATGCTGTGGAAAGGTGATTCTCATGATCATCAAGTCCATGAGGATTGGCAAAAACAGTATTAGACATCCCAATCTCTTCTGCCTTTTGATTCATCAGACTTACAAAACCCTCAAGACTTCCTCCAACTGCTTCTGCAATAGCAACTGCTGCATCATTACCAGAACGGAGCATAAGCCCATAAACCAGATTCTCGAGCTTTATTTTTTCGCCTTCTTTTAAATAAAGTGACGATCCTTCTGTTCCTGCAGCCCTTGAACTTACAACAACCATATCATCTAATTTCCCTGACTCAATCGCTAGAATTGCTGTCATAATTTTTGTTATGCTTGCTATCCTTCTTTGTGTATAAGCGTCTTTCTCGTAAAGCACTCGTCCGGTTTCTTGTTCCATTAGGATGGCACTTCTAGCTGAGACACCAACACCTTCTCCTGAAGCATTTCGAGGAATCATAAGAAACAGCAGAGCTGCTATCAAAATAAAGACGCCAATTTTTGTATGCAACGATTTGATCATGCCATCCACGTCCCTTAAGCTCCGTATTTGTACAAGTCTATGAGGAGGAGACGTTGGATATGTATATCAATTATTGGTTGGTTCAGTAAAAACATCTGTATAATTCGTTACTTCTTTTAACGCTTTCTCTTCAGCTGGAATACGAACCTTTAATAGTAATCCAGCATTTAAAAATGTGAAAACAATGGCAGTCCAATACGAAGAAAAGATAAGGGGAAGAGATAAGATTTCTAACGCTACAATCACGTAATTAGGGTGTCGTATAAAACGATACGGCCCTTTAGCAACAACGCTTGCTTTAGGCAACACGATAATTTTAGTGTTCCAGAACTTTCCTAGAGACCTGATTGTCCAAACTCTTAACAACTGTGCTAACAGAAATATTCCAAGCATTACTGTCCAAATTAATGAAAGAGTGAAACCGCGAAGAGCTGTTTCTACCGCAACAGCAAGTAGAAAACCAATGTGCAACATAACAATGTATTTGTAGTGGTCTTCTCCGCATTCTATTGCACCTCGATCCTTCATCCACTTTTCATTTTTTCTAGCAAGTATAAGTTCACCTGCCCTTTGCACAATAAGAAGTATAAACACCAATGTAAAGAGAAAAACCATAGATTACGCCCCTTCTTTCCATTCTAGGAGTAATAACTCTGAACAAAAGCCAGGACCAAGAGCAGCCATTAGGCCATTGGCACCCGTTTCGCACCCATTTCTCAGGAATTGATCCAATACATAAACGATTGTAACAGAGCTCATGTTGCCGAATTGTCTTAGTACCTCGCGTGATATAGCGGTCATTGACTTCTCTAAACCCAGCGCCTCTTCATAAGCTGTTAACACTTTTGTACCTCCCGGGTGCGCAATAAAATAGTCAATATCTTCAGGGACTTTATTCTGTGATGTAAGGAATTCCTTAACGTTAGGTTCAAGCCATGTCGAAACAATTAATGGAATGGATTTTGAGAAAACAACGTGTAACCCCTCGTTACTTACTTCCCATCCCATAACATCCTCAGAATCTTTCATAAGAGTGGACTTAACCGAAACGATAGCTGGTATATTGTTCATTTTCGAGTATTGGAGTAACGGTGATTTTTCACCAGTAACGAGCATACACGATACGCCATCAGCAAAAAGTGCTGTGCCTATTAAGTTGCTTTTGGAATAATCTCCATGTTGGAACGTTAAGCTACATAATTCTACATTCACAACAAGTACAGCTTCTTCGGGATGAGCCATGCAGTATTCATTTGCACGTGAAAGGCCTGATGCTCCTCCAGCACATCCAAGTCCCCAGATCGGAATACGCTTTGTGTGTGGTGAAAAAGGAAGGACATTCATAATTCTTGCTTCAATACTGGGAGTTGATATACCCGTAGTTGAGACAAAAAAGATCGCTGCCACATCACTACAATCTATTTCTCTCTCTAAATAAAAAGTATTGTTTAAACAATCTTTTATCGCTTCTGTAGCATAATCTACTGATAAAGCGATATACCGTTCATTTTTTTCTTCGAATGTCGGTCCACTACTATACCAATCCAACGGCATTGCAAAATATCGTGTATCAATTTCAGCACTCTGGAAAACTGGGAGAAGACGATCTATATCACGAAAGTGGTCACCAAATTGCTTTTTTGCAAAAGCTGCAGCCTCTGACTGTTGAAGACAATGTGGAAGAAGATGTTTTCCGATCGATAAAATCATTCCGCTTAGCTCCTTTAGCTACTCTTTTTAAGTAGTTTGAGAAATGATGGGTACTTTTATACAAGAAATGATAGGAAGGGAAGATCTCAGAAACAAGAAAAGAGATGCCTCTGAAGGCATCTCTTATATGTGATAAAAACCATTTAATTTCACTTCCTGAACGATTTCAAGGAGCTTTGATAAATCGGCTTTTTCTAATGCTAGTAGAAACTCAGACTCGTCGCTTATATAAAGTCGTTTTCTCCCCGTGTAGCTAGGCAACAGATTGAGGGCTACCACTTCATGGACCGGCGACTCAGCAATCCACACCCCCACCTCTTTTGCACGTAACGCAAAAATAGCAGGGTAGAGCACATAGAAAGTTTTCTGATTGCCAGCTTCTTCGTATGTCACTGAGGATCGAACAAATGAATCTTCAGGTGAATTAGAACGTTCCTTCTCAAGCTGTTCGTAAGCTATATGAGTTAACCGCAAGTATAGCCCTCCTTATGAAAAACCAGTTACTATTCTTTACTTGGAATTTCCTGGAATTTCTCGAAAAATAGATCTGCTTCATCATCTTCTGTTTCCTCACTGCCATCTGGCAATGGAGGCAGCTCATTAATGGTACTCAGTCCAAAATGAAACAGAAACTCTCTTGTTGTTCCATACAGTATCGCTCTACCAGCCTTCTCAGCTCTTCCAGCTTCTTTAATCAGCAACTTACTCATTAAAGTTTGCAGTGGTTTATCTGTTTTGACTCCACGAATTTCCTCAATTTCCACTCTTGTGATTGGCTGTTTGTAGGCAATGATGGCTAGCGTTTCAAGGGCAGCTTGAGACAATGAGTGATTTCCAGGTTTATCGATTAATTTTTCAATAAAAGGAGCGTTTTTGGCATTTGTCGTAAGTTGATAGCCACCACCAATAAATGCTATTCTAAATCCGCGATCTCTATCATCATATTCCTGTTGTAAGTCATTTAACGCATCCAGAAGTGTCTCTTCTTCTAGTGATATCGTTTCTGAGAGATCTTTAACTGTAATTCCCTCGTCACCTACCACAAATAAGAGACTTTCGATAATGCTCTTTACTTCTTCTTTCGTCACTCCGAGACCTTCCCTTCACGTTCAAAAATCATAATTTCTCCAAAATTCCGATCTTGCTCACACGCCACATCTCTCGTTTTCATTAACTCTAGAACTGCAAGAAATGTCACAATCATATGCCCGCGATCTTCTTCCCCGAATAGATCTATAAATCGCCTTCTGCCTTTTCCATGTAACTGCTTCCGAATATCATTCATTCGTTCTTCAATTGATATATCTTGTCCTTGAATTCTAGTTCGCTTCGGTTTTTTCTCTTTCACTCGCCGAGACATTTTCTGAAATGCTGCAAGCATATCATAAAGAGTGACATCCCCTATCGAAGTGTTACTATCTTCACGGCTATACTCACTTATATCAGCTGGAGGTCGTGAGTAAAGAAGACTGCGGCTACTTTCCTTTTCCTTTAAATCATTAGCTGCTTCTTTAAATCTTCTATATTCCACAAGACGCTGAACAAGCTCTTCACGTGGATCTTCATCGAAATCCATGTCTTCTTCAAGTAATTCTTCTTCTCTTTGAGGTAGTAGCATCTTACTTTTAATAGCTAACAGCGTTGCTGCCATTACGAGATACTCACTAGCTACATCCAATTGCAGTTCTTTCATTGTATGTATGAATGTTAAATATTGGTCTGTTATTTGCGAAACAGGGATATCATAGATATCCACTTCGTACTTATTAATTAGGTGTAGCAATAGATCCAATGGACCCTCAAATGCATCAACCTTAACACTATATTGCATCATGTCTTCATCTTCCTTTATCCTTGTACATCTCTTAACCGATTATATCATAGATGAATACACCCACGGTCAATAGAAATTCTTTAGAAAGTTAACAACTTTAGGAAGGCTCTTTTCGTAAACATTGTTGCTATAATAGTGGATTAATTTCCGCTCCAGGATGCTCGCTTTCCGCGGGACGGGCGGTGAGCCTCCTTCCGCTCCAATTAGCGTAGTGTAGTTTTTATGAAAATTTTTACAATAGCTTATAGAAAAGAGCCTTGAGGTAAAAGGAAAGACCGGGCTTTAACCCGGTCTTGTTATTGCTTTTGCTGGGAGAGGATACTTTGGATCACATTACCAGAATTCATTTTTGGGGATTTGTGATTTTGATAATAGCTGTACACTGCAGCACCTGCACTGATCGTTGCCAGTACAGACATCATTCCGTTTCCCTTGCCCATATGAAGCAACTCCCTGATTCGTATTGGTTCATAAGAACCATTCCTATTATGCTGCTTCTGACCGAAACCCATGCGCTTTATCATACCAACTTGAGTATGCTACACTACTTAAAGAAATGGAGGGACGACATGTATTCAGATGCCTACATTGAGTATTTAGTGCATTTCCATGGACTAAGAGATTACTTTGAATGTCACGAAATTCTCGAAGAGCACTGGAAAGAAGATCCTAGAGGTAAAAGAAAGCTTCACTGGGTAGGACTTATTCAGGTTGCAGTCGGGCTTTACCACCATCGCAGAAATAATTTCACAGGAGCAGAGCGGATGATCGCTAATGCAATGCGTATTATCACGAGTGAGCGAACCGAGCTCGAGAAGCTCTCCATTGATGTTGATCAGCTTCTTCTGGATTTATCTCATGAACATCACTTAATTAACTCGAAAGCTCCATATGCCGGTTTTGAAATTCCTATCGTAAGCAATGAACTTCTAGAAAAATGCCGTGCTCGGTGTACCGAATTAGGATGTAAATACGGAGATTCTAGTGATTTATCAAATGCGGACCTCGTACACAGACATTCCAGACGTGATCGCTCTGATGTCCTTGAAGAAAGAGACCAACAATATCGAATTAAACAGCAAAAAAGGAACGGCTAAGCCGTTCCTTTTCAAATAGAGAATTCATTTAATATTCTCTTCTAAATGGCATCGTTCAAAGAACGTACCTGTATATTCATTACCTTTTATATCAATCTCTTCACTTAGCATTTCACGAAGTGCTTCCACCATCTGCTTACCTATCCCTTGATGGCGATGAGAAGGGTTGACGCTAATATGCTTAAGCTCAACTTCATTATCATTGACCCACTCTATACCAAGTAAACCAATAATATCTTCCTCTTTCCAAAGAAAAAGCTGCCATGAATCCATTTCTTCATAGTCCTTAATCGATTGTTGCAATCGTTTAATGTCTTTTTCGTTTGGCATAAAGCTTAATAATCCCATCGCAATTTTCTCATGGGCTTTCTTATAACGAATTAGCATGATTATCCCTCATTAAAGTAATTCTTGGCTCGCCGTTTATATAACTATTCAAGGAACGAATAAAATGTTCACAATAATCTACGGACAAGCGCAGCGAGCATGATGATCGCAATGACCACACATATACGAATCAACCATTTTTCTTGATCTTTTCCTGGCTTCAAAAGTAGAACTCCCTTGCCTTTATCGAACACCATACTCATCATAGCCAAAAATCACCTGATAATCAACCTTCAAATGATTTTGATAAATTCGCCATTTCGATTGCAGCTGTTGCAGCATCCCAGCCTTTATTACCCGCTTTTGTTCCAGCTCGTTCTACCGCTTGCTCAATTGTATTTGTTGTTAACACGCCAAAGATAACAGGAATACCAGATTGCATCGTTAAGTTTGCTACACCTTTTGAGACTTCACCACACACATAGTCGAAGTGAGGCGTCGCGCCACGAATAACGGTTCCAAGCGTAATAATTGCGTCATAGCGCCCAGTATCAACCATTTTTTTGGCAGCAAAAGGGATTTCAAAAGCCCCTGGCACCCATGCAATATCAATGTTTTCTTCTGATAATCCGTGCCTTTTTAAAGCGTCCTCTGCACCTCCTAGAAGCTTACTGGTAATAAATTCATTAAACCTTCCTACTACAATACCCACTTTTAGACCAGATCCAACCAAATTTCCTTCAAATAATTGTCCCATATTGAAAAACCTCCTTGTTTTGTTTATTACTTAGAAATGGAGCATGTGCCCTAGCTTGCTATGTTTTGTCTTTAGATAACGTTCATTTTCTTTTCTCGAAGGCATTTGCAAAGGAACACGTGCAGTTACCTCAAGACCGTATCCGGTTAGTCCTGCTATCTTTCTCGGATTATTTGTGAGCAGGTTCATTTTTGATATCCCTAAATCTCGTAGAATTTGGGCTCCAATTCCATAATCTCTTAGGTCTGGCTTGAAGCCAAGCTTCTCATTTGCCTCAACGGTATCATAGCCTTGCTCCTGAAGTTTATATGCTTTCATTTTATTAAAGAGCCCAATGCCCCTACCTTCTTGTCTCATATAAAGCAAGACACCATGGCCTTCTTCTTCAATCTGAGCTAATGCTGCATGAAGTTGTGGTCCGCAGTCACATCGATATGAACCAAATACATCTCCTGTTAAACATTCAGAATGAACACGGACTAGCGTTGGCTCATCATGGAGAATTTCACCTTTAATCAGTGCAACATGTTCTTTTTGATCAAGAACATTTGAATATCCTACTGCTCGAAATGAGCCAAACTCTGTTGGAAGTTCAATTTCAACTTCCTTTTTAACTAGTACATCTTTCCGATTACGGTACTGAATTAAGTCTTTAATCGTAATCATCTTTAAATCAAATTCCTTTGCTATCTCAGCGAGATCTGGCACGCGTGCCATCTCACCATCTTCTTTCATTATTTCACATATAACCCCCGCAGGAGCTGAACCTGATAGTCTCGCTAAATCCACTGCCGCTTCAGTATGGCCGGCTCTTCTCAGAACACCGCCGTCTTTTGCGATAAGGGGAAAGATATGTCCTGGACGATTAAAATCAGCAGGTCTTGCATTTGGATCAATAAGCGCTTGAATGGTCGCAGAACGTTCTGCCGCTGAAATTCCTGTCGTCGTACTTATATGATCAACACTAACTGTAAATGCAGTCCCATGTGAGTCAGTATTATGATCAACCATAGGATTTAATTGCAGAGCCTGTGCGCGTTCATTGGTAATTGGCGCACATACAAGCCCCCGCCCCTTTGTAATCATGAAATTAATAGTTTCAGGTGTAACTTTATCTGCAAGTGCAACAAAATCTCCTTCGTTCTCACGATCCTCGTCATCACATACGATGACTACTCTTCCCTGCATTAAATCATAAATGGCTTCTTCAATTGTATGAAACATATCTGACCCTCCTGTTGCCTCATTATTTAAATCCATGCTCTTCATAGAACTGGCTACCAAGCGAAGCAGGTTCTTGTTTGGCCCCATTCCTTTGGTTTAAATATTTCATAATATATTTACCAAGCATATCGCATTCAATATTAACTTGCTCACCAACGCGCTTCCGACCGAGAACCGTCTCTTCAACTGTATGTGGAATGAGAGAGATCGTAAGAGAATGGTCACCTATTCCAAATACCGTCAAGCTTGTCCCGTCAATTGAAACTGAACCCTTTTCAACAAAATAAACGATAAGATCTCTTGGAATAGAAATATCGTAATACACTGCGTTCTCAACTTTTTCAACACGAGTGATTTCACCTACTCCATCTACATGTCCTGAGACAAAATGGCCACCAAAACGGCCATTAGCAGCCATAGCCCTCTCAAGATTAATAGAAGAATTAGGTCCAAGATGACGGAGTGCAGTTGATTTAAAAGTTTCAGGCATAATGTCTACAGTAAAAGTAGAATCTGTAAATGACGTTACGGTCAAACATACCCCGTTAATTGAAATACTATCTCCTAGATGTACGTCTTTTAAAACCGTGGTAGCAGCAATTTGCATGACAATGGATTCCCCTGCTTGCTGAACACTTTCTATCCTTCCGATTTCTTCAACAATTCCAGTAAACATTATGCATTCTCCTTTCGTGTTGCAATCACTCTAATATCTTCTCCAATTTGGTCTACACTCTCAACCGTCAAGTTGACTGCATCACTCATCATAGAAATGCCAGTTGCCCCAAATGAACTCGGTGCATCTCTCCCCCCAATTAACTTAGGTGCGAGGTATGTAATTACTTGTTGAAAGCATCCACTTTCAAGGAAACTTCCATGAACTTCTGAGCCACCTTCTACAAACAAAGAAGTAACGTTACGCTCCCCTAGGAGAACGAGCACTTCATCGATTGAAATCGAATCTAGTGACACCTCAATTAAATGAACGTGTTTTTGAAACTTGCGGTTATTTTTATTTAAAGCACTTGTAGTTGTCACAATCCAGGTTTCAGCAGAGTCATCAGTAAGTACTATTGAGTCGGATGGAATTCTAAGGTGATGATCAAGTACGATTCTAATAGGTGACAATCCCTCACCGAATCTTGTCGTTAACGATGGATTATCTGCAACGACTGTTCCAACCCCTACTAGAATAGCATCGTGAAGATGGCGAATAGAATGGACATCTTTTCTTGCTTCTTCTCCAGTAATCCACTTACTGTCTCTATTTCTAGTTGCTATTTTTCCATCAAGTGTAGTAGCTGACTTCAACGTTACATAAGGTCGTTTATGGGTGATGTAATGAAAAAACATTTTATTAAGCTTTAATGCTTCTTCTTCTTCGAGACCTACCTCAACAGTAACACCGGCTTTCCTTAATTTTGCTACTCCTCCTCCCGCTACAAGAGGATTGGGATCCTGACTAGCAATAAAAACCGATTTTATTCCTGCTTCAATAAGAGCGTCTGCACACGGAGGGGTTCGCCCGTGATGACTACATGGCTCAAGTGTAACGTAAGCAGTACCACCACTAGCTTCCTTCCCAGCCATTTTTAGGGCATGTACTTCTGCATGTCCCTCACCAGCTCTTAAATGGGCTCCCATACCGACGACACGCCCATTATTAACAATAATTGCTCCGACGGCTGGATTAGGATTCGTCTGACCAAGAGTGGTTCTAGCCATACTAATTGCAGTTTTCATATAATCTAAATGATTCATACGATCGACTCCTGTGTCACTCTCCAATAATGGTGATGAGAAAGACATAAAAAACCTCCCAAACAACAGTCAGGGAGGTAAAAAGCATATGCCAAATAAACCTTCTGAATCTATGATTCAAAAGGAAATTGGTCACTTTTTTCCTTCTCCCATCCAGACTATACTGTCGGTTCTGGTTTCTCACCAGATCCACCGTTTGCTTTTGCAACCGGGTCACGGACTTAGCTAGCGTTATCGCCAGTCATCACCGCCGGTTGGGACTTTCACCCGACCCCGAAGGAAAGTATTTTAGTTTTTAGAATAAGGAAGGACTATTCTTCGTCCCAGACCTTAACTTCTTTCATTACGTCACCTTGCTTGATGCGAAGAACTGTATCCATGCCGTCTGTTACTTGACCGAAAACAGTATGCACTCCGTCAAGATGTGGCTGTGGTTCATGAACAAGGAAGAATTGGCTACCGCCAGTATTCTTTCCAGCATGTGCCATAGAAAGGGAACCTGCTTTGTGCTTATGAGGGTTACCTTCTGTTTCACAGTCAATTGTGTAACCAGGACCGCCCATTCCAGAACCTGTAGGGTCGCCACCTTGAGCAACAAAACCAGGAATAACGCGGTGGAAGTTTACTCCGTTATAGAAGCCTTCGTTTGCAAGTTTCTCAAAGTTTGCTACTGTGTTAGGTGCTTCTTCTGGAAAGAATTCAATTTGAATTACTTCACCGTTTTCAAATGCAATTGTACCTTTTTTCATTAGTATATCCTCCTGCACAAACAATTTTCTTAAAATCTCTTTCATTATAGCACAGACTAAAGCTCTTCCATATCATTTCTACTTATTGAATATTATTTTGAAATAATCACCTGTTTTAGTGGCAAATCATGACGAATCAAATCTTCATATGACTCTCTTCTCACAACGAGACT
The DNA here is from genome assembly GCF_017303315.1 of Bacillus sp. NTK071. GTDB lineage: Bacteria > Bacillota > Bacilli > Bacillales > Guptibacillaceae > Guptibacillus. Next base: position 114,162 of record NZ_JAFKOI010000002.1, read on the forward strand.
TGCTTCACCATTTTCAACAAAAACAACTGCCGGCCTTGGAAGACGATTATAATTATTAGCCATCGAATATCCATACGCACCTGTTGAGAAAACAGCCATTGTGTCTCCTGCAACTGCTCCTTGCAACTCGCAATCCCAAATGAGCATATCACCTGACTCACAGCACTTCCCTGCAACTGAATAAAGATGATCACTTGGTTCAAACATTCGATTGGCAATCGTTGCTTCATATTTCGCTTGATAAAGAGCAGGTCGGAGGTTATCACTCATGCCTCCATCAACAGCTAGGTAATTTCTCAGCTCAGGAACTTGTTTATGTGAACCAACAGTATAGAGTGTAATTCCTGCTTCCCCTACAAGCGACCGACCTGGTTCAATCCAAATTTCCGGCATAGTCATTTCTATCTCCAGTTGGCTTTTAACAGTCTTAATCATTGCTTCAATATAATTTTCTACCGGTAAAGGCTCATCATCAGATGTATAGCGAATTCCGAATCCACCACCAAGGTTAAGAACTTCCGGTTCAAACCCAAAAGATTCATACCATTTTGAAAGGTAACTATATATTTTCTCAATGGCCATCACAAACCCAGTCGTTTCAAAAATTTGTGATCCAATATGGCAATGAAGACCCAAAAGATGAATTTGCTTCATTTCACGTGCAGATTCAATCGCTTCCTCCACCTGACCACTTTGCAAGTCAAATCCAAATTTCGAATCCTCTTGACCTGTTAAAATATAATCGTGTGTGTGCGCTTCTATTCCAGGGGTAATTCGTAACAATACATTTGCTCGCACCCCTTTTTCTTCTGAAAGTTGTTCAAGTAAAGACAATTCATAGAAATTATCAACAACAAAACAGCCAATTTCAGCATCCAGTGCCATACGTATTTCTGCTTCACTTTTGTTATTACCATGGAAATGAATACGTTCGACAGGAAATCCTGCCTGAAGAGCTGTATATAGCTCTCCGCCAGATACCACGTCAAGACTTAAGCCTTCTTCTTCTGCCAGCTGAATCATTGCCACACAGGAGAATGCCTTGCTTGCATATGCTACCTGGTATTTAATTTCTTCACGTTCAAAGGCGTTTCGAAACGCTCTCGCTTTCTCTCGAATCATTGAGACATCATATACATACAAGGCAGTCCCAAACTTCTTCCCCAATTGAACGGTATCTACCCCTCCAATTGTTAAATGTCCTTCCTCTGAAATCGCTGATGTACCATATAGGTTCACATCTTTCTCCCCTCTCGCTAATGAATTATGCGAGCACCCTCCATACAATAAGAAAAACAGCCAACTATAGATACATTGGCTGTTTTCTCCGTATCCTCACGAGTTGGATTAGCTCACCACTGAAAGAAATTCATCTATCAGTGACAGTCTGCAGCTTATTCAGCAGCAGCCCAGCAAGAAAAGGTTGGTCCTTTATCCCACTTCGGCAAATTGACCTTTCAGATACCTTCTTCGCAATCCATTATATGCTCAGATACCTTACTCATTCTTATTGCGCCTCTATCCCCATTACTTTAAATGAGGTCTATTCTATTAAGAAATAAATTACCACACATTTTACGATTCAGCAAGTGGTTTGTCCGGTTGCTTCGTCTTATTTTGTGGCTCCGTAATACTTGGTCGGAGCTTAGTGAGCGGGACTGATACGCGAATAAGGATTTGCAAAAAAGCTTTCGGATTGAACGGAATAAACGGCCAAAGATAAGGAGTATTTAACGGCTTTAGAGCAACTAGAAAAAGTATGACTGCTGTCACTCCAATAATGTACCCCGGCACTCTGAAGAAGAAGACCAATACAAGAAGGAGAAGCCGAACGATCTTATTCGCAATAGATAGTTCATAACTTGGCGTAGCATAAGATCCAATAGCAGCAATCGATACATAAAGAATAACCTCAGGTACAAACAATCCTACATCAATGGCTATTTGACCAATAAGCACCGCAGCAATGAGCCCCATTGCGGTCGACAAAGGGGTAGGAGTATGAATGGCTGCCATCCTGAGCATTTCAATTCCTATTTCCGCGAGAAGGATTTGTATAAAGATTGGGACATTGGTTTCATCATTTGGTCCAATGAAATCAATCGACTTAGGCAACAGTTGAGGTTCATAAACGGATAGAAGCCAGAGCGGCAACAACAAAAGCGCTGCAAGCATACCTCCAAAACGCACCCATCTTAGAAAGGCACCTGGTAGTGGCGCTTCACGATATTCCTCAGCATGTTGAACATGGTGAAAAAATGTCGTCGGAGTAATAATTACACTAGGAGAAGTATCAACAATAATTAATACATGACCCTCTAATAAATGAGCAGCGGCAACATCTGGTCGCTCTGTATACCTAACAAGAGGAAAAGGATTGCCTGCTTGGTGAACTAGAAATTCTTCTATGGTTTTATCAGACATCGGTATTCCATCTATGTTAATTTCACTTAATTTCTTTTTAATAATCTTGATTAGGTTAACATTCGCTACATCTTCAATATAAGTAATACATACGTCCGTCTTTGATCGTTCGCCGATCTGAAGAATTTCATTTCGTAATCGGCCGTCCCTAATACGCCTTCTCGTTAGAGCAGTGTTTTCAATAATGTTTTCCGTAAAGCCATCTCGAGAACCTCTAATTACTTTCTCCGTATCAGGTTCTTGTGGTGTTCTTCCAGGATATTTCCGAACATCAATAATATAAGCTTGTTCTTCGCCTTCCATGAATACGGCAATTAACCCTGAAAGAACTTGATCCACAACCTCATCAAACGTTTCAACAACTGTAACTTGTTGATGAGGTAAATGATTATGAATAACTTGTTCAAATTTTACGGTTAACCGATGATGTTCATCAAGATCCATTAGTTCACGCATGATTTCAACGATAATGGATGTATCACAGAGACCTGTACAATAGTAGAATTGAATTTCTTTATTTAATATTTTTAATTTACGCACTCCAACGTCAAAGCTCTTGCCAATTCCTATTGACTTTTTTAGGAATTCTTCATTTTCTTTTATTTTCTTAAATATTTTCTGTTTGTTATTTATCTTGGATGTCATTAAAACCGCTCCTTTCGAGCAGAATTTCAACAGCTTTTAACGTAATGGGAGAACCGACCGACGGATCATCAATACCAGACATTTTACCTATATCTCCAACACCGACAATAATGGGGATATTTAACTTATCTAGAATAGATACCGTATCACCATCTATTCTTCCTGCCTCCATATCAGCGAAGCCATTTTTATCTACTCCATAATGAGTCAGTTCGCCAGCCCGATCAATTGACACATCCACTCTTGTCCACTCAGAGAAGTGTGTTCTTGACGCGACTGCAATTGCTCCGAGAACTTCTATGTTCTCATCTTCTGCTACCGCCTGCATTGCAAGTTCTCCATACCCTTCACCAGGAAAACCACTATCATCAAACATAACGAAAACTGGATCATGAGGTGTTTGATGAATGAGCGAGACAATTTCATAACCAGCGAGCGGGCTAGGATTACCTGCTGACTGACTTATACACCTTCCTCCAATATCTGAAGCTACCTTTTCGATTGCTTTTTGTGCGTATAGATCCCCGTCGGTTACGAAAACGACCCGTCGCTTTTTGTCCATTGATCTCACCCCTTTGGTTTAAATATTATTGCTACGATAAAACCAAAAACGATTGCTGAAGAAATCCCTGCTGAGGTTAGTTGAAAAATCCCCATTGCAATTCCTATAAATCCGTGTTCCTCACCTTGTTGCATAGCTCCATGAAGTAATGAATGTCCAAAGCTTGTGATCGGCACAGTCGCTCCTGCACCAGCAAACTCAATTAACCGATCATAAATTCCAAATCCATCAAGCACAGCACCGATAACAACAAATAAAGACATAACATGTGCCGGTGTTAATTTGAATATATCCAGAAGGAGTTGTCCAACAACACAAATGGCTCCACCAACTGCAAAAGCGATGAAATATTCCATTAGCTAACACCTCCAACACGCTCAAATACAACGGCATGAGCTATAGCAGGCATGCTTTCTTTTTGTTGTATCATCACGGGGCTATGCAAACATCCAGTTGCCGCCACAAGAATTTTGTTATACATCCCTTTTCTTAGAAGCTCCATTAAATGACCGTATGTGACTACCGCAGAACAGGCACAACCACTTCCACCTGCAAACACTTCTTTCTGATCTGGTCGATAAACCATTAACCCACAATCATTGTGGTTATTTGTAATATCAAACCCCTTTTCAAGCAGTAAATCTCTTAGGATAGGAGAACCAATAGAAGAAAGATCACCCGTAACAATCAGATCATAATCTGTTGGTAATACATCAAAGTCATTAAAATGAGCGGCCAGTGTATCTGCTGCAGCAGGTGCCATTGCGGAACCCATATCGAATGGATTCTTTATTCCCCAATCGACAACCTTTCCAATTGTAGCTGCAGAAATTCGAATATCAGAGCGCTCCCTTCCGATTAGGGCAGCTCCAGCTCCAGTTACTGTAGAAGTTGCGGTTCCTGGCTTTTGCCCACCGTATTCAGTTGGATAGCGAAACTGACGCTCGGCTGTTGCGTTATGACTGCTTACACCAGCTATTGCGTAGTTAACAAATTGCCCATCTACAAGTGTGGAAGCAATCGCGAGAGACTCCATAGATGTTGAACAAGCACCGAAGACTCCTAAAAACGGAATTTGGTTTGTTCTAGCTGTATAAGTGGCGCTGACAATTTGATTTAATAAGTCACCAGCTACAAATACATCAATATCTTCCTGCACCATTTCTTTCTTTTTCAAGCAGGCGTTTACAGCATCTTCAAGTAATTTCCGTTCAGCAAGTTCCCAATTATCCTGGTCACAATGAAGGTTTTGATACGTAACATCAAACTGATCTCCGAAAGGACCTTCTGCCTCTTTAGGACCAACAGCTGTCCCGACAGATTGGACATAAACATTTTGGAATTTCCACGATTGCTTTCCTAACTTCATCTATGTTCTCTCCTTATAGCAGGGCTTTATAAACCATTCTAATCATTCCTACAATATAAGCTGCAACTACTCCAAATACGATAACAGAACCAGCAAGCTTAAACATGTTTGTTGCAATCCCAAGCACAATTCCCTCGCTTTTATGTTCCAATGCAGCACTTGTAATGGAATTTGCAAAACCTGTAACTGGAACAGCTGAACCGGCACCAGCAAATTGACCAAGTTTGTCATACCACCCGAAGGCCGTCAAAAGAGCCGCAAAAAGAATCAAAGTGGCAACTGTAGGATTACCTGCTGTTTCTTTTGAGAAATCAAAAACATTCATATAGAAATTTTGAATCGCTTGACCTAACATGCAAATTAGTCCACCAACTACAAAAGCCTTTAAGGCGTTGAGAACATATGGCGGTTTAGGTTGATAAGATTTGATGTTTTTCTTGTATTGCTCCTGATTATTAAGTGATATAGACATTAATTTGATCCTCCATCTACAAAGATTGTCCAATGAAATAGGGAACCGAAAACTTTCCCGAGTACAATCGCCATTAATAGGATTAGAATTTTATCAATAAATCCAATTCGTTTTGTGAGAATAGGTAGTACATTAAGAACCTCTGTCAACGCAGCTGCTAACATGCCAATAAAAATACCTGAGCCGAGCCCTATTGGAATCACCGCAACTTTAGGTAACCCTAGTGTTGGGTTACGAAGTGAGAGCCAACTTGAGACAACAGCGCCAATAATGATACCCCATTCATAATAACGAATAAGGTGTACTGTCTTGGATAGCTGAGTTAGTCTTGGAATAATTCCCAGAACGGATAGAAATGCTACAAAACCTGCTCCAACTGCAATTCCTTCTGCAAAACCAATTAACATAACAAAGATGAATTGTACATTCATGGTCTTCTTTTCTCATTCTCTTCATTTTCATGAACAATGACATATTGGTCGAGATCCTGCTGATAGTTAAACATTTCTACCTCTAAAGGACTTGGTTCCTCATTAAAGCGCTTTTTAAATAAGTGATTGAAAAATAGAATCATCCCAATTCCTAACCCTAGAGAGTAAGGGACTTGCAGTAGAAGAGGCTTAGGGTTATCTATTCCTGTCACAATTTTATAGATCTGCTGGTGAACTTCCCTCATGCTTACATCTTCATGAAAGTTCATTATGGCAAGTGCAGCACCTATAAATAAAAGACACCAGATGAGCACAAAATATACCGGCGCTAACTTCTTTTTCGGAAACTGCACCTCTATAATGGTTTGCGCTGGCCCAACCACTTGAATCTCAAGTTCTGGTATACCTCTTTGAATGACCGTTATCACTTTCATAATATCAATAACAATCAGGTTTTTATCTTCCTTGGTGATTTGATAAATTGGCATTTTCTCTACTTTGGAGCAAAACTCATCATCGCCAATGAGTTGGGCAATATCACCAATAACCAATCGAGCATTTGGGGTCACTTTGTTTTTCTGTCTAAGTCGAAGGTAGATCAATGCATTTTGCATATATCCTCCGCCTCCTTATTCGAGGGGCATATTGCTTATAGTATGTTTCTGCCAATTAACTCTCATTCTAAAGGCACTGATGTTCCATTAATTCCCTCGGAATGAATACCCGTTACGAAAGTCAGTACATTTGGCAAACAGATCCACAAAAAAACAGACGAGCTATTTGCTCATCTGTTCCTTAATTTGCTTTAATATTTTCTTTTCTAGTCTTGACACCTGTACCTGGGAGATTCCGAGACGTTCTGCTACTTCCGATTGAGTTTGATCCTTATAATATCTTAAATACACAATTAACCTTTCTCTTGTATCAAGATACTGAAGTGCTTCCTTTAGAGCAAGCTTATCAAACCACGCTGTATCCGTATTATCAGCAATTTGATCCAACAATGTAATTGGATCACCATCATTCTCATAAACGGTTTCATGGATTGAGGAAGGTGCTCGTACAGCTTCCTGTGCCATAACTACTTCTTCAGGCGTTACCTCTATTTTTTCTGCTATTTCATTAATTGTAGGAGTTCTTCCAAGCGATTTCGATAATTCATCCTTCGCTTTTCGAACTTTATTTCCCGTTTCCTTGAGTGATCGGCTTACCTTAACGGTTCCATCATCTCGAATAAAGCGCTGAATTTCGCCAATGATCATAGGAACTGCATAGGTGGAGAATTTAACATCGTAACTGAGATCGAACTTATCAACGGATTTTAACAAACCTATACATCCGATTTGAAATAAATCATCCGCTTCATACCCTCGATTTAGAAATCGTTGAACAACGGACCAGACAAGCCTCATATTTTTTTGTATAATAAGATCTCGTGCGTCCTGGTCCCCGTCCTGACTTTGTTTAATCAATTCCTTCACTTCATCAGGCTTTAGTTGCGACTGTTTTCCTTTTCTAACCTCCACGTCCATATGCAGGTCCCCTTAATTACATAGCGCTTTATTTTTTGATAGGTACTTCATTAAGTGAATTGTCGTACCTTGACCGCTCGCAGATTCCACTTTCACTTCATCCATGAAATTCTCCATAATTGTGAATCCCATACCAGAACGCTCAAGCTCCGGCTTTGTCGTAAAAAGCGGCTGTCTTGCCTCATCTAGATCTTGAATCCCAATTCCATTATCACGAATTGTTAGATTGACAGTATCATCGTTTAACTCAACCGAAATAAATACTTTTTCTTCTGAATTTTCTTCATATCCGTGAATAATGGCATTTGTAACAGCCTCTGATACTACCGTTTTAATTTCTGTAAGTTCGTCAACAGTTGGATCAAGCTGTGCAATAAAAGCAGCAACAGTTACACGCGCAAATGACTCGTTTTGACTGAGAGCTGAGAATTCAATGTCCATGCGATTTCTCATTACGCCACCCCCAGAGTTGCGAGGGCATGCTGCTCGTCCGCCTCAAGCCTCACGATTTTGAATAATCCTGACATTTCGAATAATCTCTTTACTGGTCCCGAAATGGAACAGACTACCATCTCACCGCCAAAACTTTTCACCTTATTGTACCGTCCAAGAATGACACCAAGACCAGAACTATCCATAAACGATAGTCCCTCAAGACTGAGCACAATATGTTCAATTTTGCGTTCTTCAATAATCAGGTCTACCCTGTCTCTTAGCTCTTCAGCTGTATGATGATCCAGCTCCCCATCAAGTCGAATCAAAAGAACGGGATGTCTAACTTCAAGATTGATCGAAAGACTCACGTAACATTCCTCCTCATGTTTGCTTGTGAGTTTTTTCTCTCTTTACAGGGTCAATTCCTTCTTCGTGACAAAACTAGTGCCCGTTCGATTAAACTTTTAATCACCTGACATGATGAGAAGGTGTTTTGGCGAACTGTGCAGCTGTCCGTTTCATTAACTGCCACCATGAAGCGGAATGAATATTTTCAGAAGAAAGAACAGGAGAAGTGGCAGTTACATTTCCATCTATTTTCACTGACAACACCCCAACTTCATCACCCTTCTTAATTGGGGTCTCAATGTGATCATTCATTTTAATAGAGGTTGTAATATCACCATTTTCTTGCCCTTTCTTTAATAAAACAGATACTCGTTCAGAAGTGATAACATTCATTAGCGATTGATTACCTTTATTCACTTCAACTTTTTTAACTGTATGATGACGATCGAAAAGCTTTTGAGTTTTATATTGAGAAAAAGCATAGTCAAAAAGCTTTGAAATTTCTGCATTGCGAGCTTTAGGGTTTGGAGCACCCATAACCACTGCTACAACTCGCATATCATCTCTTTTAGCTGTTGCAGTCAAACAATACTTCGCTTCCCTAGTAAAGCCAGTTTTCAAACCATCAACTCCGGGATAGAATTTCACTAATTTATTCGTATTAACAAGCCAGAATTTCTTATCTGAATCTTGTCGTAAATAATCTTCATATAATCCTGTGTACTTTGTTATTAATTCATATTTCAATAACTCTTTGGCCATTAATGCCATATCATTAGCCGTAGAATAATGGTTCTTAGCGGGTAAACCTGTAGGATTAACAAAGTGTGTATTTTTAAGTCCCATTTCTCTTGCTTTTTCATTCATCTTGTTAACGAACTCTTCTTCTGAACCTGAAATTGCTTCTGCCATAGCAACAGATGCGTCATTACCAGAAGCTATAGCAATTCCTTTCAGCATATCGTTAACCGACATCTCTTCACCGGCCTCAAGAAAAATCTGAGATCCACCCATTGATGCAGCATATTCACTTGCTCTAATTTTCTGGTCGAGATTTATTTTTCCACTCTCAATCGCTTCCATTATTAAAATCATTGTCATGATTTTCGTCATACTTGCAGGAGGAAGCTTCTTATCACTCTCTTTTTCGAATAATACTGCACCTGTATCTCGCTCAATTAGAATAGCAGATGAAGAATTCTCTGCGATTTTTGTCTTAGCTTCTTCTGCATTTGCAAAAGTTGGAACCAGCAAACTTCCTCCTAGCAGGATGGCGAGCAACGTTGCAACAACTTTCATAGGTGATCCCTCCATTCTTAGTATTACAAGGTTTTCCATCCTACTGGAAAAATATACGAATGTCCATTCAGTATTTGGATAAAAATACAATACCAGAAAGTAAAAGGTATAATTTGAACATAGAAGAACATTTATCACAGAATGTAACTAGAGAATACAAAAAAGCCTCCATTCATGGAGGCTTTTCGAATGCTATTTAGTTAATGACTTTATAAATTAATTGATGCTTATCGCGCGCTTCTTTTGAGAGCGTATAAGCTTCGTTGATTTTGTCGATTGAATTTGTCGGTTCTTCATCATCACTATGAAGCACAACGAGCGCTTCACCTTTAGTTACTTGATCGCCTACTTTTTTCTTCAGCGTTATCCCGACGCCATGATTAATATCATCATCTTTCGTTGCTCGACCTGCACCAAGGTACATGGCTGCTACGCCAATCGATTCAGCATCAATTTCAGCTACATACCCATCTTGCTGTGCAGTAACTTCAATATGATACTTCGCCTGAGGAAGTTTCGATAAGTCATCAATGACACTGACATCACCACCCTGTGCTTTAACAAGGGTTCTAAATGACTCAAAAGCTTTTCCATTCTGAAGGTTTTGCTCAAGAGTTTTATAAGCTGAGTCAAAATCATCGAATGCACCAGCAAGGACAGTCATATGCGAAGCCAATTCAAGTGAAAGAAGACGAAGGTCTTCGATATTTTCACCTTGCAGGACCTGACAAGCTTCACGGACTTCATTTGCATTACCAACTTCAAATCCAAGCGGTTGATTCATGTCACTGATAACAGCAACTGTATTACGACCAAGGTTATTTCCGATGTTCACCATTTCTCTCGCAAGTGCTTCAGAATCCTCTAGCTTCTTCATGAATGCACCCGAACCTGTCTTAACATCTAATACGATACCATCTGCTCCAGAAGCAAGCTTTTTACTCATGATTGAGCCTGCAATTAAAGGAATCGAATCCACAGTAGCTGTTACATCACGAAGAGCGTATAACTTTTTATCAGCAGGGGCAAGGTTTCCGGTTTGACCTGCAACAGAAAGTTTGTGCGTATTCACATTATTAACGAATTCTTCTTTCGTCATTTCAATATGAAAGCCATTAATTGATTCGAGTTTATCAAGCGTTCCACCTGTATGCCCAAGCCCGCGACCTGACATTTTTGCAACTGGAACACCTACTGATGCAACCAATGGTCCAACAATGAACGTTGTTTTATCACCAACACCACCTGTTGAGTGCTTATCCACTTTATGACCTTCAATAGCAGATAGGTCGATTGTCTCACCTGATTCCACCATTGCCTGTGTTAATAAAGCAGTCTCATTAGACTCCATACCATTAAAATAAATTGCCATCATTAGGGCTGAAGCCTGATAATCAGGAATATCACCTTTTGTATACCCTTCAATAAAGAAGTTTATTTCTTCCTTTGTAAGTTCCTTACCGTTACGCTTTTTTTGAATCACATCTACCATTCTCACCAGAATAGCTCTCCCTTCAGCTCTATACCATTTTACTAACTATTGTTTTAACAAGTAATAAAAAGTTCGATTTAACTAATTCAGTCGTTTCAATCACTTCATCATGATGGAGTGGTTGATCGAGAATACCAGCTGCCATATTAGAAATGCAAGAGATTCCAAGGACTTCCATACCAGCATGTCTTGCAATAATGACTTCAGGAACAGTTGACATACCAACTGCGTCTCCACCAAGCGTTCTTAACATACGTACTTCGGCTGGCGTTTCATATGTCGGTCCAGTATTTCCAACGTACACGCCAGACTGGAGTTTCAAACCGAGGTCTTTAGCTGTTTCTTGAGCAAGTTGCTGCAAGTTTACAGAATAGGCTGTTGACATATCAGGAAATCGTGGTCCAAATTCGTTACTGTTAGGTCCTATTAAAGGATTTGTACCAAAGTTATTAATATGATCAGCAATAACCATTAAATCACCAGGTTGAAACTCTTCATTAATACCGCCTGCAGCGTTTGTAACGATAACTTTATCAATTCCTAGCTCTTTCATTACTCGAACTGGGAACGTTACTTTATCCATTGGATAGCCTTCATAGAAGTGAAATCTCCCTTGCATGGCTGCGACAGTTTTTCCATTCAATGTGCCAAATACAAACTGTCCAGCATGTCCTTCAACCGTTGACACAGGAAAATTAGGAATATCACTATATGGAATTTGCACAGAATTTTCAATTTCCTCAGCAAGGACACCAAGACCTGAACCTAAAATAAGTCCAATTTCAGGGTGTAACTCTCCTACCTGCTCCGCGATATAAGACGAAGCGTCTTGAATTTCTTGTTTAACTACAGTCATCATTTGTTCCTCCTCTTAATTCCTACAACTTGTCAAGAAAGCTTGTACCATGTTCCGGCAAGCTCACTTCAAAATTTTCAGCAACAGTCGCGCCAATATCAGCGAACGTTTTGCGGATACCAATGTCCTTACCTTCTTCGATTCCTTTATGATAAGCAAGCAATGGAACATACTCTCTTGTATGGTCTGTTCCATGATGTATTGGATCGTTCCCATGATCAGCTGTAATTAAAAGTAAATCATCATCTTCCATTCGTTCTAACACTTCAGCAAGTCTCACATCATACTCTTCTAACGCTTCACCATAGCCTTGAGGGTCACGTCTATGTCCGTAGAGCGCATCGAAATCCACAAGATTTAAGAAGCTGAGCCCTTCAAATTGCATTTGTTGCGTCTCAATTAATTTATCCATGCCATCCATATTCGATTTTGTTCGAAGAGATTTGGTTACTCCCTCTTCATCATAGATGTCTGAAATCTTCCCAATGGCAATGACATCTTTGTCATTGTCTTTCAATTCGTTCATGACGGTATGCCCGAAAGGTTTTAGAGCGTAATCGTGACGATTGGATGTACGTTTAAAATCGCCTGCTTCACCTAAAAATGGTCTGGCAATAATGCGGCCAACCATGTATTCTTCAGCTTTTGTCATCTCTCTTGCAATCTCACAAATGTGGTACAACTCATCCAATGGAACGACATCTTCATGGGCAGCAATTTGAAGAACTGAATCTGCTGAAGTATAAACAATAATTGCTCCTGTCTTCATGTGCTCCTCACCAAGCTCAACAAGAATTTCAGTACCTGAGGCTGGTTTGTTTCCGATAACCTTGCGTCCAGTTCTTCTTTCAAGTTCAGAAATTAGGTTGTCTGGAAATCCATCTGGAAATGTTCTGAATGGTTGCTCAATATGAAGCCCCATAATCTCCCAGTGGCCCGTCATCGTATCTTTCCCATTAGATGCTTCCATCATTTTAGTGTAATGAGCCATTGGTTTCTTAGCTTTTGGTACACCGTTTAACTCACGGATGTTACCTAGCCCTAGCTTCTCCATATTAGGCATCTTAAGACCGTTCATATGTTCTGCAATGTGTCCGAGAGTATCGGCACCTTTATCATTAAACTGTTCAGCATCCGGCGCTTCACCAATTCCTACTGAATCCATCACAACTAGAAATACTCTTTTAAAACGTTTAGTCATCTTAATCCTCCTCTTCTGAATCTACTTCAATTACTATTCCCTTTAGAAAACAAAAAACACGCGCGTGAATGCGTTTCCGAAACTAGAAAAAAGAAAAAATCTGGTCATAGACCAGATGCGCTTTCTGGATAAAAGCCTGTCCTCAGGCTCTTGGATGATAGGTTGAATAGATATCCTTCAACCTTGCTTTCGTCACATGTGTATAAATCTGCGTTGTTGAAATGTCAGCATGTCCAAGAAGTTCTTGAACTGCTCTTAAGTCGGCACCATTTTCTAATAAATGTGTTGCAAAAGAATGTCTTAATGTATGTGGAGTAAGTGGCTTTACAATATTCGCTTTAATTGCAAGCTTTTTAAGCATTTTCCAGAAGCCTTGCCTTGATAACCTTTCACCACGATGATTTAGGAATAACGTATCTGTTTTCTTCTGCTTCATCAGCTGTGATCTTCCTTCATCAAGATAAGTTGTCAAAGCATCTCTGGCCATTTTACCCAAAGGGACAATTCTTTCTTTATTTCCTTTACCAATTGTCCGAATGAACCCCATAGTAAGATGGACATCTTCCATCCGTAAATCTACAAGCTCTGATACACGTAAACCAGTTGCGTATAGTACCTCTAACATCGCACGATCCCTTTTACCATATGGGGTCGAATAATCAGGCGCTTCTAAAAGCTCTTCCACTTCAGAGGTTGAAAGAATCTTGGGAAGCTTCCTCTCCGTCTTTGGTGTTTCAATATGTACTGACGGATCCTGATCCACTGCCTTTTCCCTTAACAAAAATTGATGAAAAGAACGTATGGAAGCAATGTTTCGGGCAATGGTTGTCGAAGCTTTCCCCTGGTCTTTCAGTTCATATAAGTAGTTCACAATATGAACACGACGAACTTCATCAAGTGAAACAACCGCTTCTTTTTCTTTTAGATGAACCACGTATTGAGCTAAATCCCGTCTATATGCATCGAGAGTATTTTTGGACAAGCTTCGCTCAACAATTAAATAGTGTAAAAAATCCTGTACCTGATCTTCCATTGTAAACGCTCCTTATTCACCTGTCTGGTAAAACAAACCGAGCCTTTCAAGGAATGTATGCTGCGTATTGGTTTCCATTTGAACAACTTTCACTGCTTTCCCCTGTGGCACATCATACCGGTGATAATTCTGGTATTCTTGATTTACCCATAGAATTCCGAAGTAAAACAGTAATGTGCATCCTGTAAACAGCAAGAAAACTTTCATAGTATCTAAAACAAGTAATAGACCCCTTCTCAATCTAACGCACCTCCATCTCTAGTAAAAGATATGCCAGCGATGGAGATTTTTATACATCGTTAGGTATTATTAGGGTCTAAATAGTAGTATTAACAATTATGAATGGTTAGCTGCTTGTTCCTGTTGTTCTGAATTCTCTTGCTTTTGACAACGATAACAGATTCCATGGAACGTTAATCTATGATCCTTGATCTTGAAATTCCAGTCGTTCTCAACAACTTTTTCTACATCGCCAAGTAAATCATCCTGTATCTCATCCACTGCTCCGCATTCAATACAAACCAAGTGATGATGAAAATGGGCAGCACCTTCTTGCCTGAGATCAAATCTTGAAACACCGTCTCCAAAGTTGATTTTATCAACAATTTTTAATTCAGCAAGAAGCTCTAGCGTTCTATATACAGTTGCAAGACCAATTTCAGGAGATTTTTCTTTTACGAGAAGATATACATCCTCTGCACTCAAGTGATCCTCTTCATTCTCAAGAAGAACTCTAACGGTTGCTTCTCGTTGAGGAGTTAGCTTATAGCTTTGAGAATGAAGGTGTTTCTTAATTCGATCGATTCTGCTTTCCATATCCCATTTCCCTCCCTCGATCGATGCCATTTTCATTATAAGCAGTAGGAAAAAGGGTGTCAAATTAAAATCATTATCATTCGATTTTTGTAATGATTATTAATTGATAATAACTACACCTCAATTGAAGTCAACTACTGCTTTAATTAACCCTGGTGATAAATAAGCTTCAAACCATGCTGCAATACAAAGAACGCCGAGTGCACAAATAACAAGAGCTGAAAATCTCATGAAAGGAGGTAGTATTAATTCCGTTCTTCTTTTCATAAACAGTTGTCTCATTAGCCTTAAAGAAAAAGTTAAGGAAGCAGTGCCTACAACAATCATAGCTGGGACAGCAAGGATGTTTTGAGGGAAAACCGAAACAAATGCAAGCATAAACCCTTTCCAACTCATCTGATTAACAAGAAATCCTACGGTAAAACCAACAACAATACCTTTAAGAAATAACATAATTAGTACGATTGGAAGTCCAATAATAGTTAGACCTAGAATCCACATCAAACCAATGTATTTAACATAGTGAGTAAAGCTTTGTTGAAACATTTCAGAGGCTGTAGCAAATTGTCCGTCAGAGACTTGTCCAAAGAATCTACTTAAATAAATGGCAAGATCTTCTTTTTGAGTAAGACTTAAACTATTTACAATAATAGCTCCGAATACAATCCCCATTAGAAACAACACAGCAATGAATGTGTATAGTGATAAATGATCTGATAGATGGGCAGAAATAATCTGCTTTAACTGCCTACTCCGATTCATAAGACGTCCCCCTTCGCACTACCTTTGGTTAAGTCTATGAATCGGGATAAAAAGGTATGACAGTATTGCTAGATTGACTCTTCTAGCCAATTACTTTGCCGTATGTACCCCCGCCACCTTGTTTAAAGTTGAGATCCCCTTGCCTTGAAAGTACGATTAAGTGAGCAAGCTTATCCCCAACAATGCTTGCAAGTTCATCCTTCTCAGCTCGGTGAAGAATGTTCATTTCTGTTCCAAAATAATCGAGCAGTCGATCCAACGTTTTTGGACCGATTCCAGGGATGAATTCAAGTGGAACGTGATGAATATAAGGAGGACGAGCTGGTGAGCTAGAACTAGAACTAGAACTTAATTCTTTGATTCGATTGGATACTCCTTTAATAACATGTTTGCTTCCACATTTCCTACATTGATTTCCACTCACAATGCTGTTGCAATCAGAACAAATTGTTTCATGATACTTCCCTAGTTCGGGGTTTAGTCCATAATTTGCTATGATTTCACAACCTTCAACTCCCATAATTGCCTTCTTCCAATCAGTGAAGGTTGGAGATTGGAGGAGCATATGCTGGTACTCTCTAGCAATTTTTGGTGTAGAATGCGCATCGGAATTCGTTAGAAAGGTGTAAGCATGAAGCTCTTCAATTTGATCAGCCATCATTGTATTTGAAGACAATCCTAGTTCAACAGCATCAATTCGTGTAGGATCAAATACTTCAGAAATAGATTGGGCAACCCCTTTACCATAAACGCTTTTAAATGGCGTAAAAATATGAGCTGGAATAAACAGACCACCTAGCTCCTTTGTTTTCTCCTGAACGACAATGGCTTCTTCATATATCCTCTGTGAACTTAAGCTAATATTCTTCATCCTAGTTCTTAACCACTCTGAAAAATGTTTCATTTGTGCCATATTTGGCAAATACACTAATACATGGATCGGGCCATTGCA
This sequence comes from Bacillus sp. NTK071, assembly GCF_017303315.1. Classification (GTDB taxonomy): domain Bacteria; phylum Bacillota; class Bacilli; order Bacillales; family Guptibacillaceae; genus Guptibacillus. The sequence goes on from NZ_JAFKOI010000002.1 coordinate 130,791, forward strand.
TTTATGGTCATAGATTTCGATTTCAGATCCTAGAACAAGTGTAAGCGAATCAATTCTAATTCCTCCGTTTTCTAGCTCATACCCCTGACCATCAGAGATTCTATTCTCAAGCTCCTGAATCACTTCAGGAACGTGACAATCAATGATTCCAATCATATCTAATCCTTTTCGCTTAGACGATTCAGTGAGTATGCTTGAGAGAGTGAGGGAGTTGGAACCAGTTATTTTAACAGCCTTTCCAGAAACCGTCCTTCCAATATGGATATGAAAATCAGCATAAATGTTTTGCATGGATATCACCTTTACTTCATTTTCAAATACATTAACGCATACGCTGTTTTTGCATCATGAATCTCTTCTGTTTCAAGCATTTCTTCCATTTCATCTAAAGATAAATGGAGTACATCAAGAAATTCATCTTCATCAGCAGCTTGCTCACCTTTTTTCTCTAAGCCCTTTGCTACGTATAAATGGACTAGTTCATTCGCAAATCCAGGCGAAGTATAGAAAGAAATAATCTTATCTAAGGATTCACATGTGTATCCTGTTTCTTCTTCAAGCTCTCGAACAGCCGTTACTTCAGGCTTTTCTCCAGGTTCAAGTTTACCAGCAGGAATTTCAACTATGGCTTTACCTAAAGCTTTCCGATACTGCCTTACAGCTAATACCTTATTATCCGATGTAATCGCAATAACAGCCACTGCTCCAGGATGATCAATTAATTCACGCTTGCTTTGTTTTCCATTTGGTAATTCGACGTCTTCTACTCTTACATTAATAATTCGACCTTCATAAATTGTTTCTGAATGTAGGGTCTTTTCATATAGATGGTCCATTGATAACTCATCTCCTCGTTCTAAAAATTCGGTACGATACATAAAGTCTATCACAAGAGACAGATAATAGGGAAAGTAAGGCATTCCATTATGTATCGATCTATTAGGAGGTTTTGATATGAAAGTTTACATTCAACCAAATGGTGTAACGATGGTAGGGAAACCAAAGCAAATTCAATTAATGCTTAAACATTATATGAATTATTACGATACCATTGAAGAATGGGTTAAAGCACCATCCATTCGAACAAAATCACATTTACGCTTAATACAATAAACCCTTAACGTATTTCACTAAGAATAGTTCTAGTAACTAAGAAAAGCTGCCTACGAAAGGCAGCTTTTCTTAATTATCGGACTTCAGTTTTGAAGATTGTTTGCATTTGCTCAAGAAAAACATCATGATGAGCTGTAAAAGTTGCCATACAAGACCTATGAGCAACCGTTTTGAATCCTCTTGCATAAGCACCATATGCAGTTAAGAAATCACAAATGTCCGTACAAACTCCAGAAAGGTGTACCGTTTCAACATTTCTTACTTTTAATAATTCCTCTAAGTTCGTTTGAAAAAATGCATCATATTCTGGTTTTGGAACATATGAGACGAGTTCATGAGTTTTATTTTCTTCATACCAGTGATACAAATCTCCATATAATTCCTGCCCCCACGTCCCTTTAACATTGTGTACTGGCCATAGTTCGAAGTGAGAATCTTCTTTTTCGTGTGAATCCATACAAACCACAACTTCTTTTCCTTCACTAAGAAAGGAATTAGCAAGTGAAACAATATTCGAAACCACTGACTGCCCTTTTCCCCCTACTGTCAGTCCACCATTATCATGAATAAAATCATTACTCATATCGATAATTAATAGCGCTTCATTCCCCATCACACCGCCTCCTAATGCCATTACTATAGCAAGAGATCACACAGATGACAAGACAACTAAAATGATATAGATATTCAAATTATTGGCATCAATACTCCTATCACGGTACACTTAATACAGGTATATTATGGGAGGTATTGATATCAATGAGGAAAAATCAACTTGGGAAATCAGAACTTTATGTGAGCGAAATCGGATTAGGAACAATGTCACTCGGAACAGATCGTGATAAAGGAATTGCGTTAATCCATGAAGCACTCGATAACGGAGTTAATTTCATTGACACAGCCGATCTGTATGATTTCGGTTTAAATGAAGAAATTGTAGGTCACGCCCTCGAAGGAAGAAGAGATTCCGTCATCTTAGCTACTAAAGGTGGTAACCACTGGGAGGAAGGTAAAGACGGCTGGTTCTGGGATCCATCCAAAAAACATATTAAAGAAGCCTTGAAAGATAGCCTACGTCGTTTAAAAACAGACTATATTGACCTGTATCAATTACACGGTGGCACAATTGAAGATCCTATGGATGAAACGATTGAAGCTTTTGATGAATTAAAACAAGACGGGCTTATACGAGAGTATGGGATTTCAAGCATTCGGCCAAATGTTATACGCGAATTTGTTAAACGTTCATCCATCGCTTCTGTTATGATGCAATATAGTGTTCTGGATCGAAGACCAGAGGATGAAATACTTGATCTGTTAAATGAAAACGAAATTAGCGTCATTGCACGTGGACCACTTTCAAAAGGGATGTTAACTGATCGTTACGAAGAAAAAATTAAAGAAGATGGATTCCTAGATTATTCAAAATATGACGTCTTGAACATTGCTAAACAACTAGCCGAGTTAAAAGGTGATCATCGCAATATGACACAAACAGCCCTTCGATACGCGCTTGCTCACCCCGCAGTAGCGACCGCTATACCTGGGGCAAGTAAGAGTGAACAGCTTCTTGCTAATTTAACAACCCAGAATGCACCGGAGCTATCACTTGATGAAGTAAGAAAAATACGCGAAATTTCAAATGCGAATAAATATGATAAGCACCGTTAACTTATAAAAAAGAGCGCAGTCATGACTGCGCTCTAACTCTTATTAAAAGGCTTTTTTCGTAGACATTGTTGCTATAGCTGGTAAATTTCCGCTCCAATCAGCTACATCAGCTACGTGTGGTTTTTTACTCAATGATTAATTGAAAAGCAACAATCTTTTAGTAAAGAGCCAATTAAAAACAAACCACCAAAATTTTAATGCTAACTTTTAGAAAGCATTCAGTTGGACATCGCCAATAATGATGTCAGGTTCTGTGGATTCTTTAATATCATCAATACTAAACCCAGTTGCAACTTCTATAAGCACAAGACCTTTTGCTGTCACATCAAAAACGGCTCGATCTGTAATAATGCGATCGACAACACTTTTACCAGTTAATGGAAGTGTACAGGCTGATAATATTTTCGGTTCACCATTCTTATTAACATGGTCCATGATAACCACAATTCGTTTTGCGCCGTGAACGAGATCCATAGCTCCGCCCATTCCTTTAATCATCTTACCCGGTATCATCCAGTTTGCAAGGTCTCCATCTTCGGATACTTCCATTCCTCCAAGGATCGCTACATCAATATGGCCACCTCGGATCATTGCAAAAGATTCAGCGCTATCAAAATATGAAGCACCTTGCATAGAAGTAACTGTTTCTTTTCCAGCGTTAATTAAATCAGGATCTACTTCACCTTCAGAAGGATATGGTCCAATTCCTAAAAGACCGTTTTCAGATTGCAAGACTACCTTTTTTCCATCTGGTATATAGTTTGCAACCATCGTTGGCATGCCGATTCCTAAATTCACATAAAAACCATCATGAATTTCTTTTTCAGCACGTCTTGCGATTTTTTCACGAACTGCTGCTTTATCTACTTTAACCATCATAATCCTCCTATCGCGTTGTTAGCCGCTCAATTTTCTTCTGCTGCTCTCCTACGATTACTTTTTGAACATAAATACTTGGAGTATGAATATGATCTGGATCAAGTTCTCCTACCTCTACAAGTTCCTCAACTTCAGCAATCGTAACAGTACCAGCAGCAGCAATCATCGGATTGAAATTCCTTGCCGTCTTGTTATAAACCAGATTTCCCATCACATCACCTTTTAGAGCACGTATTAGAGAGAAGTCTGCCTGGATCGCATGTTCTAATAAATAGTCTTTACCATCGAAGCTTCTCACTTCTTTCCCGTCTGCAATAGGCGTTCCAACACCAGCAGGAGTGTAGAATGCAGGGATACCTGCGCCACCGGCTCGAATACGTTCTGCTAAAGTTCCTTGTGGAATTAATTCTACCTCAAGTTCTCCAGAAAGAACCTGACGTTCAAACTCTTTGTTTTCTCCGACATAAGAGCCGACCATCTTCTTAATTTGCTTGTTTCTAAGTAACAAGCCAAGTCCCCATTCATCTACTCCACAGTTGTTTGAAATAACAGTTAAATCCTTAATTCCTTTGTCTCTAATCGCGATAATTAGATTCTCAGGTATGCCAACAAGTCCAAATCCACCTACTAAAATCGTAGCGCCATCATGAATATCTCGAACTGCTTCATCAAATGAGTTCAGTATTGGTTTCATTAATAAAAGCCTCCCCTTAAATCATTTATGGTCTTTCGACGATCGTTGCCACTCCTTGACCGCCACCAATACATAGTGTGGCGAGACCATAACGGTTATTTCGTCGTTTCATCTCATGCAATAATGTCACTAAAATTCGAGTACCACTCGCACCAATTGGGTGACCTAGTGCGATTGCACCGCCACTTACATTGAGAATGTCTTTGTTTACATCTAGGTCTCGCCCTACTGCAAGTGACTGAGCAGCAAATGCTTCATTTGCTTCAACTAGGTTCATATCAGTCATGGAAAGACCAGCACGCTCAAGTGCTTTCTTAGTTGCAGGTACCGGACCAAGTCCCATCACGCTTGGATCTACGCCAGCACTAGCATTTGCTCGAATAATGGCAAGTGGATCTATTCCTAATTCATCTGCTTTTTCACGACTCATGAGAACTACCGCTGCAGCTCCGTCATTAATACCTGAAGCATTTCCAGCGGTTACTCCGCCATCTTTCTTAAAAGCTGGGCGAAGTTTCGCAAGTTTCTCTGCTGTCGTACCGGGTTTAACATATTCGTCTGTATCAAAAATGATCGGGTCCCCTTTTCTTTGAGGGATGGAAACAGGCATGATCTCATCTCTAAAACGACCTTCATCAATTGCTGTCTGTGCTTTTTGCTGACTCCAAGCAGCAAACTCATCCATCTCTTCTCGTGAAAGGTTATAATGGTCACATAGGTTCTCCGCCGTTACTCCCATGTGATAATCATTAAATGCACACAACAATCCATCGTGTACCATACTATCAATCATCTTCTGATCTCCCATGCGAAGCCCATCTCGAGCTCCTTGAAGAAGATATGGTGCCTGACTCATGTTCTCCATACCACCAGCTACAACAATATCTTGATCACCAAGCATAATTGATTGAGCAGCCAAATGAACGGTTTTAAGTCCTGAGCCACATACTTTATTAATAGTCATCGCAGGTGTTGAAACTGGTATTCCAGCTTTTATGGCTGCTTGTCGAGCGGGATTCTGCCCAAGTCCTGCCTGAAGGACATTTCCCATAATTACTTCCTCTACCTGATCTATCGTCAGCCCGGCCCTATTCACAGCTTCTTTAATAACCATAGCTCCTAGCTCGGGTGCAGATATTGATTTAAGTGAACCATTGAAAGAACCTACCGCTGTTCTGACAGCGCTTACAATCGCGACTTCTCGACTCATTTCGATTTCCTCCTTATGTAACTATGACGCTCTTCTACAATATTCTTACTTAATTCAGAAAAATCCTTCTAAAAATAAGAATTTCCATTATTCAAACGATTAACTTGCATCCTTATTAATGGTTTGTTTTAATTAATAAGATAGCGCTTACAAATGAAAGGTGATGATAGTCTTGCTTCCTGAACACGTAACGATTATTGAAGTTGGTCCAAGGGACGGTCTCCAAAATGAGGGTAATCAGGTACCAACTGAAGCTAAAATAAATTTCATTCAGTTATTAAAAGGTGCTGGCTTTAATGAAATGGAGCTCACTTCTTTCGTTTCACCTAAATGGGTACCTCAGATGAAGGATGCGATGGAAATAACAAGTTCATGCCTTGATGAGACTAGGAATTTCGTTCTTGCTCCAAATCGTAAGGGGGTTGAAAGAGTACGCTCAACAGAGGTATCTGCTATTGCTGTTTTCGCTGGTGTGAGTAACTCATTTAATCAAAAAAATAGCAACAAAAATACTGAAGAACTTCTTAGCGAACTTCTTCCACTTGTCAAAGAATTAAAGAGCGATAATTACTTCATAAGAGCTTGTATTTCAACTGCCTTTTATTGTCCATATGAGGGAAAAATGCAAATCGAAGAGACGGTTGAAGTTTGTAAGAAATTTGTAGAAGCAGGCGTAGATGAACTTAGCGTAGCGGATACAATTGGGATGGCAACTCCAGAAGAGGCGAACTTTCTTTTTAGTCGTCTTAGAGATGAATTTAAATCCACCTTATTAACAGCTCATTTCCATGATACAAGGGGAATGGCCCTTGCTAACATTTATGCTTGCCTTCAAGCAGGTATTTCTCGATTTGATACATCAGCTGGTGGATTAGGTGGTTGCCCTTTTGCAAAAGGTGCTACTGGTAACGTTGCAACAGAAAGTGTTGTGTATATGCTTGAATGTATGGGCATTTCAACTGGAATTAACCTTGATGAAGTGATGAAAGCAGTTGATTTCATAGAACCTCATCTTTCAAGAAGCATTACAACTCCCTTCCGATTGCTATATTTGAAAGAGAAAGAAGTCCCATCCAATTAACCGTAATAATATTATGGTAAACTTATCGAAAAAAGCACACAATGTTGTGTGCTTTTTTCATCCCTTTACGATCGTTAAAATCGTACTGTAAATAAGTGCTAGAACCACACCACCAACTAATGTAATACGGTCCATCTTTTGACCTTTAAATAAATTCAAAATACCTTTGACTATCATAAATACAACGAAGAATATAAGAAAATACATTGCAAACGTCACGTATTATTGTCCTCCTATATTTATCCTTTACTAATATATCTCATTCTTGGATTTAGAATTTCATTATCACTTTTAAGCATAAAGCACTGATGTTTAGGAAGATAGTCTATTTTCAATTCATCATCAAAAAAGACAGCATATTGTTCTTGAATTCGCACTGGTCTGAAATTCGATTCTAATTCCATATTAAAATTACCTTGTTCATTTTCACGTATCAGCTGAGTCACGCCATTTACGACACAACCACAATCTTCAATGTCATAGTGTAATTTCAGAAAACCTTTTGGTTCATGTTCCAATTTCTCAATTGCTTTATCTGTAAATGTTACTTTCATATTAATTCTCCTCTCCTTGCTCTTCTATAATAACGTCTATAAACTCAATAGCCCAGTCACACCACTCAATCCATGTTCTCATTTGTCTTCTACCGTATTCAAGTGTTAAGTATTCGCCCAATCGATCTTTTTGGATATGCTTATCAACACCATGATCTTCTTTCCACCTATCCATATGATGAAGTACCATTTGATGGTGTTCTTTACTTTTTTGGAGAAATTGAATCGCTTCGTCTTTTGGTATTAAGTGAAATAATGAGACGCGCATCAGTTGTTCATTTTTCATTTTTGGGGGATCAACGGTATGATGTGCCAACCATTCAATGAGTTGATTATAACCTAGCTCTTCAATCGAATAAATCTTCTTATCTGGCAAATCTTCCTGTGGAACAATTTTATAGCTTACCAATTGTTCTTTTTCCATTTTACCTAGCTCTCGATAAATTTGAGTATGATGTGCTGACCAGAAATGGATCATTGTTTCTTTAAACTGTTGAGTTAACTCATATCCAGTTGATGGTTTTTTAGTAAGTAATCCTAGAAGAGCATATCGTAAAGCCATATCATCATTTCCTTTTCAGCAATTTGCTTCATTTCTATTATAAACGTCTTTACAAGATCTTTGCACATTTGGAGTTGCAATACGACTTTTCTATGAGTAAGCTTGATATGTGAATAAGCACATATCAACCAAGGAGGAAATGTTCAATGAACTTTTTGACACGGTTTAGTTTAAAGAACCCTGTTGCCGTTTTTATTCTATCCTTTCTACTCATTTTAGGAGGAGTTTATTCATTCACTAATTTAAAAGTAGAACTCCTTCCTAATATTGAATTCCCTCAACTTTCGGTTGAAGTTGTCTACCCTGGAGCTTCCCCTCAGGATGTGAACGAGCAAGTAACAGCTAAATTAGAAGATAAATTTAGCGCTGTTGAAGGTGTTAAAAAAGTTCAAAGTACTTCTTACGAAAGCATTTCAATTATCAACATGGAGTTTCCTTTTGACACTAATATGGATGACGTTGAACAACAGGTCAATTCATTTATTAAGGAAACTGATCTTCCTGAGAACGTAACACCAGAGGTGAATCGTTTCTCTTTCGGTTCTTTTCCAATCTATAACATTTCTCTTTTTCCTAAAGAGAAAGGAGAAGATATTCAGAATCTAGTTGAAGAAGATATTATGCCTGAGCTAAATAAGATTCAAGGTATTAACAGCGTATCAGTTGGCGGTTTGCAAGAAGAAGTTGTTGAAATCACAATTGACCGTGAAAAGGCACTCGCTAATGGGTTAACTCTTGAGTCGATTAAACAACAAATCAATGACAAATTCTTGTCTTTCCCAGCAGGAAACATTACCGATGATAGTGTTCAAATCCCTGTGAGAGTTGAAGAAGACCTTGAATCGCTAGCCTCACTTAAAAATCTTCCGATTAAGGCGCAAAGTTACAGCAATTCAGCTCAAGGTGATAGTGCACCTTTCTCTACTTCAGAAGGGGCTTCAATTGAACAAAGCCCTCAGATTGCTTTGAAAGATATTGCCGAAATTAATGCCATTACTGATCGTCCAGAAATAACAAGGTACAACCTTAAAGATTCTCTTTCTATGGCAGTAACAAAGAAACAGGATGCCAACACGGTTGAAGTAGCTGATCAAACTATTAAAGTTCTAGAAACATATAGTGATCAACTTGATTATGCAATCGGCTTTGATTCTGCAGCTGGGATAGAAAAGTCTGTTGAAACGCTTGTCAAAGAAGGACTCCTCGGAGCTCTTTTTGCATCGATTGCGGTACTACTTTTTCTGCGTAATTTCCGAGCAACTTTCATTGCCATTATCTCTATTCCATTATCACTACTTGTGTCTGTCATCTTTATGAATCAACTCGGTATCACACTAAATATCATGACACTTGGGGGCATGGCAGTAGCAGTAGGACGTGTAGTAGATGATAGTATAGTTGTTATTGAAAACATATTTAGACGAGTACGAAAATCTCCTGAAGGCATGAGCGACGAAATTATTCTGGACTCAACAAAAGAAATACTTAAAGCCATTACCTCTTCTACTATTACGACTGTAGTAGTGTTTCTCCCACTTGGATTTGTTGGTGGGATTACAGGGGAATTCTTTTTGCCATTTGCCTTAACCATTATTTTCGCTTTATTAGCATCACTGATTGTGGCGATAACGATTGTACCTATATTAGCTAAGTATTCATTTAGAAGAGTGCCTAAGGAAGCTAAAGAAGGTGCACTTCAGCGATGGTATGCCACACTAATCCATAAATCTTTAAATCACAAAGCCATTGTTATTATCCTTTCCTTCCTTCTTCTTGGAGGATCGTTTGCCATTGTTCCTCAGCTAGGCTTTACATTTCTACCAAACGAAGAACAGAAAACGCTCGTTGCAAGCATTGAGTTGCCGTCTTCTACAACACTAGAAAAAACAAATCAAGTATCCCTAGAACTCGAAAAGATGTTCAGTGATAAAAATGATATTAAAGAAGTGACTGCTGGCGTTGGAAGTCGTGACTTTACTACAGGTCTTAAACGAGAAAATCAAGCAAGCTACTTTATTAATTTACAAGATGAAGCTAACGTCTCAGCTGTGATTGAGGACCTTCAAAAAGAAATGGAAGACATCTCTAAAGAGCTTGCACCTGAGGCCACTCTAGGGATACAGGAGCAGCAAACAGGTGGGCCACCTTCGAACAATAACGTTAATATTGATCTATACTCTAGCAATTTAGATGAGCTTCAGGAAGCTTCTAATACTGTAGAGGATTTTCTAAACACCCAGGACGAACTTAAATATGTATCAAATAATTTATCAGAAAAGCAAACACAGTGGATCGTAGACATTGATCCTCAGAAAGCAGCAGAATACGGTGTATCCGGTTACCAAATTCTCGGAGCAGTATCTGATCAAACAAAACCAGTTTCCGTAGGAAAGCTAAATCTAGATCAGGAAGAACGTTCAATCGAATTAACTTATGATGAGAAACTTCAATCTATCGACGAACTGAAACAAACCCAAATTTTCACCTCTCAAGGACCGATAGATTTATCCGAGTTAGCAGATGTTAAAGAAGTAGATAATGTCACTTCCATACAAAAACTTGATGGAAAAGTTTTTGCACGTGTATCCGGTCAAATCGAAAGTGATGATATACGCACGGTATCAACAGAAGTAATAAATGGCGTTAACAATGACTTAGAGCTTCCTTCATCTGTTGAAGTCGTTGGAGGTGGTGGTAGTGATGATACGATACAAACCTTCCAACAACTTGGCCTTGCGATGGTCGTTGCCATTGGTCTCGTATACCTAACCATGTTAATTACTTTTGGGAAAGCAAGGATTCCATTTATCATTCTTTCATCACTTATCTTTGTACCTTTCGGTGCATTAATTGGTTTGTTTGCAATTAATGAGCCCCTCTCTGTAAGTGCAATGATTGGGATGCTTATGTTAATTGGGATTGTAACAACCAATGCTATCGTTCTAGTTGATCGTATTGGTCAAAATCGAGATGAAAAAAGCATGAGCATCCGTGACGCGCTCGTAGAAGCCGGTAAAACACGTCTCCGTCCTATATTGATGACAGCTTTTGCTACCATTGCAGCGCTAATTCCGCTCGCTCTTACAACTTCATCAGGTACATTAATTTCAAAAGGCCTTGCGATTGTCGTCATTGGGGGATTAATTACATCCACATTGCTTACATTGATAATCGTACCGGTTATCTATGAATTATTTTTCTTTAAAACAGCTAGAAAAGAACAAAAAAATTCATAAAATGTAGAAAGAAGCGGTTTCCATAAACATTCGGAAACCGCTTCTTTCTTTTCTATACTTAATAAAGCTACAATTCGGTTGTTTTATACTTCTCCATAAAACGCCTATCAATTTTATTCTTCAATTTCCACGATAGACGATGATGGAGTGTGACTTTCCCATATAAAAGCAAGCCTTTCTTTTCACCTGTTGAAAGTATTGATAAATAAGCTCTCTTAGGTTGAAACCGAACACCATCTTTTTCTTGTAAGAAAGCTTTAATATTCTCCCAGAGTACTTCTGATTGCTTAACTGCTACAACACCTGCTTTTGGAAGATCAGGATAATCACGTATCGTTGCACAATCTCCCGCTGCAAATATTGCAGGATACTCTTTCACCTGTAATGTATCTTCAACAAGTAAGTAACCAGCTTCATCAATTGGCAATTTAGAAGCTCTGAACAACTCAGGTGCTTTTGGTCCAGTTAACCATAGTAATTGATCATAAGATATTTCATTGCCAATAGAAGTTATGACACTATTTGTAGTTACATTCGCTACTTTTTCTTTCAAATATAATTGCATCTCTTGGCTTCTTGCAATTTGTTCTATTTTCGATTGTGCTTTTAAAGAAGATGACTGTAGGAGAGTAGAGTGCGAAACTAATGTAACAGCTTTCTTACCTTCCTTTTTCCTCCTAGCAGTTAGTGAAAGGGCAATTTCAATACCTGCTGCTCCCCCTCCTACAACTACGGGGTTTTTAGCTTCCCACATCTTTTTGGCCACTTCTTCAATGCGATAATTTGGCTTAATACGTAGCGCATGACTCCTAGCGCCTGGTACATCAATCCCTGCTGTATATGAACCTATATCCACAGAAAGAAGATCATAAGAAAGTACATCCCCTTTTTCGGTTAGTACTACCTTACCTTTTGCATCAATCGATAATGCAGCACCATTTATAAAGGTTATTCTTGCGAGATCGGCGAGTGAAGGCAGATGAACACGCATGTCTTCTTCACTGTATACACCTTCCATATAACCTGAGAACATCCCGGAATAATATTGATAGTCTGAAGGAGAAACAATCGTTACTTCGATATCAAGTTGTTCTTCCTGGAATTTCTTCATAATATGAAGATGGGCATGTCCTGCTCCAATTAACAATAGCTTCTTCATTCAAATTCCTCTTTTCAATTACCTAACCCATTTAATATATTTCTCAGATACCTTAGGTAACCACCCATCAAATAGTTTTTCTCTCCAATACATATCTGCTGCTTGATTTAGAATGGCACCCTTGGTTGGATAGGGATGAATTACGGTCGATATATCACCAATCTTATGTCCATGTTCTTTTGCAAATACAATTTCTTGCATCCAGCTACCAGAGTCTTCCCCAACAGCATGAGCGCCAAGAATATGACCTTTCTTATCAGTAATGACTTTAACAAGACCATCCTTTTTACGCTCAGCAATGAAACGATCTACGTCATCCGTTCCAACTTTAAATACGCGTATATCTTCTCCATGCTTTTCCTTAGCTTCTTGTTCTGTTAAACCAAGATGAAAAACTTCAGGTTCCGTATAAGTAACCCAAGGAACGTTATCATAATTAACTTTTCTTTTCAAACCAAAGACTGCGTTTTGGACGATCAATTTCCCTTCCATTCCAGCTCCGTGAGTGAATGGGAAAGCACCGTTTACATCTCCTATAGCATAGATATGAGATCGACTTGTCTGAAGAGATTCATTAACAGTAATATATCCTTCGCTTTCATCGACACCTGCCGCATCTAGATTAAGCTTATCTGTATTTGGTTTTCTTCCTGTCGACATCATAATAGCATCTGATTCAATCGTTTTTTCTTCTCCGTTCACTTTATAGGTCACTACTTTAAGGCCATTTTGCTCAGAGATCCTTATTACATCAGCTTCGAAAACGAAGGTAAGCTCTTTCTCAAGTGCTCTTGTTACAATTGGAATGATCTCATGATCTTCTTTTTTGAAAATCGATTCAGACGTTTCTAGTATAGTCACATCTGATCCAAACCTTGATAGTGATTGAGCAAGTTCAAGACCAACTGGTCCTCCTCCTATGAAAACAACACTTTTTGGAAGATGATCGAGATTAAAGATCGTTTCATTCGTAATGAAGGATACGTTTTCTACTCCATCTATTGGAGGAACATTAGGGCTAGAGCCAGTTGAAAGCACTATGCGCTTCCCTGTAATAGGATTTTCATCATTAACCGTAACCGTATGTTCATCTTTAAATGCGCCTTTACCCCTATAAATATCGACACCTAGCTTTTCAAACCGTTCATCACTATCAATTTCTTGAATTTCATCAATAGCTTCCTTTACACGCTCGATCGCCCGCTCAAACAGAACATCTCCACTAACAGTTAGGCCGAACTCAGCGGCGCCTTTATAGACAGCATGTACTTCCTTAGCAGAAGTAATAAAGGCCTTAGAAGGCACACATCCGAAATGCAAACAATCCCCTCCGAGTCCAGGCTGGTCATCAATTAATGCTACCTTTGCACCCATACTTGCTGCACCAGATGCTGCAGTTAATCCGCCCGAACCTCCACCAATAACGATCAAGTCATATTCTTGCATACTTTGTCATCTCCTCTATTCTAATATCCGTTTTGCTTCAGCTAGCCGCTGGAAAGCTGTAAAAAGTTCAATTACTAAAAAAATTAGCGTTAGTATTGTTAGAACATCATGAAAGATAATCATTGCCGTAAACAATATAAATCCTTCTGTACGCTCCGCCACTCCTGCTTGGTAATAGAAGGATTTAATTCCTTTCTTGTCAGACACCGCTCCAACAGTCAAAAATATGGTCATTGCAAAAATGATAGAAGTGCTTAATAGCAGTAGTGCCCACATCGAGCTTGGAAAACGAAAAGCTAGACCCAGGATAACGCTAACTTCCACTACTCGATCAAAGCTTACATCTAGTATAGTCCCAAAGGAAGAAGGCTTGGTCTTTCTGGCCATTGTCCCGTCAACAGCATCAAGAAAACCTGAAAGCCACAGCACAACAATCGCCAGCACAAATTGATCTATATAAATGAACAAACCAGAAGAAACGCCTATAATGAATGAAATAATTGTGACCTGGTTTGCACTAAGTCCAACCCGTAACAACACGTCCGCTGTACGATCCATTATGGGCTGAACATATTTTCTAGCATGTGTATCGAGCAAGAAAGCACCATCCTTTCCTATTTAAATTCTTCTTCAATCATTGATCCAAAAACTTTCTTACGGATATATAAACTGGCTAGCAATAACAACAATAAGACAGCTGCTGCAATCATAATGGTTACTAAATTATTTGATAGAAAAGTAGCACCTAAGAAATTTAAAGCAAGAGCCCCCGGAAGCATGCCAAGTAACGTTGCCATATAGTATTTCCGACGATTTACGGAAGAAACCCCACACACGTAGCTCACAAGGTCAAAGTGGAGAAATGGGACTAATCTCAAAAGAAGTACATAAACGAACCCATTCTCTGAAAGTCGTTGTTCGAGTGATTCACCGCGCCTACGCCATGATTTTGGAAGAATTTGGAGTCCTAATTTTCTAGCTAATGAAAAGAATAAGAGTGCGCCCGTTGATCCTCCAATTACGACCAGTAACGTACCTAAATAAGGACCAAAAACCAATCCACCTGCAATAGAGAGAATTGAAGTAGGGAAAAGTACGAAGGGTCTAACTATACAGATCAGAAGGAAAACAAGAGGCGCATAGAACCCAAACGATGAAATCCATCCACGAATGGCGGAAGGACGAAAGTCAAAAACATACTGATTTAAAAAATAAATAATAAAAAGAACGGCTGTTAAGGATAATCCTTTTAAAAAAGTTCTGATTGTCATTGAATTTGTCTCCGATGCTCTTCGTTATAGACATACTTTCTTATAGTCCCTCTATCAGCTATTAAATAGACGCTTTCTCCTTGATGGAATTTAGTTCTAGAAGGCACAAGAACCGTACCTTTGTCCCAGGAAACTCGATAGCATGGTATATTATTCTTAATCGTAACAGCAGTAACTTTACCAGGAATTGAAATAACGTTAGGTTCTATCAGGTCATTCTCATTAACCGCACTCAATTCGTTAAGAGGTATAAAACCTTCCTCCAAAGCTAAGCCCTCCCCAATAATCATTGCACTTTCGATGCTTGAGGGCTTTGTAACGACTTCATACGGAAGACCAATTTGGATGAACGAACCTTTGTCCATCACAGCAAGTCGATCAGCCATCTCGATCGCTTCATCTCGATCATGGGTGATGAATAACGATGAAATATTCTCCTGTCTTAACAACTCCCTCACTTCTCCTCTAAGGGATTCCCGCAAGGTTGCATCTAGGGAACTAAATGGTTCATCAAGAAGAAGCAGATCAGGTTTAAGTACCAGTGCTCTGGCTAGAGATACCCGTTGTTTTTGACCACCAGAAAGTTCATGCGGATAAACATTCTTCCACCTAGTTAACTTCACTTTTTCAAGCATTTCTTCGGCCTGACTGATACGATCTTTTTTTGATGTTTTTTTTCTTTTCAATCCATATGTCACATTTTCAATTACTGTTAGATGTGGAAATAGCAAGGCATCCTGAAACATGAGAACAATCGATCGGTCTTCTGGTTTTACTTTAGCAAGTGATTTTCCATTTAGTATGACATCACCACCATCGATTGCCTCTAAACCAGCCAGGCATCTAAGAAGTGTAGTTTTGCCGCAACCCGAGGGTCCGACAACAGTAAAATGCTCTCCTTTTCCCAAAGAAAATGTGACATCTTTAAGGATAGAAGTTTGCGAATAATTTTTCTTAAGTGTGTTACATTGCAATAGCTGGTTCAAAACCATCTTCCTTTCAAACGCGATTAACTGCCCGAATTACCAGCCTTAATAACATTTCTGCTGATCCTATAAATAGAAGTGGCAATAAAGCAAAAATAATTGAAAAACCAGCGATTACCGCTTCATTCGAGCCTGAAAAGTAAGGATAATATAATAATGGTAAGGTTGTAACTGCTCCTCCTCCAATGATAGCTGTAAGTGCATACTGACCAAGTGATATCACAAATGTAAGTAGCATTAAACTTCTTATGCTTGGCAAAAGAAGAGGCAGTGATATAGTTAGAAAACGTATAAATGGTCCCGCACCGAGGACAATGGCTTGTTCTAGGAGACCATTCCCCAAGCGTTCATAGCCTGCTCTCATTATTCGAATGGCATAAGGTAATGTGGGAATTAAGTGCACCAATACAACACCCGACAATTGATCAGCCAACCCATATTGAATTAAAGTAAATTGAAGTCCCATCGCAAGTAGGATACCTGGTATTAGGATAGGAGATAGCAAAAAAGCTTCAATTAGTGATTTCCCTTTAAACGAATATGTAGATAATGCTCTAGCAGCAGGAATGGCTAATAATAAATTCAATCCCACTACCATCAGCGCTAATTTTATTGTCGTAAAAATGGCTTCAATTAGTGAAGGGTCGCGAAAAATAATCTTCCACCCCTCTAAACCAAAACCATTTGGGAGTAAATCCGGCCAACGCCACCCAACTGAAAAGCTTTTCACTATAATCGTTAGGAATGGCAAAATAAATAAAATAATAAATAATAACACAATCATAATGGTTGTCATCTTTTTCTTCCCTATATTTAACGAGTGAAACATCAGCGTACTCTCCCCTTTAACATTCTCAATCGATGTTTCTGTATAGCTCCAATTGACGAAATCGCTAAAAGAAGAGCCACTATACCAGGAACAATCATGGCGGAAAAAGCTAGTGGACGTTTACTCCAATCTCCATCATAAAACCATTCATATGCCCGAACTGGCAACATTTCCGGTCTTGTAACGCCCAGTAAATAGGGGACTTCAAAAGCCGACGCAACGAAGGCAAATAAAATAACAGCTGTTTCAATAATAATTGGTAGTAGCCATGGCCATTCAACGGTTTTAAAAGCATCCCATTTAGAACCGCCTAGCGTTCTGACTACTTCCGAAAAGCGATGATCTATTTCGTAATAAACTGGCAAGAGCATTAAAATAACAAATGGTACTTCTTTCCATACATAAGTTAGAATAATTCCTATCCCAAATTGTTCTTGTACAACTATAGGAAATTCGATTCTATCCTCTATTATTCCAAAGTAAAAAAGTAGTGAAGAAAGTAATCCACTTTGAGAGAAAAACAAAAAAACTAAATAACCTGCTACAAAATGTGGAATTAGGATTGGAATCCAGACTAGTATCTTTGCAGATGAGTCCTTAAAAAACTGATACAGCAGTCTTGTCATTACTAAGCCAATCGCTAAAGCAAGAAACGTAGCGATCGTTGTAACACGTATTGTTAACAAGATAGAGTCGAAGAAAAGTTGATTATGAAACAAGTTTACGTATGAATCAGCTGTCCAACTGCCATCAATTGCCTGGAAACTCTGGGCAACAGCAGACCACATCCCATAACCTACAAGTAAGAGAATGGCCATCACCGCAGGTAGCAGATAAATCCCTGCCCTCCATTTATTTTTCAATAACCTGATTTGCCCATTCATTGTTTATCCACTCCGTATATCCTGTATCTAAATCTGGAAGCTTGTACTGATTTAAGATTTCTGTTGAAAGCACACTGTCACCTCGATCAAGACTTTTTATCTTGTTTTGGTTTTCTTCACTTAATTTATCGAAATTTAACACCGTTCCTTCTCCCCACATTTCCGGATCCATTTTCGCAATCTGCGCTTCAGGTGATTCAAGAAAATTGATAACCGTCATCGCACCTTCTGGATTAGGACTGTTAAATGGAATACTAAGATAGTGCGTATTTGAGATGGAACCGGGTTTTTCAAGAATAAAAGATTTTGTGCTATCAGGGAATGTTCCATTAGCGATTAAACTTTCCGCTCTTGCACTATTGAATCCCATTGTCATCCAAACCTCACCCTGACTATATAAAGTATCGAGTTTTGTTAATGACTCGGGATAAGTTTCCCCGCTCTTCCAGAGGGAAGATTTGATGTCTGTGAGATAATTCCAAACGTAGTCTTCAGCGTTTTTCAGGACTTCTTCATTTACCTCTTTAGCAAGGATATCAGTATTTTCTGAAGCGCCTTCTACTAGAAGATGCTTGACAAAAGTATTCCCTGTGAAATCCGAAACGTTTGGATAAGTAAATTTGCCTGGATGATCGTTAATCCATTGCTTTAATTCTTCAAGATTGTTTGGAGGTGAATCTACTTTGCTTGAATCATAATTAAAAACAAATTGAACATTTCCCCATGGTGCTTCTAACCCATCAATTTTCGTCCCCTGGTCAAATTTTGCATTCGGATCACTTGAACCGATGTACTCATTGAAATTCGGAAGTTTATTCGTAAAGGAACCGAATAACATATCACTATTTTTTGCATTTTTGAAGTTTGCTCCATTGATCCAAATAACATCAATCGTTCCTTTATTCTTACCAGCCTTCTTCTCTGTTAATAACTTTTGCATAAATTCTTCGGTATTCATGGGGCGACGATTTAATGTAATGTTATATTCTTCTTCTAATCTAGGTGTTGCCCACTCATCGATATATTGGTTAATCCCCTCATCGCCTCCCCACATAAAAAGATTGACTTCTGTTCCTTCAGCAGATGATTCAATTTCATCCCATTTTTTTGAGAGAATATCTTCATTCTCTACCTTGCTCCCGTTATCGTTTCCACAACCAACAATAAGAAGAAGTATCCCCATTAGTAGTAATGATTTCCACTTCATTTCGTATCCCCCTTTTCCTTTATCGTAGCAATCAACCATCTAAGTTACGAACTTTATTGTGCTTTGTTTACTCATTTACTTATGTATACGCATCTCATTCTAAGTATACCTTTTTTACTATGACTATGCTGTAATGCAACTTACAAGTAAATCTTCATAAATCATACAAAAAGCAATAGCCACTATGGCTATTGCTTTATCAAAAAGTGGGCATTATATTATACCACTATAGCTGTTTATCACTCTTAGTTCTTTTGCACTTTTCTACGTACTACCACGCCTGTAGCTGCCATCGTTGCAAGTACAGCTGCAAGAATCCACTCAATTGGCATCTGTTGATCTGCTGTACCACCCATACCTGTTTTCGGCATATCAGTTGGCATTGCTTCCATCGCAAATTTGTCTGGGAATTGATTTACAAAAGCACCAGATAGTCCTTTTGCAGGTTTATACATATGAGCATATGCTTCACGTACGGAATTATATGCAGCATCATAATCTTCTGTTGTGTAGCTATCAAATGCAGTAATCAATTGATTTACGTGCATTTGCAATCCTTCAGATAATGCCCCCGCTTCCAATCGTCCTTCTGTTGCTGTTTCAAGGAAGCTTGAGAAATCAGCTCGGTAAGCTTCAAGAGCTTCAAGCGCTTTTTCTTTAGCTGCTTCGTCTTCAGAACCTGTAGCTTGAACATATTCTACGAAGTTACCAATGTGTCCAGACCACATTTCTTTAAATTGATTTCCTGCTTCTTCACCATAAACAGAAGCAATTGCTGCTGCTAGATCATCAGTGTTTTCACTTAGTGCAGCTGCAGAAGCATCGAAATCTTCAGTTCCATCAATACCATTTTGCATTGTCATCATAGCAAGACCAGCATGTTCAGATAGAAGATGCCCTAGCCCTGCACGAAGGTCAGAAGCTGGAGTTACTGCTTTAGTGTTATTGAATTTATCAGGGAATTGATCCGTAATAGCGCTTGAGAAACCTTTTGCTACCATGTGCATATGACCAATAGCTTCACGTTCTTTCTCATATGCCATTTCATAATCTCCGGCAACATAGCTATCAAATGATCCGATTAATTGATTAATATGTCCTTGTAAACCTTTTGCTAGCGTTTCCGCTTCAAGGCGCTTGCCAGTTGCGTTCTCAATGAACTTAGAAAAATCTTCTTTGTAGCCTTCTAAGTTATCAAGCGCTTTTTGCTTCGCATCTTCATCATTGTTGCCTGTAGCTTTAACATAGTCTACGAAAAAGCCAATGTGATTACTCCAAATTTCGTTAAATTGAGCTCCCGCTTCTTCTCCATAAACAGAAGTAATTGCTGCAGAAAGATCTTCTGTATTTTCATTTAGGGCTCCAGCAGAAGCTTCGAAATCCGCAGCTCCTTCAGCACCCTTTCTCATTGTTTCTACTGCAAGATATGCATGTTCACTCAGTAGATGACCAAGATCTGCACGAAGATCAGCAGCAGGCGTTTCAACTGTTGGCTTGTCCATATGATCACCATGACCATCTGCAAAAGCACCTGATGTTGGGATTAATAGTGAAAAACTAATTGGCACTATTAGAAGTCCTTTTTTCCAGTCTATAACTTTCTTCTTCATATTCTTTTCGGTTCTCATCTTCAAATCCACTCCCCTTGTTTTGTTTTTACACTTAGCTAACGAAAGGAAGATCATTTTGGATCATTTTTAATAAAAATTCTTTTTGATTTTTATACAACAATTAACGAAAAACCTGCAATACCCTTGATGTAGTAGGATCTTGCAGGTTATGTTTTTTCTTTTTTTGTTTAGGCTATGTTAGCTTACATTGTTGATTTTTCCTAGGGTTAAAAAGAGTTATGTAAATCGAGTTCTTTTTCCATGCTAATAAAGGGGTACGTTCCACCGTTTGTATGCTGGATAAATGTTTTCGTACGAATAAATCCAGCTTTTTGATAAACTTTAATTGCTCTCTTATTGAATTCAGCAACAGCCATGGTAAGTGAACTTGGTTGATATAAATCAATTGCTTTTTGAATACCTGCCGTCAAGAAATCCAATCCATTTCCTTGACCTACCATTTGAGGATTCATACCAAGGCCAATTTCAACTTGATTTACTTCATGTTCATTAAAGCAAAAAAATCCTATGAGCCCACCATTCTGATAGACGCTCCAATAATTTTCATTTCCAGCTGCAACGTCCCGGAATTCTCTCAAATCTTCCATATCTGCTTGCATATCATAGAATGCATAAATTCCATCATATTCCCACGCAATCACTTGCTCCACTTCTTCTTGATTCATGATATTAAAATGATAGTTCATTAAACTCCCTCTTTCCAATTACGATTTAGTAAACTTGAAAAGCCCCATGCCGGGATAAGCATGGGGCTCACAATTTATATTTTAAGGGGGACAGGAACCGGGGAAGTTCCTGTGAAAATAGTGTACCAAGAACCATGTTCATTTAGGCTAATTATGAGTTGTTTTTCACATTGTTTTAATAAATGAAAAGAATAGTAAACAACTATTTATATACCATTATCGTTTGTAGTTCTTTGAAGCCAATATCTTTATAAATATACTTAGCGAAATTTGATGAATAAACATTTAAGCGAATTTCATCATATCCTTGTTCCTTAAAATTCGCTATGCTTGCCTCAACAAGCTTTTTTGAAAATCCTTTACCTCTAAATTTGGGAAACACAAACACATCATAAATAAAACCATGCTTATTTTCTGTGAAATAATCTGTGTTTTCACCTAACAACACCCAGCCTGCAATTTCATCCCCATCTCGGTAAATAAGATGATATCCACCGCGATCAAGAATAGATGAGACAATTTGAAGTGCTTTCTCTTCCTTTACAATGCCAGGATTCGTCGTTCCTTCATTAACTGACTGAATGGAATTGGATAGAATATAATCCCTTTCCTCTATATTTGCTCGCTCAATCACGCATTGTCCCCTCCATCAACTTTATATTTCATTATCCGTTACTTCTTGATGATTGATGGTCTTTCCTTCTTATTATGAATAATGGATAAATCCACCAATTTCTTGCAGTATAGTAAAGCATTATTTATTAATTTTTGCATATACACATGTATCAATTAATTCTTTTCCATCAATAGACATGCCATCCTTTCGAAGGATAGCTTCGAGATCAAAATTTACTCGCTCTGCTACTTTACGACTTCGGAGATTATTCGTGTTACAACGTATCTCAACTCTCTTTGCATTAAGTTGATCAAATGCAAAATCTGAAATGCCTTGTACTGCTTCAGTCATAAATCCATACCCGGAATATCTGGTATCCATCCAGTAACCAATTTCAAATTTACGAACATTCCAATCGATGCGATGAAGCCCTGAAGAACCTATAAATTCACCAGAAGCTTTATGAAAAAGAAGAAGTCTTAAATCTGTTCTTTTTAAAAAGTCAGCATGCGATTCTCGTATATTTGCTTCAACATCGTCTAGCGTCTGCTCTGAACGAGCAAATGGCATCCATGGTTTCAACTCTTCAATAGAGGCCTGAATAGACTGGTGAACTGCCTTACCGTCACCAGGCATTGGATACCGAATATGTAAGCGATCTGTTTCAAATTCAAATGGGAAATCAATAAGAATCGGTTTCATATGACACTTCCTCCAACAACTCCAAAAGATGTCAGAATTATACCATTAATGCGATATCTGTCAAGTGTCCCTACTACTACCAATATACTGTTCACTCTTAATTTTTATCTAACTATACCGAATGCACAAATTGAACCAATGTCGTTTCATTAACCATTTTGACCTGTTCTAACCGAATAACCTCTTATATACTAGATAATACCACGAAGAAAGGAGCATATATTATGGACGTTTCTTTGCTATTATCATTCCTTGGCGCTGCTGTACTTCTCACTTTGATGCCAGGACCAGACAATTTATTTGTCCTTGCACAAAGCATTTCTCAGAATAAAAAAGCAGGTATTGCTACATCACTTGGTCTTTGTTCAGGGCTTCTTGTACATATTACTGCTGCTGCAGTAGGTATATCAGCTATTTTGTATCAGTCAACACTAGCATTCTCGATCGTTAAGTATCTTGGCGCCGCTTATTTACTTTTCATGGCCTATCAAGCTTTTCGCGAAAAAGCGTCTACGTCAACACTCCAAAATCAGCAGTCGCGTTCATATTCTTCCTTGTATCGTAAAGGAATTGTGATGAATATCCTGAATCCTAAGGTGTCTCTGTTTTTTCTTGCCCTACTTCCACAATTCATCGATCAGCATGCAGGATACCCTGCTCTTCAGATGGTATTGCTCGGAGGCATTTTCATCCTTCAAGCATTGATTATTTTCAGTGGAATTAGTGTATTTGCGGGTGTAATCTCAACCCTTGTAACACAAAACGGAAAGGCTTCAAGAAGAATCAATCTCCTAAAAGGAACACTCCTAGCTATCATTGGGATTCAAATAGCTTTTAGTGAAAAATGAAAACAGCGTCCGCATACAATGCGGACGCTGTTTCGTTAATATTTACCAACTACTGTGCCGTATATCCTCCATCAATTAGAAGTGCTTGTCCAGTGATGCTTTTAGCTGCATTACTAGCAATAAACATCGAATAGTCAGCAATCTCCTTTACCTCAAGAAGTCGTTTTTGTGGTACGAGTGGATAAATGACTTCTTCCAGCACCTTTTCTAATTCAACACCTCGTTCTTTTGCTAAATCTTCCATTTGCCCTCGAACTAATGGTGTATCCACATAACCAGGGGCCATAGCGTTAACTGTAATTCCGTGCTCTGCACCTTCAAGTGCTGATACTTTGGTTAATCCAATAAGACCATGTTTCGCACTATTATATGCTGCTTTACCAGCAAATCCGATTACGCCATTTATTGATGCCATATTAATAATTCTCCCAAATCCTTGTTTCTTCATGATTGGAAATACATGTTTTGTTGCAATGAATGGTGCTGTCAACATGATATCTTGCATCATGCGAAACTTTTCTGTAGGGAAATTCTCGATCGCCGAAACATGTTGAAGACCAGCATTATTGATCAATACATCCAGACGTCCATATTTCTCTACAGTTCTATTAATGGCAGACTTAATTTCTTCTTCATTTGTTACATCTGCTTTGATCCCAATAACATCATAACCTTTGTCTCTAAGGTTACTTGCCGCTTCCTCAGTACCTTCTTCATTAATATCTGACAATACTACTTTCGCTCCGTTTGAAGCAAATGTCTCGCCTATTTCAAATCCGATTCCTCTTGCTGCACCTGTAATAAATACAGTCTTGTTGTTTACCATCAGAAATCCTCCTAAGAATGTACATCTTAATTCGGCTAGTTACTAAGATTATTTTCCCTACTTTATCTCTTGTAAACCTGAAAATCCTTTGTGATTCAGTACTTATAAAAGGCACTTTTGGAGTTATTGCCTCTTTATTTTTGGTATTTAAAAACCGGAGCTTAATTTCGCTCCGGTTTAACTAATCAACCATTTCATCTTTAGAAGCTTCTCTATTCTTCAAAGAGCCAAGCTCTTTCCCTAGAATAAGAAGAGATTGATTAATGCGCCATACATAATAAAGATCGTTCACAAAAGTTTTCACTTCAAGATCTTCATCTGTTAGATCTTCAGATAACCCTTCAATCTGTTCACGTTCTTTATTTAAATGATACATAATAAGACCCGGCTCACCTTTTAAGAGGCTTAACAATGTTTCAATATTATGCTTAATCACTCGATTAACGTGTTTCAAGGTGTCTTCTGTACCACCAATGATTCGAATGTGGTTATTTCTGTTTGTTGAAGCAAGCAAGTGTTTAGCAAAATAATTAATAGCAGTCAGAACTGTTAACCAGCGTTCGATTCCAGATCTAGCAAAAATCGTTGGTCGATTTCTTAATGGCCTTGCATCCTCCGTAATTCTCCTCATTTCTTCGTCTATTCCAAATGCCTGGTTAGTAAAGTCAGCGGTTTTTTCAGGATCTTCAAACGACTCAAGATAATTAGATACATATGTACTGAGTTTAGTAAGAAAATCTTCTGCAGTATCAGAAACTTTCTCTTGGGTCTTCCTTGGATAAATGAGAGCAGCAGCAAGAAACCCAATAAACGCCCCTGCTAGCGTATCAAAAACTCTTGCAAGCAGAATTTGTTCAGTTATTCCACCAAGAATGAAATCATACATAATCGCAATCAACATTGTCATCCAAAACATCATCATGGCATATGAAATTGATAGAAAGTAGAAGGCCAAGAAAATACAGCAAAATAACGCAATAAGTTCAAGAATGACATGGCCTACTAATAGTTGAGCAAGACCAAAGCCAGCTATGGCTCCAAAAATCGTTCCAAGCGACCTTTGAAAAGCTTTCTGGAGAGTCATTCCAACTGTATCTGTGCCAAGTAGAACCACAAAAGCAGACAGAAGAACCCAGTATTGATGTGCTGGTGATAATAAATCACCAAACAAAATCGCAACTGCTCCAGCTGCTAAAGCTTGAAGAGCCTTCTTCGTAGCAAGTCGAGGGAAAGGATTTTTTTCTTCCTCTTCATTGATGTTCTCCTTTTTTATTTTATCTGCATCTTCTAACCGCTCTTCTTCCTCAATATTAGCCATTCGCCTTGCACCAAGCTCATTAGAACTATCAACAAGATGGTTTGCTATTGATTCAATTCTTCTAATTAGCCAAAGCCAGTCTTTATTATGATGATTAGTCAACCTAAGCTGTATGAGTTGATCCTTTAGTTCATCAATTACTTTTTCTGTCTGTTTGAGATTACCAATAATATCATGACTTCTTAGCACTTCCGCATCTCTTATTGACTGGACAACTTTATATAATAATTTCCTTACTTCATTATGTTCTAAAGCATGAAGTTCTTTAAGCCTCTTCACAGCAGGATAGAGTGTTTCTATCAACATTTCTGCATCAAATACATACAACCGTAATTGCTCAGAGTCAATACCTGGCCACACGTTACTAGGATTAGTTGTGGTTAATTGACTTGAAATCACCTGGGCATAATCATTTAGCCTTTTTACATCTCTTTTCAGTAGAAGTGTTCTGTAGTTATTCGGAATAGGATCTCCAATTACGTCAAGAACAAGGTCTAATGTAAGATTCGTTTGAATATGGAATGAGCGCATACTATGACGAAGCTGTTTATTAGGTTGATTGCGGAGAACAATAAAATGATACAAATATGAATACGTTCCTCCAACAAGAATACCCACTATAAAACCAGGCAAATCTGAAGGTTGAAGCTTTAATAAGGTTGAAAAGTAAATGGATAAGAACGCGACCATAAAAATTGCAAAATAACGAAAACCATAGTGCTGAGTATAATAAGCACAGAAAATGACTAATAAAAACAACCCATCTACAACATAGGAAATAGAACCGAGCAACGTGCTTATTGAAAGAGCAACAATGCTTGATATAACCAACAATCCTGAGGTTATTTTTTTCTTTTTCTCTGTGTCGTCATTTACAAGTAAGAGTGATACAAGACTGACTACACCCGCTAGAATTGCCGGTGTAAATGATACTCCCATCATTGAAGTTAACCACAGCATTGTCATAACTGAAGATAGTACACTAACTGTAATTCTAACTGCTTGACGTAACCTGGTCCTGCCGGGATCCGCAGCAGCCAAACGAGCCACCCAGCTTTGTATGATTCTATTTTCTTTTTTAGTCCACATACCCTTATCATAGCCAATTTTCATCTATTCTGCCAACCTTAGCTCTCTACTTTGTGAATTCAATCGATCAAACATCACTTATCAATCAGTAATGAACGGAGATGTAATTAAAGAAACCTTTGAAGTGTGAACACTTCAAAGGTTAGTGAATTAGACAGTTTTTATTTCTTTCTTCGCTTTTGGATTCTTATCAGTACTTTTCTGCTTTCTTGGCACTTCTTCATTGAATGATTTAATCATACCCCAGCAAGTAAATAAGAGGATAATGGTTAACGGAAATGCACTGACAATGATTGCTGTCTGCATGCTTTCTAGTCCACCTGTAATCATTAATACAACGGCAGATGCTGAAAGAATGAAGCCCCAGCTAAATTTAACAAAATTAGGAGGATTCAAGCTACCATTTGTCGTCTGCATACCAAGGACAAATGTTGCAGAATCAGCAGATGTAATGAAGAAAGTTGCGATTAACAACAGAGTAATAACTGTTAGTACAATGCCGAATGGAAGCTGTTGATAAAGATAGAACAATCCAGCTTCAAGGCTTTGGCCAGCAATATCTGTTCCTTGTGTGAAATCAAAGAAAATCCCAGATCCACCAAAAACACCAAACCAAAATGCACAAACAATAGTAGGCACAACTGTAACAGCTACCATAAATTCTCTAATCGTTCTGCCTTTTGAAACCCTAGCAATGAACGTTCCTACAAATGGTGACCATGCAATCCACCAAGCCCAGTAAAAGATTGTCCAGTTTTGAATCCATGTCTCATTATCCTGATTCATTGGTGCAAGCCGCATTCCCATTGCGAAAATATTTTGCACATACTCACCAAAAGTTGTTACAAATAAATCTAGTACAAACTTGGTTGGCCCTACAATGAGGAACACAATGAGCAATAGAACGGCAAGTACCATATTCGTATTACTTAAATATTTAATGCCTTTTTTGATACCCGTTCCAGCTGAAATTGTAAAAAGAACTGTGATAATTGCAATTATAATCAATTGGACAGTAAAGTTATTCGGGATGTTCGTTAAATAACTTAATCCACCATTAATTTGTTGTGCTCCTAGACCTAGTGAAGCTGCAACTCCAAAAATCGTTGCAAATACTGCAATAACGTCTACTGTAATCCCGATTGGGCCTTTAACACGATCACCAAGTAACGGATACAGTGTTGCACTCATAAGGCCTGGCGCACCTTTTCTAAACTTATAATAAGCAAGTGCTAAAGCGATGGTTGCGTAAATAGCCCATGCATGGAATCCCCAGTGTAAGTATGTATAACGAAGGGCAAGGTGAGCTGCACCTACAGTACCTGCTTCACCATAAGGCGGGGTAGAAAAGTGGGACATTGGTTCTGATACACCAAAGAACAATAGCCCTATTCCCATCCCGGCGCTAAACAACATTGCGAACCAGGTGAGTCTGCTGTACTCAGGCTTATCGGTATCTTTACCGAGCTTAATATTTCCAAATCTGCTGAAAATTAAATAGATAGCAAAGACTAGAAAGAACGTTGCTGCTAGTTGATAGAACCAACCGAACTTATTAAGAAAGAAATTCTGAGACACCGTCATAACCTGGTCGAGATTGCCAGGCATGATTACTCCCCAACCTACGAAGACAATCGCAATTGCGATGCCTATCCAATATACTTTTGTAACTTTCCCCATTCTATTCACTCCCATTTCTATTATGTGGTCGATAAAAATATTTCAAAATAACAACCACATAGTTATTAATCATAATCAAACTACGCCATATTATCAAATTTTTAGAAGAATTTAGTATAATATACCCCGTACTCGTTTACTACAAACCGTAACATCAATAAATAAAAAGCAGAGACACTAATGCCTCTGCTCTCTCTTATAAACCTGAACTTAATACAACTTTTCCTTTTGGTGTTTGACTCGTATCATCAGGTTCTAGCGTGATGGCAACTGCATCCCACTTGTGCTCACCGTCATAATCAACCTGATAGGTAACTTCACCACTACCCTGCTGATTTGGTTTAAAGGATCCAGCTCGATAAGGTGTGTCGCCTTCTAGCAACCAGACTTGATAAACCTGATCTCCATCTACATCAGCAACATCATTTACTTGAACAATGAGATTCATTTGTCCATCTTCATTCATAAGTGCTGCTGAACCTCTAGATGCTTCTGTCTCAGAAGGCTGAAGCTGGACGGCTTTTATAAGGGAAGCAATCTCCGCGGTCTGCTCAGGGTTACTTTCATTCATATAATTATATACATTTCCAGCTAAGGAAAGAAAAAGCGCCGCTGCAAGGGCTGGTGCAACCCATTTTCTTTGTCCAGTTTTTCTTTCAGACTTAAGGTCAGTAACATTATTCTGTTTTGCAGAATCATGATCTTCAGTAAGATCCAATTTGGTATCATCACTATCATGTTCAAACACGCTTGATAATATACGGTCCTTCATCCCAGTAGCCGGTTCTTCCGGTATAGAAAGATAAGGAAGGTCACCTGTCAATTCTTCCAGCTCCTTTAACTCCTCTCTGCACTCTTCACATGATTCGAGGTGAGCTTCGAACTGCACTTTTTCAGCTTCTGCTAGAGTTCCGTTGAAGTAGTCAAGTAGCTGTTCACAATTTGCTTTCATCTGAGACCCCTCCTTTCTCACCGAGACTGGTTTTTAAATGCTTTAACGCAAGCCGAATTCGGCCTTTTACAGTACCCAGTGGGAGGTCGAACTCTTCAGAGATTTTTTTATGTGTCATCCCTTTAAAGTAAAACATTTCAATAATTTTTTGCTGTTCTTCTTTTAACTTGGAAACAGCCGTACGAAGGACCTGGCCTCTCTCTTTCCAAACTACTTGATCTTCTACAGAATTTTCGTCACTACGAAGAGAATCTCGCTCGTCTAATTCAAAATTAGGCTCTGTTGGTTGCTTCCTTAGAACATCAATTGCTGTATGACGTGTCATTGTTAGAAGCCAGGAAGAGAATTTTCCTTTATCGTCACTATACAGCGCCTTTCCTTTCCAGAGCTTAATGAACACTTCTTGCATCACTTCTTCAGCAAGTCCCCCATCCTTCACAATACGATACGAGAACGAATATAACAGCTTCTCATATCGATCGTAAAGGAGTGAGAGAGCTTCTTTATCCTTTGCCTGGACCTTTCTATACAGGTCGGCATCGTTAAGTTCTCTCATACCATTCTCCTTTTCATCATAACTGGCGCCAGGTTGAAGAGGCAGAAAGCTTATGTATAGCTAACGTTAGACAGTCTGATTTGGATGTGTTTTCATGTAAATTAGTTTCTTCTGCTTGAAAAAAGCCCATCCAATAGGAAGGACTTACGCTACTTTTAAGTTCTTGTCTATATATAAGCTATAGTATAGCATAATTATGATATTTCATAATGAATAGACACTGGTTTTTACTCTGTAAATTGGTTTTGGTTTAAATACGTTTGTTCTGACAAACTTTTCATGAGTCTTTCGTTCCTGTATGATAAGAATGATTAGAATTAGAAGAGGTGAGTAACTATGACTAATAAAGTAGCTTTAATTACAGGTGGTACTCGGGGAATCGGTAAAGCAATTGCTTATAAATTTGCGTCTGAAGGATATAACCTTGTACTAAATTTCATGAGAAAAAAGAAGGATGCAGAACAAACGAAACAGGAACTTGAAGAGGCCTTCGGAATTACCGTACATATTGTGAAAGCAAACGTAGGTGAAGTTAAGCAAATCACCTCCCTTTTTCAAGAAACAGAAGAAACGTTCGGAAGACTTGATGTCTTTATCAATAATGCAGCATCAGGCGTTCTAAGACCACTAATGGAAATTGAGGAAAGCCATTGGGATTGGACTCAGAACATTAATGCAAAAGCTTATTTATTTGCCGCACAGGAAGCTGCTCGAATTATGGAGAAGAATGGTGGCGGCTCCATTGTTGCACTATCCAGTCTTGGTTCAATAAGAGCTCTTCCTAACTATGTTGCAGTAGGTGTATCAAAAGCTTCTGTAGAAGCTATAACGAGGTACCTTGCTGTTGAACTCTCTCCGAAAGGAATTGTTGTTAATGCTGTATCAGGGGGAGCAGTAGACACTGACGCTCTGAAACACTTCCCAAACAGGGAAGAATTACTTGAATCTGCTAAAAAGCGAAACCCAGCTGGTCGTCTAGTTGAACCTAATGATATGGCAGATACTACTTACTTCTTAACAACACCTGCAGCTAGAATGATTAGAGGACAAACGATTATTGTAGATGGTGGATTGTCATTACTTGGTGAATAATGAATTCATGATAGATGTCTAAGATGAGACATTATTATTAGTACAATTTCATAGATCAAAAAAATGCCCTGAGAGATTCTTTGAGTAAATCTCTCAGGGCATTAATTTTTTAGGATGTGAAAGTTTCTGTTAAAACCGGTACGATTTGTTTCTTACGAGAAACTACCCCTTCTAAGACAGCAAGATTCTCAATAAGTTCAACATCAAATGCTTTCTCAACATGATTTGCATGTTTTCCAAGAGCGAGTGCAGTTGAATTATTAGTCAGAATATCTGTTACAACTAAAAGGAATAAGTCAAGTTCCTTCGCTTCGATTGCTTGTCTCATTTCATCTTCTACCGCAGCTTTACGTGCAAGGACATCAAGTGTATCCACTACATTTACTTGGGCAACTTCTACTTTAGCATCTCCCATACCAAATTCTTTCGCATCAAGTGAAATTAGTTCGGCTGGGGTTTTACTACTCATATCTGCACCAGCTTTTAACATTTCAAGACCGTATGTTTCTGCGTCTACTCCTGCGATTTCTGCAAGTTCACGAGCAGCAGCCACATCTTCCTCTGTGCAAGTAGGTGATTTGAAAAGAAGAGAATCTGAAATAATGGCAGAAAGCATTAGTCCTGCAATACTTTTGTCAATTTGGATATTCTGTTCTTTATACAATTTATTCAGAATCGTAGCTGTGCAACCAACCGGCTCAGCTCTGTAATAAACAGGATCAGCAGTTTCAAAGTTTGCAATTCGATGGTGATCAATAACTTCAAGAATGCGAACATTTTCGATATCTTCTGCACTCTGTTGACGTTCATTATGATCGACTAAGATCACACTGCTCGCTTCATTTGATACTGTTTGAACCATTCTTGGTGCTTCAACATTAAATTGATCTAGAGCATATTGTGTTTCGCCATTTACAGCGCCTAAACGAACTGGTTCAACGTTCATGCCAAGTTTTCTCTTTAGATCTGCATACACAAGAGCAGAAGTGATCGTATCTGTGTCGGGGTTTTTATGTCCAAATATCAATACTTTTTCCATTGGTCGACTCCTTTAATATCCAAAAATTTATGTACTCATTACATATTGTAAAGTTGTCTTGCGTTAAACTCAACATCAATTGCCAAACTCTTAACAAGAAAAGTAAGGAAACCGATTCTCTTCAAAAAGAAAATCGGTTTAAAATTTATAGAGATGCTATCGCACTTTCAATTGAATGTTCTCCTGAAATCAAATCAAATGAGCGTCCAATTGTTTTTTCGTTTGTTAACGAAGCAACAATTACTTTGGCTACATCTTCACGAGAAACTGAACCACGCTTAAGATTTTCTGCGATTGATACTTGCCCAGTTCCTTCTTCATTCAGCAACCCACCTGGTCGAACGATTGTGTAATCAAGAGAACTCTGTTTAAGCATTTTGTCTGCATAATGTTTCGCTGCATAGTACGGCATTAAAGCCTCGCTCCAGTTCTCCCGATTATGAGCTTGATGTGCACTGACCATTATATAGCGTTTAATGCCAAGTTTCTCTGCTGCTTCTATTGTTTTAATCGCACCATCTAAATCAACAAGAAGCGTTTTATCAGAACCAGTACTTCCGCCGGATCCTGCTGCAAAGACGATTGCATCGCTTCCTTCCATAGCAGATGAAAGTGTATCTACAGAATCTTCCAGACTTGCTACAACTGATTTAATTCCTTTATCGGTTAATTCAGTAGCTTGTTCTTCTTTCCGAACAAGCGCCTTAACAGAATGCTCTTTGCTATCCTGAAGTAGATTTACGATTTGATGACCAACTTGTCCGTTCGCTCCAATAACTAGTACGTTCATTAGTAAGCTCTCCCTCCGTATTATCTAACCTTATTATTTCAAACACATATTTTCATCGCAACTAGCCTGCTCGGTGCTTTATCGATGAAGCAATTTGTTTCTTGTCTCTGGTCATGGAAAATACAGCTGTTGCTAGAGCAAGTATAATGAACATGCCTCCAACTGTTGCATTCATTTCAACTGTGCCTTTATCAATTACGAAAGCGCCAACTGAAGAACCAAGTGCAATCCCAAGATGCAGTGCTGAGTTATTTAAGCTTTGCTGAATATCAGAAGTCTCAGGTGCAAGTTCGATTAAATAACTCTGCTGTGCTGGAGTTATCCCCCAGCTTATCATGCTCCAAATCACCATAACGATGATAAATAACGGAAATGAAAATGTTGTATAAGGAATAACAAACATTGACACACCGAAAAGCATAATTGAGATTATAATGGTTGGCCTAGTTCCAAAACGGTCTGAAGCTATACCACCAAGACCCCCACCAGCTACTGCTGCAAAGCCAAAGATCAGATAAACAATACTTACCCAATTTCCATCTAATCCAAGCGTCGATTTTAAAAAAGGAGTAAGGTAGCCATACAGTGCTAAATGACCAGTCAAAAATAGAAACGAAGTTAATTGTGCAGTAAATATACGATTATCTTTTAACGTTTGAAGTTGTTTTTTAATTGGTATCGCAGGTTTAGGTTGAATTCTTTCCATAAAGAAATAAACGCCTGCCATTGATAATAAAGTTAAAACGATAATAAGGACGAATGGCGCTCTCCAACCGAAAGTATTTCCTAACATTAATCCGATCGGTACTCCAAGAACAAGGGATGCACTAATCCCCATAAAAACAACACCAATAGCTCTCGCTCTGTATTCAGTTTTTACAATATTTGATGCGATCGTCACGCATAACACAACAAGTAATGAACCACTTGCTGCAGAAATAATCCTTGCTAACATTAAGGTACTAAATGAAGTACTCAATACAGCAACTATATTTCCAAATAAAAAGACAACCAGCGAAAGAAGGGTCAACTTTTTGCGCTCAATTTTAGCAGTTAGCGAAAGCAATACTGGCCCCATCAATGCGAATACAATTGAAAATACACTAATTAATAAACCGGTTCTTCCAAGACTTATTTCAAGGTCTTCTGCGACTAAATCCAGAATGCCACCTATTATTAATTCCACCATTCCAACTACAAACGATACAATTGTCAGTAAGTAAACGCGTTTGTTCAATCTTTTCGCCTCTTTTCTATTATGTTACCACTAAAAGGGTAACTCTTTTTTATTAAGAAGGCAACAGGAAAAGATTGAGCTCTTACGACTAACAAAGTGATGTGCTATGATAAAGTAAAGATGAAATCAGGCAAGGAGAATGGAAATATGCTACAGCAATTTGGATTTACTCAGTATGAAAGTCAGGTGTATGAAGCTCTTATTACAATTGATGAAGCACTTGACGCCACAGCTATCGTAAAGCGTTCTAGTGTGCCGCGTTCTAAAGTTTATGATGTTCTTCGTCAATTGAGCGAAAAAGGGATGGTTCTTGAATCAACAGTTGAGAAAAAACGGCTTTATACCCCACTTCCACTTGAATTAGCAATTTCGAAATTACGTCGTGATTTTAATGATAATATTACTCAGTTGAAATCCATTCAAGCTCGTAACAAGCCGGCGGATGACCGTGTTTGGACGCTTAAAGATGACCAATCCATTCACTCCCTCGTATCCGCGATACTAAATCAAGCAAGCTCCTCAATTGTTTTCTCAGGTTGGGCAGATGATATTGAACAACATAATGCATTACTTGAGAGCAAAGAAACCAATGGCGTCTCAGTTGAAATTCACACCATAGGTGAACTGAACACAAAGATTAAAAACGTAACAACACTCATACCTGATTTAGAACACCAGAGCCTAGAACGGAGTCGTATTGTGATCATAGATAAGGAAGAAGTTCTATTTGCGGGAATAGAAGAAACAAGCTGGCAAGCTATCCATACGAAGTCCCGTCCACTTGTAACATTTTTTACGGAATTCTTCTATCATGATGTTGCTTTAACTGAAATCACACAAAAATTCGGTAGCATGATGATGAATGATTCTGAGATCAGAAATGTATTGCTCAAATTACGTTATTAACAAATTAGCCTTTATTAGAAACCCCCAAACCCTTCCATATAACGAACATCATCTTACTACTCTCTTATAAAGCTTCTATACTCCCCTATGTTTCTTAAATCAAAAAAACACCCGCTCCAGATTTCCTGGACGGATGTGCATTAACTACTATTCTGCCTTTTGCATCTCTTTCGAATTAACTCCCAATTTCATCTCAAGCTCTTGCTTCATAATTGCCATACCCTCTGGACTTAGAATAATGTTTCCATTTCCAAACACCATGTTTTCATTGAAAACTTCTCCGGTAATCATACAGGCCATATCTGCCTGATATTTTTGCAAAATGATTTTATTTTCGCTCGTAAATATTTCAATTGGATCTTTCACCTGAATATCAAGTGTACGTCTAAGTTCTTTTGGAATGACAATTCGGCCTAGCTCATCGATTTTCCTAACTACACCAGTGCTCTTCATGCTCATTCCTCCCTTTCGTTTTAAAGAACGAGTATCGGTTTATTTAATCATAATACCAATGCTTCTATTTAGCAATGGAAAAGTTCCAAAATTCTGTAAATTTACATTTAATATCTATTTAGAACCTTTTTCAATTTGAAATAACTCATCCCTGCCTACTAGAATTCGAGAATGAAAAGGTAACAAAATTAATTCTTATAATAGATCCTGCTTTTTATTCACTTAATCAAGTAGATAAATCAAATTATTAAAATTCGTTAAAACTAGTAATTTATAGTTTAATCTCACAAAGTTTAGGGGATAAACCAATATTGTTTAGAGGGTAAACTAAAGGAGGTTGAATGGATGAATCAGAAATTATGTGAAGCCGTTGCGTTATTTGAAGAAGTGATTATGTATGGAACCGAACGTGTTATTCGGTCATTTGAGCATCAAATATTTGAAGAATATTCATCTGAACAACTTCAGATGCTTCAAATCATTTCCAAGTCTGTGCATATTTCTCCTGGAAAATTAGCTTCACTTCAAGGTGTCCACAAAAGTGCGATTTCAAATCGTTTTAAAAAGTTAGAAACAAAAGGCCTTGTTACGACAGTTGACTCAGAGGACGATCTAAGAGGAAAATCAATTGCTCTGACTGATAAAGGTCATGAAGTCGTTACGTTGTTTAATGAAGTAATCTATGAGCACGTAGAGAAAATTGTGTTAGACGACTTTCAAGAATCAGAAATAGATGATTTTCTACGTATCTTTAGAAAACTGAGCACTATTCTTAAAACAGAAGGAGACAAAAAATGAGACAACTATTAAAATTTAAATGGCCGATCGTAATTGTTTTAATTGCCACCACAACTGTGCTATTTTTTCTTTCACCAAACCTCTCACAGCAAGCAGAAGATGCAGGTACATTTCAGCTCCCAGAAAGTTCCGATTCAAAACTTGCAGCTGACATCCTTGAAGAGGCTGGGGCTGGTGATGAAACGATTTCGGTGGTCTTTACATATGAGGATTCCGTTGATGAACAAACCCAAAAAGATATTTCATCTATTGCAAAAGAAATTGAACAGGAAGATTCAAGCATTACGAATGTTATTGATCCTTTTGAGAGTGACGAAACGGCGGATCAGCTCGTGTCTGAAGACAAACAGACTGTTCTTTTACCAATCACAGTTGATGGGACTAACGATGAAGTTAATGAACTAGCAAAGCATATACGCGAGGATATTATTCCAGACGATACAACAGCATATTTGACTGGAGAAGCAATTATTAATCATGATGTGAATGAAAGTGCACAGAACGGACTTGAGAAAACTGAACTTATTACCGTTGTTCTAATATTCGTCCTTCTGCTTGTTGTATTCCGATCAATTACAACACCATTTATCCCTCTCATTGCCGTAGGGATTACTTATTTACTTAGTCAATCAATTGTTGCCTATCTAATTGATTGGTTCGGCTTCCCCGTTTCCAATTACACTCAAATCTTTCTCGTTGCTGTATTATTTGGGATAGGAACAGACTATTGTATCCTCCTTTTAAGCAGATATAAGGAAGAATTGATGCAGGGTTATAAAGTTGAAGACGCAATCGTTAACACATACAAGACAGCAGGTCGTACATTGTTAATTAGTGGATTAGCGGTGTTTATCGGCTTTACAGCAATTGGGTTTGCAGAATTCCCCATCTTTAAATCTG
The DNA here is from genome assembly GCF_017303315.1 of Bacillus sp. NTK071. Classification (GTDB taxonomy): domain Bacteria; phylum Bacillota; class Bacilli; order Bacillales; family Guptibacillaceae; genus Guptibacillus. Next base: position 167,692 of record NZ_JAFKOI010000002.1, read on the forward strand.
CTGTTGCAGTAGCAGTAGGTATCGCTATACTAATCATTGTCTTATTTACTCTCGTACCATTTTTCATGGCATTGTTAAATGACAAGCTATTCTGGCCATCCAAAACATCAATCTCACACAAAGATAGTAAAGTTTGGACTGCTTTTGGCCGGTTTTCCATTAACAAGCCAATTTGGTCAATGATCCTTGTTACAGTCATTATGGTTCCACTACTTTTCACTTACGATGATCAACTCTCATTTAATACCGTTAATGAAATTGGTCAGGACTATGAATCTGTTAAAGGACTTGATGCGATAGAAGAAGGATTTGGCAAGGGGGATTCTCTTCCTATTAAAGTTATTATTCAGAAGGATAAAGAGATTGTGACGAAGGAATACCTCCCTTATATTGAAACAATTAGCAAAGAAATTGGGAAGAACAACAACGTTGACTCAGTGAGATCCATTACGAGACCAGCTGGTGAGATCATTGATGATCTTTATGTTGACTCTCAGCTTTCTCAAGTTGGAAATGGATTAAATGAGGCAACTAATGGGATTAATGATGTTCAAGATGGATTAACAGAGGTACAAAAAGGACTTCAAGATATTAATGGACAGATTCCATCAGATGAAAATACAAGTGGACTTGAGGAGACAGTAAATGGACTTGGTCAAATCAATAACCAGCTCGGCTCCATTTCACAAAGTCTTCAGCAAACACAAAATATTAATAGGGCTTCTCAACAACTTGGCCAAGTCCAAGAACAGTTAAAGCAAATTCAACAAGGGCTTTCTGAAGCAGGACAGGCTTCGGAACTAAGTGGTGGAATTTCTCAGCTATCAGAAGGTGTTGGATCTTCAATTGATGGGTTGAAAGAAATAAATAAAGGACTGAAAGACGCGGCAGATCTCGTTAGTGAAATGGGTGAGTCTCAATCCCTGCGTGACACAAGTGTATTCATTCCTAATGGCACACTTGAGAATAAAGACTTTGAACCTGCTATTGAGAGATATGCTTTTGACGACCGGAAAGCTGTTATGTTAGAAGTCGTTTTAAAAGATGACCCCTATTCAGCTGAAGCAATAAATTCAGTTCAAGAAATAAAAGATACTGTATCAAGTACAATTAATGGAACACCGCTTGAAGATGCTACTGTTGCTTATGGTGGTGTATCAAGTATTAATAACGACTTATCTGATATATCAACAAGTGACTTTACACGAACGGTAATCATCATGCTTGTCGGATTATTTATTATCTTAACGATACTTTTCCGCTCCATGATAATGCCGATTGTTATGATTGGATCACTTCTGTTAACGTATTATACTTCTATGGCTATTTCAGAGCTGATCTTTATCAATCTAATGGGATACGATGGAATCATATGGGCAGTACCATTCTTTGGTTTCGTCATGCTCATTGCGCTAGGAGTGGATTACTCAATTTTCTTATTGGACCGTTTTAAAGAAGAAGCCTCCATTGGGATTAACGAAGCAATGCATCACTCGATGGCAAAAATGGGTACCGTTGTTATCACTGCAGCAATTATTCTTGCAGGAACGTTTGGCGCTATGATGCCTTCTGGAGTACTCAGCTTAATGCAAATTGCTACCATTGTTATTACAGGCCTACTTCTATATGGACTAATTGTCCTTCCGCTCCTCATTCCAGCGATTACCGTTTCATTTGGCAAAGGAATTTGGTGGCCATTTAAACAAAATCAGTCAAATAAATCTTAGTAGCAGAAAAATTGCTAGAGGTAATATGAAAAGGTGTTCCAATTGGAACACCTTTTTTCATGCTGTATCATGATGTTGAAATTCATCAACTATCTTGCTTTTCATCACGATCCGCGCTCTGTGTATACGCGATTTAACTGCTCCAGGTGATAATTTAAGTTTACACGCAATCTCTTTTTCTTTCAGTTGATGGTGATAGTACAACCGAAAGACTGATCGAAGTTTTGGTGATAACGTGCTTATTAAATCACCTATCCCTTCCTCTAATTGAGCGTTTTCACATTCCTTCTCTACAGTAGAGTCTAGCGGTAGATCTGTTAACTGTGGGTAAATGTCTATAGATACTAAAACAACTTTTTTCTGTTTTCTTAGTAAATCAATTGCTTTACGAGTAGCTACAGTCGACAACCATGAACCAACTTTTGCTTCGTTTTCGATCTCCATTAGTTTATCAAAAGCGGTGATAAACGTTTCTTGAAGCACATCTTCTGCAAGACCATGATCTTTTGTTACCTTAATTGCACTGAAGTAAACACGCTTATAGTGTTGGTTATATAAATCATGAAACGTTATTTCCATAAGCTATAACCTCACTTTACATCTTGGAAGTAGTCTTTAATAAAATCAGGCGCGTCCTCTTTGTTAAATGATAATACATCAAAGAAATCCTTCCCTTCATCATAATGAATACCAATTACGTACCTACCATCGCTTGCATTCCGCTCACCCTTCAACGCTTCCTCAATTTGTTTATCATCGGTTATTGTCAAATGTCTTTCCGTTACAGCCGATAAATCTCCATTCATCATTTGATGATACACATCTTCCGGATACTGACTTTGACCAATTTCCATAGAATAGACATTCAGATGATCGATTTCATCAATATTTAGGAACGCTTTATCATATAGATTTACTTCTTTTAACCATTTAGTAGTGTTCTTATAAGAAGTCGGAATCATCATATTGCGATGATAAGTGTATTCTTCACTTTCTGTTTCATTATCTAATGTTACTAAAACGTACGATTGTAAGCCTACGGGACTCATCATCTCTTCGAATGAAAGAGCATTAATATCCGATTCCATATGAGTGAAGAATTCATTGATCTTCTTAGGATCAACAATGACCGCTTCTGTATCATCTGGCCCCTGTGGACGAATGCTTACTTTCTCAACTCTTAATCGATCAAGATTCATAGTAGGGTAAGCTATTTTTTTAAATTCTTCTGTTTCCCATACTTCTTTAAGTTCTGAGTTTACATCTTTAGGATTAATTTGGTATGTCCGCTGAACCTCTTCTCCATTCTTCATTTTGTATGAAATAAAATATTGCCTTCCACTTCTATTCAATGGATCTCCTTGTCGAATAAATTCTTTATGCAATGTGCGTATCGCATTAATTGTGTCTTCCGATCGAATGAAAGAGACTGTTTTATTATTTAACATTGCATCTTCATATTCGTAATAAGTATCTCCTATATAAACATGTTCAACTTCGTTTAATGCAGGAACATAGCTTTCATATTTTTGCCAGAATACCGGAATAATTGAAGCTATTAAACTAGCAGCGACCCCATAAACTAGAATCCCCTTTGCATGTTCGAATGTGAAAACACGCCAGGTTTTTGCAATCAGCATAGACGCTAACAAGTAGCCAATAATAATACCAAGTAAATAGCCCACTACAATCCACGTTATCGATGATTGTGTCTCACCAAAATACATCCCCACAAACAATGCGAAGCAAAGTGTCATACTGAACTTCAAAACGGGTTTTAGCGAATGTAATGCTATCGCCTGCGTAGCTGATTCAAGTGGTCGTTTCTGATAAATTAACCTTGCAATAAAATAAAGTAGAATCGAAATAACAAAATAAATAGCTAACGATAGGTAGTTAACTCTTAGGATTTCTTCTTGACCTGGGAATTGATTCGTTTCTAATACATCAGTAATAGGAGAAAAATACTCAAATGTTTGATTCAAATGATTCAATTCTGCATAACCAGATATAAAAAAGCTAACATGGAACGTAATTAGAGCATATATACCTGCTGGAAAAAGTAGGAGTATATAAGTCAGCACTCCCTGAACAGCCGATAATCCAGTTAGTGTTCCAACGAAAACGCCTGTTATGAACGTAAGCAAAGTAACAACCACCATCAATAGCATCCAGTATCCTAAATCTCCAAGTGTATAGAAGTTTGATACATCGACAAATATGTAGAACATAAACATGATAATACTTATAATTACTATCGGAATAACTAATAAGAATATTCCAGAACCTACTTGGTGTCGGTAAAGAGCTTCGCGACGTATTGGTAAGCTATGCATAAAGTCAGATGAAGCATTCACATGCATATACCGAAGCAAGAAGACCGCCATCAGAACGGGTGTGATAAACAAGAAAAGAGCTTGAAACTCAAAGATGAAAGTATGATCGAAAAGGCCTGCAACGTTTGAACTTATACCATAATCGTTACTTAACGCCATCGCTAGTTGTAAAGGCAACGTGAATAAAAGGCCAACCAAATATAAAATACTGATCCACCCTACATTTCTAAAGTTCTGTTTGAATAATTCCTTTCTAAACGAGGACGTTATCGATGGCATACCCTACACCTCCCATTTCGTAAATAAATATCTCTTCTAACGTTAGTTGCAAACGATCAAAAACGATTGGAGAATACTTTTGAATTTCGGTAATCACTTTCTGTTCCTCCCCTTTCACAATCATTAGAAGGACACTACCTCTTTTCTCCTGATGTAAAATAGTTAAATTACTTTCTAAGAGTTTCTCATCCTCTTCTTTAAACGCTACTTGAACTTTATGCACGTCAGCTTTTAATTCATCCAGATCGCGTTCAAGTAGAATTCTACCATCATGTAAAATCCCAACATGGTCACAAATATCCTCTACTTCACGCAAGTTATGAGATGAGATCAACACAGTCATTTCACGATCAGCTACATCCTGAATGATTAAGCTTCTCACTTTCTTTCTCATTACTGCATCTAATCCATCAAAAGGTTCATCAAGAATCAGAACATCTGGCTTAATAGACAAGGACAACCAGAAGGCGACTTGTCTTTGCATTCCTTTTGAAAACTGACTTATTTTTTTATTTTCATCCAAATTAAACGATTCCTGCAGCTTTACATAATGATCCTCATCCCAGCCCTCATATAAATCCCGATAGTAATTCGCCATCTGCCTTACTGTATATTGTGGTAAGTAATAAGGAGCATCTGGAACAAAAACTATTCTTTTTTTAATTGAAACATTTTCGAAGACGCTTTCTTCTAGTACATGAAGTTGACCATCATCTGGTTTAAGAATACCAGCTATGATGCGCATCAACGTTGTTTTCCCAGCTCCATTCGATCCTAGCAATCCATAAATTGAACCTTGAGCAACAGTAAAGCTCACATCGTTTAGAATCTTATTTTTATCAAAGATTTTATGTATTCCTCTTACGTTAATCATCCTGTCTCCCTCCATCTATTTCATTAATAAGCAACTCAATTTCTTCAGCTGTCATACCAAGATAAATAGCCTCTGCTAGTAACTTCTTCAATTGCTCTCGCACTTTCTTCAACTCCTCTACATTCTCCAATTTTTTCGATGGATGAACGAAGCTTCCTTTTCCTTTCACAGAATAGATATATCCTTGAGACTCTAGCTCTCTATATGCTTTTTGTATTGTATTGGGGTTAATCGTTAGCTGATGGGCAAGTTCTCGGACAGAAGGAAGTTTTTGATCATCTTTAAGGACATCTTTAATAATGAGTTGTTTCACTTTATCTACTAATTGTACGTAGATGGCCTTTCGACTTCTAAAATCCAATTCAAACATTACTTCACCTCCATATATCACGTCATTCATCTGTATTAACTGTATTAATATATATAGTACAGTATTAGTATATCCAATATAGTATAGTTTGAGAAGAGTTTTTTGAAAAATGGGTGAGACGTTTACAAAAAAAGACTCTTTTCTAAAAGATTGTTGTTTTTGAAACAGTTTTAAAAACAACACTTTGCAAATTGGAGCGGAAATTAACCACTAATCTAATAGCCACAATGTCTACGAAATGAGCCATTAAAAAAAGCCGTACCACGAATTATCTCTACGCATGATACGGTCTTCTTATATTCACTTATTTTTTCTGAAATTCATACTTGTTATTTGCTCAGTCGTTGCTTTGCAGTACTTGTTACTGGAATAACCGCAGTATGATTTATTGCTTTCGCTAAACCAAATTTAGGCATATTACCATAGAGGGTCTCAAAATTGTGACCTGAAATGGTATACGTTTCATGATATATTCCAACAGATGAGTTGTTTCCGACTCTTTTATTGAAATCACCCCAAGCTTTTAAATGTTTTGCACTTCTCGCATAAGAAAGCAAGTCATCTTCAGAACGCCAATATTGAATCATAAGGGTAGTACGTAAACTAAAAAAATTCTCCAAAGATAAACAGCCAAGATCCTTATTCACATAAAGTTCCTTTATCATAGGAGGCATTGCTAACAAAACCGGTAGCCATTTGTGGATGGCCCACCATTTATTAATTCGCATTCCTATTATAAAAACTGTGAACTTATCCTCACTCTCGACTGTAAACCTTCCTGGAAAAATTTTAGTCACCGTTATTCCTCCTTTTGATTTCTTAATTTACTCTTTGAATCCTCACACCAATCGATTGCTGCACTTGTCGTTACTAACCCATAGTCTAAAGTTAAAATCCAAAAGACCGAATCCAATTCATCATTTAATTCGTTAGTGATCATATCTTTAATTCCCAAATACGTATTGTACCTTTCTAGAAGCTTGTTTTGCTGTTGATTTAAAAGTTCAATAGAGTGTTCGACATCCTGATGGCGACTGAAAAAAAGCTTAAGTAGTAACTCGTTTTTTTCTATTGGGATTTCCTGCAATGGCTTTTGTAGCCAAGATTGGAGTTCGTGCTCACCTTCAGCTGTTATGCTGTATTCTTTTTTGTCAGGTTTATCTTCTTGTTTAGCAACTCGAACCGAAGCATATCCTTCTTCAACCAAATTTTTAAGAATCGGGTAGATTTGACCATAACTAATTTTCCAGAAATGATTTAGACTTCTATCAATCATTTGTTTAATCGAGTAACCTGTCGTGCAATCAGTTGTTAGCAATCCTAAAATTGCATATTTTGTATTATTTTCCTTATTCAACTCTTCATCACCTATATCTTTTTGATATATATCCTTCAGATATAAGATAACACAATTTTTAGACAAAAGATAGAAAAAAGACAATTATCTTTTTTGCAGATAACTGTCTTTTAATACTTTAAATTAATTAACATAGTATCGATCGTTGTAGACCACCGGTTAGTGACTCAGAATATTAATAAGTTTTCCAAATGGATCTTTTACATAGAAACGTTTAACATCCCACGGCTCTTCTGTTGGCCCATACTCTATAGGAATACCAGCTTTTCTCACTCGGATCAAGGCTTCTTCAAGGTCATCTACCTCAATTGATAAATCAGGAATTGGTGTATCGAAACCTCCCTGTGTCGCAATGCTAATTTGTATAGTTGATTTTTCCTTTATAATTCATTAGTTAATCAAGTACCAAAATGTCTTTGTAGAAGAATGTTGCTTTTGAAATATCGTTTGTTTCAATATTTGCAACGATTCTTTGACGTTCATTTTACCTCACTCCTTTAATCATTTTCTTCACAACCAATTAATGATTTCCTTTTGTTTTTTTTAGTTTGATGCTCTACTATTAGCCATACTTTCCTCAGTCTCTATGTTTGTTACAAAGTTAACAGCTTCCTCCAACACCTCTTGGAAATCATTTGGTAATGTATGTCCCATATCTTTAATTACTATTAATTTGCATGGTATATTATAAGCTTCAAAGAGCGTAACCGCTTTCAGTACATTTTCATAATATGGATCCTTATCACCAGTTATGATGCACCCTCTCGCTTTTCCATTGAGATTTGTCGTTAAGATATTTTCTAGTTCACTAATCTCAAATGCAGGAACAATCGCAATAAATTCATCAAACTCTTCTACATCACTCTTCAAGCTTAACTGAGCTGCGATATTCGCCCCTTGGGAAGCTCCTGCAATAATAATATCCTTACCATTCAAGTTATAGCTCTTTTCAAATTCATTAAACGTAGTTCTGACATCTCTTGAAGCAATGTCTATATCATCCCAAGAATAGCAAGCGTAGCTAAATAGCTGAGAAGATTGAGGTATTCCTAATAAGTAATTAGATATTAGTACTTCTTCCGACCATTGCTTAGAAAAGTCTTCTATATTTGAACCCTTCCAATGTAATGGAAAAATGACAGTATCCGCGAGAGAGTTACCCAAGACCTTCAATTCTGCGTGAGCAGCTTCTTTCCCTTCTTCAAACATAAGCTGACACTTACTTACGATATTCTTGAATTCAGATGAATTTTTTAAAATACCTAACTCAGGATCTGTAGTCAGTATTTCTGGATTCCACCAAAAACCACTTGCGAGAACTTGATTCAATTCAGCAAGCGCTTCTTCGCTTTTGCCCTCAATTGAATATAAATTAGCTTTCCAATGACCCAATCGATCAATCTTATTAGGGTAATTTTTCTTAGCTTCTTCCATTACCATTAAAGCCTCAGTACTTCTATCCTCCTGAACAAGCTCAATAACGTGTTTTTGTAGATCAACAAATTTCATAATAGAATCCTCCCCTTCAGGTTATAGTTCAATATTAATTGAACTTAATTATATATTCAATATAAACAAAACAAATAATTCAATTATTTTTAATTGAAACTATTTATGGTAGAATAGTAAAAAAAATGAGGAGGAAGGCTAATGTCTTATAAATTAGAAATATTGTACTCTCCTGTTTATGAATTGCTTTTAAGCTTTTCTTTATATAAAAGGCAAACCTTTATGAAGTATTTAGAATTAGGTTCTAAATGGCCAGAGGAAGTAGAGACAACCATTACTCCTGAGCTAAAAGAAGCAATAAAGTTAAAAGAAAACCTTTTCTTCGAAGATTTAATGGTACTGTTGATTGAACAGTCACCTGCACAACATGATATTACGTCTTTCTTCGACTGGTTAGCAGCCATGTCAGCAGGTGAGATTTATGAACGTGTTGCTCCATTGCTAGATAATAAGATAACCCTACCAACAGATCTATCCTTACAAAGAAATAGATCTATTACATTATTAAAAGCTTGGAATGAACAATACTTTCAACATACAGACCTTCAATTCCTCGAATTTCTAAAGCAGGATGCTGAAGAAAAAGCAAATTCTATAGAAAAATATTCGGCAAAAGCGATGGTTCAACAAACAAGTCGATTCATCATCGAAACCGAGAAGGTAACAAGTGTTTGTCTCATCCCTGCTTTTCACTTTCAGCCGATGTCATTAGTCGACCAGTTTAAAGATAAGTTGTACATCACATACCCAGTTAATAACAATCAAATTCAATTTGATGGAGTACTCAAAATGACTAAAGCATTAGGCGATGAAAAACGGTTAAAGATCTTACACCTCTTATCTAAAGGTGCATTTACATTTACTGACATTGTTTCGGAAATCGGAATGGCAAAAGGTAATATTCATCATCATTTGTCCATCCTTAGAGGAGTTGGGCTCTTAAACATACACATCTTAGATGAGCCAAATACGTTTTATTATAGTACGAATAAAAGCTTTACCTCTGACTTGAAGAAGCAGATAGAATTGCTTCTTAGTTAACTAGTAAGAAACACTAAAAAGAGATTGGATGGCACAAGCCTCCAATCTCTTTCTTTTTAATCAATGATTCAGTTAGAATCCAGTATTCTTTACTTTAAAATCCTATATCGCTCTTATCTATGTTGATCGACTAGAATTGCATTTCCATCAGGATCCTTAATTGTAAAACTTGCTGGACCTGTATTAGTTTCATCAGCTTCAGATATTATTTCAATTCCTTGTTCTTTAAGCTGGTGTTGAAGATCCCGAATATCCGTAAATGAATCTAGATTTTCAGCGTTTTGGCTCCAACCTGGATTAAATGTGAGAATGTTATTATCAAACATCCCCTGAAAAAGCCCAATTACACAACTATCATTTTTCATAATAAGCCAATTTTGATTAAGATCTCCACCAAAAGCTTCAAATCCTAAGGTCTCATAAAATGATTTTGATTTTACAATGTCCTTTACGCTTAAACTTACAGAAAATGCACCTAGTTTCATATGTCCTCCTTCTTAAATTAAATATTCTGAAAATTTATCCTGGGTTAATTGTACAACATAGCATTGTAAATGACACCCTTATTTCCATACTTATAGGTAAGACTATTAATTGATTAATCTAAATTAGTCGCTTATAATGTACAAACTTTAAACTTTGTCCGTTCATCATCATTTCTTCTTCACTTGTTGCTGTTTTTTTAAATCCATTTTTTTCTAATATTCTTTGTGATGCTATGTTATTAGATGTCGTCTTGGCAAGGATTTGCTTAATCCCTTGATTTCTCATTTCTTCTATAAGTAGCTTTAATGCTTTTTGAGCGATTCCTTTTCCTGCCTGGTCTTTTCCTACTCTATAACCGATGGAACCTAGACTTTGGAATTGATCAATATCCACTATATTGATTCTACCAAGAATCAATCCATCGCTATTTTTAATTAAGAAAAAGCTAGATAGTCCTTGAGTTTGTTCTTGTAGTAAAGAACCTAACTTCTCTATAAAACATTCATAATTATAGAACCCATCACCACGACTTGGTACCATAGCTTCAAAATATTCTCTATTCACGATTTCAAACTCAAATAGATTTCTAGCATCTGCAAGTTGTAATTCTTCAATTGTAATATCCATAGTAACCACCTATAATCGTCAAAATACTTAGAATTATGTTTCCTTAGATTTATGTTCCACCAACTGATCTATAGCTGCTAAAGAAGTTCCTGTATAAAGAAGTGGAAAAGGGTCTATGATCTTAGTACCTTTCTTTGAAAAGATGATATTCTCTGGTGATGTATCCTGGTTTGTCAGAATCAATTTCTCGCGCTCTACTGAATTATTCAACCATTATACTCTAAGAGAAAGTAAGAAAGTGTTATGCCGATTATCAAGCCACCAAGTAAAAAAAGGCATGTTTTCATAACAGATCCTCCATTTAATTACTTTAACTTTGATAATTCAACCACTCTAACGCTATTCCTCAACATGAATGACTTAGCAACCGCTTTATCCTTAAGCATTATTTAGTGTAAATTCATAAAATTTCTTATCTACGTTCATTATTGGAAAATCACTGGGTAAATTCTCTCTTTCTAATTCTATAAATCCATTTTTTTGATAAAATCTATGCGCAGCTTTGAACTGTGGAGTAGTACCTAGATAAATTGCTTGTAATGAATGATCATTAGCCCATTCGATAGCTTTGCTTAATAACATCTTTGCGACTTTGAATTCAGTCCCTCGAAAGCTTTTGTCTACAAACATCTTCCTTAAAGCAACTTGGTTGTTGCCTATGTCTAGTAAGCTAATCGTTCCAATTACTTTATCTTCGAATATTGCTATCCAAAAATTCCCCTTACCAACCTGATAAAACGAAGTGATTTTGAGCAAATCTGGTTGGTCTTCTTTAGTAATTTGAATATTATATTCATCTTGCTGTATATGTATTATGAGTTCAGAAACCTGTTCTTCGTATGCCTCTGAATATTCCTCTATACTAAAATTAGCATTCAATTTCAGCACCTCCTTCAATAATTTTGTCTCTGCTCCTATTATTGTTACAAGTCTACCTAACTTCAAACACTTTAAATACTTTTAACCATTCTCAACATCTTAGTTATATGACCTTCAAGATTATCATCAAATTGTGAAACGATTTTAAACCCTTTTGCATAATAAAAATTTGTTCCTACATTATTCTCTTTTTCAACATTAATAAAAAGTGAATTAGCACCCTTTAGGTTCTTGATGCCTTCTTGGAGCAAGGCAGTCCCAATACCCTTGGCTTGATATTCTGGATATAAGTATATAGCCCCTAGTTCGACTTCTCCTTGTTCTTTAACTGTAGAGAAATTAGCAAAACCAACAATTCCCCTGTCTTTCTCAGCCACATATAAGAACGATACATCCATACGCTTTAACATCATTTCATCACTATAAGCTGTCCTTAAAAAATTACCCTGAATTTCAAGAGGGAGAATCTTCTCATATGTCGTGTTCCAGCTTATTTTAGCGACTTGCTGAACTTCCTTAATATCCGCTTTTTCCATTTTCCGTATTTTGTACTCCATCAATTCATCTCCCTTAAAACGTTATACTTGTAGTTCGGTTAACGGCTCAACTCTTCAATTCCAATTATTTCAAAATGTTAGGAATATCTCAATCTTTTATTTCATAAGTAGGAGACCTATTAGAATTATGTGGGTAAAGTCCGTTTAGGGGTTTGGTATACTTGAGGTATTAACAGTCCAGATGACATATACTCCATGTAACGCGACATTTGTTAAACGACTTTAATTAGAGGAGGGAGTTAATGAATTTAAAGCGGATTCATACAGGATACTTACTAGGTTTATCTTTAATGATCAGTAGTGTAATCTATTTCTTCGCATCTAATTGGCAAGGAATTGAACGCATTGAAAAGATTGGGCTAGCTGTTGGGCTCATGTTGTTGTTCTTCATATTATCTACTATTCTCAGCCGCTTCCAGCATTCACACAAATTTCTAGAAAAATGGCTCTGGATGATAGGAACGATTGCGTTTGGTATTAGTGTGGCAATCATCGGTCAAACTTATAATTCACATGCGGATTCGTATCTTCTATATGTCTTCTGGTTGATACCAGCAATGGTTTTTGGCGTACTAACGAGATACAAACCATTCTATGTACTAGGCTTTTTATTAAGTCAGCTCGCTTTTAATTTCTATGTCTTTCCAACCTCCTATTTTCCTGATTGGAAACCAGTAACTGCATTGTCTCTAGTAATTATCTATCTACTATTCACCCATGCGTGGTTTTTTCTCTCTCGCTCCCCCCTGCTGCAGTCAAAATGGATTACGTTTGGGAGCTTTGTGTTCATTCATATCGTATTTCTCGCCTCAAGTTTTGGCTACTGGGAGTACAGTACGTTCATCGCTTGGCTCTATTTTGGATACAGCTTGATAAGTGTGTTTCTTTGGAAGCGTCGCGAACAAAAGGAACTTTTTATCTTAACAGGTATAGCACTTGGATTATTCCTATTCGGTAAACTATTGGGAGGATTAGCCGATGTATTAGGTGACCTTCTGCCATTTTTCTTATTAGCTGTTGTAGGCTTAATTGTATTCCTCACAATTAAGTATATTTCTAGATTGGAACTAAGTGAAAAGGGTTCAGAAACTTGGAAACGCGTATTTAAATCATCCGTACTTTTTATCGTAACTGTAGTTAGTACCGTGATGTTAATCTCTTCGTTTTCCGGTATCATGTTTCTAATCTTCAATTGGGACAATGTCCTTGCTCTTATGTTCTCTTCTATATTTTTGCTGTTACTACCAGGTATCGCACTAAAAGATAAAATTCCGTTTTTATCAAATATCTTACTCCTGTCCGGGTTGTCAATCCTACTATCAGCAAACCTGATAGACGTTTTCTCTAATTGGTTTAAACTAGAAACAATGGTTGGTATGGCCATCTCTTTTTGTATGATAAATGTCGTACTTAAATTCATAAAGAACGTATGGATTGGTTCATATGCGTATCTACTCGCAAATGGAGTATTGTTCTTATTCCTATTTAAACTTGAAGAGTCATTCATTTCAATTGATCACTATGAACCTTTGCTGCTGATCGTTCTCGTCATCTGTAACGGACTGATCCATATCCTAGTAAATGACGGATGGTTCAATCGAAATGCACTGGCCTATAGTGTAGTGCCTCTATTCATCTTAACGTTCTTCTTTGAAGGACAATGGTTATACTGGCTTCTCAATAGTGTGTTTCTCCTTCTATCCACTTCCCTTGTCTTTTACAAACCCTGGCAGACAAATGCGTTTCGTTACTGGGTAGGACTCATCTTGTGGTATGCGTTCCTGTTCTATAAGTACTACGACATTGCATGGTCACTGGTTCATAAATCAATTACACTGTTGGTGGCTGGTATTGTCGTATTATTAATTACGCGAGTAGTATCAAGAAAGTACGCATCAACTACTGTTGGAAAGCCCACTTTCGTCGCAAAGAAGTGGAAATCTATATGGTTAGTAGTCGTAGTAATGGTTGCGTTCGTTACTTATAATGGCATGAAAAACGAGACTACGATTCAAAACGGAAAAGAAATTCGTCTTGCACTTGTACCTATTGATCCTCGCTCTATGTTACAAGGTGACTATGTGACCCTCCGTTACGATATCTCAACGTTGCCTGAAGCAACAGAACTGCCGGCTAATAAAAAGATAAAAGTTGTACTATCCCCCACTCGTCAAGGGACCTATCATTACGGGGGATATTATAAGATCGAAGGCAATTGGAATAAACCATACGAACCTTCGGATGACGATATCCTAATTAATGGTGTAACGTACGGCGAAGACGATGTTCAATATGGAATAGAGAGTTTCTTCATTGAAGAAAGAACAGGTCAGGTATTCGAGGATAAAACGATAGCAATTATTAAAGTAAGCGAAAAAGGAAATGCATTATTAGTTGAGTTAGAATAACGAGAAAAAAGTTACCTTGTTGTGAGGTAACTTTTTTCATTAATAGACACTAAATTTATCGTTCTTCATAATATCTACCTCCTAAACTGGGATTGTCACCAAATTAAATATATAATTATTAGACTTTTTTAACATGCTCCACTTCCTAAACATACTTGCAAGTAATAACACGCTCCGATGTTGACTTTTCTTATGTCCTAACTTGATTCACAAACAAAATAACTTTATACTTTCTATGCATTAAATTGTCCATTTTTTATTGTAAACGAAATGGGGAGGACGAATCGTGATAGACTTACGCAGTGATACCGTAACAAAACCAAGTGAAAAGATGAGGAAAGCGATGTACGAGGCTGAAGTAGGGGATGATGTTTACGGAGAAGATCCAACGGTAAACAAGCTAGAAGAAATAGCTGCGAATATCCTTGGAAAAGAAGATGCCTTATTTGTAACAAGTGGTACGCAAGGAAATCAAATTGCCGGACTAGTACACTGTCAGCCTGGACAAGAAGTAATCATGGAAGCACAAGCGCACATCTTTCTTTACGAAGCTGCAGCGTTGTCTGCATTCGCTGGAGTACAAATCAAGACCTTAGATGGCGAGAATGGAGCTATGAAACCAGGTGATGTTGAAGCAGCTATCCGAGGCGACGATATTCACCAGCCTGAAACTGGTCTTATATGCATAGAAAACACGCACAATAAAGCAGGTGGAGCGATTATTCCTCTTGATAACATGGAGCAAATCTATCAACTATCAAACAATCATGGCATTCCAGTTCACTTAGATGGAGCAAGACTATTCAATGCTTCTGTTGCTTCTCAAATACCAGTAAAAGAATTTGCAAAGTATGCCGATTCAGTACAATTTTGCCTATCTAAAGGGTTGGGGGCACCTGTTGGTTCAATTATTGCAGGTTCTTCTGAATTTATTTCACAAGCTAGGAAGTGGCGCAAACGATTAGGTGGTGGACTAAGACAAGTTGGAGTGCTAGCTGCACCTGGTATTATAGCCCTCGAAGAAAATGTAATGCTTCTTAAGCAAGATCATGAAAATGCAAAGCAACTTACTGAAGGACTTCAAAATATTGAGGGTATAGTAATTGAAAATACTGTAGAAACAAATATTATTTTATTAGACATTACTAAATCTAATGTAACAACTGAGCATTTTATAAAACATTTAAAAGAATATGATATATTAGCAGGTCAATTCGGTCCGAACATTATTCGATTTGTTACGAACAATAGTATTACGAGGAAGGATATCGACCATGTTTTATTAGCCATTCAAAAGATAGTAAACCATTAACCAATATGACAACTAAACCTAATATTAAAAGGAGCACTTACACTATGTTCAGTAAGCGCTCCTTTTCTTTGAACAAAAACCGAACTCAAGATAAGCCGATTCTAAAAGTCTTATGAAACTTCATGATAGATTAAGAGAGTCTTTTAATTCTCTCTTCAAAATTTCTAACTGATCGAGATCTGGTATAAAGTAAGAAGGACCGCCTCCTTCAGGTGTAGTTCCACTTATTTCCTTCGTTTCAATGGACGTTGAACCCATTGATTTGAATTTCCTCTGAAGGGCTAGTATTTCCCCTGGTTTAAAATTTGTCTCGACATTGTTTTTCAACACATCTGAAATCTTATTAATCTCAAAAATCGTATCTCCTGATTTGACTTCATCGACAGTCGCTTTAATAAACTGTTTCTGACGTTCTTCTCTTGAATAGACCGTATTCACATCACGCTTCCTCATTCGTACAAACGCGAGTGCCTCATCTCCATTCATTTCAGTTACTCCTTCATCGAAATAAATTCGATCATTCGAGTAGTAATTCTTCTCCCAAAATGGATACTTCACATCAACTGTAACTCCGCCTACTGCGTCTACAATATCGTGGAATCCATCAAAATCAACTGCAACATATCTATCAATCGGAATATTTAATAGATCTTCCACTGTTTCTACAGCTAATTTATTGGCTCCGTACTGACTAAGATATCCGTACGTATAAGCTGAATTAATTTTATGACTGCCAGCATATTCAGCGCTAACTTTATCTTCAGATATCTCCACTTTCGTATCTCTTGGTATACTGGTCATAGTGACATTTTTTGATTTAGGATCAAGGGTTAGTACGATTTGAGTATCTGCTCTTCCACCTTTCCCATCTGAAGAATAATTCTCGATTCCTAGAAGTAAAATCGAAATTGGATCCTTTCCTATGTCGACTCTTGCATCTCGCAAATCTGACATCTCATTCTCTCGGTCGAGTTCATTAAAAGATTGCTTCGCTGTGTCATATATCTGGAAGAATAAATAGCCAGCAACACTAATTATCATTAATAGAAACACAGATAGACCGATGCGTACTTTCCTTTTTAGCTTTCTTCTTCGTCTGTTTTTGAATCGATTACTCATAACTTTCTCCTTTTATCATTCGTTGTCTATATAGCCTAAACTATTACAATTGTTTACATAGCTCGATGTCAGCGAAAGTAGAATCAGAGTGTACTCTGTCCCCAAAAAAACCCTTTATCGTAGTTAGACCTAGTTGTGTCCAAAATCGAATAGCTGGCCAGTTTTTCACTGATACATTCGCACGAACTGCATCATATTTGGTCTGAATCAAAATACCTAACAACCCATTAACAAGCTCTGTTCCAAGCCCCTGTGATTGATACTTTTTGTCAATGTATAGATAATTAATGTAAAATGTTTCAGGATTCGGGTGTCCGTGGTAGGTGTTAAGTATACCAACAATCGGTTCAGTATCTTTTATCCGTATTACTTGAATCCTAAATTGTTCTACTATCCCATTGGGAGGTAAGTCACCTGAAGTAATACAACGTTGAATATACTTGTTATCAAAATCGCTTCCGTCCCATTGTTGAATATAACTACCCTGTTCATATAACTTCTGGACAATATGAATTTCGTTATCTTTAAGATCATTTATAACGAGCCTCTTAGTATTCCACATCTCAGGAAAAATTTTAATTAGCATTCTTTTATGACACCTCATCATCATTAATAATGATATTCGTTATCACTATTTATTTTGTAGGCATGTGAAAAATAATAACGTTATCATTTACTTCATCCATTTACTTATAGATTTCTCCTAGAACTGCACTTCCCTTTAACTGAAATCTCTTTCAAGTTCAACAAACTCTGTTTATTTTGAGACATGACCCATACCACCTCATCTCCCCATTCAATTGTTTATCAACGGAATTATATCGATCTTAATGTTTATCAAAGCTAGTTGAAGAAATTCAGTTCGCAAACTACGATTAAAACACTCTCTTCAGCTCTATGTCACACCTCTTCAATACCAATACCAATTATTTCAAAAACAAGGGATTAACTCAATCTTTTATTTTCACAATGAACCTATTTAATAAAGGTAAGCTTCCATCCAATTTAACACTTTTTTAACTATACCAAACTACAACAATTGAAATTATTTTCTTTTCCGTAATTATATTGATTATTAGACGTCTTTGTATGAAAAAACAGCGAACCCAATTGGGTTCGCTGTCGTTCCTTATTATACTCCAGCCCACACATCCTTCGCATATCGGCCTTCACGTTCTAATTCTTCTAACCATTGAATTGCTTCTTTTTCAGTTGTGTTAAAGAATGAAGCGAAACTCGAGATAAGCGTTTGCTCAACTTCTGGTGCCATTTTACTTCCGTCACCACAAATGTATAAGTGTCCACTTTCTTTTAAGAGCGGTAGGATCTCAGTAGCATTTTCAGATAGTCGATCCTGAACATACGTTTTTGGTTGATCTGAACAACGAGAAAAAGCAGTATGAAGCGTGACAAGGCCGTCTTTTTCTGCCTGCTCTAATTCTTTTTGATACAAAAAGTCATGTTCAGGATTCCGACAGCCGAAGTAGAGATGAGCTTCACCTAGGGAATTGCCCTGTTTCTTTAATTCACGACGGTTCTGAATGAAGCCTCTAAATGGTGCCACGCCTGTGCCTGGACCGATTAAAACAATCGGTGTTTCCGTATTCTTTGGTAGCTGGAAGTTCGACTGAGGTGTATTGATAAAGCACGCTATTTTGTCTCCAAATTCACAATTTGCCAGATAGTTTGATGCGACGCCTTTGTACTCGCCATTACCGTTCCAGGCTTTGTCACGCACAACACTCACGGTTATGCTTGCTTCACGTTCTCTATACAACGGAGAGCTTGAAATAGAATAGTAACGAGCTTTCAACGGTGGAAGCAGAGCGATGAATCGTTCAAATGGTATCTCACACGCCATGTACTGTTCAACTAGCTCAAGCATCGTTACCCTTTTTTCAAGAACTTCACTTTTATACGTATTGTCTTCAAGCAATTGTTCGAGCTCAGTGACATGCGGTGGGCATACGGTATATGCAGCGAGCATACGAATTTGTGAACGGGTAGCTGGTTCTTGAAGCTCTACATAAGAAGAAAGCAATTCCTGTAGCTTCACGGGTTTGTCTGTTGGAAGATGAGCGGCTTTACCAGATTCTCCAGTCAATAGTACGTGGTCCTGTCCATTTAAAGAAAAGCGTTCTAGGACTCGATTCACCATCTCATCACTATTTTGCGGAAGGATACCGACATGATCACCTTCCTTATACGAAACGCCATCAGGAAGCATGAGCTCGATGTGACGAGTACTTCTTCCGCTTTCTGTATGCTGTAGTTCCATGTTTCGATTAATAATCGCTGTGAATGCATGATGAGATCTTGCTAAAGGCGTATCACTCACACCACTAACGAAACTCATTGAGATCAGGCTGTTTTCTTCGTTGTTTCCACTTAATTCGATATTCATTGCATCTGCTAGTGACTCCCATAAAGTTGCTTCCCATGTCTCATAATCGCCTTCAAAATCATCACTTGCATCCCCAAATCCGGTATGTGCAATTCGCTTTGCGCCATTCTTCATCAGCTGTTCATCAATTATAGTAGGAATGCGCTGATAAGTATTCGCCCAATTCCGGTCACCACAACCAAATACTGCATATTGCACACCGTTCACGGCTCCTTCTTCAACCTGAGTAAGCCATTCCACAAATTTATCTGCGTTATCTGGTGCATTCCCATTGTAAGACGCTGATACGACTAAGACAGCTCCACTTTGTGGAAGAGCATCCACATAATCATTCAATGGGGCAACTTCTGTACTGAAGCCCTTTCGGCGGCCTGTCTCAGCAAGGTCTCGTGCAATTCCTTCTGCAGTTCCTAGATTTGAACCATATAAGACAAGAAGAGGCGTACCATGGGCATTTTCTACAGCTACAGGGGTTGCTTTCTTATCTTTATCCACAGATTCAGAAGTTCCAACCGCTAAAGAAATGGATTCTTTTCTTTGCTTCACTTTCATTTTAAGACCTTCAGGTTTCAGCGTTAATGTTTCTTTAACATCTAGTTGATAATTCGCATGATCGATAAGATCGAAGTGCTGGATAATCATTCCTAGCACAAGAGTCGCTTCATGAAGAGAAAATTGTTGTCCAATGCATGCACGCTGACCATTTCCGAATGGCTTATAAGCATGGACTGGAATAGAAGAAGGGTCTTCAAAGCGTTCAGGCACGAAACGCTCCACATCTTCACCCCAAATAGAGGTATCACGATGCAGTTCAGGAAGTAAGAGCGTGAACTCATCGCCTTTTTCTACTTCATACTCTCCATTCAATGTTGTATCTTCTTTCGCATATAGAGAAAATGCTGGAGCCGTTGGCCATAAACGAAGGGTTTCATTTAGGATCATCCGTACATATTTCAGCTGTTTTACTTGTTTATAATCAGGAATCGCATCTCCTACAACACGATCGACTTCTTCCTGTGCTTTGCTGAGTTTATTAGGGTTATTCATTAAAAAGTAAAGTGCAAATGAAAGCAATCCGCTTGTAGTTTCATGCCCGGCAATAAGGAATGTGATAATTTGGAAACGAATATTTTCATCATCCAGGGGCTCACCGGTTTCAGGATCTTTTCCTTTTAACATATGAGCTAAAAGGTCATCTTCACCCTGATCACCTTTTTGCTTACGGTCGAGAATTAAGCTATCAACAAGTGAAAACATATAGTCAATATCTTCTCTAAATTGTTTCTTGGAGCGCACCATCAGCTTGTCTTGAACCCCTAGACGCTGTGATTGATTCATGGCTTCATCTAGAGCGCGGACCATTGCGTCGACAAATTCGTGGTTGTTCTCCCTGTAAAAACTATTAAAGCGAAAATCAAATCCACAAAGGCCAATCGTATCAAGAGTTAAACGCGTCATATCTTCGGGTACATCAATTTCTTCATCAGAATTGAGTCGAGCCCATTTTTGAATAAGCTGTGTAGCAATGTCAACCATCTTAGAATGATAACCTTTCATTGCTTGCTGACTAAAACTTGGCAATAGAATATTGTGAGCTTTTTTCCAGTTCGGCTCTTCGGTTTCACTCGTAAATAAGCCATCTCCACCAAAAGCGCGGACTTTCTGAAGTACTGGACCTACTTTTTTATCGAAGCGTTTTTCATCAGTAATTTCCGCAACAAGGGCTGCACTTGAAACGAACGTGCTGGTTCGACCGGGAAATTGAAACTGATAAATTGGTCCAAATTCTTTAGCTAGTTCCATAAAAGATTGAATTGGTTTTTCTTTATCAATAAGAGGAAGGCTTCCTAATGGGCCGTATGTCTTCGGCTGTGGAATCGATTTCTTAGTTGTCATATATCAATCACCTCATCTATAAATTGGCACGGAATGAACATTCATTCATTTCGCACTAGGGAGTGCACTTGCTCTTCACGAATGACGTCTCACGGAGTCCCATAAGCTTTCTTCTATACCTAATAGAATCTCCTGGTCTGGATTAAGCCCTCCTGCTCTTACAAGATCCTGAATTTCTAGAAATGCGCCATAGACAATAGCTATTAAAGCTTCAGAGGGCAGGTTTCGAATAACAAATTGCTGTTTTCCAGTATCAAAAAAGGTTTTGAAAAGATTTAGGAGCTGAGTAAAATCAGCCTGGCTTTGATCATTAAGAAAGTGGCCAGCACTATGCTTTTTAATAAAATACATCGCATGTTCATTCTTGTTCGTAAACAAGATCATGCTTTTAAAAATATGGTGAAACTGTTTACGGATGGATTGGTTAAAAGGAAATTCATCCTCAATCGTTTTTGTAAATGTACTTATACAATTCTGAAAGAGGGTGTTAACGAGAACCTCTTTATTCTCAAAATATCGATATATCGTGCCAGCACCTACATTCGCTGCAGTAGCTATCATTGGAACAGTCGTTGCATCAAATCCACGCTCAGCAAATAAAGCAAGAGCACTGTTCATAACATTATCTTTCTTGTTCGAGGTCCTCAAACACATCCTCCTTTCATTCATGTATTTCGGAATGAATATTCATTCCTTTTCATTGTAACCACCATGGAAATGATTAACAATGAAGCAGAAGTCCTAGAAACAGTGAAGAAATTGTAAACTTAAGAATCCATTTATTAACTGTCTTTTTTATAAAAATCTTTAAATATATAGTGGATTACTCTAATATTACCTCTGAGCATAGCTAAGAGATACTATCAAAACTAACAGTGTAGTAAAGCAATATAAGGTTAAATATAGTATTATAAAGTTGGTAAACATCACCAAATAACAAAGGAGATATATCCAATGGAAGATCGAATACAGTTATTGCATCCAAATGAAAAGGAAATGCCTTCTATAAATAAAGAAAAGTATAATTTAGTGAAAAAAACAATACTAGATATAATTAAAGAAAACAACATTATTACCTTTAAAAACCTTTCTAAAGAAAGTTCTCATCGTTTAAATGGAATACTAGATGGGTCCCCTAGCTGGTATGTAACTAGTGTCAAACTCGATCTTGAAGCACGAGGTATCATAGAACGATTAGCTAAAACTAGCCCTCAAAAAATTCAGTTAGTTAAGAGTGAGGAATGAAGTGTTTGCGTCATAAGTAAAGGCTCTTTTCTTAGATATTGTTGCTATAAGCGTGGGTTAATTTCCGCTTCAGTGGAGTCTCACCTTTCCCGCTAGTCCCGCAGGAGTCGAGCATCCTTCCGCTCCAATTAGCGAAGTGTGGCTTTTTATATAAGAAATTCTTTCAATAGCAACAATCTTTTCTAAGACTTGTGTACTTTTAGATACTAATACTGCATACACAAATCCAACTATTTGTTACAATTATAGCTCCCGTAAATGAAGATCCTACATTTATCATGCGATCGCTGCTCCGGCTTTAATGAATGCTAGTATTCATTAAGTTGTTCGTTTTTTTGGAATCCTTATAATCAACCTAGTAGGGACGAATTACGAAGAATAAGAGCAGTTCTATACCAGTTTTCCTAAATATCTTATTTGACAACTCACAAATACATCTTAGAATGGGTATCGAGTCTAGGCTTTTTGCAAGTGGGTATCTTTAAAATTATTTGGATACTTCAAACCGTAACCAATTGTCCTATCCATTCCAATGTGTGCAATCCATATGAGGCTTAATATCATCATCAAATCTTGCTTTAAAATAAGACTAAGAATGACGAGTAATAATGGGATGATATACGTATGCCCAATATTATAAATAATTGAACCTGTTGCGTTGTTAAATATGTAACCCAACATAGAAATATCTGGAACAAGTAAACAAAGGAAGAATAGCCACCAACTCGCGTCTAGGTGAGCATAAAAATACACAGAAACAAGTAATACAATTAGTCCTTCAATATGTAATATTGATTTACTCATTAAAATCCCCCTATTCCTTTTTCTACTAAATTTACGTAGTGTAACAGATTAGGTTTCACTAATTTCCAATTTCTTTAAGTTACTCTAAGTTTTATGCTAAGCTACCCAATAATGAAAGAAGTGCAGATGGATTACTATCAATGGGGTGGCTACTATACCGAGCCTTAACCTCACCTCAAATTTGGAGTACGACCGTTCCTTTGTACTCCAAAATAAAGCGTTTACTTTTCTTCTATTTCACTGCTGTACTGACGATACTCCAACTTCTTCATTTCCAACTCAACCTTTTTCGCTTCAAGATCTAGCTCTTTCATTTTTATATCTCTTTCTGTTTTCTTTACATAGCCATAATAGATGAGCGAGAAACCAATCACGATCGTAAGATAAAAAAATAATCCCAACTTTTCATCCCCCTGATAATAAATATAATTGAAACATCTATACAATGATAAATTTGCCAATACCGAAGCTGCAAACCCTTCTTCTACAAGGGCCATTTTAAAAGTAAAGATTCACATGCAGTTGAAACCCACATTTCCGATTCTTCCAGTATGGAAATAATTACTCCAAAAGCACCTATTAAACCGCCTCACTCCACCGCTATAGAAATATGATTTATTCCTCTTGAAACGCATGCAAGCATTTTATCCTGTTTTTCATTATCTGTTAAACAAGTGTCGTTATGTAGTACTACTCCATTACATACCTTTACTTCGCAGGAACCGCAAATCCCTATACGACAAGCAAATGATAATGGTATATCAGCTTTGTGAAGAGCGTCTAATAAGCTTTGATCTTTATCAACTTGGATGGATTGCTTAGTGTTAACTGTCACCATGAATGGCTGAGGTTTTTCTTTGGCCGTTGCTGGTTTAAATCGTTCTTCATGAATATATTTTTTGGGATAACCGAGTTCTATGCAATGATCTACTATGAAATTCATAAAAGATGGAGGTCCACATATATAAATATGAGTTCCTACTTTCAAGGATTTTAGAGCTCCTTTTAACTTCTTATTTTTGCTATCCCTCGACATGAAATAATAGATGATTTGATTCGGATACATGTCATTCATCTCGTTATAAAATGGGCAATCGTCCTCGCTTGATGCAACGTAGTGAAGTTCAAAGGACTCTCCTAAACTTGTTAAGTATGCCATCATTGACCAAAAAGGCGTAATGCCTATTCCCGCTGCAAAGAAGACGTGGTGTTTTGCCTCTAGTCTTAACGGAAAATAGTTATGTGGAGGTGATACCTTTACTAGATCTCCTTCTTGGATATTCTCATGCAGGTAAGAAGAGGCGCCTTCTTGTTGACCGCTCTTCTTAACTGCAATCACATATTCATTCTTCATATCTAAAGGATTATTGATCAGGGAGTATTGCCGAGTACCCATAGGAAGGTGGAGGCTGATATGCGATCCTGCTCCAAAAGAAGGAAGTCCAGTTCTTTCCGATATAAATGTAAACCTTTTTATATCAGATGTTAGCTTATCTACTTTTTGAACTTTTACTTCATAAAAGCGATTCATTATATCTCATCCTTTAAAGATGTTTATTTTCTCGGTAGACTATGGGATATGCAAGATAAGCCTTATGGTAGGTTGAGTAATGAGTAGATGGTTTTACCATTATATTACAGTTTTCACATTCGAAAATCTCACAACTACTGAGTACATTGATGAGGTGGCATTGGGAACAAAATACTCGTGTATTACCTTCACAGCTTTTGTTTATCCAAATATCATTCTTGGAGAAGCCCACGGAAAGTGCTAGATATTCGATAGCCTGTGCCCTGTCTTCTTCGAGATATATGCCAATAACACTTCCTAACGGTTGTCGAGCCAGTAGTTGCTCAGCTTTATTTAGAGTGGTTGGCATAATAACAACTTCACATTTATATCCTTCCTCCGTTAATTTACGAACTTTATCATTCGCTTGAAAGAGATATCGTTGATTCGTCAAGATGACTACCCGTCGGTTAATTTTAAATTCGGTCATAAAGAAAGACCTTTTTCAATCAAAGTTTTCTCTAGAAAATGCATGAGTTCGTTTCTATATAGCGCTATCCCTTTGTACTCCGCTATATCGTCAGGAAGGAATTGCATAGTAGTGTAGAACCTTTTCAGCCAAAGGTCATTCTGAATCAAGTCATTAAGCGATAATAAGTAGGTATGAATTGAAAAAAGGATATCGTTCGTCATCGGCAACCTTACTAATCGCTGAACTTCGACTCGTAAATGCACCAACTCTCCAACATTCTCATCCGTAACTTCGAGTCGGAACTTTCCCCAATTTGCATACGTTTCAAGCGGCGTATCAAGCTTATTTGAAATGGTCATCGACCAATTCATTCTTTCCCAAGCTTCGTTCAGACGTATTCTTGAAATAAATCTCTCTACTTTACCAATAAAGTCGTTTTGATTAATACCTGGGACAGGGGTGTGAATGGATTTAAATTCCATACCTAATACAAACGTCAACGACCAATTAGAAGGGAAGCATAATTGACCCGCTTCTAGAAATAGTCCATCATGCCGGTCACCCATGATGATAAGATCCTCTTGAACATGACGTCCTATGATATCTAGAGGTAGGAGTTCTATAGAAGAAGAATCACGATATACGAACCTTTCTTCTTCCCCTAGTAAATGGTTTTGGAAACTATATTCCTTTCCACGCTGTTCCAGAGAAAAATGTTCAGGTTCATTCTTCGCTAATTCGGTAAAAATGAGCCTCATAGCTTCCCACTGTGATTCTAGGGAAATTGGTAACGAGCGAAAGCACCTTTTATGGTTTGCTTGTAAAAGCTCTCTCTTTAATTGAATTTCTTCTACATAACGATCTGTCATCGTGACGGAGCGAGTCGGTTCTATAAGCGAAGAATTATTCGAATAGACATAACGTTCTTCTGTAAATGGAAATGGGAATTGCTCTACTTTAACTGACATTTAAATCACCTGCCATGGTTGATTTAATTCATTCTCATTCTAACCTCAACATTTCATTCGTCTTTATCCCTTCCTTGGTTATCGTTGATGGAGGGAATAGTAGGAACTTAACTTCTCTATCAAAAAGAATATTTACTAACTCTAGTCCGATATCGTGATGAATCTTATTCTCATTAAAATCTAAATAATCAATATTACTCCTATAAATAATAGAATTATTAGAGGCGACGTATCGAATTGGGAACGAGCGAAAAACAGCACAGTACCCACCATGAGCTAAGATTTTTCCTAGCGTTTCATTTTCTTAGATGGTCCATCCAAATCTATTCACAAACCAGCATTTATATTAGAAATTATTTCAAATTTCTCACAATATTGCAACGACGTACCCTTTTTTTAATAATTCAAAAAGGCAAACACCCTGTACAGAGTGTTTGCCTTTGACATTTATCTTAAGAACACATGATTTCCAATTTCAGTTGTTACTTCTTTATTGCTAAGATAGCTGCTTTGTGCCTTATCTGGATTATAGAAATAAAGTGATTCTCTGTCATAGCCTTGATAGGCAAGTGCTTCTTGAACTGCTTTCACAGATTCTGAGCTAGCTGGTTGTTTAATCGTCCCATTTAGAACCGGTGAGAATTGAATTCCATCATGAATAACACCATGTAAAGAATCAGGGAAACGGTCGCTTTCTACTCGGTTTAGAACAACAGTCGCTACAGCAACTTTACCTGCATAGCTTTCTCCTTTTGCTTCAGCTTCAACGAGTCGACTAAGAAGGTCTTTCTCATATTCACTCGGCACAACGGGAAGCTGTAATTCTTCGCCAGGGGTAATTTCAGCATTGTTTTTATTATTCATAGCTTGTACTTGCTTTGCCGGTACACCATATTTCATTGCAATTTTATATATTGATTCGTCCTTTTGAACGGTATGCGTTTGATCCTCGGCAGAGCTTTGTGTTGGTAGTGAAAATGATAGAACGCAAAAAGCTGCGATGCCTAACATCGAAATTTTCTTAAACACTAATCATCTACCTCCTTAAAATTTGTCCTATTTCAAAGTAACATAGGAGGTAAATAGCTTTCACTATTAATTCTTTCCAGTATTACCATAACTTTTGATTCATAAAAAAAGACCGCCCGATTAATCGGACGGTTAAAAGGGGGAAAATTATGTTAGTTTAAATTTACCCCCGTAAATAAATAGATAAACCTCTTTTTCTATTATTTTTATATTTTTATTTTGCAGCGTACTCGCCTGTTTCAGGTCTTTCCCCGTACTTCAATTCTCGTATGGATAAACCAAAATTCATTTGGAGATGAGGATAATCTTTAAAGCTTGTCCAATCTCCGCCCCATTGAAATCCCAATTCTTTCGCAATTGATACCACTTCCATCCAATCAGCTTTTCCATTAGCATTATCATCACGTTTCATGTCCCAGACGACATCGCCATCATCTAATTTCAGCGCAAAATCAATAGCTAACCCATAGTTATGATAAGATTCTCCACCTGCTACGTTTGTCACTACCTGACCTTCTTTTGAACGTCCACGTTCATAGAGTTCATTTTGCTCCTGTTCGGTCCGATGGCCATCGGTTATGACAACTTCAATTCCTTTCTGAGCAGATCTAGTAATCAACGTATCTTTTGATTCTCTGACTGTTGAATGGAGACTGCTTGGTGGTGGAACCTCTTCTCTCTCGAACAAACCTGATGATGGAATGTAGTCGTTTGCTATCGTTAGTACAACGACACCACTGCCTATTAGTAGAAGGATGGTTAGCATACTCTTTATGATTCTCAACACGCTCCCTCCCTCGGCACTAATTCTGATATTAAACTGAGGATAACATACCAATGAAATATCAAATAGCATGACAGCTTGTACGTGAAACTATTGAACTATTGATTTTATTTTCTTACTCTAACTTACTTCTTTCCAAGTGAAAATCCATCGAATAGGCGGCCACCAAAAGGAGCGAGCACTTGATCAACAAGCAAGATCACAGCTTCCTTTTCTCTCATAATATAATAGTGGTCAAAAGCTTTAACGAACTCCTCTGCAAAATTGGAGTCATACTGTTTAAGTGCACGGACAATCCATTTAGACGATCCAATCCACTGATTGTTTGTTCTGAGGAAAAACTCATGAAGCTGCTCAGCTAGTGTAGCTGCACAAAATAATTCCTCTCCCCTATTTGTAGCACCGATGAAATCATCCAGAACGTCTGTAAGAAAATAACGCTTCATTACGATCGTTTCTTCTCCCCACTTTTCTGGGCCTTTTTGCAGAAGAGACGTTGCTTCCTCTTGTAACCGAATGGCGCTCTCATTGTCCTGAAGAATGATACCTTCTGAAACCATCCTAGGCAATGATGGCCTCGCTCGTTTGCAGTCCTCTTCGTAAAAAAATTGGTAGCTTTGTAGATTATGTACATACCACTCCACCGGCCACCCTTTATGGAAGAAGCTCTCACGGTACGAAGCTGAAACAGATAAATCAAACACAACAATATCAAGATCTGACGTTTTGGTTGCCTCAGCCCTTACAACGCTTCCTGCAAGAAATGCTGCTTCGCAACTAGGAAATGTGGACAATACAAGCTTTTTAGCTGTCTGAACAACTTCTTGTAAATCCATCTCTCTAACCTACCTTTTAATTCAAATTAACTTCTCTTTATTCTACCTTAATAAGAAAGTTGCATCTATTCCAATTTTGATGGAACACACTACCTAATCTTTCTGGTAAACTTTTGAAGGATACTAGTTAAGAGGGGGTTCTTATGAAACGTATTATAGTAATGGGTATTTCGGCTGGCGCAGGCAAATCCACTTTTGCGAGGAAGCTTGGGGATCTCCTTCAAATTGACGTGCATCATCTTGATGCGCTTTTCTGGAAACCTGGATGGAAGGAAGCAACTATAGAGGAGTTTCGTTCTTCTCAGGAGGAAATCGTTACTTCTCCAAGCTGGATTATTGAAGGGAATTATAGCAATACATATGATATACGTGCTACGCATGCTGACACGATTATTTATTTAGAGGTGCCACGACTTGTTTGTCTTTATCGCGTTCTCAAACGTTGGGTAACTCATCTTGGTCAAACAAGACCTGACATGGGTGAAGGATGCAAAGAAAAAATGGAATTATCCTTTCTTAAATTCATCTGGACAACTTACTACCCACGAAAAGAAAAAATGTATAAGAGATTCGAGCAATTTAAACAGATGGGACAAAACAAAACAGTAATCAAACTAAAAAACAAAGCGCAAATTCATGATTTTCTTCATGAACTGCAGAGAAAGCATACAATTTTGTAAGAACCCGTGATAAGATAAGGTGCGGCACGTTTGAATAGGGGTGTACCTGTTTAAACTGTACAGAAAGACTATTTAAGCACATGGAGGCATTATGCTAACTTTTGAAGAAAAATTAGAAATCATTGAATCATCGTTCCCTGAACTTACTCGAAAAGATGTTTCGCTTGGTCGTGTTAACTTCCATTACGAAGAAGCAGTTATAGATAAGAAAAACGTTGTGTATCACCTTCACCCAAATGGCAACGGCTATGTGTTTGGTGATCTGATTGAAGGGTATCCATTGGATGAGAGAGGCATGGTCAATATCCGTGATTTCTCAAGCAATGAGCTTCGTAAAATTATTGGTGAGTCCATTCACTCTCTTTCAGTACTTCCAGGATCAGATATTGAATCAGAATTCTGGATGAATGATGAAGATCAAACGCTTGAACTGATGTATGAGCCTGAGCTAGAGCTCTGGAATGTATACGCTGGAGATATACTTGACGGCACATTCCCATCCAAAAATGAAGCTGTTCAATACCTCGATGAAGAAGGATTTACGCGACAATAAGAAAAGCCTCACAATCCGTGAAATAGGGTTGTGAGGCTTTTTATTGTTCAACCAATTGGTTTGTAAAAGCCTGTTGACTTCGCCTTGAAACCGCAGCTTTCGTAGAACTTGTGAGCAGCCTTGCGCTCGTCACGATTCCCACTATTTAGAACGACAAGTGTAGCCCCTGCTTCAATCGCTCTTTTTTCCGCTTCATTAAGTAGCGTTCTTCCGATTCCTTTTTGTCTGTAGTCCGATGCTGTTACCATTGTAATGATTCTCGCAACCACTATGTCCGACACATATGAATGTTCAAAATGCATGCCTAGCATACTAATGAGCGTTCCGTTTTCTTCAGTAACAAGCGTGACATAAGAGCTGTTATTCATAATAGGCTTTAATCTTTCTTTAAGCTGTGAAGCTGGTGCCGGATAGCCCATATCTGATAAAAGCAAACCCACCCCCTCTTCATCACCTGCTACAGCTTGTCGTATCTTCATTTTATACCCTCCTCTAAGGCATGATGGCTATATCGTTTCGATACTCGTTTGTTCGTAAATAGCATCAGCAGCGGCACAATGAGAATGAGTAAGCTAATGACGCCACCCCAGCCTAACCAATCCCATAGAACACCTACCCCTGAGCTACCAGCTGCTACGCCTGCATAATAGCTAATAAGATAGAAGCTTGAAGCACCGCTCTTATGGTGCTCTGCTGTACTTGCAACAGACGCAGACGCCATAGAATGTGCGATGAAAAAGCCAGCGCAAACCGTACATAGCCCTACAATGACAATTGTAAAACCATGATAGAGCGTTAGTGCCGCACCTCCAGCAAGAATAAATAATCCAGCCATCATCGTGCGCCGAAGACCAACATCAGATGAAAGCCTTCCAGCTACAGGCGGTGAAATCACACCAAGTATATACGCAAAATAAGTGAGTGAAATCCATTTCAATGAAAGAGAAAACGGCTCCTGTTCTAAGTAGAAAGGCAGGTATGTCCATATCCCTGTGAAGATGACCTGAATGAGGAACCCCAGGGTAAATAGCGAAAGCAATCTTCGGTCCGTCAAGTGGACGAGCATTCCTTTCATATCTTTCATAACACCTCCACTTCCTCCTTTAAAAAAGCGAGAAGCGGGAAGAAGCCAGAAAAAGCAAAGTGTAGCACCCACCGCAAAGGCTGCTAGCACAAGAAAACTTATCTTCCAGCTGTACAGGTCCGTCAGATACCCTGTTGCAACTCGTCCACTTAGCCCTCCCATTGCGTTACTCGCAATGTAGATACTTGTCGCAAGTCCGACACTTGATGGATCTACCTCATCTGCAAGATAACCCATGGCTGCTGCAGGAATGCCAGCAAGAAAAAAACCTTCGATACATCGAATTACAATCAACAATAGAAAAGATTCTGCAAACGGCATCGCAAGTAAGGTTGCGACGACTAATAAGAGTGAGATCTTCATAACGGCTGTTCTTCCGTACCGGTCTGAGATAAATCCAAGTACAAGAAGACCTGGAATCATCGTTATTACTGGTGTTGACATGAGCAAGCTAGACGTGGTCGCAGTGAGCTTGAATTCAGCTGCAAAAACAGGCAACAATGGTTGAAAAGCATATAGTGCTGAGAAAATTAGCAAGGCACCACAGCCAAGGCTAACCGCTGCTCGCCAGAAACCGGAATCTTTCGATGTGTATTGATTGTTGTTAACCGGTAGATCGGTCATAAGTATCAGCACCTTTTTGTCTACTTACTGTTTATTTTAAAGCATCAGGAAATTGAGTCAGATCAATTCCCCACACAATTGGCATGTAGAAATAGATAGCAATAGTAATAATAACGATCGAGGTTATATTTAGCCAGAATCCTGCTTTTGCCATATCAGGAATTTTCAAATAACCTGATCCAAAGACTACGGCGTTTGGAGGCGTTGCAACCGGAAGCATAAAGGCACAGCTTGCCGCTACTCCAGCACCAATCATTAAGGCATAAGGGTGAACCGAGATGGCTGATGAAAGAGATGCCATAATCGGAAACATCATCGTTGCTGTTGCTGTGTTTGATGTGATTTCTGTTAAGAAAATAACGAGCGTTGTGACAAGGAGCAAGATAACGAAAAGGTGAATACCTGAAAGAATCGTTAATTGATCTCCAATCCATTGGGCAAGTCCTGATTCCTGAAATCCTGACGCAATCGCAAGACCAGCTCCGAATAGAAGCAGAATGCCCCACGGAAGTCCTTTGGCAGTCTGCCAATCTAGTAGAAAAGCGCCCTTCTTTGAAGGTGCTGGTACTAGAAATAGAATAAGAGCTGCCGTCATTGCAATCACGGTATCATTGATGTTTGGATTAAGCTCACTTAGTACGAATGAACGGCTAATCCATGCAAGCGCTGTAAGCGAGAAGACAGCAAGAATTACTTTTTCTTCAGCTGACATGGATCCGAGATTCCTTCTTTCCTTCGTAATGACTTCTTTGCCTCCAGGGAGTTCTTTTATTTTCATAGGAAAAGCCATTTTCACAAGATAATACCAGCATCCGAACAGAAGGATCAACATTAATGGAACACCAAACATCATCCATCGTGCGAATGATATTTCAATTCCATATAGCTCGTTCACAACAGCTGCAAAGATCGTGTTCGGCGGTGTACCAATGAGCGTCGCAAGCCCGCCAATTGAAGCACTATATGCAATTCCAAGCATAATTGCTTTTCCAAAATTAAAACGTGGTGCTCCCTCATCTGTATCCATATCAAGCTGTTCAGAAACTTGATAAATGACAGCAAGTCCAATCGGTACCATCATCATTGATGTAGCTGTATTTGAAATCCACATAGAGAGAAATCCCGTTGCAACCATAAAACCAAGCACAATTCTCTCTGTACTTGTTCCGATAGCTGATATAATTACAAGTGCAATCCGTTTATGGAGATCCCACTTCTGCATTGAAAGCGCAATCAGAAAACCACCCATAAAAAGAAAGATCGTATTATCCCCATAAGCAGAAGCTGTTAAATCACCCTCAAGCCCACCAGTTAAGGGAAATAAAATCAGTGGTAGTAGGGATGTAGCGGGAATCGGAATAGCTTCTGTAATCCACCACGTTGCAATCCATACAGTACTTGCTAGAATAGCTAATCCAGCAGCAGAGAGTCCTGACGGGTGAAAAAAGATCATTAAACACAAGAACAGTGCAGGACCCAGAAGTAGACCTGTCAATTTCCGCCTATCATAAACCGGATCGGGTTCGGATTGCTTTATTCCAGTATTTTTTTGTGATGTTTGAGAAGGGATTCCACTCGTGTTTGAAGAAGCGAATGTTAACAGCTCCTTTGCTCGATGGTGCTCATTCCATAACTGATTCCAAAGTCCTTGCATAACTTTACCTCCTTAGATCCATTAATCTTTAGTTTAGAATTCGCACCCCCAACCTGTCAATTTATTCATAATTTTGGTACTATTTTCTCGAGAGGTGTTAAGGACTTTCGTTTCATTTCATAGAAGGGGTGATCTTAAGACACTATTAAACCCCCTTATATTCCCAAAGGGGACGAATATTATAAGTTGATAACGTAATTTTCCAATAATTCTAACTAATAAATCCATCTATGAACTTCGCTGATTTCACCATGTTTCACACCAGGTAGCTCAAAATCATTCCAGGGGGTATTTGATGAGAAAGATACAACAGACAACAATCAATTCAGTTGTTAAATACGGGCAAACAAAGCTTCCAAAATCCGCTAACACCGAATGTCCTGAATGTGGGAACGACGCCTCTTTTCAACTGAAATTTGATTATCAAATTAATCAGGCCGTGTTCTCAACTCTTTCCCGCTGCTCCGTTTGTAAAGAAGCAGTCCTTTTCATCTTAATTAAAACCTCACATAACGACCGGGGAGAAGAAGTAGAGCTATTCGTTCATCAAACATCATTTACACGCGAACCACTAGGGAGACTAGCTAGTACTGCACGACTTCCTGATGATCTTGAACGGGTTTACCGTTCCGCTGTAAATGTACATAATATGAAGGATTGGACCGCTACAGCCGTCATGGCAAATCGAGTTCTTGAGAGCATCACCGGAAGTTTTCTATCAGATAATGAACTAGGACAACCTCTTTCTAAACAACTTGAGACACTTGCAAAGCAAATTGATTTAGAAGAACCCATCGTGAAGCTAGGACACCTCCTCGGGAAAGGCAGCAACTTAAATAACTTGCTTTGTCTTGAGAAAGCAACTAGTGAAGAAACAGCAAATCTTATTATTGATCTACTAGATTCATTAATCGAATACTTATACATTCTTCCTCAACGTATTGTTCATCTTCAAAAACAAATTGAGGGATAAAAAAAAGACAGGCGGCTTGAAGTGAGCTGCCTGTCTTTTCTATGCTAATTTAGTCCTTTGCTTCTTTTCTTTCAAATGATGGATAATTAATCATAATGGCTACAATTCCAGCAACAGCAATTAATATAGGATAGATCGAATATGGAAGTAGCGCAAGCGGCGATATGGATGCTAAACCTGCGGCGGCAAGCACCTGAGCACCGTATGGGAGCATTCCCTGAACACTACCTGCAAAGATATCTAGAATACTCGCTGATTTCCGAGGATCAACGCCGTACTCTTCGGAAATGTTTTTTGCAAGGGGCCCTCCCATGATAATGGAAATTGTGTTATTTGCGGTTGATAAATCGAGAACACTTGCGAGTCCTGCAATGCCGAACTCGGCACCTCTACGAGATTTTACTCGACTTAGAATTCGGTCGAGTACAAACTGAATTCCTCCATTATGCTTGATCACTTCAATCATGCCACCAATAACAAGCGCAATCATAGCAAGGTCTTCCATTCCTTTAATGCCTTCTGTTACCGTGGAAACAAGCCCACTCATTCCAAAAGCACCATTATAAAGCCCTACTATTCCTGCAAAAAAGACACCACTGACGAGGACAACGAGTACGTTAACACCAGCAATTGCAGCTACTAGAACACCTAGATAAGGAAGAATTGTAATGAATTCAAAAGCATGTTCTCCACTAACCACAGCTTGCTCACCCATTGTCCAAATACCATAAATGACTGCAGTAACAATAGCTGCGGGTAACACGATAAAGAAGTTAACTTTAAACTTATCCTTCATTTGTGTGTTTTGCGTTCGTACCGCTGCAATGGTTGTATCTGAAATCATCGAAAGGTTATCACCAAACATTGCACCACCAATTACCGCTGATAACGCAAGGGCGGGAGCGACACCTGTTTGATCTGCAATCCCGATCCCAATTGGGGCAAGCGCGACGATTGTTCCCATCGATGTACCCATTGAAATTGAAATAAAACAACCAATCAGAAATAAGCCTACGATTAAGAGGTTGGGTGGGAGAATGGAAATCCCTAGATTAACAATTGAGTCAACCGCACCAATTTTCTCAGCTGTAGCAGCAAAGGCTCCGGCTAACAAAAAGACAAGTATCATTAAGATAATATTGGAATTCCCTGCCCCTTTACAGAAGATCTCAACCTTCTTCATGAAGCTTTCTTTTCTGTTCATTGAGAGTGCTACACCTGCCGAAATTAATGACGCTAGAATAACTGGCATACTATAGAAATCATTTGTTACGATTGCTGTTCCAATAAAAAGTATAATAAATACGGCGAGAGGAAGTAGCGCCATGCCATTCCCTTTTATTTGGTTTTCCATAATTGTGATCTCCTTCTTCTATTCTAGTCAAACGAAAAAAGCCCACTTCAAGAGAAGAGGACGTTCGCTCTTATCTCTCAAGATTACTCTTGCTGGAAGCAGCACCTTTCTGATGAACAGAGGTTGCTGAAGCTTCTTTGGGCCAGATCCCTCCACTTCTCTTAATAAGAAATATGCAGTTACGCAGATCTACTCTCTAATAGAGGAGTAAACCTCCTTTTTATTGAAGCTTCACTTTATCACGCATTATTCTGATGAGTCAACTACGAATAACGGAATAAAATAAACTCCCTTATTATAAAAGGAGTTTACATGATGTGCCTATTTGATTTCAAGCTTTCTTTCACTTCCATTTTCTTCATCTCAATCTTAGGTATCTTCTTCAACGTTACGATTGACACTAGCCACCATAAAGCATAACGCATGTATTCAGCGTCTTTATTTTGTTGAATGATGTTCACTAACCTTCTCCCTTTCTTGAAGCTTATCTGCCAGTCTTAATTATACCTGAATGAAGCGTTCTATATCCCTCATGATTAAACTCGGACGCTCTTCAGGCAAAAGGTGACCTGTTTTTTCGTAGACGATTAATTCAGCGTTCGGCAAATCATTACTAAGACGCTTGCCAACCTTTAGCGGAACGACTCGATCGTCCGCCCCCCAAATGAGTAGGCTATGAGTATGAATTTGTTTCAATTCGTCCGATGAAAGATCTCCTTCTCGATCACGGATCATTCTTACAAGAGAACGAAAAATGCCTTCGTTGAAGAACGGTTGAATATAGCCTTCCATCATTTCTTCATCAATGAGTGTTGGGTCATAGACGCAATTCATTAAATTCCCTTTCACTCCTTTTCGATAAAGCCATCTCTTCAAGTAGACAGAGAAAAAGGGTAGATAAGACGTGTACACGAGACTCTGCTTTGCTTTCTCAAGATATCCTGAGCTGCACAGTAAAATATTCTTACTTACCAAATCCTCTTTAATTGCTGATGCTCTCATCGCAACCTGACCTCCCATGGAATGACCAATCATAACGGTCTGCTCAATCGAGAGTCTTTCGAGCAGTTCAACAACCACTTCAGCATAATTCTGATAAGAATGCACAAAACGATTGGACTTTTCACTTTTTCCAAATGGCGGAAGATCAATTGCCACCACTGTATAAGCCTTCGTAAGTAGTGGAATCAGTCTTCGATAGCTGAAACTCGATGATAGAAAGCCATGGAGAAGCGTCAATACCGGTCGATCAACCGCATCATTGTTCTTGTAATATTCATAATGAATGTCGATTCCTTTGATGTTTTCTATGTTCTGTTTAAGATTTTGAGCCAATAACATCTTTCATCTCACTCCGGTTTCTCCACCTTTAAGGGGACGATTGGTTTCATGAACGCTCAAGGGCATAAGCCCATTACTAGAGTTTCACTTTATACGTATTTTACCCCAATCTTTAAATGAAAAACTTTTGCCCTTCTAGAGAAGTGTTTCGATTTCTTCATTCTGTTTCTATATGAATGAGATTAGATAAGGAAACCTTTCTCTTTCTCTCATCTTGATCAAGAATGCGTAGCTCTCTGCTTAATTGGTCCAGATAATGGACATACCCATAAAGAATTTTGGTTTCGCCATTCTCGAAATAGTGGAAATAGAGAGGATAGTGAAATTCCATTGCTTCACAAATGATTTCATTCATTTCTTCCATCTTCTGTTCATCTAGCACCGGTTTACTCTTTCGACGTTCTTCTGCCTTCCAGTCGCGCAATTCTTTCACGTGTTCAGGTAACATCATTGATGTCCATTTAATATTGCCACGATCACGAATCATATGTCATCATCTCCTTTCTATGCTTTGTGACCACCAACAAGCTTGCTTCTATGCAACGCCGTCCCCGCTTTGGTATATGAAACAGCGCGAAGTAGTGCAGACGATCCGTACTTATCTCTGATCGAATCCATTACATAGCCGAGATCTCGCTGTTTCGGGCGCTTTGTGTTGAATAAATCAAGCTGCACTTCTTCGTCATCACAAATGTTAGAAAGGGTAATCGAGATTTTGCGAACTGTTTTCTTTTCATAAAAGGCTTCAAATAATTGAAGACACACCTCATACACTTCAAGCGTGATCGAAGTCGCACTATCGATGCTCCTTGAACGGTGAAATCCTCCCCCGCCTTCTTCCTTACTGTATCCAATTCCAAGGCTAATCGTACGCCCCGCTTTTCCAGCTCTTCTTGCACGCCTTGCAACTTCTTCACTCATTTCGAGAATGACGTGTTTAATTTCTTTCTGATCATGGTAATCTCGCAACAATATTTGACTCTTTCCGAAGCTTATCTGACCCTGCATAATTGGAGCACCCATTTCAGAAAGGTCAATTCCCCAGGCATGGTGATAAAGTTGGTTTCCCATAACCCCAAATTTCTCCTCAAGAAGATGTAACGGGTAATGCGCAAGCTGTTTAACGTTCATAATGCCCATACGATTTAACGTTCGCTCAACGCGCGAACCAATTCCCCACATTTGACTAAGCGGGGAAAGTGGCCATAACTTCTTAGGAATATCATCGTAAGTCCATTCCGCAATTCCTTCCTTCTTTGCTTCAAGATCGAGGCAAAGCTTAGCCATTAAAAGGTTCGGTCCAATTCCAATTGCACATGGCAATCCGAACGTTTCACTAATTTCATCTTTTATCATCTGCGCTACCTCAAATCGGTCGCCAAAGAGGCGCTCAGTTCCGTCGATCTGTAGAAATGATTCATCCACACTGTACGTATGAATACATTCTGACGGGACATAGCGATGAAAAAGCCTCGTGATTTCCATCGACTGTTTTAAATAGGAAGACATCCTTGCATTAACAACATGGATCCTCTTATCGTTCGGGATTTCAAATAATCTGCTACCTGTTCGAATACCAAACTCTTTCTTTAATGCGGGCGAAGCCGCTAATACAACACTCCCCTGGCGCTCTGTATCACCTACAACAGCCAGATAACATGTGAGCGGATCGAGTCCCATCTCTACCGCTGAGCAACTTGCATAGAAACTCTTCATATCGATACATAGAATTGTTTTCTTTGGAAACTTAGAATAATCCACCTACATCACCCCTTCCATGAAAATCATATCGGAACATTTGTTCTCTTTTATATATACCCGTATTTTACCCGAATATACGTTCTCTTATCAATAAGTACTTTCTTCCAGCAGGACGACAACTTGACCAACTTGTTCACGATCTTGTTTATGACTACATTACCAACCGAGACTTTTGAACCAGTTGGCTATTTAATTTATAGGTGAAATGAACTGGTTGTGTATACACTTGTATAGGTCTGATTTATCAAAACTATTAAAATAGTTTGAATATTTAACCTTTTGTGATAAAGTGATCTCATCTTAACTACAAAGGGGAAATAACATGAATAAGAAGAACTTGTTATCAATTGGTTTATCCGTCGGTTTGGTAAGTAGCATGCTAGCTCCTACCTCTTCATTTGCCGCAAACGACACGAACATGAATAAAGAAACTGACACACCTTCTTTTGTTTCAGGAAAGCTCACAAAAGCCTCCTCCAAAACACCAACAGAAATCCTATTTGATTACCTTAATGAGCAAAAGAGTCTATATAAATTCAGTTCATCAGCTCAGGACTCTTTCAAAATTGTTTCAACAGAAAAAGATGAACTTGGATTTACTGTGTTTCGTTTACAGCAATTATACGAAGGGACACCTCTGCTTTTTTAATAGCATCCTGCTTTTTGAACTTTGTTGCCTTCTTAAGTTCTTTCTTTGATTCGAGATTTGGAATAACTGTACCCGATAGAGCTGTTAAGACACCATCTTGGTCAACGTGGACCGTTTGAGTGGATCCATACACAGATCTTGGCTTCTCACCAGATTATGAGCAAAAACCTGAATCTAACCTTGTCGTCTATAACGAAGGGGATTCTGCAACTTACGCATACCATGTGACCCTTAACTTCCTGTCACCTGAACCAGGAAACTGGCAATACATAATTGATGCGACGAGCGGTGAAGTTCTCACAAGTTTTAATGCGCTTCATGAAGCGAAAAAAGAAGGCGTAGGTAAGCCTGGCGGCGGTGGTACGTTAACCGGAACGACTACCACAGGAACTGGTACTGGTGTTCTTGGCGACCAGAAATCATTCAATACCCTCCTCTCTTCTTCTACTTATTATTTACAAGATACAACAAGAGGTGGAGGCGTCTTCACTTACGATGCAGCCAACCGTACAAAGCTTCCAGGCTCACTTTGGGCAGATGCAGATAACAAATTTAACGCAAGCTATGATGCGGCAGCAGTTGATGCTCACTATTACGCTAGTGCTACGTATGACTATTACAAAGATGTTTTTAATCGTAACAGCTATGATGGTAACGGCGCTCCTCTAAAATCAACAGTTCATTATGGACGCAACTACAATAATGCGTTCTGGAATGGTAGCCAGATGGTTTATGGAGACGGAGATGGCTCAACATTTGTCTCTCTATCTGGAGGAGAAGATGTAGTAGCGCATGAATTAACGCACGCTGTAACTGATACAACGGCAGACCTCATTTACCAAAATGAGTCGGGTGCATTGAATGAATCAATGTCAGATGTGTTCGGAACGCTAGTTGAGTTCCATGACAACAACAACCCAGACTGGCTCATTGGAGAAGACATTTACACTCCAGGAACATCAGGAGATGCACTACGTTCCATGTCTGATCCGACTCAGTTTGGTGACCCAGCCCACTATTCTGAACGCTATACAGGCACTCAGGATAATGGCGGTGTTCATATCAACAGCGGAATCATGAACAAAGCTGCTTATCTTTTAAGTGAAGGTGGCACATTCTATGGTGTTACAGTTTCAGGAATTGGTAAAGATAAGCTTGGTGCAATCTACTATCGTACTCTTACCCAGTACCTAACAGCATCTTCGAACTTCAGCCAAATGCGATCGGCTGCAGTTCAAGCCGCAACAGACCTATACGGAACAAGTAGCTCTGAAGTACAATCTGTCAAGAAAGCTTTTGATGCAGTAGGAGTTCAATAATCGTTATCTAGAAGACAAGCAGTCGGCGACTGCTTGTCTTTTGTATGCTGTAACAGGTTTTATCTAGCTCTGTTCGGGAAAGAAAATGCTAGATGATTAAAGGAGGATAAATGATGGGGATTTTCAAAGAAGATGCACTTAGTCACGATCACATCCTGATTACAGGAGCAACCGGCGGCATTGGTTACGAAACCGCAAAAGCAGCCGTCCAAGCTGGAGCTACTATTACGATAACAGGAAGAAATGAAGAGAAACTTCAGAGACTTAAAGAAGCGTGCGAACAGCTTTCTTCAGATGCGAAGGTTGCAAGTGTTCCTGCTGATCTAACAAGTGAACAAGATCGATCATCTCTTGTAGAAAACGCTATTAAACAAAATGGAAGCATCACTGGCTTGGTGAACTCAGCAGGAATTGGTGGTGGCGATACGCTCGATAAACTAACAGAAGAAGATCTTCGTAAGGTGATGGACCTTAACTACACATCTACCGTTCTTCTCACTCAACTTGTTTATCAACATATGCGTGACAATCATCAAAAAGGAGCAATTGTTAATCTTTCCTCCCTTTCAGGACTTCGAGGAACTTTCGGTAACACAGCCTATAGTGCA
This sequence comes from Bacillus sp. NTK071, assembly GCF_017303315.1. Taxonomy (GTDB): domain Bacteria; phylum Bacillota; class Bacilli; order Bacillales; family Guptibacillaceae; genus Guptibacillus. Next base: position 209,121 of record NZ_JAFKOI010000002.1, read on the forward strand.
TCGAAATTTGCGATAACAGGCTTTACACAGTCATTTGCACATGAGGCGATCCGAGCCGGCATTCGTGTGAACGCGGTCTGCCCTGGATTTGTTGATACAGAGATGGGGAGAAACAGTATTGAATCGAAAGGAAGAAGAGAAAACAAAAGCTTTGAAGAAGAATTGAAAGCTGTTGAAGAAGCGATGCCGTCAGGACGAATTACACAACCCGAGGAAGTAGCCAACAGCATCATTTATCTTCTTTCAAATGCGTCAGGTAACATCGTTGGAGAGTCATTAAAAATTTCAGGTGGAAGTGTCATGCGATAAGGAAAAGGTGGGGATTCCACCTTTTCTTTTTTTGGAAAAAAGAGGATTAAAGAGAAAGATGAAGCAAATTAAAGGAGACCGTCATTTTTAGTCGAATGAAATAAAGACGGTACATTTGTACATAAGTAGCGGCACCCTCGTCTCAAGCATCATTTCAAAGGAAGAAGGTGGATGACCGAATGGAAAGTACTCTTTTTGAAATAGGAAATAAAATTGTTACTGACCGATATAAGTTAGGAAAATCGATCTTTTCACTTCAGGATGAAAGCTACGGCAAAAAGTTAAAACTTTCAAGAGTGAAAGAAGATCAAATCCTTGATTGGCGAGCAGAGCTCCTCGAATACATTGGCAAAGCCATCTATCAAAACGATGAAGAAATAAAGAACGATATTAGAAACTGGGCAAAGGCAACCGGCCACCTTGCTATTTCAAACGGGATCCCCCTTGAAGAATCCTTTAGAGTGCTTACGCTTTTTCGTCACGTGAGTTTTGAAGCAGCAATGAGAGAAATTCAATTGGGATCTCACACCGCCTTTTCTATGAATGTTAGTAAACGAATTGATTCAATTATCGAAGAAGTAACGTATACGTATAACGACATTTGCATAGGATACCGCAGTCAACATCAAGTAACAGATCTAATAACTAATGATCAACTTCACATCACCATTATCCCAATTACCGATACCCTCGCTCTCCTGCCAATAACAGGCTCAATTTACGCCAAACATGCCGACTTAATTGTGAAAGAAACATTAAATCAATGTAATGACAAACAGCTAAGCGATATTTTAATTGACCTATCAGGTGTATCACACTTAGATCTACCGTCAGTGAACAGTCTAATTCGATTGAAAAAGGTACTTACGTATAGCGGTATCACCATGTGTATTTGCGGAATTCAACCATCAACAGCTCTTTCATTGGTTACAAAGGGCATCAATCTAAACGAATTAAAGATATTCAGTACTTTAAAACAGGCTCTACTTCAAAGAGGTATTCGCCAAACTATAGCAAAATAACGCTGTTCTAAATAAGTAAAGATTAGACTTTCGCATAAACACATGTATCGGTTACTTTCGAGCCATCAATTGATAAATCCTCGTTTCGTAAGATTCCTTCTAATGAAAAGCCTAATCTTTCCGGAACAGCACGACTTCGATCATTTTCACGATCACATCTGATCTCGATTCTTCTACAACCTAAGTGATCTAAAGCGAAATCAGTTAATTTACCAACCGCTTCCGTCATATAACCATATCCACTATATGACGTATTAATCCAGTAACCGATCTCTAGCTTAGGGATGCTCCAGTTAATATTGTGAAAACCTGTTGAGCCTACAAATTCATTTGTTTCTTTCAAGAAGATAAGGTAGCGTAAGCTCTCGCGCCTTAGAAATTTAATATACGCCTCTCTCGTGTTCAGTTCCGTTTCTTCAACAGTTGGTAGTTCCTGTACAAATCCGAGCCATGGCTTCAATTCGACGATAGAAGATTTAATCGCTTTATTTACTACCTTCCCATCGCCTGGCTTTGGCATTCGTAAAATCAACCGTTCTGTCTCTAATTCTGAATCAATTTCCATAAATAGTGGATCCAATCTAATTTCCCCCTTCTAAAATAAGCAACAAAAAACTTTCGCCCTCAAGAATTATCTTCTTGAGGGCGAAAGTTAGTCGCGGTACCACCTCAGTTTATTGATACGTCACCCTATCAATCTCAACAGGTACACGAACCGTATACCTTACCTCTATAACGGGAGAACCCGTCGCCTTTCCCCTTGTACAGGATTATAACGAAGCTCCAAGTCTTTTTTCGATAAGCACGTCCCCTCCTTCTCAGCAACTGGAGGTCTCTGTTTCGAACAACGCATACCTACTCTTCTTTTCATAGCTAATGTTTTTATAAAATTAAGATAATTTAACCATTAGATTCAAATTTCGTCAAGTACACGCTCCAAATTAACCGAACATAAAAAAACCGCCATTTAGCTTAATAGGCGGTTTACTACTATGTATTTGCTTGAAATTAATTAAAATTCTCATCCCACTTAGGATTTGGTCCGAAACGATTTTCTTTCAATTCACTATCTAAACATGCAAATACTAAGAGAACAATACCACCGATAAGCGGAATCAAACAAATTAAGATCCACCATCCGCTTCTACCAGTGTCGTGCAATCTACGAACCGTTACAGCAAGCGAAGGCAAGAGAATAAACAATGAATAGATGGTGGTTAGAAATAGTGCCAAACCTACTACTGATTCTACTAATGAAAGGACAACGGAAATAATGATATTAAAAAGAGTAAACAACCAGTACTCTTTCCGTCGCGCTCTTCCATTGAAATTAACGTAATCCTTCAGTCCTTTGATATACCAATTCATACTACTTCTCCTTTTACGAATAAGTTTAAGTCTAATAACCCTACTGATAGTTTATCATACTACAACGATCGGACTAAGGTTGATCTCCCTAGTTTACTTCCAATAGCAGACTTGTAACTTATTATGATCAAGGTCAAAAAAATCAAAAAAATAATTCGTGCCATCGCGTTTAAGTGAACCAACCGTAACACCATTCTCTTTAAGGTGAGTAAATGCTTTCGTTATGTCCTTTGTGAAAAAAATAGGATAAACAGTATGATGTCTAGAATCAATCAACTCTTTATTTTCTTCAATCGTTATCGGTGTTCCACCATTTTCTACACTTAAAATCCGATATGTTCTATCTTTGTAAACTTCTTTAAGACCTACTACATCCTGATACCATTCACTTGATTGTTCAACATCATAAACTTGCAGACAGATCGTATCTATTTTTTCAAATAAACTCATATCAGTACACTCCCAGGACGTTTTTAAATTTTTTCTAAGAACGATTAGCGTGAAAGCTGTTGTTTAATCTCCTTGAGAATCATTTTATAGTAAGAATCTTGATGTGGGACAAAGTGATTTTTGTCTACCTTCTCATCAACAAACACTTTTTCTTCATTGTTATTTATTTTAAAACCTTTAACATTAACCGCTTCTCTCGTTCCTTTCCATAGATTATAAACATCGTTTAAGTCAGCTCGAACAAGTCCAGCTACTTCTTCTTTTTGAAGATCGAAATCATCAAACGAATGATCGTTTTTATACAAGAAGACATTGGCTATTTCATTGTCGATCATGTTCTCCCTCTTGATACTGGCCAGGGTCACGGTTAGCGGTAATAACTCATTGTATAATACCTTGATTCCTAATTCTTCTTCAATTTCTCTTACTCCATCTTCCACTGTTTCATGAGCTGATAAATGACCAGCAGCTGTAATATCTAATAGCCCTGGATAATCTCTCTTCACATCACTGCGAAGTTGGAAATAAAGATAATCGATGCCGTCTTCGCTACTAACAAACCAGCACTGAAAAACCTCATGCCAATACCCTACTGAATGCACTTCCTCACGCGTTGCAACACCTATTGATTTTCTGTTACGGTCGTAGATCCTTATCTGTTCATCTTCCATATTTCTGAACCTCCACGCTTATAAAGTTTCTAGAGTCTATATACCAGTTTACTATTTCAAGTTCATAGATTGAGAGGAAAGTATAAAGAAAAACTAACTCAAAAGATGAGCTTCATACCTTCATGGCTAGCTGTAAAACCCAACCGTTCGTAAAACCGATGAGCATCGCTTCGCATCTTATCTGTTGTTAATTGCACAAGACCACACCGCTCTGACTTTGCGATTGAAATGGCTTCTTTAAAAAGATCTTCTCCTATCCCTTTTCCACGATAATTCTTTTGAACACGTACAGCTTCAATTTGCGCACGCTTCATCCCTCTTCTTGCTAAACCAGGAATGATTGTTAACTGAAGGCATCCAATGACTTCTTGACCTTCGCTTGCTACGATTATTTGATTTCCGACCTGCGTTTCTATTGCCGTGAAAGCTTCAACATATTCTACAGGTAAAGGCTCTCTATAATGTTCACGCGCTGAACCTAGTTCATCATCGCTAAGTAGTCGAACAATTGCATTCAAATCTTCTTCAGTGGCTTTACGAAAATGCATGGGAAGTCACTCCTATTGTTAAGTTGATTATTTCTTACAAGACAATTATATAGTAGAACTTCACTTCCATAACATACCTTACGTATCCTCTAAAAATAAAAAAGAGCATCACTCGATGCCCTTTCAACTTACTTTTGATTAAAAAACTTTCCAGCTGCTTTTTCCACAAGACCTGGCGCTGTTTGATAAAGCTTCGCTCCCGCATTCATCCAACCAGGTAAATTCACTTCTCGTTTACCCTTCTGAATCGCCAAGACAATTTCGTCTGAGACCTTTTCTGGTGAAAGCATCATTTTTTCTACATTTTTTGTATAAGTTCCACTTGAATCCGCAATATCAAAGAAATTTGTTTTGATAGGTCCAGGATTGACGGTTGTTACGAAAATACCGTGTTCCTTCATTTCCATTCGCAGGCTGTTTGAGAAGCCCAGAACAGCATGCTTAGAGGCAGAATAGCCAGAAGATTTCGGTGTAGCAAGCTTTCCTGCTTGTGAAGCAATGTTAACAATATGTCCTTTACCCGCCTTGATCATTCCTGGCAGGACGTGGGATGTAAACCGCATTAATCCGATCACATTCACATCAAACATCGCTTCAATCTCTTTCATATCCGCATCAATAAAAGCATCGAATTTCCCAAAACCAGCATTATTAATTAGGATGTCAATTGCAGGCATCTCACCAAGTAGTTTTGGGAGAAGTTGATCGACTCGCTCCCCATCACCTACATCCATCGTCCAGACAGCTGGTGAATAGCTACCACTTGATTCAATTTGCTTTTTCACTTCCATTAGCTTCTCTTCAGAACGAGCAACTAGTATCAGCTTTGCACCCCGTTTAGCTAAATCAATCGCTAACTGTCGCCCAATCCCACTTGAAGCGCCTGTAATAAGAACTACTTTGTCTTTTAAATTCTTGTTCATCTGTTTCTCCCCTTATGTTCTATACGTATAATACGTCTTTTCCTCACTTTTCATTTTGTTAATCATGTTTTCAGATTCAAGATAGTCTAAATGACCAATTGTTTCTGATAGTGTCAGGCCAATTTGCTTTTTATAAACCCCAGGGAATAGCTTTTGACAAGCCTGAAAAGCTGTTAACTGCTCATTCTTTAGAAATGATGCTACTTTATCAGACCGCTCTTCCTGCTTAAGGAAACGTTCTCTTATCAATTCATCCGGATTTAGAATAGGATCGCCATGCCCCGTATAAACGTAAGACAGGTGAGCATCTAACGTTTTTTGATATGAATGTCGCTGCTGAAGAAGCGGCTTAGGACGCTCCGTTCCTTTTACATATGGTGGCTCAAGTAGCGGATTAGATGAAATCTTCTTAATTAAATGATCCCCAGCTATTAGCGTATGACTTTGTTCATGCAGTAAAGAAATATGGCTTTGAGCATGACCAGGCGTTTCCATAACTGACCATCCAGAACATCCTGGAATCTCATCTCCTTCAGAAAGATGCACATCACATTTTGCACGATCAGCAAAAGCTAGATAACCTCTAGTATCTTGAACATGATTATAATAGTGTTCACTGACGCCAGCGTCACGGTATATGCCATTCATGAACGTTTCATGTTCCTTCAAAAATGAATCACTCATTTGTAGCCATCGATCATTTTTCCAATGACCTAACACTCTCTTCCCTTGTTCCATTAACATTCCAACAAAGCCGATATGGTCTGGATGATGATGAGTTAAGACAACCTGATCAATATCTTCTAATGTTAATCCGTTGTTTTGAAGTTGTGTAACAAGAGCCGCCTTCGCCTCAGGGGTCCGAGGACCAGTATCAACAAGCGTAATAGCTTCTCCTTTAATCACAAAACAATTGACAGGACCAACCGCAAACGGTGTTGGCACCGTAATTGAGAGAACTTCATTCGTTTTTATAAGATTCAATTCCTCCGCCACCTCTGCTTTACGTTCTTTATCTTTCATTCTATCGCTCTTCCCTCTATTTGTCATTATAGTAAGATAGTTTACTTCGAAATTTTCTAATAATTTTGATTGACATTTATTAAGTTCCGTTGCATACTATGTAAAATTAGAATGATCGTCTTGGCTTTGAGCGAGATTAGTAAAAGCATTGGCATGTGTCAGAGAGAGGAATTCACCGGCTGAAAAATTCCTTAACATTGTTAAGCTTTGAACCTGCCCCGTTAGCCTGCTGTGGAAACATAGCCGCTTCCCACGTTATAGGGAGTTCAAGGATATCTAATGATATCGAAAAAAGGTGGTACCACGGATTACGCCCATTCGTCCTTTTAATAAGGATGAGTGGGCGTTTTATATAGAAAGGATGGAAAAAGTGGAAATGAAAAACATCGGATTTCTTGGTGCTGGATCTATGACGGAAGCCATGATAGAAGGAATGATTACAAGGCAATTCATAAATCCTGATCAACTCGTCATCATGAACCGATCTAATTCCCACAGACTTGCTGAACTTGAAGAGAAATATGGTGTTCGAACTATACAGAATGCAGAAAAGCTACTCAGACGTTCCAATGTTCTCGTTCTAGCAATGAAACCAATTGATGCCGCGCAAGCCTTAGAAACCATTGCACCTTATTTAACTAATCGGCATGTAATTATATCCGTTCTGGCAGGGATTACCACTTCCTATATTGAGGAATCATTTCAAACGAAGACTCCTATCGTTCGCGCGATGCCCAACACATCTGCAACAATTGGCTATTCAGCCACAGCAATCGCTAGAGGGACATACGCAAATCATGAGCACCTATTATATACTCAGCAGTTGTTCGAAACGATTGGAACAGTTGTTCAGGTTAAAGAAGAGAAATTAAATGCCATTACAGGTTTATCAGGTAGTGGCCCAGCTTATTTCTATTACATGGTTGAATGTATGGAAAAGGCAGCAATATTGAACGGCATTGATCAGGAAACCGCGCGTCATTTAATCATTCAAACGATTACAGGAGCAGCTAAAATGCTTAGTGAGACGAACTTGCAAGCAACTCATCTTAGAGAAAGAGTAACAAGTCCAGGGGGCACAACTCAGGCTGGTTTAACTATGTTGGAGAAATACAAGTATGAAGAAGCTATAACTGCCTGTATTACGGAAGCCAGGAAACGATCTGAGGAATTAGGAAAAATCTTAGAACAACAAAATCACTTCTAAAGCAGTTAAACCCGCCATTCCCGATGGCGGGTTTAACTGCTTATAGAACGCTTGCAAAACGACATAAAAAAGACCTCCTCTCTCTATTAAACGCTTTTACTCTGTACAACTATACAATGCTTCTTAAGATGCGCTAGTGCCTCTTCACTGTCCAATCCCGTTGAAATAATCGTCATCGGCCCAAAATGTCCAGTTAATCTCCCCATACTCAATAGACTTTTTGCATTAAGTTTCTTCCCATCAACTTCAACGATAATATAGCTACTGAAAAGGTTCGCACTCTTTACAAAGTCCATAATAAAAGACATCGTTACTTTTCCTGTAATCAAAACGGTTTCTTTATAAGTCATGGCAACATCCTCCTTATCATCTTATACAACCGTTTGCACTCTTCCATTCTTACACCCTATTTAGAAATCCGCAACATTACTGGCACCTTTTCTTACACACCTTTAACACACTTAACATATCATACGTCAGATAACCTAACATCATAGTCATCAACCTTAACTTGTTATGCTATAATGATACAAGATTGCCAGTTTCATAAGATGACTTCAATAGTATATGTAGCGATAGCTGCATTATGAATATGTTCACAGGGAGTGACTGCAGATGTCTTATAAAGAAAAAAAAGTTTTACCAATCGGATCTGTCAGTGAGTTAACCGGACTATCTCTTAGAAAAATCCGCTACTATGAAGAAAGAGGTCTCATTCTACCTGATCGGTCAGGGGGAGGTACTCGTAAATTCTCGTTTACCGATGTAGAGAAATTAATGGATATCGCTAACCAGATTGAAGATGGCATGCAAACATATGAAATTAAGAAGATATATAAGAAAGAAAAACAAAAAGACAAAGATAAAATTCGAGATGAAATGATTCGTGGTCAACTAAATGCTGCGTTTAAAATGACGAAGTAGTATTGTCTTAACTCTTTTTGTGAAAACCCGTTTAAAACATACTCTCTAGGGTATACAAAGAATGGAAAGAAATGAATTTGTATATGAAGGAGATGTTGAACATGAGTTTTCACTACACAGTTGAAACATCAAAAACAGTTGATGAAGCCGTTGCAGATTTAAGTGGATCATTACAAGAAGAAAAATTCGGTGTACTATGGGATTTCGACCTAACTGCTAAATTGCAAGAAAAGGGTATGGATTTCAACACACCTTATCGTGTTCTTGAAGTATGCAACCCTAAAGAAGCAGATCGCGTACTGAGTGAAGACAAACTGGTAGGCTACTTTCTTCCATGCAAAATCGTCGTTTTTGATGACGAAGGGCAAACGAAAATCGGAATGCCTAAACCAACAACGTTATTAGGATTAACAGGCGATGATCAGTTGAATGAAATCGGAACCGATATTGAAAAACGATTAGTTTCTTGTATAGATAATAGCAAGTAGTTAGAAAGTCCATATCCTCCAAACAGGGTATGGACTTTCTTGGCTTAAGAACCCCCTCGGCGACCTTTCAGCAAAGCTGAAAGGCGGGGGAATCTAAGGTTTTACTCTATTGAGTCAAAAATCGAGCAATCAACAATGGACGCTAACACAGCCTTTAGAAAAGAGGCTTTTAATTACTCTTGTTCTGTTATCTCATTATCATCTGGGTTAAAACGGTATTCGTCTAAATCAATCCTATTTGATGAAGTGAACCTTACCCCTTCTTCCTCTAGCATTATTTTCTGATTTATAAACCCTTCTTCACTTTTGATTCCAATTTCACCTTTCGAATTGATGACCCTATGCCAGGGAAGTTGATAGTTTGCACTCATCGAATGCAGGATGCGAACTACTTGTCTTGCTCCTCGTGGACTACCTGCACATTTTGCAATCTGACCATACGCCATCACTTTTCCTGATGGAATACGTTGAATGATATAGATTACTCGCTCTGTGAATCTTTCCATTATTCTCATCCTCTTTTTTAATAAATCACTGCTTCTACTATAACAAAACTGTCGTTATTTATTGAAATATACACTACGTCATTCTTTGCAGTATAAAAACCCTTTTTTGCTAGAAACTAGGATCAGTATGCTATTGCAAAGGAGTTTGTTAGTGATGAATAAACGGTTGATCGATTGGCCTACCTTTTTGGGTGCATTAAGCTTGCTGCTTCTTGTTACGGTTCCACTCGTTCTTTTTCCTAAAAGCGGAAAAGAGTTTGTGGATAAAGCAAATGAATTTATTACAACTCAATTTGGAGTTCTTTACCTAATTGTCGGACTAGGTATCTTTTTCTTTCTAATCTATGTTGCATTTAGCGACAATGGGCGCGTAAAGCTTGGTGAAGAAGATGAGCGTCCTGAGTTTAACAACTTCTCATGGGCAGGAATGCTTTTCTGTGCTGGGATTGGGTCGAGTATTTTATACTGGGGAACAATTGAGTGGGCTTACTATTATCAAGGCCCTCCATTCGGAGTAGAACCTGGAACAAAAGAGGCGATTCTCTGGGCAAGTACGTATGGTATTTTCCATTGGGGCCCTATTGCTTGGGCAATTTATACACTGCCAGCATTGCCGATGGCGTATTTCTATTACGTACGCAAAAAACCGGTCCTTAAAATAAGTGAAGCTACAAGACCGTTAATTGGAAAGTATGCAGATGGGCCGCTTGGAACCCTTATTGATGTCCTATTCATGTTCGGACTACTCGGTGGAGCAGGTACAACACTCGCACTTGGTACCCCAATGATTGCTGAAGGAATCAATGCGTTAACCGGCATCCCCGTTACAATGGTACTTAAAACAATGATTCTTATACTTGTGACTGCCATATTTGCGATTAGTGCTTATTCCGGTTTAAGAAAAGGAATTAAAGTTTTATCCGATGTTAACTTAATTCTTTCTATAGTCCTTCTTCTTTTTGTCTTGATTTTCGGACCAACTCGTTTTCTTGTGGAAACAACAACGAACAGCGTCGGTTTTCTGCTAGATAATTTCTTTCATATGAGCACATGGACAGAACCATTTAATACGCTTGGTCCTTATGAGAAAACGAACTTCCCTGAAAGCTGGACCGTTTTCTATTGGGCATGGTGGCTTGTTTATGCGCCTTTCGTTGGATTATTCGTTGCTAAGATCTCTCGAGGACGTTCAATTAAGCAAATGATCCTCGGCACAATCGGCTACGGAACGTTTGGAAGCATCCTGTTTTTTGGAATTCTAGGCAACTATGGTCTTCATATGCAGCTAACGGGCAAGTTTGACGTTGTTAGCGTTCTAAATGATCGAGGTGCTCCGAGAGCCATTATTGAAATCATCGGGCAACTTCCTCTTTCATGGCTTATGATCTTTATCTTTGTCATTCTAGCGATCATTTTTCTTGCGACTACCTTTGATTCAAGCTCCTATATTCTTGCATCAGTCGTACAACATGAAGTTGAAGATGAACCTCTGCGTTGGAATCGACTATTCTGGGCTTTCGCACTATGCTTAATGCCACTCGTGCTTATGTTCGTTGGAGGTCTCAGTACACTGCAAACCGCAAGTATCGTTGGAGGATTCCCGCTCCTCTTTATCATGATCATGCTCGGCTGGTCATTTATGCGGGCTTCCACAGAAGATATACGTGCATCAGAACATTACGAGCCCAAAACTTTCTCATTAAACTATAAGAAAATTCTACAAACCCTTCGACGCAGAAAGAAAAAAGAAGAGCAACAGCAAGGACCAGTGGATGCTCATTTTGAAGAGAATAAAAAAGACGAATAGCAATTGAGAAAAGGTTTCTTGATAGACCATTATTTCCTCCTTGAGGAATTGATAAAATTTCCAAGTCTAAAATCTTATTGACACCGCCACTTGATCATGATAAAAATTGAATAACCTTACAATAATTGAACTGCTTTGAAGGAAATTAAGTAGCTACCCCTTTCCCTGTTTAAAGAGAGCCGATGGTTGGTGTGAATCGGTACATAAAGGCACGTGAATTTCATTTCTGGAGCTTCTTTTGCATTGCAAAAGACGGTGAAGATCGTTAAACAAACAAGTGGTGAGTGTAACTCACAACCAGGGTGGTACCGCGATAACAATCGTCCCTACGGATAACGTAGGGGCGATTTTTTTGTGGCAATAACGTAATTAGCATTCATTATTAAAACGAGAGGAGAATGAGCATGAATGAAAACGAACAATGGTCCTCAAGACTAGGCTTTATATTAGCAGCTGCTGGGTCTGCAATCGGACTAGGGGCGATCTGGAAATTCCCTTACACCGCCGGGCAAAACGGAGGTGGCGCTTTTTTCCTTATTTTTATTCTTTTCACCCTAATTCTTGGACTACCTTTACTACTTGCTGAATTCTCAATTGGCCGAACCGCACAAAGCAATGCGGTTGATTCTTACAAAACAATTGCACCTGAATCGAAATGGTATCGCGTAGGAATTATGGGAATGATTACTTCATTTATTTTGCTATCATTCTATAGTGTTGTCGGGGGATGGATTATATCCTACCTGTATAAAGCCGTAACTGGTGAATTGACGGGACTTTCTTCCGATGAATACGCACAAGTTTTTGGTTCAACGATATCGAATACGTTTATTAGCGTATTTGCACAATTCTTATTTATCATCATAACCATTCTCGTTGTTGCAAGAGGTGTTGAAAAAGGGATTGAACAAGCTAGTAAAATTATGATGCCTGCTCTATTTATTCTTTTTATCATTCTTGTTATTCGAGCTGTGACGCTCGATGGCGCTGTAGAAGGAATAACTTTCTTATTACAACCTGACTTCTCAAAAGTAACCTCACAAACCATTCTTGAAGCAATGGGACAGTCGTTCTTTACATTAAGTGTTGGTGTATCTGTCATGGTTACGTATAGTTCATACTTGCCGAAATCACAAAGTTTACCTCGTTCTGCTTTCTCCATCGTAGCAATGAACATCTTCATTGTTTTGTTAGCAGGACTTGCGATTTTCCCGGCAGTGTTTGCTTTTGATCTTGAGGTTGGTGCTGGACCGGTCCTTCTCTTTAACGTTCTACCAACAGTCTTCAGTCAATTGCCATTCGGAATGCTATTTTTCATTGCATTCTTAGTGCTTTTCTTGTTCGCAGCCCTCACGTCGGCTTTCTCAATGCTTGAAATCATTGTTTCCGTTATTTCCAAAGGAAACCTTGATTTGCGCAAAAAGTGGGCATGGATAATCGGTCTTGCGATTTTCATTGCAGGTATTCCATCAGCTCTATCGTACGGCTTGCTAAGCGACGTCACTTTATTTGATAAAACGATCTTTGATCTTGCCGATTATGCAGTTAGTAATGTTCTCCTTCCAATTGGAGCACTTCTTATTGCTCTGTTTGTCCCACGTAAAATGAAAAAATCCGCCCTTTATGAAGAATTAAAGCGAGGAAGCAGTTTAAAGAAAGGATTATTTGAAACGTGGTATTTCCTTATCCGTTTCGTAGCACCGCTACTCATAATCTTCGTTATGTTAGATGTCCTTGGAATTTGGTAAGTGCACAAGCTATAACCTCACCTGGATCCAGGTGAGGTTTTTCATATTCTAAAATTAAAGCTTAAGAAGCTTCCACTTCCGCTTCTTCAGCAGTTGGTGCAGTACTTTTTGGTTCATCTTTTAAATCAAAATAGGCTTTAAGTAATCTTCGAGCAATGTCTTTATTAACAGATTCGTTTCGGTCACTACTTAAATTAGGAACGACAACAGCTATAGCTATTTCAGGATCTTCATAAGGTGCATAGCCTACAAATGTTAGGTTAAATCCTTTATCCACTTCAGCTGTTCCTGTTTTACCGGCATGGGTGAAGTCTGTCCCTTTAAAATATTTCGTTGCAGTACCGTTACTCCCATTTGTTACTCTCCAAAAGCCATTCTGCACTCGACTAATATCGCTTTCTGACATTTGAATGTGATTTAAAACATTCGTTTCAAATTGATCAACAATAATGTTAGAAAGACCATTTACCTGTGACGCTTCGTGAACTTCTTTTAAGAAATGCGGCTGAATACGTTGACCTCCGTTGGCAATGGTAGAGATATATTGTGCCATTTGAAGTGGCGTATACGTATCAAATTGACCAATCATTAAGTCCATCAGCTTTCCGAGCTCAGCTACACCGCCATCGATTCCTGTCGTTTCAATTGGCATATCAATTCCTGTCTTTGTGCCGAGTCCGAATTGATTAAAGTGATAACGAACCTCACTAAATGCCTCACTATTCCACGGGATTCCTCTAGTATTTGGTTGATAGTCGTATCCTGCAATCATCATGGCAAGCCTAAACATATAAACGTTTGAAGAGCGTTCTAAAGCCGTTATATCACTCACCATGCCTAAATTACTGTAAGATGCTTTTTTAGGTGTATTTGGAATTACTATTGGTGTGTCATACAATGTGCTACCGTGACCGATCACACCTGTTTGGTATCCTGTTAGTACCGAAGCACCCTTAACAACTGATCCCATCTCATATGCTTCAGATAACGTTCCATAGGAGTACTCGATATAGTCATTCTCTTTTGAACTATATTTAGTACCTCCAAATGCTAATATTTCGCCCGTATCAGGATCCAATCCAATAGCATAAGCGCGATCAGCATATGGATTTCCTCGAGACCTAGCTTTACTTAATTCTTCTTCAAGAATCGTTTCAAGCTCTTGCTGCAAGTCAATGTCGACTGTCAGAACAAGGTCATTGCCTCTTTTTCCCGGTATATCTTCTGGTTCCCCAATCGGTTTACCTGATTTGTCAGTCACATATTTCTTCATAGCCTTTTGACCTCTTAAGAGCTCTTCATATTGTTTCTCAAGATAACTAATTCCAACTACATCGTTCTGCTCATACCCTTTTATCGTATAAGATTTCAACGATTCCTTAGGGATTTGACCTAGATTCCCGAACATTGTCTCCATTGTCTCGTCATAAGGATAAACACGATCAGCATCAGGTGCAATATCAACACCCGGGAGGTTTCCAAGATTCTCACTTACCTTAGCGATTTCTTTACGAGTCAGTCCTTTTTTAATAGATTGAGAAGAGAGAGCATAACCTGTATCCATCTCTCGTTTAATCGCTGCTACTTTCAATTCATCTTTATTATTTGTAATTTCCTCAAGGTCTTCTTCTTTAATTCGATCAATTTGAAGTTGATAAGCTTTCTTCGAAGAAAGGTCTGTCCACTCTTCTTCTGTCAATTTGGCTTTCGCTTTATCTGGCCTCGTAATAATCCAGAAATCCTTTAAATCTCGCTCAGTCACCTTATCTGTATCCATCTCAATATATTGAGCTAATTGACGTGCTACTTCTAGGCGCTCTTGCTGTTTTGTATTTTGATTCCGAATGTAAGTTAGCGTAAAAGTCGGCTCATTATCAACGAGAACCCTTCCGTGCCGATCGTACATCTTTCCACGCGGCGCTGATGATTTCGCTGTTACATTCTCCGTTTGCTCTGAGATTCTTTCAAAATCTTCTCCTTGGACAATCTGTATAACACCCAATCTTAGAATTAA
The DNA here is from genome assembly GCF_017303315.1 of Bacillus sp. NTK071. GTDB lineage: Bacteria > Bacillota > Bacilli > Bacillales > Guptibacillaceae > Guptibacillus. Next base: position 224,129 of record NZ_JAFKOI010000002.1, read on the forward strand.
GACTGAGAATAGCAGGAATACAAAAAGAAATAAAATATTTAACCGAAATGGTACGTGTGTTTTTTTCATTTTTTCTTTTATCATGGAGTGCCCCCCAACACAATTTCCTTATCTTCCCATCTATCATAACACAGGTTTGTTAGGACTTTTTTCCTTAAAAGTGAATAAGTTCTACTTTCCACCTCCTAGGTACTTCCACAAAACCTTGCTCCCATATAGACGATTAACAGGGCTCATTCGTTTCCAAGCAAGCACAAAAAAGAGAGTGTAGATAAACTACACCCTCATTTGCGTATTATAAAATCGGTGAAAGTAACCTTGAAATAGATTCTTTAAATCGAATCCACATCGAGCGTTCCTGGTATCCTTCTAATGTCAGTTCTTTACTTTTCTCCATGTCCTTGATAAAAATTTCTTCAAGTTGCCTCGAAATATCTTCATCATACATAAAAGCATTAACCTCAAAGTTAAGTCGGAAACTACGTACATCTATATTTGCTGTCCCAACTGATGAAATCTCACCATCAACTGCAATAGTTTTGGCATGGATAAATCCATTTTGGTAAATATACATTCTTGCCCCTGCTTTTAAGAGCTCACCTACATAAGAATACGTTGCCCAGTAGACAAAAGGATGGTCTGGCTTATTCGGAATCATTAACCTCACATCTACCCCACTAAGAGCCGCAATACGCAGAGCGTCCAATAAGCTGGCATCTGGAATAAAATACGGTGTCTGGATAAAGACTGTCTGTTTGGCTGATGAAATCAGCTTAATATAACCATTTTTAATTTGTTCCCATTCAGAGTCCGGACCACTGCTAACAATTTGCACTCCGGCTTTTCCTCTAGGATGAACGATTGGAAAATAACAGGATTCGTACCCTACCTTATAACGTGCAGCATGATTCCAGTCAAGCAGGAATCTGGTTTGCATAGCAAGCGTTGCACTGCCTTCCATTCTCAGGTGCGTATCTCGCCAATAGCCAAACTTTTCTTTTAAACCTAAATATTCATCCCCAACATTAAACCCGCCGACATACCCAAGAGTACCATCAATGATTACGAGCTTCCGATGATTACGATAATTTAAGCGAGTGTTAACATATGGAATCCGCGAAGGAAAGAATACTTCCACTTCTCCTCCGGCTTCAATTAGTTCTCGAAAGAAACGCTTTCTTGTTTTCCGAGAACCCATTTCATCATATAAAACACGTACTTTCACACCATCTCTTGCTTTTTGTGCGAGTTTCTGAACAATTTTTCTTCCAAGGTTATCTTTTTGGAAAATGTAATATTGGAAGTGAATGTGATCCTTCGCTTGACTGAGATCGTCAAGCAGTGAATCAAATTTCTCTTCTCCGTCTGTAAAAACGCGAATGGAATTATCCTGCGTCAATACAGCATCATCGTTAACGAGATGCATGTAGATCAGGTCTTTATGCCTCGCAATTTCTTCATGTCTAAATGGATAAATGCCACTTTTGATTTCACTGACTTGCTCTTCAATCAGATCTTCAATACCCACTTTTTTAATATTATCCCAATCAAAGAGTCTTCTTCTACTCAGATTTTGTCCAAAGAATAAATACATGATAAAGCCAAGAAACGGGATAAAGAACAAAACCATAAGCCACGCCCAAGTAGCACCGGCATCTTTCCGTTCAAGAAAAATAACTATGACTGCAAACACAAGATTTAATACAAATAGAATACCTAGCAAAATTGATGGGATTTCCATAAATGAAAGCTCCTTTAACCAACATTGGACGATTGAATAGCTGCCCCTCTTATTCCAACTCACTTCAGTTTACCTTATTTCTTTCATGATATTAAGTATATTTCGTTGACGAATGAAAGACCTTCTATAAAAAGTAAATCATTTATCAGATTTTCCCAGAAAACAATTTCTTTAGAGACTATATGGAGGTAAAATATAGATAATATAGGAAGGAGGACAATTAATGATAAAAAAGCCTCTTCATTACGATGGAAGCAAAATTTATTCTGCCCCTTCAAGTGAGTTACAAAAGAAGCCATTTAAAATGACTGATGAAATCAGAAAGTGTATTAGCTGTAATCCCTATCAATCCTCAGGGAAACAGTAGAAAAAGATTTGCCTATATGGCAAGTCTTTTTCTTATATATTAATCTTTTGGGAGTAATATGATCGTTAAAAATAATGCCATTTAACAGTGTGAAGCAAATTACTTGATTCAATTATTAATCTGCTATATCATTTGTCTTGAATTAAGAATATCTTAATTCGAGATAATCTAACCCTACTTGAAAGGAATGTATTTCGAAATGGCAAAAGTTTTATATATTACAGCACATCCACACGATGATACTCAATCTTACAGTATGGCAGTAGGTAAATCATTTATTGATACTTACAAAGAAGTTAACCCAAATGATGAAGTGGTTCACCTTGATCTATATCGTGAACACATTCCACAAATCGATGCTGATGTGTTCAGCGGATGGGGGAAACTCCAGTCCGGGCAAGAATTTGATGAATTGTCTGCAAGTGAAAAAGAGAAAGTTCAGCGCCTTAACGAGTTAAGCGATGAATTCATTGCTGCAGATAAATACGTATTTGTAACACCACTATGGAATTTCTCATTTCCACCAGTTATGAAAGCGTATCTTGATTCTGTTTCTGTAGCAGGGAAAGCCTTTAAATATACAGAAAACGGTCCAGTTGGACTTCTCACCGATAAAAAGGCGATTCACATTCAAGCACGTGGTGGCGTTTATTCTGAAGGGCCAGCTGCCGAAATGGAAATGGGACACCGCTACTTCTCTGTCATGATGCAATTCTATGGTGTACCTGAATTTGATGGTTTGTTTGTAGAAGGGCATAATGCAATGCCAGAAAAAGCAGAACAAATTAAGCAGGATGCCATTGCACGCGCGAAAGACGCGGCCCACACATTCTAAGTGACCTTTTAATAGAAAGAACAACACAAAAACCAGCTGAATGTTCAGCTGGTTTTTGTGTTGTTATACAACATCGTATCCTTGCTCTTCCACGGCTTCTTTCAACTTTGAAGTAGGGACTTGATTAGAATCAAACGTTACATCTGCATGACCGTCTTCTAGATGCACCTCTACTGCTGATACTCCATCAAGTTCTAATAAAGCGGTACGAACAGCTGACTTACAATGATCACAGGTCATTCCTTTAATATGAATCGTTGCTTGTTCCATTCCAACTACTCCTTCCTCTTATCATCTATTTCTACTATTCCCTAAAAGTTTCAGTTGTTAACAACGTTCTAAATAAATAAGAGACTGTTTTCTAAAAGATTGATGTCTTTGAAAGGTAATTGTAAAAAAATCAACATAGGAAAGTTGATTGGAGCGGAAATCAACCACTACTCTTATAGCACAATATCTACGAAAACAGCCAAATGAAAACAGCATGACATTTCGTCATGCCGTCTTTGGTTTCGCAGCCCAGTAGACCCACCAGATTAATAATGGCTGAAATAGTAGTCTGACATACAGAAGGGTTTGGTTCGCTTCCTGTTGGCCAGGTGCCGGAATCCCCGCTATGGCTGCATAAATATTAGCTGGGAAAATAACAATTAAATAAACAACTGTCCAGAACCTTGCCTGCTTTCGTGTACTTGGCCATACAAGGAGAATCGCAAGAAAGATTTCAAGCAAGCCCGTTACATAAATGAGTCCCAGTCGAAAAGGAACCCACTCAGGTAACATAGCCGCAAACCCCTCTCCTTGAGCAAAATGGGCAATACCTGCGAGTACAAAAAAGAAAGCAAATAACACGAGTGCTATCATACGTATTGTTTTAATCATAAAGGGCTCCTTTTCTCTTTGCCCTATTTATCATATCAAATATTTCCTTCTCTTATAAAACAAAAAGCTTATCGGAGGAGTTTACTTATCGTGAATGGCAGCATATCATGAAGCGTTTCAAATGAATAAGTTACCTCTAAACGTTCCGTCCACTTGTGAGCATCCTTTCCTTTAGGGCCAAGATTCATAACAGGAACCTTGAGTTGTTCTAAGGCATCAAGTGGTAGTTCATACGATTGACCGTACAATGGCATGTTATCCATTAGCGGCTGAATAGTTTCTTTCGTTCTTTCAAGTCCAACAAAGCTTAAATCAGAAAGGCCAGGGAAATAATGCTGAGGCTTAAGTGTTACTTGATGTTTTGCTTTACTATAAGAAACAACCTCCTTAATCGTTTCTTTAATAAACGGATCATGACGTGATGAGACAGCAGGATAGAATGGAGGGTTATAAAAAAGGATGATCATCGGTCCATCTTCTTTACAAAGAGCCGCAAGATCAAATACCATTCGTGTAGAAAGATCGCGATCGCCAAGGTCTTTAAAGTTAGCTGTGATATAATCCTGACGACGTTTAATTTCTGCCTCTCCGAACAATTCCACCGCTCGTTCATGGAGCTGTTCATAAGTTAGAACCTTAACATGAAATGGTTTTGGCACGTAATTTTGAAGCTTTGAAAATTCAGTAGCCCTTGCTAAATAGTGAGCTTCTATCCGCTTTGCTGCTATCCGAACAGCTTTAAGCAATTTATCAGTAATGTCTTGAATACTACTTTCCATACCAAGCACATTAAAAAGAGTGACGCCAACATGTGGGATTTGAACGGAATATTCTTCTTTTAAATCTTTTTGCATTAAATTTGTCGGTGGAGGCGTTACTTCCCCATCTATCACTTCGCAGAAATCAGAATTAAGTTCAAGCTCTCTCGTCACTTCTGCTGCCATATAATTCGCATTTAATCCTGAGAAGGGCTCTCCAACGTGCGTCTCTTGTCCGTAACAGAAAAATCCTGGAAGAAGCTTTCCAATCGAACCTGTGTAAACATATAAATTCTGATCACCCGGATAATTGGTGAAAACAGGTTCTGAATTTAAACATGCTGTATATTCGAGTCCGTATTCTTTCGCAAGCTCTACAAGTATGGGGACAGCTTCAATCATGCCAAGAGAGTTAACTTCCTCGTCAGGTACGGTTAGGAGAAGGACGTTTCCTTCGAAAGCACCCATACTCGCTTTTTCAAGCATACTCATCTGTAGTGCTAGCCCAGCTTTCATGTCCATAACTCCTCGACCAAACAACCACTCGCCTGCTTTAAGATCTTCTTGAACATCTTCGGGCATTTTATCAAGATTTTTATATATTTCTTCTGTCAGATCATATGGATTAAAGGCTAAATTTTTCAGCTGGCCGAAGTCTTCAACATCAACAACATCAAAATGACTAATTAATATGACCGTTTTTTTGGAATCGCCACTCTTAACAAGACCTGTAACAAAAGATCGTCCGTCACTAGTAGGGTGCAGTGCGAGTTGGTCTGGATTCTCTTTAAAATAAGACAAATCCTGAAGTTGCAGATGTATATACTCCGCAAGAGCAACTTCAGGATAAGTACCAGTCACACTGTGATGTTCAACCAACCTCGATAGCAAATACATTAATGTTTCTTTTGTTTGCCATTTCCCCATATCCTAAGCCCCCTCTTATGTCTCTACTTTTTGCAAATACCACCTGTTTTTGGTAGGTTTAATGGGAATAGACGGACTTTTATGAACTCTTGATCCGTTTATCATATTTTATACATACAAATCCCGAAAAGACCAGAAGAAATGGGGGAAATCATGACAATCATTTTTGCTCATAGAGGTGCGAGTAGACAATGTCCTGAAAACACAATGAGCGCCTATAAACGCGCTGTAGAAATTGGTGCAGAAGGAATTGAAATCGATGTTCAACTCTCAAAAGACAGCGCTCCTGTCGTTATACATGATCGTACATTAAAGCGAACTACATCTGGAAGAGGTACTGTTACTCAAACGAGTTTTGAGGATTTAAAAAAGCTTGATGCTGGGAGTTGGTTTTCTTCAAACTTCAAGAATGAACGTATTCCTTCCCTCGAAGAAGTACTCATATGGGCAAACCAATACCCAGATTTATGGCTAAATGTTGAATTGAAATATTACAATGAATACGATGATCAGCTTGCGAGAACGACGATCCCACTTATTAAAAAGTTTCGTTCGGAGAAGAATACAGTTATATCAAGTTTTGAACATCAGCGTCTTCTTGATGTTCATAAATTATGGTCAAAAATAGAAACCGCGCCGCTCTATAAAGGAAATTTAAACGAACCATGTAAGTATGCAAAAAAACTAAAAGCGAAAGCCCTTCACCCACAGTATAAACTTGTAACTGAGTCGCAGATTAAAACAATCCACTCACATGGGATTAAAATTCGTCCATATACGGTGAATGAGGAAAGATGGATCAGACAATTTCTTGATTGGGAAGTAGATGGTCTCATGACAGATGTTCCTGATCTCGCTCTTAATATCATGCACAACAAGCAAATTTCACAGCAAAGACAACCATGGTGGAAAAGTTTGTGGAGCTTTGTATCACGGTAAAGCATGATTTGCGACATCCATTCTTGCGCATGCTATACTTTTAGGGTCACGAAAGAAGTAACTAAGGAGAGATACGATGTCATCAGCATTATTTACACCATATACGATTAAAAACGTCACTTTTTCTAACAGAATTGTTATGAGTCCAATGTGTATGTACTCATGTGAAGCAGAAGATGGCAAAGCGACAAACTTTCATTATACACACTACACTTCAAGGGCTGTGGGGCGAACAGGGCTTATTATTACCGAAGCTGCAGCCGTCACCCAACAAGGACGAATTTCTCCACAAGATCTCGGTATTTGGAGTGATGAACATATAGAGGGGTTAAAAAAGATTGTTCAACTTTCTCAGGAGCAAGGAGCGAAAGTCGGCATTCAACTTGCACATGCTGGTCGAAAAGCAGTGCTAGATGGACCAATTATTGCCCCTTCACCTATTCCTTTCAGTGAAGATCGGAAAACGCCAGAAGAGATGACGATTGATCAAATAAAAGAAACCATCCACGCATTCAAAGAAGGCGCCAGAAGAGCAAATGAAGCTGGGTTCGATGTGATCGAATTGCACGGTGCTCACGGTTACTTAATGAATGAATTTCTTTCACCCCTAACAAACAAGCGCACTGATGGATATGGTGGTTCAAAAGAAAACCGCTACCGTTTCCTAAGAGAAGTTATTTCTGAAGTGAAAGAAGTCTGGAGCGGACCATTGTTTGTGAGAATTTCTGCCGATGAATATGATGAAGAAGGAAACACAATTGACGACTTCATTTATTTCGCGAAGGAAATGAAAGAACAGGGTGTAGATCTTGTCGACTGCAGTACAGGTGGTGTAATTCCAGCACAAATTAACGCATATCCTGGCTATCAAGTTACACACGCTGAACGGATTAGGAAAGAAGCTAATATTCCTACTGGTGCTGTTGGATTAATTACCCATCCGCTTCAAGCGGAAGAAATCATTCAGAATGATCGAGCTGATTTGGTCTTACTAGCAAGAGAACTTCTTAGAGACCCATACTGGGCTCGTACAGCGGCATCAGAACTTGGCGCTGAGCTCCAAGCACCAAAGCAATATGAACGAGGCTGGAATTAAATAACTTCTCACAAGAAAAGCTGGCTCAAGACGAGCCAGCTTTTCTTAATGGGATTTGGATTGTCATTTGATCATGTGCAATGTCTGTATTTTGAAAAACTGCCCTAGCCTCATTCAGTAAACGATGCACATCGTGCTCCTGATAACGAGAACTAATATGATTTATTAGTAACTTCGAAACTTCTGCTTTATATGCAACACCCGCTGCTTCTGCAGTAGTAGAGTGAAAATAATCTCGTGCTAGCATTTGTTTATCTTCAGAAAATGTTGCTTCATGCACGAGTAAATCTGCACCTTTCGCTAAATTAACAGCTTTAATCGAATATCGAGTGTCACCACAAATTACAATACACCGACCTTTAATCACTGGACCGATGACATCATCCGGGCGTATAATTTGACCGTTCTCAAGTTCAATCGACTCGCCACACTTGAGCTTCTTATAAATTGGCCCCGGTTTCACCCCTAGCTCCATCAGTTTATTAGCATTTAATGGACCTGGTTTATCATCTTCTTCTACACGATAGCCATAGCTATCAATTCCGTGCTCAAGAAGGCCTGTTTCAATCGTAAATCCTTTTTCTTTTAGTTCCATTCCATCTTCTATTTCTTCCATTCGCAATGGATACCTGAGGTGAGTGTTGCTCACACGTAATGCGCATTCTATGAATGACTTAATTCCCTTAGGGCCATAAAGGACAAGCTCTGATTCTCCACCTTGAAAAGAACGACTTCCAAGAATACCAGGTAATCCAAAAATATGATCGCCATGTAAGTGCGAAATGAAAATTCTCGTTATTTTGCTAAGTGTAATGGATGCAGAGAGAATTTGATGTTGGGTTGCTTCTCCACAATCAAATAACCATATGTCGCCCGAATCCAGTCGTAAGGCTGAAGAACTTACATTGCGTTTTGTAGAGGGAATACCTGCACCAGTTCCAAGAAATGTGATTTCCATTACCATTCCACCTTTTGAAATCAGTTAGTCGCAAACCTAAAGCACATCAGCTAAACTGTATGTATGAATTCTTTTTTAGGAGCTGAAACTCGTGTCTATCCGCAAATTATTAGGAACAATCGTACTCGCTCACGTTCTACTCTTTCTATCATTCTTCCTTTTCAAAGACTTATTCTGGCCGCTCTTCACAACTTCACTACTTTTGCTCGGTATCTTTTCAATCCGAAACGCCAGATGGAAAACACCGTCTCCTCTAAATATGTTCTATGGACTCGGAAGTGGCATTCTTTTATACCTTATCTTTTATATAGGCAAATCAGTTATGCTGTACCTTTTCCCTGAGTCGATAACACAACTTGAAGAATTGTATCGTCTCGTTGCTCCAATACAAGGCTGGCATTATGTGAGCCTTATCTTTGTGATTATTCCTGGAGAGGAACTGTTCTGGAGAGGAGTTGTACAAGATCATGTAGAAAAAGCGACTCTACGCTATCCGGTTATTCTAGCAGCACTTCTATACATGAGCGCACACATCTATGCAGGAGCTTTCCTATTGCTTGTAGCTGCTGTGCTAGCAGGTACGGTCTGGGGGTATCTCTATAAGAAGACCTCGAATATGACAATACCTATAATTTCCCATCTCGTTTTTGATTTACTCCTGCTGGTTTTCTTCCCGCTTCTTTAATTTGTGGTAGGATTTTTTGCCTTACTCTTTCTTCTTTTTGTAATTCCAAAGAAAATCACGGTCAAGACTCGTTCCGCGTCGCTTCTCATCTCTCAATTTATGACTACCATCTTTACCAAGCTGGTTGCCTTTTAAAAGGGAGCTTTCTCCGTATTTAGTTCGTATTAATCCAATTGTATTCTGCAAGTCAGCACGTTTGGTATCAGCTTCAAACGAAAATAAATCTAACTGTACTGTTGCTTCATTCCGATCAACGAGGCTTTGGCCTGTGACGCCAAGCAAACGAATCGGCTGTCCAGACCAGTTCTTCTCAAATAGGTGTTGCGCTGCCTTTAGAATATCTCCTGACTGTGAAATAGGATTTTGTAACTTCCTGCTTCTAGTGACGGTAGTACGATCACTGTATCGAATCGTCAACTGGATATTAAAGCTTAGCACGTTTTTCTTGGCCATTCGCTTTGCAACTGAATCAGCTAGATTCGTTAATGCAGTATTAATTCGATGATGGTCAATAAGATCTTCAGGAAAGGTGGTTGAATTCCCCACGCTTTTAAATTCATCGATAGCGTCAGGGTCCACTGGTCGATCATCGTGTCCATTGGCTCGATCATGGAGTCTCTTTCCATTGATACCAAGCTTCATTTCTAATTGAAGAGGATTGGCATGGGCGAGATCATGTATTGTTGTGATCTTAAGTTCTTGTAGTTTCTCTTTTGTTTTCTTTCCTACCCCGTGCATTTCGCCTACATCAAGTGGCCAGAGCAACTTGTCAATCTCACGTTTTCGCAAAATTGTTATGCCAAGAGGCTTCTTCATATCAGAAGCCATTTTGGCAAGAAACTTATTAGGAGCAATCCCAATGCTACAGGGAATGCCAATTTCATCATAAATCCGCTTCTGTATTTCTTCAGCAATAACAACAGGGCTTCTGTCACCACAGTCATCGGTCATATCCAGGTATCCTTCATCTATTGAGACTGGTTGAACGAGAGGGGTATACGATTCTAACAGTTCGAATATTTGGAGAGAAGTTTGTCGATAAAGAGGAAAGTTAGGTGGCATAATGAGGAGCTCTGGACAGTGCTTTTTCGCTTGCCATACAGGCATCGTCGTCTTCACACCTTTTTTTCTTGCTTCATAACTGCTTGTTACGACAATGCCACGCCTTTCTTCAACATTCCCAGCAATTGCAAGTGGTTTCTCTCGTAGTTCTGGGTTATGTGCTGCTTCAACGGAAGCGTAAAAACTGTTCATATCAACGTGAAAGATAATTCGTCCCCGTCCCTGCCCTCGCTTATCCATTACGACCACCTCCTTAACCAATAAATCTATCGACACAATTTGAGTTAAACTGAGCTAAATCGGGTGGTGCCTGTCACCGTATGGGGAGCTTTTGCTTTTCCACCCAATTGACAAATTCACTACCGTGAAAATGCTTATTAAAGTCCATTTGAAATTGGTACATCTCTTTCAGAAACTCTGCATGTTCTTCTGACTTTTCTCGATATTCGTCCAAATAATTCATTACAGAATACGAATATTGTGTGCTAGCATCCACTTTTTCTAAACCTACATCAGTAAGGCTTACATATGAAACGCGGCGGTCATTGGCTTTCTTTTCAAGCTTAACAAACGCTTTGTTTTTAAGACGCTTCAGCACTTGCATGACTGTTGATACATCCCATAAGCCAATTTCGGAAATTCTTGTAATTGTTATTTCCTTTTCTAGATAGACAATCCACATCACATGCTGCTCTGCCTGCGTTAGTCCAATTTCCCTTGCATTTTTTTGCCATTCATTTTCTAATACCTTATATGTCCCTCTCATATAATTCATAAGTTTATGAGTTTGAATAGAGTCCATGTCAACACCGCTTCCACTTCAATAATTGTAAATATACCAATCTATTTTAACATAATATAGGAAAGTCGCCACAGACAGCATAGTAACAAAAAGGAACATTGCCCAAAATGCGACAATGTTCCCAGGTTTGTTTATGAATTTGCAACTTCTTTAATGATGGATACAACGGCTTCAGATACTTTAACTAACTCTTTCACTGGCATCCGCTCATTCTTCGTGTGAATTTCTTCATACCCAACAGCAAGATTGACGGTAGGAATACCGTGCCCAGCGATGACGTTTGCATCGCTGCCTCCTCCACTTGTAAGAAGTTCAGGAGGACGTCCGATTTTCTCCATGGCTTTCTTCGCTACTTCAACGACATAGTCTCCGTCACTGAATTTAAAGCCCGGGTACATCACTTGAATATCCAGATCGACGGATCCACCCATCTCTGTAGCTGTTGTTTCAAAAGCTTTCTTCATTTTCTCTACTTGAGCTTCCATTTTCTCTGGTACAAGTGAGCGTGCTTCAGCAAGAACTTCAACGTAATCACATACGATGTTGGTTTGAGAACCACCTTCAAAACGTCCAATATTAGCAGTTGTTTCGCCATCTAGGCGACCAAGCGGCATCTTGGCAATCGATTTAGCAGCCATTGTAATGGCAGAAACGCCTTTTTCAGGTGCAACACCTGCATGAGCAGTTTTACCATAAATGGTTGCTTTAATTTTGGCTTGAGTTGGAGCAGCTGTAATGATTTTGCCCACTTCGCCATCACTATCAAGGGCATAACCGAACTTAGCAATAAGCTTCTCTGGGTTAAGCACCTTCGCGCCTTGCAATCCTGATTCTTCACCGACCGTGATAATAAACTGAATCGTACCATGCTCAATGTTCTGTTCTTTTAAAACACGAATTGCTTCAAACATTGCTGCAAGCCCAGTTTTATCATCTGCACCAAGAATCGTTGTGCCATCCGTTACAACATATCCATCTTTAATAGATGGTTTTACACCATTACCTGGCACTACTGTATCCATATGAGACGTGAAGTAAATCGGATCCGCATGTTCAACAGTGCCTTTTAGTGTACAAATTAAATTACCAGCTTCGTGTTCTGTTCTACTAGCCGCATCGTCTTCTTCTACTTCAACACCAAGTGCTGTGAATTTCTCTTTTAGAATTCCTGCTATTTTCTTTTCATGTTTTGTTTCAGAATCAATTTGGACGAGTTCCAAAAACTCATCAACAAGTCTTTGTTCATTAATCATGGCGCTTTGCCTCCTAGAATTCTGTTTAAAGTGGTATATTGCCGTGCTTCTTTTTCGGGCGCTCTTCCTTTTTGTTTCTCATTAATTCGAGAGCTTCAATCAATTTAATTCTCGTTTCACGAGGATCGATGACATCATCAACCATGCCACGTGAAGCTGCTATGTAAGGGTTAGCGAATTTCTCACGATACTCCTCAATTTTGTCGGCACGCGTTTGTTCAGGATTATCACTTTCGTTAATTTCTCTAGCAAAAATAACGTTTGCTGCTCCTTCAGGACCCATAACGGCTATTTCAGCATTTGGCCATGCATAAACAAGATCCGCTCCAATTGATTTGGAGTTTAATGCAACGTAAGCCCCACCATAAGCTTTCCTTAGTATAACCGTTATCTTTGGAACTGTTGCTTCTGAATAGGAATATAGAATTTTCGCTCCATGACGGATAATTCCTCCGTGCTCCTGCTTAATACCTGGGAAGAAACCTGTAACGTCCTCAAATGTAATGAGAGGAATATTAAATGAATCACAGAAGCGAATAAATCGAGAAAGCTTGTCGGATGAGTCAATGTCAAGTCCACCCGCCATCACTTTTGGCTGGTTGCAGATCATGCCAACTGTTTCTCCTTTAATTCTGGCAAAACCAATGACAATATTCTTCGCGAAATGCTCTTGTACTTCAAGAAATGAATCGCTATCAACGACGGATTCAATTACATTCCTAACGTCATACGGTCTTGTAGAGTCAAATGGAACAATATCAGCTAGATCTGGACAGAAATCATCGCGCTCAGATGTTTCTTTAATTGGGCTTTTCTCTTCGTTATTAAGAGGTAGATAGTTCACAAGATCACGAACACTTGCGAGTACTTCTTCTTCCGTTTTGCCTGTAAAGTGGGCATTTCCACTCTTCGATCGGTGTACTTTCGCTCCGCCAAGATCTTCTGCAGAAATTTTCTCCCGTGTTACAGTTTCAATTACTTTTGGTCCGGTAATAAACATCTGGCTTGTGTCCTCTACCATAAAAACGAAATCAGTAATGGCAGGTGAATAAACGGCGCCACCAGCACAAGGTCCCATAATGACAGAAATTTGTGGGATGACTCCAGAATAGATCGAATTACGATAGAAGATGTGACCATACCCGTCCAATGATAACACACCTTCTTGAATTCTAGCACCTCCTGAGTCGTTCAAACCAATGATCGGTGCCCCATTCCGTGCAGCAAGGTCCATTACATTTGCGATCTTCTTAGCATGCATTTCTCCAAGTGCGCCACCAAAAACCGTGAAGTCTTGCGCAAATAGATAAATTGGTCTTCCATTTACCTTCCCGTACCCAGTCACAACCCCTTCACCTGGAGCACTTTTATCTTCCATTCCAAAATCCTGTGAGCGGTGCTCAATAAAGGATTTTAATTCAACGAATGAGCCTGGATCTACAAGTAAATCGATGCGCTCTCTTGCTGTTAATTTCCCTTTCTCGTGCTGTTTATTAATTCGGTCATCCCCACCACCAAGCTCTACCTCGCGACGTCGATCATACAATTCATTTATTTTATCGTACATGTCCATTACTCTTCCTCCTTCGTATCCTTTTCACAAAGCTCGTAAAGTACTCCTCCTGCTGACTTAGGATGCAAAAAAGCAATATTAGCTCCGCCTGCCCCTTTTACAGGTGTATTATTGATCAGCCTCACTCCATTTGCCGATAGTTCTCGCAACCTCTCGTCAATACGATCATCTGCAAGAGCTATATGGTGAATTCCTTCTCCTCTTTTTTGAATAAAAGATGCAATCGGACTATCTTCACTCATCGGTTCTAAAAGTTCAATTCGCGAATCGCCGATTTTGATAAATGCCACTTTTACTCCCTCAGTTGCTACCTCTTCAATTGCTTCAAGTTTAAGATGCAGTTGATTAACATAGAATGGCAGGGCTTCTTCAAGTGATGAAACTGCTATGCCGATATGATCGATTTTTTTGGGAGGTTCTTTCTCCGTCTTTTGTATGCCGTCGCGTTCAAAAACAGCTTTTTCGATAAAAATTGCAGTATCCTTTGTAGGTGTACCTGGCGTGAACACCTTCTGAATTCCTTTCGATTCAAGAAAAGGAATGTCTTCCCATGGTATAACGCCACCTCCGACTACAATAATATCCCCTGCTTGCCTCTCTTCTAACAATGAAACGATTTCAGGGAATAATTCATTGTGCGCACCCGACAAACAAGAAAGACCAATAGCATCAACATCTTCCTGTATAGCTGCTGCTACGATTTGTTGTGGTGTTTGTCTTAATCCTGTATAAATCACTTCCATGCCATAATCACGTAAAGCCTGAGCCACTACGAGAGCTCCTCTGTCATGCCCATCAAGTCCTGGCTTTGCAATCAATACACGAATTTTCTTCATGTCTTTTCACTCCCTGTTTCGTTAGATTCCTGTATATTCACCAAACTCGTCCCTAAGAACACCGCATATTTCACCGACCGTGCAATAATCTCTCACACATTCAATAATAAGTGGCATCAGATTCTGATCTCCATTTGCTCCATTTCGCAATTCTTCCAACCGAGCGCTCACTCGGTTTTGATCTCTCGTTGATCGAAGCGCCTCTAATTTCTCAATTTGTTTGCGCTGTAGCTCAGGATCAATCCGGTGTAATTCAGGTTTTGGTTCATCGTCAAGCGTGTATTTATTCATCCCAACTACAACTTCTTCGCCACTTTCAATTTTCTTTTGAGTCTCGTAAGCAGCCTGATGAATTTCTCGCTGCATATAGCCTTGTTCTACCGCTGAAACTGCTCCGCCCATATCATCGATTTTTTGAATATAATCAAACACATAAGCTTCTAGCTGATCAGTAAGCTGTTCAATGTAATAAGAGCCGCCTAGTGGATCCACAGTGTCCGTTACGCCGCTCTCATTCGCAATAATTTGTTGCGTACGAAGGGCAATGCGAGCCGAATCTTCAGTTGGAAGTGCTAACGCCTCATCTTTTGCATTTGTATGCAAGCTCTGCGTTCCTCCAAATACAGCCGCAAGCGCCTGAAGCGTTACTCGAATGATATTGTTATCAGGTTGTTGTGCTGTTAATGTGGATCCTGCCACTTGTGTATGGAAGCGAAGTTGTAAGCTTTTTGGCTTTTTAGCTCCATATCGTTCCTTCATTATTTTCGACCAGATTCTTCTCGCAGCCCTGAATTTGGCTACTTCCTCAAGAAACTGATTATGACCGTTAAAGAAAAATGCGAGTCGAGGTGCAAAGTCGTCTACTTTTAATCCAGTCGCAATCGCAGCATCCACATAAGCAATGCCATTAGCAATTGTAAATGCTAACTCTTGAGCTGCAGTGGATCCGGCTTCTCGTATGTGATAGCCTGAGATACTAATCGTATTCCACCGTGGAACACTCTCGGCACAATAAGCAAAAATATCAGTAATTAACCTCATCGAAGGCTTTGGCGGAAAGATGTATGTTCCTCTAGCGATATATTCTTTCAAAATATCATTTTGAATGGTTCCAGAAATTTCTTTTTGTGATACACCCTGCTTCTCTGCGACAACAATATACATGGCAAGGAGAACAGAAGCTGGCGCATTAATTGTCATAGAAGTACTCACTTTATCCAGTGGGATATCTCGTAAAAGCGCTTCCATATCATCGAGAGAATCAATTGCTACTCCAACCTTTCCTACTTCACCCTTTGCCATCATATCGTCAGAATCATATCCAATTTGAGTTGGAAGATCGAACGCAACGGATAGCCCAGTTTGTCCTTGATCCAGTAAATATCGGAAGCGCCTATTCGTCTCTTCAGCGGATCCAAAACCAGCATATTGTCTCATAGTCCATGTTCTTCCACGATACATAGTCGGTTGTATGCCACGTGTATAAGGATATTGGCCCGGTAGCCCTAGCTTATCCATGTACTTTTGATCTAGTGTTTCGGGGTGTCCAAGACGGTCTATATCAATTCCAGAGCTTGTCTTAAATACATCCTTTTTCTCTGGGAATTTTTTAATTAGTTTTTCTGTTAAGGCTTTCCATTCTTCAAATTGCTTTTGAAAATCTTTCTGATCTGTCGCCATCTCCATTCCTCCCTGGTTGTCTTGCTATAGTAGAATACTTTCGAATATCAGATGTCTAACTTATATACTATTCTGTTTTAAGAAAGCGTTTTCCTGCTGATTTGAACAAATTGTAGCAAAGAAGTCGCTGAGGTTAAAGAATATTAACAAGATCATCTTGTCCCTGTTTACAAATACATGTAGAATAACGTTAGAATGTTCAGATTGGGGAGGGACTCACATGCCTCGTAAAACGACAAAGATTGTTGTATATATTATGATTATTTCAATGCTACTTAGCTTGTTTGCCGGAGCAACCGCCATGTTGTTTTAGGCTTATGACCAATTACCTTATTCGTTTTTCACTATACAAAAGAGGAGGCTGTCAGTTGACAGCCTCCTCTTTTGTATAGCTTAGTTATTTTTTTGCGACAGTGCTCCGGCTTTCACACCAATATGCTCCATGGAATCTGAACTTGATGTAATTAAAATACGTGTTCCAATTGGTACCTCGTTAAATAAATCTTCAATTTCATTATTTTGAAGTCTCACACATCCGGCAGTTGTATACTGTCCAATTGAATCAGGTCGATTTGTACCATGTAATCCATAAATACGCCCATCTGTGTTTTTCGCATCAAAACCAATCCACCGCGTACCAAGCGGATTTTCTTTCGTACCCCCAGCGATGTTTTTCTTCCTGTAATAAGGGTTTTCAGCTTTTACTATGATCATAAATGTACCTTCAGGAGTTAGTTCCATACTACGGCCAGTTGCAACGGTTCGAACCTTTTTAATTTCATCTTCATTTATAAAGGCGAGTTCATTCGATTGTTTATTCACAATAATAAAAGGATCGCCAGGCTGCGGTTGATCTCCAAAAGGAAACAAAATGGATGCCGATAAGCATAAAGACAAGAATAGTTGAATCATACTTGTTTGAACCCCTTTTACTAACTAGCATGCGTTCATTCTCATCATTCATTCAGCTTTTAGAAAAGGCACCTGGTTTAAAATATCGCTTGAGTAATAAATATTGTTCAATTTCATTTAGAAAATAAAGCAGTGCAGAACGTGTTTCGAATTCATCACGATCAACAGGGAGCGGTGAATTTCTAAATTCTTCACGCATTTCTTCTAATTCGTGAAGAAACACATTCGCTGTATTTTGAGGCTTCACTGAATGGCTTAGCTTTTCCATAAACTCAGCCATTTTCTTACCGTGAATATACGTTTGATCGAGAGAAGAAATGATTGGAAGAACTCGTTCAAGAATAGCAAATTGTTTCTCCCTCATTTTAAAATAGACGTAGTACTTATCATCATCACGAAGCATATGATTTTCAATATCTTTCAAAGCAAGATTCTTTGCATTTTGAAGTAAGTCTCCAACATCAATGATTTCTTTCCCATCCCAGTGACTTTCCCCTTCTCTAAGATACACAGCGTATTCCTCTAGTATAATAGAAAATTTCTCTTCTATTTGCTTCCTAATGTGCAGCAAATCCTTCTCTAGACTTGGCATATAAAGATTAAATATAAGGGCTACACCTATCCCAATGACGATAATAGCCACTTCATTCCAAACAATTTCCCAGCTCACTGTATTGAAATTATAAATGTGCAAAATGATAACAGAACTTGTGATAACGCCTTCTGTCGCTTTAATTGCTACGACTGCCGGTATAAATAAGAGTAACAATAACGAGATGCTAAATGGCGTATAGCCAATCCCTTCAAAGAATACTGCACTAAATACTATACCTAATAGACAAGCTAGAAACCTTTCCCAAGAACTACGAAATGAACGTTTGGTAGTCGGCTTAATGCAGAGGATGGTTAAGATCCCTGCAGATACATAATTATCTAGCGAAAGCAATTGTGCAATCGTAATCGCTACTCCCGTTCCTACTGCTGTTTTTAGCGTTCGATAACCAATTTTCACTTTCAATTACAATACTTCCTTCCACATGTAGTTACTCCATTAATATCCTTCAACTTACAGAGTCTAAACCATTTTCCACAAGTTGAACAGCATCTTTTTAATAAAAAACGTTTTCAAGGGAAAATAGTCCCATAAAAAAAAAGCGACCGTTGAGGTTCGCTTTTATAATACTTTTTCAAGAAAGGCTTTGGCTCGTTCCGTTTTTGGCTGACTAAAAAATTCAGAAGGTGAGTTTTCTTCAACAAGCTTTCCTTCATCTAGGAAAACAACCCGATCAGCCGCCTCTCTTGCAAACGCCATTTCATGAGTAACAATAACCATTGTCATCCCTGTTTCACCAAGTAGCTTCATCACATCGAGTACTTCTTTAACCATCTCAGGATCAAGTGCGGATGTTGGCTCATCAAAGAGCATGTATTCAGGCTCCATTGCAAGTGCTCTAGCGATAGCAACACGTTGTTTCTGCCCACCAGACAATCGCTTAGGATATTCCTTTGCTTTCATTGAAAGACCAACCTGATTTAAAAGCTCATGAGCCTTCAGTTCAGCCTCTTTCCTACTTATCCCCTTCACTTTCATTGGAGCGTATATTAAATTCTCTAACACTGTTTTGTGTGGGAAGAGATGAAAGTGTTGAAAAACCATTCCAATCCTCTGCCGTAGTTCCATCACATTCGTACCAGAATCGTTTAATTTATGATCGTCTATCCAAATCGTTCCAGATGTCACCTCTTCTAACTGATTCATACAGCGAAGCAGCGTGGATTTACCTGAACCAGACGGCCCAACTATTGCTACAACTTCACCTTTATTGATTTCAGTGGATATACCACTCAAAACTTCATTCTTACCGAATTTCTTCTGAAGATTTTCTACCTTAATCACTTCGGCTCATTCTCCTTTCTACCATCTTGCCAATGAGTGTTAGAACCATAACGAGTAAGTAGTAAATAACTCCAGCGATAAGTAAAGGCTCGAAGTATTTAAATTTCTCAGCAGCAACTATTTGGCTACGTCTCATAATATCAAAAACACCAATAACAGAAACGATCGCTGATTCTTTTGTTAGTGTAATAAATTCATTCATCAATGCAGGTAGAATATTTTTCATTGCTTGCGGTAAAATGATGTCTTTCATCATCGGACGATAAGGAATTCCGAGTGCGGCTGCCGCTTCATTCTGACCATTATCAACAGCTCTAATTCCAGCTCGTATAATTTCTGATATATATGCTGCGGAATTCAACCCAAATGATAGCACTCCTGCTTCAAACGCACTAATATCATAGCCCGTTAACTGCGGAGTCGCATGATAGAATAATAAGAGTTGTAAGATGAGTGGTGTTCCACGAAAGATAGATGTATAACCATCCGCAATCCACCTCAGGATCTTAACTCTACCGATTTTAAATAGCGCGAGTATCGTTCCAAGAACGAACCCGAGTATTGCCGATACACTTACAAATTTTAACGTGACCAATATTCCTTGTAGAATGTAGGGAATATTAGGCACGAATTGGGTGAAGTCCAAATTCATGCCTGTTCAACCTTTCTCTTCTTATAATGTTATTCTACGGTGTCTTGTCCAAACCATTTCTCGATAAGCTCGTCCATTTTGCCATTTTTCTTCATTTCTTTAATTACGTTGTTAAACTCTTCAGTAAGTTTACTGTCTTTAGGAAATGCTACGGCCGATCCCGCCTCTTCTGTATTCGGAAGGTTTTCTCCTGTTATATCATCGTTGCTCTTTAGATAGCCGTTAGCGACCGTATCCTCAATTATAATTGCGTCGTAGCGACCGGACTTAAGCTCCTGAATGAGTTCTGGAATGCGGTTAAGTGTAATAATCTCCATGCCTATTCCGCTATCTTTAATCTCATTTGCTTTATCTTCTTGTATAGACCCAAGCTGCACACCAACTTTTTTACCTTCTAGTTCTTCAGGAGATGTAATCTTGTTATCTGCTGAAGAAACAATCATGTGATTTGCAGTGTAATAAATTTCTGAGAAGTCTACGTTTTCTTTTCGTTCTTCTGTTGGAGTCATCCCTGCAAGAACAAAATCAACTCGTTCACTGCTTAGTGCTGTAATTAGTCCACTAAAGTCCATATCTTTAATTTCAACTTCATAACCAAGCTCATCAGCAATGTAGTTTGCAATGTCTACATCGAAACCAATGATGTCGTCACCTTTTGCAGAATCTATATATTCAAACGGCGGATAATCTGCTGACGTTCCCATCACAAGTTTTTCTTTCGATTCTTTTGTGCCCGCATTAGACTCTCCGTCCTCATTTGCAGAGCCGCAAGCCACAAGCGCTACTGATAACATCAATCCAACTAGTACAACCAACCAATTTTTATTCATCATAAATCCCCCTGTATATGTGTATAATAATTCATCAACTTGAATAATAAACACTATATCAGACGTTAGAACGATAATCTACATTTTTATACATAAAATTTAATATAAATTAATGTTTATATTTTCTTATTTTTCTATCAATTAAGTCTTCACCATTAACTAAATATAAGAAAAACATACAAAAAAGCACCAGACCTAAGGCCTGGTGCTTCGAATAACATATACGATTTAGCAATACTTATTAAATAGATATTGCAACATACCAGAAACTTCTTCTGGATCGCTACCTTCAATTTCATGTCTTTCTACCATATTGATAATTTGTCCATCCTTTAGAATAGCAAATGAAGGGGAAGATGGAGCAAATCCTGTGAAATAAGAACGAGCTTTCGCAGTCGCTTCTTTATCTTGACCAGCAAATACAGTTACAAGTTTGTCTGGTGTTTTCTCATTGGCAATTGCCATTCTAGCTGCAGGACGAGCAACGCCTCCTGCACAACCACATACGGAGTTAACCATAACAAGCGTTGTTCCTTCGCTCGTGATAGCCTCTTCAACTGCCTCTGGCGTTGTAAGCTCTTGGTAACCTGCTGCTTTGATTTCTTCGCGCGCAGTTGCTACTACGTCATTCATGAATAAATTAAAGTCCATGGACATTCTATATTCCTCCCTTATTTCGTGACACCTTATCTTACATTGTATCGCGAATCCCCGATAATTTCCAAGAAAGGCTTTCATTCTATGCAAAGAAAGTGGCTATCCCGTTAAACGGGACAGCCATGTAACTTAATAGACAGAAGTGTTCTCTTTTGAAATTGTCTCAAGGTTTTCTTTAACCCGTGCAAGGAATTTACCACAAATCATTCCATCAAGAACACGGTGATCTAGTGAAAGACAAAGATTAACCATATCTCGCACTGCAATCATTCCATTATTCATTACAACAGGACGTTTCACAATACTTTCAACTTGAAGGATAGCAGCTTGAGGATAATTGATAATCCCCATAGACTGAACCGATCCAAAAGATCCCGTATTGTTCACTGTAAACGTACCGCCCTGCATTTCTTCACCTTTAAGTTTGCCTGATTTAGCTTTTTGAGCAAGCTCTTTCACTTCGCGAGCAATGCCTTTAATAGACTTCTCATCTGCATTCTTAATCACTGGTACGAAGAGAGATTCATCTGTTCCAACTGCAATAGAAATGTTGATATCTTTCTTCTGAACAATCTTATCACCTGCCCACATGGAGTTCATTTGCGGGAATTCTTTAAGAGCTTCTACTACAGCTTTGACGAAGAAGGCAAAGAACGTTAAACCATAGCCTTCTTTCTTCTTGAAGTCGTCTTTAATGCCGTTTCTGTATTCAACAAGATTTGTAACATCAACTTCAACCATTGTCCACGCATGTGGTGCTTCATGCTTACTACGAAGCATATTGTTCGCAATAGCTCTTCGCACACCCGTTACAGGAATTTCAATGTCTCCTTCAGAAACAGGTACATCGGATCCTTTAGATGCTTCAGGTGCTGGTTTTGAAGCAGGAGCTTTAGGTGCTTCCTTACGTTCTTGTTTTGATTCTGGTTCTTTCGCTTTCTCTTCTTGCTTAGGTGCAGGGATCTCACCAGAGTCAATAACCTTTTGAATATCTTTACGAGTAATACGGCCACCTTTACCGGAACCGTTAACCTGTTCAAGGTCAATATCATTTTCTTGAGCAAGTCTAAGAACAGCTGGTGAGTAACGGCGTTTCATTGGTTGATCTTCATCCTGAGGCTGTTCTTTTTTGTCTTCTGAGACATTCTCGACTGCTTGTTGTTCCGTAAGCTCTTCCTGTTGTTTTTCTTCAGAAGAGCCACCTTCAACATCGATATAGCAAACAAGCTCTCCAACTTCAATTGTATCGCCTTCATCTGCAACAAGCTCTTTAATAACGCCTGAATAGGAAGAAGGAACTTCCGCATTTACTTTATCAGTGTTAACCTCTGCAATTGGATCGTACTTATTGACAGTATCTCCGACTTCTACAAGCCATTTCTCAATTGTTCCTTCGGTGACACTCTCCCCAAGCTGAGGCATCAGTATTTTTTCAACTGCCACATGAAACCCTCCTCTTCTTGCAATTCTTTAAAATTCTGCTAGCTCACGCATCGCTTTCTCAACTTTGTCAGGATTAAGCATAAAGTATTTCTCCATTGGAGGTGAATACGGCATAGATGGAACATCTGGTCCTGCAAGACGCTGAATAGGTGAATCAAGGTCAAACAGACATTCTTCTGCAATAATAGCGGACACTTCGCTCATAATACTTCCTTCTTTGTTGTCCTCAGTTATTAGCAAGACTTTTCCAGTCTTCTTAGCTGCTTCTACAATTGCTTCACGATCAAGCGGATAAACAGTGCGAAGATCAAGAATATGAGCTGATATACCATCCTTTTCGAGCTTCTCTGCAGCCTGAAGGGCGAAATGAACACTTAGACCATATGTAATGACCGTAATATCTTCTCCTTCACGTTTCACATCAGCTTTTCCAATAGGGAGCGTATACTCTTCTTCAGGTACCTGACCTTTGATTAAACGGTAAGCTCGCTTATGTTCAAAGAACAGCACAGGGTCGTTATCACGGATCGCTGCTTTTAGAAGTCCTTTTGCATCATAAGGAGTGGAAGGCATAACAATCTTTAGTCCAGGTACATTAGCGAAGAGAGCTTCAACTGATTGTGAGTGATAAAGAGCTCCATGTACTCCACCGCCGTATGGCGCACGGATTGTAATTGGACAATTCCAATCGTTATTTGACCGATAGCGAATTTTTGCAGCTTCAGAAACGATCTGATTAACAGCAGGCATAATAAAGTCAGCAAACTGCATTTCAGCTACAGGCCTCATGCCGTACATAGCAGCACCAATTCCAACTCCGGCAATAGCAGATTCCGCAAGTGGTGTATCGATAACACGCTGTTCTCCAAATTCATCATAAAGACCATCAGTTGCTCTAAAAACGCCTCCGCGTACGCCTACATCTTCACCTAGAACGAAGACTTTATCGTCACGCTGCATTTCTTCCCTGAGGGCTTGAGTTATCGCTTGAATATATGAAATAACTGGCATAATGGTTCCCCCTTACTCTCCGTATACATGCTTCAATGCATCTTCAGCAGGTGCATATTCAGCATTTTCGGCGTATTCTGTTGCTTCATCTACTTCTTTTTGAACACGATCATGAATTTCCTTTTCATTCTCATCAGTGAGGACGCCAACTTCTTTTAAGTACTCTGCAAATGTAATAAGGGCATCCTTTTTCTTCGCTTCCTCAACTTCTTCACGCGTACGATAAGCACGATCATCATCGTCACTTGAGTGTGGTGTTAAACGATAAGAAACCGTCTCAATAAGTGTAGGACCTTCCCCACGGCGACCTCTTTCAACAGCTTCTTTTGCCGCTTCATATACAGCAAGTGGGTCATTACCGTCCACCGTTACGCCAGGCATACCATAGCCAATCGCACGATCTGATACTTTTTCACAAGCTAACTGTTTTGAAACAGGAACAGAAATCGCATACTTATTGTTTTCACATACGAAAAGAACTGGGAGCTTATGAACACCAGCAAAGTTAGCTGCTTCATGAAAATCACCCTGGTTAGAAGAACCTTCTCCAAATGAACAGAACGTTACAAGATCTTTTCCTTCCATTCGGCCTGCTAATGCAAAACCAACTGCATGTGGAACCTGGGTTGTAACTGGAGATGAGCCTGTAATGATATTATTTTTCTTTTGTCCAAAATGACCTGGCATTTGGCGTCCAGCTGAGTTTGGATCTTCTGCCTTTGCAAATCCTGATAGCATAAGATCTTTAGCTGTCATTCCAAAAGCAAGCACAACGCCCATGTCACGATAATACGGTGCTACAAAATCCTTTGCAGGATCCATTGCGAATGCAGAACCTACCTGAGCTGCTTCCTGTCCCTGACAGGAAATAACGAATGGAATTTTACCAGCACGGTTTAAAAGCCACATACGTTCATCTATTTTACGAGCCATCAACATTGTTTCGAACATCTCAAGCACACGTTCATCAGAAAGACCAAGTGCTTCATGACGTTTTTCAGCCATCGTATTTACCTCCTTTATTTAACCCAAATTAAGAGTGAATTGCTTTTCCATCTACTGCAAGTGCAGCTTCACCAATCACTTCTGATAGTGTCGGGTGGGGGTGAATCGTGTGGGCAACTTCCCAAGCAGCTGCGTCTAGAACCTTAGCGAGTCCGGCTTCAGAGATCATATCTGTTACATGAGGACCAATCATATGTACACCAAGCAAATCCTCATTGTCGGCATCAGCGACAATCTTTACAAAACCATCTGATTCACCGAATACAAGCGCTTTTCCAATTGCTTTAAAAGGGAACTTACCAATTTTAACATTAAGACCTTGAGCTTTTGCATCCTCTTCTGTTAAACCAACGCTTGCCATTTCTGGACTACTGTAAATACAGCTAGGAACCATTGTGTAATCGATTGGTTCAGGATTTTGATCAGCTAAATGCTCAACAGCCGTAATTCCTTCGTGAGAAGCAACATGTGCGAGTTGCATCCCGCCAATAACATCACCAATTGCGTATATATGTGATTCTTTCGTTTGGTAATATTCATTTGTTTGAATAACACCTTTTTCGACTTCAATTGTCGTGTTTTCTAGGCCAATATTTTTCACATTGGCCTCACGGCCAACAGATACGAGCATTTTATCAGCTGTAAAAGTTTTTGTTTCTCCTTTATGCTCAGCCTGAATTGAGACCCCATCCCCTTTTTCTAGAGAGTCGCCCATTACTTTCGCACCTGTGAAAAGCTTGATGCCTTTTTTCTTCATTAACTTGTGAGCTTCTTTAGAAATATCGTGGTCCTCAGTAGGGACTATCCGATCTGCATATTCGAGAACAGTAACATCTACACCAAAATCAACGAGCATAGACGCCCACTCAATACCAATAACACCACCACCTACGATAATGATTGATGAAGGGAGAGATTCCATTCGAAGTGCTTCATCCGATGTCATAACAAATTCCCCATCTATATCAAGGCCAGGAAGAGTTCTCGGTTTAGAGCCTGTTGCCACAATAACGTTTTTAGGGATTAACATTTCGTTTTCTTCCCCATTGTTCATCTCAACAGAAACAGTACCAGGCATAGGTGAGAAAATAGAAGGCCCAAGAATTCTACCAAATCCTTCGAATACATCAATCTTCCCTTGCTTCATTAAGTGCTTCACACCATTATGAAGTTGATCTACAATGCTTTGCTTTCTTTCCTGTACCTTCTTGAAGTCAAGTGCTACTTCTTTAGCCATTACTCCGAATTTCTCGCCATGCTTAGCAGTAGCAAATACTTCAGCACTCCTAAGTAACGCCTTACTAGGGATACAACCCCTGTGCAAACATGTTCCACCAAGCTCACGTTTCTCTACAATTGCTGTTTTAAGACCAAGCTGTGAAGCACGTATTGCGGCTACGTATCCACCAGTACCTCCGCCCATTATGACGAGATCATATTCTTCAGCCATTCAAATTCTCCTTTACAGAACGTATTATAAAACACAAGACTCTACAGAGGAAACCGGATAGATCTTAGCTGCTTCTTCATTTCTCAGCACGCGCAATCCACCTTCTGCAAGTGCTTGTAGTTCATTCTCCCCGGGATGTACGATAACGTCTGCAATCCATTTAATATTCTCGGTAATCTGAGAAACAAATTCTTTACCATATGCAAGCCCTCCGGTTAAAACGATCGCATCGACTTCACCTGCAAGAACTGCACTGGCCGCTCCAATTTCCTTGGCTACTTGATACGCCATCGCATCGAATACAAGCTTTGCTTTCTCATCACCTTCACTAATACGCTTCTCTACTTTCACCGCATCATTTGTACCGAGATATCCAACAAAGCCAGCTTGTCCTACAAGCTTTTTCATGATTTCTTCCGCATAATATTCACCAGAGAAGCACATGGATACAAGATCACCAACAGGTACAGTTCCTGCACGTTCAGGAGAGAAAGGACCTTCTCCGTGTAATCCATTGTTTACATCGATTACTTTTCCTTTTTTGTGCGCTCCTACTGTAATCCCACCGCCCATGTGGGTTACAACCAAATTCAATTCTTCATATTTGCTGTTCATCTGGGCCGCTACTCTTCTTGCGACAGCCTTTTGATTTAACGCATGAAAAATACTTTTTCGCTCAATTTGTGGAACACCTGAAAGTCGAGCGACATCCTGAAGCTCATCTACAACAACCGGATCAACAATAAATGATGGAATATTTAGCTGTTCTGCTATTTCAAAAGCGATAATTCCACCTAGATTAGAAGCGTGCTCTCCAGAGTAACCGTTTCTGAGATCTTCAAGCATTTGATCGTTTACTGAGTAAGTACCACCCTCAATTGGTCTTAGCAATCCGCCTCGTCCAACTACAGCATCAAGCTTTGATATATTAATATCTTCCTCATCTAATGCTTCAAGAATGGTTTTCTTTCTAAACTCATATTGGTCAATAATTGTTTCGAACTGGTTTATTTCATTTGTATCGTGCCGCAATGATTTCTCAAATACGGCACGTTCATTATCAAAAACGCCAATCTTCGTTGAAGTTGATCCTGGATTAATAACTAGAAGTCGAAATTCTTTATCTATCACTTGAAACCCTCCGATTATTTGCGATGCCCTAAAATATGCTGAGAGTTCATTAGGAATTGGCTTCTTGAATGCTTCATTTGCGCAATTCTTTCTTCAGCAAGACGGTCTGCAGCAGCATAAGTAGGGATACCATCACGTTTAGAGATTTCAATTACTTTAGTAATCGTATCGTAAATGCCGTCCACACGCTTCATAGCGCGATCACGATTATAGCCATATAGCTCATCAGCTACATTGATTACCCCACCTGCATTGATTACATAGTCAGGTGCATAAACGATACCCATCTCGTGAATTTGATCACCATGAGTGGTTTCACGAAGCTGGTTGTTTGCTGCTCCTGCAATTACTTTAGCTTTAATTTTCCCAATTGTATCGTCATTGATGATAGCACCTAGAGCACATGGAGCAAAAATATCGCAATCCACTTCATAGATATCATCAGGATCAACTGCCTTTGCACCAAAATCAGCCACTGCGCGGTCTACGGATTCTTTGTTAATATCCGTTACAACGAGCGATGCTCCTTCTTCATGTAGATGCTTACACAGGTTATAAGCAACGTTTCCAACACCTTGAACTGCTACGGTCTTTCCTTCAAGGGAATCTGTACCAAATGCTTCTTTCGCAGCCGCCTTCATTCCAACATAAACACCATAAGCTGTTACAGGAGAAGGGTTACCAGATGAACCAAACGCTGGAGAAATACCTGTTACGAATTCTGTTTCTTCATGAATTGTATCCATGTCTTGAACTGTAGTACCTACATCCTCCGCTGTAATGTAACGCCCATTAAGCCCTTGAATGTAACGACCAAACGCACGGAACATTGCTTCGTTCTTATCTTTACGAGGATCTCCAATGATTACCGTTTTCCCCCCACCGAGGTTAAGACCGGCAGCAGCGTTCTTGTAAGTCATGCCTTTCGCAAGACGAAGTGCGTCTTCAAATGCTGCTTCTTCTGAAGCATATGTCCACATTCTTGTTCCTCCTAAAGCAGGCCCAAGTGTTGTATCGTGAATGGCAATAATTGCTTTTAATCCAGATGCTTTGTCCTGACAAACTACGACTTGCTCATAATCATATTTCTCCATATAAGTAAAAAGTTCCATTGTAATCTTCCTCCCTGATTTTCCTCTTAAATTAGTTTGTTGAACTTACAGCAAGTGCAATGCTATATACTTTACTCTTGGCACTATCTGCTCGTGATGTTAGAACGATTGGCGCTTTAGCACCGGCTATAACCCCGCCAACTTTTGCATTAGAAAAATATACGAGTGATTTATATAAGGCGTTACCGACTTCTATTGAAGGTACAAGTAGTATATCTGCACAACCCGCCACTTCACTTTTAATTCCTTTGTGGGCTGCTGCTTCTATCGAAATCGCATTATCAAGCGCCAGTGGCCCATCAATGATGCAGTTAGTTATTTGTTCCCTCATATTCATTTGTGTTAGTGCAGCGGCATCAAGCGTAGCCTGCATGGATGGATTAACAACCTCAACTGCAGCAAGTGAAGCAACTTTTGGTGTCTCTATCCCTATTCCTCTAGCAATGCTCACAGCATTTTTAACAATCTCTACTTTCTGTGTTAGATCTGGCTCGATGTTCATACCAGAGTCCGTGACGAAAATTAAGCGATCATAACCATGCACATCAAATGCAGCTACATGTGAAAGGACTTTCCCTTTTCGAAGCCCGTATTCCTTATTTAAAACTTCCTTTAAGATAACGGATGTGGAAACCATGCCTTTCATCAATACATCCGCTTCTCCATTACTGACAGCGGTTACAGCAGACTTGCATGCATCTCTGTCAGATAATTCATGAACAACCTTGATGTCTTCAGAAGTAGACAAGTTAAACTCGTTTACCATCTTGATGATCTTGTCTTCATCACCATATAGAATGAACGAAGCAAGGTTCTGCTCTACTGCTAATTTAACTGCTTCAATGACTTCCATATCCGCAGCCGCAGCTAATGCAACAGTTTTATTGGATTGATTAGAAGCATGAGTCAAAAGTTGATCTAGATTCATTGGTGTCCCTCCTTTTACGCCCTTCTTCTATTATGCAAGTTCTGTGCCAACTTCGAACCGTTGATACATAAAGGATTCTAAAGCAAGAACCATGCAATATTTTTCAAAGTGTGATAATTATTGCATGCTGGATTTTTCAATTTCATGTTTTTCCACTTTATAATATAGGTTCCGAAGTGACACTCCTAGCGCTCTTGCAGTGGCTGTCTTATTCCCATCGTAATGGTCAAGGGTCTGACTTATAGTCTTCTTCTCAAATTCATCCACAAGTTGAGATAACGTCTTTTCGGGTGTGCGCTCTACTGAAAGCAGTTCAGCATCCTTTTGTTCACTCAATAAAGATGGAATATGGTCTAAATCAATCATCGACTCTGAAGTATCCATATGAATTACAATTCTCCCGAGTACATTCTCAAACTCCCTTACATTTCCCGGCCAATCGTACTCTTTAAAGTACTCAGCGGCTGCAGGAGTAATCCCCTCGACATTTCTTCCATAATCTTGATTTATTTTGGTTATTAAATGATCTGCAAGTGCTGCAATATCTTCTTTGCGCTGTCTTAGAGGAGCAATTTGGATTGGGAGACGATTTAATCGGTAGTATAAATCTTCCCTAAATGAACCATCCATTATTCTCTTTTCTAACTTAGCATTGGTTGCAGCAATGACTCGAACGTTAATTGAGATCGGTTTCGATCCCCCTACACGGACAATCTCACGCTCTTGTAGCACGCGAAGTAACTTCACTTGAGTAGTAAGAGAAATTTCACCTATTTCATCAAGGAAAATGCTGCCTCCGTTCGCCTCTTCAAACAGACCCCTTTTTCCTCCCTGCTTAGCTCCAGAGAAGGCTCCGTCCTCATATCCAAAAAGTTCACTTTCGAACAGAGACTCAGAAATAGCTGCACAGTTTACTCTTACAAACTTGTTGTACTTACGATCGCTTGCATTATGTATAGCATGTGCAAATAGTTCTTTCCCTGTTCCTGACTCTCCTCGAAGCAAAACTGTTGCAGGTGTAGAGGCGGCTAGTTTTGCTTGTTGGATCGAGAAAGTCATTTCTTCAGAATTACCGATAATGTCTTCAAAAGAATACTTTGCTTCTAGTGTGCGAATAATTTGTCGCGCTCGCTGCAGTTGATTATTTAAGGAATGAAGCTCTGAAATATCGTGAATAACTCCAACGCTCCCCTTCAATCGACCATCTACAATCACAGGGGAAACGTTTACTACGACTTCCCTCTTGCTCGGTCCTACTTTCATTTGAACACCACGAACAGGTTTCCTCGTCCTTAGAACACGCATATGCATGCTTTCTCCCTCAGAAATATCGGTAGTGGCAGGTTTTCCAATCACTTCATCCCGCTCGAGACCAGTTAACCTTGAGTAAGCAGGGTTAATCATCAGTCCTTTACCGTGCTCATCTACTACAGATATTGCTTCATCAGAGGATTGAATAATAGCCTCAAGCATTGACTGGATACTTTTCAAATTTGTTACTTCTTGCGCCATTTCTTCGATTGCTGTCATGTCTTTGAAAACTGCAAGTGCACCAATCCGTTTACCTTCTTCATCAAACATGGGGATGCGTGTGGTGATTATTTTTCTTCCATTTGGAAGTAGCTGCTCTTGATTAATTTCAGGTTGTCCTGAAGACAATACCCTCGGCAACATACTCGAAGCCATAAGTGACCCGATTAATTTACCACCAGCCTGAGCTTTACTAATCCCAGTAATTTTCTCAGCGCTTCGATTAAACAAGGTTACTTCTTCATCAACGTTGATGGCAATCATTCCATCATGCGTAGAGTCAAGAATAATTTCCTGTTGTTTCGACTGATGTTGCAATGTATCAATAAGTATCTCTTTTTCTTCAATTAAATTTAGAACAATGTTAGCGACAGATCCAGGAATTAACACAGTATGTTTCTCTCGCCTATCTCTAATTTCTTCAAAAACCGTTTCTTTACCCGTAGCCTCGATAATGACATCGATTTCAAAACGAGTTAAAGCCTCTTTCCAATCAGAGTAAATCGCGATATTTGCTTCACGTGCTGTTTGTATACCAGGGGCATCCAAATTACAATCCACGATCACAATAACATCCATCATCTTCGTTTCTCTGAGTATATTGAGAAGCGCTTGACCACCTTTGCCAGCACCAACAATCATACATGTTCGCAAATATTCATCACCTGCATTCTCTACATGCAATATATTTCATACTAATCATACATCTCTTTCGACATTTTGACAAATCATGCATGGTTTTTAATTTAAAATTGTTAAAGACAGCAAATGACACCCATAGACACTTCAAGGCGTCTCCGCTACAATAGCAATAGTGATGTGTAGAAAGGGTGCACGACCAATGCGTTTAATAGCTCTACTTATCGTTTTAATTCCAGGTATATTCGGTGTTATAGGCATTAAATTAATGAGAGATGTACTTTTCGGCGTGTTAAACCCACCATTTACATCTCTCATACTTCAATTCATACTCGGATTGGTTTTTCTTATTTTAGGATTATCATTCGTTGGAGGTTTCATATTCTATCGAGATCGTAAACGAAACAAAGTACAGGATAGATTTTCTTCTAGAAGCGCTAAAAATGACTCTAATCGTTGATAGCAAATAACTTGATAACATTTTAAGCCAAACAAAAAACAAAGCCATTAACACAGGCTTTGTTTTTTGTTATATAAAAGTATAAAAATGCTGATTATCTCGTATGTGAGTAGTTATCCATGTTATGCTCAATTCGAAGCTTGTCTGCGACCATTGCGATAAATTCTGAATTTGTTGGTTTAGCTTTTGACATGCTTACGGTATAACCAAATAAATTAGAGATTGACTCAACATTCCCTCTACTCCACGCAACCTCGATTGCATGTCGAATTGCTCGTTCCACACGTGATGAAGTTGTATTGAATTTCTTTGCAATATCAGGATAAAGAACTTTAGTGATTGAACCAAGTAATTCAATGTCGTTATATACCATTGTAATCGCTTCTCTTAAGTACATGTAACCTTTAATATGTGCTGGTACACCAATTTCATGAATAATACTCGTAATACTTGCATCCAGGTTCCTTGGACGGTTATCTCGCGGCTGACGCTTGTATGAACTAGAGCTGCTGTTTGTGAAGGTGGTTTTCTTGCCACTTACCTGCCTTACGTGACTTGCCAGGTTATCCATGTCAAATGGCTTTAGAATAAAGTACGATGCGCCAAGATCAACAGCCTTTTTTGTTACATCTTCTTGCCCAAACGCAGTTAGCATGATCACACTGCACGTGTAATTCATTTCTCTTAAACGTTCAAGTACAGCAAGGCCATCAAGATGTGGCATGATGATATCGAGAACTAGTACATCAGGTTCTTCGTCTTCGAGTACTTCCAAACATTCTTGACCATTGGAAGCGGTCCCGACTACCTCCATATCCTCCTGTCTAGACATATATTCCTCAATCAAATTGACTAATTCGCGGTTGTCGTCGGCTAAACATACTTTTATTTTTTGCACGGCTCCGTCTCTCCTTCCACAAGTTTGGTTACCGTAGTAGTATAAACATTCAACGGGATTGGTAAATTTCCTCTAAAATTTCTAAAAACATTTAAAAACAATATTTTTTCAACAAATATCTCTTACATTCTTACATATCCTTTATATAACAACAAATTCTGAATACTCTTTCAATTTTGTCGAATTTTCTTCATAACAAGTATATCACGCCCAGAAAACGAAAGAAAGCGAACAGTGAGCTTTTTTAGCTCGCTGCCCGCTTATCGTTATGACCTTGCTGATAGATGTTAATACCAGCTTCTTCTAACATCCACTCAATGTGGACACCATAACCTGAAGTCGAGTCGTTAACAAATACGTGAGTTACTGCACCTATTACTTTTCCATCTTGTATAATGGGACTTCCACTCATCCCCTGGACAATGCCACCAGTTTCCTTTAACAATTCTGGGTCCGTTACTTTTATAACCATTCCTTTGGTTGCAGGAAATTTCTGAGGAATAGAGCTAACCACTTCTACATCATAGGCTTTTACTTCACTGCCTTTTACAACTGTTAATATCTTAGCAGGTCCTTCTTTCACCTGATGTGATAAAGCGATTGGCATTGGTTTATCATACATACCCTTTTTCACTTCAATATTCATTTCGCCAAAAATTCCGAAAGGACTGTTTCGCGTAATTGTACCAAGTTTCTGATCGGTATTAGAGAACCTTGCCAATTTTTCTCCTGGATGACCATTGCTTCCCTTCTCTATGGAAGTAACAGAAGAGGGATAAATTTCTCCATGATGAACAACTATTGGCTTTTTGGTATCCATATCGGATATAACATGACCTAATGCTCCATACTTTTTAGTATTAGGATGATAAAAAGTCAGAGTTCCGACACCTGCGGCTGAATCTCGAATGTATAACCCAATTCGATAGGATTCGTTTTGTTTGTCTTTTACCGGAACAAGCTTCTTACTTAGTTCTTTATTTTCTCGAACTATCGTTACTTGAAGCGCATGGCCTTCATTTGCAGCTTTCTTTACAATTGAACCAATATCACTCATTTTCTTTACAGACTGCCCATTAATTTTGGTAATAATATCTCCCACTTGTATATCAGCTAACTCTCCTGGGGATCGATCACCCTGATTTGTGTGAATGAGATGATGGCCTACAACAAGGACACCGCGCGTATTAAGCTTCACACCAATTGACTGACCTCCTGGAATCACTTTGAATTCAGGAAGAACTTTAACATCAACCTTCTTAACGGGAAATTCACCAACCGTTAAGTCAAGTATATCCGAACCGCTATTCTTACCACTAATCGTCAGATCTTTTTGTTGTTTATCAATACTTACTACTTCCGAACCTCCGATTGTGCTCGCGGCTGGTATAACAGATGGGATAGTTGCTTGATCTCCTTCAAACATGACAATCTCATCTGGAATCGATATAAATAATTGTACTGGTTTCGTGAAACCAAGTGCAATTAGAAAACCAAGGAGAACTACGCCTAACAATTTACGAATCATTTCTGTCTTCAATTCTTCACTCTCCTCGCTCTTGCCCACACCTCCAACATGGCTGTATCTATAATTTTGCCTTGACTGCTCGTTATTATAACCTGTAAAAATGAAAATGCTACCCTTAGTTGGATAGCATTTCATATCATGATTTTATTTGGTTAGCTTGAAGTAATAATTCTCTAGCGTGTTTCTTCGTAAGTTCAGTCATTTCAGCGCCTGAAATCATTCTTCCAAGTTCTTCAATTTGCTCTTCATCACTTAAATTTCCAACACTTGTCTTCGTCCGACCTTCACCAGTTTCCTCTTTCGAGATATACAAATGATGATCAGCCATAGCAGCTACCTGAGGAAGGTGAGTAATCACAAGAACTTGAGAGCCAGAAGAAAGACGCTGGATTTTCTCAGCCATTGCTTGAGCAACTCTCCCACTTACACCAGTATCTACTTCATCGAAGATAATTGACGTAATGCCTTGATGCTTTGAAAAGATTGATTTTAAGGCAAGCATGATTCGAGATAGCTCTCCACCAGAGGCTGTTTTAGATAATTGCTTAAGTGGTTCACCAGGATTAGTTGAAATCATAAAATCGATATCATCTTTGCCGGATTTATGAAATGCTTCTTTCTTGTTATCCAATTCGTTAAAATGAATCGCAAATTCTGTTTTTTCCATATATAAATCTCTAAGTTCATGATGAATCGCGTCTACAAGGACTCTGGCAACTGTTTTACGAAGACCAGTTAAATTGTCGGCCTCAACTGATAAGTCGGCTTTAATGCCCTTTAAATTAGATTCAAGCTCCTCTACACGATCTTCTCGGTTCACGAGCTCATCTACTTCATCTTCAATTGAAGCAGCATATTCAAGAATCTCTTCTACAGATTCACCATATTTCCTCTTTAGAACCTGAATTTCATTCAATCGTTCTTCTACAAAATCTAATCGTGCTGGATCAAACTCAAGTTGATCACGGTATGTATTTAATTTACCTGCTGTTTCTTCAAGTAAATAATATTGATTCGCAACTTCCTCATGGTAACTTTTCAGTTCTTCATCAAGATCTGAGACAGATTCAAGCTGCGACATCGCAAGGCCAACCCAATCAAGCCCTTTGTTATCACCATGTAAAGAATGATAAACATCCTGAAGAGCCGAAAAAAGCTTCTCGAAATTACCTAAACGCATTTTCTCTTCCATAAGTTCTTCATCTTCATTAGGAGAGAGTTCTGCTTTCGTAATCTCTTCAAGCTGATACTGAATTAAATCGAGCCTGTGAGCCATTTGCTGTTCATTCTCAGTGAGGTTCCTCATCTGTTGTTGGATCTTTTTATAACGGTGATATACTTCCCTATATTCAGTTAATGCGGGTCCTATCGATCCATCTCCAAATTGGTCAAGGAGAGACAAATGTTTGTCTGACTGCATGAGGTCCTGGTGTTCATGTTGTCCATGAATATCAATAAGTGTTTGGCCGATTTCTCTTAGAATTCCGAGCGTTACTAATTTGCCATTTACCCTGCAAATACTTTTGCCTGCACTCGAAATATCACGTCGTAATACGACCATATCATCGGTAAACTCAATCCCTACATCCTCTAACTTTTGAACTGTAGGATGTTCTGGGTCTATATGAAATAATCCTTCAATTTCAGCCTTCTTCGTGCCATATCGAACAAATTCCGCTGAACCCCTGCCACCTACTAGCAGTCCTATTGCATCAATAATAATTGATTTCCCCGCACCCGTTTCGCCAGTAAGAACCGTTAAACCGCGTTCAAATGAAACGGTAATCGCTTCTATAATCGCAAAATTACGAATGGATAGTTCGGCTAACATATTCTCCCACCTTCAAAGATCATCGTTCTGTCTTAAAGCATATCAATAAAGCGTTGGGATAGCATAGGAGCGGCTTCTGCACTCTTACAGATAATTAGAATGGTGTCGTCCCCACTTATGTTCCCCATAATCTCTTCCCAGTCAAGATTGTCAATTAACGCACCGATTGCATTAGCATTACCTGGAAGCGTTTTCATAACAATAAGGTGATCCGCATGATCAATACTTATAAATGCATCGGTCAACGTTCTTTTAAGCTTCTGTAATGGATTAAAACGCTGATCAGCTGGAAGACTGTATTTATATCTTCCGTCTATTGTTGGTACTTTAACAAGATGCAGCTCTTTTATATCTCTTGATACCGTGGCTTGAGTTACGTTGAATCCTGCACTTTTGAGACTATATACGAGCTCATCTTGTGTTTCAACATCTTGATTTGCAATTAGTTCACGAATTTTAATGTGACGTTGTCCTTTATTCATAGTAAAACCTCCAGAAATTCCGGTAAGTAAATTGTGACAGCCTTATTATATAGCCCTATCCTACTTTTGTATAGGCATTCATAAATATTCACTTCTATAAGTCCAAAAAACTTGCCGGACAAGATAGTAATAAGTGCTTTGTGTTTTCTTAAGTAGAAAAAAAGGACACACATGGTGTATCCTTTTAAAACTCTTGATGCGCTCGCTCTACAACTTCTTCTGGGTCCGGAACATTTTCAGTCTTAATCTCTTGTTTCCACCCAAGATGGAGAAGAAATTCAATATTACCTTCACCACCGGTGATCGGAGAATAAGAAAGTCCATTGATCTGATAGCCTTCCTGAGTCGCAAAATGCATCATTTCTTTCAAAACACGTAGATGAATTTTCTTATCACGAACAATACCTTTTTTACCAACTTCACCTCTACCAGCTTCAAATTGAGGTTTAACAAGTGCAACTACCTCACCATTTTCTTTAAGTATTTCTTTAAGAACAGGTAAGATTAACTTCAATGAAATAAAGGACACGTCAATTGTTGCGAGATCTGGTAAACCTTTATCAAAATCCGCTTTTACAGAGTAACGAAAATTGGTTCTCTCTTTCACAACTACTCGATCATCAACGCGAAGTTTCCACGCTAACTGGTTGTATCCAACGTCTAAAGCATAAACAAGTGTTGCACCATTTTGTAGTGCACAATCTGTGAATCCGCCTGTAGAGGAACCTATATCGAGTACAACTTTGTTTTCTGGATCTAGTGAGAAAACCTCAATCGCTTTTTCAAGCTTCAATCCACCACGTCCAACATAACGTAATGTGTCGCCTTTTATCTGTAGCGCTATATCTTCATTTACTTTCATGCCAGGCTTGTCCATTCTCTCTGTTTCAGAGAACACTAAACCAGCCATAATGGCTCTTTTTGCTTTTTCTCTTGTATCAATTAGCCCACGATTCACAAGAATTACATCAAGTCTTTCTTTTTTCGCCATGCTCTTTTATGCCCTCTTTTGCTTTGCTGGTATCATTTTCTTTGCTTTAGCAGCAATATCGGTTGGTGTTAATCCAATTTCCTTCAGTAGCTCATTTACACTACCATGCTCAATATACGTATCCGGAATACCCATTCTTTGAATAGTGCCATGTTGATAGCCACTATCGTTCACATATTCTAACACAGCACTACCAAAGCCTCCTTGAAGAATCGCTTCTTCAACAGTAAGCATTGGGATACCTTCGTCCATCAATTCAGCCATCATGAACTCATCAAGAGGTTTAATAAATCGAGCATTGATTACCCGTGCTGAAACGCCTTCCTTTTCAAGAATATCAGCTGCCTTTAATAAGTCCTGAAGAGTTGGACCAAATGAAAGTAGCGCTACATCTTTACCTTCACGAATAATTTCCCATGTGCCTATAGGGATCTCTTGAAGCTCTTTGTCCATTTGTATACCTAAACCATTCCCTCTTGGATAGCGAACGGCAATTGGCCCCTGATTATATTGTAGACTTGTATATACCATATGCTGAAGCTCATTCTCATCTTTCGCCATCATCAAGACCATATTCGGCATATGGCGAAGGAAAGAGACATCGAATACTCCTTGATGTGTTTCACCGTCTGCACCGACTAAACCTGATCGGTCAATCGCAAGGAATACGTTTAGATTCTGTCGACAAACATCATGAACTAACTGATCATATGCTCTTTGTAAAAACGTAGAATAAATAGATAAAACAGGTTTGAGTTCTTGGGTAGCTAGACCAGCTGCCATAGTAGTAGCATGTTGCTCAGCAATCCCAACATCAAAAAGCCTCTCAGGGAATTGCTTCTCAAATCCTTCCCACTTTGACCCAACGGTCATAGCAGGTGTAATGACCGATATACGATCATCATCTTCTGCTAGCTTTCGTACAGTTTCACTAACAACCTTGCTGTAGCCTGGTGCTGCAACTTTTGGTTTAATCTGCTCTCCCGCTTCGATTTTATATGGACTTACACCATGCCATACGCCAATCTCATCGTTTTCTGCAGGATGATAACCTTTACCTTTTTTAGTCAGAACATGGATTAAGACAGGCCCTTTTGTTTTCTTAGCATATTTAATGTTTTCCATTAATGCCTCAACATCGTGTCCATCAACAGGTCCAAGGTACGTAAAACCGAGTTCTTCAAAGAAAATACCCGATACTAGTAAATACTTTAGTGCATCCTTCACTCTCTCAGCAGTAGATGCTAAAGCACCACCAAATGCAGGGATCTTCTTCAGTAAGTATTCAAGTTCTTCTTTCGCTTTATGATATTTTCCAGCAGTGCGAAGTTTCCCTAATACATTATGAAGAGCACCAACATTAGGGGCTATTGACATTTCATTGTCGTTTAGAATGACAAGCATATCCTTCTGCTCATGACCAATATGGTTTAGAGCTTCTAATGCCATACCACCAGTTAGAGCGCCGTCACCGATGATTGCTACGACGCTTTCATCAGTCCCCTTCATATCACGTGCTGCTGCCATGCCCATTGCTGCAGATAATGAAGTCGAGCTATGTCCAGTTTCCCAAACATCATGCACGCTTTCATTCCTTTTCGGAAATCCACAAAGCCCTTTGTACTTACGCAGCGTATCAAATCTTGAAGCTCTACCCGTTAGAATTTTGTGAACATAGGCTTGGTGGCCAACATCCCATATAAACTTATCCTTTGGGCTATCAAAAATCTTGTGTAGCACAATTGTAAGCTCAACGACACCCAGGTTAGGACCTAGATGACCTCCAGTTTCGGATAATTTGTTAATCAGAAAACATCTAATTTCTTCGGCTAGTTCTGTCATATCATTAGTGTCATAATTTTTCAGGAATTTTGGACTATCGATTTTTTCTAAATCCATGGGAATTTCCTCCCCTTCTTTATTTCGATTTACGGTTGCCTTTTTTCTTTTTGGATTGATTGCCTACCATTTTAATTTTAAATGTTTTTTCTACATAATAAAGGAACCGACCTACTTGAAAAATAATTCCTGTAGAAAAGTGGATGGCAAACGTTTTACCGAGCGCTTTCCCGCCTACAGTTAAGGCCGCAATTACACTTGTAAATACTACTGATATTATATATTGAAACATTGATCCATCGCTATGTCCAAGTTGAAGCGTCAATTGCACTACAACAGTTGCAGAAGCTGTACCACTTATAATACCCGAAATGTCTCCAATCACATCATTACAAAAACTAGCTACGCGATCTGCGTTTCGAGTGACAAAGATGGCATGCTTTGCTCCGGTCAATCGTTCAGCAGCCATTGCATGGAAAGGTACTTCATTTGCTGCTGTTGATGCTACTCCTATTGTATCAAAGAATATACCAATAAGAACGATCATTAGTACAACAAACATTCCAAGTGCCCACGATACCCCACTCAATACTGCTGTTGAAATAATTGAAAAAATAGCCGCTAACACAAGTGTGATAACGGCAATAGCTAAACTCCAATTTATGGATTTTGATACGGAAGCTTTCATATCTACTCCTTGTCCATTATATAATCACATAAAAATAGGTGTTCAACTACCGGGTAATCCAAGGGTCAGTCAAATGCCCCCTGTTCCCTGTCAGTCGAACAACCCTGTTGTCGTATGTAGTGAAGAGTGGTCACTTAAAGAGTAAAGACTGCGGCTTAGGTCCAGTAGGTTTTCCCAGATCGATACCTGAACGTCGCCATTCAGGCGGTTTCCCTTTACATCAATCTTAGCGTAGTCACCATGCGCTAGACTGGATTACCACTTAGTCCGCACTATAATCCCCTTTAAGTGTCACTCGGAACAGTCTAGGAGTTTTCCTCAACAGTTCCACACATTTCCTAGCCTCTTTTGCAGAGCAGATTTCATATGGGTGGTAGGAAATAAACTGCCGGCCGAGCTGAAAATTCCCAATAATCCATAATCCCCTCTAGCTCCACTCAAGGCAGGCTACGCTGTTCAACTGCGTTCCCATGCAGCTGAAACAGGTTCATACCCCAATTCATAGCAGGCAGCGTTAACCGCTCTGCTACAAGAATGGGCCTCCGCGGAAGCAGGGTCAACGCCCACATGCCTTTGTGGATCGCCCTGCGACCTTAACTCCCAGCATCGACCCAAGTCTGGGCGACTCAAGCCAACACCAGGAACTTCATCGATGTGCCCTATGGCGGATTTTTAGGCCCGCCTTCAGAAATGGCGAACTGACTAGAATACTGCACCACTCTAGCTTAACTTATTATACCATATGATATAGTAATCCTCAATTAAGTGTTAATGGTCACGTTCGACAATAAATTTCGCGATTGATCGAAGTCTATCATGATTAATCCCCGAAGCAGATAAATGCTTTAAGGCTTCTTTGAAATGGAACGTAAGCTTTTCCTTTGCACCTTCTAACGTAAGGAGCTTTGGATATGTGCTCTTGTCATTATTCTCATCGCTTCCTGGGAGTTTACCGATTTTGTCCTGATCGCCTTCTACATCAAGAATATCGTCACTAATCTGGAAAGAAAGACCCATATGCTCTCCAAACTTTTTTAGATGAGAACGTTGTGAGTCATCAGCATTTGCGATAATAGCACCTGCAAGTACGGAAAACACGAGGAGTTTACCAGTTTTATGATGGTGGATATATTCAAGTTTCTCAAGCGTTAACTCCTGCTTTTCTCCATCTAAATCAGCCATCTGCCCCCCAACCATACCACCAGGTCCAGCAGAATTTGCAAGAAGCTTAACGATTTCCACTTTCTGATCACTTGTAAGGGATGCGTCAGCAATAATTTCGAAGCTCTGGGTTAACAAGGCATCTCCTGAAAGAATCGCTGCTGCCTCACCAAACACTTTATGGTTTGTAGGCTTACCTCGTCTTAAGTCATCGTCATCCATAGCTGGTAGATCATCATGAATAAGAGAATATGTATGAATCATTTCAACTGCACACGCTGTAGGAATAGCTTTCTCGATCGGCTGACCAAACGCTTCTACAGTAGCAAGCATAAGAATCGGTCGAATTCTCTTTCCACCTGCTTGAATGGAGTAGATCATGGCTTCTTTAAGCGTATCAGGCATTTCAACTTTTTCGATAAATAGCGGAAGCTCTTTGTCTATCAGT
Organism: Bacillus sp. NTK071; assembly: GCF_017303315.1. Taxonomy (GTDB): domain Bacteria; phylum Bacillota; class Bacilli; order Bacillales; family Guptibacillaceae; genus Guptibacillus. The sequence goes on from NZ_JAFKOI010000002.1 coordinate 266,046, forward strand.
TTCTTGCAAGTGTTCATATAAGAGGTTAGGTCAGAGATCACACTTCATCCTCCTGAACAGAGAAGCGTTTAATTTCACCGTTCTCTTCCACAATCTGATCCATCTTTCCTTCAACTGATTGGAGCTTCTCGTGACAAATATTAGATAAGTTCATTCCTTCCTGGAATAAAGAGATCGCTTTTTCAAGCGGAACATTTCCTTCTTCTAGCGCACCTACGATTTGCTCAAGTTTTTGCATCGCTTCTTCAAATGTTACATTCTCATTTTTCTCCATTCGAGTCACTCTCCTCTAATCCCCAAACATGGCAATCTATTTTTCCATCTGTCATCTCAACCTTTAGAACATCGCCAGGTTGAACCTGCTTAACAGATTTAATGAGTTCTTCTTCTTTATATGCAAGGCTGTAACCACGCTCCATCACCTTCAGAGGGCTAAGAGCATTTAACTTGCCGGCAAAAAGTGAAAAATCACGCTGTTTCCCATGCAATACTCGTTGCATTTCTTTCTGTAAAGATCCTTTTAAATCATGAAGTTCTTGAGTTGATTCCTTCAACAAACGATTTGGATGCTGTTTAACTAGTTGTTTATGGTTTCTGTCGACGCGCTCCCCAGTATAAACGAGCAACCTTTTCATTGTCTTCTGAAGACGTTCAACCTGTAGATCAAGCTCTTGCTCTTTTTGCCTCAAAAGTTGATCAGGATAGCGAAAAGCATAAGATTTCTGAAGATTAGTTAATCGTTCTCGCTCAGAAAGTTGCTTCTCTTTCATAGCTCTCAAAAGTCTATGTACTCTCTGATCCAATCGTTCTTTCAGTTCAACAATGCTAGGAACCGCTAGTTCTGCAGCACCTGTAGGTGTTGGAGCTCTTAAGTCAGCGACAAAATCAGCAATGGTAAAGTCTGTTTCATGACCAACAGCTGAAATAATTGGTACACGAGAGCTAGCAATGCTTCTTGCTACATCCTCTTCATTGAATGCCCAAAGTTCTTCAATAGATCCTCCACCGCGCCCAACGATTAAAATATCAATCATATTCATTGCGTTCGCCATTTCAATTGCCTGTACAATTGAACTTTTGGCGCTATTACCCTGCACAAGAACAGGGAATACAGTTATTCTTGCTGCAGGATAACGTCTCTTTATTGTTGTGAATATGTCCCGAATTGCTGCACCAGTAGGGGAAGTAATAACACCAATTTCTGTAGGATAGCGTGGAATTGGTTGTTTGAGGTCTTCAGAAAACAATCCTTCAAACTCGAGTTTGCGCTTCAGTTCTTCATAAGCGAGGTACAAGTTTCCAATACCATCAGGTTGCATTTCCTTTGCATAAAGCTGATATTGTCCGTATGGCTCAAAAACCGAAATTTCTCCTCGAATTAAAACTTTCATACCATTCTCTGGCTTAAACTTCATGTGGCGGTTGTTTCCTGCAAACATTACCGCCTGAACACGAGATTTATCATCTTTCACTGTAAAATACAGATGACCTCTATTATGAAGTTTTACATTAGATAATTCACCACGGAGCCATACATCTTGAAGTGCAGGTTCATTATCAATCATTCGCTTAACATGTCTCGTTAACGCGGTGACCGATATGTAGCGATCTGCTTTCACAACAATCCCTCCTGCCTGTCTTAGCTTTTTTGCATGATCTTAGAGAGAACACCATTAACAAAACGCCCGGATTCTTCTCCTCCGAACAGCTTTGCTAATTCAACAGCTTCATTTAAACTAACGTTAACTGGTATATCGTCTCTTACGACCATTTCATATGAAGCCATACGAAGAACTGAGCGATCGACATTCCCAATTCTACTAAAACTCCAGTTAACAAGATTTTCTTTAATGACTTCATCAATTTTCTCGAGGTTTTCAAGCGTTCCGAAGACAAGCTCAGATAGAAACTCGTCACCTTCTCCCTCATTCAATACGTGCTCTAGCGCCTCACGTGGATCGGTGTCTGTTACATCTATTTGAAACAATACCTGGATGGCTTTTTCTCTTGCATGTCTTCTTTTCATTGCTATACTCCTTTTACGCTTATATTGCTATACCAATTGATAATAGCATATTGTAGCAGACAAATACAGGTTTTCCACTGTTCAATTCCATTCTCCAAATTAAAAAGCAGGGGGAATACCCCCCTGCTTATTCTTCGTTTTCCTGCTCTTTTTTATCAAATGTAATGCCAACCACGCTGACGTTAACTGCACTAATTTCGAGAGCAGTCATTGTTAGCAGTGCCTGTCGAATGTTCTCTTGCACTTTTTCACATACTTCTGGGATTGATAATCCGTAGCTTACTACCACATAAGCATCAATTATGATACCATCTTCACCTAGCTCAACTTTGACGCCTTTTCGATGATCTTTACGACCAAAGCGCTCGACGACACCCGAAGCGAAATTACCTCTCATTTCAGCTACTCCGTCAACTTCAGACGCTGCGATGCTACCAATGACTTCGATAACTTCTGGAGAAATTTCGACTTTTCCAAGTCCAGTATCGTGCTCTTCCATTTCAAATGATTGAAGTTCATTCATTTTGAACACCTCACTTAGAATTCGTTGATTGTTCTGTTAAATCATATTTCTCAAGGAATTTTGTATTGAAATCTCCACTAACAAATTTCTCATGGTTCATTAAACGCATATGGAACGGTATTGTTGTTTTAACGCCTTCAACCACAAATTCGCCAAGTGCACGCCTCATTCTTGCAATCGCTTCTTCACGTGTATCCGCGTAAGTAATCAACTTTGCAACCATGGAATCGTAGAAAGGCAAAATGTCATATCCAGGGTAAACGGCTGAATCAACTCGAACACCGAAACCACCTGGAGGAAGATACATTTCTACTTTACCTGGAGATGGCATGAACTTTTTGTCAGGGTCTTCTGCATTGATTCGGCACTCAATCGCCCAACCTTTGAATGTAACATCTTCTTGTTTAAAGCGAAGCGTTTCATCAGAAGCAGCCCGTATCTGTTCTTTAATCAAGTCAATTCCTGTTACCATCTCAGTCACAGGGTGCTCAACCTGAATTCGAGTATTCATTTCCATGAAGTAAAAATTCCCTGATGGCTCAAAAATAAACTCTACAGTACCTGCGCCTGAATAATTTACGGCTTTAGCAGCCCGCACTGCAGCGTCACCCATTTTTTGTCTGATTTTTGCGTCAAGAGCTGGAGAAGGCGTTTCTTCTACAAGCTTCTGTAACCGCCTCTGGATTGAACAGTCACGTTCACCAAGATGAATCGCGTTCCCATGGTTATCTGCAAGAACCTGGATTTCTACATGACGGAAATCTTCAATGAATTTCTCAATGTAAACTCCAGGGTTCCCAAAGGCTTGGGATGCTTCCTGTTGGGTAATATTAATCCCTTTGACTAGTTCTTGCTCGTCCTTAGCGATTCGTATACCCTTACCACCACCACCAGCAGTAGCTTTAATGATAACCGGATAACCCATTTCGTTTGCAAGGGCTACACCTTCTTCTACGTCCTTAATAATTCCTTCAGAACCGGGAACAATTGGGACTCCAGCTTCTTTCATCGTTGTTCTAGCAACATCTTTTGTTCCCATACGATTAATTGCTTCTGGGCTAGGGCCAACAAATGTTACATTGCATTCTCTGCAAAGCTCTGCAAAGTCGGCGTTTTCAGCAAGGAACCCATAACCAGGGTGAATAGCGTCGACACCTGTAACAGTAGCAATGCTCATAATATTTGTGAAGTTTAAATAGCTATCTTTCGCTGCAGTTGGTCCAATACAATAAGCTTCGTCTGCAAGTCGCACATGTAATGCTTCCTTATCAGCCTGAGAGTATACCGCTACTGTCTCTATTCCAAGTTCTTCACAAGCCCGAATGATTCTAACCGCGATCTCTCCTCGATTAGCTACGAGTAATTTCTTAATTTCCATAATACGATCACCTATGCTTTCACTAAAAACAGAGGCTGTCCGTATTCAACTAGTTGTCCATCTTCAACTAGCATCTCTACGATTTCTCCATTTACCTCTGCCTCTATTTCATTGAAAAGCTTCATCGCTTCAATGATGCAGACAACGCTATTTTCTGAAACCTTTTCTCCTGTTTTCACATAAACATCTGTGTCAGGATTAGGGCGAGCGTAAAAAGTACCAACCATTGGCGATTCAATTTTATGTAAAGATTCATCCGCTTGCGTATTTGTTGCTTCTTCTTTGGGTTGTTCAGGAGTAGCAACTGGAGATTTAGCTGGCTCAGGTACTTCTTTTGCAACAGGCTGTTGGGTTGGTTGTTCCACCGGTGCCTGTGCGTACTGAACTTCATTTTTCTTCATAACAATTTTCGAACCGTCATTTTCGTATTCAAATTCATCAATGCTTGATTGATCAATTAGTTTGATCAACTCGCGAATTTCTTGAACTTTTAACAAGATTTCCACTCCCTGTCTCATTTTTTGCGCTTGCATAAGTAATTAGTAAGGAGGGTTATTCTGTGCAGAAGACACGCTCCAAATTATATCAATTATAGCATAATTCTTACTGACATTAGTATCTCCATTGAAAAGCACAAAGAATCAAAACCCTAAATTATGACCATTGTATACAAGCTGGTCCTAAGCATATTCATCATATCATATCTTCTGTTTAGAAGGTAGAATGCATATATCAAGCGTTTTCTCAATAAGCGTAACAAAAATAGAGAACGTTTTCATTTCTATAATAGTATATCATTGTTACTTCTTCAAAAAAAACGATTAGACTGTTAAACAATTCAAGACAAAATAACATAGACAAAAAAATAAGATGGAGAAAATCTCCATCTTATTTCGCTACAGGTTGGAACTCCACTGCGATTTGGTGCCCTTCTCCAAGTTGCTCCTGAGCAAGCATCATAATATTGTTTGCCTCTTCATTAGACAACTGATCCGCTTTCACAATGACCCTTACTTTATCATTATCAAGTGTATAAACAACGGCATCACTATAACCTTCAGACTTAATAACATTCTCAAGTACGGATTCTTGTTGAGATAATGCCATTAATTCTTGACGCTGTTCATGTGCTTCGTTCCGAAGATCAGCAGAAGCTTCACTTGCTATAACGGCCGTATAATCTTCAATCGCTGCATCTCTTTGCTCTTGAATTTCAAGCCTCAATGCCGCAAAAGCTTCATCGCTTGAGAGGCTTGATGAAACAACATCCCCATCAGCATTTGTTTCTTTTGCTTCATTGCTTTTTGCATCATCTTGACTCTGCTCTTGATCTCCTACAAACGCTACATTATCAGTGCCAGGTGTCATAATATAATAGGCCGATAGAACAATAATTAAACTTAGCATTGTTAGTAACCAAACCGTTTGCTTTTTTAAGACCATCTCATGATTCCCCCTTTAGTTTCTTCGGTAAGACCATGACGCGATGACTTTTTACATCAAGAAGCCTCGTCACTGCATCGACTATCATTTTCTTCACTTCCATGTTCTCTGCACCAACCGCCACCACAACAACCCCTCTAACAACTGGCTTTTTCGTACTAACTATAATTGGTTCCTGCCCTTTATCACTTTGTACCACCACAACCTGCTCTTCACTGGATTGCTCTTCAATCTTTCGTGATCCACCTTCTTTAGGAGATTCATAAGTATATTTATCAGTAGAAGTGCTGTTTTTCTCAACAACTTTTTCTTCAGTAGAATCTAAATTAACGATTACAGTTGCATCGGATACGCCAGCTACTTCATCGAGCGCTTCCTTCAGTTGAGTTTCGTATAAATTCTCATATTCTGACATTGTCGACGGATTAGACTTATTCTGACCGAAAGCAGGTTCACTATCAGACGAGTCTGCCTGTTCAGAAAACACTTCCTGGCCGGAATCAGGTGCAGAAAAGAAATTTCCGGCAAACATAAAGATGATTCCAAGTGCTGCCGCTATAATTAAATAGATCGATGGCATTCCTTTTTTCTTCTTGGGTTGCTTTAATTGATCGAGCCAGCTAGTTGGTTTTTCATCCATGTACCCTATTCTCCTCCTTTCACCTGAACTCCGACCTGCTTAGGATACAGCTTCCATTCATCTGCTAGAAAATAAGCTACTTTTTTAGAAGCACTATCAGTAGAATCGAAATCTTCTAAATCATTCTCTTCAAACTCCAACGAAACAGATACGGCTTCAATATCGTTAACTGATTGATCAGTAGCCGCTTCTTTCACCATCACTGCAATTTGATCAATATTCTTCTCGCCTTCTTCTTCAGTTAGATGAAGTGCTATACTACTAATTTCAAGATTAAACCGCTCTCTCAACTCCTTTTCGACCTGACTTTTCAATTGGACAGCCATTTGTTCTTCAATATATGCAGCATTCGATGCTTGTATTTCACTTTTCTTTGATTCAATTGTATTTTCTAGTTTTGCACTTCCAGTAAAATCGTTTATCGTGGCAGATCTTAGCATTGAATTGAAATCTTTTGAAAAGATCGTAAGTACTGGAGAAAGTATGACTGCCATTAACATTAACCCAATAACCATTTTGACATATCGCTGCATACTGGAGTTCGGAAGCAAGAGTTCGAGAACCGTCGCAAGCAGGATGAGTACAATGATATTTGTTACCCAGCCTGTAAGAATACTCATTTAGCCCCTCCTATCTCACCATTAACGTTATATTTCCTGATGCGATAATGATTGTTACAGCAAGGAAAAACATAAGTGATACGATAGCTAGTGCTGCAAAGATAAACAAAATACTTTTTGAAATAACGTTCAAGGATTGAATAATTGGTCCACCGCCTAATGGTTGAATGACCGCTGCCGCGATATTGTATATCAACACGAGCGAAAGCACCTTTAATGCTGGAAAAGCACAAATCATTAAAAGAATGACTACACCAGCTAGTCCAACTGTATTCTTTAATAAGACGGATGCACTTAAAACTGTATCTGTTGCATCAGTAAACATTCTTCCAACGACAGGAATGAAATTTCCAGTTACGAACTTTGCCGTTCGAATTGTGATTCCATCAGCCACAGCAGTTGTTGCCCCTTGAACAGATATTACTCCAAGAAAGATTGCAAAAAATACACCAAGAGTCCCAATGGCTATATTTCGGATAAGATTCGAAAGTTGCGTCACTTTATAATGTTCACTTATAGTACTAACAATCGCCAGTACTGCTGATAAAAACAGCATAGGTAGAACAAATTTTTGAATAAGTAAGCCGCCGGTATTGACAAGGAAAAGAACGATTGGATGAAAGAATGCAACCGAGGCAACACCACCTACAGAAGCCATAAGAGCTAACAATAAAGGTATTAATGCTAGAAGAAATCCCATCATATTTGCAATTGCATTCTCTGTATATTGGATAGCAACATGGAAGCTGTTCAAAGCTAGGATTATTAAAACCATGTAGATAATACCATATGCGACTGTACTAACAGCTTTGTGTTCAAAGGCATTTTGCATATTCTGTAGAAGTATACTGAAGATCGCTAACAAAATGAGACTACCGAGAAGCTTTCCATGTACAAGGAGTTCATGAAACAAAAATTTCACTAATCCTAATAAATAGGCTTTAAGTGATAGTTTCTTTTCACCTTTAACAAATTCCATAAAAGAACCTTTTTGGCTTTCTGGCAAAAAACCACCATACTCTTCAATGACTTCATTCCAATAAGTTTGAATTTCTTGTAAACCAAGTGATTGTAACTGCTTGTCTACAAATTGATCAGGCATTGGTTTGTCTTCGCCGGTCTGTGCAGTAACTTGACTTGTATAAGTAAAAAGGGAAAAAAAGAGGAACAGCAGCGTCAACATGATTTTTTGTTTGTGCACGTCTCTCCCCCTCCCTTATGCTGGCAATAATCTGAGAACAGTCTCAATGATTAATGTCAAAATTGGAATCGCCATCGTCAAGATCAACAGCTTTCCTGCAAGTTCGATTTTGGAAGCAATCGCGCCCTGGCCGGCATCTCTTACAATTTGAGCCCCGAATTCAGCGATATATGCGATGCCAATAATTTTCAAGACTGTTTCTACATATACAAGATCTACGTTTGCCTTTGCTGCTAAACTCTCTAACATCTGAATAATATGTTGAATTTCTCCTATTAAATAGAGAAAGATTAAAGCACCTGTGAACACCGTAATGGTAAATGCAAACACAGGCTTTTGCTCTTTAACGACAATGACAAGGAAGGTTGCGATTAAACCCAGGCCAACAATTTGAATAATATCAATCGCAGACACCCCCTACCCCTGGAAAAGAAAGACTCCCCGTATTTTCTGAAAAAGGTCATCAATTATCGTAATCACCATATAAAGTACAACGATAAATCCAATCAATGTTACCCAGTGGGCATATTCTTCCTTCCCCATTTGTTTAAGAATGGTATGAAGCATGGCCACAATAATTCCGATACCAGCAATTTGAAAAATTGTATTTACATCATGATTCATCTGCATTTCCTCCCAGTGACTAAATCAAAAGTATGACAAGTAGAATTCCTCCGAGAACCCCTAGACTCTTAAACATCCGTTCATACTTTGTTTGATTATTTCTTGCTTCATTTTCTTCACGTTCGAGATGAATCAGTGCAAGCTTAAGCTGTTTCTGCTCATGCTCACGATCTTGCTGACCAATTGTTGCGCCAAGCTGCTTCATTATTTCTTTCTCCTCTTGTTTAAAAGCAGTATACTTCCAGACCTCATCCATACTTTCAATCCAGGCTTCATAAGCAGTTGAATGCCCTGCATCAAGCTTTTTTCTGAATGAATCAAAAAACCACGATACAGGATGTCCTACCTGTCTACATATATGACCACACGCCATACTAAGTGGCGTAATTCCATAAACAATTTCTGCTTCTAATGACTGAAGTGCCGCTTTTAATTGTCTGAGTTGTCGTGAGCGCTCACTTACAGTTCTAGACCATTCAATCCCCGCCCAGGTACTAGCTAAAATTATGAGAACTGCTCCAAGTAGCTTCATGCTACATCACCTTTTTACGTCTGATTTCTTTACCTGTTTTATCTTTAATTGCTTTAACTGTTCCAGGTCCGTCGGAACGAGAAAGCTCAACAATTCGGTCAAAAACTCCAGAACGAATTAACTCTTGAATACTTGGCCTTCTGTACAAATCTTCCATGACGTGACCATGTATTGTTACAACAAGTTGTATCCCTGCATTAATTGCTTCAATAATTGCTTCACTATCCTCACGTCGACCAATTTCATCAACTACAATAATATCTGGACTCATAGAGCGAATCATCATCATCATTCCTTCTGCTTTAGGGCAGGCATCTAGAACATCTACACGATGACCAAGTCTATGCTGCGGAATTCCTTTTACACATCCAGCAATCTCAGATCGCTCATCTACAATCCCTATTTTTGATGACTGTATCCTTCTCATCTCATCTCCTTCGCCCATAATACGAGTTAAATCACGTAGCATCGTTGTTTTACCTGATTGAGGTGGACCAAGGATAATCGTGTTCATCCAACCTCCTGCATAAAGATATGAAACAAGCGGTGTTGCTATGCCAAGCTTCTGCCTCGCAATCCTTACATTGAATGAAGCAATGTCTCTAATTGCTTTCACGTGTCCATTCGTGGTAATAACTTTACCTGCGAGACCGACTCGATGACCCCCTTGAATTGTGACAAACCCTTTCTTTAATTCTTCCTCTAAGGCATATAGCGAATATTGACTCAGTTTATTAAGCATCTGGGCCGCATCATCTTTAGAGACATAATACTCACTACCGTTTAATAAAGGAAAAACAGGCTTACCGGTCATCATAATTTCAAGTGGCCTATTAATGCGGATTCGAATTTCTTCCATCGATTCTTTATCATTTTGAGAAAAATTTTGAATAATTCTTTTCACACCTTCTGGCAGGAGACGAAGAACTTCCTCCACATATGTCCCCCCTTTCTATGCTTGTTTCTCCCTACACTAGTATTCCTGACACAATCTGATTATGTCTCAACTTATTTAAGAGAGCGTTCCTGCAAGGATGAAGGCGACTCCAATAACTATGAGAAGAATTTTGCCAATTGATAAATCACCTGCAAGACCGATTAACCCTGCCGACATTGTAACGATCAGAATAATTGGGCCAACTATCGCAAGAATGGCATTGATCAACATCGCGCTTCTAAGATCATTGAAAAGAAGGATAAGAATGGCAGCTGTAAGTTCGATAAGTCCAGAAACGATTCGCAGAATTCCCATAACTAGAACTGAATGAAGCATCCTAAGCCTCCCCTGCCTGTTTGTACAACTTATGAAGAAATTGCACATTTAAGAATGATGCTTTACCACAAAAAAACACCTGGCTACTTTATGCCAGATGTTCATCTTGCTTTAACTCCATTCATGATAAATTGGATCGTCATTTCTATTTCTTCTTCTTCATTCCACTCATGGTCAGGTAAGAAAATGTAGCGAGCCAAGAAAAAGCCCATAATCGAGGAAATTGTAAGCCTCACCACGGAAGATGGAGGCATTTGAACTAGTTCTCCCTTTTCTTGAAAGTGACGAACGATATTTTCAAACCGCGTATAAATATCTCTTGCTACATGTTCAATAAATTGGGCACGAAGTTCTTCATGAAAGGGGATCTCTTGCACTAGAATTCTTACAATTGGTAAATGCTTTTGAATAAAGGTTCGCCTATTACGTACCATAGCTTCAAGAAATTCTTCGTAAAATTCATAGTTCTTTTCTAACACTTTGTTTAGATCTTTCACAATGAAAGGTGCCACAAGGTTTCCCATAACTGGTGTTACAATAGCTAGTAACAATTCTTTTTTCGTTTTGTAATGTCTAAAAATCGTTCCTTCTGCAACACCAGCACGACGGGCGATTTCACTTGTTGATGAAGCTGCAAATCCTTTTTCAGAGAACATTTCAATTGCTGCTTCAACGATACGCTTTTGCTTATCAGTCAACTCGCCAGTTTCTCCTCCATTAAGGAGCGAATCGGTCTTACTATTATTCATTTTCATCTGTTCCTCCTGCCACTATATTCGTCGATGTTTTTTGAGCGCAAACACATTCAAGATAATAAACACAAATGAGAAGCCAATTAAAACAAGCAAATCGGCCCATATTTCTGATATTCCTTGTCCTCTGATCATAACATCACGAAGAGCATCTGCTCCATAATAGAGAGGTGTTATCGGACCGATCCAACTCAAATAATCAGATACGGTATCGAGGTTAAACAAACCAGAGAAAAACAGCTGCGGAACAACAACTAATGGTATGAATTGGATCATTTGCAGTTCATTCTTTGCAAAAGCTGATAGCAAAATCCCGAGCGTTAATGCACTCAGAGCAAGCATAAGTGTTACGAGAAGGACATAAAAGAAGGAACCTTCCATTTTTAGATCGATGATATAAATACTATAGAGAGCGATAATAGCTGATTGAAGCATTGTAAATAGTCCAAAACCAATTACGTACCCTGTGACAAGTTCCCATCTTTTAATTGGACTTGCAAGAAGACGTTCAAGTGTTCCCTGGGTTCGTTCTCTTAAAAAAGATACCCCTGCTATGAGAAAAACGAAGAAGAAGATAAAGAAGCCTACTAGAACAGGACCAAAATAATCAAATGTTGTCATATCACTTGATCCATATGTGTAAAGGATAACCATTTTGGTTTCAGCACTCTCCGAGCCTATACTTCCTTTAATTCGTTCAACAACAGCTTTATTTATGGAAGGATCGCTTCCCTCCAAGTAAAGTTTTCTTTCTTCATTATTAAAATCCATGATGGCATCGTAGTCTTTTTCTTTTATTACCCCTTTTATATCCTCGGTAGCTTCTATCTTAGTAACCGTTACATCGTTTCCTTCTATTTTTTCAATGACTGCATTCGGCACATTAACTACCCCGATTTTCAGCTTAAGGTCCTCTCCATTAAAAACAAATGATAACATCGTTAATACCAATATTGGAGCGACAATCATAAGCGCCATTGTTCGTTTATCATGAATAAACTGACGTAAAATACGGATTACTACCGCATAAACCCTCATCTCTTCACCCCCCCATAAGTAAGAAAAGCTTGCTCAATAGTTGTTGATTTGGTGTTTGTCTTAATTTCATCTGGTGTTCCGACTGCGATTAACTTGCCTTCTCTTATTAAACCCAATCTTGAACAGCGTTCAGCCTCATCCATCACATGAGTTGTTACCAGTATAAGAACCCCTTTCATTCGCAACGCTTCAAACGTATCCCAAATCCTTTGACGGAGAGAAGGATCGATACCTACTGTGGGCTCATCAAGTAAAAGAATATCCGGCTTATGCAATAACGCTATCGCAAGAGACAGTCGTCTTTTCATACCTCCTGAATAGGTCTCTACCTTCTTATCGAGATGCTGTTCAAGGTCTACTAGCTTCATTACTTCTTGAATTCGTTCTTTTCGTTCCGTACGCTTAACTCCACTAAGGCTTGCAAAGAATTCTAAATTTTCTTTAGCTGTTAACTCAACATATAGAGCATCTGCTTGCGCCATATACCCCATTCGGTTCATTACGTTAAGATCTGGCATTTGTTGATTAAAGACTTGAACAGTTCCTTCTGTCGCTTCCTCAATACCGCACAGAAGTTTAACCAACGTTGTCTTACCGGAACCTGATGGTCCAAGGAGTCCAAAAATCTCTCCCCTTTGAAAGGTTAGTTCAATAGCGTCAAGTATTGTCGTTTTTCCATAGCGCTTTGTTACACTCGCCTGAACCGGATACGTATCCATAAGCTACCTCCTTTAAATAAGTGATTACTCACTATTATATTAATTGATCACTCGCATTTCGTAAAGTGAGTAATCACTCATTTCTTTGCGATAAAAAAACCGCTCAAAAAGAGCGGTTTTGGTTCGTTATAACTATCCGCGGGAAACGTATTCCCCTTTTGAAGTATCAATAATTAGAACGTCACCTTGGTTGACGAAAAATGGTACTTGAACAGTCAAACCAGTTTCGACAGTTGCTGGCTTCGTTCCACCTGAAGCAGTATCGCCTTTAATTCCCGGCTCTGTTTCAGTTACAAGAAGTTCAACCGTATTAGGTAGTTCAACGCCAATCGTTTCCTCACCATACGTACGAATCGAAATTTCCATGTTTTCTTTCAGAAACTTTAATTCGTAATTAATTTGCTCTGCAGGGAGTTCAACTTGCTCATATGAGCTTGTGTCCATGAAAGTATGCATATCTCCACTTGCATAAAGGTATTGCATCTTGCGATTTTCGATATGTGCTTTTGCAACTTTTTCTCCTGCACGGAATGTTTTTTCTTGAATGCCGCCAGTTCGAAGATTACGTAGCTTCGTTCTTACAAAAGCAGCTCCTTTACCAGGCTTAACATGCTGGAAGTCCATAACCGTCCAGATGCCGTTGTCTACTTCAATTGTTAGTCCTGTCTTTAAATCGTTAACAGAAATCATAGGTAGTCCCCCTCTTTATTATTCGCCGAGGATCAGCAATTCCTTTGTGGAATGAGATAGCTTTTCGTTTCCTGACTCGGTGATTACAGTATCATCTTCAATTCTAACGCCGCCTTTACCAGACAAGTAAATACCTGGTTCAACGGTTACAACCATTCCCGGTTCAAGTACCGTATCAGATTTGGCAGAAAGACCAGGGCCCTCATGGACTTCTAGTCCAATACCATGGCCAAGTGAGTGGCCAAAGTAATCTCCAAATCCATTAGCTGCAATATGATCACGAGAAATGGCGTCTGCTTCTTTCCCGCTCATCCCTGGCTTAATTTGTTCCATCGCTTTTAGCTGAGCTTCAAGAACAGTATGATATACACCCTTCAGTTCTTCTCCTGGATCTCCGACAGCTACTGTTCGTGTAATGTCAGAGCAATATCCTTTGTAATAAGCACCAAAATCAAGGGTTATAAGCTCATTATTTGCAATAACCTTATCACTCGCAACACCGTGTGGGAGAGCGGAGCGAACACCCGATGCAACTATAATATCAAAAGAAGATGATGTAGCGCCATTTTTTCTCATGAAAAACTCTAGTTCATTAGAAACATCAAGCTCTGTTAAACCAGTTCTGATATAGTTTGTGATGTGTTGGAAAGCTGCATCCGCAATTTCAGTTGCTTCTTTTAAAACCTTTAATTCGCTAGAATCTTTAATCATGCGTTGCTTCTCGAGCAATCCACTGATTGGAATAAGTGTTCCCTCAACTTTGTTCTCATACGCTTTAAAAACCTGATATGTAAGCTGCGTTTCTTCAAATCCAAGTTTCTTAACGCCTAGTTGATTTGCTACTTTTGCTACTTCATCAACTATTGGCCCCTTGTGCTGAACGATGTCAAAGTCTTTCGCTTGCTCCTCTGCTTGATCGATATAACGAAAGTCTGTAACAAACTTTGCTTCCTTTTCTGTTATAAGGACAACACCAGAGCTACCAGTAAAGTGAGAAATGTACCTACGGTTGCTTGTTGAAGTAATTAACATTGCATCAATATCATATTCTTTAAATGACTGACGTAGCTTCTCAATACGTTCCACTTAATCGTCCTCCTTCAGGATAATAAAAATGATCTTAGTGCTAGTTCATATCCATTCGTTCCAAATCCTACAATTTGCCCTCTAGTGACTGGTGAAATGACAGAAGTATGTCGGAATGTTTCACGGTTATGTACATTACTAATATGCACTTCGACTACTTGGACAGAAACACTAGCAATTGCATCACGAATAGCATAACTATAATGAGTAAAAGCACCGGGGTTAATAATGATACCCGCTGCATCCTCTGCTTCATGAATCCAATCGATTAAATCACCTTCATGATTTGATTGTCGAAAAATAATCGAAATTCCATTTTCATTAGCAACTTCAGCTAATCGACTTTCAACCGTTTCGAGGGTTTCACTTCCATATATCCCTGGTTCGCGTTTACCAAGCCTATTTAAATTCGGTCCGTTAAGCACATAGAAAGTTCTCATCCCTGTCCCCTTTACCATGACTTGTTTTCCACTGAGAACATTGGTGATTGTCCTAAAAGCATTAAAAAAAAAGAGAATGTTCCATGAACATTCTACCATAGCTTCATTTGTTTGAATAGGAGGTGCTCGCTTGCTGGTTTTCATGATATTCGAACGAAATCGAATAACCAATAAATACACCATACAATAGATATAGACAGATGGTTGTGACCATTGTATTTTTATCGAGTTTCATAATCGAAGGAAGTTCTGGAAACATCGGGTTTAATAAATAGAATACTATTACCCACAGAACAAGACCATATCCAAGTCCAGCAAGCATGTTATTAATTTTCACTAGCGTTACCTTGTAAAGAAATGCTACAAGAATTGAAACGAGACCAATTGCCATTATACCAATCCACTGGCCAAGTTGTTCATTCTTCCACTCCCCAAGAGCCCATGGAGATAAGATAAGAGATGGGGGTACCTTAGTGAACTTAAAGAGATATGTTAAGTATCCTATTAGACCCCAGAACACCCCTCCGACGATACCTATTGTTACAATTTTTGACGTGAAAGAAAGAGGTTGTTCTTTCTTATCTTGGTCCAGTTGCTCCTGATCGTTTTGATCTTGTTGTGTCTCTTTTTCCATATCATTCACCTCACGGCTTAGCTTCTCCAATTTATTAATGAATTATTTATTATAAAATGACATGTTGAAAAGATTAAAATACATTATGTTGGGGAAAATGATTATTAGAATCTCTTACCTAGAGGTTTCTTACCTAGAGGTTTTTGCCTATATCTTGTAGAATGTAAGTTAAGTACATTAGCAATTGCTAGAATATCATTAAACATTCTACTTAACATAATAGGTTGGTGAGAGATATTGTCAGATACAAACAAGCCTGCATATGGCGGGCAAGCAGTTGTTGAAGGTGTTATGTTTCAAGGCAAACATACATCAGTAACTGCTATTCGGCGGAAGGACGATTCAATTAATTATCTAGAAGTCCCAAAGCATCCGAAGCCAATTCGAACGAAGCTTAAGAAAATTCCTTTTATCCGTGGTGTAGTGGCTATTATTGATGCAAGCGGAAATGGGACTAAGCATCTGAATTTTTCAAGTGAGCGTTACGATGTCGACCCTTCAGAAGATGAAGAGGTATTAGGGAAAGAAGAACCTTCTAAGCTAACTTTGTTATTAGGTGCAGCTGCAATTGGTGTTATATCCTTTGCATTTGTGAAAACAATATTTACACTTTTACCCGCACTAGCTGCTGCTTCACTGGAATTTATTTTCCCTGGGCATGTCGTGCAGAACCTCATTGAAGGATTTATCAAGCTTATCCTTCTCCTTGGCTATATTTACTTCATATCGCTTACGCCAATTGTTAAGCGGGTGTTCCAATACCATGGAGCTGAGCATAAAGTGATTAACGCTTATGAAGCTGGACTTCCAATTACGATTGAAAATGTCCAGAAACAATCTCGCTTGCACTACAGATGTGGAAGTAGCTTCATCTTATTTACAGTTGTGATTGGGGTATTCATCTACCTGTTAGTTCCTACTGATCCTTTATGGGTAAGGTTAGTCTACCGTGTTGTTCTTATTCCTGTAGTACTTGGAGTATCCTTCGAAGTGCTGCAGTTAACGAACAAATTGAGAGATGTACCAGTTCTTAAAGTACTTGGCTATCCTGGTCTTTGGGTTCAGTTACTCACAACAAAGAACCCAGATGACAAGCAAGTTGATGTGGCAATTCATTCATTTAACGAATTACTTTCTCGCGATAAATTACGAGAGGAAGATGATTCAAGCACTAAAGTTGTTTAAAGACGAACAGGAGGTGAATCATTTGTCGCGCCGTGTTGTTCAACCTCTGATTTATATGATTATTGGTCTTGCTGCTCTCGGCTTCATTTGGAAACTGTTCACTGACCCATTAGGTCTTGTCACACAGCTTCTGATTACCGCCGCGATTGCTGCTCTTGTTATTTTCCTTGTCAGGAAACTGATGACAAAGAAGATGGGGAAACAATCAACTTCCTATCAAAAAGCCGCAAAGCAATCATCCAAAATGCAGAAAAAGAAAAGTGCACCACGTAGAAATGCGCCTCACCTGCGCGTTATACCATCTAAACGACTCATGCCTAAAAAACGATCTTTACAAGATGATAAAAAGCAAAATCCCTTTACAGTCATTGAAGGCCGCAAAGGGAAAAAGAAAAATAGAGCACTGTTTTAGAGGAAAAGCTAGCTGAGTCCTGTCAGCTAGCTTTTTTTATGTGAAATCAGGTAGTTTCCTCCACGTATTTAAGAACTGCGATGTGCGATCTTTTCCAAGCTGAATTAACTTCTTCTGTCCCTGTCTTTCTAACTTAAATTCAGTCGTCACATCTTGATTTACAGGTATAAAGACGATATTCTGAGCTTTTTGCTCATCAATATACCTTGCATCATGTGCTTGTTTCATTGTTTCAAACAGTGCATGATACATATCTACTGCATTCGATATTTTATGTTCTGATGCGTGTTCGAAATTTGCACTTAATTGAAATCCCAATACAGGTCTCACAGCCTTCTGTTTATCTTCAGGTTGAAAAACCCACAATGGAAAATTACTTAAAATACCGCCATCTACGATGTAATGTTTTCTGCCATCAATGGTATAGAGTGGTTGTGGTTTAAAAAAGAATGGTAAACTCGCACTCAACCGCACTGCCTTTGCAACAGAGAACTGCTCTGGTACAAATCCATACTGATCAAGATCATCAGGTATCACGACTAGGCGGCCTTTTGTGATGTCAGACACAATGATTTTCAGAGACCCTTCAGGTAAGTCACCAAACGTTTCAATCCCTTTTTCCCTCAAAAGTTCCCCAACCCAACATTCTAAGTCTTTTCCCGAATAAAGCCCTAAATTCCAATAAAGCATCAGCCATCTCATAAGAGGAAAAGTGAAGCCAGGATTTCGTTCTAGTAATGTTGTTAAATCAGTATCAAGTAATATTTTCTCAAGTTCATTGCCCTTGTAACCAGCTATAATAAGAGCTGCCATCAAGGCCCCAGCGCTTGTTCCTGCCGTTCGCTTAAATGTGAGACCTCGTTTTTCGACGGCTTGAAGTGCTCCTACGAGTGCAATTCCCTTTACGCCACCACCGGAAAATACGCCGTCAATAAACACGCGCGCGCCCCCTTTCCACCTTATTACAGCGTAAGCTTACTGCATGACTTTTAGTACATAAAAAGAGCAATCCGAATAATTATTCGGATTGCTCTTCGTTTTTCCGCTGCACTTCACGCAGGTCTTCTACTCGTTTACCTGTTTCTTCAAAATATTGAACAAGATCGCCAATTCGATCGATTGCATCCCAACTAAGATGATGTTCGATGCCTTCAACATCTTCGTATATATTCTCCTCATTGACCCCGATAACACTTAGAAATTGTTCAAGCAAAGCATGGCGATCAACGAGACGCTTGCCAAGCTTTTTTCCTTTAGGAGTAAGCATAAAGCCGCGATATTTTTCGTAAACGACATATTTACCTTTATCTAATTTTTGAATCATTTTGGTTACCGAGGAGGGATGTACCTCTAATGCTTCCGCGATGTCGGATACGCGGGCATAACCTTTTCCGTCTATTAGTGCATAAATACGTTCGATATAATCTTCCATACTTGGAGTAGTGGCCATTGGATTCCCTCCATCTTTTATTCCATTTAAGCCAGACAATAAAAGCATACACCATAGTATGGGCTGATACAAGGAAAGGTTCCAATCGCTTTTATGACTAACTTAAACAAATAAGAAAAGCTGTGTCTAGGAAATCTAGCATGGAAATAAGTAGTTCTATCCCTTATTACCAAGGGTTTGAGACAACACAAAAAGATTGAAGGATAGACGATTGCGTCTATCCTTCAATCTTTATTATTTTAAAGTCCGCACTTTAACTGTGCACTACAGTTGTCACAAGTGTTACATCCACCGATTTCCTTAACCTGTCCTTTCCTACAAACGGGACAAGTATTACCTACTTCAGAGCCAATTGTAACGTCTGTAGAACGGAGGTCGGTAATGGTATCTACAAGAACAACCTGCTTCTTCTCTTGCATTCCATCTTCGAATTCAAGTTGTTCAAACGAATTTTCTTCCGCTTTAAGAGTTAGAACTTGAGAATCCCGACTGCCATCTACATAAACAGTTCCACCTTTTGCACCACCGTTGTATAGGCGCTCATATACAGCTTCTACTTGCTTAACTGTATAGCCTTTAGGTGCATTAACAGTTTTAGAAATAGAACTATCTACCCAACGCTGAATAACACATTGTGTATCAGCATGATCTTCAGGAGCAAGCTCCATTGCTGAAACAAACCATTCAGGTAGTTTCTCTGTATCTGCTTCTGGATTTCTTTCAAAGTACTCTGCAAGAATATCAGCTTTCACTTCAATGAATTTACCGAGTCTCCCACTTCTGTAGTAAGAGAAAGAGAAGTAAGGTTCAAGTCCAGTTGATACACCTACCATCGTACCGGTACTTCCAGTCGGTGCAACTGTCAGAAGGTGAGAGTTTCGGATTCCATAATCTAGAATACTTTCGCGAATATCATTTGGCATTTGTTGCATGTAACCAGTGTTAACAAACGCTTCACGAAGGCGATTTGTTTCTTCCAGTGTTGACCCTTCAAGGAATGGGAAACTGCCTTTCTCTTTTGCTAGATCAACTGATGCACGATAAGCCGTTGTTGCAATCGTTTCGAAGATTTGATCAGTTAACTTATTTCCTTCTTCAGATCCGTATACTGTTTCGCAATAGATTAGAAGGTCATGAAGGCCCATAACACCAAGACCTACACGGCGTTCACCAAGAGCCTGTTTTTCATTTTCGTCAAGGAAATACGGAGTTGCGTTTATAACATTGTCCTGCATACGTACGCCAACTTCGACAGTTTCCTTTAACTTATCAAAATCAACTGTTTTTGTTTCTTTGTTTGCCATTTCTGCAAGGTTTACTGCTGCCAAGTTACATACCGAATATGGAGCGAGTGGCTGCTCTCCGCAAGGATTTGTTGCAACTACCTTTTGTCCATAAGATGTAGCATTAGTCTTTTCATTCGCATTATCAATAAAGAAAATACCAGGTTCAGCAGAATAAGTTGCACAAATGTTAATTAAGTCCCAAAGCTCTTTTGCTTTTACTTTACGGTACGTTCTAACAGGGAAACCCTGCTTCTCCCAATCACGTACATCGCCGGATTCATGCCAATTCTCATTATAGAGAGCCATTTGTTCTTTAGAGTAGTTCTCGACATCTGGGAATCGAAGATCGTACTCTTCATCATTCTCAACAGCATCCATGAAATCTTTTGTAAGACATACTGAGATATTTGCTCCTGTCAAAAAGTCAGGATTATGAACAGAATAAGTGCCTCCAGTAAGAAGCTTTTCCTGCGCATCTTGCATCACTTTTTCTTCAAATCCACCAGTACCAGGAATGCTTCGATAGTTTAGGATGCTTTGGTACATCGATCTTTCTGATTCAGATAAAGGTGTGAATTTCAATTTATCTTCGGCAAGCTTTTTAATTTGCTCATCTTTCGTATTCTCCATTAGGAATCGAAGGATACGTGGGTTTTGCATCTTAGAAATAATGAATTCAATAATATCTGGATGCCAGTCAGCTAGCATAATCATCTGAGCACCGCGTCTGGACCCACCTTGTTCCACCAGATGTGTTAACTTCGCAATGTCATCAAGCCAGGATACTGAACCTGAAGATTTCCCGTTAACTCCTCTTGCAAGCGTATTACGAGGTCTCAGCGTTGAGCCGTTGGTTCCGACTCCGCCGCCTCGGCTCATTATTTCCATAACCTGTTTGCGGTGTTCAGAAATACCTTCCCTTGAATCCTGTGGAAAAGGCATAACATAACAATTGAAATAGGTTACTTCTGTATCAGCTCCTGCACCGTAGAGAACACGACCCGCTGGAACAAAGTTGAGAGAAGAAAGTTCATTATAGAACCGGTCTTCCCAGTACTTCTTTTCCCCATCTGTTTTCTCTACGTCCGCGAGACCACGTGCATTACGTCGCGCTATCTGCTCGTAGAAAACTTCAAGAGGTTTCTCAATCACATCAAGCGACCGAACAATCATACCCGATTCACGTTCTTCTTCGGTATCTAAGACACCAACATAATCTTCATGTACAGCTACAGTTGCTTTATTTAATTCATAATGGAGTTCTTCAACAAACCCAAGTCCACGTGCCGGAAACTTCGGATCTTCTTTAATCGTTAGAACGACGAAGTCACCTTTTTGTAACGTGCGTTTTTCTGTATCTTTAAACGCATAGCGATCAAGCATAACCAGACGACTAACACCTTTGTGTGATAGATGCATATCCTCAGTGATTGGATGGACCTGCTTAAACATTTCAATGTCTTTATTTAACTGCTCAATGTTAATTGACCTTCTTCTTTCGTCAGTTTGAATAGTCATATAACCCCTCCATTTCGACATTTATACATATATAGGTTTATCTAGATGTGTATAAAAGCAATCATTCTTATTGATTAATAGTAGCACATGTCCATCACACAGACAATCATTTTCCACCATATATAGTACCGATTAATATTCAGACAATACTACATATAGTGAAAAATGATGAATGAAGTGAATTTGTCAACTTTCAAATACAGTGAAAATAAAAGGTTTAACTCGGATATCAGAGATACACTATGAAGAACAATGAAAAAAGAGGAATTTTGTCTATTGCACATCGCGTGTATCTCTGTAAATTGGATTCTTCTACTATTCCAATTCTTTTGTTTCTTCACCTTATGTACCATCTATAACATTAGAACATTTGTTCTTGTTAAGTCAATAGGAAAAAGCACCCTGGTTAGGTGCTTATTTGCTGTAATTCCATTCATTACTTAAATATTTCTCTTTTGCTAATTGGTTCACAAAGTTCTCTTGTTCATCAGATAATCGGTATGGTACAAGGTCAATGTTAAGTCCTTTTTCAAATCCAGCGTAAAAAGCCTCTACCGCTTCTTCCATAGATACTGGGGTTGGACGAAGGGCGTTAATTGCTACGGCTTTTTTACGAAAGCCTCGCTGCATTCGTTCCCTTATCCGATCATTTTTAAATTTAAAACAATCAAAAAGCTTGTCCTCATCGATATCAAGTAAAATGGAACCGTGTTGAAGAATGACGCCTTTCTGTCTCGTTTGTGCACTTCCAGCTACTTTTCTACCTTCTACAACAAGCTCATAATAGGAAGGTGAATCGAAACAAACGCCTGATCGAGGTGCACGAAGCTCTGCTTTTTCTTCTTCCGTCTTAGGAACAGCAAAGTATGCATCAAGACCTAACTTTTGAAAACCTATTAAAAGACCTTCAGAAATCACGCGATAAGCCTCTGTCACAGTAGAAGGCATATCCGGATAGTCTTCCGTAACGATCACACTGTAAGTTACTTCTTTATCGTGTAGAACTGCTCGTCCACCAGTCGGCCTTCTTACAAAACCAAGGTCATACGCTTTAACAGCTTCTAAATTAATATCACGAGAGACTTGTTGAAAATACCCGATTGATAAGGTTGCGGGATTCCAACCATAGAAACGTATAACTGGGGGAATTAACCCTTCGCTGTGCCATTTAAGTAACGCTTCATCAAGCGCCATATTATATTCTGGAGAACGTTCTCCAGAATTAATAAATGCCCATTGCTTCATTACAGGAACTCCTTTACCACGTCAATATTCTAACACCTATTTTATTCTAGCAGACGATAAAAAAGATGACCATTGAACTTACTTATTTATTCCTAATAAACTAGCTTAAATGATTTACACCTACTTCTCTTCATCTCAATCACTCTTTTTTTCTCTCATCGTTATTTTCTTTTGCGGAAAGCTGAAAAGACGTGTAAACTTAAAGTTGTCGATTTTACTTGAAAGGGTGTAACACATTTTATGGAATGGATTATCGCAATCGCAATACTCGTCGCGTTTATTGTCTATATTGTCATTTCGCGATTCATGCAAAAAAAGAATGTGAAGACATTAACGGAAGAAGAATTTCGCGCAGGGTATCGCAAAGCTCAACTTATTGATGTTCGCGAACCAAATGAGTTTGACAATGGCCATATTCTTGGCGCTAGAAATATCCCTGTCAGTCAGTTAAAAATGCGCATTAAAGAAATCCGTAAAGACCAGCCAGTCTATATGTACGATTACAACGGCATTATTGTAGCTCGTGCTGCAAGCATTCTAAGAAAACACGGTATTAAAGATCTGTATCAACTGAAAGGCGGCTTCAAAAAATGGGGCGGCAAAGTTAAAAAGAAGTAGAAAAGCAGCTGCATTTGCGCAGCTGCTTTTTTTGTTAAAGGTTTTCTTTACGATTAATAAGAAGGTTAAGTAACTAATTCTTTGTTGTTTATGATTACGCCTTTTGATAACGTAAAATAGGTTTTCTAGCTGCTGTTGTTTCGTCTAGGCGACCAATTACTGTCGTGTGCGGTGCTTCCTGTACAATTTCCGGATTGTCTTCTGCTTCCTTTGCAATTTGAAGCAGACGATCACAAAACTCATCTAACGTTTCTTTAGATTCTGTTTCCGTTGGTTCAATCATCATACATTCCTCTACATTAATAGGGAAGTAAATGGTCGGAGGATGATATCCAAAGTCAAGCAGTCTCTTTGCCATATCCAGCGTACGAACACCAAGTTTCTTTTGATTCTTACCAGAGATAACAAACTCGTGCTTACAATGCTGTGTGTATGGAAGAACAAATGCATCCTGTAAACGTCTCATCATATAATTTGCGTTCAATACAGCATTCTCTGAAACTTGCTTCAATCCTTCAGGACCCATCGTGCGGATGTAAGTATACGCGCGCACATTAATGCCGAAGTTACCGTAGTAAGGTTTAACACGACCAATCGATTGAGGTCGGTCATATTCAAAACGATACGCTCCATCTTCTTTTACTAGCACAGGTTTCGGAAGATACGGGATCAAATCAGCTTTTACACCAACTGGTCCAGACCCAGGACCGCCTCCTCCGTGAGGGCCCGTGAATGTTTTATGAAGATTCAAATGCACGACATCAAAGCCCATGTCTCCAGGGCGAGCTGCTCCCATGATTGCATTCATGTTCGCACCATCATAATAAAGCTTTCCGCCAGCATTATGAATAATTTCAGCCATCTCTGTAATTTGTTCTTCAAATAAACCTAGTGTGTTCGGGTTAGTGAGCATGAGTGCGGCCGTATCTCCGTCTACTACTCTCTTCAAGTCTTCAAGATCAACAATGCCTCTTTCATTTGACTTTACTGTTACAGCTTCAAATCCCGCAACTGTTGCCGAAGCTGGATTTGTTCCATGCGCCGAGTCAGGAACAATGACTTTTGTACGGTTATAATCTCCGTTTGCCTCATGATAAGCGCGAATCATCATCAGTCCAGTCCATTCTCCATGGGCACCGGCAGCAGGCTGCAGCGTAACTTCATCCATACCTGTAATAGACACAAGGTTCTGTTGAAGGTTATACATCATTTCAAGTGCTCCCTGCACCGTTTCTTCTTCCTGTAATGGATGAATAAATGCAAATCCCGGATATCTTGCTACGTCCTCATTAATTTTTGGATTGTACTTCATCGTACAAGATCCAAGTGGATAGAAACCTGAGTCTACACCATGGTTACGCTTTGAAAGAGCAGTATAATGACGCATGAGTTGAAGTTCTGAAACTTCGGGAAGCTCTGGTTCGTTTTTGCGGTTAAATTCCTCAGGTAGCCATTGGTCAAGATCGACATCAGGCACATCAAGTTCTGGAAGACTATACGAAATTCGTCCTCGCTCGCTCAGTTCAAAAATCAAAGCCTGGTCTTTAGTTGTGTTCATTGTGCTCCCCCCACTTCTTCTGCAAATGCATCAATTTCATCTTTTGTACGATTCTCTGTTACAGCAATCAACATGTGGTTTGCAAGCTCTGGATAATCACGGCCAAGGTCATACCCACCAATAAAGCCCTTTTTCATAAGCTTACGATTTAGTTCTTTAACGGAACCATTCAATTTAACGACGAATTCATTGAAATAAACTCCATCAAACACTGTTTCCGCACCAGATTTTTCCAATTGCACCTTTGCGTAATGAGCCTTTTTGATGTTCTGCTCAGCCATGTTTCGAACACCTTCCTTACCAAGCGCACTCATCGCAACTGATGAAGCGAGTGCATTTAATGCCTGATTGGAACAAATGTTGGATGTGGCTTTATCACGACGAATATGTTGCTCACGCGCTTGAAGGGTAAGAACAAAACCACGCTGCCCTTTATCATCAGTGGTTTGCCCAATTAATCGTCCTGGCACCTTACGCATTAGCTTTTTCGTTACGGCAAAATATCCACAATGAGGTCCTCCGAACTGTGCTGGGATACCAAATGGTTGACAGTCTCCCACTACGATATCAGCTCCCATTTCTCCTGGAGGTGTTAAACGACCTAGCGCAAGGGGATTGCTTGATACAACAAACATTGCTTTTTGCTCATGAACAAGCTTTTCAATCTCTGGTAACGGCTCTAATTGACCAAAAAAGTTTGGATATTGAACCATCACACACGCTGTGTCTTCATCAATTTCACTCTTCAGTTTATCAAGGTCAGTCACACCATCAACTGAATCTACTTCCGTAACAGAAAGATGCTGTCCTCTTGCATACGTATCAATAACCGCACGAGCTTCAGGATGCACAGCCTTTGAAACGATAATTTTCTTCTTCTTTGTCTGACCTGCACTTAATAAACCAGCTTCTGCTAGGGCAGTTGGTCCATCGTACATAGATGAATTAGCAACTTCCATTCCTGTAAGTTCGCTAATCATAGTTTGGAACTCAAAAATAGCCTGTAATTCTCCCTGTGAGATTTCCGGCTGGTAAGGTGTATAAGCTGTGTAGAATTCAGAGCGGCGAATGACATGGTCAACGACAGATGGAATGGCATGGTCATAAACACCAGCACCCAAAAACGAAACGTTCTCTTGTGTATTCGCATTCTTTGAAGCAAGCTTAGACATATAGCGAATGAGTTCCGGTTCAAAAAGCTGTTTCTCTACATTAAGTTCACCTTTAAAGCGAATAGCTTCTGGAATATCAGCAAAAAGTTCCTGTACAGATTCTACTCCAATGGTTTCAAGCATTTCTTTGCGATCTTGATCAGTTGTTGGCAAATAACGATGTTTCATGTCTCTTCTCCTCCTCGGTATCCCTTTATTTCTCTCGCTTATAGAATGGTGATGGAATGACTTTTGCCCGTACACGTTTCTTTCTAATTTCCACATCCAGTTCAGTCCCAAGCTCTGTATACTCTTTCTTAAGTAAAGCAAGGCCCACATTTTTCTTTAGTGTAGGTGACTGTGTTCCTGTCGTTACTTCACCAATAAGCTCTTCGCCTTTATATACCGAATAATGGGTCCTTGGAATACCACGATCAATCATTTCAATTCCGACTAGCTTCCGTTCCAGTCCGTTTTCCCGTTGTGCTACAAGCGCACTCTTTCCAATAAAATCTGCTTCTTTACCCGTCTTAACTGCAAAACCAATTCCAGCTTCAAGAGGCGAAATATCTTTTGTTAATTCTTGACCATAAAGTGCGAGCTTAGCTTCAAAACGTAATGTGTCTCGTGAACCGAGGCCACAAGGTAGAATGTGTTCAGGCTCTCCAGTAGCTAGAATGATGTTCCATAAAGCGGGTGCATCTTCCCATGCAGTATAAAGTTCAAATCCGTCTTCTCCTGTATATCCAGTCCTTGAGACGAGTGTATTAATATCATCAATCTTTACGTCGTTTTGGAACTTAAAGAAGCCAATTGAACTTAAATCTGTACTTGTGAGACGTTGTAGAATCGTTTCAGCTTTAGGTCCCTGAATAGCAAGTTGTGCCATCTCACTTGAAATATTCTTAATGGAAACGCCAGACTCAAGGTGTTTCTCCAACCATTCATAATCTTTCTTTGTATTCGCTGCATTGACAACAAGTAAATAATGATCCTCTGCATGTTTATAAATAAGCAAATCGTCAACTGTTCCGCCGTCTTCGTAGCACATGGCCGTATATTGAGCACCATTTACCTTAAGCTTACTCACATCATTCGTCATCATCTTTTGAAGGTAAGCAAGTGCCTCCTCGCCTCTTACTTCAACTTCTCCCATATGAGAAACATCGAAAAGACCAGCGCGAGTTCGAACCGCTTCGTGTTCTTCTTTAATACTCGAAAATTGAACAGGAAGTGCCCAACCTCCAAAGTCAATCGTTTTTGCTCCCATTTCTTGATAAGTTTCATATAATGGTGTTTTTAATAAGGAATTCATCTTATTACCTCCCTGAGTCGTTTATCAGTACAAAAAAAGGACAGAGAAACCCGCTGTATAAAGCGCAGTTTCTCTGTCCCGTTGACCTGAAAGTTTCTTCTCACAATAGCGAGAATTACATCTTTGGCGGCTATAATAGCTCTCTCCAGAGGTGCGTCTAGCAAGAGTCTTTTTGCCTGAGAGATTCACAAATTTGCTTGCTCCTTCGGCGCTGCACACGGCAGTCTCTCCTCTTGCTTTCATTCGCCTATTTTCAGTTTTAAGGTATTGGATTTCATCGTTTGATTCATACTAGTAATGCTTTCGATTTCAATCCTACCACTACCAGAGTAAGGTTGGCAACAATCTTTTTAAGATTGAAAGTATTTGTACTAATTTACAAAAGGCGAACATTAATACATATTAAAAAAATATCATTCGTAATTAACATCTTGCTAGAAAGGGTTTTCATAATGAGGACAGAACTGCATTTCGATCAAGATTGGACAAATAACTTTATTAAGCAAATAGAAGAGGATGGGCCATGGGCAAATTGGGAGCTGTTTAAACTTGCAATCGAAGCAGAAAAGCATACAGCAATTCCATCTTTTACAGGTTTGCAGGCACCTGCGCACCTACCACACCTAACTCCTCACCCGTACCAGCTTGAAGCTGCACGACGAGTTGTAGAGGAAATGAATGGAAAAGCAATCTTAGCCGATGAAGTAGGACTTGGGAAAACTATTGAAGCTGGCCTTATTATTAAGGAATACATGATCAGAGGACTAGTCAAAAAGGTTTTGATCCTTGTTCCAGCATCACTCGTTTCCCAGTGGGCTATTGAATTAAATCAAAAGTTCTATATCCCTGCAGTTGTTCAACGAAAAAGCTATGTATGGGACCAGTGTGATGTGATTGTGTCATCAATTGATACAGCAAAACGTGAGCCACACCGCTCTATTGTATATGACCAGCAATACGATATGGTTATTATTGATGAAGCACACAGACTTAAAAACAGCCGAACAAAAAACTATGAATTTGTTCAGCATCTTCCTAAAAAATTCTGCCTTCTCTTAACAGCAACACCCGTTCAGAATCGTCTGGATGAAGTATTTAATCTTGTCTCTCTTCTTAAACCAGGTCATCTAGGAAGCTACGAGAACTTTGAGAAAGATTATAAAGGAAAAGAAAAAAGTGTTGAGGATGAAGAAAGACTGAAAGCGCTAATTCAGAAGGTAATGGTGCGAAACCGTCGTGAGGATACTGGTATGGACTGGCCTGAACGAATTGTGGAAACTGTTCCAATTACGTTAAGCCCAGAGGAAGAGGACCTATATCGATCCGTTGAGGCGTTAAAGAAAGAACCTGTCGCTACACGTAGTCAATTTTCAATTATTACGTTGCTAAGAGAAATATGCTCTAGTCGAGAAGCAGCTTATATGACGCTTAAGAAAATGCTAGAGAAAGAAAACGTCACTGATCAAGCTCGTGCATTAATGAATGAGCTAATTAAGAAGATTGAAGGCGTACCAACTAACTCCAAAGCTCAAAAAGCTCTTGAACTTATCCAAACTATTGAAGGTAAAGTGATTATTTTCACTGAATATCGAGCAACACAGATCTATCTACAATGGTTCCTTAAAGAACACGGGATCACTTCTGTTCCATTCAGAGGGGGATTTAAGCGCGGCAAAAAGGATTGGATGAAAGAACTGTTTAAAAATCATGCAAAAGTGCTCATTGCTACAGAAGCTGGTGGTGAAGGAATCAACCTCCAATTCTGTCAGCATGTAATCAATTATGATCTTCCATGGAACCCAATGAGAATCGAACAGAGAATTGGACGTATTCATAGACTTGGACAGGAAAGCGATGTTCATATTTATAATTTTGCTACAAAACATACAGTCGAAGAGCACATCCTAACCCTGCTTTATGAAAAAATCCAACTCTTTGAAAGCGTCATTGGGCAGCTCGATGAAATTCTAACACGACTTGGTATGCGTGATATCGAAAAGCATATTTCAGATATTTTACTTCACTCTGAAAGTGAAGGTGAGATTCGCATTAAGATGGAGAATATAAAGGAGTTAATCAACTACCAGCAGAATCAGAAGGAGGATACGGATGCGACAAGAAAATATTCATAACTACCTGCGCTCGTATTTCGTTGCCAATGACTGTACCATTCTAAATGAAAGGCCTGGTGCTCTTTCTGTTCAACTAACAGTTCAACTCGATAAAGAATTGATGAACCGTCCATTCTACTGGCATTATTTAGAGAAAATCGGTGGAACTCCTCGTCCCATGTCACTTTCACTCATTACAAACCAGCACATCGAGGAAAAAGGTGAGTTTATTCATTTCGGAGCACCAAGGCTTCATCAGATTTTTTCTTCAACCAAAAAGCTTGCGTCCTATATCCGACTGTATGAAGAGATTCCAACCTCACCGCATCAACAGCTTCCACTCCATCCATGGCTTGGACTCAATATAAAGGTATCTTATCAATGCGATCGAAAAAAGCATCGCTTGTTATCACTCGGTTTGCACCTTGTAAGTGGTGCAGTCGTAAGTGATTTTCATGATTTACTTCTCAAAAAATCACTTACACCGAAAATCCCAGATTACACCTTCACGATCAGTCCAATTATCAAACCTTCAAGTGGCTTAACTCGCCTTGAGGGTGTTATTGACATGCTTGTCTCACAAGAAGAACATAGTTGGGCAGACGAGGCGAAGAAACGATGGGCGGCAGACCAACTTCTTCTTGATCAGTTCTATGATGGAAGCACCGATGTGGAAAGCTACCATGTTGAGAAAGAAGCGCTTAGGAAACAATACGAGCCTGTCATCACAGTAGATATCATTAATGGTGGCATATTCTATCTTGGACCAGGCGTTGAATCACAAGCATAACTCCATGAAAAAAGCTCGGACACTTGTCCGAGCTTAACGATTTCCCTTCTTCACAAACATGGAGATAGCCATAGGAATGATGCCGAACCAACGGAACAAAAAGGGCTGTTTCGCTGCTTTACGTTCAGCACGCTGATTCTGTCTTTTTTCTTTTGGCTGATCAATATATGAGACCACTTGCTGCGTCATAAATTTCACTAGATCATTTGATGACATTGTACTCATCCTTTTATAAGTATATTCTACACTTAGGATGCCCATCTTTTGACCAATTTAACCAATAATGCCTTGTATTTCGTTAGCGATCTCACTAACAGAACGATTAGTCGTATCAATTTCAAAATGTGCTTCACGATATAATGGAAGACGTTCAGAGAAAATCGATTGAACCTTAACTTGTTTGTTGTCTCCAGCAAGCAATGGTCTCGAAGAATCACCTTCAAGACGCTTTAAAATCTCTTCAGGCTCACAATGCAAGTAAATAACGGTCCCATGTTTCCTCATATATTCTCGATTTTGTTCCTTGAGAATAATACCTCCACCTGTACTAATAATGACATTCTTATTTGGTAGGGTCTCAAGCGACTGAGATTCATACTTACGAAAAGCCTCTTCTCCTTCTGATGAAAAAATGTCTTGAATTGCTTTCCCCGTTACTTCTTCAACGTGGTCATCCGTATCAATAGCAGGTACGGCTAACTCGAATGATAACTTTTCAGCAATAGTTGTTTTGCCCGAACCCATAAATCCTGTTAAGTATATTGCCTTCATCCTAATTCTTCTCCCCACTTTGTGACTTTTCCCTTTACTACATTATAATAAAATGTAGCTGCTATACGGGTACCTGTTTGCGTAGCTCCATTGATCTTTATTTTCAGTTCATCAGTCGATTGCAAATAAATAACTGACGTGATTGTACCTTCTTCATAAGAATACGTTTGTTCAGTAGCTGTACTGCCACTCTTAGTTATATATGAAATTGTATCTCTCATCCCTAGGACTAGCAAGGATTCCTTTCGATCTTGCTCTTCTTCTCGATTAAGAAACTCTCTTTCGTTTTCTGTGATTGTGCATAAATGTAAGATAAATCCAATGGTTAGCGTGCTAATGAGCATCACCATAGCTGTCATATACCCTAGCTCATTAAGCCTCATCTGCAATCTGGAAAACAACACGTTTCTGACTTTTTCCATTTTGAAGCTCCACCTCAATTGTCACTTTCTTTCCTATTCGTCCAACTTTCAACTTCCTAATATGCTGTAGTACAACCTCATGCCCAGTTCCATTCACCCTCCTTCTAATTGACGATCCATACCGTTCATATAGTGCAAGTGTTCCATCCGTTTTCAATAGTTCTACGTTATCACCGACGATTGTTATCCGAGAAGCTTCCCTAACTTCTTTACAGAAAAGACGAAAAAACAATTGCGCTTCCTGTTGCTGAAGATCATCACCTGTGCTTTTAACTGCTGCATTCATGAGAATAGGCAGTACACTCACTATTGCCACAAGAATCGTCACTGTGAGCATTAATTCAATCAATGTCATACCCCTTTGACTATTCTTCATGTGGCAAACTCCTACAAATGACTGTATTCCTTCTTGGAGTACCTTGAAAGGATACACAAAGCTGATTTGAGGAAATCTCGAATGTGTATGGGACATCACCTGTTACTCGCTCGAGGGGTGGTGTCATTTCTTCTAATACAAGTTCATTCCAAAATTGTCCAAGCAGGATTGTAGCCTCTTTTCTTTCTCTAATGATTGAGCGCTCTTCATATATGTGGGTATATAGCGGAAGTACACTTGCAGATAAAATGCTTAAAATCGATAAAGCCGTTAACGCATCAAGTAATGTATATCCCCTAGAGTTTTTCAAGGTAAAAACGACCGGCGCCAACCTGGACAACAAGCTTATACTCCTCCTCTTCAGTTTTAATAAAAAGAGTTCCTGCTTTTTGAACATTACCATTTGCACCAAATACAATTTGATACCCAAGGGTACCCTTTTCAATTGTAATTTGTTTCGGAATATCACGTGTTTTAATAACGTTTGAAGCGGTACTTTGGATACTATACGAATGGGTATCAGGTGAGATGGAAAATCGGTGCGATTTTCCATCTGCATAAGAAAGTTCCTGAGTAAGGCGAAGATCTGCTTGCATTTCTTCGATAAAATGACGAGTTGAAGAGGCCGTTTGAGTTGGTGAAATTTGAAGAAAGACAAGTGAAAGGAGAATAGAGAATGCGGAGAGAACGATGAGCATTTCAATAAGCGTGTAACCTTTTGAAGTGAGATCATTAAGATGTCGGTTTAGCACCAGCAGCCACTTTTCCATTGGTTATTGTTAATGGTTGTCCACCAGGGCATGTCGCTTCTTCCATATCTAGATACTTTTCGCTAACTAAATCGTCGATTGAAGCAGGAAATGCCTTCTTATCAGCTTTATATGCAGCCACCTGTGTTTGAGCTACTTTAACAGTGGCTTCACAACTTTTACCTTCAACCACCTCATTGTTTTTGGTTAAACTTGGTACCGCAATGAGCAATAAAACAGAAATGATCATAATAACTATCATCATTTCAATTAACGTAAATCCCTTTTCCTGGTTCACTAAATGAATTAATTTTCTCACGTTCATTTTCCTCCCTAAATGGATTGTAAGTAATAAAACATAGGTAACAAAATAGACATAAACATCAGCATGACAACGAGACCTACACCAACAAAGCTAACGGGTTGAAGAATGACAAATCCTTTCTTTACTAATTCTTGAAATCTTTCACCTACCACCTCCCCATATAGAATTAATTCACTTCCGAGATTCCCACTTGCCTGGCCATGCATGAGAATCTCTTTAAACTCCGGAACATATAATCGAGTGTTTTCAAATAAGACTTCAAGCCGCTCCCCTCTCATTAACGACCTTGAGACGCGCTCAGCTTCCTCCTGAAAGAATATAAAATGAGATTGTTTCTTAAGTAAGACATACGCTTCAGAAATTGAGAGACCACTTTGAAGAAGAAGTCCAAGATGGAGAGATGTATGGTGTGTGAGATAAAGGGGAATGAAAAGATGGGCAAAAGGGAGTTTGCTATAGAAAAGCATTTTGTTAACAGCTGAAGTTCGCTTATTCTTCATCAATGATGATAGGTAATATGCGACACAAAGAAGAAAGATAACTCCTACAATCGCAGGCATAAAGTGAACAAGCTTCATGAAAATTCTTGATACAAGCGGTAAAGGAACGTCGAGGGATTCATACAGTGTATTGAACTGAGGCAATAAGTACTTTCCTACCACGAATAACATAATGGCAGTCATCCAGAAGAGAAAGATTGGGTAAGCTAGCGTGCTTCGAAGTCGCTTTTGCCATTCACTTCTCGTTTTCATTAATTGTCCTGAGGCTGATATTCCAGTAGCAAAGTCTCTTTGCTCGGACATATATAAGTAGGAAAGAATATCAGGTGGGAATTGGAAATCAGAAAGCACATCGTGAAATGAATCTCCTTCTTTCAGCCTGTTCATGATTTTTTCTACGTTGGAACGAGTTTGATCATTTTGATATAACGCATATACTTCAAGTGCCTTCGAAAGAGGATATCCCTCTTCCAGCATTTTTCCTATGCGTGAGAGAAAATCCGCTTTTCGATTAAGCTTCCAATTGTATCGTTTCACGGTTCCATAACCCCAGTTCTTTTTCAACCGTTTCTTTTTGAATATAACCAAGTGCATAGGCTCGAAGAATTAAATCTTTAATTGTAGATTGACCTGGTATGGATAAGGTCTCAGGCTCATTAAGGGCTTTTTGTAGGTGCAAACCTGCAAGAATTTCAACGACAGCAAGCTTTCTTCGACTGCGTCGCTTTAAACATTCTAAAGAACAAACCTTACAATAAGGGCATTTTAGAGGCACAAGTCTTTGGGTAGCAACACCCTTTAAGGTTTGGGCGATGTAATGGAGAGGAATTCCAAATTCAAGAAGTCTCGGAATACATTCAAGCGTGCTACCTGTATGGAGGGTGGAAACGACTAAATGCCCGGTCATACTCGCTCTTATGGCGAGTTGCGCTGTTTGCTCATCTCGTATTTCACCGACTACTAATATATCCGGATCGTGCCGAAGACCTGCTTTAAAGCCTTCGTAATAGGAAAGACCAGCTTTCTCGTTTACTTCCATTTGAATAAAATCAGGATTTCTTTTCTCAATGGGATCTTCGATTGTGAGGACGCGTCTATGGCGCTTAATACTTAACGTTTGCAGAAGTGAATACATAGTGGTGGTTTTACCTGATCCAGTTGGACCAGTAATCATGAATAGGCCACTGTTGCAACTAACAATTTGGAGGAGTCGATTAGCTGTTGAGGGGTAAAGAAATAGCTCTTTAAAGGTATGGGTTTCATCCTGTGGAAGAATTCGAACAACGAGACTTTCATGATACGGAGTGGGGATGGTAGATAGACGAAGATGAAGCTTTCGAGGATAAAGAATCATGTCCATTGCCCCATTCTGAGGGCGACGCTTTTCACCAATGTCCATTCCACTTAAGAATTTAAAATGGGACAATAGCTTTTCACATACTGTTAGTGGAAGCCACATTGCATCATAAAGACGATGATCGACGCGAAACTGAATGAGCGCTCCCTTTTCTTTCGGATGGAAATGAACATCTGACGCTCCAACCTCCATCGCTTGTTTAATGATCTCCTGACCTTTTTCTTCAATGTTCAGCAATTACACACCTTCCTTCCAGTTCGATTGACGGCAAAATCAGTCAAGATTTTTAAAACCGTAAGAAGAAGGATTCGCCACCTATTTGACAATTCCTTCTCATCCGAAAAAAATTATAATTTGTTAGGAAGAGACCTCATTAACTTCTTCAATAAACTGATGGACCACTTTCTTAAATGCCTGTTCTTCTTCAAGAAATGGATAGTGATTGCTATGTTTGAAAACAGCCAGTTGTGCTCCAGGTACTTCTGCTGCCATTTCTTCTGAGAATTCAAGAGGACACTGGACATCATACTCACCACAGATCACTAAGGTTGGTGTATTCACATTGTGAAGTTGTTTGGTTAAATCAAATTGAAGAATTTCTCTAGCAAAAAAGTTCATTCGGGCTGTTGCCATCTTCTTTTGTATAGCTTTAGTGAAATAGTTCTCATATTGTTCAGGTTTATACAGGGAGAGTTTAGTTCGCTCTCTTGAGATGAACTGCCGTTTTCCCTCATCAAGATTTGGATCTTTCAATTCTTCAATGTAATGCTGCATTAAATGATAGTCAGGGTGTTTCTGGTGATATATGCAAGCCGAAGAAGATGATCCATATTCTCTTGCAGCCGATCCGACTGCAATCATTGCTCTAAGCGACGAGGAAGCATGGATACCATATATGCAAGCAAGCATTCCCCCTGTAGAATGACCTGCAAATACCCATTGAGTTATTCGCAGTGCTCTTCGAATACTTTCTAGATCAAAGATCGATTCAATCATAAATAATTCGTGTGGCGCCCTTGCACCATCTGACCCTCCAGCTTCTCTTAAATTAACTAAATACACTGTATGGTTCTCGGTGAAAGCATCTGCAAAGTAATCACCGCTCTCGTTAAACTCTGAATATAAATGCGTCACACAAAGAGGTGGTCCATCCCCTTTTGAGAAGACTTCAAAAGTACCTCGATCTGTTTCGATGAAGTTCTGATCCCATGTCATTTGCTCATCTCTCCATTTCTTACAGCTAATACTTCTAGAATAACTTATTTCAGATTGATACTCTCGAACTTTTTATGATTTATTTTTCATTGCACACAAAAAAGCGACACGCGGAATATTTTCCACATATCGCTGTGACATGGATTATGTTTTTATCTTATTCACTAACTCTATAGGACATTCCTTTAAACCACTATATTTGGTAATTGAATTTGCTAGTCAAATAAACATCCCACTTCTGTATGCTGAAACAGTCTAGAATAAACTGATTTCAAAAAGATTCCACCTTTTGTATAAGATCTTTTTTCAAAGTTCATACTAACAGGGAAGTTAACTCTTGGGCTATGGCCAAGCGGTAAGGCAACGGATTTTGATTCCGTCATGCGCTGGTTCGAATCCAGCTAGCCCAGCCATTTCATTTACGAAACAACTGCAAGTTTCTTTTTGCGTTGCTTCAAGTTCTGTAAACCTGATTTATTGTATCCAACGATTAGCTTTTTACCATTTGTTACAATAGGTCTTCTAAGTAATTTCGGTTCATTGTGCATTAGTTCTAACATTTCAGATAAAGTTAGATCTTCAATTTCAATATCAAGCCCTTTAAACGAACTGCTTCTTCTGGCAAGGATTTCTTCAATTCCTTCAGTAGACAAAGTAATAATTTCTTTCAATTCTTCGATTGTTGGAGTGTCTTTAAATAAATGACGTTCTTCAAAATCTACACCATTTTCTTTCAACCACGCTTTTGTCTTACGACATGATGTGCAACTTGGGTACGTATAAAACAATAATTTATCTTCCATTTTAATTCCTCCCGGTTTCGTTTTCCGTTGATGCTTATCTTTACCCACATTATACAATAGTTAAACAAATATTGTACAAGAAAAAAGTTTGTATTTTTGTGAACGATTTGGGATAATAAATTGGAACCCTTTTCAAGGTTACTTAACGAAAGACACGATTTTGCCATAAGACTAGCATTTACTTTTTGACAAGAACTCATATATAATACGATATGTATGGGGAATGAACGAGCAAGGGAGGAACTTTTTATGCCTAGAATGTACCGAGTTTTAGCTTTCTGGACCGGCATTTTCTCACTAATGGGCTTTGTCGGTGAGATGCCAGTATTAGGATTGCTGTTCCTTGGCCAGGCCGGCATGTTTTTAGCGTTAAGTTATTTAAACTTAACAGAACGTACTTATTTGTATATTTTTGGTGTATACTTAACATTATTTATGGTCGGTTTTTCATACTGGTCTGTGTTCATGATGACACCTGGCTCAGGTGGACATTAATTAGAACATTAGAAAGACGATGCTTAGCGGCATCGTCTTTTTAATGTGTATTTTTCTCTTGCACCATAACATGAAATTGGTTGGATTCTGAAAGCCACCTTACAGCTCGATTCTGTTTCTGTTCAAGTGAAAATGGGTCGTCAGGGTTGGACTTCTTAAGATAATTCCAAAGACCATGTTTTAAAAGAAATGTTCCCTGTGGTTCACAGGAAAGCCAGTTGATCCCATATTGTTCTCCAACTTTTCGAACTGTGTCGATAGGAATGTGCGTTGTTAAGTCCATTTGACCAGGGTTCAGAAGTGAATCGGTGATAAGCTGATGATTGTGATAGCCTCGCAAACTCCCTCTTCTTCTTGCAGGTTCTTTCCATTCTTCATCTGTGTAGCCGTAATCAATGGTATAAATTTTTCCGCTCGATAACCACTCACAAGTACGATGCAACCATTCCGTCATTTTTAAAGGTACTTCAAAACGTTGATTATGAGAGATTGGATATCCATACTGCTTCATCCATGTTCCTATCCCTAAGTCTGTACATGGTTTGTACACCTCTATAAGCTTATCCTCATCATCAAGACCGACGCATACTTCCAATAATTCGCCATCGTATTTCTCTAGAACTCGAACTGGAAAAGCATCTAACAATTCGTTTGAGAAAAGAAGACCGTTTAACCTGGGCATTTCCTCTTGAAGGATTGTAAGAGAAGAAAAAATTCGTATATTAGCTGAATTGACTCGTTCCCTAATTAATTTCTGATGGTATGGGCTTGATTCAATCACGTAATAAGTGAGCTTATTGTATAACAGGGGATCAATATTTTTTACTTCTTTAAGAAAACTTTGTATAAATCTTCCGTCTCCTGATCCTACATCGACAATAATGGGCTCCATTAGCATGTTTGAAAGATCCTTACTAATTACGTTTGCCATAACACGGGCAAATATGTCATGAACTGTTGTAGACGTGTAAAAGTCACCGTTTCGTCCTACCTTTTCTTTATCTAAACGATAGTACCCATATCGTTCGTGATATAAAGCTAATGACATGTATCTTTCGTAAGTAATTGCATTATCGTCGCTTTGCCTAATCTCGCTCATTATCATTTGTAGAAGGTCCATCACTTATAAAGAGAAGCCATTTAGGAACGGGTTTCCCACCATTTCCTGTTCAATTGTAGTAACAGGTCCATGTCCAGAAGCGACAATCGTTTGCTCCGGTAGTTCAAGAAGCCGATTATGTATACTCTCTAGTAGCTGTTTTTGATTTCCACCTGGAAGATCAGTTCGACCAATACTACCTGCAAATAACGCATCTCCTGAGAATACAATATTTGATTCTTTGAAATAGAATGACACACTACCAGGAGAATGGCCAGGGGTCTCTAGGACTTGAAACGTAAATGAACCGATAGTCATTTCGCCTTCACGATCAATTAGATGATCTGCGGGTTTACCTTCGATATCTTCAACAATAGGAAATAGCTTTGAACCGTTTAACGATGCATTTGAGAGCCACTTCTCTTCATATTGGTGGACATAAACTGGAATTTCGTATGTCTCTCGCATTAAATCAACAGCGCCAATATGATCAAAATGAGCATGCGTTAAGAGAATAGCTATAGGTTTTAACTCTAACTTTTCGATTTTTCGTTTGATCCTCCCCCCTTCTGCACCAGGATCAATTAGTAATGCTTCGTTCTTCTCATTCCACAGCAATCCTGCATTCGCTTGAACAGGACCGACAGGCATTTGCTTCCATTCCATTAACATCGCCTCCATTGAAAGATTATGCTTCTTATTCTACACTATACAAAAGGCTGTACAAAAGGAGATGTTCACAATGAACACCGTTTACGGAGTTGAAATGAAACCACCTAAAGGGAAGTTACCTGGATTTACAGCTCAACTTGTTAAAAAAACAACTGAACTTGCAACAGTGATTGATCGCGATAAACAACTTGCTATTATATCTAATAAGCAAGAAGCACATGCTCTTAAAGATTACTATATCTCCAAAGACGTGTATGAAGATTTTTTTACACTTCTGCAACTTTCCAAAGTTGCAAAACCTACTGACATTTTCACAGATTATGGTTTCGTATCTCAGAATAATCACTATTACCTCTACAATCATTTGATATCTGGTTTTATCATAAAGCACGGAGAAGAAGAGGAAATAAAAATGGCTAAGCTTCAGTTTGAAGAACATTTAATCGCACAAGATCATGGAATTTTCTATATTGATCAAAGTTACATTGAATTAGTTGAGGGAATTGCGAGAGCATACGGACTTGAACTTACATTTGTGGTTGAATAACACCTCGACAAACGAAAAGAAAACGGTTAAAATAAGAAAGGACTTATAGTACATACCCTTCAAGTTAGAAAAATTTCAGATTTAACCATGCCATAGCATATTTCCGGGTATACTGATTAAGAGTGCATGGATAGGGAGGTATTCCGAATGGGTTTAGCCATTATTTTTGCAATCGTTACGATTTTTTGCGTGTGGGGCGTATTCCGCTCTTTCCGTGAAAAAAACTTTATGGGCCTTGCCTTTGCAGGACTAACGGTTCTAGTCTTTGGCGCTTTTACTGTTGCTACAATGATCGATATTCTTTTTGGATCTGGTGGCGGCGGAGGCCACTAAAAAAACAGCCATTATGGCTGTTTTTTTATGTTAAATGCTTTTTTACAGAATCAAGTTTATCATCCATCTTGACTTTCTTATCACGTCGATCGTCAATTCGGATGTTCGTTGCAACACGCTCAATTCCAGCTTGAAAAGGTGCTTCGTGGATAGCTTGTACTACCTCTAGAAGATCTTGTAAATCTCCTTCAATGAGAGTACTCATTGGTGTTAATCGATACGAAATTCGATCAGTGTAAGAATCAAGTATTTTCTGCACATCTGCTACATACTTACTAACACTCGGGCTTTCAGTGCCAATCGGAATTACTGTAACGTCTACAATAGCCATTAATCATTACCTCCTTCAATCGTTTGTAACTGCATATTCTGATTAAAGAAAAAGCGATAAGTTACAAGTGAAATAATCATCGCACATATAGATACTGTTGAAAAGACACTAATTGATATGACAATTTGATATCGGATTGCTTGAATTGGCGAAGCTCCTCCAAGGATTAAACCAGTCATCATGCCAGGGAGTTGAACAAGTCCTATCGTCTTCAGTCTATCTACATTTGGAATCATTGCTGCACGAATCGTCTTTCTTATAATCATTTGTGACGCTTGAGAAGCATTAGCTCCAAGAGACAGCGCAGCCAGAACCCTGCCTTGATTGCTTTGAAACTCATTTTTCATCCGTTCAAAAGCTAGTCCTGCTGCTACCATGCTATTTCCTATAATCATCCCACTCATCGGAATGACCTGTTCAGAACGAAATGGAATAATATCAAATACTAGCCATAGCGAAAGAACAAAAACTTCGATTAAAATTAATGAGCTTAATGATAAAAGAAATGCATATGGAATGCCTTTTCCTCTCCTACTAGCCTGAAGTGAAGCAATTACTAACATAACAGCTACCCATAATCCTATTCCCTGCCAATCAGGTATAGAAAACAAGAATGTCAGAATATAGCCAATAAAGAACAGTTGTACTACACCACGCAGCGACGACCAAATGGCGGATTTACCAATCCCAAGTGAATAAAGATAAGAAAGGGATACGGGTATCATAACAAAAAGTATCATCGTTAACAGCGAAAGGTTCGAAATATTTGTCATGAGCTAAGCCTCAAGAAATTTCTTTAGAGCATTGGATTTTGGATGACGAAATAATTCACTGGTTTCACCCTGTTCTTCCAAACGTCCTTCATTCATAAACAAGGTATAGTTCCCCAACCGTTCCGCCTGTTTCAAGTCATGTGTAATCATAAGAATGGTCTTCCCCTCTTCATCAACGAGCCTATGTAACAACTTTTCCATCCACTCGACTGTCCGCATATCCAAAGCGCTTGTCACTTCATCAAGCAATAGCACTTCAGGATCATTCGCGAGTGTTCTAGCAAATGCCACTCTTTGTTGTTCTCCACCCGACAAGTGACTAACATCTTTCGTTAAAATATCGACAGGTAGCTGCACTTTCTCAAGTAGTTCAGATCCAAGTTTGTCACTCCATTGCTTTTTAAGGCGAGGACCAAATTTCAAATTATCTTCTACAGTTCCTTCAAATAAATGGGCTTGTTGAAACACCATACCGATATCGCGCCTTAACTCACTAATTGGGTATTGGTCGATTTTCTTATTCTTGATATAAATGTCTCCCTGATCAGGGTCTTCCAGTCTGTTTAGCAACATTAATAAACTGCTCTTACCAGAACCTGATGGACCAATGATCGTGGTTAGCGTTGACTCCATCAATTCGAAATCAACATCATCCACTCGTTCATTTTTTACATTTCTTGCTTCAATTATTGTTTTCATCGGACAACCTTTCTATAATATAGGTTTCTCTTATCGTTTATATCATATTACGATTCTATACACCATTCTAAAGGGTTTTAAGAATTCTATTTAAAAGGCTCTTTTCGTGGACATTGTTGCTTCTGTTATAAGAGTAGTGGTTGATCTCCGCTCCAATCAGATGAGTTTCGTTTTACAATAATTGTTTCAAAAGCAACAATCTTTTAGAAAAGAGCCATTTAGAAACAGACATATAAAAACCCTGCAATGATGATTGCAGGGTTATGGTTCAATTGTTGTAGCCGCAAAATGGCGATAGGCAGCGTGGTTTGTAGGTCCTATTCCTTTGCCAATCGGCAGAGAGTGTTTAATTGCCAGTGTGATGAAATCCTTTGCAATTGAAACAGCTTCTGGCACTGTTTTACCTTTTGCAAGTTCTGCTGCGATACATGCTGAATACGTACAGCCAGTACCATGTGTATGGTTCGTATTAATTCGATTAGATTCGTAATGATAAAATTGATCATGGATATACAACACATCAATAGAAGTAGAACCTTCCATATGACCGCCTTTTATTAAAACAGCTTCCGCTCCACTTCGATGTAACGCTTTAGCTGCTTGTTCCATATCGTCAACTGACTTAATTTGCTGACCATTTAATAGCTCAGACGCCTCAGGAAGGTTAGGGGTAATCACTTTCCCTAGTGGGAGTAGCTCTTCCTTTAGAGCAATAATGGCTTCTTTTCGAAGAAGAGACGCACCTCCTTTTGCAATCATAACAGGATCAATTACCAAATTAGGCACTTGATACTCTCTTATTTTCTCTGCCACAGTATGAATCAGTTCACTTGAGAAAAGCATTCCTGTTTTCACTGAATCTGTCCCCATATCTGAAAGCACTGCATTAAGTTGTGAACGAACTGCCTCTACTGTTTGAGGATATACATTGTGGACGCCAAGCGTATTTTGTGCTGTTATAGCTGTAATAACGCTTGTACCAAACACATCTCGCTCTTGAAATGTTTTTAAGTCAGCCTGAATTCCAGCGCCTCCACCACTATCTGAACCTGCTATCGTCAAGGTTTTTCTCATTTCCATCCTCTCCCTATTATGTAAGCTGAAAACGTTCTGGTCGAAAATCATCTATTGCTAATTCCTGCGCCTTTTCTTCAATTTCATCCGCAACAATCTTTGCTGTAACAGGACTAAGCAAAACACCATTTCGGTAGTGTCCTGTCGCGAGAATAATCTCTGGATGACATTGCAATTTCCCTATCAGCGGGAACCCATCCTGTGTCGCAGGTCTCAATCCGGCCCATGTATGAAATGGTGATTCTGTAATCAGTTTTGGAACTACTTTCTTACTCCATTTCTCAAGACGCCCAATTCCATGTGCTGTTACATCTGTATTAAATCCCGCAATATCTTCAGAAGCGCCTGCCACTAATGACCCGTTTTCTTTTGAAACGAAATACCCCTGGCTTGTAAAAATAATGTGCTGAAGCGAAGGACCCTCATAAGCACAAATTTGCCCTCTAATCGGGTATACCGGCAAGGAACAACCAAGAGTCTCCTCCCAGTCCATTGCCCAGGCTCCCGTTGCGATAACTGTAAAGTCAGCTTCTATCTCATGCTGATCTGTCACGACCAGGTTATTCTTTCTAAGCATTGCTGCTCCCGCATGTTCAATTACTCGTACACCTTTATTTCGACAAGCTTGTAATAGAGCTGATACGTAATCAGGTGCATAGATATGTGATTCCTCTGGACACCATAGACCAGCTAGAATTTCTTTAGATAACTCCGGTTCTTTTTGTCTAACATCGTCACCACTCAGAATATATGACTCTACTCCAAATTTCCCCTGCCATGCTTTCTTTGTTTCAAGAGATAGTCGATCAGCTTCATGAAAAATACAAT
This sequence comes from Bacillus sp. NTK071, assembly GCF_017303315.1. Taxonomy (GTDB): domain Bacteria; phylum Bacillota; class Bacilli; order Bacillales; family Guptibacillaceae; genus Guptibacillus. The sequence goes on from NZ_JAFKOI010000002.1 coordinate 309,673, forward strand.
AAAGACTTCCACTTTCGTTATATTCAAAGTCCATCTGTGCAGCTAGTTTAATTTCACTCTGCCATGCAGGAAATAACTGTAGACTTCGTTGACACATTCGAAAAAAGTCATCGGGATCTTCTTCAATCTCAGAATAGGGAGCGAGCAAACCAGCAGCGGCTCCTGAAGCCTGTCCACCACATTGCCCAGCTTCAACAACGGTCATGTCATGCCCTCTTTTCTGGCACTCGTATGCAATTGATAGTCCAATAACCCCTCCACCTACGATCGTTATCCTCGCCATATAAGCCTCCCTCTTGCAATTCTAAAGAATTGGACTGCTTGCGGTTGCATATTTTTTCTTTGGTATCCTGCCAGCTAAATAAGATAATCTTCCCGCATGAATAGCATGCTTAACAGCTTCAGCCATCTTTGCTGGATTTCTTGCTTTTGCAATTGCGGTATTAAGAAGTACACCTTCTGCCCCGAGCTCCATCGCTTTCGTCACATCTGAAGCACTACCTAGTCCTGCATCTACTATGACAGGAACCTTAAGCTGCTCTGTAATCACCTCAATGTTATAGGGATTTAAGATTCCGAGTCCTGTCCCAATTGGTGATCCTCCTGGCATCACTGCCGCCGCTCCGGCCTCCTGTAGTCTATAGCAAAGTCCTGGATCATCTGACGTATACGGAAGAACGATAAATCCTTCCTCAGCAAGAACCTCTGTTGCCTTTAATGTTTCAATGGGATCTGGCATGAGCGTTTTCTCATTATCACTAATCTCGATTTTAATCCAATCACTTAATCCAGATGCTTTTGCTAAGCGTGCAATCCGAATCGCTTCCTCCGCCGTTGTTGCACCAGAGGTATTAGGTAAATAACGAAATGATTTCCCCTCAATATGCTGAAGAATAGCATCTTCACCAGGTTCATTTAAATTCACTCTTCTAATTGCAAATGTAAGAACTTCTGCTTCAGACGCTTCTATTGCCTTATTCTGAACATATGGGTTTGGATACCTTCCTGTTCCTAGAAAAAGACGTGATGATAACTGTATACCAGCAATCGTTAGCTTATCACCCATGTAATTCACCCTCCTCCAACAAAATGAACTAGCTCAATTTTCATACCATCCTCGACTTTTATATCCATCCATTTAGATCGATCTATGATCGTCCCATCTATTTCCGTCACAACTAACCCTTCTTGCAGTCCGAAATACATTACAACATCTTTTAATGTCAACACATCAAGATGATACGTTTCCCCATTTATTAATAGCTTCATGACCGCTTCACCCTTTTTCTAATTTTATGAGTAAACGATTCACACGTTCCTTTTACGTCAGCACTGCCGACTACTTCACTAATAACACAGATGCGATTCGCTCCAGCATTCACCACTTCATCTACGTTATGCAGTTTAATTCCACCTATTGCAACAAATGGAATGCTGATTTCTGAAACAACTTCTTTAAGATAAGATGTTGTAACGGGATCGACCACATCGCTCTTACTTTTAGTAGAGAATATTGGCCCAGCCCCTATATAATCAGCGCCACCTCGTTCAGCGTCTCGAGCTTCTTCAATACGATGAGTAGAAATGCCAATAATTTTATCCTTACCTACAATTTCTCTTGCAATATTTAGCGGCATGTCATCCTGACCAAGATGTATGCCATCTGCATCAACTGCAAGCGCAATATCAATATGATCATTCACAATAAAAGAAATATCATATTCTCTTGTTAATTCTCTGAGTCTTCTTGCTTTGTCTAGTACAATTCGCTTTGAATTCTTCTTATCACGTAACTGAATAATATCTGCTCCACCCTGAATTGCTTCTTCCATCACCTCTACTACATCCCGTGTTGGATGAAATTCTTCACCTGTAATAACATATAATTGAAAATCTTTCATACGTACCCTCCTCAGGAGATAATAATAAGTTTAAAACTAAAAAAACCCCATTCCACGTGTGGAATGGGGGTAGTATACGCTACCGACTTCCCTACGCTGGTATAAACCAGATCAGGTTCAAGGGTAAAGGAAATAACGGTTTCCTTTTCTCAGCCTCCCCAATATGAAGGCACCCCTAGTCTTAAACATTATGAAATTAATTTTATTATTACAAAAAATAGCCTAAAATACAAGCCATGCTCTTACATGTATAAAGAAGAAAGAAAAATCCCAATCGTATCCTGATATATTTTGTTAAATTGTGAAAGGGGAAGAGGACTTTCACCTTTCCCAATTTCTACCGTAAAACCGGGCTTTCTAAATTCTTTAATAAACCAATCTTTATAACCCGCATAACTATCTACATAGCGTACTCCGGTGTATCCACTTAGACGCGAATATTCCGTAACAAGTCTTTCTGACTCAGGAGGTTCTAATCCCTCATATCCCCAATAAATTACTTCCCCCTGTGAATGAAAAGCGAGAGCGCGATCAAACTTCTTCCGTTTAGACAAATCTGCGATAGCGATTGCTTCTGGTTCAGTTAATGGAGCTTTTCCCGGGTAATTTCTTGGAGATGGCTTAGTAGGCTTACGCTCTGCCTCTACTTCCCATTTAGCAGGATATTGATTATTCAAATCTACCCCTCGAACGTTTGCTTTCCAACGATTAAATTGATCACTTCCTTTATTGATATCGTCTACCAATGAACGATAAGGTTCTTCTTCTGGTAATCCATTAATTACAATGTTAACTCCATCTGGATTGACCATTGGTACAAGAGACAATGATGTGGACTCATAAAGTGCTGGAAGGGAGACGCCACTTAACATTTGACTGTTTGTTAGTTCGCGAGCATAATCATTTATAAATTTCATCAGCAGTGCTGAAGTAAGCCATTCATTGGCATGAAAGGAAGCATTCATGTGTACTTTCTTCTTTCCCTTTCCTAACACTAATTCAGGTAAGGGTTTTCCCATAACCGATTCACCTATTAATCCTTGTTTCATAAAAGGGTATACGGCAAGTAGCTTACGTATATCTCTAACTAGTGTATTATAGTCATAATTTTGGATTGGATTTACGAGAGACCATGAAACACGAATAGGGATATTTACTTTTTCACCCGGCATTAAAGCAAACGGATTGGAATCATTAATCAAAAGCACACCATCAAGCGGCGCCTGATACCAACCAGCAATCTTCCATAAGGTATCGCCCTTCTTAATTGTATAGCCTTTCGTCACATATCCAGGTATCTGAATCATTTCTCCAATCATGAGCTGATTCGGATTATCGAGGTTATTACTATCTAATATAAGACGTAGTGGTATTTGAAATACACGGCTGTATTTCCATAGATTGTCCCCACTTTTCACTCTTATTTGCATTCCATATCCCCCCGCATTTATTGCCTTCATACTATGATATGAGACCTGTATGGGAGTGTATGCGTTGATACAAAAGAAAAACCATACCTTAGAAAGGTATGGTTAATCTAGATAGTTTAGTTATCTTCTGTCTTAGGTGATTGATCATCATGTTTCCCTAAGAAGCGGAGTAAATCGCCATAAACAATTTTGTCAGAATAGGCTAAATCGGTTTTCGCTTTTTCCATGTATGGTTCACAGGCAGCTTTATCCGTTTCCTCTCCTGTTTCTTTGTCATAGCAGACGTTATTTGTATACAAATTGTCTTTGGTAATAAAACTTCCATCTCGAAGGATTGTAAAATTATCCTGTTCCTCCGCAAATAGATCATTACCGAATTTAATCATATCTTTTGTATCAATCCCAAGAAGATGCATGATTGTTGGTTTTAGATCAATTTGTCCTGAAACTTGCTCCATTACTTTCCCTTCTTGGCCAGGTATATGAATAACCAACGGTACTTTCTGAAGCTCAGTCGTTTCAAACGGTGTAATTTCTTTTCCTAGAAATTCTCCCATTGCTTTATTATGGTTCTGAGAAATACCATAATGGTCTCCATACAAAACAAAGATAGAATCCTCGTAAAGACCTTCTTCTTTCATGCGCTCAAAGAATTTCTTCACTGCTTCATCCTGATATCTAACCGTTGTAAAGAAGCGATTGACAGTACCATCTTCAGATGTCCATTCAGGAATATATTCATCCTCTGCTTCAAGTGAGAAAGGAAAATGATTTGTTAGCGTAATGTACTTTGCATAATATGGTTCAGGTAACGTTTCAAGGTATTTAATTGATTGCTCAAAGAAATACTCATCTTTTAATCCCCAACCAATTGAATTATCAGGTGTTACCGTAAAATCATTAATATCATAAAACTTATCGTACTTAAGTGAATCATACATCACATCACGATTCCAAAAGCTTTTATTGTTTGCATGGAATACAGCGTTGTAATATCCGTGTTCACTGTAGATCTCTGGAGAAGCATTGTATTCATTCCCGGAATGTGTAAAGAATACGGCTCCACTTGGAAGTCCATAAAGAGAGTTCTCAAGAATAAACTCTGAATCAGATGTTTTGCCTTGTGCTGTTTGATGATAAAAGTTAGGGAAATAATAACTTTCATCAATTAAATCATTTAGGAAAGGTGTGATTTCTTTCCCATCTATTTCTTCATTCACCACAAAACTTTGTGTAGATTCTAATGAAACGAGAATGATGTTCTTTCCTTCCGCTTTGCCAAACATTTTAGGATTTGGCTCAACGTGGTTTGCTTTCACATAGTTCTCAATATCAACTATTTCACTTCCATCAGCAAATGCTCGCTGTGCTTTCGCTTTGGACTGAAGGACAGCATCGTAAACATGGTAATTATATGTGCCAATGTACTTAATTAACATTTCACGATCAAATGTACGCGTTAGAAGTTGTGGACGTTCTGTTTCAGCAAGTCCAACGTTAATTGCAAAAAGGGCGATTGCACTGGCAAACACAATTGCAATTTCTTTCTTTTTCACTGCGTATACTTTTGTTTTACGTACGAATAAGTATACAGATAGAATCACCACGTCAAGGAACAATAAGAAGTCAAAACCGCTTACAAGCTCTGCAATACTGTTACCAAGTTCACCCATGTTATTTGTTTGGAACAACAGTGGTATTGTAATGAAATCTGTAAATTCTCGATAATATACGACGTTAGCAAAAAGGATAAACGAACCAATAAAATTGATAACTAGTAAGACTCTGTTGCGATATTTTGGTGAGGCAAATAGTGCAAAACCGAGGAATAACAAAACAGAACTAATCGGATTGAGGAATAGGATAAACCCTTCCATTTTATTTTCAGGTTCAATGTTAAATGCGAATTCATACACTAGATACGTTTTTAACCATAGCATAAAGGCTACGATGAAAAAGAATGAATACTTGTTTTGTAGCTTTTTCATATTTTTTAAAGTACCTCCTTAGTTGGATATAAGGAAAAGCTACCATGTGTTTCTTCGACCATACATAATCGCAATGATAGTATGTTTTAGAAATTTAATCAACTAACTTTAGTCCTTATTTTTATTATTTCTTTCCATCTAGATTCTGATTCTGTATTCCTTGTCCATTATTAATAACGAATGAGCCCTGTAAAAAGTTTCGTTTGTTTCTTTTATTCACACAAAAAAAGCAGTCAAAATCGATTGACCGCTTCTTCAGCCTTGCTGTTATAGGCTCAAACAGGTGTATCGGGACTAATTGATTAATTTTGTTTTCACAAGCCATGCGCCCCCAATTACGCCAGCATCATTGCCAAGAGTAGCAATCGCAAAATCGGAACCTTCTTTCACACGTGGGAGTGCGTATTTCTCAAATTGCTTACTTAATGGAGTTAGCAAAGATTCCCCTGCTTTAGATACGCCTCCACCAATTACAATTTTTGATGGATTCAACGAATTGGCTAAGTTTGCTATTGCAAGACCGAGGTGGAATGTCACATTTTGCACCACAGTGATCGCATAATGATCTTGTAATTCTGAAGCTTCAAAAATGTCGCGAGAAGTTAATTCATGATTTTCCTGGTATGTATCATAAAGCTTACTTTCTTGATGGGACTCAAGATCCTCCATTGCAATGCGAACAATACCTGTTGCAGAAGCTATTGTTTCAAGACAACCCGTTTTACCACAGTTACACGGTGCTCCTCCGTCAGCAATCGATGTGATGTGACCAATTTCTCCAGCCATCCCATTTGTACCATGAATGATTGTACCATTGGTAATAATTCCCCCACCAACGCCAGTACCTAGCGTAACACAGAGTAAATCCCTTGCCCCATCACCTGCACCGCGCCACATTTCACCGAGTGCAGCTATATTGGCATCGTTATCAATGATCACAGGAAGTCCAGTTTCTAGCTCCAACTTGTCTTTTAATGGAAAATTCCTCCACCCAATATTAACTGCATGGTAAATAAAACCTGTTTCCATTTCAATAAACCCTGGTGCTCCCATTCCAATTCCAGCAAAGTGCTCTTTCTTTGCACCAATTTCTTCTACTTTATCGTCAATGGCGCGTGCAATATGCATTGTAATATGACGACCTTCTTCCGATTTATCTGTAGGTATTTCCCATTTGTGCTGAATTTCACCATAATAATTCAGGAAGGCAAGTTTAATTGTCGTCCCACCTAAATCAACACCAATCAACCACTTCTCATCTTTCATCTTCATCCACCCTTTTTAACAGAATTAACACTACTTCAATGGAAAACCTTTGTTCTCGAGAAACTTCTTCATATAAGTTCGAACCGGAGTGCTTAATTTATTGGCCATAAGTGAAGACCATCCCGCTTTTCGTTGTCCACCGGTTCTCGCTTCGTAGTAAGCTGAAATGGTTCGATCGTATTCTCTTAAACTATCTTTAAATGCTTCGTTATCCTGCTCATATTCATCAACATGATAGATGTTATCAAGCGGTAAACGCGGTTTTACATCTGGCTCTTGATCTGGATAGCCAACACATAGTCCAAATAACGGGACTACATAATTCGGTAGGTTTAAAAGTTCACTAACCTCTTCAAGTGCATTCCGAATTCCTCCAATATAACAGATTCCAAGACCCATCGATTCGGCCGCAACGCTTGCATTTTGAGCTGCTAGTGAAGCATCAATTAATCCAACCATAAACTTCTCTGTTGTTTGAGTTGTTTCTGTAACAGATGTCCCATGCATTTCTGCTGCTGCATGATGACGATAATAATCTGCACAGAAAATAAAGAAATGACCATTTTTCTCAACGTAACTTTGTTCACCTGCTAGTTTTGCTAGCTTCTTCTTTTTTTCTTGATTTTTAACTCCTATAATTGAATACGCTTGAATGTAGCTCGACGTTGATGCAGATTGAGCTGCTTTTACAAGCGTAAAGATTTGTTCATCAGTCAACTGCTCATCTTTAAAAGCCCTAATTGAGCGATGGGCGAGCATTGTTTCAATTGTTTGATTCATGTTTGTCTCTCTCCCTGCTGATTTCATTTCGAAGAATCATTTTAGCGACAAGATAATCATCTTGTTCAACCATTTTCATTTCATAAATCTCTTGTAGCTCTTCTTCCATTAATTCAAGATCGCCTAACCTATTCCCAGTATAGACAATCATGCCAAATCGTTTTAAAAGCTGTTGCACATCAAATAATGTTTTCATTTTCCTCACCACACTTATTATAGCAATCCCTTACTGTAAAAAAAATGATTAAGCACAAATAGAATGCATTCTCCTCTATTAGGAGAATGCATTCTGTATTTAACGGTCTGGATCTTTCGGATGAAGAACTGTTGGTCTTCTGTTTTTAATCGGCATTGGTGAGCGGAAAATAACGTCTCTAAATGCTCGATAAGAGAATGGAATAAACGGCCATAAATATGGTATATGAAACGACTTTGTTCTAATCAAAAGGAACATCCATAGTGTAAATCCAACAACAAAGCCAGATACTCCAAATACTGCCGTTAAGAGTAATAATGCAAGTCGAAATAGTCGATTCGCAAGACTTAACTCATAAGAAGGAGTTGCAAATGTACCCATTGCAGCAAGTGCAAGATACAAGATAACCTCATTTATGAACAATCCAACTTCTACAGCAACTTGGCCAATTAGAATAGCTGAAACAAGACCAAGTGCTGTAGCTAAGGCGGATGGTGTATGTATCGTAGCCATCCGCAAAATATCAAGTCCTAATTCAATCAAAAGAAACTGCACAAATAGTGGGAGAGTACCACTCTCATCGACCCCTATAAACTGCATGTTCGAACCAAGTAACCTTGGATTTGTAGCAAATAAGTACCAGAGAGGCAGTATGAAGATACCAATCCACACTGCAATAAACCTTACTAGTCTCATATACGCTCCCACCAAAGGTTTTTGTCTATATTCCTCAGCGTGCTGAAGGTGATGCCAGAAGGTTGTAGGCGTTATTAATACACTCGGTGAACCGTCTACATATATTAAAACGTGTCCTTCATAAAGATGAATAGCTGCAGTATCTGGTCGCTCTGTGTACCTAACGAGTGGATAAGGATTTAGTGGCCGTCCACAAATAAACTCCTCTATCGTTTTTTCACCCATTGGTAACCCATCCGTATCAATCTTACTAACGGAATCTTTAATTTTCTTAACAATTTCCGGATCAGCTATATCTTCAATATAACTGATACAAATATCCGTCTTTGATCTTCTGCCAACCTGCATGTACTCCATACGTAGTGTCTTATCTCTTACTCTTCTTCTCGTAAGTGATGTATTAAATATAATCGTTTCAACAAAGCCATCCCGTGCCCCTCTCGTCACTCGTTCCAAATCTGGTTCTTGTGGACCACGAACAGGATACGTTCTTGCGTCAATCATAATAATTTCGCTCATACCCTCTACCACTAGTGCTGTAGGTCCTGCAAGCACTAAGTCCATGACAACATCAAGGTCCTTCTGTCTGTCAATTTCCACATATGGGATATGAACTTTCATTAATTTCTCAAGAGGATCTGGTTCAAGTTGATCCGGTTCAAGTCTAGATAGAAGCTTCATCAAATAATGGAGAATGTCATCTTTAACAAATCCATCTATTAAAAACATGGCCATTTTTCTTCCTGCATACTCAAGATCAAGCTGAATAACATCAAAGCTTTTTTCTACCCCGAGCTCTTTATGTAGGAAATCTATATTTTTCTCAAAAGACTGACTAACTGGATGAATTATTTTTTTATCAGACATAGGTCCCCCTCCTCATATCCATCATTCACCATTCTTTACCATTGCATACCTGCTGAATAATTGGGCACAAAAAAGCCAGCCTCACAGATGAGACTGGCTTCCAAATTCAATCAATCATTGATGATTGAAGATATTTATAAATTAAGTTAGCTGTATGCAACATTGAATCTTGATGTGTGCGTTCGTATGCGTGTGATGCATCAATTCCTGGCCCAATGAGAGCATGACGCACATCTGCGCCAGCTCGAATCGCAGCAGAAGCATCTGAACCATAGTAAGGATAAATATCCAACTTATATGCGATATTAAACTCCTCAGCGAGACTAACAAGATGCTTACGCAAACGGTAGTGATATGGACCGCTTGAATCCTTTGCACAAATGGACACTGTATACTCGTCTGAAGATTGACCGTCACCAAGTGCTCCCATATCAACCGCTATGTATTCAACTGTCTCATCCGGAATATTAGAATTTCCGCCGTAACCGATTTCTTCATTGTTTGAGATTAAAAAATGGGTTGTATATGGAAGAGTGATATTCTCTTCTTTTAGCTTTTTAATATTCGCAAGCAATAGTGCAACACTTGCTTTGTCATCTAGGTGTCGGGATTTAATAAATCCGCTCTCTGTTAGTTGTACTCGTGGGTCAAATGCAGTGAAATCACCAACGCGAATACCAAGATCTTCAACATCTTTTACCGAGAATACACGTTCATCTAGGCGAACTTCCATATTCTTCTCATCGCGTTTTACATCGCCATTATTTTTGTACACGTGAACAGACGTCTGATGCAAAAGAATTGTTCCTGTATAACGTTTCCCAGTCGATGTAATGATTTCACAGTACTCTCCTTCAATAGCGTTAAAGCGAAACCCTCCTATTAGAGAAAGGCGTAGACGACCGTCACTTTTAATTTCTTTAACCATAGCACCGAGAGTATCCACATGCGCAGTTAACATGCGATGCTTAGAAGAATCAGCACCTTCAATCGTAGCAATAAGTCCCCCCTTATTATTTCGATAGGTTGGGACGTTAAGTTCCTGCATTCTACCTTCTACCCAACTAATTACTTCATCAGTAAAGCCAGAAGGACTTGGAATACGAACTAAATCCCTAGTTGTGTTTAGAAGCTCTTCTGCATAAAAATAGTCATTCATTGCATTCATCCTCTCTTTAGCCATAATCTCGTTCTTTAATAATCCTTCTTCATAAATCGGCTTAAACCATCATAAATATGATGACAAGCTTATTGATTTGGAGGTTAGGGATGATCAAAAAAGTACAATACACGATAATGTTAGGAATGATTGGAGTTTTTGCTCTCATCCTTGTTAACACAAATAACAATCCTGTTCGAGAGTCATTCACGTATTTCCCTCCCGATCCAGACGTCTCATTTGTATCAGCAAGTACTTCTCTATCTATTCTAACGCAGGAAGATGAAGATGAATACACCTTGAATTGGAAGTCAGAATCCACTCTTAGTGAAGTAGCCTACCTTCGCCAGGATTTATCGTTTCTATATGAGGAAGGTCGCTTAATTGATACGATGTCAATCTGGAAAGAAAACACGGCAACAATTCAACAAAAAGAGAAATTCACTAGCGAAGATAGCGGACATTATGAAGCAATAAGCTATCATTATGGTGAAATTCATTACCCTAACGACATCATTAGAAGTGCACAGGAAATGAGTTATGATCAACTCTATGTTATCGACTCACCAATGACACCACTTGAATCATTTAAAAAAGCAACGAATGAAGAAGAAAAAGAATGGGAATACATTCTTGACCATGCGATGCTTCAACAATCCCAATTGGTTTTCAAAGCCATGATAACAGAATATAAAATTCATCCTGAGGACTACTACATCATTCCTTTAACGTCGCTTTACCTCTATCAAGATAAACCTCTACCTGGCTTATCTTTGAATCAGACAACAGACGTAATCGGAGGAATCTGGGAAGGGCTATACAAAAATTATTTTTTAGGGGTTGAGACAACAGGAGGACGAACTGAATCACCTATAGGCAGCACAATTCCTATTATCTTACTTCATAAACAATCTCCATACCTCCTGGTTTTATTCCAAAGTAAGACCGGAAAAAATATCGAACTCATTCAATATCTCAATGAGCCTATATTAGATAGATAGGATTATAAAAGAAGGCTCCTTTCGTAACTAATGGCTATAAGAGTAGTTATTGATTTCCTCGGCACTGATGTCGTTTCAATGAGATCCAGCTCTATCAAGAACAACATTCTTATAGAAAGGCTATGTTAATGAGTGGTGTTGATTTTTAGCTAATTTACGCCCTGTGATGACCAATCGCTTAGAGCAAATTCATTTGCTCAGGCGAGTGAAACTAAGGTTTCAATCGAATAAGTCAAAAATCGAGAAATCAACAAAGGAAGCTAACAAAACCTATAGAGAAGATCCTAAAAGAAAGAAGACACTTTAAACACTTAAAAGATGCAACAATTGTTGGTATGTAGAAACTTCAGGAACGTGTTTAATGGACTGTTCAATTTGTTCATTTCGTGAATTAAAATAAATGGCATCGAAGCCAGCTTCTATGGCTGGCTCTATGTCATGCTCCCATGTGTCACCAATATATAGATAACGCCCCTTCTCTTTCATCACATAGTTAAAGAAATCAAGTTCAGGCTTAGCTAGGCCGACTTCCTCTGAGATAAATATATTTTCTCTTGGGAACCACTGTAACATGCGGAGCGTTTTTATTTTTGCCATTTGAGTTTGCTTTCGACCATTTGTAATGATACCTAAATGAATGTTTCTAAGCTGAAGACGAGATAACAGAAGAGAAGTATCAGAATAAAGTTCTGCGAAAGACGCCACCTTCGATTGATATTCTTTCTGGAATGCGAGAGCTTCCTCTTCTGAACATGGTAAATCAAATGCTTCGTTCGCTTTACAATACCGTTGAATTTGATAGGTATTCCTTGACCACTTTCCTTTCTCGTAATTCTCCCAGAATTGATCACAATACGTTTTAAATACTTTAAACCACTGAGTTGGTGTAATGTCAGAATCTTTTCTATTAAGCATTTGCTTCGCACAATGCTTAATGGTTCTTTGAAATGCAAGTTCGTGATCATAAAGCGTATTATCTAAATCAAAATAAATATGCGTCCACTTCATGTATCGTCCCACCTCCATAAACCAATCGACCTTTTGTTTACCATATTATTCTAACCCTTACATCTGGTTTATAAAAGAAAAAACCTCTCCACGATAGAGAGGTTCAAGATAAAAAGGATGTGAAAAGCTTTTTTCTTACGCCAGGTACCTTTAACGTGTTCCCAACAACAAAGCGTCTTATAACGGCTATACCCAGCACCCCATTAAGAATGCGATAACGGTATTCGTAGATCACTACGAGCAAAGATAATATCACAATGAGTTTCGATATTCTCATAAGAAACCTCCTGAAAAAGTACTTTAGTTCTACTGTTTACAGGAGGGTTCTTTTTTATCCATTTTTTATAGTGAGGCTTTACGCATCTTGAAATCATTCCAATATCCTAGAATGATTGTAAATAGAGGGGACAACCATAGAAATATTGCAAAAGGAAGATAGCTCAGTACTGATACTCCTAGAGTTTCAGCAAAAAACGCTCCTGAAACTCCCCATGGTATCAGTGGATTCACTAATGTTCCAGCATCTTCAAGCGTACGAGATAAGTACTTACGATCTACACCTGCTTTATCATAAAAAGGTCCAAACGTTTGACCTGGAAGAAGAATAGATAAATACTGCTCCCCAGTTAACAGGTTGACACCAATGGAAGAGCCGGCTGTTGCAGAAATTAAATGTCCTCTTCTACTAAGAAGTTTAGTTAGTCCACTCATTAGCGATTGAATGATCCCCATAACTTGAAGAACGCCACCTAATGCAAGAGCTAGAACAATAAGGGAAACGCTCCACATCATAGATTGAAGCCCGCCTCTGTTAATAATGCCATTAACAAGGTCACTGGATGTCTCACTTACAAAACCATTTTGCATGGTAGAAAGAATACTTGTGGCAGAGTACACACTTTGAGTTAATACGGCCACAACAATTCCAGCTAAGAGTCCAGCAAATAAGGTAAGCAGTACAGGTACCCGACGCACAGCAAGTACAAGTACAATTAAAGGAGGAATTAACGTCCAGATCGATAAGTTAAACTCACTCCTTAAAACCTTAATCGCATTCTGCATGTCCTCCGGATTAACCGAAGTTGACAAGTTCTTGCTCATCATGAAGAAGAAGATAACCGTCACTATAATAGCTGGAATCGTTGTTCTCATCATATGACGAATATGGGTGAACAGATCTACTTTTGCTACCGCTGGAGCAAAATTCGTGGTATCTGAAAGAGGGGACATTTTGTCACCAAAACATGCTCCAGATATGACAGCTCCTGCTGCAAGTGCAGGATTAACTCCCATCGCTGACCCAATTCCCATCATAGCTATTCCGATCGTACCTATTGTCGTGAAGGAACTGCCTGTAAAACTAGATACGATAATCGTAACAATAAGTGCACTAATTAAAAACCACTCTGGTTGAATAAACTGAAGACCGCCATATAATAATGTTGGAACAGTTCCGCTTTGCATCCAGACTGAAATCATCATACCTACAATAAACAGTATTAATATTGGCTTTAGCCCAGTCGTTATACTTTCAAGAAGTCCTTTTTCAATTCTTTCCCACTTCATTCCAAGTAGTAAGCCGAGTAAGCCCATTCCTACAATACCAGCAAGCAATGGCATATGTGGCTCCACTTTTAATATGATTATACTGAATAACATCCAGCTCATCAGAAGCGCGATCACTGTTAGCGCCATAGAAAATGATAATTTCTTCAATTGCTTTCTCTCCCTCAATCTATGTTGTCCTATCTATAGTGTTTCTTTCTCTTTACTTCTCCATTAAAAAAAGCCCTTCATTAATTGAAGGGACGAACGAATTCGCGGTACCACCCTTTTTGACAGTATTTACTGTCCACCTTAAATCCTCTATAACGTAAGGCACCCGACAAAGTTCAATAGATGTAAATTCACTTCTAGATGCCCTGATTTACACCATCCATCAGGTCTCTGCTACTGCCCTCTATTAGAAGTTACTCCTCTAAATCATCACTTTTGTACTTTTATGCTTTTGCGCGTTTAAGTAACATTGTTATTTTATAACCGAACTGTATCTATGTCAAGATCTATTCATTTACAGAAAATGAGGCTGGGACAAAACTAAAATACATGAAGGAAATCGCGAATTTTGAATGTTAAGAGTAAGACCTTAGCGTAGCCAACATACGTAGACTCCTACGGGAACAGCACGAGTCCGAAGACCCCGCAGGAAAGCGTTTTTTGCTTTCTGAGGAGACTGAGGCCGTGCCCGCGGAAAGCGAAGTATGTTGGCGAAGCGGTTGTTTCCTATCTGTAAATTACGAAAGACCCGATCTGATTCAAATGAATTGTTCGGGTCTTTCTCATGGTTATTTACTTATGTCCCAGCCTCATTTCTACATTCCTATATACCTTGCGTACAAGGCTTTTGCTCTTCCACTTTCCTCTGTCCCCTGAATGAGAACCCGACCATCCGGAAATAGCACAAGTCTCTCTCCTTCTTCTAACTCAGCCCTAAGGAGAAAAGGGGTTTTCTTAATAGTTGTTGTTTTCTCGAGCTTTGTAGCCCATTCCTGTAAATCAAACTGAGATTCAAGATGAATTTGGATCGTTTCTCTGCCACACAATGATGTTATTTCTTGTCTATTTCCCGTCTTTAATGCTGGGAATTCATGCTTTTGGCAGGTTGGGCAATCTTCTTTTGGAGTTGAGAACTTCATAGCATAACGATGATTATTCCAAATATCCATCGTTAGTAAGCTGCGATGAAGTTTATCATGAGCACCAGAAACATATTTCATCATTTCCGTTACCTGATAAGATGCAATAATATCAACAATAGGTGAAATTACACCAATCGTGTCACACGTTTCACCTGATGTCCCTTCTCCACTCTGTATAAAACAACGAAGACAAGGTGTTTCTTCAGGGACAAACAGCGCTGTCATACCCCTTGAACTTACAGCACCACCGTATACAAATGGGATTTTTTCCTTAAAACAAGCGTCATTTAGAAGAAAGCGGGTCGAGAAATTATCGGTCCCGTCCATAACAAAATCAATTCCATCGAGGAGTTCAATGATGTTGCTTGCGTTTACGTCTGCTGTTATCGCATCAATCGTAATGGATGAATTCATCTTTTCAAGCTTTTTCTTTGCTGCAACGGTTTTCGGTAACGAAGCTGCTACATCTTCTTCATCAAAGAGCATTTGCCTTTGCAAATTGCTTTGCTCAACGTAATCACGATCAACAATTCTGACAAAACCAAACCCTGCTCGGACAAGATGATTAGCAATTGCCGTTCCAAGTGCTCCCATCCCAACAATTAAAGCGCTTGATTGACTAAATTGGTACTGTCCTTCTTCTTCAATAGGTGAGAAAAGCATCTGGCGTGAGTATCGTTTAAAGTCTCCCATCTAGTCTATCTCCTTCTGGATCATTTCATATTCTTCAGATGTATTCACATTCATAAAATGAGGTTGATTAAATGCACTAACAGGAACATAATGCACCTTAATTTCATTAAGCAAATCAATCATTCTCTTTTTTCCAGCTTGCAAATGATTTTTAATTACATTCTCACAAGAGGCATTGTAGATTGCGCAAAGTGGCTGAACTTTCCCATTCTCCACAGGAACAACAGCCATTGCATCCGGATGAAGTATCAGTTCATCAATTAGCATGGATAAAAGACGTTCTGTTAGAAATGGCATATCACATGCTACTGTGACATAATAATCGCCATCTGTTTTTTCCATAGCAGAATAAATGCCTGCTAGAGGACCCATACCTACAAATGAATCATTATCTGATAGTAAAGTCACACGGTCGTCCTCATCAATATTAAATCTATTAATAAAATCTATCTTTGAAACGATAGCAGTTTCACTTACAATCGGAAGAAGTTTATTCAAAACAATACGATAAAAGGGTAACCCGTTAAGTGCTGCGAAAGCTTTAGGTGAACCAAATCTTCTCGATTCTCCACCAGCAAGCAATAGACCATTAATCTTCATAGAAACCAGACACCTCCCGAAAGTCCACCGATAATGGATGAAATGAAATTAACAACATCGTTATTTAAACCTGAGAATCCTTTTATTCTGAGTGTAGCGGCTTGACAATGTTCATGACGTTCAGTCTTTATCCCGCATATTTGGCAACGGAACTCTTCTTGTAACGACGCACCAATTAGCGTATCAAACAGACACCCAATGAACCCACCCAGAGTTACGCATAACAAAATTGCCAACGAAACATCAAACACTAGAGAACCTACACTACCAATCAACAGTGCTCCAAGAAAAGATGCGATTAAGCCAAACAAGCTAACTGCTCCAGATGTTCCAGGAGGCACAAACTGTCTTTTCTTAATGTGAAATGGTGGTCGTTTAGAAAGAACGCCAAGCTCAGAAGCCCAAGTATCGGAATTAGAAGCTGCAAGGACCGATAGAAAAAAGACCAGCCACCAATTAGATGGAAAGAACGCCATCATAATACCCGCAAATGCGGCAGCACCCCCATTCGCTATCACCTGGTATTGATCTCTTGCAGATCCTTTTTCTACAATATCTCCTATCGCTTCTTTCTTCCTGGCTTTGTATTTACTCCATATAGTCGAAGATAGAAAGAAAATTCCCAGAAGAAGAAGTCCTCTCCATTCAAAACCATAAGCGATCGCAGTCCCAACTATTGTAGCAGCGATCGCTCCACCTTTTGTAAGTGCAGTAACTTTAAATCCTATAAAACCTGTTATCCCACTTAATAAGAAGTATAGGAGTATCATTCGACGTCTAAAAGTTGTTCATTAGTAATAATAGATTGTACAGGTAAATCAAAAGATTCGACTGGAACCGAATCCACTAATTGAAATTCATAAGCAAGAGAGACTGTTTCGTTTGGATACTTCTGCAAGAATCGGTCATAAAACCCTCCGCCAAATCCAATTCTATATCCTTTATGATCAAAAATAAGGCCAGGGACAACTAGGAGATCTATCTCATGACTATGACAAATGACTGTCTCTTCAGGCTTAGGTTCCTTTAAGCCGAAATATACCGTTTCAAGTTGATCCCAACCCGTTAAGTAATAAAACGTCATTTGCTTAGATTTCGGATTACACTTTGGTACAGCTACCTTCTTCCCATCAGCCCAAGCAGCTTCAATAATTTTCTTAGTATCGACTTCGCTCTTCATTGCAATTGTTAGTCCAATTGTCTCTGCCTTAAGGTAAGGTTCATATGTAAACAGTCGTTCCACTATTTCTTTATCTAGAGTTTCTTTATCATGCGCTGTGATTTCATTTAATCGCGCTTTCATATTCGTACGCCACTCATGTTTTGATTGCACAATCATTCCTCCTACTTATCTTTACTTCTAGTTTAAGGGATCTTGAGCAAATAAAAAAGCAGTAGGATATCCTACTGCTTACTTTGTTTCGCGGTGTAACGTATGCTTTTTAAGTCTTGGGCTGTATTTTTTAAGTTCAAGACGATCAGGGTTAGTACGTTTGTTCTTCGTCGTGATGTAGTTACGATCGCCTGTTTCAGTGCAAGCCAATGTAATTTGTACGCGCATGAATATCCCTCCAAATCCTATCAAACTGTTCATTTAACAACATACTTCATTATGATAACAAACAAATCTTATTCAATCAAGTTGTTTTTGTTGATAACTCTTCATATTTCTCAAGATAATCCTTAACCACATCAACATAGGTTGCATGCGACCAGGTAAGTGGTGCTACAGAAAGCGGCTTACCTGTATATGGATGAACTTGCTCTGGTAGTATACCACTTGAGAGCGCCTGTTTAAATACCCAATTGATATGCGTTTTTGCTTCACACAACTGTTCAATCGTTTGTGCCCGAGCAATTTTCCATTTAGCAATCCAGAGCGTGCAAATCACCCACGGATTCCCTGGAACTTCGTCAACATTTTGGGATTGCTGAAAATAATAATCGCTTACATACCGAGCAACTCCCCCTATACTCGTTTTGACTGACAATCGCTTTTCAACCTCTTTCATTGTTCGAACAATTCGAGGATCATCAGCAGGGAGAACCCCAAAAGCAAACAGTCCAAAAACACTGCTCTCTATTGTATAATCCTTCGTAACTTCTCCTGTTTCGTTATTTGTATAAAGTCCTCTAATAAAGCAAGCACAATCACTATCGTAAAGATGCGTTTCAATCCCAGTCTTGATACGCTCCGCGCCCTCATAATAACTATCTGCTCGATCGTCTTCTCCAAACAGCCTGGCAAAAGAATGTGCTGCCATTAATCCACCATAACAAGCTGCAGACGTGAAACTAAAGATTCCAAAGCGTTCTTCCCAGAGATCATAGGAAGGTAGGGGTAAATTCAGATTCTCATCCATAAACTCAAGTAAAAACTTCGCTGCTGGTCTTACAAGAAATTTATATAGAGATTGGGCAAATTCGATATCCCCTGTAGATTTGTAATGCTCCCAGAATGCCCATAACACAAGACCTGTTTCATCTTCTTGGATGGGAAGCTGTGAATGTTGGGAACGATCAATATAAGGATGCCAACTTGATCCTACAGATCCATCAGGATTGTATTTATGATGCAAATACCCCTCCTTCGAGAGAAGTTCTGCACAACAACGATAGAAATTGGAAACCATACCGTGGTAACCTGCCTTTGACATGGCTGAAGCAATTAGGGCGCCATCTCTTGGCCACATATAGCTATAATGATCCCGATTATAATGTAAGATATCTGAGTCATTGGCTGCTATAATTGTCCCGTTCTGATTCGTTTGTGTACGCACTATTAACAAACTGCGCTTATATAACGAAAGGAGCTCAGGTTCCAAATCTGAATCCGGTAGAACAGATTTGTTTACCCAACGATTCCAGTACATTCTGATCTTTTCAACAGTTAAAAGTGTTCCTATCTCACTTACGTATTCATGAATGTTGGTAACTTCCTCTTTTGTTCTCCCTACAGTCATCCAGTAATACGCTGTTTTCTTATTATTAGCTTCTAATTTTGTTTCAAGAGAAAATGTACTATCAACTGACCCCTGCGCAATTGGATTTACGTGTAAATGTCCATCCTCAGCATCACGCCATGTTCCTTCCGCTGCCTGAAATCGTTTCACACCAGTTGTATATTGCTTGATTCCCGTTCCGTCGAGTTCCCCATTAAATAGAAAATATCGATATCGCTTATAATGGATAACGGATTTCGTATCAGGACAGTAATACGCTGTATCTCCAACTTCAGTTTCATAGATATTCAAGTCCTGGTGGAAAAAAAGTCTTACGTCACGGCTCCGATCCTCCAAATTATGAATCGTTATTTTACGAATCATTAACATTTCTCTCTGGTGTACGCCCTCTTCAAAGACAAGTTTAATTCCAAGGTGAGGATGATAAGCCGTGCTAAACGTCACGAGCGTATCCTGATCATAGTCAGGATTAATTTCCCATTCAGATGAGTGAAGCCATGAGAATTTACCATCTACCCAAACGCCGATTCGGTTTGCGTGCCCCTGTACGTGATTCTGCTGTCCTACATATGGATAATAAATATCACGAATTTGTAAAAACTGATCCATATTAATAAGCAGTTGACCGTTCCCTATTACTAAATGTCTTGGCATCTAAACGCCCCCTTGTCCATCTCCTACATTAGTGTATTGCAGAAAAGGACAGGTCATTACTGTCGGTTTCAAATTAAGTTAACCAATAGAAAACCACATCCCAGATGGAATGTGGCTAACTTCTTTATTAAGCATTAAGGTCATAACGTTTGCCCTTAACAACATAAATGACACTTTCTGAAATGTTCGTACAGTGATCCCCAATCCGCTCGATATAGCGACAAATAAAGGAAAGCTGCTGAATTTGGCTAACACTTTCAGGATGCTTTGTCATCAGTTCAAGCAATTCTTTAACAAGGCGACCATACATGTTATCAATCTCATCGTCTGCGTCTGCAACAGCCATCGCCTGGTTTACATCTTCATCGTAGAATGAAGCAAGTACTTCTCTAAGCATATTATTCGCTTTTTGAGCGAGGGCTGGAATTTCTTCAATTGGTTTAACAAAAGGTTTATCACCAATACGGATAATCGACTTCGCAATATTAACTGCAAGATCTCCAACGCGCTCGACATCAGTCGTAATTTTCAATGCTGAAATTAATCGTCTAAGGTCTGTGGCAAGAGGCTGCTCTTTAGCAATAAGCCAGATCGCTCTTTCGTTGATTTCTTCTTCAAGTCGATTGATTTTGTAGTCGTTATCAATGATCTCTAGTGCCTTATCAACATTTTGATCTTTAAGTGCTGTAATTGCTTCATCAACAGCAATTTGCGCTAAAGAACCTAGTTCTAGTAGCTGTGATTTAATTTCATCTAGTTGTTCCTGAAAATTCTCTCTAACTGCCATGTATGCTCACCCCCGAGTAATATTAACCGAAACGACCTGTAATATAGTCTTCTGTACGCTTGTCAGTTGGGTTTGAGAACAACTGATTTGTGTCAGAGAACTCCACAACCTCTCCATTTAGGAAAAATGCAGTCTTATCAGAGATACGAGCAGCCTGCTGCATGTTGTGCGTCACAATGATAATACTAAATTCCTTTTTCAGTTCCTGTACAAGCTCTTCTACTTTTAGTGTTGAAATTGGGTCAAGCGCAGAAGTTGGTTCGTCCATAAGAATAACATCTGGTTCAATCGCAAGACAGCGTGCGATACATAGGCGTTGTTGTTGACCACCAGAAAGTCCATATGCATTCTCGTTTAAACGATCTTTAACTTCTTCCCAAAGTGCAGCACCTTTTAGGCTTTTCTCTACAATTTCATCAAGGACCTTCTTGTTTTTAATGCCATGAATCTTTGGACCGTAAACAACATTTTCGTAAATTGATTTCGGGAATGGGTTTGGTTTCTGGAAAACCATTCCAACCTTTGTACGAAGGTCTTCTACTTTGTACTTATTATCAAAAATGTTTTTCCCGCGATAGTTAATGTCACCAGACATTTTTACAATAGGCACCATTTCAACCATACGGTTAAGTGCTTTAATAAACGTAGACTTACCGCAACCTGAAGGACCGATGATCGCTGTAACTTGCTTCTCAGGAATGTTAAATTTAATATCCTTAAGCGCCTGATCCTTCCCGTACCACAGGTTAAAATTCTCGATACTATAGACTGTATTGCCTTCTTTTTTTGTTTCTTCCGGACGAGGAGCTTTTACAACCTTCTTTTCATCCATAATTGTCTTCATGATCAAAATCCCCTTTACTTGATGATGAGAGCATCTATTCTCTTATAATCGTTTTGAAAATTTATTTCGAATTAGGACCGCAATTGAGTTCATGATAAGAAGCATTGCTAATAAAACAATTATACCAGCTGCAGCAACATCATGGAATTCGGTTTGCGGACGACTTGTCCAGTTAAATATTTGAATTGGCATAACCGTAAATCCAGATAATAAATTCTCTGGTAGATACGCAACAAACGTAAGTGCACCAATCATAAGAAGTGGAGCTGTTTCACCTATCGCTCTTGATAATGCTAGGATTCCACCAGTCAAAATCCCTGGAATAGAAGCCGGCAAGACAACCCTTCTAATCGTTTGCCACTTTGTTGCACCCATTGCATAAGATGCTTCACGTAATTCTTTCGGTACAGAGCGAACTGCTTCTTGAGCAGCTACTACAATGATTGGTAAGATTAGCAAACTCATCGTTAACCCACCTGCAAGAACACTTCTACCCATCTCAAGCATTCTTACAAATACAGTTAGTCCTAATAAACCAAATACAATAGATGGAACCCCTGCGAGGTTCGATATATTAATTTGAATAAATGTCGTAAATCGGTTCTTCTTTGCGTATTCCTCTAGGTAAATCGCTGTTCCTACCCCAAGTATCAATGACACTGGAGCAATTACGGCCATTAGCCATAAAGATCCGAAAAAGGCTGCTTTAATCCCAGCTTTTTCTGGGAACCTGGAAGCGAAGTTTTGGAAGAACTGTAAGTCTAGATAACCAATTCCTTGAGTCAATATCCGATATAGCAATATAACAAGAACCACAAGTGCAAAAATAGTTGTTCCAAAGAAAATACCTTTAAGAACTTTATTTTGTTTGAGCCTAGTTTGCATTCTACTTTTAACTTTTGCCTGATCAACTAATTGCATTAGTATTCCTCCCTGAATCTACGAGAAATATATTGAGCAACAAGGTTCATGATGAGTGTGAATAAGAACAATGTCATACCAACAGCGTAAATACTGTAGTAAATCGTTGTTCCAAACCCTGCATCCCCAAGACTTACTTGTACAATGTAAGAAGTCATTGTTTGGATAGACTCTGTTACATCAAACGTAAGTTTCGGTGTTGCTCCACCTGCTACTGTTACAATCATCGTCTCACCAATTGCACGAGAAATGGCAAGTACAACTGAAGCGATAATTCCTGATAGTGCTGCTGGAAGAACAACCTTAACAGCAACTTCAAAACGAGTAGCACCTAAACCAAGCGCTCCTTCACGAATCGCATTTGGTACTGAACTCATCGCATCCTCTGAAAGAGAAGCAATCATAGGGATGATCATGATACCAATTACGATACCTGGACTCAGTGCATTAAACACCGGAAGGCTTGGAATAAAATTCTGCAAAACAGGAGTGACAAAGGTTAAAGCAAAGAAACCATACACAATTGTAGGAATACCCGCTAAAACTTCTAGAATCGGTTTAATGATTCGTCTTACTCTATCAGTTGCATACTCACTCAAATAAATGGCTGCTCCAAGTCCAAATGGAACTGCTACTAACATAGCGATACCTGTAATTAAAAGAGTTCCAGAAAT
Organism: Bacillus sp. NTK071; assembly: GCF_017303315.1. GTDB lineage: Bacteria > Bacillota > Bacilli > Bacillales > Guptibacillaceae > Guptibacillus. Next base: position 332,800 of record NZ_JAFKOI010000002.1, read on the forward strand.
CAATGGCCAAATTCCATAGTCCGGATCACTTTCAAAGAATGGATACCAGTCTTTACTTGTAAAGTATTCAATAACAGATACTTGGCTAAAGAACGTGATCGTTTCAACAATCAGTGTAAATACAATTCCAAGTGTCGTTAAAACAGAAATGATCGCACAAAGAAGTAAAAACCCTGGCACGAGTTTTTCTACGATTTTTGAACGAGACTGTTGTTTCTCTTTTTTATCTTTTATCATCTGACGTACTGACCCTTGCATATATTACTCCCCCTCACAAAAGAGCAAAACAGGATAAAGTGAGGAGATTTAACTCCTCACTAATCTGTTTCCGTTTAATATTACTTACCAGCGATTTCGTTTAACTTGTCCAATGATTCAGTGTACTTCTCTTCAGGAAGTGCTACATAACCAACAGCTTCAGCCATGTCACCAGCATTTTCAAGTGCATACTTAGCGAAGTCATTTACTGCAGGATTATCTTTAACAGAAGAGTGTTTCACATAAGTGAACAATGGACGTGAAAGCGGCTCGTATGTTCCATCTTGGATTGTTTCAGCGTTAGGCTCAACTGCTTCACCGTCACCATTTACGATTGGAACTACGTTAAGGCTATCTTTATTTTCAAGGTAGTAAGCATAACCAAAGAATGCCATACCATTCTTAGAACCAGTTACACCATTTACAAGTACGTTATCATCTTCAGAAAGTGTTGCTTCTTTATTCATTTGCTGCTCATCTAGTACAACTTCATTAAAGTAGTCATACGTACCTGAGTCAGTACCAGGGCTAAACAATTCAATCTTTTCTTTCGGCCATTCAGAGTTAATATCGCTCCACATTGTCGCTTCGCCTGTCCAAATCTTTTGAAGCTCTTCAATTGTCAATTGATCTACCCAATCGTTCTCGGAGTTTACAACTATAGAAAGACCATCTTTAGCGATTTCAAATTCAGTAAATTCAATACCAGCTTCTTCAAGTGCTTTCACTTCTTCTTCTTTAATAGGACGTGAAGCGTTACTCATGTCTGTTTCACCAGCTGCGAATTTCTCAAATCCACCGCCAGAACCAGATACTCCAACACTAACTTTTACATCAGGCTGTGCAGAGGCGTATTCTTCAGCAACAGCTTCCATGATTGGAAATACTGTAGAAGATCCGTCCATTAACACATCTCCAGATACTTGATCAGAAGATCCTTCGCTGTTGTTAGAATTACCATTGCCTCCGCTATTATTTCCGCAAGCTGCTGCGAAAACTAATACCATCGACATAACTAGCATGAGCATAATGCCTTTGAACTTCATGTAATTTCCCCCTAAATGGATGTTTGTACTGTGTTTCGCGAGATGCCGTTACCCATCTCTCGATCACAAGTCTTAGAATACAGCCCAGATATTAATGACATATAAACCGAATGTAAAGAAATTGTAAAGGCTTGAAGGAAAACGTTTTAAATTGTCTTTTTTTGGGGATATAGGTTATTTTGTACACATTCAGCACTTATAAATCGCTTAATATTTAGAGATGCATCTTTCTTTAATGTATCCCTTAACAAATAAAAAAACCGCTCTTCAGCGGTTTTCTTAATTCGTATCTTCTTCTGTACCTTCTTCTTCAGAAGTTTTTGGCTTTTTGGCTTCATCTTTTAAATCGAAGTATGCGTCAAGAATACGTCCTCCGATTTTTTTGTTTACTTTACCAGAATCTGAGTCGTTTACATCTGGAACGACGACTGAGAAAGCTACTTCAGGGTTATCACCATAAGGGGCATAACCTACAAGGGTAAGGTTGTATCCTTCATCTTTTCCAATTTGCGCAGTACCCGTTTTACCAGCTGCAACGTATTTATTGCTTTGGAAATAAGGGTATTTCGTTCCTGCTGTTCCATCGCGTGTATTCATGACCATCCACATGCCTTTTTGAACATGAGCCACTTCACTATCACTCATTTTGATTTTGTTCATAATTTTTGGCGTTTTTTGGTAAAGAATAGTGTTCGACAATCCTTCATCTGCTGATGGTTCATGAACTTCATTTAGGAGGTGCGGTTCCACTCTGTATCCTCCGTTTGCAATTGTAGAAATGTATTGAGCCATTTGCATTGGTGTGTACGTATCGAACTGGCCAATCGCAAAGTCAAGAATATTACCTACCTCTTGCACATTTCCACCTAAGCCCGTTCCTTCACCTGGCAAGTCAATTCCTGTTTTAACACCAAGTCCAAACTGAGAAAATGACTCTTTCATCTGACCATAAGCTGAGACATTGTATGAATTTCTTTGTCTTGGAACGTAATCATAATCAGCCATCATCATTGCAATTCTAAACATATAAACGTTTGAAGATCTTTGTAAAGCCACAAGATCTGAGATAGATCCCATTGGCTTAGGAGTATAGGACGCCTTCCTTAATCCTCCTGGGAAATACAATGGTTCATCAACAAGCATCCTCCCTGGGTTAATTACATCATACTGATAACCCGTTAATACGGTAGCACCCTTAACAGTCGACCCCATTGCATATGCGTCACCAATGACTCCAAAAGTGCGGTCCTTTAATCTACCGTTGCTATATTCCTTACCTGCAAGGGAAAGGATTTCGCCAGTTTTTGGATTCATCATGACTACATAACCACGAGTAGCTCCATACTGTCTGGCATCACGCAACTCTTCATCAAGAATCTTCTCTACTTCCTGTTGCAATTCAATATTCAGCGACAGAACAAGGTCATTTCCTCTCTTACCTTCAATCACTTCTGGCTCACCGATTGGCTCTCCAGATTTATCAGTAACGTAAGTAAGCTTTTCTTTTTGTCCTTTTAAATATTCTTCATATTCTTTCTCAAGATAGCTAATCCCAACTTGATCGTTTCGTTCATAGTTTCTTAATCCATAGTAACTCAGTTCATCCCGTGGAATAGGTCCAACATTACCAAAGATTGTTTGAAGGGTGTCTCCATACGGATACTCTCGTGTCGCATCAGCTTGAATTTCCACGCCTGGAAGCTCTCCAAGATTTTCACTAATCTTTGCGATTTCATCTTCTGTTAAACCAACTTTGATGGTTTGGGAAGAAAGTGCATATCCACTATCCATCGCTCTTTTAATCGCTGCTACTTCCAATTCAGCAGGATTGTCTTTAATGGTGTTTAGATCTTTATCTGTAATGCGCTCGATTTGAAGCTGATAGGCATCACTAGACTCCATCTCTTCCCATTCTTTTTCTGTTAATTTTGCTTTTGCTTCTTCAGGATTGGCAATGATCCAATAATCTTTCAAGTCTCGATCAATCACATCGTCAGTATTTTTTTCAATATAACCAGCTAATTTCTTTGCTAACTCTAGCCGCTCAGCTTGTTTCGTATTTTGCGTACGAATATATGTAAGCGCGAATTCTGGATTATTATCAACAAGTACCCGCCCATATCGATCATACATTTTACCTCGTGGTGCAGTCGATTCTGCAGTAACATTTTCTGTTTGTTCAGACACACGCTGATATTCTTCACCATTCACGATTTGAATAACTCCTAATCGCAGGATCAACGTTGAGAACAATAGAAAAACGGATAGAAACAATATATTAAGCCGGAACGGAACATGGCTTTTCTTTTTATTATGTTTCAAGATAAACTCCCCTCCAACACATATAGACACCTGTTCCAGACAGGTGTCCCTCTGTAATCTCTTCTCCTAACTATACTTACTGGTGTTCCAAAAGTAAAGGGACTAAGGAGCTATTGTAACACTTCAGGAGGTGATTCTGTTTTGGTAACTGGTTTGCTTTTGAGTCTTCTAATAAACACGTAAATGAACGAGTGACCCGCACCTACAATTAACAATAAAATTGGTATACTTTTCTCATCGTTAAATAAAGAAACAGCGATTAGAAAAAGGATGATAGAAACAATTCTTCCCAAGTTGAGGTATACCTCTCGAACGACAATATATTCAATTCGCATTTCAGCTGCATTCCAAGCCTTCCCGATGACATCATACGTTAACGAAATATATGGTACAAGGAGTAATGGATAAGCAAGAGAAATACATATTCCATACACAAGCAGTTTCCCAAAAGTTAAATCAGATATAAGAAGAAAAACTGAGGCATAAAGGATGATCCCACCATATAATATAGCTTGTTTTCTAAAGCGTGGTTTAATCAGTCGTGTTGCCAAGTAATACGCAAGAAAGGCCACTGCAGAATTTACAAGTCCGAACGTTCCGATAGCGAGTTCACTTTCAGTTGTGATAAAGACAAGCACGACAATAATGAAAATAAAAGTTCCCTCTCTAATTCCTTGGAAGAAGTGAGCATGCAATATGTTTAACCAATCTGAATTCGCTTTTCTTTCTTGAAAGACCCGTCTGAATGAAAGTGTGCCTTTTGCAGAACGTCTTTCCAAGAAGAAACTTAAGATTACTGCTGCAAAAAACAAAGCAAGTGAAACCCCAAAAATCACTTTATAACCCGTAAATGCTTCAAGACTTGAAATAACAAATCCTGCGAAAATCGGTCCAATCATCCCTGCAAAGGATGTAAGTAGTCCTAGAAACCCGTTAAAAAAATCTCTTGTCTCTGGCTCGGTAATCTCAAATGTTAACACATTAAAAGCGAGCCAATAAAAGCCAAAACCAATGCCAAGTAATGCACCTAGTAAGATGAGTAAGTGACTTGCATTCTGACCTAGAGCTAGGACCGTAATATAGAAAAGCGCAAGAAATATTACGCCTATCCTTAATACAATTACCCTGTCCATTTTTTTTGCCCACCTACCAGCCAGAATAAAGGTCAACGGCTGACTAATAACAACTGCAAGATTATAAATACCTATATCGGTAAATTCACCGGACTGTTTCCACAGGTATACATTTACAAACGTGTTTGAGAGCGCGATGCTCAATGCATATAAACCACCGATTGTAAGTAATAACAATAAGTCTTTTGTTACTTCTATATCACCAATCATGTGTTTAATGACTTTCATAACAAACTCCCCTTTTTTCATCCACCCTTATTTTGTATTAATTCCTGCTCGTTATGCGGATGTTTCAAAAAGGATAAACTGTTTTTGAAAGGGGATATGACATGTTCTGCTTTATACACCAACACAAATCAATCATTCCTGAAGTTCGAAATCATTTTCTTAAAAGGTTGGAAGAAGTACTTATTCAACTGAACAGCCCTTATGAACTTCATAACAATCTTCATACAACAATCATCAATAAAGGAATGGATGAACTTACTATTACCATGTCGGAAAGACAAATCCTTATATTAAGTAATTACGACTTTGAAGACGGTTCAACTATTACAGATTTGGTCATTGAAAAGGCAATGGATACTTTTGGTTCGATCTCTGTTCATATTGAATACTAAAAACCCCGACAACAGAGTTGTCGGGGTTAACCAATAAGCTTTTATTATTTAGCTGCTTCGTAACGCTTAGCAACTTCATCCCAGTTTACAACATTCCAGAATGCGCTGATGTAATCAGGACGCTTGTTTTGATACTTAAGATAATAAGCATGCTCCCAAACATCAAGACCTAGAATAGGAGTTACACCTTCCATTACAGGCGTATCCTGGTTAGGTGTGCTTGTTACTTCAAGTTCTCCGCCTTTAACTACAAGCCATGCCCAGCCTGAGCCGAAACGTCCTGCAGCAGCGTTAGCGAAATCTTCTTTGAAGCTTTCAAAGCTACCGAATTTCTTTTTGATTGCTTCACTTAGGTCACCAGATGGCTCTCCGCCGCCATTTGGGCTTAGAAGTTGCCAGAAAAGTGAGTGGTTAGCATGGCCACCGCCATTGTTTCGAACAGCAGTACGGATGCCTTCAGGTAGAGCATCAAGATTACCAAGAAGATCTTCAAGGCTCTTAGATGCGTGGTCTTCGTGACCTTCTAGTGCACCATTCAATTTTGTTACATATGCGTTATGATGCTTGTCGTGGTGGATCTTCATTGTTTCTTCGTCAATATGTGGTTCTAGTGCGTTGTAATCGTAAGGTAGTTCTGGTAGTTCAAATTTAGCCATTGTGAATCTCCTCCTTAAAATAATATGTAACTTGCTGTCACGACGGGAATCCCGTCACATGGACATGATAACGTCACAAGTTTACAGTAGCAGATTTGTCATGGGTTTTCAAATAATAAACATTTGAATTCCCGCAACACATATAGATTTTCCCCGCTAAATTTAAAATTAAACATCTAAGCATAAAATGCTACAAAAAAACTCGCCATATTGGCGAGTGGGATCTTTATTAAGTGGTGGCTCCGGACGGAATCGAACCGCCGACACGTGGATTTTCAGTCCACTGCTCTACCGACTGAGCTACAGAGCCGAGGAATGTATAACGTGTAATTGCTGTATGTACTTATACTTCAAAACCAATATGTTAATCTCTTCACAATGGAATCAGTATTTATATATTGTACATTTACGTTTGTGAGAAATAGCACATAGATATGAGTTTAGATTGTGCCTAAAGGGACTCCGAATTAAAAATTTTACGTAGAAACTTATTCGACGTAGTTAGAATTTATAATTGGTTGCACCATGTGGCACTACCATTAAATTCTAACGCTGAAGTGTATTCGACGTAGTCAGAATTTATAATTGGTTGCGGGGGCAGGATTTGAACCTGCGACCTTTGGGTTATGAGCCCAACGAGCTACCGAACTGCTCCACCCCGCGACGATATGAATAAATATATGCTGTGCCTGCTTCATTATGCAGCGCACTGTTTCTTCCTCTACAAGATTATGCTCCGATGCGTATCCGTCGAAACAACTCGTTGCTGTTTCAATGATGTAACGCTCGTTGCTTCACCCCGCGACGATAAGAATAAGTGTACTGTTTTTAACTTTGAAAGTTAAAAATGGAGGAGGAAGAGGGATTCGAACCCCCGCGGGCGATTAAGCCCCTGTCGGTTTTCAAGACCGATCCCTTCAGCCAGACTTGGGTATTCCTCCGATATTCATTTGGTGGACCCTGCAGGACTCGAACCTGCGACCGGACGGTTATGAGCCGTCAGCTCTAACCAGCTGAGCTAAGGGTCCTTATGTAATAAAGTGGGGCGGCTGATGGGAATTGAACCCACGAATGCCGGAATCACAATCCGGTGCGTTAACCACTTCGCCACAACCGCCACTGTGTGTCGTATGAAAATACATGGTAGCGGCGGAGGGGATCGAACCCCCGACCTCACGGGTATGAACCGTACGCTCTAGCCAGCTGAGCTACACCGCCATATGGCTCCACAGGTAGGATTCGAACCTACGACCGATCGGTTAACAGCCGATAGCTCTACCACTGAGCTACTGTGGAATATTTCTTAACGACAAGAACTAATATACCATATCAGGAATTGAAGCGTCAATAACTTATTTAAAATTTATTTCGCTCATCCAAAATTAATTCTGAAAACACTATACCATTCTTTCTTTTACTCATCAAGAACTCCAAGTTATATTACATATATCAAGAAGACAATCACCATGATTGCTTGAAGAACACCTTTCATTAATGCTCCTCCTAGAAATCCAAGAAGTGACCCTACTCCAACTTGTACAGATTCTTTAAACGATTTACGGTGAATAACTAATTCTGCTCCTACAGCTCCTATAAATGGCCCAAGTAGGATTCCAACAAACGGAATGATAAAGGGTCCAATTAACAACCCAATTGTACTTCCCCATATTGCTGCTTTTGAACCTCCGTATTTCTTTACGCCGAATAAGTTACTTGCATAATCTGCTACGAACAATAAAACAGTAAGCAGGATCTGAATAATCCAGAAATAAATCGTCATAGGGGCAAATTCAAAAAACACACCGTACAAAACAAACCCTATATATACGAATAGCACAGCAGGTATAATGGGATAAATTAATCCCACGAAAGCCACTATAAAAGCAACACTAATTAATGACCAGAATAAAATTTCCATTTTTTCACCACCTCTTCCTTCTATTATATACTCACAGTTTTTTTCCTTCTATAAAAATAAAAACCCCATTAAAAAATGGAAGCAGGGAATTCCCTACTTCCATCTAAAAATCTTTATTCTTCGCCAATTACAGCTTCCGCAATATTAACGGCGTGGTCACCAATACGTTCTAAGTTACTGATAATGTCGACAAATACGATTCCTGCGCTTCCAGTACATTCGCCTTCATTTAAGCGAAGGATATGTTGTTTGCGAAGTGTTCTTTCCATTTTGTCAATTTTATCTTCGAGTTTAACGACTTCCTGTGCCTTATCGACATCCCACTTATCAAGTGCATCAAATGCTTCTTGAAGAGCTGAAAGTGTAAGATTAAACATGGTATCTAAGTCATTCATTGCTAATTCAGTCATTTTGACTTTGTTACTAATTTGATAATCAACGAGTTCTACAATGTTTTCCATGTGATCACCAATTCGCTCAATATCACGAACAGAGTCCATTAACATGCCATGTCTAGTTGATTCTTCACCAGAAAGAGATGTTGCAGACAACTGAATGAGGTAGTCTGTTATTTTATTATCCAGGTTATTGATTGCTTCTTCATATTGAACTGTTTTCTCAGCACTTTTCTGGCTTCTAGAAGTTAAATAGTTTGACGCTTCTTTAACGCCTTTATAAGCAAATTCACTCATACGAATAACTTCCTCTTTAGCCTGTCCAAGTGCAACAGAAGGAGAACGCTCAATAAATACTGGATCAAGGTGCTTTGGTTTGTATTCAATGGTTGAATCTTCACCAGGAATAATCTTTGTCACAAGAATTGCAAGTCCAGCTATAAATGGAAACTGAATTACTGTATTTGTGATATTAAAGATTCCGTGTCCAAAAGCAATCGTCATCTCAGGAGTTAAGTTTAACGAATCCCTAAGGTACTCGATAAACGGCGTGTACGCGAATAAGAATATCAAGAAAATCGCTGTACCAATTAAGTTAAAGATTACGTGAGTAAGAGCTGTACGTCTGGCTGCTACAGATGCACCAATAGAAGCTAGTACTGCAGTAATCGTTGTCCCAATATTGTCACCGAACAAGACTGGCAATGCAGCTTGAAGGTCGAGAGCGTTTTGAGAATAGAGTCCTTGGAGCACACCAATTGTTGCGCTTGAACTTTGTACAATCACAGTAAATACAGTACCAATAACAACCCCTAATAATGGGTTTGAGCTCATATTAACAGTAAGCTCCTGGAAAGCTTCCAAGCTACGTAATGGTTTCATACCCGAACTCATGAGTTCAAGTCCAAAGAATAATGCACCGAAACCAAATACGATTTGGCCAGCGTAATTAACTTTCTTATTCTTAAAGAAGAAAATTAATAAAGAACCTACAGCGATAATCGGTAGTGCGTAATCTTTAATAGGAAAACCAATTATAAAAGCGGTAACGGTTGTTCCGATATTAGCTCCCATTACAACACCAATCGCTTGTTTTAACGTCATGAACCCTGCGTTAACAAGTCCAACGGTTAAAACTGTTGTTCCTGAACTACTTTGAATCAGAATCGTTACAATTACACCAGCGAGAACACCCATAAACGGATTTGTTGTAAACCGATCAAGAATGTCTCTTAAGCGATCGCCAGCTGATCGTTGAAGGCCATCTCCCATATACTTAAGTCCAAACAGGAATATACCTAGACCTCCCACAAACTGAAAGATCATCTCCTGAACGTTGAGTTCCATCATTTCAACCCCTTGCACCTAGATTTATTTTTTCGACAATACTCAACAAAGTCCCTTGTCTATTATCTACATCGATACCCCCTTTGTAAAGAGTTAATATAGATTTGTAAATATATTATTGATATATCAAAATTGTTTCAGAAAAGTTTCAACAACCTTATTGTTCCCATCCGCCAATTTAAGCTAAACTGGTTTTGGAGGGAAGACCCCCCAGATGGAGAGGAGATTATGATTTGAACGTTTTTAAACAACTCTATTACAGTTTATTTTCACCAAAGATGATGGCTCGCTTTCGGTTCCAGAAGCTTGGAAAGCCTATTTTTTATGTATTTCTGCTTATGCTAATTACTTCTGTACCAGTCGGGATCATCACGGCTGTTTCATTTACAAATGCCTATGATGAGCTTAAAACGCACATGTCAGATGTGCCTGAATTTACATTGGAAGATGGTAAGCTAACCTCTGAACAATCAGAACCGCTCGTACGAAATAAAGATGGGCAAACTTTTATATTCGATGCGACTGGAGAAACTAAACCTGATGACGTTTTAGAATTTAATTCAGCCATCGCCTTTTTAGAAGATCGAATTATAGTAAATGATGCTGGTACAAAACAGGAGTTTGATTATAGTAATTTCAGCACGATGACACTTACCAAACAGGATGTGAGTGAACTTTCTCAAAACCTTGATAGTCTGCTGCCAATCTTTATTCCATTACTTATCTTTGTTGTCTATTTATTTCAAACTGGCCTTAAGTTTATTGGCATTACGGTTCTTGCCACAATCGGTTTACTATTGAGAAGTATATCCAAACGTAAAGTATCCTATAAACAACTATGGGTGCTCTCTGTTTATGCAGTTACAATCCCAACTCTATTTTTTGCTATCATGGCAACTTTAAAAACTACAGTACCATTAGGATTCTTACTATACTGGTTTGTAGCAATTGCGCTTCTTTACTTAACGATTAAAGAAATACCGCTCCCGAAAAAGCGTGTAAAAAATGAGCGAACGATTGATTAAAAGAGAGAAAGAGATAGATCAACTTATTTATTAACAACAAAGAAGGAGCATTCGCAAAGTTGGAATGCTCCTTCTTAATGTTCATATCCGGACTTACACATTTTATATAGGATGTCGCTTACTTTGTTCCTTTTGCTCCTCGATAACGATTCGCGTTCCATCAACAGACGTAATAATGACTTCAACATCTTTGTTGATCCAGTTTCCTGCTGAAATGGCACTGTATTTCTTGTCATTTAATCGAATCGTACCACTTGGTCTGAACGCAGTAATCGTTATAGCCGTTTCTCCTATTAACCCCTTATACTCTTCATTCATGGAATTATAGCCCATTTCGCTACTTAGTCGATCCTTTAGTGTCATTTTAGTCCACATTGAACGCGCTTTGAAAACCCGTAGAAAAAGAAATGACCCTGCTGTACCGATCAAGAACCCACTTGATACAAGTAGCCCGTAAACGAAAGTAGGGGAAGGTATAGCAACAGCAGTAACCATCATCAAGAGTCCAATTAATCCAAACGTTCCATCGTTTAATAGCTTCCCATCAAGGATAACCAGACCAAGGCCTACTGCAAAGACAAGCCCCATCCAGAGCATTGATGATAGTGACGTAAGATGAAAACTAAAGTAAAATGTAAGCATTAGAATTCCAATCAATCCAAAAATCCCTTTTACACGGACGAGTAATTCGCCAAATAAGAAGAGCACACTAACTAGAATGACAAGAAAACCAACAATCGGTAACGATAAAATTCCCATCCTCGCTCCCTCCTTCTCACTTCTCACTTCTCTCTTCTATTACGTTTAGAAGTGCAAAAAGTTTCAGTTTGTTACTAAGTTAAGATTGGAATATTCCTTTTAGACCATCAATAAGTGCAATAAAAAAGTCAAGGATCTTTCTAATAAAGGATTGCGTTTCTTCTTTATTTAGGAATTCATCAAGATTTTCTCTTGCATTCTCTAATTGACTCTTCATTTGATCCCAATCGATATCAAGATTCTTCATTCGATTAAATAGTGCGACCAAACCATCAAGTTCATCCTGCGTCAGTTCAATCCCTGAATCACTAGCAATTTGCTTGATAAGTGTTCTAAGTTCTTCTTCTGTTTCTGGCGGATTTGTCGCAATCTCATCTTTGATCTTCGTCATTAATTCAGTAGCTTTATCTGCACCAACACTATCGCTTAGCTTAGCTGTTGTAACAAGTTCTTGGTTAGCTACCTGCTTTTGTTCTTCAGGAATGACTTTGTCAGAACTAAGTTCATATGCCTTAATAAGCCCTGTAAGCGCTGCAGTTCCAGACACTTCAGTTGGTGCTGTAACATAGATGTCTGCATCTTTCACACCCGCGGTTATTAGTGCATTCGCGTACATTTCATCTGTTACCCAGTTAATATTATTCGTTTCAACACTTAAGCCGGCATCCTTTTCTCCTATTGTTATGGAAGAAGAAGATAGTGCGCGTGTTCCAATTAGTGCTTTACTTATATAATCCCCGAGGTATTTGTGCTCCTCTTCATTCGATACACTAACTGTCATTGCATCTTTAGGCGCTTTCATTTCCTCTAACAAGTTCTGCTTTTGATCTTCTGATAAATCTTCTCCAAGAGTGACAATAACATCTCCAACACTAGCATCTGCTAGAGCAACAACAGGCATAATAGACATGATCAACAACATAGATAGGATAAATGGAATTACTTTTTTTAGCATGTTTTGATCTCCTTTTTAGCGTTAGGCTTCCGTTGATAAAGAGTGCTTTTACTCTTCATCTCCCTGTTATTTTACTCGACCCTTTGATGAAAGAAAAGATAAATCCACTAGAAAGGTGACATATTATGGATGGACAAGCATAGAGTAGAACTAAAATACTCTTTCAAGGAGAGCGGTGAAAGTTATGCGTAAACTTCTGTCTATATCGCTTTTTCTGCTTGTCCTTCATACCACATATTATGATTTAACGACTGGTACTCTAGCCTCTCACCCTGTTGTCTCAGTAGTAGACAACCCCATTGAAAAGGAAAACGAGCCATTCATTGTTTATCAAGTTAACGCTGGTGATACAGTCCTTTCATTAGTTGAAAAAGCAAACGGGACGATTCCTGTTTCGATTGATACAATTGTTCACGATTTCGAAACATTAAACGAAATCCCACCCACCCGTATACAAATCGGAAAGAAATATAGAATCCCAACATACTGAAGTCGATTCGGTCAATCATTATTTCTTGTCAATAGCTCTCTAAAGTTGCTACAATGGTGTAGTAATAAAGATGAGTCTTATTCCCTATTGGGGAGTATATACAAAGCGATCTAAATCATGAGGTAAGCAATCCTACATGTAAAAGGAGCGATTTTCGCATGAATGAAATTACCCACCGTAGTAAAACTAGACCTGTTAAAGTAGGTCCTTTAACAATAGGCGGTAACAATGAAGTTATTATTCAGAGTATGACAACAACCAAAACGCATGACGTTGAGGCAACAGTTGCAGAAATTAATCGTCTAGAAGAAGCTGGATGTCAGGTTGTCCGCGTAGCTTGTCCAGATGATCGAGCAGCAGATGCGATTCCAGAAATTAAAAAGCGAATCAACATTCCTCTCGTTGTTGATATCCACTTTAATTACAAGCTAGCTCTCAAAGCAATTGAAGGTGGCGCTGATAAAATCAGAATTAATCCTGGTAATATCGGTCGTCGTGAGAAAGTCGAGGCAGTTGTAAAAGCAGCTAAGGAGAAGGGCATCCCCATTCGAATTGGTGTTAATGCTGGTTCTCTTGAAAGAAAAATTCTTGAGAAATACGGGTACCCAACTGCTGAGGGTATGCTAGAAAGTGCACTGCATCATATCAAAATTCTTGAAGACCTTGATTTCTACGATATCATCGTTTCAATGAAAGCTTCTGATGTGAACCTTGCTACTGAGGCATATGAGCTTGCAGCACGTTCATTCGACTACCCACTGCACCTTGGTATTACTGAATCTGGGACACTATTTGCTGGTACGGTAAAAAGTGCAGCTGGTCTTGGCGTTATCCTTTCAAAAGGAATTGGTAATACTGCTCGTATTTCACTAAGTGCAGATCCAGTTGAGGAAGTTAAGGTAGCAAGAGAACTTCTTAAATCATTTGGTCTTGCAGCCAATGCTGCAACCTTAATCTCTTGCCCAACTTGTGGTCGTATTGAAATCGACCTCATTTCAATTGCAAATGAAGTTGAAGAATACATTTCAACTATTAAAGCACCGATCAAAGTTGCAGTGCTCGGCTGTGCTGTTAACGGTCCAGGTGAAGCTCGCGAAGCAGATATCGGTATTGCAGGAGCTCGTGGTGAAGGACTATTATTCCGCCACGGTGAAATTATCCGTAAAGTGCCAGAAGAAACAATGGTCGAAGAGCTTAAAAAAGAAGTCGATAAAATAGCTGAAGAACATTACAAGAAAATGGAAGAAGAAAAGGCTAAAGCTGAAGCTAATTCTTGATTATCCATTTCCTTTATATAGGAAAGCCTGACATCCAGTGGATGTCAGGCTTTTTCTAGAACGCATTTCGACTAAAAGAATGGGGCGAAGAATAAACTGATGATCATTGAAGCGGCACCGACACCAATTGCCCAAGAACCCAGCGTTGTGAGTCCTTTTCTTCTCGCAACAAATCCTACGACAATACCCGCTGCTCCAAGTATAACGGGTAGAATAAACAGCGAAAGGATCGATAAAGCTAGTGCGGCTACGCCAACTCCTACACCTGTCGTTTCCTGTTCCTTTCTCTTAGCTTCAAAGTGTTCTTGACGCTCCTCAGAAGTTGGACGTTCATTTTCAGGCGACTGCAAATAAGGACGGTCTAATACACCTGGTGCTACTTCGGCTGCAGCTTCTTCGAGGTATTCCTCTTCAGACTTGCTGTGCAACTCCCGTTCCTCGATGAAATCCAGATCCTCATCATGTCTGTCTTCTGTCATATACATCCCTCACTTTAGCATGTTGTGGAGCATGATTAGTATTCGTAAGAGCTAGGGAGAATATGTTTTTTACATCAGTAAGATACTGCCAATTTTCAACTTAATGAGCTTCGAATGTATGATATGATGAAGAAAGAACAAACATAAAGGAGTTCTTTTATGACAATTAAACGACTTGGCCTTGATATTGATGGGACTGTTACAAGTCCAAAAACTTTTCTTCCTTACTTAAATTCTTCGTTCAACAAACAGCTATCTCTTTCAGATATTACTCAATATAACCTTGCAAACCTTCTTGACATTCCACAGGAAGAATTCTATGAGTGGTTGAAAAGCAATGAAGAAACCATCTATTCAAATGCCATCATAGCTGAAGATGCACATCCCATATTAGAAGATTGGAAAGGGAATTACGAACTGTTTTATATAAGTGCCAGGGGTGATCATTTACTGGATACAACTAGAAATTGGTTTACTACAAATAGCGTGCCGTATCATCACATTGATTTAATAGGTAAACATGACAAAATAAATTCCATTAAGAAGCACAAAGTCGATGTTTTCTTTGAAGATAAACATGATAATGCTTGTGACATAGCTGAAGAATGCGATATTCCCGTTATCCTTTTTAATACCCCTTACAATCAGGGCGCGGTTCCATTAGGTGTTAAACGATTAGATACTTGGCCAGAAGCAAGGATTTGGCTTCAACAATATCACAAAAACGGAAGAGCATAAGCTCTTCCGTCCTCGTTACTGTACCTGACACTCTCCGCACTTTCCATATACTTCGAATTTATGACCTGTTACTTTGAACTCAGAATCGCCTACAGGTATATCTTCCATTGGACATGATTCAATTTGCCGCGTTCTTCCACATTGCAGACAGATCAAATGGTGATGATGATGATTAGTCGAACAGCTAAGTCGATAGCGCTTCTCGCCGTTCCACTCTGTCTCTTCTAGTATCTCAAGGTCTTTAAATAGCGTTAGATTTCGGTAGATCGTATCTACACTCATTCCAGGATAGCTTTTTTGCATATGGATGAGTACATCCCTTGCAGATAAATACCTTTTTTCTTTTGCAAATAGTGTAACGAGATCTTCGCGTTTTTCTGTATATTTAAATCCCTCATCTTTTAGAATCCGCAATGCAGTAGATACATTCATACTTCCACCTCAAATATGTTAAGATTTCCTTTGTTTTAATCGCTTAAATAAAAGAACGCCTACAAGAATTAGCGCAGATAATAGTACAATAGTGCCTCCAGGGGCGATATCGAGATAATATGCCAGAACAAGCCCACCAAGTACTGCCATTTCTCCAAACAAAATGGAAAAGCCAATCGTTTGTTTAAACCCTTTAGCGATTCTAATACTTGCTGCAACAGGTAGCGTCATTAGAGCTGAAACAAGGAGTACGCCAACTATTTGCATTGAAACAGCAATGACAAAAGCGACGAGTAATATGAAAATAAATTGAATTGATTTCCCTCTTATACCCGAAACAACCGCATGCTCTTCGTCGAATGAAAGAAAGAATAATTCCTTATATAGAAATGTTACGACAAGCAGTACCACTACCGTAATGACTGCAACTGCAATTAAATCATTACGACTAATGGCAATTACGCTTCCAAATAAGTAATTGAACAAATCTGAATTAAATCCATCCGCAAGGGATAAGAAAACAACCCCAAGTCCTATACCACCAGATAAAGTAATTGGAATCGCTAATTCTTCAAAATGTTTGTATACTTTCCTAAGCTGTTCAATAAATAACGAACCGGCTGCAGAAAACGCCATACCCATGTAGACTGGGTTAATCCCTTGCCAAAATGCAGAATACTTTCCTATAAGAAGGCTTGCTGCAATCCCAGCAAGTGTAATATGAGAAAGAGCATCTGCAATCAATGCCTGCCTTCTAACAACAATAAACACACCAAGTAATGGTGCAATAATCCCAATTAAAACTCCTGCCAAAAACGCATTTTGTAAGAACTCAAATTTCCATAAAGCCTGAATCATTTATACTCCTCCATGACCATGATCGTGATTTAAAACGTGGACATGGTGTCCATAAAACCCTGAGAGCTCACGATCATTAAACTGTTCAAATTCCTCCGTTTCGCCATGGAAATGAAGCGATTTGTTTAAGCATGCTACATGAGTAACCTTATCTGTAATGGTTCCTATATCGTGTGTAACAAGAAGTAGCGTAATTCCATTATCCTTATTTAACTTACCGAGTAGCTGATAGAAATCACTTGTGGAGTTTGCATCTACACCCACAGTTGGTTCGTCTAGAATAAGAATATCAGGGTTACTCACCAGTGCTCTTGCTATAAAGACTCTTTGTTGTTGACCACCTGAAAGGTCACCTATATTACTGGAACTATACTCTTTCATTCCAACAAGTTGCAGCGCATCGAGTACTGCATCTCGATGACTAGACTTCATAAACTTAAATAACCCCAACTTACTTGTTAGTCCCATTGATACAACTTCAAATACGGAAGCAGGAAATCCAGAATTAAAACTATTGGCTTTTTGAGAAACGTAACCAATTTTACTCCAATCATGGAATTTATTAATTTTCTGCCCAAATATGTTTACATATCCTTTTTGAGGTTTAAGCAGACCGAATATGATTTTAATTAAGGTTGATTTGCCTGATCCGTTTGGTCCTACGAGCCCAACAAAAGCTCCCTCAGGAATTGAAAAAGTAATGTCATCAAGAACATAATCGTCTCCATAGTGAAACGAGATGTTTTGGAGATCAATGATCGTGTTAGAATTTGTCATAAACAAAACCTGCCATTTATAAGAATGATTACGATTTACATTATGTAGTATACCGTATATGATGACAATTTGTAAATTTTGATTTACAGGGATAAAAGAGTTTTCACATGAAATTGCATGTAAATAAATTTAACTGTAGATAAAATCCCCCATACCTATATAGGTATGAGGGATTTCTTTACGCTTCTCTAAGAGAAACGAAGGTGCTATTAGGTGTGCGATTACAACTCATGAAGGCTTGCCATTTCTTGAATTTCTTCTGAATAGCCGCTTTTAGGTGTACCTTTTTCAGATACATAAGCCTTTAATCCGCCAATGCCGCGATTATATGCAGTCAGGGCTTCATCCCAGTTGCCATATTTATCATAGAGATAATCAAGGTATGTGACTGAGAGAGTCATTGAGAAATAAGGATCAAATAACTTTTCCTCAGAATAGTTTATACCTGCCATGTCGGCAATCCAAGGAGCAGTGTTTGTCATAAATTGAGCCATGCCATAGGCTTGTCCGTATTTCGTTTCAGGTCCTGTTAGTTCAGGATCAAATGTGTTTCCAGTTTCCACTTTTAGAAGTTCATATGCAATCGCAGGATCAATATCTACTTTCATAGATTGATACGCCAGAAAAAGACCCCATTTCTTGCTGAACCTCCCTTCACTGTCATCGTAGAATTGTTCCGAGTAAGCTTTCGCTTTCTTCCACTCTTCTACACTGACAGAACCTGGGTCAAGTGAATAACCTGTTTCATTTTCTAATTTAGTTAGAGCTGTCTGAGTTTTCATCTGATCGTTCTTGGATGTTTTTTGATCCAATTCCCCGACTTTTGTTTTCGCATCGGCCACTTGCTCATTGAATAGATGAGATTGAACGAGAACTAGTGCTAGGACGAGAGTTAGAACAATAGCAGTGATCATTGACAGAGATTTTTTGAAATGATTTTTAATAAAATTGATAGTCTTGCACTCCTTTTCAACTGGTATTAATAAAGCTGGAGAGCACCAGTTAAGTATATACCCTATCATTTAAGTCTCAAACCTTTCTACTATTTTGCTCGGTTTATAAACCATTTCCTTAAGAAAAAAGACCCCCTTTATTAGGGAGTCTTAGTGGATTGGAGATTTAAATTTTGCACCTCTTGTTTCCTGGGTGTTCATTATTGTAATGAAAGCCTGAGTATCAATATCATAAATAACACCTTTGAGTTTGGTTACTTCAAGGCGCGTTATCACGACATAAATGACTTCTTTCTCTTCATCTGTGTAGCCACCTTTACCAATAAGCTTTGTCGTACCTCTCCCAAGTCGATCCAGAATAGCATTCGAAATTTCCTCATAATGATCAGACACAATAAGAACAGCCTTCGTTTCATCGAGACCCTGAATAACCGTATCGATCGTTTTAAATGCAATATAGTAAGCCATAACAGAATACATCGCATTTTCCCAGCTAAAAACAAACCCGGCCCATGTGAAAATAAAGATATTTGTAAACATCACAAACTCCCCAATGGAGAATGGGATTTTCTTCGTTAGCAAGATGCCAAGTATTTCAGTTCCATCCATTGAACCTCCATGCCTTATGACAAGCCCAACTCCAAGGCCAAGGGTAAGCCCACCAAAAACGGTTCCTAGAATAGGCTCTGTTGTAAATGGCTCTGTATGATGAAGTAACGTCTCATAAACTGCAAGCCCAATGATTCCAAATAAAGTTGAGAATGCAAATGTTTTACCAATTTGCTTGTAGCCATAGTACATAAACGGAAGGTTTAAAACAATAACGAGAATAGCAAAGTTGAAGGGGGTTAAGTGATCTAGAATAAGGGAGACACCTATAATACCACCGTCAATCAACTGATTTGGAACAAGAAATAATTCAATAGCTGCGGCAGCAAGAAATGCTCCGACCATAATCATTAAAAGACGATAGATCAGGTGCGTTTTACTTTCTTTCCTGTGTTGTTTTTTTTGCATTACGCCCTCCTAGGCAATCTATGTATACTTTTTATATATTATATAAGAAATAACGAGCTTCTTAAAGCAATGAAGTTCATTAAAAGTAATTTCGAACACTTCATTGAGCGACCTGCATAGTATGAGGTAGGCAAAGGGGGCAACGTGATGAATCCTATTCAACTCCAACTTGTTAACTTTAAATTGAATCGTATAACTACTGATGAACTCCTTCAACTTTCTAAACAATACAGCATCACACTTTCTGAAAAAGATGCAAAAAAAATTGTTCAAATACTAAAACAGGAGAACATTGACATCGCCAACCAAACACAACGTAAACGTATCTTGATGAAAATTAGTCGTGAAGTTAGTCCAGCTGTTGCATCCCAAGTTAACAGGTTAATCCTTTCATTTCTCAATGAATAACAAAAAACCGCTTAAGCGGTTTTTTGTTAAGGAGTTGTTAGCTTATTTTTAAGCTCTTCATCAAATTTCTGGTTGCGAAGCATTTCAATCTCGAGTTTGTAAGGTGCCTTTTTGTTTTTCTTATCTTCGCCTACATATGGCGTCTCCAAAATTTTAGGTATATCCTTCAATTGTTCGTGATGGATCACCTTATTTAGCGCTTCAAAACCGATATAGCCAAAACCAATGTTCTCATGACGGTCTTTCGATGCGCCTCGTTCATTCTTGCTATCATTTACATGAAGTACTTTCAGACGATCAATCCCAACAATTCGGTCGAATTCATTTAGAACACCGTCGAAGTCATTAACGATATCATAACCAGCATCGTGGGTATGGCAAGTGTCAAAACAAATGGATAATTTCTCGTTATGAGTAACACCATCGATAATTTGTGCAAGTTCTTCAAAGCTTCTCCCACATTCAGAGCCTTTTCCAGCCATCGTTTCAAGCGCAATTTGAACTTCTTGATCAGCAGTTAGAACTTCATTAAGCCCTTCAATAATTTTCTTAATGCCCTGCTCAGCACCTGCTCCTACGTGAGCACCTGGATGTAATACGATTTGTCTTGCTCCTAATGCGTGAGTCCGTTCAATTTCTGACCGAAGAAAGTCTACCCCGAGTTGAAATGTCTCTGGTTTCGTTGTATTTCCGATATTAATGATATATGGGGCATGCACGACAATATTGCTTATCCCGTGCTCTTTCATGTGAGCTGTCCCCTTTTCTATATTAAGCTTTTCAATCGCTTTTCGTCTTGTGTTTTGAGGCGCACCTGTATAAATCATGAAAGTAGTTGCACCGTATGAAACAGCTTCTTCACTTGCACCTAGTAGCATTTTATCTCCACTCATAGAAACGTGCGAGCCTATTTTCAACATTACATTCATTCCTTCCTTTAATCATTCAATATCATAGCACAGAGCCTTTTACAAGGTAAAGCAAACAAAAACCCTCCTGTAAAAGAGGGTTTTTTGAGTTATTTTCTTCCGCGCTTCTGTTGGATGCGGTCTCGTTCTTGCTGCATTTTTTTCTTATATCCTGGTTTTACTTTCTTTGGCTTTGGAACGAATACTTCAGGTTTAGATGAAGTAGGTTTCTTTCTAGGTGTTACAGGTTTCGCTTCCACCCATTCACCGTTCTTCACTTCTTTGTATTCAATCTGAATCCCTTTTGCAGATAACTTCTGAACAGCTTGCTGGTCTGATGGCTCTGCTAAAGTATAAGCAATTCCATCCTGACCCGCGCGGGCTGTACGCCCTACTCGGTGGATATAGAAATCAAGGTCCTTCGGGAGCTCGAAGTTAATAACATGAGAAACACCTTTGATATCAATACCTCTTGAGGCTAGATCAGTTGCCACAACGTACTGGCACTCTGCATCTTGTATTTTTTTCATAATTTGTTTGCGCTGTCGTGCTTGTACACCACCATGCAAACGTTCAACGTTATGGCCATTTTCAATTAGAAAGTCAGCTACTTCATCAGCTGTTTGTTTTGTGTTTGTAAACACAAGAGCTAGATAAGGATTAATTGCTTTAGTAACGTTTAGAAGTAGCTCTTTCTTCTCACGGTATCGTGCAGGAATAAAAATATTTTCGACCTTGTCAGCCGTCACCTGTTCAGCGTTCACTTCAACAAACTTCGGATTGTCCATATACTTTTTCAAAAATGGTTGTAAACTTTTTGGGATGGTAGCAGAAAAGACTAACATCTGTAAATCTTTTGCCATTCTTGAAGCTATATAATCTACATCCTCGATAAAGCCCATATCTAACATTTGATCCGCTTCATCAACAACTAGCATTGTAGCAGGGAAAACACTCAATGCTTGCTCTTCTACAAGGTCCTTGATCCGACCTGGTGTTCCGATAACAATATGAGGTGTATTTTTCATTCGACTAATCATACGTTTGCGATCCGTACCGCCTACAGCCTTCTTAATCGATATCGCTTCTTCTTCAGGTAAAGTTGTAACTAACTTTAGTGCTTCATTGTAAATTTGGTCCGCTAACTCACGAGTAGGAGCTGTAATGACAGCCTGACATTCATTCTTCTCGTGATCAACTCGATGAATCAGTGGTAGTAAGAAAGCTAGCGTTTTACCTGATCCAGTCTGGGATTGACCAATGGCACTTTCGCCATTTCGAATAGCAGGTACCAATCGTTCCTGTATTTCAGTTGGTCTTGTAAATTTCTGTGCTTCAAGTGCCTCAATTAAAAAATGCTTTAATCCTAATCTATCAAAATGTTTCATTATTATTGCTCCTCCATCCATTAATCCACCTTGTATTATAGACCAATTTGCGCAAAAGCGCCATACGTCAAAAAACACCAATCTATAACTGTCATGCCCAATATTTGTTGTTCTCACACCTTCGATTTTATTCGGCATACCTTATTAGTAACAACATTATAAATTGGTCAAGTTATGAAAAGGAGGGTATCACATGAACCAATTTCCTCCATCCCCTCAAGGTGGTCCGGGACCTGGAATGGGTTTCCCATTCTCAGGAGGCGGATTTTCTGGAGGTGGATTTCCAGGTGGCCCAGGAGTTCCACAACAACCTCAAACCGGAACAGGAGGGCTCCTTTCTAGAATTCTAGGCGGAAGTGGAGCATCACCGCAATCACTTCCTATGCCTCCTGGGTCGTTTCCTGCTCTTCAGCGCGGCGTTATGCCGGGCGTTCCTCAGCAAGCCGGCGGAATGCTATCAAGACTTCTTCCTGGAGCTGGCCAGGGCGGTATGGATATGATGGGAATGATTCAAAACGTACAAAAAGTTATGCAGGCAGCGGACACCATTAAACCAATGGTTCAGCAATATGGACCTATGGTTAAGCAGCTTCCTGAAATGATTGCACTTTTCAAAGAATATCAGAAGTCTTCTGGCTCTAATGACGATGGTGAAAATGATGACTCAGATGATGAACCTGTTAAAGCGAAGAAAAAGACAAACAAGAGTAAGCCATCTAAAAAACCGCCTATAGCTGCTACTAAAAAGAAAAAAGAATCGATTTCTGAAGAAAACGTCAGAAAGTCAAAGCCAAGACTATACGTTTAAACAATTCCCATTCATTGAGTTATCAGGTCATCTCCTTTATAATTGATGTAGATTAGTTATACAACAATCCTTATATGGGTTGAGGAGGTACTCGATGAAAGTTACAAAAATTTCACCTAGAGGTTACTGCTATGGTGTCGTAGACGCTATGGTAATAGCAAGAAATGCTGCTCTTGATAAAACACTACCACGCCCTATTTTTATTTTGGGGATGATTGTTCATAATAAACACGTTACAGATGCCTTCGAAGATGATGGCATTATCACACTTGATGGACCAAACCGTATGGAAATTTTGAAAAATGTTGAATCTGGCACAGTCATTTTCACAGCACATGGTGTTTCACCTCAAGTACGAGAGCTTGCAGAGGAAAAAGGCTTAACAGTTCTTGACGCGACTTGTCCTGACGTTACAGTGACTCATGATTTAATTCGCGAGAAGCAAAAAGAAGGCTATCATGTCATTTATGTTGGCAAAAAGGGCCATCCTGAACCAGAAGGTGCTATGGGAATTGCCCCTGACATTGTTCATCTAGTAGAGAAACCAGAAGAAGTTGATGAGCTTTCGATTGATTCTGAACGAATTATTATTACGAACCAGACGACAATGAGTCAGTGGGACGTTCAAGAAATTATGGAAAGAGCAATGGAACGCTATCCTCACGCTGTTATCCATAATGAAATTTGTAATGCAACTCAAGTTCGTCAAGAAGCTGTTGCAGAGCAAGCCGGAGATACAGACCTTGTACTTGTGGTTGGTGATCCAAAAAGCAACAACTCAAACCGACTTGCACAAGTTTCAATTGAAGTTGCCGGAACACCTGCCTATCGAATTGCTGATGTTTCAGAAATCGAGCTTGAGTGGTTAAAAGGAGTAGAAACAGTTGGTGTAACTGCTGGTGCTTCAACGCCTACACCTATTACCAAAGAGGTCATTCGATTCCTCGATCAATATGATCCTGAAGATACCAATACGTGGACTCGCGAGCGAAATGTTCCAGCTTCCAAAATACTTCCTAAAGTAAAGGTCAAAAAATAACTAAGAAGCCCGCCTCATATGAGGCGGGCTTCTTAGTCTTAATTATCTAAATTGAAAAGGATCCGTTATTTCTTTAGATGCAATAATTTCTGTATCAAAACGCTTATCTTCTACAAACGATTGTAATTTCTTCTGAACACCTTTGATCATAATCTTTTCAATATTATGACCAGCGTCAATAATTTGAAGCCCCTCGATCATAGCATCATGTGCTACATGGTAATAAATATCCCCTGACACGAAAACATCTGCACCACTAAACCGCGCAGCATGGATAAATTTATTTCCATCTCCACCGAGCACTGCTACCTTTTTAACCGTTGATTGAAGATCACCTACAATTCGTACTCCGCTAGCACCTAGCTTCTCTTTAACGAAGCTAGCAAATTCCTCTAGCGTCATATCGCTTTCTAAATGCCCAATCCTACCAAGTCCAAGCTTCTCTGGTTCATTCTCCAATGGATAAATGTCATAAGCCACTTCTTCATATGGATGTGCACTCGTTATCGCTCGTAGTACTTTACTCTGCAAGTCAGCAGGGAAAATACTTTCTATCTTTACTTCTTCTACCGCTTCCAATTTACCAGTTTCTCCGAGATATGGGGTTGTCCCCTCTGTCGGCTTAAACCTCCCAGTCCCTTGCGAACTAAATGTACAGTCACTATATGCACCAATATAGCCAGCTCCAGCGTTTGATAATGCTTCTCTTACTTCTTCCTCATGAGTAGCTGGTACAAAGACCGCTATTTTTTTATACTGGTTTTTGTAAGTTTCTACAAGTACTTTCGTATTTTTTAATGAAAGTGCGTCAGCTAGCATATCATTAACTCCACCAGGCGCAACATCCAAATTCGTATGCGCAGCATAAACTGTGATATTATTTTTGATTAATGCTTCAATCATTTTTCCCTGTTCTGTATCTAAATTTATTTTCTTGAGTGGGCGGTAAAGAATTGGATGATGAGCTATAATCAAATCCACACCCTCTCTAATAGCCTCTTCTACCACATTTGGCAAGACATCAAGAGCAGTCATTACTTTATTTATTTTTTTATTTAAACTTCCAACCTGCAATCCAATTGGATCTCCGTCTTCCGCATATTTCTTTTTTGACCACGACTCAAATTCCTGAATAATTGCCTGGCCTGAAGCTAGTTTCGTCATGAAAGTACCTCCTTGATCAAGTCACGTTCATTTTTCACCTGTGCTTCTTTTTCTGAGATCCCCTCTGCATGTTCTAATGAGAGGAGAATACGTTCACGCTTTATTAACTCATTCTGCCACTTCTTTATAAACGCTTCGTTTTTCTCTTTCAACAGAATAGGTCCCGCAAGTAACTGTTTCTGAAGTTCCTTTCCTTCCAATCCTTGGTAAGGGTTTCTTCCATCACCTGCATCAAATACTAGAATTTCATAAATTTTATGATCTTCCTCTATTATGGTTTCTTCTACAAGCTCCCAATTCAAGTCAGCAAGTCGTTCACGTAGAAGGTGAGCGGCAACGTTTGGCTGAAGAATTAAACGTTGAACACCTTCCAGTTTCTCCAAACCACCGAGGATTATATCGCGAATTAATTGCCCTCCCATTCCTGCAATTGTTATCACATCGACCTCACCAGGAGAAAGAACTTCGAGTCCATCCCCCTTCCGAACAGCGATTTGATTGGCAAATCCGCTTCGTTTCACCTGACTTACTGCTGATTGGTAAGGTCCTTCATTGACTTCACCAGCAACTGCACCAGCGATTCGCTTATGATTCATTAAATAACACGGCAAGTATGCATGATCTGAACCGATATCTGCAACTCTACTTCCTTCAGGAACAAAGCTTGCCACTAGTTTAAGTCTTTCAGATAATAATTTATCGTTCATCTTTTCACCACTACTTATCTAGTTTCTTTAGTTTAGTTTACCCTCTCAGTACCGGACTTAACATAGAAGTATACAGAGAGATTTAGTATGAAATACAAATAGAAAAGCCTTCTGTTCTCACAGAAAGCTTCTTTCTTTTCTTATTTTTTCTCAGAAAGCCACTTAGCTACTGCCTCAGCCTGTTCGCCTTGAATAACTCCAGCAGGCATTCCGCCACCTTTACCATTCTTAATAATCCCGAGAATTTCATCTTTAGAATACTTTCCCCCAACTGCAGTTAGAGCTGGCCCTACTTGGCCTCCTAGGTCGCCACCGTGACAGGAAGCACAGTTCTGAGCATAAATTTCTTTAGGTGCTGCTGCTTCAGCTTGCTCCTGCTTTTCACCATTACCTCCATGGCCTTCAGCGCTTTCCTCCCCACCCTGTTGCAATGCCCAGAAAGAAACACCAATAATGAGAATTAATCCAATAACTGCTGTCCACGCAAATGGGATAAGCGGATTTTTTTTCATTTCTTTTCCTCCTTGTACCGATTCGCTGATGTCGTTTTCCCCAATTATGTAAGAGTAAACAAATCATAACTTATTTTACTTGAAAACGCTATAAATGAAAAGGGGGACCGTGGCAAATCACATATTTGTCATAGTTTTCACTCTGCTTCTATCATAGCAAATTCTAATGATAAAACAAAATGGCATCAGCACATTCACTGATGCCTTCTGTTTATTATCACATGGTTTTTGTCTTACTCTTTGCCCAATCAACTGCAGATTCTCGGAGACGGTACTTTTGAATTTTACCCGATGCAGTCATAGGGTATTCATCCACAAAAAACACATGAGTAGGAACCTTATATCGAGCAATTTTCCCTTCACAATACGAACGAATATCCGCTTCAGAAGCTAACTCATTCTCTTTTAGTTGAATACAAGCTACTACTTTCTCACCGTATTTTTCATCAGGTAATCCAATGACTTGGACATCAAGTACAGCAGGATGGGTGTACAGAAATTCTTCAATTTCACGTGGATAAATATTCTCTCCTCCACGTATGACCATGTCCTTCAAACGTCCTGTTATCTGTACATAGCCCTCCTCATCCATTTTTGCAAGATCACCTGTATGAAGCCATCCGTCTACATCAATTGCTTCGCTTGTCGCATCAGGCATATTATAATAGCCCTTCATGACATGGTATCCCCTGGTACATAATTCGCCAGTAAATCCGGGTTCTGCTTTCTTACCTGTCACAGGATCAATAATTTTCACTTCAACGCCTGGCAGTGCTCTACCCACTGTATTCACTCTATAATCAATCGGATCATTTGTTCTTGTTTGGGTGATAACAGGTGAAGACTCCGTTTGACCATATGCAATTGTAATTTCTGACATATTCATACGATTCATTACCTTTTTCATTACTTCGATTGGACAAGGACTTCCTGCCATTATTCCAGTCCGAAGGGAGCTTAAATCATATGAATCAAAGGCTGGTAAGCTAAGCTCAGAAATAAACATGGTTGGTACACCATGTAATGCTGTACACTGTTCTTTTTCTACTGTTTTAAGCACGAGCTCAGGTTCAAATTCAACGATTGGAAATATGGATGCTCCAGCAGAAAATGCAGCAAGTGTACCAAGTACACATCCGAAACAGTGAAAAAACGGAACTGGTATACACAGACGATCTTTTTCAGTGAGCTCCATACATTGTCCAATTTGAAGTCCATTATTTAAAATATTCGAGTGAGTGAGCATAACGCCTTTCGGAAATCCAGTAGTCCCAGATGTGTACTGCATGTTGATTACATCTTCTGGTTGTAACTCCTTTTTTCGATTAGCTAACTCGTCATCACCAATTGATCGACTTTCATCCATGAACCTATCCCACCCTAAAAAAGAAGGATGTGAATCATTGCCAATGAAAATTGCATCCTTTAAATGTGGAAGCATTTCAATGGCACATTTTCCATTCACTACGTCATCGCCATTTTTTTGAAGCTTTAGAAATGCTTCAGTATAAGAGGTTCCCTTGAATCCACTAATTAAAAACAACCGAGTTGCTTCAGACTGCTTCAGCACATATTCAAGCTCTGTTGTCTGATAGTTCGTATTCACGGTAACTAAAACAGCCCCAATTTTAGCTGTTGCAAATTGAAGCAGGAGCCACTCTGGCACATTCGTTGCCCATACTGCAATATGTTCTCCTTTTGCGACACCTAACTGTAACAGCGCTTTTGCTGTCCGATTAACTTCTTCATTAAATTCGTTAAATGTATAACGAACACCCTCTTTTGAATAAACAACAGCTTCTCTTGATCCAAATTGCTTTACTTGCCTTTCAAGCATCGAGCCTATCGTCTCTTGTAGCAGTTCTGACATAGACACCCACCCCTATCTATAATCTTAACTAACCGAGCGCTCGTTCAGTTTAACAGCCAATTTCACGAGCAATTACCATTCGTTGAATCTCAGAAGTACCTTCCCCAATTTCAAGAAGCTTCGCATCTCTGAAATATCTCTCTACATGGTAGTCACGCATATAACCGTTACCGCCATGTATTTGTACCGCCTGATCACAAACCTCCATACAGATCTCTGATGCATACAGTTTGCAAATCGATGCTTCCTTCGTGAATTTTTTGCCCTGATCTTTTAACCAAGCAGCTTTGTATACCATTGTACGTGCTAGTTCAATCTTCATCGCCATATCTGCGAGCTTAAACTGGATCGCTTGAAACCTTGAAATTGCACGGCCGAATTGTTTCCGTTCATTTGCGTATTGTAACGCCTTCTCATAAGCTGCTTGTGCAATTCCAACTCCCATTGCACCTATTCCTATACGTCCTCCGTCAAGTGTAATAAGGAACTGTCTGAAACCGTCCCCTCGCTTACCGAGTAAATTCTCTTCTGGCACTCTTACATCTTCCATAACTAGTTCGGTTGTATTGGAAGAATGAAGTCCTAGCTTTTCATAGTTATCGACTACCCTAAAGCCTGGGGCTGATGTAGGTGCAATAATAGCACTTATCTCTTTATTACCATCTTTGCGATCTGTAATAGCAGTTAAAGCGAGGTGGTCAGCATATGAAGCATTTGTAATGTAGCATTTACTACCGTTGATAATCCACTCTCCGTTATCCATTACAGCTTCTGTTTCCGTTCCACCTGCATCAGATCCAGCGTTAGGCTCAGTTAATCCAAACGCCCCAAGAGATTCACCAGAACAAATTGGAGCAAGATATTTTTGTTTTTGTTCTTCAGTGCCAAATAAATTAAGTGGCGCTCCACCAAGGGAAACATGTGCTGAATATGTAATTCCTGTTGATCCACATGCTCGACTTAACTCTTCTACAACTATTGCGAAGCTGATTGTATCGGCACCGCCACCACCATACTCTTCAGGGAACGGAAGACCCATAATTCCAAGATCGCCTAGTTGCTGAAAGATCTCTTTAGGAAATCGCTTTTCCTTATCTCTTTGTTCAGCTCCAGGTGCAACCTTCTCATCAGCAAATTCTCTAATCATCTTTTGAATCATCTTTTGTTCTTTCGTCAAGTCAAAGTTCATGTACAATAACCTCCTGTTAATTACTACTCCATAATGTGAATGCGCTTACATTTCATTATCTCTTTAAGTAATTACTTTTTCAACATTTTAGAAAATAAAAATAATTAAATATATTATTTTTTTATTAACTCATCTATAAACCCTTTATTTATAAGCATGTGCGCTTTTCAAGGAAAAAGGCGGATTTGCAAAACGAATGAAAAATCAGTAAAATAAATGACAAGAAATGTATTCGCTTACGAATGAACTCGCTAAAGTTTATCACGATTAAAATTCCGCAAAAAAACTCTCCGCCTGCATGTGCAGGCGGAGAGGATATTTAACCTATTCTAGAAAATCTTTAAGTCGCTTGCTACGACTTGGATGACGAAGCTTGCGAAGTGCTTTCGCTTCAATCTGGCGAATACGTTCACGTGTAACACCAAATACACGTCCTACTTCTTCTAGAGTTCTAGTACGTCCATCATCGAGCCCGAAGCGCAGTCTGAGAACATTTTCTTCTCGATCTGTTAATGTATCGAGTACGTCCTCCAACTGTTCCTTAAGAAGCTCATATGCTGCTGCGTCTGAAGGCGCAAGAGCATCCTGGTCTTCAATAAAATCACCAAGGTGAGAGTCATCTTCTTCCCCAATAGGTGTTTCAAGTGAGACAGGTTCTTGAGCGATCTTAAGAATTTCACGCACTTTTTCTGGGGAAAGGTCCATTTCTTTACCAATTTCTTCAGGAGATGGTTCGCGGCCAAGATCTTGAAGAAGTTGACGCTGAACTCGAATTAATTTATTAATTGTTTCGACCATATGAACGGGAATACGTATGGTCCTAGCTTGGTCTGCAATTGCTCGAGTAATTGCCTGACGAATCCACCATGTTGCATACGTACTAAATTTGTACCCTTTGCGATAATCGAATTTTTCAACTGCTTTAATAAGTCCCATATTACCTTCTTGAATTAAATCTAAGAAGAGCATTCCTCGTCCAACGTATCTTTTCGCGATACTAACAACAAGTCGAAGGTTTGCTTCAGCGAGACGACGCTTAGCCTCTTCGTCACCCTCTTCAATACGTTGTGCTAGACTAATCTCTTCCTTTGCAGAAAGAAGGTCTACACGACCAATCTCTTTAAGGTACATACGAACCGGATCATTTATTTTGACACCCGGAGGAACACTTAAGTCGTTCAAATCAAATTCTTCTTCTTTATTAACTTCTTGAGGCGAAGGGTTATCAGAATTATCTTCGATGACTTCAACACCTTGTTCCTCTAAATATTCAAAGAATTCATCCATTTGATCGGAATCCTGTTCAAACGGGGACAACCGTTCTACGATCGTAGAGTAAGTAATTAAGCTTGTTTTCTTTCCAAGCTCTACTAACTGCTCTTTCACTTGATCGATGGTTAATTCACCTTCCGCCGGCTGGCGCGTTGGTTTTTCAGCCATTCGATCCCCTCCTTCCATACATCTCAACAATACAGATAGTCATTTTCTCAAAATGTTTTTTTAAGATTCTTCTTCATTTCGAGAATTTCCATGGCGATCTTAGCTGCCTGGACAAAGTCTTGCTTCATTTCCGCTTCTTTTTTCTCTTTTTCTCTCTCTTCTATCTTTATCCATTCTGGATAATTTAACACCTGTCGAACGTAATCTTGGAGTTCTTTATCCGACACGTCTTCATTTAAATCCATCATGGCCAATTCAGAAGCAATTTTGACAAGGTTAGGATCAGTAAGCTGCTCCATGAATTGGCTAACATCCGCATCATGTCCATTAGCGTAAAAGCTATACAAGTAAGCAGCGATCGCACTATGCTCATCAATATTAAACGAACCGCCAACCTCTTCCTGCACTTTTTCTGCTACATTTAAGTCACGCATCATGTATGCAAGCAGAATTCGTTCTGCATTATGATAGGCAGGCAGGAGTTTTTTCTTCACATAGAAATTTTTCCTAGCATTATTATCCCTTTTTGGAGGAGCATTATCCTTCTTATTCTTCCCCTCCTTATGAAATTGGAATACCTGCTGCTTTAATGCATCAAGTGAAAGCGAGAACTCCTCTGATAACTGTCTAAGATAATGATCTCTTTCAACAGCTTTCGTGAGGCCACTAATTTCTTTAAGTACTTCTTCGATATAGCGGATTCGTTCTCCTTCATCTGATAGGTTTTTTCCTGCTCTGAGAACCTCCATTTTAAAAGCCATGACCGTTGGCGCTGCCCCTATTACATCCTTCTCAAAACGTTCTGCTCCGTATGTTTGGATATAGTCATCGGGATCAAGTCCATCAGGCATTTTAGCAATTCTGACATAGCAACCAGCCTCAATTAATTCATCTGCAGCTCTTATCGCAGCCTGAGTACCAGCTTTATCAGAGTCATAACAAATAACTGCGGTTTCTGTTTGTCTTCTAATAAGTTTAGCTTGATCTTTCGTTAAGGCTGTTCCAAGACTTGCTACAACATTTTGTACCCCATTCCCATAAGCAGTAATCACATCAACATATCCTTCAAGAAGAATTGCTTGATCTTTCATGCGAATTGCTGAACGAGTTAGGTGAAAGCCGTAAAGAAACTTTCCTTTTTGAAAGAGAGCAGTCTCTGGACTATTTAAATACTTCGGTTCGCCGTCTCCGATAATTCTTCCACCAAAAGCAACAGGTCTACCTTTGGGATCCCAAATTGGAAACATAATACGATTTCGAAAACGATCGAAATACTTGCCATCAAACTCTCTTTTCGCTAAAAGACCTGCATCCGCTACTTTAGGAAGAGGATAATTTCTTTTCTGTAAATAGTTCGTTGCGTAATCCCAAGAATCAGGTGCAAAGCCTAGTTGAAATTCTTCTATCATTTCATCTGTAAAGCCTCGATTATTTAAGTATTCACGAGCTCCTTTGCCTTCAGGAGTTTTCACCATACAGTGATTGTATAACTTAGCAAGAAAGTCATGCGCTTTGTATACCACATCGTTT
Source organism: Bacillus sp. NTK071 (assembly GCF_017303315.1). GTDB lineage: Bacteria > Bacillota > Bacilli > Bacillales > Guptibacillaceae > Guptibacillus. The sequence continues at coordinate 365,218 of NZ_JAFKOI010000002.1, forward strand.
TCCGAAGCTTTTGACCCACTGCTGTCTCGATCTTGAACTTCAGGCAATTCAATTCCTGATTTCTGTCCAAGTGCTTGAACAGCCTCTATAAAGTTATACCCTTCAATTTCCATTAAAAACGAAAAAGCGTTACCGCCTGTGCCGCACCCAAAGCAGTGATAGATTTGTTTATCAGGTGCTACTGAAAAAGAGGGAGTACTTTCGCCATGAAAAGGACAAAGGCCAAAGAAGTTTCTTCCTTGTTTTTTCAGCTTGACATAATCGCTAATCACATCGACAATGTCTGTGGAACGGCGAATCGCTTCAATTTTATCTTCTGGGATTCTGCCACTCATTCATTATCACCAACAGGTTTTATAATTTCGACAAATAAAAATAATCTCCTTCATAATTCGACAATATTTCAATTAATTTTTTTCGAAATTGAACTCGATCATCACCAGTGAATTTACGAGGTCCTTTTGTGTGCTTTCCTGCCCTTCTACTTTTAGAAGCAAGGTAACGAGTATGTAGAAGAGTTGAAATGTTCTCTTCGGTATAACTTTTTCCTCGCGGAGAAAGAACAAATACACCCTTAGGCAGCAGCAGGCTTGCTAACCCATAATCTTGAGTTACTGCAATGTCTCCTTTGCTCGAATGGCGATGAATGTAGAGATCTGCTTCTTCCTTCTCAGAGTCTACCATAACCCACTTCGCTTCTCTGAATGTTGTGCTCATATGAGCATAAGAAGCAACAAAAATAATTTCAACATCTGATAGAGCTTGGTTAAAAGACATGATTTCTTCTTTAACTGGAACAGGACAGGCATCTGCATCGACAAAAAGCGTCAGTTTCTTTTTCGTCATAATTCTCTATTCTACATCTCCCTGAGTTATCCTTCTTTTGAAATTTATGTTTTAACTTTCAGAATTTTAGTTCAGACTATTTAATAAATCTGACTATTCATCTAAAAGCCTTACTTTATGATTATAGACAATTTTTATTGACAATATTTGATTATATACTAAATTTATTAAATTGAACAGATAAAAAGCATAAAAAAACACCATCATCGTATCATTTTTTTCATGTCGATGATGGTTTTTTTTTATAATTATTTTATTAGGAAGAATGTTTGCCTTTATAAAGACTCAAAATTAAATTGGCTGTTTCCTCTACAGCACGATTTGATACATCAATCACCTGACAGTTCATCTTATTAATAATCGTATTAAAATACTCCAATTCGTCGTTTATACGCGTCATATTAGCATAGCTAGCTTCTGCATTAAGTCCAAGTGCTATTAAGCGTTCTTTGCGAATATTATTTAATTTCTCAGGACTAATTTTTAAAGCATAGCATTTCCCTTCTGCTACATTAAATAATTCTTCTGGAGGATCAACTTCCGGTACTATAGGGACATTAGCAACCTTTAATCGTTTGTGCGCTAAATATTGGGATAATGGCGTTTTAGATGTTCGAGAAACACCAACTAATACAATATCAGCGAGAGCAATTCCTCTTGGGTCTCTTCCATCATCATATTTCACAGCGAATTCAATTGCTTCTACTCTTCGAAAATAATCCTCATCGAGCTTATGTACGAGTCCAGGCTCATTACGAGGGGCTTTACCTATAACAGTTTCCATATGATCAATCATTGGACCGATAATATCAACTGCCTGAATATTCTCTCTACCTGCCACCTCAAGAAGAAATTCACGCAGTTCTGGAACAACCAGAGTGAAAGCGACAATTGCCTTTGTCTCTTTCGCAAGCGTCATAACTTCATGAATTGTAGCTGTATCCTCTACATATGGTACTCTACGCACATCAAAATCGGTGGGATCAAACTGGCTCGTAGCTGCTTTTACTACAAGCTCTGCTGTTTCACCAACCGAATCCGATATCACATACACGATTGCTCGATTAGCTGTATTTGTCATAAAAACCTCCTATGCTAAATGATTTCATCCTTTGCAAGTTCCACAAGAGACCTGGTTATATTCGTCTTGGTAATTCGACCGATGACCTCTATTCCATCCTCTACTTCTTTTACAATTGGCAAAGCATCAATTTGTTTTTCAATCAATTGGTTTGCTACTTCAATTAAAAGGTCATCTTTGGAACAAACCGTAATATTAGGCATTCTTGTCATGATAATTGTAACAGGAATACTTTCTAAATTTTGCTTACCTAGCGCAGCCCTTAGAAGGTCTTTCCTTGATAATACTCCTACTAGGTGCGCTCGTTCATTCACCACAAATAATGTCCCTACATCCTCTAGAAACATAGAACAAATCGCATCATAAACGCTTGCATTCTCCTGCACCACTACTGGGATAGACTTATAATCATCTACTTTAATTTTCCTTATTTTTTCAGTTAGAAGCTGCGACCCGGTTTTTCCAGTATAAAAATATCCTACTCTTGGTCTCGCGTCAAGGTAGCCAGCCATTGTTAGAATAGCAAGGTCAGGTCTTAGAGTTGCTCTTGTTAAGCTAAGCTTCTCAGCAATATGCTCACCTGTAATTGGGCCTTCATTTTTGACGATTTGAAGAATTGTTTCCTGTCGATTATTAAGTTGGATATGACTCACCACCTTTTCTTATAATGTTATACTTTATTTTCATTATTATATACGATTATACCATCTTGACGAAAGTACTCAGCCTAATTTTAGAAAACGCTCGTATTCTTCGTTTTGAAATTCGTTGAAATACGAATAAAGAGCCCAGAAAATAGTTCTTGGGCTCTTCATTCAAGATTAAACCGGTCGAGCTGGTCTAAAAATCGTTTTGATTTTAAATATAAACCAGAATATGCTTCAAAATACAAATTAAGAATAAGCCTAATTTCTTTTTTTGTTTCTGTCTTCAATGAGATATTTCCCAACCTACCCAGATCAATATGAGCAAAAAGATGAAGAAGTTCTGATGTACGTTTCGTCATAGGTATGTGATATGGATCAACCGATAGACACCGATGACAAAGCAAACCACCCTCATTGATTGAAAAATGGAATTTGCCTTCATTCAAACCACAATTAGCACAGCGATCTAATTGAGGAGTAATTCCAGCTACACGAAGCATTTTCAATTCAAAGATAAATAGTACAACCTCTGGATCCTTTTCTTCATCTAAGGCATGAAGAACCTGGTATAGCATTTCAAACAAGTACGGATTCGGCTTTCTTTCCTCTGTTAATTTATCAACAAGCTCTGCTGCATACGCTGCATACGACGTAAGAAATAAGTCATTGCGGATGGAACGGAAAGAATCAATAATTTCTCCCTGATTAAGTCCCCCAAGACCTGAAGTATGCTGGAATAGATACTGGCCGTATACAAAAAGCTGAGAAATAGCAGAAAGACGGCTTTTTGGTTTTTTTGCGCCTCTTGCCATGACGCCAACCTTACCCGTCTCTCTAGTATAAAGCGTGATTATTTTATTTGTTTCACCATAGTCCACGGTTCGAATCACAATTCCTTCAACCTTTTTTAACAAGAACTTTCACCAACCGTTTCTTGTCAATATTCCATCAAAAGGTCAAGTGAGGCGAGTTGCTTCTTCCACATCGGCGAGAGAATCACATTCTTCATCGTTCGGTGTTTGCATTTCTTTTAAAAGAAGATAAGTATCGATGTTTCCCGTTTCACAAAATATTTTCCAGGTAAACTCTAACACTTAAGATCCCACCTTTCATTTTGTAAAAAGCTTTCCTCTTACCTCTAGCTTGACCTTACAGTTGATCGTTTATGTGATGGAATATTTAACAAAATTTATCTTAATAGTCATCTTCTCGGTAACCGTAATCCCGTAAAGAAGAAGGTTTATTGCGCCAGTCTTTTACAACCTTCACCCAAATCTCCATAAACACGCGTGAACCAAGAAGTGCTTCAATGTCCTGCCTTGCACGCTTGCCAACTTCCTTCAGCATCTTACCCTGCTTTCCTATGATGATGCCTTTCTGAGAAGATCGTTCTACCACAACTGTCACATGGATATCAATGACATCTGAACCTTCTCGCTTCACCATTTGTTCTGTTACTACAGTTACAGAATGAGGGATCTCTTCTCTTGTTAGATGAAGAACTTTTTCTCGTACAAGTTCCGCTACAATAAAGCGTTCAGGGTGATCTGTTACATGATCGCTTGGATAATATTGAGGGCCTTCTTCTAGATAGTCAACTACCTGTTCAAGCAATGTATTAACATTGTTTCCTTGTAATGCAGAGATAGGTACAATTTCTGCGAATGGGTATTTATCTTTATAGAAATTAATCATAGGAAAGAGTTGTTCAGGATGAACTTGGTCAATTTTATTGATGACAAGGAAAACAGGACTTTCAACATTTTGAAGTCGCTCAATAATATATTGATCGCCTGCGCCGTAGCCTTCTTCTGCATTGATAACAAACAAAATCAGATCTACTTCATTTAAGGAGCTCTGGGCCATTTTAATCATAAAATCGCCTAGCTTGTGTTTTGGCTTATGAATTCCTGGTGTGTCAATGAAAACAACTTGTGCATCATTTGTCGTATAAACGCCTTGTACTTTGTTACGGGTTGTTTGAGCTTTGTCACTCATAATTGCGATCTTTTGTCCAATCACTTCATTTAATAGGGTTGATTTACCAACATTGGGTCTTCCAACAATTGAGACAAACCCCGATTTAAAAACATCTTTACTCATTCAAATCCTCCGGTGAAAATGCGCCAGGTAATAGTTCACTGACGGTTAATTCATGTATTTTTCCATCTAAATTCGTTAAAATCACTTGCATATTAGGGTCACATAGTTCAGAAATCACTTGTCTACATGCACCACATGGCGGGACAGGACGTTTAGTGTCTGCTACAACAGCGATAGCTTTATATGACTTATGTCCTTCTGAGTATGCTTTAAATAACGCTGTACGTTCAGCACAGTTGCACATGCTGTAGGCCGCATTCTCAATGTTACAACCACCAAATACCGTTCCATCTTCAGAAAGTAGAGCTGCGCCGACTTTAAACTTAGAATACGGAACATACGCCATTTCCCTTGCCTTTTTAGCTTCTTCAATCAACATTTGCTTATCCATAAATATCCTCCTTATGACTGCATCAAATGAGTAATCGGTTCAAAGAAGAGAAGGATACCGATTATAACTGATACGATCGCAAAAAGAAAGACGGCTGCTGCCGATACATCCTTCGCTGTTTTGGCAATAGGATGCTCTTCTTCTGTTATTAAATCAATCGATCGCTCAATTCCGGTATTGATTGCCTCTAGACTCAACATGACACCGATTACAGTAAGTAATATTGTTATTTTGATAATAGAAAGACCAAGTAATACCGCAGCTAGCATAACCAAGCCACCTGCAATAAGGTGAAATAAGAAATTCTGTTCATTACGGATTAAATAGCGAAAACCCTGTGACGCGTAGTTGAAACTGTGCAAAAATCGGGACAGCCGGGATCCATTACCTCGTGAGGCCATATTGCTCAAGAAATACCTTTTGTTTTTCAAACATTTCTTTTTCATCTTCATCTGTCATATGATCATAACCGAGTAAATGAAGAAAGCCGTGAACAGTTAAGAATCCTAGCTCTCGATCAAAACTATGTCCATAATCATTCGCTTGTTCTGCTATTTTATCCACTGATATCACAATTTCACCTAATAGATGAGGTAGATGCTCACCAAAAATAATTGGTTCATCCCCCTCCTCTTCGTCATCAAGTGCAAATGATATAACATCTGTCGGCTGATCCTTTCCGCGGTAATCACGATTTATTTCAGTAATCTTGTCATTGTCTACAAACATAATAGACACTTCACTTCCAGATTCAACGCCTTCTTCATTAGCAGCATGGTTAACAAGCTCTTCAAGCATTTTAAATTGTGCCTCTGTAATGGAGTTTGTTTCGTCATTAAAGTCAATTGTCAGGTTCATAAAGTCACCTTCTTTTTAATTTCTGTTGGATACTCAATGCGACTATGGAAAATTCCATTTAACGTTTCTAATATAGTTGTTGCTACCATATCCAATTCTCTTAATGATAAATCACATTCATCAAACTGCCCATCTTCTAGACGTTCTGTAATGATTTTCCTTACGAGCGATTCAATAGCCGTAGGATTAGGCTTATTCATGGATCTAACTGCCGCCTCTATACAATCTGCAATTCCAACAACGGCAGCTTCTTTTGTTTGTGCCCTTGGACCAGGGTATCGAAAATCCAATTCAGATATAGACTGATCCGCTTGTTCATTAGCTTTGTAATAAAAGTACTTCAACAGTGTTGTCCCGTGATGCTGTTCTGCTATGTCGACAATTTCTTTTGGTAAACGATGTTTTCTTAGCATTTCAGCACCATCAGTAGCATGGGAAATTATAATGGTTTTACTTAAATGTGGCGATATTTTATCATGCGGGTTTTCCATATTCATCTGGTTTTCAATGAAGAAATGAGGTCGCTTTGTTTTACCAATATCATGATAATACGCTCCCACTCTCGCGAGAAGCCCATTTGCCCCAATCGATTCACATGCCGCCTCAGACAAATTAGCAACCATCACACTATGATGATAAGTTCCTGGCGTTTCAACAAGGATTTTCCTCAATAGTGGATGATTTGGGTTGGAAAGTTCAATAAGCCGTGTTGTTGAAATAATTCTGAATCCAGCTTCAAAAAACGGCATTAACCCTAGCGTTAACATAGATGATAGAAATCCCGACAGAAAAGCAAATACCATATGATAAGTTAGCTCCATACCGCTGTACTGACCATTTTTCAACATTAATAATATAGCCACAGAAACAATGTTTATCAATGAGACCAGTAATCCTGCTTTCAAGATGTTTGCACGATGATTACGTTTTCCGAGGAAGAACACTCCAGATAAGGAACTCATTAGTACATAGAAAGCTAGCGAAGCATTCATCGGGCCAGTAATTTCTCCGTTAAAAAACACTCCAGCACAGACGGCAAAAAGTAGACCTGAAGCTATTGCCAGTTGCTCATTAAACAGCATTTTAATAAGCATGGTTCCTACTGCAGCAGGAACGATATAAGCAATGCCTGGCAGTTCAATCCCCTGCAACAAACTAGTTAATTTAAGAACTAAGAGTGTACTAAAGTAAATCAATACAATAATAAATAAATTGGTATTGGATGTGCGGACACGAGATCTAACGTCCTGGAAGAAATAGTACAAATAGCCGGTAAGCAATAGAACGAGAAGCGCAAGTCCAACATAAGGAATTGCATCAAAACCATCATCGAGCAATCCTGCCAATCGAAGCTGCTCCATGACCTCACGATTAATCATTGCACCCTCTTCAACAATGATTTGTCCTTCTCTGATCATGACAGGCTGTACGGCTTCAATAGCTTCTTGTCTGCTTTGTTCAGTTTGTTCTGGATCAAGGAAGTAGTTGGGAATAATGCTTTGTTGTGCTACAGTAATCATTGCCTTCTTTTGGTCATTCGGTAGAGAGGTAAGTGATAAACGGTCCTCAACATCATCCTTAGACTTCTCTAAATTATCGATTGATACCCTATCTGTCATAACTTCCATCACTTCAGATAGCGTAAGTTCTTTAATTAAGGTGACTTGCGACATTTCTGCTTGCAATAAAGGAACAAGTGTTTCGTCTTTCATTTCATCAGCCATTGAAACGGATAACAGATCTTTCAAGTCCTTTAATTTTTCTTGTATAGAAGAATCATTGTCAGCGTCGCTCTTTTTAACCTTCTCAATACCTGAGAATAAGTCATTGAGCTTATCTAATTGAGATTGAGATACTTGATCACGGTATACATATTTCGCATCAACCTGAGCAGCTTTTGACCTTTCGTCTTCTGTTGCAGTTTTGTTCTCAATCGTAATAGGTGAAGCAATATCATGATCGGCACGAGAATAAAGAGACACATCAAGAGATTCAGGAATAACATTCGTAAGCATTGTCAAATACATAATGACGGCAATCAGTCCGTAAAGGGACCACTTAATCATTTTAATGCGTTCTATATTACGGAGATTATCCTGCATAATACGTTTAATCTTCGCAACCAATTGCTTCACCTCACAAGTTCAAGCCTTCTATTACTCTACTTCATATTTTATCAGAATTTCCTATTAAAAGGACGAGATTCCCTTAATAAGTTCTTCACAAGAGCAAAAGAAGACCCGTTACGTAACGGGCCTTCAAGCTTATTTCGTATCATGCTCGTATGCATCAATGATTTTTTGAACTAATGGATGACGTACAACATCTGTCTGTTGAAGATAAATAAACGAAACATCTTTAACTCGTTTAAGAATTTTTTCAGCTGCTGCTAGTCCTGACTCTTTTCCTTTTGGCAGGTCAATTTGAGTGATATCTCCAGTAATGACCATTTTCGAACCAAAACCAAGTCTGGTTAAAAACATTTTCATTTGTTGTGAAGTCGTATTTTGAGCTTCATCTAAAATGACATAGCTGTCATCAAGCGTTCTCCCTCTCATATAAGCAAGTGGAGCAATCTCGATCGTTCCTCGTTCAAGCAGACGGGTAGTCTGCTCAACTCCAAGAACGTCATGAAGGGCATCATACAATGGGCGTAAATACGGATCAACTTTTTCCTTTAGATCCCCTGGAAGAAAGCCTAGGCTCTCTCCTGCTTCTACAGCCGGGCGTGTTAGAACGATCTTTTTAACCCTATTGTATTTTAATGCAGCTACAGCCATCACGACAGCAAGATAAGTCTTACCCGTTCCCGCTGGACCAATTCCAAATACTAAATCGGTCTTTTTCATGGCGGATACATAATGACGCTGTCCGAGCGTTTTCACTTTGATTGGCTTTCCTTTTGCGTTGGTTGTAATCTCTTCTTGATAGAGTTCAAGAAGTTGATCAAGCATTCCCTGCTGCACGAGCTGACAGGCATATACGACATCTCTACCGGATATACTTGCGCCTCGTTTAATGAGGGAATGAAGAGTCATAAAGACTTCTTTAACCATCGCCATTTTTTCTTCGTTGCCTTTTACTGATATGCCTTCACCGCGAGTAACTAACGACACATCAAGGGCTTCCTCAATTATCTTTAAATGCTCATCTCCAGGACCAAATAGAGTTTGAGCTTCATTCGAATTCTCTAACTGTAATGTAAGATCAACGTATCGTTCTGCCAATAGACCTCAATCTCCTTGAATAATTGGTATGTCTTTCCCAATCTGCTCAATCACTTCAAAGTGTATCTTTACGTTTACTTTACCATTCTCTTCCTCATGGTGCAAAATCTTTTCCTTTTTAATTTCTGCCTCATCTGATGTTTTGTCCTCAATATCTTTTCTAGCAACAGAACGTGCTGCTTCAAGGGCTTCACTTTCGGAATAGGTTCTCGTTACTTCTTCAGTACCAAGCATCGTTTTAGATTGAAAGGAAAGAGGAAGATCCCATTTCAAGAATCGTAAATTTGTTTCATGCTTTACCGTTTCAAATTTACTAAATTCAGGCTTTAGAAATCCCCAAATCGGAATGTGAAAATGACTCAAACCGATTGCGTAGCTTGTTTTTCTTTCTCCAGTATTCGTTAAAAACGTTGATGTAAGTGGAACGGATACGTTCGATACATACCATGTTCTCCCAAAAACTTCTCCTTTTGCAGGGACAAGTTCACTCTTATCCTCTTTACCAATAAACCCCGATATGAGGAGTTGTCCTGGTTTCACATAGGCATTCTCTTCTACTTGAGCCTGTCCTTCTTCTACATACATCTTTGTAACGATCGCTTTCTTTTTTGCCACAATATGTCTAGGACTAAGCGCAGGCTGTTTTTCTGGGAGTTGCTTTTGAACAACCTCGAAATGATATGTTGTTCCACTCCGCTTTACGCCTACCCAAGTAATTTCCTCCATCTTTTCTGTAATCTGTCGTTGAAGTTCCTGATTTGAGGGAAGTTGGAAGATAAACTTCCCTCTCGTAACACCTATCTCAACCGCTGCTTGTTTAAGCTTGTGCTCCACTTCGGGTGTAGCACCATTAACAGTAATAGACCACACCATATTCGATAGAATAAATAATAATAAAAGACAGCTTATGGCACCTGTAAGAAACCCTCTTGAGTAGATGACTCGTTTCAGAATAAATGGGAATCCTTTCCTCTCATGTATTCTAACTTTGCACCTTGTCCGCTTTAAGTGTGGCCTTATTCGTCGTATGTCCGAAATATACAGCGATAGAATTATTGTTTCATGATCAAGCCTAGCAATATCCCAAATCGGAATTTTATACTCGATACAACGGTTTATAAATAATTCTGTATAAGAACCAATCACTTTTATCCGTACGTATCCTGAAAAAAGCTCTCGAAAATATTCCTTCATAATAGCCCCCTGTATAGTTAGCCTGGGATTAGAAAGGCCTTTAATCAGTTTTCAGGTCTCTCAAGATAGGAAACATGTTCAATTTTACCCTCAAGCAGTATTTCCTCTGGCAGAATCGTTTTCAGCATAAAGTCTTTACCTTTTATCAAAAGCTGCCCCTGTTTAAGAAGGAGACGCACTTCCTCATTCGAGAACTTCAAGACCCCTTGATGGTTCTCTATGTAAATATGAAGCTGTCCAACCATCGTAATGCGCGGTAAATCCATGACCGCATCCGCGGGAAGCTCTAATCTTCGAGTAAGCCAGGTTTTTAGATTGTGCTTCCACTTTGCCATGGATACTCCCCCTCTCATCTCATCTTTATGAGTGAGAAACAAAAACTATCACTTTTTCGTGCTATTGAATGCCGAGGTTTACTTTTGACTTCTTTCCATTCCAAACAAAAAAAGCGCCCGAGGGCGCTTTACACTTCATTATCTTTTCATTTGCTTCATCGATGTCATCGAAGGATGAGGTTTCTTCGAGCGAGGAGGCCCAAGGATTTCAGCCCAGACGATTCCGTTACGAACATTTCTTTTGTTAATAGATATTCCTTTTTTCTTAGCTGAACTTCTTTTCGGCTTTTGAACTTTTATTTCGTTCTGTGCATTTTCTCGTTCTGAGATTCTCTCAAGCGCCTCTTGATACGCACTCACATTCTCAGATTGAATTTCATCACTGGCTTCTTTCTTTTGCTGAGGAGGACGACTACCCGGTCCGCTCGCTTGTCTTCTTGGACGTTCATTTTGCCGCTGGTTCTGATTTTGGTCTTCGTTTCCCATGCGTTTAAAGAAACTTAAAATTCCTCCAATCGCGATAATGACGAAAACAATATTGTTAAGAATTAACTCAATAATATTATCCAATATTGTCACCTCCAAAGCCGAAGATAGTTAAGATCTTAGCGATCATCCTCATCTTCTTCCTGATCAGGTTTACCAATCATATCACGCATATCCGTATCAGCTTCAATATTCTTAAGGTTCATATAATCCATGACACCAATGTTTCCTGAGCGAAGTGCTTCAGCCATAGCCATTGGTACTTCAGCTTCCGCTTCAACTACTTTCGCACGCATCTCTTCTACTCGAGCTCTCATTTCTTGCTCTTGAGCTACTGCCATTGCACGTCTTTCCTCCGCTTTTGCCTGAGCAATGTTCTTATCTGCTTCAGCTTGATCGGTTTGAAGAACGGCACCAATGTTTTTACCGATGTCGATGTCTGCGATATCAATGGACAGAATTTCAAATGCTGTACCTGCATCTAGACCTTTTGAAAGAACGGTTTGAGATATCATATCTGGATTTTCCAGAACTTTTTTGTGATTTGTTGAAGAACCGATTGTACTAACAATCCCTTCACCTACACGTGCAATAACGGTCTCCTCACCAGCACCACCAACGAGACGGTCAATATTAGCTCGAACAGTAATTCTTGCTTTTGCTTTTACTTCAATCCCATCCATCGCAACACCTGCTATGAAAGGTGTTTCAATTACTTTTGGATTAACACTCATCTGAACGGCATCAAGTACGTCACGTCCAGCAAGATCAATCGCTGCGCAGCGCTCAAAGCTAAGTTCAATGTTTGCACGATGAGCCGCAATTAGCGCATTAACAGCGCGGTCAACGTTACCACCCGCAAGATAGTGACTCTCGAGTTGGTTTGTATTAAGATCAAGACCTGCTTTCACCGCTTTAATTAATGGGTTGATGACGCGTGAAGGAATAACACGACGTAATCTCATCCCAACTAGATTAAATATGCTTACTCGTACTCCCGCTGCAAGTGCAGATATCCAAAGCATAACAGGTACAAATGTGAATAAAATCGCAAGACCAATAATAACTAAACCAACAATAACCAATAAACCAAGTGTTCCAGTATCCATAATTTTCCTCCCTTATTAAATTAAAGTGCTCTTACGATTACTCTAGAGCCGTTCGTCTTTATTATTTTCACTTCAGTCCCCTCGGATAGAAATCCTCCCTCAGTGACCACGTCAAGCCGTTCATCACCAAAATCAGCAATTCCAGAAGGACGAAGTGGCGTTACTGCAATTCCCTCAAGCCCAACTAATTCATTTCTAGTAGTGTTTGAAACATAACCCTGATCAGATTTAGTCGAGTCAGATAGGATGATTTTCTTAAAGAAACCTTTATAACCGAAAATCTTTATGAAAAGATAAGATCCTCCAACTGTAACCGCTACTGCAATTAGCACAGCAAGAAGTACATATTGCATGGATTGCCCTGATGCAAGAACGATACTTGCAACAATTCCAACCGCACCTAGCACTCCAAATATACCAAAACCCGGTATAAATATTTCCACTACAATGAGAATGACCCCAACTAACAAGAGCAATAATGATTCCCAACCAGCGAATCCAGCAATCATATGGCCGAAGAAAAATAGCAATAATGCTCCAGCTCCCATAAATCCAGGTACTCCAAATCCAGGAGAGTACAATTCTAGAACAAGTCCAAGACTTCCAATCGATAATAAAATGGGAATAATAATGGGGTTTGTAACAAATCGCGCTATTCTTTCTGCAATACTGACTTCTGCATCACTAACTTCTGCATCTTCAAGGTTAAGTAAACTTAAAACTTCTGTGCGGTCCTCTGCAATGCCTTCAGCGTAACCAACCTTAACCGCTTCTTCTGCATTCAACGTTAAAAGTTCGCCTTTAGGAGCATTATAGTCAGGAAGGTTCACATCAGGATCCGCCATTGCAAGTGCATATTTAGGATCACGATCATTCAATTCTGCAGCAGATTTCATAGCAGCATGCCAAAATGACTCTGCTTTTTTACCTGCTGTGTTTCCAGACTGATCGATGATCGCTGCAGACCCCATCAATGCACCCGGCTCCATAATAATCTGATCGGCATTTAGTGAAATATATGCCCCTGCTGAAAGAGCACGATCTGCAACATAGGCTGTAATTGGTACCTCTGTACTTTTAATTATGGTTGCAATATTATCCGCAGCATTTACAGCACCACCTGGTGTATCGATTTCCAATACAATATGATCAGCACCTTCATCCTCAGCTTCCTGAATGGATCTTTTAAGGAACGCTTCCAAACCTCGCTCTACTTCCTGCTCGACAGGAATAAAGGAAACTAACTTGCCTTCACCTTCACCTGAAGCATACTGTCCAAGAAACGGGAGAACAGCTAACATCAAACAAATTGATACGAGTAGCCTCCATTTTATCTTTGTGATATCGCTCCCTCCTTCCTGCTTCCTTCTTTACGTATGAGACAACAATAAGGTTTCAAGTTTATGTAAATGATGTAGTTTAAGTATGCCAAAATGTTTACCAAAATACTAGTTTGAAATGGCATTCACTTTAAAACCAGCAGCTCTTTTCAGAAAGATTGTTGTTTTTGAAGGGGTATTTGTATAATAATCACCACATCAAATTTGATTGGAGTGGAAAGTGCTCTCCCCCTGCGAAAAGCGGGCAGAAGTGTAAATCAACGGCTATATCGCAACAATTCTTTCAAAAGAAGCCATAAATATAGAAAAAAGCACGTCCTGCCAAAACAGGACGTGCTTACGCTTGATCATATTTATCCCACAATTAGAACAGTAAGATTTGCAGCTCAAAACATAGACGTTACGAGCCAAAATCAGCTGCACTAAAGGTCTGATTGGTTCAACTTACTGCATTGGAGAAGATACTTCTCACAATGATGTAAGTTTCACTTTATGATAAGTTCTTTTGTACAATACGATTTACAAGTCCGCCGTCCGCTTTACCTTTTACGCGAGGCATTAGCGCACCCATCACCTTGCCCATTTCTTTCTTCGAAGAAGCGCCTGTTTCAGAAATAACTTCCTGAACAATTTGCTCCACTTCTTCTTCAGAGAGTTGTTTCGGCAGATAGACAGATAATATCGACAGCTCTTCATCAAGATTCTGCACAAGATCACTTCGACCAGCTTTTTCAAATTCAAGGAGGGAGTCTTTGCGTTGCTTGACTTCGCGAGTGAGAACGGTAAGTTCTTCTTCCTCAGTTAAATCATGACCCACCTTAATGGATTCATTCTGGATAGAAGATTTCACCATCCGAATAACAGATAGTTTGTTTTTCTCTTTGTTCTTCATCGCTACTTTCATATCTGCTGTTAAACGGTCATTTAGACTCACTGACCTAACACCCTCTCTTAGAACTTACGCTTTTTCCTTGCTGCCTCAGATTTCTTTTTACGCTTAACACTTGGCTTTTCATAGTGCTTGCGCTTCTTAACTTCAGCCATAGTGCCTTCTTTAGAAACCGTTCTCTTGAAGCGACGCAGAGCATCATCGATCGACTCGTTCTTACGCACGCGAGTTTCCGCCATCTCTATCCCTCCCTCCAAAACATACACAATCATAACACATGACTTTCTAACAAAGACATGTCACCTGCAATTATAATACATCACGTCCATTTTATCAACATTTCTTTCACTTATTTTAAATCATAATAAAAAACAAGCATGTGTCCATCTTCCTCCCCATAAACTTTCAATGGAAAGGAGATGTACAAGTTAATGAGTCCATACGTTGCATCCTTTATCGTCTTTATTAGTATCTTTCTATTTGGGATGGCCACTCTTCGTATCGGTTTAAAGTCCCTTTCAAATAGTAGGATGCAAAAAATTCTACATCAAGCATCTTCAACACCTTTGCGTGGATTAATGACAGGAATGATCGTTACATCCATTCTACAAAGTAGTTCAGCTGTTATGGTTATTACGATAGGTTTAATTACAGCAAGAGTTCTCACATTTAGACAATCCATAGGAATCATACTTGGCGCAAATATCGGTACAACCGTTACAGCGGAACTTATGACATTGAATCCGGATCAATTTACAATTCCACTTCTATTAGTCGGCTTTCTCTTACTGCAAATAAGGAATCAGTTACTCTTTAGTATAGGGACTGTTCTTTTTGGACTTGGAAGTATTTTTGTAGCGATGCATGGACTTGAGGCAATGGCAGTTCCTCTATCAACTCTCACATTCTTTGATCATATCATTAGCGAATCCAATTCAAGTTTATTTTATGGAATAGGTGTTGGAACGTTATTAACCGCACTAATCCAATCCAGTACAGCGACAACCGGAATCACTATGAGTTTTATTAACCAGGATCTTCTTACTTTACCTTCCGCAATCGCAATCGTATACGGTGCTAATATAGGAACGTGTATTACAGCTATTATCGCAAGCATCGGGAGTGCCAGGGAAGCAAAACTTGCCGCATATGCACATGTCTGGATTAATATTATTGGTGTAACACTATTCTTCCCTTTAATTACTAAGTTCGGGGAAATAGTAGCTTATGTCACTACCTTACCTGACGTACAACTTGCACATGTATCTCTAATTTTTAATGTGCTTTCTTCACTATTATTTCTTCCATTAGCTGGAGTTTTGGCATCTGCTATTGAAAAGATTCATAAAGGGAATCGTTTAGCATAAAAAAACAACCGCCCTAGGACGGTTGTTTAATTTTCTTAGTAGTCAGTGTCAGCTGTCTCACCCTGAACGATTTTCACTCCAGCACTTGCACCAATTCGAGTTGCTCCTGCATCAATCATAGCTTGTGATCCTTCAAGATCACGCACACCACCTGAAGCTTTTACTCCAAGATCAGGACCGACAGTTTCTCTCATCAATTTAATATCTTCAACTGTTGCACCACCAGTTGAAAAACCTGTAGAAGTTTTAACAAAATCTGCACCAGCTTTTACAGATAGTTCACAAGCGCGTTTTTTCTCCTCATCTGTAAGGAGGCACGTTTCGATTATCACTTTCACAAGTGCTTTTCCTTTTGCCGCTTCAACAACAGCTTTAATATCCTGTTCAACAAGGTTATTATCGCCGTCTTTAAGTGCACCAATGTTAATAACCATATCAACTTCAGTAGCGCCTTTCTCAATCGCATCCTTTGTTTCAAATGCTTTCGTTTCAGTTGTTACGGCTCCAAGAGGAAAACCAATTACTGTACATACTTTAGCTTCAGCACCCTGTAATCTTTCCGCTGCTAGTGATACCCATGTAGGATTTACACATACAGAAGCAAAGTTAAACTCTCTCGCTTCTTCACAAAGCTTCTCAATTTGCTCACGGCTTGTATCTGGTTTAAGAGCTGTGTGGTCTATCATTCTCGCTAATTCTTTATTCATTATATTTCATCCCTTCAAGACTGTTTTATGTAATTCGGATCTTAAGAATCCGAATTTCTATAGTTAAAATGACGCAACTGCTGTAGTTGGTTCATCCTCACTCATGACGCGAACAAATTGTCCTTCGTTATAAGGGTAACCAGCTTTAGTGATTTTCACTTTAACAATACTACCAACCATTTCTTCTGTTGCTTCAAAGATAACTTTCATATAGTTTGCAGTATAACCTACATATAAGTTAGAATCAGGCTCATCTTTGAATTTTTCTTCTGGAATCACCTCAAGTACTTCCCCTTCATAATGAGAAGCATACTCTTTTGCAAGCTGATTGGAAAGCTCAATAAGACGATGGACACGTTTATTCTTCACATCATCGTCTACCTGATCTTCCATGCGAGCTGCTGGTGTACCAGTACGCTTAGAAAATGGAAAAACGTGAAGTTCCGAAAATTTATGATTCGCAATAAAATCATACGTTTCTTGGAACTCTTCATCAGTCTCACCAGGAAAACCTACAATAACATCTGATGTGATTGCAAGACCCGGAAGTGCTTCTTTAAGTCGATCAAGACGCTCCCCAAACATTTCCATCGTATACTTTCTTCTCATACGCTGAAGAACTGTGTTGGAACCAGATTGTAGTGGGATATGAAGATGAGGCACCACTTTCTTTGATGCATTTAATACTTCAATTACTTCATCTGTAACCTGACTTGCTTCAATAGAGGAAATGCGAATGCGTTTAAGACCTTGTACTTTAGCATCTAAATCACGAAGAAGTTGAGCAAAGTTATAGTCCTTTAAATCTTCTCCATATCCAGCTGTGTGAATACCAGTTAATACGATCTCTTTATAACCCGCATCTACAAGCTGTTGAGCTTGTGTGATAACAGCTTCTGGTTCACGAGATCTAAGAAGACCTCTAGCCCATGGAATGATACAGAATGTACAGAAGTTATTGCACCCTTCTTGTATCTTAAGTGATGCTCGCGTACGATCAGTAAACGCTGGTACTTCAAGCTCTTCATAGACGCGTGCTTTCATGATATTACCAACGCCGTTAACTGGTTCTCTCTCACGTTTGTATTGTTCGATATAATCGAGCATTTTCACACGATCCTGGGTTCCGACTACAACATCCACACCTGGAATCGCCATGATTTCAGCAGGTGAAGTTTGAGCATAACAACCTGTCACACAGATCACAGCATCCGGATTTTTTCGTATCGCACGACGAATAACCTGCCTACTTTTCTTATCACCAGTATTAGTAACCGTGCACGTATTGATTACATAGACATCTGACGCATGATCAAACTCTACTCGTTCGTAATCATGGTCTTTAAACAACTGCCAGATCGCTTCCGTTTCGTAATGATTTACTTTACAACCTAATGTATGGAAAGCAACTGAAGGCATATAATCACCTCATTAATTCAAAATGATAAGAGATTGCTGCCAGTACATACATGGCAGCCGTCTCTGTTCGCAAAATTCTTGGGCCGAGACCACAGGAAGTAAAACCGGCATCCTTTAGCCGATCTACTTCTTTGTCAGATAGTCCACCCTCTGGTCCGAATACAATCATGAAACGGTCATTCACGTTTGCCTCGTGGAGCGCTTGAACTAGCGCAGCAGACTCACCTGCTTTTGCTTCTTCTTCATAAGCGATCAATTTATGTTCATAGGACTTGCTAAATTCAATAAGTGATGTAATTGAATGAGGCTCCTCAATGGAAGGAATCGTTGTTCTATGTGATTGCTCAGCTGCTTCTTTCGCAATTTTCCTCAGCCTTTGAAGCTTTTTACTGCTTTTTTGCTGATCCCATTTTACAACAGACCGCTCTGCTTTTAAAGGTAAGAACGCATCGGCGCCGAGCTCCGTACCCTTCTGTATAACCGTTTCGAGTTTGTCACCCTTTGGCATACCCTGTGCGATTGTAACATGAACAGGCAGTTTCTTCTTCTCATCAAGCCATTGTTCCGGAACAGCTGATACCAGATCAGATTCAATCTCTATAATTCGGCAAAGAGCTGATCTTCCTTCTTCCGAACAACAAATAACATGGTCACCTGTTGTCATTCGCATTACCCTTGAGATGTGCTTAACATCTTCACCTTCAATTGTAACTTGATTCTCGGTCATGTTCGATTCAGGAATAAAGTATCGTTGCATAAGACTCTCCCTTTACTCGTGAGGCTTTCTTGCGATAAATGCAACCCAATCTTCCATTTGAAGCGTTTCTTCAATTTCAAGACCTTGCTCGATAATTGATTGCTTTACTTCATCCTTTTTCGCAGTAATAATCCCTGAAGTAATAAACGCACCGCCTGGCTTTAGTACTTTAGCCACATCATTTGTGAAACGAATAATAATTTCAGAAAGAAGATTAGCCACAATAACATCGTATTGTTCTTGGATATTATCGAGTAAGTTGTTCTGGCTTACTTGGATTTTACTATGCACTTTATTCAATTTAGTATTTAACCTAGCACTCTTAACTGCTACTTCATCTAAGTCAAGCGCATCTACGGAATCCGCTCCAAGACTTGCAGCGGCAATACTTAGTACACCAGAACCTGTACCTACATCAATGACGCGTTGACCTGGTTGAATGATTTTCTCGAGTGCTTGAACACATAAAACAGTAGTAGGATGTGTTCCAGTTCCGAATGCCATTCCTGGATCAAGCTCAATAATGATTTCATCGGTGTTTACAGGCATGTACTCTTCCCAAGTTGGCGTAATAGTAATTCGTTCTGAAATTTTGACCGGTTTATAGTACTTCTTCCATGCTGTAGCCCATTCTTCTTCATTTACTTCACTTATTTGAACAGTGTTATGTCCTAAATCGATGTCATAAACGAGTAGTCCATTAATCGCTTCTTTGATTTGTTCAACCGTTTCACCAAGAAAACTATTTACTGGCATATACGCTTTCAATATAACCCCTTCTTCAGGGTAATCATCTGGATTAAGCTGATAAACCTCTCCGAAAGTAGTATCCCAGGCTTTCACTAGATCCATAGGGTCTTCAATGACAACCCCACTGGCACCGGCTTCATGCAGGATATTTGATACTGCTTCAATCGCTTCATTCGTTGTATGAATGCTTATTTCAGACCATTTCATTATTGCCCACTCCTCTTTGGATCCTTTTTTCGGAAAGGAAACAGGCAGGCCATGTCGGCCTGCATTCTGTTACCAGCTTTCAGTTTTAATCACCTTTAAAGGCTTTCTTCACTTTAGAGAAGAAATTCTCGTGCTGTTCGTCAGGCACCTGTCCGGAGATTTCACTAAATTCACGTAGCAAATCTTTTTGACGATCAGTCAAGTGTTTCGGTGTTATAACCTGTATCTTCACATGCTGATCTCCCTGGCCATATCCTCTAACGTTCTGAATTCCTTTTCCTTTAAGTCGGAAATTCGTGCCACTTTGCGTTCCAGCTGGAACTTTAAGTTTAACTTTCCCGTGTAGGGTCGGAACTTCGATCTCATCACCAAGACCTGCTTGAGAGAATGTAATTGGCATCTGACATAATACATCGTCACCACTACGCTCGTAGAAATCATGTGATTTCACATAAACAACTACGAATAGATCTCCTGGAGGGCCACCATTCACTCCCGCTTCACCTTTACCAGTAATACGGATTTGTTGACCTTCATCAATACCAGCTGGGATCTTAACGTGAATCTTCTTCTTCACTTCAACCTTGCCTTTACCGCGGCACGTTTTACATTTATCTTTAATAAGTTTACCTGTTCCTTCGCAATGGTGACAAACGCGACGGTTAACTACTCGACCAAATGGTGTATTCTGTTCAACATTAAGCTGACCAGCGCCACCACAGTGGGAGCATGTTTCAGGTGAGGTTCCTGGCTTTGCACCAGAGCCATCACAGGTTGAACATTCCTCTTCTTTAGGAATGAAAATATCGGTTTCTTTTCCGAAAGCAGCTTCTTCAAATGTTAGTTCCATTGAATATTGCAGATCAGCACCCTGTCTCGGTGCATTCGGGTTTCTGCGACCGCCTCCACCAAAGAACATATCAAAGATATCGCCAAAGCCTCCAAAGTCAGCACCGCCACCACCAAATCCTTGATTTGGATCTGCGTGTCCAAACTGATCATACTGTGCTTTCTTCTGCGAATCACTTAGGACTTCATATGCTTCAGTTACTTCTTTAAATTTCTCGTCTGCACCCGGCTCCTGGTTGATATCCGGATGGTACTGCTTAGCAAGCTTTCGATAAGCTTTTTTCATCTCAGCTTCAGAAGCATCTCGACTGACGCCTAACACTTCATAATAATCTCGTTTACTCATCGTATCCACTCCCGATTCTCTTCACATAACGTTTATCATATCATTGAGTTTATACGCTCTGCAATACTATATCGTTAGCACCAGTGAACGTTGAACAGCAAACAGTAGTAAAACGTGCCTTATCACCATTCTTTTGGTGTAAGCTTCCGTTTTCCTTTGTAAAGCATAAGAAAAGCTTAAGCGCCTTACTTCCTCCAATTAGGCTCAATATAAGCTTAACTAGTAAGGTGCTGAAGCTAGACATGACAGAATGTGATTATTTTTGTAAAAGGTTAGTTCCTCAAAATGTTGTAATTCAATGTAGATTTTTCATAGTTAGGCAAACATTTCCTTAACTATGAAAAAAGTCAAAGCCAAGATACGCCTGACTTTGACTTTTTTCGTATCATATTCTTACTTTTTGTCGTCTTCGTTTACTTCTTCGTATTCAGCATCGACAACGTTGTCGTCAGCTTGCTCAGCGCCGCCTTCTTCGCCAGCTTGAGCCTGTTGAGCTTGAGCAGCCTGCTCATACATTTTAGTAGTTAGAGCTTGAACAACTTCTTGAAGTTCGTCTTTAGCTGTACGAATTTCTTCAATGTCATCATTCTCTAGCGCTGCTTTTACTTTATCTTTAGCTTCGTTAGCTTTATTCACTTCTTCTTCCTCTACTTGACCTTCAAGATCTTTTAGAGTTTTTTCAGTAGTGAATACGAGCTGATCAGCTTCGTTACGTGTTTCAACTTCTTCACGACGCTTCTTATCTTCTTCAGCGTTCGCTTCAGCGTCTTTCACCATGTTTTCAATTTCGTCATCTGAAAGACCGCTTGAAGATTTGATTGTAATAGACTGTTCTTTATTTGTACCAAGATCCTTCGCACGAACGTTCACGATACCGTTTTTGTCGATATCAAATGATACTTCGATTTGAGGAGTTCCTCTTGGAGCTGGAGGAATGTCAGTTAACTGGAAGCGACCAAGAGTCTTGTTATACTGAGCCATTTCACGCTCACCTTGAAGTACATGAATATCCACTGATGGCTGGTTATCAGCAGCAGTTGAGAATGTCTGTGACTTACTAGTTGGGATTGTTGTATTACGCTCAATAAGCTTTGTAAATACGCCACCCATTGTTTCAATACCTAGAGAAAGTGGAGTTACATCAAGAAGAACAACGTCCTTCACATCACCAGCAATTACACCAGCTTGAATTGCTGCACCAAGAGCAACAACTTCATCAGGGTTAACGCCTTTATGTGGATCCTGTCCAGTTTCTTTTTTAATCGCTTCTTGTACTGCAGGAATACGGGTAGAACCACCAACAAGAATAACTTTATCAAGTTCAGATGGTGACATTCCAGCATCTTTAAGAGCCTGGCGAGTAGGTGCCATTGTACGTTCTACAAGATTTGCAGAAAGCTCTTCGAACTTAGCACGAGTCAAGTTAAGCTCAAGGTGTTTAGGTCCTGAAGCATCTGCTGTGATAAATGGAAGAGAAATTTGCGTTTGTGCTACGCCTGAAAGATCTTTCTTCGCTTTTTCAGCTGCGTCTTTCAAACGTTGTAACGCCATTTTATCTTGACCAAGATCTACACCAGTATCTTTCTTAAATTCGGCTACTAAGTGATCGATAATAACCTGGTCAAAGTCGTCACCACCAAGACGGTTGTCACCAGCAGTAGACTTAACTTCAAATACGCCTCCGCCAAGTTCAAGGATCGATACGTCAAATGTACCGCCACCAAGGTCAAATACTAAGATTGTTTGGTCTTCATCTTCTTTATCAAGACCGTAAGCAAGTGCTGCAGCTGTTGGTTCGTTTACAATACGCTCTACTTCAAGACCAGCGATTTTACCAGCGTCTTTTGTAGCCTGACGCTCAGCATCGTTAAAGTAAGCAGGTACTGTAATCACTGCTTTCTCTACGCCTTCACCTAGATAATCTTCTGCATATGACTTCAATTTCTGAAGAATAATTGCTGAAATTTCTTGAGGTGAGAATGTTTTACCATTCACGTCTTCTTTATGGTCTGTCCCCATATGACGCTTAATTGATTGAATCGTGTTTGGGTTCGTGATTGCTTGACGCTTCGCAACCTCACCTACTAGACGTTCTTCATCTTTAAAAGCAACGACTGATGGAGTTGTACGACTACCTTCCGGGTTAGGAATAACCGTCGCTTCTCCGCCTTCCATTACTGCAATACAAGAGTTTGTTGTACCAAGGTCAATACCGATAATTTTACTCATTCTTTTCTACCTCCTATTTCTTAATATGTAATTACGAACTTACCTTCACCATTGCAGGACGAAGGACACGATCATTAAGTTGATAGCCTTTTTGCAAGACTTCAACAACCACATCTGAATCATGTTCATCTGACTCAACTTGCATAACAGCTTGATGGAGATGTGGATTGAAAGCTTCTCCTACAGTTCCAATTTCTTCAATACCTTCATTTGCAAGTGCATCTTTCAATTGGCGGTACACCATTTCCATGCCAGTAAGCAATGACGTGACCTGCTCATTATCACTTTGAACAGCAAGTGCTCGTTCAAAATTATCAATAGCAGGAAGCAGCTCTTCAGCAAGCTTCTGTGAACGGTATTTAGCGTCTGCACTACGTTCTTCGCGCGTTCTACGGCGGAAGTTGTCGTATTCTGCCTGTGTACGCATATATCTATTCTCAAGCTCTTCTACTTGCTTCTGCAAGTTCTCAAGCTCTTCATTTTCATTGGTTTCAGATACTTCAATAACTTCAGGTTCTTCATTCTCTTCAGCATCCTGCTCAAGATTATCGTTCTCTTCCGTTAGAAGTTCTTCTTCCTCTTGATGACTGTTTTGCTTTTCCACGAATTTCACCTCCCTATCGAAATATACCAAATCGTTCTCTCATAGAAAAGGATGGAAGAATTGTTTCTCCCACCTTCTTCACTATTACCAATTTACCAGTGTTTGAAACTTTGGTATCGATCAGTAAGCGTCCTGGTTAGGTCATTTGCTAGAAAACCGAGAATACCCATTGATCGTTGATATTCCATTCTAGTTGGCCCCAGCAATGCAATTGACCCCATTCGCTTGCCTTCGATGAAATAGTCTGCGGTAACAATACTACAATTCTGCATTGCTTCAAGATCGTTCTCTTGTCCAATTTTAACCTCAATACCATTCTTTTCAGGTCGAAGGACATTGTACATGACTTCATCCTGTTCAAAAGTGTTTAGCAACAGCCTGACTTTATCAATGTCTTTGAATTCAGGTTGGGTCAAAATGTTGGTCTTACCGCCATAATAGACTTTTTCTGCATTGGTATAGAGAAAAAGATTTTCAAGCATTGTATTAACTTCATTGTAATTCTCAATATGTTTTTTCAGTACAGTCGCCATTTCTTTCATCATTGTCGACTTTAAAGAGATTAATGGAACATCCTTCAAGCGCTCATTCATGATATTAACAACTTTTTCAATATCAGACATGCTAACTGAAGGAGGAATTTTCATTGTACGATTCTCAACATGACCACTGTCAGCTACCAGAATAACGACAGCCGTATCCTTCGAAAGAGGGATGATTTGAATTTGGCGAAGCTTTGTTTCAAATACTTCAGGACCAAGAATAATCGACGTATATTGTGTAAGTTCAGAAAGAATTCCTGCAGACTGCTGAATGACCTTCTCTACCTCAACCATTCTCTCTGCAAAAAGTGATTGGATATTGTTCACTTCATTTTTGGAGAGTACAGGTGGTGATAGAAGGTTATCTACATAGAAACGATAGCCTTTTTCTGATGGAACTCGACCTGACGAACTATGTGTTTTCTCGATATAACCCATCTCTTCAAGATCCGCAAGTTCATTACGAATCGTTGCAGAGCTAAAGGTAACATCTTCACGCTTCGAAATCGTTCGTGAACCAACTGGCTCAGCAGTTTGAATGTAGTCGTTAATCAACAATTGCAAAATGAATAGTTGACGTTCTGTTAACATCCCCTCATCACCTCTGTTAGCACTCTAAGTGATTGAGTGCTAAATCTAATAATAAGGTAACAGAAACTTATTTTGGTTGTCAATCTTTACGGTATAGTTCTTTGAACTTGTTCTTTAGATTCTTCAAGAATGATTTATTTGGGTAGTTTATTAACCAATTGCAAGAAATTCCTGAAAGACTTCATTTCCAAGAAAGAAGCCCTTTTCTGTTAGCGAAATGTGCGTTCTAGTATCTTGTAAGAGGTTTTTACTTGTTAAGTTTTCAATTTGCTTACCAAAAACGCTCATCATTGGCTGACCAAATTTAATTTCAAATCTTTCTTTAGAGACGCCTTCTCTCATACGGAGTCCCATAAACATTTCTTCTTCCATTCGTTCTGCTTTCGTTAAAACATTGTCATCCATATAAGGAAAACCATTTTCGTCAATTCGATTCATATATTGCTTCAAAGGACCTGCATTTGCTCTTCTTACACCTTCAATATAACTATGAGCACCTGCACCAATTCCATAGTATTCATCGTTTTTCCAATACGTAATATTATGCTTACTCTCATAACCACCTTTCGCGAAATTACTAATTTCATATTGAGAAAGTCCCGCTTCCTCAAGACGGCTAATCAACAGAGCATACATATCAGCTTCTGCTTCTTCAGTAGGAAGGGGAAGTTCACCTTTTCGCCACTGATTATAGAAGACTGTTTTCTTTTCAACCTGAAGCGAATAGGACGACACATGAGTAATCCCAAGCTTGAGTGCTTTTGAAATAGATTCCGAAAATTGATTAATCGTTTGATCAGGTAGTCCGAACATTAAATCAAGCGAAAGGTTTGTAAACCCTTCCTGCTGTGCCATTCTAACGATCTCACCAATTTCTTCTACTGAATGACCTCTTCCTAAACGATTTAATAAAGAATCTTGAAATGCCTGGGCACCAATACTAAGTCTGTTCACACCGTAATATTTCATAATTCGTAACTTCTCCGGAGTAACACTCCCAGGATTTGCTTCCATTGTAAATTCAAGTTCATCCGTTACATAAGGACCAAACCGAGCCTGAACATCTTTCAAGAACTTCTCAAGTTGCTCTTCATTCAATGCTGTCGGTGTTCCACCCCCAACAAAAATCGTGTCAATTTTGTTTGTTGGGAAACGGTCTAGCGTGTTCTTCATTTCTACGTCCATATGTTCTAGATAATCATTTACAGGCTGCCCCTGCATAAAAATTTTATTAAAATCACAATAGTGACAAATATAGTCACAGAATGGGATGTGCAAATAAACAGCGTTTACCATTTCGATCACTGCTTTCTAACATAATGTAAAGACCGCAGAAACGCTCTGCGGTCTTCTAACCTACATCGTATATAAATCAAATTGCTTCTTCAACCAAAGCGTCTTAATTATTCTTTGTATTATCCTGACGGAGCACAGCCATGAAGGCTTCTTGAGGAACTTCAACTTTCCCAACCGTCTTCATACGCTTTTTACCTTCTTTTTGCTTTTCAAGAAGTTTTCTTTTACGAGAGATGTCTCCACCATAACACTTAGCAAGTACGTTTTTACGCATCGCTTTAATTGTTGAACGAGCAACAATCTTTTGCCCAATTGATGCTTGAATTGGCACTTCGAACTGCTGCCTTGGAATTAAATCCTTAAGCGTTTCAGTAATATCTTTACCACGATCGTAAGCAAAATCTCTGTGCACGATAATGGAGAGCGCATCGATTTTCTCAGCGTTTAGTAAGATATCCATCTTCACTAGATTCGATGCACGATAGCCGATCAACTCGTAATCAAATGATGCATAACCTTTCGTGCTCGACTTCAACTGATCAAAGAAGTCATAGACAATTTCAGAAAGGGGAAGGTGATAAACAATATTCACACGACTTTCATCCATATATTGCATATCAATAAAATCGCCACGTTTCCCCTGGCAAAGTTCCATAATAGCTCCAACATAATCGTTCGGCGCCATAATAGTCGCTTTAACATAAGGTTCTTGAACTTCTGTAATTGATTGAGCATCTGGCATCATTGCAGGGTTATCGATGATTACTTCTTCTCCGTCTGTTAGCTTTACTTGATAAATAACACTTGGAGCGGTTGTAATTAAATCGATATTAAATTCACGTTCGATTCTCTCTTGAACAATTTCCATATGAAGTAAACCAAGGAAGCCACACCGGAATCCGAATCCGAGCGCTTGCGATGTCTCTGCTTCATATTGAAGCGATGAATCATTTAACTCAAGACGCTCAAGTGCCTCGCGAAGGTCATTATACTGAGCCGAATCGACTGGATATAGACCACAATAAACCATCGGATTCATCCGACGATAACCAGGAAGCGGTTTTGCCGCAGGATTCTTAACGGATGTAATCGTATCCCCCACTCGCGAATCTCCTACGTTTTTAATTGCAGCAGTCAGGAATCCAACATCACCTACTGAAAGGTATTTCTTAGAGACTGGCTTAGGATTGAATACTCCAATTTCATTCACTTCAAATTCTTTCCCAGTAGCCATCATTCGAATTTTATCACCGACTTTTACAGTTCCCTCAGTAATTCGGATGTAAGCTACAACGCCTCTATATGGATCATACAAAGAGTCGAAGATCAGCGCCTGTAACGGCCCTTCTGGATCTCCTTGTGGAGCAGGTACTTTTTCTACGATTTGTTCAAGAATATCTTCAATTCCAATTCCAGACTTTGCAGAAGCCAATACAGCCTCAGATGCATCTAGTCCAATAACATCTTCTACTTCCTGACGAACGCGTTCTGGTTCGGCACTTGGCAAATCAATTTTATTTATAACAGGCAAGATTTCCAAATCATTATCAAGAGCAAGATACACGTTCGCTAATGTCTGTGCTTCAATTCCTTGTGCAGCATCAACAATAAGCAAAGCCCCTTCACAGGCAGCAAGACTTCTTGATACTTCATAAGAAAAATCGACGTGTCCAGGTGTATCGATTAAATGAAAGATGTACTCTTCGCCATCTTTCGCTTTATAAGTAAGCTGAACAGAATTCAGTTTAATCGTAATTCCTCTTTCACGTTCAAGATCCATCGCATCAAGCGTTTGGTCCTTCATTTCACGGTCAGTCAACGCGCCTGTCCGTTCTAAAATACGGTCCGCAAGAGTCGATTTTCCATGATCAATATGAGCAATGATGGAAAAATTTCGAATCTTCGACTGTCTTTTTAACATTTCTTCACGGTTCATCTACAATCACTCCTAAGGCGAAACTACGCTAGTATAGATTATAGCAATACCGCTGTCGAGATTCAATCCGCAATCCGCCTATCTATTCAGTCACTTAAAAGAATAATGATTTAATCTGTAAAAGTATGATGAAAAAAACCACAAGAAAAGGCCGCGTAAGCGACCTTTTAGGATTGAAAAAAAGACAAGAATGTTGTTATTAATGTAAACACGAACGACAAAAATGCTTGTATCATTGATGATATCCACCTACTCAGCGCACCACCCAATTCGCCAAGCACATTAAATTCGTTCGCATGATTAAGCGTTTCTTGCTTCTTTTTAAGATCATCTTGCTTAATGGACGTTCCAAGAATTTCAGCTTCAACGCCGGTAGAAGCATTTTTCACCTGAAATGCACCTGTATTCTCGCTAGCCTGCATGTGATTCATATTTTTAGAAGCCTGTTCCATACCTAGAAGCACGCCAAATAATAACAATGAAACGAGGAGAAAGCATTTCAGAAAAAACGATGCCATTACCCCCTACCCCTTCCTAAACCTGAGCTTGTCCTACTACTATAACTATGTGCTCCAACTTTACTTATGACTTAATGTGTATACATTCCACTGTTTTGCTGATCAACATCGCCATGAAGAGCACTATTTAGACCACCTGACAAAACATTCGCCATATCTTCAATAAATACATCGACTTCCTTAGGCGTTACCATTAAATTATGGCCCATCGGAGCAAGCACTTCTCGAATTAGATTGCGCTTCTCAGCATCTTCAAGCGTTCCTACCATACCTAAAAATGTCTGACGTTTTTCCTCATTTGGCAAATCTTCTTCCGTATACGTTTTCCGCTCACCGAAAGTCATCCCGGCAGGAGAAAGTGATTTTGACGGTTTGTCCTTTTCTTTTAACTCTCTACCAAAATGTTTTAAAATAAAATCAATTGTATCGCTTGTAATGGAAACAGCGTCCACAACAGTAGGAATACCGATTGCTATAACTGGAATTCCAAGCGTGTCAAAGCTTAGTTCCTTTCGCTTATTACCGACACCTGACCCAGGATGAATCCCTGTATCAGAAATTTGGATAGTTGTGTTTACTCGCTCAATCGATCTTGAAGCAAGAGCATCAATCGCAACAACGAAGTCTGGTTTAGCTTTCTCGATAACTCCATGAATAATATCGCTTGTTTCAATACCTGTAATTCCCATTACACCTGGAGT
The DNA here is from genome assembly GCF_017303315.1 of Bacillus sp. NTK071. Classification (GTDB taxonomy): domain Bacteria; phylum Bacillota; class Bacilli; order Bacillales; family Guptibacillaceae; genus Guptibacillus. Next base: position 394,543 of record NZ_JAFKOI010000002.1, read on the forward strand.
AATAGCACTAACCGGTCGAAAACCTTCTGAAACCGTCTCGGGTTGCAGTTCAAACAAGTGATTTGTAATAAGCAAATTAGAAACGACTAATGGTCCTAATGAATCTGGCGTTACATTCCAATTCCCAAGCCCTACTATTAAGCAACTTGCATCTTTCGTAATGCCTTGCTGATCAAGGAACGCCGCAAATTCATGGGCGAAAACATCTTGAACAGTTTGCTGTAATGCTGAATCCTTTCTACGGATTCCTTGTACTTCGAATGTTAAGTAGTTCCCTGCTTTCTTTCCAATCTCTTCTGCCCCTTGCTCAGTCACTTCAACAGTTGTAATCTTTACACCTTGCTCATCTCTCTCTTTAACGATGACACCTTTAAGCGAATCAGGTTTCTCTTCCTTCATACTCTTCGCTTTCTTTTCCTTCACCATTTCCTGTGCTTCCACCGCCAGGTCTGTTCTCACCTGATACTTTTCTAAATCAATGTGTCCCATAAGATCACCTCGTATTCTATCTGTTACCTGTTAGGGTAACCTCGAAAAGAGGATTTCATTCTCTATTGCATTCCCTTGTGTTATTTGATAGAATGTTTCTTGTTCTATGCACGGATATGACATGGAATTGTTAAGCCTTGCAAGGAGGTGAAAGGTATGCCAAATATTAAATCTGCGGTTAAACGCGTTAGAACTTCATCAGATCGTCGCGCTAACAACATCGCTTTCAAATCTGAAATGCGTTCTGCAATTAAGACTTTTGAAGCGAAAGTAGAAGCTAAAGACGTTGAAGCTGCAAAAACAGCTCTTAACCAAGCTTCTAAGCGCATCGACAAAGCTGCTGACAAAGGAATCATTCATAAAAACACAGTAGCACGTAAAAAATCTCGTCTAACTAAAATGTACAACGAGATTTCTGCGTAATTTCTTAAAAACGTTAAAAGCTGTTGGGGTAACCCAACAGCTTTTTTATTTGTTTTTAATTTTTGTTAGCAACAATTCAAGAATAAGCTTTTTATCCATTTTACCAGTTTTCATTTCATAATCAGATTCTGCAATTTGGTCTAAAATAAACGTAAGCTTATCTTCATCGAAACTTTTACTTTGCTGCTGTGCAATTTTGACGGCATAAGGGTGAAGCTTAAGAGTTGATGCCATTTGTTTTTGACCGTATCCCCGTTTAGAAAGCTCACTAACTTGATAAATAATCCTAAATTGTCTACCGATTAACGATAATATTTTTATGGGCTCTTCGTTAATTTTAAGAAGATCGTAAAGAATTCGAAAGGCTTTATCAAGGTCTTTTTTTACAACGCGATCAATAAGAGCAAAAATATCGTTCTCAAGCGTTCTCGCTACTAGAAGATCAACGACCTCTTCGTTAACGACACCACCCTCACCAACATAAAGTGCCATCTTATCAATTTCTTGCTGTAGAAGTAGCAAATGACTTCCCGTTAATTGGACGAGACGCTCTTCCCCTTCTTTTTCAAGGGTTACATGAAGTTCGTCAGCGCGCTTTCTTAGCCAGTCGCCTAAGTGACTTTCTTGAAGTGCTTCCGCTTTTACGAACGCTCCTGCTTTTTTAATCGTCTTCACTAATTTTTTACGTTCATCCAATTTTTCATAAGGCGCTTCAATAATGAGAATGGTAAAAGGAGATGGGTTCTCTGCATAACGTTGAAGCGAATCAAGGTCATGCTCAACTTTGCTTTTATCCTTAGCGGCTGTTAAAAAAAGCGGGTTTTTTAGGATGATAACTCTCTTCTCACCAAGAAATGGCATGGTCTCAGCATCTTCAACAGCTGATTGAACAGGTGTCTCATTTAAATCATAATAAGCAAGACCAAATTCCCTCTCATCTTGAGGAAGTGCTTTTTCAATGATCAATTTTTGAAGTTCATCAATAAGGAAAGCTTCCGTTCCAGTCATAAGATAAAGGGGATCAAGCTTGTCCTGGTTAATTTTCTTTTTTAAGTCTGAAATGGACATCTATGTACACCTCGATTTTTTTCGTCCATTCCTATGCTAATGGCAGAACGCTTTATTGGCAAGTAGAAAAGGGAAGCCGACTGTTATAATCAGCCTCCCATTTATAGTAAACGCTGCTGAATGGGTCCTAGGACTCCCGCCCAGCAACGATGTTCGGTGTGTAGTAGATAGGATATCCTATGCAAAGATAAAGTATGGGTGACAACTCTTTACAGGAAAGGGAGTCGATTCAGTGAATAAATTCTATATTCAAACTTAATCAGTTCATGGAAATAAAGACACCGTTACCAAAACATGTTACAATATGGTTTGAAATGCACCTTTATAGGAAATCCCCTACATAAAGACTACTCAAGTAGTTAAAAGTGAATACTAACGGGGAAGCAGGAGGGAAAGCCAAATGAACGAGTTTGAAAAAGATGTTCAGATGAAGTCAAATGATGCTGTTCAATCAGCTGTTGGTTTCGTTGTTCCATTTCTATTCTTTTCCATTATTTTCTTCACAGCTGTAATCATTAAAGCACTCGGCTAAATAGACTGCCTTCAGGCAGTCTATTTTCTATTTAAGCATTGTAACCCATTTACCTTTACGATTTGTTAAATACCTATAAGTTATTGTTCCACTTTGATCGGTTCTCACCGTTCCGACGCCGAGCATATTTAATCGTTCAATTACATCATGATTTGGATGGCCATACCGATTGTCAACACCAGCCGAAATAATGGCGATTGATGGATTCAATTTCTTTAGAAAATCTTCTGAACTGGACGTTGAACTTCCATGATGTCCCACCTTTAAGATATCAATTTCAGGTAGATTTTGACCTGTTAGAAGCAACCGCTCTCCAGGCTCTTCAAGATCACCTGTAAATAGCCATTTATAACCTCCTAACACTGCAAACAACACAATACTCCCATTGTTTTCTTCCCCTTCTTTAAGAGCCTGCAGAATTGAGAAAGAAGCCTTCCCTTTCGTCCATGACTGTCCCTTAAGAGCTTGTGAAACCTTTGTCCCTTTTCTAAGTGCTGTTTCAATAAGAGTGGTTTCGATGTCTGTTTGAACAGGACTACGATCCATAATCATTCGTTTAACGTTGAGATGCTCTAGAACAGCCGCTCCACCTCCTGCATGATCATAATCCCCGTGAGTTAGAATTAGTAGATCAATTGCACGAATACCTCTTGATTTTAAATAAGGCACAACGATATCCTCACCAACATCAAATGATGAACTTCTCTGTTGCCACTCTTCCTTTTCCCCGTATGTGGGCTTGCCTCCTGTATCAATTAGTATGACTTGCTTTTGATATGGTAACGTTATCAAAGTACAGTCTCCTTGCCCTACATCAAGAAATGTCACTTCCCCAAATGGATTAATATACGGTATTACATATAGCGTTACACAGAATAGCAACCAAATCACGATTCCATTCCCCACATTCCTAATTTCCCATTTGAGAAGAACGAAAAGACAAATAAAAGCAGCAACCAACAACTCCACTTCCGAGAGTTTTCCGAATATCAGTGTGTAGTGAAGGTCTGTTACCCATATAAAAACATCGTGAAAAAATTCAACAAATCGTGATAAAACAATAGATAACAAATCAAAAAGAAACATGAAATGCAAAGTTCGAATGAAAGTGAGGAAAATAAACATAGGAAGGATAATAACCGAAACGACTGGGACATAAATAAGATTTAGAGGAAGACTTAGCAGAGAAATTTGATGAAAATGATAAATAACAACTGGAAAAGACACAATTTGAGCAAGGATTGAGAGTGCCGTTAACTGCGTAATTGGGGTTTTGTACTGCTTTAGGATCTGGCTTGATGATACGATTAGCGCAAATGCAATAAGAAAAGAAAGTTGAAAACCGATATGAAACGCATAAAAGGGATTAACAACCAGAATTACAATACAGGCTGAAGCAATACCGTCGAGCGGATTAATCTTCATTCGTAATCGCAGGCCGAGAACAACACCCATGGCCATTAAGGATGCTCTTATCACTGAAGGCGCAAAGCCGGTGATTCCCATGTAAATCGGATAGAAAAACAGAAGAATAACGTAAACTCGTTCTCTCGTTATACCAATACGAATGAGCAACCAGAACAAAAGTCCTCCAGTAACTCCTACATGTAAACCCGAAACAGCAAGTACATGACTTAACCCAAGATCTTGGTACGCGCTCTCAAGATCATTAGGTAAAAGGCTTCTGTCTCCTATAAGAAGTGACGCTGCTAGACCTTGTAGCTCAATAGGATAATCGCTTTTAATAGAAGAAAGCATTTGTTGTCGAAACTGTTGGATCGACATCACGATCGATGTACGAAACTGCTGACATATTGGCTTCTCCTCAAGTGTATAAATCCAGTGAATTTTCTTGTAGTATAGGAACTGTTTATAATCAAAAAGAGAGGGTACTCGAAGCGGTGAGGGGGGTTCAAGTATACCCGAAAGCCGGCATGTTAAGCCAACCTGTAACTGCTGCATTTCGAGTTTTTCGTCTTCGGAAGCGATGTAATAGTTAATCTGTAGTTTCTCTTCATTCGTTTTCATTTCAAATGACAATTGATTTCCATTAACCACTGGTATCGTTGAAATTACACCCATTAGTTGAGTATTCCCTTCAACTAATACTGTCTTGTTGTCTTGATCTACGAAAAACATATAAGTGAAAAACAGTAAAAAAGCAGCAAAAGCTAGGGCAGAAAGTCGTTGATCTTTCTTTAAGAACCAAGCAATGAGCAAAATCTCAAGAAAAATAGCGTGGAAAGACTCTACACTCGCCACGCCAATTAATGCAGAAACAGCTAAAATCCAGAGCCGCCCTTTCATTACATCTTGCTATACAGTTTTGAAGCTTTTTCATATAACGGCTTTACCTCTGCTGCATCCAAACCTGAATCAGCAAGTTTTTCTAATAAATGTGCCGTTAAATCCAGCTTTTCTTGACTGTTAGTGTCCAGTATCATTTCTTCTAGTTCCACCTGACGAACAATAACGCCTGCATCTTCAAAAAGCTCTATTGCATATGGGTGATTTTTGTAATCAGCGGCATAAATAACTGTCTTAATACCCGCTTGTATAATGGCTTTACAACAGTTCAGACAGGGAAAATGGGTTACATAAATTTCTGCACCTGTTGTTTGCACGCCAAATTTAGCACACTGTATAATAGCATTCATTTCTGCATGAATGGTACGGACACAATGATTATCAATCACATAACATCCTTCGTCGATGCAATGCACACCTCCGGAAACAGAACCGTTATATCCTCCGGCAATCATTCGCTTATCTCTGACAATTGTTGCTCCTACAGTTAAACGTGTACATGTACTTCTAAGTGCGAGTAAATGGCTTTGGGCCATAAAGTATTGATCCCATGAAATTCTGTCCATTGATTTCCCCCCTATGTCTTATCTTCTTTTAGTTTGATTGAAACGTGTCTCCACGTCAATCTCTCACTGAACACTAATTAAATCCTTTAATTTCTCAAAGGTTTTCTCACCAATTCCGCTTATGTTTTGTAATTCTTCAATTGCTTTAAAAGCTCCATTCTCCTCACGATATTGAATAATCGAGTCAGCCTTTGATGGTCCAATCCCTGGAAGTTCCTGTAGTTCGTTAAGATCTGCTGTATTAATTGATATGAGTTTTGTATCTCCTGACAAATTTCCCATTGAGGGCATCGTACTTACTTCACCAACAACTGGAACATAAATTACCATTTCGTCCACAACTTTCCCTGCTAGATTTAGCTGATTTTGATCGGCATCCTTTACAAATCCTCCTGCTCGCGTGATAACATCCTTTACACGACTTAAAGATTCCATTTCATACACACCAGGATTGACCACTGCTCCTTTTACATCTACCATAATTAACTCAGGTTCCGTAGGTGTCTCTTCATCTTTAGCAAGATCATCACTATCTTCCGTATTATGGCTGAAATCTTGCACGCTGAATAGTGTCTCTTCCTTCGCTGCTTTAGTCGATTCGAAATAGTAGAATAAACAAGCACCAAGCCCTACCACAACTAAGGCTAATAGAAATTTCTCTCGAACGGTAAAACTTTTGATGTACTTCATTCTTTAGTCATTCCTTTCGAATGTTACTTGGAGATAAACATATAATGTGACTTTGTTACATATGTTTTAGGAGAAATGAGTATGGAAGGAGGGGAAGACGATTGAAAATCGGTGTGATTGGTACCGGCAATATGGGGACGATTCTTATTTCTTCCTTTATTGACTCATGGGCCGTTAAACCTTCCCATCTCAGTATTGTAAATCGAACAATTGAAAAGGCGACGAATTTAAAGAATCAATACCCAGCTCTCTATGTTGCTAGAAATGCAGAAGAAGTTGTAAGTCGATCTGATATAATTTTCATTTGTGTAAAACCTCATGAATATTTCCCACTTCTTAAAAAGATACGTCCCGGATTGAAACAAAAACAATTGATTGTTTCAATCACAAGCCCAATAAAAGTGAGTGAACTTGAAACATTTGTTCCATGTGATGTCGCAAGAGCTATACCAAGCATTACTAATCGAGCGTTGAGTGGACCTTCTTTAGTGACTTTCAGCAGTCAATGTTCAGAGGCAAATAAAGAACGATTACTCTATTTAATGTCCCAAATTTCAACTCCAATTCAAACAGATGAAGAAATAACCAGAGTCTCATCCGATATCGCAAGCTGCGGACCGGCATTTCTGAGCTACCTCATTCAACAATTCATAGAAGGGGCGGTAGCGGAAACAGAACTTTCTGCTGAACAAGCGTCTATTCTTGCTACGGAAATGCTTATTGGTATGGGCAAACTTCTGGAAAAGGATTATTTTTCTCTAGAGACACTACAAAAGAAAGTAACTGTAAAAGGTGGGGTAACAGGAGAAGGTTTGAAAGTACTAGAACAAGAAACCGGAGAAATGTTTCACCATTTGATACAGAGGACTCATAAGAAATTTGAAGAAGATAGAAGAGGAATTAAGTTGCAATTTAAAGAGGAGTCGAAGCAGAACTAGGAGCTAATTAAATAATTTCGTCAGGTAATAGAAATATCCTTTAACGAAATAGTAAAAAGGTTGATTTCATATGAAATCAACCTTTTTGGGGTTTAACCGCTCTAAAAAATATTCTCTCCGAATTTTCGGTTGGAGGTTGTTCTGTGAAATCCGCTGTAATGGACGTTATCTCGAATCCGACTTCAGTCAACCACATTTTATAATCAGCGATTTGAAAGGTTCGTTGGAGATGCAGTTCATCAAAGCGTTCATATAATCCTTCTTCATTTTCTAAAAAGAAACTTAGATCATGCTCTACAGATCCTTGTTCTTCTCCTGTGAAACTATTCCATATATATGAAATCTCTTCTTCATTGCTAGCAAAAGTTTGTCCAATAAACTCTTTGATTTTATGAAGAGAATGAACATCAAATAAGAGAATGCCTTGTGGTTTCAAATGATCATAAACCCGACGAAGAACCTCTTTAACATCGTCTATATCGGTTATATAGTTTAATGAATCACAAAAGATTGTAATCACGTCATACAATTCGCCTGTTTTAAGTTCACGCATATCTTGATGAAGAAATTGAAGAGTCAACTTGTTTTGCATTGCTTTATCTTGCGCTACAGAAAGCATATGTTCAGAAAGGTCGACTGCCGTGACGTTAAAACCAGACTCAGCAAGTCGAAGCGAACATTCTCCTGTGCCTGAACCTAGATCAAGAACATTCCCAGATGGCATTTCATTCTTAACTAGCTTGGCCCAATCATCATAAGGCGCGTGTTCCATTAGGCGGTCGTAAACATAAGAAAAACGTTCATATGAGTGCATGTTAAGCCAGAATCTCATTCAACGATAAATGTGGTGCATCGCCCCATAGTTTTTCAAGGTTATAATAATTCCTCTCATCCTTATGGAAAATATGCACAATGACAGATCCCAGATCAACAAGAACCCATCTCGCTTGATCGAATCCTTCAAGACGCTTTACATCCATTCCATGCTCGAGTGCCTGATCTTTCACTTCTTTGGCAATCGCTTGAACCTGTTTCTCAGAGTTACCGTGACAAATTAAAAAGTAGTCGGAAATTAATGAGATACCATTCATGTTTAATGCAACGATATCTTCTGCACGTTTATCATCAGCTGCCTTTGCAGCAAGTGTAATCATTTGTTTTTCATTCATGTTGTTTCCTCCATTTCTTCTCAGGAGTTATGTGCCTTTACAATGCTGTTATAGGTATAGAACGTCGCCGGATAAACAGGCTGATTCTTTTTCATTAGAAACTGCACAGTATTCCTGAGAGACAACGCAATCGCTTTATCGAGATCTTGTTGAACCATTTCTCTAACTTCTTCAACACCCGGGAATGCTCGTCCAGGCTCTATATAGTCAGCAATAAATACACACTTCTCCATTAAGGTCATATTAGGACGACCAGAGGTATGGTATTTAATTGCACCAAGGATTTCTTCATCTGTTATTCCGATTTCGCATTTTACAAGATAAGCCCCGACTGGAGCGTGCCAGAGTTCGGAAGAGTACTCAAGTAATTCTTCAGGCATAGATTGTTCAACAATAATCCTTCGCATTTCATCTTTAGGACGAAACTTCGCATAATCATGAAAAATCGCAGCTAGCTCTGTTTTTTCAATATTTGCACCATATTTCTCAGCCAATCCAACTGCAGTGTCTGTAACACCGATTGTATGAACATAGCGGTGCTCAGTTAAGTGAGGTTTTACTAGTCCAAACGCCTTAGCTCGATTCATATAATCCCTTCTCTTCAATAAAGATTCGGACAGATTCTGGAAGTAGATATCGACCACTTTTACCAATAATTAAATCTTTCCGGATTTCGCTAGAAGACAAATCGATTTGAGGAACATCAATCAATGAGACCTCGTATTGTTCTTTGTCTGGGTTATAACCAGGACGATTGACACCAATAAATGATATCATCTTGGATAATTCATCTATTCGATGCCAATTTGGAAGATCCTCAATCATATCTCCACCTATAATAAAGTGAAAATCGATATGCGGATAATTAGCTTTTAATATTTCAATCGTATCGATTGTGAAGGACCGTCCATTTCGTTCGAATTCAATTAAGGAAATCTTAAAATTAGGGTTACCTTCTATCGCTCGCTGAACCATCTCCACTCGGTGATGATTCTCTGTAATATCACTACCATTCTTGTGTGGGGGACGGTGGCTAGGTATAAACCACACTTCATCAAGCTCACACGTCTCTAACACTCCTTGAGCAAGTGCCAAGTGCCCCAGGTGGGGCGGATCAAATGTTCCACCAAGTAGACCGACCTTCATTCTTTGTTGAGCAGTCATTATGGAAGTATAATTTCTTTATTCTCTTCTGATTCTTTGTAAAGAACAATCATATTACCGATAATTTGAACAAGCTCTGCACCTGTTTCACTCGATAACTGTTTACCAACTGTGTTACGGTCTTCATCACAGTTTTGAAGAATGCTCACTTTAATAAGCTCTCTCGCTTCAAGTGCTTCCTCAATTTGCTTTGTCATATTCTCATTAACGCCACCCTTACCTACTTGGAAAATAGGGTTAAGACGATTAGCTTTTGCCCGTAAAAAACGTTTTTGTTTACCTGTTAACATTTATTTATATCCTCCTAACTCTTTTAAAACCGTTCTTCTCATTCGTTGTCGATTCGGTGCGACATCGGTCCACTTTTCAAAGGCAAGTGCCCCTTGCTCCACAAACATTGAAACTCCATTATCTACAACGGCTCCTCTTTCTTTGCCCTCTTTCATCCACTGTGTCTCAAGTGGATTATAAATAAGGTCACTAAGCACGGTACCTGCTTTCAATTGGTCCAACTTTAGAGGAATATGATTTAAATAGGGACTCATTCCAATGGATGTCGTATTAATAACAATATCGAAGTTACTTAGTGTTGTTTCTGCTTCAGATAGAGATGTCGCAACCGTTTTAGCGTAATTATTACACACGCTACTTAATTCTTCTGCTTTTTCTATCGTTCGATTCGCGATTGTTAATGATGCAACACCTGAACGACAGATCGAAACCGCTACTGCTCTCGCAGCACCACCAGCACCAATCACTAGAATTCTCTTTCCTTGGAGGCTTTTCTCACCAGTTACTGAAAGAAGCGACATTAAATAACCTCTTCCGTCAGTATTCGTTCCTATAAGTTTACCACCGCTTTTGTAGACAGTATTAACAGCACCAATCTCAAGAGCCTCTTGTTCAACTTCATCTAGTAAGGGCATAATGGCAACTTTATGTGGAATGGTAACATTAAATCCCTGAACGTCAAGCATTTTCATTGCTTCAACACCATCCTCAAGCTGTTCTGGTGAAAGATCGAAAGCCTGATAATGATGTGAGAACCCAAGTTCCCTGAATTCACAGTTATGCATAACCGGAGACATTGAATGACCTACAGGATGACCAATCAGTCCGTATAGTTTCCCCATTACGACTACCTCCTAGATTAGCGATTTTCGTATCGATACTCCAACACCCTCCGGTGCATACGCTTTTACAGTAGTCCCTTTACCTGATACAGTTACCCAGCCTAAACCAGAAAATACGATATCCATCTTCTCTTCTTTGATTCTGAGTTCATGGCTAACAAGCTTTGGAAGCTCCTTCTTAGTTTGTTCTCCAGGTGGATAAAGAAGTTCACCTAGGTGCTCAGCATAAAGGTCATCTGCCTTATCCATCTTTGTCCGGTGAATATAGAGATCATTAGAAACATGACAAATAAAGGACTGACGTCCGCCTTCTACAAAATCAAGGCGAGAAAGTCCTCCAAAGAACAGCGACTGCCCTTCATTCAACTGGAATACTTTTGGCTTAATTTCTTTTTTAGGGCTAATAATCTTCAACTCTTCAGCATCTACGAAATGAGCCATCTGATGGTGATTAATAATACCAGGGGTATCATAGAGGGTGTGGCCATCATCAAGTGGGATATCAATTAAGTCAAGCGTTGTCCCTGGAAACTGGCTAGTTGTAATCATTTGTTCTTCGTCTCCGCCAAACTCCTGAATTAGACGATTGACGAATGTAGACTTACCGACGTTAGTGCATCCGATAATATATACATCTCTGCCATCTCTCATGCGATCAATTTCTGCAGCAACGTCCATAACACCATCGCCTTTAGATGCACTCATTAACATAACATCAGCAGGTTTTAAACCATTCTCTTTAGAACTTGATTGCATCCATTTAATTAACTTAGACTGATTAACAGACTTAGGAAGGAGATCCACTTTATTCCCCACGAGCAAGACAGGGTTATTACCTGCAAACCGCTGGATGCCAGGTAGCCAACTTCCATTAAAATCAAAGATATCTACGATTTTAACAACAAGAGCGTCTGTCTGGCTAATTTCATTTAGAATTTTCAAGAAATCATCATCTGTTAGTGATACATCCTGTATTTCATTATAATGCTTTAAACGAAAACAGCGCTGGCAAATGATCACATCTCTTTTAAGAGCAGATGGTGGAGCATAACCAAGTGCGTTTTTGTCATCTGTTTGAATATGCACGCCACATCCGGCGCAAATAATTTGTTCGTTGTCCAAACCTATTCCTCCCAATTTATCTTCCCTTTACGTTTCATCCATGCTAAGAAAACACTTTCCATTCTGCGATTAAACTTCGTAAAGAACCCATCCGTACTTGCGACAGGTACAACAAGAATTGTGTGAAGTCCCATACGATTTCCCCCAACAACATCTGTAAAGATTTGGTCTCCGATAACAACAGCGTCGTTAGCTTCTATCTTCATATCCTTTAATGCTTTTCGAAAAGCTTTGGTCATTGGCTTTCGAGCTTCATATATATATGGCACTTCTACAGGAGAAGCAAACTTTTCTACTCTCGTCCTATTATTATTCGAAACAATTGTAACAAGAATGCCCTCATCACGCATTTGTTTAAACCACTTGGTAAGTTCTGGCGTTGCATCAGCTCTATCCCACTCAACAAGTGTATTATCAAGGTCAGTAATAATCCCCTTTACTCCGCGATCTTTGAGCAATTTAGGACTGATTTGAAAAATGTCTTGAACATGTTCATTAGGTAAAAAAGTATTTAACAACTATCAACACTCCTACTATTTGTGACATACCTATTGTATCAATATTTTTCACACGTACAACAATTAACTTAAGTACGTTTCATAAGAAAGAACCTAAATAATATCAAAATTTTTCGACAAATTCTGATGTTGCACCAAATTGTGGATAACATTATACACATTTGTAGACTATAAATTCATTACTAACAACTTAGATATAAACACTTTACCCACAAATTATCCACCTTTAACTGTGGATAACGGAACGGTTGTTCCTGCTGTATATCCGTGGTACGCTAACTGCAAATAAAAGATCCACATACACAATATGCGGAATAGACGGAATCTAGAACCATACTAAGGAGGTGCTTAATCATGGAGAAGTTATCAGATGACTTATTGATTGAATCCTTTTATAAAGCAAAGGAACTTAAGCTAAGCAATGACTTTATTGGATTAATCCAAAGAGAAATTGAAAGACGAAGCCTTGATAAGCAAGTTCCTCTCATCGGGATTTAATTTTACCAACCTTGATCTTTTAAAGGTTGGTTTTTTGTTTCAATCTTTAATTAAAATAGCTCCCCCACTGAATATCCCACTCTTCTCCAGTAATGTCTTCCATGTTCTTCATTTTTTTCGCTTTGCGATAATCAACTGGTTCTGTTAGAAGAACGGCAGCTATCTTTTCTTCATCTAATCTTTTTCGATACTCAGAAAGTATTTCATCCACTTTTCTTCTGTCATAAGCAAAAGGTTTTAATACAACAACTGCCTGGTTATTGTGTGTTAAAACAATAACATCCTTAATAGCATCTTCATTTTGCATTTTATTTTTAATAGCGTTAAGTATAGGTAATGAATTGTCTTCTTTCATGATGGCTGTTCCAATTGGTTCAACATCAATTGCTCTGAAGTATTCTCTAGGGGCATATGGGGATTTATCCTCACTTTTATAAATCGATTGGCAAGCAGTAAGAAGAACCATACCCGTCAAAAGTATAGAAATGGATTTTATCATGTGCATACTCCTTTCGCAAATAGAATCGGCGTTGTTTGGAAAACTTATACGGGTAAGTTGCTTTTACAAATTAGAAAAGTTGATAAATGAGACTGTTTTTGATTACAATTGAGTTATTGCAATATGAGTTCATGTGAACTTTTATCATATTGAGGATTATTGGGGAGGGTTTTGTAGAATGCTTCATGCAGCTGTCTTGCTACCTTTTCTGGCAGCGTTTTTCATCCCGTTTATTTATCGGGGCGTCAAACAGGTCCATTTAGGATGGTTTGTTCTATTAGTTCCGATTGTTTTATTTGGGTATTTTCTTACTTTCATAGAAGATGTCTTAAAAGGGGTACATACACTAAAAACGTTTGAGTGGATTCCGTCTCTCGGCGTTAACGTTACATTTTTCATTGATGGTCTAGGCCTGTTTTTCGCGCTATTGATTACGGGAATCGGATCACTTGTTGTTCTGTATTCCATCTATTATTTGAGTAAAGCCGAGAAACTTGGCCATTTTTATGTTTATCTTCTGTTATTTATGGGCGCAATGCTCGGAGTTGTTTTATCTGATAATCTTTTTGTCCTATATACATTTTGGGAACTGACGAGCATTTCATCGTTTCTTCTAATTGGATATTGGTATCAAAGGGAGAAATCTACTTCTGGTGCTCTTAAATCAATGATGATTACCGTTTTTGGTGGTCTTGCCATGCTTGGAGGATTCTTAATGATGGCAGACATAACTGGAACAACTAGCATCAGGAAAATCATCGAGAATGGAGATATGATTGTTCAGTCACCTCTCTTCCCATTCATACTAATCATGATTCTACTAGGTGCGTTCACCAAGTCTGCACAGTTCCCTTTTCATACCTGGTTACCTGATGCAATGGAGGCACCAACGCCAGTTAGTGCATTTCTACATTCAGCAACAATGGTGAAAGCTGGAATTTATCTAGTTGCAAGGTTAAGTCTAATCTTTGCTAGCACAGATCTGTTCTTCTTAATCGTAAGCGGCTTTGGGTTACTGACTCTTTGTTGGGGATCTTACATGGCTGTGAAACAAACTGATTTGAAAGCCATTCTTGCCTACTCTACAATTAGTCAGCTAGGTATGATTATGGCTATGCTTGGATTTGGAACCGAGCTTGCAGTACTTGCAGCAGTGTTCCATATTTTAAACCATGCAACATTTAAAGGAAGTCTGTTTATGGTCGCAGGTATCATTGACCATGAAACAGGTACGCGTGATATTAGGCGTCTTGGTGGATTATTCACATTCATGCCGATTACAGCTACATTAGCCTTCTTTGGAACATTTTCGATGGCAGGGTTCCCTCTTCCATTCTTAAATGGGTTCCTTAGTAAAGAAATGTTTTTTGAATCGTCTCTTCATTTTGAAGAAGCTTCAACGATTGTAGAAGCTGTGTCACCATTCTTTCCTTATTTGGCAGTGGGCGGTAGTATTTTCACATTTGTTTATTCTGTCATGCTATTCTTCCGAACGTTTACAGGTAAACAAAGAGATGAATTACCTCAGAAACCACATGAAGCTCCATTTGGAATGTTATTGTCACCAATTGCGCTCGTTCTGCTCGTTATTATTATTGCACTTGTTCCAAAAATATTTGAACATTCCCTACTTTCACCTATGGTTGATTCGATTACTGGTAGCGTCGGTGAAACGCATATTAAATTCTGGCATGGCTTTGGACCGCCACTCTATATGAGTCTCGCTGTGCTTTTGCTCGGTACCGCCTTATATTTAACTCGCACAAAATGGGAACGCGTATATAACATGATACCTGGTAAGTTATCTGCAGCTAAAGCGTATGACGGAATTATTAATGGGTTAATCAGTGGATCGAAAAAGCTAACAAATGGCTACATGACAGGTTCACTTAGGCATTACATGATTTATATTCTTGTCTTTTTTGTTGGACTAGTAGGATTTACGATGAGCATTACAGGCGGGTTTCGGATCGCATTTGATGATTTAGCACCTCTTGCTGCACCTGAAATACTCATTGCAATCGTAATGGCCATTGCAGCATTTGGAACCATCTTTATGAACAACAGAATAGCTGCTATTCTTGTGCTTGGTATAGTAGGATACGGATTATCTCTTCTCTTTGTATTCTTCCGAGCTCCTGACCTTGCGTTAACTCAGCTTATTGTTGAAACCGTTACTGTTGCGCTATTTCTACTTTGTTTCTACCATCTTCCGAATTTCGGAAAAGAAAAAGAATCAAAGCGAACAAACGCTGTGAATTGGATTATTTCCATTTCAGTTGGGGTGCTTGTTACGATGATAGGTATTGCCTCACACAGTACAAAGTTCTTTGAACCAATTTCAGATTACTTTCTTAAAAACTCCTACAAAATGGGTGGAGGAGACAACGTTGTTAACGTCATCCTTGTAGACTTCCGTGGTCTAGATACAATGCTCGAAATCCTAGTACTCGGCCTTGCTGCACTCGGAATCTTCACCATGATTAAACTACGTCCTGGCAAGAAGGAGGGGAATGATTAATGGAAATCATCATGTCAGTGCTTGCAGGTATGCTATTCACTGCAGGAGTCTATATGATGCTACAAAAGCAAATTCTTAAAATTGTAATCGGTACAGCACTTCTGTCTCACGGAGCCCACCTTTTCATTATTACAATGGGTAAACTGAATCGTGGAAAACCACCTATTCTCTCGGAAGACGTAACGAATTATGTTGATCCGCTTCCACAGGCACTTATCCTGACTTCCATCGTCATTAGCTTCGGTGTGACTTCATTTCTTCTTGTGTTGGCGTATCGGGCATATCAGACAAATGGTACCGATAATATGGAGAAGTTGAGGGGAAACGAAAATGAGTAATTTAGCTATACTGCCGATACTACTACCGCTTCTAACGGGGATCATACTAGTCTTTCTTAATAAAAGGTTGCCACTTGTAAGGATGATCACTCGCATTATGGTCATCGTTAATCTTGTGGTTGTTTCGGGGATCGCATATAACATACTTCAAAATGGCACAATTGTTCTAAAAGCAGGAGATTGGGCAGTTCCTTACGGTATCGTCCTTGTCGCCGATCCGCTTGCTATTGTACTTGTTGTAACAGCAAACCTTATAGCTGTTGCTTGTGCTTTTTACGCGTTTAACTCACTTGATGAACAAAGAGAAAGATACTACTTCTATCCTCTCTTTCAGCTTCTAATTGCAGGAGTAAGTGGGGCGTTTCTCACTGGAGATCTCTTTAACCTCTTCGTATTCTTCGAAGTACTTTTAATTGCCTCCTATGGTTTAATTGTACTCGGTGGAACAAAAGAGCAATTTAGGGAATCATTTAAGTACATTATCATTAACTTATTTTCATCTATTCTTTTTGTTACGACGGTGTCATTCCTTTATGCAGTAGTAGGTACTGTAAACATGGCACAGCTCGCAGAGCGAGTAGGTGAAATAAAGCAAGATGGAATATTAACAACCATTGCGATTCTATTACTGATTGTATTTGCTACAAAAGGAGCTCTGTTTCCACTTTATTTCTGGCTACCGAAATCATACACTGTTCCTCCTACAGTGATTTCAGCTTTATTTGGAGCTTTACTAACTAAAGTTGGGGTATATTCAATACTAAGGGTATTTACGTTAATTTTTGTTTACAACCTTACTGTCACTCATCAAATTCTACTCATTTTGGCAGGTTTCACCCTAGTATTTGGAGTAATAGGAGCACTTTCAACGAATAATGTTCAACTTATTATTGCGTACAATATCATTCCTGCAGTTGGCTATATGATTCTTGGAATTGGGGTCTTTTCAACAACTGCACTAGCGGGAACAATTTATTACTTGCTTCATGACATGATTATTAAAGCAGCTCTGTTCTTCTTAGTAGGTGCTATGGCAGCCTATGCTGGCACATCGGATCTTAGAAAAATGGGAGGAATAATTAAGAATCAACCCCTGCTCGGCTGGCTATTTTTCATAGCCGCACTTGCGTTAGCAGGACTCCCGCCATTCAGCGGATTTATAGGGAAACTTCTAATTCTTCGTGGCGCGTTTGAAGAAGGACATTATGTCCTAGCTGTCATTGGATTAATTACAAGTCTGTTAATTCTCTTATCCGTTATCCGAATCTTTATTAACGGTTTTTGGGGCGAACCTAAGCAAGTTAAAGTACCAGACGTTAACCCTACTAAAGGAAAAATTGTACCTGCTGCCTTTCTTCTTGTGTTTACCATTACGCTTGGATTAGGTGCTGAGTTCATTTTTCCAACTGTGCAAATGATAGCTGATCAAATGATTGATCCAGCAAATTATATTGATTCCGTAATGAAGGAGTAGATGGCATGCCAATTCAAATTATTATTAATCTAATTATTGCCGTGCTCTGGATGTTTCTTTTTGAAAGTTACTCTTTTAGCACATTCTTTGTCGGTTACTTATTCGGAATAGGATTGCTGCTATTAATGGAGCGATTTATTCCAGATCGATTTTATTTCTATCGTCTCTGGTCCATTATTAAATTACTGTTCTTGTTTATTAAAGAATTGATTATGGCAAATATACAGGTGGTTAAGCTTGTCTATTCTCCAAAACTCAACATGGAACCAGGAATCATAGCTGTTCCAATTGAGGTTCGCACAAATTGGGAAATCACAATGTTGGCTAATTTAATTACATTAACCCCTGGAACACTAACCGTTTCTGTAGCTCCAGATAATATGCATATCTACATTCATGCTATGGATGCTCCGGATGCAGACGAAGTTATTAAGGAAATCAAGGGTACATTCGAAAAAGCTATTATGGAGGTGACAAGATGACTTCACTCCTATCAACTGTTTCGACTATTTGTATTGTTGTCATCGCCATCTCTACCCTTTTTCTTCTCTATCGCGCAATCAAGGGACCGTCTAATCCTGATCGCGCCGTTGCACTTGATACTATCGGAATTAACCTGATGGCAATAGCAGGTATTCTAGCAATAAAGTTAGAAACACAATATTTTAACGACATTATTCTATTGATTGGTATTCTTGCTTTCATTGGAACAGTCGCTATTGCAAAATTCTTGGAAAAGGGTGTTATCATTGAAAGAAGTCGTGATTAGCATCATATTGCTTATCGGAACATTTTTTCTTTTCTCGGGAGCACTAGGTATTTTTCGCCTGCCTGATGTTTATACTCGACTTCACGCAGCTTCAAAGAGTGCAACGCTCGGAGTTGCTGGAATTTTAATTGCTGCCTTTCTTTACTTCATTTTTGAACAACAGATGGTCAGCGGAAAACTGATTCTTGGTATCATCTTTATTTTGATGACTGCACCAGTTTCTGGACATATGATTTCAAGGGCTGCCTATCAGAAGGGCGTTCCTCTCTGGGAAAAGACAACGAGAAATGATCTAGAAAAGAAAGAACACAAAAAAGCAAGCACGAAGGGATAGTCCTATCGTGCTTGCTTTTTTTCAATAGGGAATTAATCTTGTCAGAAGTTTGGTTAAAAACGTATAGACATTCTAATTCCATTTCCCGTTAGTTACTATATCCTAAGTTTATTATCTGTAATTCCCATAATGATTTGTATAATAATAGTAGCCGCCGCCTATCACGAGCAATAAAACAAGTAGGACAACGATCAATGCATAATACCCGCCACCATAGCCTGGATATGGATATGGGTATGGCGGATAGGGATAACCACAACCAGGGTAACCGTAGCCATAACCTTTCATATTCCCCCTCCTTCTCTCCCGCAGACATCATTCTGGTAGATAGTATAGTCTATGATAGGATGGACAGTTTTGTCTGGGGATTGGCGGAGTTTTCTAAATTCATCCTAATGACTGTTCAACCTTGTTCGGATGCTCTACAATTGGAGAAGACTTAACGTCTGTTAATTACATAAAGGGGTCGATGATATGGTAGCAAAACCTATGAGAACAATTACTCCCACCTATGACCCGTGGGAAGCTTATATGGATGTTGAAGAACATGGGAGAATGGTCCTTTCCAATATAGAACTTACAACTACTACATTATGCAATATGAGATGCGAACATTGTGCAGTTGGATACACCCTTCAATCAAAGGATCCTGATCCACTTCCTCTTGAGCTTCTAACGGATCGACTTGATGAGGTTAGAGACCTACGTGCGTTGAGTATTACAGGTGGAGAACCAATGCTTTCAATGAAATCAGTGAAGCAATACGTAGTACCTCTCTTGAAATACGCTCATGAAAGAGGAGCAAGAACGCAGATTAATTCTAATTTAACGCTTGATCGGAAGCGATACGATCTCATATTACCTTACCTTGATGTGCTTCACATCTCTCATAATTATGGAAGCATAGCAGATTTTACAGATATCGGCTTCGCTGTAATGGATCGAAAACCAACTATGGAACAACGAGAAGCTTATTTCCATCGCATGGTAGAAAATGCACAAAGTTTAACATCACAGGGTGTCATCGTTTCAGCAGAAACGATGATTAATCGAAGAACGCTGCCAAATATCGAAAGTATACATCAGCAAATTGCAGATATGGGTTGCCAAAGACATGAAGTACACCCTATGTATCCCTCTGATTTTGCATCAGATTTAGATATTGCATCTTTAGAAGAAATGAGAGAAGGAATACATCGACTTTTAGATCACCGTGATCCTAATGTTTGGCTTTTATTTGGTACACTCCCCTTCTATCCGTGTAGTTCAAATCCAGAAGATTTGAAACTTCTAGAACGATTGTATAGTGAAAAAAATGTTACAGTACGAAATGATCCTGACGGTCGATCCCGCTTAAATATGAATATTTTTGATGGAGATATTATTGTAACGGATTTCGGTGACACACCACCACTTGGCAATATTAAAGACACGAACTTAAACGATGCTTATTCTAAGTGGATAGATAGTAAAGTCGCTAAAAGTATTAGCTGTCACTGCCCGGCAGTCAAGTGTCTTGGCCCAAACCTTCTCGTCAAAGATGCTTACTATCAAGACATTGATTTTCTTAAACAGACAACAAATATTTCCCTCTAAACCTCCTAATTCAGGGGGTTTTTTTACTCATTTTTCATTTATAATTGCACTTTGACCTTTCACTTGAGTGAAGATAGGGTATAATACCTATCGTAATCAATAGGAGTGTGATTGTTGTGAAGAGAAAAAGATGGATTCTGGTTCTGATGGTTGGTTCACTTGCTATCTTACTTGCACTGGCAGAGAATCAATCAGATTTTCTAAGAACGAATGCAAACGAGATGCCAGAGAATGATTCAGAATCCAAGAAGAAAAATATTACGTATTATACTAAGTATTATCAGACCAAGAAGAGTATTTACGACTCTTATACCCATCAAGATAGTGAAACGATTTTTCTTGGTGATAGCCTGACAGATTATTATGAGTGGGGTGAAGCACTCAGTGATTATAAAGTTTTAAATAGAGGTATCGCTGGGGATACGACGACAGGAGTCTTAAATCGTATTGATGAAGTTATAGATGCAAAGCCTGATCGTGTGTACTTATTAGTTGGCATAAATGATATGATTGCAGGCCAGTCAGTTAATAAAATAGAGATGAATTACAAGCAAATTCTTGATACGCTCAAAACAAACTCACCTAACACGGAAGTATATGTACAAAGCCTTTTACCGGTTAATACAGCATTAACAGGACATCCACTAAACAATACAGTCATTAAAGAATTGAATGAGCGTCTTAAGGATCTCGCTTCACTCTATAATTATCAGTATATAGACATACACAAAGAGTTAGTCGAATTTGGTCAGCTCAACAAAAACTATACCTTCGATGGTCTTCACTTAAATGGAGAAGGGTATAAGATATGGACACGTAAAATCCTATCGACCTATAACACAAATGAAAAAGAGAAATCGTAATAAAACCCACAATTTCAATTTTAAAGTTCACGACTTTATTGCTTTTTCGCTTTCGTGTGTTAAACTAAAAGTGACCAACCTTAATAAAAGCTATGAAGGGAGACCTTCATAGCTTTTTTTGTATTGCAATCCGATGGTTCAGGCATATAATTGTTTCGCTCTTGACCTAAATCGATAAGGATAAACGGCTAAGATGCGCTCCAATTTAAAGGTTCTCACGCTACTCCTTAGATGACAATACCCTGTCGCTTCAAGATCATTCATACTATAAAATGTTACCAACCTTTGAGTTGTCACATTATCTTGAGATAAGTAGATGATCTCAACCGGCTCCTGCTTAAGTAGAGCTTTCCGTATGAAACTTTGCATAATAGTCCTCTCCCTCACACGATCATTTGTTCCCATTATATGACGAACGAAGGTTCCTTACCACTATTTCTAACTAAGTAATATATGGAAATAATTCAGAAGCAAAAAACCCTGCTAAGCAGGGTTATGCACCACTCTCTTTTTCTTTCCGATTTCGATAAAACTCATGGAACAGTTTCATCAAAGCACGCTTTTCAATACGTGAGACATAGCTTCTTGAAATTCCAAGTTGCCTTGCTATTTCACGCTGAGTGAGTTCTTTTTCAAGTGTTAATCCGAAACGTCCAACAATAACTTCCTTCTCCCTGTCATCAAGGATATGAATGTATTCATAGATTTTTTTCTTTTCCATGTTAAGTTGAATGAGTTCTACAATGTCTTCCGTTTCAGCCTTTAGAACATCAATGAGGGAGATTTCATTTCCTTCTTTGTCCTGACCGATTGGATCATGTAAGGAAACGTCCTTTTTTGTTTTCTTAAGTGCGCGTAGGTGCATAAGGATTTCATTCTCAATACACCTGGCCGCATAGGTCGCTAACTTTGTACCTTTGTCTGTTGAATAACTTTCGATTGCTTTAATCAATCCGATTGTACCAATTGAAATTAAATCTTCAGGATCTTCTCCTGTATTCTCAAACTTTTTGACGATATGAGCAACAAGCCTAAGGTTATGTTCGATAAGGCGATTTCTTGCATCTTCATCTCCTTCTGCCATCAATTCTAAATATTTTCTTTCATCTTTTCTTGAAAGAGGCTGAGGAAAGGCATTGTTCTTAACAAATGAGACAAAGAAAAGAACTTCCTTACACACGTAAGCAAGCGCTGCCAGTAACGACACATACTCACCTCCCAATTATGGGCTGTTACTTAATTTAAGTTTATGTATGTGCCTACTCGGTTGTGTCTGTCCTCATCAATTCCCATTCAAAAAAGAAAAACGCTCCGGTTAACCCGTTGCGCTTTCTTAATTACTCACGATCTATTTTCTTTTCTCTCGGCCATTTCTCCAACATAACTTCTTCTCTCAAATAACGATGATGAGTAGAATTACGGCCGTATTTTAATCGGATGATCGCAAATGTCGTAATGATTCCGCCAAGCCCGATTACTTCAAACCATTCCATACCTGCCACACTCCTCTAATGGCAGTGTATTCAGATAGGATCATATTGCTACTCTGTGTTAGTGGCGAACAATTTGATAATTGTCTTTTCATTTACGATTAAGTCAGCAAGTTGATAACCATCAAGCACCTCAAAATACGCTGATAAAGCGTTATGCAGTACATGCTTTAATCGACATGCTGGACTTATGACACAAGTATTGTTCTCCTTATCAAAACACTCCACTAGATTAAAATCTTCTTCTGTACTTCTTACGACTGTTCCAACATTAATATCTTCAGGAAGGTGAGCGAGTCGCAATCCACCATTTCTGCCTCGAATTGTCTCTATATATCCTTTCCTTCCAAGCTCATGCGCTACTTTCATTAGATGATTTTTAGAAATTTGATAGGCATCGGCGATTTCTTGTATGCTGGCTAATTTATCTCCTTTCATACTTCCAAGATAAATCAGCATTCTTAAAGAGTAGTCTGTATAATTTGTTAAACGCAATATCATTCAGCCTCATTTCACTCCATTGTTCATAGGTCTATTTTATCACACCAATAATAACATGACCTTGTATAGTGCTTTCATTCAATTGTGAACAACTCGTTAAAGATGTATTCAATATATTGCTTTTGGCATACGAAGCAGGTAACATTAAGATGCATTATAAATACATCTTTAAATCGGAGGCCATTTTCATGCTATCACCCAAAACTATGGCAACAATAAAATCAACCGTTCCAGTTCTAGAAGTTCATGGACTTGAAATTACGAAACGCTTTTATGAAATGCTTTTCACGAACCATCCAGAACTATTAAACATCTTCAACCATGCTAATCAAAAGCAGGGAAGGCAACAGGAAGCACTCGCAAACGCAGTTTATGCCGCTGCCAAACACATTGATCAATTAGAAGCTATCCTACCTGTTGTTAAACAAGTAGCCCATAAACACAGAAGTCTTGGTGTTAAACCAGAACATTATCCTATTGTTGGGGAGCATCTCATAATGGCGATTAAAGAAGTGCTTGGAGATGATGCTTCTGAAGAGATTTTGCGGGCATGGGAAGAAGCATATGGAGTCATTGCAAACGTGTTTATTGAAGTAGAGAATGAGATGTATAAAGAAGTAGCAAAACAGCCTGGAGGATGGGATAAGGAACGAGTCTTTGTTGTTGATCGTAAAGAACATGAAAGTGACGTTATCACCTCTTTCTACTTAAAACCTGTTGATGGTAAGCCAATCGCCTCATTTAAATCAGGACAATACATAAGTATTAAAGTTGAAATTCCGGGTGACGAGTTTACACATATTCGTCAGTATAGCCTCTCTGACGTTCCAGAGAAACCTTACTATCGTATTTCTGTAAAAAAGGAAGAAAGCGCGTCAAAGCCTGATGGGATTGTTTCTAATTACATACATGATCATGTAAATGAAAATGACAAATTGAGCATTACAGCACCTGCTGGAGATTTTTATTTGAATGAAGAATCCACTCCAATCGTATTATTGAGTGGTGGTGTGGGAATTACTCCAATGCTTAGTATGCTGAAAAGCAGTGCAATTCAAGATCGTAAAACGACATTTATCCATGCATCGCTCAATGGAAGTGTCCATGCGTTTCATGAGGAAGTGACGAACCTCAAACACCCTTCGCTCAACTATTTTGTATGTTATGAATCTCCTACACAAGAAGACCTTAATAATAGAACTTATCATAAAGAAGGATTTGTTGATTATGAATGGCTAAGTGAAATCCTCTCACTGGATCCAAAAACACATTATTATTTCTGTGGACCGCTACCGTTTATGAAAGCGGTGAAAGAAGCTTTAGAAAAGCTTGGTGTATCAGAAACTCAGATTCATTATGAGTTCTTCGGACCTGCAGTAGCTCTTGAAGCGTCAATGGAATAATACTTAGAGCTTATATAAAGTTGAAAAAGAAGCGCCTAACCGGCGCTTCTTCAAATGGTAATAATAACTGTTCCATTACGTTTCTTAATTTGAGTATTAATTTCACCCCAGTCTTGCTCAAAAGGTATATATGGGACAAAAATTGTTTTCTTGTTATATTTATTTTCTATAGCTACAACAGGGGATCCGTTTACTTTCCCAAACGTTACTGTCTTCATAGAAGTAAAAGCCACACTTCTTCGACGTATGCCCAATAACTTGTGTTCTATTCCATATTCTGTTAGTTCAATTCGCTGAGTTCGTATACAGAAGCTTAACAGCGCACAAAACAAAACATAAATCAGTCCAATCAACATGAATGACCGCCATCGTTCAAACGATAAATCACCTTTCAACCATAGTAACAGGGTACCAAAGCTAACAACAATACCATACACGAGAGACATGAACAGTTCGATTGCCTTCACTTTCGGGTAATACGTTTTGATTACCTTCATTACCTTCACACCTTTACGTAAAATGGCTGTGAATCAGATTTTATTAATCTTATCAAGGTAATCAAATTTTGTATATATTTTTTGAAAATTCTTTTATTTAACTCTTTCTATTTTATACATAGCTAACGAGTGCTCCCTCACAACATTTAGTATGTTATGGAGATCTGGAACAAGTCTTTTCGCATAGTTCCACGCATTTTCTTCAATTTTAATAGAAAGTTGCATTCTTTTTTGATGATCTGTATGATCTGCTCGTACCATCGCTAATTCCATCAGATTACGATCGGCTGCGTGACCAAGTTCATGGGCAAGGATTACTGAGAAATAATCGACTAATTTCTCTTCAGACCCGAAAAGACGAAAACATTGTTTTCTCACTTCTTCAAGATAGATTGTAACCACATTCGTTTCTAGTGAATACTTTCCTCCAATCATCCGTCTTCCAGGAAAATCATTTTCTAATAGAATGTCCACATCTAATCCTGAGAGTTCTTGTAACTTACGAATGATTTGTTGAAAGTGATGTTTTCTCTTCTTCACATTCGATTTCCCCTTCATAGTCTTAAAATGGCGGAACTCTACATCTATTTATATTCAAAAAAAAGAGACCTTATTCAGGTCTCTTACAATCGTTATTTCCACCAGTTATCAAAAATGGTAGCTGCCATATTACGCTTATGCCTCGTCTTAACAAAGTGGCCTTCAATTATTCTTGCAGCATTCTCTTCGACTTCTCTTCCTTCGAGGTAATCATCTATTTGGTCATAGCTTACTCCAAGTGCTTCTTCGTCTGGAAGGGCAGGGCGATCATCTTCAAGGTCTGCAGTCGGTACCTTATCAACTAGATGCTCAGGCATGCCAAAGTGTTCTAGCATGATCCTTCCCTGACGTTTATTTAATCCAAATAAAGGAGTGATGTCGCAAGCTCCATCACCATGTTTTGTATAAAAACCGGTTACGGCTTCTGCTGCATGATCGGTTCCAATAACAAGCTTCTTTTCATCGCCAGCGATATTATATTGTGCAATCATACGCTCACGTGCTTTATTGTTTCCTTTAGTAAAGTCAGTAAGTTCATTTCCTGTTGCCTCAAGATATGTAGATACAGAAGCATCTACTGCTGGTTTAATATTAATGGTAACCGTTTGATCCGGTTGAATAAATCGTAATGCAGCTTGTGCATCATCTTCATCTTTTTGTTCCCCATATGGAAGTCGAACTGCAATAAACGAAGCATTCGTTCCTTCTTCACGAAGTTCTTCAACCGCAAGCTGTGCTAATCGACCAGCTAGAGAAGAATCCTGTCCACCAGAAATTCCTAGAACAAAACCAGTTGTTCCACTTTTTTTAAGGTAGGCTTTTAAAAAACCAATTCTCTTACTTACTTCCTCTTTAACATCAATTGAGGGCTGTACACCAAGCTCTTCCACAATTTCTTTTTGTAATGTTCTCATTCCTCGTCACTCCTTTTCTCTAACGCATCTCTTATTTTTATACATTCTGCTCTACTTATCAATACCCATTCACTTATTTCAAAAAACAGTCTATTGAGCATCTAACTAATATGTAGAAAGACAGGGAGAACCCTGCCTTCTGGATTAATGATGGATATAGAAACTTTGTTTATATTGGTTTGATTCAATCAAGCCTCTTTTTCTAACAACATCCAACTCCTGATCAAGCGATTTCCGATTACGCTTGATTGAGACAGTAATTGTAGCAAACAATAGGTTTAAAGTCATTCCACTCCACTCCTTTCTTTTAAATTCTCTTCAGGTCAAGCCTTTCTCTACGGTCATCCATTCTTGTATCGCCAATTGATTTTGTGCTTTCATCTTAATCTTCCTTTCGCTTTTTTATTTTAGAATAACCAGGGCTGATGTTCGCTGATTCGCTCTGTTTTGCTCTCCATTTGCCTTTTCACTTGTAAATAATGCTTTTCTTCTTGCATTGTTCTCTCATGAACACGAATGCCAATTGTTACAAATAGTAAATGAATCGTTAACATGATCATCTCTCCTTATTGTTAAATTAGGATAGCCACATCGAAGCACGATATCGCTTGCTTTCATCTTCAGTCAAACGATGATGAATTGAGCGCTGATGCAGTTCGGAAGATAGGCTTCGTCGGAAGAGGCTCTTCACTCTTGTTATGATCACTAAATGGAATGGTAACATGTTAACGACCTCCCTTCTTTTTTGTTATTTCAGGGGACCCATTTTCTCCTTTGATATTGCTTTTCCATTCTTGTTTTTCCATATGCCATTTTCATTCCTCCTCACAAAATTTGGATACAAAAAGCCGCAGGACATGTTCCTGCGGCAAAATAAACATAGAAATACCGCAGGCGTCGACCTGCGGCTTTTCAATCCGTTAGTAAAAAAGGATTCCCTCTTATTGAGGACCGAGTCGAACAGAGTGTACATATTCAGTTACAGTTGCAGATGCAGTAGTCGTTACCATTGAAATTTTCATCATTCTGTTCGACCTCCTTTTTTCATATTGTTTTCATAGGTAAGTATATCCATCACCTTTTCCTTTGTAAACCTTTTTTACCAAATTACCTAAATATTTCATAAAAACTATCTTTTTCGACAATTTTCCGCACTATTCACAGCTAACTTCAACCTACCATTAAGAAAGGAAGAAAGTTCTTTAAAGTAGGACATACACATATACAAAGCGGAGGTGAAAACATGCTAAGTGTTACGACAATCGTGCTTTTCATTATTGGTTTTCTAGCTATTTTGGGTGTTACAGCAACCATTCAGATTAGCTTACAAATGAAAAAATGGCTCAGAGATATTGAAAATGCTGAACTACAGAGTGAATCAAATTCTTATACTGCTCCATGGATTCAGAATGTCATGAAGGATTACAAAACCTATCACCTTGCTGGCGTATCTCAAGTAAATACACAGGCACTTATTGAAAAACACTTTTTCAAAGAATCCGTTGCACTTTTTGGCATTGCTCGTGTTCCAGCTGGTGGGATCATGCGATTTATGCAACAACTTCCCCCTACGTCCATTATTATTGGTATACTCGGCACGTTTATTGGCTTAACGATGGCAATTTCCTCTATGCAAGAAACGCTCATGTTTTTGTCCCAAAAACCAGATGATGCAAATTTAAATCTCGCTTCCGTCATCGAAGCCATCTCAAGTCCATTTCAAGGTATGAGTGTAGCATTCATTACAAGTATCGCGGGTATTGGGAACGCGCTATTTCTAACACTAATCCAAAATGGGGTATTAACCGGAGGACGTACAACTGCCTATTATTTAGAAAAAATCATCTCAGATTGTGAATCTCTCCTTGATCACAATCTGAATGCAAGTCTCTCTCAAGAAAAACCTCATGACGAAATGGAGCGAATTTTAGACAGGTTAGCAGGGCGAATTCAGGATAGTTTTCAAGAAACACTCGGTGATTTCTCTTCCAGTATGATTCAATTCACTTGTGGTCTAGAGCAAGCGATGAAAGACGTCCAAGCAATATTAACTTCTCAACGAACCTTTACTGAACAATTCTCTAATAGCACCTCTACACTAGAATCATTCAGTATCAAGCTTCAAGAATCATTTACTCAACTAGACGGCGTCCAAGAAAAAGCCACCAATGGTATTCTTGAGTTAGGAAACCGATTGAAAACGTTAGAGAACCAGCTTCAAGCCTTATCAAGACACCATGAGACTGGGCAACGCAAATTTGAACAGCTTGTGCAACGTTCTGATCAACTCATAAAAGAAACACAGAAAAAGGCGGAGGAAACAGGTCAACATTATTTAAGAGGGCTCGATGAGCAAATGCAGCGATATCAGGGTTCTCAAGAGGAACTTGAACGTCGTGTTCATCAGATGCAAGATGAATGGTATTATCGGTATCAAGATAAGCAGAATCAATACGGAAGAGCTTCGCAGGATTTCGCTGAATCTGTTTCACAGATGGAGAAAGCATGGTATACATCACTTGATAAGATTAAACGTGAAGCTCTTGAACCTATTATTCACAAAATGGAACGTGATCAGCGAGATCAGCCTCTTCAGCACGAAATGAGGTCGCTGTCGAACAGTCTAGACTCCTTGTATCAAGGCCTTGCTCGTGAATTAAAAGACATTCAGCATCAACTTTCAGAATCCTACCAGCTTCAACTTCGACTCTATGAAGAACAACTAAGAAGACATTCACCAACCCAGCCAATGCAATCTCGAATAATCGGTGATAACCGATGAAGAATAGGAAGCGAAGATTTCAGATTCAAAGCGATGAGGAGCATTATTGGCCAAGTTTTGCCGATATGATGGCGATGATCGTTCTTGTAATGCTTTTTATCGCCATCATTGCTTTTGTTCAAATGATCTACGATGCGTATGATCAAACGGTTATGAAGCAAGAGCTTGCAAAAGTAGCTGATGTTAAAAAACACATAAGTGATTTAATAGAAAACCAGCTTGAGGAAAATGTAGGGAAAGATCAAGTTGTGCGTGGTCCCAATAATACGATATCTGTCGAGGGAGATATCTTATTCGATACTGGGAGTGCGGAAATTAGTCCAGAAGGCAAAAAAGTACTAAACGATTTAGCAGATGTATTTGCCAATTTAATAGATGAAAAAGACATTAGCCAATATCTTTATATCATTCTAATTGAAGGTCATACAGACAAAGTCCCTTATGATAATTGGAAACTTTCAGCTGACCGTTCTGTTGCGGTAGTAAAAGAATTAATGAAAGCTAATCCACGACTCGCAACCCCTGACTATGCTAAATATCTTGCAGCAACTGGTTATTCGGAATATAAACCTGTTATTGCTGAGAACACAAATGAAGCATATAAAAAAAATCGTCGAATCTCTTTTCAAATTATCCTCGACGATGAAAAATGGCAGGGACGTCTAAAAGAAATTATGACCTATTAATCACTTGCGTCCTATTTGCACCTATAAATACCCTAAGAGCCACTTCCTAAAGGAAGTGGCTCTTTATTAGTAACTTATTAACTTATATCTTCATGTTCATTTAATTTTTTTTGAATGGCTATCGCACGTGAGTAGAAGAATAACGCAATACCAACTAGAAGAAAGCCTCCACCAGTTAAAATAAGCGTTCCACCATCTGACTTACCTTCAACTGGAAGGAAAGAACCAATGTATAAGAAAACACTTAAACTAAGCAAAACAAACGCGAAACGTTTGTAATCTGTCATTTTATCTTGAAGTTGCTTCATAACGCGCTCACCTCTCTTGTCTCTTATTCTACCATATGAAAAGGGAATATGAGAGATGTAACTCTTACCAGTCTACGAAAAAAGTCCCTCATCCAAGGTTCGGATAAGGGACTAACTATCATCCTAATGCGTTTGAAAGATCCTCAATAAGATCATCTGCATCTTCAAGGCCAACAGATATGCGGACAAGCCCCTCTGTAATACCAAGCTCGTCTCGGCGATCCTTTGGTATAGAAGCGTGTGTCATTCTAGCAGGAACTGAAATCAAGCTTTCAACCGCTCCTAAACTCTCAGCAAGAGTGAAATACTTCACTTTGCTTAACAGTTCATCAGCTTTTTCGGCACTGCCGATATCGAATGATACCATCCCACCAAAGCCTCGAGACTGATTCACAGAAATGTCATTACCTGGATGAGTAGACAAACCAGGGTAATAAATTTTTTCGACAGAAGGATGGGTACTTAAGAACTTCACGATTTTTGCAGTGTTCTTTTCATGCTCTTCCATGCGTACACCAAGCGTTTTCAAGCCTCGAATGAGTAACCATGAGTCTTGTGGCCCTAGAATCGCGCCAGCAGAGTTTTGAACAAAATGAACTTCTTCTGCAAGCTCTTTTGAATTGACAACAACAAGACCTGCAACAACATCACTATGCCCACCTAGATATTTGGTCGCTGAGTGAAGTACGATGTCAGCACCATGATCAATAGGATTTTGCCAGTATGGCGTGTTAAAAGTATTATCAACAATTGATAAGAGATTGTTCTCTTTAGCAAGGTTAGAAATCGCTTGGATATCTGTTACCTTCAGCAAAGGATTAGTTGGTGTTTCAACATAAATCGCTTTTGTATTCTTTTGAATCGCTTCTTTTACAACATTAAGATCTGTTGTATCTACAAATGTTGATTCAATTCCAAGACGATTTAACACCTTCGTCATGACACGATACGTTCCACCATAAACATCATCTGTCATCACAACATGATCCCCTGTATTAAATAGCATCATAACAGAAGAGATAGCTGCCATTCCTGAACCAAACGCAAATCCTGCAACACCATTCTCAAGATCTTTAATCAGCTCCTCAAGAGCATGGCGTGTAGGATTACCAGTTCGTGAATACTCATAACCGTTGAACTTACCAACTGCTTCTTGTTTATATGTGCTCACTTGATAAATTGGAACTGATACCGCACCTGTTTGAGGGTCTCCGGTAATGCCCCCATGAATAAGCTTTGTTTTTGGCTTCATTGCTTAAATGCCTCCCTGATAAATCTTCTTACTTAAGTATCTTTCACTACTATCTGGAAAAATAGTAACTATATTTGTGCCTGGCTTAGCTTGCTTGGCCTCAAGTAATGAAGCTTCAAGTGCCGCTCCTGAAGAGCTTCCAACTAGAAGACCTTCCTTCTCTGCAAGTTCCTTCACCCTTCTAAAAGCCACCTCATCTGTCACTGTATGAATTCCATCAAAAAAAGCTTCGTCCATATATTCAGGCAGAAACTCCATCCCAATACCTTCCGTTTTATGGGGACCAGATTCACCCCCATTAAGGATCGAGCCTTCTGGTTCAACAATAACAGTTTTTATTTCAGCATTTTGTTCTTTCAAATACCGGGCTGTACCCATGAAAGTGCCACCTGTACCTGCGCCTGCTACAAAAACATTCACTTCACCGTCCAATTGCTTGAAAAGCTCTGGACCAAGGGTTTTGTAATAAGTAAGAGGGTTAGCTGGGTTGCCAAATTGCTGTGGCATATATGAATTCGCTATTTCTTGATGAAGCTCTTTAGCCTTCGCAATTGCACCTTTCATCCCAAGCTCAGTTGGCGTATTAACGATTTTTGCACCAAGAGCTCTCATTAAATCCTGCTTCTCCATACTGAACTTTTCTGGAACAACGAACATCACTGTGTAACCCCGATTTACAGCTGCAAGAGCTAAACCAATTCCAGTATTTCCAGCAGTCGGTTCAATAAAAGTACCACCTGGAGCAATTCGTTGATAATCAATCGCATCCTGTAATAATTCTTGACCTAACCGGTCTTTAATACTACCGCCTGGGTTATAGAACTCAAGCTTTGCGAAAAGACGAACACCCTCAGGTAAATCAAAATGATTGAGCTCGATGACCGGAGTATGGCCGACGAGCTCGTGAACATTATTAAAGATTTCCATTGAGTAAGACCTTCCTATTCAGCGAAGACGATATGCCATTCATCACGATATGAAAGCATTTCGTCTGCAATTTCTTTTGCTCCTTCTAAACTATGATTCGCTGCCCAACCGCACTGTACCTCGTTGCAAGCAGGAACTTCATCTGCATTGAGAACATCTTGAAGAGTCTTCTCAAGAACTTCTAGAATTTCATCGTAGTTCGAATGATTTAACACCGCTAAGTAAAAACCAGTCTGACAACCCATTGGTCCTATGTCCACTACGTTTTCCATATGATTACGAATATTTTCTGCCATTAAATGTTCAATAGAGTGGAGCCCAGCCATTTCCATATGTGCTTTGTTCGGTTGTTTAAAGCGAATATCATACTTGTAAATTTCATCTCCATTAGGACCTTTTGTTACACCTACGAGACGTACATAAGGAGCAGTAACCTTTGTATGATCTAGATTAAAACTTTCTACGTTCATTTTTTTAGCCATTCTTTCTCAACTCCTCAACTAGATTTAAAATAAGATTCGCTGAATTAATGGAAGCCGTATCCAGAAACTCTTCAAATGAAATGTTAGATTCTTTACCAGCTATGTCAGACAAAGAGCGTATAATGACAAAAGGCGTACCAAATTGATAGCATACCTGAGCAATCGCTCCAGCTTCCATTTCAGCAGCATCAAGATTCGTAAGCTTTGACCTAACGTATTCCACTCGTTCTGAGTCATTCATAAATGAATCGCCAGTCGCGATCATTCCTTTAATCACTTGATGTTCTGTTACTTTTTCCGCACTTCGTTCTGCAGCTTCAACAAGCATACTGTTTGGTTCGTAAAGAGCCGGCATTTGTGGAACCTGGCCATATTCGTAACCAAAAATAGTAGCATCTACATCATGGTAACGAACTTCACTAGAAATAACGATATCGCCCACTTTTAGATTAGGATTAAATCCACCTGCAGATCCCGTATTAAGAATATAATCTGGTTTAAAGAGTTGATTCATTAGTGTTGTTCCGATGGCAGCGTTCACTTTCCCAATCCCTGATTTCAAGAGAACAATCTCCTGACCATCGATGCTCCCTGTGGTGAATTCTGACCCTGCAATCACTTGTTCCTCACGATGGTCCAGGCGATCTCGCAAAATTCTAACTTCTTCTTCCATAGCTCCAATAATACCGATCTTCATAACGTACTCCTTTACCTGTTCAAATTTTGACTGCTTCCATTAGCCAAACAAAGTCATTTAGCTGAGTGAAAGTTACTTGAAACCCATGCTTATCAAATAATTCTTCTAGCACCGGTATCGTTGTATAATACTCTGTTTGTAAATCTTGAAGTAAATTCAAATAGCCTTTTGCCTTCACTTGTTGTTGCATTTGTAATTTAGCATTCTCATCTTGGAAAACTGTGTCCGCAAATACAATTTTATCATTTTGAGCCAGTAGTTGGCTATAATTGTGAATAGCCTTATCTTTCTCTTGATCTGTAAGGTGGTGAAATGCATACGTACTAACGATTGTTTGAACAGGTGATGTAAGCTTAGGAAAGTTCATAAAATCACCATCATGTATTGTTAGAGAAGGTAAACGTTCACTCGCTTTTTCTCTCATCGCTTTTGATGGTTCCACACCTGTTACTGTCAGCCCTCTTTTAAGTAAAATCGAAGTCAGATTTCCTGTTCCAACTCCAAATTCGAGAACATGACCTGAGGAAGTTTGAGCAACTGCTGATAGAATCCCATCATAGCCTTTAAAAACATCACGGTATTCTTCATCCTGACCTGATACTGTCGTATCATATGAATCAGCCCAGCGCTCAAATAAATCAATAAACTCTCTTCCCATTACTTTCACATCGCTTTCTTAAGTTTAATTCATACTATTAAGGTATGAATAATATGCATTATAGTTCTAACTTATCACATTCTTATTCTATTATCAATTTGTGTGTTCAAACAAATATGTGTAAACTGTTACGTGGATAGAAGAGAAAGGAGTAACAAAATGAGTTTTTCACTTGAGCGAATTGATGATAAAGTAGAATTTTTTGAAGGCTTCTCTCTTGAAGAAATAGAGAAGAAAATTCAAATACAAATTGATAACAATCGTGCATTACTATTACAGGTCCAGAATGTTCAACACCATGCTGTCATACACGAGAAAACAGGTCGACCTTACTATTCAGCAGTTGTTCATTTTAAGGCGAAATAAAGAAGAAGGAGTATCCCATAATGGGATACTCCTTCTTCTATTATTATTGCTTTGTTGCACTAACTGCTTTCCAACCTTCTTCGTCTACCCATTCAAGCTCTACATAATATTTTGTATCATTAGCCCCTTTTTGACTTACAGTTGCTTTTGATTTCTGTGGGCCACCATTTCCACCAAGCCAATGAACTACCATTTCTTCAGGTGGAAAACCTGTTACTGACTCCACTGCTCGTAGCTTTTCATTCCAATCTACACTGCCTTTATCGTAACTTGACACATGCTTTTCACTTTTAGGCTGCGAAGTACCTACCGGATCCCAGGGACCATCAAGGTTCGGTTCGCCTGGCTCTTGTTCAGCTTTCTCTTTGTCTTGATCTTCTTTCTTATCTTCGTCAGTACTTTCTTCATTCGCACTATCTTTATCAGCCGCTTCTGAGTCATTTGACGCTGAATCTTTTGAGTCCGCTTCATCAGAGGTAACGGCATCTTCACTACTATTCGTTTCTTCATTTGTATCAGATTGCGCTGTTTGCTGTTCTTGACCTGCCGTTTGCTCAGGAGCATCTCCGAAAAAGAAGATGTTCGCAACGAGGACTAGAATCACTGCAAGCACAAGTCCAATTAAACTGTTTAGTATAATATTTTGTTTTCTCTTTGAATGACGGTCACCATATCGCGATCTCACGCCCATCCACTCCTCTATTTAACTGTTGTTCTTATTCTATCATCTCTAAAGGATTCGTAGAAGGCTTGACTTTTATTTCGTGATTATCTCTCACTTTCGTACAATTTTGTAACGATTTGTGCAAATGCTTTATATGCTCGATATTCCTTTTCTTTTCGTTCATAGTCTACGACAACCAGTGCATATCGAGGAGAATCGTATGGGAAATACCCCGCAAACCACTGGTGGTCATACGGAACGTTTTCACCAAGCTCTGCTGTTCCGGATTTTCCAGCAACAGCAAAAGGCAGATCATTTAAATAAGAGCGCCCTGTTCCACTTACAACTACTTCTCTAAGTGATTGCTGAAGAGATTTTACTACTTCCTTTGATAGTTGACCTTTACCAGCGCGATTCTCTTTAAAACTTAGAAAAGTTGAATGATTTCTATAAAGAATGTCACTAACAACTCTTACTTGTTTTGGTTCTCCTCCCCTACCGATTGTAGACATCATATTTGCAATGGCAAGTGGACTTAACTTCACATTTAACTGCCCTATTGCCGTTTGATCAATGGCTTTCTTGACTGATTTATCTTTCTCATTCTTAAAGAAAACGGGATTCGACTCATCTGGTAATTGTTTAAAGTCTTCGTAATGATATAGCAAGTCTTCCCACCCAACCGTAGAAGCGATTCCGAGTTTCTCTGCTGTATTCTCAATGAACTTTGGGTCTTTCTTAATTAATTCTTCAGCAAGCTCTGTAAATGCCGCATTACAACTAACTGCAAAACTGTTTTTCAGGTCTAATGTGCCAAGTTTACGATTCCCGGGTCCATCACGGTATAAATTCCGATCACAATTAAACGTTCGACTGTTTGAAATCCCGTGTTCATATGCAGCTGCTAGAACAACTGTTTTGAAAACTGAACCCGGAAAATATCCTTTTACCATCTGATTAACAGCGCCCGCTCCCAAAGGATCTTCCGTATTGAATAAAGGACGGCTAACCATCCCACGAAGGTTATTTGTTTCAATATCGATTAGAACTGCCCCACCATTTATAATACCTGCCTCATCAACTGCTTTTTCTAATGCACTCTGTATGTCTAAATCAAGCGTTGTTTTAATTTGAAGGGGATAGAACGAATCCGATGTTGAAAACATTTTGACATCGAGTCCAAGTAAAGGGTTACCCTGACGATCAGCATGATAAAGAAGAGTCGTATCCCCTTCAGAAATTAGAAATGGGTCAAATGCTAATTGCAAACCCGAAATGCCTAATTTTGTATTCTTATCAATTAACCCCTCCTCCCACTTTTCAGGGTATTTTGATTTAACAAGTTTAGGATTCGGCCTTACACTACCAATAACATGACCTGCTAACTGCCCTTCGACATCAGGTTTATATACGGCATAAACGCCAGGAATACTTAACTGATTGATTTTCTCCAT
This sequence comes from Bacillus sp. NTK071, assembly GCF_017303315.1. GTDB lineage: Bacteria > Bacillota > Bacilli > Bacillales > Guptibacillaceae > Guptibacillus. The sequence goes on from NZ_JAFKOI010000002.1 coordinate 431,175, forward strand.
TTCTTGTACTGATAGACCTTTCTTATATGTGAAGGGTTGTTTTTTACCTTCAAAAGCTCGCTCTAGTTTCTTAGGGGATTCATTAACGATTGAAGCGACTACTTCGATTGGCCATTCTCTGTCCTCCAAAAAAGGAAAGAGAACAAGAGAAGGGGTAGAATCACTCATTGGTGTCCCATTTTTATCAAGAAGTGTCCCCCTACCTTCATCGAGCACATATGATTGCGTACGCTGATTAATGCTCGCCTCAATAAGGTTTATATCTTGTTTGGAATAGGATTCTGTTTCAATTAATTGAAGTTGAACAAGACGACCGATCAGAATTAGAAACCCAAATAGAAAAAGCACTCCAATTCCCTTCATCCTTTTCCTTCTCATGTATTTCACCTCTATATGAGTTTCGACCGATCTCCCGCTTTTCAAACTCACAAAAAAAGGACAGCCTATTGGCTATCCTTTCACCTGAGTCCTATTATTTAACTTCTAGAATTTCTACACGAATTTCTCCACCTGGAGTTTGTACATTAACTTTCTCACCAATTTGACGACCAAGCAGGCTTCTTGCCATTGGAGAATCATTCGAAATTTTCCCTTCAAATGGATCTGCTTCAGCACTACCTACAATAATATATTCTTCTTCATCGCCATCAGGAATTTCTACAAATTTAACGCGTTTTCCAATTGAAACAACACTAGAAGAACTGTTGTCTTCTTCAATAATTTCTGCGTTACGAATCATATTTTCAACAGTTGTAATGCGCGCTTCAACAAACGCCTGTTCATCTTTTGCAGCGTCATACTCCGAGTTCTCAGAAAGATCTCCGAAGCTACGAGCAATCTTAATACGTTCTACAACTTCTTTTCTTTTCTCAGTTTTAAGAAGGTCAAGCTCCTTCTCAAGTTTCTCTTTCCCATCCTGGGTCATATAATATTTTTTATCCTCTGCCATTTCTTTCACTCCTTCATCAATTAAGGGCTCAATCGTAATAAACTGTATGAAAAAAAGAGGTATTTATACCTCGTTTTATCCTTATAGCATTGCTTTTTCTTCGAGTATTGTGTGAATCTTTGTAACCATCAAATCGATTGCCACTCTGTTCTGGCCACCTTCTGGAACAATAATATCAGCGTAACGCTTAGTCGGTTCAATAAACTGAAGGTGCATTGGACGGACAACTGATGTATATTGCTCTACGACAGAATCAAGCGTTCTTCCCCTGTCACGTATGTCTCTCACCATTCTTCTTAATATTCGTAAATCTGCATCAGTATCCACGAAAAGTTTAATATCCATTAAATCACGAAGACGCTCATCTTCAAGAATTAGGATACCTTCCAAAATAATGACATCTTTTGGTTCGACAGGAATAATTTTATCAGATCTTGTGTGAACTGTATAGTCATAGACGGGTTTTTGAATCGAGTTGTATAACATCAACTCTTTCACATGTTCAATTAGTAAGTCATTGTCAAAGGCGAGGGGGTGATCATAATTTGTCCCTAAACGCTCTGGCATTGATTTCTCACTCTGATCTTTATAATAAGAATCTTGTTCAATGACAAGTACTGATTGATCAGCAAATTGTTTAAATATCTCTCTCGTTACCGTGGTTTTCCCCGAACCAGAACCTCCGGCAACACCAATTACAACAGGTCTATTAACCATAATCCTTCCCCTTCTATTATAGAAAAACCGCTCGTACGATTGCACGTCGGTTTTCCATCATCATGAGTTTATTCGCTGACTGACTGCAAGTCCATCTCCAATAGGATAGATGGTTGTGTCCAAATCAGGATGAGACATAAGAAATTCATTATAATGACGAAGCTTTTTAACCATAGATCGAAAGCGTTTCTCTTGTATCTCTTCTTCAGCTACCATACCTCGAAACAAAATATTATCAGACAGTACAATTCCGTGTTCTTTAACAACGCCAAAGAATTCATCAAAAAACCGCTGGTACTGTCCTTTGGCTGCATCAATAAATAGCGCTTGATATGGCCCATATTGCTTAAGCTCATCGGCGAGTTCGAATGCATCTCCAAATAAAATTGTTATGCGATCTGAGTAACCTGCTTTTTCAATATTTGCTACCGCCTCTTTATAACGAGTTTCATCACGTTCGACGGTAATAATAGCAGTTTCAGGCAGTAGATCAGCCATTCGTATGGCTGAGTAGCCAATGGCTGCTCCAATTTCCAAAATTCGATTAGGTTTTAAAAATGACAAAAGCTGTAGCATCACATCGAGACTTGTCTGCTCCATAATAGGAACATGATTTTCTCTAGCGTACAGTTCCATCTCTTCTATTAAACCTTCGCGTTTTGGCCGCAAAGATTCTAGATATTGTTCCACATGATCGGATATCATGATTGCTCCTCCTTCATGTAACCCGAATAATTTTATCATAATCGAAAGGGGAATGGTAGCCTATCTCCCCATTCCCCGTAAATTTTTATTCTTCTTTCTTCTTTTCTTCTTTCTTTTTATAATACTCTTCCCACTCATTCTTATATTTAGCCACTTTTTTATTATGCTCATCATTGGTTTTTGAGAAAAGAGTTTCCCCGCTCGGTCGAGCGTAGAAATAAAGGGCATCTGTTTTGGCAGGTTCAATTGCAGCTACAATAGAAGATTCACCTGGATTTGCAATAGGACCAACAGGAAGACCTTTAACAGTATACGTATTATAAGGTGACTTTTTATCAAGATCTTTCTGAGTGATCTCACCTGATTGCTTACCTCTAGCATAAACTACCGTGGGGTCAGTCTGTAAAATCATGTCCTCTTCAAGTCTATTGTAGAACACTTTTGATATTTTGGTTCGATCTGCTTTTGCAGATGCCTCTTCTTCAATGATAGAAGCTAGCGTCATCATTTCATGAATAGAGTAATCACGATCTTCAATTTCAGATCGATATTCTGTAAGAACTCGATCGGTTTTATCCAACATTTCCTTAACTACTTTTTCTACTGAAGGTTCTTCTTCAAAATCATATGTTGCTGGGAAAAGATAGCCTTCAAGAGGATGACGAATATCGTCTTGTAAGACATCGTCTGTTAAGAACCAGTATTCATTGATTAACGCTTTTACATATTCTTTTTCATCAAGTTTCTTTATTACATCTTCTTGTTTTAAATCTAATTCCTTCGCTATTCGAGCGGCGATGTCTTCAAGCCAAATTCCTTCAGGTACAGATATTTTTGCCACGGCGTCCTTCATTACTTTTCCACTCTTCATGATTGAAATAATTTCATCCATTGTCATCGAAGGAGAAAGCTCATAGTCGCCAGCTTGAAAGCCACTTTCATTTTTGTATTTAACATAATACCGGAACGCTGTACCATCCTTGATAATGCCCTTTTCTTCTAGTGTCTTTCCAATTGACGAGGTTGATGAACCAATCGGAATTGTGACAGTCGTATCCTTATTGCTATCTGGATCAACAGGCTCAAGAATATTTTTTATGTAGAAGTAACCACCTGTAATAACGGCAGCCACCGTTATGGTCAAAAGCAATAAAATAATAAATACGATTTTTCGTACGGTTTGATTCTCATTCTGGCGCTTCAATAGCTTCTCTTTATACAAGTCTTTATTATCAGACAACGCCGTGGCCCCCTTTCACTCTTTTCCTATTATACTATAAGTCGACATATTGTCAGCGACAGTGCCAACGTTCGTCAATTTTTCTCCATTATGTATTATACAAGTTTCCCTTTAAGGTTTGTAGTCATTTCCTTAAATCGGTAACGTTTTAACCAAAGGCTCTTTTCGTAAACATGGTTGCTATAAGAGTAGATTTTCGCTCCAGGATGCGCGCTTTCCGCAGGGCGGGCGCTGAGCCTTTTAAAAAAAAGAGCCTAACCTAAAGAAAAAAGCTACCGATGATCTCACCGGTAGCTTCGTCATTCTTTTATTCGTCTGCTTCTTCTTCCTCTTCAGAGAAAGTGTTAAGCATTTCTTCAACGATTTCCCATTCCTTATCTGACTCGATAGGGAATAGCTTGTAGTCACGTTCTTCATTGTCTTCTTCTTCGTAACGAAAAGCGTAGACTTCTACTTCGTCTTCACTTTCTGCTTGATCAGCAGGGACAACAGTCATATAAGAATGTCCATTCTCTTCTACATCGAAAGTAAAGAGAACTTCAAATAGATGCTCATCACCGTTTTCGTCTGGTATGATAATACGTTCTTTTTCCTCCATGTTTTTCACCTCATTAATTTTGCTTGCTGTCTAAATATCCTTGCAGAATCATAACAGCAGCCATTTTGTCGATTACTTTTTTGCGTTTTTTGCGGCTCACATCAGCACTAATTAACATCCGCTCAGCAGCGACAGTCGTTAGACGTTCATCCCACATTTGAATAGGTAAATTAGTATGTTCGCTAATCAGATCAGCGAATGCCATGCATGCTTCACCACTTGGACCAATCGAACCATTCATATTCTTTGGGAGTCCAACAACGATCTTGCTGACATCATTCCCTTTAATGATTTCGATTAAACGATCAGGAATAACATCCTGTGCCTCTGGATCACGTTTCACCGTTTCTAATCCTTGAGCGGTCCAGCCCATTGCATCGCTAAGCGCAACGCCAATTGTTTTCGTACCAACATCCAAACCAAGTGTTTTCATGCTGTCTCCTTATCCTTGATGATGAGTAAGATACGATTTAACAAGCTCTTCAATCAATTCGTCTCGTTCAAGCTTGCGAATTAAGCTTCTCGCATCATTGTGTCTCGGAATGTAAGCCGGATCCCCAGAAAGGAGGTAACCCACGATCTGGTTAATCGGATTGTAGCCCTTTTCTTGAAGAGCGCTATAGACGGTGAGCAACACTTCCTGGACATCGTGATTATAAGCGTCGTCTGGAAAATTAAATTTCATTGTTTTGTCCATCGAACTCATTCCTTACACCTCTTTCTCCGATCCCCATCTAGAATCGTAACTAGTCAACTAACCTTATTGTACACTAATGAAACCAAATTAGGAAATGGATTTCACCCAATCCGCTGTGTATGCAAGGGCTTCATCCAACTTTTCAGGATTTTTACCGCCAGCTTGTGCCATATCCGGGCGTCCACCGCCACCGCCACCACAGCGAGTAGCAAGTTCCTTAATTAGCTTCCCTGCATGATAACCTTCTTTTACTAAGTCGTCTGTGATTCCTGCTGCGAGCTGAACTTTTCCGTCTGCTCCGCTTCCTAGTACCACAATGACGCTTCCAAGTTGAGATTTCAAGTCATCTACAATACTACGCAAATTGTTCATGTCTGTCTCAATTCGTTTGGCAACAACCTTCACGCCAGCCACTTCTTGAACATCACTTGCCATTTGTTTCGCTTCAACGTTCGCTAGCTTGGAAGTTAGAGAATCATTTTGTCGCTGTAGATCTCGAATTTGACCTAGTAATGCTTCTGTACGCGATGGAACGTCCTTTACATTAGATTTTAACAAGTCAGCCGTGTTTTTCAAAATCGACACTTGCTGATTAAGGACCTGGTATGCTCCCTCACTTGTTACAGCTTCAATTCTCCGTGTACCTGCACCAATTCCTGATTCAGAAACAACCTTGAAAAGACCAATTTCAGCTGTATTCTGCACATGAGTACCGCCACACAATTCAAGGCTATAATCTCCAACGCGAACAACTCTTACAGTATCTCCATATTTCTCACCAAATAGAGCCATTGCTCCCATCGCTTTTGCCTCTTCAATTGGTTTAACCATTGTGTTCACAGGGATATTAGCCCAGATCTGATCATTAACACGTTTTTCAATCTCTTCAAGTTCACTAGACGAAATCTGACCGAAGTGAGAGAAATCAAAGCGTAGACGTTCTGATCCAACGAGTGACCCAGCTTGATTCACATGATCACCTAAAACATCCTTTAATGCCTGATGAAGTAAGTGAGTTGCAGTATGATTCTTAACTATTGCAGAACGATTCGTTCGATTAATTTCCGCAATAACTTTTGCACCTGTTTGAATTGAACCAGATTCAATAATTGCTGTATGCACATGTTGACCATTTGGCGCTTTCTGTACATCTGTAACGCGAAGCTGCACGTCCTCTCCGCGAATGACACCAGGATCTGCAACCTGTCCGCCACTCTCTGCGTAAAAAGGTGTTTGCTGTAATATCACTTGAACTTCATCGCCCTCGGTTGCTTCCTCAGTAAGCTCTTTGTGCTTCACAATTGCAGCAATCTCTGTTTCAATCGAACGCTCTTCATAACCAACAAAATCACTTGCTATTGAAATGTCGCCTAGTGCACCGCCCTGAACTTGCATAGAGCCTGTGTCTTGTCGTGCATCTCTTGCACGCTTTCTCTGCATACCCATTTCTTCTTCGAAACCAGTACGATCGATTTCCAAACCTTCTTCTTCTGCATATTCCTCAGTTAATTCAACAGGGAAGCCATACGTATCGTAGAGACGGAATACGTCGCTACCAGAAATCATTTTGTTTCCAGCTTCTTTTTCTTTTTTAATAATGTCAGAAAGAATCGCAAGACCTTCATTTAGTGTCTCATAGAAACGATCTTCTTCATTCTTAATTACTTTCTGAATGAATTCTTTCTTTTCATTCACTTCTGGATAGAATTCTTTCATGATGTCGCCAACTACTGGCACAAGCTCATACATAAATGGACGATTAATACCAATCTGTTTCGCAAATCGAACAGCACGTCGGAGAAGTCTTCTTAATACATATCCTCTTCCCTCATTTGATGGAAGAGCACCATCACCAATAGCGAAAGTTACTGTACGGATATGGTCCGCGACTACTTTGAAGGCTGTATCTCCTTCTCTAGAATCACCGTATTTCACCTCAGCCATTCGTTCTGTTTCACGAATCGTTGGCATAAAAAGATCTGTATCATAGTTGGTCTTTGCATCCTGGATGACCGAAACCATTCGCTCTAGACCCATACCGGTATCAATGTTCTTCTTAGGTAGTGGTGTATACGTTCCATCAGGATTATGGTTAAATTGAGAGAAAACAAGGTTCCATATCTCTAAATAACGTTCATTTTCTCCACCAGGATAAAGCTCTTCTTCAGGATCTTCTGCTCCGGATTCTTCGCCTCGATCATAGAAGATTTCCGTATTCGGACCACTTGGCCCTTCACCAATATCCCAGAAATTCCCTTCAAGACGAATAATTCTTTCTTCAGGTAGACCGATTTTTTCACTCCAGATGGTATAAGCTTCATCATCCTCGGGATGAATTGTTACGGATAATTTGTCAGCATCAAAACCGATCCAGTCCTTGCTAGTGAGAAACTCCCATCCCCATTCGATTGCTTCCTCTTTGAAGTAATCTCCAATTGAAAAGTTTCCAAGCATTTCGAAGAATGTGTGGTGTCTTGCAGTCTTCCCAACGTTTTCAATATCGTTTGTACGAATTGACTTCTGCGCGTTAACGATTCTCGGATTATCTGGCGTTACACGTCCATCGAAATATTTTTTGAGCGTAGCGACACCACTATTGATCCAAAGAAGCGTAGGATCTTCGTGTGGTACAAGGGAAGCACTCGGTTCAACCGAATGGCTTTTTTCTTTAAAGAAATCAAGAAACATTTGTCTTACATCAGCTGAAGTTAGCTCTTTCATAAAACATCCTCCTTAAATTGGTATAAACGAAAATTCATCCGAGAGGTGTGAGCTTTTTCCATACAAAAAAACTCCCACCCCTGAATAAATCAGGGACGAGAGTTTCATAAGCTCACGCGGTACCACCCTGGTTATAAGCAAACTTGCGCCTATCACCTCAAGCGACCGTAACGAGGTCGAGACGGCGGGGATTAATCCGCACTCAGGATTAGCGTTCTGCTGATCTAATTCCTAAAGCTCTTCCAGCCATGGAGCTTCTCTCTAGTGAATACGTTCGTATTCAGGAATAGTGTTCAACATACTCGATCCGTCAATGTGTTCTTTTGTTAATCTCTGCGATTATTATAGTCAGAGCAGCAATCGTTTGTCAATCGCTTACGTCATGCTTATTACGATAAAGTATGAGCGCTTTTAATACAGCAAGTACTGGTACAGCCAAAATGAGACCAATGACGCCAGCTATTTCCCCGCCTGCAAGAAGTCCAAAGATAATAATAACAGGGTGAATGTGAAGACTTTTCCCAACAATATACGGAGAAAGGATGTTGCTTTCAATAAATTGTAAGATGATAATCACCACTACCGTTATGATCACCATTTTCATTGAAACAGTTGATGCAATCAAAAGTGCAGGTGCAGCACCAAGGAAAGGTCCAAAGTATGGAATAATATCTGTTACACCAACAATAACACCTAAGAGAATTGCATACGGCAATTTAATCAGCCAGAAGCCTAGCGCTGCCAGTACACCGAGTACTGTAATAACAAAAAACTGACCTCGAATGTAATTTCCTAGTGACTCGTCAATACGAACCAGCAACTCTTTACCTGGCTTCCTCCACTTTGGAGGAGTTATTCGCCACGCCGTTTTCTTAAGCGTTTCGAAATCTTTTAGTAAATAGAAAACAATAAAAGGGATGATCATAATCACGAAAAATGAGCTTAACAGTTTTTTAGCAAGCTCTATCGCAAGCGTAAGTGTGTGATTTACTGTATTCTCGACATCTTGAAATGCCTGATCTATTTTACCTTGAAGAGCTGGTGGTAAATTAGCCGTATAATCATACATATGATGAACCGTATCACGATACGTATCCATAAACACCGGGACATTGTCCATTAACTCTTGAGACTGCTTAACAATATGAGGCACACCTTTAAATATCGCATAACCTGTTCCACCAAAAAATAGAACATAGATTAAGAGAACAGCGATGCCTCTCGGAAGTCCTTCTTTATGGATTCTTTCAACAATGGGATGAAGTAGGTACGTGATGAGTGAAGCGATAAGAAAAGGAACAAGTAAAACTGTCAACACTTGTATTGCAGGCTTCCAGATAGGCGAAAGTTTAAGAAGCAAATAGACACATAGAAAAACGAGCAGAAGGGTTGTTAAATAAATGAGCCAGTTAAGGTTCCATTCTCGTTTCAATGACTATTCCTCCCGCAATGGTAATCTACAATTCAATACGCATGTCATAGTCTTCAAACAGATCGTCAAGTGAGGTAAGGGACCCATCCTCTTCAACCTGATGAAGAGAAAGAACGCCTTTTACAATCGACATCTCTACGAAACAGCTCCAACAATAGAATTGATTCGCACCAATTTTTCCGATATTTTTACTTTTGCAATTTGGACATACCATTTCCATATGCCTCCTATTCCAGCATTTTAAAAAGATATACACAATCTTGCCCATTTGAATATGATTCTATACTGATAGCTGATTCAAACGCCTCTTCACTCTAATAAAAAGGAAATTTCTTAAATAATGTTGCTTTTGCTATAAGAGTAGTTGTTGATGTCCGCTCCAGAATGCTCGCTTTCCGCGGGAGTCGAGTATCTCCCTCTCCAATCAACATTGAAGTGTGAGTTTTACTACAAACCCGTTTTAAGAAACAATTTTTAGAAAAGAGCTTTTGGAAAACAACCAAAAAAAAAGACAGAGGATGTACCTCTGACTTTTAGATCGATTCTTCAATTGTAGTTTGTTCACCAATCATTTCTTGCAACTTCTCAGTTAACCTCGTATTTCTATCCTGATCATCTTCCGTTTGAATAGCAAGTTTAATGGCATCTTCTTCACCGCAAAGAATCAAATAATCTTTACTTCTTGTAACCGCGGTATAAAGAAGGTTTTTACGTAGCATACGATAATAACCTCTCACTATCGGAAGAACAACAATCGGGAATTCACTCCCCTGTGACTTATGAATGGAACAGCAGTAAGCGTGTGTTAATTGATTGAAGTCTGGACGATCATAAACAACTTCTTGCCCATCAAACGAAACGACCAGTTGGTCCTGCTTTTCAACATTCTCCTTAGCAAAGAAAATAGAAACAATTTCACCCATATCACCGTTATAAACATTTTCTTCAGGATTATTGACGAGTTGAAGTACTTTATCTCCAACTCTGTAAACAAGATCACCATGTGGAAGTTCCCTTCGCTGTTCAGAAGGAGGATTAAATAGCTTCTGGAGCTCTTGGTTTAGCCGATCAACTCCCGCTGAACCTCTATACATTGGTGCAAGTACCTGAATGTCTCTCGGAGAGTACCCTTTCCGAAGCGCATTTCCGCAAACTTGAGACACCACTTCAATAATTTGCGCTTGAGAACAAGGGAAAAATCTTCTGTCAGGTGTAGGCTGATGAAATTCTTTCGGCAGTTGGCCTTCCTTTATTGAGTGGGCAAGATCAATAATAGAAGAACCCTCCGCCTGACGATATATATCCGTTAACTTGCTTACAGGAACAGCATTCGAATCAATCATATCTTTTAGCACCTGACCAGGGCCAACGGAAGGAAGCTGGTCTTCATCACCAACTACAATCACTTGAATTTGAGGAGGAAGAGATTTAAAAAGTTGATTGGCTAACCACACATCAACCATTGAAACTTCGTCTACAATGAGTAATCGCCCTTCAATTGGATTATTCTCATCATGCTCAAAACCAGCTTCTCCCTTCCAACCAAGCAATCTATGTATTGTAAAAGCGGGAAGACCGGTCGCTTCACTCATACGCTTTGCTGCCCTTCCTGTAGGTGCAACAAGCAGCACTGGAAAAGGGTTATCTTTTGAATAATCTTTCGGCTCAAGTGAAAGACCATTCAATTCAGCATACAGTTCAACAATTCCCTTAATCACCGTCGTTTTTCCGGTACCTGGTCCTCCGGTAAGAATCATGAACGGTGAAGCAATCGCTTTTTGCACAGCATCTCGTTGCGACGGAGCATATTGAATACCTAGTCGCTCTTCAAGTTCACCTAGAGCTCGATAGAATTCTGACTCAGGAAAAGAATCTGCATACTCCGTTTGAGACATCACTTTATTTAATCCCGTTACAAGACCTTTTTCAGCATAATAAAGAGAATGCAAGTAGATTCTCTCTCGATCAAGAATCAGCTTATCAGCTTCATAAAGTGATATAAGTTCTCTTGAAATATCAGCTTCATCAAGCTTGTCCCCTAGCAACTCATCGACTGATTTCACAAGCGCATCGTACTCAAGATACACATGCCCTTCCTGAAGGGTCTGTTCATTCAATGTGTGAAGACAGGCAGCTCTTATTCTGTCAGGATGCTTTCCTTCAATACCAATTGCTCTGCCAAGTTCATCTGCACGTCTGAAACCAATACCCTCTACGTCTTGAATCAATTGGTACGGATTTGTTTCAACAACTTCTAGTGTTTCTTGTTTATATGCCTTAAAAACTTTCATGGATAGCTTTGGACCAAATCCAAGTTCTGTCAGCCGAATCATAATCTGATCAAGCCCCTGATGTTCCATAAGAGAATCATAGAGACTCTTAGCCTTTTCTTCAGTCAGCTTCGGAACTTTGCTTAAAATAGAAGGCTCCCTCATGATTTTAGCAATTGCGCGTTCCCCTAACGTATCGACAATCGCTTCAGCTGTCTTCTCACCGATACCATGAAATAGATCACTTGATAAATATTGAACTAGTCCAGGCTTTGATTCAGGAAGCTGCCTTTCAAATGACTCGACAGAATATTGTTTCCCATATCGAGGATGATCTGTGAATCGACCATAGAATATATACGTTTCATCCTCAAGTAATCTTGGAATCATACCATTTACGACTACTTCACGTTCATCATAGGCCTCATTTGTTTCGGCAATACGAAGTCTTGCCACCCCATACAAACTCTCCTCATTAAAAAAGATCATTTGAATCGGTCTTCCTTTGATGTATCCTTTTTGCGGCTCAACCATAAGATCTTCTCCCCAATAACTTAGAATTTAATTGTTATTGTTCATCGCTTGTTCCATTTGCTTCTTGCCGTTACCTGCTAGGAGGTGATCTGGTTGAATAGCAAGTGCTTTGTCAAAGCAACTTATCGCTTTTGTTAAATCTTCCTGATAAGCGTAGCTTACACCAAGATTAAACCATGCATCAGCATGCTCTGGGTCTTCCACCACAACTCTCTCAAATTGTGGCAATGCTACTTCGACTGCTCCTTCTTGAGCAAGGCAAAGCGCATACTGGAATCTAGCTTCTGTATCAGCCTCATTTAATTCAACTGCACGTTGGAAAAACGGAAGGGCTAGACGCATCGCATCCTGCATAACAAAGCACTGTCCAATCATAAAGTGAACATCACTTTGATCAAGTCCCTGTTGTATAGCATTCTGATACATATCCGCAGCATCTTTGTATTGTTCAAGCTCAAAGAAAGCATTTCCGGCACCATAATAAGCCGTCCCTTGAGTTTCATCAAGATCAATCGCTTTCTCGAAATAAGCAACTGCCTGTTTAATTTCTCCAGCCTGTGCAAGTAGATTTCCAATATTCGTATAAGCAATCGGATCATTTGGATTCTCTTCAATTGCTTCATAAAGAAGCGTTACTGCTTTTTCAAGCTCTCCATTATTCATTGCTTCTATTGCTAATTCATTCTTATTACTCATTATAAAAAACTCCTTATATCTTTAGCTTAATCTCTAGTTTAGCATAACTTGGCGACAGTTTCCCCACCCCAAAAAACAGCCTCATTTCAATTTGAAATGAGGCTTAGTGTTAAACATATGTGAGTTCACTTGAGTTTTTGAATACTTGATCAATAGTTGCACCACCGAGACATTCATCTCCATTATAGAAAACAACAGCCTGTCCTGGAGTAATGGCACGAACTGGTTCATCAAACGTCACTTTCAAGCGATCATCATCGAGCTTTTGAACGGTAACACCTGAATCTTTTTGACGATAGCGGAATTTCGCAGTACACGCAAATTGACCCTGAATCGGAAGATCTGAAACCCAACTTGAGTTAACTGCAATTAGTGAATCAGAATAGAGCAACTCGTTATGAAAGCCCTGATCAACGTATAGTACATTGCTTTCAAGGTTTTTTCCAACAACGAACCATGGCTCACCATCGCCCCCAATACCAAGACCATGACGCTGACCGATTGTATAATACATTAATCCATCATGAAGACCTTTTTCTTCGCCAGCAAGTGTCATCATCTTACCAGGTTGAGCGGGAAGATATTGCCCAAGAAATTCTTTAAAGTTACGTTCGCCAATAAAACAAATTCCTGTGCTGTCTTTTTTCTTAGCCGTTGCAAGACCTGCTTCTTCAGCCATTTGTCGAACCTTTTTCTTCTCAATACCACCAAGTGGAAACATGACTTTTGAAAGCTGTTCCTGAGTCAGTTGATTCAAAAAGTACGTTTGATCTTTATTGTCATCAACGCCGCGAAGCATTTTCACTTCTCCATCACGTTCAACAACCTGAGCATAGTGCCCAGTTGCAAGGTAATCTGCTCCAAGCGTTAGTGCATGCTCTAGAAATGCTTTAAATTTGATTTCTTTGTTACACATAACATCTGGATTTGGTGTACGTCCACCTTTATATTCATCAAGGAAATAAGTAAACACTTTATCCCAGTATTGTTTCTCAAAGTTGACTGCGTAGTACGGAATGCCGATCTGGTTGCATACACGAATAACATCATTGTAGTCTTCTGTTGCTGTGCATACTCCGTTTTCGTCGGTGTCGTCCCAGTTTTTCATGAAAATGCCGATCACATCATAGCCCTGTTCTTTTAACATAAGAGCTGCAACTGATGAGTCAACGCCTCCGGACATTCCAACCACGACTCTTGTTTCTTCATTCTTTCGCTCCGTCATGGTTGCACCTCCTTTTCTTAACACAAATTGTGTCCTGACTATTTTATAACTTCTTTAACCGATTGACAATCTTAACGACTTCCTCTGCCGCCTGTATTGCATCTTCTACTGTATTCCCATATCCAAAGCTAAATCGAATGGCTGTTTGGGTACGCTCGTTATCCCCATACATCGCTTTTAATACATGTGACGGCTCATGAGATCCAGCAGTACACGCTGATCCACTAGATACAGCAATACCTGCAAGGTCTAAGTTCATCAACATAGGTTCCACTTTCGCATCAGGAAAGCTTACATTTAGAACATGAGGTAAGACATTATTTTGATCACCATTTAGATGATATTGAATGGATTCTCTCTTAAAAATCTCAGTCATTGTTTCTTTCATTTCAAAATAAAGTCTAGCTTTCTCTTCTCGATTCGAATGCATAAGCTTAACAGCTGTCTCCATGCCAACAATACCTGCAACATTTTCAGTTCCAGCCCGACGCTTACGCTCCTGCTCACCACCTTGTGAATAGGGAACAAGCTTTGTTCCGTCTTTCACATACAAAAAGCCAACGCCTTTAGGTCCGTTGATTTTATGTGCGGAAACAGAAAGTAAATCGACACAGAGTTCGCTTACATCCAAATCGATTAATCCATAAGCTTGAACGGCATCTGTGTGAAAAAGAATGTCATGTTCGTTAGTAACCTGTGCAATTTCCTTAATCGGCTGAATCGTCCCTACTTCGTTGTTACCATACATAATCGTAATTAACGTAGTTTCTTGGCGGATTGCTCCTTTAAGATCCTCAACAGAAATTCTTCCACTCTCATTCACAGGTAAATAGGTAACATCAAAGCCTTCTGCTTCAAGACTCTTACAAGCGTTAAGTGCTGCGTGATGCTCAACTGCAGTTGTAATAATATGCTTTCCTTTTCCAACATTCGCTTTAGCAGCACCCATAATAGCAAGATTATCCGCTTCTGTTCCTCCACTTGTGAAAATAATTTCATTCGGAACAGCTCTTATACTTTTTGCTATGCTGCTTCTAGCTTCATCAAGTGCATGTCGTGTTTTACGTCCAAATTGATGAATACTTGAAGGATTGCCAAAATCATTCTGTAACGAAGCCACCATCGATTCAATCACTTGAGGATGAACGGGCGAGGTTGCAGCATGATCCATATATATTGCCTTCATTACTCTTCACCTCTTAATACCAGCAACTCACTGGTTATGCTAAATATAGAACATGTAGCTGTCTTGCTCCCCTTCACCTTCATATGTTGCAAGGTCTTCAAGGGTAGTCGAGTCCAGCACATCTTTAACCGCATCTCTAATTTTCAACCAGAGATCACGTTTCGCAGGTTCTTCATCATCCATTACTTCAACTGGACTAATCGGGCCTTCTAGAACACGAATAATATCTCCAGCCGTAATTGTGCTTGCATCCTGCGCAAGAATATAGCCACCATAAGCACCGCGCACGCTCTTTACAAGACCTGCGTTTCGAAGTGGTGCAACAAGTTGCTCAAGATAATGCTCAGATAAATCTTTACTTCTTGCAATGGATTTAAGCGAAATAGGACCTTCACCGTGCTTTTTTGCTAACTCCATCATAATGGTTAATCCGTATCTTCCTTTTGTCGATATCTTCATTTCTTCCACCTCTTTCTATCAATCGAGCCACAAGCATCTTGCAGTGAGGCAATGAATAGCCAACAATCGGTCCAATCGTTACACAAAATAAGAGTGTTCCAATATTCACAGGACCCTTCAAGAGCCAGCCAAGAGTTAGCACAACCATTTCCATTGAAAGCCTGATATGCTGTACTTTCCAACCTATCCTCTCAGTTAAAACGAGCATAAGGCTATCTCGTGGACCGGCTCCTCTATCTGCTGCAATATACAATCCAATTCCATACCCCATAATGAGAATACCACTGATCAGCATGATCAGTTTTCCAATTAGTTGATCTGGTGTCTTAAGAATTGGAAGCCATAGATATAAATCAATGAATAAACCAACCAGTAACATGTTAAGAAAAGCACCGGGTTTCGGCCAGGACCGCTCTAGTAAAGACGTCGATCCAATGATGACAAAACCAATGATAATCGACCATGTTCCAATCGTTAATCCAAATTGTTGGTAAAGACCAATGTGAAAAACATCCCATGGTGCACTTCCGACTTCTGCACGAATCATGAGTGCGATCCCAAATGCCATTACAAGAAGACCAACTGTAAAAACAGCCCAGCTCATCCAGAACCACGACGCTTTGTTTCCTGGTTTCATTTTATCCCTCTTTACTCAATCTTAACTCATTTATTCGCCATTGATTCTGTTAGTAAACCTTCGCTATTATAGCATGAACCGGTTTTTCTTGCATTTCCAAAAGACGTATAGTATGTTTCAACTATCTATGAAAGGACGGGTTTTTGATGGATTTATTTGATTATTCTCCTGACAAGAACAACACTTCTTCTGGACCGCTTGCAAGCAGAATGCGCCCCAGGTCCATAGAAGAATTTATCGGGCAAGATCATATAATCGGTGACGGAAAGTTATTACGAAGAGCGATTCAAGCAGATCAGCTAACACCGATGATTTTTTTCGGTCCTCCTGGGACAGGCAAAACAACACTCGCTCGCATCATCGCAAACACGACATCTGCTCATTTCGAGCAATTAAATGCTGTCACTTCAGGTGTAGCTGATATTAGAAGACTAACATCAGAAGCCAAAGATAGATTGAAAATGGATGATAGAAGAACGGTGCTTTTCATTGATGAGATTCACCGCTTTAATAAATCACAACAGGATGCCCTCCTGCCATTTGTCGAAGATGGAACAATCGTTCTAATTGGTGCTACAACTGAGAGCCCGATGTTCGAAATTAATCCCGCTCTTCTATCTCGTTCAAGATTATTTCGATTCGAATATCTTAATGAAACGACAATAAAAGATATTTTGCATCAAGCCATTCATGATCAAGACCGTGGGTTTGGTAGATATGATATTGAGATTCTAGATTCAGCGATCGAACACCTCATTGATGTATCTAATGGAGACGCTCGAACCGCGCTAAACGCACTTGAACTTGCCGTATTAACAACTACCCCAGATGAAAACGGGAAGCTCGTTATCACGCTTGCTATTGCAGAAGAGTCAATTCAACAGCGCGTATTACAATATGACAAAGATAGTGACAATCACTATGATACTGTCTCAGCTTTTATTAAAAGTATACGAGGATCTGATGCAGACGCTACATTATACTGGCTCGCCAAAATGATTTATGCAGGTGAGGATCCGCGTTTTATCGCAAGAAGATTATACGTTCACGCTGCTGAGGATATTGGGCTAGCCGATCCAAATGCACTTCTCGTAGCACATGCAGCAAGCTACGCTGTTGAGTTCATTGGCATGCCAGAAGCTAGAATTCCACTTGCAGAAGCAGCACTATATCTAGCCACTGCTCCAAAAAGCAATGCTGTCATTAAAGGAATTGACTCAGCCCTTGAAGCAGTGAAAAAAGAGAAAAGCGGCACAGTTCCAGTTCATTTAAGAGATTCTCACTACAAAGGAGCATCCGAACTAGGACATGGAATAGACTACAAATATCCTCATAGTTTCCCTGGAGGTTATGTGCCACAACAATATCTTCCTGACCACATGACTCGTAAAACGTTCTACAAACCTACTGACCGGGGTCATGAACGTACCGTTCAAAAAAGACTGGATTACTTCGCAGAACGGATTAAATCAGATAATAAGAAAGCTTAACAGCAGTGCATAAGCACTGCTGTTTTTCTTTGCATTCTTACAATCTATCTCATTTTCACAAGACTTCTGTATAAATTCTTTCATACTGGCAAAGCTATGATTACTTTCAAAACGCTATGAAGTGAACAATATAAAGGAGCTGAATGTAAATGAAAGTTAGACAAGACGCGTGGTCTCATGAAGATGATTTAATGCTTGCCGAAACAGTGCTGCGGCATGTTAGAGAAGGTAGTACACAATTAAAGGCTTTTGATGAAGTTGGTGATCGACTAAGCCGCACGTCAGCAGCAGTAGGATTCCGCTGGAATGCGATTGTACGTGAACGCTATGAACAAGCTTTGAAGCTAGCTAAAAAGCAAAGAAAAGAAATGAAACGTGCAGAACTCAGGCAGCCAACATATACAGAAAAAGAAAGACGTCCTTCTATGATGAAAAGTGAACAACCAATCTCTCAGACAATGAATGAAACACCTATCAAACAAACTGAGCAGGTTGTAACTCAAAAGCAAATGACGATGAGAGATGTTATTTCTTACTTATCCAATCTCGAGCAATCCGCATCCGGAACAAGCAGACTGAGGACAAATCTCGAGAAACTAGAATTGGAGAATCAACATCTAACAGAAGAAAACACACTTCTCCACCAAAGAATCAAAACACTAGAAAACGAACAGCAAGTCATGAAAGAGGATTACCAATCTCTCATCCAAATCATGGACCGAGCAAGAAGAATGGTAGTCCTAAACGACAACGAAGAACACAACGTACCCGGGTTCAAAATGGATAAAAACGGGAATCTAGAAAAACTTGCTAGGTAATACGAAAAGCGAAAGTGGGCGTTTAGACACGGCAGGCACTGGAGCCCTATAAATTGAACACGTTCTTTGTGTTCGAGTTATAGGGTGAAGTGACCGAGTGTCTGCCCACTGCAGCTAGACATGAGAAGCGGAAGCCTCCGTTTAGACTCGGCAGGCACTGGAGCCTTTCAACTCGAACACGTTCTTTGTGTTCGAGTTGAAAGGTGAAGTGACCGAGAGTCTGGAGGCTGCAGCTGGATCTCACGAAAAGCGGAGACGAGCGTTTAGAAACGAAGATATTGGAACTCTTGAATTGGAACACGCTTTTTGTGTTCCGATGAAAGAGTGAAATATCGGAGTTTCTGCGAGTCGTAGCTGGATCTCACGAAAGGCGGAAGTGGCCGTTTAGCCTCGACAAGCGCTGGAGCCTTACAAAAAGAACACGCTCTTTGTGTTCATTTTGTAAGGTGAAGCGACCGAGAGGCTGGCCACTGCAGCTAGACACGAAAAGCGGAAGCCTCCGTTTAGAAACAATTTCTCATACAGAAAAAGCATCAGTTCATTGAACTGATGCTTTGTTATTTGTCATAAAAAAAGAAGAGCCCCAACTGTGCCGTCCTTTCCATAATCGTTGAACCTGCATTGGCAGGTGGGTGCCTTATTCCATCCTTCGTACGTCCTCAGCTACCGAGGCATGTACTCTGGACGGAAAGAATCAGGCTCCCGTTGTAAAAGTGTTGGCTCAAATTATTATGGAAGTAAACGTACACTTCAGGACTCTTCGTTAACTTGTAATTGAATTATAGCAGACCTTCAAAATGATTTCAACGATCGTGTTTTAGGTCCTTTTTATTATTTTTTCTTATGCGTGAGTACTTTATTCTTTTTCAGCTGCGACAGGCTTTTTGGCTAGTTCAAGATTCAATTCTTTCAGCTGCTCTTCACTAACTGGAGACGGTGCTTCTGTTAACAAACAGCTTGCACTAGCTGTCTTCGGGAATGCAATTGTGTCACGTAAGTTTGTTCTTCCAGCAAGCAGCATCACAAGACGGTCAAGACCAAATGCAATTCCTCCATGTGGTGGAGTGCCATATTCGAAAGCATCAAGTAGGAAACCAAATTCTTCTTCAGCTTCTTCTTTCGTAAATCCTAGTGCTTTAAACATTTTTTCTTGGATATCGCGCTGGAAGATACGCTGAGATCCTCCGCCAAGCTCATATCCATTAAGAACAAGGTCATACGCATCAGCACGAACTTGACCTGGCTCATCTTCAAGAAGATGAAGATCTTCTTTTAATGGCATAGTAAACGGATGGTGCTCTGCAAAATAACGATCCGCTTCTTCATCGTAACTCATAAGCGGGAAGTCCATCACCCATAGGAAGTTAAACTTGGATTGGTCAATCAGATCAAGTTCCTTCCCAAGTTTTGAACGAAGAGATCCAAGGCTGTCAGCTACAACAGATTTGCTGTCAGCTACAAAGAGAAGAAGGTCTCCTGCTTCTGCATCGAACGCTTCCTGTAACTGTGCTGCGAGTGTTTCATCAAAGAATTTAGAAATTGGTCCTTTTAAACCATCTTCTTCAACTTTAAGCCATGCAAGTCCTTTTGCCTTATATGTCTTCACATACTCTGTTAGTGCATCGATGTCTTTACGTGAATATTTACTTGCTGCACCCTTCGCATTAATACCCTTAACCGCTCCTCCAGAAGACACAGCACCAGAGAACACTTTAAAGTCAGAGTCTTTAACAAGCTCAGATACATCAACGAATTCCATTCCAAAACGTGTGTCTGGCTTATCTGATCCATAGCGGTTCATTGCTTCAGCATGAGACATACGAGGGAAAGGCTTTTCAATTTCTAGTCCTTTTGTTTCTTTTAAAACAGCTGTCATCATTTCTTCCATCATGGATATGAGATCTTCTTTAGGAAGAAATGATGTTTCAATGTCCACCTGCGTAAATTCAGGTTGGCGATCCGCGCGAAGGTCTTCATCTCGGAAACAACGTACGATTTGGTAATATCGTTCAAAGCCTGATACCATCAGGAGTTGTTTAAACAATTGTGGTGACTGAGGAAGAGCGTAGAACTCTCCTTCATGTACTCGACTTGGTACAAGGTAATCACGCGCTCCTTCTGGTGTGCTTTTTGTTAGCATAGGAGTTTCGATTTCTAGAAATTCATTGTGATCAAGGTAGTCACGGATTACTTTCGTCGTACGGTGACGAAGTTTAAATGTATCCTGCATAACAGGACGTCTAAGATCAAGATAGCGATACTTAAGGCGAATATCTTCCCCAACTTCAACATCGTTTGAAATACTGATTGGTGGGTTTTTAGCAGCATTAAGTATTTCAAGTGATTCAGCGTGAACTTCAATAGAACCTGTAGGAAGATTAGGGTTGACCGTGCCTTCTCCACGTTCAACTACCTTCCCTTTAATACCTAGAACATATTCACTTCTTACTTTCTCGGCAAGTTCTAGTGCTTCCTTAGAAACATCAGGGTTAAAAACAACCTGAACAATACCAGAACGGTCTCTAAAGTCAATGAAAATTAGTCCACCAAGATCGCGTCGTTTCTGCACCCATCCTTTTAATTCTACTGTTTCTCCAATTTCGCTCTCACGAATTTTCCCACATGAATGGCTTCTTCCGATCATTCTCCATCTTCCTCCTTTAATTTCTCTTTGAGATATGATGACACTTCAGTTAGACTCACGGCTTCTTGTTCGCCAGTTATCATATCCTTTACATTAATTTCGTTTCGCTCGATTTCTTCATCACCTAGAATAGCTACATACTTCGCTTGAAGACGATTAGCTGCTTTGAATTGGCCTTTCATTTTCTTATCAAGATAGTCTCTTTCTGTAGAAATACCTGCTTTTCTAAGCTTTTGAACAAGACCATTTGAAACAGCTTGAGCTTCCTCACCCATTGTAACAACATAGCAATCAATGGTTTTCTCTATAGGCAATTCAATGCCTTCCGCTTCTAAAGCCATTAACAACCGTTCAATACTCATTGCAAAACCGATACCAGGTGTTGATGGACCACCCATTTCTTCAACAAGACCATTGTAGCGCCCACCTCCGCTAAGCGTCGTAATAGCGCCAAAACCATCAGCATCACTCATAATCTCGAATGCAGTATGATTGTAATAATCTAATCCGCGAACAAGGCGATCATCTAGAACGTATTCAATATCCATATGGTCTAACGCTTCTTTCACTTTACTGAAATACTGCGCTGACTCTTCATTTAAATAATCAATAATTGAAGGAGCAGTTGCCATCAATTCATGATCTCTATCTTTTTTGCAATCAAGAATTCGAAGCGGGTTTTTCTCTAAGCGATTTTGACAATCACTGCAGAATTCGCCAATGCGAGGCTCGAAGTGATGAATAAGTGCTTTACGATGTGCTTCACGACTTTCCTTATCACCAAGACTATTTAAGTATAGTTTAAGCTTCTTAAGTCCTAATTCTTGATATAGTCCCATTGCTAGCGCTATAACTTCAGCATCTATTGATGGATCATTGCTTCCAAGTGCTTCAATCCCAAATTGAACGAATTGTCTCATTCTACCTGACTGTGGGCGTTCATATCGGAACATTGGCCCAATGTAATAAAGCTTTACAGGTTGCTCTGGCAATCCGTACATTTTGTTGTTCACATATGCACGAACTGCTGATGCTGTTCCTTCTGGACGAAGGGTTAGGCTTCTATCGCCGCGATCCTGAAATGTATACATTTCTTTTTGAACGATATCAGTTGTATCTCCTACACCACGCTGAAACAATTCTGTATGTTCGAAGATCGGCGTGCGTAATTCGTGATAATTATATCGACGACAAATATCTCTTGCCTTACCTTCAATATATTGCCATAACTCAGATGTACCAGGCACAATATCCTGAGTACCTCTAGGGATTTGAAAACTCATGTCTTTGTCCTCCTTTAATCACTACCGAGAAGCCTACAGTTACGTTAGGGCACTTATTGAGACATTCTTTTTTGAATACAAAAAAACTCCCATCCCTGAATCGAAATTCAGGGACGAGAGTTACCCGCGGTGCCACCCTAATGGAAGGACGAGTCCTTCCGCTTAAACAGTTAACGCCTGTTTACGTCATCCCCTACTGAGCAAATTGTTCGGAGATGATCCTTGGAAGTGTCTTTCAAAAAAGCGGTATTGAGAAATGCTCACAGCCAAAGGCATTTCCTCTCTGATCAATCCGGTATTTTTTTACTTTTCTTCCTCATCGGAGCTTCGTATCGATTTACTGAATTGTTTTCTATCATACGAGTCAGCGTTTTTTTTGTCAAGTCCATTTCACTTGCTTTTACAAACATTATCGCTTCATTTTTTGTTTCATAATTTTTATGCTTTTTAATGACAGTCCAAACTCTTCAGCAAGTTCCATATTTGATAAGCACTGTTCTTTTTGAAGAAAATCATGAAAGTCTACACCAAACTCTGGTTGGGATACATTATAACTCATCATTTCTTTATTTGTTGATCTCAACAGATCTCATCCTCTTTTTGTGTGAATTGTTCTATTAGTTTCACCAAAAAACAGAGGATTTACAACTAAACGAAGGAATCTTTTTAACCGATAAAGAAATTATGCTGTATACAATCATCAAGACAAACTGAAAGGAGTCTTCTTTTGAAAAGTTATCCGGTACTTATATCGCTATTTATTATTCTATTCACACTTCCCTCAGTAGCATCAGCTGAAAAAAAGGCAGAATTTAAAGAAACAGTCAATGTTCGATCCGCTCCAACCCTTTCTTCTTCTGTCATCACTCAAGTTCATCAAGACGACTTACGTCCGATTTTAGAAGTGGATGGTGAATGGATAAAGATTGAATTAGAAACTGAAGAATTCGGATGGGTTGCCCGCAGACTTGTCACAATTACCACAGATAATGATTCCGCCAAAACTGTTAAACCAACCGTATCTGACCTTCAGGTTCGTGCTGGTCCAGGGAAACAATTCACTGTTTTGGCGAGCATCGATTTAAATACAAAATGGCGCGTAATTAAAACAGAGAAGGATTGGATTGCAATTGACTACTATGGGCAAGAAGGCTGGGTTGCATCGTGGTTGGTCAATTCAACGACCGAATCTGAACAAGCTTTATCTTCTTCATCAACTAAAGAAGTTCAGGCTAACATTTTGAATGTACGTGAGTCGCAAGGGCTGGAAAGCCGTATTATTTCCCAACTACCTGAAGGGTCAGTTGTAGAGGAAGTAAAAAAAGAAAATGACTGGAGTTTCATCCGTTATGATAATGGACAAACAGGTTGGGTAGACAGCTCTTTCCTAAAAGAAACAACAAAAAGTGGTGGTCCTGGCTATGCAACTATTCTATATCAAGCAACGAATTTAAGAGATGGACCTGGATTAGAAAACAGGGTGATTTCACAAGCACGACTCCATGAGAAATATCAGATATTATCAAAAGAAGGGCAGTGGTATAAAATTGCCTTACCTGATGGTACGTCTGCTTATGTTGCAGAATGGGTTGTTTCAACCGCGGCTCAACTTTCCAACAAACAAAATCTAAATGCTAGAAAAACAGTTGTTCTCGATGCAGGTCATGGTGGAAATGACAGTGGTGCTGAAGGAATTACAACTCTTGAGAAAATCCTTACTCTAAGAACAACTTCAACGATTGCTGAAAAGCTAAAAAGCGCTGGTGTAAGAGTAATACTTACGAGAGACACGGACACTTACATTTCTCTGAGTGAGAGAGCCACTATATCTGAACGACATAATGCAGATGCATTTGTAAGTATTCACTTTGACAGCACTGTCGATCCAACAGCAAATGGCACGACAACTTATTATTACGATCAAAGTGACATGTCTTTGGCATCTGCCATTCATAATGAAATTGGTGATGATACATCTCTAAGAGATCGAGGAGTCCGCTTTGGAAATTACTATGTGCTTCGTAACAATAAGCAGCCGTCGGTTCTACTAGAGCTTGGGTTCTTATCAAATCCTTGGGAGGAACAGCTAGTAAACAGAATAGACTACCAGGCAGAAATCACAAGCGAAGTTGCAAACGGGATTCTTTCCTTTTTGCAATAACGTAAAAAGCGACGGAGCATAAACTACTCCGCCGCTTTTTCTATTCTTTGCTATCTATGATTAGGGTAACAGGTCCATCATTTTTTAGCTGGACATCCATCATAGCGCCAAAAATGCCTGTTTGCACATTAAGATCCTCGTCTCGTAAAAAAGCATTAAACTTTTCATACAATACGTTTGCTTCATCAGGCTTTGCTGCTTTCATAAAGTTTGGACGCCTTCCTTTACGACAATCGCCATAAAGTGTGAATTGAGAAACCGAGAGAATTGCCCCTTTTGCATCTTTTACGGAAAGATTCATTTTATCATTCTCATCCTCAAAAATACGCAAGTTAGCAATTTTACCCGCAAGGTAAGCGGCATCCGTCTCTGTATCGTCGTGTGTAACCCCTAGTAGGACGACAAGACCATAATCAATACTGCCAGTCACATTTCCATCAACAGTAACTGACGCCTGTTTTGAACGCTGCACAACGGCTTTCATAAAGACATCCTTTCTAAACTACTGCATAATTCTGCGAACAGCATAGATGTCTGGTATTCGTTTCACACGCTCAACCACTTTTTGGAGGTGAGCCGTATTTCGAATCGACACCGTCATGCTAATGGTCGCCATTTTGTTATTATCTGAGCGGCCAGATACCGACGTCATATCCGTTTTGGTTTCTGCCACAGCCTGTAGGACTTCATTCAGCAATCCTCTGCGATCGAAACCACTGATTTCAATATCAACATTGTAATTTTTCGGTGAGTCACTTTCCCACTCAACCTCAAGAAGTCGCTCCTGAGCATTGTCTTCATTCACGTTCGGGCAGTCCTTCCTGTGAATAGAGACACCTCTCCCCTTTGTAATGTATCCAACGATGTCATCACCAGGTACAGGGTTACAACATCTCGATAAACGAATCAACAGATTATCAATGCCTTTTACGCGTACACCAGATTCCGCTCTTCTTGGCGGACGAGCAGGAGTATGAGTGGTTTTACCTTCAATAATCGATTTTGCAAGCTCTTCTTCCTGTTCTTTCGTTCTCTCTTTACGAGCTTTATCCGTTAACCTTGTCGCGATTTGCGCTGCAGTAATCCCACCGTATCCAACAGCAGCATACATATCTTCTTCACTAGTGAAATTAAACTTTTTCGATACATTTGCAATGTTATCTGCTGTAAGAACGGCTTTTAATTCAAAACCATGGCTTTTAATTTCTTTTTCAACGAGTTCTCTGCCTTTTTCAACATTTTCTTCACGCTTTTCTTTCTTGAACCATTGCTTGATCTTGTTCTTGGCATGAGAACTTTGACTGATTTTCAACCAGTCTTTACTCGGTCCATAAGAATGCTTTGAAGTTAGAACTTCAACGATATCACCTGTTTTCAAGCGATGATCGAGAGGTACCATTTTGCCATTCACTTTTGCACCGATACAGTGGTTACCAATTTCGGTATGAATTCGATATGCGAAATCTAGCGGTACAGAACCTGTCGGCAGCTCAAACACGTCGCCCTTAGGTGTAAAAACGAATACCATGTCGCTAAATAAGTCAATCTTAAGAGACTCCATAAACTCTTCTGCATTTGAAACGTCATTTTGCCATTCAAGGATTTGTCTGAACCAAGAAAGCTTCTTCTCAAAAGAGCTATTTACTTGATTCTCGTCGCCTTCCTTGTATGCCCAGTGGGCTGCTATTCCGTACTCAGCTACTTTGTGCATATCAGACGTTCTAATTTGAACCTCGAGCGGGTCACCCTTCGGTCCAATAACTGTGGTATGAAGAGACTGGTACATATTTGCTTTAGGCATTGCGATATAATCTTTAAAACGACCAGGCATAGGCTTCCAGCACGTATGAATGATACCAAGAACGGCATAGCAATCCTTAATACTATTGACGACAATGCGAACCGCTAGCAAGTCATAGATTTCATTAAATTGCTTATGCTGTTTAGCCATCTTTCGATAAATGCTGTAGATGTGTTTAGGACGACCAGAGATTTCAGCGTCAATGGATACTTCCTTCACCCGCTCTTGGATCTCGTCCACTACTTCATGAACAAACCCTTCACGTTCTGCTCGTTTCTTTTGCATCAAATTGACAATCCGATAATATTGCTGCGGATTTAAATAACGAAGTGCTGTATCCTCGAGCTCCCATTTAATCGTCGAAATACCGAGACGATGAGCGAGAGGTGCGAATATTTCAAGCGTTTCATTCGCCTTCTGCATCTGCTTTTCTTTAGGCATATGTTTAAGCGTACGCATGTTATGAAGGCGGTCAGCCAACTTAATAAGAATGCACCTGATATCCTGCGCCATAGCAATCATCATCTTACGGTGATTCTCAGCTTGCTGTTCACGCTTGGACTTGTATTTGATTTTCTTCAGTTTCGTTACGCCATCAACTAGCATGGCAAGCTCGGGACTGAACTCATCAGAAATTTGTTCAAGCGTCACGTCGGTGTCTTCGACGACGTCATGAAGAAAGCCCCCAGCAACTGTGACAGGGTCTACTTCAAGATTAACAAGAATGCCAGCAACCTCAATAGGATGAATAATATATGGTTCACCCGATTTGCGGTACTGGCCTTCATGTGCATTGCGCGCGTATTCATAAGCTCTATTAAGATAGGAGAGATCGTCTTCAGACAAATACTGCTCCGCTCTTTCCATTACTTCTTCTATCGTCATCAAATCACCTTGATTACTGTTGGTATATTGGTTCTATTATCGTTAAAAAACGTCACCATGTAAAGAGATTAAGAGAAAAATGTCGTTATTCCTAACTGGTAAGCACTGGGTAGGCTTAACAATACATCATAAAGAGAAAGAGCGTCCGGCGATTCGGACACTCTACACTTTAGTATGTCATCAATGTAAATATATCATGTCGGTCAAGGTTTTTACGTCCTTCTAGATAAGAAAGTTCAATCATAAACGCAAGGCCGACGACTATTCCACCTAGTTGTTCAACCAATTCAATCGTTGCATTGATTGTTCCACCAGTTGCCAACAAATCGTCAGTGATTAAAACTCTTTGACCTGGCTTGATTGCGTCCTTATGAATGGTAAGAACATCTTTACCGTACTCAAGTCCGTAGTCCACTTTCGCTACTTCACGTGGAAGTTTACCTTCTTTACGTACAGGCACAAAACCAATACCTAGAATATAAGCAACCGGGCAACCTACAATAAACCCTCTTGCTTCTGGTCCTACAATGACATCGATATCTTTATCTTTTGCAAAGTCTGCAATGTCGTTAACTACAGCGCTGTAAGCTTCTCCATTTTGCATAAGTGGGGTAATGTCCTTAAAACGAATACCTTCTTTCGGATAGTCCTCAACAACTGCAATATAATCTTTATAATTCATTTACTTTATGGCCTCCTCAGTGCTATTGAAACAATTAACTGATTGATCGAACCAACTTTTCAAAGCATGATAGGAGGAATAGCAAAAGTCATTTTCAAGTTTTGCCTTTTCAAGCTTACTCCTATACGTTTTGGAAGAAGTTAATTCACTTTTAACAGATTGTGGTTTAAGAGAAATCAGTCCATCATCCATTGTAACAAAATCCAACTCAAAAAACACCTGTGACATGAAGTGAACGGTTTCTTTTGACCAGCCTTTATGTTTAGCAAGCTTTTCTGCATCTCTTAAGTGAAAGCTTCCCTTTTTCATTAAGAATGCATAGTACCATTTAAAATCTTCACGCGAAGGCAGTGTTGAAAAGAAATGATCTTCTTCATGCTCAAAAACAGCATATGTTCGCTCTGGTACGCCGCCCTTCTTGAACAATTCAACTAGTTCTTCTTCTAAGTCTGGTAGATCAAGAAGCATAACATACTTGTTCTCAAAAGTAAGGTTCTCTTCAAGTGGAGATGTTTTGACGAATTCTTTCCATTGCTGAATGCCAAGCTTATTAACAGTGCCATCCTGAAACGAAATCATGATTAACTTATCGAGTGGCATGGACTCAAGACGCTTCTTAAGATCTCGAATACCTCTGTAATCGAATAATTGCCACTCGTTCACTGCCATATCTTTAACAAAGATTTGTGGCTTTCTTAACCCATTCCATTCATTAACAGAAAGTTGCCCAATTACACTCACTGCAGCTCTAGAAGCAATCTCTTCAAAGACATAACCAAAGTGGAAACCTACGCCATCAAGAGTTGCACCATTTTCCTCAAGGGCTACTTTCAAATGATTATCTTTGCTACCGATTCTTCTAATCTGTGATAAATTCACATCCTGCAACATCACAACTGGTTTGGGGTTACTCACTCCAAAAGGAGCTAACAAGTTCATCTCTTCAATCGTTTCAAGCGTAATGTCTTCTACTCTACAATGCAGATCAACCTTCGTAAGTGGTGTTAAGTCTTCATTAGTTAATTTTTCTAATGCTTGGTCGTTCAATCTCTTACGAAGACTTTCAAGATACTGAAGGTCAATTGTCATTCCAGCTGCCATAGGGTGTCCGCCAAAATGTGGAAGAATATCTCGACATTCTGAGAGGTTCATAAACATATCAAATGCTTCAATGCTTCGTGCAGATCCTTTCGCAACCCCCTTTTCACGATCAATACTCATGACTATGGTTGGTCGATAATATTTTTCGACGAGTCTTGAAGCAACGATTCCGATTACTCCTGCGTTCCATCCTTCTCTTGCAATTATAAGAACACGATTGTTCTCGTTAAGAAGATCATTCTTCTCTACTTCTTCAATCGCTTCTTGTGTCATTGTATTAACAAGTTCTTGACGTGTTTTATTTAATGCATCTATCTCCATAGCAAGCTGTTCAGCAAGTTCAAAATCATCCGTTGTTAACAGCTCAACAGCAGGATCTGCACTTTCAAGCCGTCCTACTGCGTTTAGACGTGGTCCTATGCCAAATCCTAGATGTTCCTCGTTTAATTCCTGTCCTTTTAGTCCGCAAACATCAAGGAGAGCTTTAATACCCGGTTTGCTCGAGTTTTGCAGTGCACGAATGCCTTCACTTGCAATTAAACGATTCTCATCCTGCAATGGAACAAGGTCAGCAATCGTACCCATAGCTGCAATTTCTAGCAAATGACCAGGAATTCGATCTAGAAGGGCCTGAGCAAGTTTAAATGCCACCCCAACCCCAGCCAATCCTTTAAATGGATATCCACAGCCAGGTTTCTTAGGGTTAATTGTTGCAAATGCATCAGGCAGTACAGGAGGTGGCTCATGGTGATCTGTAATAATCAAATCAATCCCTATTTCCTTTGCCACTTCTGCTTCATGAACTCCTGAAATCCCGGTATCCACTGTAACAATTAAACTGTAGCCATCTTCTTTTGCCTGACGAAACGCTGCTTCATTTGGTCCATATCCTTCTGTAAAACGATTTGGAATGTAATAATCAAAAGTAGCGCCAAGCTCTCGGAGTGTATAGACGAGAACGCTCGTACTACTTACACCATCAGCATCGTAATCTCCATAAATTAAGATTCTTTCATTCTTCGCTATAGCATGTTGAATACGATCAACAGATTCTTTCATACCATCCATCAAATATGGATTATGATAGGATAAATTTTCTTTATATAAAAACCGTCTTGCTTCTTCCTCTCCCTCGAAACCTCTGTTAACAAGTAAGGAGGTAGCTAATCGAGAGATACCTAGTTCACTCTGGAGCCGATCAATGTTTGTTTCATCTGTTTCAGCTAGTTTCCAGCGTGTTTTAGATCTTAACATCGAATCACCTCTTAACCAGTTCATTATATATAGTTTGGACACATTTGACCATAGTTTGAGAGGAGGAATCTTATTCTTACAAATGATGGGCTATATGATTCCGGCTTCGTACTATAATCAAAACAAAAAAATAAACCCCCATGAGAATGGGGGGCAAATCAATTATTCTCCGTCTGAATCCATTCCTTCATCCTCGGTAGGACCATCTAAGGGAACGTCAACAGGTTTTTGTTCAGCATCAGCTCGAAGCTGCGCGTTTTCCTTTTGCAGCTTCTTAAGCTCTTTTTTCAATCTATAATACTTCACCATCCCAAAACCTAAAACGAGAATGGCTCCCATTAATACTGATCCTAAAATAACAAGTACAAGTGGCCAGTCTGACGTACCAAAAACATAATTCACTTGAACCGGATCAACGTTCACAACTGAAAATACTGCAATAATTAGAGCGAAAACAAGGGCAATAACCAAACCCCATTGTCCTTTCATCCACATCTACCTCCCCTTCTACTTCTATACCTATTCCATTACTAGATCTATTTTTCCTTTGGTTCATAAGGATTAATGTGGACAAGCACATCATGTACTTCATCTTCTTGCAGCAAACGTTCTTTCACAGCCTTACCGATATCGTGCCCCTCTCTCACTGAAATGTCTGGGTCGACACCGAGCTTCACATCAATAATAACATAGTGACCGTGCTCTCTAGCATAAAATTCATCGAGATTCACAATGCCATCCATCTCTTCAATTACTTTCTTATATTGAACCGTATCTTCTTCATGCAAAACATGATCGAGTGTCGTATGAATTGATTCGAAACCAAGCTTGATTGCCATCTTCCCAATCAGAATAGAAACAAAAATCCCTGCAATGGGGTCTGCATAAATAAGCCATGATAAATCGAATCTACTTCCTAAAATAGCACCAGCGATCCCGATGAGAACTGCGATTGAGGAATACACATCAGAACGATGCTCATATGCATTGACGATCAAGGCATCACTTTTAATTTTTGTACCCAAACGATACTTATAACGAAACATTGCTTCTTTAACAATAATGGAAACAAGGGCAGCGTATAAAGCGAGTGTGCCAGGTGCTTCTATTGGCTGAAAAATAGCCTTACCTGAACTAATCCCAATTTCAACACCTACGAATAGAAGCAATACAGCAACGATAATTGCAGCAATGGACTCTGCTTTCCCATGACCATAAGGGTGGTCTTTATCAGGGGGAAGCTTTGCAGCACGCAAACCAACAAAAACGGCAAACGAACCGGCAACGTCTGAAGCAGAATGGGCTGCATCAGCAATAAGAGCCCGACTATTTGCTATATAACCAATAACTCCTTTTAATACAGCAAGGACAATATTCCCTAAAATCCCAACAATAGCTGCAATCTCTGCTTTCCGAAAACGTTCTTCTTTCTTCATTTCCTCACCTCTAACAATTCCTTATAGCGTTTCCCTTAACACCAGATTCTAAATCTTGTTGATAGCGACATGTAAGAGCCATGGCATAGCCATGGCTCTACTTTCATTCTATATTTCGCTTTCAGCTGGAGCGAATTTTTTCTTCTTAAGTTGTTTACCTTTCCAAACCGCCCATAATTGAGAGGCAATAAAGATCGAAGAGTACGTGCCTGCTATTAGACCAATTAACAATGCAACAGCAAACGGTCGAATGGCTTCACCACCAAAAATCGTTAACGCAAGAGCTGCAAACACAACTGTTAACACTGTATTAATTGATCTTGCCAATGTTTGAACAAGACTTTTATTAACAACACGAGCTACATCATCAAATGTTTTCATTTTCTTCTCAAATTTCATGTTCTCTCGGATACGATCGAATGTAACGATCGTATCGTTAATAGAATAACCAACGATTGTTAGAACAGCAGCTATGAAAGTAATATTTACTTCAATCTGCAAGATGCTGAACACTGCAATAATAAAGAATGCATCGTGAAAAAGTGCAACTATTGCAGCAAATCCCTGTAGCCATTCAAATCGAAGGGCAACATATAAGATAATTCCAACTGATGCAATTGCAACTGCGATGAACGCATTTTTCGCGAGGTCAACGGCTACATCAGGTGATACCGTACTTACACTTGGCTCTATTTCATATAAATCCGTAAATTGGTTTTTAATTTCAGCCACTTCATCTTTATTTAACTCATCTTTGAAGGCAGCAACTGCCATTTCTCCACCACCTGCAAGGGTGACGGACTCTGGCTCAAGCCCAAGTCCTTCAAGTTCTTTGGTTACTTCTTCAGTAGTCAACGTGCTATCCGACTGTATATCAACGCGTGAGCCACTAGAGAAGTCAATGCCCAGGTTTAGACCAAATATAGCAATTGCCAACCCACCAAGAACGATAAGTACAAGTGAAATCGCAAAGAATTTATTACGATGTTTAACAAAATCAAATTTAATATCTCTTACTTTAGAGCTCATCGATTTCACTCTCCTTTACGCCGAAAAGTCCGGGCTTCTTACTTAATGCCCTACTCTTAACCCATAGGCCAAGAAGTATTCGTGAGCCCCAAACAGCAGTTAAAAAGCTGACAACGATACTTGTAATGAGCATGACAGCAAATCCTTTAACAGAACTTGTTCCATAGGCGAATAACACACCAGCAGCTATAAGCGTTGTAATGTTTGCGTCAAAGATCGTTGTAAAGGAGCGTCTTCCACCTGCTTTAAAAGCTGACATAATCGACTTTCCTGAACGAATCTCTTCTTTAATTCTTTCGTATGTGATGATATTGGCATCAACAGCCATCCCGACCCCGAGAATAAGGGCAGCAATACCAGGAAGTGTTAATACTGCATTCATCCAATTAAATACAACAAGAATAAGGTAGATATACACACTTAGTGTAATAACAGCAATCGCTCCAGGTAGACGGTAATAAAATAGCATGAATAAGAAAATCAAGCCTATACCGATAAAGCCTGCTAAGACAGTTTTATTAAGCGACTGTTCCCCAAATTGAGCACCAACAGAAGTTGAATAGATTTCCTCAAGTTGGACTGGAAGAGATCCTGCATTCAGTAATTCCTTCAAATTCTCAGCTTCTTCAAGCTGGAATGGCGGTCCTGTAATCACTACTGTATTCTGTGAGAGAACCGATCTAACAGCAGGATCTGAAATGAACTTTTGCTCATCTGCAGGCTTAGTAACTTCTTCTTGATATGAGTCGCCTTCTTCATAGTCAAGCCAAATCACAAGGCGATTATCCGGTTGTGGTAATTGACTGATTTTTCGAGTAATATTAGCAAATTTCTCAGGATTTTTAAGTGTTACTTGAACAACAGGCTGGTTGTTATCAAACACTACTTTCGCAGCGCCTTCCTTCAAATCAGCACCGCTCATTTGCTCTTCATCATCAGTTGTACGGAACGTTAGCTCCGCCTGTGTTGAGAGTAGCTCACGTGCTTGGTTCTGATCTGTGACACCAGCAAGCTGAACGCGAATACGGTCTTCGCCTTCTATAGTGATACGAGGTTCTGAAACCCCGAGAACATTAATACGCTTGTACAAAGCACTTACAGTACTATTTAAAAGGTCTTGACTAAGTTCCTGACCTTCTTGAGCAGGCGTTACTTCATACAGAACCTCAAACCCACCCTGCAAATCAAGGCCTAACTTAATTTCTTTCGTTACACCCATAACCGTTGTCCCGATCAATCCACCAAGCAGAAGGACGATCAAAAAGAACGCTACGATCCGGCCTTTTTTTACCATGGAACAAAAACTCCTCTCTAAACACCCAGCATGATTTCTTATGTAGGTCAAAATACCACAATACTAGTTATTATACAGATATATGAATTTTTCTGTCAATTTCAGTATAACTAAGCTTCTTGCTTTCTGAACATATCTGTTCCTTTATAAGCATGAATCGTAAGCCAATTCATGTATTCATTTGTAGAAAGACGCATTATTTCGTTTACAAGACGATGCATTTGAATGTCATCTAAATCTTTATTTCGCTTCAGACGTGCAAGGAGACATTCCCAGATTTCATCTGTGGTGGCCCCGTTGTATCCTAACAAATGAAATTCATCCAGCTTACTTTCTAGGGCTGGGTATACTTCTTTCTTCCACTCTTCCATCATTCTGTCTCCTCTCATTTTTAGAAAATCGAGTAAATGGCGGCACCAACGCCTAAACCCGCAAGAACAACTCCTGTAAGAATGGATAGAAAGGCGTATTTAAATCGTATCGCAAAAAGCGCTGCTGCTACACATGCACTGTATGCTCCTGTAGTTGGAAGCGGAACAGCGGTGAATAGAATTAATCCTATCGCTCCATATTTCTCGACATTCTTACTTTTGCTCAGTGTGCGGTGATAAAGCCAATCATAGAAACGCTTATACCATTCAAATCTCATTAACCAATTACTAAGCGGCTGAAAGAGCAGTAGTAATGGAATAATCGGCAGTGTGTTTCCAAGCAAACTTAGAAATAAGGCTTTTAGAAACGAGAAATCAAAGGCATATGCCAGAGGCAACCCACCTCGTAACTCTAATATTGGAAGGGCAGATATAATCACTACAATCACTTCCTGTGGAAGAAAACCTAAGTTCTCTACAACGAATTGTTTAATTGCTTCTTTCATTAAAACACTCCTATATGCCTGTCATGCTTTGTCCCCTAATAAGCATATACATAGTGATAAAAAATATCTAGACTTTTCTACAATTTTGCAGGGGTATTCTGGATGGAAAGTTGGGTGAATATGTCAAAGCAAACCTTTTTACGAGGGACTCTTTTTCTAATTCTTGCTGGATTGATTACAAAGGTGCTCGGATTTATTAACCGTATTGTGATGGTTCGAGTTATGGGAGAAGAAGGTGTCGGTCTCTACATGATGGCTGTTCCGACACTAATTCTAACCATTACGTTAACACGTATGGGACTACCTGTGGCCATCTCTAAGATGGTTGCTGAAGCTGATGCAGAAGGTGATCGCCAGAAAATCAAACGAATCCTAATTGTCTCACTCTCCATTACAACCGTACTTAGCGTTATTTTCACGACCGTTATGGTACTAGCCGCACCACTCTTATCAAAGACTGTTTTCACAGACGAGCGTACTTTCTATCCCCTTATCGCTATAGCTCCTGTCGTATCAATCGTTGCCCTTTCTTCTGTCCTTCGTGGTTATTTTCAAGGACTTCAAAATATGCGACCTTCTGCTTATTCTCAAGTTATTGAACAAATTGTGCGAATTTGTCTCGTCGCAATCTTAACAGGCGCCTTTCTTCCTTATGGTGTTGAATATGCCGCTGCAGGTGCAATGGTTTCCGTCGTGCTAGGTGAACTTGCTTCCCTTCTCTTTATGTTCTCAATGTTCAAAATGAAAAAGCGAGTGAAGATTAGAAAAGGCTTTTTCAATTATTTAAAAGGCGGCAGAAAAACATTTAATGATTTAATGAGAATTTCTCTTCCTACAACAGGAAGTCAATTAATCGGATCCATTTCTTATTTCTTTGAACCTATTATGGTTGCAAATAGTCTTGCAATTGCAGGAGTTGCTACTAGCCTTGCTACAAAACAGTATGGCCATTTATCAGGGCTTGCCATTCCACTCCTCTTTCTTCCGACTTTTATCACATACTCTTTGCAGGTGTCACTCGTACCTGCAATAAGCGAAGCACATGCACAGAAACAATATAAACAAATTCAACACCGATTAAGTCAGGCTATTCGTCTTTCCATGGTTGCAGGAGGTCTCTCTGTCGTTGTCACCTATATTTTCGCCGTACCTTTGATGGATATTATGTACGATGCACCTCAAGTAGCGATCTATGTCCAAGTGATGGCACCATTCTTTTTCTTCTATTACTTTCAAGGACCTCTTGGAGCAGCACTTCAAGCGCTCGATCTTGCAAAAGCAGCGATGATTAACAGCTTTATTGGAGCTGCAGTTAAATTAGCAGCTATTTTCTTCTTAGCCACTAGACCAGAACTCGGGATAATGGGAGCAGCACTCGCAATTGTTATAGGTATATTACTCGTTACACTACTTCACTTCGCCACTTTAGTGAAAGCTATTGGCTTTTCCATCGTAGTTAGTGATTTACTTAAAGGTGTTGCAGCAATTATTCTTGCTGCCTTCGCAGGGCATTTCTTCTACCAAATTCTTGCTACATCATCAGATATCTTCGGAACGGTTATAGCCATTGGCGCAACATCCATCGTTTATACTTTACTTTTACTACTCCTTGGTCTAGTTAATCGAAATGATTTAAGAAGACTTCCATTTATCGGGAAGTTCGTACACTGAGGAAGACCTGGAATTTTATATAGGTGAATTTTTAAAGTCTTTTTTCTAAAAGCTCTTTTTGTCTAAAGAACCACACTTAGTTGATTGGAACGGAAGGATGCTCGACTCCTGCGGGACTAGCGGGACAGGTGAGACCCCACAGGAGTGTAAGCGACGAGGAGGCTCACCGCCCGCCCCGCGCAAAGCGAGCAACCTGGAGTGTAAGTCAACCACTACATTATAACAACCATGTCTACGAAAAGAGCCTTTTCATAAGAACCTAAAAAAAGTAACCAATATTGGTTACTTTTTCTCGTTTTTTATATCTATAAAAAAACTTCCATTCTTATGAAGTGAGCAGTAGGAAATACATTTAATATCTTTTTGACCTACTTTTCTTAACTCCTGACGAAGCCATAGTGACGTCTTACCAATTCGTTCGAGATGTTCTTCTTGAACTTTGCCATCAAGGATAAGTGGTAACGGTAATAAGGAGCCAGCATCTTTCTGTTTAGTATCATTTTCCTTTTTGATAACAGACAGCTTTCCGGAAGGCTCGAGAATAGCGAACTCAACATCTGAAACCGATGCAATGTTGTTCTCTCTCAGTTGTATAAGAAGATCATCAAAGTTATAGCGCTGTTTCTTCATAGCTGTCTCATCAATTTTGCCTCGATCTATTAATACTGAAGGTTTACCATCGACAATTTCTCTCACCTTCTCACTTTTGAGAGAGATATATGCCATTAAGATTTGAATGATCACAAGAATTCCCATTGGCACAATTGTCCGAACCATTGGTGTGCCGGGATCTTCGATTGACGTCACCGCAAGCTCCGCAATCATTATCGAAACAACAAAATCGAGGATACTGAGCTGACCAATTTCTCGTTTCCCCATTATTCGAAACACGACAATGATTAAGAAGTAAAGAACAAGCGTCCTCAAAATAATCGTCATATACTCCATTCCGAGCCCTCCTTTCATCTTCTTTTGTTTAGTGTGACCATGTGTTTGATTCAGCATAAAGGAAGGTATTGGAAAAAGACTAAAACAAAAAAGCTCCCCTCTAGTAATAGGGAAGCAAATAACGAAAATAAATATATATGGTACTGATTATTAATGAGATAAACACAACAGGGATACCAATTTTGAGAAATTCGATGAAGCGAACTTCCTGTTTTTCTTTCAAAGCGAGACCTGCTACTACAACGTTTGCAGATGCTCCGATTAATGTGCCATTTCCACCTAGACAGGATCCCAATGCAAGTGACCACCAGAGCGGATCAAGATTTGTCATACCGTATCCTGAGAATTCGGTTATGACAGGAATCATAGCAGCAACAAATGGAATATTATCAAGAAAGGCTGATAGAATACCCGCTCCCCAGAGAATGACTAAAGATGTTTTGGGCATATCCCCATCTGTATAAAGCAAGATCGCCCTTGCAACTTCATCAATAATACCTACTTCTTCTAACCCGCCTATGAGTATAAAAAGACCGATAAAGAAAAATAATGTCACCCATTCGATTGATTCAAACACTTCTTCAATTTTGTGTTCATTCTGCGTTAATAGTAAGAGGAGGACGGCACCCGCCATCGCAATATTCGTAAGTTCTGTATGAAGAAAAGGATGTAGGAGAAACCCCGATATTGTCATCAACAAGACAATGGATGATTTATATAATAATG
The DNA here is from genome assembly GCF_017303315.1 of Bacillus sp. NTK071. Classification (GTDB taxonomy): domain Bacteria; phylum Bacillota; class Bacilli; order Bacillales; family Guptibacillaceae; genus Guptibacillus. Next base: position 469,341 of record NZ_JAFKOI010000002.1, read on the forward strand.
GCCCTCTTTTCAAATAGTCTTCTGCATTTAATCTGAGTAATGACTGGCGGTATTGATCGTCTACTTTAAGACGTTTTCGATAGAAAAACAATAACAAAGCAATGATTACCGCATAGATGACGACTACGATTGGAGCAAGGTTATAAAGAAAATCATTAAAATCGAGGTGATCAACAGCCTGACCAATCATAATATTTGGAGGGTCACCAATCAGTGTAGCTGTCCCACCGATATTTGAGGATAATATAACGACGATAAGAAAAGGAAGACTAGTGACTTTTAATATCCTGGTAAGAGTTAAAGTAATTGGCACAAGAAGAAGAACTGTCGTTACATTATCAAGAAGGGCTGATCCAACTGCCGTAAGCGTCCCAATAACAGCTAATAATGGTAATGGTTTGCCCTTTACTTGCTGAGCAAGTTTAATTGCAATGTATTCAAATAGTCCATTCTGACTTGTGATGGACACAAGAATCATCATTGAAAAAAGAAGAGCAATGGTATTCCAATCGACATGCTTCATAAATGCTGAATCAGTGGTTGTAATCCCAGTAAGTAGCATGAGCAACCCGCACCCGCAGACAACAAGGGCTCGATTTATTTTTTCAGTAATGATGCCAACGTACGCAAGAACAAATATGGTAAGTGCGATGATCATTTCCAATCCCTGCTGCCCCTTCCCTGTCCCTTTTATAACATCGTATGACGAGCTGTCCGAATTCATGATTGGACTTCTATTTCACAACGCGATGAATAGAATGTACAAACCATTCATATAAAGGGGGAGTTCGATGAGGTCTAAACATGCATTCTCAAGTATGGGATCAGGATTACTAACGATTGTCTTGATTGTATTAGCAACAAGCGTGTTATTATCACTCATTCTCCGATTCACATCCGTATCACAACAGGGTATCAGTCCTATAATAATTGTCAGTTCTGTAATCGCCTTTTTTATAGGTGGATTGATTGCAGGTGGAAAAGGTGGAGAACGCGGGTGGTTGCTCGGTGGAGGAACTGCGTGTATGTATATGATACTTCTTTTCCTTATCCAGTACCTTGGATACCGAGTCAGTATGAATGGTGAACAGCTCCTCTATCATGGGGGATATGGGCTTGTTTGCATTCTAGGTGGCATTATCGGCGTCAATTTAAAAGGAGGAAGTCAACGAGAAGCTTAAACATGAAAAGAGCGCCCTCTCGTGAGGACGCTCTTTTGCATGTATTACTTAGTATTCTCAGTGATTGATTCACGGATTGCCGCTCGGTCAAACACCATCTTTGTACCATCAGTTGTGCGGATTGTAATTGTACCTTCATCCATTGCATCAATAATGCCATGCATACCACCAATAGTAACAACTTTATTTCCTTTTTCAAGGCTTGCCTGCATTTCTCTTGTTTTCTTTTGGCGCTTCTGTTGAGGACGTATCAAAAGGAAATAGAAAATCGCAAACATAAGTAGTAGCGGAATTAAATTCATTAACGTTGAACCCATACTCTTTTCCCCCCTTTCTAAAAGTGACACATCTATAGATTAAAAGTTTTTCGCATTCGGTTTATTGAAACCATATTGCTCAAAAAACTCTTCCTTGAAGTCAAGAAGACGGTCATCCATGATCGCCTGCCTAACTTGCTTCATCAAGTTTAACAGAAAATAGAGATTATGGTAAGTTGTCAATCTAAAACCAAATGTTTCATTGGCTTTTACGAGATGACGGATGTAGGCCCTTGAATAGTTACGACAAACATGACAATCGCAATTCTCATCAAGTGGTCCGAAGTCACGAGCATACTTCGCATTTCTAACAACAAGACGTCCATTACTTGTCATTAGTGTTCCATTACGTGCAATGCGTGTTGGCAAGACGCAATCGAACATGTCAATCCCTCTAATGGCGCCATCGATAAGAGAGTCCGGTGAACCAACTCCCATTAAGTAACGAGGTTTATCGCCTGGCAAGTGTGGCGTTGTGAAATCAAGAACACGATTCATCACATCTTTCGGTTCCCCAACTGAAAGTCCGCCGATAGCGTACCCTGGGAAATCAAGTGATACTAGATCCTGTGCACTTTGTTTTCTTAACTCTTCGTACTCCCCACCTTGAACAATCCCAAATAAGCCCTGTACATCTTTACGCGCATGAGCAGTAAGACACCGTTCAGCCCATCGGCTTGTTCTTTCAACAGAGCTCTTCATATAGTCGTATTCTGCTGGATATGGTGGGCACTCATCAAATGCCATCATAATATCAGAACCAAGCGCATTTTGAATGTCCATTGCGCCTTCAGGGGATAGGAATAGCTTTTCTCCGCTAAGATGATTGCGGAAGTGTACACCCTTCTCCTCAATCTGTCTAAGATCGCTCAGGCTAAACACCTGAAAACCACCTGAATCAGTTAAAATAGGCTGGTCCCAGTTCATAAATTTATGAAGCCCGCCTGCCTCTTTCACAATATCGTGTCCAGGGCGAAGCCAGAGGTGATACGTATTACTTAGAATAACACCCGCTCCCATTTCCTTTAACTCTTCAGGACTCATCGTCTTTACAGTCGCGAGTGTTCCTACTGGCATAAACATAGGCGTCTCAAACGTTCCATGTGGTGTGTGAAGCTTACCGAGACGCGCTCCGCTTTGCTTACACGTTTTAATTAATTCATACCGAATTGGTTCTGTCATTCTTTCGTACTCCCTTCCAAAATCAACATCGCATCACCAAAGCTAAAGAAGCGATACTCCTCTTCTACGGCAGTACGATAAGCGGAAATAATAAACTCTCTTCCCGCGAGTGCACTTACGAGCATGATCAATGTCGACTGAGGCAGGTGGAAGTTCGTAATCAGTCCATCGATTGCTTTAAATGTATAACCAGGATAAATGAAAATATCTGTCCAACCAGATGATTCTTCAAATCGTCCATCATGAGACGATGCTACTGTTTCAAGGGTTCTTGTGGAGGTTGTACCAACGGAAATAATCCGACCACCTTCATCTTTTACACGATTTAAAAGTTCAGCCGTCCCTTTTGTAAGTTGGTAGAACTCACCATGCATTTCGTGTTCAAGAATATTGTCTACGGAAACAGGACGAAATGTTCCGAGTCCAACGTGGAGCGTAATAAATGCGACATGCACTCCTTTATTCTCGAGACGTTCGAGCATCTCTTCAGTAAAGTGAAGCCCAGCTGTTGGTGCAGCAGCAGAACCTCTATTCTTTGCGAAAACAGTTTGGTACCGTTCCTGGTCATCAAGCGTTTCTGTAATATATGGAGGCAATGGCATTTCGCCAAGCTGATCGAGAATCTCATAGAAAACCCCATCATACTTAAATTCAAGGACACGACCACCGTGCTCCAACGATTCCGTGCATACAGCAGTAAGCCTTCCGTCACCAAAAGAAATTTCAGTTCCAGGCTTCACACGTTTTGCGGGTTTCACAAGCGTTTCCCAGCTATCATTTTCTAACTGCTTAAGAAGAAGCACCTCAATTTTAGCTCCAGTTTCTTCTTTTGTACCATAAAGTCTTGCTGGCATTACTCTTGTATCATTGAGAACGAGACAATCGCCAGGCTTTATGTAATCTTCCAGATTTGAAAACTCTCGATGCTCTAGTTTTTGTTCAGCAGGATCTAGTACCATTAAACGGGATTTCGTCCGTTCCTTTAACGGCACTTGAGCAATCAAACGTTCTGGAAGTTCAAAATCAAAATCATTAACTTTCATTTTCTTCACCACTGTCCTTCTAATAGTTCAACTTAAATGATTTTACCACAGCTACTTCTGTTATCCCACCCTAACGACAATCGCGTGCATAACAACTTTTATCGAAACTTACCGATGATAAAGAAAACCAATGTTAGAACAATACTAACAACAATTGAGGTTACGATTGGGAAGAAGAAAGTTGTGTTCCCCTTCCAGATTACGATGTCTCCCGGTAGCTTACCAATAAACGACCAAAGTAATCCGATCACTAGAAAGATAATCCCTAATACAATAAATAATTTAGACATGCCCATGCTTATTCAGGCACCTCCATATCAAAATGGTGATAAACCTGATGCGTTACCATTCTGCCTCGAGGCGTTCGCTGCAAGAACCCTATCTGAAGAAGGTACGGCTCATACACATCTTCAATCGTATGACTTTCTTCACCAATTGTAGCTGCTATGGTATCAAGCCCTACAGGACCACCGCGAAACTTTTCAATAATCGCTAGTAAAAGCTTATGATCAATATGGTCAAGTCCAAGGGGATCCACCTGCATCATTTCAAGAGCCTGTGAAGCAAGCGAATGAGAAATAACGCCGTCACCCTTAACCTGAGCAAAATCTCGCACTCGTTTAAGCAAGCGGTTGGCGATACGTGGCGTTCCGCGTGATCTACGTGCAAGTTCAACTGCAGCTGAATCTTCCATCTCAACTTCAAAAATGTCTGCTGTTCGCATGACGATTGTTTGAAGCTCATCCTCAAGGTAATATTCCAGGCGACTTAATACGCCAAACCGATCTCTTAAAGGTGCTGTTAAAAGACCTGCTCTAGTGGTTGCCCCTACAAGGGTAAATGGAGGGAGGTCAAGACGCACCGAGCGTGCTGTCTCACCTTTACCGATTACAATATCGAGACAATAATCTTCCATCGCCGGATACAGCACTTCTTCAACACTTCTAGGTAAACGATGGATTTCATCAATAAATAGAACATCTCCAGGCTCAAGCGCAGTAAGAATAGCCGCAAGATCGCCTGGGCGTTCAATAGCTGGTCCTGATGTTGTTCTTAAGTTTACTTCCATCTCATTTGCAATAATAGCAGAAAGCGTTGTTTTCCCGAGACCTGGTGGTCCATAGAGAAGCACATGATCTAATGGCTCATTTCGCATTCTTGCCGCTTCAATAAACACTTCTAGGTTACGCTTAACCTTTTCTTGTCCGATATACTGACTTAAACGCTGAGGACGGAGGCTATATTCTACGGATGAGTCATCACCGACCTGCTCTCCTGATAGAATTCGATCTTCCACTCTACTCCCTCCTTATTGCTTCAGCATAAGCTGAAGTGCCTTTTTAATGTATTGATCTGTAGTTAGAACTTCACCATCTAGCTTTGGCTTAATTTTCTTAATCTCGCGTTCGGCATATCCAAGCGCTTTAAGTGCTTCAATCGCTTCATCGAGTTCATGAGAACCTTCTTCAGGACTTTCTTCGACAGCGAAGAGTCCTTCTGTTGGTTCGCCGAATCCTTTTAACTTTCCTTTTAAATCAAGAATGATTTGTCTTGCTGTTTTCTTACCGACTCCAGGAAACTTTGTAAGAAACTTCTCGTCTTCCAACTCAATAGCATTCACAACTTTATTAGGCTCTCCAGTAGCTAGAATAGCGACAGCCCCTTTTGGACCTATCCCTGAAACATTCAACAGCTTTTCAAATAATAGTCTCTCTTCACGAGTAGGAAACCCGTAGAGTGCGATTAGATCTTCTCTTACATAGTGATGAGTAAAAATTTGAATCGACTGATTTCGATACTTTTGAAACTCAAAAGGATTACCACAATAGATTTTATAACCAATAGCATTCGACTCTACTACAATATACTCCGTATCAATATATTCAACCGTGCCTTTAATATATTCAATCAAAGCTCTCTCTCCCCTACATACATACGAACGTGTATTTCTATCTCTCCATTCTACCACAGTATGAAAGAAAAGCGGAAGCGACCGTTTAGGTCCAAAAAACGCTGGAGCCTTTCGAAATGAACACGTTCTTTGTGTTCAGGGCGAAAGGTGAAGCGTTCGAGGACCTGGTCGCTGCAGCTAGATCAAAAAAGCGGAAGCAACCGTTTAGACCCGGCAGGCACTGGAACAATCCAAAACGAACACGCCTTTTGTGTTCGGGTTGAATGGTGAAGTGACCGAGGGTCTGGTCGCTGCAGCTAGATCAGAAAAGCGGAAGCGACCGTTTAGGTCCGAAAAAATCCTTTCGAAATGAACACGTTCGTAACACACAAAAGCCTGTCCTCATTGGACAGGCTTCGCTGTTTTAACCTTACAGAATGTTTGTAGCATACTTTCAAAATGATACCATGATTCCACTGGTATTCCATCCATCAATTGCTCACGTCTAGAGCTTTCAAGTTTGCCTACATCGATTTGGAAAAACGTTTGGATAACTTTTTCATCTTCTGGACTACCATCAAAAATCGAAAGTATACCATCTTCTGTTAAGCCAAAATGGCCACTTTCTTTACTCGTAGGAGAAATATCTTCAATGTTCCGCTCAAAAATCATGCGTCCCTCTTCTTGGTCAACAAGCTGCCAGTCCGCATACTGATTCCAAAAATCTTCCATCGCCCATATTGTTTCATTCACAGTTTGCTTAGTTGAAACCCCATCCGCATAATTCGTCCTAAGAATGACTTCAACTTCAAGTGGTTCATTCACTTCTTGCTGTACAGGAACTTTTCTGTTCTCTAGACCAGTGTCGTTGCCTTCATTAGCTAATGCCGAAGCTCCACCGATGGTCATGAGAAGCGCTAACCAAATAATCGGATAAAGGTTTTTCATATCGTTTCAATCACCTTTCTTCCATTATAAAGAAGTTCATTTCGTTAGCGTCCCCATACTAAAGCAAACTATGCATACAAACGATAATAAGGTTACATCTGGTTATATACGTCATCATCAACATCTGCATTGTGGTAAACATCTTGAACATCATCGTTATCTTCAAGCATATCTAGAAGCTTGAGCATGTTGAGGCCATCTTGCTCTTCTAAATGCGTATACGTTTCTGGAATCATTGTAACTTCAGCCGAAGCAAAATGAATATCGCTTTCCTCTAATTGATCTTTTACATTTTGGAATTCCTGTGGGTCTGTATAAATCTCAAATGATTCTTCATGTGTTTCCATCTCTTCAGCTCCAGCTTCAATTACTTGAAGCATTAGTTCATCTTCGTTTAAGTTTATTTCTGATCGATCAATCACGAGCGATCCTCTTCGATTAAAAAGAAATGACACACAGCCATTTTCGCCCATGTTGCCTTTGTTTTTATTAAACGCATGGCGAACATCTGCGGCCGCACGATTTTTGTTATCTGTTAGAAGATTCACCATAACAGCCGCTCCACCGGGACCATACCCTTCATAAGTGACGTTTTCATATTGAACGCCATCAAGATCACCAGTCGCCTTCTTAATGGCTCGGTCAATATTCTCATTTGGCATATTGGCAGATTTAGCCTTGTCCACAGCTAATCTTAATGAAGGATTTGTTTCCGGATCGCCTCCCCCACTTTTCGCAGCAACAAAAATTTCCTTCGCTAACTTCATAAATACTTTACCGCGCTTCGCATCCTGTGCGTTTTTCCTACGCTGAATATTTTTCCACTTTGAATGTCCTGCCATCTCAAATGTCTCCTTTCCACTTATCTCATTTTCCAACTATAGCATAGGGAATGAGAGACAGAAAAGCATCATGCATATGTAGAAAAGCAGGCATTCGCCTGCTCTTTTGTGAGAAGTTATTTGTTGTTTTCAAATGGGCGCTTTGCAGCATTTCCAATGTCATCTAGAATCGCATTAACATCAGACTGAACTTCTTTAAAAGCATCTCCATCTTCAAGACGATTGTTCACATCGCCCATACGTCCGAAAACATCTTCATCAGTAGAAATGGAAATGTTTTTCTGCTTCGTCACTTTTGCAACTTCACTACGAACGCTGTCTTTAACGTCAGCATCGTTTCGATCATTCGTATCAACAGCAATCATAATTTGATCACCGTATACAATCACACGCGCATCTTCAACGTTCTTCAGCTTTTCAATACGCTTTGAAAGTCGATCTGACAGCTCATTATCATAGCCAGAATAGTTGTCATCTGTTCTCATATACCCAGGACCATTCATTCCATTTCGTCGATCCATCTGCTTCTTATCTGGAGCTTTTACCCCATTATTATAGTCACGATCAATCATATCGGTAACTGCACCTTCTCGGTAGTCACCATTATTATCTTCGCTCGTGTAATAGCCGATTGGACGACTGGAATCATTGTAACGAGTATCCATTGCTTCATTGTCCGCAGTACAACCGATTAAACCACCTGCAAGCATCATCGTTGAAAGCGTCAAGACTGATTTTTTCATATTAGAAAACCTCCTTTCATCATTAGAATGTCAGGAGGTCGTCTGTTTTAATCTGTTATATCTAGGTAACGCTGGTACCTATTTAAGAACTAAGCTCATTAAGGCCGACCTAACATCATCCTGTTGCGCCGTTTTAATTAACAGTTGTTTTCTTCCATTAGGTTCCATCAACCATTCACGATAAAAATCAGCAGGGTAGGCAATTAACCTACGTAAAGAAGGATTCGTCAGGCAATTATTTAATGCTGGAATTGTATAGTTCGTCAATTCATCAAGCGACCAGTCACAGTAAGGAAGCATCCTGTTAATGAGTTGTAAGTAATCGTATTCCTTAGGTGCATAAACAGCTAAATCACCATCGATTAATAACAGGTTATGGCGATTGAAGATAAAATTATGATGTGCAGGATCACCATGAACAATGTATCCATTGTTAAAAGCATCGATTTCAAGGTCATCAATGCTCATTTCCGAAAGAACGTATTGACCAATTTTGATATACCGCTGAATAAGTGAATTTTGTTCTGCAGAAAATAACTCTGGTTGCACAGAACGAGTAAAACGAAAAAAACGGGTCGTCCATTTTTGCTTAAGTGAAATTCTAGGTATGTTTTGGAATTTATGACCAGTTGCTTCTTGATGGAATTGAGCCACTTTTTCAATTGCCAGCTGACGTTCTTCTTTCACTGAATAAAGCAGACTTCTTCCAGGGATAAATTCCATACAAGCCCAGTAAACACCATTACTTTCCTTAACCCATTCTCCGTCCACAAACGATATAAATGATACGAATGAAGCTGGACAACAAGTTGATAGATAGATCTGTTTGCTGAGAACATCGCGTTTAAGCGCGCCTTTTATAATGACTTTACACCCATTGGAGTATGTCCCTTCCCATACTAAAGGTTTGATAAAATTTATTTGATGGAAAAAAGGACGGATCCCGTTCAGGATACCGTCCAGTTCTTTTCTAACGTGATTCTGCATAGCTGCTTTCCATACCCATGTAATCCATCATAGGGCCTTTATTTGCTCCCTGTACATATCCTGGGTTAGCGTATTGAGACATTTGGTGATAAGGGGATACCTGGTTTCCACCACAGCCGCAGTCCTGCTGGTGATACGGTGAAAGCATAGGTTGGTTAGGGTATGGCGCCATCATACCCCCAACATTTTGATTCGGATTCCCCCCGTATGCACCCATTATAGCTTCAGGGTATTCTTCATTCCCTTTATGAGCATAAGGTGATTGCATTCCTGCTACATTTCCTGGATAGCCTGGATTACCATGACCATTCATAGATGCACCTGCTACATGTCCTGGATAACCCATATTCATCTGCTGAGGATACCCACCTGAAGCTCCTGCTACATTTCCTGGATAGCCGTAATTGCCTTTATTTCCATAGCCTTCGTAAGCTCCTGCTACGTTTTGGTTTGGATAACCATTGCCATAATCCTGGGCACCAGCTACATTTCCTGGATAGCCTGGCATTCCGCCGTACCCTTGATTACCATAACTTGCTCCTGCTACATCGGAGCTTTCTTCCCCTTTTTGACCATACTGATTCATCTCTGCTCCTGCTACAGAGCCAGGGTAACCATTATTCCCCTTGTTTCCATAGCCCTGATAGGCGCCTGCTACATTCTGATTCGGATAACCATTACCATAATCCTGGGCACCAGCTACATTTCCTGGATAGCCTGGCATTCCGCCGTACCCTTGATTACCGTAACTTGCTCCCGCTACAGATCCTGGATACCCATTATTTCCTTTGTTCGCATACCCTTGATGAGCTCCGGCTACATTCTGATTCGGATAACCCATTCCATAATCTTGTGCACCTGCTACAGATCCTGGATAACCTGGCATTCCACCATAACCCTGATTTCCAGAACTTGCTCCCGCTACATCTGAGCTTTCTTCCCCTTTTTGACCGTAATTGTTCATCTCTGCTCCCGCTACAGATCCTGGATAACCATTATTGCCCTTGTTCCCATAGCCCTGATAGGCGCCCGCTACATTTTGATTCGGATAACCATTACCATAATCTTGTGCACCCGCTACGGATCCTGGGTAGCCAGGGTATTGACCTTTGTTTCCAAAATCCCCGTAAGCACCTGCTACGTTCTGATTATTTGGGTTACCCATATGAGCGCCTCCAACTGAATTCGGATAACCAGGGTAGCCATGGTTGTTCCCTTTATTGGCATACCCCTGAACGCCACCGACAGCTCCTTTACCTTCATTCATCGGCATAGCAGGTGGAGGAGGCATTTCCATTGAAGAGGATTCAAATTCGCTTAGTACATCCTCATCTTTCATTGGATAAAATAAGTTCTCTGCTTTGCCTTTTGCTTTTTCTACAGGTTTCTTTTGTGCAGGCTTTTTCGCTTCAGCTTTCTTTTCTACAGGCTTTGTTGATTTGGGTTTAACCTTTTTAGGTTTTTCTTCTGTAGGCATCATGTTCATGTTCATGTTTAAACCCATATTTAATTCATTATTAATAGGCATATTAATTGATGGCTTTTCTTTCGGCTTCATCATTGGCGCTTCTTTTTTCTTTGGCATTTCCTTCTTCATTTCTTTCATCTGCATTTCTTTCTTTTTAACAGGCACTCCGCCTGAAGGAATTTTCACTTTCATTCCTGGCATAATCATATCTGGGTTTTTGAGCTGCGTATTAACAGCTTTCAATTGTTCAAAATCCACACCATATTTTTTAGCGATTTTCCATAAAGTATCGCCTTTTTGAACGACATGTATTTTCAAGCTAAAAAACTCCCTCCTGTACAATATCAGTACAATGAAATTCAGTACAGTGTATGCGTGACTGGGCAGATTGCTACCTTTTTTAAAGGCAAATATCATCACATTAATATGCGGGGAATTCACGACCTATGTATGCCTTCCTTGTTATAAAAAAAGAAAAAAGAATCAGACAAGTTGTCTGATTCTTCATTCGTTAGAACCTATGTAGCATTCTCTCCAATGCTCTGGATGCAAATAAAGATGTTTCAGGATCCACCTTTATACGATTTGTTTGTTTTCCATGATAAACCTCTTCAAGCGCCCATAATAAATGAGGAAGATCAATTCGATTCATTGTAAGACATGGGCACATATTAGGATTTAACGACACGATCGTTTTATCAGAATGCTGCTGAATAATACGATTCACTAAATTCATTTCCGTTCCTATTGCCCATTTCGATCCACTCTTGGCTTGTTCAATCGTTTCAATAATCATTTTCGTTGATCCTGAATAATCAGAGGCTTCTACCACTTCAAAACTACATTCAGGATGAACAATGATGTTAACATCATTATACTTATCTCGTACATCCGCAATATTTTGCAAAGTGAATTTTTCGTGTACAGAGCAATGTCCCTTCCATAGAATCACTTTGACGTCATCATAACTTCCTTCGTATTCAAGGGTATCAGTGATAGGGTCCCAAATCGCCATCGCTTCAAGGGGAACGCCTAATTCGTAAGCTGTATTTCGTCCCAAGTGTTGATCGGGTAAAAAGAGAACGCGCTGTTTATTTGTAAATGCCCATTCTACCATCGCCATTGCATTCGAGGAGGTGACCGTCGCCCCTCCGTACTTGCCCACAAATGCCTTAATAGCTGCTGTAGAATTTACGTAGGTAAGTGGAAGGATGGTATCGCCAAATAGGGTAATGAGTTCATTCCAAGCACGCTCTGTTTGGTGAATAGTAGCCATATCCGCCATGGAACAGCCAGCTCGCATATCTGGTAAGATAACAATCTGATCATCTTCCGTCAGAATATCCGCTGTTTCTGCCATGAAGTGTACACCACAAAACACAATCGCTTCTGCTTGTTTATTTAGCGCTGCTAACTGTGCGAGCTGAAGAGAATCGCCCGTATCATCAGCAAATTGAACAACTTCATCTTTTTGATAGTGGTGTGCAGGAAGATACAACCTGTCTCCCATTTCGTTTTTAATTACAGTAATTCGTTTAACTATTTCCTCTTCTTTTAAATTTTTATAGTGAGCGGGTATACCATTTGGCACAGTGAGTGCATCTAAAATATTCATTCTTCTACTCCCTTCATCCTTACACTTATATCGAGACTTTTAACAGAATGGGTTAAACAACCAAGCGAAATGTAATCTACTCCTGATTCAGCAAAAGAAGCTAGATTTTGAAGTGTAATGCCACCAGATGCTTCGGTTATGATGCGATCAGGTACTAATTTACAATAGCTAGCTGCTTCAGAGGGTGTGCAATTATCAAACATAATAATATCTGCGGAAGCTCTTACCGCATCCCTGACTTCAGTTTCTGAACTTGTTTCCACTTCTACTTTTGTCATATGTCCTATACGCTTTCTGACGTGTCCAACCGCTCGTTCAATACTCCCGAATTGAGCAATATGATTGTCTTTTAACATGACCCCACCATCAAGAGTGATTCGGTGATTATATCCTCCACCGCACCGCACAGCATACTTCTCATACATACGAAGACCAGGCGTCGTTTTCCTCGTATCACAAATTCTAGTATGAGAGCTGTTCAGGATTTCAACAGCATGTGCAGTCATTGTTGAAATGCCACTCATTCGCTGTATCATATTTAAAATGACTCGTTCCCCAGTTAAAATAGCTCGTACGCGCCCTTTTACTGTAGAAATGACATCTCCTTGATGAACGTAATCTCCATCCTTAATATAGACGTCTACAAGGAGATCTTTGTCGATTAGATTGAAACCTATTTCAATGACTTCCTTACCACAGAAAACGCCATCTTCCTTCACAATAAAAACAGCTTCTCCATATTCATTTGCATCAAATAATAACTCACTAGACAAATCAGCACTGCCAATATCCTCAATGAAAAATTGCTCCAGATCGTTCTTGAGCTTCAACCCAATCATCCTGTGAAATCCTCCTGATTAACCGTTTTTGCTTAAAACTTTGTTTTTGATAAGGGTAATCTTCTCGAAAATGACCCCCTCTACTTTCTGTACGCATCAATGCAGAAGTCGCCATAAGCCAGCTCGTTTGTAACATGTTATAGTGCACAATTTCTTCTTTCGTACACGCTTCCACGAACCTCCCACGCCAATCAAGCTGCCGAATAGCTTTGGTAAGCCCCTCGCTCGATCGACAAATGCCGACTTGACGATCCATTACTTCTCGTAAATGATTGATTGACAGCATGTTCTTAGACACATTTATCCTCATGTCTATTTTGAAGGACATTCTAAACTTTCGATTAGATTGCAGAATCCAATTTGCAGATTCATTTGCAAACACAACTCCTTCTAAAAGCGAGTTACTGGCCAGTCTGTTTGCACCATGTACACCTGTATTTGCCACTTCTCCAAGAGCAAACAATCCAGGAAGTGATGTTCTACCATAGCGGTCTGTCGCGACGCCACCCATTAGAAAATGCGCACCTGCTTTTACTGGAATCTTCCCATTATGTAGTAGCACTCCGCTCTGTTCAGCTAGCTTAGAAATTGTTGGAAATCGCTCAATGAATCTTTTAATCATTGAGATGTCGAGATAAACTTCAGATTCTTCCTGAGCAATTGTTCTCGCCACAACGTCACGAGGAGCAAGTTCTAGCTGATCGTGAATTCCTTCCATTAGTCGTTTTCCATCACCTGTTAGAAGAATAGCACCTTCTCCCCTTACTGCCTCAGAAATAAGAAAAGGATGTGATCCATTGCTTGCAAACATTGTTGGATGAAACTGCATAAATTCAAGATCAGATAAAACAGCCCCAGCACGGTAAGCGATCGCAATACCATCACCGGTAACTGAAGTATCATTAGACGTAACAGAATAGAGCTGCCCCGCTCCACCAGTAGCTAAGATCGTATAAGCTGCTGTAATCGTAATCATTTCCCCTGTCTCATTCATGACATGGGCGCCATAACATTCCTCATCCATTTTGAGTAAATCAATAGCTAGATGATTCTCTAGAATCGTGCAACGCTCTTTCACACGACATATTAAGGTGTTAACTAATTCCATACCAGTAGCGTCGCCACCTGAATGAAGAATGCGCGATACACTATGAGCTCCTTCCATACCTCTTTCATATTGACCATTAGCATTTTTATCAAATTGGACGCCCATACGGACTAGCTGTTGAATTTGTTTCGGTCCCTGTCGAACGAGCAGTTCAGTTAGTTCCTCATTATTGTGAAAAACCCCTGCGCGAATGGTATCAAAGAAGTGGTTTGTCCAGCTATCATCCTCTGTTGTAACAGCTGCGATTCCTCCTTGAGCTAAGCGCGAATTGCTTCTACCAAGTTCAGATTTTGTGATAATAGTCACATTCTTTTCCGTCGAAAGAAGATCTGCAGCCATCAGACCTGCCAAACCACTTCCAATCACAAGTACTTCAGTATCCACGAAACACCTTCTCTCACTTCACAATATCGAAATAAACAACCATTAACTTAACATGTGTCTTGACACCTATATTTACATATATTTAAATAAATAACAAGACTGAAAATAAATGAGGAAATCAAAATGATTTATTTAGACTATGCGGCTTCTACCCCTATGTCAGATCTCGCAATCATGACGTATACAAAAGCAGCTAAAGAATACTTTGGCAACACACAGAGTTCACATGATGTCGGTACCGACGCCTCTCAGTTACTTGAGTTAGCACGTACCACTATTGCTGCACATTTAAATGGAGATCCTTCAGGTGTGTACTTCACTTCTGGTGGTACGGAGGCAAATATACTGGCACTAACTAGCCTCATCAAACGTTATCCAAAAGGACATCTCATTACTGCACATGGTGAACACTCATCTGTTCTCCACACTTTTGCAAAACTAGAACAAGAAGGGTATCGAGTAAGCTACCTCACCTATAATCATGAAGGCAAAATTGAGCTTGAGCGGTTGCTAGAAGTCATTTGCGAGGACACCATTCTCGTTTCTATTGCGAGCGGAAACAGTGAAACCGGAGCAACTCAGCCTATTGAAGAGATTGGTAGAGAACTATCTATTCGCAACATCCTTTTTCATACTGATGCCGTTCAAACTTATGGAAAAATGCCTTTAGATGTGCAAAAAATGTGCATATCCGCCTTATCAATCTCCTCTCACAAGCTTCATGGTCCAAAAGGAGTCGGTGCTTGTTACATCACTCCCTCCGTTCCTTGGAATCCCTTGATTCCTGGAACTGTTCATGAGAAAGGGTTTAGGCCAGGAACTGTTAATGTTCCGGGAATATGCTCTTTCACAGCTGCGGTAGAGGAAACATTCGGACGAATGGCGTACGAACAAAAAAGACTACAAAACTTACGATCCTACCTCCTCAATAGAATCGTTCATCCGAATATTGTAATCGAAGGTCAGAAGCAGCCCGGATTGGCTCACATTGTTGGTCTTCGTATCAAAGGACTCGAAGGACAATATGCTATGCTCGAATTCAATCGAAAGGGTATCGCGGTATCTACCGGCTCTGCTTGCTCAGTTGGGCAACAAAACCCATCGAAAACGCTTCTCTCTATGGGTCGTACTGAGGATGAAGCACGTGAGCTAATCAGAATCAGTTTTGGAAGAGATACGACAGAGGAAGATCTTAAAAAAACTGTTGACGTTTTTCAAGAAATCCTTACACGCTGTTCAGCAACAAAGATATAATAGGAATACACATTGCTGCTAAGGAAAGGGGTTCTATAGAATGGGACAAGAAGGCACAAAAATACTTGGAGAAAACAGAAGGCTACTCATATTACAATGGTTAAAAGAGAGCGATAAACCATTAACCGGAAGTGATTTATCCAAACGTACAAACGTAAGTCGACAGGTTATCGTCCAGGATATTTCATTATTAAAAGCAAGAAATGAACCAATTATTGCTACCTCACAGGGGTATATCATATTTGATGCAGAGAGAAAAGAATCACGAATCGAACAGGTTGTTGCCTGTCAGCACTCACCAGATGACACTAAAAATGAACTATATACAATTGTAGATAATGGAGGAGCTGTTAAAGATGTTACAGTCGAGCATCCCCTTTACGGTGACCTTACTGCTTCCCTTTTTGTAAGTAATCGCCTTGAAGCTGATCAATTTCTCGCGAAGCTTTCTGTAACAAATGCATCACTCCTCTCCGAGCTCACATCAGGTGTCCATCTTCATACCATTGAAGCGAGCTCTCAATCACAGCTTAAAGCCGTTTGTCGCGCATTAAAGGAACAAGGATTTCTTTTAGAACAAGACTAGAAAAAAAGAACGGCGGATGATCCGCCGTTCTTACTTATTTCTATTTTATTTAGTGCGAATCTTGTCCATTAACAACGAAGCACGGATACTCCCCGAGCACAGATATCCCAATTCCAAGCGCTTGTATTTCCTCCATTACGCCTTTGAGAAGAACATCACGGTTCGGTCGCTCAACGTCAATAATAAAGAAATAATTACCAAGACCAGTCTTCATCGGCCTTGACTCAATCTTCGTTAAGTTAAGGTTTCGCCAAGCAAATGCCGCTAATACTTGATGAAGGGCTCCTGGATAGTCTGATGGAAGTATGATTTTATACGTAACTCGGTCTTCTCTAAATAGCGGTGTACGCGGAAGAGCTTTTGGTGTTCTATGTAGAACGAGAAATCGCGTATCGTTATCTTCCGTATCATGAATGTTGGACTTTGCAATCGCTAATCCGTATTTCTCAGCTGCAAGCTCATTCCCTATCGCAGCTTGCTCTATATTCCTATCACTTTGAACATATTCAGCAGCTGCACTTGTCGATGCTGCATTGCTAAGTTCTGCTTCTGGTAGTTCTTTCTGAAGAAATACATGGCATTGTGCAATGGCATGAGGATGTGACAGCACACGTTTCACTCGTCTCCAGTCACTCTGCTCGGGATGGATTAAAAGGTGCTGTCGAATTGGCAAAACAAGCTCTCCAACGATGGGAAGCGATACTTGTTGAGAAAGAAGATCAAGCGTCATGTTGACTGATCCTTCAATGGTATTCTCTAGTGGAACTACACCATAATCAACTTCCCCATTTTCTACAGCTTCCAGGCAAGCGCGAATTGTTGGAAAAGGAATTCGCTCCTGCTCTTGAAAAAGCGTTTTTGTCGCAATTTCTGTGAATGTTCCTTCAGGTCCTAGAAATCCTATCTTTTTTTGAGTATCCATCTTTTCCCCCTATGCTCCCGATCCGATGATTTCAGCATTGTTCACTGCTTCAATTTCTTTTATTCTCTCAAGTAAACTGCTTAGTTTAAGATTTGATTCGCCAATTTCCATTGTTAAAATAACCGTCGCATAGCCCTGGAGGGGAATCGTCTGGTTGATTGTTAGTAAGTTGCAACCGAGCGAAGCCACCGTGCTAAGCACCCTCGAAAGGGCTCCAGAACGATCTTCCAGATGAACAGAAAGCGTTACAATCTGTTCAATAATCATAGTATGGAACGGCAGGATTGTATCACGGTATTTGTAAAATGCACTTCGACTGACTCCAACTTGATCAATCGCTTCTCGGACTGACTCAACCGTTCCACTCTCAAGCAGTAGCTTAGCTTCAAGCGTTTTCAACATTGAGTCAGATAATACATCTTCACGAACGAGATAGAAATTCTTGTCTTCTTTGCTCATTCTTCCCCTCACCTCTATCGTGGCCAGCTACTGGCCATTTAATTTCAGATGGATTTCGTCCTTCACTTCTATGTAATGACAAAAAAGACCGCCCTCTCTTAAGGACAGTCTTCTCCGTTCATCAGTCTACGAACTCAAATTCGAACTCCAGAATTCGAACCGCATCTCCATCTTCAGCTCCACGCTCTCTTAGCGCATCATCAATTCCTAAGCTACGCATTTGTTGCGCGAATCTTTTGACGTTGTCTTCTCGGTTAAAGTCTGTCATCTTGAATAGCTTTTCAATTCGAGGTCCATTGACAACAAATGTTCCATCACTGTCACGCGTCACAAAGAATTCTGGTGCACCTTTTTCATGACGATACATCACACGTGTTTCTTCTTCTTTATCTTCATCAAGAGGGAATTCAGGCGTTGTTTCAAGCTTGTCTGCAATCTCAAACAAAACTTCCTGAACACCCTGTCGTGTTACAGCAGAAATCGGATAGATCGGGAAATCATCTTCGAGTTTTTCTCTAAAGATTTCAAGGTTCTCCTCAGAATCTGGAAGGTCCATTTTATTGGCAACAATAATCTGTGGACGCTCCATCAGACGCATTTTATACTGCTTTAACTCATCATTAATTTTTAAATAGTCCTCGTAAGGGTCGCGCCCTTCCATTCCAGACATATCAATAACGTGTACGATAACACGTGTACGCTCGATATGGCGAAGGAACTGATGTCCAAGCCCCACACCCTCGTGTGCGCCTTCAATTAGTCCTGGAAGATCTGCCATCACGAAGCTACGATTATCTTTCGTATCAACCACACCTAAATTCGGTGCAATCGTTGTAAAGTGATACGCTGCGATCTTGGGTTTAGCTGCAGATACAACAGAAAGAAGCGTTGATTTACCTACACTAGGAAATCCAACTAAGCCAACGTCAGCAAGAACTTTAAGTTCTAGCGTAACATCTTTCTCTTCTCCTGGCTCTCCATTCTCAGAAAGCTCCGGAGCGGGGTTTGATGGTGATGCAAAACGAGAGTTTCCTCGACCACCGCGGCCACCGCGTGCTACAGTAGCTCTCTGACCATGCTCAGTTAAGTCAGCAATCACTTCTCCACTTTCTGCATTGGAAACAATTGTACCAGGTGGAACCTTAACAACCATATCCTCTGCATTACGACCATGCTGATTCTTCGAGCGACCATGCTCACCCGTTTTGGCTTTAAAATGACGATTGTAACGGAAGTCCATAAGCGTACGAAGACCTTCTTCTACTTCGAAAATGACGCTTGCGCCTTTTCCTCCGTCTCCACCCGCTGGGCCACCATCCGGTACATACTTCTCACGACGGAATGCAACCATACCATTACCGCCATCGCCTGCTTTTACAAATACTTTGACCTGATCTACAAACATTCTTTCACCTCATTTAATCAAAAACGTGCTAACTAGCTCCTGATTATTTTGCTCTAATTCAATCAATTTAGCGCTTTTCACATCAGGATTTTCGAACGCCAGCTTGAGCTTGTTTTGATCGGAAACTTCACCTTGAAAATCAAAAACAAGATGAATTTCTTCATGGTACAACTGAAGCGTCAATAGTAAGTGATGATCTGTTGGTATTTCTACCATTGAATCAAGCACTTCTATGCATTGAGTTAACAACTCAACTAAATCAGCTTCATAAGCGGAAATATCATACTCGTCCCCGATCACTTCAAAATCCAACTGAAATAAATGGCTACACCAGTTAAACGTTAATATATATTCTGCAAGTTTCGGAGCATTTAAATTCGATAATTTTGCTTCCTGTCTCGACTGGATAATAATTTCTTCAATAATTTCCTTTGCCCTGTCCACGTGATCCAGTGCAAGGTTGCCTTTGATCAACTGCAAACGATTTAACCAATCATGACGAGAATGGCGCAGAACGTCAAAGGTATTCCACTTTTTAGACATAATTGCACTCCCAATGCTTTAACCATTTCCTTCATTATAACAATATATATAAAGTCTGTATGTTACTTCCCCTAAAAGAAAACAATCTTATGCGAATTATTTGTGCATCGTCATTTGTTTATTCAATAGGCTATGTTAGTGAGCAGTGTTGATTTTTGGCCCATTTACGCCCTGCGGTGACCAATCGCTTCGAGCAAATTCATTTGCTCAGACGATTGGTCACCAAAGGACGACCTTTCAGCAGAGCTGAAAGGCGAGTGAAACTAAGATTTCACTCGAATGAGCCAAAAATCGAGAAATCAACAATAAGAGCTAACATAGCCATTCAATAAAAACCATTATATCAAAAAACTCTAACCGTTCGGTTAGAGTTTTTCTTAAGCTGCTTATGCTTCTTTGGCAACTGGATATACACTTACTTGTTTACGGTCACGTCCAAGACGCTCGAATTTAACGACGCCATCGATTTTCGCATATAGAGTGTCGTCTCCACCGCGGCCAACGTTTGCTCCAGGGTAGATCTTAGTTCCGCGTTGACGGAAAAGAATTGAACCGCCGGATACGAACTCGCCGTCTGCGCTCTTCGCGCCAAGACGCTTGGAGATTGAATCACGGCCGTTTTTTGTACTACCTACACCCTTTTTCGATGCGAAAAACTGTAGATTCATTTTCAACATATTGTCCCACCTCCTATGTGTGAGTAATTTGGATATGCTTGCCGTATTCTTCGGCAATTGCTGAAATGGAAACTTCCATTCCTTGAAGGAGAAGCTGGATATTCTCATCCGTACGCTGATCCAGACGAGCTGGAACGGTACAGCTGAGATAGCCACCTTCATCCTCCATGTCAACTATGAGATGTACATCGCAAAGGGATTCAATCGCGTTCACTGTCCCAATCGACACGGCAGAAACACCTGCGCATACTAAGTCATAGCCGTACGGGCCAGACTCAGCGTGTCCAGATAGAGAAAATGAAATAATGCGATTGTCAGAATCGCGCTTCAAGTTGAAACGTATCATCGTTGATATCCTTAAGCGTTAATTTTGTCGATAACTACTTTAGTGTAAGGTTGACGGTGTCCTTGCTTACGACGGTAGTTTTTCTTAGGCTTATATTTATAAACCGTAATTTTCTTACCTTTACCGTGCTTGTCAACTTTACCAGTTACAGTAGCGCCTTCTAGCATTGGAGAACCAACTTTAATGTCATCTCCACCTACCATTAGCACACGGTCAAAAGTAACCGTTTCACCAGCTTCAGTGTTAAGAAGCTCGATGTAGATTTCTTGACCTTCAGTAACCTTGATTTGTTTACCACCAGTTTCAATAATTGCGTACATTACGTGCACCTCCTCTAATACTAAGACTCGCCATTGCAGGTGCTAGAAACTAGCTTAAAAACCTGTTCTTGAGCGGTTGTAGCTCTTTGGGTGCTTCCAAACGAACTAACCACTAAATCATACCACAGCTAAAATTATCGTGTCAATGTAATATATACTACTTCTTTTTTCTGTTTCTATACAATAGAACTTAGCGGTAGTCCAGCCTTCTTCCTTTGCATTTCAAAAAGACCGAGCTTTGTAAAGCCCCCTACTTTTAAACGAGGATCTTCTTTTTCCTTGCTCTTAAGTAAAGTAACTAGCTTCCGTTGATCTTGTTCATCCACTCGAAGGAAGTCTACAACAATCAAGCCACTAATGTTACGGAGTCTTAACTGCCTTGTGATTTCTTCAATAGCTAAGACGTTCACTTCATAATGCGTTTGACTCTTCGTTCCGTATTTTGATCCGCCCGTATCCACATCAATAGCCGTTATAGCATTTGTTTCTTCAATATGAAGTTTCCCTTTCCCGATTTTAATGGTTTTCTCCATACTTGCTATTGTCTCTTCAAGTTTGCTTACTTTCTTTTGATGGTGTGGAAAAGCGGATACTTCCACATTATTTTTTAGAAAAGGCAGGAATTCTTCAATCGAAGAAGCGGAATTGGAAACAATACCTGTGACACGCTGCAAAGGAAAGACCTTGCTAACTTGTTCACTTAAACCTTTTGCTTTCTTGATTGTGAATGGAGCTCGTTTGGTAGACGCTTTCTCCACAAAACATTGCCATTTTTTTCGATGATGTTGAAGCTCAGTATACAATTGCTCTTCATCCACGTAGCCTGCGCTTGTCCTAAAAATAAGACCTTCTTGTTCAATACAATGCGTTTTGGCAAAGGCTAGTAGCTCTTCCCGTTTCAGATGAAGCTGTTTTGAAACCGCTGAATAACCAGCATAAGGCATGTAAACAAGCGTCTCTCCAGTAAACGTTACTAGCTCGGTAACAATTGGTCCTTTACGGTTGACACCCTGATGCTTCACCTGAACAAGTATAGCCTGTCCTTCCTCAAGACATTCAGAAACAGCCGGTTGCACTCCTCCGGCTGTCTTCCGATATTGAGCTAGCGCTAGTTCATTTCCATTAAGTAATCCTGGCTTTCCACGTCCAAGAGAAATGAATGCCGCGCTTTTTCCGTCCAAAACGGCAGACACTTTCCCAAGGATTACATCACCTTGCACTGGTTTATTATCATTTATTTGTTCAAGCCAAATATCCGTAATTTCGTTATCTATTTCAATTGCGGCTGCACGCCACTCTTTCTTTTCAAGGACAATTAATTGCATAACCGTTCTCCTTTTGCCCGTTTTTCTCTATTCTACCGAAATAACGAGCCTACTGCACATCCGATTTGATTTTTCTTAAAGTACGCTTCAAGCAATTCGTGTTCATCTGTTTCGACGTTCAGATTCTGTATAAAGATTTGATAATGTTTGCCCCTCGAAAAAGTGGCTAGAATATCATTTAATTTCATCTCTGGCATAACAGAAAGAACTTGATTCGATCCACGATACTTCTTGGAATATCGTTCAAGCAAAAATCTGAGATAAATATACTGATGATGTCTCCACTCTTTAAAATGTGCAACACACAGAAACAAAATAACCATCCATAAATTTAGATGAAGGGGAAAGGCACTAGCTGTCAATATGATAAGAAGTAGAAGAAAAAACAGTGAAGAACGAATCATTGTACGATGAGCAGCTTTAAAAGGGTAAATTGAGGTATATAAGAGAAAAAGAAGCTTTCCACCATCGAGCGGCCATATTGGTAATAAATTAAATAGCAGAACCATCATGTTATGGAGCATAAATAGTTCATACATCTCATGCCAAAGCCCCATATAATGAAAAAGTGTACCGATTCCCATCATCCAGATATGTTGGGCTGGTCCTGCTAGAATAACAACCAGCTCTTCCTTTAAAGGGCGATTCCCGTGTTCATCAACAACTGCAACACCACCAAAAGGTAGCAAAATGATTTCATTAACTCGCCACCCGAAATAACGTGCTGCTGATGCATGGCCCACTTCATGGATAAGCACAACTGCGAACAGCAGCAGCATCTCTCTGAATCTTCCAGTTAGTAGAGAGAGTCCTATTGTCATCCAGAACAATGGATGGATTGTTATGAGACGAAACATTATTCAATCGGTACGACCTGAAGAGGGTCAATAAAGGCTTCGTTCTTCTTTATGGCAAAATAGAAGGTACCTGTTTCCCCGTCTTCAGAGTTCGTCACACTTCCAAGTTTGTCCTTCGTTTGAACAAAATCATAAAGCGATACATCGATCGAATCCAGCATGCCATACCACGATTCGCTTCCATCGGTATGCTGAACGACCACTGTTTGACCAGTCCCATCTTTATTCCCTGCATAAGTTACGACCCCAGCATTAATGGCTTCTACCTCTGAGCTTAATACGGTCTCTACCATAATCCCTTTACCTGTCGTCTCAAAGTCCTCGAGAACCTTTCCACTAGCAGGCAGAGCATATACAGGCTTTTCTCCCGCAGTTGTTGATTCTGGAGCAGTAGGAAAGAGAGCAACTGGATTCCCAAACTTTCCTTCATACCATTCCTTTACTGTTGCGAACTGAAAATCTTGCACCATTAGATTTGATACGTACCCCTGGATAGGTGCAACTCTCTCACTGTCTGCTTTAAAAAGAATTCCAGCGCTAAGGAATAAACACGCAGCTATCATCGAACGAATCATGAAACTTTGCTTGTTAAATAGCGGATGAATTTTAACCTCCGTATCTTGAAACGAGGAGGATGAAACTTTGTCATTCATTCGATCATTGCGCACAACAGAGCGTACAGGCTGGCGCTGTTTTTTCCTAGAATTGAGCCTTTTTCGAATCTCATCCAGATCGTTCCCCATTGCTCACCCTTCCTTCCTATAAGTAGTATTCAGTTTATGACTTGTCCGGAAGAGTTATGTCTTTTGTAAGATAGTAAGGTGACCATTGAGGTAGAACATAAAGAAAGTGAAATTAAAAAACCCCGGCCAATTGGCCGGGATTATGAACGCATTCCAAAAAACTTTTTGACTTTCGTTAACATGCCACGTTCTTCTTGAAGAGATAGAAGAGGAACAGACTCACCAAGAATTCTACGTGCTATATTCCGATAAGCAATGGAGGCTTTAGAGCTTGGATCAAGTGCAATTGGCTCTCCTTTATTTGATGCTCGAATAACTGAATCATCATCTCCAACGATACCGAGCAAATCAATAGCAAGAATAGAAACAATCTCATCAACGTCTAACATTTCTCCGCTTTCCATCATATGATTTCGTATACGATTGACGACAAGCTTTGGTGCTTCAATATTTTCTTCTTTCTCAAGAAGACCAATGATCCGGTCTGCATCACGGACGGCTGATGTTTCAGGTGTCGTAACCACAACTGATTTATCTGCACCCGCAATTGCATTTTTGAATCCTTGTTCAATACCTGCAGGGCAATCAATTAGCACGTAATCATAATCCTGCTTTAATTCATCAATGATTCTCTTCATCTGATCTGGCTGAACAGCAGACTTATCTTTCGTCTGTGCTGCTGGAAGCATATAGAGAGCTTCAAAGCGCTTATCTTTAATTAAAGCCTGATGAAGGCGGCACCTTTCCTCCGCTACATCGACGAGGTCATAGATGATGCGATTCTCTAGTCCCATGACAACATCGAGGTTTCGTAGTCCAATATCCGTATCCACCAGACATACTTTCTTCCCCGACAGTGCAAGAGCTGTTCCGATGTTTGCTGTCGTTGTGGTTTTACCCACACCACCTTTTCCGGAAGTAATGACGATAGCGTCTCCCACACAACATTCCCCTTTCTGTCTACAACCTTGTCAAATTCGGTCTAACTTTAGTTAGTACTTGAATACGATCTACGCTAATTTCTGAATAACCTTCTCTGACGAATGCACATTCTGCTTCATGAACTGCAGTACCTGCTTGATCAGGCGGTCTACTGATTAGTTCAGCAACCTTGAGCTGTGATGGTTTCATAACAGCTGCTGTAATGACAGCGTTGATGTCTCCATTTGCGCCAGCATGTGCAATCCCGCGAAGTGATCCCATGATGAAGATATTACCCGCTGCTTTCACAGTACCACCAGGATTCACATCTCCAATTAAAAGAAGGTCACCTTCCACTTCAAGAACCTGTCCTGAACGAACCGTTCTTGTTACAGATGTAACAGTCGTTCGTTTCCGCTCTTCTTCTGCTTCTTCGCGTGAAATGACATTTGAATCAATACGATCCACATCAAGGTTCTGCTTTGATTGTATCATTGTTCGAAGGGTCTCTTCTTGATCTCTCGTTAAATAACGATTTCCTAGTTTTAACGTAACTGTGATCACATTTCCTTCCGTCTGCTGGATATGACGGGCGGAAAGCTTTTCATCTAATTCATTTATAACATCACGAAAAGCGCAGGAATCGTCTAAAATCAGATTCAAGCCATCTTTCGTCCCTTTAATCGTGACAAACTGCTGTGTTTGCTTTTGAGCCATAGACAATTTCATTCACCTCAACATAGAATAATTCAACGCTGCTAAAGGAAACTCCTTCTTTTGGCCTGATTTTCTTGTCTACGGCTTTCAGATAATTCTTCCAATAACTGCTTCACAGGATAATAAACAACAAGTAGAAAGACACCATTAAGAATTAACGAAGGAAGATAACGGTCATAGAAAAAGGCATGAAATGAAACATCCGTTACGTTAATTAATGAAAAAAGTTCATATACATAGAATTCAACCAACGAGACACCGAGAAGTCCAAGTACAAGCACCGTAAACCAATTAAGTTGAAAAACCTTCGATAAATAACCGATTATGTAGGCTGCAACCGAGATTCCGAACATATACACACCAACAAGGTCTGTATAAATTAAATCATGTAAGAGTCCAAATCCAATCCCATAAATAACGCCATATGCTGGACTCATCATCATGCCAACCATAACAACAATTACCGTGACAAAACGTGGAATCAGCTGAAAACCAAATCCATAGTGCTCAGGTGCAAACACTTGAAAAACAGTTCCCTCGATTAAAAAAAGAACGAAAAGAGTACCAATTAGAAGAAAGCGCTTCATTCCTCTTCACCTTCTCCATTATCAGGTACTACGTTCTGTGCTCCGCGATCAATAACCATAACGTTATTAATGTCATACAAGTCAGCAGCAGGTTTAACAAGAGCCGTTTGTGTTGTACCTACATTATCTGTCTCCACATCGACAATTTTACCAATGACGATCCCGCGTGGGAATATCCCGCCATTTCCTGCAGTAATTACAGTCTGACCTTTTTTCACCTTAATATCTACAGGGATTTTTGAGAATAAGAGAACTTCTTTTTCAGTATCATATCCTTCAATTGTACCAAAAACATTCTTATCTTCCTGTGTCATTGCAGCGATTCGATTTGTTCTGTCTACATCACTAACAAGCTGTACAGTAGAAGAAAACGGTTGAACGTTTTTCACTTTCCCAATAAGACCATTAGGAGTAGCAACTGCCATGTTCACTTGTACCCCGTCTTGCTTCCCCTTATCAATGGTGAGCAAATCATTCCACCGATCTGGTGAACGAGCAATCATATTCGCATGGAACGTCTGATAATTAGACAAGCCTGTAGACGGATCGATGTCTAGCTCGCTTTTTAGTTCTTCATTTTCTTTTTTAACGGTTTTCAATTCTTCAGATAAGGCGACAAATTCATTGAGTCTGGACTTTAGGAGCTCATTCTCCTCGTACATGTCCTTCATATCACCAATACTCTCAAATAAACCCGCTACTGAATGAGCGGGTTTATAAAAGATTGACTGAATCCAGCCAACTGAATCCTTGAAAAATTGCTCAGGCATTGTCAGAGCGTTACGCTCTTTCATTGAGGTTCCAATGAGTGCGACGAGAACAATTATACTAACAAGTAGGACAACTAGTCGTTTATTTGAAAAAAATTGTGGCATGCCTTACACCTTCTTACTACTTCTGTTTTGAGCGGGAGGTAATACCAGCTCTAGATTTAAACAGATGAATATTTTCTAGCGCACGCCCTGTGCCAATCGCAACGCACTCAAGCGGATTTTCAGCTACAATGACAGGCATTTTCGTTTCATCACTAATCACCTGATCAAGGTTACGAAGTAAAGCCCCGCCTCCAGTTAGTACAATCCCACGATCCATAATATCTGCAGCTAGTTCTGGAGGTGTTTTCTCAAGTGTTACTTTAACAGCTTCAATAATACTGTTCACTGTGTCACGAAGAGCACCTGATACTTCATCAGCAGACACACTGATTGTCTTCGGTAGTCCAGTTACTAGGTCTCGTCCACGAATGTCCATCGCTTCAATACCTTCTGTAGTTCCTGCTGAACCAATTTCAAGCTTAAGTTGCTCGGCTGTGCGTTCACCGATCATCAAGTTATACGTCTTCTTCACATATTGAATAATGGACTCGTCCATTTCATCACCAGCAATGCGAATCGATTCGCTCGTTACAATACCACCTAGAGAAATAATCGCAACTTCAGTCGTACCTCCACCAATATCTACGACCATACTACCAGTAGGCTCCCAAACTGGTAAATCAGCACCAATTGCAGCTGCAAATGGCTCTTCAATCGTATAAGGTTCACGCGCGCCTGCCTGACGCGTAGCATCTTCTACTGCTCTTTTCTCAACAGCCGTAATTCCAGAAGGGACACAAACCATGACATTTGGCTTTCGCGCAAAGACTGAACGGTTTTTCTGCGCTTGTTGAATGAAATATTTCAGCATTGTAGCTGTCGTTTCAAAATCAGCAATGACTCCATCTTTCATTGGACGAAGTGCAACAATATTTCCTGGTGTACGACCAATCATATTCTTAGCGTCATTACCGACTGCCTCAATTGAACCTGTATCTGTACGAAGCGCAACAACTGAAGGCTCCCTCACAACGACGCCTTTACCTTTTACATATGCCAGCGTATTAGCTGTACCTAAATCTATTCCCATATCTCTTGAAAATCCACCAAACATTTATGTTAAATCTCCCTTCAATTCAACCAAAACTCATAAATATGATTATACTGCATCAGTATTGAAAACGGTAGTGGGAAAACGTGCTATCCCGTGTCCGTTTTATACGTAACCTTTTTCTTTTAAACTAATAAACTTTTGATCTCCGATAATAATGTGATCAAGCATATCTATACCAAGCATCTTCCCACATTCCGCTAAGCGTTTTGTGACTTCAATATCTTCTCTACTTGGTGTAGGATCACCACTTGGATGATTGTGAAAACAAATCAATGAAGCAGCCGAACGCCTAAAAGCTTCTCGAAAAACTTCACGTGGGTGTACAATCGACGCATTTAAACTACCGACAAAGACGGTTTGACGATGTAACACCTGATTCTTCGTATTTAAGTATAAGCAAACAAAGTGTTCCTGCGAGAGAAAACGCATGTCTTCCATCACATAGTTCGCACCATCTTCTGGTGAACGGATCGTATAGCGCTCTTCTAATTGAAGGCGACTAACTCTTCTCCCGAGCTCCATTGCTGCGATTAGCTGTACGGCTTTCGCAGTTCCAACCCCGTTTAGAGAGGTTAACTCTTCAATACTTGCATCTTTTAGAAGTCGAAGTCCTTCAAAGTACTGGATAATGCGATAAGAAAGTTGAAGGACAGACTCCTGCTTTGTTCCTGTCCTGAGGATAATAGCCAATAACTCTTGATTGGATAACGTTTCAGGACCGTCCTTCATTAAGCGCTCTCTCGGGCGCTCTTCTTCAGGATAATCACGAATCATTAAAGGTGTTTTCAGCAACACGCTTCCTCCCTGGATTCATCTTCATGCCTGACTAATGCTGAATCTCCGGAACTATGCCAAACGCCTTAAGTTCTCTAAGCGTTCTTGCAATCGGAAGCCCTACCACACTGTAATAATCGCCATGAATACGTTTCACAAAGGCGGCACCGAAACCCTGTATGCCATAACCTCCCGCTTTGTCAAAAGACTCTCCTGTATCGAGATACGTCTCAATTTCTTCATCTGTTAACTCCCAGAAGGTAACCTCAGTTGCTTCATGAAATTCAACTTTCTTGTCATGTGAAAGAATGGACACACCTGAATAAACAATGTGGGTACGACCAGAAAGCGCTCTAAGCATCTGCCTCGCATGCTCTCGGCTCTCTGGCTTTCCAAGTACATTGTGATCAAGTGTTACGACCGTATCAGCCCCAATGACAACACCCTCTGATATGTCAGAAAGTACATCGTTTGCTTTACCAAAGGCAAGCTGTTTCACAAGTTCAGAAGGAGAAACAGATAAAGAGAGATGTTCTTCAAAGCCGCTTACGATAATGTCAAAATGGAGGTTCATTTGCTCTAGAAGTTCTTTTCTTCGCGGAGATCCAGAGGCTAACACGAGGCGCTTCATAATACCACCCTTTTTTTGTAAATGATTCACAAGTGGGAAAAGGGCTTGATAACAGCTTATCAAATCCCTTTTCTTTCCACAATTTATTTTTCTGACGTTCCTTTACATTTTTCGTCATGTTTTGTTCATGTATGTGCATACAGAATAAATTTGTAACGATAATCTGAAATTTCCTATTTCTATTCGTTTCAGCACTATTGTTAAGGAGGGTAGACCCTCCTTCCTTATCCTACCGTTAAATGATTCGATCCGCAAATATCTGACTATTTCATACTTTCCACTAGGTCCTGATAAGATGACATACCATCTAATAGATGCTGCTGCGCAATCCAAAGCGAAGGGACTTTTTCCTCAGAAGAATATGATTGAATTTCTTTCATGGCTCCGTTTAAATCTTCTGCGAATTTTTGTCCATCATTTTTCTCCCACTCACTCATCTTTGTTCCCTTATCGTTCCAACTCTCAATGGTTTCGGCTGTTTTTTCAATTTCTTTGTCTGTAACCTTTTTATCGGAAAGTGCAGCTAAATCAAGTGTGGTAAGTTCCTCAAGAAGATCTCTTCCTTCCTGAACATGCTGAGCCACTTCAGGATCTGCTTGAGCTCCTTTACCATCAATTGTCCAAACCTTTTTATAAACATCCTGCCCCTTACTTTCAAAGTAACTTCCAAGCGCATCCTGTCCTTCAACAGTAGAAGAAACGCCAATCAGTAAATAGTACTTTTCACCTTTAAATATAGTAGCAGGAAAGCCTTGCTCTTTAAACTTCAGTTGAAATTCCTTTGCTGCATCTTCTGTTTCGTAAGCTCCAGACTGAACAACATGAAGATCAAGCGATAAATCAGCACCTTTCGTTGAAGCTGGTATTGATTTCTGTTCAGTGTTAGCTGGTAATGTCGCATTGTTTCCTGAGAAAACCATCAACAAGCTCAGTCCAAATAGAAGACCAATGACAATAGCAAACACTGCAGAAGCTACCACCTTTTTCTGAATCGTTATCACCGGTTTGCCAGTCAGCGAAGGAGATTTTTTCTTCTTTCTTCCTACAGGAAGCTTCGAACGTTTCGTAGTAGGTTCAAATAATGGACGAGGTCTCTTTTGAATATGACGCTTACGAATCTCTACTATTTTCTTAGCGTCACGCCGTTCGGGTAAAATCCACTCAAATTCTTTTTCTTCTGCCGCAGCACTTTCTTCTTTATGTGTTTCGGAAGGTTTATTCACGTCCTCCCCATTTAAACGAATTGAAATTGTTCGTTTCTCCCTGTCCATAACCATCCTCCTTGATACCGGCTTGTACTATAGTCTATGAAATGGGGGGAAATGCTAGAACAGAAACTACTAGATTTGAGGCTTTCTTCTACTAACAGCTAATCACAAAAAAGAAGCCTCTTTAATAGAAGCTTCTCTCATACACTAATAGAAGAAACTACTCTTTCGCTTCTTCGTCTGTTACCGTCTCATAAAGAGGATTCTCTTTATCCGCAGGTTCAGGGTAGTCAATACTAGGTGTTTGTTCTGCAAGATCGGTTAAGGAAGGAATGTAGAAGGTTGACACATCAGCGGTGTACAATAATTCTTTTGTCTCTTCACCTTCATCTAACGAAACAGCTTCAGGCTTTCCTGTAAAAGATAAACCACTAACCATCGCCATTCGTGGTAAACCTTCAATGGACTTTAGAAATGTTCTAAGAGACGGATAGTTATCTGAAGCCATCGCCATGCTTACGTTTACGGATTGGATGCCTTCAGGAAGTCCTGCCACTGCTTCGCCTATTTCGTTTGGTGGCGCTTCAGGAGCATCTTCGCTAGTTTCCTCAGTCGCCACATCAGGGGGATTCTCTTGTCCATCCTCGCTTGTTTCTTCTGAGGTACTTTCTTCTGCATACTGCTCAGGATTAAGAACCTCGTCTACAAAATCGAGCTGTTGAATCTTACTTCTTGATACGAGTTCAGCCTGGTTTAGATCAAGGATAAACTGATCAACTAGTGGCTTTACTGGGACCATACGCTGTAGCGCATTCGTATCAAAAGATTCAGCCTGCTTATTATTCTCTTTTTCTTCGAGTACTCGAATGACATCCTCGTTCTGACTAACCTGAGCCTCTAGTCTTTCAACTTCTTGCTTTTGAGGAAGTACGGAGAACATATAGAAAAGCACAAGACCTAGGATCGGAAGAAGCAGACCAACTGCCGTTAGTAAGTTTCTAGTACGATTATCCATCAGAGCCCTCCTCTACAACCTCATTCTCATCTATTCTTAAATTTGCTTTATTAATTACAATTTCATATTCCGTTACATACCGAGGAAGAATGCGACCATCTTCTTCTGCTTCTTCCGTTAAATCAGCGGCTGTTACAGTAAGAACACTCGCAGATCGAACATTTTCTGAGGAATTAAGTTCACTTAAATATTGAGAGACTTCTTTCATCTGATCAAATTGTACCGTTAATGTTACTGTCTCGCTTCCATCAAAATCGTAGTTCATAAAGTAACCACGTTCCGGAAGTCGCGCTACAAGATCATCTAATAGTTTAACAGTCGAAAACTCGACACCATCAAGCCAGTCAACATACTCTTGTAACGTTTGGCCGGAAGATGCAGCCTCAACATCGTTTGACTGGAGTGCGTTCATGAGCTCGGATGTTTTTTCTAGCCGATCTGTTAATGTCACTTGTTCGGATTTTAATTGGTGTGAGCTAAAGAACATCCAGAGAAAAACCACTAGTATAACCGCACCTGCTGAAATAGGAATGAGGATAAACGAAAAAGATCGCTTCGGCTTATTTGGAAGAAGGTTAATATCAATTAACATTTCTCCACCCCTTTAATGAAAGACCATAAGCCCCGTAGTAAGGAAGTGGAAGTAAATTCCCTTCCTCATCTTTAATTGCATTCGTCTCCGCATGTTGAACAGCTACTTCCACAGTGGATTCAAGGCGTTTCTTTAATAAAGGAAGCTCAGGAAAGTCCCCTGATAAGAAAACACGTTGAATTGTTTGCCCGCTTTTATTCATCGAATAGTGATAGAAACTAATTACTCTCTCAATTTCCGTAACACTATCATCAACCATTTCAATCATTTCTTCGCGATCACCGATCCACTTCATTGTACTCGACGATCTAGTTGTTTGAACGACATCCCAGTTGGATTGAGGTGCATCCATCATTACCTGGCGAATAAATGCAGGCTTGTGCTGATAGAAAACACTTACATTAATGGCCCGTATGCCACAATGAATGAGAAGCGTGGGCTTCTGTGAGTCAATCTGATCAGTATGATAATAAAGTCTATAGAGCGATAGCGCTGTAACATCAGCAGCTTCAGGATGAAGGGAAACGGATTCAAGTAATGAAGATAGATCGTTAACAATTTCTTCAGGAGCTGCAAAAAGAAGAATTTCTTTATGCTCGCTCTTTTGTCCAATTAATTCATAATCGAACACAGGGTCTTTAAAAGGAAGCATAATGCTCGTCCCAATCTCAAGGTAAAGGTAACCTTTAATATCATCATCAGCCACAGTAAGAGGGATTTTCTCGTTTCTTAGGACAAGATAGGTATCAGGAACTTGAAAAACAACTCTTTTTCCTTTAATTCCCCATTCTTCTACACACTCTTCTAAAATGACTGAAAGGGTATCTCGTTCGATTACTTTGCCATCACGGATAATCCCTTCAGGAAGAAACCGTTCACGGTAAGAACGAATTTCCATTGTCGAATGAGAGAGCTCGACCATTCTGATCACATGATCATGCAAAATCATACTAATCTGTTTTGATTGTGGCTTAAAACGAAAAAAACCCATCATCCATTCCCTCCATCATGACAGAAAACTAAAATACCAGTCTAAGATTGGTTCAGCGTAAAAATAAGTGATAATTGCACCTAGCGCGATTGATGGACCAAACGGAATGTGCTGCTTTCGTTTCGCTTTTCCACTGAGTAAAGCAGTAATACCAATAATCGATCCGCAAAGTGTTGAGAAGAAGAAAACAAGCAGTATTTCTTGAAACCCAAATATAATACCCAGCACCGCAAACAGCTTAATATCCCCGCCCCCCATACCACCTTTACTAATAACAGCAATGAGGAGAAGTAGTAAGAAGCCAGCAGCCGCTCCGATTAAGGGGCTGTACCAAGGATTCATTGGAACAATCATTCTTGCTACGATAAAGTAAGCTGTGAAAAACAATAGAATTTTATCCGGAATCAACATATATGAAATATCAGATACAAATACAATAATAAGAAGGGAAATCAACCCATATGAGATTAGCAATTCTTTTGACCATCCTACCAAAAACGGTGTTATCGTAAAAAGACATGCGGTCACAAACTCAACAGCTGCATAGATTGGCGATATTCGCGATGAACAACCTTTGCATTTCCCACGCTGGAGCAAATAAGAGAAAACCGGAATGAGTTCTAACGGTGAAAGTTCCCGCTTACAAGTTGGGCAGGATGAGCGAGGGGTCACTATCGATCGTTTGATCGGTACCCGAAGTCCTACAACATTATAAAAAGACCCAAGTGCAAGCCCAACTAGAAATAAATAACTATGTAATATGACCCCCATATGTTTCATCCTTCTTCGAAATAGTTTAGTAGATTAAGTGAATCGGTATGTAGTTAGGAAGAAAACCCTCCGGGGAGGGTTTTCTAATGTGTTTACTTGCTTAAAAACCCTGTAATTTCACTTTCTTTTACTTCAGTAGTATCTGTATAAGTTGATACAATTACAGGAGCACTATTATGTCCTTTCAATTCATAACCATCAGCTTTTGACCAAGTTACCGTCCAGGAATTGTCTTTAAGGTTTCCATCTTCAATGAAATTTTCTAGATCATTTCCGTTTGTTGTATCAGAACTCCATCCATTTTTTGGATAACCTTCTGATGCATGAGCAAGTTTAGCACCACTGATTATATTTGCAGCCTCAGAGACTTTAGCTTTATCTCTAGTATTATCGATTAAGTTTCCTACAGCCGGAATTGCTATAGCAGCAATAATCCCTAGAATTACAATAACAACAAGCAATTCAATCAACGTTAAACCTTTCTCATTCTTCAAATAACGCTTGAACATGTGTTTTCCCCCTTGATTTCTTTTTTTCTTCTAAGTATGACTAACAATGATGTCTATGAAACTTCTTTACTACCCCACGTTGTTGTAGATTTCAAACATTGGCACAATGATGGAAAGAACAATGACGCCTACAATGCTTGCTAGAAACACGATCATAAGCGGTTCGATCATTGCTTTTAATCGATCCGTTGCGTTTTCGACTTCATCTTCATAAAAGTCGGCTACTTTGGCGAGCATCGCATCTAATGAACCCGTTTCCTCTCCAATCGAAATCATCTGCGTAACTAAAGGCGGGAAGATCCAGTGCTTTTTCATCGGCTCTGTTAAACGCTTCCCCTGTTCAAGAGAGGTTCTTGATTCACGCAGAACTCTAACCACCACCTCGTTTCCTACAACTTTTTCCACAATCGCTAGAGACTGTAGAATGGGGACCGAGCTCGAAAAAAGGGAACTTAGCGTTCTCGTCATTCGCGCGAGAGTCGCTTTTTGTAAAATTTTCCCGAATATCGGTAATTTCAGTATAGCATAATCAAAATAATACTTACTATAAGATTTTTGTCTAATAATAGAAATAAATCCTACAATTAGCACTATTACCAGTATGATCAACCACCAGTAGACTTGCACAATGTTACTTGCACCCATTACAAACTGCGTAATGGCTGGTAAATCTCCACCTAGATCTTCAAGCATGTCCGCAAAAGTTGGTACGACAGAAGCTAGTAAGAAAATCACTACACCAATTGCAACGATACCGACTATCACTGGATAAGTCATGGCTGAAATTACTTTCTGTTTTGTTTTATGCTGCTTCTCAAAATACTCACCAAGTCGTTCGAGAGCTTCATCCATGCCGCCGCTTACTTCGCCAGCATATACCATGTTCGTAAACATTGGTGGAAACACTTTTGGATGTTTGGCTGCAGCCTCGGATAACGGATTACCTGTTCGAAGCTCTTCTTCAATCGTTTTCAATGCTCGTCCAAGCGCTTTGCTTTCTGTTTGCTCTGACAAAATAGCTGTTGCGTCAACAATCGATATACCTGCTCGAAGCAGCGTTGCGAACTGTCTAAGATAAACAACAAAGTCACGTAGTTTAACAGGGTTACCTATTGAAATATCCTTCGCCAATAAGGAAGCGTCAACTTCTTGAATTTCCATTACAGCAATTCCTTTTTCACGAAGCTCCAGAATAACTTCCCGCTTCGACTCTCCCGTCAAGCTACCCTTTTTCATTCTGCCTTTTGCTGTCTTACCAACATACTGGAACTGACTCATTTATTACTCCCCCTGTAAATACGGCTCAGCAGCTTCTTTTAAAATAGCACTCTCACTTAGTAATTGTTTAATAGAGCTTTCAAGTGCAACCATACCAAGTGCTCTGCTCGTCTGAAGTACGTTAGGTATTTGATACACTTTCCCGTCACGAATTAAATTCGCTACTGCAGAATTGTTTACTAATACTTCAAACGCAGGCTTTCTTGATTTCCGGTCTGGCGTTGGGAATAAACGCTGAGATAAAATCCCAACAAGAACGGATGCGAGCTGCACACGAATTTGCGACTGCTGACTAGGGGGAAATACGTCGATAATTCGATCGATTGTCGCCGATGCGTTACTCGTATGAAGCGTCCCTAGTACAAGATGTCCCGTTTCTGCAGCAGTGACAGCTGTTTGAATTGTTTCAAGATCGCGAAGCTCTCCGACGAGAATAACGTCGGGATCCTGCCTTAGTGCTGCACGCAGACCATGACCGAAGTTTTTAGCATCTGCTCCAATTTCACGCTGATCAATGACACAGCTACGATGTTTGTGCAAATACTCAATCGGGTCTTCAAGCGTAATAATATGCTTTTGAACGGTGTGATTTAAGTAGTTAATCGTTGAAGCAAGCGTTGTTGATTTACCAGATCCAGTTGGCCCAGTAACAAGGATTAGCCCCTGCGGTTTCATTGCTAGCTTTCTCATAATTGGCGGGATATGCAAGTCTTCCATCGAAGGAATGTGCGTTGGCACAATTCTAATCGCAAGACTAATACATGAGCGCTGATAATAAGCATTCATTCTAAACCTTGAAACTCCCGGTAAACTGTAGGAAAAGTCAAGATCACCTTTCTCAACAAACATGGCCCACATTTCATTGGGTATAACTATTTTTGCCATTTGCTCTGTAACTTCAGGAGTCAATGGTTCATTCCCGTAACGCTTAAGATCACCGTTTACTCTGACAATTGGTGGTACACCAACTGTCAGGTGCAAATCAGAGGCCCCAAGCTGAAAAGCTGCTTTTAAAAGCTTTTCCATTTGCTCTTTCATGTTCTCACCTACTCATTAAAAGCGACTCGAAGAACTTCTTCTGTCGTTGTTTGACCGTGTTTTACTTTAAGTAATCCGTCATCAATTAGAAAGATCGTTCCCTTTTTAATGGCGTATTGACGAAGCGCTGTCATCGGTTCATTATTCATGATTTTCTTTCGAATAGCGTCATCCATCACGAGCACTTCCTGAAGGGCAATTCTTCCTTTATACCCTGTCATGTTGCAGTTACCGCATCCTTTGCCACGATTAACCTCCGCAATAGAAATGCCACGCTTCTTGAAAATCTCTTTTTCGCGTTCAGTTGCTTGCTCTACCTCTCCGCAGTCTCGACAAACGCGACGAACAAGGCGCTGTGACACGATGCCAGCAAGGGAAGCTGCGACTAGAAAAGGTTCTACACCCATGTCTATTAATCTCGCAATCGTTGCTATTGAATCATTCGTATGAAGCGTGCTAAGAACAAGGTGACCAGTTAACGAAGCGCGGACCGCAATTTCTGCCGTTTCTGTATCACGTATCTCTCCCACCATTACAATATCCGGATCTTGTCTTAAGATGGAACGAAGACCCTTCGCAAATGTAAGTCCAACGTTACTATTCACCTGCACCTGGTTAATGCCCTCTAAGCGATACTCGACCGGATCTTCTACAGTAATCACATTTGTTTCTTCATCATTCAAATGATTTAATGTGGCATAAAGCGTTGAAGATTTACCTGATCCTGTTGGACCCGTTATTAAAATAATGCCATTCGGCTGCTCAATCATTTTACGAAATCTACGATCATTAATGGGATGGAGATCAAGCTTATTCAATTGATTTAGCGTACTACTCATATCGAGTACACGAAGAACCATTTTTTCACCATACACAGTTGGCAGTGTTGATACTCGAAGATCGACAGGCTTCAAATTAAGATTCATCTTAATTCTTCCGTCTTGAGGAACACGGCTTTCCGTAATATTAAGATTAGCCATAATTTTCACTCGAGCTGTGAGCACCTTTTGCATGTGCTTTGGTAGACTCCGCTCTGTCCTTAAGTGACCATCTACCCTATACCGAACCTGAAGTTTAGTTTCTTGAGGATCGAAATGAATATCGCTAGCCCGATTTTGAACTGCAAACTGAATAATCTGGTTTACTAACCTAACAACTGGCGACTCTTCATCTGTTATTTGCTCTTCTTCAAGATCGTTTCGCTCACTTTTTATATCACTTAGTAACTCGTCCATTGAATCATCAATTTCATAGTACTTACTAATGGCTCTCGCAATATCGTCTTTCGTTGCGATTGTTCGTTCAATCAAAAAACCCGTGGAAAGACGAAGATCGTCAATTGCAAAGAAATCCATTGGGTCTGACATGGCGACATAAAGTCGATCATTCTCAATTTTGAGTGGAATGAGATGATATTTATTCACAATATCCTTCGGTACAAGATCAATCACATGGTTTTCAACCGGGTAATTATACAAACTAACATGTGGAATGCCGAGCTGGAATTCGAGTACTTCGATAAGCTGTTGTTCTGTAATGATTCCCTGCTGAATTAAAGCATCACCAAGCTTAAGATCATTCGGTTTCTGAGACAAAGCATCATCAAGCTGCTCTTTTGTTATCGCATGAGATTCAATAAGGAGGTCTCCAAGTCGTTTCTTTGTTTGTCTCATTACTCACCCTCCTTTTGATACTCTAAGCCCTTAATAACTTCATCGTTCCCCTCTCCAGTTTGCTCTTCGTTATCTTCATTTTCGCTACCACTTGTAGCGTCATCATTTTGAGAATTACCATCAGTGCTGCCGTTTTCATTCGTCTGACTCTCTTCTGTTCCTTCGCTGTCTGCTTCTATCACTGGGTTACCATCTTCATCTGTCGTTACACCTTTGCTAGGAGGCTCAGGATATGCTTTCTTTTCAATACGATGAAGCGGGGAATAAAAATCCTCAAATAGCTTTTCCTTATTGATTACGCGTTTGTCCTGATCGAACGTCTCGCGAAATGTAGTGATAAGGTAGCCTTCTTTACCTTCCTGGATAACCGCTTTTTCATTTCCACTTAACGCTTCTGAATACTGAATAATTGTGTCAGGATCAATTATTTCTTTGATCACCTTTGGTTTATAAGTTAGCGGAAATGCGGGACCAAATAACGTCACTACGATAGAATCCTTTTCCCATTTAAATTCAATAGTGTATGATGACTGATTGGGGTTATAGAAACTGAAATCCTGATTGGTCATATTAATGACAGCGTTCAACCCAGGTTCACCATAGACTGGTAAATCAAGCGTTGTATGCCTCTCTCTTAATTCAAAATTAGTATGAAGAAGTACTTCTAGAATCGCAGATGGGAACAGGTTCAAACTATCTGTCTGCTTTTCCGTAACATTTGCTTCTCTGAACAAGTCTTGAAGCGAAAACGTTTGTTCAGGCTCGATTGTTACATTTTTAATCGTATCTACTACTTTTGGAACAAGAATAAGATCTGACGTGCCTATCACCTTACTCTCTGCTAGCTCCTCGATACGATCACTTGTCGCGTAATAATTTGCTAAATCAATCGGTATCTCATCCGTCTCAAGAGTAGATGCATAGCCCGATAATACTTCAGAAAGAAGTGGTAAACTAAATAACTCAGGCTTCATTCCCAACTCCGCAATAAGTTCAGTGAGCATCTCTGTGTTCAACGTAACTAGCAGCGGCACTTCTTCAGTATTTGAAATAGCCATAGTGTCGATAGTTTCACTTACTTGAAAATCCCATAACTCACCCGGTAACTTGATGTTCTCTGAATCATGCTGCAATGACAAAAGTTGAGATGTTTTCCATGTTGCTATTTCGTTTTCAATCTTCTCCTTTGCTTCAGCTGGCTGCAACCCAGAAACAGATACACTCCCTACTATTGAATTTTCAGGAAGTGTATCTTCACCAAAAACCTTTTGATAGGATGAAGTTCCGAAAATCGAAAAACTAGAAATGAAAATAGTTGAAATCACGATAAGTCCAGCCGTTTTAATCAACCCTCTGCGAGCAACTTCGCTCATCTTGATGAACACCTCTATTCTGAGACATGCATTGAAAGTTCAACCACGACGCCTACGCCAGTATTTTGCGCTTTCTCAATTTCTTTTCGACTTAGAATACTACCTTCTGCAAATAGTAGATTGCCGTCAGGTGCATAAATATCTTTCAGTAGCTTTTTACCTTCTAGAATTTCTACCTGTTTTTCTCTAAAATCAGAGCTCTCACCTGATTCACTAGCCTCAGCGTATTTTGAAAGTTGCTCGGACTCAATTACTCTTGCTTCTTCCATGTTTTTGTCTGGCTCTGTCTTCATTGGAGCTTCGGATAGCTGTTGCTCTTGATTTGAAAGGAAGGCCTCTGGCTGTGAAACAATATGATCAAATGCATCGATTGAAACAATCAGAAGATCTTTTCCTAACGTAATAACGTGCTCAATCGATAGGAAGTGTTCTGCATCAGCATTTTTAAACTGAAGGCCAAGAATACGACCAGTATTGTCATCTAGGAAGAATTCATTTACTTCTCCGTGAAACTGTCCTCCCCTATCAATGATCTTCGTACCAATAATGCTAATTTTCTTTTTAACTAGTTCATTTGCAATCGGAATTTCTGATAGATCGAAAATGGCTTTCTCTTCTTCAATCATCACTGCATACTCACCTACACCAATTACTTTACGGAACGGTACCGCTTTAACGCTAACATCCCAATCCGGGTGATCTACGGTTAGAAAATCGATTGATTTATCTGCTGAATTAATGACAAGTGATTTCACATGCCCAATTTCTGTACCGCTTTGAATGCTGATAATCGGAAGTCCTACTACTTGATTGCTTTTTTTCATCTGTCATCACACACCTATTTCATCATTTTGTTATTTAACATTGACTGAAGGAAACGAATCTCTTCAAGTATTAGTGGGTACTTGCATCGATCTTCCATCTCAGAAAGTAACGTCTCAACTTTTGCCCACTGACCAGTTTCAATTAAATGGCTTCTGTATTCGGCAGCAATTGAGAAGTACATCACATCATCAAGATTGCTTGCGAGAAGTTGGTCGACCATTTTTTCATAATCTAATACGTAACCAATTTCTTTATAATTCCGAGCTTGTTCATGTAACAAAGAAAGCATTTGAGTGGCAACCTTTTCAGAAGACTGATCCACAGCCACTTCTTCGGTTTTGGTTTCAACAGGAAATTCTGTCTCGTTTCCTACTTGCTCAATTTCATTGGTAGTTCCTAACATTTCATTTAATTCATCTTCAAGAATAAGAGACACATCTTCTTCTGGCTTAAGAGTATCTTCTCTTTCATCTTGTTTTACTTCTCCACTCTTTTCTACTTCAAAGAGAATTGGTACGGCATCATTCAAATCCTCTATTTCATCAAGCCTATTCTCAAATTGACTCTCGTTCTGTTCCGAAGAAGAGTAATCCCCTTCTTGTTCAAGCAAAGAAGATGCAGTGCCAGCGGTTTCTGTTTCGCTTTTCTGCTGCAGTTGCTCTTGCTCTGCTTCACGAATGAAGTCATCAAAAAAGCTTTCTAACTCTTCTTCTTCTTGTTCATCGTTTTCTTCATATACGGTTCCCATACGAGCAGAAAAGTCGATTTCCTCAATTTCTTCTAGCTCAATCAGCTCTTTTGACGATTCCTCATCATCATTTTGGTCGGCTGTGTATAGATTTAAATGTTCGTCTAAATCAAATTCTTCTGCCATATCCACTTCTTCAAGTACCGGTTTAGTATCTGCCGCTTCAAGTTCCTCATGATCTTCTATTTCTTCTAGCTTAAGTAGTAGTTCATGATTCATTTCATCATCAACAAATTTTTCTTCTTCTTGCATAGCGTCTTCGATTTCCTCAGTTTCTCTTTTACTACTATTATCGTCATGCTCTTCTCTTTCTTTAATCACTTTGTTTCTAAACGATTCTTTTTTCTCTGAAACTGGCTCATTTTCGATATGCATCGCTAAACCCATCTCATCATCTACGTTAACAAACAAGAAATTCGCTTTCTTCCAGATAACATACATAAAGATTGATGCACAAAGCAAAACTAGTATTATAGCAAGTGGTAGAGGATATATGACCTTAAAAACTAAAAGCAATAAACTTAATGTTGAAGCCATTCCCGCCACCCACGTTTTTTGAACGATTGATAGCCCCATTGGAACAAGAGTTAGGATAAGTAAAAGCAAACCTCCACCAATTAAAGCCAATACATATTGCACTAGCTTTACACCTCCTCAATAAAAAAGTTGTCAAAATCTCACAATAAAAAGAATTTTATGTAGTTTATTGTATAATAGTATTAAGAAATTGGAAACAACACTATTTTTTAACAATGTTTGTTTTTTTGCATATTGGGGGTGAAGAGCAGTGCTGCGAACTGAAAGAGGGTTCACACTTATAGAAATTCTTGTTTCACTTACACTACTAACTTCAATCGTTTTAACCGCTTCCTACTTTTTCGTACAATCAAATACAGTATCTTCTTATAATAACCAAAAGCTTGTAGCGGTTAACCTAGCGCGCTCTACACTAGAACGGGTTCAACTAAATCCTGATCTTTATGTGACAAATGGAATCCAAGGAAGTCCATATACTTTTCAGTCGTGCCAAAGTAGTGGTAGTTCATCATGTCAGAACTTTCAGATTTTAATTAACAACCATCAATATTTCATAGATGTTGCACTCTCTCAGGATAATAACGAAAAAGATTTGAACATAGTTGATGTTCAAGTTGATGTATCTTTATCTAACACAAGAAAGTCTATTAAAAGTACAGTTGAGGGGTATATCGCAAATGAATCTATACTGCCGTAATAACCGTGGTGTTACTCTACCAGAAGTTCTCATTACACTCGTTCTTCTATCAATTGTGTCTATCGCCATTTATTCATTTCTCTTTAATGGACTTCATTCCTATGAAAAAGTT
Organism: Bacillus sp. NTK071; assembly: GCF_017303315.1. Lineage (GTDB taxonomy): Bacteria > Bacillota > Bacilli > Bacillales > Guptibacillaceae > Guptibacillus. The sequence goes on from NZ_JAFKOI010000002.1 coordinate 512,252, forward strand.
CAAGCTGAAACTGGCTTTCGGGATGACGCTGATATTATCATGACGTCTTTTATCAATACGCTTTATCCAGTGAAAGAATCAGAAATAACGTCTCGAACATTTCAGCCTTCTACAAATACTTATCTCCTAACCATTAATAACACCGAAACGATTGGCTTTCAAAATGGGCAAGCAGTACTGAACGGACGAATTTTAAATGACAAATCGTATAATCTATCAGGCTCAAAAATCACTGAAACGTCCAAGGGAAATTTCGAGATTACAATTGCAATCTCTGACTCGAAAGTTAGTTATGCAAAATCGTTAACGCTAAAAAGTCAGATAGGGCTCATAACGGGGGATGCAAATGGACCTTAATAAATTTCGCAATGAACAGGGATCAAGTCTTGTTCTTGTATTACTCGTAACCCTCATTTTTACTGTTCTAGGACTCTCTCTTTTGAGTGCTACAGTAAATGGAACGAAGCGAACTGAACTTCGTGAAGATGATGTACAAGCAACGTACATCGCTGAAAAAGGGGTAGATGAAATTGTTCAGTCGATTCAAACGGATTTAATCAATGGGATTGGTTCATCAGGGCTTACAATTGATAATTACAAGTCTTTCGTTGATCAAACCATTAACTCTCATAAATCGATTACATCCCTTAGCCATCAAACAGGAGTGTCGGTAGCAAAGGTAATCAATTCATATCAGTCAACAAATGAATTAAAAAGAGTCATTGAGGTAGAAAGTACAGGAACGGTGAATAGCGAGTCAAAAACCATTAACAAAAAACTAGAAATTGGTCCAAACGTCATTCCTGATGTCCTCAAGTATGCAGTTGGAGCATACGATACGTGTCAAAAAAAGAAAAACAATGGTAGCTGCGATACTAAAGGAGAAGGTAACCTTTTCTTACACGGAGGAGTTGCCATACAAGGGGATTTAAAAGTAGATGGTGATCTCATTACAACAAATCAGGGGTATGTGCGCTATGGAAATCACGATTATTGGATAGACACGTATTTACCTACTATTAAAAGTATTACCGACCCTTCCTCCAAAGCTAGAATCGTTCTCGGTGGAAGAGTAATTAATTTTACGAATGAGCCCCCTTATAAAAGTCATATCGACCAATTCAATTTTACTGCCAATCATTACAACGATGTGAAACCAGAGCAAGCTTTTGAAGGCAATGATTATCCAATCATTGAGAAAAGAGATTCTCTTGGTGACCCTGTTGTCATTAGCGATAATGAGAGTGTATATAAGTATACTCTTAACGATACATCGATTAAAGGTGAGCCAATTGCTAAAAAATCCCTTTCAGCAAGTAATGATAAACCACTAGAAACAATCATAACTGATGCAAATTTTTCAAACGAGAACGTTTATCCTTATTACCTAGACCGCTATACTAAAGGAAATAAGACATATGAAGATGTGCTGAATTTCGATAATACTTTCCTAAAAAAAACGAATTCATTCAAACGCTTTGGAACAGAGGGAAACTTATCTTTAACAGGAAATTCAAGCTCTTTCAGCACCACGTCTTCTAAGAATGGAATTTACGTCGGTAATGATCTTATTATCGGTAACCCTTCTAATACTACTAATAACACGAGCAGTTACGATAAACTCAAAGTTAGCGGTCCTTTTTACGTTGGAAACGACTTAACGATAAAAGGAGCGAATGTAGAATTCAACGCTTTAATGTATGTGAAAGGCGATGTGACTATTGAGTATTCTGTTCTTAAAGGGCTGAGTGAAAACGGAAAAACCGGGTCTCTAATAGTGTTTGCAGAAGGGGATATTCAAATTAGTAACAATTCGCTGTATGAAGATACACCAAGTTACATTCGAGGTTATTTTTATTCAAAAGGTGAACTGGAGTTGTTTGGCGTCGATTCTAATTTTAAGATAGACGGAGGAATATCTGCTCGTAAAATCGTTCTTAATGCCGTTAAAGGGAAAGTTAAATCTTCTAATCCTGGCAGCAATCAATATCAAAAATATAATTCTACCTATTTTCAGCTACCTATCTATCAAAAAAACGAGCCTTCTCGCCTACAGATCACATACAACCCTTATATCGTTAACACATACTTAGAATTGAAGCCTCAGGAATCAATTATTAAAGTCATCTCAGACCCAGTCCCACTCAATCGTACGAAAAAGTAGATCTTCTTCCACTATTAAAAACCCGCTCTTCACCTTTGGTGAAGAGCGGGTTTTCGTCATCCGACATAACTCGCAACACGGTTTCTCCCCTGCTGCTTTGCTCCGGTATACATCGCACGGTCCGCATTTCGAATCAGCGTCTGAGTATCTTCACCTTGATCAGGTGCAGTCGCTACTCCAATACTAGCAGTGATGTAGATCACCTGTCGATTCCCATTTTCAAGATCATTGAAGATCTCAAATGGGCGATCTGCAATCGCACAGCGCAAATCTTCTGCTACTTGTAGACTCTGTTCATGTGAATGGTTTTCAAGTAAAAGAATAAATTCTTCTCCACCAAACCTGGCAACTGTACCTCGATCACCAATCTCTTCAACCAGTCGATTCGCAAGGCCAATCAATACTTCATTTCCACTGTGGTGTCCGAACGTGTCATTCACTTTCTTAAAGTGATCCAAGTCAAGAAGGATAATCGAAAATGGATCTGGACGTTCATCGAAACGCTTGTATTTCTCATCTAACAATTCACCGAAGAAACGAAAGTTGTATAAACTTGTTAACGGACATCGTTCACTTCGCCTTTTCGTCTCTTCGTAGTTCTTTGCATTTTCAATTGCTACTGCAAGATAGTTTGCTAGAATCTGCAGCACAAGAATGTGATGTTTTTCATAAGAGCGTACTTTATTCGTAGCAAGTGTAATGATGCCAACAACATTCTTGTTCCGTTTCATTGGCACCGAGATGACAGAGTTAGTAGATTTCGGCAGAACACCTTTAGTAAGGTTTCTCCACTGAGAGCGCCGAGTGTATAATCTACTTCTACCGCTTCTCCATACCCTCGAACTAATGCCCTCTTCGAAAGCAAAGTCATTTTCTTTCGGACAAGCAATCACGCCGCGCCCCTGTTTAAAGCTTTTAATAACGGTTAGTTTTTTGACGTGTTCAGCATCCATAATATACGCATCATCAACAACAAACATATCCGTTACTTCGTTTAAGAATAAATTGAGAATTTCGTCTGTATCAAGCGATTGAGTGATTTGCTGACCAATTTCGCTCGTTTTTTGCAGCAGGTCATTAACTTTTCGGCTTGAATAATATAGTCTAAGCATTAATGAAGCAAGAATAAAGGGAACGCCAACAAAGAAGATGGCGATTGTTCCAAGGTATGTATGTAACATATAAAGAAGAAAACCAACAGGCAACGTAACCCCAGTTGAGATAGCTTCCCACAGCATATCCTTACCGAAGAACTTCGTGTTCTTCTCTTTATATATGTAAATTCTTAAGAAGTGAAGTAAGATTTGATTTACAAATATAAGCGAAAAGACATACACCATCGATGGTAAGAGTTGCGTAACCGCATTTCCTGAAAATTCGCCGGTGGAACCCCCCATAAGATAGAATAGTCCTCCTGAGGTAAGTGAAACGAGCAAGAACATCAGCATATTCACAGGATATCGATGGTTATCGTGCTTTGTTACACGAAGATTTAATAGAAAAACCAAAATGGCTAACTGGGTCAGTATGGTTTCGACAAATAAACCATACCTCAGAAATACTGCAAGAGAAATCCCCTGTATAAAGAAAAGATCTGTTCCCTTAACATTAATCGGCATCATTGCAACAACTGCAAGTAGTGCAAACAGCGCAAGAACATCAGGAAGATTATCAGTTAAATCAGGGGGAAAGAAATAGAACGTTGCAAAAATGAGTGGTGGCCAGAACAATAGCCAGATAATCCAGACATAGCGATTCATTATTGCAGTCAATTGCTTCCCCCTCCATCTTCCATTTAGAAGAATAATTTTCCATATCCATTATGGTTAAGTTTTATTTTAGCAAAAATTAGCGTAAAAGTCCTAGTTTTTTGTTTTTTATTCTAATTTTTTAGATAATTCCGTATTTCTGACACGAAATATAGGGACCCAGTAATGATTATTAGGTCGTCTTTCTTCGATCGATCAAAAACTGATTGAATCGCATCATGCCAATTCTCATAGTACGATTTCTCTTCAAACGTCGACCGATCATATAATGACTGTGCCTTCACCGCACGTGGAAAATCAAATGTTGTGAACGTAAGGGATTCGACAATAGGATAAAGCGGTTGAAGCATTGACTCAATGTCTTTATCTCCTAGAGCACTGAATACGACATGAATTTGTTTATCGCTATAATGCTTCTGAAGGGTTTTGGCAAGACTTTCAACACCTTCTGGATTATGAGCACCGTCTACTATTATTAAAGGATCCTCTTGTACCTTTTCAAATCTCCCCGGCCAGCTGGCTCTCTTAAGGCCACGTTGAATCATTTCGGTATCAAAATGAAGTCCGTAAAATACGCGTAGAAACTCAAGTGCCATAAGTGCAGCCGCTGCATTTTTTACTTGATGCTCACCCTTCATCTCAATAACCAAATCCTCTAATGTTCTAAATGGAGAAGTAAACTGAAAATGCTCCCCTTCGTCTTCACTCGTTAGATGCTTCACATCAAATTCATCCGTTAAGCGATAGATTTTCGTGTTCTTCATTTTTGTAGTTTCAGTAAGAAGTGTTAACACTTCTTCTTTTTCTGCAGTCGTGATGAGAGGAACACCCGATTTAATAATGCCTGCTTTTTCATAAGCGATTTGTTTAATGTCACTTCCGAGAATATGAGTATGATCATATCCCACATTAGTAATAACAGAAACGAGCGGGTGGATGACGTTCGTTGAATCTAATCGTCCACCAAGGCCAACTTCCATTATAACAAGATCTGGGTAGGCTACTGTACCGAAATATAATAGAGCAATGACTGTGATGACTTCAAATTCAGTTGGTGAGCCAAGTGGTGATGCTGCAGCTATATCAACAATCGGTTTTACACGATTACAAAGATCAATCAGGTCTTTCTCGCTAATGGGCTTTCCATTAATCGCGATTCGTTCCGTAAATGTCTCTATATAAGGCGAAGTAAATGTACCAACCTCATAACCTGCTTCCTCTAGAACCGTGCGCATATAAGTTACGGTTGATCCTTTTCCGTTCGTCCCTCCAACATGTACGGTTTTTAAACGACGTTCGGGATTTTCGAGTTGATCAAGCATCCACTCCATTCGTTCTAAACCAGGCTTAATACCGTGATTAAGTAAGTCATGAATCCAATCGACAGCCTCATCATATGAATGAAACATCTTCTCCACTCCTATTCTTAAAAGAAGACGAACCTCTATGATAGAGATTCGTCATTTACTTATTTTTGTAATTCTTTTATACGAGCTTCTACGTTACTTCTTCTTTCAAGATAATCCTTTTCTTTCGCTCGTTCTTCTTCAACTACTTTTTCAGGAGCTTTGCTAATAAACCTTTCATTCGCAAGTTTCTTCTGAACACGATCAACTTCAGAATCTAACTTCTTCAATTCACCGTGGAGGCGTTCGATTTCTTCGTCGATGTTAATTAAACCTTCAAGTGGTAAGAATAGTTCTGCTCCAGATACAACAGCCGTCATTGATTTCTCCGGAGCCTGAAGATCAGCAGAAATCGTTAATGTTTCAGGATTACAGAAACGTTCAATATATTGACTGTTTTGTTCTAATTGCTTCTGAGCTTCCTCTGATTTCGGCTTAATTCGAAGCTCAATTGGCTTACTTGGTGCTACATTCATTTCAGCTCGAATGTTACGAACAGAACGAATGATTTCAGTAAGAAGAGCCATGTCTGCTGCAGCTTCAGGGAAATCAAGCTCTTCTTGCTTCACAGGCCAGTTTGCAACTGTAATGGATTCACCCTCATGCGGAAGGTGCTGCCAGATTTCTTCTGTAAGGTATGGCATAAACGGATGAAGGAGACGCATCGTTTGATCAAGTACATAAGCTAGAACAGAACGAGTTGTTTTCTTCGCAGCTTCATCTTCTCCGTAAAGCGGTAGCTTTGCCATCTCAATATACCAATCACATAAATCATCCCAGATAAAGTTATAAAGGTAACGACCAACTTCACCAAATTCATAATTATTAATTAGACGTGTCACTTGCTCGACCGTATTGTTCAATCGCGTTAGAATCCACTTATCTGCTGTTGATTTCTCACCAGTTAAATCTAGCTCATCGTACGTCATTCCGTCCATATTCATAAGGGCAAAACGGGATGCGTTCCAAATTTTATTAGCGAAGTTCCAAGTCGATTCAACCTTCTCCCAATAGAAACGAAGATCTTGACCAGGTGATGAACCTGTTGATAGGAAGAAGCGAAGTGAGTCTGCACCGTACTTTTCAATAACATCCATCGGATCAACACCGTTACCGAGTGATTTACTCATCTTACGACCTTCAGAATCACGAACGAGGCCATGAATGAGAACGTCATTGAATGGACGTTGTTCTGTAAACTCGATTCCCTGGAAGATCATACGAGCTACCCAGAAATAAATAATATCGTAACCTGTTACGAGTACATTAGTCGGGTAGAAACGGTTGAAATCAGCTGCCTCTTCGTCTGGCCATCCCATTGTAGAGAAAGGCCATAGAGCTGAACTGAACCACGTATCAAGAACGTCTTCATCCTGCTCCCAATTTTCGATATCTGAAGGCTCTTCAAGACCAACATAAATTTCACCAGTTTCTTTATGGTGCCAAGCTGGAATACGATGCCCCCACCAGAGCTGTCGTGAAATACACCAATCACGAATGTTCTCAATCCAATTCAAGTACGTTTTCTCGAAACGATCAGGAACAAAATTAACCTTATCTTCGGACTTTTGAAGTTCTATTGCTTGTTCTGCTAGCGGCCCCATTTTAACGAACCACTGTGTTGAGAGATATGGCTCTACAACTGCACCGCTTCGCTCAGAATGTCCAACTGAATGAATATGCTCTTCAATTTTGAACAGAGTTCCCGCTTCTTGCAAATCTTTCACAAGTTGCTTACGGCATTCAAAGCGGTCCATACCTTGATACTTATCTGCATTCTCATTCATTGATCCATCTTCATTCATAACGAGAATACGCTCAAGGTTATGACGATTACCAATTTCAAAGTCATTTGGGTCATGAGCCGGTGTGATTTTAACAGCACCCGAACCGAATTCTCGATCAACGTAATCATCTGCAACGATCTCAATTTCGCGACCTACAATTGGCAAGATTGCTTTCTTTCCGATCAGATGCTTGTATCGCTCATCTTTAGGATGAACCGCAATTCCTGAATCGCCAAGCATTGTTTCAGGACGAGTAGTTGCGATCTCAATGGATCCTGAACCATCTGCAAGAGGATAGCGCATATGATAGAAATGACCTGTTACTTCCTGGTGAATAACTTCGATATCTGAGAGAGCCGTTTTCGTTTGAGGATCCCAGTTTATAATGTACTCACCGCGGTAAATAAGTCCTTTTTCGTATAGCTTAACAAATACCTCACGAACCGCGCTTGAAAGACCATCATCAAGTGTAAAGCGTTCTCTTGAGTAATCTAGGGACAAACCAAGCTTCGCCCACTGGCTACGAATAAAATCTGCGTACTCTTCTTTCCACTCCCACGATTTCTCAAGGAATTTCTCGCGACCAAGATCATAACGAGATGTACCTTCCTCGCGAAGTTTTCCTTCTACTTTCGCCTGGGTCGCAATGCCAGCGTGGTCCATTCCTGGAAGCCATAATACATCGTACCCTTGCATACGCTTCACACGTGAGAGAATATCCTGAAGCGTTGTATCCCACGCATGACCAAGGTGAAGCTTACCCGTTACGTTAGGTGGGGGAATAACTATTGTATAAGGGTCCTTTTTCTTATCTCCTGTTGCTTCAAAAAACTTCCCATCTACCCAATATGGGTACCATTTCTGCTCAGTTGCCTTCGGATCGTATTTCGTCGGCATTGTTAATTCTTTATTCGCCATAGCCTATCTCCCTTTCCATTCAATAAGTCTCAGACATTAAACCCAGATTCCCGTCAACCATGTTAGGTTAACCACCTAAAGACAACAAAAAAACTTCTTCCATCCTTAGGAAAAGGACGAAAGAAGTTTTTTCGCGGTACCACCTTTATTTACAGCTAAATAAGCCTTTAGCTGTACGCTTCATTCGAATAACGGGTTTACCGGTCTCTCCTACTCCATGTTCAGAGAAACAGCTCAAGGGCGACTTCGAATGCTCTAATCCTGAGAAATCTTTCAGCAGATGATTTCTCTCTCTGAAGGGGTCACATTCTACTACTCCCTATCTTTGCCTGTCGACTATTTGTATATCAAGTTTACCTTTTTGATTCAATACCGTCAAGATACTTAAAGCCCTTTTTCTTATCATAGCCAGCCTTCACATAACCTAATCACCCAATTTCATATTGAACATACGCTATGAGTATCGATAGTCAATAGTCCAACACGAAGGGGAATTTGAATGAAGAAACGTTTTGGCGGAATAAATCGCTATCAGCTGCCTCCTGCTGTTTATAAGTTTAGAGATATATGTGCACAGTTCGTACCACCGTTCATTATCTTTCAGACCATACGAACAATTCTATTTCCAACTTCAGTTGACGTACTAATCCTCATGATTCTTGTAGCATTAGAAGTGTGCTTTTACTTCGAGTGGATTTAAAGCGATTGAAGTACATTGCTTATGCCATTCATCACTTCTATTTTTTTCGTTAATAGTCGGACGTGCTTTATATGAGACCATTCCTGCCGATTCTCTTTAAACAATGTAACACTATTAAAGATTGTCTCAGGAAAGTATAAATAACTTGCAAGCAGCTCTTTTTCTTCGTCATATAAAGCAAATTGATCTTCATATCGAGCGAGATGTGCGGTGGTTGTTGCTGGGTTGTATTGAAATGGCTTGATGGATGAGCGGACAAAATAAGCGAGATCTCTAATCGGAGTATCCATAACCGAACGTTCAAAATTAAGAAAGTACCCGCTTCCCCCCACCGTAACAAAATGAGAAGGGGAGCATTTTCCATGACACAGAACGCTTCGGTAGCGTTTCGCCTCTATGACCTGTTCATGCCAGTCGTCTAGTCTTTTTTTGGCTAAATCACAGTACTTCATTAGCTGATGAAAATGAGTCACAAAAGATAATTCGAATGGAGAAAGGTAAATCCGTTTCTCAATCTGACTAATATACTTCTCCATCTCAAACTGACGACTTTCCCTTAGAAAAATCATTTTCTGATAAGATTGTTTAATAACTTCTTCTGAAAACGCCTGTTCCTTCGCAGTATATCCATGTAATTCAGCTAGACTATGAACCATTTGTTCTTCTTTCTGAGCAGGATTTCCTGTATTCTCTTCAACCCATGGGGTTAAATAAGCTACCCTGTCCTGAATTAACACGAAGGAATCCCCGTATTTCGTTCTAATTAATGGAACATACCCCTGGAATTGAAGTTGTTTAAACCGCTCTTCAAGATAGAGCATAAAATCCATCTGTTCCTTACTAAGCTTCGTTTCCTTTAATGCAAATGTACCTCTTTCAGTTTCTATTCTCGTTACTTTTCCATGTTTCACAACCTGATTTGGGTACAAATCATATTGAAATAACAGCGCCGGGTCACTCATTTTATGGAAACCCTCCTGTCTGAAATGGAGAGCTGTAGTGTAGAAATGATGTTCTTAGTTGCTTCCCACTCTTCTTCAAACTGTTTAATCTTTTGATCAGAATGACTCGATTGTTGTAAAGCCAGAATACAAGATCGCCACTCCCATGGTTCGATAACACTTTGAATGATGTAGGCTTGCATCTCATCATCAACACCATTTAATAGTGCTCCCCAGCTTTTCGTAAAACTCTCTACGGTCATCGATTTGAACCATAAGTGTATTTCGTTAACAATCCATTTGTAAGCTGGTAATGGTGGCGCATCAGATGCTTCAAAGAAAAGCTGTCCCATAACTCTCTTTAAACGATACCCTCCGTATGGTGCAGGAGGGAGTATACTTGGTTTATCTAATAATAGTCTTTTCTTAACTTCTGGAATTAGATTAACTAGCAGTGTATAACTTTTTGGATACAATGGCTTTATCGTAGCGAGCGCCTTTAAAGTTTCTCTGTAAGGAAATTTAGAGGAATAAGCGTATTTAGGTGAATAGGTAATACCCTTAGCTGTCCCTACTAAAGCTGATAGCAAATAACCTTTCATTTCAGGATAGAGGTCTTCTGTATAAGACTCTTCAATTAAATCATGTACAGTAATGTAGAAATCTCCATACTGAATAAAGCCGTCCCCGTCTAGCGTGCGAATCATACGGTTGCATAGAAGGCCATATTGAGAAAAAAAGCGGTCACGGAAGTTGAGATGATACTCAAGCAAATCCCGCTCCCGCCAATATGACAACTTTTTTTTGCCAACATTCGTTAATACTGTTTTCGGTTCGTCTAACCAGCTGACATACTCGAACCCAAATTCCTTTTTCAAGTCTGCAACAACCATCTCCATTACCCCTTTACCCCCACCCTTCTACAACAACATCGGGTGGGGTTGAACTAACTAAGATTGCTAGCGATTTACAGGAATATATAAGATCTGACCTTCTTTCACTTCATCTTCCTCAAGTCTATTCACACGAGCAAGGTGACTTGGTAACACACGATAACGTTCTGCAATTTCGGTTAATGAATCACCAGGTTGAATAATGCACATTTTCATTCTTGAAAATTGTTCTTCTTCCTTCGTAAGCATACTCGTTAAATAAAGCGCATTTTCTTCTCGACTGCTGCGATGCGGTTTCGCCACAGCTTCTTCTTCCACATCATCGTAGCCGTTTGTTTCTTCCACAGCGGGTTGTTCAGAAGAATAGAAATTGGAATCTTCTATTTGTCTTGCCATCTTTGTTAAAAAGTCATAAGTAGGCTCTTGACCTTCTTCATAATTTTCTTGATCCAAAAGATTTGCTAAATAGCGCTCTGCCTTTGCCCTCATATCAACTTGAGGTGATCGTAAATGATAAGCGAGATCTGAAGATTCCTCTTCACTATCATCTACATATTTTACATCCGTTTCCCACACGGGTTCTTCCGTCTCATTACTATTCGTTTCAACATCCTCTTCAGCTGAATAATTTTCTTCATTGTACATTTCATACTCAGTTCGTTTCTCGTCACCTTGAATTCCACTAATTGAAATATCCGCTTTCAACTGAAGACAGTTCGCTTCATTCAACGTATAATCAAACGTATCTACTGTTACATAGATATCTTCAAGGCTTCTAACTCTACTTGCAGGAATCGTAATGTCGACTGGGAACCGGTGACCGATTGATGCTGTGCCATCTTCTCGAACATGAACTTCATGAATGGAGCGATAAGCAGATGCCTCATTTTCAGGTTCTTCGCTATCCTCATTGTAATCCCGTTGAAGGTACTCTCCAGAAAGATATAAACAGCCTTTAACAGCGACATAGTCTTCGTACTCTTCAATTGAAATTTCAGGATCAAGGGAGATGGACAACACCTCTTCAACTTCCTGTCCTTTCTTTAACCAGACCTGCTCCTCCACGGAGAAATGCAAATATGAGCCTTCAGGCATGCTTTCTCCTCCTTTCAAACATTATCCATACACTACACATGTATGAATTATTCGAAGAAATATGTCTAATTCAAATCAGAAAGTAAGGAAAGAACTCTCCATAAACACCAAAGAAAAAAGCTGTTAGCCCGTTAGGCTAACAGCTTGCAATTAGATTTATACTAGCTTAGAAAAGGCTGCCTCAGCAGCTGCGATCGTTTCATCAATGTCGTGTTCAGTATGAGCCGTTGATAGGAACATTCCTTCAAATTGTGACGGAGGAAGGGAAATACCCTGATCAAGCATTTCTTTAAAATAGTTTGTAAAGTGTTCCAAATTAGATGACGATGCTGTCTCAAAATTAATAACATCCTTATCAGTAAAGAAGAAACCAACCATTGATCCTGCACGGTTAACTGTATGAGGGATGTTGTACTTAGCTGCAGCTTTGGATAATCCTTCTCCAAGACGCTCTGCTTTTCGTTCAAACTCCTCATAACTTTCAGGTGTAAGTTGAGATAACGTTTCGTATCCTGCTGTCATAGCAAGAGGATTTCCACTTAATGTACCTGCCTGATAAATTGGACCGGTTGGAGCAATGTGATCCATGATCTCCTTTTTACCGCCATAGGCACCTACAGGAAGGCCTCCACCAATCACTTTACCTAGGCAAGTTAAATCAGGGGTGACATTATAATAGCCCTGTGCACAGTTATATCCAACACGGAATCCAGTCATTACCTCATCAAAAATAAGTAATGTACCATTATCTTCTGTGATTTTTCGAATTTCCTCTAGATATCCTGGCTGTGGTGGAACAACACCCATATTTCCTGCAACTGGTTCAATAATGACGCCTGCAATGTCATCTCCAAATTCGTTGAACGCATATCGAAGGCTCTCAAGGTCATTGTACGGCACGGTAATCGTGTTTTGAGCAACACCTTCTGGGACCCCTGGGCTATCAGGTAGACCTAGAGTAGCGACACCTGAGCCTGCTTTAATTAGAAGTGAATCTCCGTGCCCGTGATAGCAACCCTCGAACTTCAAAATTTTATTTCGTCCTGTGTAGCCTCGCGCAAGACGTAGAGCACTCATCGTTGCCTCTGTTCCGGAATTCACCATTCGAACGATTTCAATTGATGGTACGCGCTCAATAACTAGTTCCGCTAGTTTCGTTTCATACATACTCGGTGCGCCAAAGCTTGTCCCAAGCTCCGTTACACTCTTGAGTTTCTCTACTACTTGATCATCTGCATGACCGAGAATAAGCGGTCCATATGAAAGGACGTAATCGATATATTCGTTTTGATCAATATCGTAAATTTTGGATCCTTTTCCTTTTTCCATAAAAATAGGATCCATACCAACAGATTTAAATGCTCTCACTGGGCTATTAACTCCACCAGGCATTACTTTAGATGCTTCCTTAAACGCTTCTTTCGAACGATTATAGTTACCCATTCGTTAAGCCCCTTTCAAATTATTCTATTGATTAAGCATGCGAGCTGCATCTTTTGCAAAATACGTAATAATAAGATCCGCTCCTGCTCGCTTCATACTCGTAAGCTTTTCGAGTACAACTTCTTCCTCGTTAAGCCACCCGTTTTGACTTGCTGCTTTAATCATTGAATATTCCCCACTTACGTTATAAGCAACCATTGGAAGTGGGAAACGGTCTTTTAGTTCACGAATAATATCAAGATACGCGAGCGCAGGTTTCACCATCAAGAAGTCTGCCCCTTCTTCAATGTCGCTTTCAGCTTCTCTAATTGCTTCAAGACGATTCGCAGGATCCATCTGATACGTTTTACGGTCACCAAATTGAGGTGTACTGTGTGCAGCATCACGGAATGGACCATAGAATGCTGATGAGAATTTAACAGCATAGCTCATGATAGGAACATCTACAAAGCCTGCTTCATCAAGTCCCTGGCGTATAGCTGCAACAAACCCATCCATCATATTCGAAGGTGCGATCATATCAGCTCCAGCTTTCGCTTGAGAAACAGCCGTTTGTGTTAATAATTCTAGAGATTGGTCATTCTGCACATAGCCATCTTCAATCACACCACAATGACCATGATCGGTGTACTGACAGAGACATGTATCCGCAATGACTGTTAGGTCTGGAAACTCTTCTTTAATTTGCTTAATAGCGCGCTGAACAATACCTGTATCACAATAAGCTTCAGAACCTACTTCATCCTTGTGATTTGGTACGCCAAACATCATAATAGACTGAATTCCAAGGTCAACAACTTCTCTAACTTCTTCATTTAGGCGATCAAGTGAATAATGATAAACACCTGGCATTGAAGCAATCTCACGCTTCACATTGTCTTCCTCTACTGCGAAAATTGGATAAATTAAATCTTCTTTATGTAAATACGTTTCTCTAACGAGGGATCTCATTGATTCAGAACGTCTTAAGCGACGATGACGACGAAAATTGCCTTTTTCCATTGTGTTATCCTCCCAATTGTTGAAAGTGCTGCTCTAAACTTTCGAGCATTCCTTCAATTGTATATTTTTCTGGTACGACATGGGGATGAAAGCCATAAGAACGTAGCGTTTCAGCTGTAATGGGCCCTATTACTACTATTGTGATCCCTTTAATCTGATCTTTCAAATTCTCCGCCTCAAGAAGCTGCATAAAGTGATGAACTGTTGAAGAAGATGTGAACGTAATGACATCCAAAGCATGGTCATCAACTAGTTTTTTCAATTCTGCTCCTGTACCCTGGGGAATCACTGTATTATAAATAGGTAAGTCAGTTACATCATACCCCAATTCGCTTAACTGCTCAGGAAGTTCGTCACGTCCAAGGTTCCCCCTTGGAAGCAGGATTTTCTCTCCTGTGTAAGTGTAACGAGACATGGCAGCAACTAGTCCTTCTGCGATGAAATCCTCTGGTAGAAGATCAATTTGAACACCATATTTCTCAAGTACCTTGGCTGTCTTCGTTCCTACCGCCCCAACCTTTATATTTTTAGGTAACACAGCGTGTTGAAAGAAGAACTTTACACCATTTGCACTTGTGAAAAGAATCCAATGATACTTTTCTACTTCAATCGACTTGAGAATGTGATTCCTAGGTTCGAATGAAATAAGAGGGATTTCAACAGAAAACCCTCCTCGGTCTTTAATTAATTTCGTGAAAGCCGCTGCCTGCTCCCGAGCTCTCGTGACTAATACACGCTTTCCTGAGAGCGGAGACTTCATTGATCTAAATCTTCTTTCACACGATCGAGAATATCTTTAGCACCCTGTTCTTTCATTTTAAGCGCAAGCGTATGGCCAACTTGAATTGGATCTTTCCCAGATTCCATTTCTTTAATAATGACAGATCCATCCGGCTCGCCAACAAGTCCAGTTATAGTAATTGAATCATCATCATGAAGGATCGCATGTCCTGCAATTGGAACCTGACACCCTCCCTCAAGTGTATGAAGAAATGATCGCTCTGCTATAACCGTCTTCTTCGTGACATCATCATTAAATTTCTCAAGAACCTCAAGCAATTCATCGTCGCTTTCACGGCATTCGATTGATAAAGCTCCCTGTCCAACCGCTGGTACACAAAGATCAGGATCGAGATATTCTGTTACGATCTCTTTCGACCATCCCATGCGATGGAGACCTGCAGCAGCTAGAACTATCGCATCGTAATCTTCATCTGTAAGCTTACGGATACGTGTGTCAATATTTCCACGAATCCATTTTATCTCAACATCCGGACGAATCGCTTTCAGTTGGGCCCCACGCCTGAGACTACTTGTTCCAATAACAGCTCCCTCTGGAAGTTCACGGAACGTTTTCCGAGATTCAGAAATAATGACGTCTCGATGATCTTCGCGTTCAGGAATACAGCCAATTGTGAGACCTTCAGGAAGAACAGACGGCATATCCTTCATACTATGCACTGCCATATCGATCTCACCTTTTAACATTGCATCTTCAATTTCTTTAACAAACAGACCTTTCCCGCCTACCTTAGAAAGAGTAACGTCGAGAATCTGGTCACCACGTGTAACAATCTCTTTAATTTCAAAATCAAACCCAGGATTTAATTCCTTCAGTTTGCTGATAACCCATTTTGTCTGGGTAATCGCGAGCTTACTTCTTCTTGAACCGACAATGATTTTTCGCATGATTTATCCTCCAACCTTTGGATGTTTCTTATACGTACCAGAAATGGAACTCAGAGAACGTACCTGAGAAGAATACATTAACCAAAACGATGAGAAACGCGGCAACGTTCCACATAGCAAGCGACTTTCCTTCCAAATCTCTGGCTACTTTTTGATATAAATACGTGCTATAAGCTATAAGCACAAAAAATGAAATAATAACTTTCGAATCCAGTAAGCTAAATTGCTCAACTTTTAACAGAGCCCAGACAATTCCTAGAATTAAACTTAATAACAGAAGAGGAACTCCTAGAACACTGCATAAATACGATAGCTTTTCGAGCTGAGATAGATCACCGAATCTTCTCAAACGCTTGCTCCACTTCTTTCCCTTCAGCATTTGATAGAGAATCAAATACATGATGGAGAAGATAAATGATAACGAGAAAGCCCCATAAGATAGAAACGCCATCGTAATATGAATGATAGAGAGCTCAGACATCAACTGTTCCGTGAGTAAACTAGTGGCCTGTTCTCTAGTTGCAAACAAGTTAATCGCCATAATACTGAAACCGAGTACATTTGCAAAGAAAACAAAAAAGTCTACTCGGAAAAACCAATTGATAAGTAAAGAGAGCGACACAATCACCCACGCATAAAAAAATAACCCTTCAAAAGGTGTTAAGATCGGGAAACCGCCAATTGCAATAATTTGCATGACAAGAAAGGCAGTCTGAAGCACCCAGACAATAGAAAGCAACCAGAAAGCAAACTGATTTGCTCTCCGGTTGTTTTGCAAGAAATCAATAAAATATCCCAACACACTAAGTGAATAAAGTAAAATTGTTATATCATAAAGCCAGCTCTCGTTCGTCACAACTCAAGTCTCCTCTCCTAGGAGCGCAACTGCGATGCCTGTAATAAATGGGAGTAGTTAACGGATTCATGCTGTCTTTTATCTTCGTTTTCCTTTACTCGTTGCTTATGAAGTTCTCTTTCAATCTCTTTCTCAATCGCAAAGATTTTGGTGAAAATTTCAAGCGACTCTTCAGCATTTGGCTCTGCAGCCATCTCCTTCACTCGAACAATAGGATCACGTAGCAGCTGGTTCACTATGCTTTTCGTATGTTTACTTAATACTTTACGTTCCCGATCTGAAAGATCTGGAAGTTTACGTTCAATGCTTTTCATGGTTTCGGCTTGAATCGAAAGAGCTTTAGAGCGAAGAGCTGTAATCATAGGCACAACGCCAAGTGTATTAAGCCACTCTCTAAACTGAACAAGATCTTCTTCAATCATTAGCTCAATCTTCTCTGCTTCCTTCTTCCGTTCTGCAAGATTTGTTTCAACAATCCCCTCAAGGTCATCAATATCGTACAAGAAAACCGAATCCATATTATTTAACGATGGATCTAAATCTCTTGGCACTGCGATGTCAACCATAAATAACGGGCGCCCTCTACGTTTCTTAAGTAAAGGCTTAACATTCTCCTCTGTGAGAACGTAATTAGTGGATCCAGTTGAACTAATCAAAATATCTGCATCGAGAAGAGCAGCACTCACCTCATCCATTGAAAGAGCCTTTCCATCAAAACGTGAAGCTAATTCTGTTGCTTTCTCAAGAGTTCGGTTTACAACCGTTACTTGATCAACTCCGTTACTTTGTAGATTCTTTGCTGTAAGCTCGCCCATTTTACCAGCGCCTAGTATAACGACATGCTTATTCTCTAAACCGCCAAAAATCTTCTTCGCGAGTTCAACAGCTGCATAACTCACTGAAACTGCATTCTCCCCAATTTCGGTTTCAGAGTGAGAGCGCTTTGCAAGCGTAACCGCTTGTTTGAACAGCTGATTGAAAATCGTACCGGTCGTTTTCGACTCTTGAGCAAGTAAGAAAGCATCTCGAACTTGTCCTAAAATTTGCGTTTCACCAATAACAAGTGAATCAAGTCCTGAGGCTACACGGTAAAGATGTTCTGTTGCAGCATCATTTTCACGAATAACAAGATATGGTGAGAATTCTTCTTTTTCAATTCCAAACCACTCAGATAGAAAAGCCTTTGAATAGTATCTCCCTGTGTGAAGCTGATCTGCTACTACATATAACTCTGTACGATTACATGTCGACAAAATGACAGCTTCTAAAATACTTTTAGAGTGACGCAACTTATCTAAAGCTTCAGGCAAATCGTTCTCCTGAAATGAAAGTTTCTCTCGTATCTCAACAGGGGCTGTTTTGTGGTTCAACCCTACGACCAGGATGTGCATCGTTCCACCCCCAAAAATTGTTAGCAATACATCTTTTTAAACTATCGTCTACCTTTATTCTAACATGTGGCAAAACTCACAGAGTCAATAAATGTGAACAGACTATGAAAGCAATTATGATATGATGAATAAAGTATTTTCTTTATATATTATTAGTAGTCATACAACTATTAATGTACCAGAAAATCAATTGTATAGCAAAAAATGAGTTTTTTTGACATTAGGAGGATTTGAATTGAAACGTCAAGGAGTTTTTCCAGGTGTATTATTTATCGCAATCGGACTTTATTATCTTTTTCAAACACTTAGCTTACCTTATTCAGATCAGTTAACGAACTGGCAAGTGATCTTAATCGTTATTGGCGCTGCTATGATTATCCAGGGTTTCATCTCAAAAGAAGGACCTATGTTATTCCCTGGTGTTCTCCTACTTGGACTTGGCCTTCACCTTTATTTTGTTAATAAACTAGCTATATGGCCTAAGAGTTGGGGAATGTACACATTAATATTGAGTGCAGCCTATCTAGTTACGTATTATAAAACGAAAAAGAATGGGCTTATTCCTGGCCTTATCTTGCTTGCCATATCAATTATCGAACTTCTCTATACAGGTCTTGAAACCTGGCTTGCCTCGACATTTTCCTTTGTAGGAAAGTTCTGGCCGCTTGCTTTAATAGTGGTAGGCATATATCTAGTAATGAAAAAAAAGTAAGGAGCAGTAGCTCCTTACTTTTTCTATAGAATTGAACTTAAAAAGTCCTGTGTACGCTGCTCTTTAGGATCATTAAAGATATCATTCGGATGACCTTTCTCAACAATTTTACCATCATGCATATACACAACCCAGTCGCCTACTTCTCGAGCAAATCCCATTTCATGGGTGACGACTACCATAGTCATTCCCTCTTTAGCTAGCGATTTCATAGTCGAGAGAACTTCGCCAACAAGTTCAGGATCTAGTGCTGAAGTTGGCTCATCAAACAACATGATATCTGGCTTCATAGCTAGCGACCGAGCGATTGCTACACGTTGCTTTTGCCCACCTGAAAGTTTATTAGGAAACACGTTGGCTTTGTCCGCAAGACCTACTTTCGCAAGTAGTTCTTTCCCTTCTTTCTCAGCATCTGCTCGTTTCATTTTCTTAACCGTAAGCGGTGCTTCAATAACGTTATCCAAAACTGACTTGTGAGGAAATAGATTGAAATGTTGAAACACCATTCCTACTCGCTGTCTCACTTTATTCAGATCATTATTCTTAGGATCAATGGTTTCACCTTCGATAATGACATTCCCGCTGTTTTTAATTTCAAGAAAGTTCATGCAGCGGAGTAGCGTACTTTTCCCTGACCCACTAGCTCCAATTAGAACTACAACGTCACTTTCATTTACCTCAAGGTCAATATCTTTGAGAACGTGAAGATCACCGAAGGATTTATTCAGTTTCTCTACTCGAATCATTTCAGCTTTTTCTCCCATATACAGCACCTCTCTTATCTCTTAATCACTAGCGGATAGTCGTTTTTCAAGCAGGTTAACAAGTAGGGTAAAGATTAGAACAAGAACAAGATAATAGACAGCTACAATCAGTAAGTACGTCATTTCATCAAACGTTCTTGCTCCCTGTGTAGTCGCAACGCTAAATAACTCTGGGAGTGCAATGAATGCAGCTAGGGAAGAATCTTTTAAACCGATAATAAACTGATTTCCAAGCGGTGGAAGTGCTCTTCGAAACGCCTGTGGTAAAATAATTCGTCTCATAGCAAGAGTATGACTCATCCCAAGAGAGCGACCCGCTTCCATTTGCCCTTTGTCGATGGATTGAATCGATCCTCTGAAGATCTCTGCAATATAAGCACCATTATGTAAGGCTAGACCAATCGATGCCGCCCAGAACTTAGGAATATTAAATTCTGTTAATCCAAAATAGAAAATAAATATTTGTACGATTAGTGGAGTACCACGTATAACTGCAATATAAATGTTCGCTATCCAGTTTAAAATCTTGGATTGTGAAATCTTAAATAATGCAAAGAAGAGTCCAATAAAAACTGCAATTAGAACCGATACGAATGTTACTCGTATGGTGAGCCATAACCCTTCGAAAAATACCGGGTAGCTATTTAATAATGTTTCTAAAAAATGACCAAAAGTTGGCAAGTGAAATCAGCTCCTTAGAGTTGTGTAGCATAGTTTAAAAAGGAATGTGTGCAATAGCACACATTCCTTTTCCTTACTCGCTGTCAGGATTCTGGGTGATGTCTACTCCGATGTATTCCTCACTAAGTTCTTTAAGCGTTCCATCTTCTTTTAGTTCCTGTAACGCTTTGTTTACAGCTTCCAAAAGGTTTGAATTCTCCTTCTTAATCGCAACAGCCTGTTCACTAGTACCTAGCTGTTCTACTTTTTCAATTTTAAAGCCTTCTTCAATTGCTTGTTTACCAGTAATGTCATCTGTAATTACGGCATCGTGCTTTCCTTCGCTTAAGGCACGAAGAGCAGTTTGGTCACTGTCGTAATTCGAAATTTTGTCTGTGTACTCCTGTGCCGATTTCTCGTATGTTGAGCCTTTTGATACTGCTACATCTTTATCAGAAAGATCTTCTACACTCTTAATGTCACTTCCAGGTTGTACGTAGAGAACAGGACCTGAATAATAGTATGGTTCACTAAAATTCACTGCTTCTTTACGCTCATCTGTAATTGTATGACTAGCTACCGCTGCATCATAGCGTCCTGATTGAATAGCTGACACCATCCCACTAAACTTAAATTTCTCAACTGCTGGCTCAAGTCCTAGCTTTTCTGCAATAGCTTTACCTACTGCAACGTCAAAACCGTCAAGGTCTCCATTTTCATCAACCGTACTAAAAGGAGGAAACTCTCCAGAAACAACGTAACTGAATTTACCATCATTTGTTAGTTCTAGTTCATCAGACCCTTCAGATCCTGATGATTCACTGCCTTCGTTACCACCACATGCAGTAAGAATAAGAACAAAAGTTAACATTAGTGCGGTAAGAAAACTCCATTTCTTTTTCATCTTCACTTGTCCCCCTTGAACGACTTTTCTTTTATGCAGTTAAGATTATGTAAACTGCGATATTACTATAATACCAATATTTTGACATTTCAATCAATTCTTCATGAGCGTTACTACACCTCCTATTTAAGCATTTACAGGGATAAGGTGGGCTCAGAAAGCTTATCCTTCTGTTTACTAGCTTTCCTTTCTATTCCCTTCAAGAATGATTTGCAAACCACGTTTTCTGAATAATCAAAACGAATTACACAAAAAAAAGACCAGCACTTATGCCGGTCTTGATCATTTTATAGATAGGATTTAATGGCGCTCCAAACGTCTTCTTTGCCCTGTCCTGTATGAGAAGAGAACGTTACGAGCTTATCAGTTGGTTCAATCTTAAGCGTTTGACTAACTACTTTCAAATGCTTGCCCCATTTGCCTTTTGGAATTTTGTCAGACTTTGTCGCTACTACGATAACTGGAATCTCATAATGCTTTAACCAATCATACATAACAACATCGTCGTTTGAAGGTGAATGTCGTAAGTCAACAATTTGGATAACAGCCTTTAACTGATCTCGGTCAGTTAAATACGTTTCAATCATTTTACCCCAGGATTCTCTTTCTTTCTTAGAAACCTTTGCAAATCCATATCCCGGAACGTCGACAAAGTAAAGAATCTCATTAATCATATAGAAATTGAGAGTTTGTGTTTTACCAGGCCTTTGAGAAGTTCTGGCAAGGTTCTTGCGATTAATCAGCGTATTAATTAAAGACGATTTACCTACATTTGATCTACCAGCTAGTCCGATTTCAGGTAATCCATCTATAGGATATTGCTCCGGTTTAACAGCGCTGATAATAAAATCTGATTTTGTTACTTTCATTTATTCTCCCCCACAAGTGCGGTTTTTAACACTTCATCCAAATGTGAAACTGGAAGGAAGGTTAAATCTTTGCGTATGCTTTCTGGAATATCATCCAGATCTTTTTCATTTTCTTTTGGCATAATGATTGTCGTCAATCCAGCACGGTGAGCACTTAACGACTTTTCTTTTAATCCACCAATTGGAAGGACTCGTCCACGAAGGGTGATCTCACCTGTCATCCCTACATCTCTTCGAACAGCTTTGCCAGTTAATGCGGATACAAGTGCTGTTGCAATGGTAATTCCAGCAGAAGGACCATCTTTTGGTGTAGCTCCTTCAGGAACGTGAATATGAATATCGTTCGTTTCATGGAAAGTTGGATCGATTGAAAGTTCCTCTGACTTTGAGCGAATGTAACTGAAAGCAGCCTGAGCAGACTCCTTCATAACGTCTCCAAGCTTACCTGTTAATATCAACTTCCCTTTCCCTGGTGATAAGGAGACTTCAATTGCAAGTGTATCTCCTCCGGCAGTTGTATAAGCAAGGCCTGTAGCCGTACCAATTTGATCTTCTTTCTCTGCTTCACCATAACGGAACTTTGGATGTCCTAGTAGTTCTTCAAGCATAGACTCTGTTACAATAACACGTTTTTTCTTACCTGAAACGATTAATTTAGTTGCTTTTCGACATACAGTTGCGATTTGTCGTTCCAGATTACGAACGCCAGCTTCTCTTGTATACTGACGCACAAGTTTATAGAGACTTTCATCTCTCATCTGGAGATTACCCTTGGTCAAGCCATGCTCTTCCAATTGTCTTGGTATCAAATAGTTCTTAGCAATATTCACTTTCTCGATTTCCGTATAACCTGCAATACGAATAACTTCCATTCGATCAAGAAGCGGTTCCGGAATCGTTGCAAGGCTGTTTGCTGTTGTTACAAACATGACTTTCGAAAGGTCATAAGGCTCCTCTATATAATGGTCACTAAACGTGTTGTTTTGCTGTGGATCGAGTACTTCAAGCAAGGCAGAAGAGGGATCACCTCGGAAATCGTTGGACATTTTATCGATTTCATCAAGTAAGAAAACAGGATTCATCGTGCCTGCTTTTTTCATTCCACGAATAATTCGACCTGGCATAGCACCCACATATGTTCTTCTATGACCACGGATTTCAGCTTCATCACGAACACCACCTAGGGATATACGGACAAATTCACGTCCAATGGAGCGAGCCACTGATCGTGCAAGTGAAGTCTTCCCTACTCCTGGTGGTCCTACAAGACATAGAATTGGGCCCTTAAGAGATTTCGTTAGCTGCTGCACAGCAAGATATTCAAGAACACGTTCTTTTACATTCTCAAGACCATAATGATCTTCATTTAGTATTTTTTCAGCATGATTAATATCAAGATTATCCTCAGTTTCTTTCGACCATGGAATTTGAATCAACCAATCAATATAATTCCGTATCACTGAACTTTCAGCAGAGCTCTGAGGAATCTTTTCATATCGATCAAGCTCTTTGAAAGCCATTTCTTGGACACTCTCAGGCATGCCCGCATCTTCAATCTTTTCTTTCAAAGTCGAAATTTCACCGGTTTTACCTTCTTTTTCACCGAGTTCTTTCTGAATGGCCTTCATTTGTTCACGAAGATAGTATTCTTTCTGCGTCTTTTCCATCGAACGCTTAACTCTTTGTCCGATTTTCTTCTCAAGATCAATGACGTCTTTCTCATTTTGAAGAATTTCAATCAGCTTATTTAACCGCTCCTCGGAATTATACGTTTCAAGAATTTCTTGCTTCTGACGAATTTTCAATGAAAGATGTGATGCGATGATATCTGCCAGCCGTCCTGGTTGCTCAATATCACTTACAGAAGCGAAAGTTTCAGCCGTTACTTTCTTAGAAACTTTAATATATTGTTCAAATAAATCTAGAACAGTTCGCATTAGCGCTTCTTCTTCAACGTTCCGCTCAGCGCTCTCATCGATTTGCTCGATTTCGACTTCATAAAATTCTTCTGTATCTTTAAATTCAATGATTTTCCCACGTTGAAGCCCTTCAACAAGAACTCGAATAGTACCATTTGGTAACTTAAGCATTTGCTTAACGGTTGCAAGCGTACCAATTTCGTAGATATCTTCAACTTCAGGTGTCTCAATTTCTACTTCTTTTTGTGTAGAGAGGAAGATTTGTTGATCTTCCATCATAACCTTCTCAAGTGCTTGAACAGATTTATCTCGTCCAACATCAAGATGCAGAACCATGGATGGATATACCAGCAATCCTCTTAATGGTAGTAATGGCAATGTTTTATGTTCATTTTTCAATCATGGCACCTCCAGACAACAAACTATAAAAAACCTTATTTTGACTCGTAAAAATCCTGAGCTTATCTAGTTAATAAGTTGTACTTCATTGTATCCTAACTATCTTGCACTTGTCTAATCTTCCCTGTCCAAACTCGCAAAAAAACTTCTACATAAAGAAAATCCCGCCCTTTAACTACCGGGCTGGGATTGTCCCATCACTATAGATGGATATTCTTGTTGCTTTCCAAGAAGAAATGCTGCATCAAACACCTCTGATAAATGCTTAACAGGTACAACCTTAATACCCTTTATTACTTTAAGCATTTCCTCGTTATTCTCCTCTGGAATTAATGCAAGCTCTGCACCGGCATCACGAGCAGCCGTTACCTTGGCAAATACGCCACCAACTGGCTTAACAAATCCATGAATACTGACTTCACCTGTCATCGCTATTTTGTTGCTCACAGGGCTTCCTTTAATAGCAGAATAAATACCTGTTGCGATTGCAACTCCTGCTGAAGGTCCATCAACCGGAACACCGCCTGGGAAATTGATATGTAGATTGTAGGAGTCAACAGGAATTCCCATCGCCTTCAGAACAGTCATCACATTTTCAACTGAAGACTTAGCAAGACTCTTTCTTCGAATTGACTTGGATTGATTCCCAATGCTCTCTTCTTCTACAATACCTGTAATCGTAACAGTCCCTTCCTTTTCTGCTTTAACAGCTGTTACTTCAATTTCAAGTAATGCTCCTGTATTTGGTCCGTAAACAGCAAGTCCATTCACAAGCCCAGTACTTGGATGAAGTGGAATTTTCCTTTCAGGTCGCGGAGATAGTCTGCTTGCATGGATGACCCACTCCATATCGGCTGCAGTAATGCTTCCTCTACTCTCCGTAATGGCTAGTCCTGCTGCAATTTGCATCAAATTGACAGCTTCCCGTCCATTTCTTGCATACCGGCTAACACGCTCAATTCCTTCTTCATCTAAGGTCAGGTTTAGCTTCTTAGCAGCTCTCGTTGCTATCCTAGCAATTTCATCCTGACTTAGTTCCCTGAAGTACACTTCCATACACCTTGAACGAATGGCAGGAGGAATATCATCAGGTGTTCTTGTAGTAGCTCCAATCATCCTGAAATCAGCAGGTAACCCATTCTGAAATATATCATGAATATGTGTTGGGATATTCGTGTTCTCTTCATTGTAGTAAGCACTTTCTAGAAAAACCTTACGATCTTCGAGCACTTTTAAAAGCTTATTCATTTGGATTGGATGAAGCTCTCCAATTTCATCAATAAAAAGAATTCCTCCATGTGCATTCGTTACAGCACCTTGTTTCGGTTGAGGAATACCCGCTTGGCCCATAGCGCCTGCGCCTTGATAAATAGGATCATGAACAGAACCAATTAATGGATCTGCAATGCCTCTTTCATCAAATCTTGCTGTTGTCGCATCCAATTCAACGAAAACCGCTGTTTGTTTAAAAGGCGTTCCACGATTACGCTTTGCTTCTTCAAGCACTAGTCGAGCTGCAGCCGTTTTACCAACCCCAGGTGGACCATATATGATGACATGTTGAGGATTCGGCCCGCAAATAGCGGCTCTTAGAGTACGAATTCCCTCTTCTTGGCCCACAATTTCTGAAAAACCAGTAGGTCTAATGCGCTCTGAAAGTGGCTCACTTAACGAAATACTCCTTAATCGTCTTAAGTGCTCCATTTCTTTTCGGGATTCTTTATCTATAGAAACTTTCTGGGTTCGCTGGTTGCGAAGCAAGTTCCAGAAATACAATCCTATAACAATTCCAAAAAACAATTGTATCGCTAACGCAATGCCTGTCCAATTCATACTCGTACCTCCTGGAGATTTATCAATAGCTCTAGTATCTCCTGAGGTATGGTTCCATAAACCGGAAATTCATAATTTGAATCCATTAATAGGAATATAAAAAAACCAACCACCCACGGGTGATTGGTTAATTTTCTTATGCACTTTCCTTTGGTGATTTCTTATCTTCATCAATAACAGAGCCATCTTCTAAAATCAATTTAGGTGTGGACTTTTCACTTACAGTTGAAGCTGTAAGCACACATTTCTTAATCTCATCACGAGAAGGAAGATCGTACATCACATCAAGCATAATGCCTTCAATAATTGAACGAAGTCCACGTGCACCTGTCTTTCTTTCGATAGCTTGTTTAGCAATTTCAACAAGAGCATCATCTTCAAATTCAAGCTCTACATCGTCAAGCTCTAGAAGCTTCTGGTATTGTTTAACAAGCGCATTTTTAGGCTTTGTAAGAATTTCAACCAGTGCTTCTTCATCAAGCGGTTCAAGGCTTCCGATAACTGGAAGACGACCGATAAACTCCGGAATAAGTCCGAAACGAAGTAAGTCTTCTGGAAGTACTTTGCTTAGATATTCACCTGGCTTAAGATCTTCCTGTTTTGCTTCACCACTGAATCCAATGATTTTCTTACCAAGACGACGTTTAATGATTTGTTCGATACCATCAAATGCTCCTCCGCAAATAAAGAGGATATTCGTCGTATCAATTTGGATAAATTCTTGATGAGGATGCTTACGTCCACCTTGTGGAGGAACGCTTGCGGTTGTGCCTTCAAGAATTTTAAGTAGGGCCTGCTGTACACCTTCACCTGACACATCACGTGTAATAGAAGGGTTTTCAGACTTACGCGCAACTTTATCGATTTCATCGATGTAAATAATACCTTTTTCAGCTTTTTCTACATCGTAATCTGCTGCTTGGATGAGTTTAAGAAGAATATTCTCAACATCCTCACCTACATAACCTGCTTCAGTTAATGACGTTGCATCCGCTATTGCGAAAGGCACGTTCAAAATTCTAGCAAGGGTTTGAGCAAGAAGAGTTTTACCGCTACCTGTTGGACCAATTAATGCGATGTTACTCTTTGCAAGTTCTACGTCATCTGGTTTACCTGAAGCGTTAATACGCTTGTAGTGATTATAAACCGCAACAGATAGAGACTTTTTCGCTTTTTCTTGGCCGATGACATAGTCATCAAGGATCTGACAAATTTCATGAGGCTTCGGTACTTCTTTAAAGTCCACCTCTTCTTCAGTTCCCAGCTCTTCTTCTACAATTTCAGTACAAAGTTCAATACATTCATCACAGATGTATACACCTGGTCCTGCAACTAGCTTTCGTACTTGATCCTGTGTTTTGCCACAGAAAGAACATTTCAGTTGTCCTTTTTCGTCGTTAAATTTAAACATGAATTCACCCCTAACCGTTGATCTCGATGAAATCCGAGTAGGTCTATCTGCAAAGAAACTCCATTAGTTCAACTGAACTAACTATCACTTATTAAGCAATCCTAACGGGCATTCACCACTGGTTTCTTATCCTATTTATGTATTGAAATTGTATCACATAACTCAAAAGGATACGAAGTAAAACGACTCTTTGAAAGCTTACTATGTATAGAGTATTTGTCCTACTACTATGTTTAGCTAATTTGAATGATTTCATTACTACTTCTTTTTTTAAAAACAAGGCGCAATTAAGCGCCTTGTTTCAAATAAGCCATTGATAGCTTTAATTATGCTTTTTTGCTGTTATCTACAAGAACATCGATTGCTTTACGAACGCGAAGGTCACCTTTAAGTGCATCAGTGCCGCCCTGCATTGTTAACATTGAACGAATTTGTTCTTCTTCCATGTTGTACATTGCTGCCATCTTGGAAAGCTCTTCATTTACTTCTTCTTCAGAAACTTCCACATTCTCAGCGTCAGCAATCGCTTCAAGAGTCAAGTTCGTGCGCACGCGCTTTTCACCGTCTTCTTGCATTTGCTCGCGAAGTGCTTTCTCATCTTGTCCAGAGAACTGGTAGTACATTTCAAGGTTCATACCTTGTTGTTGTAGACGCTGTTCAAATTCTTGAAGCATGCGGTCTACTTCTGCATCTACCATAGCAGATGGAAGATCGATTTCACTATTTTCAGCTGCTTTTTCAATCAACGTGTCTTTCTTTTGAACATCAGCATCTTCTGCTTTTTGCTTCGCAAGATTTTCTTTCGTTGTTTTCTTAAGCTCATCAAGTGTTTCAACTTCTTCGTTTACGTCTTTAGCAAACTCATCGTCAAGCTCTGGAAGCTCTTTACGCTTAATGTCGTGAATTTTCACTTGGAACTTCGCTTCTTGTCCAGCAAGATTTTCAGCATGGTACTCTTCAGGGAAAGTAACTGTTACTTCCTTCTCAGCGCCAGCTTTCTCACCAATCAATTGCTCTTCAAATCCAGGAATAAACGTGTTTGAACCGATTTCTAGTGAATAGTTCTCGCCTTTTCCACCTTCAAATGGTTCTTCACCAAGGAAGCCTTCAAAGTCGATTACTGCTGTATCGCCTTCTTGAAGCTCTCCGTCTTCAACTACAACAAGCTCAGCTTGCTTTTCTTGAAGAGCTTTAAGCTCAGCTTCTACTTCTTCATCTGTTACATTTGTATCTTGTTCTTCAACTTCAAGACCTTTGTATTCGCCAAGCTTAACTTCAGGCTTAACAGTTACAGTTGCTTTGAAGATTAAGTTTTGACCTTTTTCCATTTGCTCAACGTCTACTTCTGGACGATCAACTGGCTCAATTCCAGATTCGTCGATAGCTTCAGAATATGCTTTAGGAAGAATGATATCAAGAGCATCTTGATAAAGAGATTCTACACCAAAACGTTTTTCGAATAGAGAACGTGGCATTTTACCTTTACGGAATCCAGGCACGTTAACCTGTTTAACAACTTTTTTGAACGCTTCATCCAGCGCAGTATTTACCTCAGTAGCGTCAACTTCAACTGTAAGGACGCCCTGGTTACCTTCAAGCTTTTCCCATTTTGCAGTCATTTACACATTACCTCCAACAATAAATATATTTCCACTAATCGAGCGTTTAAATAAGATGACACTTTTTGGAGTATAAAAGCGTCTACTTTCTTTCAAACGGTCTCTTTTACTAGTAAATATGGGTTTGCAACTATTGTATTATAACATAGAACAGCCGGTTTTCAACACATACGGCATGATTGCAAACCGTTTAGCCATAGTACAGCTTATCGATGATTTCTCTTAATCGCAAGCAAAAACATTTACTTTCCATTTATTTCTACTCAAAGGGACGGTAAAAAGGCTGATTCTCTATGTTCATGATGCGATTTGCAGCCACTTCGAACTCCGAAGATTTAACTTCGTAATGCTCACGCAGTTCATCGTTTGTAATCTCTTCACCATTCATATCGGAAGCCACTTTATGAACAGCTGCAGCCCAGACGGAACTATTCGAAGGTTCAGCTTCAAATGGAGAAATGGCAAAAAGGTAATGCCACCAAATTTGCATGCACATCTCAAAAAGAGCTGGGTTTTTCTGTTCTACTACGTCTGAGAGTTTTGACTTTACACTTAAAGAGAAGTTTTGTAAAAAAATATCTTTTAAGTGGGAAGGGTTAACTGTGATCTCTCTACCAAATTTATGTACGACGACTTCTTGATCCAACTCTTTTTCTCTTAGAACCTGCAATACAAGGCTTTTCAGAAGTGGATCTTTGTTTGTTTCATTTAAATATGTAAGGTAAACGGGGATTGACTTTTCCTCATCTGCAGTGCTTAACTTTTGAATTGCCAGCCACTGTTTCTCCGTCTTATCGCTTTCTAGATAAGCAATCAGCTTGTCAGTATCTTCCTCTTGAACAGCGTCATACTCATCATGGGAATCAAGGTCATAATTTGTCATTTGTCTGCTGAAATGCAGCAGCTGGTAGAGCGATTCCGCAATGTTCGACGGAAGCTGATTTTCTTGTAATACTGCTTCAATCATCGTAACCACTTTCTGATACTTTCCAAGCTGAACTAATATTGATATGTATACTTGAAAAATGTCATAATAGTCCCCGATACCCTGCTGCATCATTGTTTCACAGCGTTCAGATGCTTCCATTAAATCTCCCATTTCAACCAGACTGAGCACCATCCCAAAATGCCCCTGTGGGTGATCCGGTTCGATTTCAAGAAGCTGACTGAAATGTTCATGTGCCTCTTTTATTTGCTTAGCTTTTAGTGCTGCCATTCCTTTTTCGACAAGCTTGCCTGCCACGTTCGGGAAATAAACTATTTTCCGCTCATGCTTTTCTTTATCCATGACGTAATCGCTCCACTCTCTTATATTCTCTATTAAAAGAGTTTACAGCAGGAAAGGCGCAGCTACGATTAGCTATCAGTTTATCAGTATCCACATGTAAACTCAAGCTGAAGCATGCCCCTCTTATATTTATCATATCACCTGGACCGTAATTTTAATTAAATCCGTTATCTCGTAAAGTACAAAGAAAAACTAAAAAAGACATCTATCAAGAAGATAAATGTCTTTGGATTGATATACTATGGTGTCCCAGGAGAGATTCGAACTCCCGACCCACAGCTTAGAAGGCTGTTGCTCTATCCTGCTGAGCTACTGGGACAATACTAATGTTAAGGCTATGTATGTATTACTGTCATTCAGCGACAAATATAAATATATCGAAAGGCACGGGCAAAGTCAATAGGTTTACAACCAAAAAAAACACAGCATAGCTGTGTTTTTGTAAAAACTTTAAGTCAAAGTGAAACTTCTAGATAGTTCATTTACAATAGTACCCTCTTCATCATGAAACGTAACGGTAACTTTGCTATCTGACCATTCAACAATGGCATATGTTTTAATTGCAGGTTGCCTTGGAAGTCTAACACTTCCTGGATTAAGAAAGAGAGTACCATCTTCATAAACAGCGAGAGCTTCATGTGAATGACCAAAACAAACAAGATCTGCATTTGTTTCTTCAGCTTTATATGCGAGCTTCATTAGCGTCATCTTTACATTGTATAAATGCCCGTGTGTAGTAAAGATCGTTTTACCACCGACTGTTTCAGCCATTTCATTAGGATAGCGATTATCAAAATCACAATTCCCTCTCACTCTTAATTGGAATGGAGTCATCTCTTCAGCATCATAATCAAACTCAGAGTCTCCACAATGAATCATACATTGGACATCTCCTTGATGCCTTTCAACTAATTGATCAAGTTCTTCAGCTGAACTATGATTATCACTTACGACTAGTACTTTCAATTCACCCCACTCCTTTCAACTAGATTAATTCTTCAAAACTTTCCTCAAGACGATCAAGTGCTTTTCCACGGTGTGAGATAGCATTTTTCTCATCTGGAGATAGTTCTGCCATAGTCTTACCGTATGAAGGGACATAGAAGATTGGGTCATAACCAAAACCATAGTTTCCAGAACGCTCAAATGCAATTGTTCCATTGCATGCTCCTGAAAATACTTCTGTCTTTTTATCTGGTATAGCGACTGCTAAAACGCACTGAAAAGATGCTGTACGTTTTCCTTCAGGAATGTCCTTCATTTCTTTCAATACTTTATCAATATTTGCTTCGTCATCTTTGTCCAAACCAGCATACCTAGCTGAATAGACCCCTGGATCTCCATCGAGAGCATCAACAACAAGCCCTGAATCATCTGCGATAACTGGTTGATTAGTTAAGCGCATAATCGCCTCAGCTTTTAAAACGGCATTCTCAGCAAATGTACTTCCTGTTTCTGCTACATCTGGTGCCTCTTCAAGATCCAACAAAGAAATCACAGTTATGTCCTCTGATTCAAAACGTCGCTTGAATTCTTTTACTTTTCCCTCGTTCTTTGTTGCAATGAGAAGTTTACGCATGATTAGAATGTTCCCCCTTAATCTTGGAAGCAAATTCACCAATCACATCGGCTTGTTTTTCTATTAATTGTTCAATACCTTCTTTGCCAAGAGAGAGCATCTCATTCAGTTGGTTCATATTGAACGTAGCTTCTTCACCTGTACCTTGAAGTTCAACAAATTCCCCGCTCCCTGTCATAACAATGTTCATATCAACCTGAGCAGAAGAATCTTCTTTGTAGCATAAATCAAGAATAGCCTCTCCATTTCCATTAATACCCACAGAAGTAGCAGCAAGGAAATCGGTCAACGGCATTTTTTTGAACTGCTTTCTTGCAAGTCCTTTTTCAATAGCAATAGATAAGGCAACAAATGCGCCAGTTATTGAAGCAGTGCGCGTTCCTCCATCTGCTTGGATTACATCACAATCGATCCATACAGTTCGTTCGCCTAGTGCTTCAAGGTCAACAACCGTGCGAAGCGCTCTTCCAATTAAACGCTGAATTTCCATTGTTCGCCCAGCAACTTTCCCTTTACTTGATTCACGAATATTACGTTGTTCCGTTGCTCTTGGAAGCATAGCATATTCTGCTGCTATCCATCCTTTCCCCTGTCCTCTCAAGAAAGGAGGAACACGATCTTCTATAGATGCAGAACATATCACTTTCGTATCACCCACTGATATTAATACAGAACCTTCAGGGTGTTTAATATAATCTTTTTCAATATGTATTTCACGTAACTCATTAGGTTTACGTTCGTCAACTCTCATAATTGTCCTCCTGTTCACCATTTCGTTCACAGGCTGCACTCATGGTTAGAAGGGTTTTAACAACACTAAACATTCCATTCTAAACAAAGAAAAGAGGCAGAACTCCTGCCTCTTCATCCTATCATATTCTTTTTTAAAAACCTACTTTGTTAACGTCTACAGGTCTAGTTACTGGCTCGGAAAGACTTTTTCCTGATTCGTCTACTACTTCAGCATTACCATCTACTGTGATGGATACTTCTTCAACATTTGTTTGCTCTGTTAGTGAAAGAACAAGTGTATTTAAAAGTTCTTTCTCAAGTACTTTATCTTCTGCTCCAGTTAATATCGCATCATTAAAATCTAGCGTTAACAGCCCATCTTCCTCCTTAGCATTAAGCAGCTTCACATCTTTAGAAAATTGTGTGAAGAGTCCTGAATGAACAGGAGGACCTTCCATCAACCCTTTAAGTACACCTTTCACATCATTTGATACGCCTTCCATTCGCTTCGTAACAGGTACATAATAGGAGTAATCATCACTTTGTGCCATGAAATATACTGTTACATCTTCACTATTTGAAACATCAACGACATTACCCATCTCATGGTTTATCCCATTCGCTCGGCTGAAGCTTTCGCCAATTGGTGTACCGTTAACAGGCATTTCTGTTTGATCGTACCCATTTATTTGAATTTTCACCTTTTCTACTCCTTCAAACTGCGTAAGCGTCCAAGTTACAGCTTCTAAGATTTGCTTTTCATTCTCAGCTGCATAGTCTTTAAACTCTTTGGAGAAGTCAACGACAAGAGTATGATCCATTTGATCAATTCCTTGTACGACAGTTCCAGCTGGCAAAACAGCTTGGAATCCATTAGGAAGCATTTCGGTAACTGGTCCATCAACAACCAGGTACTCAAGAGCCTGTTTCGCTGCACCTTCTACTGCAGGTAATTGAACCGTTTGTGGAACGACCATTCCATTTGCATCAAGAAGATAAAGCTGACGAGTTGTCATACCCGTTGTCTCATCAGTTGCTTCCTCTCCCTCTGCATCTTCTGCACTGCTCTCTTCTTTCACTGCCCCAGTATCCTTATCATCAAGCTGCTTTCCTTGATCTACATAATCGACTTTAGGTGGATCAATTTCTTTAAGCGTCTTTTCAAATCCAAATCCACATCCTGATATTGTTAATAAGAATGAAAGCACCATTATGATAAATCCAATTCCACGTAAACGCATAGCTATCCCTCCCCGGATGGTTTGTACTACCATTTATACGAGTTATATAAGAATTTATACCAGAGGAATGAGAATAACTTGGCTTATCATTACTTAAGTGTGAGTCTTAGAGAGATTAGTGAGAGGTTTCGCTCAATTTAAAAATGATTTTATTATACAAACACTCTTTCAAAAACAATATTTTATTTGAATAGTGCCTAACAAAAAAAGCTCTAGTCCATGGACTAGAGCTTTATTTGTTCAACTTTTACTACTGGATAATCAAGCCAGTGGGTTGCAATTCTCGTGAAATTATCAATGGATCCGGTCGTTAAAAACGTATGGGAAGGCTTTTCATCACCTGTATACAAAAGAGAGCTATATTCTAAGATTCCACTTACCTCATATGCGGTTTCATCGCCTGAACAGATAATAGAAGTGCTTTCTCCCATAACGCATTGGATAACGGGTTCTAATAAAGGATAATGAGTGCACCCAAGTATTAGTGTATCAATGCCTTTGTTGACCAAAGGAGCAAGAGTTGTTTTAACAGTTTCGTATGTTTCTATGCTGTCAAGATTTCCTGTTTCAACAAGTGGAACAAATGGTGGACAGGCTAAACTTTCTACTCGAATATCATTATTAATGGCTTTTAGAGATTTCTCATATGCACCACTTTTAATTGTGCCTGAAGTTCCTATGACACCTATATATCGATTTGTCGTTTCTTTTAAAGCACTCCTTGCACCAGGATGTATAACACCACGGACGGGAATGTCGAGCTGTTCTTGAATTTCATTCAAAACCACTGCCGTAGCCGTATTGCACGCAATAATTAACATTTTAATTTGGTATTGTTCAAGGAGGTAATTCGTCATTTCCCATGTATACTGACTAACTTCTGAAGAAGTTCTTGGTCCATATGGACATCTCGCTGTATCACCAATGTATACAATTTCTTCTTTTGGTAGCTGTCTCATGATCTCTCTTGCTACAGTTAATCCACCAACACCTGAATCAATAACCCCTATTGGTTTCTTCAAAACATTTCGCCTCTCTAATTACGGGTCCAGTTAGTTCTTTTGCATCTCTTCATAAAGCAAATGTAAACTCTCTTCAAGAGCCTTTACTTGATCACCTGAAAATTTCTGTGTGATCTTATCCAAATAGACCTGTCTTTTGTGAATAACTTTCTTAATGATCTCATTTCCCTTATCTAATATATGAATTCGAACGACTCGTCTGTCGTTTGGGTCTTTCACTCTTTTAACTAATTCTGTTTTTTCCATTCTGTCAACAAGATCGGTCGTTGTACTACATGCTAAGTACATTTTATTAGAAAGCTCGCCAATGGTTAAATCACCATATTCTGAAAGCCATTGAAGTGCAAGAAATTGAGGAGGTGTAATTGAGAATTCACTCAGAAGTTCACGTCCATTCTGCTTAATAATACCTGCGACCATCCGCAGTGATTTCTCTATATCAACGATGGATGCTGGTTCTCTTGTTAATTCTTCAGGCATCTAGTCTCCCCCTTATTATGTCTTACTATCTATTTTGATTGTAAGTGACTCGAAATGCAAGAGTATACACTTCACTAAAAAGATGTCAGATATGGATACCTGTTACCTCTTATAAAACATGTTGAGCATGGTCTGTTTTCGTAAATATTTTGTGATAAAAGTAGTAGTTGATTTCCGCTCCAATCAACTATGAAGTAAGTTTTAAACAAAAAACCTTAAATCTTTAACGCAGTTATCAAAAAAAAGAGCTATAGTTTCCTATAGCTCTTCCGTTGCGAAATGCTCTGTTACATAAGCAATCACTTCTTCGTTCGTTGCGAACGAAAGAATATGATCGATGTGAGAAGAGATTTCTTCTTTAGATAACTTTGTCATTTGGCTTCTTGCAGGCAGAATAGAAGTTGCACTCATACTGAACTCATCAAGACCTAGTCCAAGTAGGATTGGAATGGCGATTTGATCCCCAGCCATTTCTCCACACATACCAGCCCATTTGCCTTCTTTATGAGCTGCATCAATAACCATCTTTACAAGACGCAAGATCGCAGGGTTATATGGTTGATATAAGTATGAAACTTTTTGGTTCATACGATCAGCCGCCATTGTGTACTGAATAAGGTCATTTGTTCCAACACTAAAGAAATCAACTTCTTTAGCAAAAACATCGGCCATTGCAGCCGTAGCTGGAATTTCAACCATCATTCCTACTTCAATGTCTTCTGAAACTTCAATACCTTCCCCAATAAGCTCTTCCTTAACCGAAAGAAGCATTTCTTTCGCCTGACGGAATTCTCCAACAGTCGCAATCATAGGGAACATGACTTTCAAGTTACCATACACACTTGCACGAAGCAGTGCACGCAACTGAGTGCGGAAAATTTCAGTTTCTTCCAAGCAAAGACGAATGGCTCTAAATCCAAGGAATGGATTCATTTCTTTTGGAAGGTTTAAGTAAGGAAGTTCTTTATCTCCACCAATATCAAGAGTTCTGATAACGACTGGTTTACCGTCCATCTTTTGTAGTACTTCTTTATATGAATTAAATTGCTCTTCTTCTGTAGGCAATTCATTTCTACCCATATAAAGGAATTCTGTACGGTAAAGGCCTACACCTTCGCCACCATTCTCAAGAACACCTTTTACGTCTTCAGGAGTACCAATGTTTGCAGCAAGTTCAACGTGCTTCTCGTCTTTAGTGGTTGTTGGCTCATTAACAAGCTTCGCCCACTCTTGCTTTTTGGCTTGGAAGTGTTCTTTTTTCTTAGTGTATTGAGCGATTTCTTCTTCAGAAGGATCAACAATGACGTTACCATCGATACCATCAATGATAATTATTTTTCCTTCAACATCTTCAGAAGTAATGGTCTTTGTTCCTACCACTGCAGGAATTTCCATAGATCTAGCCATGATTGCAGAGTGAGACGTTCTGCCACCAATGTCTGTTGCAAATCCTTTAACAAACTGCTTGTTAAGCTGAGCAGTATCAGAAGGTGTTAAATCTTCAGCAAGCACGATTACTTCATCCGTAATTGCTCCAGGAGAAGTAAATGTCACGCCAAGTAAATGAGCTAGAACACGTTTAGAAACATCACGGATATCTGCCGCACGTTCCTTCATGTATTCGTTATCCATATTTTCAAACATGCTAATAAACATATTGGAAACGTCGCTCATTGCGCTCTCAGCATTCACTTTTTCATTATTCACTTTGTCTTTAACCGCATTTAACAACTCTGGATCAGATAAAACGAGAAGATGAGCAGCGAAAATCGCTGCTTTATCTTCTCCGAGCTGTT
Source organism: Bacillus sp. NTK071 (assembly GCF_017303315.1). Taxonomy (GTDB): domain Bacteria; phylum Bacillota; class Bacilli; order Bacillales; family Guptibacillaceae; genus Guptibacillus. The sequence goes on from NZ_JAFKOI010000002.1 coordinate 549,534, forward strand.
CATTGGCGTGATTCTTAATAACTTCAAGTTCTTCTTTTGCAGTGTGTACAGCCGCTTCAAAACGTTCGATTTCTGCACCAGCATCGGTAATTGTCTTTTGTTCAATTTCAAGTGCTGGGTTTTCGAGAACGAATGCTTTAGCGATCGCGATTCCGGCAGAAGCGCCAATTCCAGTCAGTTGGTTAGACATTACTTGCCTAGACCTTCGTTTTCCATTACTTCAGTTAGTCCTGCAATCGCATCGTCAGCATCTGATCCTTCTGCTTTGATTGTGATTTCAGAGTTTTGTTGGATACCAAGGCTCATAACACCCATGATTGATTTAAGGTTTACAGACTTTCCATTATAATCAAGCGTTACATCAGAGCTATATTGACCTGCTTTGTTTACTAGAGCTGTTGCTGGACGTGCATGAATTCCTGATTCGCTTGTTACTGTGAAATTTTTCTCTGCCATTTTTAATTCCCTCTTTCAAATTTTATATTTTTATTTTGATATCGTAATAATATCTTTGTCTTCCCGAGAAACGTTACCTTCTTTAGCAAGATCAATTGTTTCTCCATCTTCAAGGTTCGTAAACACGATCGGGGTAATGGTCGATGTTGCATTTTCTTTAATAAAGGCTAAATCAACTTTCATAAGCTTTTGTCCTTGCTTAATTTCATCGCCTTCGCTAATGAACACCTCGAAGCCTTCACCTTTGAGGTTAACCGTATCGATTCCAACATGTATTAGAATCTCACGGCCATTGACAGACTCAATACCAATTGCGTGCTTAGTTGGGAACACATTCATTATTTTGCCATCAACCGGTGCGACAATCAAGCCATCAGTTGGCTCAATCGCAAAACCGTCACCCATCATTTTACCAGAGAAGACTTGATCCGGCACTTCTGTAATAGACATGATTTTACCTTCGATTGGAGCAATGAGGTGGTCCTCACCTTTAGTACCTGCTGATTGATCAGGCTTCTCTTCTTTTTGCTGATCTTGAAGAGGTTTTGGTGTTTTGCCACTAATGATATCAGCAATTTGTCCTTTCAAACCATCAGACTGGGTACCGAAAATTGCTTGAATGTTATTCCCAACTTCCATAACACCCGCTGCACCAAGACGTTGTAAGCGCTTCTTATCTACTTCACCTTTATCAGCAACTGAAACACGAAGACGAGTAATACATGCATCTAGATTCGTGATATTACTTTCGCCACCAAGTGCTTGAAGAACGTTATAAGCTAAAGCAGTGTTTTCTTGTCCATCATCAGCAATTTCGTCTTCTTCGTCTTCTTCACGACCAGGTGTCATCAAGTTAAACTTACGGATCGCAAATCTGAAACCGAAGTAATAAATAACAGCAAATGCTAATCCTACTGGAATAACGAGCCACCATGCTGTTCTTCCTTGTAGAACTCCGAAGAGAAGGAAATCAATTACCCCACCAGAGAATGTCATACCAATTTTAACGTCAAGCAAAGCCATTGTCATAAATGAAAGACCTGCAAAGATCGCATGGATACCGAAAAGTACTGGTGCTACGAATAGGAACGAAAACTCAATTGGTTCTGTAATACCTGTTAAGAATGATGTAAGTGCAGCCGATCCCATGATACCTGCTACAACAGCTTTTTTCTCAGGACGTGCTTCGTGATAAATCGCAAGAGCTGCAGCTGGAAGACCGAACATCATGAATGGGAATTTACCAGTCATGAATGTACCTGCAGTAAGCTCAGCACCATCTTTTAACTGTTCAAAGAATATCTTCTGATCTCCTCGAATAATTTCACCAGCGGCATTTGTATATTGACCAAATTCAAACCAGAATGGTGAATAGAAAATGTGGTGAAGACCAAATGGAATTAGTGAACGTTCAATAACACCAAATACAAATGCAGCAAGTGCTGGGTTTGCATCAAGCATATTATGTGAGAATGCATTTAAGCCGGCTTGAATAGGTGGCCATACAAAAATCATAATCACACCTAGAATTAAAGCTGAAACCGCTGTCGCGATTGGTACAAAGCGCTTACCAGCAAAGAAACCTAGGTATTGAGGAAGTTGAATATTATAATACCGTTTATACATGTACGAGGCAAGAATACCGACTATAATTCCTCCGAACACTCCCGTTTGAAGCGTAGGAATACCGAGTACATTTGCATATGATGCGCTTTCAGCTACTTGATCAGCAGATACTCCTTGAAGCACACCCATCGTAATATTCATGACCAAGAATCCTACAATGGCTGCTAGACCTGCAACTCCGTCTCCGTCTGACAAGCCAATTGCTACACCAACTGCGAATAATAGAGCAAGGTTAGCAAATACAATTCCTCCAGATTCCTCCATAACGGTAGCAAGAAGCTGGAACCATTCAGCTGACATGAATGGTAATTTCTCAAGTAAAGTTGGGTTTTGAAAAGCATTACCAAAACCTAGTAACAATCCTGCTGCTGGCAAAATTGCTACTGGAAGCATTAGTGCTTTACCAACTCTTTGTAAAACCCCAAAAGCGTTTTTAAACATGTCTTTTCCTCCTTTTATTTTCCCCCAAAATCATTCTCCATATAAAAAAGGCATGAGTGGACGGTATGACAATACAATTAGGATATACTATACCCCAACACAGGATTGTCATTCCGGTTTCACTCATGCCTGATCGTATCAGTAACACGTTACCGTAAATTATTATATTAATTAGGAGAAAGCCTTTGCAAGTGCATTGTTAAGTAAACTGCTTCTGCATCTGGAAACTTCGTCTGAAGCTCCTTTTGCATAATTTTAATCAACTTCCATGACAGATTATAGCACAAGGGATATTCTTCTTTCAAGACTTTTTCTAACCTTTCATGTGCCTCTACAGGTTGGTTAAGCTCACTTCTTTCAATCGCATGTCGTAAATGCCGAACAAGACGTAAATAATCAATGCCAGTACGGCTGACTTTAACCTTTAAAGACTCTTCGATAACAGATACCAGACGATTAATTAATGCCGAATATTTACTCAGTTCAGTAATGCTTCGATTCGTAACAGCGCTATGGATATGCAACGCTACAAAACCGATCTCCCCCTCGGGAAGTTCGACATCTAGTTTATGATTCAATAATTGAATCACTTCTTCAGCAATGGTGTATTCTTTCGGATACATGGTCTGTGTTTCAATAAGGAATGGGTTCTTTACTCCAAGACCCTGTTGAAGACGTTTAATTGCAAACGATAGATGATCAGTTAAAGCAATATGAATATGTTCGTCAAAATCAGCATCCAACTTTTCGCTGATTACATAGATCACTTCATTCATGACACCAATAAAAGACTCAGACACATGAGGCACTAGAAGCTTGTACTGTTCCTGTTCAGACTTGTCTACAAGAACAAAATACTTATCTACCTTAGTATCATCCAATGTTTCGCCCTGCTTTTGATTGAAGCCTATGCCTTTCCCCGTGAGCACCACTTCATTATCTTGCTCTGTTAAGGCGATAACGACGTTATTATTTAGAATTTTTTTTATTTTAAATGAAGCATTCATTTACAAGTTCCCCTCATTAAACCGGTTTCATTTATGATTACGAACGTATTAATAATAGTAAATAAAAAATGGAACGTCAATGAGAAAAGGTTCCACCTGTTTGGAAAACAAGAGATTTAAAGTTTTTATTTTCCAACAATGTTATATTCCGATCATTTAAGACGTTGATTATATGGTAAATAGTTTACTATCAACTTTGAAATATAGATAGGTATATGCTTTGATTTCTTCATTATAAAATATTTAAACTTTTCGTAAAGCTATAAAGGTAGTGGTTAATTTCCGCTACAGGATGCTCGCTTTCCGCGGGGCGGGCGAGCATTCTTCCGCTCCAATTAGCGTAGTCAGGTTCTTTTAAGAATATCCTTTCAAAACAACAATCTTTTAGAAAAGAGCCAATAAAATAAAAAGACCGGCTTAAAATCAGCCGGCACTTCTATATTTCTAACTCTCCCAGACGAAGCAATTCAACAACAGCCTGGGAACGCCCCTTTACCCCCAGCTTTTGCATCGTATTGGAAATATGGTTACGAACTGTTTTTTCGCTGATAAACAGTTCTTCCGCTATTTCTCTTGTTGTTTTATCTTGAACTAGCAATTCGAAAACTTCTCTTTCTCGTTTTGTTAATAGTGGCTTTGGTCGGTAGTGGTTCCCTTTCAACATTCCACCCTCCTCGATAGGGCAACAAAGCAACTTCAGCTGAAATTATATAGTCCATACAATATATGATTCTTAAGCATACGTGTTACAGTATATAGCAAAGTCTTTTAAAACGTTTGAAGCAACCAATGATGACAGGCTTCGTGTTCTTTCATCATTTCCTGAGAAATAACCAAGAATGCTAGCTATTATGTACAAAAAAAAGACCCCCGTATGGGGGATCTTCTTATCTAGCGGTCACTTCCAAAGAAGTTCTTAAATGTTTGAAGAGATGTTGCACGATTCATAGCAGCAATTGATGTAGTCAATGGAATTCCTTTTGGACATGACTGCACACAGTTCTGTGAGTTACCGCAGTTGGCAAGTCCTCCCTCATCCATTAAACCTTCAAGTCGTTCTTCTTTATTCATTGCACCTGTAGGATGTGCGTTAAACAAGCGAACTTGTGATACAGCTGCAGGTCCAATAAACTCAGATCGGCTATTTACATTAGGACATGCTTCCAAACAAACACCGCAAGTCATACATTTTGAAAGTTCATATGCCCACTGTCGCTTATTTTCAGGCATTCTTGGTCCCGGACCAAGATCATAAGTACCATCAATTGGGATCCAAGCTTTCACCTTTTTAAGAGCGTCGAACATTCTGCTTCGATCTACTGCAAGGTCACGAACGACAGGAAATGTTGTCATTGGCTCTAGGCGAATAGGCTGCTCAAGTTGATCGACAAGCGCTGTACATGATTGACGAGGCTTGCCGTTAATAACCATTGAACAAGCACCGCATACTTCTTCTAGGCAACCCATTTCCCACACAACCGGTGATGTTTTCTCACCTTTTGCATTTACAGGATTGCGTCGTATTTCCATTAGTGCAGAAATGACATTCATATTTTGGCGGTATGGAATTGTGAATGTTTCTTCATATGGGGCAGATTCAGGTCCATCCTGTCTTTTAATCTTCAGCGTTACTGTACGTTCTTCACTCATTACTTTTTCCCCGCTTTCTTCTTCGAATAATCGCGTTTACGAGGTGTAATTAATGATGTATCTACTTCTTCATAGTAAAACTCTGGTTTGTTGTTAACTGCATCGTATTTCGCCATAGTCGTTTTAAGCCAATCTTCATCATTACGATCTGGGAATTCAGGTTTGTAATGAGCTCCACGGCTTTCATTTCGATTAAGAGCACCAATTGTAATGACTCTTGCGAGCTGAAGCATGTTTGAAAGCTGTCGAGTAAATGACGCTCCCTGATTACTCCATTTAGACGTATCATTAATATTGATATTCTCGTAACGCTCCATTAACTCTTGAATTTTTTCATCGGTTTCTCGAAGCTTCTCGTTATCTCTTACAACAGTAACATTTGCAGTCATCCACTCACCAAGTTCTTTATGAATCTGGTATGCGTTTTCTGTTCCATCCATTTTCATTATCGCATCTTGTTTGGACTGCTCTTCCTGCTGATGCTTCTCAAATAGTGTTGATGATAAATCTTCAACAGTTTCTTCAAGACCGTTAATATATTCAACCGCGTTCGGGCCAGCGACCATTCCTCCATAAATAGAAGAAAGTAGCGAGTTTGCTCCAAGACGATTTCCACCATGTTGAGAATAATCACATTCACCAGCTGCAAACAATCCTGGAATATTCGTTTGCTGGTTGAAGTCAACCCATAGACCACCCATAGAATAGTGAACAGCAGGGAAGATTTTCATCGGTACTTTACGAGGATCATCTCCCATGAATTTCTCATAAATTTCAATGATTCCGCCAAGTTTAACATCAAGCTCTTTAGAGTCTTTATGGGAAAGATCAAGGTAAACCATATTTTCGCCATTGATTCCAAGCTTTTGACGTACACAAACATCAAAAATCTCTCTCGTTGCAATATCTCGTGGAACGAGGTTACCGTATGCAGGATATTTTTCTTCAAGGAAATACCATGGTTTACCGTCTTTGTAAGTCCAAACACGTCCGCCTTCCCCACGCGCAGATTCACTCATAAGACGTAGCTTATCATCCCCAGGAATAGCAGTAGGGTGGATTTGAATGAACTCACCATTCGAGTATATCGCTCCCTGCTTATACAGTGCACCAGCTGCTGAACCAGTATTAATAACAGAATTCGTGCTTTTACCAAAGATGATTCCAGGGCCGCCAGTTGCCATAATAACAGCGTCTGCTTCAAAGCTACGAATTTCAGATGTCGTAAGATTTTCACCTACAACACCGCGACATACGCCATCATCATCAAGAATTGCGGATAGGAATTCCCATCCTTCATATTTCGTTACAAGTCCAGCGACTTCATGTCTACGTACCTGTTCATCTAATGCATAAAGTAACTGCTGTCCTGTTGTTGCCCCTGCAAATGCAGTACGGTGGTGCTGTGTACCACCAAAGCGTCGGAAGTCTAGTAGGCCTTCAGGCGTTCTATTGAACATAACCCCCATACGGTCCATCAAATGAATGATACCAGGTGCGGCATCACACATAGCTTTTACTGGAGGTTGGTTAGCAAGAAAGTCTCCTCCATAAACTGTATCATCAAAGTGTTCCCAGGGAGAATCCCCTTCACCTTTGGTATTAACAGCTCCATTAATTCCCCCCTGTGCACAAACAGAGTGAGATCGTTTAACTGGTACGATGGAAAGCAAGTCTACATTCATTCCGGCTTCTGCCGCTTTGATCGTTGCCATTAACCCGGCAAGACCGCCTCCAACGATTACTAATTTACCTTTACTCATAAGAACGGTTCCCCCTTAAATGCTGGCTCTGTCTGGAGTATTATGTATCCAGACTTGGTGGTGAAGACTGTTCGGTTTCTTATACGAATGCAAATAATGCGCGAATTCCAACGACTGATAGTGCAAGGAAAATAATCATTGTCACATATGTCATTGCACGTTGTGATTTCGGTGTTACTGTTAAGCCCCAGCTTACGAAGAATGACCATAAACCATTCGCAAAGTGGAATACAGTACCTACAACACCAACGATGTAAAAGATCATCATGCCTGGGTTTGATAGAATATCAGCCATCATTTGGTAGTTAACTTCGGCTCCCATAGCAGCTTGTATTCTAGTTTGCCAAACGTGCCATGTTACAAAAATAAGAACGATCACACCAGATATCCGCTGCAAATAAAACATCCAATTGCGTAAATAGCCATAAGTACTTACGTTATTTTTGGATTGAAATGCGATAAAAACACCATATATCGCATGGAATAAGAGCGGTAAGAAAATAACGAAAATTTCTAATAGATAACGATAAGGTAGGCTTTCCATGAAATGCGCTGCTGCATTAAAGTCCTCTGGCCCTCTTGTTGCGAAGTAGTTTACAGTTAGATGTTGCGTAACATAGAGTCCGAGTGGAATAACCCCTAGAAGCGAATGCAATTTTCGGCTTACAAAGTCTCGACTTGCGGCCATGTTTTGTGTGTCCCCCTTTTAAGTTGTTAAGCTACCATCTGTCAGTGCATTTTTCTACAATAGAAGTCTTTGCATGCACAGAAATCATCGCTTTCTGTCGATTAAATTGTGACATAACCATTGTACTCCCATCATTTAGGACCGTCAAGAAAACGCGTACATTCAGATTTTTCAAAAACTCTTTACAAGACTTCAATTTGTCACAATTGAATGCGCTTTAATTTCTTCAATTTCTATCTATCGTGCTATGGAGGATTCCGCTTCTAAACGTTATAATTATAGCAGACAAGCTAGGAGGAATTTATGTTTAAGAAGCGTACAAACACGATCGACTATAGTCATGAAGTAGAAACAACAGCTTTTGGGTATGAATTCTTCAGGGAGATTCTTCTTCCTGAGCTTTTAGGGAATGAACAGCCAGCCGTCCTTTACTGGACAGGCAAAGAGATGGCAAGACAATTTCCTCTCTCTTCTAAAGAAGAAATAATGGATTTCTTTAAGAATGCAAGTTGGGGCACGCTCTTAGTTCAACAGGAAAAAAAGAATGAAATCACCTTCTTGCTCCAATCACCATTAATTACTGAACGAAAGAATACGACCCGCATCTCCTGTTATCAGCTAGAAGCTGGATTTATATCTGAGCAGTATCAAAACATGCTTAAATGTATAACAGAAGCCTATGAAACTGACAAAAAAAATGAGATTCAGTTCACAGTTAAATGGGATCCAAAAGACAAAATAGAATAAAAGGGAGACCCAATGTGGTCTCCCTTTTGTTCGTTAAACTTGTTGAACTGGCTTTCTTTCGTCTAATTGGAATTTATCATGAAGTGATTCAATTGCGTAAATCATCTTATCTTGTGGCACAATTGTCGAGACTTTAATTTCAGACGTACTGACCATCTTAATTTCAATACCTTGTTCAGACAGTACTTCAAACATCTGGGCAGCGACACCAGGGTTTGAGATCATTCCTGATCCTACAATTGATACTTTAGCTAAATCAGACTCATGGAAAATATTCTCATATGGCAGTTTAACTTTAATTCGATGTAGGACATCCAATGTTAACTCAAGAGAGGCAGTTTCAATCGAAAATGAAATGCTTGTCGTATTCTTTTCACTTGTACTCTGGATAATAACATCGACATTAATCCCATTAGACGCTAGTGATGAGAAAAGAGATGGTAGTGTTGTAATCTCATTTGGTAATCCAGAAATTGTTACTTTTGTTACGTTACTTTCAAATGCCAGACCCCTGACGACTAGATTTTGCTCCATTGATGCTACCTCCTCAATTAACGTTCCAGGTTCATTCGTAAAGCTTGAGCGGACCTCAAGCAATATATTGTAATTTTTAGCGAACTCAACCGCTCTTGGATGCAGAACTCCTGCCCCCAGATTGGCTAGTTCAAGCATTTCATCATAAGAAATGGTAGACAATTTCCTTGCTGCCTTTACATAACGAGGATCGGTCGTATAAACACCATCTACATCTGTATAAATTTCACAACGATCTGCCTTAAGAGCTGCAGCAATAGCAACTGCTGTTGTGTCAGACCCACCCCTACCAAGCGTAGCAATATCGTTAGTATCAGTAAGGCCCTGGAATCCTGCAACGATTACAATTTTCCCTTCTGCAAGGTGCTGGTTCATTCTTTTTGCATCGATATCAAGTATTCTCGCATTGCCATGAAACGTTTCTGTCTTTATTCCAGCCTGCCAGCCAGTTAGTGATACCGAATCGTATCCTGCTTCTTGTATTGCCATTGAAAGTAGCGCAGTTGTCACTTGCTCACCAGTTGTTAGAAGCATGTCTAGCTCCCTAGCGGACGGTTTTGTTGTAATTCCCTTAGTTAATCCCACAAGTTCATCGGTTGTTTTCCCCATAGCAGATACGACAGCTACAACTTCGTCTCCTGCATCCACTGCCTCAATGAGTCTTCTTGAGACATTTTTAATCTTTTCTACATCGCCTACAGATGTGCCTCCAAACTTTAATACGCGTAGTCCCACTCTCTCCATCCTTTCTCTCATGTAACTGGTTTCTCACTCTATTTATGCGTTTATAGTACACGCCTCACTAAACAAGAGTTATATGGATATTCGATAAACAGAGATAATCGCCTAATTCTTATTGGCAAAAGTCTCTGTTTTGTTACACTTTATTCTTTTATAAAAAAGGTAATAAAGTATAAAAAAAACAACAATGAGAAAAACCTCACTGTTGTTTTCATAACAAATCCAAGAAAACGTCCCTTTGTGAGATAGTTCTCCATCCAATTCCAGGGCAGGTATTGGATGACAGCCCTACATTTATTCAATGCAGATCCAGCTTCAGACAGATAAGCGTCTTTCCACTTCGGCAAATTCCCCTTTCAGCTCCTGTCGACGAGTCTTATCACTCTTAAGTGAGCTTACTAATGGTTTTTGCGCCTCTACCATCACTTCAACTTTCGAAGTGTGGAACTATTAAATTTCATTCATTATAACGGACTTAGCACAAAGCCGCAACAGGTTGCAGTAAATTAATTCGCTTGATTCTCGAATCTTGCTAGTAATTCCTTTGCAACATTGTGAGGTAAACCGGCTTCTTGCAGTTCATCTATACTTGCTTCTTTCATTTTTTTAATTGATCCAAAATGTTTTAAAAGCATTTTTTTACGCTTCTCTCCAATGCCTGGTATATCATCAAGACTTGACTTAAGCATGGATTTCCCTCGAAGCTGACGATGGAATGTAATCGCAAAACGATGGACTTCATCTTGAATTCGTTGCAAAAGGTAAAATTCTTGACTGTTTCTAGGTAAATAGACACCAACAGGAGGATCGCCAATGAGCAAATGAGACGTTTTATGTTTCTCATCTTTTGTTAAAGAACAAACAGGTATATCAAGGCCAAGTTCATTCTCAAGAACATCTTTTGCAGCTTGAATCTGAGCAATTCCACCATCAATAATTATTAAGTCTGGTAGTGGTCCACTCTCTTTGAGCATTCTTGAGTATCGTCTACGAACAACTTCTTTCATTGATCCGACGTCATTAGGCCCTTCAACCGTTTTAATTTTGTATTTCCGATACTCATTTTTCTTAGGTTTGCCATCCAAAAAAACAACCATGGCAGATACAGGATTTGTACCTTGTATATTAGAATTATCAAATGCTTCTATTCGGAGCGGGGCATCTATACCAAGTTGATTTCCTAAATTCTCAACTGCATCAATTGTTCTCTTCTCGTCACGCTCAATTAGTGAGAATTTCTCATTCAGAGCAATCGTAGCATTTTTCACCGTCAGCTCAACGAGTTCTTTTTTCTTGCCACGCTTCGGTTGATGAACAGGAATATCAAGCAACTCTTGTGCAATCTCTGCATTCACTTGCTGGGGCAATAGCAATTCTTTTGGTTTAGGGTGATTTTTTTGTAGATAAAACTGTCCAAGGTACGTTAAAAAGTCCTCTTCCGCCTCATTATAGAATGGAAACAATGAAACATCTCTTTCAATAAGCTTTCCCTGACGTACAAAAAAGACTTGAACACACATCCACCCTTTATCGTAGCTGTAACCAAAAATATCCCTATCAATTCCATCATTGGATTGAATCTTTTGCACTTCCATTACTTTATCAATATGATACATGAGATCGCGATACTCTTTTGCTCTCTCGAAATCCATATTTTCAGCGGCAAGACCCATTTTCCGCTCGATGTCCTCCTTGACCTCTTGATGGCCACCATTTAAAAAGCGGGTAATACCATCGATCATTTCCTTATTTTGTTCTTTGGTAACATCTTTCACACAAGGTGCAAGACACTGACCAATATGATAATAAAGGCAAACACGGTCAGGCATTTTTCTACATTTCCTTAGCGGATAAAGACGATCCAGCAGCTTCTTTGTTGCACTTGCTGCATATGCATTTGGATATGGACCAAAATATTTTCCTTTATCTTTCTTTATCTTCCTCGTGGTAATTAAACGTGGTTGCTCTTCAGATGTAATTTTAATGTACGGATAGCTTTTATCGTCTTTTAACATGACATTATATTTAGGGTCATGCTTTTTAATTAAATTTAGCTCAAGAATCAGTGCTTCAAGATCCGTGGATGTAACAATATATTCCAGATCGCGAATTTCACTCACTAGACGCTGTGTCTTTCCATCATGGGATCCACTAAAATAAGAACGCACTCTATTTTTAAGAACCTTTGCTTTCCCAACGTAAATAATCGTTCCCTGGCGATCTTTCATTAAGTAGCACCCGGGCTGGTCAGGAAGGATGGCTAGCTTGTTTTTAAGTTGTTGCTCCATGCTGACTCACCTCACTATTTCCTTTAAAGGCGTATCTATGTTCGCCTCTCATTGTATCACATTTCCGCCATATTCTTTATTCTCGATACTCGTATAAGACAATGTCGTCATAAACCGGATCATATATGGAGGATGAATGAAAGTCTTTCACTTTCTTAATGGCATTTACAATGGGACTGCCTTGTTCTTTAAATCCATCTACAACTTCCCCTGTTAAGAAAATCCGATGGTTTTCGTAATAACTTTTATCAGATTGAAAAGTAGAGTACGTATAGATCTGTTCGTGTTCAAAATCGGTATCTACGTATTCCATTACCCTTGTTTCTTCCCATGTATACACAATAACCGGTTCCTCTATATCTTCTAGAAAGTCAATGAGTTGATGGACAGCTGCTGGCTTCGTCCCCTCTTTCATAACGTTGTATGACAATACAGTTTGTGTTAACACTATGCCGATCAGAAGAATTATCACGCTATTACGTAGAAAATTATGATTTATACAAACTAGATAAACAAGACTAAACATCATCATCGTTGGTAGAGGAAGAATATGTCTAGGTTTATCAATGTTTTGTGCAAATAAAGCCCAGAGTAAATAGCTAATAAACATCAATACATACGCCCAACCAAAAGGAGATCGGTAGGAGATATTTGTTTTGTTCGATAAGTTGTTAGCCCCAACTAGTGTCAATAACCCCAATAGAACTATCAATAAAATGCTCTGACCGCTACTACCAGTCCACATGATATTATGAATGAATAAATCGAGAACTCTTTCATATAAAGTTGAAGAAGCTGATACCGCAGTTCCACCCCAATCTTGAAAATGACCAGTTGAGAATCCTAGTGCTAGTTGAACGAATGCTGCTACTCCTCCTTCTGATACAGCAAGGCCAGCCACCCAAATCAACTGAAACAATAACGCGATACCAATTTGAATGACTAAAAACGAGAGGTATTCACGCATTTTGTATTGCTTTCTTCGTGATAGTAAAAGGAACAGAAGTCCAATGCCAAACGGCAAGTACGATAGCCGAATGCCTAGTAGGAAACTAAATAATAAAGATGACAAAACAACAAATCCAGTTGATGTTCGCTGAAAGGCGATATTTAGTACCCAAATATACCACCAGAGAATAGCCACTGCAGATGCTTCACTCATTGGTTGAATTGTCATGACATTTAGAAATACCATCGATTGAATAATTGCTACCGCCACTACACTACTAGTCTTTGAGAGATAGGAGCGACTTAGGGCATAAACTGGATAAATTGTTGTAAGTAATAAGATAGAATTCCAAATGGAAAGGGCTTGAGCAGGATTTACAATCCACTTATTTATAAACATCCCACCTAGGATGAAATAAGGATACCCTGGGAAATGTGGCTGCATAGCAAATAGGTCAAATCTATTTAATGCTAAAGAGAAGTCAACCTGATCCCATGAACGCGGCACATCAATTGCATAGACGAGTCTCCACCATATGATAAGAAATATACTGCTTACGGAAACAGTCCATAGTGCACGTATCAAAAACTTATTCCATACGAAATGCTTCTTTAAACGATTCAACCCTCATCACCCTTCACAGACTCGTAATAATAAAGAAAAAGCACAAGACGATATGCTTCGCCTTGCACTTAATCAATTATTTAACCGCTGATTCATTCATCTTGTTTGTTGCTTTAAATACTGATGATTTTGGTTCTTTAACACTAGCTTTCACAGGTTCTTTTTTCGAATTAACTAGTAGGTAAATGACTGCAAAATATCCGATATAAGCAACAATTTCTTCAATAGATGGCATAGAAGAATAACCAAACAATGCTTTAAAGAAAATGCCTACATCTCCGGAAAGCAATGGAGCTACACCATGATCACGAAGGTAGTGAGCATAATCAATCGGATGCTCCGGCATGAACCAAGTTAAATCGTAAACGTGAGGCATAACGCTTCCGATCATTTTAATATCCTGCATCATTGAAATGCCTTGAACAAACAATCCACCTGCAATTAATACAATGAAGATACCGGTAATTTTAAAGAAAGATTTAAGTGGGATACGCATTGTTCCCTTAAAGAAAAAGTAGGATACAGCGGAAGCAATTACAATTCCTGTAAGCGCTCCCCATCCTTGAAATCCTTTGCCAATATCTCCACCAGTAATGGCAGCGAAGAAGAAGACCGTCTCAACACCTTCACGAAGAACGACGAGAAATGAATGAATAACCATTCCAACCACATTACCTGTGGTAATATACTGAGTCATTTTACCTTCTGTCTTACCTTTAAGATTTCGACTATGTGAAGCCATCCAGAAAACCATCTGAGTAAGCAGAACAGCAGAGATTAGCATAATGGAAATCTTCAGGTAGATCTCACTTCCCATTGCAGCGAACCCTGTGAAGACAACTTGGAACAACATCGCGACACCAACGCTTGCTACTACTGCAAGACCTGCACCAAGCCAGACAAATTTATTATACTGGCACTGTCCCATTCTCTTCATGTACGTAGTTATGATTCCAATGATGAGAAGTGCTTCAAGTACTTCTCTGAACATAATCAGTAATGCCTGAATTTCCATTATGCTTTCCCCTTTCTGCAAACAAATGTTACGAGCGACGACGTTTTCTTGTATATATTACTACGCTCGAAATCACGACAACCAGCAAGACAATCGGTAACCAATTGGATAATTGACCAAGGTCAGTCCAGTCAGTTTTACCGTTGCTTGCAGCTTCTTCATCTGTGGCACTTTCACCAAAATGCCCAATTTCAACAGATGTCATATCGAATTGAGCTTTTAATCCTTCAAGGATAATCTCTTTGCTTTTGATATATTGTTCTTTATCTGATTCTTTCTCACCAACCCCGAATAAACCAGGGTTTCCTAAAGAATTAAGAAGTGTTTCAAATTCAGCTTTCATTGTTTCATCAAGATCTGCATTCTTTTGTTTAACGACAGGTGAAAGCTTTTTGTATGTTGCATCCGCTTTGCCTACCAGTTTTCTAGTTGTATCATACTCTTCAAAATCCTGTTCAACGCCCTCGAGTCGACGTGAAATATTGAGAACAAGAATCTGCTGCATATTTTTTATAATAGCTTCTTTATCCTCGTTATCAAGCTCGTTTTGAACGGCTTGAACAGCATCTTCACCCATATGTAATTGTATTTCATCTCTTACAGAAGCAAATATTTTATTCGCTTCATCGTATTTTGGAGGAGACTCGTTTAATTTAGCAGACATCTCAGTATACGCTTCGGCGACCTTTTCTTCAGTTGGATCACCATAAGAATAGGCCTGAGCTAGATCAGGCACTGTAAGTGTACTGATCAATATGATAATGAATGCCGTTGACAGAATGCGTTTTTTCATTGAAAATCCTCCTCATTGATAATGATAATGATTATCAGCACTTAAGTCAATAACTGATCTGCAATTATTGTGACTTTTCTGCCACGAATGTAGGGATAGATCTTTCGGCTACGACATGAGCTTCATCATTGATCTCTACCTGTTTAACCGGGCGCGTTATCTCTTTAAAAATTGCAGGTAGAACCGATGTCATATAGGCTTTGAATTTAATATAAGACTCACCTGTAGAACGCACCTGATACGTGATCGGCACTTCTTTAACTCTAAACCCTTTTCTAACAAGATTTAATGTTAGGACCTGAGCATAGTTGTAGTCATGAATAATTTCACCATGCTCCATTGCCTGTTTCGAGAACACCCTCATTCCCGACTGACCATCATAGATCCACTTCTGTAATAAAAGAGATTGTAAGAAAGTAAAACAATAATTTCCTAATCGACGATGAAGGCGCATTCCGTCAATCGTTCCTTTAAAACGTGAACCCATTACATAATCAGCTTCGCCACATAATAATGGCTCTAACAGTTCAGGTAGTTCCCATGCAGGATACTCATTATCAGCATCAAGCATGACACCAATATCCGCGCCAAGTTCTAGTGAATAAGATAAACCTTTACGAACAGCTGCACCTAACCCTTGGTTTGTATCAAAAGAAAAAATATAATCTGCGCCAGCATTCTTCGCTACTTCCACCGTTCGATCAGTCGATCCATCATCAATGACGAGTACACTCACATGAACACTAGAGTGAAAATCACGAGGAATTTGCTTAATAACTTCTCCGATCGCATTTTCTTCATTATGGGCAGGTAAAAATACAATTACATGTTGTTTCATTAGATCATTTCTTCCTTCCTATCTTGAAAAGCATCTTTAAGAATAGCTCCTCTACTATGAGATGGTATTGGAGCTCCTAAAAGATGAGCAACAGTTGGGGCTACAGATGTAAGGCTATGCTTGTCCTCAATAATCTTCCCTTTTGCTATTGAAGGGCCATTCATAAAGAACGGTACGTATCGTTCCCCTTCATCAAGGTGGCCATGTCCACCAATTCCATCTGCTTGACCATGGTCAGCACAAACAATTAATGTTGTATTCTCCATGAATCCTTGCTGCTCTAGCCATCCTACATACTCTTCAACTAATTTATCTGCTTCTTCAATTTTTTGAATGTAATCATCATACAACACACCTCGAGCGTGGCCAGTTTGATCGGTACCGATTAACTGTACTGCGAAGAAATCGGGATTCTTATCCAACATAATTTGGCGTGCACCTTCCATGATTTTCGTATCAGCTACATCATTGTTCATTACTGCTGTTACTGTATCAACATCTTCACCCATCGCATCAACAAGATGAGCAATCCCAAGAAGACGACCGCTTTTCCCGACTTTACGTAGAGAATCAAATATTGTCTCTACCTTTACTCCAAGCTTCCAGACCATATTAGATTTAATACCATGTTCAATAGGGTATGTGCCTGTCATCATTGAAGAAAAACACACAACTGTTCGTGCTGGATAAACAGTTTCCATCTGACTGTATTCTGTCCCATTTTTCTTTAATGAGTCGAGGAAAGGTGTATTCGCCTCTTGAAAACGTTCTTTGCGCATTCCGTCAATAACGATCATCATAACGCGTTCATTTGTTAAGGTAGCTGGTATGTCCATCGTATAATCGGGTTTGACCTCTGGTTTCCAATCAAATAAGTTACGATGCAAAATAAAGCTAAACAACCAGATCCCAGCATATAAGTATAGAAGATTTGCCCAGTCGAATGATGGACCTGTACCCATTGATGCGTTAATGACCATTGACCATATTGGTAAAAGTAATAGGAATTTAGGCAATTGTTCTTGAGCATTCCCGCTCGTTGAATCACTATTCTTAAGTACTAACTTCCAGAATCGTGTAAAGTTAAGCCAGCTTGTCCCAATTCGAAGATGATAATAGAACGTACCCCAGAAGAAAACGGTAAAGAAGAAATACAAACCAATTCCAAGCATTGCTGCTGAGAGGGAGTACGTATCAAATAGTAATAAATAGGCGATTAACGGTATCCATAAATAATTCCTTAAGAAAAGTGGAAAATCGTATAAGTAATAGATAACAAGAAGGGGAAGAATGGCACCAAGCCCAAGGAAAAAGGCTCCCCAGAACTCGACTTCAGACCATTGAGTTATATACAATAACAAAATAGTACCTGTTACAAAGATTGGGGTGAATGGTTTACCCTCATTAAGAAGATTCCAGCACCTCGCTGCTATTTTCTCAAATCCTGATGCTTGTTTCATGATGTTTCTCCTTTCTTTTTTAGAAACGTCTTCAACTTACGAAATTGAAGGGGATAAAGATAATACGCCACTAGACCGGCAGCAAAAGAATAGAGGTACTTAAATGCATGTGTGACTAGCGCGATTGAAAGAGCTTCTTCCCATCCAAAACCGATCTGATTAAGAGAGAAGCTCATCACACTCTCATAGGTTGCAAATCCTCCTGGTGCAAGCTGAAACACCCCTGCCCCCACAGATAATGCCGTTACCCACATCGCATTTAAATAAGTAAACGTGGTTTCTGTTAGCCTTGCAACTCCGAACACCACAACCCCTTCAGCAATCCAACTAGCACACGATAGCACTAAAACAACAGGGAAATATGGTGAGGTCATGAGGTCTCTCAATATGAGCAACTGTGACCTTGTAAAAGATCGAAACTTACTTTTTTTAAGAAATAGAATAACAAGGAGACCTAAAGCAACTAAAGCAAACACCGATCCAATTAGAAAATGTAGATGAACGTTAATTCGAATTAATGCAGCACCAACAATGGCAAATAGACCTAACCAGAAAAGGTCAACGATGCGTAAAAGAACAACCGATTGAATGGCAGTCCCCCATTTCCCTTGTTGTTCCTGTGCAAGAACTCCCATCCGAACTGCTTCGCCACCTTTAAATGGAAGAAGATGATTAAAAAACAAGCTGTAGAAAATACCAGACATGTACACTCTAAATTTAATCTGGTGATCAACAAGCAGTTGCCAGCACCAGCCACGCAACAAGAAAGAGGCTGTATACCCAACAATCATGATGAGAAGCCACAAGGGATGATCAAGTAAGCTAAGGCTGAAAGATATTACAACAGATAAACTAAACTTATTGAATAGAAGAATAATAAACAGAATGACTAGAAGCAAACCTACAGTCCACTTAACTAGTTGTGGTATTTTTTTGCCCATTCGACTGTTCTCCGCAACCCTTCCTCAAATCCTATTTCAGGAACATACCCAAGATCTCCCTCAGCCTTTTCGATGTTACTCCACGTATGTCTCACATCACCAGCACGAAACGTTTCATCCAGCACATTGGCATCAGGAAAATAGTTCATTAATAAACGAATTAAATCTTCAAGGCGAACCGGTTTTCCAGAACCAAGATTATAAATCTCAGACTGACCTGTTTGATTAAGTGCTAGAGATATACCGTTTACAATATCATCTATGTATGTAAAATCTCTGGACTGATGACGGCCGTATATAGTGATTGGCTCACCTTTTAGAAGTTTAGTTAGAAAGAGAGGGATGGCCATATCAGGTCTCCCCCAAGGACCATACACTGTAAAGAAACGAAGGATTGTTAATTTGAACCCATAAAGTGACTGATAGGCATGACAAAATGATTCTGCTCCCGCTTTTGCAGCTGCATAGGGCGACTTTACTTTGCCATTGGCTTTGGATTCCGATAACGGACCATCTTGATTTCCGTATACAGAAGAAGAAGAACCAAATAACACATGTGGCACCCCTGATATTCCAGCAGCTCTCAACACGTTCACGGTAACCTTAATATCTTGATCAATATAATCATGAGGATTCGTTAAGGAAGGCTGAACGCCAGGTAGAGCAGCCAGATGAATAACTGCATCATATATGTGATCTTTAAAATGAGCTATTGTTTTCTCTTCATCTAATAAATCAAACTCGTGTACTTTAACAGGGCCGATCTTTTTAATTTGATCCACCTGCTCCTTTTTCCTTTCAACATGGTAGAATGTTGAAAAGCGATCGATAATCGACACATCATGCTTTGCTTTTAGTAGTGACGTTGCCAGGCTACTTCCAATAAAACCAGCCCCGCCTGTAATCAATATGTTCATATAGTGCACCCCTAAACCTCATATAACCTTTATACAAGAGAAACGGCCGCAAATAGCGGCCGTTACGATCTATCATTATTCTACTACACTTTGTAACTCGGACAAAATTTGCTCACTTAGTTTGTTCGCTTCTTCAGCATTATCGTCAGCAATTGCTTCAAACCAACTTTTTGCATCTGCGTAAAGCGCATCTGCTTTCTCTTGGCCGATTGCATCAAATACTTCCATTTCGATTGCTTTCAAAAAGACATTAGCTTCCATAGCATCTTCTTTTGCTTCACTAACGCTTCCTTCTTCTGCCATTTCAGCAACTTCTTCATGATATCCTTTGATTTTGCCTACAAAAGCTTTTACAAATAAATTGGAAACTTCGTCTGCTTTAATAGAAGCAGAATCATTACTTAGATCGAATAATTCGCTTAGCTTAGCAGCAGCTTCTTCATCACCACCAGCTAGTGAACCTTTAATTGCCTGATAGAATCCTAATGCTTCAGTTTGCATAATTTTCAATTCTTCGGAATCGCCTGAATTTACAGCTTCTTCAATTTTTTCCGCATAAGAATTTGAAGCAAGATAATAACTTCTATAAACCGATTTATCCGTTATTTGCTTGGCTACTGCAAAGTCTTCCATACCTTCTTCGCTAGTAAGAGCTTCTTCTTGTGCAGCCAATCCGCTGTTTATGTTCTCAACGAGACTAGACTCTCCTGCAAGCTCATAATAAGAATCACGTTTTTCAGCGGTTGGAACAAAGATGTCTTCAGCAAGTAACTTAATTTCATTGAAATGAAGCATTGCTTCATCACTCTTATCAGCGTCTTTTGCATCGATTACCGCTTGCTGCAATGACTTTTGTTTCTGATAGAAATAAGATTGAGTGCCTTTATCTATCATCTGTCGTGCAACATTCTCATCAAGCTCTCCTGATTTCCCAGCCTGAATACCCGTTGAAATAAATTGGTCGAATTCGTTATCGATTTCATTCACTGCGCTTTTCAAGTCACTAGTATAAGTCGATTCGACAAGTTCCCAATCAACTTCTTGATCTTCTTTCATCTTATTTAATTCATCGTTAATTGCTTTATATGCATCGACTTGCTTTGCAGTTGCCGATTGGTCAATTGACATTTCTGAATTTTGATCTGAAGATTGAGAATTTGTAGCTTCTTCTTGTTGTGATTTGTTCTCTGTATTTGTAGCGTTTTCAGTATCATTACCACAAGCGACTAGAACTGTACCTGCTAGTGTGATGGAAGCGAATAACATCATAGACTTTTTCATTATGTATAACTCCTTTTTGTAGGGGCATTTATCCATGACGATTATATCGAGAACGATTATCAGTGTCAATACCGTTTACCTATTAGTGAGTATAACTAAACAAAAAAACCCTGATCTGTATAAACAGATCAGGGCTTTTTACATTTCTTCCATTATTGATGTTTAGAAAGAGTTTGCGCAAGAGCTTCTTTTGGTTGGAAGCCAACAACTTGGTCAACTACCTCACCATTTTTGAATACTAGAAGCGTTGGGATGCTCATTACACCGAACTTGCTTGCTGTTTCCTGATTTTCATCAACGTCAAGTTTAACAACTTTCACGTCAGTCATTTCAGCATCAAGCTCTTCAAGAACTGGTGCAATCATTTTACAAGGGCCACACCATGGTGCCCAAAAGTCTGCTAGTACAAGACCTTCACTTGTTTCTTCTGTGAAACTTTGATCTGTTGCGTGTACAATAGCCATTCTATATCTTCCTCCTTAAAACATTTATCACTTGAGTATACCAGGTTAAGGCCGGTTGCCTCAGTGTGCTCTGCCAGGTTGACAATTATCAACTGGCACAAAATGAGTATATCATTAATACTCTACATGATTCCATTTTTTTGACTCACATTCATTGTTCCCCATCTTACTTCTAATAAAACGAGTCAGGATATAATAATCTAAACTTTTCTGGAAGATCTTCTTTTAAAATGTCTGTTTTCGTAAACTTTGTTGCTATGTGATAAGAGTAGTAGTTGATTTCCGCTCCAATCAACTAAGCAGTGTTGTTCTCTATAGGAAAATCCTTTAAAACAACTATCATTTAGAAAAGAGCCTTTAATAAAATATTTATTCAATAAAAAACAATCTTTCAGAAACTTCTACGACTCATAAGAAAAAGCGAGCTATATAGCTCGCTTTCATCTTAGTTTGTTTGAAGTACTTTCTTAAATTCTGCTGTAAGCAATGGTACGACTTCGAAAAGATCGCCTACAATGCCATAATCAGCAACACTGAAGATGCTTGCTTCAGGATCTTTATTGATCGCAACAATTACTTTCGAATTAGACATACCAGCTAAGTGCTGAATTGCACCGGAAATACCGCATGCAATGTAAAGATCTGGCGTTACAACTTTACCTGTTTGTCCAATCTGAAGGGAATAATCACAGTAATCGGCATCACATGCACCACGAGAAGCTCCTACTGCTGCCCCTAGAAGATCTGCTAGCTCCTGAAGAGGTTCAAACCCTTCCTCACTCTTAACACCACGGCCACCAGCCACAATAACTTTTGCTTCAGAAAGATCCACACCTGAAGTTGATTTGCGAACAACTTCTTTCACAATCGTACGTAGGTCTTTAATGTTTACACTTTCTTCAAAAACCTCACCTGAACGAGTCTCATCTATTTCAAGTGCAGCAATATTGTTCGGTCGAATCGTTGCAAGAATAATGCCTTCTTTAACTTTTTTCTTTTCGAAAGCTTTACCTGAATAGATCGGACGAGTAAAGATGACTTCTTCTCCGTCAAGTTCAATGCCTGTAGCATCTGATACAAGACCTGCATCAAGCTTACTTGCCAGTCGAGGAGCTAAGTCTTTCCCTATAGAAGTGTGCGGCATTAAAATAGCATCAGGATCAACGGAATCAACGATTTGTAAGAAAGCTTGTCCATACCCATCACTCGTATAGTTTTTAAGCTTCTCATCTTCTACTTTAATGACACGATCTGCTCCATAATGGAAAAGAGGATCTGTTAAAGAACTTACATTTTCTCCCACTACTACTGCAATGACTTCACCGCCAGCTGCGATTTCTTTCCCTGCACCAATCGCCTCAAACGATACGTTACGTAATTCATTATCACGAGCTTCTGCAAATACGAGTACTTTTTTAGCCATAATTGTCCCCTCCTATATAACTTTCGCTTCCTGGCGAAGTAGTTTCACTAGTTCTTCTACTTGGTCACCTAACTCACCTTCGAGAACCTTACCTGCTTCCTTTTTCGGCGGAAGATAACGCTCAATGGTTTCTGTTTTTGCTTCGATTTCATCATCTTCTACATCAAGATCATCATAATCGATCTCTTCCAATGGCTTTTTCTTTGCCTTCATAATTCCCGGAAGTGAAGGATAGCGTGGCTCGTTAAGTCCCTGTTGAGCCGTCACTAGTAATGGAAGTTGTGCTTCTACAACCTCCATGTCCCCTTCAACGTCTCGCTCCATTGTAGCCGTTGTTCCATCAATATCAAGTTTAGTAATTGTGGTTACGTAAGCGATTCCAAGTTTCTCAGCAAGACGTGGTCCAACTTGCCCAGTGCTGTTATCGTTGGATACGTTTCCTCCTAGAATAATATCGAATTCCTTATCATCGAAGTATGCTGCAAGAAGGGCTGTAGTTGTGTATTGATCACTATCATCAATATCTTCATTATTGATAAGAACGGCTTTATCAGCTCCCATTGCAAGGGCTGTTCTAAGCTCTTTTTCTACATCTTCATCACCGATACTAACAACTGTTACTTCACCCCCGTGGTCATCACGAAGTTGAATAGCCTCTTCAATGGCATATTCATCATAAGGGTTGATAATGAATTCAACACCTTCTTCACTAATTTTCCCGTTTTCGATAACGATTTTTTCCTCAGTATCAAAAGTTCTTTTCATGATTACATAAATGTTCATATCTTTATCCCTCCCTGAAATAGTTCACTTTATTTATCCTGAAAATGAGGCTTACGTTTCTCAATAAATGCGCGAATACCTTCCTGTCCATCTTCTGAGGCAAAAGCTTTCCCAAAATACTCTCTTTCCTTTTGAACACCTTCATCAAATTGCTCTGATTTAGAATATGTTAGAAGTTTAAGAGCATAGTTAACTGCTACAGCACTCTTCATAGCGATCTTCTCAGCTAGTTCCTTAGCTTTTGGAAGTAGATCTTCTTCGCTATATACTTGATTCGCTAGCCCTAGCGCCACAGCTTCATTGCCTGTAATTGGCTCACTTGTTAAAAGCATTTCAGTTGCTTTCGCTTTCCCAACAAGTGCTGGTAGTCTTTGAGTTCCTGCAAATCCAGGAACCAGACCGAGTTGAAGCTCAGGAAGTCCAAGTTTGGCCTTTTCAGTAACTAGTCGAATGTGACAGGCCATCGCAAGCTCCAAACCTCCTCCAAGCGCAGCGCCATGAATAGCTGCTACGATCGGTTTTGGGAACGCTTCCATTTTATCAAATAACTGCTGTCCAAAACCGCCTAACTCTGCAAATCCCTCTTCACTACTAACTGTAGTAAATTCCTTAATATCAGCTCCAGCTGAGAAAAACTTACCTTCCCCTGAAATAAGGACAACTTTTGTCTCAGGATCTTCTTCAATATTGCTAAGAACTTCGGACAGTTCTTTTAATACATCTGATGCCACAGCATTAGCTGGCGGGCGATTTAATGTTACATGTGCAACCTTGTTTTCATTCGTCAGTCTAATAAATTCCACTTCTCCACTCCTTTCACATATTGGCCCCGGTCTAAGCCGGGACATCTTTTTATTTACTCAAGCCGTTTATCAATAAATTATGAAGCGGCTTTGCGAGTGCCTCTAGTTCGAATTTGTGATCTTTCATTACCCAGTTCGTTACAGTTTCATCCAACGTGCCAAAAATCATTTGTCTAGCTAGTCGAATGTCTAACTCCTCTATAAACAAACCTGATTTAATACCTTCATCGAGAATATGATCAACAAGGGTGAGGTATTTCTTAAGTACCTCGCCGATTTGAGCACGAAGCGCTTTGTTAGTTTGTCTGAGTTCTAGTTGCGTAACGATAGCAAGCTCATAATCTGAACCAAGGTGTTTAAAATGCATATCAATTAGCGTAAACAGCTTATCCATTGCGTTGTCTTTGCGAGCGATTTGCTCTTCTGTTTTGTCGATAAAGCTACCCATTTTTTTCTGGAACAGTGAGATTAGAAGATCTTCTTTGTTCTTAAAGTAAAGATAAATTGTACCATCCGCAACTCCTGCTTCTCTAGCAATCTTAGAAACCTGTGCTTGATGATAACCATTTTGTGCAATGACAACTACCGCTGCATCTATGATTTTATCGTACTTTGGTCCCCTTTTCTTCCCCTTTTCAACCATAGTATTTTCTCCTTTATTCTTTATCCGTCGCTCACCTAAAATGAATGAGCATTCATTCATAATCTTATTGTAGCGATACAGTCCATCTACTGTCAACATAAGATTTCTGAGCGAGCGCTCGTTTGGAATCAGGAGATTTTTCACAAAGTAATCATACCACAATAAGCAGAAATGTGCGAATCTTTCCAGAATATTAATTATTATTTTTTGAATTTATAAAGAAAACCAATCGCTACAGCGATTGGTCCTTTTTCACTTTTTCTTCATCCACTAGAACACGACGGAGAATCTTTCCGACCGTTGTTTTCGGGAGTTCCTCTCGAAATTCATAAAGTCGGGGCACTTTATAGGCAGCAAGGAGTTTACGACAATGTTGATTCATTTCTTCTTCAGTTGTATTTTCGTTCTGCTTCAGAACGACAAATGCCTTAACCGTTTCACCCCTATAAGCATCTGGAATGCCTATAACAACAGCTTCTTGTACTGCTGGGTGTTCATACAACACTTCTTCCACTTCACGTGGATATATATTATAGCCACCAGCAATAATCATATCTTTCTTACGATCGACCACATAGAAATAACCTTTTTCATCACGGTATGCCATGTCACCTGTATAAAGCCATCCATCTTTTAACACCGCATCTGTCTCATCAGGTTTATTCCAATACCCTTTCATAACTTGAGGTCCTTTTACAATCAGCTCTCCAATTTCTTTAAGATCTGCTTCTTCTCCTAGTGGTGACACAATTTTAGCATCTGTGTCTGGCCAAGGGAGACCTATACTTCCAACTACTGTCCCTCCAGATAGAGGGTTCGAGTGTGTTACAGGAGAGGATTCTGTTAAGCCATACCCTTCTACAAGTCTCCCCGTAATTTTCTCTTGAAACTTTTGTTGTACTTCAATCGGAAGGGGAGCCGAACCGCTTATACATGCTTTAATTGATGATAAATCGTATTGATCAAAATCAGGTTCATTTAACAATGAAATGTAGATGGTTGGTGCCCCTGGAAATAGTGTAGGTCTCTGCTTCTGGATAGCCTTTAACGTATCTTTTGGTTCAAACTTAGGAAGGATAATCATTTTGGCAGCATACATAATCGAAAGGTTCATCACACATGTCATACCGTAAACATGGAAGAACGGCAGAATACCCATTACGCTTTCCTCACCGTACTTCGCATCAGGAATCCAGTTTTTACATTGCATCGTATTAACTACAAGATTGAAATGGGTGAGCATAACCCCTTTTGCAAGACCTGTTGTTCCGCCGGTATATTGAAGAAGGGCAAGATCTTCTTTCGGGTTGATCTCCATTTCAATGTCATCCTCACTACCATTTGCTACCCAGTTTTTGAATGTATGAATTTCTTCTGTAGATGGCATTTCAACAAGAAGTCCTTGCTTCTTTTGCTTTTGAATAAGCGGAAAAAGAAGGTTTTTAGGAAATGGTAAGTAGTCCTGAATCTTTGTTACAACGATGTGCTGGAGCATTGTCTTACTCTTTACTTTCAGTACTTTTGGTAGAACAAGATCAAGACAAATCATCATATTCGCTTCTGAATCAGTAAGCTGATGCTCAAGTTCTCTTTCCATATAAAGAGGATTCGTTTGAACAACTACTCCTCCTGCCATAAGTACAGCATAATAACTTATGACTGCTTGTGGACAATTGGGAAGCATAATTGAAACACGCTCACCCTTTACAAGCCCATTCTCTCGTAATGAATTTGCTAGCCGCTTTGCTCGACTAAGTAGTTCTTGAAACGTTAGCTCTTTCCCTAGGAAATGGACTGCTGTTTTGTTAGGATGCTTTGTAGCAGCATCAATTAAATAAGCCTGAAGTGGTTTATTCTCGTATTCAATTGAGGTAGGAACCCCTTCTTGATAATAGTTAAACCACTCTTTTTCAACGTTGTTCGTCATATATCGTCAACCTCCCTTTTCGACTCCTTCCAAACCAATAATTCTCTCTATAAGATAATTATAATGAAAACGCTTAAAATATCCTATCTTTTTTTGATTTTTTTGAATACATTGGCAATTAAAGTCGGAAAAGGTAGACGAGCGTCACTCTTATCTTTCTTTAGCAAAGGGCCTTTTCGTAAACATTGTTGCTATATGAGTGGTTCCGCTCCAATCATGAAGTTTGGTTTTAAAAATATTTGTTTCAAGCAACAATCTTTTATAGAATAGCCTTAGCAAATGAAAAAGAAACAGGCAATTCGCCTGTTTCTTCCCCTCTTATACAAAATAAATTAAATAGACAATACCGGCAATAAAGAACACCCCAGATACGACTATAAGAACTTTCCATAACGTCTCCATAACTTGCTCCTCTTATGAAATCCCTGCTCCAATAACGAAAGACAGGCCAATCGATATCACCATCGAGATAAAACCTACCGCTCGATTGTCAGCTGTAATTTCTTTATCAATCTTAAATTTAGGTGTTAGAAATTCAAAGGTAAAGTATCCAATTAATAAAAGAAAAAAACCGAATACACCCCAGCCCATCATCGTAACAAGCGAATCATTGTGTTCAATTGAAAAACGAAAGATATTGGCTATTCCGAATATCTTACCTCCGGTCGCCATTGCTACAGCAAGATTCCCTTTTTGGATTTCCTCCCAGTTACGATAGGATGTGACAAATTCAAAGACCGCGAGAAAAACAATCATACAAACAATGACAACACTATAATTAGCGGCAGTCTGAAATGCTACACTCTCCCATAATTG
Organism: Bacillus sp. NTK071; assembly: GCF_017303315.1. GTDB lineage: Bacteria > Bacillota > Bacilli > Bacillales > Guptibacillaceae > Guptibacillus. The sequence goes on from NZ_JAFKOI010000002.1 coordinate 577,152, forward strand.
ATCCATTATGATAATTCCTTTCTCTACTTCAGTTCCACAACGGTTACTCCACCGCCACCTTCATTCATTCCGCCCATACGAAGGTTTTTCACACGGGAGTGACGTTTCAACCATTCATGAACACCTTTTCTAAGCGCACCAGTACCTTTACCATGAATAATGGAAACCTGACTATACCCCGCAAGAAGCGCATCGTCTATATAACGTTCTACTTCCATTTGAGCATCTTCGTATCTTTTTCCTCTCAAATCAAGCTCTGTCTTTACTCTGCTATCGCTACCCCTAACAGTTACTAGAGGCTTACGTTCAACAACTGGTTTTGACTTAATCGCTTCAAGATCATTTGATTTCACGTTCATTTTCATAATACCAAGTTGAACCTGGTATTCGTTCTTTCCGACTTGTTCGACAATATGTCCCTTTTGATTGAAGCTAATTACTTTAACTTCATCGCCAGGTTGGTAGGATCTAACTTTTGCTTTCTTTTGTGCAGGCTTTTCGCTTCGCAGTTCAGGCTTCGCATCCTCGAGCTGTTTCTGTGCATCAATTAACTGATGTTCTTTAACAGATCCTTTTTGGAAAGTACGTAAGTCATGAATAATCCTTTTAGCCTGCTCCTGTGCTTTCTCAACTTCTTCAGCAGCCTTCTGCTCTGCTTCTTCAAACATTCGTTCACGTTGCTTTTCGAATTTCTCTAACTGAGTTTCCAAATCCTTTTTCAGTGATTCAGCTTCTTTTCGGAGATCCGATGCACTCTGTCGATCTAACTCGGCTTGCTTTTGGCTATCTTCTAAGGAAGAGATCATTCGATCTACTTTGTTGCTTTCACTTGAGATCTGTGATCGTGCATCATCAATGATATCATCCATTAAACCGAGGCGTCTTGAAATTTCAAATGCATTACTTCGGCCAGGAACACCAATTAATAGACGATAAGTGGGACGAAGGGTCTCCACATCAAATTCTACACTAGCATTCATAACCCCTTCACGATTATACGCATATGCCTTTAATTCACTGTAGTGAGTAGTGGCAATGACTCTAGAACCACGATTATAGACATAGTCAAGGATTGAGATGGCAAGCGCTGCACCTTCTTGAGGATCCGTACCAGCACCAAGCTCATCAAACAGGACAAGACTTTTGTGATCAATGTTCTCTAGAATCGTAACGATATTCGTCATGTGAGAAGAGAATGTACTTAAACTTTGTTCAATCGACTGTTCATCGCCAATATCAGCAAATATTTGTTGGAAAACGGACATCGTAGAGCCCTCATCAGCTGGAATATGTAAACCCGACTGTGCCATAAGGGTTAAAAGACCAGCTGTCTTAAGTGTAACAGTTTTCCCTCCTGTATTTGGACCTGTAATAACAAGTGATGAATAATCACGTCCAAGATAAAGAGAAGACGGTACGACTTCATCCTGAGGAAGAAGTGGATGTCGACCATTTCTAATTTCAAGTTCACCTTCATCATTCATTGATGGATGGGTTGCCTTCAGCTCATTCGCATATAAAGCTCGCGCGAAAATAAAGTCGATGTCCGCAAGCGTATCGACGTTATGACGTAACGTTTCTGAAGACTCTGCAACACGTCCAGTCAATTCAGTTAGAATACGCTCAATTTCAAGCTTTTCCTTCACTTTCACTTCTTTCAGTTGATTGTTGATGGATACAACCGATTGCGGCTCAATAAACAACGTCGCTCCTGAGGATGATTGATCATGAACCATACCTCCAAATGAACCGCGGTATTCTTGCTTTACAGGGATAACATATCGCTCATTTCGAATTGTAATTAGAGCATCTGAAAGCATTTTTCTCGTGCTTGATGATCGAATTAAACTCTCAAGCTTTTCTCTTACACGAGACTCAAAGCTTCTTAACTGTGTTCGTAGACGACGTAAATCATCGCTTGCTGAATCCAGTAAGTCTCCATCCTGATCAATGCATGCATTAATTTCCTGTTCGAGCTCTGTTTCATGCATAATTTGACTTACAAGATCTCCAAGAAGCGGAAGCTCTACTCCATCTTCAATCATATTCTCGAGGAATGTTTTGAATCGTCTTCCTCCATATATCGTACTTGAAATATCCAATAACTCAGATGGGTTAAGCATTCCACCTATTTCGGCTCTCTTAACACTCTGACGTATATCTCGAATTCCGCCTAATGGTGCCTGACCACGAAGACGGATCACTTTTCTTCCTTCTTCAGTTCCATCTAGCTGATGCTTCACATCTGTAAGGGAGAACAACGGAACTAGCTGTTCCACTTTTTGCTTTCCTAATGAAGACGATACATGTTTACTGAGTCGTTCTTTAACTTTGTCGTATTCGAGTAGTCGCAACACTCTTTTTTGCAATGGTCGTTCCTCCTAGAAGCTATGATTTAGTTAACGATGACGGTTAAAGAATGTTTCAAGTTCTTCCACCGTGTATGTGTTTAAGACGCTCTCTTTTCGTAGCCAACCTCTTCGTCCAGCAGCTACGCCAATTTCCATATGTTCAAGCATGTCCATGTGATGGGCATCTGTATTAATCATTATTTTAACCTCTTCATCCTGTGCTTTACGAAGCCATTCGGCAGCAAGATCCAATCGATTTGGATTGGCATTTAACTCAAGGGCCGTATTCGTTTCTTTTGCAAGTTGGATTAACTTTTCATGATTAAGTGCATAGCCTTTTCTTCTGCCAAGAAGTCTTCCAGATGGATGGGCAATTAAATCGACGTGATGACTCCGTAGCGCTGTTTCAAGACGTCTCATGATTGTATCTTCATCTTGAGTGAATGATGAGTGAATCGACGCAATAACAAAATCCATCTCAGCAAGTAGCTTGTCATCATAATCCAGGGTACCATCCGGTAATATATCCATCTCGACACCTGCAAAAACCTTGAAATCAGTCCATTTTTTATTTAAGCGATTGATTTCCATTCTTTGTTCGCGTAGTCTCTCTGCAGTCAATCCATTCGCTACCTTCAAGTACTGTGAATGATCGGTTATTGCGATATAAGAGTAACCTTTTTCTCTTGCGCGCTCGGCCATCTCTTCTATTGTATAAGCCCCGTCACTCCAAGTAGAGTGCATATGCAGGTCACCTTTAATGTCCTCTAATTGGACTAGCTCCAAATTCTTTTCCTGTGCTTCTTCAATCTCTCCATTATCTTCACGGATTTCTGGTGGAATAAAAGAAAGACCAAAATGGAGATAGAAGTCTTCCTCATTCTTAAAGGTTAGAACTTCTCCATTTTCTAAGGATTCAACTCCGTATTCACTAATTCTCTCACCATGCTTTTTCGCAATCTGCCTCATCTTTACATTGTGTGCTTTTGAACCTGTAAAATGGTGGAGAGTTGTTGCAAATTCTTCGGGTTTTACTATTCGAAAATCAACTGATACGCCATACTCATCGTCTAATTCTAGCGTAATCTTCGTTTCCCCTTTTACGACAATTTTAGAAATGCCGTGAAGCTCTAGCAACTTCTCTGAAACGTCTGCAGCTGTTGTAGTCGAAATAATAAAATCAAGGTCTTTAATCGTTTCACGAACTCTTCGAAGGCTACCTGCCCTTGCAAATTTTTCGATACTCTCAATCTCATTCAATTGCTTCTCAATCTTCTCAGCAAGCGGGAGCATGTATGCAATCGATAGACGATCTGGTCTTTTCCCAACTTCCTCAATCGCGGCGAGTATCTTTTCTTCACTTTTCTTACCGAAGCCTGGAAGTTCCTGAATCTGCTCTGCTTCGCATGCTTTTTTAAGTGAAGCTAGATCTACAACTCCGAGCTCCTTATATAGTTTGGCAAGCTTTTTACCACCAAGGCCGGGCAATTTAAGTAGTGGAACAAGTCCTTCTGGCACTTCTTTCTTTAAAGACTCAAGTGTTTCAGATTCTCCGTTTTCTATAATCTCATTTATAACAGCTGCGGTTCCTTTACCTATGCCTGTTAGTTCAGCAGGATCTTCGATTTGATCCATGCTTCGATCATCTGTTTCTAGAGCACGAGCAGCTTTACGAAATGCTGATATTTTAAAAGGGTTCTCGCCTTTTAGTTCCATGTACACTGCAATCTCTTCAAGGTATTGAATGACGTTCTTTTTATTCATTGTCTTCTCACCCTTCTTAATGAAATCATTACCTCTATCGTATCCATATTTACAGCTAAATCCAATTATTTAATCTTATTTATTATAAAGCTGTTATTGTAAACTTTGTTGCTTAAAAGTAGTGGCCAATTTGCTAAGTGCAGTTTTCCACTCAATCTGTTAGAAAGTCTCTTTACTAACAGATTGTTGCTTTCAAAAAAATTTTTGTATAAGAGCCACACTTCGCTAATTGAAGCGGAAGGAGGCTCACCGCCCGCCCCGCGGAAAGCGAGCATCCTGGAGCGGAAATTAACCTCTCTTATAGCAATATTTTCTATGAAAAGAGCCTTTAGAAAAGAGCTTATAACAAACAAATAACCCTTCTATGCGAAGGGTTATGCTACATGCGTACTCCAGAGATCTTTAATTTGTTCTGTCAGCACAGGAGTGTGCTTCACAATACTCTCTGCAAGAATTGAATTCGATATGGCGGTTTGCACCGTTTCATTTGGAACAAGGGCAGCAATAAATAGAAACAGAAATACGACAATATACACTTCTACGAACCCAAGTACACCACCAAGCCAACCATTCATAGTTCTCAAAATTGGAAGATCCGCAAGAAAATCAAGCATGGACCCAATTATTTGCATAATGATTTTTGTACCAAAAAACAGAAGTGCAAATGCAATTCCACTATAATATGTAGCTTCAAGATTAATAGCATCAAAAACCATGGCTGTTGATGCTGCTTCGTTACCAAAAGATGGATATGGGATCCAAAGTTTTAGATGCGGAGCAAGATCTTTAAAGTACATATAAGCTACAATAAACGAGACAATAAATCCGGTTAAATGGACAACCTGTAGAATTAGTCCTCTTCGAAGTCCTACAAGGAAACCTCCAACCAGTATAATCAAAAGAATTAGATCAACCATCTTACGTTATTCCTCTTCTCTCAGTTTTTTCTTCATTTCTTCAAGTTCTTTTTTAATCATAACGTATTCATTTACTATATTTACTGCTGTTAATACAGCGAGACGCTTTGTATCTAAATATGGATTTAATCCTTTAATCTCACTCATCTTCTCATCGACTAAATTTGAGACTTCACGAATATGTTGATGACTTTTATCGCCGACGATCGTATATTGTTCTCCATATATTTCCACGGTTGTACGTATTTTTCCATGACTGTCTGTCACCCAATAAGCCTCCTATCATGAGAGAGAATCCTAACGTATATCATAGCATGATTATTGTGGTATTGAAATACAGTGCTCTTGAACCGTTCCGATTCACAAACACAGTCTGATATAATAGGATGTAAGCACAGTTCACAAAGGGAGTTTTGTTATGTCACAGGTAGTTCTAACTGTATCACCATCCATTATGAATGAAATTAAACAGAAATACAACAGCCACTTAAGCGATAAACAGCCACCAGGAAGCATTTTCGTAGCAAAGACACCCTCTTGTACTATTACAGGATACAGGTCTGGGAAAATTATGTTCCAAGGTTCAGGAGCAGATGTAGAGGCAAAACCATGGCAGTCTTCTAGTACTCCTACTTCGGGTAAATCACCTGCAAAGAAAAAAGTGGGCGATCATCGATTTGCACCACCTACTCATATTTCTACTCTATCAGCTATTGGAAGTGATGAAGTAGGAACAGGAGACTTCTTTGGACCTATTACAGTAGCAGCTGCCTTCGTTGACCAAAAACAGATTCCACTCTTAAAAGAGCTTGGTGTAAGAGATTCTAAAGGAATGAAAGATCCTGAAATCATTGAGATCGCAAGGAACCTGATTAAAACAATTCCATATAGTCTTATGGTATTACCAAACGAAAAGTATAATGCAATGCAGAAAAAAGGAATGAATCAGGGGAAAATGAAGGCTTTATTACATAATCAGGCCATTCAAAATGTACAACGCAAAATCCCTTCATATGACGCTATTTTAATTGACCAATTCGCTAAACCAGAAATTTATTTTAACTATTTGAAGGGTCAATCGACAATTGTGAAAGATAAAGTGTATTTCGCAACTAAGGCAGAAGAGATTCATCTAGCAGTTGCAGCCGCTTCTATCATTGCAAGGTATTCTTTCGTCATGGAAATCGATAAACTTGGAAAAGAAAATAACGTTAAATTACCAAAAGGAGCGGGGGCAGGTGTAGATCTTGCAGCGGCCAAGTTAATTCAAAAACATGGTGAAGACGTACTTAATAAACTCGCTAAACTACATTTTGCTAACAGCTTAAAAGCAAAGAAAATTGCTGAGAAAGCTGATCGATCCTAATCGATCTCTTACACTATAGATAAAAGCTGGCTCAGTTGAGCCAGCTTTTTAATCTTCAAGACTATAAGTATAATTGTGGAGCCTCTAATTGATCTTCTGCATGATGCATGAGTGCTGTAATATATTGAAAGAACATATCACGATTAACATCATTGACGACCCTAACTTCTCGTCCCTTTTCATCTAGAACTGTTCTTCCCTGACTTACCCCATCTTTTTCAACGCTACACTTAACCACCTTCGAATGGATAAACGATTGAGACGTTACAGATACCGTTGTTAACACATCCCAAAGATAGTAAGTAGAGTTTGTTTCGATATGAACAAGTGGTGGGCACATTGCATAGCATTGCCCAATAAAATCAACGCCTATTTGCTTTCGTTCGGATGCCCACATATTGCGTACTTCGTTCGTTAACGGAACTTGATTCGTACTTTCAAGAGCAACCATTTCTATTGTAATGTTAGTATCAAAAACAGTTGCGACTGCCTCCGGATCCCAGAAAGCATTCCATTCTGCGGTCCCGTCATGTTCAGGCTCTTCGACATTTCCTTCATCGAGAAATGTTCCTCCCATCCAAACTAACTTATCGATCTTCTTCTCAATTTCAGGTGAGATTTCTAAAGCTCTTGCAAGATCTGTTAATGGCCCTGTAAAAAGAAGTGTAAGTGGTTCGTTGCTTTGTTCAAGTGTTTGAATTAGATGCAAGTGTGAGGGTAATTCTGACTTTGGGGTGTTGATGACGTTTGCCTCATTCAATAAAGGTAAGGCATCTACGTAAAATGCGTGCATACGCCATTCTTTCGGGAATGGATTGATACCACGTGAAGTTGAAGCAGCAACGTTAAGACCTTCACTCTTACCAAATCGATCGATTATTTTTCTACTTGCTGATACAGCGGGTTCTAAATAGCAATCTGCCGGAATAACAGATACACCTACTAGCTCTACTTCCTCCATTGTAAGCAAGAGAAACAATGATGCTAAATCATCAACTCCACCATCATGGTTAAAATACACTCGTTTTTTACTCATATGTCATCTCCTTAAACTAAAAATACTCGTCTGACTGAAATTTCAACTTTTCACTTTGTACTCTATCAAAGCTTAGGAAGAGAAACAATACGTCGTATTTTGTCGAACGCTTACATTTTGAGGTTGAATTTTTGAAAGATTCCTACTATCTTAATAGGTCTTGCTACCTACTATTTCATCTGCTAGATTGATTAATACAACTTCACATTTATCTCTATATAATTTTGGAAATAGGGTCCAATAAGTTTCTACCCGGCAACCGTTAATTGCTGGACTATAGGGAAGGTACGCATTGTTAGTTACTACACATGTGGTGTATTTAACGTTGCGACTATTCTTCCTGTTAACCCGAACTTCATTAAAAGTTAGGGTTTTTATATTTTCATAGATTATTTGTGGAGCAACACTTATTTAACAGGGGGATTCAGTCATCATGAATATTATCACAGGATTTTTATCAATTGCAGGCGTACTTGCGATTGCCTGGTTGCTAAGCAACAGGAAAACATCAGTTAAATGGAAAACGATCGGAATAGGTTTACTTATTGAAGGACTATTCGTTCTGTTTGTCCTTAAAGTAAATGCAGGAAAGCTGTTACTGGAAAAAGCATCTACAGGAGTACAAAATGTCATTAATTACAGTAATGAAGGAATTCAATTTGTATTCGGTGGATTATATGAACAAACAGATTTAACGTTTGTTTTTGCTATTAATGTACTTGCTGTTATTATTTTCATTTCTGCGCTCGTCTCTGCTCTTTATTATTTACGTATCATTCCACTCGTCGTTCAAGTAATTGGGGTAACAATAGGCAAAATTATGGGAACAACAAAGGTTGAAACATTTAATGCAGTAGGTAACTCTTTTCTAGGCCTTGCGGAAGCACCTCTCCTCGTTAAACCATATCTGAAATTATTAACGAGATCTGAAATATTCGCGATTATGGTTGGTGGTACAGCTTCCGCTAGTGGTGCTATCCTAGTTGGTTACTCACTAATGGGAATTGATCTAAAGTACTTATTAATTTCCGTTTTCAGTGTCCCATTCGTATCCCTTATTATTTCAAAAATCATGGAACCTGAAACCGAAGTATCTCAAACGAATGAAAACGTAAGGATGAAGAAGTCGGAACATGCTAACATTTTCGAAGCAATCGCAGACGGTACAGTTAGTGGTGTTACACTTGCATTAAATATTGGTGGTCTTTTAATAGCATTCATTAGTATTCTTGCTGTTGTAAACGGTATGCTTGGTGTAGTTGGAACTGATCTTGGCTCGATTCTAGGGTATATTTTCTATCCGTTTGCTTTACTTGTCGGTATTCCACTAGATGAAGCCTTCCGTGCTGCTTCAATCATTGGTACCAAAATGTCGATAAATGAATTTGTTGCTTATCAGAATTTAACTTCTATACAGGATGGATTATCTGAGAAAACAATAGCGATTCTTTCAGTTGCTCTTTGTAACTTTGCGAACTTCTCGTCTATTGGTCAATTGATTATTGGACTTGGCTCACTTGAGCCTTCTAAGCGTTCTCAGGTATCACGTCTTGGATTCAAAGCGATTATTGGCGGAACGCTCGCTTCGTTTATTACGGCTATTTTTGTTGGTATGTTTATGTAAAAAAAACTCTTTTCGTAGACATTGTTGCTATAAGCGTGGGTTAACTTCCGCTCCAATTAGTTTTTAGAATATGTCATAAAAAAAAGACTTCCTTCTTATATAAGAAGGAAGTCTTTTCTATTACCTACGAAGCGCAGCACCGAATTGTTCTTCGACAGCTGTAAGCACACGATCATGCGCCTTCTTTACTTCTTCTTCTGTTAATGTTTGTTCAGGGTTGTAATAACGCAAGGAGAAAGCAAGAGATTTCTTACCTTCTTCTAGATGCTCGCCCTGATAGACATCAAATAGATTAATTTCTACAAGCTTTGTTCCACCGGCTTCTTCGATGACACGTTTCACTTGTCCCGCTTCAAGCGACTCATTTACAACGAGTGCAACGTCACGGGTGACAGAAGGGAAGCGAGGAAGCTTCTTATACTGAAGATGATCAACATTTGCTTTCAACAATGCTTCAAGATTAATTTCGAAAACATACGTTTCACTTAAATCGAGTTCTTTCTCAACTTCAGGATGTAGTTGACCAATGTAACCGATCAATTCATTATCAAGATGAACTGCTGCCGTTCTACCAGGATGAAGTTTTGGTTCATCTGCTCGAGCAAATGTAAGACGCTCTTCCACACCGAACTCTACGGCAAGCTCTTCAAGAATACCTTTGACAACGAAGAAATCAACTGGTTTCTTTTCTTTCTGCCATAAATGCTCTTGCCATTGGCCAGATACCACACCCGCAAGATGTTCCTGTTCCTGAGGGAGCTCTCCACTTGGTAAGAAAACAGAAGCTGTTTCGTAGAAAGCAAGGTTCTCTAACTGACGGTTCTTGTTATACTGCGCTACCTCAAGAAGATGAGGCAACAGACTAGTTCTAAGTTCACTTCGCTCTTCACTCATCGGCATTGCGAGACGAATGGCATCTGTTGTCTCATCAGAGAAGAATATACGCTTTGATGGGCTAGTGAGTGAATAAGTAACAGTCTGGTCAAGTCCCGCTCCTTCTAACGCGCGGCGAACACGACGACGTTTCTTCTGGTAGTCAGAAAGTTGACCTGGCGTACTTTCTGTAATTGGTAACGTTGCAGGGACATTATCATAACCATAAAGACGGCCAACTTCCTCAATCAAGTCCTCTGAAATCGTGATGTCTGGACGACGAGGAGGAACCTGAACAGTAAACGTTCCACCAAAATTCTGATATGAGAATTGAAGACGCTCAAAAATAGCCGCAACTTCTGTTTCAGAAATTTCAGTACCGAGCACCTGATTAATTCTCGTTACTTCGATACTTACATCTTTCGCTTCAACTGTTCGTGCGCCTTGTTCCACTATTCCGTTAAGAACCGTTCCACCGGCAATCTCTTGAATAAGCTGAGCAGCACGTTCGCTTGCGCCAACTACGCGATTACGATCAATACCTTTTTCAAAACGTGCGCTAGAGTCACTTCTTAACCCTAGATCTTTCGATGCTTTACGAACAAGCTTACTATTAAAATAAGCTGCTTCGAGCAAGATCGTAGTTGTATCTTGTTGAACTTCAGAATCTGCTCCACCCATTACACCTGCTACAGCAACTGGCTTAGAACCATTCGTTATCACAAGGTGATCACTTGAAAGCGTGCGCTCCGTATCATCAAGCGTGACGAGTTTCTCTCCATCTGTTGCACGACGAATGACAACCTCTTTCGATCCAAAACGGTCATAATCGAAAGCGTGTAGCGGCTGTCCGTATTCAAGGAGGACATAGTTTGTAATATCAACTACATTATTAATTGGACGAATCCCTGCAGAGACGAGTCTGTTTACAAGCCATTGCGGAGATGAGGCGATTGTTACGTCTTTAATAACAGTTGCACCGTAATAAGGATTGTCATCTTCATTCTCCACATGAAGAGACACATAATCTTCTGCGCTTTCCTCTGTACGGACAAGCTCAGGTGATGGTAGTTCAATTGATCGATTTAGGACTGCCCCAACTTCATATGCAACACCGATCATATTCATCGCATCTGCACGGTTTGGCGTTAAACCTAATTCAAGAATTTCATCGTTTAAATTAAGGTAATGAAGCGCATCTTCACCTGGTGTTACATCATCACTAAATACAAAAATACCATCAGCAAATTCTTTTTGAACAAGCTTGCTTTCAATACCAAGCTCTTGTAGCGAGCAGATCATACCATGTGATGCTTCACCACGAAGTTTTGCTTTCTTAATCTTGAAGTTTCCTGGAAGAACAGCACCAACCTTCGCAACTGCTACGTGTTGGCCTTCTGCTATATTCGCAGCTCCACAGATAATTTGGACAGGTTCTTCTTCACCAATGTCCACACGGCAAATATTTAACTTATCCGCATCAGGATGTTGTTCACATGATAGAACATGTCCAATTACCACGCCACTAATTCCTTTATTAAGCTTTTCAACTGTCTCAACTTCAATACCTCCCTTAGTAATAAGGTCAGCAAGTTCATCAGCTGAATAACTATCTAGATCTACATATTGTTGAAGCCAGTTCATTGATACGAGCATTCTTTTCTCCTCCTCACTATCGTCTATAGTGTGTTAAATTGTTTAATAAATCGACTGTCATTTGTGTAGAAATGACGAATATCATCAATGCCATATTTAAGCATTGCAATTCGTTCAGGTCCCATTCCAAATGCAAAGCCAGTTACTTTATCAGGGTCAAATCCTGACATACGGAGAACGTTCGGATGAACCATTCCCCCACCAAGAATCTCAATCCATCCAGTCCCTTTACATACAGAACAACCGTTACCACCGCATATGAAGCATGAAATATCCATTTCAACTGAAGGTTCTGTGAATGGGAAGAAGCTCGGGCGGAGGCGAATTTCACGCTCGTCGCCGAACATTTTCTTTGCAAATGATTGCAATACGCCCTTCAAATCACTCATTCGAACATTTTCTCCAACCATTAATCCTTCAATTTGCATGAATTGATGAGAGTGCGTTGCATCATCTGTATCACGACGATAAACCTTACCCGGAACAATGATTTTAACTGGGCCTTCACCGTTAAGTTTCTCCATCGTTCTTGCCTGCATAGGAGACGTATGTGTACGAAGTAATGTTTCCTCAGTAATATAGAATGAATCTTGCATATCACGAGCTGGATGATCTTTAGGAAGATTTAGTGCTTCAAAATTATAATAATCTGTTTCAACTTCGGGTCCTTCAGCGATTGAAAAGCCCATTCCAAGAAAGAGATCTTCAATTTCTTCAATAACCCTCGTTAGCGGATGATGATTGCCTCTCTTTATTGGACGACCTGGAAGAGAGATATCAATTGTTTCTTTCTTGAGCCTTTCTTCAACAGCCGCCTTCTCTAAACCATTCACTTTTTCTTCAAGTTGGTCTGAGATAGCTGTACGAATTTCATTCACCAGCTGTCCCATCTTAGGGCGCTCTTCTGCCGACAGCTTGCCCATTCCTTTCGAAATTTCTGTAATTGGTCCTTTTTTTCCAAGGTACGCAACCCGAATATCCTGTACTTCTTTCATTGAAGAAGCTTTCTCAATTTGTGACAGGGCTTCCTCTTTTAACGTTTGTAAACGTTCCTGCATCGTTTTAACCTCCACTTCATACTTTTCTTTCAAGTAAAGCTTTTTTAAGCAATAAAAAAATCCTCGCTCCCAGTAAAGGGGCGAAGATTTGATTTCGCGGTACCACCCTAATTCACTGATAGAATGACTCTATCAGCCTTAAGCAAAGAATAACGGTTTGTAACCGATCCGCTTTTGTATACGAACTAAGCGGCAACTCCAGAGCGAATTCGGCGGCTTCCCTATAGAAATGCTTCCAGTCACGGCATTTCCTCCCTGCAAAGGCAGTGGCAGCTTACTACTCTCTATCATTGTTTTTAACATATATAAGTTGATTCTAATTATAGAAAAAAAACCATCACTCTGCAAGCCCGATTATGAAGGGAGTAAACCATACATAAGAATTCCAGCGGCTACAGCTACATTTAATGACTCGGCATCGCCAAATATAGGGATATAGACATTTACATCTGCCAGCGTTTGAAGTTCATCTGATACTCCATTTGCTTCGTTACCAAGAATAACGGCAAAGTTTGATTGGCGTTCAAGCTCTTGATAGGGCGTGCCCCCGCTCACTTCTGTTGCATATATGTGCATTCCTGATTGCTTGAGAGATTTAACTTCTTCAACTAAATTCGCTTTTTTTACTGGCAAATGGAAAATAGAGCCTTGTGTAGAACGAAGCACTTTACTATTGTAAGGATCTACTGTCCCTTCTCCTAATAAAATACCATCATATCCTGCACTATCTGCAGTACGAATAATCGTACCTAAATTTCCAGGATCCTGAATGGCATCTAGAAGAAGAAGCTTGCCATTTTGAGGGGATGCAGGCTCGACCATTTGACAAACAGCCATTATGCCCTGTGGTGTTTCCGTACCGGTTAGTTCGAGCATCACTTTCTCTGTAACAGTATAGACAACAGGACTTTCTTTAAACGGATAGGAAGATATATCCATACCTTCTGTGAGAATGACTTCTACAATAGGGGCTTCTGCTTTTGCAGCTTCTTCAATAATATGTGGCCCTTCAATAAGATAAGCCTCTGCTTTCTCTCTTCCTTTTCTTGTTTGTAGCTTTTTCCAATCTTTCACTTTTTGATTCTTTACGGATTCTATAATCATTATGCTCTCCTTTGGTTCTCAATGTTTTCATTATAAAGGGTCAGAACGGAAGATTCCAACAAAACTCATGAAATTAGACTTAAACGCTCATACTAATGGTGCTTGTTCTAACAAGCGAATGAGAAAGGTGAGGTGTAAAGCATGGACCTTAACTTACGAAAAGCGATCCTCGCTAACATTGATGGAAATAACGAGGAGCAGCTTGAAGCTACAATCCTTGACGCTATGCAAAGCGGAGAAGAGAAGATGCTTCCAGGACTCGGCGTTCTTTTCGAAATTCTTTGGAAAGAAGCTCCAGAGAATGAACGTGAGCAAATGCTATCTTACATGGCACAAGGCGTAAATTAACGAGCAAAATCCGGTGGCAAGAGTGCCACCGGATTTTGTGTTTAATTGAATGTAATTTCTTTAACTGTATCAGCGTCTAGCTTTTTAATGACTTCAACAATTAATTTAACAGCATTTTCGAAGTCATCGCGATGTAGAATCGCTGCGTGAGTGTGAATATAACGTGTCGCAATTGTGATGGATAATGCAGGCACTCCATTTGCAGTAAGGTGAATTTTACCTGAATCTGTCCCACCACCTGCGATCGCATCAAATTGATAAGGAATGTCCTTCTCGTCAGCTGTGTCAGTAACAAGGTCACGAAGGCCTTTATGACTAACCATTGACGCATCATACATAATGATTTGTGGACCTTTACCCATTTTGGATTGAGCATCCTTATCACTAACTCCAGGCGTATCTCCAGCAATACCAACATCCACTGCAAAACCGATATCCGGCTTAATCATATTGGCAGCTGTTGTAGCGCCTCGAAGACCTACTTCTTCTTGAACCGTTCCCACGCCGTATACCGTGTTCGGGTGGTCGCCATCCTTAAGCTTTCGAAGAACTTCGATTGCAATCGCACAACCGATGCGGTTATCCCATGCTTTAGCCATAAGCATCTTCTCGTTATTCATGACCGTGAATTCACAAACTGGCACAACAGAGTCACCCGGTTTAACTCCCCACTCCATAGCTTCTTCTTTACTTGAAGCACCAATATCGATAAACATATCTTTCTTATCGACTGATTTCTTACGCTGTTCTGCAGGAAGAATATGAGGAGGTTTTGAACCAATAACGCCCATAATATTGCCTTTACGTGTCATAACGTTAACACGCTGAGCAAGCATTACCTGCTCCCACCAGCCTCCAACCGTTTGGAACCAAAGAAATCCTTTATCATCAATTCGTGTAACCATAAAGCCGATTTCATCAAGGTGACCAGCTACCATGATTTTCGGGCCTTCTGATTTACCTTTTTTAACAGCAATTAAACTACCCAAGTTATCATACATTAACTCATCAGCAAGAGGTTCGATGTACTTTCTCATAACATCGCGGGGTTCACGTTCATTGCCCGGTACACCATTCGCATCTGTTAATTCCTTAAGCATCTGCAATGTTTCATCTTTCGCCATATGTATTGCCTCCTTGATATGTATTCTCTGTTTATTATAACGGTTTCCGAAATTTTTCACAATTGAGAGCGCTTCACACTTCTAATATCCGTCATCCTGCCTGTTATGATTCACTTCATTCTTTTTTAAGTAGGCTTGATCAATTTCATCCAATTTTAAACCAATTCGATCGCCAAGTACTAGGTAATGTTCAATAAGCTGAAGATAGGCAGCTTCTGCTTTTTCATTAGCAACTCGCTCAATCGCCCTGTAAACATCGTGAAAAGCTTGAACCGCTGTAAGTCGTTCGTCAGATTCGCTTGGAATAACGCCATGAGTAAAACCAAGCTCAAGTCCTAGTGACAGAATAAAGTGAATCCCATCAACATACTCCTCCAGAACTGTTTCTTTAGAAGAAGGGGCTTTCTTGCTCCAATATTTAAAGCACCGCGTTTCATTCGCAAGCTCACCCACTTCTACTTTTAAAGCAAGCAGCTTATTTTCAAATAGATCTTCTTCTTCAAGACCATGTTCTCGCACAATTCGATCATCTAGTTGTTTTTGTAGTGCAAATAGTTTTTCGAAATTCAACCTAATCGTCCTTTCTAAAACATTTCTTTTTATGAAACCTTTCTTTATCATAAACGTATAAAGAATAGAAGCATAGTGAAAATGAGGTGCTGACTAATGATTATTATTCTTTTTCGTCTTGTCATTCTTGCTGCAATGGTCTTGATTGCTTATTCTGTCATCCGCTTTTTTATCGATCCAAAACGCAAGCTCGAGAAGGCCTATGACCATAAAGATTACTATTTTTTTGATGACTCGTCCAACGTTAGAAAGAACTTTCTTGTCACGTATAAGGGAGCCCTATTTGAGGGTGAGAAATACCTTGGAACGACAGATCATTCATTCGATATCATTACAATATCTGTAGGTGTGAAGAATGCTTCAGAGCTTTATTTACTCGAGAAAGAAGATTTCTATTTCCTTGAGAAAGAGATGGATCTACGCTATCCAAGTGCTCAAATCGAATGGAAAAGCCCAGTGAAAGAATTTCTCCGTCACAGAGAAAACTCATAAACGAAGAAATCCCCCTGAGATCAGGGGGATTTCTTCGTTTATTGTTCTCATCTTGCCGGCTGAAAGAATTCATCCCATTTCATAATCCACTCTCTTCTTCTTAATAAATAGAAAAGGATAGCAAGACCTGACAGAATTAAGACAATAAGGACAGGATCAAAGCCCCGTATAGCAGTTCCGAAAAAGGAATACAACAACGCAAGTGGTAAATTTGATATTATTGATGATCGTAAGTAACCCGGAAAATCTTTTGAAACCTCAATTAAACAAAGCGATATAAAATGAAAATGAACGAAAGGAACTAATCTTAAAATTGCAATTTGACCAACAGACATCGGCATTCGTTTACGCATCCATTTTTCTTTCATCCGAGTTATTTTCTTAAACAATGCCGGTACTCGCTTAACAAATAAATAGAAAACAGTGCTTACAACCGTAATGCCAATAACCGAATAGATCGTACCGTAAAGCGCTCCGAACATAACTCCTCCAGCAATACATACAACACTCACCGGCACAAATACAAACTGACGAATAAAATGAAGAACAATAAAATAGAACGGGGCGTATATTCCGCTATTCGACACAACTTCGACAAGCGGTAGGACGAGCTCACTCATGATGTTCCCCCCTTCCATTAACGTGTATGACAGAAGACGAGTTGTTATGTCAAAAAATGAGTGATCAATTAGAATATTTTCTGGTAATACGTGGACAATAAGGGGAGATTTGAACAGAACGGTAAATGGAGGAGATTGCTTTGGATGAACTCGTTATTGCCCGCTCGTTATTTGGTATGACAATGGGTGTACATATTATTTATGCAACGCTTGGTGTAGGGTTACCCTTCATGGTTCTTATTGCTGAGCTAATGTATCAGAAAACAAAGGACAAAGACTATGCTTTAATGGCTAACCGTTGGACGAAGGGATTTGCTGTCTTACTGGGCGTAGCCATTCCCACTGGAACGATAGCAGGGGTTCAGCTATCTCTCCTATGGCCTGGATTTATGGAAGTAGTAGGGCGAGTCATCGCACTACCCTTCCAAATAGAGATTTATGCTTTTTTCCTAGAAGCTCTCTTTATGTCTATTTATGTTTATGCAGCAGATCGTCTTTCTCCTATCATGCGTATTGTTAGCGTAACACTCGTTGCATTCGGTGCTAGCGCGTCCGCTATCTTAATCACAAACGTTCACGCCTTCGAAGGAACTCCAGCTGGGTTTGAGATTGTAGATGGTAAGTTTGTAAACGTTGATCCATGGGAAGCATTTTTTAACCCTTCCTTTTTCGTTACAGCTGGACATGTAACGGTTTCGGCTTTAATGACAGGTGCGTTTGTGATCGCTTCCATTGCTGCTTATAAGATGATCCGTCAACGAGGAAATACGAGAGAATATAAGTTTCATCATAAAGCATTAATGATGGGACTCGTAATCGGAGGTATTTTTTCAGTCTTAACATCATTGAATGGACATGAATCTGCTCAACAGCTCTATCAATATCAACCAGAAAAGCTTGCCGCTGCAGAAGGATTATTCGAAACACAGACGTATGCCCCACTTGCTATTGGAGGTTATACAGATAAGGAAGAGCGAGAGGTAAAGTGGGCAATTGAAGTACCATGGGCGCTTAGTTTCCTTTCAGATGACTCCTTTGATACCGAAGTTCTTGGACTTGAAGAATGGCCAGAGGATGAATGGCCACCCCTATTTGTCCATACCCTATTTAACTCTATGGTAGGAATCGGCTCTTTGTTACTTCTATTATCTATCGTAGGTTTTACGTGGTACAAAATTCTTAAGCGTAAAGAGTTCCCACGCCCCCTCATGTGGGGGTTTATAGCCGCTGGACCTCTTGCAATGACTGCAATTGAATTCGGTTGGATCTTCGCCTGTACAGGAAGGCAACCATGGATTATTTATCACGTAATGAAGACAGAGGAAGCGGTCACGACTTCAGGTAATATCGGTCTGCTTTTCGTTTTCTTCCTAATTGTCTATATCATTCTAATGATCTCGACAGTGCTTGTTCTTCGTTATTATTTTAACCGTAACCCAATTGCACATGAATTAGACCAATAATTTCTCAACAGGGAGATGTACATATCCCCTGGACTAAAAAAGATAAGAGGTGACAATATGTCAGAAGCAGCCTACGCCATTACATTAATTTGGGGACTGGTTTTCATTTACGCAGTTATGGCTACAATTGATTTCGGTGCAGGATTCTGGTCTATGATTTATCTAAATAGAAACAACACAAAGGCAACGAATATAGCGAACCGCTATCTATCTCCTTCATGGGAAGTAACAAATGTATTCATTGTGGCTATTGTGGTTGCTCTTTTCAGCTTTTTCCCTGGAGCAACCTTTACACTTGGTACTGTTCTTCTCATTCCAGGTAGCATTATTATTCTTTTACTAGCCTTGCGAAGTGCGTTTCTTGTATTTTCACATTCAGCGTCATCAAATTACAAACGCATCTTAACAATTATTTCAGGAATAACTGGTTTCCTTATTCCCGCCCTCTTGATTTGTGTTCTGCCAATCACGCATGGCAATTTTATTGAAACGACTAATGGAGCAGAACGTCTACTATTAAGTCAGTTATTAGCGAGTCCAAGCGTATATGCGTTTATGGCTTTTGCGATATCAAGTACGCTCTTTCTATCATCCCTGTTGCTTTCTGATTACTCTAACGTATCTGGTGATCAAGAGGCTTATCAAACGTATAGAAGAGACGCCATTCTCGTTGGTCCAATTTCACTAGCGATGGCGGGACTGCTCGTTCTCACAATACGTAATGAAGCTTTGTGGCTATATGAAAACCTATTGACCTACACTCCGTGGCTTATTGGATCTGTTGCTACATTTGCTCTTGGTTATGCTTCTCTCTTTATCCCTAGAAAAACCGGAGTCGGTATCCCAAGACTTGCAATGATTAGCGTGGTAACGCAGTATCTGCTTGCAAGCTACGCTTACGGTTCTGCGCATCTACCTTATATTGTTTATCCAAATGTTACGATTGAAACTGGATTCACAGACCCGGCTACTTTTCGCGCATTAATCGTAACGTATATTGTCGCTTTCTTTATCCTAACACCTGGATTTATTTACTTTTGGCGACTTTTTCTTAAAGATAAAAGATACCTTAAGCAAAACGAATCGTGACTTCGCTCTTTAGCGGCAATTAAAAAACGCAGCATATGCTGCGTTTTTTAATTCTTATCTCGTTAAGTAGACATAGCATCCAAGCACGAAGTGTACAACGATCATAGCTGGAATACCATAAACAAATTGGGTATGCTTTGTTTTATGTCTAAACTGCTTCATGCCGAAATAACTACCCAGACTGCCTCCAATAACGATAAAAAGCCATAACGTCTTCTCTGAAATCCTTTGACCCTTCTGTTTAGCTCTACGTTTGTCTAATCCCATAATCGTGAAACTCCAACTATTAATCACAACCAAATAAATGGAAAATAAAATAAGGCCACTCACGACGCTTTGCCTCCTTGCATAACATTTTCTACAAAAAAACCATCCTCAACGAGTGAGAATGGTTTTAAAAAACTTACTTCAAGTTTTCTTTTGCTTTTGATGCTAGTTCAGTGAACGCTTTTTCGTCGTTAACTGCAAGCTCAGCAAGCATTTTACGGTTGATGTCGATACCAGCTGTTTTAAGACCAAACATCAAACGGCTGTAAGAAAGTCCGTTCATACGAGCTGCCGCGTTGATACGAGTGATCCAAAGCTTACGGAAGTCGCGCTTTTTCTGGCGACGGTCACGATAAGCGTACATGTTTGATTTCATAACTTGCTGATTAGCAACTTTGAAAAGCAAAGACTTAGATCCGTAATATCCTTTTGCGAGTTTTAACGTTCTTTTACGTCTGCGACGTGTTACGTAGCCACCTTTTACTCTTGGCATACTAAACCCCTCCTATTTCTGTGTCTAAATAATATAAAAACCGATTACTTCTTGTTGTAGATTAAAGTCTTAATGCGCTTGAAGTCACCTGCGGAAACAAGAGAAGCTTTACGAAGCTTACGCTTCTGCTTTTGAGACTTGTTACCGAACATATGGCTAGTGTAAGCACGGCTGCGCTTAAGTTTACCTGATCCAGTTTTCTTAAACCGTTTTGAAGCTCCACGGTGAGATTTCATTTTTGGCATGAGTGAGTTCCTCCTTCAAGAATTACTTTTCTGCGATAGGTGCCAAGATAAGGAACATGCTGCGCCCTTCCATTTTGGGTTTGGACTCAACAGTTGATATATCTTTGCAATCTTCTGCAAGATGCTCAAGCACCTTTTTACCGATTTCAGAGTGCGTAATCATACGACCGCGGAAGCGGATCGATGCTTTAACTTTATCGCCTTTTTCAAGAAACTTACGTGCATTACGAAGCTTCGTATTGAAGTCATGTTCTTCAATATTCGGGCTCAAGCGAACTTCTTTAACGGTAATGATCTTTTGTTTCTTACGCGCTTCTTTCTCTTTCTTCTGCTGCTCATAGCGGAACTTTCCGTAGTCCATAATGCGACAAACTGGAGGTTTCGCGTTTGGAGCAACCATTACAAGATCAAGATTTGCGTTTCGAGCCATATCTAATGCCTCATTTTTGGATTTCACACCAATTTGGTTTCCGTCTGCACCAACAAGACGTACTTCCCGAGCACGAATGCCCTCATTGACGTTCATATCTCTACTAATAATCAGCCACCTCCATGGTTATTGTTCGATGATGATCATCTAACATGATGTCATTAAATGGTTTATATTCGGTTCAAAGCATAAAAAAAGCGTCGGCGCATACGGCACCCACACATTACACAATTATAAAAACAGTGTACCTGCAAACTACCAATTACGGCGTCAATCAGGTGAGAAGCGGGCGCTTCTGCTTGCTTTGTTTCCGATATTTAATTACCTAAGACAGTATACCATGCTGACCAAATCTATGTCAAGGTGATAAGATTCTTTCGAAGTGCACTTGATTATCATAACGAATCTTTTCTCTTGTGACAAGTGTTTTTTACAAATTTGTTTGATCTTAAATTAAAAAGCCGGCACCTTCGCCGGCTTTCCATTACTTCTTGTCTTTAATTTCCTCTTCAATTCTAGCAGTAAAATCGTTTAGAGAAACAGTCTCTGAATCTTGCTGGCTGTAGCGGCGAACGTTAACAGCTTCACCTTCAACCTCTTTATCCCCTACTACTAACATGTAAGGAATTTTTTGCATTTGTGCTTCACGGATTTTGTAACCAATCTTCTCATTACGCTCATCCACTTCTACGCGAATTCCTGCACGTTGAAGTTTCTTTTGAACTGATTTCGCATAGTCAAGGTGTACTTCTGATACAGGAATGATTTCAGCCTGTACTGGTGAAAGCCATGTTGGGAATGCACCTTTGTATTCTTCAATTAAGAATGCAACAAATCGTTCCATTGTTGAAACAACACCACGGTGAATAACAACTGGACGGTGATGGTTACCATCCTCACCAATGTAAGATAGATCGAAACGTTCAGGGAGTAAGAAATCAAGTTGCACAGTGGAAAGTGTTTCTTCTTTTCCTAGAGCCGTTTTCACTTGAACATCCAATTTAGGGCCGTAGAACGCTGCTTCCCCTTCTGCTTCAACGTACTCGACATTAAGGTCGTCCATTGCTTCTTTAAGCATTCTCTGGGCTTTTTCCCACATCTCGTCATTATCGATATATTTCTTTTTATCTTCTGGATCGCGGTAAGAAAGACGGAATGAGTAATCATTGATCCTAAAGTCTTTGTATACTTCTTGAATGAGTTCAACAACTTCAATAAACTCTTGCTTAATCTGGTCCGGACGACAGAAGATATGCGCATCATTTAACGTCATAGAACGGACACGCTGAAGACCTGCAAGTGCGCCTGACATTTCATAACGATGCATCGTTCCAAGCTCTGCTACACGGTATGGAAGGCCTCGATAGCTTTTTAGATCGTTTTTGTAAATCATCATATGATGCGGGCAATTCATCGGACGAAGTACTAACTCTTCTGTTTCATCCATTTTCATTGGAGGATACATATCGTCTTGATAGTGCTCCCAATGACCGCTTGTTTTGTAAAGTTCTACATTCGCAAGGTGCGGAGTGTAAACATGGTTGTAACCAAGACGTTCTTCAAGATCAACAATATACCGTTCGATTGTACGGCGAATCGTTGCCCCTCTTGGTAACCAAATCGGAAGTCCCTGTCCTACTTCTTGAGAAATAGTGAAAAGCTTTAATTCTTTACCGAGTTTACGGTGATCGCGTTCCTTTGCTTCTTCTAAGAGGTGAAGATATTCTTCAACTTGGGCTTGTTTAGGAAATGCAGTTCCGTAAATACGTTGGAGCATTTGATTATCACTATCTCCGCGCCAGTAAGCTCCAGCTATGGATAGTAATTTAAAGGCTTTAATTTTACTAGTAGATGGTACGTGTGGTCCACGGCAAAGATCAAAGAATTCGCCTTGCTCATAAATTGTTACTTGTTCATCAGCTGGAATCGCTTCAAGTAACTCCAGTTTAAGGTCATCACCGATTTCTTTAAACATTTTTTCAGCTTCTTCTCGGCTCACCACTATACGCTTTACTTCAAGATTTTCATTAATGATTTTCTTCATTTCCTTCTCAATCTTAGGAAGATCCTCAGGTGTAATAGAAACAGGGCAATCAATATCGTAGTAGAAACCACTATCAATTACAGGGCCTACGCCTAGTTTCACATCACTGTAGAGTCGTTTAATTGCCTGTGCCATAAGGTGCGCTGTACTATGACGAAGTACTTCAAGACCATCTTCGCTTTCTTGTGTAACAATCTCGATTTGAGCGTCTTCTTCAATTCCACGACGCAAATCAACTAATACTCCGTTCACCTTCCCAGCAAGTGCTTTTTTCTTCAATCCTGGGCTAATTGAACTTGCAATATCTTCAGTTGTTGTTCCTTTATTAAATTCCTTTACAGAACCGTCAGGAAACGTAATTTCAACCATTTCAGCCATGCTTCTTCACTCCTTTTTTGCATATAAAAAACACTCATCCCAAAAGGGACGAGTGTTAATCTCGTGGTTCCACCCTGCTTCCCGCATAGAGAACATCCTATACGGCTCAGACTGCTGTAACGTAGCAGAAACGCTACCCTATTTCCAGGGCAGAGTTCAAAGGTGGTAAGATCGTTTGTCTCGCTGGGAAGTTCACACCGTTCCTTCCCTCTCTGAAAGCAGACAGAACATCTCATGTCCTTATCGTAACAATAACGTATATGCGTGTATGTAGGTATTATAAGTAGTGTACTTATGAAAATCAAGCCTATTTTAATGATTGCCTGAAAAAAGTATTTTAGACATACGATACGGAAAAAAATATAACCGCTCTTCAAATACATTCTGAATGGTTTGAGCTAGACCCTCTTCGTTATGATCAGTATATAAGTATATTTCTTCTGGAGCAGTTACAAGTAATGGCAATAGAATTTCAGGATCAATATCATCCACACTTAGACCTTTCGGAAGGTCCTCAGACTGTAAATCCTCTTTGAAAGTTAAGGCATTTCCATTCGTATTGTACAAACAATAGTTTCCATCAAAAACAAGAATAACACGTTTCGTAACCGACTCTCTAGATTTAAGAAGGAGTCTTAATGCCTGAACAAAATTTTGATATTCCTGTTCTAATTTATACTCATCAATCGCCTCTCCAATAAGTGTAGCTAGAAGAGTACGATAGGGGCCAGTGCGAAATCTTAAGAAAGAATCGAATGAGATGGTACCACCCTGCTCAATACAAGATATAGCTGCTTCTAGCAACAATTCTCCTCGATTCGAATAACGTGAAGCACCTGGTATATCATCTTTATTACCGTCACCAATGCTTCTAGCAATCCCAGAAATCTCTGCAATTTCATCTTGATCTTGAAAGTAATAAGTGGACTTAAGAAGTTGCTCCATCCATCGCTTCTCATAGGTGATGCTCACACATCGGGCAAGGCATTGGGAAATACGATAACACATTTTTGTATCGAATGGCTCTATGGCAATGGATACTTTCATAGCTTCTATATCACATTTCATACGCTTAGGACCCGCAACCTTGTTTAATTCTGCAGTCATAAATTGAAAGTCTTCTATTTCACTAAATGTTATCGAAACCAATGCTTTCCCCCCTGTCCATCTTCTCATTAGAATCTATATGGTCATTGTTAGGAAATCATGTATAGAAGTGTAAAAAAAAGCCCTCCATAAGGAGGACTTTAAATTCTTCTGTTTTTCCCTTCAAGAAAAACGGGTGTTGTAAAGTGTTTAATTCGTTCCATAATTCGTTTTGCTTTCGTTTCTTCTATTCCACTCTTGTGAGAATATGCAAGGTGCTCCTCAAGCAAACTATAATCTAAATTGGAAGAATAGAGGGTTGGAAGACCTTCTGTCATTCGGTATTGAAGTAGAGCACCCAAAATATCATCACGAACCCAGCTAGAAATATTCTCTGCTCCGATGTCGTCAAGAATTAATAGCGGTGTTTCTTTCAGATAATCAAGTTTTGCATCAATAGACTGATCTTGTATCGCACTCTTCATTTGACGGAAAAAGTCAGGCGTATAGATAAACTGCGAACGTACACCTTTATCTTTTGCAAGTTGATTCGCGATTGCTCCTAGGATAAACGTTTTTCCTACTCCAAATCCACCGTGTATATAAAGACCTTTCGATGTTTCGCCAGGGACAAAGTCTTCTACATACTGAATCGCCGTGCCTATCGCTTCAACACGCACAGGATCTTCATCGTCTAAGTCAGCGAATGTAGCTTGGAGAATTTCCTTTGGAATGTAATAACTTTGAATCATCTCATTCCGCTTCTTGTTCTTCTCTTCTTCAATTCTAGTGGGGCAACGATTGTAACGTATATCGATCACTGAACGATTGATAAATAACTCAGGCTCATATCCTTGCATCATATTGATACAGTTTGTAAGGCCCGGACAACCTTCACACCGTTTCGCCTGAGTTGTATATTCATAAAGCCTTGCTAGGCTTCGATCAACCATTTTATCATCAACCTCATCATGCTCCTCGATGAAGGAACGAATATCAGCGTCTGCCATAATTGCCTTTTTCATTTCTTGATATTGCTGTTGGAATTTTTTATTACCAGGCATTTTGTTAAATGATTCCTGGATGGATTCCATCCCACTTCACCCCGCTTTAAACGACTTATTTTTTGTATTTACTCAACATCTTCTTAAGCTGGTCCTGTTTTTCAGATCGTTCTTCCTGAGACATATCCGGTTCCTTCTGATCTGAAATCCATTCCGGTACTTTATCTTTCCTAGCTGTAGATTTTCCTCGATTATTAGAGTTTCCAGCCTTGCCCTTTGTCTTAGCAGGCTGCTGAAGTTCTTTAATAGCAAGGTTCATCGCTTCTCTAACTGTCTTTACCCTCGCTCGAGCCCAATGACTCGCAAACTTTTCAACATAGTTTTTGGACAATTTCTTGTCTTGAGTTTCAAGAATAAAGTCAAGAAGAACATTCATAACGCCTGGGGTTAGCTTTTGCTCATCCATAATACGCTCCACCAATTTCATATCAGCTTCAGATGGTTTTCCGCCTTCCGCAGCACGTTGTAAAATGTCATAAGGTGTCATTTGCTCATATCGCTGAGCAGCTTTCTCCTCTTCTGTAACAGGCTCTTTTGTATGGAATTCTTGTAATGAAGCGGGCTGACGTCTATATTGAAGAGCTGGCACTTTACCACGATTTTCAAGAGCAAACCAACTACTAACTTCTTTACGTAAAAGGTCATCGGACAATTCTTCGTGGTGAATGGCCGCTTGTTCGACAATTCGACCCATTTCATAGGGTTCTATTTTATATACGAAAGCAAGTCGCTCTATTGTCTTTTTAACATTATCTGTTAACATTCGATCTGATACAATCATATCAGAGATATGCTGTTTCATCACCTCAAAGTCAAATTGAGACGAAGTGAATACAAGTCCTTTATTCTCGTTTCGCTTCTCAATAGCTTGATGCTCCTCTTCTTCCACATCATTTAAAGATGTCATTTCAGAGGGGTGTAGAGAGTCATATACCTCATTGAATGACGCTGTAATATCACTGTACTCATTGGGATTTAATTTATCAACCGTAAAGTATTGTTTCAGGTCATTGTACTTGTTTCTACCAAGTCTGTTAAACAAATAGATGTTAAGAACGCCATCATTAAAGAACCGTTCTGGCGTAAGAGGTGGTTGAAGTTCATATGTGAAGTGCCTTGGATCGTCACCCGATTTCAAATAGGTTTTCAATAATCCAATTCCTTCTAACTTTCTACGTTCTTCAAGTATTCTCTTTAAATCCCACCTCATCATGAGTAATAAATTGTGATGAGTCATTGTTGTAACAAGTGCATCTTTCTGCTCATGGGCACTCCAAAGGGTCATATAAAGACTGTATGCACCTGCTCCAATTAGAGGTTGATATAAAAGAGTAAGTACTCGTCTGTCATATTCATGTAAGAGCCCTGCCGCTTCAACTTGAAGTGTATCGACAGGTAGTAGTTCTTTCCAATGCATATGCTTCACCTTTTTATTCTCTCGTGAATTTTAAAGCTTAATCTTTTTCGTACAAAAAAAGAGCTTACATTAAGCTCCCCCTTCGTTACTCTGCTCTGTTAATTAAATCTTTTAACTCCCGAATAAATACATTAATGTCCTTGAATTGACGATAGACGGAAGCAAATCGAACGTAGGCAACTTCATCCACTTTTGCCAATTGATCCATAACGAGCTCACCAACGACATCACTGCTAATTTCTGATGCTCCTTGATTGCGAAGATCTCGTTCAATTTCATTGACAATTGTTTCAAGAGTCTCAAGTGGTACAGGTCGTTTCTCACAGGCTTTTATTAAACCTCTTAGAATTTTATCCCTGCTAAACTCTTCTCTAGTTCCTTCTTTTTTAACAACAATAAGCGGTATTTCTTCAACTGTTTCAAATGTTGTAAACCGGTACGTACATGATTCACATTCCCGACGTCTGCGGATCGACCGACCTTCATGAACCGGCCTAGAATCAAGCACTCTTGTACCATTCTGATTGCAGTTGGGACAACGCATTAGATCATCTCCACTAAACGAACAAGATTTCTACCTTCTATTTTAGCATACAATGCGCTGCTACACATCTATCTCTAAAATTGTTCAGAAATACCAGTACCGATTAACGTTAACTTCTTTTGTAGATCATTGTATACTGTACCAATTACTTTCTTGCTATATCCGAAATCAACTGGTAGAGGCGTCTCAGTTGATACTGAAAAATCAACTGCTGTTTTGTATGCACGAACTGATACTACCGTGACAACAATTAATGCTTTCTTAGGTGATTTAACTTGAAAGACGAATTCTCCGCGCTCTGGAGAATTCGTAACTATTTCACCTTTATAATGTTTTTGAAGAACGGCTTTTGCTTCTGTAAAAGCCTGTTCCTTCGTAGCTTTAAAATAATGAGTCTTCAATGCATCACTGGGATGCCTTTCACTTGTCTCAGAACGATTGCTAAAAAAGTCTTTAATTCCCACCCTTGTCCTCCTCTATTTTTTTTAAGAATAGCAATAATTGATTAAT
The DNA here is from genome assembly GCF_017303315.1 of Bacillus sp. NTK071. GTDB lineage: Bacteria > Bacillota > Bacilli > Bacillales > Guptibacillaceae > Guptibacillus. The sequence continues at coordinate 605,085 of NZ_JAFKOI010000002.1, forward strand.
AAATCAATTGCAAGAGAATGTTGACAAAGGATGAAACGAAACAAAAAAGGAGTGCTAATGCACTCCTTTTAGTAACTGTATAATTATGAAGTAAACGCTGATTGCTCTTCTCTAACTTTCGGTTTAACTGGACCCATGCCTCTCGGAAGCTCAATATTCTCACGTGTATCTGCACCAAGTGCATCAGCAATATAATTAGCTGCAACGTTAGGATCAAGATCACCACATGTGTAAACATCGATGCTTGCGTAGCCATGTTCAGGAAAACTGTGGATCGTTAAATGCGATTCAGAAATAATGACAACACCACTAACACCCTGTGGTGCAAATTTATGAAATGCTACCTCACGAACCTCTGCACCAGACTTTAGAGCAGCTTCTACAAACGTTTCTTCAATTAATTTCATGTTGTTAAGTTTTTCAATGTCACAGCCCCATAGTTCGGCAATAACGTGACGTCCCATTGTATCCATAGCAAAATTCCCCCTTTAAGTTTACTCATGCGTCAGCATGCGGTATTGAAAATCCACCACGGGGGAAAGTTAGTCCGATGAGGTCCTAACCCTTTAAGTAGTTTCCAATGCCAAATTGCTATAAAAGAAGTTCACGAAAAATAGTATAAGGCTTTTAAAATAGATTTGCAACAAAAAAATATATCTTCCTTCTTGTATCTAATGGAATAGAAGCAAGAACCTCAGAAGAGTATATGGCTAGCTACATATAGAGTATATCCGCAAATTCAACTTTTAACGCTTATTTTCTAATTAACAATATAAAAAGCGGAAGTGTCTCACTCCCGCTCTTCAAATTCATTCTGTTATACGCTTACTTTCAGCCTCCCGGGTATCTTTTCCCCGACATATTTTGCCATATCGACCACTCGACATGAATATCCCCACTCGTTATCGTACCATGCTAGGACTTTAACTTTCTTGTTCTCAACGACCATAGTTGAAAGTCCGTCAATGATGGAAGAATGTTCATTTCCATTATAGTCAATTGACACAAGTGGTTCGTCAGAATAAGCGAGAATACCACGTAATGGTCCTTCTGATGCCGCCTTTAAAGCATCATTAACCTGATCAATTGTTACTTCCTTCTCCAAATCAACAACAAGATCAACAAGTGACACATTTGGCGTAGGTACACGTAAAGACATACCGTTCAATTTCCCTTCAAGGTGTGGAAGAACTTTCGATATTGCCTTCGCTGCTCCTGTAGAGGTAGGAATAATAGACTGTCCACATGCTCGAGCCCTTCTTAAATCTTTATGTGGATTATCAATGTTCTTCTGATCATTTGTATAAGCATGGACAGTCGTCATCATGCCCGAAACAATCCCAAACGATTTATCAAGTACTTGCACAACTGGCGCAAGACAGTTTGTTGTACACGAAGCATTTGACAATACATGATGTTCTTCGTTATTGTATTCGCTTTCATTTATGCCCATCACAATCGTTAGATCTTCATTTTTCCCTGGTGCTGTAATGATTACTTTCGTTGCACCAGCATCGAGATGGTAAGCTGCTTCTTCTCGTGTGCGAAATTTACCTGTTGCTTCAATAACAATATCAATACCCATTTCTTTCCAAGGGAGATTTTTCGGATCGCGGTTGTTTAACACCACTACTTTTTTATTATTAATCTTGATACCGTTCTCAAAAGGAGTAACCTCTCCATCAAACGTACCATGAATGCTATCATATTTAATTAAATGGCTGAGCGTTTCCGGCGGATAGCTAGCGTTAATTGCTACTACTTCCAAATCCTCATCCATAATTGCCTTTCTAAAAACCATACGCCCAATTCTTCCAAAGCCATTAATCGCTATTCTTGTGTTCATCCAGCGTTCCTCCTGCCATATATGTGTTATACTTAATCCCCTATCACAAAATTAGTATAACATATAATATGCGAATGAAAAGATAAATTTACACTATTTACGTATAAAAGTGCTTATCTGGTTTATCGTCTACAAAACAGGTTAAGAAGAAACAAAAAAACACGTCAAATGACGTGTTTTTTTCTACATTTTTTACAGAAACATTGTTGCCTTAGGAGAGCGGTTGATTTGAGCTCCAGGATGCTCGCTTTCCGTGGGGCGGGCGGTGAGCCTCCTTCCGCTCCAATCAACTTCGATATGTGAATTTCTAAAACATAAACCTTAATCATTTCGAAAGAACCTTCTCTAGATAATTTGCCACTTTCTTAGAACATGAACTAGCTGATCTTCAGATTCTTTTAGTGATCCTGTGTTATCAATTATTGCATCCGCTAGTTCTTTCTTCTTTTCTATTGGCATTTGTGATTGAATTCTCTCGGTAGCTTCTTGTTCAGTACTTCCGTCTCGTTCCATTAATCTCTTCAACTGTGTTGAAGGGTCAACGTATACAAGAAGCGTTCGTTCGACCAAATGATTCAATTCACTTTCATATAGAAGAGGAATATCAAGCACAACATGAGGTTCTCCTTGTTTTTTATAAGAAGCTACCTCTTCAAGCATACGTTTTCGAATAGCTGGATGTAGGATGCTATTGAGGAGTTTACGCTTATCCTCATTGTTGAAAATAACAGAACCGAGCTTTTTTCGATCAAGACCTCCATCTTCTGCTTTCATTTCTGAACCAAATGACAGAAAGATCTCTTCTAATGCGGACTCACCCGGTTCTACAACCTGCCTAGCAATAACATCTGCATCAACAATTGGTATGTTATGGTTTCTGATCATATCTGCTACAGTACTTTTTCCACTAGCAATTCCACCGGTAAGTCCTATATCCATCGTTTCCTCCTCGAGGGCTACATCCTCATGAAGCCCAGAATTATTAATAAACAACCAGGTAAGTACGATAATTTATCCATCCACTTAATAGAAGACGCAACATTTCCAAACTTTAGTCCAAGTAGAACAAAAAACGAACTCATACATGCGATTAGTATTGATGTTTCAATAGGAGAATAACCAATCATAGAGGCTCCTACCCCTGCTCCAAACGCATCTAACGAAAGAGCAGCACCAAGCATAATCGCCTCAATTCCAGTTATTGTTCCTGAATCATCAAAATCGGCTGTCGTCGGTTTTCGTAATATACTGATAACAACGCCTAGGGAACGAATTTCAAAATGAAGAAGAATACGCTCTGAAACCGTCCTTTCTTCATCTTTAGTATTACGGAACATTTGGTACAGTACCCAGGCACCCAAAGCAATAAGAATAAACCCTCCTACACGCTGAGCCGCAATATCTGATATCCATAACTGTAGAATGGACCCAAACCCCATTGCGATCAACATGGAGACCGCCGAGCAAATTGAAATGATTAGAATCGACTTGAAAGGAATTTTCATCCTTCGTAAGCCATATGTTAAGCCAACTCCAAAACCGTCAACACTAACAGCAAATGCTAAGAAAAAAAGAGAAACCCAGTACATTGGCGAACTCCTTCCATACTGAAATCTTAAATAGTATATGAAAGGAGCCCATCCAACGCTACGAGTTACTCATTCACCTGGCATATTGGACAATAAGTAGTGCCTCGTCCACCAACCACAATCTTTTCAAGTAAATGGTTACAATTCTTACATTCCAGTCCAGATCGTCCGTAAACAAACAGATTGTCCTGATACGTACCTATTTTCCCCTGGCTGTTTACATAGGAACGAATAGTACTGCCCCCTTTGTTTACAGCTTCACTTAGTGTGTCTACGATTTCAAGCTGGAGACGCTCTATTTCACATTCATTAAGCGTTGAAGCAATTCGCTCAGGGTGAATTCCTGCCTTAAATAGTGCCTCGTCTACATAAATATTGCCTAGTCCAACGACTAGTGTTTGATCAAGTAGCACTGTTTTTACTTTCCGAGTCGTTTTCTTAAACCCCTCTTTTAAGACATCTACAGTAAATTGTGGAGAAAAAGGCTCGTGACCTAGCTGTGCAAGTGGTAATACTGATTCTTCTGTTCCGATTGGGAACAAATGCATAGTGCCAAACTTTCGCACATCGTGGTAACGAAGCTCTGTTCCATCATCAAAAATAAAAAATACATGTGTATGATGATCAGCTTCTTCATCAGACTGACTCATTCGATATTTGCCCTCCATCCGAAGGTGCGAAACAATCACATCTTCTTCAAGGAAGAGCTTTAGGAACTTTCCTCTTCGCTCAACGCCTTTAAACGACTGTCCAATCACTTTTAATTTGAATTCCTCAACATCATCTGGCCTCTTAATAATTTTGGGCCATTTCACAATAATATCGGTAATTTTCTTACCTACAATTAATTCTTCTAGCGTTCGCTTAACTGTTTCTACTTCTGGTAACTCAGGCATATCTCCCTCTCCTTTGATGCCTACTTCGCATCATACCAAGTGGAGCCATACTCATAATCAACCTTCAAAGGTACATCCAGTTTGATTGCAGATTCCATCACTTCAGGTACGATACGTTTTAACGTTTCAATCTCTTCCTCAGGTGCTTCAAAAATGAGTTCATCGTGTACTTGAAGTAGCATACGCGCCTGAAGATTCTCTTCTTTAAGACGTGTATCCATTTGAACCATAGCTAACTTAATAATATCTGCAGCTGTTCCCTGAATCGGTGTGTTCATCGCTGTACGCTCAGCGAATCCTCGCTGATTAAAGTTTCTTGAATTAATTTCAGGAAGATATCTTCTTCTTTGCATTAATGTCGAAACAAAGCCATCTTGCTTAGCTTCTGAAACAACATCTTCCATATACCTTTTTACACCAGGAAAACTCTCAAGATAACGGTCTATAAATTCTCCTGCTTCTTTCCTTGATATCCCAATGCTTTGCGAAAGTCCATAGTCACTTATTCCGTAAACAATACCAAAGTTTACAGCTTTTGCATGTCTCCTCATGTCTGATGTGACATCGTCTTTCTCAACGTCGAAAACATTCATGGCGGTTTTTGTATGAATATCTTCACCATTTTGGAATGCCTCAATTAAATTCTCATCTTTAGCAATGTGAGCAAGAACTCGTAATTCAATTTGAGAATAATCAGCTGCAAACATGACCCAATTGCTCGTTGAAGGAACAAAAGCTTTTCTTATTTTGCGACCTTCTTCAAGACGAATCGGAATGTTTTGTAGATTAGGATCTGTTGAACTTAATCGTCCTGTTTGTGTTAATGCCTGATTAAATCGCGTATGGATTTTGCCAGTATCAGAATAAATAACTTTGAGGAGTCCCTCAACGTACGTTGAGTTCAACTTTCCAAGCTGGCGATATAGAAGAATCTCTGGTATAACGTCATGCTTGCTCTCAAGCTTTTCAAGTACATCAGCTGAAGTAGAATATCCCGTCTTCGTTTTCTTAATAACCGGAAGTTCCAGTTTATCAAATAGAACCTCACCTAATTGCTTAGGAGAATTGATATTGAATTCAGTGCCAGCTAGTTCGAAAATTCGAGCTTCAATAGCACTAAGCTTTTTGTTTAACTCTCCGCCCATTTTCTCAAGGAACTTTGTATCTACAGATACACCTTTTGTTTCCATTTCTCCAAGCACTAGGGTTAATGGCATTTCAAGATCTTGAAAAAGTTCATATTGTTCATTCTTTCTAAGCTGCTCTTCAAGCGTTTCCTTCAACTGAAAGACTGCATAGGCTTTTCTAACAAGATGATCAGCTAGTTCGTTTTCTTCAGGTATCTTCCGCTTAGCGCCTTTTCCATAAATTGTTTCATCAGATGAAACAATGGAAAAACCTTCACGTCTTGAAATGGCTGATAAGTCATGAGTGGATTCAGATGGGTTGAGCAGGTACGAGGCAATGACTAAATCGAACGTAATACCTTTTAATGCAATTCCCTTCCAACCTAGGGCAACAACAGCGCGTTTTGCATCAAACACCCATTTTTTCTGAGATTGGTCTTCTAGAAATGTTCTGAACAAGTCTGAAGACATAGCGAGATCAGTAGGAAGATAGAAATTCCCGTTCTCATTAATAATTGAGAATCCTTGAATTTCTGCGTTATGATAATTTTCTTCCATCACTTCGACAATCATTGCTGAAGGACTGACTAAATGATGTTCTTCAATTTGTTGTAGTGTTTCAAAATTCAAATCATCGATTTCGGTTTCTTCAACGACTTCTTCAGCTCCAATGCGGCTAAGCAGAGACTTAAAGCCAAGATCACTAAATAATGCTGCAACAGCGTCACGATCAAACCCGCTGTACGCCAAATCTTTCATCTCTAAATCAAGAGGAGTTTCTTTAAAAATGGTAACGAGCTCTTTGCTCATCATCGCTTTATCTTGATTCTCTTCTAGCTTTTCTTTTAATTTCTTACCTGAAACCTCATCGATTGATTCATATACTGCTTCTACCGTTCCAAACTGTTTTAATAGTTTAAGCGCAGTTTTCTCTCCTACACCTGGTACGCCAGGAATGTTATCGGAATTATCCCCCATCAAAGCTTTCATATCGATTATCTGATCTGGTGTAAGTCCATATTTTTCATTTAAAAACGCCGGATCATATGTATCAATATCAGTGATTCCTTTACGGGTTAAAGCAACATGAACATTGTTAGAAACAAGTTGAAGGAGGTCTTTATCTCCTGAATAAATTTTGACATCCCAATCTTCTTTGTCTGCAAGTAGCGACACTGTACCAATAATATCATCGGCTTCATAATCCTTAATCTCATACCGCTTAATATCAAATGCATCAAGAACTTCACGAATAACAGGGAATTGTTCACTTAATTCAGAAGGGGTCTTCTGACGACCACCCTTATACTCGGTATAGGTTTTGTGCCGAAAAGTTGTTTTACCAGCATCAAATGCAACAAGCATATGTGTTGGCGACTCATTTTCAATAATTTTTAGAAGCATCGTTGTAAAACCAAGTACAGCATTGGTGTAAACGCCTTTATCGTTATTTAACAGTGGTAGTGCAAAAAACGCACGGTACGCTATGCTGTTTCCATCAATTAGTACAAGTTTATTCTTCAATAGAAAGCCTCCCATTCTAATGCAATCGACGTCTCTTAAAAGCATATAAAAACGCCTGCTTTCTCCATTTTACCACGTTGGCAAAAAGAAAGAAAAACAAGCGATGAGGTAACAGTTAACATGGAAACACGTTTTAAATAAGAATAACGGCCATAACTTTCACAAACCATAAAAAAAGGAGACGAGATAAACTCGTCTCAAAAAATGCTCTCGTCATGATGAAGGGGTCAATTGTTACTTTACAGAAAGAGTTTAAAGGACATATAAACAAAATGTAAAGAAAACGTAAATATTAAAATTTACGTTTCTTTAATAGCGAAATCAGGAATGTTGTTCCCTTCCCAGGATCACTATCCACTCGAATCTTTCCGTTATGTGCCTCAATGAGGTGTTTTACAATCGCAAGGCCAAGCCCTGTTCCACCTGAATTTCTGCTTCTTGCCCGATCAACACGATAGAAACGTTCAAATATCCGAGGTATTTCCTCTTTACTTATACCTATGCCGTTATCAGATATCATAAAGTCAACGGTTTCACTGGCTTCTTTAACTGAAATATCAACCTTGCCATTTTCTTGTGTATAGGTAAGGCTATTTGCAATTAAATTAAGAAAAACCTGTTTTAACCTGTGAACATCCCCTTTAATACTAAGGTTACCTTCATACTCTACAGATAATTCTATTTTCTTTTTATCTGCCTTACTCTTAGTCATGAGCAGACAATCATCTATAATTTCTTGTAAATCTGCATCTTGCCAGTTTAATGAAAAATGCTTTTGTTCCATTTTAGATAAATCTAATAAATCTTGAATGAGACTTTGAAGACGATCACTTTCATTGAGAATGATTGTAAGAAACCTTGTACGAAACGCTTTGTTCTCCATTGCACCATCCAATAATGTCTCAGCAAATCCTTTTAATGAAGTAACTGGTGTTTTCAATTCATGCGAAACATTCGCAACAAAATCTTTACGCATTTGTTCAAGTTTTTTCAATTCAGTAATATCGTGAAATACAAGTACGACACCTTTTAATTTATCATCATGATCAAGAATTGGCGCGCCCGAAACATCAAAGTGACGAATTTCGATGCCTACTTGAAGCTCAACCTGTTTCCTCACTGTTTTCTCTACCAAAAGCGTTTCCTCTACAAGGCGTATAATTTCCCGATATGGGATTGCCTCATAATAAAGAGAATCAATATATTCTTTAGAATGGATACCAAAGGTTTCTTTATAAAAACGATTCACAAGGTTAATATAACCCTTTGTATCAATCAGAATTAACCCGCTATCCATGTTCTCGATTAACGTCATTAATCGATTTTGTTGAATCTCATACGAAGATGTCATATTTTGTAAATTGCGAGCTAGAATATTTAATGCATGACTTAATTGGCCAGTTTCATCAAGTTTGTACTCGTAAGTCCTTGCCTGAAAATTTCCAGAAGCAAGCTCGTTCGCAACTTTCAATGCACCTTCAAGAGGCTTGGTTAACTGATTAGAGATGCGCAGGCTTATGTATATAATAATGAAAAAAGCCGTTGCAAATGAAATAATTAATATAAGCCACATATTTGACAATGCTTCTTGACTTGCACCCTCGAATAAGATTCCTTCAAATAAATTTCCTAGAAAGACAATCATAATTAAAAATACAAAAAAGAGGATAACAAATTGGGCATTAAGAAACCGAGAGCGAAACTTTTTCATTAAATTGAGGGCTCCTCTAACTTATAACCGAGTCCTCGTATCGTCTTAATATATTCAGGTTTACGGGTGTTTTGTTCAATCTTCTCCCGTAGATGACTAACATGAACATCAACAATTCTCGTATCACCAACGAAATCATAATCCCAAACTGCACTTAGAAGCTGCTCTCTAGTAAGAACACGTCCCTTGTGACGAACAAGGTATACCAATAATTCAAACTCTTTTGGCGTCACTTCCATTATCTGTCCCTGGAAATATGCTTCATAGTTATTTGGGAAAACGTCTAATTGGCCAACTTGAATCTTCTCTTCTTCTTCCATTTCAGAAGCCGTTTTTGATTCTTCAAGCTGCTTTACTCGTCTTAGAATTGCTTTCACACGAGCAACTACTTCTCTTGGACTAAATGGTTTTGTCATATAATCATCAGCTCCGAGTTCGAGACCGAGTACCTTATCAAATTCGTCGTCCTTCGCGGTAAGCATAAGAACAGGTGTGTGAATATGACGTTGCCTTAATTCTTTACATACTTCTAATCCATCCATCTCAGGCAACATCAGATCAAGAATGATGCAGTTAGGCTTTTCAGCCAAAACAACTTCAAGAGCTTCAGCTCCATTTTCAGCTGTTACAACCTCATAACCTGCTTGTTCAAGATTAAATTGCAGCAATGTCAAAATTGACATTTCATCATCGACAACTAGAATTTTTTGACTCATTGTAAAATCCCCCTAACGAATTTCCCCATTCATCAATGCCGATACCGAAAGTCAGGCATTTGTGTTTATTTTAGCCTGAATACTCTCATCATACTATTTTTTTTGGTAAGGCAAAAGAAGAACTTGTTTTACGCTTGATTAAAAGCGCTTTCTCTTAATAGCGACAAAACAAAAAGAGCCGTATGTAGGCTCTTAAAAATTATCAAATGATGTTGTTTTTGTTAAAGGCTTAGCAGGATAAGGTGGACACACTGTAAACCTACCTTCAAGAACCGAATCACCCGCTTCATTTGTACCTTCTACACGAATAAGAACTTCATGAGCTTCCCTTGAAACCTCAATCACTTCAAACTGGAAGTGTACAGTTTCATAGTGATAAACAGGATTGTTATATGTCACTTCATTCTTTTTAATACTACTACCTGGCCCAGGCAGGTATTTAGAAATCGCACCAGTTACAATCGCCAGAAGCATGATTTGAGGGACGATAGGTTTTTTGAATGGTGTCATAGATGCATAATCATGTTGAATGAAAAGAGGATTGTTATCATTTGAAAGCCCAAGATATAAAAGTAAATCACGATCTTCTATCTTCTCTGTTACTTCAAGCTTTTCCCCTGCAGTTATTTCTTCAATCATACGACCTATTTTTCGTTTTTTACCTAAAAGCATAGCTACTCCCCTTCCGCATAAGAAAGCGCTTTCTATTGTTGTGTAAAAAGAGATCCGGCTTGCACCGGATCTTCTTATTTAATTTAATACTGTCATCACTTTACGAACAGAGTCAGCTGACTTGTCTAGCTCTTTCTTCTCATCAGCAGTTAAATCTAATTCGATAATTTCTTCAATCCCACTTCCACCAAGGATTGTTGGTACGCCAAGATATAGTCCATCATAACCATACTCGCCCTCAAGATAGGCAATTGTAGGAAGAACACGTCGCTGATCCTTCAAGATTGCCTCAGCCATTTCTACAAGAGAAGCGGCTGGCGCATAGTAGGCACTACCATTTCCTAACAGACTAACGATTTCTCCGCCACCTTTACGCGTTCGTTCCACAATTTCCGCGAGGCGTTCTTCAGAAATAAGGCTTTGAAGTGGAATACCTCCTGCAAACGAATAGCGTACAAGTGGTACCATATCATCTCCATGACCACCAAGAACGAAACCAGTAATATCTTTAACTGATAAGTTAAGTTCTTCAGCAATGAACGAACGGAATCGCGCAGAATCAAGAATTCCTGATTGACCAATGACACGGTTTTTCGGAAGACCAGACTCCTTGTATACCGTGTAAGTCATTGCATCAACCGGATTTGTTAGAACAACAATTATGGTGTCCGGCGAATATCTCACAATTTCCTTCGTTACGCTTTTCATTATTTTAGCATTAGTATTAACCAGATCATCTCGGCTCATTCCAGGTTTTCTAGCGATACCTGCGGTAATTACAACAATGTCTGAATTAGCTGTATCCTCGTAGTTTGAAGTACCTGAGATTTTAGAATCAAATCCTTGTACAGGGCTCGCTTCAAACATATCGAGTGCCTTACCCTTTGTAGGACCTTCTTGATTTGGAATGTCTACAAGAACGACATCAGCAAGCTCTTTTTGAGCTAGTAAAAAAGCTGTAGTTGCTCCAGTAAAACCAGCACCAATAACGGAAACTTTTTTGCGTTTCATTGTCATTTGTAAGCCACTCCTTTAATCCAGTTCTTAAGTTTATAAACTTAGTCCATGTTGTTGATGAGTTCGTCACCAAACTCCGAAGTTTTCACTTCTGTTGCTCCATCCATAAGACGAGCAAAGTCATACGTTACAACCTTATTAGCGATTGTTTTCTCCATTGAATCGAGAACAAGCTTCGCTGCTTCGCCCCATCCAATGTGTTCAAGCATTAGAACACCAGAAAGGATGACAGATGAAGGGTTCACTTTATCAAGACCAGCATATTTCGGAGCAGTACCATGAGTAGCTTCGAAAATAGCATGTCCAGTTTCATAGTTAATATTTGCTCCAGGAGCAATACCAATTCCGCCAACCTGCGCTGCAAGAGCATCAGAAACATAATCACCGTTCAAATTCATTGTTGCTACTACATCAAATTCTGCTGGACGAGTAAGGATCTGTTGCAAGAAGATATCCGCAATGGAATCTTTCACAATCAGCTTGCCTTCTGCTTCTGCTTTTGACTGTGCTTCATTCGCAGCTTCCTTGCCTTTTTCTTCAACAAGGCGGTCGTACTCTGCCCAAGTGAAGACTTTATCACCGAATTCTTGCTCAGCAACTTCATAGCCCCAGTTTTTGAATGCACCTTCTGTAAATTTCATAATATTACCTTTATGAACAAGTGTTACATTTTTACGGCCTTCATCAAGAGCATATTGAATTGCTGCACGTACTAGACGCTTTGTTCCTTCTTCAGATACAGGTTTAATACCGATACCTGATGTTTCAGGGAAACGAATATTCTTCGAGCCCATTTCATCTTGTAGGAAAGAGATAATTTTCTTAACCTCATCCGTGCCTTTTTGGAATTCAATTCCAGCATAGATGTCTTCAGTATTTTCACGGAAAATGACCATATCCGTGTCTTCAGGACGCTTCACTGGTGAAGGAACTCCTTTGAAATAGCGAACAGGACGAAGGCATGTAAACAAATCCAATTCCTGACGAAGAGCAACATTAAGAGAGCGGATGCCTCCTCCCACTGGAGTTGTTAGAGGTCCTTTAATCGCAATTATGTATTCTCGAATTGCATCAAGGGTATCGGCTGGTAGCCATTCACCTGTTTTATCAAATGCCTTTTGACCAGCGTATACTTCCTTCCATACGATTTTCTTTTTACCGCCGTATGCCTTGTCTACTGCTCCTTCAAGAACTTTAGAGGCAGCTGCCCAAATATCAGGACCTGTGCCGTCTCCTTCGATAAATGGAATGATTGCATGATCTGGAACGTTTAGTACCCCATTATTTACGGTAATCTTCTCTCCATTTGCCATTTTTAATTCCTCCTACTGAATTTACTTATCTTTGAAAAAAGGGAAGATTATCTCTTCCCCTATCTTTTCTATCGATCTTCAACACTCACATAAGTCTGATTTGTTGATCCAATATATTCGGCACGTGGACGAATTAAGCGGTTGTTGCTGTATTGTTCAAGAATGTGCCCAATCCAGCCTGATACACGGCTTACAGCAAATAGTGGTGTAAACAAGTCATGATCGATGCCGAGGCTATGATAAACAGATGCAGAATAGAAATCTACGTTTGGTGGAAGTCCCTTTTCATTCGTTACGACTTCTTCCATCTTAGTTGACATCTCGTACCACTTTGTTTCACCAGTTAGTTCAGTTAGTTTACGAGACATTTCTCTTAAATGCTTCGCACGAGGATCTCCCGTTTTGTAAACGCGGTGTCCAAAGCCCATAATTTTTTCTTTATTCTCAAAAGCATTCTGTAAATAAGATTCTACGTTTTCCACGCTATCAATCTCACTTAGCATAGCCATTACGCGCTCGTTAGCACCACCGTGAAGTGGTCCTTTAAGTGCACCAATAGCAGCTGTTACACCAGAATACATATCTGAAAGCGTAGCCACACATACGCGAGCAGTAAATGTTGACGCATTTAGCTCGTGATCAGCGTGTAGAACAAGAGCCTTATTAATTGCTGTTACAGCTACCTCTTCTGGTAATTCTCCAGTTAGTGTATACAAAAAGTTAGCAGCAAAACTTAGATTTTTCTTTGGCTCAACAGGATCTTTTCCTTCACGAACACGTGAAAAAGCTGTTACAACTGTAGGGATTTTCGCCTGTAAACGAATCGCCTTACGATAGTTGGCTTCTTCACTCATATCATCTGCTTCCTCATCATAAAGTGCAAGTGTAGACACAGCTGTACGAAGAGCAGCCATCGGGTGTACTTTATCAATGGGATAAGCTTTCATTTGACTAACAATTTCTTTAGGAATTGTCGCATTTTCTGCGAGCTCAGCAGTGAACTCATCAAGTTCTGCTTTATTTGGAAGTTTATCATTCCATAATAAATAAATTACCTCTTCAAAACTAGCATTCGTAGCGAGGTCATCGATGTTGTATCCTCTATATGTTAAAACGTCGTTTACAATGGAACTAATCGATGATGTTGTTGCAACTACGCCTTCTAAACCGCGAGTAGTCGTCATACGTTTCCCTCTCCTTTTCCATATTATTGGCTCTAGTATTTTCTAAAAATTCTGCTTTGATAACGCTTTTAAAACGCTCCAAAAAAATAAGAACCTATGTACAAAGATGGTGCGTCAGTTCTCATTATAAACAATTCTCTGATATTTGTGAATGAATATGTATGATTTCGTCCATTCCTTTTTTTCTCAGGTTGTCTAATTATGCGGTAACACGAAAGGTGTTAGATCGCTAAATCACTTGTCTGAACGGTTGTTCAGGTGAAAAGTTCGACAATTTTCATAGCCATGTACGCGATACCAGCACCAATGAGCGGTCCAACAGCTATTCCCTGGAAGACTGCTACAGCAAGTATTGTACCAAATACAAGAGCCGTAGTAATGTGAGGATCATTTTGGAGTAAAACAATCCCTTTTGAAGCGATTACCGCAACAAAAATCCCAGATGCCATTGCAATCCAAGCATATGAGGACTTTACAGCTTCACCAAGTTGCTTGAAACCTATCTCACCAGTTGCAATTGGTATAAGAACCGCTATCGTAATAATTGTAACTCCCCAGGAAATGCCTTTCGATTGAATGATAGGAAATACCCTGTCACCAAGTCCAATCACTTTCACAATAAGTAGAAAAGCAACCGCTATAATAAGCGAACTATTCTTTGCAATAAGTGCGATGCCCATTAAGATTAGCAGGAATATGGAGGACTGAGAAATTATAGTCATATTGTTCCCTCTTTCACATTAACAGAACTACTTTAGCATAACAAACTTTAGTGAATTAAGCACGAAATCCGAAAACATACAATTGATTGTATGGAATCGTGAGGTGTAATATATAGGAAAAGCTATAGAAGGAGGTTCCTGATGAACTGGAAATACGTCCATAGATTTCTTCGTTTCTTATTAGTGATCGCTATCATTATTCTTACCTTGATCGCCTGTTATTATATCTGGCACCTAGCATTTCCGTTCGTCATTGCGCTTTTCCTTGCATTTCTAATAAATCCGTTGGTTGATCTTCTAGAAAGAAGAGGAAAAATCCCAAGGCCATTTTCTGTTGCGCTATCGATTCTGTTTCTGATCGGTGTTCTTGCAGCGTTCATTGCCCTTCTGGTAAACGAAATTGTTCAGGGTATTGTATATATTGCAAATGTACTCCCAGGAAACTTTCAAGAAATAGTCTTATTCGTTGAAGATCTGTTTGTTTCACATGTGATGCCGCTCTACAATCAACTTGAAGACCTGTTTAAGGATTTAAACAAAGACCAGCAAACAACCGTTATTGATAATATTCAATCAATAGGTACGACGGTAACAGCAACCGTTACAAACACTCTCCAGTCTCTTGTAGAAGGAATTCGTTCATTAATTGTGAGCTTACCAACAATATTAACAGTCCTTGTCTTTTCAATGCTTGCTACTTTTTTCATCAGTAAGGACTGGTACAAATTTATAAATTGGGTGAAGAAAAAAGTATCAACAGATGTCCAGAAAAGCATAGGAACTGTTTATGTCGATTTAAGAAGAGCATTATTCGGGTTTCTTAAAGCCCAGTTGACGCTAATATCTATGACAGCAGTTATCGTTCTCGTTGGTTTACTTATATTAAGAGTAGATTACGCAATTACTATTGCGATAATCATAGGTTTCGTGGATCTTCTTCCGTATCTTGGAACTGGTGCAATTTTTGTTCCCTGGATGATTTATTCTTTCCTTACAGGAAATTACGGATTAACCATTGGCCTATCGATTTTATACGGAGTTGTGGTTATACAACGACAAGTAATGGAACCAAAGGTACTGTCATCTAACATTGGTCTAGACCCTCTTGCTACGTTAATCGCTTTATTTGTAGGGTTTCAGGTCTTGGGTTTTCTCGGCTTAATCATTGGCCCTGTTTTACTCGTAGTTGTTAAAACCCTATACCACGCTAATGTATTTAAAGATGTTTGGCGGTTTATTATGAAGTAGATGAAGTTGCGGTAGACAAAATAAAAAGCTTGTAGGTATATGTCTAAACTATACCTACAAGCTTTTTAACTTAACATTATCTTTTTACTTCATTACCATCATAGCTTTTCACTTCTAAAGGAGCAACCAAATATTCTGGTGCTCTCTCAACGAAAGCTCTGAAGTGCTGGCTTTGACCATGTTCCTCTACTGCATCAAGGCTCTCCCAAATTTCTACCATAGTATATGCATTTTCTTGTTCAACATCTTTCATAAGAGTGTAAGAGATGTTACCTTTTTCTTTTCTAGACTCTTCAACAAGAGTGCGAACTTCTTCAAGAAATGCTTCTTCTTTAGCTTTGTTAATTTGTAATCCTGCATGTGTAATAATCATCGTTTCATTCCTCAATTCTATTGTTTTATTTCCATTCTGTAATAGACTCAATTGGTAAGCGAACGGATTGATAACCCTCATTTGCAGCTTTACCAATCGAAATCAACATAACTGGATAATAGCGGTCTTTGTCCATACCATAAGCTTCAGCAATTTGATCTTTTTCATAACCACCGATCGGATTTGTATCATAACCATGTGCACGTGCTGCAAGCATTAATTGCATCGAAACCAAACCACCATCAATTACATTCATTTCTTTGAATTGGTCTGGTGACATGGTTTCTAATAAACCTTTAATAGCAGGAAGCTGTCGATCTCTTACTTCTGCAGGCATGTACCCTTTTTCTACAGCAGAATCGTAGATCTCATCTGCGTAGTCCAAGCTATTCATGTCAACAAAAACAGCAATCATTGCTGAAGAAGTTTCGACCTGAGTCTGATTAAATTTAGCAAGTGGTGCTAATGTAGCTTTCCCTTCGTCACTATCAATAACCACAAAACGCCATGGTTGAAGATTAACTGAAGATGGAGCAAGAGTAGCTTCTGTTAATATTTCCGTCATTTCATCTTTGCTAATTTTCACTGATGGATCATAGTGGCGGATTGAACGGCGACCAGTGATAATTTCATTAAAATCATTAATTTTTGTTGCATTCATTCTTAAAATCTCCTTCTGAAAAATTCTAGTTAGTATTGAATGTCTTTTACATTCTTTTGAATACGAGAAAGCATATTTGATAGTGAAGTTTGTTCTTCTTCACTAAAGTCTCTTAATACTTTTGTGATAAACTGCTCTTTTTCTTTTCGAAATGAAACAATCCTTTCACGACCTTCATCCGTTAAGCTTACAAAGGTGAATCGATTATCATTCGGGTTTTTCCTACGAGTCACCATGCCTTTTCCCTCAAGTTGCTTTATGTGTCTTGTTACAGCGGCAGAGTCAATATTCACTTCCTTCTGCAACGCCGACTGGCTAGTTTCGTCCACTTCAAACAGCTTATGAAGAAGATCTAAGCGAGACTGGCTGATACCAGTGCATCTTTCGAATTTAGGACTAATCTGCTTAAATATCTCATTCAACTGATATAATATCTTACCTTCATCTGAAAATAGATTCGACAAAAACTTTCCTCCTCAAATCAATTGACGGGTCAATAGTTGACTCGTCAATTAATATAATACAGATTTGAAACACGATCAACTAATACGACTTGAAGCTATGATTAACTACATTCAGGTCTACTAAAAGCTGAATGGAGCGGAAATCAACCACTATTTCTATAGTAAAAATCCCTATCTTTTTATAAACATAAACTGCCCATTCTTCATTTTGCGTTCAATGAATGTCAACATCCAGCGTTTAAATGGTTTTCTAGTAGCTGGAATGAGAAGCAAGAAGCCTACTGCATCTGTAATAAAGCCGGGAGTTAGTAACACAACACCACCGATAAGGATACATAACCCATCAAGAATGGCATCACCAGGCATCTGGCCCGTTTGCATTTGTCTATTCACTTTCTGAATAGCTTCTGATCCTTCTCTTCGAGCAAGCCAAGCACCAAGTACTCCGGTGCTGATAATGAGTAGAACCGTTGGAATAAGACCCAGCGTTCTCCCAGATAACAGCAAAAGTGCTATCTCTAAAGCTGGCACTATAATAATAAATAGTAATAAAATACGAAACATGATGAAAGCTCCCTCAATCATAATCGGGACATCTTCCCGTTACATCTATTATACGCGATTTATACTCCTTTTCGAACCATCACGCTTTAAGTGGCAATTATAAGACATATTAGTTGGTTATCCTATGAATTTCTTTAATACAAAAGACTGTCGATTAATCGACAGCCTTTTAAGCAGTTCTATTTTATAAAATACTCGTTTTGCCGTTATAAATAATACCTGTTGAAGCATCCAGTGTAACTTGCTGACCTTCTTCAAAGAGAGTAGTTGCATTTTCAAGGCCAACTACAACTGGTAGACCAAGGCTTAGACCGACAACAGCTGCATGGCAAGTAAGACCGCCTTCTTCTGTGATAAGTCCAGCTGCTTTCTCTAGCGCAGGAACCATATCTTTGTCAGAACCGATTGTCACAAGAATAGTATCTGCGTCTGCTTTTTCAATCGCTTCTTCAGCTGTTCTTGCGATAGCAATTCTTCCAGAAGTCGATGTTCTACCGATTCCCTGTGCTTTTGCAAGAATGTCACCAATCACATGTACTTTCATCAAGTTTGTTGTACCTGATTCTCCAACCGGTACTCCTGCTGTAATCACAACAGTGTCCCCGTGGTTTACGATACCAGATTGAATAGAAGCATCAACTGCTACTTCAAGCATCTCATCTGTCGTTTTCACTTTGTGACCTTCTTGAGCATGTACACCCCACACAAGAGCAAGCTTGCGGCATACACTAGCAGTATTTGTAACAGCAACAATCGGTGCCTTCGGGCGGTATTTAGAGATCATACGAGCTGTATGACCGCTCTCAGTAGCCGTAATGATTGCTGGTACATTCAAGTTGTAAGCTGTATGAGCTACAGATTCACTGATTGCGTTTGTTGTGTTTGTTTCAGTCTCCTTACTTCTTACAGAAAGAAGCTCACGGAAGTTAAGCGATTTTTCAGTGTAAGAAGCAATGTTATGCATCGTTTGAACTGCTTCAACAGGATAAGAACCTGCTGCTGTTTCACCTGAAAGCATAATTGCATCTGTGCCATCAAGAATAGCGTTTGCCACATCACTCGCCTCTGCACGTGTCGGGCGTGGGTTACGCTGCATAGAATCAAGCATTTGTGTTGCTGTGATAACAGGTTTACCTAGTGCATTACATTTTTTAATAAGCTGCTTCTGTACAAGCGGTACTTCTTCAGCTGGAATCTCAACACCAAGGTCTCCACGAGCTACCATCAATCCGTCAGAAATTTCAAGGATTGAATCAATATTATCTACACCTTCACGGTTTTCGATCTTAGGAACAATCTGGATGTCAGTTGCTTTATGCTTTTCTAAAAGCTTACGAATATCAAGAACATCTGAAACGCGACGAACGAAAGATGCTGCAATGAAATCAACACCCTGTTCAATCCCAAATTCAATATCAGCTGCATCTTTATCAGTAATACCAGGAAGATTAACGCTCACGTTTGGTACGTTAACACCTTTTTTGTTTTTTAGAGTACCGTTATTAAGTACTTCTGTATAAAGTTCATTCTTTTCTACTTGCTTAACTTCAAGCTCAATCAAACCATCGTCTAGTAGAATCTTAGATCCTACATGAACATCGTTAACAAGGTCTGGATACGTAACAGAGATCTTTTCAGTTGTTCCAAGCACTTCTTCCATAGAAACAATTAGCTGTTGACCAGCTACAAGATCAATTCCACCATTTTCCATGTTATTCGTACGGATTTCCGGTCCTTTTGTATCTAGAAGAATCGCAACGTTCTTACCTAGCTTTTCAGCTACAGTGCGAATCGTTTTAATACGTGCGCCGTGTTCTTCAAAATCACCGTGTGAGAAATTAAGACGAGCAACGTTCATACCTGCTTGAATTAATTTTTCTAATGTTTGTTCGTCCTCACTTGCTGGTCCTATCGTACAGACAATTTTCGTTTTACGCATGGGCCTGTCTCCTCCTAAAAGCTATTCTTCGCTTAGTTTTCATCAATACTTGACTGTTATGCACTATATTTTAGACATTACGATACACCCCTTATATGAAGGGGTGAACCAACCATCTAGATGTTAAATAGATAATTCTTTCGCAAGTTGACACATTTTTTGATTCACTTCATGTGGCAGTGCAAGCGCTTCGTTTATATCAAGATCAACAATCTCATTGTTCTGAATGCCAACCGTTCTACCTTCTGCTCCTTCAAGAAGCAGTTCCACAGCTCTCGCACCAAGGCGGCTTGCAAGCACTCGGTCAGCAGCTGTCGGAGAACCACCACGTTGTACGTGACCAAGCACAGTTACACGGGTCTCCATATTCATTTCTTCTTGAATTTGTTTACCAATTTCAACTCCGCTTCCAACACCTTCAGCAACTACTATGATGCTGTGGCGTTTACCACGATCATGTCCTCGCTTCAATCGGCTCAATATATCAGCCATTTCGAACTTCTCTTCAGGGATTAGAATCGATTCTGCACCGTCAGCGAGTCCCGACCATAGAGCAATGTCACCTGCATCGCGACCCATAACTTCAATCACATATGTACGCTCATGAGAGGTCGCTGTATCACGAATTTTATCAATAGCTTGAATAACAGTGTTTAGAGCTGTATCAAAGCCAATAGTAAAATCAGTTCCTGGAATGTCGTTGTCGATCGTACCAGGAATTCCGATAGTTGGAAAGCCGTGACCAGTTAGCTTCTGAGCTCCACGGTATGAACCGTCTCCTCCAATAACTACTAGTCCTTCGATTCCGAATTTCTTCAGATTCTCTACACCTTTTAATTGTCCTTCAAGTGTCTTAAATTCAGGACAACGGGCCGAATAAAGCATTGTCCCGCCACGGTGAATAATATCAGCTACAGAGCCGATTTCCATTTTCTTTATATTTCCATTCATCAACCCGGTGTACCCGTGATAGATGCCGTATACTTCAATATCATGGTAGATCGCCTTACGAACAACAGCACGGATGGCCGCGTTCATTCCCGGTGAGTCTCCTCCGCTGGTTAAAACACCAATACGTTTCATACCTGTTCACCTCATTAATTCTTTGTGTTACTAAAATATCAAATACAACCGTTGAATACAATAGCTAAGCTAGCTCGTAAAAAAGTGCTTTCTCTTTATTGAGAAAGCACTTTCCTTATTTTAAGCCAATGGTATCGGTTACAAACGTATATTGTCCAATATTTCTGTATTTTTCATAGCGATGCTCAACAAGTTCTTCTTTGGTAAGTTGTGTCAATTCTTCAAGGGATTTGGAAAGTGCTTGGTGGATCGACGTGGCTTGCTCTTCAATGTTTCTGTGCGCGCCGCCTTTTACTTCAGGGATGATCTCATCGATTACATTAAGCTCTTTCAAATCAGGTGCTGTAATTTTCATCGTATCTGCAGCCTGCTGTGCAAGTCCTGAATCTTTCCATAAAAGTGCTGCTGCTCCTTCTGGAGATATAACAGAGTACCAAGAATTCTCAAGCATATGAACGTGATTCCCTACACCGATAGCTAGAGCCCCTCCACTTGCACCTTCTCCTATAACGATGCAAATAATCGGTACAGTTAATCCAGCCATTTCTATCAAATTGCGTGCAATCGCTTCACTTTGTCCTCTTTCCTCTGCTGCTTTCCCGGGGAATGCTCCTTTCGTATCTAACAAGAATACGACTGGACGATTGAATTTCTCCGCCTGTTTCATAAGGCGCAGTGCCTTACGATAACCTTCTGGGTGAGGCATACCAAAATTCCTTCGTAAATTTTCCTTCGTATCTTTACCTCTCTGATGACCAATCACAGTCACAGGCTTTCCTTCAAACGTTGCAATACCTCCAACTAT
Organism: Bacillus sp. NTK071; assembly: GCF_017303315.1. Taxonomy (GTDB): domain Bacteria; phylum Bacillota; class Bacilli; order Bacillales; family Guptibacillaceae; genus Guptibacillus. The sequence continues at coordinate 626,539 of NZ_JAFKOI010000002.1, forward strand.
CGCTTCATCGTCACCGAAGAGACGATCGCCGTGGAGCTCAAGAAAGTCTTGAAAAACACGGTCAATATAGTCATAGGTAGTCGGACGTTCTGGATGACGAGCAAGTTGTACACGGTTCCATGCCGTGAGATTCTCATATATTTCTTCTTCCATTTTGGAAAGTCTTTTCTGTAAACGCGAAACCTCATCAGTCAAATCAACGTTCTTCTCTTCCATAAAGGCATTCAGTTCTGTAATTTTGTCTTCAAGCTCTTGAAGTGGTCTTTCAAAATCAAGGCGCTGTGCCATTATCTCTCACCCCTGTTTCCGTGAATCATTAATACTTTACTAAGCGTCTTCCTCATATCAGCACGGTGAATGACGCGATCAAGTTGTCCGTGATGCAATAGAAATTCTGCCGTTTGAAAATCCTCTGGGAGATCTTCTCGAATTGTTTGCTCAATTATACGTCTACCAGCAAAACCAATTAAGGCTTTTGGCTCTGCAAAATTAAAATCACCAACTGAAGCAAAACTAGCAGAAACTCCCCCAGTTGTAGGATGTGTCATAATTGAAATGAACAGTCCTCCATGGTCGCTAAATCGTTTCAGGGCAACACTTGATTTTGCCATTTGCATTAGGCTTAAGACACCTTCCTGCATGCGAGCACCTCCGGATGCAGTAAAGATAATGAAAGGAATCTTTTCCTTATCCGCATGTTCAATAGCTCTTGTGATTTTCTCTCCAACTACTGACCCCATACTACCCATCCGAAAGCGAGCATCCATCACAGCGATTGCCGTTCGCTGGCCGTCGATCGTTCCTTCACCTGTAACAACAGCTTCATTAAGGGAAGATTTCTTTTGATCTTTCTCAAGACGTTCGACGTAGTCAGGAAAAGAAAGTGGATTCTCAGATATCATATCAGCATCCAATTCCTTGAACGATCCCTCATCAAGCGTATTCTTTAGCCGTTCAGGAGCGGACATTTGGTGATGATACCCACACCTCACACATACTTTATGTGATTTCTCCAGTTCCTTTGTATAAATAATACTTTTACAGCCAGGACATTTCGTCATAATACCTTCAGGAACATCCTGTTTTATTTTATCTGAGGGAACCGTCGCATATTTTTTCTTCTTGTTGAATAGATCCTTTAACAATGTTGACCATCCCTTTCACCTTATAAATCAAGTTGTTTATTCTTCCATTCTCTTCATTTCATATTGATCCAGTAGCAGAATTGCTTTCTCCTGGTCTTTCATAGAAAGTGCTTCAATGAGTTCTTCATAATATACAGAGGGACGAAACGTTAAATGATGCCAGATTGTCTGGTGATAGTCTGCAAGCTCGCCCCATAATCTCATTAACAAATAGTTTCCTGTTGATGAAACAATGATTCGAAAGAAAGCTGTATCAAACTCAGTAGAGAAAATATCTCCCTCTGAAGAGTTGTCCTTATGTTCCATCATAGTTCTTAAACGCAAAAGATATTCATCGGATATCCGTTCACACGCCACTCTTAGAATATCTTTTTCGATTAGTTTTCTAGTTTCTAGTAAATCCTCTCTAGACTTTGTGTCTTTAAGAATAAAAGAAGCGATTACTTCAACTAATCGATGATCTTTTGCATTCGCTATAAATGTTCCTTCACCTCGTCTTGTCTCAATAAGGCCAAGCATTTCCATTGATCTCAATGCTTCCCTGACAGACGATCTTCCAGCATTTAAGCGCTCAGAAAGCTCCCTTTCTGAAGGGAGCTTATCACCTGTCTGCAAACCATCATTGTATATAATCGCTTTAATCTTCTGAAGGATATCCTGATAAACTTTTCTTTGGGTTGTCATAGAAAATCAACACCCTTCCCTAACCCTGACCAATCATTTGCCTTCTTAATTCCTAACAGAGCCTTTATTCGATTATTAGCTGGCTCTAGATCAGGGCTAGCGTTGGTTGAACCGCAAGAAAAAAGTGAGAAAGTCAAACTCTTCCCCACTTACTCGTTATCTTCTTCAATGATAGCAAGAGAACGCGTTTTTTCTTTAACAGCTTCAGGGTCAACGTTTATACGTGCTACTCCGGTTTCCATTGCTGCCTTCGCTACGCTCGCTGCAACAGCAGGCGCTACACGTGGATCAAATGGAGCAGGGATTACATAATCCGCATTAAGGTCTTCTTCTGCTACTAATCCTGCGATAGCATGTACAGCAGCCACTTTCATATCTTCATTAATATGTGTCGCACGAACATCTAGCGCACCTCTGAATATACCTGGGAATGCAAGAACATTATTAATTTGGTTCGGGAAGTCGGAACGTCCTGTTCCAATAACTCTAGCACCTGCTTCTCGTGCATCATCAGGCATTATTTCAGGATTCGGATTTGCCATGGCGAAAATGATTGGTTCCACATTCATTGATTGGACCATTTCCTTCGTTAGTGCTCCTTCAACAGAAACACCAATAAACACATCCATGTCAGCGATCACTTCTTTTAATGACCCCTCTGCTTTATCTCGGTTTGTATACTTTGCAACTTCAGCTTTTACGTCATTCATTCCGTAAGAACGACCTTCATAAATAGCACCCTTTGAATCGCACATGATAATATCTTTCACACCAAAACGATTCAATAGTTTAATAATAGCAATACCTGCAGCTCCTGCCCCGTTAATAACAACCTTTATTTCGCTCATTTTTTTATCAGATAATTTAAGAGCATTAACAAGACCTGCAACGGTTACAATTGCCGTTCCATGTTGATCATCGTGGAAGATTGGTATATTGGTTTCTTTTTTAAGGCGTTCCTCAATGACAAAGCAATTTGGCGCAGCAATATCTTCAAGGTTGATCCCACCAAAAGTAGGCTCCATCAACTTAACAGTTTGAACAATTTGATCAACATCAGTTGTATTCAAGCAGATTGGAAATGCATCTACACCTGCAAAGCTTTTAAAAAGAACTGCTTTTCCTTCCATTACTGGGAGTGCTGCCTCTGGGCCAATATTTCCAAGTCCTAGAACAGCTGTACCGTCGGATACGACAGCCACCATGTTCCCTTTCATTGTATATTCGTATACTTTGTTCTTATCATCATAAATTTCTTTACACGGCTCTGCTACTCCTGGTGAATAAGCAAGGGATAAATCTGTTGCATTTCGAACTGGCACCTTAGATTTTGATTCAAGCTTTCCCTGTCTCACGCGATGAATATGTAGAGCTTCTTCTCTCGTAATGGACAATAAACCCACTCTCCTTTTTCCAGAAGCATTATTAGATTATGGTAATTTCCCTAGCACATTTGGGCAGTGGTCAGACCACTCTATTTTCACCATTATAACAAACCACCATTTGCTGTAAAGATTTTCATGACGTCTTTTTTACAACATTCCCCTCACCAAGTAACTCTTTCAACTTGGATATGCACGAATAATCAGCGTCTACAAGCCACTCTTTGCCTAGCTTTACTGTTTTTTCAGAATCGCTGTAATATATTACGACTGGCGTATCACCAGGTGTTTCCTTCAGCAGTTGTTTAACATGGTTCAGAATACCTTTTTCTTGGTGCTCTGGCTCTATTTTAAGAAATAGCGTTTGTTTCGTTACTTTCGGTGAAATATCTTCTAATTTCATAGCCCTTAAAACGATAATATTCGTTTGATCATTTCTTTTTTGAGACGTACCATCAACGTAAACGAACTCGCCTTTTAGTAGAATACTGGACGTTTTCTCCCAAACATCTGGAAACACTACACCTTCAATTTCTTCTGTTTCATCTCCAAACGTGACGAACGCCATCATTTGCCCGTTTTTCGTACGAATACTTCTAGCCTTCAGTACCTGTGCTGCAATTCTTAATGGTTCACGATCTGGAGTCTTTAACGCATCTACAATTAAGTTTCGTTGATACCCTTTAAGGTTTTCTAAATAAGGATCGATCGGGTGTGCTGTTAAATAAAATCCAATGGCTTCTTGCTCAAAGGCAAGCATCTCCTTTTCTTCAAAGGGAGGAACACTTTCATATCCAGGTTCAACTTCCCGGTCAAGAAAAAATCCAGCTTGTTCATTCTGCTCAGCACCATAGTTCATTGCACTTTCAAGCGATGCAAGCATTGAGGAGCGACTTACGTTAAATTCATCCATACAACCGGCGAAAATCATAGATTCTAATGCTCGCTTGTTGACGATTTTCAATGAAATTCTTGCACATAAATCAAATAAACTTTTGTAGGAAGATTCACTCCGTTTGGCAACGACTTCTTCAATAGCATTTCTGCCAACGTTTTTAATAGGTAGCAATCCAAAACGTAGACCATCTTCTTCAACAGCAAAAGTCTCGAAGCTTCGATTTATAGATGGTGGTAGGATAGTAATTCCTTTCTGCCTTGACTCAGTTAAGTAGACCGCCAGTTTGTCTTGATTCCCAATCGCTGAAGTTAAAAGACTAGAGAAGAAGTAGCGTGAATAGTTGGCTTTTAAATACGCAAGTTGATAAGCAATCACACTATAAGCAACAGCATGACTTCTGTTAAATCCATAATCCGCAAAACGTACGATATACTCATACACTTTTAGAGCTGTTTCCCTTGGATACCCTTTTGCTATGCTGCCATTTACGAAGTGCTCCCTTTCTGATTCAAGTACCTCTCTCTTTTTCTTTGAAACTGCGCGCCTTAAAAGATCTGCTTCTCCAAGTGAAAAGCCCGCTAGTTTCGAAGCAATTTGCATAATTTGTTCTTGATATACAATAACACCGTATGTTGATCTCAGAATCGGCTCAAGGTCAGGGTGAAGGTATTCTACAGCTCTCTCTCCATGCTTTCCAGAAATAAATAATGGGATATTCTCCATTGGACCAGGACGATAGAGTGCATTGACTGCTACGATGTCTTCAAATTCAGTTGGCTTTAGTCTGCGTAGCACCTGGCGCATGCCGTCTGATTCTAGTTGAAAAACACCTGTAGTATCACCCTGCTGAAGAATTTGGAATGTTACTTCATCATCCATCGGTATATCCGAGAGGGTTGGCCGCTTCCCACTTTGCTCTTCGATATCATTTAAAATGCCTTCAATTAAAGTTAAATTTCTCAGTCCAAGAAAATCCATTTTAAGTAAGCCGATTTCTTCAAGATCGTTCATCGGAAATTGCGTCAAGCTTATCGAATGTCCTCCGAGTAATGGGACATGTTGCGTCAGCGGTTCTGCTGAAATTACAACACCTGCTGCATGAGTAGATGTATGACGTGGCAAACCTTCAATTGTGCTAGCAATGTCAAAAACTCGTTTGGCCTCCTCGGATGAGGATAGAAGGTTCGCTAGATTTTTTGACTCCTCTAATGCCTGCTGTAGTGTCATCCCAGGTCTTGAAGGAATTGCTTTAGACATTGTATCAAGAACTTTATTATCTACTTCTAATACTCGCCCTACATCCCGGATTGCCGCCTTCGCCGCAAGTGTTCCGAATGTTACAATTTGCGCCACTCGATTGTGACCATACTTCTTATGCACGTAATCGATAACTTCATCACGTCTTACGTCTGGAAAATCAATATCAATATCAGGCATCGTCACACGTTCAGGGTTTAAAAATCGCTCGAATAGAAGGTTATGCTCAATCGGATCCACGTTCGTAATGTTCAGTAGGTAGGCGACAAGTGAACCAGCAGCAGACCCTCTCCCAGGACCAGTAATCATCTGATTGTCGTGTGCATATTTCATAAAATCCCAAACAATTAGAAAGTAATCGTTGAATCCCATTTCGTTAATAATGGAGAGTTCATACTCCAATCGATTTACGATTTGGGCAGTAGGAATTTCATATCGGCGTGAAAGATTCTCTCGACAAATTTTTTCGAGATAGGCAAATGCAGTTAAGTCCATTGGAACAGGGTAAACTGGCAAATGAGTATCCCCAAATGCAAGATCCAACTTACACTGCGCTGCGATATGTACAGTGGTTTCTAGCGCCACTTCGTATCCTTTAAAGCGACTCTTCATTTCATCTTGTGATGTTAAATAAAATTCGTGATTAGGAAGAGCAACCTGGTCTTTCTCCTCATAACGCTGGCCTGCATCAATGCATCGTAAGCAGTCATGAGCCTCCCCATCTGATTTATTTATATAATGAACGGCGTTGGACACTGCAAGGGGGATAGTCTCTTTAGCTGCGAATTTAGAGATTAAGTGGTTAAGCTGTCTTTCTTCTCGTAAGGAATGATCCTGCATCTCTAAATAGAATCCTTGTGAGAAAGCATTTTGATAGTTAGTTGCAATTTGATGTGCAATCGCTTCTTCTCCATTGAGTAGAAGCTGTCCAATTCTACTATCCACTGTTCCCGACAATGCAATTATCCCATTTGTTAATTCCAATAACTCTGTTTCTTTTATGTATGGCGTTCGGCCTTCTGCATGCTGCATATTTGTACTTATTTTCAATAGATTCTCGTATCCTTCACTGTTTTGAGCAAGTAATACAAGGTTGTCATATTTTCTCTCCTGTTGATATAAAGCAAGATCGCCAGTTCCTACGCGTACATCCAGACCAATAATCGGCTTTATCCCATGCTTTTTACATGCTTTATAGAAAGGGATCGTTCCAAACATCGTTCCTTTATCTGTTAAAGCAAGTGATTCATACCCCTTCTCTTTCGCAGACCTAACTAGAGATTCAATTCGACTAGGGCTGTCGAGAAGACTATATTCACTGTAGACACGAAGATGCACATATTCCATAACTAATCCCACTTTCGCTTTGCTATTACTTTCTATTATAAATACTTGAAGCGTCCCGAACAAACATTATCAAGCATAACTGACTCTCCTTTTCGCATAGGCTTTACTAGATAGGAAAACTTGTCTAATCGAAAGGTTCTGTTTGAATTAAAGTATAACAATCAGAAAGAAGGAATCATAATGGAGAGAGTAACACTCGTAACTCTAATTATTGCTTTTTTCGTTGCGTTCGGTGTTATCGTCGGCGGTTCTATTATTGGCGGCATCGGCGCATTTCTCTCTGGTGAGCCGCCACTACATTGGATTTTTATTGTAGCCCAGCGTTTGAAAATCTGGGCAATCGCCGCTGCAATAGGTGGAACTTTTGATACCATAAATAATATGGAAAGAAGCTTTTTAAGTGGTTCTCCAGATGAAATCATGCGCCAGTTCCTATGGATTTTTTGTGCCCTAGGTGGTGCACAGGCAGGCATGGAAGTAATTAATTGGTTAACGCAGGAACGCTCCTCACTATGAGAGTTCCTCCCATTTATTCAAGAAAAGGCTGGCAAAGATTTCTGGCTGGGTTTTCAGTAGGAATTATCTTCGGTTGGCTATTTTTTCTAATGCTCTTCGGAATTATGTACGAAAAACAGATCACCTCAATTAAAGAACAGAAAATCGAGATCTATGACCTTAAAACTCAAAACCAGACGTTATTGGATGATATGAAAAGTTATGATAACAAAGATATTGAAAAAACCCTTCTCGTTAAGAACATACAGGTTACATTCGAAAAGGATGAAGATCTTCCCTTAAATTCCCTAACTCGTCATGAACTCAAAAAAGATGTTCAAACTGAATTGAATGATTTATTAAATAAGGACCTTGGATCAGTTGCTAGAACGAGAAGCTTTGTTATTAAATCACTAGAGAACAAGACGCTCACCGTTGATAATATTAAATACGGGTTTGAAGTGAAGGAATTTATTCTTTGGACAACAGTAGAGGTTGTCCTCACTATTCATCTTGTCCAATAACAAATACTTCATTTTTGTGAACATTTGTCAGACAAGTCGCAATTTTCGGCTATGTAGTATATGATAAGAGTACCGAAAAAGTTGGAGGTGGCACGATGGTTATTGATCGCAAGCAACTCGCTAGAACCAAAGTAGCTGATTTGCAGAATGGGCGATCCGCTTACGCCGAGACCCGTGAAATGACAGCTCTAATTAAGAAAGAATTGCAGTCACTTAACATCGACGTGCATGAGGACGTGACAAGCTTTGGCTCCTGGTTTATTCCCAAAACTCAGGATCAACCCTAACTAGAAAAGACCGACAATCTCGCTTTGGAGATCGCCGGTCTTTTGTTATGAGTTGAAAGATTATGAAAGACAAGCTTCTTCAAGATCAGCTAATACACGATCGGCTTCTTCCCAAGTGTAAACCGTTGCACCAGCAGCCCTCGGATGACCACCACCGTTGTAGTTCGCTGCAATAGCATTTACAACAGGACCTTTAGAACGAAGTCGAACGCGTATTTGATCTGATTCTTCGATGAAAAATACCCATGCTTTTAAACCAGCTACATTGGAGAATGAGTTAACGAGCTGAGACGCCTCACTTGCAGTCACACCAAATGATGCGATCGTTTCTTTCGTTATCTTTATCCATCCTGCACCGTTCTTCGAAGATTCAAAGTTCTGTAAGACATGACCATTTAATCGAGCAATATGCTTTTCAGTTTTATATAGTTCATTGTATAAAGAGTCAGTATCAACTCCAAATTTCAAAAGCTCCCCAGCATACTGAAAAGTGCGCTGCGTCGTATTAGAAAACATAAAGCGACCTGTATCTCCTACAATCCCAGCGTAAAGGAGAAATGCTCCTTTATCCGATAGCTTGTACCCTCGCTCTCTTGCAGTAACGTACAAATCCACAATCATCTCACTAACTGAACTTGACGTTGTATCAACCCAGAGAATGTCACCATAAGGGTCCTCATTTGGGTGATGATCAATCTTAATCAACAGCTTCCCATTTCGATAGCGATCGTCGCTTATTCGTGGTTGATTGGCTGTGTCACATACGATTACAAGCGCATCTTCATATTTTTCATTTGTAACCTCATCCATTTGATTCAAAAACATAAGCGATGGTTCTTCTTCACCAACGGTCAATACGCTTTTCTCTGGAAAAGTGGTTTGAATGAGTTCAGCAAGACCGCCCTGTGAACCTAATGCATCCGGGTCTGGTCGAACATGTCGATGAATAATAATTGTATCGTATTTTTCAATAGCATCTAATATTTGTTCTTTCATCAAATTTCTCCTTTCGGTCGCCTTCCTAATTGTTATACTTCCGCCATAGATTTTCACCTTCAAGTTCTATACAATAGAAATGAACCTGTTATCTGGAGGAAAGCTACCATGCCTATCTTTATCATTTTAATTGTCTTTTCAATTGTTTTCTATTTATTTTATCGAGTGAAATCATTTAGAACCAACGGTGTAGCGACAAAGCAATGGCTTAGCTCGAAAGCAAGTATTGCGCTTGGACTATTTCTTATTTTCTTTGCAATTAATTCCTTCACCGTATATATCTCGACAGTCACTTATATTGTAAGTGCTGCATTTATCTTACTTGGTGTAGCAAACGTTGTAGTCGGCTATAAAAAATATCGTCACTACCTTCCTTTTGCTATAGAAGAAGCGAATAATATGAAATAGTAGTAAGCACGGAAACCGCCATTGACTCATGGCGGTTTCTCTTTTTTATCGATCGATAAGCTGTGCCATCATAAGTGCTTTTCCAACAACTGAACCTTCGTGATAAATCTCAACATCAACCTTACCGAATTTACGTGAAACCTCAAGAACTTTTGGTACAATTTCAATCGTATGATCAATTTGAACCGGTTTAATAAAATAAAGGGTGATATTCTCAACAACAAGGTCACCTTTTTTATACTTCTTCAGTACCCTGCTCCCCGCTTCCGTTACAAGCGTTGTTACTACACCATAAGATAATGTACCAAGTAGGCTTGTCATTTGCGGAGTCACTTCACAACTATACCGACTCTCAGTCCCCACTGAAACATCTTTGATTTGACTTGTTATTAAGTCATCAAACGTTTCGCCAATCTGAGGCTGCTGCTGGATCATTTGCAGCGCTTTTAGAACATCTTGTCTGCTAATGATACCAATCAATCGCTGATATTGATCCAGGACCGGAAGCATTTCAATCCCTTCCCAAATCATCGTGTGTGCAGCAGATGCTACAGAAGTTTGTTCATTTACTGTTAATGGATGCTTTGTCATCACCTTTGTAATAATCGTTTCGTGCTGCTCTCCAAGAATATCCTTTGAGGTTACAATTCCTTGAACCTTCATATTTGGATCAACTACAGGATAACGACTATGCAATGTCGATTCATTCAGTTCGTGCCAGCGTCCAACATTCTCTGTTGTTACGAGGAAACTCGTTTTTGTAAGTGGTGTTAAAATGTCACTAACAAGCGCAATTTCCTTCTTAATTAATCGATCATAGATGGCACGATTAATCATCGTCGCTACAGTAAAGGAATCATATGATGTTGAGATGATGGGTAGATCATACGCATCTGCCATTTTCTTCACATCATCCTGTGCATCAAATCCTCCTGTAATTAGAACTGCAGCTCCTGCCTCGAGGGCAATTTTGTGAACATTATCGCGATTCCCGACGATAAGCAAGCTTCCTGGATCGACATATCTCATCATTGCTTCAAGTTTCATTGCACCGATAACAAATTTATGGAGGGTTTTATGTAATCCATCTCTTCCCCCAAGCACTTGTCCATCCACGATGTTCACTACTTCGGCATAAGTTAATTTCTCGATATTTTCTTTTTCTTTTTTCGTAATACGGATTGTACCTACACGTTCAATCGTACTTACTGTTCCCTTATTCTCTGCATCTTTAATCGCTCTGTATGCCGTTCCTTCACTAACTTTCAATTCTCTTGCAATTTGACGTACAGAGATTTTACTTCCTACATCAAGCGTTTCGATATATGCCAGAATTTGTTCATGTTTCGTTGTCAATGTCTCTCACCATACTTTCTACGTGCACATCTGTATCAGTAGCTAAACTACTTCTGTTATAGTGGTGTTTGAATTGACTTCATTATACATAACTCATGCCTATAACTTCAACGGCTGTACTGTTTTTTTCTCAATTCCGTTACCGAATCTTCTTCTGGCATGCTTCGCACTTCGGCTTTACCAAAGAATAACCCTGCAAGATTACCCCCGAGCGCCATAATGGCAAAGACGAGCCAGAGACTGAAAAAGGCACCTTCTAGTGTAAAATCGACTTGGAATCGTGGTATGGCATCGTACATTAGAAATAAAATACATAGCACTGATAGAAAAAAACGCTGTTTCACTTACATTCCCCCTCATCGTCTTTATAACAGGGTATGTTAAAGTGAAGCTATTTAATACGCTATTCAAACACAAAACCGATGCAAGGCATCGGTTTTGTTAGACTTATAATTCTATTGATTCACCAGGTCTTAGCGTTTTACCTTTTGTGTCTTCGAGTCCATCTACAAATGAATCTGGATTTTGCTCGATTAGAGGGAACGTATTGTAATGCACTGGAACTGTTAAATCTGCTTTGATCCATTTCGCTGCAATAGATGCATCTTCAGGTCCCATTGTGAAATTATCTCCAATTGGAAGAAATGCAAGGTCAATACGCTGATCAGCTAAAAGCTTCATATCAGAAAAGAGGCCAGTATCACCGGCATGATAAATCGTCTTTCCTTCTGCACTAAGAAGAATTCCTGCAGGCATCCCAGTATAGATAATTTGCTTAGTGTCTTCTTCTGTATAACTAGATCCGTGGAATGCTTGAGTAAGTTTCACTTTACCGAATTCAAATTCATGTGCGCCACCAATAGCCATAGGATGTGCGTTAACGCCCTTCCACTCTAAGTATGTAGCAAGTTCGAACGGTGCTACAACTAGTGCATCGTTACGTTTAGCAATCTCAACAGTATCACCTACGTGATCGTTGTGTCCGTGTGTGAGTAAGATAACATCACATTTGATCGTATCAGCGTCTAAATCACACTGACCGTTTCCTGAAATAAATGGATCAATTAGAATTTTTGCCTTGTCCGTTACAACTTCGACAACAGAATGACCATGAAACGTTACCTTCAATTGAATCGCTCCTTTAACGGTTTGAGATTACTTCCCATCTTAACTTTAGTTGATGGAAAGGTTGTATTTAATTAATTCCCTTTCACTCATGAACTAAACTAATAATACAACCAGGCAGATTCATACTTCTCAATCAAATGAGGACGAATTAAGGTGTTAGGTTCGAAGGTAACTTCTTCCCCATCCTTCATGATATGCTCATCTTCATCTTTACCGAAAGAGGTAAGGGAAGGGATCATATCCGATGATAAATAGTCCGTTTCAACAGCAACATCCAATTTGTTCTGATCAATTGGATACCTTGTTCCCATTACAAAGCCCCAGTTCCCAAAACTAGGAATATCAACATGATAATTTGATGTAATTAATCCGGTTTCTTCAATTGTTCTAGAAATTGTCCAATACGCTTCCCTGGCAAATACAGGACTTGTCGCCTGAACCATTAATGCCCCTTCTGAACTGAGGTGGTTCCTCAACATAGAATAGAACTCCCACGTGTATAGCTTATTTAATGACTCGTTATTTGGATCTGGAAGGTCAGAAATAATTACATCAAAAATATCATTTTCTTCTTCAATGTATCGGAAAGCATCCTTATGGATTACCCTGACACGTTCATCCTCAAAAGCATGACTATTTAATTCTGCTAACAAATGATTTTCTGAAGCAAGCTCAACCATTCTAGGATCAAGGTCTACCACTGTAATCGATCTTACCTCCTCATATTTCAGGAGTTCTCTTACAGCCAAACCGTCACCACCGCCAAGAATTAAGATATCCTCTGTTTTTGTTGCAGCAGCCATAGGGATGTGAATAAGTGGTTCGTGATACCTGTGCTCATCACTTGAACTAAACTGAAGCTGCCCATTTAAAAAGAGCCGAATGTCACCCTGCTCTTTCGTGAGGATTATTTTCTGATAAGAGGTTTCTTCTGAATAGATAATCGGATCCTTGTATAAACGTTGTTCAAACGAGAAGGCAATTTCTTCGCCAAAAATCGTTCCAGCGATCATTAATATTAAGATAAAAGTCGCCACTACTAGATAGCTAACACGATGCACAATTTCTTTTCGAAAAGAATAAATCATCCAAAACGCAACGAAAATGTTAACAAGTGCCACAAGAAACGCAGATTTAACTAGCCCAAACTCTGGTCGTAGATAAAATGCGAAGAGCAAACCACCGACAAGCCCACCAGCATAATCAGAAAACAGGACACGGGCTGTGCTCTTATTCATTTCAACACCAATCTCATTTGCTTTTCGAATGAGTATTGGTAATTCAAGTCCTGTAAGACCACCGATCACCAAAATAATAGTGTACAAAACAATAGCTGTTGCTTCTTCACCAGCAACAGCTGTAATTCCAAAAACAGTGAAACTTGATAGTCCACCAATCAAACCGATAAGAAGTTCTATGGCAATAAACCTTGAAATAAGTCTTTTAACGACCCTTTCACTTAAAGATGCGCCAATACCCATCCCAGTTAGAAATAGAGAAATGGTTAACGTATACTGCTTAACTCCGTCACCAAGTATGTATGAGCCAAGTGCACCGAACAACACTTCAAAAATAATTCCACATATGGATACAATTCCTGAAGCCCAGTACAGCTGACTGCTTTTATTCATTTTCTTACTCATGTGTTTCACCTTCAGCTGTGAATTTCTTCTATGTAATAGAAGCTCCGACTACTAACCCTAATCCAATCGATACACACATTGAAAGTATGCCTACCGACACAACTCCCTCATTGAGTTTCTGTTCAACCGAGAATCGTCTCGTAAGAAAGTCAAAAATGTAGTAAGCAACCAGTTGCAAGACAACTCCATAAGCCCCCCAAATCACTGTATCAAGTACATCTGAGCTATGATAGATCGAAAAGGCTAGAATCAAACATATCCCAACGATCTTACCACCAATTGAAAGGGCTACCGCTGTATTTCCTTTTTCAATTTGTTCCCAATCTTTATATTTCGTTGTGATTAATTCAAATATAACTAGTCCAACAGCTACCACTACGATGGATGCAATAAAATAAACAAACGTTAATAAAAATGGCCCCATATCTAAACTCTCCTTTAGTTATTTTCCTGTTCCTGGTCCGCCACCACGACTACTAGATCCTCGGAATGATGGTGTATTGGTAGGACCCTTATAAGCCCCTCCAGTTGCACTGTAGCCTCCATAGCAATTCCCGCTACTACTTTTACAACGATTTTTTTGCTTTTTCCCCCAATCATCAACATCAAGAATTTCGTCTAGTATGTAATAAGCTAGTAAACCGTCAAAGAAGCTCGGTTGATAGTTATCTCTGACAAAACCTACTGTTGCGACCTCAACCAAGGTATTAGAGTCCTCTCCTTCTGACAATGTAACAATATAATCATCATAAACAAGAATTTGTTTTCCTTCTTTAACTTCACTGACTTCATTCGGCTTTATTTGATCTTGAAGATAGGAAGCAACGGATACGAGATCGTTATCAGCACTATAAACTTTCGAAACATCTCCCGAATCAACGCTGCTCTCTATTACATCTTCAAGCTGATATCGGTCCTCCACGATTTCTTGAATATCCTTCGTGATTCCGCATGCCGATAAGAGCAGAATGAATGCTGTCAGCAATCCTGTTAGCCATTTCATTCTTCCACCCCATTAAAGGGGAAAGTATTATTCTTTCCCCATTTTTTTCTTAAGCTCTGCTAGCTCGTCATCAATTCCATCTTTCTTATCAAGCGAATCCAGCTCATCATCAAGAGAACGACTGCTTGAACGCATATCTTCACTCGTTTCTGCCTCAGCCTCATACTGAAGAACCTTCTCTTCCATGCGATCAAAACCACGCCTTGAATCGTCTCCACCAATATCAGACATGGCGCGGTTAATTTTCGTTTTGGTTTTCGCCGATTCTGCTCGTGCTTTCAAGCTATCCTTCTTCAACTGCATCTGACGGTATTCCTCTTTCATCTCATCAAGCTTCGAGCGAAGAGAATCAGCATCTGTCTTTGCTCTTTCATAAGACTCCTTCAACGTCTCTGCCTTTGTTTCATGATCTTTCTTATCTTGAAGCGCTCTTCTTGCAAGATCATCATTATCAGCTTCAAGGGCTTTTACAGCTTGATCTTGTCGCTTTGTAACCATCGCACTTGCATCATCCCATTTTTTCTTTAACATTTTTTCATTAGAAATTTGTTTTGCAACTGCTGTCTCTGCTTCGCGAATATCCGTTTCCATATCACGCATAAATTGTTCGAGCATTTTAACTGGATCTTCCGCCTTATCAAGAGCAGCATTTAACTCAGACGACATAAGTGTTTTAACTCGCTTAAACATACTAAACATTAAAACTCATCCTCTCATTTGCTTCCAGCAAGAATTTTGATTTCATACTCTTCAATTTCATAACCTTTGCTTACTTCTATCTCTGTTCCCCAAATTTCAATTGATAGAAATTCTGATTCTTCTTCATTGGAGAAGTCATAATATTCGACTTCCTGGCCATTGACATTACTTCCTCGTCCTTTACCAGATACATTAGCATGCCCATGTTCATCCTGATAATAGACAACACCATCTATTGATAATTCCTCTGGTATTGGTTTCGATAATTTTTCTTTAACTGTTTTGTAAATGCCAAGCTCTAGCTCATCGTCCATTTCAACACTAAGCCAGATAGATGACCCTTCAGATTGTAATTGATAGGCCTGCCATTTATACCCTCTTACCGTATAAGTCAAGGTTCCTACAACCTGATAATCTTCAAGATCATACGTTATAATATCCCCTACCTGGATATTCATTACTGTTCTTTCTTCAATTGTAGTTTCTTCTTCTTTCTTCCCAAACAATCTCGATAGAAATCCCACCTTCATACCCTCCTCTCTTCTATTTACGAACGCCATTCAATAAAGTTTCGCTTATTTTTCTGGCTTACGATGTGATACCATTTGTTCTTGCTCTGATAAATAGAATTCAATTGGAGGTCTCTCCTGTAGCATTGCCTTTTTTTCAAGCTTATAGAAACTGATCTTTTGATACGGATCGCCTTCAATAATTGGAAGTTCCTCCTCCGTTCTAATATAGGTATCGACCGCTCTTTGCATTTTATCAATCCAAAATGGAATGTGTTTGTCTTTGCTCTCAAAAAGTTCAAAAGTCTCTTTTGACATATAAAAATGCTCTGATGGAATTCCTCCTAAATAAGAAGTAAGAAGAGAATGATCTACCAGGTTATCCTCTAGCACAAGAATTTTAAGTGATATGCCATCCCTTTTATCTTCAGCAAACGAGCTGATCGCTTTTCTAATATCTTGAATGGAAACATCGATTACTTTCGGTGGAGATGTTTCCTTCTTTTGCTTCCTTTGTTTATTCCAAAACGCCATCGTGCATGCACCTCCTCTTCTTCTGTTCGAGCAAGAGTGCCAAATTCCTTTCTATTCGTCCGTCCTTTATAAAATTAAGTACCCAATTCACATCATAGCAAAAAAAATAAAGTAGCTAATTAGCTACTTTATTTCCAGCTTTTATTCAGCAAGCATTGTCCGAGCACTTTTGTACTCAAGCTCATGTGCCTCAGCAACCGCCTCATACGTTACAAAACCATCCATTGTGTTAATTCCTTTCAACAATGGCTCATTTTCAAGACATGCTTTCTTATACCCTTTGTTAGCGAGTTGAACCGCATAAGGGACTGTTACATTTGTTAAAGCAATAGTCGATGTGCGCGGAACGGCGCCAGGCATATTTGCTACTGCATAATGGACAACCCCGTGCTTCGTATATGTTGGATTATCGTGTGTAGTAATTCGATCTGTTGTTTCAAAAATTCCACCCTGATCAATTGCAACGTCAACAATTACTGAACCAGGCTTCATGTCTTTGATCATTTCTTCCGTTACAAGCTTTGGTGCTTTAGCTCCTGGAATAAGCACTGCACCAATAACAAGATCAGATTCTTTTATAGCCTCTGCAATATTTAAAGGATTCGACATCATCGTGTTGATTTCAGTACCAAAAATGTCATCAAGCTGGCGCATGCGTTCAGGACTTAGATCCATAATAGTAACGTCTGCACCAAGGCCCATTGCAATTTTGGCTGCGTTTGTTCCAACAACGCCACCACCAATGACAGTTACCTTGCCACGTTTAACACCAGGAACACCACCTAGAAGTATGCCAAGTCCACCTTTAGGCTTTTCAAGGAATTGCGCTCCAATTTGAGCGGACATACGTCCCGCTACTTCACTCATTGGAGTAAGTAATGGTAACGAGCTATTTGGAAGCTGAACTGTTTCATACGCAATACCGATCACTTTATTCTCTACAAGTGCGCGTGTAAGCTCAGATTCTGCTGCAAGATGAAGATATGTAAATAGAATAAGTCCTTCTCTGAAGTAACCGTACTCTTGTGGAAGAGGCTCCTTCACTTTCATTACCATTTCCATGGACCAAGCTTCTTCTGCTGTGCCTACAAGATGAGCGCCAGCTTCAAGATATTGTTCATCTGTAAAACCAGACCCAACTCCAGCACCTTTCTCGATATAAACCTCATGTCCAAAGCGTGTTAGACTCAAGACACCAGCGGGAGTCATAGCCACACGATTTTCATTGTTCTTAATTTCTACAGGTACTCCTATACGCAATTGAATTCCTCCTCTATATCCTTCAAAATCTTTACATTGTAAGGGCTTTATCAAAAACCTCTATCATCATAACACTTCAACTCTGGTTTCGAAACCATAAGTTCTCCTAAATTGAAAACCCTTTCAATAACTACCCATTTACACAGCAATCATATACCCCACCACTACCATACATAGCCCACTTACCAAACTTAATATTATGTAGATGACCGACAGCCACAATCTTTCAGTAGCAATTGTAACGGATTCATACATGAAGGTTGAGAACGTAGTTAACGCGCCAAGAAAACCCGTCGAGACTGCAGGTCCAAAATTGCCTGAACCATAAGCCATTCCCATTAGAAAACTACCAGCCAAATTTACTATGAAAGTTGCAAATGGGAAACGAGAATGATTCCACTTGCCAACAACTAGTGCAACCATATAACGTAACCATGCTCCTATCCCACCTCCAACCGCAATCATTACCCATTCCATGTAAGATGCCTCCTTATTTCTCGTCCGGCTGCAATTCCTAGGAGAACACCTATTATTCCTATTAAGACACTTCCTAATCCATAGAGAAGCGCAACGAAAAACTGACCTTCTCTTAAATACCCGAAAAGGTCAAGTGAATAAGTAGAGAAAGTTGTAAATGAGCCTAAGACCCCTGTTGCTATAAATTTCTTAAGGGAATCCGATATCCGCTTATCAGATTGTACATATTGGTAGAAGAAACCTAGAAGAATTGATCCCGTTACATTTACTAGGAATGTTGATAAAGGAACTCCGTTCATGGCTGTTCCAATCATAGCTCGAAGCGTTGCGCCAAAAGCGCCTCCAGACACGATTGCTAGACTATTTTTCAATTGAATGCGGCTCCTTTCACCTCTTTCCTAATCTTAACGAAACCGCTAATCAAAGTCTACTTGTCTTCTTCATTCCAAACCCATGTATACAGCCTTCCATTTGAATCCATCCATTTCATTTCGAATCGTTCTACATTCTCATATCCATAGGTGCCTATCTTTTCAACTAGCTCATCTACTTGTGCAAGTTCAGTTACGTCAAGATGTTGAAATAGAGCTGATACTTCCCGTTCTGCTGCAGCTCCTTTCTCAACTGTTTCACCTTTTTCAAATTCATATTCATTAGGACTAGAGAACTCCCATTCGTGTTCGACACCGTTTGTTACAACCATACATTTAAAAGAAAAACTATTTCCTAGTGTCGATGCTTCAGAGTGAATAGGAAAAGTAAAAAGGTATGCGGCAAATGCTAAACAAACGACCTTTTTCATATTTCATCACCTCTACCTTATACTGACTGAATAAGATGAATATTATTCATTTAAAGTCAGGATTGCATCCTTTCCCTACTGGAACTAAAATAATACATAAGTCCGTTATCCTAAAGGAGAAAACATGAGCACAGTTAGTAAACAAAGATCTAGCATCCAAATCGAGCGATATGGACTGGAATCAGTACCTGAGAAATTACGAACAACTTCCTGGTACGAATACGCCATGATTCAAATGACAGTTTCCGTCAACGCTGGTAATTTCCTCGTTCCCGCTCTTGCCGTACTTGAGGGTGGTCTTAGTTTTGTTTGGGCAGTTCTATCAACAATCCTTGGTGCAACCATTGCTTTTCTATTCGTTTCCTACCTTTCTTTTCCAGGTGCTCGTAGAGGAATCCCTTCTCAATATGCTGTCAGATTGTTTGTCGGTTTTAAGGGAGCACAGTACTTCGCCTCACCTGTTAGAACGATTACCTCGCTTTATTGGTTCGCTGTTCAAACGATCGGCGGTACTTATATGGTTGTAGAACTAATAAAACGCGCTTTTAACTTTCACCTTCCTTTCCTGCCTACAGCTTTAGTTCTCGCAGCCGTCATGGCAGCACTTGCACTAGTAGGATTTGATGCTGTTAAAAAAGTAACAAAATATTTTCTTCCGCTTCTGTTCGCAGGAGGAGTAGCGATGTTCTTTGTCTATTTCACTACTTCAGTTGAAGGGAACAGCTATTCGTCCATTATCTCCATGAATGATAAGCCAGATTTAAGCTCATTTCTTTTCTTTTCGAGTCTTGCTTTTGTTCAATATGTATCCGGAGTAAGCAGTTCATCTGACATGGCACGCTACGCGAAATCAACAGGTCATGCCTTTTGGGGAATATTCTCAGGTAATACAATTGGGTTTACGCTAACAGCGTTGCTCGGTGCTTATACAGCTGCCGTTGCAGGAACATGGAACCCTTTTTTAATCACCAGCCAACAGACAAATTCCACCTTGCTACTAACCCTTATATTCGCATCAGCTCTATGCTCGATGATTATGATTAACATTAGTAATGCCTACACTGGAGGGTATAGTCTCCTTAATACCTTTCCTTCTCTAGGTAGAGTAAGAAGCGCGCTACTGCTTGGTTGTGCTGCTGTACTACTAAGCAGTTTTCCAGAATTTGTTGATCAAGCCGAGAAATTCATCTCATTTCTAGGTGCATTTGTTATTCCACTCTCAGCAGTGATCGTTAGTGACTTTATTGTGGTGAAAAAAGGACGATTCACATCAGAAATGCTTCAGGAACTAACTGAACACACCAATACTATAAATCGTCCAGGGTTTTTGGCTATATGTTCTGGACTCCTTCTCTACCTTCTACTCCCAACAACATACTCTCCAGGATTCCTGTCATTTATTGTGACAAGCGTAGGGTATCTTGTTTTTCGAAAGGTGACGCGTTGATTTTCTTCATACCCCTTTCCACTAGACCCTTTTCTAAAGAAGTATAGTTTTGAAAGAGGTGCTGTATAAAAACCACACCAAGCTATGGAGCGGAAATCAACCGCTTTATAGCAACTATGTATACGAAAGCAACCTTTCACTACCATTAATAAAAAAAGTTCATGCTATATAGCATGAACTTTCAGGTTTCTAATAGTAACTTTTTCGATCAGGCTTACGTGGCATTTTCTTTGCTTTTTCTTTACTTTCTTCCTGATCAATAACCCCACTTTGGTAGGATTCACTTAGCTGTTGATGAACAGCCATTTCGCCACTTTCATCATAAATTAGTTCGTTTCTCTTATCAGGCATATGAGCAACCTCCTGTGATTTCGGACTCTTGCCTTCGTATTGTTTCCGATAACACTTAAGATTACTTATGAGATTGGACTTGTTTATTTCCAATTTAAAGGAGATGCATGTTATGTATTTATT
Organism: Bacillus sp. NTK071; assembly: GCF_017303315.1. Lineage (GTDB taxonomy): Bacteria > Bacillota > Bacilli > Bacillales > Guptibacillaceae > Guptibacillus. Next base: position 647,294 of record NZ_JAFKOI010000002.1, read on the forward strand.
TCAATATGATCATCGGCTGCAAATTACAATTCCCATAGTGGAAGACAGCTGGGAGAACCTTTCAATAGCAGACCAGGAGGAAATACTTTTTAAATGGGAACAAATTAAAAGTTCAATCCCCGATCGCATTGCTGAACTTGAAAAAATGATTTGTCATAAACAAGAAAAATTAAGCGAGGAGGCTAATTTCAATCATTCCTGTCTTTTAAACACACAAATAGCTGAACTCGCCTCTATTATTAATGATTTATGGCTCTGGTATCGTAAGCAGCTGTTCGTTTCTAATTACAAACCAAAAAGATCGACCTCTTCATTTAGTTAGCTCTCTAATAATATGTGGAAGTTCAGGTAACAGTAGTCTCGACATGGCAAGCTTAACTGCTCCTGAAGATCCAGGCATTGCAAACACTGCAGTATCTCCAACAACGCCACCTATCGCTCTGCTTAGCATAGCAGGAGTTCCAATATCATCTGTATAGCTAATCATTCGAAACAACTCGCCAAATCCAGAAAGCTCTTTCTCGAGTAATGATTCAACCACTTCATATGTAACATCTCTTCTTGCTATTCCAGTTCCACCATTTAAAAGAACTGTGTCTATCTCGTTAGCGCTAACTGCGCTTTGTATGGCATTCTTAATGTCCTCTTGGATATCTTTAACGACGATTCGGTCCTGAACCACGTGACCACTCTCAGTAAGCATAGATGCGATTAGCTGACCACTTTTGTCAGTGTCAAGCGTTCTAGTGTCACTTACTGTAATAATGAAACATCTTACAGAAGAAGGCGCCTCTTTCTTGTGTTCACTTGCACTCAATTCTTTTCGCTCCTCTCTAGCTCTGATAAAAAGCGTTTTTGATAAAAATGATGAGCGGTTTCGCTAACTGATCTTGTAAATCTGTAATTTACTCCTGCACCAATCGCAATACCAAAAAGTGGTATCCCTTGGATAATCTTCTTCCTTAGCATCATCAGTACTGTTCCTTTTACAATTTGCTTCATCGGGCCCTGTATCCATTTTGCATCAGCGATCTCTTCTGGACCTTCATAAAAATAAGGATGAGCTTGTTCATAGTCAAGCTCTTCTTCCAGAGAAACCCAGGCTTTTTCTTGCATCCCCTTTGGGAGTGTTGCCATATGAAAAACTTTAAGCGCTATCATCATTTCGGAAGGATAATTGACTGGATAACCGTAAGTCATGGCAATTAACTGGACCGTTCTAAGATTTATGGCTAGTACAGCAGGCAAATCAAGACCTAATAAGAGTAAACTTCCAGTACCAGCTAGACCACCCTGGGCAAATGATACCATTCGTTGCCTAGCAATTTGTTGATCTGCTATATAACTAAGCTGATCAATCGTTAACTTCTGCATATCCTGAATCTTTTCAATTTCTGGATTGAATAAACGGGCTTCGGTCAACAGACGATGGCTCGCATCCACCTGTGATTGGGAATTCTGAATAAAAGAATGCATATGAAACAGAGCAGAATCTATTACTGAATAAACACGATTTTTCGTCGCAGGTTCCAATTGGTTAATTTTGTAATCATACCATTTCTGAAAGGTACGTTCGATATCAGTTGCATTTTGTGCAAAATGCTCTTGTTCCCATTGTTTAATTGCATTCAGCTTTTTTTGTTCTCTTTCTGTCCAGGCCAAAGTATTCGCTCCCTTCAAACTCTTTCTTATATTGTAGCTTTTCCAACTGAAAACTTCCAATAAAGGTGTAAAAACAAAAAAGAGCACCCGAATGGATGCTCTAATATATTTAGACAGTATTTTTAGAAATAGCTGCGATAAGAGTAGTAGTTGATTTCCGCTCCAGGATGCTCGCTTTCCGCGGGAGTCGAGCATCCTTCCGCTCCAATCAGCCAAGTGTAAATCTTTTTACACAATTCCTCTTTAAGAAACAACCATCTTTTAAAAGGAACCTATTTTATTTAGAAAGTCTAACTGTGTCTCTTGCAATGACAACTTCTTCATTTGTCGGGATAATCATAACCTTAACAGGTGAATGAGGATAGTTAAGGAAGGCTTCTTTTCCTCTAACCTTGTTAAGAGCTGGGTCCCAATATACACCCATGAATTCAAGACCGCGAAGTACACGAGCACGAACAGCCTCACTATTTTCACCGATACCAGCAGTAAAGATAATAGCATCTAGGCCAGACATACGAGCTGCATATGAGCCGATGTATTTGTGAATGCGTGAAGTAAATACTTCAAGTGCCAATTCAGCACGTTCGTTTCCTTCTTCAGCTTTAGTTGTAATATCGCGAAGATCACTTGAGAAACCAGAAACGCCTAGAAGGCCACTCTTCTTATTTAACGTATTCATTACTTCTTCAGCAGATTGCCCTGTTTTCTCCATAATGAATGGAATCAATGCTGGGTCAATGTTACCAGAACGAGTGCCCATCGTTACACCAGCTAGTGGAGTAAAGCCCATGGACGTATCAATTGATTTACCGCCTTCAATTGCGGCGATACTTGCACCATTTCCAAGATGACAAGAAAGCAAACGGAGTTGATCTAATGGACGGCCGAGCATCTCAGCTGCTCTTTCTGAGACATATTTATGAGAAGTACCGTGGAAGCCGTATTTACGAATGCCAAAATCTTCATAATACTCGTAAGGTAGGCTGTATAAGAAAGACTGTTCCGGCATTGCCTGATGGAAAGCAGTATCAAAAACAGCAACTGATGGGACTTCTGGAAGGATTTCACGAAATGCACGGATTCCAACAAGGTTAGCAGGGTTATGCAATGGAGCAAGCTCAGAAACTTCCTCAATACCATCTAGTACCTCGTCTGTAATCATAGCGGAGTCATTGAACTTCTCTCCACCGTGAACGACACGATGTCCGACACCTTCTATTTCATCGTAGGAAGAGATGATTGAGAAATCAATAAGCTTGTCTAGAAGCATCTTAACTGCCACTGCATGGTCAGGGATATTTGTTACTTCTTCATTCTTCTCACCGTTCACTTCTATTGTAAAAATGGCGTCATCAAGTCCGATTCGTTCGACGAGTCCTTTTGTGATAACAGTTTCTTCCGGCATATTTAATAGTTGAAACTTCAACGAAGAACTACCGGCGTTGATTGCGATTATTTTCGCCATATGTGACAGCTCCTTTAATTCGATTAGTTAAAATTGGCGTACGACACGAAAATAGAAGGGAGGGCCCCTTCTATCTTTTAACACTCTTATTATTTAAACACCGACCATTACTTTATTCAAGGCGAAAACCGCTTACATTCAAGTATTCCGCCAATTCAGATTTGTAAACGTTTCATACACGTTATGAAAGTTGTGAAAACCAGCCATTGATTTGTTGCATCATGTTTAACATGGCTTCTCGATTAGAGAAAGATGGTAATTTCGCCATCATTACTTGCTTCGGTTTTAACGTACGCTCACCTTTTTTCTGAACAACTAAAATGCTTTTTGCTTGAGACTCATTTGCAAAAAGGCTAGTAGGTAATTGAATAATTCCGTGGATAACAGAGCGTTCATTCAATAAATCCCTTACTTGTTTCGCACCATCATCTCCGAAGAGAAAGTTTGGAATCATAAAGAAGAGCATCCCTGAGTCTTCTGTCATATTTAAACTTTGCTCAATCAGAAGATGATGGACGTAAGACATTCCTTCACTAGCTCTTAACGTGTAATTCGCAGCCGCTTCCTCGTGTGGGTAATACCCTACAGGAAGATCCGTAACAACCGTATTCACCTGCGGAATATAAATTGGTTTCACGCTATCCTGATGAAGAAATTCAACATGGTGTTTTTGCAAATTAGCATTAGCAAATCCTAAATGCAACAATAAGTCATCTGGCTCAACACCATACGCCTCTACGGACTCTCCCTCCAACTGATTAAGAACAGAAGTTAACAAATTCCCTGTTCCTACTGCAGGATCAAGTATTTTCATTTCGTCAACGCCTAATACTTCTTTATATTTTTTCACAAGGTACCCAATTAAATGCGCAACACTATCCGGTGTCATTGCATGATGAGGTTGAATCCCCTTTTTCATCCCTTTTAGTAAGGCGAGTTGGATTCCTTTTCGGATGGTTTCCTTCTCAGCACCCTCCAAATCACATGATTCGTACAGGTTTTTAAGACGCACAACAGTATCCGCATCCAATTCTTCTTGAAGTACCTTATTTTCAAAAAGGTTTAATCCCGTTTCAACGAGTCCCTCAAGATAAGACATTTCTAATTTATTTTGTAGAACAAGCGTCGATTCATCTAGGACTTTATATAAAGCTTCTACCGTCATATCAGACATATTTTGGCCTCCTATCAGTTTGCCGTCTCTATTGTAAACAGTCTTGAACGCTTTCGCAACAATGCAGAATAATCTTGCTTGAAAAGCAGACGACTAAGAGCTCCTAAAAAAAGGACTTCGATGAGTTTTCCATCGAAGTCCTTGTCTAGGTGTATCTTTATTCAGCATGCTTAGCAGCATTTAATGCTTCTTCATAATCAGGATGGTTCGTTGCTTCGCTTACGTACTCAGCATAAACCACTTTATCTTTACTATCAACAACAAAAACAGCACGTGCTAGCAAGCGAAGTTCCTTAATTGCAACACCGAACGCCTTACCAAACGATAAATCACGATGATCGGATAATGTGATGGCATTCTCAATGCCTGCAGCACCGCACCAGCGTTTCTGAGCGAATGGGAGGTCAACACTTATCGTTAACACATTCACGTTGTTCAGACCAGCTGCTTCTTCGTTAAATTTACGCGTCTGAGCATCACAAACACCAGTATCAAGTGATGGTACTACACTGATAATACGCACACCTGCATAGTCATTAAGAGTTTTCTCGGATAAATCGTTTGCTAATACTGTAAAATTCGGAGCTGTATCACCCTTTTTCACTTCTTCACCGAGTAGTGTCATTGGGTTTTCTTTAAATGTAATGTTAGCCATGTTCATACCTCCTTTATAATTGGTCGTATGTACGACTGCTTTCATCATATATGTGCAGAGGTTAGATTTCAAGAAATTAGCTAAACAGGTTTTCATTTGTTCCATAATAAAAAGTCGCTTAGATTTAAGCGACTTAGAAGTTCAAATCCTGTTTTTCGTCATCCTGTTGTCCACGATGTTGCGATCGAAAAAGGTTCTTAGAATGAGTTGTGTGCTTTTGTCCACTGCTCTGTTGATTATTCGATTGACCCTTTTTCTCATGGGAATCCTTGTTCATATTCTGAAGCATACTTTGCACTTTCTCTATAGCCTGAGGAGCAAGGTCTAATAAGCGTTCATATAAATGTGTTGTGTTATCAAGGTGAATCATTTTAATATCGCCTGCACTGACAATTAGAAATGCAATGGGGGTGATTGACACTCCTCCACCGCTTCCTCCTCCAAATGGCTCTCCTTTACTTTGATTCTGATCACGCTGATTCGAGCCCGATTGTTGCTTTAACATAAATTCACTTCCACCTGCCGCGAAGCCAAACCCTACCTTTGACACAGTCAGAATAACACTGCCATCAGGCGTTTCAACAGGATCTCCGATAATTGTATTCACATCGATCATGTCTTTAAGGTTCTCCATTGCAGTTTGCATAAGTCCTTCAATTGGATGTTCAGCCATCTCGTTTTCCTCCTTCACCAACTAGACCGTTAAGTCCCTTGAATATTCTTCTGAGACTTCAATAATTTAATTACCGCGATCATAGCATGCCCCAGTTTAAAGGTGATCATGCATTTAATATACGTTTGGATTGTTTTCACTTCGTAAATAGGTGTAACAATTAATTGTGGAACTGTAAGCAAATTGGAATAGTGAGATAGGAGAGCAAAGATCGCAATCTTTGCATTTAATAGAAGTTCAGCTCCAACCGCTGTATTTGCAGCGTTCGTCATCCCAAAGTTGGTTTCCCACTGAATCTTTCGAACACTTGTTTTCCGAAGAATAAACTGAGCCGCATCCCTTGCTCCAAGCGTTTTCTTAATTAATTTCATAAGTTCTTGTATGTCTCCTGAGAAAGATGTTTCTTCAGCTTTCTCTTTAATTGCATCTTCTCCGTTTTCTAGTAACTCCTTAAGTGGAACTGCAGTCGAGTAAACAAAAAGTCCAAATAGCGCCTGAACATCAATTTGCAGTTCCTCAACAGCTCTCGAATGCTCAATTGTTACTGTCACTTTAACAGTTGAAAAAATAATGAGAGGCAAGGAAGCGATTAGTAGCAAACCAAATAGAGCAACTATTGCTATAATCAATAAACAAGCCCCTCCTTTTTATTCTTAGGCTGATTTATAAAGCACCTTTTTAAATACAATGATTAATAAGCAAAAAAATTCCACATAGAATAAACCTGCCCAATGTGGGCAGGTTTATTCACTAAACGCTATTAATTTTCATGAACGACAATCGTATCTGCAAATAAATCATGTATACCTTGTTTTTTCTTTGTGAATGCCACAACAACAAATCCAACAAAAAGGATCGTTTTGCTAATAAAACGTCCAATACCTTCTCGAAAAATAACAGTTCCCCATGTTAATCTAGGACCTTTATCAGACTCAACTCTTAACCCGAAAAGCATCTTACCAAGCGTTTGAGACAAAAACTTCGTCATCAATATAAAATAAGCATAGTAGACGGTCCCAGTTAAAATAGCTTGCAGTGGCAAAAAAGCGGGTTCACCTGCAGGAATATCAAATCCTCGTAAAGCAGGTGTAATCATAATGCCATTAAGACTTGCTACAACAATTATATCCACTAAATATGCCCAGAAACGCATCCAAAATCCAGCGAATCGCACGTTCGACAATTCTTTGGAATTTGAAGCGGGAGGGGCAGTCACATTCATTGTTTCATCCATTCTGCCTGCCTCCTTATTCAGAGTATAAATACATAAGTTTCGGTGATTGCGGTGTAGACAGTAGTTGTTGAATACCCAGTAAGTCTTTATCTGGACCCATTAATTTGGCAGCCGTCATTTCAAATAACGAATTAAATCCTAAGTTCTGCTTATATTGAATGACTTGAAGATTACTATCTCCGAGGTCCTTCTTCATCACTTCGATGGTATCTTCTAGATTGCCAAGACCATCTACAAGGTCAACATCCTTCGCCTGTCTTCCATCGTAAATTCTTCCATCAGCAAGTTCTCGAACTTTACTCTCTTCCATGTCTCTACCTTCACTAACTACTCGGACAAATTCGTCATAAGAATTATCAATCATCGACTGTAGGATATCACGTTCTTCTTCAGTCATCTCACGACTTGGAGACATAATATCTTTATGAGGACCACTCTTAATCGTCTCCCACTTCACTCCAACTTTTTCAGCAAGCTCAGAGTAGTTCATTGACTGCATGATAACACCAATTGATCCTGTTATTGTTGAAGGACTGGCATAAATTTTATCAACAGGAGCAGATATGTAGTACCCTGCTGATGCTGTCATACTCCCCATTGAAACATAAATCGGCTTATCCGTTTTTTCTTTTAACTCAAGGATTTCATCATAGATCTCTTCACTTTCAACCACGCCTCCACCTGGCGTGTTCAATCGAAGAATAATTCCTTTAACACTGTTGTCATCCCCTGCATGCTCAAGACGCTTAAGAAACACATCATGATTGTAACCTGCCTGTGGCAAAAAGCTAGTATTCGCGCCGTTATCCTGAATAACCCCTTCCACATTTAACACCGCGATCTTATTCAAACCGCTACCTTCTTCAATGACCGTCTCAGCGAACTGATCCGTTGAATTTATTTCTTCTTTCCATCCGCCAAAAGCAAGACTGGATACGAAATTAAATCCAATTGATACGATGATCAGTACGACCGTTATACCAAGCGCTATCCACCGTTTTCCATTCATAGTAAGCCTCCTCTATATCCTGATGCTATAGTATGTACGATGAAGCCATAATATTGGTTTCATATTGTCGAGAATACCATACAAAATTAGGAACCGCACTTCTAAATAACATGTTGTATCATTTCAATAAGAAGCGCTAAACTAAAGTGTATTCGATTACAAAATTTAATTTTTTCTTTTTTCTAAAAAGAGAGAATGATAAAGTAAAGAAGAATAACAGTTGGACAGGGAGGAATTCATATGCCAAATCGCCGTAATTTGTTCTTTTTCTATAAACAAACAAAAGAATTGCAGGAGAAAGTAGAACCTCTAAAAGCACTTGCTGAAAAAAATGATTTTCATATCGTTGAAGATGCTAAAGATGCTAGCATTATTGCAAGCATAGGTGGGGACGGTGCTTTCCTACAAGCAGTGAGACAAACAGGTTTTCGAGAAGACTGCCTCTATGTAGGAATTTCAACAGGAGAGCTTGGCTTCTATTGCGATTTTCACATCGATAACTTGCAGGACATGGTAGGAGATATCTTGTCAGAGGGCATTGAAGTTCGTCGATACCCAACAATTGAAGTACAAGTAAACAATGAATCCTCTTTTTACTGTTTAAACGAATGTACAATCCGTTCTTCTATTATTAAAACACTTGCGATGGAAGTGTATGTAGAAGATTTCCACTTTGAAACATTCCGTGGAGATGGCCTAATTGTTTCAACACCTACTGGCAGTACAGCTTATAACAAATCAGTGAATGGAGCAGTCATTGATCCTAAACTTGCTTGTATGCAGGTTAGTGAGCTTGCGTCACTAAATAATAACCACTATCGAACACTTGGATCGCCATTCGTACTAAGCGATGAAAGATCCCTTACACTTCAAGTTATCCAAGATGGCAACGATTATCCAGTTATTGGGATAGACAATGAGGCGTTAAGTATTCAACACGCGAAAGAAATTAACATTCATATACCCGAAAAACGAATAAAGACAGTAAAGTTGAAAGATAATTCTTTCTGGCATAAAGTACAGAGAAGTTTCCTATAAAGAGCTAAATTACTTCAAGCAAAAAGAGGCTGGGACATAAGTAAATAACCATGAGAAAGACCCGAACAATTCATTTGAATCAGATCGGGTCTTTCGTAATTTACAGATAGGAAACAACCG
>NZ_JAFKOI010000030.1 GCF_017303315.1 Bacillus sp. NTK071
GAACAAACCATAACAGAACGATCATTTCATACTCTATGTTTCCATTAGCTTGACGGCTATGGAGGCTCACCGCCCGCCCCGCGGAAAGCGAGCATCCTGGAGCGGAAATTACCTAGCTATAGCAACAATCTTTGGGAAAAGAGCATTTAGATAAGAGTCTATAAAAATGATCCAATCAGTAATACGAGAAATACAACAGATAACCCTACAAGAAAAACAATCCCCATCTTCCTAATAGCTGGAGGAAAGCGTTCAGTTAACGGCACTCGGATTAGGAAAATAAGAATTGCGAGTGAAAGAATGAGAAGTAAGAAATAGCCCAAAAGATACACCACCAGTTCTGCTTTTCCTATAAATGTTCCCTATGAAGTTACGAATCAATCATAAATATTAAGGATGTTGGACTTTGGAATGAGCCTGTTCAACGATCTTCCCATCGAAGGCAGATTGATAAATGGCTCGAATATCTGCTTCATGAAGTGGAAGAGGGCTTCTTGCAAGCAATCTTTGTTGCTTTACTCCATCTTTTGTTAAAGAATCAAGAGCAGATAGAGGTATATTAAATCCGCGGAGTGTTTCAGGAATGCCTACGTCTCGGACGAGTTTTTGAAGCTCGCGAACGCACTCGTACGAGCCTTCTTCTTCAGATAAATACTGAGTGTTTCCTCCAAGAGCATTAAGAATATCATTCATTCGTTTTGTGCAACTTCTCCGTATGTAGCCCATGACATAAGGAAGAAGAACTGCGTTCGAATCACCGTGAGCGATATGGAACTGTCCACCAAGCGGATAGGCGAGTGCATGAACCCCAGCAACTCCGGCATTAAAGAAAGCGAGCCCCGCGATATAGCTGCCATTACTCATATCGGTTCGAGCTTCATGATCTTCTCCGTTTTCGACAGCTCGTCTAATCGAGCGACTGATTAGACGAATCGCCTGTAAGGCAAGCCCGTCCGTCGTTGGACTTGCATTAACGGAAACATAGGCTTCAATTGCGTGGGTAAGGGCATCAACACCAGTTGCAGCGGTTACTTTGGATGGAACTGAAATTGTTAATTCAGGATCAACAATTGCCGCATCAGCAAGTAGGTAGTCATGTGTGACAACATCTTTCGTTCGATCAAGTGATAGAACTGAGATATTTGTGACTTCGGATCCCGTTCCTGCTGTTGTCGGAATTAGTATTTTTGGTAGTCCTTTTTCAGTTATCTGTTTACTGCCTGATAGATTAAGATAGTCAGCAACAGGACCATCGTGACTTGAAAGAACTGCCGTTAATTTAGCAAGATCAAGCGCACTTCCGCCACCAAGACCAATGACGAGGTCAAATGCTTTTTCTCTTGTATAGCTTACGAGTTTTTCACCAATAGCAAGAGGAGGTTCTGGAACGATATCTGTGTAGACATCAACTTTATAGCCGACTTGTTGCAACGGTTGTCGCACGCGATCAACAAGCCCAATCTCCTCAAGAACGGAGTCAGTTACAACGAGAATTCTTTGGGGGGAATATTTCTCAACCTCTTGAAGTAGTTGTTCAAGCGATCCCCAACCCGTATAACTTAATGGAGTAAAAACAAGTTTTGAATACATGTATAGTCCTCCTTTAATAACATCTTTTCTATAAACTAAGCATTCTCGATTGAGCTCATCGATACCTGCTTTAAAGCAGTGGGGGACAGACACGTTACCGGTGACGTCTCCCTGTTGAGTGGTAAAGATTTACTACGATTTCAAGGTTGAACTACACTGTTTTAGGTAATAAAACAGTATATAATAGGAGAAGGTCTTCATTAATATCATGTTACTATTTGAAAGGAGAGTGCAGGATGAAACTACTCTTAACTGGATTTGAACCTTTTTTAGAGCATCGTCACAATCCTACTGAACAAATTGTTAGGGAACTAGATGAAGAGATAGTTGGAGGATTTGAGGTTATTTCGCGTGTTCTTCCGGTGGATTATGAACGTGCAGCAGAGATGCTGATTGAATACGTTGTACAGTGTGAACCAGCTGCGATTATGATGCTTGGACTTGCTGCTGACCGAACGAAGGTAACACCTGAGCGGATAGCGATTAACGTAAATGATAGTGTTGAAGATAATTCTGGAAATGCTCCTGAAGATCAACCAATCATCAAAGGTGGGCCAGCAGCTTATTTTTCAACGCTCCCGATTAAGAAAATGACCGATGCGCTTGTGCAAAATGGCATTCCAGCGGAGATTTCAAATACGGCCGGAACCTACCTTTGCAATAATGTCATGTATAGCGTCCTGTACGCTCTCGAACAAAAAGGAATGGATATTCCAGCAGGATTCATACACGTGCCACCTACGTTTGAAATGACACTTCATCATTCAGCGCACATCGGATTTCCGTATACTAGTATTCGTGACTCGATTAAGCTCATGATATATGCACTCTCAGAGAAGTAGCGGTATTCTGGTATAAGCAATGAGCCTTTTTGCTACTAGAATGGTTTTTGATTTCCGCTCCAGGATGCTCGCTTTCCGCGGGGCGGGCGCTGAGCCTCCTCGGCGCGCTTTGGGCGCGCCTGTGGGGTCTCACCTGTCCCGCTAGTCCCGCAGGAGTCGAGCATCCTTCCGCTCCAATCAGCCAAGTGTGATTTTTAATCCAAAACCTTTTTAAATCTGTTATGAAACCATTCTTGCTATGAAATCGTATTAAGAGTAGGAGGGATCGCTATGACAACTTGCTGTACATGTCATTCAAAGTGGACATGGAAGGAAACGTTTTTCACTATGTTTACAATTAGAAAAGCCGTTTCATGTCCTACTTGTGGAAATGAACAATATGTAACTAGACGATCTCGAAATAACTTATCTCTTATTCCGAGTATTGTTGCACTGTTCTGGTTACCTTTAATAGCTTTTGGGCTACCTTTTTCTCTTATTCTAAGTATCGAGGTTTTCATCAGTATTCTAACACTACTTAGTCTCCCTTTCTTTTATGAAGTAACCGATCAAGATGAGCCAATGTGGTAACGGTGTTGAACAGCTCTTGAACATAGAAAAAAGAGCAAATGCTAAACCATTCGCTCTTTCCCTTACATACCAATATGAACTGTTGTATCAGTTGCTTTCTCGTACAAAGTCGGATTTTCTTTAATCACCTCAATAAAGCGTTCAACGAGCTCCGGATCGAACTGTGTACCGGCACATTTCTCTAACTCAATAATCGCTTCACTAAATGATTTTGTTGTCTGGTAAGGTCTCTCGGTGGTCATAGCGTCAAACGAATCAATAATCGTAAGCATCCGCACAAGCCTAGGAATTTCTTGTCCACTTAATCCATACGGATAGCCTTTTCCGTCATAACGTTCATGATGTAGCTCTACTAATGGAAGGAGATAGTGAAGCTCTCGATTCGTTGCGACAATCTCTCTACCCCAAATCACGTGCTTTTGAACCATCGCCCATTCATCTTTTGTGAGCTTCCCCTCTTTATTTATCACATCACGTGGGATTTCAAGTTTCCCAATATCATGAATCAATGCGCCCATTACAAGTGTTTTCTCATCATTTGCGTTTAAGTTAAGCTTCGCACTAAACTCGATAGCGTATTCGTAAACTCTTCTACTATGTCTGTACGTATATACGTCTTTATATAGAAAGATCTTCAGCTGTTGTTCTAGGAGTTCCATTTCGTTCTTATTGTAAACCGTTTCTTTCGCAACATTTTCCGCTTTATAAATACATACATTATTTTTTCCTTTTGTCTTTGCGTAATACATCGCTTGATCTGCTTTCTCAAGTACTTCAGATGTATGGAACATATCCTTATTGAATTGAATGACGCCGGCCGAAAAGGATAAACAACCGTGTGGAAGAACTTCAACACCTTCAAAATAAATGTCATTTACTTTCTTCCTGAGTTGATTCACAAAATGATAAGCCTCAAGTTCAGTTTTCCCAGGCATCAAAATGGCAAACTCTTCTCCCCCATATCTTGCAGCTGTAGACGTATCGCTCGCATTCTTTTTCAGTTCGGCTCCAAAGTGCTTGAGTAATTTATCTCCTTGTAAGTGCCCATGTTGATCGTTATACTTTTTGAAATCGTCCAGGTCAATGAGTCCTACGGAAATGGGTTGACCAGTTGCTCTTGCCGTTTTAATCTCTTCTTCCAACAACGATTTGAAATAACCATGATTGTATAACTCTGTTAGATGGTCGACATCCGCTTTTTGCGAGACTTCCAAATAAAGTTCGAAATATTGCTTAAAAGACATAGAAAGTAGAACTGCAACTGATGTAAATAAAAGTACGCCAAGGATAATTTCCTGTTGCATTAGCAATACAAGGATCAATGACAAAACGAGTGTTATGAAATAACTTGATATGGTTTCTTTAAACATGCCACGAAAAATAGTTAGTAAGTTTTCCGTCGCTGTAAGAAGAAAGAAAATACCTATAAGTAATACGTTTAAAACAAAGTAGACGCTTAACGAAAGTATATAGCTAGTCCCATTAGAAAACGATAGCGTTCCAAGGTTACCACCTGAAATAAGAAAAATTTCATAAGCCCCAATAATCATGATTGTATAAATGGAGAAGTTAAAGAGATGCTTCCACCAAACAACGCTTCTTTTATACATGGCATAGATGATGGAGGTTGCGAGTAAGATGGTAAGTGTTACGTTCAGTCCAAGTACAAATAATACTGCTAGATAAATAGAGGAATCCATTGATAGAGAATTTCCGCTAGGTGGCAAAAGAATTGTATAGTGATTAAGAAGTAGTATGGCTACTATAAACGTGAAGGCCAGACTCCAGTTTGGTGGTGTAAATGTAAGCAAGTATTGTGTCGTAAACAAAGTTGTTCCTGCGATTGAAGCTAATAGTATATATACGCTTACAACCTGTGAGTTTTTCTGAAATATGCCCTTCATGTCTTTATCACGCTCATTTAAATTTAGTTTTTTTAAAAGGAGAAGCTTGGCCTCTCCTTACTTATTAAACCAATTTAAATCCAGAAGTTAGTGCAATAACAGCTGTAGTAATAATAGCAATATTCATAAGGATGCCTGTAAGCTTAATGCCCTCTTTTCGTTCCATGAACGTTCACCTCCCTTCAGATTGGGTCGATGCGAGGATTTCTTCTGGATGCTTGGTCTTGACCATAACGTGCTGTATGAAAATGAAAATTCCGATATTCATGATGATATCGCCAATGCTAATAACTTGATCTTTCGGATAAGGATCTGTAATGGGAATAACGTCTCCAAGAAAACCAAACAATGTGCTATCTGTTAGTACAGCATGCTTCCCATATAAACCATGCTGAATTGCTTCTGCATATGCTGGATCAAGAATGGTTGCTGCTTCAAGTGAAACTGGCATTCTACCTCCGTTAAGAACCATGACAATGAAGTTTAAAAGAACGCCAATAAATAGAAGCATTACACCGATATTCATTTTTCTATTTAGCCAGAGAAAGATAAGTCCTACTACGTATATGATCATAAATAGGGGGGCGCTCAGTGTAGCCACCCAGGAGTATGAGGTTTGGAATACAAAGACAAGAATTTCAACCAGAAGTAATAAAGGAAAAATCCAACCAGCTCGGAAAGATAAATAAGCAAAACCCTTTAGGTTCCCTTTTCGTAAGAAACCGATAAGGATAGACAATAAAATACCGTCAAATACCATTTAAGTCACCTTATTTACATGATTTTAGTACTAGTTTATCAGAGGAAAGCATTATTAGAAAGAATTTTCTAACAATTTATTGTTTTTTATCATATTAAACGAAAGTTTGTTCTATTTTGTACTCTTATGTAGACCTACTGCTTTTTAAAGATAGAAGGAGAGTTATGTCCTAGTAAAGGATTTTCATGATAGTATAATAGAAAAGAAATGTGAGGAGGTAGATCGATGGAGAACGTTTATATTGGAGTGGATCTAGGAGGAACGAACCTTCGAGTTGGAATTGTAGATCAAAAGGGTCAACTGCTGAAAGTTAAACAAATTCCAACAGATGCGGCAACTGGCTATGAATCAATTATTAAAAGAATGATTGCTTTAATTAAAGATGTTAAAAAAGCTTATTCAGCTGTATCTGTCGGTATTGGCTCACCTGGTCCATTAAATCCATTCGATGGTATCGTAGTAGCTCCTCCTAATTTACCTGGATGGAAAGATGTCCCGATTACGTCTATTGTTCGTGAGGAACTTGGTATTCCTGTCTTCCTTGTAAATGATGCAGATGCTGCTGCGCTTGGAGAAGCGATGTTCGGAGGCGGTCGCGAAAGAAGTAGTTCGTTTTACATAACAGTAAGTACTGGAATAGGTGGCGGATATGTACAGGATAACTGTCTCATTCAGGGTGAGCACGGATACAGTGCAGAAATTGGGAATATGATTATTAAACCTGGTGGCATGAGGCATGCCAATATGAATGCTGGTTCGCTGGAATCATTGGCATCTGGCACATCGATTGCAAGAGAAGGACAAGCAAGGATTGGCTTATCTGGGGGAGCTGAAGAAGTTTTTCAACTTGCCCAGGAAGGAAATGAAGAAGCGCTCCGAATTATAGATGAAGCGATTGATGCTCTTGCAATTGGGATTGCTAATCTTGCACATTCGGTTGATCCAGCTATTTTCATTCTTGGAGGGGGCGTTATGCAGGCGAAAGAGATGATCCTTCCACTTATAAGGGGAAAAGTGGATCAGTATGTGTATGAAGGTCTACGGGGTAAAATCAAGATCGAGCCAGCTCAGCTAAATGATAAGGCTGGAATTATTGGTGCAGCAATGCACGCACGCCGGAAGGTAGGAGAACAATAACGAAATGATAGGGGGAAATGAAGATGTATCAAAATGAACCGCTTTTTCTAAAACCTGAATTTAAAGATCGGCTTTGGGGAGGTACGAAGCTAAGCGATGTGTTTGGTTATACCATTCCATCTGAAACAACAGGAGAATGTTGGGGAATTTCTGCTCACCAAAATGGTCCGAGTGAAGTCATTAATGGACCACTTGCTGGTAAAAAGCTGAACGAGGTATGGGAGAGCAATCGAGAATTGTTTGGTTATGAAACGGGCGAGCATTTTCCATTGTTAGTTAAAATTCTAGATGCGGACAGAGATTTATCTGTTCAAGTACATCCTGATGATACATATGCACGAGAAGTTGAAGGGGAAGCGTATGGCAAAACGGAGTGCTGGTACATTATAGATTGTGATCCAGGTTCTGAATTAATATTTGGTCACCACGCGCAAACAAAAGAATCATTTGAACAAATGATTGAAGACGGAGAATGGGACAAGCTTCTACGTCGTGTTCCAATTGAGCCAGGTGAATTTTATTTTGTTCCAAGCGGCACGATTCATGCTATTGGTGCAGGTACGATGATTCTTGAGACGCAACAAAGCTCTGATACAACTTACCGCGTCTATGACTATGATCGGAAAGACGCAGATGGAAATACACGAGAGTTACATATTGAACGATCCATTGATGTATCTACGATTCCTCATCAGGATCCTCCGTTCCATCCTGTTACGTTGGAAGAGGATGGTCTTACGCAAATCCAGCTTGTTGAGTCAAATTATTTTACCGTGTATCGCTGGGAATTGGATGGTGAATATGCTCTTCATACTGATCACCCCTATTTGCTTGTTAGTGTTCTAAGCGGAGAGGGGAATATAACGTCAGGAGAGGCTTCTTACTCTGTGAATCAAGGAGACCACTTTATTATTCCATCTACAATGAAGGATTGTCATATTGAAGGTGACCTTGAAATGATCGTTTCGAAAAGCAATAAAGCATAGAAGAGAGCCGGCTCAACTAATGAGCTGGCTCTTTGAGTTTCCGACTCTTTTTAAAAGTACATATTTGTTCGAGTCCCTAAATATCCTGTACAATATAAATACAATTAGACGCCTTATAAGTAGGGGAGGATGCTGTGCAGAACGTATTAGCCTATATTAAACCGTACCGGGTCGCTGCGACTATTGCAGCACTCTTAATGTTAGTTGAACTTGTTGTTGAATTATGGCTTCCTTTAATGATGGCAGACATTATTGATAACGGAATTGTGAAAGAGAACCTTAACGTGATTACCAGACTAGGAATTTACATGGTTGTTCTAACCGTCGTTTCATTCATTGCTTCGATCATTAATACGTTTCTTGCTGCATACGTTAGTCAGCATTTCGCTTTCGATTTAAGGAAAGCACTTTTTGAGAAAGTTCAATCATTCGCCTTTAAAGATTTCAATCGGTTTCCCACTTCTTCTCTAATTACTAGATTAACGAATGATGTTAATCAAGTTCAGCTCGTTGTGTTTATGGGACTTCGAATTATGGTCAGAGCACCGCTACTTGTTGTTGGTGGTGTTGTGATGGCCTTCGTTGTTGACGTGCAACTAGCACTTCTTTTAACTGCTGCAATTCCACTCGTTATGGTTTTCCTGTATTTTGTTATGAAAAAAGGGGTTCCTCTTTTCAGTTCTGTTCAAGATAAACTTGATCGAGTAAATGGTGTTATGAGAGAAAATCTTGTAGGTGTAAGGCTAATTAAAGCATATCTTAGGGGGAAGCACGAGCAGCGGCGGTTTAAAGGTGTTAATGAAGATTTAATGAATCAAACGGTCTCATCACTCCGCCTTATTGAGCTCGCTACACCTGTTCTGCTCATACTAATGAATGTAGCCATTGTAGCTGTTGTTTGGTTTGGAGGCTTGAAAGTTGTTGCTGGTACCGCACAAGTTGGTGAAATATCTGCCATTATTACCTATGGCACAAGGATTACAGTAGCGCTTACAATGTTCTCTTTTATTCTTATGATTCTATCCCGTGCTAGGGCTTCGGCTTTTCGTATGCAAGAAGTGCTGACGACTGAAACAATTCAGGAAGAGGGGTTAAAAACTACTATGAAAGAGCTTAAGACCCTTCAATTTCATGACGTTAGCTTTCACTATCCAGATTCAGAAGATGATGTGTTGAAACAAGTCAGCTTCTCAGCCAAGCAAGGACAATTCATTGGAGTAATTGGCGCGACAGGATCAGGTAAATCTTCCCTCGTCCAGCTCATTCCAAGATTATATGAACCCACTGAAGGCACAATCACACTGAATGGGCGTAATGTTGAGGATTATCAGCTAGAAGAGTTACGAAACCGTATTGGAATGGTTCCACAGGAAGCGATTCTCTTCAGTGGAACGATTAGTGATAACATTCGATGGGGGAAGGAAAACGCGAGTTTAGGTGAGATCTTGTCTGCTGCAAAAGCTGCCCAGATTCATTCGTTTATCATGTCGTTGCCGAATCAGTATGAGACGGTGCTCGGGCAAAAAGGGATTAACCTTTCAGGTGGACAGAAACAGCGGCTCTCAATTGCTCGTGCTCTGATTCGAAAACCGGAAATTCTTATTCTAGATGACAGTACTAGTGCGCTTGATCTAAATACAGAAGCGGACTTGCAGAGGTCGTTGAGCGATTTGCAGAGTATGGTGATTTTGATTGCACAAAAGATAAGCTCGATTAAAGAAGCGGATAAAATTCTTCTACTAGAAGATGGGGAACTAATAGGAGAAGGAACTCATGATGAACTGCTACTGAATCATTCCGTTTACCGAGATATATTTGTGTCTCAGTATGGAGAGGAGGCTTATCATGAGATTAGGTAAACATAACCAGCATGGGAAAAAGCGGCCGGACGATTTGAAGGGAACTGTCGCCAGAATCTGGCGCTACCTTTCAAAACAAAAAGGTCTATTAACACTTGTCATCATGATGGTCGTCGCAAGCTCAGGATTTGGCCTTCTCGGACCATACTTAACAAGCATTGCCATAGATGAATACCTTGTTCCTGGCCAACTTAAAGGCCTTCCTATGATTCTTGGCCTTCTCATTGCTGTCTACGTTTTGCAGTCAGCTGCAACCTTCTTTCAGAATTACTGGATGATTGGTATTGCACAAAAAACCGTTTATCGCATGAGAAAGGATTTATTCCACCACTTACACCGCCTACCCATTCCGTATTTTGATAAAAAAACGCATGGTGAACTCATGAGTCGGTTAACAAATGATATTGAAAACGTGAGTAAGACATTGAATAGCTCTGTGATTCAGATTTTTGCGAGTATCCTAACCCTCTCAGGAACGGTCGGGTTGATGCTATGGCTCAGTCCAGTGCTTACTGCGATTACATTCACAATTATTCCACTTATGTTTATGGGCATGAGGTGGATCACGAAACGTACCGGATATTACTTTAAAGAGCAGCAACGTAACCTTGGTGAGCTTAATAGTGTCATAGAAGAAACGTTGTCTGGACAACAGATCGTCAAATCGTTTTCGCAGGAAAAACGTGTATTAAAGCAATTGGCTAATAAAAATGAAGCGCTTCGAACATCAGGTTTCTGGTCGATGACTTATTCAGGGTTTATTCCAAAGCTCATGAATGTATTGAATAACTTGAGTTTCCTGTTAATTGCAGCTGCAGGTGGATGGCTATCTCTAAAAGGAATGGTATCAATCGGTGTGATTGTTGCTTTCATTCAATATTCTAGGCTCTTTACAAGGCCGCTTAATGATCTTGCTAACCAGTTTAATACGATTTTATCTGCTGTCGCAGGAGCAGAGCGTGTTTTTTCTGTACTTGACGAAAAAGAAGAAAAATTGGATGAAGATGATGCGATTCAACTCCAGAATGTAAAGGGGCAAGTTGCTTTTAAAGACGTTTCGTTTTCCTATGAACAGGATGAAACGCTTTCAGATGTTTCATTTCAAGCAAATCCTGGTGAGTCAATTGCGATTGTTGGTCCAACGGGTGCAGGGAAAACGACAATTGTGAACTTGCTTATGCGTTTCTATGAAGTGACGAGTGGATCAATTGAAGTAGAAGGCCACGACATTAGGAAGATAAAGAGAGCTAGTCTAAGAGAAAATATGGGGTTTGTTCTTCAAGATACGTTCTTATTTAATGGAACAGTGCGCGAAAACATTCGTTATGGAAGACTTGATGCAACGGATGAGGAAGTTGAGAAAGCAGCACGTGTAGCAAACGCTCATTCGTTTATTTCAAGGCTGTCTGACGGTTACGACACAATTCTAAAGCAGGATGGCGGTGGAATCAGCCATGGTCAACGCCAGCTCCTTTCTATTGCTAGAGCTGTTCTCGCCGACCCAGCGATTCTGATTCTTGATGAAGCAACAAGCAGCATCGACACAAGAACTGAAATTCAAATTCAGAAAGCGCTGTGGGCACTAATGGAAGGACGCACAAGCTTCGTCATCGCTCATCGGCTCAATACGATTCAACGAGCCGACCAAATTATCGTATTGAACAGCGGAGAAATCATTGAAAGAGGAAACCATAAAGAACTGACTGCCCGCGGAGGGTATTATGCAGGATTAACCATAGGGGGTCAGGTCGGTACCTGACCCCCCTCAAAGACAAATCAAAGAAAGTGTCCGCTCCAGGCGGACACTTTCTTTGATTTAAATAAGCCAAATTACGTGATCATATTGCAAGGTGGAATCGAGTATGAGTAAACTAGGGACAAGAATAAAAAGAGGAAAAATATGTTAATAAGTGGAGGTGGGGGAAGATGAATGAGAGAGAAAGAGAACATGTGTTTCAAGATGAATTAAAAAGGTTAAGACTTCACGATTACATAAAGGGTGAAACGTACGACCTTGTTTCGTCTGCTTATCAGCGGATGCTTGATACGTTTGAAAATAACCAAAAGGAGTTAGAAATAAAGCAAACTCCACAGCAGCCGATAACAAAACCACGGCCGGTAAAGGAAAAGAAAGTGAAATCACCTCAGGAATTACGAGATCGAAATCTAACATGGATATTAATTATCGGTGTTGTTTTTCTCCTACTAGGTGCGTTAGTACTCGCAACAAGTACGTGGGATGTTATGACCTCAGCTATGAAAACGGCCTTAATTGGAGGAATATCAGCTGTGTTTTTTGGAATCAGCTGGCTGAGTGGGCATAAGTTAAAGATTGAGAAAACAGCTTTTGCATTTTTGATCCTTGGAAGCCTCTTTCTACCGATTGTTGTGTTATCAGCTGGTTACTTTCAGCTTTTTGGTGAATGGTTATCGGTGACAGGTGCAGGAAATGACGTGCTTGGGCTCATAGGTGTACTGATCTGTTTACCGCTTTATACCTTCCACGCCTTACGACAAAACTCAAGATTGTTCGTCTGGTTTTCATTCATAACACTCAGCATTGGTGCTGCCTTTTTCATCCATCTGTTTAACCCAACAGTAGATGTTTTTTATTTTGGAATTGTCTTGTTTAATGGCGTATTGCTTTTAGCATATGCCAGAACAAAAAACGTCCAGAATCTAGAACTCTTTACGAAAGAGCTTCCATTATACGCTCAGGGGAATCTAGTTCTCTCAACATTACTATTGCTTTTCTTCTTCGAAAGCGAACTGTTTTATAGCTTTAACGTGATTCTCACTGCTGTGCTTTACCTTTCAATGATTTACATTGGAAAGCAGAAAGAATATCATTTTGTGTTCACCGTATTACTCGTATACGGAATGTATCAATTGATTGAAAACTCACTACTGGGATCTATTGATGTCATGTTATACGCGCTCGTTGGATTTATTTTCATCGGACTTCAGGGGGCTGGACCTTTCGAAAATCAATACTTGAAAAAGGCTTTTCAGCTTACAAGTGCTGTCGTCTCATTCTGTGCATTCGTATTTATTAGTTACAAAGGGCTTGTCTTACGTTATGATGACCCATCCTGGTTGCTCGTTCTCGGTTACATCATCATCAGCTTGAACTATCTGTACCTTGCAAATATTTCGCGCTATCGCCTGTTCGGGTTCTTATCACCCGTCTTTCTTGCAGCAGCTGGCCTTTATCTAATGAGTTTGCTTTATGAGGATCCTTCAAGTACAACCATAATTCTTCATCAATTTCTAACAGGATTTATCGTATACGCAGGTGGTTACTACTGGAATAAAGGGCGTTACACCACAAGAATTCAAACTGGCTCGCTTTTTGTATCTTTTGGTCCAATGGGATTTGCGCTGTTACTTGGATTGATTACCGAAACGTGGTGGCTTGATAGCGTCATACTTTTCGTACTTGGAATTATTTATTTAACGATTTATCAAAAAGGGAAGTGGCTGTGGCTTCGCTATGTTGGTGCAATTTTAAATCCAATTGCATGGACGCTTGCTTTACTTGTACTCTATTTTCTATTTACGAAGGCGAATGGATATGAAGGTTATGGCTTTCCACTTCATACAGGTATCACAGCGTGTGTAATTATTGCTCTCCACTACTTATGGAAGAAAAAAGGGAAGAAGTTGCTCGAAGATACTGCCTTCTGGACGGGTGTATGTGTATACGGTCTTTCGTTATTAATGCTAGTTGTCACACCAGTAAATGAGTTGTTTGTTAGAACAGGTTTATTAATTGGGGCAATTGGTGTCCTTTACTTTGTTCTGAAAAGAACGAACGAATTAACGCTGTGGTATCTTATCAGCTCTTTCACGCTTGGAGCGTATCTTTCAGTAGCTGAAGCTTTCCCAATACAAGGAGTCTTTCAGTGGATAATAGGAAGCGTCCTTCTCATACTCATCGCCGATACATTAGCGAAGAAAAATAGATTTGCGCACCGAGCATTTTTCTATCTTGCTCACCTTTATCTGCCGATTTCGCTTTTGTACACAGTAAGTGAATTAGGAGATGAGCCGATTTTATACGGCATAGCGTTAGTAATCTATTTGTATACCATTTTAACAAGGACGACTGAATGGAAAATCCGTACCTCTCTTTATGCAGGGTTTACGATACTACCATTTCTCTATATTTCGATGGTCAGTTCGTTTGATCTTAATGGAAATGCACTTACCTACACTGGTTTTGCTTCAAGTCTAGTAATGTTTGCGCTCTGGTTCTCGTTGGGTGATAAGTGGAAGGAACGGATAAAATGGTACGCTGTGCCATTCTCTGTCTTTGGACTTGTTCCATTCACAACTGACTTTATCGACATGCCGATTCTTCCGTTCGTGTTAGGCGCTTCTTATGCCGTGCTCTTACTCTATGTTATGCACAAATCAGGATGGCACTTGTTTTCAATCGTACCCCTTCTTTTTGTGGTGCTGTTTATACTGTCACTTCCATTCGAAACAATGGAGATGCTAACGGTTGTTCGAGTTCTTTCAGCAACGACCCTTCTCGTAGCAGGATTACTCATTCATCGAACTCTTTACTCGTTCCAATCGAAGAACATACTCGAGAATCACGTAGACTGGTATTCTGTAACGGCATTGTTGACTGTGCTAACTCTAGGTCAAAACGGAGCGACTCTTTCCCTTTGGGCAGATGAACTACCAGCTTTAT
Organism: Bacillus sp. NTK071; assembly: GCF_017303315.1. Lineage (GTDB taxonomy): Bacteria > Bacillota > Bacilli > Bacillales > Guptibacillaceae > Guptibacillus. The sequence continues at coordinate 14,351 of NZ_JAFKOI010000030.1, forward strand.
TGATCGTCGTTCTTTTTGCCCTTCAAGTGAAAAGGGTACCTGTTGGACTCGCTTCTAGAATAGTTAAAAGTCTCACAGCTGCAACCTTATTGATCCCTTACTATACGCTTCTCAACCATATTGAAATTAATCAATATATCACCACCGAAGTGTATATCTTGCCATGGCTTGGTCTTACTATTTATCTCTCAGTATCAACATGGTCAAAAGAAAAGCGGGTGATGATGCTAATTGAATGGGGAGTTCTAACAATCGTAGCATCGATTCTTGTTGTAGATGCGCTAATAAGCAACACAATCTATGACGCTATTATTGCGGGGGGCTTGTCGCTCGCTTCCGTCATTGCTGGTTTTCTCTATCGAATCAAATCCTACTTTATTATTGGCTGTAGCGTCCTCTTACTAAATGTCTTTGTCCAAACGAGGCCATATTGGGGGAACATGCCATGGTGGGCGTATCTCTTAATTGCTGGGTCGACGCTTATTGCTGTTGCAAGTTTCTACGAATGGCAGAAGCAAAACAGGGACGATGAAGGAAATACGCTGCTTCAATTAAAGAAACAACAGTTAATGGATAAATGGAAAGAATGGCGTTAAAAGAGCTGTCTCTCTAAACGGTACGCAGTGTACCGTTTAGAGACAGCTTTTTTCATAAGGCTCTTTTATTAGATATATAAGAGTGGGGGGATTTCCGCTCCAGGATGCTCGCTTTCCGCGGGGCGGGCGGTGAGCCTCCTAGGCGCGCAAGAACATCGCGCCTGTGGGGTCTCACCTGTCCCGCTAGTCCCGCAGGAGCATTCCTGTGAGAACAGAATGAAGCCTATTGCATAAAAAAGGACCCTCCGTTATGATGCAGGTGCTAACCAATAGCCCATAACTAAGG
>NZ_JAFKOI010000031.1 GCF_017303315.1 Bacillus sp. NTK071
GGGTTCAGTTAATGCAAGCAAGATGTAGAAAGCAGTTTCGGTCATAGGTATGTATGTTTTTTCAGGCTTTTTCATTAATCTAGCCCCTTTTTCCATTTTTAAGTATGTCACACCGTGACATAAAGAGCGATAATATTGAACAAAAACATTAAAGTTATCTAACCTTCAAAATTCCTCAAATCAGTAAACTTGCCTTGATCTGGGGATAAAGGCAACAGAAAGACCATTGTGGCCGCTAGGTGAAAGAGTTGGATCACACTTCTATCAACTTATGACCTAGTCAGTAATCTAAGTGAAATTTGTAAATTACAAAAAAAGGAGGAACCTCTAATTTTCCGGAAGTTCCTCCTTTTATAGCGATCTTATTAAAATAAAGCTCCGAGATCATTGAAGATCGTTGATCGTTATTCAGTTCCTTAAAGAAACTCTTTCTCGAGCCTCCAAAAATGACTTAGTTAGCTTCCTGATTTGTTCAGGTTGCTCAAGTATTGTCCAATGTCCGCTTTCCTTCACTTCTACAAGTTCAGCATTCTTCAAGTGCTTCATTACATTTTTTTCAATGAAAGCTGTAGATAAGATATCGTGCGAGCCCTGAGCAATTAATACGGGTAAGTTTTCAATTTGATCAATAGAAGGAAGAAGATTGTATTCCTGTTCAATATCTCTGCTTATTTTGTTAAGTGCTCGCTTATTATATTGAATTTCTTTTTTCTTAGTTAGCGTTTCGACTGAATAAACGTAATAAGGGTCCATTAGAATATTTACCTTTTCGGATACATTTCCTCCTAGAGCTGCAACAAGCGAGTAATAACCTAGTTTCATTTTTTTATAAGAACCCATTTTTTGAAGAAGGGTCTTTTTAAATGTTTGGTAGTCTATTGAGGATAAGCCAATAGCAGCAGTAAGAATGAGTTTATGAATATTGAATGGATACTTCGCTGCGTATGATAGAGCCAAAATACTTCCCCACGACTCGCCGAAGAGTGTTACTTTATCTAGGTTAAGTGACGTTCTTATTAGCTCAAGATTATTGATTTCATCTTCTAAGGAATAATGATCAAGTTTATCCCTTTCTGACTTACCGCAACCTGCTTGATCATATAATATAACTTGATAAGATTCAGCTAATGGCTCCATATGTGGTAAGAAGTATTCTAGACTCCCACCTGGTCCTCCGTGAATAAATATGATTGGATCTCCCTGACCTTTGATGGTGACAAATAGAGATTTACCATTTATCTCTAGATATTTTTCACCAAAAGTACACTCCCTTTGAGCAGTGCGTTTATTAGTTGTCATCTATCAAGCAGTCTCCTATTAATAAAGATATACACCGCAGTAAGCAATACCAACATAGCCACAACAAGCACAGTTCCTTCGTTTGCATAATTAAAAGCACTATTGAAGACCACAATTAAACCTAATGGAAGAAAAAAACCCATTCCCGTGATGGTTCCTAATAAAGATTTGTTTTTTATCATTTTCTCATTAAAACCAGCTAGCAACCAAGTTTGTTTTTTTACACCGACCAAGTAAGAAATCACCAACAGAGCAATACCGATAATTAGCAATCCATAGTCCATAACTAACTCCACCTTTCATAGTCGTAATACCTTTTATTTTATCTACGTATCAACTGCTGAAAGGTTTCCAAAATATTACTTTCACAAACGAATTTAGTTAATTATCTCGAATTCAAGTCTTCCACAAAACTGCCCTTTTATGGAACATTACTTCTGCTTCCTTTCACCATAATTATGACGGTTTTGGCTGCTAGTTACCTTGCGAATGAGGGTTCAGATTAGTAAGTAATTTCGCACGAAAAAAGCAATTCAATTATGGATACAACTTGTGTTTATGTACTCCAAAAATGAACTACTTAAAATTTCCGGCATCCTCTTTCATCTCTATTCTAATACACTATAAAAATAAAAACGGACCATAACCTATCAACTTTGAAGGGGGATTTTCCTACAGAAGACCTCTATCTAAAACCAACCTCTTGCTTAGATCAACTACCAGAGGGGTTCATCCTCGTTGCTTAGTTGAATATAAAAAGGTGATAAAAGAATAGTAATACAGAAAATAACCAGGCTAAATGCAAGATAAAAAGAAAGCGACATATTGATTACTATTGAACAGGCAAGAGGAATAAGGACAAGCATCGATGTTAGACTTGAACGTTTCCTCGCTTTGGGCGTTAAGTATTGTTTCTTATTGCAGTTTGGGCAAGTAGACTTATAGTTGAATGTTAATTTCAGCGATTCACTCCACCGCCATTCGTATCCACAATTTTGGCATACTGGCATGCTATTCCCTCCCAAAACCTTTTCTCTTCTACTCAGTTACTTACGAATTAATTCATTTCATTCCACAAAGTATTTCTCATCATTTTTACCCATCTCTTCTATTTCATCTTGATGGCTTTTTACGAATTCCTCGACTACCTTTTCATCCCATATCTCGTCCTCTTCAGGGAATTTATTAAACTTCTTTGAAAGCACTTCTACCATTCGTTCTCTCGTTACGCTCACATCTGAACCTTCTATTCTGAAACTATATTCTTTAGCATTCGGTACTAGAATCGTTAAATAGATCGCATTAAAATAGAAGTTCTTATGTTCGGAATTCTGTCCGTTAAACCAATGAGAGTCAAACGATTCTTGCGAAATACTTTCATCAACTCCATACGTCACACTGATCTTCTCACCTGTTAAATCCAGGTGGTTTACCGTCTCACCACCTGCTAACTCGCGAAGCAAAGCGGAGATATTTGAATTATCACCAACATACGTACCGCTATACGCTAGAATAGCATCGATCTTAACGTCTTCGATTGCTTTAATATCTGGCTTATCTTGAGACGCAACTGAACAACCTGAAAGAAGTAGGATTGCTAGCATGACATAGATGACTCCTTTATGTCCTGTGACCATTTGAAACTCTCTCCTTACTAAAATCGTATGTATATCTCATTTACGAGGGAAGAAACCATAAAGTTTCATACTCATAGGAAAAGGTAACTCCCGTGAATACGAGAGTTACCTTTTTCGACCTTATTAACCTAACTTAGCGCTACATCTATTGAGGCATACGTTCCATATCCATGTATAAAATATTCCACCGATGACCATCTAAGTCTACGAAGCCAGCCCCATAAAGCCAGCCTTCACTTTCAGCAGGTTCACCATAGATTTTACCCCCAGCTTGTTTCACTTTGTTAATTAACGAATCAACATCATCCTTACTTTTAGCCCCAATCGAGAAAAGCACTTCCGTTGCTTTCTCAGCATCCCTCACTTCATGATGAGTAAAACTCTGAAACCTGCTTTCTTCAAAAAGCATGACCGTCGATTCCTTATCGCCGATTACAACCCGTACGCCATCGCCAACAGCTTGAACAGAAAAGCCAATCTCTGTGAAAAACGCTTTTGATTGTTCAAGGTCTTTCACTGGTAGGTTAATCCATAGGCCAGAAAACATTCTGAATCTCCTCCTCGAAATGGAAAACTTTCACATACGAAAAGCCTCAAATCTTACTCTGCTGAAGCTTCATCACTTGGTCTGTATGAAAAGGTGAATCTTTCACTTCGTTCACGACACTAAATGGATTCCCATCAAGGTCATAGAAATCAAAGCACGTCATCCCACCAAATTCCTCAAGAGCTGTGGTCCTCACGCCATTTTCATTAAATTGAGTATATACACTGTGGATATCGTCTACTAAGAAATTGAAGTACGCATTTCTTTTATTTTCATTAACATTAAACTCAGAAGACGCTACTTTCTCAACCTGTACTAAACCTAACTGCGTAGAACCATCTGAGAAATAATAACCAATTCCTTTCTCAGATCCCTCTCCCCACTCTTGAATTTTTCTCACACCAAGATTTTTCTCATACCATGAACTTGCTTCCTCTAAATCCGTTACAGGTATAAAAACACTTCCAACTCGAAACATATATACTCTCCTCATAAATGAATTAACGATACATTTGATAAGGCCCTTGAAAAATAAGTTACTCCCATTTAATTAGGCTCTTTTCTCATAGATTGTTGCTTTTGAAAGAATTTTTGTATAAAAAATCAAATTTGGCTGAATGGAGCGGCGCTCGACTCCTGCGGGACTAGCGGGACAGGTGAGACCCCACAGGCGCAATGTTTTGTGCGCCGAGGAGGCTCACCGCCTCACTCTTATAGCAACAAAGTATACGAAAAGAGCCTTTAATTAAGATTCGGAGCTAAGTACTTCTCTTTAAAATCAGGACTCACTTCACTCCATACAACAAACTTATTACCATCAAGATCATAGAATACAAAGTTCCGCCCAATGTGTCCTCTATTCTCAATATCTCCTACTCTTATCTTCTTCTTAATAAACTCGTTTCGAATGCTTTCTAGAGCCTGTATCCCATCGACCTCAAACGTCATTGAAAAGCATTCATTCCCTTCATTGTCATAGAAATTAGAGCTTTGATCATCTTTTGCTTTCACCAAAAAGAGACTTTGATTAGCGATGTTAAGAATCGCTTTACTACTGTCCTTATAGCTCATCTCAGCTTCTAAGTTTGTAATATACCATTCAGAGGAAGTCTCTACATTTGATACAGGGATATAAGTTGTACCAATTCTAAGTAGCTTACCCACTATTCCATCTCCTCCTGAATTTCATTCCTCTGTTACTGTTCAACCTTTATTACCTAAAATCCTTCCATGTCTCTCTATCACACAGGAGTTTAGAAATGCTTTGACATCTAGAGAAAAATACTGTAAATTATCAAATGGACGAACATTCAAATTAAAATAAAACGTATTATTCGTTTTTAGGAGTGATTCTCATGGAAAACGTATTTGATTATGAAGATATTCAATTAATTCCCGCGAAATGCGTCGTAAACAGTCGATCAGAATGTGATACTTCTGTTACGCTTGGCAAACATACATTTAATCTACCAGTTGTTCCTGCTAACATGCAGACCATCATTGATGAAACAGTCGCTGTTTCTTTAGCAGAAAACGGATATTTCTATGTCATGCATCGTTTTGAACCAGAGAAACGAATTGGATTTATGGAAGATATGAACTCGCGTAACTTAATCACCTCGATTAGCGTTGGTGTGAAATCGGAAGAATACGCATTTATTGAACAATTAGCCGAGCAGAACCTTGCACCCGACTACATTACAATTGACATCGCTCACGGTCACTCGAATGCGGTGATTGACATGATCGGACACATTAAGGAGCACTTACCTGAGAGCTTTGTAATTGCAGGAAATGTTGGAACTCCTGAAGCAGTGAGAGAATTAGAACACGCTGGTGCCGATGCTACGAAAGTAGGGATTGGTCCAGGTAAAGTTTGTATTACGAAGATTAAAACCGGCTTTGGAACTGGTGGATGGCAGCTTGCTGCACTTCGCTGGTGTGCGAAGGCTGCAACGAAGCCTATTATTGCGGATGGCGGCATTCGTACGCATGGTGATATTGCTAAATCCGTACGATTTGGTGCATCAATGGTTATGATTGGTTCCCTGTTCGCAGGACATGAAGAATCTCCAGGTGAAACGTTTGAAAAGGACGGCAAGCTTTTCAAAGAGTACTTCGGATCCGCTTCTGAATTCCAAAAAGGGGAAAAGAAGAACGTGGAAGGCAAGAAAATGTTTGTTGAGCACAAAGGCTCCCTTAAAGACACATTGATTGAAATGGAACAAGATCTTCAATCTGCAATCTCTTACTCAGGTGGAGACAAATTAGAATCCATTCGAACGGTAGATTATGTCGTTGTGAAGAATTCCATATTTAATGGCGATAAAGTTTACTAGAATTTTATAACGAGAAAAGCAGTTGCTATAGTAGCACTGCTTTTTTTATAGATTCTCTTCTAAAAGATTGTTGTTTTGAAAAAAATGTGTAATAAAAAAACACACTTAGCTAATTGGAGCGGAAGGATGCTCGACTCCTGCGGGACTAGCGGGACAGGTGAGACCCCACAGGCGCAACGTTTTTGTGCGCCGAGGAGGCTCACCGCCCGCCCCGCGGAAAGCGAGCATCCTGGAGCGGAAATTATCCCGCACTTATAGCAACAGGGTATAAGAAAAGAGCTTTTTATAAAAACGACGTTCCTTAACAAAAACAGGAAAATATGTACTTGTTATTTCATTCTGAATTGTTTTACTATTAAGTTATTATACTTTTTCTGTAAAGGAGCCTCTTATGCTGTCAAAAGTGAAACAGGCCTTAATTATGAGACGGTTAGAGAAAATGCTTTCCAACTATCAAATTAATGTGATGCATTATATTCCAGGTCGAATTAGAATTTCCTCACCTTACTGGACAGGAAACTCAAAGATCATCGAAACATTAATGCCTATTCTCAAAATGGAAGATAAAATCCTTTCTGTTCGACATACTCCAGAAACGGGAACGCTCTTAGTGGAATATGACGCCACTCCCGACGTTCAATCAGCTCAAATAGAGGCATGGTTCGAACTCGTTCAGAAAGTCCATAACAACGTAATCACTAAAGAAGTGACTCATTTATGATGCAAACACTAATCGGTTTAGGCGCGTCACTAATCGCTCCGACCCTAATGAAGAAGTTAAAAGATCAGAAAGTTCAAGTTGTTCATGCGATGCCAGGACGCGTTCGATTGCAAAGTCATCATTGGAAGAACGAACAAATTGCAAGTGCACTCGAAAGCAAATTCTCAACGATTCCACTGGTGAGAAATGTAAGCGCATCCGGAATTACTGGTAGTTTATTGTTAGAATTCAATAGCGATCACCTGACTCCTGAACAATTCGATGAAATCGTTCAGCTAGCGGTTACTACTTCTACAGAATGCTATCGCTACATAGATTCTAAAATGAAGAATTCGATGAAAAAAGGCGTGCATTCTGTTGATACGATGATAAAGAAACAAACAGGTGGAAATGCGGATGTTGAATCTTTATTAGTACTTGGATTGCTTTTTAAGGGCGCGACAGGATTTACGACTAATCCAGCATTTGCAAGTAGTTTATTGTATTGGGCATATACGCTACTGACAAGGGAGGATGGCAGATCGTGAACACCTTAATCAGGATAAGGCACCAATTGCCTGGTCGAACCAGGCTTCACCTACAAAACGAATGGAATCCAGGTACACTTGAATCCATTGTTCGGTCCTATCCAGGGGTATTCTCTGCCATCTACAACACTGAAACGAAATCAATACTCATTCATCATGATTACTCGATTCACGCTAGGCAACTCGTACGATATGTTCAACAATTCTCCGCCCCAAAAGAAAACAAATTCAGCTATAAACAGGAATTACTGTTTGGTGTATCAGCCCTAGTCGTTGACCTTCTCTTTCCTGCGAGAAGCTTACTTGGTTATAAACAACTTCTACGTCCAGGAGCCATTCTTAGTGTTTATGCTTCTAGAAACATCCTTCGTAATGGTGCTGGTACCCTTCTTCATGATAAAAAACCGAACGCTGATACATTGAGTTCAGCAGCTATTCTCGCTTCTCTCCTGAAAGGTAATCCACGTTCAGCGCTTGTTATTCTTTTCATGTCAACACTAAGTGAAATGATCACAGAACTAACAGCAAATAAAACGAAAAACTATGTAAGAGATATGATGAATCTTGATATATCAACCGTTTGGAAAATCGATCGAAATGGGATTGAAAAGAAAGTTTCCATGCAAGAAATTAAACCTGGGGATGAAATCGTCGTGTTTGAAGGTGAGAAAATCTGTGCAGATGGGACGATCAAAAAGGGATCAGCAAGCGTTGATGAATCGTCTATAACTGGGGAATACATCCCAAAAGATGTCCATCACCAACATGAGGTTTATGCAGGAACGATTGTCACATCCGGCAACCTCCATATACTTGTTGAGCAAGTTGGAAATCAAACAGCCGTATCTCGCATCGTGAAATTAATTGAAGACGCCCAGCAGAAAAAAGCACCTATTCAATCTTATGCAGATCAGTTATCTGAACGATTAGTCCCCCTATCCTTTTTGCTTGCTGGCGCTATCTTTCTAACCACAAGAAGCTGGGATCGTGTCTTAAACATGTTAGTGATTGACTTTGTATGTGGAATTAAGCTTTCTACGGCAACTGCCATTTCTGCTTCCATTGGAAAAGCAGCTAGAACCGGTGCGTTAATCAAAGGTGGCGAATACGTTGAGAAGTTAGCTCAGTTGGATACCGTTATTCTAGATAAAACAGGAACGATTACAAAAGGGAAGCCAGTAGTGAAACAAATCATTCCATACACCGGTTTCTCAGAACGTGAAATCCTTCGATATGTAGCATCTGCAGAAGAACACTCCTCTCATCCTATTGCAGAGGCTATGGTTAACTTAGCAAAAGAATGGGATCTTACTTTACCTGAACACGATCATGAGCAAATCGAACAAATCGTCGGCCACGGCGTCAAAGCAGTCATCGGTGACAAAGAAATTCTAGTCGGTAACAGGCGCCTTCTATTAAAAGAAAAGGTTGAGCCCGCTGGTTTGAAGTTCATTAGCAAATTAGAACATAGAAGCAATGCGGTATATGTAGCGATTGAAGGGCATGTTGCTGGGGTTATCGTAATTGAAGATGCGATACGTGATGGAATGAAGAGAACCATTAACCGACTCCGACGTGAAGGTGTAGATGAAGTCGTCATGATAACCGGTGATAAACATCAAGTTGCACAGGAAGTTCATCAAGAACTTCAACTGGATCACTTCTATGCAGAAGTCCTGCCTCATGAAAAGGCAAGATATGTAAGAGATTACAAGAATGCTGGTAATACCGTCATGATGGTAGGAGACGGCATTAACGATGCTCCTGCACTTGCTTATGCCGACATAGGTGTCACCATGGGCGGAAAACGAACAGATATTGCAGTCGAAGCAAGCGACATGGTTATCACGTCTGACAATCCGTTGTTATTAGGTGAAATGGTGCAGCTGTCCAAAAAGACGATGAGCACGATTCAACAGAATTTCACCATCACGATTGCTGTTAATAGTATTGCCATCATGCTAGGTGCATTTGGAGCAATTGCTCCTATAGTTGGTGCTGCAATTCATAACGCTGCAACAATAGGCGTTCTACTGAATAGCACGAAATTATTGTTGAAGGAGGAGCGAGTGCAATGGAAGCAACCTTCGCTATTGCCCACGACATCCCTGGTCGAATCCGCCTGATCATTCCAGCATTAATTGACAAACAAGACCATGAACAAATTAGTCAGTTATTTTCTTCAATCAAAGGAATTGAGGAGGTACGAATCGAACCTCTAATACAATCAATGGTTATTTCTTACAACACGAGTAATATGAACAAGAAAATCATCCTGCGTTTTATTAGCCTTTTCTTTAAGCAAACGATGTTTGATCCGCTAGATGATTTCATGGTGACGATTACTCCAGCACTTAGAAAGAATTTTCTACGGTCTCTCGTAACAGGATTTCTATTGCTACTAGCTTATTTAAGGAAATCGTCCGTTGCGACACCTGGATTTCTCGATTATGCTGTCGTCATTTCCACCGCCTATACCGTGCTTTCTCATGGACAGAATAAGCTACGGCATCCTGATGTGATAACTGGAATTGTCAGCATGCTATCCTTAGGCACTGGTAACATCCTGCACGTCGCCACTTTAACGTGGGCTGTGAACATTATCGAATTACTCAATGATATGAATAAAAGCAAAGCGCTTTTATAATAAATCACTTCTAGGAGGAATTTAAATGGTTATGAATAAAGATTTTCTAATGGGCTTTGTATCAGGTACTGTCGTAGGTGCTGTCGGTTACCGTATTTATGAACAGAATCAGGGACAACTGTCGCAATTAATTCAAAACCCGGTTTCGAATGGAATGCAATCTCTACAACAAGCATTTCCTCAAAAGCAAGAACTTACTGTAGAGGATTTAATTCTACAAAAAGAACGGCTTGAAGATATGATCGCTGAGAAGAAAGTGAACAATAATTAAGCTCCCTATGTCTATGTATTAAATTTTTATCTTTCTAACTAACAAGGGTGCACTGCTTTTTAAGCAGTGCACCCTTGTATTAATCATCTACTCTTTCCACTCCACAAGATTAGGGTGTTCATCCAAAATAGATAAATAATGGTCAAAAGATCCATACTTACCTTCAGGATCATGCTCCATATACCGATTGAACTTTTCGATTCGATCTTTGACTTTCATCCATCCTAAATGCTTCAACCTAAGGTTTGAAATACTATTAGGAAGTGAGAAAATATTATCAGGGAAACGGCCGCAGTGTACCGTAGTTTCTTTCCAGGTTACATTCAAATCTTTACGGTATTTCATTAAAAAAGGTCTGTATGTTAAGTGTGCGTTCCAATAGAAATCTTCACGATAATGGCTCTCATTCCAGAAATCAAATAGCCTAAAACTGATGACATCGCTAGTATTATTTTCTAAAAGATTATGAACTTCATTCTTAAATCGTGATTCGAAGATTTCATCCGCATCTAAGTTTAAAATCCAATCAGGTTCTACTTTAATTGTCTCTTTCCATTGTTGTTTACGAAGCTCAACTTCATTTAGAAACTTAGATGTTTGGTTCTCAATCATGTGGACCTTTACATCTTTTAACGTATCAAGACACACCTGTACAGTGTCATCTGTACTTCCGTCATCAATAATGACTGCTTGATCGATATAATGGGCATGCTCCTGCAATACTTTTCTAAGGTATTTGTCACTTTCATTTCTAACGATCATTGATAACGTAATTGAAGGTAAATTCCTTTTGGCAAACTGAACTTGTTTCTCTACTGTTGGAGAACGTTTGGTTTCTTGAAGAAAGTTTATCCCTTCTTCTATGTCCGATTCTCTATAGATGTGAAAGGCAGGTGTATGCGTATCAACATAAAGCGAGAATCCTAAAGAAGCTGCTCGAATGCAGAAATGACGATCTTCCCCCCAAAAGGTAAGATTATAGATTGGATTGAAATTCACACCTGACACAAGGGCAGCTGCGCTTATAAGAGTACAAGCACCCAACCCACCTACTTGATAGATCCCAGGTTCTTTCATCATCTTAATAAACTCTGAATAACGCCTTTGCACTTCTTCATCAGAAAGATTTTCTCCACGTTTTTGATGCCACTGGTTGTATTCATCTGTCATCCAAACTTGCGGTTGTGGAGACGATTCAGGTTGCCATTTCGTCCAGAAAACTTCAGAAATAATATTTTTATTTGCTTTAATAAGATTTTGGATCGTTTCAGGATGTATTAAAAGATCTGAATCGATTAGAAATAAGTAGTCATATTTATCTTTCCTAGCAGTTTCTATGATTTGATTCTTGAAATCTGCCACTTTCCATACTAGTTGTTCACTCCATTGATGCGTAATATCATTACGATGGTAGTTATCCTTTGTATGAGATGAAACGATTCTAACATTACCAGTTTGATGGTTAAATTCGGATAATAGGTTAATTGATTCTACATCCACATTATCATCTATGAAAAGAAAAGATATTTCTATATTTTGTGTGGATAGTCTGCTTAAAGAAGTAAGAAACAATTCAAGAATATGTGGTTTTTGATGAACGGGACAACCAATTAACACTCTTTTATTCTGATTCATTCCTTTTTACCTTCTGCATGACTCATCGATAGTAATTTTTCTTCTAGATACTTCTTGTTGTGAAGAACAGCTGAATCTTTGGGACGATACTGGTACGCGATCTCGTTATGATGATAGGCCAACACATCATTTCCCAGACGATCATAACAAACGCATAGCTGAAGATTCGGTAACCAAGTAGTAAAAGCATGATCGTGAAATCCCCAATTAGGCCCATCCTGTTTATATTCAAGTGCCTGTTTATACCAGTAAATAGACGAATTGATTTGTTCTCTGGATAGAAAATAGAAACCAAGACGACAGCAGAATTCAGGTCTTGGTTGATCATATCTGAATGATCTTAGGACAGATTCAAGTTCTTTATCTGATTCTCCCAGATGGTGATAACAATCAGCTAATCTGCCGCATGAGGCAATATTGTCCTCAATCCATCCTTCACCCGTTAAAAGAAATTGTTCATAATAGCTTATCGCTCGCTCATACATGTGATGGTCCTTCAATTCATTTGCGAAGTAGAACAAATCTCTGGGAATAAATGTATGATTTTGGCTCAATTGATTTTCATATATTAATAAATTGCGAGACGCATCGCGCTTTTCACTTTGATGTGTAACAGATAAATCGCTGTTGAGGATGACTCCTGATACTTCTAAATATTCATGCACAACACCACGCCACTTGAATTGTTTTTCTCGTTTTACTAATCTGTTTCGACGTATACTTGATCTCACATTACCATAGTCATCGAATCCTAAAATATAATTCATCGATACAGAATCTACTTCTGAACTCAGAGTCTTCTTAAGATCCATTAATTGTTTCTGGTCTTTTTCCATAATGACATCATCTGCATCCAACCAAAGAATATATTCCTTCGTCGCTTTCTCAAAAGAAAAATTACGAGCCTCTGCAAAATGATCAACCCACTTAAAATGGAAGATTCGATCTGTGTATTTCCTAGCAATATTAATTGTTTCATCTGTTGAACCTGTGTCAATAATATTTATTTCATTAACTACGTTTGAAACAGAACTTAGGCAGCGTCCCAATGTCGCTTCCGCATTTCTTACTATCATACATAAGCTAATCGATATCAATAGACTCACCTCAACACTGAAAATGAAGTTCACATAAAAGTATATGAGACAGCTACATGTCTTACTAATAAAAACCAGGTGATAATAGTCGCCTTATCTATATCAACCTGATCACTGTCATAGCTGCTGAGTTAGCACCTGTGGCCCCTCCCTGGTTAGCTGCAAGGTTAACTGTCCCTGGTCCACCTGTAGTAGTATTTACTAAGGTTAGTGTACTTCCTATACTAGCGGTGAAGACGGTTGACCCTGTATTAAGAGAGTTTCCAGAGGATGTTCCATAACGCCCACCTGGTAGAGCTACGCCATTTAAACGCAACTCGAATTGGTTACTTTCTTTAACAGAAAGACGCCAAACTGCACGATAAGTTCCTGCTGCAGTAAATAAAATGATAGATGTCCCTGCAACATGGGTTATGGAAGTTCCATTTATTGGACCATTTGTTCCAAATGTCACTGCACTACCAAAAGCTACAGTTTGATCACTTGTTTCATACGTGAATAAAAAGTGGGATATACCTCCAGAAGATCCGGTGGCTCCGGTTGCACCTGTTGCTCCTGTTGCTCCCGTAGCCCCTGATCCTGTTGCTCCCGTTGAACCGGTTGGTCCGGTTCCTCCTGTACTTCCCGTTGACCCTGTGGCTCCTGTTGCTCCCGTTGAACCGGTTGGTCCTGTTGCTCCAGCTCTACCCTCTCCAGTTGCCCCCGTAGAACCTGTAGGTCCCGTTGCTCCAGCTCTACCCTCTCCAGTTGCCCCGGTTGCTCCGGTTGCTCCTGTTGAACCGGTAGTTCCGGTGACACCAGTAGAACCGGTTACTCCAGTAGAACCTTTCGCTCCAGCTTCCCCTGTGGCCCCCGTTGAACCGGTTACTCCGGTAGTACCTTTTGCTCCTGTTGCTCCAGTTGCTCCAGTCGAACCTGCTGCTCCTGTTGATCCCGTCTCTCCGGTTGAGCCGGTGGCCCCAGTAGATCCGACGGTTCCCGTTGCTCCTGTTGGTCCGATAGATCCAGTTGATCCAGTAGGTCCCGTTGCTCCTTTTGTTCCAGTGGATCCAGTTGCCCCGGTTGATCCTGTAGTTCCAGTTGCTCCAGTCGAACCTGCTACTCCTGTTGATCCCGTGGCTCCAGTTGCTCCGGTCGAACCTGCTACTCCTGTTGATCCCGTGGCTCCGGCTGAGCCCGTCGCTCCTGTTACACCGGTAGTACCTTTTGCTCCAGCTTCTCCCGTGGCTCCCGTATTTCCTGTTGAACCGGTTGGCCCAGTTGTTCCAGTGACTCCGGTTGTTC
>NZ_JAFKOI010000032.1 GCF_017303315.1 Bacillus sp. NTK071
AGAAAATTGGTATAGAGCAAATACAAAAATAAAGGGACAAAAAGAGTTCTTAATTATGGATCCAGATGGATATCTATTAAGGTTTGTTCAAGATTTGGGGGAGAAAAATATAAAGGAAAATGATTAAAAGTACAATAGCCCTCCTCCATAATCTCGGAGCAAGAGTTGAATAAGGTTACCCAGACCTTCAGCTCAATCTTTATCCTTTAATATTAAAAAAACTAAGGGGAGTTATCGATGGAAATCGAAGTGAGAGAAGCAAAATTAGACGATTTTGAAAAGATCAAACCAATACATAAAGAGGTTCACGATCTCCACACAAAAGGTAGACCTGATAAGTATAATCCTACTAAGAGTACATTGGATAAGGACTATTACAAAGGTTTAGTTGAAAGCAAAGAAAGTAGAGTTTATGTAATAGAACATACAGGTGAAGTCATTGCTTTTACATTTTTAAGTAAACAGGAGACACCTGACCGTGAAACAATTGTAAAGAATGAATATGTATTTATGGAGGATTTTGGTGTTAACAAACACTTCAGAGAAAATGGTCTGGGTAAGATGTTGTTTAATAAGGCACTAGAATTTACAAAAGAAATTGGGGCTAACAGTTTAGAACTTGGTGTCTGGGAGTTTAATGAGACTGCTATTAAGTTTTATGAATCTATGGGAATGAAAACACAAGCGAGGAAAATGGAATATAAATTATGATTAAAAATGACTTCGATCTTCAACAATCTCGGAGCAATACTGTAATACCATAGCAGCGTAAACGGTAAAGATTGTCTTCATCAAACGGACGTAATTCCACAGTAGGGAATTACGTCTTTTCTTTTAAGAAAAAGGTTGAGTAAGTGATAGGGTTTTGAAATAATTGGAATTAAGAAATGGGTAATTTAACGGAATAGAGAGTTGTGGTTGTGAAAGGAGGGGCAACAAATGGTACGAAGAGATAGTCTAGTTAGAAATAAAGATAGACTTGCCGATATGGAGAAATTTATTTCAGTAGTGAAATCGAACCCTAATGAAAATAGGAAAGAGATTTTCTTGGATATTTTCAAATTTGATGAAGAAGAGTTTGAAATGATGATGTTCTTCGGAATGTTTAATTTAAACAATGACATTGTCTCACTTGAAGAACAATTGACCAATATGAGATTGCTTGATTTTGAAAACTTTATAAAAGAAGAATTGGAGCTTTTGCATAAAGAGTACCAGTCAAATAGGACTGTAGAATTTGAGTTGTTCATTTTAGATGAGAATGATGATTTTGTTATATCCAAACTTAATGGAGTATCGGCTTTTACGGATTGGAATGGAAGGATGTGTTTTGCAATTCTTCCAGAAGAAAATGTACGTTCAACAATTAAATCTGTCGTAACTCACGAATATCATCATCATTGGCGTATCAGTGCACTAGGTCTGAAAGAAGATGGAGAAACTTTACTTGACCGAATGGTTTTAGAAGGATTAGCAGAGCATTTTGTGATGGTAAGATTAGGGGACGAATATCTTGGGCCATATAAGGATGCTTTATCTGAAACGCAAGCTAAAACCATATGGGAAAGCACTTATAGGAAACATATAAATGATAAGGGTACTACAACTGATATATATATGTTCGGTAGTGATGATATGGATGTACCTTTTTGGGGCGGCTACTCCATAGGGTTCTACTTAATAAAGTGGTTCTTAAATAAAAACAAAGATCTATCTATAAAGGATTTAACATTAGTACCTAGCAACAAGTTTATAGAATAATGTTATTCCATTAAATCGGAGCGTTTGTGCAATAAAAAGCAAGCGTCCAATGTAGGAATGGAGGTAAGTATTAATGGTGAGGCAAGGACTAGGAATATCTATGGTCATATTAGGGGCGATTGTAATGATTATAAACATTTCTTTTCTTAGGACAAATGACTATTATGATGTTATACGTGGACTATCCTTTGTCGTGTTTATGGTAGGAATATTTCTGATTCCTAGATACTCAAAAGCAAAGAGAAACATGTGATTTAAATATAATTCAGTTATAGACTTAAAAGTTGAATTTGCGAAATTACCTACATAAGTATTGAAGAAGGGTTCGTGTTATAAGAAACAGAATTTAATTTAAAACTCTATTTATTGGTGGGAGTAGTCTGCCATTATCTCGGAGCGATTCAAGAATAATCTTTGCCTGGAGGAACTACTTTGATTTTCTTTAAATCTATGACTAATAGACAAGTGATAAATTGGAAAAAGGGAGCGATCATTGGCTTTTATACCTATTTGATATTGTTATTTATAAACTACACTCACAATCTAATTTTTACAGGTGATTTCTTTTCATCGGCTATAATCTTTTGGTCGGGTTTAGTAGTTGCCTTTGGTTACGAGATTGTTTTAAATCTTAATGATAAAAGAAAAATGAGAAAGAACTTAGAATGAGCGAGAATGACGTATAGGATAAAAGCAATTGATGTTGCGTCTTCAATTAAATCGGAGCTTTTGTGTAATAACAGGTATAATCAGTAGTTCTTGTTAAATCAATAACGCGTGGAAAATTCATAATTCAGGGGAGAATTTCATATGGAGATAATCATTGGAATCGTAGTTATAGTAACGGTTATATCTATAGAGATACAGTTGAGAGGGATAAACAAAAATTTAAGTGAATTAGTAAAAATAAATAAAGATAAAAACGAATAACAACTAATTTCAAGCTTCTCTATAACATTCGATAACTAACCTCATATTAATGAGGAAAATCTTATCTTCAACAATCTCGGAGCAATTGCGGAACCACTTTATACATCCTACAAATTATATTTGACTAAATATGGTAATTGGCATATAGTTAATTAAAATTCAAAATATTTTGTGATGATAAGGATAAGAGTTTCTATTACCGGTTATCAGAGAGGGAAGCGATGGTGAGAACTTCCTAACGCTGCGTAGTCACTTACCACCTTTGAACTGTATGGATGAAAGGAATAGTAGTCTATACCGTCTGCGCGTTAAAGCAAACCGAAGCCATTATTGTTTTATGTAATGGGAATTTGGGTGGAACCACGAGATAACACACTCGTCCCTTTGTTAAAGGGACAGTGTGTTTTTATTTTTGTGAAGGGAGTAATCACATGGAAGAGTTGCTCAATGTCGTACAATCTTTGGACAATGAATTTGGAATAGAAAGGTTTGGAGTAGATCCTGCTTTTAGTAGGTTTATTCCTCAAGTCTACAATAACAAGGTGGATTGGAAAAACCTATTTGAACCTAAGTTTACTAAGTTATTCAATGGATTAATGATCAAAGGAAACGCCACAGTTCAAAATATATTTTTAGCCGTTTTCCCAACAAATGAAGTATTAGAGCAATTCATTGAGGGAGGAGAAGTTGGAGACATGCTGTTTATGCATCATCCCCTATTAATGGAATGTGGAGACCCAAATGGAAAGTGGGGACGAGGGTTTGTCCCAATTGATGAGTCTTTGTTAAATAAAATAGTAAGCAAGGGGTTATCAATATATACTTGCCATGCTCCCTTGGATTACCATAGAAAGCTCGGAACAAGTCAAGCCATTGCGGAAGAATTGCATGTGGATATTACTGAACGATTTATTCACAGTGAATTTCACGGAGATATAGGAATTATAGGAAACATAAAAACAACTGATACTGATGGTTTGATTAATCAACTCAAAAAGACATTCGAAATCCCTTATGTAGATTTTGAGGGGACTAAGAATACAGTGGAGAAAGTTGCTATTGTCGCAGGTTGTGGTGATAAAACGAAATGGATGCAATTCGCCGAAGATAATGGCGTAGACGCTTATATTTCTGGAGAAATTCATTGTCATATCGATAATGATTACGGAAGAAGCAGATTTCAAGAGGTTGAGAACTATGCAAAGCATACTAAAATGTCTTTAATCGGAGTATCACATTCAGCTTCCGAATATTTAGTTAAGAAAACTTTGTTGTATCAGTGGTTTGAAAATGAATTTGAGTTCAACAGTATAAACCTTATTCCCCAGAGTAAATGGTGGCTTTAGAAAGCTTGATCAACCTTTGTTGGCAAGGGGATTTATACAATTAATTGATAAATGAAAGGAAGCTGTTTTTATGTGTGGGATTTGAAACAAAACACAGCAAAAGGGATATAGAAATTCCGAAACATCGTCAAAATTTATTAGATGCCATTGAGCAAGATTTACTAAATGATGAAAATGTATTAGCTGTTTTTTACGGAGGATCAATAGGTAATCAAAATACAGATTTGTTTTCAGATATTGACCTTCGTGTAGTTGTAAAAGATGAAGTTTATGAAAAATATAGATTAAACAAAAAACAGAGAGCAATAAACTGGGGGAAGGTTTTATTTTTTGAGGATTTACCTTGGACTTCACACAGCGTCGCTCACTTCGATACTTTTGTTAAGGTGGATACTTTTTATTATAGAAAAGCAGATATCCAGCCATCCTTATGGCTTAAAAACATTAAAATTATCCATGATACAAGTGAATTAGTGAACGAGGTACAAAAAAAGTCAATGTCTTTATCCTATAAGCCTCAGGCTCAAGACATTGAGATATGGAGAAATAAGTTTTTCGCATACATTCACGAAGCGTATCGAAGAGCAATGAGAAATGAAATTTATTATGCTCTTCATTGTATAGATAATTTACGATTATCAATGACGACAGCTTGGTATATGGAGGAAGGAATACAGCCTAATACATTTGGGGATTGGTCAAAATTTGAAGGTGAAAGGAGCTACCTGTCTGGTTGGCAGTTATCACTTCTTGCAAGTTGGCATTGCAATAGAAAACCCAAAGAAATATTGAGAGTAATAAAAAGTGTGATTCCTGAATTTGTTAACGTTCATAAAAGCCTCTGTCGAAAATACGATATTGAAGAAAATCCTGGGTGGGTAAACGAGATATTAGATATGGTTAGGTAACTAACAAACCACCAGAAGTTCTGATGGTTTTGATTTTACTTGTTCAACAATCTCGGAGCGATTGTTGTACTAAAGATTGCTGAAAAAGCAGTAAAAAACTAGGTGAATTTTTTAGAATATACGATTGTCAAACGTAAAATTGTGGAGGTATAAAATGGATTTATTACAACAATCAATAGATATGGCAGCGGTGTATAAGGAAAACCCAAAGATAGAAGCCATCATTCTTGCTGGTTCAGTATCTAAAAACCTACAAGATGAACATTCAGATATTGAGTTACATATTTTATGGTCTAGCCCTCCAACAGATCAGGAGAGACGGTATCCCATTAAGCAAATTGATGGAACTATTCTATCGTATCATCCTTACGAAGATGAAGAGTGGTCGGAGGCTTACTTAAATCAGAATGGCATTAAGTTTGAAATTAGCAGCTTTTTGTTAGAATCAGTAGAACGCTTCATTTCCGATGTGGTGGAAAATTACGAAACTGATTATGACAAGCAATGTATCTTAGCTTCCATTCAGAGTGGTGTAGGTCTTTTTGGGAAAGAAAAAATCCATGAATTAAAAAATAGGGTTGCTACCTATCCGTTACAACTTTCTAAAAATATGATTTCTGAAAATCTTTGGATGAGTAATCGATGGAATAACCGCGAAGCACTTTTAAAACGTGAGGACAGGTTGATGCTATACGACGTTATATGTGGGGTGCAAAAGAATTTATTTGGAGTATTGTTTGGCCTAAATCAAATGTATGTTCATCATCCTGTTTTTAAATGGATGAAGAATAATATTGAACTAATGGAGATTAAACCAGAAAATCTCCATAATCGAATGAACGAAATATTGATAGGGGATCCAAGAAAAGGTGTAATAGAGTTAGAGGAATTAATTGAAGAGGTTATGAGATTGGTGAGAGAATACCATCCTGAATTGGATATAAGCGAACAAAAGAAAAATATAGGGTATGTTAAATAAGCATGAAATCTACCATGTAAACATAAACAAAGCATAACTAGGAAGTATTATATATCTTGAAATCGAGTCTTACACAATCTCGGAGCAATTCTTTAATAAAGCTTACCTAAATATGCAACATAAGGAACTTCAAAAACGGGAGAAAAAGCAGGCACCGGGTCTTTTCATCTCTATTTTTTCTTTTTTAGAAGACTAGGGCGATATGGTTGTAAAAAAAATAATTGGAGGAGTAAATGAGGGGTATAGAAAATAGGCTTGTGTATTTATTTACAGGAGAGTTATTT
>NZ_JAFKOI010000033.1 GCF_017303315.1 Bacillus sp. NTK071
AAATAACTCTCCTGTAAATAAATACACAAGCCTATTTTCTATACCCCTCATTTACTCCTCCAATTATTTTTTTTACAACCATATCGCCCTAGTCTTCTATAAAAGAAAAAATAGAGATGAAAAGACCCGGTGCCTGCTTTTTCTCCCGTTTTTGAAGATCCTTATGTTGCATATTTAGGTAAGCTTTATTAAAGAATTGCTCCGATAATGTGGAACAAGCACAACTTAAAGAATAAAGAAAATCAGTCCTATACCAACCAGAATCGCTCCGAGCCATATAATAAAACCTTTAGGTGAAATTGGATCTGTTATTACATCAAACAATGTTATTAATAATGTTTTTACCCTAGTGGATTCGTCATAATCTTTCAAAGCTGCTCTTAATCCACTAAAAAGGATTAAGAGTCCTACTACAACAATTATAGTTGGTACCAGAAACCATAGTTCCCCCATCATCTTTGATTCTTATCCTCTCTTATGCACCATCACACCTTCATACTTTCTCTAAACTGCACTATTTGAAGTAATAAAATTGTTTTAATTGTTCGTCAAACTCTCTCCAAGTAGATGTCATATATGGTGCTTCCATATCCAATATTGTTTTTACATCTTCAGCTACTAATTCAATGCGTTTTGTTGGATCATCTCTTTTTCCTGCTGGGAAAATTGCCAATTTAGTTAGCTCTTTTTTACCATTTTCCCAAGTCCATTCTTTAAGTGGCAGTTGACTGATTTTTTCTTTAGATGGTATTACTGTTCCTTGCCAATCACAAATCTCAAAAAGAGGATATCTATCTCCATTCCATTCTTCAAGAATGCCAATCACCTTCAAAATAATGTAACTTCCTGAAAACAATCGATAACTAATCGCGTCACCGGCTTTTAAAAATGTTTCGCTAATAAACCTTTTTCGCACTTTTTTAGCTTCTGGTTGTGTTGAATTTAACTGTTCTTTAAGTTTAAGTAGAACTGTTTCGCGTTTCTGTTTTAGTTTAGGATCTTCCTTCCAACGTATAAGATCATCACCACTATCAATAACTTGAAGTGCTTTAAACTTCACTTCGTCTTGGAGTCTTCCTAATTTCCATTGTATTAAAGCAAACGATAACCAAAATGTTGTGATCTCTTCTTCATCTAGCTCACTATCAAATTCATCAATTACTACTTTGCTTGCTTCTTCACTAGAGTAGTTATCACCTAGTAAGTCTTTATATCTTAAGCTAATATCTTCAGCTATATCGTCGGATAATATCGCTACTCCCCAAGCACCCATTCTGCATCGCTCCCAAATTATTTATTAGCATTATCCAAGTCTAATAACTCCAGCAATTTCTTCTCCAGAGTAGCTTTTAAATCATTATTCTTGAAATCAAACAAGGTTCCTGAACCCTTTCTATAGCCCCCAAAATAATACCAAAGGGAAATCGTCTTAGCATAGAATTCTTCACTAAATTTTAGACCATCATAATCAATTGATATTTGGGAACGGTATTCTTTTTCCAAACAACTTTCATAAGTTAAATTCTCAAACTCATCGCCATCAATGTCCCTGGCAACCCGTAACCTAAGGTTTTTCTTTCCTCTTTCGTCAAAGCGTTTTACATAATCCAATTGCAAATCTGTACATAACTTAATTGCCAACTGCTCTAAATCAATGATTTTCTTTTTTAATCCTTCATTAATATTACTTTGAGGTAATTCAATATATCTATTATCAATACCGGATGATTTCTCTAACCTTGTAAATCTTCGAAACAAGTCACTCAACCTCTCCCAAATAGATAATATGGTAGCTAAATTAAAATGCCCTTAAATTAATTACACAAAAAGGAGCGTAATCCTTTTTAGGTTAACGCTCCGATTTAACAGAAGATCTCCAATCGACTATTTGCTAATAATTTTAAAACCGAGTCATCAATCAATGTCGTTGAATGAAAAAGTCTTTTTTCTAATTCCTTCTCAAGTCATAATTACAAAATACGCAATTATATTCCAAAACATATGAGCTATGATGCTCGGAATCAATGAGTTAGTCTTTTTATAAAGTAGCGCAAATACAAAACCCACAAAAAAGATAAAAATCGGATTATCAAAGTGGACAAAGCCGAAAATTATAGATGAAATAAAAATTGCAATCCAGATATTCACCTTCTTTGATACATATCCAATTAATACTCCCCTGAACAATATCTCCTCAGCTATCGGTACAATAAAACAAGAAAATAGAAGAGTACGTAAAACGTTCCTATTAGATATCCAAATATCGTAAGTTTCTCTTCTTAATAGTTCTTCGCTAATAAAAACTTCCCAATTTGTAGCTGCTAAATATGCAGAGTAGATCGCCAAAACGGAAGGTAAAACCCAGATGACACTTTTCATAGATGGTAGCTTTATATCTTTAATAATATGTTTTCTAATGGATGGAATAAATCCTATAATTGAAAGACTATATACAACCCAGATAAGTCCATAAAAATGACGGTATTGAAACCAAGGTGATTTAATACTGAATATGTATGAAAAACCTCCGAATCCGATTAATATCAACGCACAGAATAATGTAAAACTCCTCCAATTAAATGTGTTACTTTCGATTCATATCACTCCCCTTTAACCTTGATTACTCTTGGACACTACCTAAATCTTCAATACCAATTATTTCAAATCGGTATGAATAACTCAATCTTTTATTGGAAAAAAAGGAGCTTATCTTATTGCAGATAAGCTCCGAGATAATTGAATAAAAATGGACCGAAGATAACTAATTTCTTTCTTTAATCACTCGGGTATTTTTCAAGTTCTTTCAGATAAATTTGCAGACGCTCTTCTAATTGGCCTTTTGTACCGTAACGAATAATTTCTTCACGGTTTAAAGTTTCTTTATTTAATAACTGATAATGTGTATAAGCCATAGTTAGGATCTTCAAGAACACTTCAACTTTCAAATCTTTACGTTTCTGCTTAGAGCCACTGGTATACCCTTCAATAAATCCTTCAGCATTAGCTCTTAACTGATGAATATGAAGATGATAATTATTCTTTCTATATCTTAGGGTGTCATGTACTGTATGGAAAAAGGTCTGATAATTGAATACGTAATTGGCAGCTAGAGAGGTCCCTGTATATAGAAGTGGATAAGGGTCTATAATCCTAGCACCGTTCATTGAAAAAATGATATTCTCAGGTGATGTATCTTGATTTGTCAGGATGATTTTTTCGCGGTCTATCGAACGAACAGAAATCAAATCCTTCCCAGCCTTTATCACTTTTTCCTTATTAAATGCGTAAGGGCTTGAGAGTAATTCATCCAATTCATCTTGATATTCTTTGGTTTCTTCAAGAATGAACTCTCTCAAGTCCATTTCTAGTTCGCCTTTTATTTCACCTTTTTCTCCCATTTTCAAATACCCTAAGCCTTTATATGGGGGATTGAGATTTTCAAGTGCAAGAAAAAACTCTCCTAACTCCCTCCCATAACGTTTCGATTGTTTTGTTGTTTGGTCACCAAGTCCTATGGATTTCCCTACATAAGTTTCAATCGTATAGGTCAATTCTTTATTCACAAAGAACTCGAAATGCTCAGGGCAAATTCCTTTTTTTGCTTTGTTCGCTTGCTTATAAAACGTTTTTGTAGAAGCGTATTCCGTTATCAACTCTTCACGATTGAAGACAACCTTTTTATCATAGGCAACCTTTTTTGGAATACGGAGTACGAGCTGCTCCTTGTCAATCATATAGGCAAAATGCCAAGCTCCTTCTCCTAACCTTTTAATCTCAGATTCACTTGAAATATTTTCCAGCCCTTCATTTTCCAAAGCATTATTAATAACTTCTATTTCTGTCAGAGTTTCTGTTGTAAGGAATTCCATCTTTTGTAGGCTCCTCTTTATTTTTATGAACGCCATCTCCTAGTGTGAAAGTAGGCAGAATTAATTTATTATAGTAACGCTCCGAGATTGCTTAATAACTTTTCATTATCTTTTACAATTACTTTATCGTCTCTTTTTTCTCTTTCCAATGCCTTACAATAAGACTTGAAGAGAAAATTAACAATAGCAACATAAAAATTGAGGAGATTAGTGATATAATTCCTGATTGATTACTAATGTCATTAAAGAATTCGGACAAAAAATAAGGCATTAACAGTATGCTTATTACAAATATAAGAACTTCAACTTTCACCTTTTATACCCCCAACTACAAATTTTCCCTTTAGATTATATCCATTCTACGGATGGGCAAGTAAATCGTTTCACTAAATTCCCAAAATTTACAATACCGGTTTTTAAAAAAATCCGCATAACTCAATCTTTAATTCCAGCTAAAAGGAGCTTATCTTATTACAGATGTTTATTGCAAAATAGAAGTGCAGACCTTTGCAACAGAAAAATGCAGAGTCCTGCACTTATTTTAATAAGGGCATAAAAAAAGACTTGCCAGTCACCC
>NZ_JAFKOI010000034.1 GCF_017303315.1 Bacillus sp. NTK071
AATACAAAGTGGATGGGATCTCAACTGGAAAAATATTGAACAAACCATAACAGAACGATCATTTCATACTCTATGTTTCCATTAGCTTGACGGCTATGGGGACAGGTTTCTTGTCCCACCCATAAGTGAAAAAGCGACGACGTTTGTAAGTGTTACTTTACTAACTTGCCAGCTACTTTACTTCTGTTTGCAAGAAAAATTACTACGATTTGCTTTATGCCCTTTAGTATATTAGATCATTGTTGGGACGAAGTACATGTCCCTGTGTGCCACCATCGACCTAGGTGTAATTAAACAAATGGAGCCATAAAGGAGTGTAGCAATTGAACATAAATGATATATGTCATTTAATTGAAACAGAATTTAAAGTGATCAAAAAGGAAAAGGGCATTATTTGCGTCGCACTGATAAGTGGAGAAGATTATCCTGAAACTATAGTTAAATTAATTTTAAATGAAGCAATTAATCACTTTGAGCTTTTTGAAGTTGTTAGAGGAAAAGAATATAAAGTAAATTTGTATTCAGATAAATATAAATCTATGATAGCCTTATATTTATTTTCGAAAAGTAAGTTGGAAGTAAGAAAACATGATATGGATCGTCAAACTGAGATTAGAAATGCAACATCATTGAATGAAATACAAAAAATCTTAAGGACATTTTCAGATGAGCAGTATTATTCATTTTTTAAAATTAAGCCTAATAAGATAATTTTAGAAAAAAACACAAATGATAGATTTAACGTTTTGTTTTTGGGGCAAGGTGACTCTAAGATTTACATAGCTAAATCTAGAAGCTTGAATAGCGCTGCGCTAGTTCTATACAATTTTTCGCATAAACTCAGTCAATTTTATGAATCTCTTAATAAGATTGAGTTGAAAAATGATCCTGAATTTATAGAAAATCTAAAAGAATTATACATCTTGGGATAAAGAATTCAGCATCCCGGGGACGGTTCTCATGATGCAATATTTCGAAATAAAGTGAAAAGAAGCATTAATTATTCCAATAATTAATGCTTCTTTTATTTATGAGATGGAATCAACAGAACCGTCCCAGCTATTCCGATTCCGTGGAACCCGACTTTTTAAAGGAAGCAGCGGATAAGCGAGTCGAAGGCTATAGAGCCGCCGCCATGCAGGCGATTAAAGATCCGATGGGCGTCGTTGAATCGATCTCACAATCCTTCTCCGATACCTATGAAGACGAAGGCATTGCCTATATTACAGGGAATGCTTCCACAGCCTTTATCCCGTATGTCGGCATGGCAGGTAAATCAGCCAGCCTCGCCAAACTTGCTGGAAAGATCCCGAACTCTAACCTAAGCAAGGTCGCTGGAAGTAGTAAAGTAGACGTTGCGGCCATCGTAAAAAAACATAACGCTTTTGAAGGCATGAAGCGTGGCATGGGTGAATTTGTCCAGGACGTTAAAGGCGGCATGCAGGTTGCGGGGAATCCGAATAGGGTGGCTGTTGGGGCGAATGGATCTGTACCGAGTAATGTCGTAAACTCTACCATTGTACAAAAAGAAATAGATGATACGATTAGTAGGATTGTAGGGAGTAAAGATTCAGGTATTACATTCAAGAATCCAGGAGAATATTTTGACCATATCAATGACATTGGTAAACGTAGTGACTTAACGAATGAAGAGAAATTAGCAAAAATTCATGAAGCTTATGATAGATTGGAAGTAAAAGGCGATGTTACGGTGGTCTCTGATACGAAGTACTTGAAATCTGATGGGTTTGGTAAGAATGGTCGAATGTTGATGGATTGGCCTGAGAACATGGGATTTGAAGAAGGTTCAGTTCAGGTGATTACTAGAAATAACCCTTTACCCGAAAGATGGGATCGAATTGGTGGTGACGGTGGAGTGAATTTTACTACGTTACCTGATAATGGTGTTCCTTATACTTATGATCAACGTGCCATACCATATCTGAAAAACCCTGAAGCAAGGCATGTAGGAAACTTTGATAATGAATCCTATTTTGAAGCAATTGATGCAATTAGGAATGAAAACCTTGAAGAGTTAAACCGAATTGTAGTTGCGAATGGAAGAAAACCAGTATCCTATGTAGACATTGTTGATTTTAAGGCAGATTATGATGACTTCCAGTATAACTTAAAAAAAGTTGTAGGAAACGCAGACACAACTTATGGATTGAAAGGTATTGCAGCTCCATGGAGAAGTAGTTTTATTTACAGGTGAGAAGTTAATGAATGGAGGAGCTGAACAAATAGTAACTCCATTGAATGGTCAGACGATGTTGAAAATTGGTATTTTACCAAAATATTAGGGGGATAAAATGACTAAACAAGAGTTTTTACAAAGATATAATTCTGAAAATCTAACTATTGGCGCAGAATATATGATGGTATTAGATGGAGTAACAGATGAACCTCTTGTATTAGGTTGTGCATACGACCAAGGGGTGTGGAAAGTTTATAAAACAAGAGAAAGAGGGGGCCACTACATCATTAAAGAATTTACAAGTGAGAATGAGGCATTTGATTTTTTTTATGAATTAGTGTTAAGTCAACATAACTTTCAAATTAATAATTATTAGACAAATTGGACGATCAAGCGCATAGCTGGGGCGGTTCGAGACTATTGAAAAACTCTACGGCTATGGGGACAGGTTTCTTGTCCCAATCATAAGTGAAAAAGCGACGACGTTTGTAAGTGTTACTTTACTAACTTGCCAGCTACTTTATTTCTGTTTGCAAGAAAAATTACTACGATTTGCTTTATGCCCTTTAGTTTATTAGATCATTGTTGGGACGAAGTACCTGTCCCAGTGTCCCACATTTAGAAAGCATGGGCGTTATTCCTAAATATTAAGAGGAGGTAAACTATGACAAAGCAAGAGTTCCTACAAAGATATAAGGATGAAAACTTAAATATTGGAGAGTACATAATAGTACTAGATAATATAACAGATGAACCATTTGTATTAGGGTGTGTATATGATCAAGGGGTGTGGAAAATATATGAGAGTGGTGAGCGGTATGGCCACGGCATACTAAAGAAAAAAGACAATGAAGAAGAGGCATTTGATTATTTTTATCAAGTAGTGTTAAGTCAACATAAACTAGAAAATAGTTAGGTGAACTAGAATCAGGTTCCAAATCTCTGTAATCAAGTATTACAGATAGACATAGGGACAGGTTCTGCGTCTCTTAAAGGTCAGATAAAAGTCTTTAAGTTTTCAACTGAAATTGGGGACAGAGGGACAGGTTTCTTGTCCCACCCATAAGTCAAAAAGCGACGACGTTTGTAAGTGTTACTAACTTGCCAGCTACTTTACTTCTGTTTGCAAGAAAAATTACTACGATTTGCTTTATGCCCTTTAGTTTATTAGATCATTGTTGGGACGAAGTACCTGTCCCCATAGCCGTCAAGCTAAGCTAATTGTTTTTGATACTCCGCCTTTAAACGTTATCCTTCCTAGAAGAATATTCTAAGGAAGGAAGATAA
>NZ_JAFKOI010000035.1 GCF_017303315.1 Bacillus sp. NTK071
TGTTGTATTTTGCAATAGAAAAGTGCAGGAAAATGCAAAGAAAAGTGCAGAGGTTTGTCACCCAGAATACTTCTCTTTATTTTCTTTTAGATAATGCGTTGGTTAAGCGGTAACTCTCTCCTTGATAAGAGATGATATGGGCATGGTGAATCAGTCGATCCACCAATGCAGCGGTCAATCTAGAGTCTACAAATATTCTGTTCCATTGACTGAACTCTAAGTTTGACGTGATGATTAAACTCTTCTGCTCGTAGAATTCAGAGATAAGTTGGAATAATAGCTCAGAGCCCTCTTTACTAAACGGCAGGTAGCCCATTTCATCCAGGATGATTAAATCTACCTTCTCCAATTTCTTACGAAATGCTGATAGCTTATTCAACCTTAAGGCTTGCTCCAACTCTTCTACTAAATGAGCTACACGGTAAAAACGGACTTCATAGCCACTTTCACAAGCTTTCCTTCCCAATCCCGTCGCTAGATGGGTTTTCCCAGTTCCTGGAGACCCTACTAATACAACGTTTTCTCCTTTTTCAATAAAACTCAAACTACATATTTCCTCTTTAGACGTATGAGCTGGAAACCTAATTTGTTCTGTCCATTCATAGGTATGAAGATTCTTTTTATCCAAAAACTTGGCCTTTTTTATTAATCTGATAGATTTTGTTTGTTCTCTTAACTTATGCTCCTCGTCAAATAAGTCATTAAGATATTGCTCCTTATTCTCAAATGGGATTTGATCATATATTTCTGCTATATGGGCTAAACGTAGAGACTTGCACTTACTTCGTAACTGATCACTCATTTGCCCACCTCCTCAATTGGAGTGAGGGCGTCATATTGATTCCAATCCACTTCATAAGGATTGCTATCGCCGTTTAAACGTTCTTTCTCAATCAAGTCATAAAACTCTTCATTGATTCGTTTCATATCGTAAGTAACTAACAAGGTAGAGAGGGACTCTAAACGTTTACGACGAATAAGCAGGTTGTCTGTTAGTAGAAATTCCTTTACTCTTCCAGGAAGGTAGTCGCAATATCGCGAATAGTTTAGAACCCTTGGTTTATGAATCCATGTTTTTATAATGGAATGCCATGGGAGTGCTTTTCGCTTGTTCATGTAAGGACGGAAGTCCTCCAACAGAATTTCACCGTCTGGTGAAACAACTTTATATTGATTCCAGCTAAGGATTAAGTGTAATTGACTGTAGTTATAAGCACGCGGGACATGTATAAGGGAATTGTCAATTTTCACTTCACTGTATTTATTTACCTTTGCCAAGTCTTTTTTGAATACTGGGTATGCCCTTGCGGGCAAAGCTAGTAAGTACTTAGTTTCTTGCTCCCATAGCTCCTGGATTAGAACTTCTTTCTCATAGTGCAGCCTTTTACGATCTTCATGCAGTTGCTCCTTCAACTTCAAGGTTAGATCTTCAAAGCCCTTCATCACTGGTGCCTTGGTGAAAAAGTTGTATCGAATATAGCCCACCTTATTTTCTACATTCCCTTTCTCATGGCCACTTCTAGGATTACAAACCTGAACTTCAAATCCATAATGATTCTGAAATTGCATAAATTCATCTGTTAGTTTTGCTTCTTCCATTTTTGATCGGGTTTGTTTTACTGCAGGTGTTAGGTTGTCAATTCTTATTGATGTTGGCACTCCACTTGCTTGAATGAACAGCTGTTGCAGTCCATACAAAAAACATTCTTGATTCTCAGATGGCAGAGGTACGGCGAAGCCAGTGTTGCTATAGGGCATAGACATGATTAGTGCTCTAACATCTACTAAGTCCCCGTCTTGAACAGCTTCCATTACTCCAAAGTCTACCTGTGCCTCACCCGGAGGGTGTGTTAGTCTTTCATGTCCTTTATCCTTTTCTTCTTGATGACTGCTCTTCCACTCTTTTATAAAATTGCATACTGTTCGATAGGAGCCGGTAAATCCGTATTTCACTAATTCGTTATGTAGCTCTTTATTTGTCCTTCTAGATTTTCGTTTCAATCGTTGATCTTCAAATAACCAATCAGCGACCATTTCTCCCCATTCTTCCTCATACATCATTCCTTTTCTAGCTCTGAAGGTTTCTTGAGGTATCTGGTCTTCATCTGCATATTTCTTTGCAGTGCGCCAGTTAACCCCTATTATTTTCTGTATTTGGGAGATTGATAGACCTTTGTTGTTCCTCAAATTTTTGATACAATTAACATCAGACATTGCTAGCATCCTTCCATTACCTCCACGTATTGATTCGACACCAATTACGTTAGAGGGACTTGGGGTGACTGGCAAGTCTTTTTTTATGCCCTTATTAAAATAAGTGCAGGACTCTGCATTTTTCTGTTGCAAAGGTCTGCACTTCTATTTTGCAATAAACA
>NZ_JAFKOI010000036.1 GCF_017303315.1 Bacillus sp. NTK071
TAAGCTGTTTATTCTGGAAGAATTCATTTTGTATACCTTCAAGTTTAGTTAAGCTAGATTGTAGGCGGATAAGCTGAACTTGTTTTTCAGCTACTTCGGGAAGTGGGGGTCAGGTAGGTGCCTGACCCCCTCCGACGTAATCATCGAATTAAAACCCATTTATATTTCCTTTCATATGCAAGGGACACAAAAAAATCCCTCAATATGTTTTATGACATAGAAGAGGGACTGTGAATATATTTTTTATACTTCTTTCAATACTTCCTGTAATTTCTCCTCTTCATCATTTTTAAATTCCTCAAAAATAACTTGAGCAATGTTTTCGTGATTAAAAAGGTAAGTATGCTCTTGATCAATAAAACCTTCTGGGTAAGGTACACCTAAGTAGTCGTACATATCGAGGTCTTGCTTATTTTCCACTTTTTCTTCATCTAGGTGAAGCTGTTTTCGACCGTAAATCATTAGTTTTTTGTTGCCACCGTCTAGTAAGACGATGGTGCCGTTTGGGAGTAGTTTTATCATTATTTGTATACAACACCTTTTCTTTCGTACTTTTTAAGTAAATTTTTATCAGAAGGTTTATCAAAGAATACTAATCTCATATTTGTTTTCATAAAAAAGTATTTATGAATGTACTTTGCAGCGAAGTACGATAGGAATAGAGTGAAAATTACTGTTGCGATCAAAAACACACTATGCATACCTTTTTCACTACCTTTGGAAGATTGAAATATAATGTAGCCAATACCAGGGGCTGCAGTTAAAAGAGGAATAAACCTTGTATTGTTATACCATTTGTTGGATTCCTCTCTTTTATAATTTATTTCAGAATATTTTTCGATTTGATATTGAATCAGAACGGCAATAAGTATTATATGTACTATTGAAAACACAATATAGAACCATAGATTTGATATTTCGACAAATACATATGAAACTTTTATGCTAGTGATGAAATTACATATTGCTCCTATTATAGAAAAAACACCCATAAACAAAGTGGTTTCCATCTGTGTTGTGTAAGGGTTTTTGAATAACAATCGGATTAACCATAAATGTATAAAAATGATTAGTGGAATAGTTATCATGTAAATCAAGTCATTTTTTGGATAGAGCAAAGGAACAGCACTCATATCAAGCAATACGAGACAAAACATCGTGATTGTTAACTTTGCACTATCAGGTGATATCATAATGAGGTGTTCCTGCATATAATTTGGAAGGTTTCTAGTTTTTTTGTTTTCAGGAATTTTAAGCATAATAACCTCCTCTATACCTTTAAATTAATTAACAATACTCTCGGCAGTATCGTTGAACCAACTAGCTACTGATTGTACTCCATTTTTAACATGATCGCCAATTGATTTATTATTTATCTTAATACCATCTAATACATAGGAAACAGTTAAAGATGCTGCGACTGTGACTGCTGTTCCAAATAATACTGGTGCACCTGCGCTTACAGCTAACGCAGCAAATGCGCCTCCGACAGCCAGAGTAGCTGCACCGATCGCTACATCAATTACTGCATCTCCAACAATTTTGCTTGAGCTTTCATCGTTCTGAATATTTTTTCTTGCATTATCGATCGTAGTGATACCTACTCCTAGCCATCCAATTTTACTTTTTACAGCACTAATCGCTCCTGCTTTACCATTTAGAAATTTAGAAACATTTAAATTAAGAGAATTCCCTCTATTTACTTGGGATTTGATGTACTTTTGAGTAAAGGTCTTAAAATTTCGTCCATTTTTAGGAGCGGTTTTAAATTTATTGTACTTTGATTCGTAAACTAGATGTTTAACTTTATCTGATTTACCGACTTTCTCTATCCTAAAACCTCCTTTAACTTCTCGCCCTGCTGAATAAAAGGCAAAACCATCAGTAGCTAGTCTATATGCTCCGCTTGGTCCTTTAAAAGGTGCTATAGGATCAAAACCAACATCAACCGACTTCTTCGCCTGAACAGCCTTCCCAACCGTACTCGTCCCAGATGAATCAGAAGACACTCCACTCATCACCGTCTTATAAGCTGGAATAGCACTCATCGTTCCTACCTGATAATTACTTACAGAAATATCTCCACTTTGAAA
>NZ_JAFKOI010000037.1 GCF_017303315.1 Bacillus sp. NTK071
CTAACTCCTCGAGTTATTACTAAGTGTTGCTAAATAATTCTTATTGGATGTCGTTGTTTATGCTATCTAGTTTTCAAGGAACAAAGCTATCACTCGATGCTGCATTGCTGCTTCACCGACTAGCTTGTTTGAAAGAATAAATCATTCTTTCAAAACTAAACGAAACGCTCATGTAAGGTTGGTAACGTAAGTTACCTTCGTAATTCTCCATAGAAAGGAGGTGATCCAGCCGCACCTTCCGATACGGCTACCTTGTTACGACTTCACCCCAATCATTTGTCCCACCTTCGGCGGCTGGCTCCATAAAGGTTACCCCACCGACTTCGGGTGTTACAAACTCTCGTGGTGTGACGGGCGGTGTGTACAAGGCCCGGGAACGTATTCACCGCGGCATGCTGATCCGCGATTACTAGCAATTCCGGCTTCATGCAGGCGAGTTGCAGCCTGCAATCCGAACTGAGAACGGCTTTATGGGATTCGCTTCACCTCGCGGTGTTGCTGCCCTTTGTACCGTCCATTGTAGCACGTGTGTAGCCCAGGTCATAAGGGGCATGATGATTTGACGTCATCCCCACCTTCCTCCGGTTTGTCACCGGCAGTCACCTTAGAGTGCCCAACTGAATGCTGGCAACTAAGATCAAGGGTTGCGCTCGTTGCGGGACTTAACCCAACATCTCACGACACGAGCTGACGACAACCATGCACCACCTGTCACTCTGTCCCCCGAAGGGGAACGTCCTGTCTCCAGGATTGTCAGAGGATGTCAAGACCTGGTAAGGTTCTTCGCGTTGCTTCGAATTAAACCACATGCTCCACTGCTTGTGCGGGCCCCCGTCAATTCCTTTGAGTTTCAACCTTGCGGTCGTACTCCCCAGGCGGAGTGCTTAATGTGTTAACTTCAGCACTGAGGGTGGAACCCCCCAACACCTAGCACTCATCGTTTACGGCGTGGACTACCAGGGTATCTAATCCTGTTTGCTCCCCACGCTTTCGCGCCTCAGCGTCAGTTACAGACCAGAGAGCCGCCTTCGCCACTGGTGTTCCTCCACATATCTACGCATTTCACCGCTACACGTGGAATTCCACTCTCCTCTTCTGCACTCAAGTCCTCCAGTTTCCAATGACCCTCCACGGTTGAGCCGTGGGCTTTCACATCAGACTTAAAAGACCGCCTGCGCGCGCTTTACGCCCAATAATTCCGGACAACGCTTGCCACCTACGTATTACCGCGGCTGCTGGCACGTAGTTAGCCGTGGCTTTCTGGTTAGGTACCGTCAAGGTACCGCCCTATTCGAACGGTACTTGTTCTTCCCTAACAACAGAGCTTTACGACCCGAAGGCCTTCGTCACTCACGCGGCGTTGCTCCGTCAGACTTTCGTCCATTGCGGAAGATTCCCTACTGCTGCCTCCCGTAGGAGTCTGGGCCGTGTCTCAGTCCCAGTGTGGCCGATCACCCTCTCAGGTCGGCTACGCATCGTCGCCTTGGTAAGCCATTACCTTACCAACTAGCTAATGCGCCGCGGGCCCATCCTGCAGTGTTAGCTCGAAAGCCAACTTTCAACATTGCACCATGCGGTGCTATGTATTACCCGGTATTAGCTCCGGTTTCCCGGAGTTATCCCAGTCTGCAGGGCAGGTTGCCCACGTGTTACTCACCCGTCCGCCGCTAAGATTTGGGAGCAAGCTCCCAAATCTCCGCTCGACTTGCATGTATTAGGCACGCCGCCAGCGTTCGTCCTGAGCCAGGATCAAACTCTCCGATAGAAAGCTTAATCTAGCTTTTAAAACAAT
>NZ_JAFKOI010000038.1 GCF_017303315.1 Bacillus sp. NTK071
GGTGAACGGATTTGCCTATTCACCAGCCTAATCGCTTGGACGCGCATTTCCAGCAGCGCGCTCTCCCTATCTTTCTGCGTCCCCCCGTCGTTCAAACGGAAAGGAGGTGGTACAGGAATATCAACCTGTTATCCATCGCCTACGCCTTTCGGCCTCGGCTTAGGTCCCGACTAACCCTGAGCGGACGAGCCTTCCTCAGGAAACCTTGGGCTTTCGACGGACAAGATTCTCACTTGTCTTTCGCTACTCATACCGGCATTCTCACTTCTAAGCGCTCCACCAGTCCTTTCGGTCTGACTTCACAGCCCTTAGAACGCTCTCCTACCATTGTCGTAAGACAATCCACAGCTTCGGTGATACGTTTAGCCCCGGTACATTTTCGGCGCAGCGTCACTCGACCAGTGAGCTATTACGCACTCTTTAAATGATGGCTGCTTCTAAGCCAACATCCTGGTTGTCTAAGCAACGCCACATCCTTTTCCACTTAACGTATACTTTGGGACCTTAGCTGGTGGTCTGGGCTGTTTCCCTCTCGACTACGGATCTTATCACTCGCAGTCTGACTCCCGCGGATAAATCGTTGGCATTCGGAGTTTGACTGGATTCGGTAATCCGGTAAGGACCCCTAGTCCAATCAGTGCTCTACCTCCAAGATTCTTGCCGCGAGGCTAGCCCTAAAGCTATTTCGGAGAGAACCAGCTATCTCCAGGTTCGATTGGCATTTCACCGCTACCCACACCTCATCCCCGCATTTTTCAACATGCGTGGGTTCGGGCCTCCATTCAGTGTTACCTGAACTTCACCCTGGACATGGGTAGATCACCTGGTTTCGGGTCTACGACCACGTACTATTTCGCCCTATTCAGACTCGCTTTCGCTGCGGCTCCGCCTTATCAGCTTAACCTTGCACGGGATCGTAACTCGCCGGTTCATTCTACAAAAGGCACGCTGTCACCCATTAACGGGCTCCAACTAGTTGTAGGCACACGGTTTCAGGTTCTCTTTCACTCCCCTTCCGGGGTGCTTTTCACCTTTCCCTCACGGTACTGGTTCACTATCGGTCACTAGAGAGTATTTAGCCTTGGGAGATGGTCCTCCCGGATTCCGACGGGGTTTCACGTGTCCCGCCGTACTCAGGATCCGTCTCGGAGGGCAGCGGATTTTGACTACAGGATTGTTACCTTCTCTGATGGACCTTTCCAGGTCGCTTCGTCTATCCGTGCCTTTGTAACTCCAAAGAGACGTCCTACAACCCCAGAGGGCAAGCCCTCTGGTTTGGGCTGATTCCGTTTCGCTCGCCGCTACTCAGGAAATCGCGTTTGCTTTCTCTTCCTCCGGGTAATGAGATGTTTCAGTTCCCCGGGTCTGCCTTCCATTCCCTATGTATTCAGAAATGGATACTATCCTATTAAAGATAGTGGGTTCCCCCATTCGGAAATCTCCGGATCAAAGCGTACTTACAGCTCCCCGAAGCATATCGGTGTTCGTCCCGTCCTTCTTAGGCTTCTAGTGCCAAGGCATCCACCGTGCGCCCTTAGTAGCTTAACCTTAGATTCATTAGACTTGATTGCTCAA
>NZ_JAFKOI010000039.1 GCF_017303315.1 Bacillus sp. NTK071
TCCCGCAGGAGCATTCCTGTGAGAACAGAATGAAGCCTATTGCATAAAAAAGGACCCTCCGTTATGATGCAGGTGCTAACCAATAGCCCATAACTAAGGAGGATCCTCACATGCATCTTAATCGAAATCAACGTATTAATCAAATTTCAGAAACCACACTCGTTATTGGCATTGATATTGCCAAGCGAAACCATTACGGCTGTGCCATAGATGAACGTGGACGAGAATTAAAGACAAGCTTTGCGATCCATCAATCTCTTCAAGGTTTTGAAAGCTTTTATGCATTGGTTTTAAAAATGATGGAAACCCATGATAAAAAAGAGGTCATCATCGGGTTTGAACCTACGGGTCATTACTGGATGAATCTCGCAGCCTTTTTAACAGACCGCGGGATTCCATATGTCCTTGTAAATCCACTGCACGTCAAACAAACGAAAGAGCTAGACGATAATCTTCAGAGTAAGAATGATCAAAAAGACGCAAGAGTGATCGCGAAAATGATCCCTCAAGGGTACTACAGCTCACCGAGGGAAATGACGGAAATTGATTCAGAACTCCGTCGGGGAACGGCCTTTCGAGTCCGTTTAAAAGAACAAGTGGCTTCCATTCAAAACCGCATCCGACGCTGGATCGATCTTTACTTCCCTGAGTTCTCAATTATTTTTAAAGGGCTCGGTCAACAAGCTAAAGCTATACTTCATTACTTTCCACTTCCAGAAGATCTCCGGATCTTCTCTAAGGAAGAATTGATTACCACTCTTCAGGAAAAAGGCGTTCGCTACCTATCAAAGAAGAAAGTAGAAAACCTTCTTCACATCGCCAAGAACTCAATAGGACTTCAAGACGGTCTTGAAATGGCACGCTTAGAAATTAGGATGTTACTTGACCAAATGGCCATATATGAATCACAAATCAGCTCGTTAACTGAGAAACTTATCGTCCTTGCCCGTAAACTACCAGACTTTGAATACCTTACGTCTATTCCTGGTATCAGCGAAACGACCGTTTTAGAGCTCCTTTCTGAAACAGGTTCATTAAAACGTTACAAAGATCCACGCCAATTATTAAAACTCGCGGGACTTACACTAGTAACCAACTCATCGGGACAATCGAATGGTAAGAAGAGAATCTCTAAACGAGGACGCAGAAGACTTCGAGCTCTGTTGTACAAAGCAGTGTTTCCTTTACTTCACGCTAACCCAGCTTTTCGCACTCTTTATGATTATTACAGCGTTGAGCGCGAGAAACCGGTAACGAAAAAAGAAGCTCTTGTCATTCTTTGTCGTAAACTACTTCAGATCTGTCACGGACTTAGCGTGTATGAAATAAAGTTTGATGCCGAACGGATGATGCGAGACATGCCTTTCCTACCTACTTCGAAAGCAGCATAAGCTACTAAAAGCTTAACAGCCCAGACACTGAGAAGCCGGCCAATACACGACTTTAGACGATCGTAAGATCAGTCCATGCAGGAGCATACGCCGGCCTCTGCGTTAGGATGAGACTCAACG
>NZ_JAFKOI010000003.1 GCF_017303315.1 Bacillus sp. NTK071
ACAGAGACTTAGAAAGATTTCTGGTGTTAATTTACTAAGCCTTTGTGAGAAACCAGTTTCCATGGCGGTTTTTCTTACAGATTTTCGATCAAATACATGATTAATTGTTTGAGTCAACGACCAAAATTGTGATTTAATACCCACATTATCTTCCTTCCTTAGAATATTCTTCTAGGAAGGATAACGTTTAAAGGCGGAGTATCAAAAACAATTAG
Source organism: Bacillus sp. NTK071 (assembly GCF_017303315.1). Classification (GTDB taxonomy): domain Bacteria; phylum Bacillota; class Bacilli; order Bacillales; family Guptibacillaceae; genus Guptibacillus. Next base: position 216 of record NZ_JAFKOI010000003.1, read on the forward strand.
CTTAGCTTGACGGCTATGGAGGCTCACCGCCCGCCCCGCGGAAAGCGAGCATCCTGGAGCGGAAATCAACCACTTTATAACATCAATGTTGAAAAACAGTCTAGAAAAAATCTATTTAATAAGTTAGTTCTTCATACATTGGAAACTTGTCAGTCAATGCTTGAACACGCTCTTCTGCTTTTTTAAGAACATCTTCGTTCTCGAGGTCTTTCAGGACATCGCCGATGATGCTTGCGATTTCCGCCATTTCCGCTTCGCCAAATCCGCGAGATGTGACTGCTGCTGTTCCAATTCTAAGACCGCTTGTCACAAATGGACTTTGTGGGTCGAATGGAATGGTGTTTTTGTTTGTTGTAATCCCAATATCATCAAGAGCTTTTTCAGCTACTTTACCTGTAATATCAAGGCTCTGTAGATTTAGTAGCACAAGATGGTTATCCGTACCATTTGATACAAGGTTGATGCCTTCTTTTTCAAGAGCCGAAGCTAGTTTTCTTGCGTTAGAAATGACTTTCTCAGAATAAGCTTTAAACTCATCCGAAAGTGCTTCACCGAATGCTACTGCTTTAGCAGCAATAACATGCATAAGTGGTCCACCCTGGATACCAGGGAAGATCGATTTATCAATTTTCTTCGCATATTCTTCTTTAGAGAGGATCATTCCTCCACGAGGGCCGCGAAGTGTTTTGTGTGTTGTTGTTGTTACAAAGTCTGCATATGGTACAGGGCTAGGGTGGTGACCTGTTGCTACTAGACCTGCAATATGCGCCATATCAACCATTAAATAAGCATCTACTTCATCTGCAATTTCACGGAATCGTTTAAAATCGATTTCACGTGGATAGGCACTTGCTCCAGCTACAATCAATTTTGGACGATGTGTTTTTGCTTTCTCCAGAACATCATCGTAGTTAATACGCTCGGAGTCTTTGTCTACGCCATACTCAACGAAGTTATACTGGACGCCACTGAAGTTAACTGGGCTTCCGTGTGTGAGATGTCCACCGTGTGAAAGGTTCATTCCTAGAACAGTATCTCCCTGCTCAAGGATCGTGAAATAAACAGCCATATTCGCCTGTGCACCTGAGTGAGGCTGAACGTTCACATGATCTGCGCCAAATAACTGCTTCGCGCGGTCTCTTGCAATATTTTCAGCGACATCGACATATTCACAGCCACCATAATAACGACGGCCAGGATAGCCTTCCGCATATTTGTTTGTTAGAACTGACCCTTGAGCCTCCATAACGGCTTGTGACACAAAGTTCTCTGATGCGATTAGTTCAATCTTGCTGCGCTGTCTACCAAGCTCGTCTTTCATTGCCTGTAAAAGTTCTTGATCCTGCTTTGCTAGGTTTTGCATTGATATCCCCTTTCCATCCCACACAATTTTCCATTCGTTTGCACGAACAGGAGTGATTCAATCTAGTTTGCATTGTACCATAGAAGTACGGAACCGTATATTAAATTAATGAACTAAATTATCGTTCGGTTTTGAGCCTAAAAACAGTGCTCATTTTTCCCAAGATACGATGCTCGTTCTCCACCTATTAACTTTGGTCTTGATCGTGCCATCGTTAAATGGGCATGTCCAATTGACTTATGTCTGCTTCTTACTGGTACTGCTACGTGCCTAATGTGCATACCAATAAACGTATCACCGATATCGATTCCGGCATCAGCAGAAATGAACTCGACTAGGACAGGATCACTCATTTGTGAGTACGCAAGCGTCGCCATGGAGCCACCTGCTCGCATCGTTGGAACAGCCGCTACAATATCATAGCCTTTCGCGTTTGCTGTCTCTCGTTCCACAACAAGGGCACGATTTAAATGCTCACAGCATTGAAACGCAAGTTGAACACCTGTTTCCTTCTGAAAGGAGTGAATACTTTCGTAGATCACCTCTGCTGCAGAAGTTGTGCCAGCTGTTCCAATACGCTCACCAATGACTTCACTTGAACTCATTCCTATTACGAGTAAGTGACGATTCGAAAGACGCGCATCCACTTGAAGATCCTGTAGTGCTTCAAGCGTATGTTGCATTAGCACTGTTTGTTCGTCCATACGTAACGCCTCCTTATGCTCTTGCTTCATACTCTGTTATTTTACTAACACGTTTAGCATGACGCCCAGCCTCATACTCGGTTTCTAACCACACCTTTGCGATTTCTGAAGCAAGCCCAGGTCCGATAATACGCTCACCCATGGCAAGCACGTTTGAGTCGTTGTGAAGTCTCGTTGCTTTCGCACTGAAGAGATCATGGACAAGGGCACAGCGAATTCCGCTCACTTTGTTAGCGGCAATCGACATTCCGATGCCAGTACCACAAATCAAAATTCCACGGTCCGCTTCACCAGAAGCTACTTTTTCAGCTACGGGAATAGCATAATCTGGGTAATCGACTGAATCACTACAGTCACACCCTAGATCAATAACGTCCATCCCAAGTTCTTTAATAACATGAATGATGTCTTCTTTAATGTTAACACCAGCATGATCTGCTCCAATTGCTACTCGCATGATTATTCCTCCAAGCCATTGTCTTTATTTATTTTCTCAATCATACGTTCTATTGCTGCTTCTATTTCAGCATAGGTTTCCCTATACTGTTCAATTGTACCGCCGAATGGATCGGAGATATCTAATGAAGGAAGCTTGAGCTCAAGTCTTTGTAATTCCTCAAGATCTTTCTTCAGCTCTTCTTCAAACTGATTACGCTTCGTTTGCTCAGCTTCGCCTTCGAAGCTCGTAATATCATGTGAAAAAGCCGCACGCTTCATTTCAATTTCAGCCGCTTTTTGCTGATACTCATTATATTTCTGTGCATCCTCACCAACTGCAAATTCTTTCAATGTATATACATTTTCAGCAAGCTCTGGGAAATCTCGAAGGACGAGTGCCTTGTGACTACTTGTCATCGTCAGTATGACATCTCCCCACTCTGCAAGCTGTCGATCGAGCATTTGTGCCGTATGATTGAAAGGAACATTCTTTTCCTCAAACAGGAGCTCTACCTGTCGACTTGCCGGAGAGCCATTCGCCGCAAAAACTCCTGCTGATTTCGCTTCAATTTCTACCTCTTTATTCTTCAAAACCACTTCTGCCATTGGACTGCGGCATGTGTTTCCTGTGCATACAAATAAAACTCTCACCATGACCACTTCCCTTCTCTCCTTATTATGAGAGATGGGCGTGGATAAATCCACCCTCTATCAATCTAGAATAAATGTGAAAAACCATGGGACTTTTGAAACCTTTTTGTTATCAGTACGTAATACTTGTTATAAGCAAAACAAGGGGGGAAACTACATGTCACAAAGAAAAATCGTTATTCTATCCGGGTCCATCGTTCTGTTTCTATTATTAGGGGTGGTTCTTGTTACAAGCTGGTATACAGTCGATGAATCTGAACAGGCGGTTATTATGACATTCGGAAAGGTAGACGAAGAAATTAGCGAAGCCGGTCTTCACTTCAAGTTGCCATGGCCTATTCAACAGGTAGATATTCTACCAAGAGAAACGTTCAGTTTAACGTTTGGTTATGATGAGGAAGATGGCAAAATCGTTGACTACCCAGAAGAAACAAAAATGGTTACTGGAGATGAAAACATCGTTCTCGCTGACCTCGTAGTTCAGTGGCGAATTACGAACCCTAAACAATACCTCTACTACTCAGACGAACCGAAAGAAATTCTTTATAACGCAACATCCGCTTCACTAAGGGGAGTCATTGGAAGCTCTGAAATTGACGAAGCACTCACATCAGGTAAAGCGGAAATTGAAGGAAATGTTCGAGATATACTAACAAAATTAATTGATCGATATGAGATTGGAATTTCAATTCTAGATGTAAAGCTCCAGGATGTTGAACTTCCGAATGATGAAGTACGTAAAGCATTCACTAACGTAGTAGATGCTCGTGAACAGAAGGAAACAACAATCTATGGTGCTAGAAAATATAAGAACCAGGAACTAAGCGTTGTGGAAGGGCAAAAGGATGCTCGTATATCAAGGGCGGAAGGTGATAAAGCGCAGCGAATTGAGCAAGCTCGTGGGGACGTTGCAACATTCAACGCGTTGTACAACGAATATAAAACCAATCCTGATATTACACGACAGCGTCTTGTTCTAGAAACGCTTGAAGAAGTACTCCCTGATACGAAAATCTACATTACAGATGGGGGTGGCGACACGGTAAAGTACTTGCCAATTCAGCCGGCGAAAGAGAAAAAGACTGAGACTGAGAAGCCGAAGGGAAGTGAAACGAATGAGTGATCAAAATGTTTTTAATATGGATGAGCATCGTCGGAATATGAATCCTCGTAAAATCGTTAAAAGCGCATTGCTTATCGTTCTACTTATCATCATCATCGGCTCGATTTTCAGCACAGTATTCGTCGTAAAAGAAGGAGAATACAAAGTTATTCGACAGTTTGGTGATGTTGTAACCATTGAAACAGAGCCAGGATTGAAATTTAAGATTCCTTTTATTCAGTCTGTCACAACCTTACCTAAATACAAGATGCTATATGATGTAAATCCTGAGGAAATTACGACTAGGGATAAAAAACGAATGACGGTAGACAATTACGCCGTTTGGTCTGTTAGCAACCCCAAGGACATGATTACGAACGCAAGAACAATTGAGAATGCAGAAGCGAAAATGGGCGAATTTATTTTCTCAGTGATTCGTTCTGAGCTAGGGCAATTGGAATACGAAGAAATTATTAATGAAGAAAAATCAAATCGAGGTAGTTTTAATGACAACGTTCGCGAACGTGTTAATAAATTGCTTGAGCGTGATGCATACGGCATTCAGGTAACGGATGTACGAATGAAACGAACGGACCTCCCTGATGCAAACGAACAATCGGTGTTCCAACGGATGATTTCAGAACGGGAATCAAAAGCGCAGGAATACTTATCACAAGGTGACGCTGATTCAGATCGAATTAAAGCAGAAACGGATAAAGAAGTCGATACGATTCTAGCAAAAGCAGATGCTGATGCACAGGAAATACGTGCAGAAGGTGAATCTGAAGCTGCGAAGATCTACAACAAAGCATTCAGCAAAGATCCTGAGTTCTACGAGCTTTATAGAACGCTTGAATCTTATAAGACAACGTTAAATGACGAAACCGTTATTATGTTGCCTGCTGATTCTCCATATGCAAGACTACTACAAGGGATTACTGAATAGCACCAAAGACAAAGCCGCTGGTTTATCAGCGGCTTTTTGTTGTGCAATTATTTAGTATGAAAATGTTATTTCAAACGTAATCTTCCTGTTGATCCTTGAATTTCCATTCATACCGCGAAGTGAGCTCCAAAAAACAATTAGGAAGACCTATTTAGAAAAATCCAAGATTAATGAGAAATTACCTATTCCTTTTCCATTTAATTCTTGAAATATTTCAATTAAACAAAATTCGACATATTTTGTTAATATTCTTTTAATATTTGTTCGTTAGGATACAGGAGTACCAGTTAACTACTAAGGAGGATGATGTAAGTGCACAAAAAGAATTGGTCCATTTTCAATCTCGTTACCGTCTTCGCTCTAAGTCTCTCAACCGTTCTCACACCTATCGCTGATGAAGCCTATGCGGAAGGTCCAGCGGATCCAGCTCCAGAAATTTCACCTGTAGGTACTCCGAGCGGGAAAGATATTTTGTTTGATAACACTCACGGTCAAACAGCAGGTGCAGCAGATTGGGTTATTGATGGTGCTTTCTCTGATCTTGGGAACGCTCTAGCAAACGAAGGTCATCATGTAAAAGAATTACGAAAAGACTCGCCTCTCACTCTCTCAGATTTAAGTACATATGAAGTTTTTGTTATTGGAGAAGCGAATATCCCTTATAAAGCTTCTGAACAAGCAGCAATGCTTCAATACGTCCAAAATGGTGGAAGTATTTTCTTTGTAGCGGACCATTACAATGCGGACCGAAATAAAAACCGCTTTGATTCTTCTGAGATCTTCAATGGTTACAGAAGAGGTGCCTGGTCTAACCCGACTAAAGGAATGAACTCAGAAGAAGCGGCTTCAGAAGCCATGCAAGGAGTAACGAGCTCTGATTGGTTATCAAATAACTTTGGCATTCGCTTCCGTTACAATGCAATTGGAAATGTAACGGCAAATGATATTGTTTCTCCTGATCAAGCTTTTGGTATTACGAGCGGCGTTTCAACAGTTGCGATGCACGCAGGCTCAACTCTTGCTGTAACTGATCCGGATAAAGCAAAAGGAATTGTATATCTTCCTCAAACGTCAGCTAAATGGTCTTACGCAGTTGATCAAGGTGTTTATAACGGCGGAGGGCGCGATGAAGGTCCATTTGCTGCAATTTCGAAAGTGGGTAAAGGGAAAGCCGCTTTCATTGGCGATTCTTCACCTGTTGAAGACTCTTCTCCAAAATATAAGCGTGAAGAAACCGGCGGCACTAAGACAACTTATGATGGTTTTTCTGAACAAGACGACTCTACTCTTCTAGTAAACCTTGTAGATTGGCTGTCAACTCAGGAAAATTATACAGATTTTACACAAGTAAGCGGACTTCAACTTGATCAGCCTACTCCTGTTCTAGCGATGGAGGATCCACAATCGTCAACTGAACCACAAGCTGAACCTTGGGCTCAACCAGATCCAGGCTACAAATGGTATGACCCTTCGACGTTCAAAGCAGGTTCTTACGGTTATGTAGGTGCTCCTTCCGGCGGTGGCGATCCATCCGGCGGAGAGAATGTTTACTTCTCTGAATATGTCGAGGGATCTGGCTATAATAAAGCGCTAGAAATTTTTAATGGCTCTTCTGCAGCTATTGATCTATCATCCTACTCAATTGAATCATCGAACATCACGACAAGCATTCCACTTTCAGGCACGCTAGCAAGCGGAGATGTGTTTGTGATTGCCAATCCGAATGCGTCATCATCCATCCTTTCAGTAGCAGACGCTCAGGATAGTTCAATCTCATTCAATGGTGATGATTCTGTTACGTTAAAGCACAACAACGTTACAACAGACACAATCGGTACAAACGGCACTAATTTTGGTTCAGATGTTACTCTCGTTCGAGATTCCTCTGTTGCAAGCGGATCAACGACGTATGTAGCAAACCAATGGAACTCATACTCAACAGATACATTTTCTTACCTTGGTAGCCACAGTGGATCAACAGCAACACTTGGCGAGGATTTCGAAACGGGTTCAAAGGGTTCCTATACAACTGGAGATGTTACGACTTCAACAGGATCATGGGCATTTACTAATGCTCTCCTTGGTGACCTTTCGAATGACAAGAAAAATGGCGCACAATCTGCAAGAATTAAAGCTTCTGGATCCATCGCTATGAATTTCGACGCACCTTCTGCGTCAAAAGTGAAACTAACTCATGCGAATTTCAGTTCAGATTCTGGCGCGACATGGAAGCTTCAGAAGTCTACTAATCAAGGAGCAACGTGGACAGATGTGACTAGTGCTTCTACAAGTGGTAGTACATTAACTGAAGAAACAATCGCTGTGAATGTTAACGCACCAGTAAGATTTAAAGTTGTCGCATCAGGGACAACAGGTGCGCGAATGAACATTGATGACTTTACGATTCTAAATTAATTACCCTGTTTTAGCCGCTGACATTCAGCGGCTTTTTTTAAAGGCTGTTTTCGTAGACATTGTCGCTATAAAACGATTGATTTCCGCTCCAGAATGCTCGCTTCAATCGGCTATGTGTGGCTTTTTATACAAAAACCTTTCAAAAGAAAAAAACCAACCTTTTAGAAAAATGGATTCTCAGATGATTAGCAGTTTAAGTCCAAACCCAAATAGAATACAACCACCAAGCAGCTCGCTGTATGATCCGATGTAATGCTGAAATTTGCGCCCCATCATTAACCCAGCCCAAGTTAGCATCATACTAAAGACGCCAAATAGAATAATCGTTACAAAAACGCGTGCTCCGTAAATTCCGAGACTGAGCCCAACTGAAAAACTATCAAGGCTAACACTTAATGAAAAAAGCATTAAACCAAAACCTAGTGGTGTTACGAATGGCTTATCACTTGAAGAAAGCGAGGATAGTCCCATTTGAAGGCCTAACAAGAGCAATAATCCACCACCTACCATTGTTGCGATTGTTCCGAAATGCTCTGATAAAAAGCGTCCAATCAACATGCCAGCGAGCGGCATCCCCATATGAAATAATCCAATCACAATCCCAATTTTGGCAATTTGGCGAAGCCTGAGCGGAATCATCCCCATTCCAAGTCCAACCGAAAAAGCATCCATACCGAGAGCAAATGCCATTATACTTAACGTTGCAAACTCTCCAATTAACGCAGTGGAAATCATTCCATCTCCTCCCGGGACGTGCTATTCAACTTTTATGCGTGTCCACTTGAAAATAGAAGGAAAAGAATGAATAATAGATTAGGAAGGGTTCGCTAAGGGTAAAGTTTAAGGATGAGCCGAATTGGAGGAACTAATATTATGAGCGTTCACAAAGGAATTTCAGATCAGCTTAGCCAAAAAAACCGCGAGATTAATTTATTTATACAGTTAGACAAAGAACGGGAAGAAGCTATCGCTCGGGCAGTTGCACGTTGTGAAGCAAACGAAGAATATACAACTGACCGCATCAATGAACTATCTTCTCAAATTAATGAACTTGCCAAACAAGGAAGCATTCCAACACGCACCTATGTAACAAACGCTATGATTCATGAATATTGCCAAAAGAAACGCTAACAAACGAGAAAGACCCGCTCAGGATCCTGAGCGGGTCTTTCTTTTAGCTAGCGGGTTAATTTCCGCTCCAATTAACGAAGGGTTGAGTTTTATTTACTAATTGTTTCAAAAGCCAATCTTTTAGAAATGAGCTTTCTTTTATTCTATGATAATCCGATTGTTAGCGGCTTTCGTTAATCGATTCATAACGGCTGCCCCTACACCCTCATGTGTAAACATTTCGCTATATATTTCATCCACATTTGATTCATCAAATTTCCTTAGAACATCATATAACCGATTGGCGACTGTGATGAGATCGTGTTTCGATCCGCAAGGAATAACAACGTCAGCTTTGAATAATTCTTTTGACTCCTCCGTTGCCAGCACACCAACTTTCAGTCCTTCTGCTCTTCGTTTATCCACAATTTCTTGGATAAACGAATAAGAACCATCCACAAGGGTTACCGGCGCGGTTGGTGCATAATGCTTATATTTAACTCCAGGTGACTTAGGTTGATGCCCATCATCACTAAGCGCTGGATCAGTTTTCACTTCTCCAACAACTTCTTCAAGCTGTTCTTTCGTTACGCCACCCGGTCTTAGAATCGTCACAACATCGAGAGAGCAATCAACGACCGTCGATTCCAACCCAACTCCAGTTGAACCACCATCCACAACCCCAGCAATCCGTCCGTCTAGATCATGAATGACGTGCCTCGCTGTTGTTGGACTCGGTTTACCGGATAAATTCGCACTTGGAGCTGCCAGTGGCAAATTCGCTGCCTTCAATAATGCGAGTGCTACTGGATGATCGGGCATTCTAACCGCAACCGTATCAAGACCTGCTGTTACATTTGTTGCTACACTCTTTCCACCAGGTAAGACTATTGTTAATGGTCCTGGCCAAAATGCATTCATTAATTGATCCGCTTGCTTCGGAATATTTGTTACTAACTTTTCCACATGTGGACGAGATGCGACGTGCACGATGAGTGGATTATCGGCAGGACGTCCTTTTGCTTCAAAAATTTTTGCGACAGCCTTCTCAGACAAGGCATTTCCCCCGAGACCATAGACGGTCTCTGTCGGAAAAGCGATCACTTCATCTTGTTTTAAGTATTCCGCTGCTTCCACAATCTGTGGATAATGTTTTTCACTGTCCACATTTTCATCCACATACCAAACATTTGTGTGGATACCTTCCACGTTATTCACCCTCTTACTTGATAAAGACTAGTAAACCCGCTTATTTCGGGATAATAAGTGGTTATTCCACAGAATTCTACACAATCTGTAAAAACGCTTCCTTTTGCTTTTTCATCATTCATCCACATTGTGTGGATAACATACGTTCGTTTTGTGTATAACATTGTTGATGAAACAAGCTAAACTAACCGTTTTCTCATAATGACTCGATTGCTTTCTTGATCTGTGAATAACCTGTTACTTTTCATTTGGATCGGTACGTTTTCTACGTTAATTGTCGAGAAACCAAAAACTTGGAAGAAAAAAGACTCTTCATTAGACGTGAGGTACAACTCGTCCAACTTTGTTTTCTTCGCATATTGAATGACTGATTCAAAGAACTTGAGCAACCCTTCAGAGGTTGATTCCGAGCTGTTTAAAACGAGCGCTCGAAGTAGACCTGCACCTCCAAACGTTTCAAGTCCAATAACACCGAATAGTTCTTTCGTTTCCGTTTCAGCAATTAGAAATGATTCAATCTCAGGAAGCCCGTCCACTTCAAGTCCAGATTGTTTCACAATGTTCCAAACAACAGATTCGTCTTCCGCTATTGCTTTTCTTAGTAGAAACAAATGAATCATCCTCCTTCATTCTTCAAATAAAGAGCACAAAACCGTTCTGTTATGGTCTTATGCGTAAAAGGAGGATAATAGACTAACTATTTAAATATTCCCTTGAACCAGTCTCCAACTCCATCAATTAGTTTAACAAGGAAGAAATCAACTTCCACTTCATCTGAAGGTTCTTGAACCTTTTCCTCATCGCCTGCAGCTTGTACGGCATCTCCATTTGCGAAGTCAAGGAAGCAAAGTGGAGGAAAAAGCACACACCACCAGTTATCCCCAAGTCCTTCACCGATGGTAATCAGTACAGCTTCATAATTCCCTGCAGGATAAACAAAATCACCATACAATTTCGTTGGGAAAGCAACTTCTTCAAACTTCACGGAAAATGATTCACTGCTCCCGACTTTTGCAAGCTCCGTCTTAACAATTGCTTCAATTTCACTTAAATGACCTTTAATCACTTTACGTGAAGCTTCAATGGAAGTTAAATCTGCAACCCAGCCGTTAATGGATTCATTTACCTGATCACGAATTTGGCGTTTAACCGTTTGGTCTTCATCGCTATTACTATTTGCTAGTATACGAAGACGAATCGCTTCGTCTGGAATCACCTGGTTTGCTGAAGCACCTTCCGAACCCTGGAGACTTGAAGCAAGAATAAAAATTGAGATTAATAGATTTATAAGTCCTTTTTGATTCATCATCTTGTATCCCCGTCCCTTCTAGCTCTCATTCTGGCCAGAATTACACGTTCTAAACGTATAACTCTTCACCAGAATGTGAGTAGATTCGACGAGACTAGTTTACAACACCAAATACCATGCGCTCTTTGCCACTAATGTCTTTTACCACTTCGACCTGAATCCGATCCCCGAAAGAGGCTTCTAACATACCGGCGACTGTTCTTGCTTGTGTGTCTCCGACTTCAAACCCGATTAACCCTGGGTTTGCGATAATATCCGTAAGATCGGTTGCGAGACGCCGATACAGGTCATATCCATCTTCTCCTCCAACAAGTGCCTGAATCGGCTCATTATCGCGGACAAGCGGATCAAGCTCTTGATAATCAGCTTCAGAAATATAAGGTGGATTCGATACAACAATATCCACCTTTCTTTCTTTAAGAGGATCAAGCAGATCTCCATGAACAAATGTAACAGGAGCTTGAAGATCCCGAGCATTTCCTTCTGCAACGTGAAGCGCTTCTTCCGAAAGGTCAACAGCCGTTACATTGCTATTGGTTAATTCAAGAGCAAGACTAATCGCAATCGCCCCGCTTCCTGTTCCAATGTCAGCAATCGACGCGCGCGCAGGATCAGGAAAAAGACGTTTCGCTCGAGATAGAATGCCTTCAACTAGTTCCTCTGTCTCAGGGCGTGGCACAAGTACATGATGATTCACCCGAAACGTTCGGCCATAGAATTCTTCTTTTTCACAAATATGCTGAACTGGAATGCCACTCGCATGCTGATGTATTTTGTCCTGAAAGCTTGAATAATTCGGCATTTCATCTCTCATCATGAGTAACAGTTCTGTTCGGGATAGATTAAGCTCATGTTTCATTAACCATTCTGCGGCTGAAGATTCTCTACCATGCTTTTCTAAAAAAGAAGAAGCCCATTTAAGGGCTTCAAATACAGTCGTCATAGGGTCACTCTCCAGCTTCTGCCATCAAGCGCGTTTGCTCTTCCGTAATAAGCGCATCAATAAATTCATCAAGCTTTCCTTGAAGAATTTGATCCAGCTTTTGAATCGTGAGGTTAATACGGTGATCTGTTACACGATTCTGCGGGAAATTATACGTACGAATTCGCTCTGAACGGTCCCCAGTACCTACTGCTGATTTACGATTGTCATCATACTCTTTCTGTGCTTCTTGCTGGAACTTATCATACACTCGAGCACGTAACACTTTCATCGCTTTTTCTTTGTTCTTGATCTGAGACTTCTCATCCTGACACGATACAACAACGCCTGTTGGAGTATGCGTTAGACGAACGGCTGACATTGTTGTATTAACACTCTGTCCACCAGGTCCACTGGATGTAAATGTGTCCACACGAACATCCTTGTCGTGAATCTCTACTTCGACTTCTTCCGCTTCAGGAAGAACAGCTACAGTTGCAGTTGACGTATGAATACGACCACCTGATTCTGTTGAAGGAACACGCTGAACGCGGTGTGCACCATTCTCATACTTCATCTTGGAATAAGCGCCTTCACCGTTAATCATGAAAATGATTTCTTTAAAGCCACCAAGCTCAGTGGAACTGTACTCGATTACTTCAGATTTCCATCCCTGCATTTCAGCAAATCGACTGTACATTTTGTACAAGTCACCAGCAAATAAAGCCGCTTCATCTCCACCCGCAGCACCACGAACTTCGATAATAACGTTCTTATCGTCGTTTGGATCTTTAGGAAGAAGAAGAATTCTGAGACGCTCCGCATACTCTTCTGCTTGCGGATTAAGTTCCGATAGCTCAGCCTTCACCATTTCACGCATTTCTGCGTCTTTCTCTTCCTCAAGCATGGCTTTCGCATCTTTAATGCCTTCAAGGACTTCCTTATATTCACGATATACTTGCACGGTTTCCTCAAGGCTTGACTGCTCTTTGGAATATTCGCGGAGTTTCGTTGTGTCATTAATGACTTCAGGATCACTTAACAACTGATTTAACTTATCATAACGTTCTTCTACTATTTCTAAACGGTCTAACAAGATCTTTCACCTCGTTTTCGTTGCATAACATTCTAATTATAGTATAGGACATTTCACCCGTCAAAAGCAAAAACAGCTTGAACTTCTTTTAAACGGGGTAAACTTAAAACAAGAGACCGTTAGAAGAAAGGTGATGGGTTATGAAAGTTGTGATTATAGGTGGAGACGCTGCCGGGATGAGCGCAGCAATGCAAATTGTTCGGAACGATGAAAATGCTGAAGTAGTAACGCTCGAAAAAGGAAATATTTACTCTTATGGACAGTGCGGACTTCCATATGTCATAAGCGGAAAAATTGAATCATCCGAGAAGCTTATTGCACGTACAGTCGATACATTTCGTAATAAGTATGGTATAGACGCAAGAGTTTACCATGAAGTTACCGAAGTAGATACTGATAACAAGGTTGTGAAAGGCACGAATCTAAAGACAGGTGAAGCTTTCACGGAAAACTTTGATAAACTTCTTATCGCAACGGGTGTAAGTCCAGTTAAACCAGGATGGGATGGCATTGACTTAGATGGTATACATACACTTAAAACGATCCCAGATGCAGAGAAAGTCATTATGGATTTAGATGATTCTATTAACAAAGTCGCAGTGATTGGCGGAGGATACATTGGCCTTGAAATGGCAGAGGCGTTTAGAGAGCTTGGCAAAGAGGTTCGTATTATTGAGTTAGGGCCTCAACTGGCGAGTATCTTCGATGAAGATATGGCAGAATTCATTCATGAAGAAGCTGAACGCAACAACGTTTCTGTGCATACGAACGAAGGTGTTCAATCATTCAAAGGCGATACGCGCGTGAAAAAAGTGGTTACCGATAAAGGAGAATACGAGGCTGATCTCGTTCTCGTTTCTGTTGGCGTTAAGCCTAACACAGGCTTCTTAAAAGATTGTGGCCTTCACATGACTGAGAATGGTGCTATCCAAGTAAATCGTTATATGGAAACTAGTATGGAGAATATTTATGCCGCTGGTGACTGTGCAACACACTATCATCGAGTAAAAGAACGGGATGATTTTGTTCCTCTTGGCACTACAGCAAACAAACAAGGGCGAATTGCTGGACTTAACATAATTGGCCAACCGAATACGTTTAAAGGCATTGTCGGATCATCTGTTATCAAGTTCTTTGAACTAACACTCGGTCGAACTGGTTTATCTACGAAGGAAGCAGAGGAGTTAAATCTTCCGTATGCAAATTGTTCCACAGAGGCAACGGACATTGCAGGGTACTACCCAGAAGCAAGAGAGCTTCGTGTGAAAATAGTGTACAGAGATGACAATGAACGCATACTCGGTGGCCAATTCATCGGAAAGTACGGTGTTGATAAACGTGTAGACGTTCTCGCTACAGCTCTCTACCACAACATGTCGCTTCATGATATTGAAGACCTTGACCTTTCTTATGCACCACCATACAACAGCGTATGGGATCCGTTGCAACAAGCAGCCAGAAGAGCTCAGCATTAACATATGTAACAAATAACCCTCTCAGCAGAGAGGGTTATTTAATTCTGACGTGAATTTTATATCTTGGTACTGTTTTGTAGATCTTCGCTGCAAGTTGTTTCTTCAGCCCATTCACGTCTTCCTTCGGATTGCCGAAATTCACATTAACCCAGGCATGATTGCCGGTGATTGAAATAGCGCCTGCATTATAGCCCTCTGCTTCCACAACTTCTCTAATCTTGTTCTGATCATCGCTAATGGTTGATTTATTTACACTCATATTACGATAGGACTGCGGGTTTAAGTTAATATCGGTATTTAACTGTTGCCCTTCTCCGGCCTGTCCATCAGCTGATGGTGGCTTAAGTGGTGAACATGCAGAAGCAATTAGAACAGTTAGTACCATCAAAAAAGTAAAAATTCTCATGCGTCTGACACCTCCTGTTCTTAAAGTGCCCAATGAACGAGGAGATAGATCAGTTAAAAAATGTAAATGAAAAAATTACTTCACTTAACATTGTGGCTATAAAAGTATGTTGTGGGTGATTTGCGCTTCAGGTACTCGCTTTCCGCGGGGCGGGCGGTGAGCCTCCTCGTCGCTAACGCTCCTGTGGGGTCTCACCTGTCCCGCTCATCCCGCATAACGAAAAGCGAAAGTGGGCGTTTAGGCTCGACAAGCGCTGGAACCTTTCAATTTGAACACGGTCTTTGTGTTCGGATTGAAAGGTGAAGCGACTCGAGAGCCTGCCCACTGCAGCTAGATCAGAAAAGCAGAAGTGGGCTTTTGAGGCAACAAAAAAAGCCCGGTATCCCGGACTTAATTCGATACTTCTTGTTGTTTAGGATCTCTTGCTGTTGGTTTACCGGGTACTTTATGGCAGTGACGGCAGCGCGGTTCATATGATTCTGATGCTCCTACAAGAATAATTGGATCATCATAATGAGCGGGCTTGCCATCGATTAAGCGTTGGGTTCTACTTGCTGGAGAACCACACACCACGCAGATTGCCTGTAGCTTTGTAACCGATTCTGCTACTGTAAGAAGTTCAGGTACCTGTCCAAATGCCATCCCACGAAAATCCTGGTCAAGACCTGCTACAATGACACGCACGCCTTCATCAGCAAGCTGCTGAGCAACTTCCACAATGCCATTATCGAAGAATTGAACCTCATCAACTGCAACCATATCCGTATCTTCTGAGACGCGGTCTAGAATAGCCTGTGAGTGGTCAACTGGAACAGCAATAACTGACATCCCATTGTGAGACACAACAGATTCTTCACTATATCTATTATCGACTTTTGGTTTAAACACCTGAACCTTTTGCTTTGCGTAAGTCGCTCTTCTTACTCGGCGAATCAACTCTTCTGACTTTCCTGAGAACATACTTCCACAAATAACCTCAATCCAGCCGCTGTGTTTCATGACATGCATGCAACCGCTTCTCCTTTCTCCAGCATAGGCATTAAAAAATCGGCCTAGCCACCATAGTGGCAACAGCCTGATCCATTGTTTACTGCTTATACTTTCATTCATTTTGATTTTTATTAATTAAAAGAAACAAGGGGATAGAGTAACACTAATAGCTACCACGATTTTTGGCTCATTCGAGTAAAACCTTAGTTTCACTCGCCTTTAAGGCCTTTAAGCGTAGCTTAAAGGTCGCACTTGTAGAAAGAAACGAGTGAGCAAACTCATTTGCTCCAACCGTTTCTTTCTACAAGTGCGGAAATGAGCCAAAAATCATCCCCATATAACACCACACCAACAACGTTTGCATTGTTCAATCATACTTATAGTGTTAAAAAAACAGGCAAGAAGTAAATACTTGCCTGTTTTCTATTATTAACCTTAACGGTTGTATTTTTTTCTAAACTTATCTACGCGTCCACCAGCGTCATTAAACTTCTGACGTCCAGTATAGAACGGATGACACTCAGAGCAAACCTCTACGCTGACGCCGTCCTGTTTTGTAGAACCAGTTTCGAATTCGTTACCGCAAGCACACCTAACAGTGATTTTTTCATAACCTGGATGAATTGCTTGTTTCATGAATTTCATCTCCTTCCGCCCTGATCCCTGAGGAACCAGAGTTATCTGAAGCTAGAAGGCAATACCTTCTAGCTTCTGCACACATAGAAGTATTATAGCAGGGAGATACCTACAATGCAATTGGTCATTCCTACCTCAAATCAGTTCAACCTTTAACGTGAAGAACCGCTTTTTTCTTTCTCAAATAGATCAAAAAATTCACTATTTGCTTTCGTTTTCTTAAGGCGTTTTAAGAAATTATCCACAAATTCAAATGAGTCATCCATGCTCTTACGAATTGTCCACAGCATTTCAAGCTGTTCTTTCGGAAGAAGAAGTTCTTCCTTACGCGTACCAGAGCGACGTATATCAATCGCAGGGAACACGCGACGTTCTGCAAGTTTACGATCAAGATGGAGTTCCATGTTTCCTGTACCTTTAAATTCCTCATAAATGACGTCATCCATACGAGAACCTGTTTCAACAAGGGCTGTCGCAAGAATCGTCAAGCTACCGCCTTCTTCAATGTTTCTAGCAGCACCAAAGAAACGCTTAGGACGGTGAAAAGCAGCAGGGTCAATACCACCTGAAAGCGTACGTCCACTCGGAGGAATAACAAGGTTATAAGCACGCGCTAGACGCGTAATACTATCGAGTAGAATAACGACGTCTTTCTTATGCTCAACAAGGCGCATGGCACGTTCAAGAACGAGTTCTGCCACTTTAATATGATTGTCTGGAGTTTCATCAAAAGTTGAATGCACAACATCGCCATCAACAGAACGTTCAATATCCGTTACTTCCTCTGGACGTTCATCAATTAGCAGAACAATAAGCTCTGTTTCTGGATGATTTGTTGTAATGCTGTTTGCAATTTCTTTCAATAGCATCGTTTTACCTGCTTTTGGAGGTGCCACGATTAATCCACGCTGTCCAAATCCAACGGGCGCAATCATGTCAATAATACGTGTTGAAAGACTACCCGACTGATTTTCAAAGTTCATGCGTTTCTCAGGGTAAAGAGGTGTAAGCGCAGGGAAATGGACACGTTCTTTGGATGAGTCAGGGTCTTCACCATTTACTGCCGCTACATGCAACAGTCCGTAGTAACGCTCATTTTCCTTTGGAGGACGGACTTTTCCAGACACACGGTCACCATTACGCAAATCGAATCTACGAATTTGCGATGCCGAGATGTAAATATCTTCTGCACTTGAAGAGTAATTAATCGGTCGAAGAAATCCGAATCCTTCAGAAGAAATGATTTCAAGTATCCCTTCCATGAAAAGAAGTCCAGACTGCTCTGCCTGTGCTTTTAATATGGCAAAGACAAGCTCTCTTTTGTTTAACTTGCTATAATACGAGACTTTATACAATCTTGCCTGCTCATACAGGTCTTTTAACGTCATTTGTTCTAATTCTGATAAATTTACTGCCATGTTGACACCACACTTTTTATATAATGATAGGTTTTATCCCCAAAATTGAAGCACGAAATGACAATTAGGTCACAGTGGGTTGCCACAAATAAGCGAAAACCTTGAGATCTAATGCAACATTCCTTTAAATCAATAAAACGTTTTTGAAGTCCAAAAGCTGTTTGAAAACAATAGAATTCTGCTGAGAGAAATAAACTAAATCGATCTTCGAAAATAAAGAAAGAGAGAAAAGAGTTTGTTGAGATCCTATGAGAGGCTATCCATTCAGGCATCTCTTAAGTGAGAGTAGAGGAAGAACACAACGAAGGTGTTGCTTAACAATCGTTACTCTTAGTTTAATTGGTCCAATAGCATTGAAGGTTTTCGGATGGTATTGAATCCGAAATGAACTAGCTTGTTTAACTACTTTGATAACTTACACGTTAATTATACAGCACCTTATAGTTTTACCAGATTCCACAAGAATATTCAACATGAAATGAGCGATGCTGTTTATCACAGCACCACTCTTTTCTATTCACTAAGCTCTGATGACCAGATCAGGCTTCTTTTTCAAGCTGTGTTTGCCGTCAATAAAGCGGACTGTTCCTGATTTAGCACGCATTACAACGGACTGTGTTGTTCCAGAAGTTCCCTTGAACCTTACACCTTTTAGTAATTCGCCATCTGTCACTCCAGTAGCAGCAAAAATGGCGTCATCACCTTTTACGAGATCTTCCATGTAAAGAACACGGGATACATCCTCAATCCCCATATGCTTACATCTAGCTAACTCTTCATCATTCTGGGGGAGAAGTTTCCCTTGAATTTCGCCACCCAAACATTTCAGGGCAACAGCAGCAAGAACGCCTTCAGGAGCACCACCTGACCCAAACAGAATATCAACTCCAGTATCTTCAAACGCAGTGTTAATGGCAGCTGCCACGTCTCCGTCTGTTATCAACTTGATTCTAGCACCTGCAGAACGAACTTCTTCTATAATATTTTCGTGGCGCTTACGGTCTAATATGACCGCCACACAATCTTCAATTTCTTTACCCTTCGCTTCAGCTACTGCTTTCAAGTTATCAAGCACGGAAGCATTAATATCGATTTTCCCTACAGCTTCTGGTCCTACTGCAATTTTGTCCATGTACATATCAGGCGCATGCAAAAGGTTCCCGTGGTCAGCAACAGCAAGTACGGCAAGTGCGTTCCATGTTCCTGCAGCTACAATGTTCGTACCCTCAAGTGGATCGACCGCAACGTCAACGCGAGGTCCATAGCCTGTTCCAAGCTTTTCCCCTATGTATAGCATTGGTGCTTCGTCCATCTCACCTTCCCCAATAACAACTGTTCCTTTCATTGGTACAGTGTCAAATACATCACGCATCGCAGTTGTTGCCGCATCATCAGCCTCTTCCTTCTTACCTCGACCCATCCAACGAGCTGAAGCAAGGGCAGCTGCTTCTGTTACCCTTACTAGTTCCATCGATAAACTTCTTTCCATCATGCTCTCCTCCCCGAATTAAAACGATCTCTGTATTTAAAACGCTTACACGAAAAGATTACAGAAAGGCGGTTTGCACCGCCGCTTCTGTTGCATACTACTTTAAGAGCTTTCTACTTCTTTCAACTCTTCCTGATCGAGCTTTTCTCGCCAAACTCGCGCACCAAGGTTATTTAGCTTTTCTACTAGTCGCTCATATCCTCGATCAATGTGCTCAAGTCCTGATATTTCAGTTACTCCTTCAGCCATCAGTCCTGCAACAACAAGCGCTGCCCCAGCACGTAAATCTGTTGCACGCACCTTGGCTCCCTGGAGCTTAACAGCGCCATTAATAATGGCAGATCGGCCTTCTACCTTAACGTTTGCTCCCATTCTGCGAAGCTCGTCAATGTGTTTAAATCGAGCTCCATAAATCGTATCCGTCACAATGCTACTACCTTCAGCATTAGTGAGCAACGATGTGAACGGCTGTTGAAGATCTGTTGGAAACCCAGGATAAACGAGCGTTTTCAAGTCTACACTTGTCCAACCTTCACGTGGAGACTTTATATACACTTGATCTTCATTCGTTTCTACTTTCACACCCATCTCACGCAGTTTCGAAATGAGCGATTCAAGGTGTTGTGAGATGACATTATCAATGACAACCTCGTCTCCCATCGCAGCTGCCATAATCATGTAAGTTCCTGCCTCAATTCGGTCGGGAATGATGGAATGGTAACAACCGCTAAGCTCGTCTACCCCATCAATTCGGATGACGTCCGTTCCAGCTCCTTTAATCTTTGCACCCATGCTGGATAGAAGTGTTGCCACATCAATAATCTCAGGCTCTTTTGCAGCATTTTCGATAACGGTGCGTCCTTTTGCACGAACAGCAGCAAGCATAATGTTAATCGTAGCTCCGACACTAACCACATCAAGGTAAATGCGGGCACCTTTTAATTCATCAGCACGGAGATAGATGGCGCCCTGTTCATTTGTTACCTTTGCTCCTAAGGCTTCGAACCCTTTAATATGCTGATCAATTGGACGCGGCCCGAGATTACATCCTCCAGGAAGTCCGATTACTGCTTTCTTAAAACGCCCAAGCATCGCTCCCATTAAGTAGTAAGAAGCACGTAGCTTTTTCACTTTCCCATTCGGCAAAGGCATAGCAATCATATCCTGTGGGTTCACAGTTAATGTATTTCCATTCAATTCAGCTTGTCCGCCGATCTCTTCAAGAAGATCACGGAGAATTCCCACGTCAGAAATGTTTGGTAAGTGATCAATCGTGACAGTGGAATCTGCTAAAATAGCCGCCGGGATTAAAGCAACTGCGCTATTTTTGGCACCGCTCACTTGAACGGTTCCACTTAAACGGTGACCTCCGGCGATCATCAACTTTTCCATAATGGTCTCCCTTCTTCGTCCGCATCTCATTCCTCTAGCAATGTCGAAATTTGATACTTCTTAAGAATAGTATGGGCAAAAACAGGAAGTTCATGCCAATTTGTTCTTGTTATTCCATCTCTTTTTTTGCTTCTTCCCAATCAGCAAGGAATTGGTCAATCCCTTTATCTGTAAGTGGGTGTTCAAGCATTTGCAAAACAACCTTAAGCGGCATTGTTCCAATATCAGCACCTCGAAGCGCTGCTTCAGTTACATGTAGAGGATGACGAATGGATGCAGCAATAATTTCTGTTTCGATACCATGTACAGCGAATAGATCTGAGATTTCAGAGATGAGATCAAGACCGTTGTGTCCGATATCATCGAGTCGTCCAAGGAATGGTGAAACGTACGAAGCCCCTGCACGGGCAGCTAGTAATGCCTGATTCGCTGAAAATACAAGCGTGACATTTGTTTTGATACCAGCTTCTGAGAAAGCTTTAACAGCTTTCATCCCTTCACGATTCATTGGCACCTTCACTGTAATATTTGGCGCAATATCAGCCAGTTGCTTTCCTTCTTCAATCATTTCCTCCGCTGTCGTTGAAACAACTTCTGCACTGACAGATCCAGATACAAGGCTTGTAATTTCTCTAAGACGGTCATGAAAATTCACTTTTTCTTTCATCACTAAAGAAGGATTTGTAGTTACACCAGCAACAACACCCATGTCATGTGCTTCTTTAATATCATTCAGGTTTGCAGAATCTATGAAAATTTTCATTACGTATGTCCTCCTTCAATTTAGAAAGCGTTTACGAGAAAAATTTTAACATATTTTGTTTTAAGTTAGACGATTTGAAGGTAAATAAATGAAAAATAGTCGCAAGGTAGTAGATGAGGGGTTAAAACGGAAATCAGAAACCGCCCGTAACCGAGCGGTTTTGATGATCCGATTTTAAGAAGTTTATGCTTTGTTAGAAGAACCGAACTCACGCATTTTACCGATTACTGTTTCTTTAATCGCATCGCGTGCTGGTCCCATGTATTTACGAGGGTCGTAAAGGTCTGGCTTCTCTTCAAGAACAGAACGAACTGCTCTAGCAGAAGAAATTTGGCTCTCAGTGTTCACGTTGATTTTAGCATGTCCAAACTTGATCGCTTTTTTAACGTCAGCTGTTGGGATACCAGTACCACCGTGAAGTACTAGAGGAACACCAGTCATTTTGCTGATTGTTTCCATGCGGTCGAATCCAAGATTAGGTTCACCTTTGTAAGGGCCGTGTACAGAACCTAGTGCAGGTGCGAAGCAGTCTACACCAGTTTCGTTGATAAGGCGCTCACACTCTTCAGGAATCGCGTAAGCAGCATCAGCGTCTTCAACAACAAGATCGTCTTCTTGTCCGCCAATACGGCCAAGCTCAGCTTCTACAGAAACACCAACTGCATGTGCAGCTTCCACTACTTTAGAAGTAAGTGCGATGTTTTCGTCTAGAGGGTAGTGAGAACCGTCGATCATAACAGAAGTGAATCCAGCATTGATCGCTTGCATACACTTATCGAAGCTAGAACCGTGGTCAAGGTGGATCGCAACTGGTACTGTAACCTTGTACTCTTCCATAAGAGCTTCAACCAATTTCACGATTGTTTTGAATCCGCCCATGTAACGAGCAGCACCTTCAGAAACACCAAGGATAACTGGTGATTGTTCTTCTTGTGCAGCTTGTAGGATCGCTTGAGTGAACTCAAGGTTGTTAAGGTTAAATTGGCCAACTGCGTAGCCTTCTGCTTTACCTTTTTCGAGCATTTCTTTCATAGAAACTAAAGGCATAATAAATCCTCCTCAATATAATTTAGAATTGCCAGGGTCTGACCTGGACCATCTTAATAACCAATACCTGCCGTTGAAGCATGCAGATGCATCCAGAAAAAACTGTCTTCTTCAAGATGGCACAAACATCGTGTTTTTATGTATGTCCCGTTCCAAGAATTTTCTGCTAATCTGAATCCATTACCTCTACAAATTCTTCAAAAACACGGTTCTATTATAGCATATGAATTCTATAAAAGAAGGGGGAAAAGCTTGATTTAATGGGATTTGTTTATGTAAGCGCTACCTCTTTGTTAAGAGAGCGCTGCTAATTCTTTTTTAACTGATGCTTTGATTTCATCAATGTCAAATGGTTTAGCAAAATGAGTAATCGCACCTAGGTCCATTGCTTCGTGAATCATGTCCAATTCACCGTAAGCTGTCATGATGATAACAAGTGCTCTTGCTTCCATTTTCTTTATTCGTTTCAAAATTTCAAGTCCATCCATGCCAGGGATTTTCATATCTAAAATAACTAAATCAGGGTCCTCACTTTTAACGATTGAAAGGGCTTGTACACCGTTCGCTGCCTGGAATGTTTGATAGCCTTCTTTTTGAAAGATTTCGTTAAGAAGGATACGAATGCCATACTGGTCGTCTACTATTAATATTTTCTCCATGTGTGAGCCACCTCTACTTTTCAGTTAGTCTTTTAGTCTTAGTGAGTTAATTCGATTAAAGTGATCAAATCCCTTCCTGATTATACCTTTCAAGCAGGAATTCGCAAGGAAACGTTGTACGCGTTATAATAGGTACCGGTAATTAAAGGAATGTTACGCATTTGCGGTGATGATTTTTGGCTCATTTCCGCCTTTTGAGGACGAAACGACTGGAGCAAATGAATTTGCTCGTTCGTTTCGTCCTCAAAAGCCGACCTTTCAGCAAGGCTGAAAGGCGAGTAAAACTTAAGGTTTTACTCGAATGAGCCAAAAATCGAGCGTATTCTTTTATTGAGTTCTTTATCAGTAGTAATAACATCATAATTACAAATACAAATACAAATCAAATAAAAAATTTTCAAGATAGAAAATCAAAGATGAAAGGTTGTGGGAATGTTGATGAAGATATTTACTACGCAATTGATGGGTAAGTTTAAGTTGATTCAAGATGATCATGAGATGGTGATTGAAGATATTTCGCGTTTGTTTGCACAGACGATTACTGGTGGAGGGACGGTTTACTTTTATGGTGAGCATGAGCTTCAGGGTGCGGCTCTTGAAGCTGTTTATGGGGCTGAAAAGCTGCCTTCTTGTTCTATTTTACATGATCCATCTGATTTAACGGAGAAGGATTGCGTTATTTTGTTTAGCCGATTCAATGACGATCAAGGATCTGCAGAACGAGCGAAGGCTTTTAAAGATAAAGGTGCAGCTGTGGTAGGAGTTTCTGCTACGCGAAAAGATACTCTTCCTGCTCTTGAGGAAAACGTGCATTTCCACATAAACACTGGACTGACGGCTGGACTTGTTCCAAATGATGATGGGGAACGTGTTGGTTACCCCTCTCTACTCACTTCTCTATATGTGTACCATGCCCTTTATTTAACGACGAGGGAAATATTGGAAGAACATGGTTACGAATTCTGATAGACGCAAATTCTCACAACAACAATCTTTTTGAAAGGCTCTTTTCTAAAAAATTGTTGCTTTTGAAATTGAATAAAAAACCAAACTTAGTCATTGGAGCGGAAGGATGCTCGACTCCTGCGGGACGAGCGGGACAGATGAGCATCCTGGAGCGGAAATTAACCCACTCATATAGCAACAATGTTTACGAAAAGAGCCTTTTGATAAGATTTATTGCAAAAAAACATCCACTTCAAGTCTGAAGTGGATGTTTTTTGTTCATTATCTATTGTTAGCAATTGTTGCGCCGATAAACTCTTTAAAGAGTGGCTGTGGACGTGTTGGACGAGATGTAAATTCTGGATGGAATTGTGATGCAACGAACCAAGGGTGGTCTTGCACTTCAACAACTTCAACAAGACGTCCATCAGGGCTAGTTCCTGAGAAAATAAATCCTGCCTCTTCCATTTGAGCACGGTATTGGTTACTGAACTCGTAACGATGACGGTGACGCTCGTATACAACCTCGTCATTATAAGCTTCGTACGCTTTTGTACCTTCAATAAGCTTACAAGGATATAGGCCAAGCCGTAATGTACCACCGAGATCTTCAACATCCTTTTGTTCAGGAAGAAGGTCAATAACAGGGTATTTTGTCGTTGGCTTGATTTCAGCAGAATGTGCACCTTCCAGGTTCAATACATTGCGCGCAAATTCAACTGAAGCAAGCTGCATACCAAGACAGATCCCAAGGAAAGGAACCTTGTTTTCACGCGCATATTGAATAGCCGTGATTTTTCCTTCAATTCCGCGATCTCCGAAGCCACCAGGTACAAGAATACCGTCAACGTCTGAGAGAAGCTCATGCACATTCTCCTGTGTAACTGTCTCAGAGTTAACCCATTTGATATCGATATCAGCATCGAATGCATAACCAGCGTGTTTCAACGATTCAACGACTGAGATATAAGCATCTTGAAGCGCAACGTATTTACCAACAAGGGCAATTTTCGTTTTGCCTGAAAGGTTCTGAACCTTCTCAACGAGCTGATTCCACTCTTTCATGTCAGCTTCTTGACAGTTCAATTTCAAGTGACGGCACGTGATTTCATCGAGCTTCTGCTCTTGAAGAGCTAATGGTACTTTATAAAGCGTGTCAGCATCTAGTGCTTCGATAACCGCATGCTCATCAATGTCACAGAACAATGCAATCTTATCTTTCATTTCCTGTGGAACTGGTTGCTCTGCACGAACAACGATTACGTTCGGTTGAATACCAAGGCTACGAAGCTCTTTAACGCTATGCTGTGTTGGCTTTGTTTTCATCTCACCTGCAGCTCTCAAATAAGGAAGAAGCGTACAGTGGATGTACATCACGTTCTCTTTACCGATATCGCTCTTGATTTGACGAATTGCTTCAAGAAAAGGAAGACTTTCGATATCTCCTACCGTTCCGCCGATTTCTGTAATAACAACATCTGCGTTCGTTTCGTTGCCAGCGCGGAAGATGCGCTCTTTAATTTCATTCGTAATATGAGGAATAACCTGAACTGTTCCACCAAGATAGTCGCCTCGGCGTTCTTTGCGAAGTACAGTGGAATAGACTTTACCTGTTGTTACGTTTGAATTCTTTGAAAGGTTAATATCAATAAAGCGCTCATAGTGTCCAAGATCAAGATCCGTCTCTGCGCCATCATCTGTTACAAATACCTCACCGTGCTGATACGGACTCATTGTTCCTGGATCGACGTTAATGTATGGATCGAACTTCTGAATTGTTACGCTCACGCCACGATTCTTTAAGAGACGTCCTAGTGATGCTGCTGTAATTCCTTTGCCTAGCGATGAAACAACGCCGCCTGTTACAAAAATATACTTTTTCTGTTTGCCTGCTGTCATATTTATGCCCCCTCATGGTTTGTATTCTGCCCTTCTTCAAAGGAAGGGAATTCATCCGAAACAGTTGATTTTAGATTTTTTTTAATAAAATCAATGCAGATGGTTAAAATGAAATTAATTTATTGGAAGGTTCACTTACTTTAGCCGCTCATTAGAGTCAAAATGAGTAGTGATTTCCGCTCCAGGTGCTCGCTTTCCGCGGGGCGGGCGGTGAGCCTCCTCGGCGCGCTAAGGCGCGCCTGTGGGGTCTCACCTGTCCCGCTAGTCCCGCAGGAGTCGAGCACCTTCCGCTCCAATCAGCCAAATTTGATTCTTTATTCAAAAATTCTTTCAAAAGCAACAATCTTTGAGAAAAGAGCCTTTTAAAAATAAGACAAAAACAAAAAAAACAAAAGTGGCACCTGTCCCATAAATGAGGGGGCACTTTTGTTTTTATATCGTATCTATAAATATATTAGTTTATTGGTGAAGCCCAAAAATGATTCTACCGATTTCGTTACTGAAAGTCAAGAAGCGAAAGAAATTATTTCTTGTCTTCTTCTGAATCGTCTTCTACGTCGTCATCGTCATCGTCATCAATGTCTTCATCGTCTAAATCTTCCGTATCATCATCAAAGTCGTCGTCGTCAAAGTCATCAAGATCATCTACTTCTAGGTCCTCAAGATCATCTTCATCATCTTCGTCAAAACCTAGCTCATCGTCGTCTTTAGACTTTTTGCGTTTCTTCGGCTTGATTGTAGTTGCTAGCTCTTCCTGTGATTGCTCAACAGGATACCAACCTTTTAATCCCCACTGGTTGTCGCCAAGCGTAACGAAACGGCCGTCTGTATTTAGGTTTGTGTATACTTCTGCAAGCATTTCTTGAAGCTGAGTAGAGCTAAGTCCTTTCATCTTCCCAATTCGGTCCATTAGTGTATAGAAAGAAACGGGTTTCTTCTCATCTTGCAAAATGAAATACATAATATCAATCATCGATGTTTCTTGAATGTCTTCAGCAGAAAGCTGCTTTAAGCTACTCACGATATCGGCACTCCCTTTCCATTATCCTACGCTACTTCTAATAAATGACTCGCGTGCTTCAGCTGGTCGCTCTCTAGTAAAAGAACAAGTTGAGAAACTAGCTTATCATTCATTCATAGCTATTATTACATCTAACCTGTAGATCCTAATACAAAACATACCATTCATTATAAACAAATTTCAGCAATCTATGCTACGATTTTTGAACAAATCTATTGAAATGCTGTTTTGCAGACCGCGTTCCTTTGAGAGAAAGGGTGATTTCCGCTCTAGGTACTCGCTTTCCTTGGTGCGGGCGGTGAGCCTCCTCGTCGCTACTGCGGGGGCTCGCCTGTCCCACTTATCCCGAAGGAGTCGAGTACCTTCCTCTCCAATCACCTTTGGATCTTTTAAGAAAATCCATTTCAAAACAACAACCTTTTAAGAGAGAGGCATTAAAAATAGAAGAATCAATCCTGTAAACTCTCTCTTTCCTTCAGTAATTCTTGGCTTTCCTCCAACGAAAAGGAGGAAAGCTTCCCTTCCTCCTACAATAATATGAACGCTTGCATTTGACAAGTTGTTAACCGTCTACATATTTCGACGATATTTCCCGCCAACTTCATAGAGTGCTGTGGTGATTTGCCCGAGACTCGCAACCTTTACTGTTTCCATTAATTCTTCGAAAATATTTCCTTTTGTAAGGGCAGCGCGCTTTAAGCGATTAAGTCCGTCATTTGTCTTGTCAGCATGCTCTCCTTGGAACTGTTTTAAGTTCGTGATTTGCTGCTCTTTCTCTTCCTTGCTCGCTCGCGCAAGTTCCATGTTCCACTCTTCTTCTGCAGGTGGATTCGGATTTTTGTACGTATTTACGCCAACAATTGGAAGCTCTCCACTATGCTTTAGCATTTCATAATGCATCGATTCCTCTTGAATTTTACCACGCTGGTATTGCGTCTCCATTGCGCCAAGAACGCCTCCACGTGCATTAATGCGTTCAAATTCAGATAGAACGGCTTCTTCAACAAGATCTGTTAGCTCTTCAATAATAAAGGAGCCCTGAAGTGGATTCTCATTCTTCGTCAATCCATGCTCTTTCGTAATAATCATTTGAATCGCCATGGCACGACGAACGGATTCTTCTGTCGGGGTTGTAACAGCCTCATCATACGCATTTGTATGAAGCGAGTTACAGTTGTCATGAATTGCCATCAAGCCCTGTAGCGTCGTACGAATATCGTTGAAATCCATCTCCTGTGCATGGAGTGAGCGACCGGACGTTTGTACGTGGTACTTCAGTTTCTGACTTCGTGCATTTGCGCCGTACTTCTCCCTCATAACAGTAGCCCAGATTCTACGAGCGACTCTACCAATAACGGTGTATTCTGGATCTAGCCCGTTACTGAAGAAGAATGATAAATTCGGTGCGAACTTATCGATATCCATACCACGGCTCAAGTAATATTCCACATACGTAAAGCCATTCGCAAGTGTAAACGCAAGCTGAGAAATTGGATTCGCTCCCGCTTCTGCAATATGATAGCCAGAAATGGAGACAGAATAATAATTTCGAACGTTTTCGTTAATGAAATACTCTTGAATGTCACCCATCATACGTAGGGCAAATTCCGTTGAGAAAATACACGTGTTTTGACCTTGATCTTCTTTAAGAATATCGGCTTGAACGGTACCACGAACTGTACTGAGTGTGCTTGATTTAATTTCCGCTAGCTCCTGCTCGGTTGCTTTACGTCCTTCTTTCTCTTCGAAGCGATTGATCTGCTGCTCAATTGCCGTATTCATGAACATCGCAAGGATGATCGGAGCAGGTCCATTGATCGTCATCGAAACTGATGTTGACGGTGCACACAGGTCGAATCCTGCATAAAGTTTCTTCATATCATCAAGCGTACAAATGCTAACCCCACTCTCGCCAACTTTACCGTAAATATCAGGGCGATAGTCTGGATCTTCTCCATACAGAGTTACCGAATCAAAAGCGGTACTAAGACGCTTGGCATCCTCGTTCTCAGAAAGGTAATGGAACCGGCGATTTGTTCGTTCCGGCGTTCCTTCTCCTGCGAACTGACGCTTAGGATCCTCTCCTTTTCGCTTGAACGGGAAAACACCGCCTGTATACGGGAAAGAACCTGGGACATTTTCTTTCAATACCCAGCGAACAATTTCTCCCCAGTCTTCGTACTTTGGAAGGGATACTTTCGGTATATCAAGACCAGCAAGACTTTTCGTTGTTAACTCTGTAACGATTTCTTTATCACGAATGACCGTTACAAATTCCTTGCCGCTATATTTCTCTTTCAACTCTGGCCAGTTCTCAATGATTTTTCTCGTTTCAGCATGCATGTCATCCATATTTTGATCTTTCATCCCTGACAACATCGAAATCGTCTCGTCATTTCCTTCTGTGCTCTCTAACATTTCAATTGTTCCTTGAAGCTGGAATGCTTTCCGAGCAAGCTGTACTTGCTTCTCCACATATTCATGGTAGCGACGAACAGAGCCTGAAATATCCTGCAAATATTGCTGGCGCTGTGGTGGAATGATTAAGTTTAATTTCTCAACGATATCGCTTGTTTCGATATCTGTTGCCCAATCATTGCGGCATTTGCGATGAATCGTATCAACAAGTGCTTTGAAAAGCGTATTGGTGCCTGGATCATTAAACTGACTGGCGATCGTGCCATAGACAGGCATCTTATCAAGGCTTTGCTCAAATAGCATATGACTGCGCTGGTATTGTTTCTTTACATCACGTAGCGCATCTTCAGAGCCTTTTCGCTCGTATTTATTAATCACAATTAAATCAGCAAAATCGATCATATCAATTTTCTCTAGCTGTGAAGGCGCACCGAATTCACTTGTCATCACATACATCGAAACATCGGCAATTTCAACGATCTCGGCATCCCCCTGGCCAATACCGCTTGTTTCAATGATGATCAAGTCATATCCGGCCGCTTTCACAACGGTTAACGCTTCTCGAATCGAAAGCGATAGTTCGGTCTTAGATTTACGCGTGGCAAGACTTCTCATAAAGACACGATCGTTATGAATGGCATTCATGCGGATACGGTCTCCAAGAAGGGCTCCACCAGTCTTTTGCTTTGTCGGATCAATCGATAGGATCGCAACCGTTTTCTCACTGAACTCATTAATGAAACGACGTACGAGCTCATCTGTTAAGGAACTTTTCCCCGCTCCACCTGTTCCTGTAATACCGATTACCGGTGTTTCCGTTGCCATTGATTTCAGCTTATCGAATACCTTCTCAGCTGTTGCTGCTGTCTCTTCTGTTACCTCCGCTCCATAGCTTTCAGCAAGCGTAATAAGGCTAGAGACGGCTTGAGGATCGCGCTCGTGAAGACGATCAATCTGGTTGTCGATTTGCTTAAATGTCGGAAAATCGCATTCTTTTATCATCAGATCAATCATTCCCTGAAGACCAAGATCACTTCCATCGTCAGGTGAGAAAATACGAGAAATGCCGTATTCATGTAGCTCCTTAATTTCTTTCGGAATAATTACGCCACCACCGCCACCGTAGATCTTAACGTGTGAAGCGCCTTTTTCTTTTAAGAGATCATACATGTACTTAAAGTACTCCATGTGACCACCCTGATAAGAAGAGATGGCAATTCCCTGTGCGTCCTCTTGAATCGCTGCATTTACAACTTCTTCAACCGAGCGATTGTGTCCAAGGTGAACAACCTCTGCTCCACTAGACTGTAAAATTCGTCGCATAATGTTAATGGATGCATCATGACCATCAAACAAACTTGAAGCGGTTACAAAACGAACGTGATGAACCGGCTTATACGTTTCCATTACACTCACTGCTATTCCTCCTCTAAACGTTTTTTGCTTCAACAGGATTCAGTGCTTGAATGATAAAAGCTTCCTGCATCTTTGTGTATTCTTCTATTGAATAACGAGATCTAAGCGCCCAGCGCCTGAACACCCACATTTGTCCTTGAACGAGAATATTATGGGCAGCCCCATATATTTCATCTTCTGAAAGATGAAGTTTTCCTTCTGCCACACATTCTTCAATCAGCTTCTCGAAGATTTCGGCCATCCCAAGTTCTTTTTTCAGTACATAAGGGAGTGTTTCACGTGGAAGGGACTTCGCTTCCTGGTACATGACAAGCACTTCATCCTGCATATCATCCATCACATGATAAAACGCATGAAGGGCCTGTCGTAACCGTTCAATTCCAGAGATATTCGGTTTTAACTGCTCTTCCAGACGCTCGCGGACTTCATCATAGATGCTGTCGCAAACGAGGTACAGTACATCTTCTTTTTTGCGGATGTATTCATAGAGCGTTCCGATGCTGAATCCCGCTACCCGTGCGATTTCTCTCGTCGTCGTACGGTGAAATCCCTTTTCTTTAAAAAGGGACACCGCCGCCTTAATCATTTGTTCACGTCTTTTCTGGATGAGTTTTTCATCCTTCACCATCGAAGGAACGTTCTTTTTCACCTTCCCATCCCCTTCCTCTTAGCGTTTGTCGACCAACATAATCCTCAAGCAGCCGAACCGCCGCTGAGTAAGGGTCAACTGAACCACTTGTCACTTCTTCGATCCAGCTTTTATCGCGAGATTCTTCTTGTTCAACGAGCTTTTTCATCATTTCCGCATGAACAACTTCAATGACTTCACGTTCAAGCGACGTCTTTCGTCTCGCCTCTCGCTCACCTGACTGCTTGCTGTATGCAAAGTGTTCCTGAATCTTCTCCCAGAGTTCCTCAAGACCTTCACTTCTTACAGAAACGGTTTTGACGATTGGCGGACGCCACGGCGCATCATGCTTCACAATATCAAGCATGCTTTCAAGCTCGGCTAGTAGCTTCGGCACCCCTGACAAATCTGCCTTATTCACTACAAAAAGATCCGCGATCTCCATGATGCCTGCTTTAAACACCTGAACGACATCACCGCTACCAGGATTCAATACAACTGCAATCGTATCGGCGATTTTCATAATATCGAGTTCGGATTGGCCAACGCCAACGGTTTCAATTAGAATGACGTCAAAACCAAACGCATCCATTAGCCGAACCGTTTCTTTCGTTGTACGTGATAATCCACCAAGACTCCCTCTCGTTCCCATGCTACGGATGAAAACACCAGGATCCGTAAAATGTTCCGCCATCCTCACCCGATCACCTAGAAGAGCACCTCCGCTAAATGGGCTCGTTGGGTCGACCGCTACTACACCAACGGATAACCCCTGTTTCCTAAGATAAGTAATGAGCCTGTTAACGAGCGAGCTTTTACCAGCACCCGGCGATCCCGTCATCCCAATATAATGAGCGCGTCCTGTCATTGGATGGATATCCTTTAGTAGCTCTAGCTTTTCTGCCGAATCATTCTCAACAAGGCTAATCGCTTTAGCAAGTGCACGTTCATCCTGATTTGACATTCGTTCTGCGAGTGGATGCATTGCTTTCACCCTTCTTAATCAGCCATCAACATTCTTGAAATAACAAGACGCTGAATTTCATTCGTTCCTTCATAGATTTGCGTAATCTTTGCATCTCTCATATAACGCTCAACTGGATAGTCTTTCGTATAACCATAGCCTCCAAACACTTGGACAGCTTCTGTTGTCACTTCCATTGAGATGTCACCTGCATACAATTTAGACATCGCTGATTCTTTGCCGTATGGTAGTCCCTGACTTTCCTTCCATGCTGCTTGATATGTTAATAGTCTTGCTGCTTCGATTTTCGTTGCCATATCAGCAAGCTTGAAGCCAATGCCCTGATTCTCTCCAATTGGTTTACCGAACTGCTTGCGCTCTTTCGCGTATGCCGTTGCAGCATCCAGTGCTCCTTGTGCAATTCCGACTGCCTGTGCTGCGATACCGTTACGACCACCATCTAGTGTTTTCATCGCAATCTTAAAGCCCTGTCCTTCATCGCCAAGACGATTCTCAACCGGAACGCGGCAATCTTCGAAAATAATTTCTAGCGTTGGAGATGAGCGAATTCCAAGCTTTTTCTCTTTTTTACCCATCGAGAATCCTGGCGTATCTTTCTCAACGATAAATGCCGTAATTCCCTTGTGACGCTTTTCTTTATCTGTTTGAGCAAACACGATATAAATATCTGCTTCGCCACCGTTTGTGATGAAAATTTTTGATCCGTTCAAGATGTAATCATCGCCATCAAGCTTAGCGGTCGTTTTCATGCCACCTGCATCCGATCCTGATCCAGGTTCAGTTAGGCCGTATGCTCCCATTAGCTTTCCTTCTGCCATCGGACGAAGGAATTTCTGCTTCTGCTCTTCCGTTCCAAACGCATTCACAGGCCAGCCGGCAAGAGACGTGTGAGCAGAAAGCGTAACGCCTGTCGATGCACAAACGCGGGAAAGCTCTTCTACCGCAATAACATAGCTTAAATAATCAGAGCCAATTCCACCATACTCTTCAGACCACGGAATGCCCGTTAATCCAAGCTCCGCCATTTGTTCAAACAAGTTGCGATCAAAACGTTCTTCCTCATCACGCTCTGCAGCTGTTGGTTCAACTTCCTTTCTTGCAAAGTCACGGACCATTTTACGTAGCATTTCATGTTCTTCTGATAGTTGGAAATTCATATGATTTCTCTCCTTTAGGTGGTTTGGACAATAAAATAAGATTTTGGACAATATATTTGATTTTCGGACAATAAACCGGGTTTCCGCGGCTAGTTTCTAGCGGAGTAAGTTCCTACTTATCACGATTTTCTGTATTTCACTCGTGCCTTCGTAGATTTCGCATACTTTTGCGTCTCTAAAGAGGCGCTCAACTGGGTAATCTTTTGTGTAACCATATCCGCCGTAGACTTGGACGGCTTCGATTGATGCTTTGACGGCTGCTTTCGATGCGAAGAGCTTTGCCATTGATACTTCCTGCATGCACGGCGTGCCGTGGTTCTTCAGGTCTGCTGCACGATAGGTTAATAGTTTCGCAGCTTCCACTTCCGTTGCCATATCAGCGAGTTTGAAACCAAGACCCTGGTTCTGGCCGATCGGCTTACCGAACTGCTCGCGTTCTTTGGCGTAAGCTGTTGCATATTCCAATGCGGCTTCTGCAATTCCAAGAGACTGTGCAGCGATCCCGATTCTGCCGCTTTCAAGGTTCGCCATCGCAATCTTGAAGCCCTGACCTTCTTCACCAAGACGATTCTCAATTGGTACACGGCAATCTTCGAAAATGATTTCTACAGTGTTGGATCCGTTAAGCCCCATTTTCTTTTCCTTTTTACCAACGCTAAATCCAGGCATATCACGTTCGATAATAAAAGCTGTGACGCCTTTACTTCCTTTTTCATCTTGATTCGTACGTGCAAAAGCAACATACGTATCAGCTTCGCCACCGTTCGTGATGAAAATTTTCGAACCGTTCAAGATATAGTGATCACCATCACGAACCGCACGTGTTTTCATACTACTTGCATCAGAGCCTGAACTCGGTTCTGTTAGAGCAAATGCTCCGAGATATTCACCTGTCGCAAGTTTTGGAACGTATTTCTGTTTCTGCTCTTCCGTTCCAAATGAAAGAATCGGCAATGTGCCAACAGATGTATGAACGGAAAGAATGACCCCAACCGTTGCACTCACTTTGGATAGTTCATGAATCGCGATGATATAAGATGTATAATCCATCTCAGCGCCACCATAGGCTTCCGGAATCGGGATACCCATTAATCCAAGCTCACCCATTCGCTTGATCAGTTCGCGTGGAAAACGGTCCGTTTCTTCCATTTCCTCAATAATTGGCGCAATTTCTTTCTCAGCAAAATCACGAACCATCTTCTGCATCATCTTCTGCTCTTCCGTAAATACAAGCTCCATGCTCGTTCCCCCTCTTGGTGTTAATCCTGGTATTGGTAGAAGCCTCTTCCTGTCTTACGTCCGAGCCAGCCGGCTTTCACATACTTACGAAGAAGCGGGCATGGGCGATACTTATCGTCGCCAAATCCTTCTTGAAGCGTTTCCATAATATAAAGACACGTATCAAGACCAATAAAATCAGCGAGCGTTAGCGGCCCCATTGGATGATTCATCCCTAGCTTCATCACGCTATCGATATCCTCAGGAGACGAAACACCTTCATACACTGTATAAATGGCTTCATTAATCATTGGCATCAAGATGCGATTGGATACAAAACCAGGGAAGTCATTTACTTCAACCGCTGTTTTCCCGAGATCCACTGCTAATTTCTCAACTGCCTGATAGCTCTCATCTGTCGTCGCTAAGCCACGAATGATTTCAACGAGTTTCATAACAGGAACCGGATTCATGAAATGCATACCGATGACTTTCTCAGGTCTTTTAGTAGCTGCAGCAATTTCCGTAATTGGAAGGGATGATGTATTCGTTGCAAGAATTGCATGCTCTGGTGCGATTTCATCAAGACGCGCGAAGAGGTTGCCTTTCACTTCCATGTTTTCAACTGCTGCTTCAATGACAATATCTACGTGCTTTGCATCGTGAATATCTGTTGTTGGCTTTAATCGATCCATCGTTCCATTTAAGTCTTCCTGTGTAATTCGCTCTTTGGAAACTTGTTTTGAAAGGTTTTTCTCAATTCTTGCAAGTCCTTTATCGATATATTCCTGCTTTAGATCGTTTAAATAGACAGTGTATCCGGATACTGCACATACTTGTGCAATCCCTGCACCCATTTGTCCTGCACCGATTACCATAATTGTTTTGATTTCCATCATCATTCCGCCTCCTATACTTGAACCATAATGGCGTCACCCTGGCCGCCACCGCTGCAGATTGCTGCAATGCCGATGCCACCGCCACGTCTTTTTAATTCATGGATAAGTGTAATTAGAATTCTCGCTCCACTTGCGCCAATCGGATGCCCCAGTGCGACTGCGCCGCCATGCACATTCACTTTTTCTTCATCAAGCGAAGCGATCTTGCCACTTGTTAGGGCAACTGCTGCAAAAGCTTCGTTGATTTCGAAAAGGTCAATCTCTTCAAGCGTCTTGCCTGTTTTCTTCAGTAGTTCATTAATGACTAGACCAGGAGTTTTTGGAAAGTCCTTTGCTTCGACGGCGATTGCGGTATGAGCTAGAATGGTCGCCATCACTTCTTTGCCTTCCTTAGCTGCACGATCTTCAGACATGAGGACAAGCGCCCCAGCTCCGTCGTTTACGCCAGGTGCATTTCCTGCGGTAATCGTTCCATCTGCACCAAAGACAGGCTTCAGCTTGCTTAATTGTTCAGTCGTTGTGCCCTTACGCGGTGCTTCATCGTGTTCAACAACGAGTGGATCACCTTTACGCTGTGGTACTTCAACCGGAACGATTTCCTCAGCAAAGATTCCTTCTTCCATTGCTTTCACCGCACGCTCCTGGCTTCTAGATGCCCAGCGATCCTGCTCTTCTCTTGATACTTCATACTCCTCTGCCGTTGTATTGCCGTATACACCCATATGACAACCGTCAAACGAACAAGTAAGCCCATCATGAACCATCAAGTCAACAATCTGCTTATCTCCCATTCGCATGCCCCAGCGTGCATCTTTCATAATGTAAGGCGCATTGCTCATCGATTCCATTCCACCAGCAACAATCACTTCTTCATCGCCAGAACGGATGATTTGATCACCGAGCGTCACACTGCGTAGTCCTGATGCACACACCTTATTAATCGTTTCCGTTTTCACTTCCCATGGAATACCTGCGTTTCTAGCAGCTTGACGAGAAGGGATTTGCCCCTGACCTCCTTGAAGGACAGAACCCATAATCACTTCACCAACAGAAGCAGGATCAACACCTGCACGCTTCAACGCTTCTTTAATCGCTGTTCCACCGAGCTGTGATGCTTCGATTGACTTCAATGCCCCACCAAACTTACCAAATGGCGTTCTTACTCCACTTACAATGACTGTTTTTCCCATTCGAAAAACCTCCTCTTGTTATTGAAAACGCTACCATAAAAGGGTAAAACACGACTGAACGCTCGCTCACCTTATCGACAAAGCGACAAAGGAAAGAGCTCATACAGGTTGTCAAAAACCTGCATAAGCTTACCCTTTGAAGAAACTTCTCTCTATCAACTTATTGAACGACTGCTTCTTTTTGAACAATAGATCGCTCTAGAATTTCAACGATATCAAGTGTTGCCACTTCTTCTTCTACTTCTTTCGCTTTCGTTCCATCGCTCATCATTGTTAAGCAATATGGACACGCACTTCCGATTACGGAAGGTTTGACACTAAGTGCCTGCTCAGTTCGAGTTACGTTGATGCGGGAACCAGTGTCTTCCTCTGTCCACATCAATCCGCCACCAGCTCCACAGCACATACCGTTTTCACGGTTACGATCCATCTCGATGACTTCTACACCAGGAATGCTGCGTAGAATTTCGCGTGGTGGATCATAAACTTCATTGTAACGGCCGAGGTAACAAGAATCATGATACGTAATTCTCTCGTTTACTTCGTGTTTCGGCTTTAGTTTTCCTTCTTTAATCCAGTCATACAATAATTCTGTATGGTGATAAACCTCTGCTTCAAGTCCAAATTCAGGATACTCGTTTTTCAATGAGTTATAAGCATGAGGATCAATCGTCACTATCTTAGTGATGTTATGTTTCTGGAACGTTTCAATATTCTTTTGTGCAAGATCCTGGAATAGGAACTCGTTCCCAACACGTCTTGGCGTATCGCCTGAGTTTTTCTCCTTGTTACCAAGGATTGCGAATGAAATGCCTGCTTCGTTCATAATCTTCGCAAAGGAAGCTGCAATCTTTTGGCTACGGTTATCATAAGAGCCCATTGAGCCAACCCAGAAAAGGTACTCAAACTCTTCACCAGCTTTTTCTTTTTCTTTCACAGTAGGTACAACGATATCATCACGCATATCGCGCCAGTTCTCACGCTCTTTACGGCTAATGCCCCACGGGTTGCCTTGACGTTCAATGTTCGTAATCGCACGCTGTACATCGCTATCCATCTTCCCTTCCATTAGGACAAGGTGGCGACGCATATCGATGATTTTATCAACGTGTTCGTTCTCTACTGGACACTGATCCTCACAGTTACGACACGTCGTACATGCCCAGATCTCTTCTTCTGTAATAACGTTACCAATTAATTCATCACTAACAAGTGATTCAGCAGCTGCTGCCGTTTCTTGCTGGCCACGTGACTGGTAAGCAATCTGGTTTCCTGCAGTATTTGAGAATGCATATGCAGGTACCCATGGCGTTCTTGATGTAACGGCTGCACCTTTTTCGGTTAAATGATCACGTAGCTTTACAATTAAGTCCATTGGCGAAAGAATTTTACCTGTTGCAGTTGCTGGGCACATGTTTGTGCATCGACCACATTCTACACATGCGTATAGATCAACAAGCTGTTTCTGATTAAAATCTTCAATCTTATTGACACCATATTCCTCTTGACTCTCATCTTCAAAATTAATGGAGGAAAGCTGACCGACTTTGTTTGTACGACCAAGGAATACGTTAACAGGTCCTGCAATTAAGTGCGCGTGCTTGGACTGCGGTACGTATACCATAAACGTTAGTAATACAAGAAGGTGAATCCACCAGAAGAAGAAAAAGAGTGCAATGGCAGCTGTCTCATTAATCCAGGAAAAGAGAAATGCAATTCCTGAAGCGATAGGAGCACTCCATGAATAATCAAGGTCATGCCAGAGGATTTCCATTCCGTTTCCAAATAGAACTGAGATCATTAAAAGCCCAATAAATAAAAGCACGAGTCCTGCTTTAAATCCTTTTTTCAACCTTGCAATCGCTTCAATATAACGACGATAAAATGCCCAAACGACGGCTGTCAAAATCATAAGCGTTACGAGTTCTTGAAAGAACGTAAACGCTGGATATAAAGGTCCAAGAGGAAGATGTGATTCCGGCGATAGACCTTTAATAACCATGTCAATCGCACCGAATTGAACGAGAAGGAAACCGTAGAACATCATCACATGGATGGTTCCACTCTTCTTATCTTTTAATAATTTCTTTTGCCCGAATACTTTGACCAGAATCGCTTCTAGTCGTTCTTTCATGGAATGATCAAATTCTGCTTTCTTCCCTAGCTTAATGTATTCATATCTTGTTTTCACAACATATCCAAACAAAGAGAATGCGTAAGCGGTTACAAGAATGAAAGCAATCCAGTTGGCGATCAATAAAGCATCCATGTTGGCAAACCTCTCCTTTCATGTCATTCCTTCTTGTTAGCACGCTTTACGATATCTGAACAGAGTCGGATGAACAGATAATTAATGAAAACGCTTTTAAGTCAGAATGAAAGTAATTTTCTGACTACAGTATAACACAAAATAAACTGAATGAGCATTCAGTCAGAGAAAAATTTTTACTTTTTTCTAATTTAGGACAAACTATGACAACTAACTTGATTGATCGGAGGGACATGGAATGGGATTCGTACTGGCACTCATACTAGCTATCATCATTTGGATCACGATTGATCTTATTCAGGGATCTAAGATAAGACATCATTCACCCCCTTCCGCCCAGTTAACCTTGAATGGAAATATTGAATTCATCGCAGATGGGGAAGACTTTTTTAAGATCTTGCTTGAGGATGTGGATAAGGCTGTTCAACATATTCATATGATGTTTTATATTTTTAGGGATGATGAAACCGGCATGAAATTCATTGAAGAGCTGTGCCGAAAAGCCTCAGAAGGTGTAAGTGTTTATTTACTTGCTGATTACGTTGGTAGCCATGGACTGAAGAAAACAACCATTGAACAATTGACATCTTGTGGTGTTCATTTTTCTTTTTCTAGGAAAATTTATTTGCCATTCTTGTTCTCTTCTTTAAATAAGCGAAATCATCGTAAAATCACTATCATCGATGGGAAAATCGGATACGTTGGTGGATTTAACGTTGGCGATGAATACGCAGGGAAGAAACCGAAGTTTGGGTATTGGAGAGACTATCATCTTCGCGTGACTGGAGAAGCAGTAATGGGACTTCAAAAGCAGTTTTTATTCGATTGGAAAGCAGATAACGCTCCATTACAAGTGGACGACTCTTTTTATCCACCTCTGCCAAAAGGTGAGACGGAGATTAAATACCATATTACAAATGGGTTTGGGGTTAAAGAATCGTTTGCAGAATATATTAACAAGGCTACCGCCTCTATCATTATTGGTTCGCCCTATTTTATTCCTGGTGAGATGGTACAAAAAAGCCTTGTTGATGCGATCCAGCGAGGTGTGTCAGTTAAACTGATTCTTCCAATGAGAGCCGATCACCCCCTGGTTAAGGAAGCTTCTTACCGATATCTAGTCGAGCTAATTGAAGAAGGCGGCGAAGTTTATCAATATATGAACGGTTTCTATCACGCAAAAGTAATGGTCGTGGATAATCAAATTTGCGATATTGGCACGGCAAATTTTGATCAGCGAAGTTTTCATATTAATGGTGAAATTAATTGCATCTTTCAAAGTAAAGAGGTTCTTGATCAGATTATGGAAGTGATTAATCGTGATTTTATCCAATCAGAACGTCTTGATCTTGCACGTCTTAAAAAGAGAACAATAAGCAACAGGTTAATCAGTCCATTTGCCCGACTCTTAAGCCACTTCTTGTAGTACGAATGTGTGGAGAGCCGTTTGGTTTTAGTGCTAGAGGGAATAAAACATCAGACACAACAGAGAAAGGAATGCCATGCTATGCAACTGCGCTTCGGCTATGTTTCCAATGCGCTTGCTCTCTATGAAGCGTCACCCGCTAGAACGATGACGTTTGCAAGTTGGTCAAAGCTCTCAAAAGAGGAGAGGGAAACAAAGCTTCACTCGATTACAGATACAAATCTCACAAGTACTCTTAGAGCGCTTCATTATAATATTGCTCATGAAATCGAATTATATCGCATGTCTTCTTCCATCGTTCCCCTTGCTACCCATCCAGAAGCAACGTGGGATTACATAACACCCTTTCGTGATAAATTTAAGGAAATTGGTGATCTTGTTAAAAAGCATAAACTCCGCGTTAGCTTTCATCCGAATCAGTTTACGTTATTTACAAGTCCTAAACAACACGTAACAGACAATGCGATTGGTGACCTTGATTATCATGTTGCCATGCTGCAAGCAATGGGACTTGATAAGCGTGCCATTACAAACATTCATATTGGTGGAGCATACGGGGATAAAGAGGAAACTCTCAAGCGCTTTCACATGAATTTCGATACCATTCCAGAACCAATTCGATCACACGTAACACTTGAAAACGATGATAAAACATACAACGCTTTAGAAACACTTGAGACGTGCGAACGGACAGGTGTTCCCTTCATATTTGATTACCATCATCATATGGCGAATCCAGGTGAAGGACTTCCTGAGAATTTTTTGGAGCGTGTTCACAAGACATGGCAATCTCATCACATACGACCTAAATACCACCTCTCATCACCTAAATCGGAAAAGGCTTACCGTAGCCACGCAGATTATGTAGATCATGAGTTTGCCCTTCCTTTTATTAAAATGTTGAAGGAGTACGGCGAAGACGCAGATATTATGATTGAGGCAAAGAAAAAAGACCTCGCAGCACTTAAACTAGTTGAAGATCTTTCAACAGTCCGCGGCGTCAAGCGTCTTAGTGGAGGGTCTCTTCTTTGGAAATAAGTCACCA
Organism: Bacillus sp. NTK071; assembly: GCF_017303315.1. GTDB lineage: Bacteria > Bacillota > Bacilli > Bacillales > Guptibacillaceae > Guptibacillus. The sequence goes on from NZ_JAFKOI010000003.1 coordinate 42,272, forward strand.
ACTTAAAGGGACAGAAATCCCGAAAGCCAATCATAAGCTTTAAACCCGAGATAGATTCCAATGATCCCTGCAATACCAGCAAAGGCTGGAGGCGCTGGGATCGGTAGCTTTAAAAAAGCAAAAACCAAGCCAACAATAAATCCGGTTAATGTTGCAATCAAAATCGTCTTCATTAAATCGCCCCTTTCTTAAAGTATGACCGAATAAGGAAATGACTATAAAAAGCTTTTCATAATTACGTTATAGTAGTTGGGAGCGATTTCCGCTCCTGTGGGACCCGTCCCGCTAGTCCCGCAGGAGTCGAGCTCCTTCCGCTTCAATCGGCTAAGTGTGTGCTTTTCTAACACCTCACAAAACATCAATCTTTTATAAAGAAAAGCGATAGAGAATCTAGTTACTGCAGCTAGAACTTAAAAGCGGAAGTGACCGAATAAAACCCCCTGCTGCTCGTGCAACAGGGGGTTTTTCGTTTACATTTTTTCTGGTGCTGTTACGCCAATAATTTCTAGTGTATTTTTAATTGTTTGGCGCACGGCTTTCATAAGTTTGAAACGTGCTGCACTTTTTGCAAGATCCTCAGAATCAAGCACGCGTTCAGCGTTGTAGAAGCTGTGCAGTGCTGCAGCAAGTTCGAATGCATAGTTTGTAATGCGGTGCGTCATACGCTTATCCGCTGCTTCAGAGATTGCTTCAGGAAGCTCTCCAAGCTTCTTCAGAAGATCCATTTCTTTCTCAGATGTAATTAGAGAAAGGTCTGCATCATCTGTTAAGCCCATCTCTTCCCCTTGACGAAGGATGCTACATACGCGAGCATGTGCGTACTGCACGTAATAAACAGGGTTTTCATTTGAACGTGATACGGCAAGGTCCATATCAAAATCAAGATGGGAGTCTGAACTTCTCATTGAGAAGAAATAACGCATTGCGTCAATGCCCACTTCGTCCATCAATTCACGAAGGGTAACAGCTTTCCCTGTTCTCTTACTCATCTTCATTTTCTCGCCATCTTTAAACAGGTTAACCATTTGAATGATTTCAACTTCAAGCTGCTCACGCTTGTATCCTAGAGCTTCAATAGCCGCTTTCATTCTTGGGATGTACCCGTGATGGTCAGCGCCCCAAATGTTGATCAGCTTATCAAATCCACGAGAAAGCTTATCCTGGTGATACGCGATATCTGGTGTTAGATACGTATATGAACCATCGCCTTTGATGAGTACGCGGTCTTTATCATCGCCGTAAGTTGTTGATCGGAACCACGTTGCGCCGTCCTGATCAAACGTCTCACCACGGTCTTTCAGTTTCGCAAGGACATCATCAATTTTACTTGACGCGTAAAGGGATGTTTCAGAGAACCAAACGTCGAATTCAACGCCAAATTCCTTCAAATCTTTTTTGAGCTTCTCAAGCTCACGCTCAAGACCATATTCGCGGAAATAAGCATAACGCTCTTTATCATCAAGTTGAAGTAAGCGATCGCCTTCCTTTTCAACAAGATCTTTACCGAATTGAACAATATCCTGCCCTTGATAGCCGTCTTCAGGCATGTCCTTTTCTTTTCCTAGCGCCTGCATGTAACGCGCTTCTAAAGAAACGGTTAGATTATGAATTTGGTTCCCAGCATCGTTAATGTAATATTCGCGTGATACATCATACCCAGCGCGATCCAGAATGTTACAAAGCGTATCTCCAACAGCCGCTCCACGTGCATGTCCTAAATGCAAGCTACCTGTTGGGTTCGCTGATACAAACTCCACCTGAATCTTCTCATTACGATTTGCTGATCGTCCGTACGCATTGCCATGATCAAGAATCGTTGGAATGAGTTCTGTTAGATAAGCTGTATCCATGAAAAAGTTAATAAACCCTGGTCCAGCAATATCAATTTGCTTAATGCCAGCTTTTTGCATATCAAGGTTCGCTTTCAAATCCTCAGCAATCGCACGTGGGGCTTTCTTTGCAATTCGCGCAAGCTGCATTGCCATATTCGTCGCATAGTCACCGTGCGCCTTATCTTTTGGTGATTCTAGAATAACTTCTGGAATCTCACTTTCTGATGCAAGATTCGCCTTCAGGACGGCCTGCTTAATTTCTTCTTTTAACTGCTCTTTCTTTTGTTCAACACTATTCATTGACTTGCTCCTTTCCAGGTTAGCGTCAGTTCATGCCGCTGTGTTTCATCTTCTTCAAGGTATAGTAAATAGCGAAGCGTCAGACGTCCTTTGTTCTTCTCACGATCCACTAGCTGTTCAATACGTTCTGTTCGTATTTGCATCGGCATTGATCCGAAAGGCGTTTTATAAAGAGACTCTGATACATGGCCAGGTGCAAACTGTTGGCGCATCGAGAGAGCTCCCCTGCGAATGACCGTCACTTGTTCTTTATCTATTTTAACAGTTGTTGAAACCTTACCAATTTCAAGGTCCTCTTCATAACGTATATAAAGTGCCTCTCCCTTTTCAACAATGCTTCCGTTCACTGTTTGTTTCGATGAATCTTTCTGATTCCCAGACTCTATTCGGGAATCGATCTTTAATTCAATCTCACTACTCATTCTTTCACGTCCTAACTAAAGCTTTAACTTTCTTATTATAAGAAAAGCGTAGGCGGCTTGTCCACCCCCGACAAGCTTAAGGCGGGTCTCAGTGTGACGCTTTTTGTCACAATGAGAATCGACTTAAGACCTCGAGGGGGTAGCCGCCGGAGCTAGATCAAGAAAAGCGCAGGTGGGTTGTCCACCCCCGACAAACTTAGGGCTTCAGTAATAAATGAATTAGACCACAGAAGTATATCCCTACTCTTCCAATAAAAAAGAGACTGTATTCAAAATGAATACAGCCTCAGAACAATTTTATTTCTTGTCTGTCCAGCCTAGTAGCATCTCACGGATAAATTTACTTGCCGCGATTGGCGTCTGTTCAGATGGATCATAAGCAGGTGCAACCTCTACTAGGTCAGCACCAACCACGTTCAAACCTGAGTTTGAAATGGCTGAGATAGCCTCAAGAAGCTCTTTAGACGTAATGCCGCCAGCTTCTGCTGTGCCTGTCCCAGGCGCATGCGCCGGATCAAGAACATCAATGTCGATTGTCACATACACGTTGCGTCCTTCAAGCGATGGAAGAACCTCTTTTAGCGGCTCTGCCACTTCGAATTTATGCATATGCATGCCGGACTCATAAGCGAACTGGAATTCTTCACGCATCCCAGAGCGAATTCCGAACGAGTACACATTCTCAGCACCAATTAACCCACAAATTTTACGAACTGGTGTGGAATGAGACAGCGGTTCCCCTTCATATTCCTCACGAAGATCCGCATGTGCATCAATATGGATGACGGCAAGATCATCATACTTTTTATGAAAAGCTTTAAGGATTGGCCACGTAACAAGGTGTTCGCCACCCATTCCAAGTGGAAACTTACCAGCTTCAAGTAATGAATCAATATATTCTTCAATCATATCAATGCTCCGCTTGGGGTTACCGAATGGAAGTGGAATATCGCCCGCATCGAAATAGCGAATCTCTTCAAGATGACGATCTGCATACGGGCTATATTCCTCAAGTCCAAGTGAAGCTTCGCGAATACGTCCCGGACCAAAACGAGAGCCAGGACGGAAGCTTACTGTCCAGTCCATGGGCATGCCATAGATGACAACGTTACTGTCCTCAAAAGAAGGATTGCTTAGAATAAAAACATTACCTGAATAAGCTTCATCGAATTTCATGCTCATCTTATTTCACTAGATCCTGTACGAATTTAGGAAGCGCGAAGCATGCAGTGTGAAGCTCTTTTGTATAATACTTTGTATCAATTTCATGGAAGCGACTTTCAGGGACCTCAAGCGGATCATTCTGTTTGGAACCGATTGTGAACGTCCAAAGACCACTTGGGTATGTTGGAATGTTCGCTGTATAAACGCGAGTAATCGGGAAGATTTCTCTCACATCACTTGATACTTGAGAGATCAAATCGGCTTTGAACCAAGGATTGTCCGTTTGTGCCACGAAAATACCGTCTTCCTTTAGTGCTTTTGAGATCCCTTCATAGAAGCCGCGCTCAAAAAGCTTAGCAGCAGGTCCAACTGGTTCTGTGGAATCAACCATGATTACGTCGTATTCCCCTTCACTCTTTGCAATGTGCATAAAGCCGTCATCTACAAGCACTTCAACGCGCTCATCTTCAAGAGCTCCTGCAATGGAAGGAAGGTATTTCTTAGAGTATTCAATGACTTTGCCATCAATTTCAACAAGCGTTGCTTTTTCAACAGATGGATGCTTTAATACTTCGCGAATAACACCACCGTCACCGCCACCAACAACAAGAACATGTTTTGGATTAGGGTGTGTGAAAAGAGGTACGTGTGCAACCATTTCGTGATAGACGAACTCATCTTTCTCAGTTGTCATAACCATGCCATCAAGGACGAGCATGTTTCCGAATTCTTCTGTTTCAATCATATCTAGACGCTGAAAATCAGTTTGCTCTGTATGCAGCGTTTGTTTAATTTTAGCTGTAATACCGAAGCGTTCTGTTTGTTTTTCTGTATACCATAATTCCATTTAAACCACTCCTCTATTTCAATCTGCTCTACTTCTCCGTTCCCGAATCACATTCGTCCAAACAGGATTAGTATATTGCAAAAGAATCTATCTAAACAAAGCACAAGAAAAGTATAGTCGACTCGCGATAAAAAGCAAGAGAAATTTATATATTCATTTAAAATGGGAAACGTCTACCTATAAGAGTAGTGGTTGATTTCCGCTACAGGTGCTCGCTTTCCGCGGGGCGGGCGGTGAGCCTCCTCGTCGCTTACGCTCCTGTGGGGTCTCACCTGTCCCACTAGTCCCGCAGGAGTCGAGCACCTTTCGCTCCAATCAACTATGATGTGTAGATCTTTATACAAAACCTCTTTCAAAAACAAAAAAATATTAGAAAAGGATCATCCACACAAAAAGAGCCAGCACGAATCGATAGATGGCAAACGGGATTAAGCGGACGCGTTCGATAAATTTTATGAACGTTACAATAGCTAAAAGCGCTACGAAGAAGGCTGTGAGGAACCCTGTCGCGAATAAAGGGATATCGGACACAGCTAAGTATTGATAGCTTTTCAACAAATCATATCCGCTTGCGGCAACCATCATTGGTACAGCTAGTATAAATGAGAACTCTGCAGCTGTTTTGTGGTTTGTACCAAGTAAAACGCCACCAGAGATTGTTGCACCTGATCGGGAGAAACCTGGCCAAAGGGCAAGGCATTGAAACAGACCAATCGAGAAGGCTTGACGCAAGGTTAGATCGTCAAGACTTGAGCTAGTTGGTGGACGCTGCTTTAGATCAGCTACAATCATTAGCACACCACCAATTACTAACCCAATGACAACAGTATATGGTGAGAATAAGTAGGTTTTAATAAGTCCATGAAGAAGAAAGCCAGCCACTACGGCGGGAATCATCCCGAGTATAAGGTGTGCGAGTGACAAACCACCTTGCTTTTTACCTGGAGATAGCAGATCAATAAACCTCTTCCGATACATGACAACAACAGCAAGAATTGACCCCAGTTGAATCACAATCTCAAACGTTTTAGCCCTTTCACCTGTGAAATCCAACCAGTATCCAGTCAAAATAAGATGACCTGTTGATGATACGGGTAGAAATTCAGTTACCCCTTCAACAATACCTAGAATAATCGCAATGATCATTTCCATTATCGTCTCTCCCCTAGCGCAAAATAATAATAAGTATCCCACATTCTTCTTGCAATAAGAATCCTACTAACAAAATAAAAGTAAGCTTACGGTTTCTCTTACTTCATCCTATTCACAAATTGGACAAATATATTTCTCTACTGGTTGGAAGTTTATCTATTTAAGCGTTTAAGAGTTTCTAGATTGTCACATACTAGATTTAAAACGACGAATGTGGGGTGAACCACATGAAATGGCTTAAGGAAGAGCGATTCCAGTATTGGAGACGCTGGGGAATGCTTCTTGGTAGGCTTATGATAATCGGTATTGTGTTGCTCGGGGTTTCATTCGGGTCTCTTTATTTGCTAGCTGTTGTCATTGGCGCTCCCGAAATTCAGGTGCCACAAACAACGATTTATTATGATTACGATAAAAACGTTATAGATGAAAGCAATAAAGAAGGACAGAATCGTTATTGGGTTAAACTTGATGACATTTCACCTAACGTGATTGACGCGACAATAGCAATTGAAGATCGGAATTTCTATACTCATTCTGGTTTTGATTTTAAACGAATTGGCGGTGCGATCCTAGCTGACCTTAAAGCGATGGCCAAAGTTCAAGGCGCTAGCACAATTACACAGCAATACGCGCGTAATCTTTTTCTTGAGCATGATAAAACGTGGAAACGGAAAGTTGTAGAAGCTTTCTACGCTTACCGTCTTGAGGTTCATTACTCCAAGAAAGAGATTCTAGAAGGTTATTTAAATACCATTTATTATGGTCACGGCTCCTATGGGATTGAATCGGCTGCAAGAACTTATTTCGGTAAATCAGCTCAAGATCTTACGCTCGCAGAAGCAGCGATGCTTGCTGGTGTTCCAAAAGGTCCCGGTTATTACTCACCTTATGCAAATGCAGAACGCGCAAAGAATCGTCAAGAAACAGTGCTTGACGCAATGGTAGCGAATCATTCATTAGATCAAGCTGAAGCACAGCAAGCTTTGCTAGAAAACATGGCATTGCAGACGTTTAGTGAAGAAACCGAGCCAGAAATAGCTCCTTATTTTGCAGCAGAAGTGAAAAAAGAACTTAAATCAAAGCTAGCACTTGATGAGCGGGTAATTGATCAAGGTGGCCTTCACGTCTATACGACGCTTGATGCAGATATGCAAAAAAAGGCGGATTACTGGGTTGCATCAAGTATTGATAAAGACAGTGACATTCAAGCAGCTCTTGTAGCGATGGAGCCAACAACCGGTGCAGTAAAAGCACTAATTGGTGGACGGAATTACGAAGAAAGTAAATTTGATCGCGCAACAATGGCAAAGCGGACACCAGGCTCGACTTTTAAACCGCTCCTATATTATGCGGCTGTCAAAAATGGGTTTACACCATCTACCCTAGTTCGTAGCGAACCAACAACGTTCTACTATGATAATGATAAAGAAACATACTCACCTCATAATTATGGAGATGCGTATGCAAACGATGAAATCACCCTTGCTCAAGCGTTAGCGCTCTCAGACAATATTGTGGCCGTGAAAACACATATGTTTCTAGAAGAAAAAACGCTTGTGAAGACAGCAAAAGACTTCGGAATCAAGAGTAAGCTCTCTCCTATTCCGTCACTAGCACTTGGGACAAAGCCCGTCGGCATGATGGAAATGGCTGATGCCTACAGCATGCTTGCGAATGGAGGGAAGAGTGTTACACCGTACTATATCGAGAAAGTAACGGACCGAGATGGGAAAGTTATTTATCAACATGCTTCTGAATCTGAGCTCGTTTTGGATCCAGCAGTTGCCTTCGTCACAACAGATATGATGACAGGAATTTTCGATGAATCATTAAACGACTATACACGTGTAACTGGTTCAGGAATTGATCATTTGCTAACACGTCCAGCAGCAGCCAAAACAGGTACGACCTCAACCGATAGCTGGATGGTTGGTTTCACACCGCAACTTACCGCTGCTGTATGGGTTGGATATGATAAAGGTGAAAAGTTAAATTATCGGAATGACGGTTTATATGCAAAAAAGATCTGGGCAAATTTCATTGAGGATGCACTAAAGGGAGAAGAAGTTCTTGATTTCGAACCTCCTAAAAATGTCATTGCTGTGGATATTGACCCGCAAACTGGTTTACTCGCAAGTGAAAATTGCCCAACCAAACGTCTAACTTATTATATAGAAGGAACCGAACCACACGAGCACTGTGCAGATCATCCAGGAGGAACTACTGAAGAAGGTAGAAAAAGCCACAAAGGGCTTCTCGATCGGTTCTTCCATTGGATTAGATAGTCATAACGGACGCCAAATGGCGTCCGTTATTATCTTCCTATTTCAGTTTTCTTAAGGGCCTCTAAATCCTGTTCAATACTCATCCATTTTTGTTCCGTCATCGAGATCGCATCTGAGATACCAGCATTGTAAAGTGTTGGGCCTATGTCGGACATAATGAAGTGAAGAAAATTCTCTGCTGCAAGTTCTCCAATTTCTTCATCACGCTCATCATAGAAATAGGATTGGATACGCTCTACAAGTTCTTTCTTTTTCTCTCTAGGAATCTGTTTCCACATGGCACTCATCCTTTCTGTGATTTTTCGTAGGCTTTGTAGCAATAAAAGTAGTGGATTTACGCTACAGGTGCTCGCTTTCCGCAGGGCGGGCGGTGAGCCTCCTCGTCGCTAACGCTCCTGTGGGGTCTCACCTGTCCCGCTAGTCCCCCATGAGTCGAGCACCTTCCGCTCCAATCAGCTAAATGTAGCACTTCAATCAGAACCTCTTTTAAAACAGCATTCTCTTAAAAAACAGCCTATTTTAATTTTGTAAGCGTTATTATATCCAAGTAACCAGAACAGCCCGGGGAAAGATTCCCCGGGCCGTTTTGGGTCCTAGCTATATGTGTTGCGTATAAATAAGTTTACGCTCAGTTTTCTAAAACCTCAAGACCTTTTGTCATTTATTCGAAAAACAAATTAAAGTTAGTCTTGAAGTCCCAGTTTTACCTCATCACTTGAACGCTCATACACATCTTTATCAAACTCAATTAAATACTCACGTAGCATCTTTTTAGATTTGGCATCCATATGGTCAACCACAACTTTACCTTTCATGGATTTATCCATGTTGTTTACGTGTTCAGGCATGCTTTTCCAAGCGCGTTTCGCTTCAGCATTAAGAAAGAACTCACACGCTCCAATTCCGTAATAGTGAGGACCATCCTCAGTTTTTTGAAGTGTTACCCAAACGATCCATGCCGTATGTCCATCGGGTACTTCTTCACGAGTCTTCACAAGCTTCTTCCGCTTCTCAAGAGCGCTTCTTGCATGAAGTGCACCAACGTCAACGTATATCTCGTCTGTTGTTGGATCAATAATAACGGGCGACACGTTATCAAGGTTGATCGTACCTACACCATATCCACCGTGCCCATCTGTTGAGTCACCGCTTAGAATATTAAAGCCTGTTGAAGGCTTCTTTTTCGGCTTTTGCTCTTCTTCATTTGCCATTTTTATCTACCTCCTTCAATCACAAATCTCCACTATCATTTTATCACAATTAATCCTACGTATTCATCCAGGAGCTCTCATGCTTGATATAATAGCTCCTATCAAATTTCCTCTTGTCAAAAGTGGTTTTTACGAATATTATAGTATTTGTGCTTAAAAAATGTTCGTATTTATTGGAGGTATCACCATGTTTAACTCCTTTTTTAGATTAAAAGAGAATGGAACTAATGTTAAAACAGAATTCCTTGCAGGACTGACTACATTCCTGACAATGGTATATATCGTCATCGTAAACCCAATTATCCTCTCGTCAACAGGCGTGCCGTTTGATACGGTATTTATTGCAACGATCATTGCAGCCGTTGTCGGTACACTTTGGATGGGACTTTTCGCTAACTACCCAATTGCCATTGCACCCGGCATGGGTTTGAATGCCTACTTTGCCTTCTCTGTTGTTGGTGGACAAAGCGGCGTCTCTTACCAAGTAGCTTTTGGAGCCGTCTTTATCGCTGGACTGCTCTTCATCATTCTTTCATTAACACCTTTCCGTGAAAAGCTGATTGAAGCGATTCCCACTAACCTAAAGCTCGGAATCACAGCTGGTATCGGTCTTTTCATCGCATTTATCGGACTTCGAATGACAGGCATTATTGTTGCAGATAAAGAAAACCTTGTAGGACTTGGCGATTTGCATTCACCAGCCGTTCTTCTCGCCCTAACCGGATTAATCATTACCCTGATCCTCATGGCTCGTAATGTGCCTGGAGCGCTTTTCTTCGGAATGATTATTACAGCATTTATTGCTGTTTTCACTGGACAGCTTGAATTCAAGGATGGCTTTATGAACACACCAAGTGCACCTGAGTTCTTCATCTTTGGCAGCCCACTTCAAGCCATTAAAGATATGATTGAATATGGACTATACGCTGTTGTGTTCTCGTTCTTACTCGTTACTTTATTTGATACAACTGGAACAATGGTTGGCGTTGCTGAACAAGCTGGATTAATGAAAGGCAAGAAAATGCCTCGTGCTCGTCAGGCACTACTTGCTGACTCCATTGGTACAACGGTCGGAGCGATCTTTGGGACTAGCCCAACAAGCGCCTACATTGAATCGTCGTCAGGGGTTGCTGCTGGAGGTAGAACTGGCCTAACATCCGTCGTTGTCGCTGTCTTATTCATCGTATCAGCGTTCTTCGGTCCACTTGTTGGCTCACTCTCTGGTCTTGCAGCAATCACTGCCCCGACGCTTATTATTGTCGGAAGTTTGATGATTGGAGCCGTTGGCAAAATCGACTGGAGCGAATTTGACGAGGCATTTCCTGCTTTCCTAATCATTTTAACGATGCCACTTACAGCTAGTATCGCAACAGGAATCGCGCTTGGTTTCATTACCTATCCAATCCTTAAAATTGTTAAAGGAAAGTGGCGCGAAGTTCATCCACTGCTTTATCTATTCGCTGTTCTTTTCTTCTATCAGCTTGCATTTCTACCACATGCTTAATGACACATTCTGCTCTTACAAAAGGGCAGAACTTTTTTGTGTCTAATGTATAGGTCATGACGTTTCTCCAAAAGAGCAAAATATAAATTGAATTATTTGCCATTTTGTTTATACTTATAGATAGAATATCTACGGGATACCTTTGGAGGGTACATATGGAAGCATTTATAGGACGTCAGCCCATCTTAACAGTCGATAAAGAGTTGTATGGTTATGAATTGCTCCATCGATCAAGCAAGCTTAACTCATATCAAGGATTTGATGGTACGCAGGCTACCGCAACTGTCATTTCTAATTCTTATTTAAGTTTTGGACTTGATCAATTATCAGATCAAAAACGTTGTTTTATTAATTTTACAGAAGAACTATTGGTAGACGAAGTGCCTACCTTCTTTTCTCCTGAATCGATCATTGTAGAAATTCTAGAATCGGTTAAGTTAACGGATAACGTGATTGCCGCTTGTCATAAGCTTAAAAGGCTAGGTTATAAACTTGCACTCGATGATGTGACTGACATGAGCAACTACGAGAAAATCATCGATTTAATAGACATTATTAAAGTGGACTTCATGGAGACCTCTAGGCAGAAGCGCCTGGAAATTGTTGAGCAATTTAGCCACTTACCGATCACCTTTCTTGCTGAAAAAGTAGAAACGCTTGAGGAGTTTGAGGAAGCTAAAGAGCTCGGTTATGTGCTCTTTCAAGGTTACTTCTTTAGTAAGCCAATCATTCTCTCAACAAAAGATATTAAACCGATGCCTCAACAGTACGTCAAAATGCTTGAGGAAATTAATCAACCCGTTCCCGACATTAGCTTAGTCTCCGAACTCGTTGAGCGAGACCTGGCTCTTTCTTATAAACTATTACGCCTCATAAACTCTTTAGGGCTACCTGTAAAGGTTAGCAACATTAGACAGGCGATTGTTTTACTTGGGTTATTTGAAGTAAAGAAATGGATCATGATCTTAATGCTTACGAAAGAAACAAATGAATCTTCAAAGGTCATTCAGCTGTCTCTTATTCGCTCAAGATTGTCTGAACGAATTGCTAGGAAGATTCGTATCAATCCGAGTGATGCTTCATTCATTGGCATGTTCTCGCTTCTCGAATGCATTCTGCAACGTCCGATGAGCAACATTCTACTGGATTTACCAATTGAAGATCATATCAAGGCAGCGTTAATGGATGAAAATCACACTTCGATCTATGCACATGTGCTTAAATTAGTGAAAGCCATTGAACAATGCGACTGGGAAACCGTTGATCTTATGCTAGTAAAAGTAAAAGTTTCAATGGATGATTTACAAGAGGATTATTTCGAAGCCGTTCACTGGGCGAATTCAGTTATAGACACGTTTAGACCTTAATACGAAAATCCAAATGACCATGCGACGTTGATTGCATGGTCATTTACATTTCTATAGATTCATAGGTCATAGAACCTTTCCTGATTCAAGAGAACTTTTCAGGTTACTCAGTAAACCTATTCACTATGTGACTTTTAGACCATTTTATCATTTCGACAAAAACTTCTTATTTCTACGACTTTTTTCCGCAAATTCTGAGCGTGGTGAACGATTATACTAATCTTCTAGCGGGTATTAATTGTAATGAACTCGAAACAATTGTAAAGAAGGTGGTAATATGTTGAAGGGATTACTTTATAAACCAGGGATAATCGGAAGTATGATTGGATTCATAGGCTCACTTGTTTACATACTCATACTGACAGCAGGCGGATTTAGTCATACCACATTAGCAGGCGTCATTAGCTTAGTTATTGTGCTTTTTGGCTATTACCTCCTTTCGACGCTATGGCTTCCTACCCTGCTTGAATCAAAAGAAGCGGTGGCTCTATCTACAGGTATCGCATTCCATATCTGTGCGTCCTTCTCACTCGTTTTCATGATGGCAGGCTCTTTACCAGAAATTCGCGAGCTTATTCTGCCATACACTAGCACTCTTCTATTCTCTCTTACTATGATTGCCTTACTTATTATTAGCGGATTTATACTTTCTAAATTAGAGCATAAGAAAGTGAATTCTCACAGTGAGACGAAGGTATCGATCTAGAATGGTCTTCGCTAAAAGGTTGTTGTTTTCAAAAGAGGGTTTGAATGAAAACCACACTTAGCTGATTGGAGCGGAAATCCCCCCTACTCTTAACAATGTCTCCGAAAACAACCATTTAAAAAAAGGTGCCTTAGAGGCACCTTTTCTGTTTCAATCTATTAACACCCAAGCTTCTCCATAAAGTCATAGGCTTGATCGATCTCTGTATCTGAATAGTTCTGTTTACTTTTGATCGTGCGGACCTTCTCAATAACCTCCGCCTTCGTTAGTCGATCAAAAAAGAGAATCGTAGAAACGAGCTCAAGAAAGCGAGAGCTCTGACTATTAATTTTAGGAATACAATCACTAAGTTCTGGCATATCAAAATCATAATGACTGAGGAATTCGCTTCCTTCGTTTGTCACCGTATATTTATATTGATAATAACCGCCTTTACTTTCCTTCACTTCTGTTACAAGTCCAAGGTTACAAAGCTCTTCAACCCGAAGTGTTAGTTCTTCTGAGTACGGCCCATAGAAATGAAATTGATATTTCTCATTAAATGGCAATTGCAGTTTTTTGCAAATGTAGACTACTTTCTGCAGCTTCTTACGTCCAATGACTTCTCCGGCTTCCTTCAACACAGCTATCACTTTCGCGTGATCTTCTAGCAACCTGCACCCCTCCCATGTACTTTTTACAGGTTGTCCAAAAAGCTTTCTTATTCTATAACGCATAACCTGTAGCGGAAGCGAACTTCATTCCAGGGGCTGCACTTCTTTTTGAACAGCTAATTTAGATTAAGCAATGACTTAATACGACGAGTAGCATCAGAATTTCCTTCCAAGATCAAATCTTGAGGAAAATAAAGTTTATGGTCTGTGCGTTTCTTTCCAGAAATCGCTTCAACCACTTCAGATTCACGTGAAAGCTCACGCAAATCACCACCTGGCTTAAGCAGATGAATAGGTAGACGTTCTTCTTCCTCACCTGGGCGATAGAAATCATATGGCAGATCCGAAGAAGAATCTACTTCTAGGTAATAATCAGGATCGATTCCTGCTTCTTTGAAGGAATCGTAAAGTTCTCTCCACGCATTCATTTGCATTGGATTAAATTCAATATACTTAAATAGTCGACGATTCATAAATCTTTCACATAAATCTCGAAGAATGGCATCGTCTTCTTCCTGCCAGATCTGGAAATAGAACTTTACGACAGAATCATCAAGCTTAAGGAAATCTTCGAGACTAATATCTTCCTTAAACAGAGAATAAAAGTGAGTGGGTTCCTGTTTGAACGCATACCCTTCTGCATACAACTTTTTCGCTCTGTGAAGAATTTTGCTTAGAATCACTTCCGCACTTCGCGTAACAGGATGGAAATAGACTTGCCAATACATCTGATACCGACTCATAATATAGTCTTCTACAGCGTGCATACCACTTTGCTTAATCACAATTTGATCGCCACCCGGACGCATAACCCGCAAGATTCGTTCAATATCAAAATGCCCGTAGCTCACCCCTGTAAAATAAGCATCGCGCAGCAGGTAGTCCATTCGATCCGCATCAATCTGGCTCGAAATTAAACTAACCACAAGTTTGTTCGTATGTGTCTTGGCAATGACATCTGCCACTTCTTCTGGGAAACTCTCGCTTACCTTTCGCAGTACCTGGTTAATTTCCGTATCACCAAGAATGACCATGCGGGTAAAATCTTCATGATCTAAATTAAACACTTTCTCGAAAGAGTGTGAAAATGGGCCGTGACCGACATCGTGCAACAGAGCAGCACACATGCTTAGCAACCGGTTTTCTTCGTCCCAGCTATCATATTGAGAAAAGATTTCGTTAATGCGTCTTACAATTTCATATACACCAAGTGAATGGCTGAAGCGACTATGTTCTGCACCGTGAAATGTTAAATACGTTGTTCCAAGCTGGTTCACTCTGCGTAAACGCTGGAATTCTTTCGTACCAATTAACTCCCAGATTAAACGGTACCGGACATGGATATAGCGGTGGACAGGGTCTTTAAATACTTTTTCTTCGTTTAATCGTTCGAGCATTTCTACGATGGACTCCTTCCGTCAAATTCATCCCCTAATTATATAACAGGTAATGGTAAATGAAAACCTTCCCCCTACGGCTTACACCAAATGGGAGAAGGTTCATGAATGTCGGGTATTACGAAAGAATGGAATGATTCTTCGTTCTAGCTTTCAATGCTAATCTGTTTAAAATGAGAAGATTAAAGAACTGACTTAACTTCTTTTCCTTCACGTTTTTCTTCTGATTTTGTAATGTACATCGCAGCCGCAGCATCACCAGTGATATTAACAGCTGTACGAGTCATATCGAGCAGACGGTCAACAGCAAGAATAAGGCCAATTGGCTCGACCGGAAGGCCAACTTGCTTAAGAACCATAGCAAGCATAATAAGTCCTACACCCGGTACACCTGCTGTACCAATACTAGCAAGAGTTGCTGTGATTACAACGATGATCAGTTGGGTAAATGTTAAGTCTACACCGGTAATTTGAGCGATAAAAATCGTAGCTACACCCTGCATAATCGCTGTTCCATCCATGTTAATTGTAGCACCGAGTGGCTGAACGAAACTACTGATTTGTTTAGGAATCTTTAAGTTTTCCTGTGCTGTTTTCATCGACACAGGAAGTGTCCCACTACTTGATGATGTACTGAATGCTACAGCCATCGCTGGAGCAAAAGCTTTAAAGAATTTAATCGGATTCTCTTTACATAAGAAATAGATTGCACTACCATATGTGAAAAGAAAATGAATGAGTAAAGCACCCAGAACTACAAGGAAGTACATTCCCATTGATTGAAGTGCTTCTTTACCTTGTCCACCTACAGCAGATGCGATAAGAGCAAATGCACCATATGGAGCTGTTTCCATGATGATCTTAACAAGATACATCATCACATCATTACCTTGCTCAAAAAGATCCCTTAACGCTTTTGTTTTCTCACCTAGAATAGCAAGAGCAAAACCTATGAAAATTGCAAATGCAATGATTTGAAGCATATTCCCTTCAACAAGTGCTTGAACGGGATTTGTTGGAATAATGTTTATAATGGTATCCATGACAGGTGGCGCATCTTGTGCTTCGAAATTCGCATTTCCTGAGAAGGAACCTTCAACACCTGGTTTAATTAAGTAAGCAAGTGCCATAGCGATTGAGATCGCAATTGTAGTTGTAATAAGGAAAAAGCCTACTGTCTTTCCTCCCATACGTCCAAGCTTCTTCGGATCGCTTATTCCAGCCGTACCTACAACGATTGAGAAGAATACGATTGGTACCACTAGCATCTTAATTAGGTTAAGAAATATCTGTCCTACTGGACCAAATAGATACTTATCGACAGGTCCAAATGCATCAGGTGCAAAAAGGTTAAAGATGACACCTACAAGGATACCTAATACAAGACCTGCAATAATTTTTACCGTTAACTTCATAAACATGTCCCCTTTCGTCCAATCGACGTTTAATCCACCATGAAGTGGCAGTCATACATCCATCGTAGATGAAGATTGACTACCTCTAGAAGTGAGATTGGTTGAACTATCATTCTTAATAGCCCCACACTATGCAATTTTTCATATTAACTATCTTATATGAAAGCTCTTACATACCTTTCCAATTCTTTGCTGTATATACCCGCTAACTAGCTAACTCGAAACTACCGTAATTATGATTATATCATTTTAGACAATTCTCGCAATTTCCTTTTTTTCGCAACCTATGAAATATCCTTTGAAATCAAAGTTTTATAGAGGAAATTTCTCATTAAATAGGAAAATAGAACGACGATTTTTTACGTCATCACCCGGGAAATACTGTCGGATGATGTCTTATGATTGTTCTTTTCTATCATGCTATAATAGAAAACGATTAGCTACAGAAGAAGGGATAAGATTATGACGAACGATTCCATACTATTCCAGCCGAAATGGCGGATCATTGATCAATCGACACTTGGTCCATCATTTGATGCACTACAATCTTTCGCCATGGATGATACACTTTGCAATTCAGCAGGAAGTGGCGATTCGCCACCCATTATGCGTTCATGGGTTCATCACAATACCATTGTACTAGGGATTCAAGATACGCGCCTTCCTTTTTTTGAGGAAGGAGTTCATTATTTAAAAGAACAGGGGTACCGGGTGATTGTCAGAAATTCAGGAGGACTCGCTGTCGTTCTCGATGCAGGTGTCTTGAACCTTTCACTCGTTTTGGCAGAAAAGCAGCAGCAAATTGATATTGATACTGGTTATGAAGCGATGGTGGATTTCGTCCAGCACATTCTCGCGCCATATCACGTAACAATTGAAGATCGAGAAATTGTTGGGTCCTACTGTCCAGGAAGATATGATCTTAGCATCAATGGCCGTAAATTCGCTGGGATATCTCAACGAAGACTACGAGGCGGTGTTGCTGTCCAAGTCTATCTGTGTGTGGATGGTAGTGGATCTGAACGAGCGAGTGTCATTCAGGAGTTCTACAAACGAGCTGTTAACGGAGAGCCTACAAAATTCACATATCCAGAAATCGTGCCTGAAACGATGGCCTCATTAAGTGAACTTATCGGGAAAGACCTTACTGTTAGTGACTTGATGATGCAAACTCTTAAAACGTTACAAACGTATGCAGATTCAATGACTACCGCACACCTCTCTATTTCTGAACTTTCTCTTTATGACTATAATTATCAGCGCGTTTTCACTCGAAATGAAAAAGCACTTGGTTAATAACGCAAAAACCCCCGAAGGAGATCCTTCGGGGGTTTTGCTTCTACTTATAAGCTTTGCATCGCTGTAATCAATGCTAGCTTGTACACATCTTCTTCGCTACATCCGCGTGATAGATCGTTAACCGGCTTATTCAGACCCTGAAGAACTGGGCCAACCGCTTCGTATCCACCGAGGCGTTGAACCATTTTGTATCCAATGTTACCTGCTTCAAGACTAGGGAACACAAATACGTTCGCTTCTCCTTTAAGTGGAGACTCAGGTGCCTTCTTCTGCGCCACTTCTGGTACGAAAGCAGCGTCGAATTGGAATTCGCCATCAATGACAAGATCAGGAGCCATTTCTTTAGCAATTCGCGTTGCTTCTTCTACTTTTTCAGTTTCAGGAGATTTCGCTGATCCTTTTGTAGAGAAGCTTAGCATCGCAACTTTCGGCTCAATACCAAACATTTTTGCCGTTTCCGCACTACTAAGTCCGATTTCGGCTAGATCGTTGCTGTCAGGAGAAATATTAATCGCACAATCAGCGAACACATACTTCTCATCGCCTTTAACCATTACGAAAGCACCTGATGTTTTCTTGATGCCTTCTTTCGTTTTAATGATTTGTAGAGCTGGGCGTACTGTATCACCAGTTGAGTGTACAGCACCGCTCACAAGACCATCTGCTTTGCCAGTGTGAACAAGCATTGTACCAAAGTAGTTCACATTAAGAAGGATTTCTTGTGCTTGTTCAGTTGTTGCTTTGCCTTTACGACGTTCAACAAATGATTCCACAAGTGCGTCCATCTCTCCGTATGTTGCAGGGTCCATAATCACAAGATCACTGTGCAATTTAAGACTTAAGCTTGATGCCTTATCTTTAACAGCTTCTTCTCCGCCAATTACGATTGGTTTAAGAATACCATCTTCTGCAAGACGATTAGCTGCTGCTAGAACGCGCTCATCTGTCCCTTCAGGAAAAACGATTGTCGGGTAACCTGATTTTACTTGGTCTTTCATGTTTGTAAATAGATCACTCATTGTATTCACCTCATTTATTTAATATCCATCCCTTACGATACTCCTTTTTCCCTTAAAACAAAAATAAATCCGGTAATGTAAACCTTTGCATACTAAAGTTCTATTTTTCTGACGATTAGACTTTAGATGGGAGTGAATTTCCGCTCCAGATGCTCGCTTTCCGCGGGGCGGGCGGTGAGCCTCCTCGGCACGCTTTAGGCGTGCCTGTGGGGTCTCACCTGTCCCGCTAGTCCCGCAGGAGTCGAGCATCTTCCGCTCCAATCAGCTAAGTGTGGCTCTTTTATACAAAACTTCTTTTAAAAACAACAATCATTTAAGAATTAGTCTTTTATAGCCTCTTCAATGGAAAGGTTATTACGAAATTGCCTCAAACTTATCCTGCACTATCCACCGCACAACAATACCGTTAAAAAATAACCCGCAATATTAAGTAAGTTAGAAACACTTCATCCACCTCAAGTTTCATGGAATCGTCATCCTCGATCGCTTTTAAAGAGGGAGAAGTATTGGTATAGTAGGTAGTGGAAAGTGAAACTTGGATAAGAGGGGCAGTTCTTTATCCTCCTCTTATGGTTAGTTGAACCAATCGGACCTTTAAGGGAAGTTGACCCGCACTTTAACGTCTTCATAAACCTGCGTAGGTGGGGTTTACTGCCACTTAAGGGTGGGATAAACGATAAGGAGTGAATCAAATATGAATGAAGCAGCAGTAACTCTTGATGGCTGGTATTGCCTTCATGACTTCCGTAGCATGGACTGGACAGCATGGAAACAGCTCTCAAGCAATGAACGTGAAGAAGCGATTAATGAGTTTCTTACTTTCCTTGAGAAATGGGAAGTAACAGCAGGACATAAGCAAGGTAGCCACGCTCTTTATTCCATCGTTGGTCAGAAAGCAGACTTTATGTTGATGCTCCTGCGCCCAACTATGGAAGAATTAAATGAAATCGAGAACGCTTTTAATAAAACAACATTCGCTGAATATACAATTCCGACTTACTCATACGTATCGGTTGTCGAACTCAGCAACTACATGGCTGGTAAAGACAGCGATCCTGATAACGACCCACGTATCCAGGCTCGTCTGAAGCCAGAATTAACAGAAGCTCCTTACGTTTGTTTCTACCCAATGAACAAGAAACGTGAAGGAAATGATAACTGGTACATGCTTCCGATGGACGAGCGTCGTGACATGATGCGAAGCCATGGCCTAATCGGTCGTAGCTATGCTGGCAAAGTGAAACAGATCATTACTGGATCTGTTGGTTTCGATGATTGGGAATGGGGCGTTACACTATTCTCTGATGATGTCCTTCAATTTAAGAAGCTTGTCTACGAAATGCGTTTTGATGAAGTGAGTGCGCGCTTTGGTGAATTCGGTAGCTTCTACGTTGGAACTCATCTTCCGAAAGAACGTCTTACACAGTTTTTATATGTATAAATAGGTCATCCCCTCTGAACATTTCGGAGGGGATTTTTTCGTGTTTTTTTCAACATGTATTCCCCATTTGATATCTCACCTTCTTGTCATATTCCTTCATTCAGTACATAGAATGAGTTACGTAGAGCCATGGCATTTTTAATACTTCTTGCATATGGTATTGGGCACAACTGAGAAGAGGTGTAGTTATGGCGGTAATTCAAACGAATGAGAATGATGTAAACCTTCTGGCACGTTTAATGAGAGCGGAGGCAGAAGGTGAAGGACAGCTAGGAATGCTGATGGTAGGAAATGTTGGCGTAAATCGAGTGAAGGTAAGATGTCTTGATTTCAAGAACATCAACTCGATGAACAACATGGTTTACCAGAATCCTGGTGGGTTTGAAGCTACGCAAAAGGGCTACTTCTATCAGAGAGCACGTGAAAAAGACAAACGTCTTGCACGAAAAGCAATTAAAGGGATGAAGTATGACCCGGCAAGTTACTCCCTTTGGTTCTTTAAACCAGGAGGCGCATGTCCTGAACAGTGGTATAACCAGTGGAATGCTGGTCGTTTCAAATCACATTGTTTCTACAAGCCTACCGAAAGTGAATGCTCTGAGGTGTACAACAGCTACTAAGAGAAAGCTTAAGGAGGGTTAAGATGAACAATCAATACTGGAATAAACCGGGTGCACAAAATCAGGGAGGCGGCTATCAGCAGATGGCACCACAGCAAGGACAGGGCGGACAGATGGGCCAATACCCATCAGGTTATCCTGGGCAAGGTCAGCAAGTTCAAGGTGCCATGACGCAGGGAGGAAGCCAGGGATTTCCCGGACAGCTACCTGTCGAGCAATCATACATTGAAAACATCTTACGCTTAAATCTAGGAAAAATCGCTACTGTTTACATGACATTTGAGAACAACGAGAAATGGAATGCGAAAGTGTTTAAAGGGGTTGTGGAAGCAGCCGGAAGAGATCATATTATCCTATCCGATCCTCAAACCGGTAAACGCTATATCCTCCTTATGATCTATCTTGATTACATTACATTTGATGAAGAGCTAGAATACAACTACCCTCTTCAGCAAATGGCGCAATATTCCCCTAGATAATAGCCGAAAAGCTGCCGGAATTCCGGCAGCTTTTCGTTTTGGCTAATATATTTAGAATTTGGCCAATATAATAAGATTTTAGCTAATATAATTGATTTTTGGACAATATCCTGAGATTTCGGCCAATAAATCAACAGCCTCGACACCGTTTGACAAATATCGGGTGGTGCCTGTCACCCGCGAATGCGCAAATGCACAAGCCGCGAACCCTACAGCTTAAACGCAGCGACAATCAGCAGAATCCACGCGGTAATAAACGCGACGCCACCAAGCGGTGTAATCGCTCCAAGGATTTTGATACCGCTTAAGCTCAGTACGTACAAGCTACCCGAGAAGAGCACGATTCCAGCAAACATGAGCCAACCTGCCCATTGAATGAGTCCAGTTGACTGGATCTTATCGGCAGCAAGGGCAATCCCGATTAAGCCGAGTGCATGGTACATATGGTATTGAACACCTGTTTTGAATGTTTCAAGCATTCTTTCTGACAATCTACTTTCTAAACCGTGCGCACCAAAAGCACCTAGTCCAACTGCAAGCGCAGCATTAATCGCACCGATGATTAAAAATAACTTCATCTCGTCATCCCTCCATCTCAATCTACTTCCCATCATAGCGGAAAGCATTTACAGGAAGCAACGAATTCCACAATTGTTCATACACCTTTCGATTATTGCGACGTTGAAGAAGGAACGACACCCTGATGCGACATCCGTAAACTTCCCTTCATCATAAACCAGCCACCTAACGGACAAAGCAAAACCCCTATCCATCCAGGAAACGCCACTCCTGTCATCATACAAAGCAGGATAAAACATGGCATCGTAAAGACTTTAACAGCTCGCCTTGCGGACAATTCTTTAAGCTGTTGCTCCCATTGAAATAACTGAGCATAACTCCCTTCAGAGAATTCATGCCAGTCCGCTTTGGAAAGGCCGATTAACGCATATAGCGCAAAAAGCAGCACGATCACTTTCACGGCTAATGGAAGCATGAAGATAGCAGCTGTCCCCCATCCGGTCACCTGCAAATAATACTGTCCCTTACCAGGCGAACGAAGCAGCCATTTCACATAGAGATCAACGATTCTTGTCTCTCTACTACCGTTCTTTCTTAGTCGCTTTGAACCTTTAAAAAGAAACGGCTTCTTTCGAGCAAACACGGTCCTTCCTGATGCAACACCCACCTGCCTCATCAGTAGTTTCGTTATGCTTTGTTTATAACCACGTTCGAGCATGACATCGTGAAAAAATGTTCCACTCAACTTTAGACGTTGATTTAACTGAACAATTAAAAAAAGCAGTAGAAAAGCAACGCCCCCAAGCACGAACCATGTAGACTTCCATCCTACTTGACTCACAATAACAAGAAACACAATCGAGACGACATTCATTAACCCAATTGGAATCCATTTAACCCAAACGGACTGAATGTTAAGCTCAATGAAATAGCGGCAGACGTTCACATTCCAACTCACAAGAAGCACAAAAACCCCAGTTATTATCACTCGCTCAATTCCCCAGCCCCAACCTGTTAGGAGGAATGGCAGAACAGCAGCGATGCCGAGGAGCGTAAGCACTAACCCTTTTAGAAGTGAATACATCATCCCCCATTTTTTCAAGCCATTCACGAGCCGATGATTTTGCAGGAGGTAGACTTGATCTGCTTCTTCCATATAGACCCTAAGCGACCATGACGTTGCAATCATAAATAACGGTATCATCACAACCTGCTCTGGAACGGAATCTAGCCATACTGGCGCGATGAGCCACCATGATCGATAATAGGCGACTGAAATAACGAGCGCTGGAATGACAATATATAGCCATACAGTCCAATCAATCGCTGTCCGAATATCGCGTAACTTATAATGGTGATCATCTTTTACCCGCTTTCGTAGCAACTGGAATGATGTCATATGCTTTGCTCCAGGAGGCTATCCACACAATCTAGAAGTGAACCATCTTCCAAGCCTGTTTGCTCCCTCAATTCTCCAAGCGTTCCTTTACCAGCTATTTCCCCACTTGAAATGAGCACAAATCGATCGCAAATTCGTTCTGCTGTATCCAAAACGTGCGTTGACATGAGCACCCCCGCTCCGCGTGCTCTCTCCTTTTCAATTAACTTTAGAAAGTCTTTCGTTGCTCGTGGATCTAGACCTAGAAAAGGTTCGTCGATGATATATAAATCAGGCTTAAGCATAAAAGCCGTGATGAGCATAACCTTCTGTCTCATTCCTTTTGAGAAACTAGATGGAAGATCATGAACAACATGATCCAGCTTGAAATAGCTTATGAGATCTTGTGCGCGCTCCTCCCATTCACCGTCCTGGAACGACACCGCCGCTGCGGCAAGCTCCAAATGCTCCCATAGGGTTAGACTGTCATAGAAAACAGGTTGTTCAGGGATATATGCATACCGAGCATCGCCCTCAAACGTTATGGACCCTTTCCACTCTTTTACGATTCCCAGAATCGTTTTGATTGTCGTACTTTTACCCGCTCCGTTCGAACCTAATAAACCAAGAAGCTCGCCACTTTTCACATGAAATGCTAGTCCTTTAATTGTTGTACTGTTCTTTTCATACCCTGCTTCTTCTATTTCAACATTTAGCATTGATCGTCACCTCTACCTTTACTACGAAATCAAAAAGGAAAAGGTTTCCTACCCTTTCCCTTTCATCCCCTTGATAAATTGCTCGAAGTTCGGCACATCCTCTATGCTGTACTTCTCGACTGCTTCTAGAATTTTCACGTAAAGCTCCTGCCTTAAATCATCACGATAGTCATAAGACGTCTGCCTGAGCTCCGCTTCAATCTTTTTCTCAAATTGACTGAAAATCAGCTCTAGCGCTTCTTCCTCATTTTGTTTCGCTTGCTGTAAAAGTGTATATAACCTCGCGTTCGTCATCTCTTTTTATCCAACTCCTGCTCAGAAATAGCATTTGTTAAATCATCAATTTTCCTCTCAAGTCGAAAAAGCAAATACAGTGAAACAACGATTGGGAACCCTAAATCACCTATCATGGCGTTAATTACGTTTGTAACGGTCATCGTATGCTCTCCTTTCGTACTTCTCTTAGCTTCTCAAGTGCTCGCTTTCGTCTTCTGCTAACAGCCTGCTGTGATATGCCTCTGGCCTCGGCGATTTCCGTATCGCTCGTTTCTAAACGGTAAGAAAGCTCTAATACTTCTTTTTGCTTTCCTGTCAGCCTTTTATAAGCAGAATAAAGAGAGCGAGACGTTAGCTGTTCTTCAAATCGAGCGCCTTCTTGAATATCCTCACTGCTGACCAGCTCAATCCACGTACTTCCTGACTCTCCTACAGGCTGATCAAGCGTTAGTGGATAACGAAGATGCTCAAGCCTCCGCTTACGATCGAAATTAATGGCTGTGTAGCGGATTAATTTCGTTAGATATGCAATAAAACGAATTTCAACATAATACATGTGGAACAGTGTATTTAAATTCATCAGCGCTTTCTGACTAGGGTCCAGAAGAGCCTCCCTAAAACTTGTCCAATGCACGTCTTCTTGAACGAACGATTTGAAAAGGAGGTTTTCCTTCAGTTCCTCATACGCTTTCGTCGTTATAAATGGACACTTGTTCATCATCCTCACCTCTCCCTTCTCTGTATGTAGGATAGAAAGTATCCTGGATGGCGAAAATCACAACCACTAATTCGAACGTATGTTCTTATTTCTATTATAGAAAAAACTCATGCTTTTTAACATGAGTCAATACTTCCTTTTTTTATTAGGTCAATCGTACTAGAGTGAAAGGTCAATGAGCATCCCTTTGATTTCACCGATTAGCGACAGCAAATTGACACCTTCCTTCTCTTTTTCAAGGATTTCTTCCTGCAATTCAACAAGCTTGTTCTCAACGGTTTCAACGAGCTTAAACGTTCGACTTCTACCAAAACGATCTGTTGAATTCCTCTCAGATAGTGTCAAACCCTGGTTGACAGCTTCTTCAAGAAACTGCTTTACCATTCGCTTATAAGCCGTTAGGTTCTGAAAGGTCCGTTCTTTGCTAAGGACTTTACCTTGTTCATCAATCTGATTGAGAAGACGCTCTAGTGCCATGCCTTTTAGCTCTTTCGACGCTTCACTCATAACAGATTGAAAACCCTTTTGTACATTACCCTTTGGCATGTCTTTCTTAAAAGGATCTAGAGTTGAATGACTCTGTTGAATTTTCATCGCTGTAGAGACCTTCCGTGCATGTTTACGATAAGCTCAATTTCACCTGTTCCACAATTAAGAAGTCTTGCGATATCATTTGCTGCAAATCCCTGTTGATACAGCTGAATCGCTTTTTGGTTGCGTTCGTTTTTCGCTGACGGATGCTGAATAATCATTGGGCTTCTCGGTTCAGGTTGCTGCGATTGAACTGGTTGCTGCGGGTAGTGAAATGACTCCTGCTGCGTCGGCTGTGTATACTCTGGTTCCTGCCGCGGTTGCTGAACAGGCTTTCCGGTCTGCTCAAGTACACGAAGACGAATGTCGAGCTGATTCTCCCGCTTCTCCACAAATGTTTTTACCTGAGTCATCAGTCGATCATTTTCAAGTTCGAGCTGTTCAATATACTCCTCCATACTTGATGCAACTTCTTCTCTCACTTCAGAGCTTTTGGACTGCTTTAAGTAAAGGAGTACGATGCATAGAAAGCTAACGAGATGAAGGGCGATACTTATGAATATGAATGGATACATCCTAAATCACTCCGATTACATGGATTGAACATGTTCTTTATTTGCTCGCAGTACACCCTTCATACGAAGGAGGGCTCTTGAATGAAGCTGAGAAATTCTGCTTGTCGATAAATCTAGAATTCTAGCAATCTCTGTGAGGGTTAACTCCTCGAAATACACGAGCGATACGACTAGCTTCTCTTTCTCAGGTAGTCGATCAATTGTCTCAGCCAATAGTTCTTTAATGAAGCGCTGATGCAAATGCTTCTCAGGAATGTCTGCCCGTTCGTTCTCAATGACACTATACCGTTCGATCTGCTGCTGGTCGTCATCGTGAACGGGTTCATCTACCGATATCATTGTAGAGAGAGAGGCGTCTTGAATAACCTGCTGAACTTCACCTACCGTCATATCAAGGTAGTTTGCCACATCCTGATCACTAGAGGAGGTTTGATTTTTCTGTTCGAGCACAGCATAAGCTTCTTCAATTCTGCGAGCTTTGTCACGAACCGATCTTGGTACCCAATCGTTTTGTCTTAATCCATCAATAATAGCACCTTTGATTCTCCAGCCTGCATACGTTTCGAACTTCAAATCACGTTCAGGTTCAAATTTACCTAGCGCATCTAGAAGTCCTTGATAAGCAAAGCTACTAAGATCGTCACGCTGAACAGAAGATGGAAGTGCAGCTGCATATCGTTGTACGGCAAAATCTACGAGTGGGCGATAGAGAGAGACCAGTCGATTCCCCGCCTCTTCATCTTTATCTTCCTTCCATGCCCTCCAGTATTCAATTGTTTCTTCTGTCATTTTGGATTTCATGGGATTCACCACCTGTACATTTCCCGTTATTTGTGAAACAGCATTTTCGTAAGGAACCCCTTTACACCTAGCTTATAAGTGGAAGGGAGATCTAGATACGTATGAACTAATTGAGTGATGGCTTCTGATGCTTTGGCGTTTGGATATTCTAGTAAGTACGGTGTTTGAGCCATAACTGCTTTTCGAACCATCACATCATCTGGAATCCAACCGAGTATATCAATCGTTTTATTTAAGAACTTCTCAGACGCTTGCTGAAAATTATACGCCGTTCGCCCTGCTTCTTGATCACTAAGCGCTCGATTAACAATCAACTTAACGGGTAGCTTTTGATCTCTAGCATGAAGTGCTTTAAGAACACCATAGGCATCTGTAATCGATGGTGGTTCTGGGTTAATGACGAGAAAGACATCATCAGCTGCTTGAAGGAACCTCATTCCTTCTTCAGATAAACCAGCTCCAGTGTCTAAAATAATATAATCAACCATTCCCTGAAGAACGTTAAATTCTTTGAAAAAGTGATTAAGTTGTTCGCCATCCAGTGAAAACACTTTACCAATTCCGTTCCCACCCGAAATATACTGAAGCCCGTTTACACCTTTTTGAATAACCGAATCAAGCGTTAAGTTCTTCTCAAGCATAGAAACAAGCGTTTCCTTCGGTGTAACTCCCATTAAAACATCAATGTTTGCCATGCCTACGTCTAAATCAAAAATCATCACTTTCTTATCCAGTGCAGCTAGGCTTAGGGCAAAATTCAATGAAACATTCGATTTGCCAACCCCACCTTTACCACTTGTAACAGCGATCACTCTCGTGCGTCTTAACTTATCTTCTGGCTGAATTCGTTTCATTACCTCTTGTCGGAGTCGATTCGCTTGGTCAGCCATACACTTTTTCCTCCGTAACTAAATTGAGAAGGAATTCAGGTGTTGTTTTGACCATATCATCAGGTACGTTTTGTCCTGTCGTCACAACGGTAACTGGTAACTTGTAATCTTCCATTAAGTTGAAAATCGGTCCTCTCACAGTTGTTTCATCCATCTTCGTCATCATGACCTCTGTGATTCCAAGCGGTTGGAAATTATCAGTAATCGATTTCATATCTGCATAACGATGGGTGAGACTTAGAATAAGATTAATTGAAATATCTTGATCTACTAGAAGCTGCTCTAGCTGACTAATAAACTTGTATTGCTGGTAGTTGCGTCCAGCTGTATCCATCAGAATAATATCGCACGATGCAAGGTTCACGAGCGCCTGCTCTAGTTCCTCTGGTGATTGTACGACTTCTAGTGGAATTCCTAGAATGTCCGCATATGTTCTAAGTTGATCGACTGCAGCGATTCGATACGTGTCAGATGTAATTAAACCAACTGATTTACGCTCTTTTAATAGAATATCGCCAGCAAGCTTTGCAATTGTAGTCGTCTTACCTACACCTGTAGGTCCTACAAAGCATCTAATTCTTTTGTTTGTATTTCCTATATTAGGATAATTCTTCATCCGTTTTGAGAATTCCTGTCTCATCCAGTCAAAAGTATCTTCTTTCGTGTATCCTGGCATCGACTTCGCTCTAATTAATAGCTCTGCCATGACACTGGATCTAATCGAATTCGTATACTCCTGTTCTTCAAGATAGGAATTAACAGGCTTCAAGAACTTTGGCAACCGCTCATTCTCCATCATTTGCATCATGATTTCCTTCATCGATCTGAGCTCACCGATCACATCAACTTCATCCCGCTCATATTGCATCGGTGGGATTTGCTTTTTAGGCTCTTCGAATTTCGGCTCCGCTTCCACTTGAACGACTTTCGGTGTTTCCTCACGTCGCTTTTTCTCAGACTGAAGAAGCGTTGCGAACTCCTCTGTTTCCTCTTTCGCTACTTTCTTTTCATCGAGCGCAGCAAGCACTTCAAGTCTTTGCTTCTGAAAAAAACCAAAGAATCCGCCTACTTTTACTTTTTTCGTATTTAAAATAACAGCATCCTGCCCGAGCTCTTTACGTATCAATGGCATCGCTTCTCGCAGGTGGGTCACAACATAGCGTTTAATCTTCATGGTAGATTAATCACTCCTACACTCTGGACTTCTACTTCAGGTTCTAGTTCACTGTATGAAAGAATCATCAGCTCCGGCATGTAGCGTTCAAGAAACTGACGTAAATACATTCGAATCGCAGGTGACGTTAATAGAATAGGCTGGATACCCGACTGCTGCAGACGGTTCACCTGTTGAAGAACTTCCTGGTAAATGGTTTGTGATGTTTCAGGATCTAATGCAAGATAGCTCCCTTGATCGGATTGCTGAACGGATTCTGCAAATCTCTTTTCTAGCCGTGCTCCTGCAGTTAACACTTTAACAGGCTCTCCAGGAACTGCGACCTGTGAAGTGATCTGTCTTGATAGCGACTGCCGCACGTACTCAGCAAGCACGTCCGTATCCTTCGTTCGAACTCCGTTATCTGCTAGTGATTCGAGAATCATATCAAGCGACCTGATGGATACTTTTTCTTTTAAAAGCCTCATCAGCACTTTTTGAACATCGCCGATGGTAAGGATATTCGGAATCAGTTCTTCTAGTACGGCTGGAGAAGACTCCCGGACGTTATCAAGTAAATGCTTCACTTCTTGACGACTTAGTAATTCATGCGCATGTCGTTTAATGACTTCAGTTAGATGTGTTGAAACAACAGAAGGCGGATCAACAATTGTATAACCTGATAGCTCGGCGCGATCCTTCATCTCCTCTGTTACCCAAAGAGCTGGCAATCCGAAGGCTGGTTCAACTGTCTCAATACCAGAGATAGATTCATCGTCAAGACCGCTACTCATTGCAAGGTACTGATCTAAAAGCACCTCACCACCTGCTACACGGTTTCCCTTAATTTTAATCACGTACTCATTCGGTTCGAGCTGGATATTATCTCGAATCCGAATAACAGGAACGACAATTCCAAGTTCAAGCGCAATTTGCCTTCGAATCATAATGACTCGATCAAGGAGGTCCCCGCCCTGCTTCTGATCAGCGAGTGGAATTAATCCATAACCGAATTCGAACTCGATCGGATCAACTTGGAGAAGGCTCGTCACACTTTCAGGCTTCTTCATTTCCTCTACTTCTTCATCGCCAGCTGCCGTTTCTGCTTCTTCTGCTTGAGTAAGGTTTTTCTGCATCGTC
Source organism: Bacillus sp. NTK071 (assembly GCF_017303315.1). Lineage (GTDB taxonomy): Bacteria > Bacillota > Bacilli > Bacillales > Guptibacillaceae > Guptibacillus. The sequence continues at coordinate 72,085 of NZ_JAFKOI010000003.1, forward strand.
CAACCGGCATAGACGAGTAAACCTGCAATCGGAAACGTAAGCAGTGGATTGATCGGTGTTGCGACGCCAAGAAGTCCAATCACAGCTCCTACAACGTATAGAAGCTTCGGATAAGCAAAGATTTGGGCCGTAATATCTGAGCCTAGATTTCCGTCTGATGCGGCACGCGTTACAACAATACCTGTTGCTGTTGAAATAAGCAGTGCAGGAATTTGACTGACAAGACCATCACCGATTGATAGTAGCGTAAACGTCGTTGCCGCGTCGCCAACGGGCATGCCGTGTACGACCATTCCGATGATTAACCCACCGATAATGTTGATGAGTGTAATCACAATCCCTGCGATTGCATCACCTTTGACGAACTTACTCGCCCCATCCATCGCACCGTAAAAGTCAGCTTCTCGCTCGATTTTCTGTCTTCGTTCTTTAGCATCTCGGTCCGAAATCATCCCGGCATTTAAGTCAGCATCAATACTCATCTGCTTCCCTGGCATCGCATCAAGTGTAAAGCGAGCCGCAACTTCCGCCACTCGTTCGGACCCTTTTGTAATAACGATAAATTGAATAATAACAAGAATAAGAAACACAAGGAGTCCGATGACAACACTGCCGCCAACTACGAATGAGCCGAATGTTTCAATGACCTGTCCACCCGTTTTGTTCGTAAGAATGGATCTTGTAGTTGATACGTTCAAACCGAGTCTGAACAGCGTTGTTAATAGCAAAAGTGACGGAAAAATCGAGAATTGTAGCGCTTCTTTCGTGTTCATCGCGACGAGAATAATTGTTAGAGCGAGACTAATGTTCATCATAATAAGGAAGTCGAGGAGCAGCGGAGGAAAAGGAATAACCATCATAATGACAATCATGATGACGGAGACAAGTACGGCGTAATCTTTGATTTTCATGGTTAATTCCCTCCTCCTGGGTAGCCTTTAATGCTGTAGACGTAAGCAAGAATTTCAGCAACTGCTTTGAACAGATCCTCAGGAACACCGTCACCGATTTCTACCTGGTGATAGAGCGCTCTTGCTAACTGGACATTTTCAGTTGTAATAATGTCATGCTCTTTCGCTTTTTCCTTAATTTTAAGAGCAACGTAATCCATTCCTTTTGCAACGACAGTCGGCTTGTCCATTTCATTTGGATCGTATTTAAGCGCTACTGCAAAGTGCGTCGGGTTTGTGATCACTACATCCGCACTGGGAATTTCAGCGATCATTCTATTCACCCCAAGCGCACGCTGCTTCTCTTTCATTTTCGATTTAATGAGCGGGTCACCCTCGCTCTTTTTATATTCATCCTTAATGTCCTGTTTTGACATGCGGATGTTTTTTTCAAAGTCATATTTCTGATAAACATAGTCAAGTAGCGCCAGAAATAGAAGAAGAATTCCAACGGATAACCCCGTTTGTACGATTAGTGAGCCAACGAGTGATATGGCGTCTCCTATCGACTTCTGAGAAATTAGCATCACTTCTTCACGTTTGTTCCAGAGGACTGTGAAGGTGACGGCTGAGATAAACGTAATTTTAATTAATGATTTAAGAAGCTCAACAAGCGTTCTTGCCGAGAAAATCCGTTTTGCCCCTTTAAGCGGGTTAATTCGTTCGAGCTTTGCTTGTAGTGGATCTGTGGAAACTAGAAAACCAACTTGCATATAGTTTGCGACAACGCCCATAACGAGTGATATGCCCATTAACGGAGCGGCAATCACGGCTGCCTGCCAAACATTTTCTTTCATCATAAGATCAACATTCTGCTCTGTTAATGTCCAATTGGCAATATAGACAAAATTGCTTCGAATCATCGTTTGAAGGCCCTCAATGATCCATTCTCCTAGAAAAGACATAAAGAGGAAGACGCCGATCATCATAAAAGCAGATGGGATTTCAGCACTTCTTGCTACCTGCCCTTTTTTGCGAGAATCCTGTCTTTTCTGTGGTGTTGCTTTCTCCGTCTTTTCCTGCGAAAAAAACTGAAGGTTCATTTTCAAACGAGTTGTACGCATCGTGCTACCCACCCAATATTTGTATAAGCTGACCCATTGTATCGATCATTTCACGGAAAACGCCTCTTAATAGAAAGAAGAACGTTGGAATCGTAATGAGAATCAGAACAAAGCCGACAAAGATTTTCAGTGGCAGTCCAACAACAAAAATATTAACCTGTGGCACAGCTCTTGCGAGAAGACCTAACGCAACATCTACTAGAAACAGCGATGCAACAATCGGTAGTGCAAGTTGAAATGCCGAGAAAAACATGCCTGAGAAAACTTCCGCTATGAATCTTGTAAGTGACTGACTATCAGCCTGCGTTAGTAGGGCATCTGCAGGAAGAAGTTCATAACTTCTAACAAGACCATCTAGCATCATATGATGACCATCAACCGAAACGAGAAACAGTAGGGCTAGCATATACTTAAAGTTACCGATGATTGGAACCTGAGCTCGCGTCTGTGGATCAATAACGTTTGCCATCACAAACCCCATCTGGAAATCTATGAAAGCACCTGCAACCTGAACGGTATAAAGAATAAGGGACGCGATAAAACCAAGTGAAAGTCCAATAAATAATTCTTTAAGGATGTAGATCACAAATGCTAGATCAAGTGCGAGGTCCGTCTCTGCTCCGAGTCCAGCTGTAACGATCAGTGCGAAGAAAAAGCCTAGACCCACCTTGAAGCGGTTTGGAACACTTCTTGTTGAGAACACTGGTGCTGTAATGAAGAAAGACGTCGCCCTCATAAATACGAGCAAAAATAACGGTAGGGCATTAATGACACTTTCCATCGTTACCCGATAAACCTGTACAGGTTCTGATACAAATTCGTCGTGTAATCAATTAACGTTGTTAACATCCACGGTCCAAACAGAATGATCGTTAAAAGAACAGCAATAATTTTGGGAATAAACGCGAGCGTCTGCTCTTGAATCTGAGTCATCGCCTGAAATACACTTACAATCAATCCAACTCCAAGTGCAATTAATAGGAGCGGAGCTGAAACAATAATAACAATATAAACCGCATCTTCTGCGAGTGAAATGACCATATCTGGCGTCATCGTCGGCCTCCTTAGAAGCTTAGTAGAAGTGATTCGACAACTAGATACCAGCCATCGACAAGCACAAATAGTAGAATCTTAAACGGAAGTGAAATCATAACTGGTGGAAGCATCATCATACCCATCGCCATGAGCGTAGACGCTACAACCATATCGATAATAAGAAACGGAATAAAAATAATAAATCCAATTTGAAACGCTGTTTTCAATTCCGAAATTGCAAACGCTGGTACGAGCGCCGTTAGCCTGATCTCTTCTACAGACTCTGGCTTTTCAAGCTCCGCGTATTTATAGAATAGGGCAAGGTCTTTCTCTCGCGTATGCCCCGCCATAAATTCCTTAATAGGCAGTTCTGCGGCATCTAACGCTTCCTCCTGCCCAATTTCTTCATTCAAGTAAGGCTGAAGCGCTTCACTATTAATCTCAGAAAGAACGGGCGACATAACAAAAAAGGTAAGAAATAGCGCCAACCCTACTAACACCTGATTTGGTGGCATAGATTGTGTTGCTAGTGCCGATCTGACGAATGACAGGACAACAACTATTCTCGTAAAACAGGTCATGAGAACAAGAATAGCAGGGGCAAGTGACAGTACCGTTAGAAGAAGAACGAGCTGAACGGTAACCGAAACATCTTCTGTCGCATTAGAGCCAAAATCTAGTCCAGGGATCGTTAAGTTTATGAGTAAATCCATTTACTTATCGTCCCTTCCATCATCGTCATCCCAATATCTCGTCCGCTTGCTTCTCTGTCGCTTCAAGCTTGCTTGCACCATATCCTGAATACCGGTCTGCTTGTTATTCATAAACGAAAAGCTCGTTTTCTGATCTTCAGCAGCTTCCAGTATGTTTTTCACTTCTTCTTCATCATGAATTTCTTTTAGAAGATTAACCGTATCACCAACGCCAATCATATAAAGAGAGTTACCAACCTTTACCATTTGCACAGACTTGTTATTTCCAAGCGGCGTTCCACCAATTGGTGTGAAAACCGAATGGTGCTGAAGCTTATGCTGTCGCTTCGATAGAAATCGAATAAGCAAATAGATCAGCCCAACAACAACAATCGTATAGAATACTAACTTGATCAGAAGGAAGAAAATATTCGTATTTGCACTTTCCACTTCTGCTGGCTTTTCTTCCTGGCTAGGCGCATTTCCGTCTTCCGTCAGCCAGTCTTTAACACTTCCATCTCCATCAGTCGCTGCCCCTATTTCCTCTGGCGCAGCTAGCAAAAAGCTGAGCAGCAGGAGTGTCATGATGCCTAAAATAAGCTGTCTCACTCTTACACACTCCTTGATCTACCGCAGCTTAGATAACCGTTCCGCTGCACTAAGAATATCTGTTACTCTTACACCGAAGTTCTCATCGATGACAACAACTTCACCTTTCGCGATAAGCTTATTGTTGATTAGAATATCAACAGGTTCCCCTGCAAGCTTGTCGAGTTCAAGAATCGATCCATGTGATAATTCGAGAATGTCTTTCACAATCCGCTTTGTACGCCCTAGTTCTACCGTCACTTGAAGCGGAATATCAAGGAGCATATTGAGATTTCTTTGTTCACCATATGGATGATCGGCTTGACTGAAATTCGTGAATTGAACGTTCTGAATGTTCGGCTCAGGCTCACTTACTCTAGATGCGAATGGCTTCTCCCGCTCAGTCGATTCTTGTTGTTCTTCTTGTTGATCTTGGTATGGTTTTTGTTGCAAATCGGGTTTCTGCTCCTTCTGCGATTCTCTTTCGCTTTCCTTTGCTTCTGCTGCACGAAGTTCTTCTTCACTTACAAGCAGTTCACTCATCTGTTTCGCCACCGAGGCAGGCATCACGTGATGCACGACGGTTTTCACAATGGATCCAATGGAAAGTTCAAACGATACATCGATATAAGCACCCTCTTCAGACCCTTCAATTAGCACAGAGTTACTTGGTTCAGAAACAACTTGTAAATTGGTGAATGTGCCAGCAAATGATGAGCCTGAAGCCATGCTCAAGCCTTTATGTACACTTTCCATCATGCCTGTCACAACAGAAGTGAGGCTTTTATCAACGCTTGCTTCTTCCTCATCTCCCTTTGCAACAAGCCAGATATCAGCCATATCCTGAGCATCAGGGGGATTCAACATGAAAATCGCTTCACCAGAGGCTGCTCCTTCATAACGAAAAGACGCTTCTACGTAAGGAAGAGCTAACCCATTTTGAAATGCCTCATTCTCTAACACGTTCATCGTCACATTGGATACGATAACTTCTTGCATGAAAACAGAAGATAACGTTGTGGTCAGACTTCCCATCGAAACACTAAACAGTTCACTAAGTGCTTCCTTCTCAATCGATTGAAAATTCACGTCAAACTCCTCCTTTCCTGCTGCAGTCTCTTGAAACAGCGCATTAAGCTCTCCCTCTGACAGGCGATCATCCGTCATTGCCTTTGTCCTCCTCTTCTTCCTTCACTTCTGTAATTTGTACGGCCATACGACCTTTCGACGTTCCTGGCTGTCCATGGAACTTCACGCGGTTGTCGACCTTAACAACTAACGGATCGGTTACCGTCTGATCTAGCCGAATCACATCACCATCTTCAAGATTCAAAAACTCTTCAATCGTGATTTCTGAATGACCAAGCTCAGCAATAATCCCTAAGTTCGTTTTCTTCAATCGCTTTTCGAGCTCTTTACTTTCCTTAGGCTCTCGATCTTTCTTTTGATTGGAAAGCCAGTGATGTGCAGAAAGTCTTGGCATAATCGGCTCAAGTACCACATGAGGAAGACAGAGTCGAATATCTCCGCTCACGTCCCCAACTGTCACATTCAACGTGACGGTAACAACCGTTTCATTCGGAGAAACAATTTGCAGGAAGTGCGGGTTAACCTCTAGCTCCTTCAACTCTGTTTTCAGCTTCAATACCGAAGTCCAGGCATCCTGAAAACTTTCAAGAATTTTACTGAAAATACGTTCAATAACCATTGTCTCAATTTCAGTTAAATGCGTAAGCTTATCTGGCTGACCTCCCTGACCACCGAGCATCCGGTCAAGCATGGCATAAGCGAGTTCCGGTGCTACTTCAAGCACCATTTGGCCTTGAAGTGGCGAAGCGACAAAAAGGCTTAGAATGGAATTATCGGTAATGGACTTAACAAATTCCTCAAATGGCATTTGCTGAACAGAATGAACGGAGGCTTGAATAATCGTCCGAAGCTGTGCTGAAGAATAGGTTGTCATCAGCCGTGCACAGTTCTCGTGAATTCTTGTAAGAATGCGAATATGGTCCTGCGAAAAGCGAAGCGCTCTTTTGAAATCATACGTTTGAACTTTTCGTTCACTCATCGGCTTCTGACCTTTATGGTCTATCGCAGCCAGAAGCGCATCCACCGTTGCCGGTGATAGCATATCAGACAAACTCGTCACCCCCGTTCGTTCTACTGTTTATTCTTGTCTAACATGTTAATATCTCGATAAAAGTCAGTGATCAGCTGCTTCACTTCTTCCACTGATTCTGTGACAACATACCGCTTTCCGTTCGTAAGTAGAATCATTGTGTCTGGCGTTGATTCAATTGTTTCGATGTAAATAGCATTCAACATCATCGATTCCCGATTTAATTTCGTTAACGTAATCATATGTATAGAGCGGGCTGAGAACCCCAGCCCTTACCCCCTATCGTTTTAGGTTGACGATTTCTTGAAGCATTTCATCTGAAGTTGTAATCACACGTGAATTTGCCTGGAAACCACGCTGTGCTAGGATCATCTCTGTGAATTCTTCTGTTAAGTCGACGTTAGACATTTCGAGTTGGCCAGAGATGATACGAGATGCTTCCGGAATATCTTGTAACCCTCCAGACTTCCCTGTTAACCGATAAAGAGAGCCACCTATTTTTTCTAAACCTGATGCATTTTGAACGGTTCCTGTTTTTAGTTGAACAGTCGTTACTTCTTCAGTGTCGCTACTAACGTAAGTCAAAATGCCATTACCATCTATACTTACTATTTTAGAAATATCATCGATCGGTACACCTGCTTCATCTACTGTTCCACCCACAGGTATGGCAAGAACTTCTTGTCCTTCTGTCGTTACAAGCTTCCCTGATGTATTACCAGCGTCATCTTCTTCAACTTGGATTTGAAAAGCTGCTGAGCGAGTAAGATATTCATTGTCTCCGCTCCCAACTACAAAATATCCTTCTCCCTGAAAACTTAAGTCTGTCTTATTACCAGTAGTTATCGGAGATCCAGAAGTATGAATTGTATTAATAGATGATATGGAAGAACCAAGACCTACTTGAGTTGTATTAACAGAATCTCCGCCCATATTTTGACTGAGCAAATCTTTAAACATTACCGTACTCTTTTTGAAACCAACAGTATTTACGTTTGCAATATTATTCCCGATTACATCCAGCTTCGTTTGAAAGCCTCTCATTCCTGCAACGCCTGAGTACATGGATTTTAACATTTAGAATTCCCCTCTCGATTATGTCGCTGCTTCAATCGGTCCACAGCGATCGGCCTCCTGCTCGGTCCAGCCTTTATAGAATTAGTGCTGAGTCAATGTTTGTGACGATCTGGTTTTCCATGCTGTCCTGTTTCATCGCGGTAATGACTTTGTTATTCTTCACGCTTACGACAAATGCGAGGTCTTTCATCAACATGAGTGATTCTTTCGATCCTTTTTCTCTTGCTGATGCTACTCCCTCATTCAGCTTTTGAAGCTGGCTGTCAGAAAGTGAGATACCATGCTGTTCTAATCGAACTTTTGCGTGGTGACTGAATGATACTTCCGACTGGAGCGTTTGTTTAAGCTGATCCGCAAAAGATGTTTTGGATGTTTGTTGATTATGCGCTGTTTTCAGCGTTTGCTTTGGATAATACACCTGATTAACTTGAATGTTTGCCATGCTATTCCCCCGTTTCGATGCGCTCTAAGAGGGAGATATCGATCTGTTTGCCATCATCGAGTTCAGCAAGGACTTTACCTTCTTTGGACACAACAGCCTGTACCTTACCAGAGACAACTTGATTGTTTTCTGACCACTCGACACTTTTTCCAATTAGATGCGCATGATCAGTCATTGAGCTTTGTAGCTGGTTATTAAAAAATTTAGTCATTGAACTGTTCATGTTTGTCATTTGCTCTAGTGAGCTAAACTGTGCCATCTGTCCAATAAATTCTGTGTCCTGCATGGGCTTCATTGGATCTTGGTTCGAAAGCTGTGCAACTAGAATTTTCAAAAAATCATCTTTTCCGAGTATTTCCGGTGACTGTGCTGTCTTTTGCTGTTGTACAACTGATGCAGATGTTACCGAGCCAGTATTCATGGTTTATCCCTCCTATACAGCGTAATTAATTCCGCCATCAACACGCTCTTCTGTTTCCTGTGTGATCAGTGGATTCTCGTCTACTTCATAATTGCCATTACGTTCTGATCCTCGCTTACCCTGTTCAAACTGCTGACCCTGCTGTGAGCGGCCATCCTGCAACATGGAGCTTTGTGAAGGGGAAGAAGGTTGTTGAATCACCTCTACCTTATCGAGCTGAACACCCTGCTGAATGAGCGTTTGGCGTAGCTGATGGAGCTGAGACTCAATCATTTCTTTAGCCGCTGATGTTGCTGTTGCAATAAAAGCAGTCACTTTCCCATCCAATGTGGTTAATCGAATATCCAACTGTCCTAAATTCTCAGGAGAAAGTTTGATGCGAATGTGGGATTCATCACCATTTTTCATAACCTGCATTCGCTCCGTAATCATGTCACTTAAACTCGTATTTAATTGACGTACTGGTATAGGTGTATTTGTTTCCTTAACAAGCGACTGTGATGGCGCCTCGCTCGTTTTCATGTGAGGGAGGCTCTCAGGTTGTTCGTCAACTTGAGTTTTTGCTGATTCAAGATTTTCCGCAGCATCCATCTCAGTACTTTCAGCAGGCTGCTTTACTTCAGTGGTCTCTTCTGTCTTCTGAATAAGAGAAGTAAGTGAATCTTTCATTCTCGTTACCCCATCCACATCAAGTCTTTTTAACGTAGCTAAAAGATCGCTTTGTTCCTTTTTTGTTAACGTCTCATTGTTCTCTACGATTACTTTAGCAATCACTGCTTTTACTTCTTCAGTCGATACGGTCTTAGTCTCGACAAGCTTCACTAACAGTTCAGCTTCCGGATCGACCTTCAACAATTCACTTTTGATGAAGCCTGGAAGTTTAATCTCGCTAGTCTTCCCTTTATCAGCACTCCCTTGCGAAAGAAAAGCGCTGAGCTCGTCACTCGCTTCATTCGTATTCTGTGATGAAGGCTGTGGTTCACTAGATTGTTCAGTCGTCATGTTTACAAGAGCCATTAATGGAATGAAAGGTAATGTGGGTTCTTCTTTCATCTGCTTCTCCGACAACTCTGATTCTTTTGTAGACTGATCTGGCTGTTTTGTTTCAATAGCCTGCTTAACATTGGTTAATAACTGCGAAAATCCAGTTGCTTCACCATCGGCTTTTGCCTTTACAGATTGAGCGGGTGTCGCTCCAAGTGCCTGGATCATTGTTTTCACGTTTTCACCTCCCTCAATCAGCTAGTTCCGCAACATACATAGAAGAGACCGATTCCTCCATTTCCGCAAGGAGGGCAGTTCGTTTCGCTTTATCGATTTTTGCTAGAATGGAGGCACCTGTCGATTTGTCCTCATCGGTTGCCAGTTTCTCCAGAATGTCTGCCGCTTCGTCGTCAGGCATTTCTGATAAATTTTTCGCTACGTCTGCAATGGATAGAGAGCTATCTTTCCGATCAATTGCATTCATGAGAAGCTTCACCCGCTCTTGTAGAGCTGATAATTCTGGATCATCTGCTTTATCAAGATCTCGTAAGGCAATGGTAAGGTCTGCAGCTATCGTAGAATTCATTTTACCGAGTACTGCCGCCTGCTCCGTACTTCCCATGTTATCGAGTAACAACGCTGCTTCATTGAGTGTTAGCTTTTCTAGAATGGAGGCAGACTTTGAAGCAGACATTCCTTCATAGGTCTTTGCTAGTTCCTGAAGCTTCTTCTGACGCTCTTCCTTGTCCGCTAACTCTTGCTTCATGTCTTCTGTTAAGGACTCAAGCTCTGCCTGCTTTTGTTCAATTTCAATCTCTTGTTCATCAAGCTGTTTCTTCATACTCGTGATTTCACTATCTTTATTAGCAAGTTCTTGCTGAAGTTCTGCAAGTTCATTCTCTTTGTCATCCGATGCTTCTGCAGATATCGCATCACCTACATAAGCGATTGGTTTCTCGCTAATTGACGTGGCCATTCCAATAAGGTCATATCCTAGAAAAGGTAAGACCACTGCAAGTACCGTTGCCATAAAAGCAAGGGGGAGGAGAAAGCCGTGTATGATTCGTTCTTTCCATGAACTCTTCTGTTTTTTTCGCATCCGTCTCACGCCCTTAGCTCTCGTTGTTTAACAGTTTCATAGTTAGACTATCCGTTTCTCGCAAGCATGTAAGCACGTACTGTATTTAAATCATCCAGCTCGTTTTGCTCAAGTATTTGAAGATCGCGGTGAAATTCTTCTTTCCGTGTTTCTTTAATGGATTGCCACGTTTTCTCTTCTTTTACTTTAGCTGCTAAGGCGTCTTGCTGGCTGCTTAACTGAATGTTGATCAGTTTCAGTTGGTTCTTTTGTTCCTGAATCTGTCTCTCTAAGTAAGCAATGTGCTCTTCTCCTCTTAAAAGCTCTGTTATCGAAAGCCCGTCCAGCTGTCGTTGCTCAAGCCGTCCACGCATCGAGTAGATTTCCTGTTCGAGAGAAGAGATCGCACGTTCCAAGTCCACTTGTACCTTAAGCACCTCGGCCATCTCAAGCTGAGCCTGTGCCTTCTCGTTTTCTTTTACATCAAGAATTCGTTGAAATGGGAATTGAAAAGCGGCGATGGTTATTCATCCTTTCCAAATCGTGTTAATAGCCACTCCTGACTATCTTCAAAAGATGCCTCATCATCGATGCCCTGCTTAATGTACTTCTCAATTTCTGGATGACTGGAGATTGCTTTGTCGATGTTGCTGTTCGTACCAGCTTTATATGCACCAATATTAATCAAATCTTCGGATGAGACATATACAGCCAGAAGACGTTTGAATTCTTCCGCTGCTTTCATATGCTTAGATGTCACTATTTCCTTCATAACACGGCTAACGCTTTGTGATACGTTGATGGCGGGATACTGTCCTTTTTGTGCGAGCTTACGATCGAGAACAATATGTCCGTCAAGAATACCTCTTACTGCGTCCGCAATCGGTTCATTCATATCGTCACCATCAACTAAGACGGTGTAAAACGCTGTAATCGAACCTGTTTCAGACGTTCCTGATCGTTCTAACAATTTTGGCAAAAGTGCGAAAACACTCGGTGTATAGCCCTTGCTTGTAGGTGGTTCTCCGATGGCTAATCCGACTTCCCGCTGCGCCATCGCAAACCGTGTGACCGAGTCCATCATGAGCATGACGCTCTTTCCTTGATCTCGGAAAAATTCAGCTATGGCCGTTGCTGTTAGAGCCCCTTTGATGCGCTGCAACGGTGGTTGGTCGGATGTTGCTACAACGACCACGGATTTCTTTAATCCTTCTTCGCCAAGATCACGCTCAATGAAATCTCTCACTTCTCGTCCTCGTTCACCGATCAGCGCAATGACGTTTACATCTGCTTCTGAGTTACGCGCTGCCATGCCCATTAACGTACTTTTACCAACGCCACTTCCAGCAAAAATACCTATCCGCTGACCTTGACCGACTGTGAGAAGGCCATCAATAGCTCTGACACCAAGCTGAAATGGAGTCGTAATTCGAGGTCTTGTCATTGGATTTGGTGGTTTTCGATTTGTTGAGACAGCTTTCAATCCCCCGGGCAATTCCGAATAATCAAGTGGCCTGCCCCTGCCATCCAAAATCGTCCCTAAGAGAGAATAGCCCACTTTCACTTCAAGAGGTTGACCCGTCGCAACAACAAGACAGCCAGGACCAATCTCCGATAAATCATGCATCGGCATAAGTAAGACCCGGTTCTCACGAAACCCTACTACCTCTGCTTCAATTGGCGTCCGTGATGGTCCAGGATACAGATAGCATAGCTCACCGATTTTCACCTCTGGACCGAGTGATTCAATCGTCAATCCAATGACCTGTGTGACTTTCCCATATTTCTGGACGGTTTCCATAGATTCAAGTAGCGAGAGATAAGGGTCGACTTTAATGCTCATCTGTTTTTCTCTCCTCAAACATCGAAAGCAGTTGTTTCTTAATTTCAGAAAGCTGACTATTTATCGAGATATCATAGGAGCCACTCGGTGTATGTACAAGTCCTGACCCTATTTCCAAATCACTCATTGGTATAAGTTTAAGGCTTGCATTCACATCAAGCTGTTTCTCAAGTTCATCGACCATCGGCATCATATGCTGATAGTCTTCAGCCGACACTTGAAAAACAACCTCTCCGCGATCCTGAATTTTCTTAAGCGTATCCTTCACCATCTCAAGCATCGTTTCGGGATTCTGTTCCATTTCTTTCAGCATAATCTTCTTTGCGATCGCTGTACTTAGTGAAAGAAGAAACGGTTCAGCGCTTTGAATCAATTCTTCCTTTTTGTCATAAGCACCCTTTACCATCGCTTCCATCTCTTGCTTTTGATTGCTTAGTTCAAAATGAACCTGCTGCATCCCCGCTTCATAACCAGAGGCATACCCCTGCTCCTCCGCTTCGCGGTACGTTTGTTTCGTGATTTCCTGCCATTCAAGCTCTTTTTGCTTTTGCTTTTGCTCAAGGTTCTGATGAACGTTCGCTTCTTCTTCGCTAAGCTTCGTTCGAATGGTGTGGTACATGTCTTCGAGTCGAATCATCATTTCAAGAAGCTGCGACTTTTTCTCGTCAATCGTTGTTGTACGAGTCGGCAGAATTCGCTGTTTTTTCGTTTCGGCAACTGTTCTTTGCTCCAAAACTTTTGGAACAGCTCTTTTAGCTCCAGATGTATTCCGAATGATGTTAGACAATCAGATCATCTCCCCCGCCACGTGCAATCATCACGTCACCTGTTTCTTCAAGATAACGGATAACGGAGACGATGCGCGACTGCGCTTCTTCCACTTCTCTGAGACGAAGAGGGCCCATCAATTCGATTTCCTCTTTTACTGTATCTACACGTCGGTTAGACATATTGCGGTAAATTGTATTCTTCACTTCTTCGCTTGCTACTTTTAGTGAAATAGACAGATCTTCGTCCTTCACTTCGCTGATTACAAGACGAATGGAGCGATCATCAAGCGTAACGATATCTTCAAATACAAACATGCGCTTCTTGATTTCTTCTGCTAGATTTGGATCATCTTTCTCAAGCGTACTAAGAATTGTTCTTTCGGTGCTCCGATCAACACCACTTAGCACTTGAACGATCGCTTCGACTCCACCAGTAAAGGTGTAATCCTGAGCACCCGTTGCGTTCAACTTGCTTTCAATAATGTTCTCGAGCTGACTGATCACTTCTGGTGAAGTGCTATCCATTAAGGCAATTCGCCTCGCTACATCTGCCTGACTTTCTTGCGGCAATGAGGATAATATTTTAGAAGATTGCTTGGCATCTAGATAAGAGAGAACAAGGGCAATCGTTTGAGGATGCTCTTGCTGCAAGACATTCAGAATCTGATCTGGATCTGCTTTCCTCGCAAACGAAAATGGCTTCACTTTCAGATTTGCTTTAAGACGGTTAATGATTTCCTCCGCTTTCTTCGGACCAAGCGCTTTCTCAAGAATCTGGCGGGCGTATTCAATTCCCCCAACAGCGATATAGTCTTTTGCCTTCACCATTTGAATGAATTCATCCACAACGGCTTCGCGCTCTTCAGGCTCTACTCGTCGAAGCTCAGAAATACCAAGCGCAAGCTGATCAATTTCCTTTTCGCTTAAATGCTTGAAAGTCTGCACTGACAGATCTGGTCCAAGAGAAGTAAGAAGGATCGCAGCTTTTTGTGTACCTGATAATTCTTCTACATTAGACACAATCCAACTCCTCCTATTCTTCGTTCATCCATAGTCGTAGTAGTTTCACAAATTCTTCTGGATCATTTTTTGCTAGACTCTCAATTTCTTCTTTCCCAATTAGCAACTCAGGCGTCATATCCACTTCACGTTCTTCCCGCGGTAAGTAGTGGTCTTCAGGTGTTGCAGTAGGAGAGGGTGCGCTGTAGGATTGCTCGAACTCCATAAAGTCGTCTTCCTCTTCTTTTCTTCCACGTCTACGGAACAGCATCATCATACCGCCGATAAGGAGTATTCCAACACCGCCACCAACTGCATACATCACCCATGCTGGCACTGAGTCGGTCATCGTTTGGAAGAATCCAGCTTGAGGTTCGACATAACCTGGACGTCCCTTAAATTCATTTGCGAATACAGAAATTCGCTCTTCTAATGCTGGGTCATCAAGTGGCACATCACTTCCACCTAATGACGTACGGACAACATTCTTGAGCACAGTGCGAATATCTTCTATAGATGCTGCTGTTAAGGTTGTGGCATCGTCAGCCACAGGTGGCTCTACACCAACATTAATCGTAATGTCATCGATTACATACGGACTTTCTTCGATCTCTTTATGAATCCGATTCACTTCACGATTGATACGGTCTTCTACTTTCTCGTAAGAACCGTCGCCCTGTGCATTCGGATCATCTGCGTTATAGTTAGGAATTTCGCCTTCATCTGTTCCTGTTCCGCTTTCAGCGGCATTCGGATCTCCTGAATACGATTCTCTTATCTTTTCAACGCTGATATCGATTCCTTCTCCCGTCTCTTCATCTACGGGTTCAACTAAATCTTCCGTTCGTTTCTCTTTTGTGAAATCAACACTAGAAACGACAGACACAACAACTTTATCCTGACCTAGAATCATTCCAAGCATTTGCTGCAGTTCCTGTTGCAGGTCTTTTTCTATGTCTTTACGAATATCCTGCTGCTGTTGATAAGCAGACAGCGTTGTGTCAACTTGATTCTCGCCATAGTCAAACGCTGTTCCATTCTGATCCATTATGACAATGTTTTCGACTGGTAGATTGGGTACACTTTTACTAATGAGATGATAGAGTCCCGTTATTTGTCCCTGATCAAGCTGAGCCCCAGCATCTCTTGTTACGACAACAGAAGCCGACGCAACGTCGCCTTCTTCATCTAACCAGACACTTTCAGCCGGGAGAGTAATCATCACTTTCGATTCATTAATGCCAGCGATTTGCTCAATTAAATAGCTGAGTTCATTTTGCATCGCATCCCGTTCAACAACATCAAACTGGCGATCCGTCATCCCCATCCCCATGTTCTCACTGAAAATGCTGTAATTAACATTACCGCTTTTTGGAATTCCTTCAGCTGCAAGACTTACTTTCAAATCAGATGCCTGATCTTTCGGTACACTAATGGTTGTCCCATCGGATGACACTTCTACAGGGATGCCCTTCTGTTCAATTGCACCCTTAATTTCACCAGCTTCAGTTGGTGTCAAATTCGAATATATTGGTGTTAAATTTGGTTTAGACATCCAGAAAACAAGGAATAGAAGCAAAAGAAGGGTAAAGAGAAATGTGCCTCCAATGAGCCACTTCGTTTTCTTTGAATAGCTTCCCCAGGTTTCTACCCAGCGACTTTTGAAATTAAGTAGTTGTTGGTTCATCTATTATTCATCCCTGACATACTACATTTGCATACGCATGATTTCTTGATATGACTCAATCACTTTATTCCTTACTTCTACAGTTAAGTTAAGGGACAGTGAGGCTTTTTGAGCTGCAAGCATCACTTCGTGAACATCCTGAACTTCACCGGTGACGAGTTTATTCGTCATTTGTTCAGACTGTACTTGATTCGTATTCACCTGTTTAATCGCATCTTGTAGCATCTGACCAAAATCAGACGTCGCTTCACCTGAAGAAACAGTTGGTTTTTGTTGCTGCAGAGCTGGTAGTTGCTGCAGTGCACTAATCGAGTTCATATTACCCTCCTAAGCTCATCACTTTCCTAATTCTAACGCTTTCATATACATACTTTTTGTCGCGTTAAGTGCCGTAACGTTTGCTTCATAGGAGCGAGAAGCTGACATCATATCAACCATTTCCTTCACCATATCCACGTTCGGCATTTCAACATACCCATCTTCATTCGCATCAGGGTGTGTTGGATTATAGACAAGTTTAGTTGGAGCTTGATCTTCTTTAATCGTCGCTACTTTCACGCCTAAAGAAGCTGCATTACCCTTCCCCATAGCAGACTGTAACTGTCTTTCAAATGAATGCTTTTGAAGCTCCACGACTTTTCTTTTGTAAGGCTGCCATTCCCCGTCCACTAATTCAGAACGAGTTGTTTCTGCATTGGCAATATTAGATGATACAACATCCATTCTAAGGCGATTTGCCGTTAGCGCTGAAGCACTTGTATTGAATCCATTAAATAAATTCATTTCAATTAGCTCCCTCTAATAGCCGTTTGCAAGTCACGGAACTGGCTGTTTGTTTTCTCAATCATTGCGTTATACAATAGCTGGTTTTTGGCGAGTTCTGCCATTTCAACATCCATGTCAACGTTATTTCCATTCGAATTGTTCAATGTATTGTGATCTGTTCTCACAACCGGTTTCGTTGCATTCGTCTCGTTACTAAAAGGTACATGTTTGGGGTTTGATTTGTAGCTTTGGAAGTTCTTATTCATCGCTTCCTGCAGGTTATCTTGAAATGAAACGGTTTGACGTTTGTAATTAGGGGTGTCGACATTCGATATGTTAGACGTGATGGTACGCTGTTGCACCATCGAAGCGTTCAGCGCTTGTTCAAGCGGTTTAATCGAATTAAAAACGTTCACGAAGCTTTTCACACTCCTCGTAAAAATATGTAACCATTTCAAATAAATGGTTTTATGGGTAAATACATACTCTTTCGACAATATTTTCGTTATTGCTAGCATAGCATTGTCAAAAATAATAGTAAATGAGAGTTTTAACCTAATAAACTACTTTTTTCACTTATTTTTTCCAATATTCAACGTTATAATGGGAGTAATAAACTAAAAGTACGTTCCATAGTACTACGTTAGGAGCGAGTCAATGTTTAAAGGTTTGTATACCGCTACTTCCGGCATGATGGCAAGTGAACGAAAGCAACAATACCTCACAAACAACCTATCCAACGCAGAAACGCCAGGCTTTAAGCAAGATGTCGCAACATTGCGTTCATTTCCTGAATACTTATTGAAAGAGCGTAATACAAACGCATCTCAGGCAAACTCATCGGTCGGCACGCTACAAACTGGTGTGTATACACAGGAAGGTATTCCGAGCTTTACGAGTGGCTCTTTAAAGGAAACAGGGAAGTTAACGGATCTTGCACTTGTTGATGAAGGACTCCCAATTGATGAGGAAACGGGTAAAAAAGGACTGCTTTTATTCGGGGTTCAGCTTGACGATAACTCGATTCGCTACACGAGAAATGGAAATTTTTCAGTTGATGAGGCTGGGTATCTTACAACTAGTGAAGGTTATCGTGTTGTAAACGAACAACTACAACCGATCCAACTCACGAGTGAATCTTTCACAATAGAAGATGGAACAATTACTGAAGAGAATGGAAATGAACAGAACTTGTGGGTTGGTTATACAGGCAACCCTGAACAGTTAACACAGCAAGGAAACGGTGTATTCGCATGGTCGGGGGATGAAAATGCAGCGCCGCAGAGTGTACAAGCAACCGAATTCAACCAATACGCTGTTAAGCAAGGATTCCTAGAAGGATCGAATGTGGACATGACGACAACGATGACGGATATGCTTAATACGTATCGCTTATATGAAGCCAATCAGAAAGTTCTTCAAACGTATGATCAAAGCATCGATAAAGCGGTTAATGACATTGGTCGAGTTTACTAGGAGGGATACGAGTGAATATCCAGATGGCAACAGCGTCCTCTTCACTAAGTCAGACACAAAAGAAAATGGATACAATCGCAAATAATATTGCGAATGTGAACACGGCAGGTTACAAAAGTCGAGAAGCAACTTTTCAAAACCTATTAACTCGTGAGTATGAGAACCAAACCGGTGAAGCAAATGAACCAGGCAGGCAAACACCCGAGAACTTAAGGGTTGGGTTTGGCTCAAAGGTTGGGTTAACAACACTTCGTTTCGAACAAGGCTCTGCACAGGAAACTGGTCAAGAGCTTGATGTGATGCTTGAAGGAGATAACGTTTATTTTCGTGTACAAAACGGTGATGAGGTTCACTACACGAGAGACGGATCGTTCGAATTTCAAAATGAAAACGGTGCAATGACCCTCGTTACGAGTAGTGGAAGTCCAGTTCTAGATGTGAACGGTAATGAAATCACCTTTGCAAATAATCCTGGAAAACTGACGATTTCTAATGAAGGGGGAATTCAGGCTGAGAACGGTCAAACGTTCCAACTAAGCGTGGCAAAAATTAACCGTCCTCAATCTCTCGTTAATGAAGGCGGTAATGAATTCTCTCTAAATGCGGCAGATGGAAATGCAGTGGTTGTGCCAAGCGAAGAGTTTAAAACGAGGCAAGGGTTTCTTGAGATGTCGAACGTCGATCTTACAAAAGAAACGACTGATATGATTTCAACGCAGCGTTTGCTTCAATTTCAGAGTCAGGCTATCAAAATGGCAGATGAGATGATGGGGCTAGCGAATACCATTAAACGATAAAATCATAGAAATGCACAAAACACCTCGCCGCCGGCGAGGTGTTCTTTGTTATCTTAGAAAATCTAATAGTGAGGGCTGGATGATTTTTGCGCTTGATGCAAGTGTCGCCTGATAGACGTTCTCTTCTGATTTCAATTTCATGATCGCTTCTGCGAGATCAATATCTTCATTCTTTGAAAGAAACGATTGAACTGAAATGTTTTCATCTTTCAAGCGCTGGTTCATGCTTTCGACTCTCGATTGACGGGCACCCATGCCAGTCCAGCTCGTAAGGACTTGATCTGAACCTTTTTCAATTTCACCGAGCGCCGCGTTCATTTCTTCTGTGTTACCGTTCGTTAAGGCTTGTGAAAAGGAATCGAGCGCTTTAAACAAATTCACATTTCCATCAAAAACTTCATCCGCACTTACGTTTATTTTCACTTCACTAAACGGTGAAATCCGTTGCTTCATTGTTCCGTTATCAAATGTAAGATCACCGTTTGCTTCAATGACGATCGGCTGATCTGTTTTCTGGCCATTGAAGATGTATTTACCATCAAGTTTCGTGTTGGCTAGACCTTCAAGCTCTTGGCGAAGCTGCTTAAATTCTTTCGCCATCGTTTCTAATTCGTCCTGTGAATTTGTTCCGCTTGAAGCTTGAACACCAAGCTCGTTCGCTCGTTGAAACACATTTGATACGCTAGATAATGTTTTTTCCGTCATATCCATCCAAGACATCGCGTAATTTGTATTGCGCTCAAATTGTTCATTTCTTGCTAGCTGCGATGACAGCTTCAACGATTTCTCCGTTCCCATCGGATCATCTGATGGTTTGTTAATTCGTTTCCCTGTGGACACCTGTTGGTTTGCATTTTCCAGGTTGGAGAGATTTCGGTTCATTTGAGTTGTCATATTACTTGTTAGCATTTGCTGCGTAATTCTCATTCCCCTACTCCTCCCTATACACCCATACGGTTAATAATCACATCGAGGATTTCATCCGTTGTACTTATGTAGCGCGCTGCTGCATTGTACGCATGTTGAAATTGAACAAGATTTGCCATCTCTTCATCTAGCGAAACGCCGCTAACCGACATGCGGTTGTTATCAATTGATTGGAGAACAGACTCATGATTCGACACCGTCCGTTCCGAAGACTGAGCACTTGAAGCAAGACGTGTGACAAGCGTGCTGTAGTAGTCATTCACATTCGTTGTAATGGAATCGTCCGAACCAGCTAACTTAAAAGTGAACGTTTTATTTCTCAAATCGCTGATGGCTGAAGCAATATCACCATTGCTAATTGCGTCATTTTTTGACGAAGCTCCAATCGTTGAAGGATTCGCTTTCACTGCTTGGTTGATGGTCGTTCCTTCAAGAAATGGTTCATTTCCATCTGAAGTGAAAAGCGGCTTGCCCTCCTGCATCGTTCCATCGGCATTTCTGATAAGAGAATAGCCAGACTCCATCAGGTCGTTCAATCCCGTTACTTTCCCTTCTGTTGTAGTTGCTTCCTTGCCGGAAATTAACGTTTTGAACATTTCGTTAAGATCATTTTTCATATTCTCCGTTAATTGAATAGAATCTTGAATTCCTTTCAGCTTCCCGCCCACTACTTCACCATCTGCAGTACTAACGAGTCCAGATAACTGATCCTTTAGTAGATCGCGACGATCCATTAAATCGTTCGCATTTCCATTTTTGGAAATCTGCTTATTTAAACTTTCAATCTGCGCTGAAATAGAGCCGATTTGATTTTGAACGGCCACTTCTTGCTTTTCTAGGCTATCTTTTAGACTAGTAAGTCCTTTGTTGAAAGATTTCGCCTGATCTAAGAGCTCTTCTGCTCGCCCTACAACAACTGATCTTGCGGCGGTGCTATCAGGATTTGACGCAAGGTCTTCCCAAGCTGACCAGAAGCGATCCAAGGAGGCGCTGATACCATTTTCACCTGGTTCGCCAGATAATGATTCGATCTGCTGCATTGTTTCAAGCTTCATAGACTCTGAACCTAACATTGAATTGCGTTCGCGGTATTGACCGTCTAGATATTCTGAACGAATTCGTTCAATCGATTGGACACTTACACCAGTTCCAAGCTGTGAGGATGTACTTCCCGTTTGGTAAGGGTACGTGATCGGAGAAGTTGCCTGCATGTTCACGCGTTGCCTCGAGTACCCAGGCGTGTTGGCATTTGCAATATTGTGCCCTGCTGTTGTGAGTGCTGCCTGCTGGGTGTATAGACTTCTCTTTCCGACCTCTAATCCATGAAATGTAGATGTCATTTCGTCACGTCCCTTTCCTTACCTGACTGCATCAGGCCTTCGTATCAAAATATCCTCTTGTTGCACCTGTAGACGGCTTTTGATTGGGCCTGCCGTAAGTGATCGATTGTTCCCGAGGAGTTGTTAGATGACCAATCATATGATGGATAAATGCCATCGCATCCTTTAACAACTCTTCATTTTGTTCATTAAGTGCTTTAAGCGTTTCAGCTTGCTTCTTTAACTCAGTCGCACGGCTTTCGACCATCCGTCTTACTGGAGGACTGAGTAACCCGAGCACTCCTTTTAACGTTTGTTCTTTATCGCCAGAAAGCTCACCGGTCAGCTCCTGACGCATTTCTTCCTTAGCACGTAGCTCCTGCAGAAGATCCTTCTCGTTTTTCATTACTTCCGTTAGACTTTCCATATCTCGTTCAACGAGAGCTGTATGCTTCTGCTCTGACACCTTAATCAATTTCTCGTGCAGGCGAATCATGTCACTCATAACGGTCAATAACTGTTGTCCCATCGTGCCGCCTCCTAGAACCACTTATCAAACAGCTTCTCGGCTGTTTTCTCACTATCGACACGATACGTACCTTCTTCAATTTGCTTCTTAATAGCAGTCACTTTGGCTTCGCGTTCCTGTTCTGTTTTCATGTCGTATAGTTCTCTCGCTTTGCTAGAGATTTGGAGCTCATCTTCACGAGGAGCTTTTTTGGCCTGCTCTACTTTCGTAACAGGGTTATGCTTCTGGTAAGGGTTTACAATTGGCGGTGCTGACGGTTTGTTGACGTTCATAGCCGGTCACCTCTCTCCGATAAATTATAAATCTACTCCTATTCTATTATTCGTACCCGAATTTGAGCATTCTACCGTTATTATCGGAATTTTTTTGAAAAAGTTAACCGTTTACTGGATTTTAAAGTCTGTAATCAATACTCGTTCGACTTGACCATCGTGTAAAACCTTGTTTGCTTCTGCTTGAATGGTATCAGCAAACTTCGAAAGGCCTTCTGATCCTTTCAAATCGTCACGGGATAAGCCAGCAAGTGTTGAGATTACGATTGCTTTTAGCTCTGGTGTACGAACTTCAAGCTCTTTATAGCTCTTCTCACTATCTGCAAGTAAATTCAACTGAACGACAGCATAATGTTCAGACGATAAATTTGTCGTAAGCGACTCCATGCTATAGCTTCTTGCAGCTAGTTCTTCTGCCGTCGGTTCTTTCTCTTCCTGTGCAATCACTTCTTTTAAATTGATATCGAGAAAGAATACAGCCGCCACCCCGCAAGCTCCAACAATCCCAATTGCAGCCAGAAGGATAATCAAAATTTGCTTCATTGTTTCCACCTCATCATCTTAATTCTCAACGTTGTACGGGAGGATCAGCACTTCTACTCGACGGTTCTTCGCTCTGCCTGCATCGGTCTTATTCGTGTCAACCGGTCGATATTCACCATAACCCGTAAAGCTAAACAGCTGAGGCTTTAAGTTCTTATTCTCCAAAAGTTCTGTCATGAAATTCAGCGCGCGCTCTGAGCTTAAATGCCAGTTTGATTGGTATTGGGACGTCTTAATCGGACGATTGTCTGTATGACCCGTTACCGTAATCCGACGCGGTGGATCTGTAACAAGAAGCGAGGAAATTTCTTTCGCAAGTTCCTTCGCGTCACCTGTTAAATTCGCTTTCCCACTCCTGAACAGCGCCGCTTCTTTAATGGTAATCAGAAGACCCTCTTCCGTTAATTTCGTCTGTAGGAAAGCATCTAGATCCTGCTCTGAAATATACGAATCAATCCGTTCTTTCAGCTTCTCAAGCTTATTTAGATCTTCCGCTAGCTCTTCTTCGGACTCTTCCTCTTCAACGTCCTTCTCTTCTTCTTCCTTCTCCTCTTCAGGATCGTCAGCTAGTCCAACAAATGATCCGTCTTGAGGCTGCATGGTAGATGGCTCGCTTTCAAGTATTCCTGTTCCGCCATTCAATACTTCTTCAAACGATTTCGTAATCGCTTCGTACTTTTTCACATCAACGGTACTTGCCGCAAACAATACGATGAACAGTGCAAGAAGAAGCGTAAGCATATCCGCATAAGGAATGAGCCAGCTTTCATCAACGTGCTCTTCATGCTCCTCGTGCCTCTTCTTACGCATCAGCCCCTACCCCTTCGCCAACCGTCTGATTCGAGTCTACTTCATCAAGATTACGCTCTTTACTTGGCAGATAGACGAGTAGCTTGTCTTCAACCATTCTTGGCGATGCACCAGACTGCACAGCAAGAAGACCTTCAAGCATAATCATCTTAATGCGCGCTTCAGCACTTGATTTCCGCTTCAGCTTATTCGCAAAAGGATGCCAGAGAACGTATCCAGTGAAAATCCCAAATAGCGTTGCAATAAAAGCCGCCGCGATTGATTTACCTAGCAACTCCATATCACCAAGGTGACTAAGTGCTGCAACTAGACCAACAACTGCTCCAAGTACACCAAGCGTTGGCGCATACGTACCAGCTTGTGTAAAAATTCCTGCACCTGCCTTGTGACGATCTTTCATTGCTTCAATATCTTCTACAAGAATTTCCTCGATAACTTCATGAGAATGACCATCAATCACCATTTGAAACCCACCTTTTAGAAACGGATCATCAATCTTCTCTAGGCTGTTCTCTAGCGAAAGTAATCCTTCCCGACGAGCAACAGTTGCCCATTCACGAAACAGTGGAATCAATTCTTTCTCAGTGAGAAGGGTTTGATTAGTGAAAAGAATTTTCAGCAGAACTGGAAATTTCTTGATTTCATTAAACGGAAATGCAATTAATAGCGCCGCTGCTGTTCCTACGAAAATAATAACGAGTGCAGCGGGATTTAATAATGCTGCCGGATTTGCTCCTTTAAGAATTAATCCACCAATGAGGACGAAGAAGCCAAGCAGTACGCCAAGCAGAGATGTTTTTTCCATTGCATTCACCCTCTTTGTGTCCCTTTATTTCATCTGTTCCATTGCTGTTTTCCACGTATTGCGGAATTCCTCAGCTAATTCTTCTACTTCTTTCAGCTTGCTCGGATCATTGGTGATATTCGCTGAAACTAACTGTGAAATCATGTATTCATAAAGTGAGTCCATCGACTCTGAAAGTTCGATTTCCATATTTAGAGAGCCACGAAGCTCCTGAAGAATGTTCTGTGCTTTAATGATGTTCGTGTTCTTCGCTTCGATGTTCTTCTTCTCCATGGCCATTGCAGAAAGACGGATAAATTTAATGCATCCGTTATAAAGCATTAAGGTTAATTCCTGCGGTGAAGAGGTTGTGACTGCATTCTGCTGATACGTTTGATAAGGATTTTTCATTGCCATCTTACGTGCCTCCTATTTTCGCTGATCGAAAAATGCGCCGTCTGTGTACGATTGTCCCTTATACTTCCCTGCAACTGCTTTCCCTTGTTGTAGGCGTCTCATCTGATCAGAAAAGGCTGCATATAGCTCAGAAAGCTTAGGTTGAATCGTCTCCTCAAGCCCACTCAACTGCTCAAGCAAATGCTGCTCATCTGTTGACCAGTCGTTTCCTTCTTCTCTCAACGCCTCATCTAGAAGCTTAATCGTCTCTTCACGACGACTAATAATGTGATTAATCCCATCAAGGTCACTTTGCTCATTGTCATCCATTGAAGGCTTTAACCCTTCAAGCGACATTGCGATCTGATTTGTAATAACGTGCATCTGATGCAGTGCATCGATTCTTTTCATCTTTACATCCCACCAAGTAAGTTTTGTTGTACCCATAAGCTTTGTTGATTCATTCTGTCCATTGCCGTCTCAAGTGCGCCAAACTGTTTCCAGTAGCGGTTTTCCACCGTTTCCAGCTTGCCTTCCCACGTTCTCATTTGTTCATCTAAATTCTTTAATCGGGTTGAGAGAAAACTACTATCAATAAGTGACCCCGGCGTACCTGCTTTTTTGCCAAGCTGATCAATGCCTTTGTTCACGCTATCGTATAGTCGGTCACCAATCCCGTTACTACCACTTGTAAAAAGATTCATCACTTCATCAGGCTTCTCTTCAAGAGCGCTTTTTAGCTTCGCTTCATCAATGAAAAGCTTTCCGCCATCTTGATAATTCCCTGTATTAATGCCAATTTGCGAAAGCATTGAGAGTTCCCCTGCCGGAATGCCTTCTACAGGAGACATCCACGCATTTCGCAAACTGCTCGCAATTCCTCGAACTGTCGAATCACTTTGCAATAAACCGCTTCTCGCCTTTTCCTCCCAGAGCTCAATTTCCTTCTCGGTTAAATCTTCTCTCTGAGCATCCGTTAACGGTGGAAAGTCGCGATTTCGTTTCTCAGTAAGCAACCCCTGCGTTTTCTCAACAAACGCATTGTATTTCTCTACAAACGTTTTCACCATGGCAAAAGGGGCTTGTGTGTCACTCTGGACAGATACGGTAGACGTTCCTTTTTGAACAAGATCGATCTTCAAATTATTAATTGTAGTAGCATTCGTTTTCAAATTATCAACGACGATACCATCAAAAGAGACCGAACCATACGCACCCGTTGCAGTGGCTTTATTTGTTCCGCCTAACAATCTCTTTGCGACTCCGTTATCGCTAAAAGATGATAGCGTAAACGATTCGTCTCCACCCATGGCTTTCGTTGAGATGAAAAAGCGCGATGTGGTATTGTCGAAGTTCGCTCTCATTCCAAGCGTCTCTCCCGTCGCATCATCTGTTGCGCCGGCGATTTTCTCTGCTAGACTTTTGAATGTATCGGAAGCCGTTATCGTTATGGTTGCCTTCTGTCCTTTTGCATTTGTGAGCTCAAAGGTTGTGTCTTTATCTTTTGCAAAAAGGACTTTATCTGTTGCTTTCGAATTTGTGCCTGCTTCATTCTGAATCGCTGCTCCAGAAACGTACTTCGCACTTTGAGCAAGCTCGTTCACTGTAACCGAGTACGAACCAGGCACAGAAGAAGACGTTGACGTAGCCTTAACTGCGCTAGCATTGGAAGAAACCGCTTTGTAGGCGTTATATCCGGACTGCAGGCGCATAGAAGATGCTGCAGTCCGCATCTCAGACATCATGGTGTTTAGCTCTCGATACGATTCCTTCTGCCATTCAACTACTTGCTTCTGTTGAGACAATTTATCGAGCGGAATTCGCTCCGCTTTCATGAGATCTTTTACCATCTGATCAATATCCATTCCCGTCGCTAACCCGGAAATTCTCATGAACATCTCCTCCGTTCATTCCTCTTATACATTCTATCGGCAGGGTGGGGAAAGAGTTTAAGGTGTAAAAAGACCTAAAAAAAGAACTCTCAGGATGAGAGTTCAAGAAAATCATATTTTCCATCCACCATAAACCCAAGCAGCTCAGCCGTTGCCGCATATCGATCAAGAAATTTCTTCGAAGGAATCTCTTTCACCACTTCTTCTGTAGTTGTGTCAATGATTTGAACATAGAACTCATTTAGTTTGTCGTGTAGCTGAAACTTGATGCTTGTGTTGGTTGGCTGGATGAAGTCGTTCAGCTCGTTTACTTTATTGACGACCGCTTCTTTGGAGAATTCTTCTTCCTGTAGCTCACTTTGCTCGAGAGGTTCTTGCTTGATCTGATTATCCGCTTGCAGCGCTTTTGGTACACTACCAGAAGCCATTTGTGGCACGTTTGAAATTTCCATTGTTTTCGCTCCCTGTCAACGGAGTACAATGGGTTCTATCCTTTGATGTTCACATGACTCCCAAGATGAGGCTGAACCGATTGCTCCAACATTTTTACAAATTGATTTGAGTTTTCCTGTGCTTGATTCATTGCTGTTTTCGTTAGTGTAACATTCACCTGTTGATGAATCTTCGCCTGATTTAACACCATTGAAAGTGCTGCAATATCCAAAACACATCTCACTCCTTTATAGAAAAGCTCTAATGGTGTGGTTAATTTCCGCTCCAGGATGCTCGCTTTCCGCGGGGCGGGCGCTGAGCCTCCTCGGCGCGCAAGAACATCGCGCCTGCGGGGTCTCACCTGTCCCGCTAGTCCCGCAGGAGTCGAGCATCCTTCCGCTCCAATCAGCTAAGTGTGGTTCTCTACTGCAAAACCTTTTCAAAGCAAGAATTCTAGAAAAGAGTTAATTATAAAGAAAGACCTTAGAAGAAGATCTAAGGTCTTTCAAGGTATTAAGTAGATTAACGAAGAAGTTGAAGCACTTGTTGTGGAGCCTGGTTAGCTTGTGCTAGCATAGCCTGAGCTGCCTGAGCTTTAATGTTTTCCTTCGTCATGTTCATCATTTCTTTCGCCATGTCTACGTCACGGATACGAGATTCTGAAGCTGAAATGTTTTCTGAAGAAGTGTTCAAGTTGTTAATTGTATGTTCTAAACGGTTTTGGAATGCTCCTAGGTTTGATCGTTCAACAGAAACTTGCGAAATGGCTTCATCAATAGCTCCAAGTTGTTGATCAAACGGACTTGTTGCAAACTGAGTTACATCAATGTCTGAAACCTTAATTGTGTCACTTCCTAATTGATCTGCTTTCATGTTATTTACAGAAATTGATAACTTTTGGTTCTGGTTAGCGCCCGTCTGAATGTCAATGCCACTTTTGTCTACATTAAATTGACCTCCAGCACCAGAGAGATCACTTAGGTCTACGCCTGCTTTGTCATCATCCCGTAGTTGAAA
Organism: Bacillus sp. NTK071; assembly: GCF_017303315.1. GTDB lineage: Bacteria > Bacillota > Bacilli > Bacillales > Guptibacillaceae > Guptibacillus. The sequence continues at coordinate 99,793 of NZ_JAFKOI010000003.1, forward strand.
CTTAACTCCTAATTTGTCAAAGTCTAATACGTCTCCATTATTCATAGTAGTAACATCAGTTACAGAAATTGTTTGAGATAAGCTGCCATCGGCGCTAGTTAGTGTAAATTCATTAACTGAGACTCCATCAGTAGATGATAATTGGTAACCATCAGCTATAGATGCTCCAGTAACATCTAATATCTTCAAAGCATCATCTGAACCATTTACGCTAGCACCTTCATTCGAAGTAGTAGCGCCGAGGGTACCATCTAAAAGGTTTTTTCCATTAAATTGTGTTTTTTCACCTATACTAGTCATTTCCTTGCTTAACTGAGAGATCTCTTGCTGTATTTTTTCTAAGTCTTCAGATTGGTTGGTACCATTCCCTGCTTGGACTGTTAGTTCACGCATACGTTGAAGAATGTCGTGAGTTTCACTTAAAGCCCCTTCAGCTGTCTGAATTAGTGAAATACCATCCTGAGCATTTCGGCTTGCTTGGTCTAATCCACGAATCTGCCCACGCATTTTCTCAGAAATTGATAAACCAGCTGCATCATCAGCTGCTTTATTGATACGAAGTCCAGATGACAACTTCTCCATTGAACTACTCGCTGCATTTTGGTTTACATTCATCTGACGGTACGTATTCATCGCTCCAATATTATGATTAATAATCATTCTTAATCTACCTCCGTGTAATGTTTTATCAAGAAAGTCCACATCCGTTTGGACTTCCTAACACTCCTATTATCGGCAGGTGATTTTAAACGTTTAATAGTTTATTTGGAAAATTAGTAAGAAATTTAAATTAATTAAAAAGAACTCTATCATTTCCTGATAGCGGTTCAATTCTAAGAAAATTATTTAAATGTGTTAATCACTACGAACTCGTCTTCTTCCGAAACTCCTTCAAATCTTCCATACTAAACTCCTGCATCGCCGCAAGTTTATTCTCTGACTGAATCGCTTCATAGACCTCTTTACGGTGAATCGCAATATTTTTAGGCGCTTCAACACCGATCTTTACCGTGTCGCCATCAATGCTAATAATCTTAAGCTCAATTTCATCGTTTATGACGATTGATTCGCCTTTTTTCCGTCCAAGTACTAGCATTTACTCACCCTCCTGCGCCGTCACTTGCTTCAGCAAAGGTTCTTTAATGCCGTATTCCTGTTTCAGGACCATCTGCTTTCCGGTTCTAGCAACTGTATTAAAAATAAGCGGTGCTTTTAAGTTCATCGTTGCTTCTTGTAATGAGCCTTGAACAGTTAGAATCGATAGCACGAGCGCATGCTCGGGATCGTTGAGTTCAAGCTGATTCAATGTGCCGTCGTCCAAGTTGACTTCGTAATTTGGATAGAAGGAAAAAGGGTCTGCGAGGAAGAAGCAAAGTCCTCTCTCTTCTGTTGATTGTAAAAAGTAAAAAGGAGACTCATCTTTGTCGTCGGCGGGTAATAGAAAGTATGTTTTAAAGTGCTCGAGGCCGGGGATGCCGTTTGCGAACGTCATGAGACGTTCTTCATGAACATCTATTTCTCCAAAGCGTGCAGTATCTATTTTCATAACGATCTCCTTTGTTGATCACATTCTAACTTCATTATAAGGGTTTTAGCTTGATTTTCCATGAATAATTTGTTGTAATTTTGAAATTTCGGTAAAATGAAGGAAGTGATCTAGTCGATTTAGAAGGCTGTTTTGTTAGACATTATTGCTGTAAACGGGAGACAACTATTAAGTGAGGTTTTTAAGAGGTTTTAAAAACAAGAATCTTTTAGTAAAGCTCTTTTCTAAAAGATTGTTGCTTTTCAAAGGTTTTTCTATAGAGAACCTCATATCGAGTTGATTGGAGCGGAAGGTGCTCGACTCCTGCGGGATTAGCGGGACAGGTGAGACCCCGCAGGCGCGATGTTCTTGCGCGCCGAGGAGGCTCAGCGCCCGCCCCGCGGAAAGCGAGCATCCTGAAGCGGAAATCAACCACTACTTTTATAGCAACAATTCGCAAAAAGCCATAAAAAAACACATGCCAGTATTAACGTACTCTCTTATTAGTAGAAAGGAGCGTTATTCATGTCAATTACCTTTCACCCGCTTGGAGAAGCTGCCGTTAAGGTATCGTTTCATCAAGCCGTTTCTCAATCCTTGAACAAAACAATTAAAGCATTCTGTACGAATCTCTCATTAAAAGATCCAGGAATAATCGAATGGGTTCCTGCTTATGACTCTGTCACCGTTTATTATGATCCTTGGATTTATACGTATCAACGGCTTACAGAATTACTTAAGAAAAAAGCTCTTGAAATCGATCATCAGCCTGGCAACTCCAAAACCATCGTTACCATTCCAACTCTTTATGGCGGAGAGTACGGCCCTGATCTTGATAAACTCTCCAAATCCAAGAAGATGAATACTGATGACGTTATTTCACTACATACAAACGGAGACTATCTCGTTAATATGATTGGTTTTCTACCTGGCTTTCCTTATCTTAGCGGTCTTGACGAAAAAATCGCCATGCCACGTCTTGATGAACCAAGGCAAACAGTACCTGCGGGATCAGTTGGCATCGCAGGCAGTCAGACAGGCATCTACCCACTCGAATCACCTGGTGGTTGGAACCTGATTGGGCGTACGCCGCTTCGCCTTTACGATCCTGAAAGAGATAACCCTTTTCTTCTTGAGCAAGGTGATTATTTACGGTTTAAATCGATTACGGAAGAAGAATTCAAACAAATAAAACGAGAAATTGACGAAGGTTCTTACAAGCTTGAACGTAAGGAGGAAACGAAATGACGTTTCATATTGATCTAAACAGTGATCTTGGCGAAAGCTTTGGAACGTATGTGATCGGGCAGGATGAGTCTGTTCTTGAGCTTGTTTCATCGGCTAATGTAGCGTGTGGTTTTCACGCAGGGGACCCTCACATTATGAATAAAACGGTGAAATGGGCGAAGGAGCATCACGTTGGGATTGGTGCGCATCCTGGATTTCCTGATTTAATGGGATTTGGGCGCAGGAATCTTAACGTGACACCTGAAGAGGCGTATACGCTTGTTCTTTATCAAATCGGAGCACTGCACGGGTTTTGCAGTGCTCATGATGTGCGTCTTCAACATGTTAAGCCTCACGGAGCGCTTTACAATATGGCTTCGAAAGACCCTGAGCTTGCGAATGCAATTGCTCAGGCAGTGAAGGATTTTGATCCAGAGTTGATTCTGTTTGGACTTGCGAATTCTGAACTGATTCGCGCTGCACAGGACGCTGCACTTCCTTACGCATCAGAAGTATTTGCAGACCGTACGTATCAGCCAGATGGTACACTAACGCCTCGGGTTGAAAAGAATGCGATGATTCGTGATGAACATACGGCGATCGATCAGGTGATTACGATGGTAAAGGAAGGCAAAGTGACGGCAGTTGATGGCTCGATCATTGATATTGAGGCAGATACGGTTTGCGTGCATGGAGACGAGCCATCTGCGCTTGCGTTTATTAAAGCACTTCGGAAAAGATTTGATGAAGAAAACATCGTCATGGAAAGGATCGGAAACTTGTGAACTTATTTATAGTTGAGAAACCAGGATTGTATACGACCTATCAGGATTTAGGACGAACGGGATATATGAAGTACGGAGTACCAACGTCCGGTGCACTTGACCGCTTTGCTCTTGAAGTTGGTAATATTCTTGTTGCGAACGCGCGAGGGGCGACAGGTCTTGAAGTCACAATGCAGGGACCAGAGCTTATTGCCCAGGAAACGTTCGTACTGGCGGTAACAGGTGGAGATCTATCACCGATGATTAACGGTAAGCGGATTCCGCTCTGGAAGTCTGTTCTGATTAAAAAAGGACAAGTGCTTGAATTCGGAAAGCCGAGACAGGGGGTTCGAGCATACATCACGGTTTCTGGAGGATTTGAAGCAGCAGAATATATGGGAAGCACATCTGTTTATGAACCTGCAGGACTAGGACGTAGACTTCAAGCACGCGATGAACTTTATGGTGATCCTAAGAAATCAAAAACAGGAACCGGGTTATATTACACCGAGATTCCTGAGTATGCTCGTCATGTTGAAGTTCGAGTTGTAAAAGGACCACATCATGAGCAAATATCGGAAAGCGTAGTGGAAAGTTTCTTCTCCTCTACCCATGAAGTATCTCCTCAATCGAACCGAATGGGGTATCGCCTTAGCTCAGATCTTGAAACCAATCATGATGGCGATGTCATTTCTGATGCTGTGCCAATTGGTGGAATCCAGCTCCCTGGAAACGGTCAGCCGATTATTCTTCTCGCCGATCGCCAAACGACGGGCGGTTATACAAGAATCGGAACGGTCATCGGTCCTGATTTGCCTTTAATCGCACAGCTTCCGCCCGGTGGAACGATTCGTTTTAATGAAGTTAGCGTTGAAGAAGCTCAAGAAGCCGCCATACAGCTCGAACGAAAGCTTCGAATTTGGAGTCGGATGACTTAACGAAGGTGCAGGTAGCTGTGAAGCTCATCCTTCACAAGCTCACCTTGATCCTGTTCGGTCATTTGCAGGCGATAGTGGTCTCCTTCAACCTCCGCTTGGAAGTTATAGAAGCCTTTATTATTAAGATAGTCGCTTAGATCTTCAATTTTTTCACAATGAGAGAACAAAATTTTATTGCCCACATAATCATCGTTAACATAAACGTTATAGGTATCATGTGCATTTTTTATGGAATCAGCTTCCGCTGGATAAAAAATCGGGAATTGTTCCGGCATTCTGTCTCCCTCCTTTCTTTAGGGATTACTATCAATTTGTCCTTCCCGAGCTTTTTGTATGTTGGAAAATCATTCTGCATACTGCTTGGTTTATTTCTTTTAACAAGCGGGAACCTTCTTTAACATACACCAAAGGAGGATTATTCATGGCTAACACATATACAAAGCAATTTATTGACGGCGAATGGGTTACGGGTTCGAGCGACAAAACTGTAACAAATTATAATCCATTTTCCGGTGAGGAATTATTTACATTACAATCAGCATCTGAAGAAGATCTTGATCACGCATATAAAGTCGCGAAAGAAGCTCAGAAATCTTGGGCTCAGACAACACCTGGCAAGCGTCAGCAAATTCTTGATAAAGTGGCGGCACTAATGACCGAACGGAAAGAAGAAATTATCGACTGGCTCGTTAAAGAGTCCGGTAGTACGAAGATCAAAGCAAATGTCGAATGGGCAGCAGCTGCTCGCGTTGTGAAAGAGTCTGCCTCTTTCCCATATCGTATGAAAGGTCAAATTGCACCTTCTGATACACCTGGTAAAGAAAACCGCATTTACAAAAGTGCGAAAGGCGTAATCGGCGTTATTGGACCGTGGAACTTCCCGCTTCACCTTTCCATGCGTTCCGTTGCACCAGCGATTGCTACAGGTAACTCCGTTGTATTGAAACCTGCATCAGAGACACCTGTAACAGCTGGTTTCTTAATTGCAGAGCTATTTGAAGAAGCTGGTCTACCGAAAGGCGTGCTAAACGTTGTAGCCGGTCGTGGTTCTGAGATTGGCGATGCGTTTGTCACACATCCAATTCCGAAGTTGATTTCTTTCACAGGTTCAACGGAAGTTGGTCAGCATATCGGCGAGCTTGCTGGGAAGAACATTAAAGAAACAGCTCTAGAGCTTGGTGGTAATAACGTCTTTGTCGTGATGGACGATGCGGATATCGATCAGGCCGCTGAATCTGCCGCATTCGGTAAATTCCTGCATCAAGGTCAAATTTGCATGGCCATTAACCGCATTATCGTTCACGAAAGCATTCATGATGAGTTCGTAGAAGCGTTTAAAGAAAAAGTCGCTTCCCTACAAGTTGGCGATCCAGCTGACGCGAAAACAGCTGTTGGTCCACTTATCAACAAAGATGCTGTTGAGCGTATTCAAGAATCGCTTAACAAGTCTCTTGAACAAGGCGCTGAGAAAATTTATGGTGGCGAAGTGGAAGGCAACGTGATGCATCCAGTTATTCTAACGAACGTTACGAATGACATGCCGATTGCGAAAGACGAAATCTTCGGTGCCGTTGCACCAATTCTAAAATTCAGCACAGATGAAGAAGCGATTGAAATGGCGAATGCTTCTCAATATGGTCTTAGTGGCTCTGTTCATTCTCGCGACTTAAACCGCGGTGTTCAGATTGCTCATCAAATTGAAACAGGCATGGTTCACATTAACGACCAGCCGGTTAACGATGAAGCGCATATGGCATTCGGTGGTGAAAAGGAATCCGGTCTCGGTCGATTTGGCGGAGAATGGGCTCTTGATAAATTCACAACTGTGAAATGGATTTCTGTTCAGCAAGAACGCCGTCAATATCCGTTTTTCCAATAAACTGTTTTTCGCAGACATTGATGCTATAAGAGTAGGGATAATTTCCGCTCCATTCAGCTAAATGTGTAGTTTTTTAATGAAAACAACATCCTTTACAAAAGGAAGCTAACAATATACATTCAGAGTCCTCGTTTCCTCGAGGGCTCTTCTTTTAAGTTGCTTTTTATTTTCATTTTTGAAAAAATAAGAGATGACATGGGGAGGGACACATATGATTGAAATTCGTGAGGAAAACGCGGCTGACCATGGAGCGATTTTGAAGATTTTAAGGGAAGCCTTTAACGGAGAAGATGAGGTCCAGCTTGTGAATCGAATTAAGGACTCTGAAAGCTTCATTCCAGAGCTATCGCTTGTTGCACTGCATAACCGCAGTGAACCTGTCGGATACATCCTTTTCACCAAAATTGAAATACTCACAGAAAAAGGACGGATCCCTTCCCTAGCTCTTGCGCCAGTTGCCGTAGTGCCTGAACTGCAAAATGAAGGTGTTGGCAATCTGCTTATTAAGGATGGCATGATGAGGGCAACATCTCTTGGCTACCGACATGTCGTTGTTCTTGGTCATAAGGATTATTATCCGAAATTCGGTTTTGTTCCGGCTTCCGAAAAGAACATCACAGGACCGTTCAATGCAGGAGATTCATTCATGGTAAGAGAACTTAAGAAAGACTCTCTGAAAGAGGTAAATGGAGAAGTTGTCTACCCTTCTGCTTTCGGCGTGTAGATTTTTGACACAAAAAAAAGCCGCTTCATTAGCGGCTTCACGTTAGAAGTCGAAGATGGATTCCTCGTTCGCATCTTCTTCTTTCATCGGTTTTGAAGAGAGAGACTGTTGTTGAACTGGTGCCTGTGGTGGTCGCGCCTGCTGTGCGAGCGGTTGAGTCTTTCGTTTAGGCTTTGATTCCGATGCCTGTATCAACATGTCACAATAGGTTTTGATGGCAATGAGCTCTTCGCGAATGCCATCCACATCTGCGTCATTTTCTTCAACGTTATACGTTAGCTGTTTCATACGAGAATTCATTTGATGAACCAGCTGATCAATTGGTATATCTTTCATGTCGGTAAACTCCTTTAAATTGAAGGATCTTTATCACAAGTGTACCAAATCAAAGCGTAAATGAACAAAATTATAAAAGGTAGGAGATTAAACAATGGATACACTTAACGAAGTACTAAAGTTTAACGAACAGTTTGTTGCGAACAAAGAGTACGAACCTTTCGAAACTACAGGTCTTCCTGATAAAAAGGTTGTCATTCTATCTTGTATGGACACACGTCTCGTTGAATTACTTCCACGTGCCATGAATTTAAAAAATGGTGATGTGAAAATCGTAAAGAATGCCGGTGCAGTCGTTAGCCACCCATTTGATAGCATTATGCGAAGCCTTCTGATTGCGGTTTATGAACTTCAAGCTGAAGAAGTTTGGGTTATCGGCCACCATGATTGTGGCAATGGGAAAGTCGATCCTGATGCGCTTATACATAAAATGGAGGAAAACGTGACAGAAGAAGTAGTCGCTTCTTTAAAGCACGTTGGGATTGACCTTCATTCATGGCTTAAAGGCTTTAAAACCGTTTATGAGGGTGTAAACGATAGCGTTTCAGTGATTCAAAATCATCCTCTTCTTCCGAAAAACACACCTGTTCACGGACTTGTGATTGACCCTGCTACTGGGAAATTAGAGCGAGTGACAGAATAATCAAAAGCTCACTCCTAAGGACAGGAGTGAGCTTTTTTTTAAGAATTAGCTAAAACGTCTGCGAACGCTTTTCCGTATTGCGGTAGATCTGGTGGGCGACGAGCAGATACGAGATGACCGTCAATCACGACAGGTTCATCAATCCACGTTGCACCGGCATTTTCCATGTCATCTCGGATGCCTGGCGTGCTTGTGACTTTCTTACCTTCAAGTACTTTTGCAGAAATCAGCACCCATCCCGCATGGCAAATTTGTCCGATTGGCTTTTTGTTTTCTTCCATATGCTGCACCATTTTCAGAACAGAAGGGAAACGGCGAATCTTATCTGGTGCCCAGCCTCCTGGTACAAGAATTGCATCATAATCAGCTGGGTTAATGTCGTCATACGCATAGTCGGATACGACAGGTACACCGTACTTTCCGATATACTTCTCGCCAGCTTTTTCCCCAACGTAGTGAACGGTTGCGCCTTCTTCAATCAAGCGGTAATAAGGGTATGTGAGTTCAAGGTCTTCATATTCATGATGAACAAGACTAATGACTTTTTTATTTGATAAACGCATGTTACCACCTCCATGTTCTACGATATACCATTTTAACCCGATTTCAAAACGAATGCGTTTTTCATTTTGTTAATAGGGTAAGAAATTGGTACCTATTCCATTTGCTACAGAATAGCGCAAAACGCATTCAAATTCATTGCTATCAAGGACTTTTGCTCCCCACGCTCTTCTAGTAAAGACATTTCAATTTGGGGATACTACATAGTATTAAAGGAGAGATACACATGGATGTTGGTCTTCTACTGGAATATGGCTGGGTGCTCCTCGTTCTAATTGGTCTCGAGGGTGTGCTTGCTGCAGACAACGCTCTCGTAATGGCAATTATGGTAAAGCATCTCGATCCAGTAAAACGTAAAAAAGCACTATTTTATGGATTAGGCGGAGCATTTGTCTTTCGTTTTGGCTCCCTCTTTATCATTTCATTTCTTGTTGATATCTGGCAGGTACAGGCGATCGGGGCAATCTATCTCCTGTTTCTCAGCTTAAATCATATTGTGAAAAAATTTGTTCTTGGTGATCGTAAAAAAGATAATCAGAAGAAAAAGCCGAAAGAAGGTTCAGGTTTTTGGACGACTGTTTTAAAAGTGGAGCTTGCTGATATTGCGTTTGCGGTAGACTCCATTCTAGCTGCAGTAGCATTAGCTCTCACACTCCCGAACACGAACCTGCCTAAAGTCGGTGGCATGGACGGTGGTCAGTTTGCTGTTATCCTTACAGGGGGTATTATCGGTCTTATCATTATGCGGTTTGCTGCCAACTATTTTGTTAAACTGCTTCACCGCAAACCAGGATTGGAAACAGCTGCTTTCGTCATCGTTGGTTGGGTTGGGGTGAAACTTGCTATCTACACACTTGCTCATCCAAATCTTGGCATTCTTGCTGAAGACTTCCCTAAAGAGCCAGCCTGGAAAATCACTTTCTGGGGTGTACTCGTTGCCATTGCGCTAGGGGGTTGGTTTCTTTCTTCAGAAAGAGACGAAAACGAACGGGAAGACGAGAACGAAGATACGCTTGAAGAAGAAGACGACGAAGCAGATGAGTTCTAAAAGTAGAAGAACAGGTGCCGATTCGGCACCTGTTCTTTATTTCTGGAAAGCTTCCTTGATTTCTTCCATACGCTTTTTATTAACGCCAAAGTCCGAATATCCTTTACGTGAAGCGGAGCGGAAATGGATGTGTTCACTCGCTGTATCAATGTAAAATTCAATGTCATCTACAAATTTCATGAGCTTAGACGTTTCCTCCGCACGTATGTAGTGCGTGTCTGTCTCTACAATCTTCGTACGATCCCGATTGGATAAGATGGCTTTTAACTTGGTTACTGCCTCTTCAGCAGTTCCTGTATAAGGAATTGGTTTCATTCCATGCTTCTCGTCCGTACTCTGACTTGCTACACAGTTTGGTTTATCTGGACAGGGAGCTAATTTTCCTTGCTTAACACCTAGTTGTTCTGAACTCATTTCGATCGCCTCCTGATATAATTGCTCTACTTTCGTTATACCCTTTCATGTTAGGTCTTGAACATATTATGGCTTACTTTAGTGAAATCAATAGCACATTGATGAATAATGGGGGTCAGGCTCGAGCCTGACCCCCATTACGTTAAAGCATTAAAACTTCATTCATTTTTCTTACTCGCCTGATATACCTTCAGTAACTCTTCTACCTCTACTCCATCAATTGTCATACCTTCTAAATCCGATTTCTCAATCTTAACACCCTTCAAATTACAATCCGTCAGTGTGCTACCATGAAGGTCGCAGTTTTCAAAAAGAAGCGGGAGGTGCTCTTCTCTTCGCCCTGCTGCAAAATGGTCCTCTGGTGGCAAACCTATATTCCGAAACACCGCCCCTCCCATTTGTGCATCTTCAATTTTAAGATCGCTGAGATCAATGTCACGAAATGATATGCCGCTCATATTCATATTCGTAAAGGTGGCTTCTACCATATAGGCATCAGAAAAAATGGATTGCGCCAGATTAGAGTTCATGAAATTGGCATTCGTTAACTCAACCTGGTCAAAGAGTGCACTACGAAGGCGTAGCTCTTTAAATACTTTCCGCTCGAATTCTTCTCCAACATTTTGTTCATTCAATTTCTTTTCAACCATCTCAATCAGCTCCTTTTTCATTCTAGCTCGTGCTCGGCGAATACGACTTTCAACAGCTGACGTTGTGAGTTCTAACATAGACGCGATTTCAACCATGGAATAACCACCCATATAGAAAAGCACGACAGGTGTCCGAACGTCCTCATTCAAACCATTTAGAGCCTGCCACACCACTTCATTGGGCTCAAGATTTTCATCTTCAAAGTGATGTAATAGCTCTTTCTCCTTAAAAGATTCCTCAAGTGCACGAACCATTCTTTTTCGTTTTCTCTTCCAGTCTAGACTCATATTTCGAACGATACTCGTTAGCCAGCTTCCCACTTTACGAGAATCCTCTAGGGTTTCCTGTTTAAGGAATGCTTTAATAAACGCCTCCTGTGCAACATCCTGCGCGAGATGGTAATCGCCAAGGATACTGTAAGCTATAGCATACAGTGCGTTCCCATAATGATGAACCACCTGTCGAAACCCTTCTTCTGTTTGCCATTCCACCTGTTGTTGACTCACATCTCTCACCTCACCAAAGCTTTCACTTATATAGACGTCTCTCACTCTTGGATTCCGTCGCCAACTAAAAAATAGTGCACTCACTTAGTCCGCTCTAGAAAGACAAATGTGTGTGAAGGGGGTCAGGCTCGCGCCTGACCCCCTTTTATATTCATTTAAAAATAAAATTCAAAAAGAGGACAGATAGGGGTCTTCCCACTCTTTTCGCTGCATATATTTGTAGGGCAATAAAAATATTTCTTTCAAAGGGAGTGCTGATATGTTGGATCGAACATTGCTTTTCGTAGCCGCTATGATTGCTGGTTTTGCTTTGGTTCGTCTGTCTGAGGCTGATTCATTCTTGTCTAGTCTCAATCCAGTCTTCGAAGTTGTTGGCTTTGTAGCAGCGCTATTATTTGCACTTGTCTTGATCTACAAAGGCGTCATGGCTATTTTACCTCGGAAAGCGTAAGCGCTTTCCACTCCTGAAAGAAAAGCGTAAGTAGCCCGTTAAGATCCATAGGATGTTGGAGCTCTTTAGAATGAGACGCTTTTTGTCTCAATCTAAAGAGTGAAACAGCCGGAGGATTTGGGCTACTGCAGCTGGACACGAAAAGCGTAAGTAGCCCGTTAAGATCCGTAGGATGTTGGAGCTCTTTAGAATGAGACGCTCTTTGTCTCAATCTAAGGCGTGAAACAGCCGGAGGATCTGGGCTGCTGCAGTTGGACAACGAAAAAGCGGGATCTCAGCGACCCCGCTTTTTCGCATTATTCTTTTGGTGCAATCATGTCTTCCGGACGAACGATATCATCGAACTGTTCCGCAGTTAATAACCCGCTCTCAAGAGCCGATTCGCGAAGCGTTGTGCCATTCTCGTGCGCTTTCTTCGCAATCTTCGCAGCATTTTCATAACCAATGTGCGGGTTAAGGGCCGTTACAAGCATTAACGAGTTCTTCAAGTAATCTTGAATCACTTCTTCGTTTGGCTCAATACCAACTGCACAGTTATCGTTAAAGGACTTCATCCCATCTGCAAGTAAACGAGAAGACTGCAGGAAGTTATAAATGATAACAGGTTTAAAGACGTTCAGCTCAAAGTTCCCCTGACTTGCTGAGAAACCGATCGTAGCATCATTCCCCATTACCTGTGCTGCAACCATTGTAAGTGCCTCACTCTGTGTTGGGTTCACTTTCCCTGGCATAATAGAGCTTCCAGGCTCGTTAGCTGGAATGTTCAATTCACCAATGCCGCAGCGCGGTCCACTTGCAAGCCAGCGTACATCGTTAGCAATTTTCATTAGATCTGCTGCCAACGCTTTAAGAACACCGTGAACATGAACCACTTCATCGTGACTTGTAAGTGCATGGAATTTATTCTCCGCTGATGCAAATGTCTTGTCTGTCATTTTGCTAATTTCTTCAGCAACCATGTCACCGAATTTCGGATGTGCGTTCAGTCCAGTACCAACTGCTGTACCACCGATTGCAAGCTCCTTCATGTATTTCACACTTTCTAGAAGCATGCTTTCGCACTTCACAAGCATACGGTGCCAGCCGCTGATTTCCTGACCGAGCGTAAGTGGCGTTGCATCTTGAAGGTGTGTACGGCCAATTTTGATAATATGATCATAATCCTGCATTTTTTGATAAAGGGTTTCTTTTAGTTCAATAAGAGCTGGATAGAGATGGTCTTCAACAGATAGGACTGCAGCAACGTGCAGTGCTGTTGGGAATGTATCGTTAGAAGACTGAGATTTATTCACATCATCGTTCGGATGAATGCGTGCTTCGCTTCCTTGTTCTTGTAAAAGTTCATTCGCTCGATAAGCGATTACTTCATTCATATTCATATTGGACTGCGTACCGCTACCGGTTTGCCACACTACGAGCGGAAAATGCTCATTATGCTCGCCGTTAATTACTTCATCCGCTGCTTTCACAATGGCATCTGCTTTCACATCTTCAAGCTTTCCAAGACGTTGGTTCGCGAGTGCTGCGCCCTTCTTCAGAATCGCAAATGCTTTTACAACCTCAAGCGGCATTTGTTCGATACCGATTTTAAAGTTTTGCTTACTCCGCTGCGTTTGGGCACCCCACATTTTATCTGCTGGTACTTTGATTTCTCCAATTGTGTCTCGTTCAATACGATAATCCATTGTGATCCTCCTTCAGAGTATAAGCTAACAGGTTCCACTTCGATAAAAAGCAGTGAAGTCCTTTTTCTTAAATCAATTTCTTTTTATGACGACGCTTACATCATATCACACTCTTCTTCTACCTGGAATCCGCATACTGTCACGTTTTTTCTCATAAAAAAAGCCGCCCATAAATGTGAGCAGCTCATTACGCATTAACAAGTTCTGTCTCCTAGTTATCCTTTCATGTGCATTAAATACTAGAAAGATCGCTATATACAGTTGAAAGACGGTTACTGTTCAAGAACATTAACTCCTTTCATCCATTGCCATAAGCTAATCGATGCTGATTCTAGATGCACCCTGGAGCCAGGTTTAATAAACGTACTTAGTTCAATTTCTTTACCCTGTACAAGAAGAATATGGTTTGCGACAACCTTACCTGTTCTAAGATCAATGGAGGGAAATTGTCGATTCATATCTTTAATCTTATAACCATCCTCATCTTGCACAAATCGCTCACCTTCCCCTGCATTTGAAGGCATTCCGACACCAAACGTTTCATAGGCTAGTTCATACTGCACGATTTCCCCTGACTGAGCAATATAATACGACTCCTGCACAGGTGTTTTATGAACGGAATGAGTGTAGCGAATATCAAAACTAGAAGGATCATCTTCGAATGGCATATAAGCAATAACCTTCCCCGATTCTCCATTTTCAACAGCCATGACTGGAAAGAATGGGTACATAAAAATAATCAATATAAGCACAAGTGCTACACTAATTTGAAAGAAAAATTGTTTTGTGGAATTAGAAGGGTTCATAGTAAGAAGACGCAGGCTTTTCACCTGAGTCCATCACATCCTTTTCTAAAAAATTTACAGGACCGTTACTCTACTCCCTTTTCATCAAAGTACTTTTTCGCACCTGGATGAAGATCGATTCCAACACCTTCTAGAGCTGTGTCAGCTGTGATAAATTCACCCTTTGCATGCGTAATCTTATCTGAATTATCAAAGATCGCCTTCGTAATTTGATACACATAATCTTCATCTAGATCTGAGCGTGCCACTAGCATCGCTAGTACTGCAACCGTTTTGACTTCATTTTCAAGGCCATATGTTCCTCTCTTAATTGTATCTTCAGCATAGTAAGGATATTTTTCAATTAGTTGAGTAACTTTATCGTCTTCAATTGGAATAATCGTTACTGGCTTTATAGCTGAAAGTCCTTCAACTGCACCTGTTGGTGTTCCAGACGTAATAAAGGCAGCATCAATCGTACCTTCTTGAATACCTTCAGTTAATTCATCAAACGCAAGGTGTTGGGCATCTATGCCTTCCATTGTAATACCATGAATTTCTAGTACCTGTTCTGCGTTCGCATATGTTCCACTACCTGGAGCACCAACTGATACTTTCTTACCTTTTAAATCAGCTACTGAGGAAATGCCACTTTCCAAGAGTGTGACAATTTGAATGGTTTCAGGGTAAAGCGTTCCAATCGCCTGGATGTTATCCACTTTGCCATCTTCAAACATTAATTCACCTTTTGTGGCATATGCTGCAATATCTGTTTGGGTAAAAGCAATATCACCCTCTCCATCTTGGAGAATTTGCATGTTTTCAACAGACGCGCCAGTAGACTCAACATTCGCACTCTCGTTGTCTGTTTGATTTTGGATAATAGTAGCAAGCTCTCCACCGAGTGGGAAGTATGTTCCACCTGTTCCACCTGTTAGTAAACTGAGCTCTGAAGGTGATCCATCTGCTTCTTCGTCTGATCCCCCACAAGCTCCGATTACCATCACTAGTGATAGTGCAGCTACGAATAAACTAAGTAGTCTTTTCTTTCCCATGCCAACTCCCCACCTCAATAATTAGAAAATTTCAAATTCACTATACCATATTGCTTCATTAAATGGTACGGGACGCTGTAACAGCTGTATTCACAAATGGCTGTTATAAAACAAAAACACCTACAGTTCTACTTAATCCGCTTTTATTCGACTACTAAACCTTACGGAATATTGTCGAACAAAAGAGAAAATCAGTTGAGTGCAGATGTTTTTTACTTATGATTGTTTTTTAATGAAATTCCCCAAGTATGAAGAGAAGGTGGTCGAATAAACGAGTTGGGTTGAAAAATAAATGTCCATGGGACGGCTGTCTGTGAAGGAACAAGCAGATTATGCGTGAAACGCCCCTCAGCCAATACGTCACCGTCCTCCTTGTAACAAAGCAAGCGATCTTGTAATCGCCAGTCGTCCCTCCCATTTAGAATGCAAACAGATGCAAGTACGCATCCTTGATGGTTGAAAGCAGCCCTAACCGGAACAAACTCCAATCTTCCTTCTTGTATAGGATTCTGTTCGTAAACGGTCTGGAACATTTTCCGATCACTTGGAGCAATTGTCCTGTCCCATTTCTCTTCAAATAATAAGGTCAACGCGATCGCTCCCTTTTGCTATATCGATCTTCTTTTTCTTCCAACGTGCAGAGGTCATCAATCACATCATTTAAAGAGAGAAGCTCAAAAATAATAATCATCTTCCCAGTAAAATGATGACGTGGCTCATCCACTTCTGTTCGCTCATTATCGAGTCGATGAAACAACTCGTCTAACTTCTCGATACTCTCCAAATGCTTTTGGGTAAGCTGGTTGGACGGTTTATGAAATGCTCTTGATATTGAATGACCCGCCTCGCATATAATGCGATGGTCTTCTTCAACCATTCCTTTTCTTGTATCTGTAAACAACATATTGCCCAGGTGATAAAGGATTTTCTGCAAGTATTCGAGCTTCTTTAGAACGACTGAAAAGCTACGAACGTCATGCATGCTGTGTCTTCGGTACTTCCATTCCTCTCGCTGGTAGGAGATTAATTTATACGTCCGTTCAAGATCTCGACTTAAACGTTGGTATACAAGCGTCTGTTTTCTAGCATGCGGCAAATCTGCAATGATTTGCTCAAGTAAATCACCCGCATTATGATAGAGTCGCTCGACACCCTCGTTGATCATCGTATGAAATTTTGGGGGCATCACGAAATAGTTTACTGCGGTTGAGACAACAATTCCGATTAACGTTGTACTGAGACGAAAGGCGAATAAAGACATGTAATCACCTGAAGTATCTGGGATCATCGCTACTGCAGTAAGCGTTGCAACAAGCATACCGTCATCCAAACCAAGCTTGTGGCACGCAATAAGTGTGAAGGTCGCGGCTAGCGCGTATGTGAAGGGAGATTGATGAAGAAAAGATTCAAACAACATGGCAAACCCGGCACCGATTGCGGCGGCTGGAAAACGCACGATTCCTTTTTTAATCGAATCTGATGCCGTTGGCTCAACTGTTACAATTGCCGTAATGACCGCAAATAGAACTGGCAATCCAAGCGCATCACAAATCCAGGCTGTCAAAAAAGCTGCCAGACCCGTCTTCAGAATTCTCCCACCTACAAATTTAAATACTTTCTGTTTTAGTTCCACCATATATATCAGTCCGTTTCTATTCTTTCATTATAACGTACGTAGATGGTTTACATGAACCCGTTTTCAACTTAATGTGTACTTAAACAAACTCTGAAGGAGAAATCCGTATGACCATATATGTAGGTATTGACCTATCCGGGCCGTCCAATACAAAAGAAACGTCGCTCGCTTTCTTTAAAGGAGAAGACTCGCACCTTACCTTCCAACAGATCGTTAATGGGGCAACAGATGAGGAGATCTACGAGCTGTTGCAAGAGCAAACAGACTCAGTCGTCATCGGCATTGATGCGCCGCTCTCCTATCAACCTGGCGGAGGAGATCGGAAAGCCGATCGTGCTCTAAGGAAAGAAATTATCGCAAAAGGAATGAAAAGCGGATCGATAATGACCCCTACCATGACGCGAATGGTTTACTTAACGCTACGAGGAATTACGCTTTCAAGAGGCTTATCAAGCACAACCTCTGCTAGCATTGTTGAAGTTCATCCAGGAGCTGCAGTTGGTTTACGTTCGCCGGACCTCTCTTCTGTCTTAACCTATAAATTAGAAATTGATCCTCGTCACAACCTTAAAGCGTTTCTCGAAAAAGACGGTGTTAAAGACATACCAACTGATGTGCTTCAATCGTCCCACTCCTTCGATGCCTGTCTCGCTGCTTATGCCGCATGGAAATGGAAACAAGACAAATCTGAATTTCTCTATCCTGCCGAGCCTCCTTTTCACCCGTTTCCATTTAGTTGTTGAAAGGTTCTTTTCTCAAAAATTGTTGCTATATGAGTGGGTTAATTTCCGCTCCAGGATGCTCGCTTTCCGCGGGGCGGGCGCTGAGCCTCCTTCCGCTCCAATCAGCTAAGTGTAACCTCTCATACGAAAATTTCTTTTAAAAGATTTTTCTATAGAAAACCTCAAATCATAGCTAATTGAAGCGGAAATTCACCACAGAAAACACCATAGAAAAAGACCCTGTGCACTAGCTGCGCAGGGTTTTTTGATCTAAGACTTTTGGAACGATGCCGCGAACGACGATGTATAGTAGACTTATAAAAAATGCTGTGATTGCCATTGCAAATGAAGGAAACACATCCCATTCACGGTCCATGTCCCAGCCACTGAACATCGCTCCTGAAAAAGTGCCAATCATATAGCAAAACGGAATCCACCATTTCATTTCGAGATCACCTCAAAAATGATATACCCCGTTTCGACAACATTCGAACCTTTTTTAGAGCATTCCTTCAATCTCTTTTTTAATAGACGATGGTTCTGTTTTCGGCTCAAAGCGCTTGATGACTTGACCATCTTGATCAATCAAAAACTTCGTAAAGTTCCATGGAATATCTTCGTGTGGAACACCAGGTGCTTCGTTCGTTAAGTACTTGTACAATGGATGTGCGTCTTCTCCATTCACGTCCACTTTCGCGAACATTGGAAAGCTTACACCGTAATTGATCGAACAAAACTCTTCAATTTCTTCCTCTGAGCCTGGTTCCTGAGCGCCGAATTGATTACAAGGAAAACCAAGAATTTCAAACGGCTTATCTTCTAAAGACGTATACAATTCTTGGAGCCCCTCATACTGTGGTGTTAAACCACATTTACTTGCCGTATTTACAATGAGAAGGACCTTCCCACTGTATTCAGATAACGGAACCTCTTTTCCTTGAAGCGTTTCTGCAGTAAAAGAATGGACACTCATCAAATTCCTCCTAATGATTACTTCACCCCACTTTTACCATAGTTAGGATGGTAAGGCTACTAACGCGCTCTTGCGATAATGCCATTGTGAACTTTTATAAACCCATGCCTGACAATATCAAACCCGTTCTCATAGGCATACAGCCCCATCTGGCGGATATCCATTAATTCGCGATACGTATGGTTCATCATATCGGCCATCACGTGATAATAGATTCTCGATTTCATCTGATTCCGCGGTGTAGTCATGACCACATACCCATCATCCTTCACGAATTTTCGATGCCACTCAAGTATGGCTGGCTTATGTTCATCAGGGACATGCTCAAGAAGACCAACGCTCAGAACAATATCAAACTCTTTATGAAAATCAAGCTCCCGGATATCTTTTACAAGATACGTAATGTTCATTTGGTCTTTGTACCAAACCTTTGGAGCGCCCGTTTGGGGATTCGTACCAAGGAATGGATAAGTATTCGGAAAATGCGCAAACCGATCCGTCTTACAGAAAGCATCATAATCGACCATGACTACTTCTCCGCCAGGATACATGGCGTGAAGCTGCATCGCTTCATATCCTTCAGCCGCCCCGAGAAAGAGAATACGAGGATTCTTCACATCCAATCCCTCAAAAAGAGCTCGTTTTCCGCGCGGATCCCAGATGCCATCTTCAATACGGTGAACGTAGTTCCACAGGGATAGACGCGCCATCTCCCCGAGACCTTGCTTAATGTCACGAAGGTGGAAACCTTTGAAGCTATCTTTCAGAGAGGATTTCAAGCGCTGCTGCTCAGCAGGTACGTCCTGCATAAACAGATTATGAAAAGATCGATTGAAATACTCCCAGGACGTTTTAACAGGCATATCCTGCTCGTGCTCTCTTTCCCAATCTTTCCGTTCCTTCGCAAGCTTTTTTACTTCAAAAGGCCTACCAATCTCTTTCCATGACAGCTGCGACCAGTCACTCACAACATTGGCGTTCAGAAATCGATCCAACTGTTCGTTTCTAGCATTTCGTAGATCGACGCGATAACTTGGCAAAAGTGCAGTATACTCGAAGTCCTGTTCTGAAAAAGGATGTTCCGGCGTTATTGAAGCAAGTTCCACTAGCGTCACTCCCTGCTTTTTCATTCATTCTCTCACGTAATCGTTTTCATTTCAAATATTTTCCGAATAATCAGACTGTAAGTTCCCCATTCTGTAACTGATTAATTTTTCCTGAAGGTGATATAATGAAGAAATTAACGATGCAGGAGTTGGAAAAGAATGAAGATTGTTGTTAGTACGTTAAATGCGAAGTTTATTCATACATGTCTCGCGTTGCGTTACTTAAAAGCTTCCGCTGCCCCAGAGTATGACGTCAAGATGGCAGAATATACGATTAAAGATCCGATTATGAATATTGTAAGTGACCTTCATAGCATGAAAGCAGATGTAATTGGATTTAGCTGCTACATTTGGAACATTGAAGAGACGATTCCGGTTATTGAAATGCTGAAGAAAGTAAACCCATCGTTAACGATTGTACTCGGTGGACCAGAAGTTTCATATGATGTGTATGAGTGGCTCGACCGTATTCCACAAGCGGATTATATTGTGATGGGTGAAGGCGAGGAGACGTTCAAGAACCTTCTTCAATCAATTGAATCAGGGGATGCCGAACACGTTAAAGGAATTGCCTACCGTAAAGACGGAACCAACCATATTAATTCACCTGCACCAAAGCTTAGTTTGAGTGAAATTCCTTCTCCATTCCGATTTGAAGAGGATCTCGCTGACCTTGGTCGTCGTGTCACTTATGTTGAAACAAGTCGTGGCTGTCCTTATTCATGTCAATTCTGTCTTTCTTCTATTGAAGTCGGCGTCAGGTATTTTCCTGCCGAACGCATGAAGGAAGAACTTCGCTACCTAATGGACAATGGTGCCAAAACAATTAAATTCGTCGATCGAACGTTTAACATTCGAAGAAACTATGCGATTGATATGTTTCAGTTCTTAATTGACGAGCATCGCCCAGGCTGTGTTTTCCAATTTGAAATTACAGCTGACATCATGCGTCCTGAAGTGCTTGAGTTTCTAAATCGCGAAGCACCACCAGGACTATTCCGATTTGAGATTGGAATTCAATCAACTAATGATGAAACGAACGAGCTTGTGATGCGAAAGCAGAACTTCGAGAAGCTTGCACGTACTGTCACAATGGTGAAAGAAGGCGGAAAGATTGACCAGCATCTTGATTTAATTGCAGGTCTGCCTGAGGAAGATTACAATTCGTTCCGTAAAACATTTAACGATGTCTTCTCTTTCCGACCAGAAGAGCTACAGCTTGGATTTCTTAAAATGCTTCGTGGTACGGGTGTCCGCTTAAGCGCTGAGAAACACGGCTATCTATATATGGATAACGCCCCATATGAAATTCTCGGAAACAACGTCCTATCGTTTGATGACGTGATTCGCATTAAACAGGTAGAAGATGTGCTCGAGAAATACTGGAACGATCATCGAATGGATACAACGATCGAATATTTAGTAACCACTGTCTTTGCATCTCCATTTGACTTCTTCCAGGAGTTCGGAAGTTACTGGGAAGGGAAAGGCTGGTCACGGATCGGTCATCAACTTGAAGATCTTTTCCGTCGCCTTGCTGCTTTTATTAGCATATATGCGCCTGAACACTTAGAGCACGTTACCACGCTGATGAAAATTGATTATCTTTCTAAATCGAAAAAGAAACCTCGTACTGTTTGGTGGAGCGATCGTCTCGGCAAAGAAGAAGAAATTGCTTTGTTAAAGTTCGTTAATGAAAATCCACTCGTACTTGGAGAAGCTTATCAAGCGTTAAATCTATCAGAACGTGATCTTTATAAACATACCGTCATTGATCTCCTTCCCAGCAGTCAGGAAGAACCTGATCAAAAAAATATTTTACTTGTTTACTATCATCCGAAAACAGATGAGCGTGAAGTGTTCTACGGCCCGCTTCCTTCAGAATCTTCGGTTGTCCTGTGAGGAAATGAGGCATTTCGTTGATCGCGAAGTGCCTTTTCTCTTTCTCCTTATAAAGGATTCTGATGCTAAAAGCCGAATAGATTAACTAACCAATGTCGGAGGGTAGGCCGACAAAATATGGAGGGATAGCATGACACTAGTAGAAATGGATGCCCTGTCCCTGTCGAAGAAAATTTCCAATCGAGAAATTTCATCGTACCATGCTGTAAAAACGTATATTGAGCACCTTAACACGATCAACCCTGTCCTAAACTGTCTTGTTGAGAATCGCTTTGAAGCTGCTTTAGAAGAAGCAAGAAGAGCTGATTATACACTTACAACGGAAGAAGCTAGAGGTCGTTTGTTTGGTGTTCCAATCAGTGTAAAAGAGTGTTTTCATGTTGAGAATATGACCACAACAGGGGGGCTTAGCTACCGAGCAGGCTCGCGTGAGAAAAAAGATGCAGAAGTAATCAGACGTCTTCGAGCAGAAGGAGCGATTATACTCGGCAAAACGAATACCCCTGCGCTTTGCTTCTGTCAGGAAACAGATAATAAACATTACGGGAGAACGAATAATCCGTGGGATATTACGAGAACAGCCGGAGGGTCAAGTGGCGGAGAGGGCTCGCTGATCGCAGCAGGTGGTGCCGCTGTTGGGATTGGGGCTGATATTGGTGGGTCGATACGCTTTCCTGCACATTTTAATGGCGTAGTCGGATTTAAATCAGGAGAACGTCAGGTATCGCAGGAAGGGAATTTTCCATATGTCGATAAACCAGAGCAGGAGCGCATGCTTGGCATTGGAGCTATAAGTAAGTCTGTTCAGGATGCACGGCTAATCAACGAGATTATTGCGAATGAACCGCCACCTGATCGTACCCTTTCAGATTTTAAGATCGTCTATCCCCTTCCACACCACCGTTTTCCGATTAACCGTGAGACGTATCAACTGATTACGAGTATAAGAGATACGTTTGATGGAGAACTCGCTGAAGAACAAGCAAACCCGCCGTTCTTTAATGAGGCTGCCTTGATGTGGCAGCAAATGATGTCCATTGATGGTGGAGCCGATATGGCAAAGCTGATGTTGGACCATGACAAAGCGAGTCCATTCGGGGAATACATGAAAGAAAAGTTCTTCCGCAACTCTGATGTCCACCCTTATCTTTCATGGGCATTAATTGGAGCGCGACTTTTTAAACCAACGCAAAAGCAAATCAACCAGATCCACGCTGCCCTAAAGCGTGGTGATGATATTCTAGAAGACTATTTAGACGATCGTATATTAATTATGCCTGTTTACCATTCGCCAGCTCCAGTTCACGGTCAACTCTATCAAGAGCTTTTTTCGATACGGAAAACGTTTCTGCATTACATGCCAAACGTAGCGTATGCCAATGTATGGGGACTTCCCTCCCTTGTCGTTCCTGTTGGAACAAGTAAAGAGGGGCTACCGATCGGTGTTCAGCTTGTCAGTCGCGTCGGCAATGAGGAAGCGCTCTTCCAATTCGGTGAGCAGCTTGAGAAACGGGTTGGTGGCTATAACCGCTGTACAGCACACGATAATGCCAAGGAACAAGCTGAGGCTGAATTGGTTTAACGAGTCACAATGGAGGAATGAATAAGAGTTGTCTACAGAACAAAACACGAAACCATACGTAGCTATTATCATCGCTGTTCTTTTCGTATCAACATCAGCCGTTTTCGTGAAGCTAGCTTCTGCACCTGCTTCGATCATTGCGATGTATCGTCTTCTGATCGCGATTTTGATTATGCTACCAATTGTTTTTATCAAGTATAGAAATTCATTTAAAGCTATTAAAGGAACAGACTGGGGATATGGAAGTCTAGCAGGCGTGAGCCTCGCTTTTCACTTCATTCTCTGGTTCGAGTCACTGAATTACACTTCTGTCGCAAGTTCAGTTGTTCTTGTTACACTACAGCCGCTTTTTGCATTTGTCGGTACGTTTCTCTTCTTCAAAGAAAAACTCACCCTTCCCGCGATTGCAGGAGGGGTAACGGCTGTTGCTGGATCAATTGTAATTAGCTGGGGCGATTTTCAATTAAATGGGATTGCACTATTAGGCGACCTACTTGCTCTAACAGCTTGTGCCATGGTAACCGGCTATCTCTTATTCGGTCAGAATATCCGAAAGAGGCTAGATCTCATTCCATACACATTCATTGTCTATGGGATTGCGGCTGTGACGCTCGTTCTCTATAATCTGATCTTGCACTATCCTTTTGTTTCATACCCTGCTTCTGACTGGATGTATTTCATCCTACTGGCACTCTTCCCTACTCTCTTAGGCCATTCGCTCCTAAACTGGGCGGTGAAATGGGTAAGCGTGAACGTTATTTCGATGAGCATCCTTTTTGAGCCAATCGGAGCAAGTCTCCTTGCCTATTTCATTCTTGGAGAGACACTCCATAAGATGCAGTGGATTGGAGGAGGCATCATCTTAGCAGGGCTATATCTGTTCATTCGAAGTTACAGACGAAAACCAGCGAACAAACTTAAAAAGCGTGCCCTTTAGGGTACGCTTTTTCATTCGACACCAATCGAGCTAAACCGGGTGGTGCCTGTCACCCGCGGTCCCGCCTAGCGGGCTTTTGGGCATGTTTTACAGCACGGGCTTTCAGCGGAGATTTGATCTTTCAAACAGCACGTTTTTCGGATGCGCAGAGATCCTTCCTCTCGTTCTGTTTTCTCAGAATAATAAGGTAGGAAGGGGTTAGCTCCGCACGTGAAGCTTGTGCAGTTGAACTCACGAAGGAAATAATGAAAGTCCTCTTCTCCCCTACGTTTTTGCTCGGAATCCCCTTCACCCGGAATAAGTGTTTCATAGAGCCAGAATAAATAGATCGCTGCGTTTTCCCAGAGAATCGTAGCGGATAGTTTCGTCGCTTTCACCATTGTTTCAATAATAGGTGCAAGGTTCTCATTAATCAGCTCGTTCGCTAGCACAGCTCTAGCATCGATTCGATCCTTCCCATTCCTTCTCCATTCATCACGGATAACAAGATTCATACTCCAAGACTCGGCATCTGTATCCAGTTGATAGGCAAGTTGCTCTGGAGCTGCCACAATCGGCTTATTCCACATTGTAAACGCATATAGACTGGAAACGAGCGTCATTAAACCATAACGCTTCATAAACTGTGATCCAGCGACAATAGGATTAGGGAAATGTCCGTCACCCACAAGGCGTTCGAGTATCGCCGTCAACTTCTCCTCATCAAGAAGTTGCTCTACATTTGGGTAACTACTTGCATCAATTCCAATGTGAAGACGAAGCTTCTCAAGTCGTTTCTTCTCTTCTATGCTAAACTTTTGTGGTGTTGCGGCCATGAACCTTCCTCCCCTTCCCATGCGGAACACAGAGTGGTGTGCCGAATAGCGGATCTTCGATAATGTCACTTCGAAGTCCAAATACTTGCTGCACAAGCTCTTCATTCACAATATCTTCTGGCTTCCCCTGGTCATAAATCCCTTTATCTTTGACTGCAATAATATGGTCAGCGTATCGGCACGCAAGGTTAAGATCATGCAGCACCATCAGAATCGTTCGATTGTCTTCTTTATTCAATTCAAAAAGCAAATCAAGTACTTCTACCTGGTGAGCTAGATCTAGATACGTCGTTGGTTCATCAAGTAGAATAATGTCTGTATCTTGAGCGAGTGTTAGCGCAATCCACGCTCGTTGACGCTGTCCACCGGAAAGCGAATCCACATTCCGCTCTGCAAATTCTTCCATGTGTGTTGCTCGTAACGCCTTTTGTACGGCTTGTTCGTCTGCCTCTGACCACTGACTTAACCACGTTTGATACGGATACCGTCCTTGCTTAACAAGTTGCAGAACAGTTAGTCCTTCAGGAGCCACGGGTGACTGCGGAAGAATAGCCATTTTACGAGCAATTTCTTTCGTTGGTTTGTTCGATATCGCTTCTCCATCAAGAACAATTCCTCCAGAATGGGGCTTTAGGAGGCGCGCTAGGCTTCGTAACAGCGTCGACTTGCCACATCCATTTCCACCAATTAACACACTCATTTCACCTTTAGGAATAAGTAAATTGAGCTCATCAATAACGGTATGCTCACCGTATCCAAGCGTTAGATCTTCCGTTTGTAAAGCGTACACTTCGCCCACCTCCTCATTATTTGTTTCTTGATCGATACAATAGATAAATAAAATACGGCGCCCCAATTGCTGCTGTGAACACTCCAGCAGGCACTTCAAGCGGAGAAAATAACGTGCGTCCAATTAAATCTGCGATCATAACAAGCATGCTTCCAACTAACGCAGACACAGGGACGAGCACACCAAACGAGGAACCTACCAGCTTCCGCGCAATGTGCGGAGCCATTAGCCCTACAAAGCCAACGCCTCCCGCAAAAGCGACTGCGCCTCCTGCGAGTCCTGTGCTAATGAAGAGCAAAACGATTCTATCTCGTAGAAGCATAGCTCCTGCCCCTTTTGCCACATCATCACCTAGCTCTTGAAGATTCACCCTTCTGGAATACACCATGAGAAGAATGAGAAGAATCGCCACCCATGGAAGCAGTGTGAGTACATCCTGTCCGTTTGTCCCATGCACGCTACCTGTAATCCATATATTCGCATCTGAGGCTCTATAGATTGGTCCAACAATCATCAGTAACGTCGTTAAAGCTTGTAGAACAGCTGTAAGACCGATCCCAATTAGCACAAGACGGATTGGTGAAATGCCGTTTTTCCAAGATAAAACAAAGACGAGAAAACCTGCTAGAACTGCTCCGATAAAAGAAGCAAGCGGTTGCCATTGAATACTTACAGTTAGCGCATTCGTTTTGTCACTAAACACCGTTAGAAATCCAATCGTAGCAAGCGCCCCACCCCAGGTAATCCCTAAAATATCAGGGGAAGCGAGTGGGTTACGAATCATCCCCTGCAAAATCGCTCCTGAAACTGCTAAAGCTGCACCAGCAAGAACCGCCATCGCAATCCTTGGAAAGCGGAACTGCTTCACAACAAGCTCATTCATATCTGTCCCATATCCGAACAGTGCTTTTACGACAGCATCAGGTGTCATAAAAATCTCACCAATGCCTATGCTAAGCAATGCTGTTACAATAACTGCACCTATTAAGGAAGCAATTATCCAGACAGCACGTCGATCAATTAGAAATGAAAATGCTTTTATTCGAAAGGAAGTGTATTTCGTCATAGCTGCTTAAACTCCCTTCGAGCAATGTAAATGAAAAATGGTGTGCCGATCACAGCCGTTAGAACACCAACAGGTGCTTCAAGCGGCATAATCACGTAGCGCGCTGCAATGTCGGCCGATAGTAAGAGAATTGCGCCTAGTATAGCACTGTAAGGAATAATCCAACGATAATCAGTGCCTGTTAAAAAGCGCGCAAGATGCGGAACCACAATCCCAACTAATGCAATCGGTCCTGCAACCGCAACAGAGCCTCCCGCAAGCAGAACAATCAATAGCGCAGCACCTGCCTTCACAAGGAGCGTCCGCTGGCCAAGCCCTTTAGCGACATCTTCACCCATGACAAGCGTATTAATTTTTTTACTAATGAAAACGGCACCAACTAATCCAATTACGATATATGGAATGACAGCTCCAAGCATGGCTAAGCTACGACCTTCAATAGAACCCGCAAGCCAGAACAGCACATCCTCTAGGGCTTTCTCGTTTAATACGAGCATCCCTTGCGTTAATGAAGAGAACATCGCTGCAATAGCAGCCCCCGCAAGCGTCAGCTTCATTGGTGTAAGTCCTTCTCTTCCCAGTGCCCCAAGTACGGAAACAATCACGGATGCAAGTGCTGCTCCGAGAAAGGCGAGCCAGCTGAATGCTGCGAGCGATGTGACAGAGAAGAACGTCACAGCTACAACAATCGCAAAGCTTGCACCTGCGTTAACACCAAGAATAGAAGGGGAAGCGAGCGGATTACGTGTGATTGCCTGCATCAATGCTCCCGCTACAGCGAGGCTTGCCCCAACGGCTGCACCAATTAAAGCACGAGGAACACGATTCTCAATAATAATAATATGTTCATTGCTTCCGTCAAACTGCGTAAATGCTTGAAGTGCTGTTGACCAGGATATACTTGTAAGACCATAAACAACACTTGAAGCCATAAGGGCAATCACAATGAGAACACCAATCGCAATTCCTATCCATTTACTGTTTATTGTTTGTAATTTATGAGTCATAAAGGTTTAATCCCTTTCTTTATCATCCACTTTAAGTGTAAAAAAAGAACGAAACCGTGTCAATGATTTTGAGAATCAATCTCAATTACGTATTGACTCTTTTGTGACAATTGAGTATCATTACAGCGTAAATGAAAATGATTATCACTTTACATAGGAGGCTACTACAATGCATAAAAAAGGTTGGATGATCCTTACTCTTGCCATGGTTATGATTCTTGCTGCATGTGGAACAAACGGGAATAATGCAAGCGACGGTAAGTCAGGAGATCAAGAAGAACAAGCAACTCGCACTGTTAGTCACGCGATGGGCGAAACAGAAGTTCCTGAAAATCCCGAAAAAGTTGTTATTCTAACGAATGAAGGAACAGAAGCCCTTCTTGCAATGGATGTTACACCTGTTGGTGCTGTTCAATCATGGCTTGGTGATCCCTGGTATGACCACATTTCAGATCAAATGGAAGGTGTAGAAGTCGTAGGAACAGAAAGTGAAGTAAATCTTGAGGCTGTTGCGGGACTCAAGCCTGACTTAATTATCGGAAATAAACTTCGTCAGGAAGACATCTATGATCAACTTAGCGCGATTGCCCCAACCGTTTACTCAGAAACATTGAAAGGCGATTGGCAGGAAAACTTTACGTTCTATGCAAAAGCGATGAACATGGAAGATAAAGGCGACGAAGTGATGAGCGCTTATAATGACCGCATCGACTCCATGAGTGAGGAGCTTGGTGATCAGCTTGATAAAGAAGTATCCGTTGTTCGTTTCCTTGCAGGACAAACGAGAATCTATTACAAAGACTCATTCTCAGGTGTTATTCTCGAGCAACTAGGCTTCGACCGCCCTGAATCGCAGCAAAAAAATGACTTTGCTAAGGAAGTAACGAAAGAGCGCATTCCTGAAATGGATGGTGACGTACTCTTTTACTTCACTTATGACGCAGGAGATGGAGATGCCAATTCCACTGCAAAAGAATGGACAAACGATCCTCTCTGGAACAACCTTGAAGTTGTTAAAGAAGACAATGTTCACGAAGTAAGCGATGCGATTTGGAACACTTCTGGTGGCGTTATTTCTGCAAATAAGATGCTAGACGATATTGAGAACGTCTTTCTAAGTAAATAGGACAAAGTCCGGCTGATGCCGGGCTTTTTTCATGCTTGTTTCTCAGATATTAAGGGAAAGAAATAATAAATGTGGCAAGAAGACAGGTTCTTGTCAGGTATAATAGAGTAACACATCTATAGAGGGGGGATATATCGATGCCAAATGTCTGGACACATATATTATTCGGAGAAGAAGCTGCTATGGAGGCCGGCATATGGAATACGATCAAAGAAGACCTTCCTTTCTTTCGACTCGGTGCACAGGGTCCTGATCCCTTTTTCTACCATAATTTCTGGCCCTGGAAAAAGAAGAAACCTGTACAGGAAACAGGTTCAGTGCTCCACCAGATTAATTGTGGTCCATTTCTAATGGACATGATTGAATACGGAAAGCATAATGATTCAAAGCTTCGTGCCTATATACTAGGATTCGTTACCCATCACATTCTAGACCGAAATGCACATCCTTACATCCATTACCGCTCAGGACTCGAAGGCAATCGCCACCAGCAGTTAGAAATCATTATCGATACCATTTTGATGAAAGAATACAAAGATATCGAAACGTGGAAAACACCTGTTTATCAAGAAATTCACATCGGAAAGTCTCTCTACACACCGATCGAAGTCATGCTTTATGAGCTAATTCAAACGCATTATCCCGAAACGGCTGATCGCATGCCCGATGATTACATTAATCATTCGTATCGAGATATGCTTCTTGCGCTTAAAATACTATTCGACCCGCTCGGCTGGAAAAATCAAATCTTAAAGAAACAAGTTTCCTCCTTTTCTTACCGAAAACAGATTGGGGATGAAGATTATTTAAATCGCGAAGGAACAACATGGATTCATCCAGCCGTTAAACAAGAAGAGTCTACCGCAACTTTTGAAGAGCTGCTCGAACAAGCGGAAGAAGAAGCAACGAGTATACTTCCACTTATTCTTGACTACTGGCATAATGAAGAAAATTGCATCACTGAATTAAAAAACCAAATTGGTGACCGTTCGTATGATACGGGGAAAGACTGTAGCCTATCGTTGGAGTTGAAGCATTTTGACCCAATTGTGTAAGCGGAAACAAAAAATGCTCAGAGTAGACTCTGAGCATTTCTCATGTAACGATTACATGTTTTATCCGCGATATTTTCGATATATCCGCGAAAATCCTGTTTTATCCGCGATAAACAAAATATATCCGCGAATTTGAGATTATATCCGCGAAACCCCACCTGAACCACCATCACACATCAACACCCTCATTCACCATTACAATCTTGGCCTGTTCTTTTCCTTTATCGATATTCACTTTGTTAAGTAAATAGATGCCTGCTAGGAAGAAGACGACAAGCGAGACGATACCGAAGCGACTTGATCCTGTGAGCTGCCCAACAAAAGCAAATAGGAACGGTCCAAAGATCGCTGAGAATTTAGCTGATATGCCAAAGAAACCGTAAAATTCAGCGTGACGATGTTCAGGTACCATACTGCCGAAGATTGAGCGACTTAACGCCTGTGCACCACCCTGAACAAATCCCACCATCATCGCAAGAAGATAGAAATGGGTAGCTGTTGTCATAAAGTAGCCAAGTAGTACGATTCCAACATAGATCCAAAGCGCAATCATGAGTGCTCGTTTTGCACTAATTTTCTTTGCAAGGTAACCGAAGAAAAAGGCAAAAGGGATGCCAACAAATTGCGTAATCAGTAATGCAGCAATTAAATCATTCGCTCCAATGCCGATATCCCGACCGTAAATGGTTGCCATTTTGATGATAGTAGATATGCCATCATTAAATAACCAGAAGGCAATTAGAAAGATTAATAGCTGTTTATAGTGATTCAATTCTTTAAATGTCATCCGCAAGCGTTTAAAGCCAATTGACATATACGAACCGCTTAATGATGGCTGGCTGTGCGGCTCCTCTTTAACATGTTTGAACAGCGGAAGTGAGAAAATAAACCACCAGACACCAACACTTGCAAAAGAGAGCTGTGTTGCAACAAGGGCGTTCGGGAGAAGAAACCACGATGGATTCATAATCATAAGCAGGTTAATAAGAAGCAAGACTCCTCCACCTATATACCCAAACGCGTATCCTCTTGCTGAAATCCGGTCGATCTCTTCGCCTTTTGCAATCTCAGGTAAAAAAGCGTCGTAGAAAACATTACTTCCAGAAAAGCCAATCGTACCGAAGATTAATAGAATTGATGCTAGAAGATAGCCGCCCTCACCTACAAATGCCATTAAAATACTGGCGACCATTCCCATATACGCAAAGAACCGCAGAAATTGCTTCTTAGAATTTGAGTAATCGGCTATTGCCCCGAGAACTGGTGCAAGAAGAGCAACGATTAGAACCGCAAGCGACTGAGAATAGCCCCAATAAGACGTTGCAAGGCTACGATCTATATTCTTTGCAGCTACATCGTAATAAAAGACAGGTAGGACGGCTGCCATCATTGTCGTCGCAAACGCAGAGTTGGCAAAATCGTACATCATCCAACTTCGAATCTCTCTTTTTCTCATCTCGTTTCCCCCATGAAGTTCGATTGTATGAAATATCGCTGATGAACCGATTTGTCTTCCTAAGAAAATTCATCCTTTATAACATGGATACTTGCCACACTTTCATCCGGCGAGTACACTAACGATAGAATAGTGAAACGGAGGGCCATTATGGACCAAAAAGAGATTCAAGAACAAGTAATTGAAAACTATAAACGTGATGAAAACATGATGATTCTTGTCTTTGCTCAGTGGTGCGTGAACAACGATCTTAATCCAGAAACGCTTTATGAAAAAGCATACCCTGATCAAATTAACAATTCTTCACTCAAGCAAAGCATCGAGCTTGTTGTTCCTAAAGAGGAATCAGAGCACATTCCTGACCAAACGGTTATCGGAGTACTGTCTCTATTCGGAAATGACGACCTCGCTTTTGTTGTAACGGAAGAAATCGAAAAGCGTCAAAAAGAAGAGAAATAAACGCTTTACCAGTTTATTCGGCAACAAGAGGAAACTTCCCTTTTTACGTAGAACAAAGAGACCCACAGCAACTGCTGCGGGTCTCTTTATTTGCATTTAATTCTCACGAAATAACTTTACTAATGCTTGTGTACCGCTACCCTCTTCCCCTCGTTCAGCGAGGTCTTCATACAATTGCTTTGAAAGCTCAAGTCCTGGTGTGAGCATGCCCATTTGTTTTGCAGATTCCAGGGCAATCGTCATATCTTTAATAAAATGCTTCACATAGAAACCTGGCTCAAGGCGATTTGAAATCATTCTTGGTGCAAGGTTACTTAATGACCAGCTACCTGCTGCTCCTGATTCAATGCTCTCTAGAACAGTAGAAGGGTTTAATCCAGCTTTTTCTGCGTAGACGATTGCTTCACACACACCAATCATGTTGCTTGCAATCGCAATCTGGTTACACATCTTTGTGTGCTGACCTGCACCTGCAGGACCTTGCAGCACAATGTTATGTCCCATCACTTCAAGGATAGGCTTAACTTGCTCAAAGATTTCTAGTTCGCCCCCAACCATAATCGATAACTTTCCTTCTCTCGCGCCAACATCTCCTCCTGAAACAGGAGCATCAAGTGCATAGAGCTGCTTTGACAAAGCATGCTGATAGATTTCCTCCGCAAGCGCTGGGCTTGAAGTGGTCATATCAATCAAAATAGAATGAGCACGAGCATTCTCAAGTAATCCGTTCTCTCCTATGTACACTTCTTCTACATCTTTCGGATAGCCAACCATTGTCATGATCACATCCGCTTTAGATGAAAGATCCTTCACAGACTCCTGCCACTCAGCTCCCTCGTTAACAAGAGTTTCCGCCTTTTGTTTCGTTCTTGTATAGATTAGTGTTCGGTATCCTGCATCGATTAGATTTCGTACCATGCTCTCTCCCATCACTCCTATACCGATAAATCCTAGTACAGGCTTTGTAGACATTTCCATTTCATTCGCCTCTCTTTCAAAAATTTCCTTTTCTCTCACTTCTCTTCATCGTACACTAAAAGAGAGGTGAAATCATGATGAAAACAAGTAGCTTTGCTGGTCTTTTTCTTTGGGTACTATTTGTGGTAGCAAAACTAGTTACCACGCCAATTGATACACTCCAATATGTCATGATGTTATTACTGTTCGCTTATCTGGTTCTCGTTCCTTTAACGCTGAACCTTGTACCGCAAAAGAACGCTTTTTATCGTTACGCAACACGACTTCAGCCCTTTGCTGCAGTCTGTGCAGGCATCTCCTTCTTTTTTGACCAGGGACTTATTGCCGTTCTTTTAGCAGTCCCCTGGCTGATCACAACCATTTTCATTGCCCTATATGGCTTCACACGCTTATTACAAGAATGGAAGAGAAGTACAATTTTCGATGTGTTAATACAGCTCGGATTGATGTATATCAGCATCGGTGGTGTCTGGCTCATTCTCCACCGATCAGGAATAGAGATTCTTAACTTTAGCGATGTTATCGTGCTGCTAACATCCATTCACTTTCACTA
This sequence comes from Bacillus sp. NTK071, assembly GCF_017303315.1. Lineage (GTDB taxonomy): Bacteria > Bacillota > Bacilli > Bacillales > Guptibacillaceae > Guptibacillus. The sequence goes on from NZ_JAFKOI010000003.1 coordinate 133,148, forward strand.
TGCGGCGTTCATCACACCGATTTCAATGGCGTTCATTGGCAAGATGCTTGTTAAAACAGCACCAGCTTTGAAACCATTGTTCAAATTAGTTGCGTTCCTTGTGTTGATTGGACCGCCATTTATCGCAGCAGGAATTACGTTCGGAGACACAATGCCTGTTCTCGAATTTGCTTCCGTTGTAGAATTTGTCACGCCGCTCGTCGTTTTTTCTATCCTTTGTCTCGTCTACTTAATCCCGAAATTGGATTACGCAGTGAAAATGCTTTTATCCATTTCGTTTGTTTCTCTTCTCTTCTCCATGAGCTCAGCGATGATTTACGGATTTGCGCATGTAAATGAGACGGTTATCCTTGGTATACCCTTAATGATCTTCTTTCATGGTTTTGTGAACACATTTGGGTTTTCCCTTTTTGGATTACTCGGTGTGACCGCATTAAATGACACAAGCACACCAATACAAAAATCCAGCCTCTCGATGTAGAGAAGCTGGATTTATTTTAATTATAGTGTTTTCAATGCACCGGCAACTTTGGCGACACGTGCACCAAGGCGAGAAGCCATTGTTAGTTCAGCTTCTACAGGTGAACGTGAACCGTCAGTGCCAGCTATCGTCGACGCACCGTATGGTGAACCACCGATACCCTCTGTTGTTAGCTGCTCTGGATTCTCACCATAAGGTAAGCCAACGTAAATCATGCCAAAGTGCATGAGTGGAACGAATGTTGTAAGAGCTGTTGTTTCTTGACCCCCGTGAACAGAACCTGTGCTTGTAACAACGGCAGTGGCTTTACCTTCAAGCTCACCATTCATCCAGAGTGAACCAGCTGAATCTAGATACTGCTTCATTTGTGCTGGCATTGAGCCATATCGAGTCGGAACTCCCCAAACAATGCCATCAGCCCAGCGAAGGTCATCAAGCGTTGCTTCTGGAACATCATCCTGTGCTTCTTGCGCTTCTACGTAAGGTGGTTGTTGGGACATCGCCTGTTTCACAACATCAAATTCAGGAACCTTTACAACCTTCACTTCAACGTCGCCAGCACCTTTTGCGCCTTCTGCTACCGCCTGTACCATTTGATAAATGTGACCATATGCACTGTAATATGGAATTAAAATTTTTGTACTCATTATCCCACTCCTTTTCGAATTGTAATCTATAGAAAAGCCACTGCCGGCTGATCTAATTTAGTTCGATCTCAATTATCTCTACTTCGAGATTTTACCCGTATGAGAGTTAAGTAAACATTTCAATTGGCTTCATTTCAAGTATCTTTAATTCGAGATATTAGGTAGAGAAGAAGCCCTTAAAGCTTCTCTGCGTAGTGACCAAGTTTCTTCAGCAAGCCTATAGCCGTTTCCTTTTCACTTACATCCAATCCTGCGAAGATCGATTGAACCTGTTTCTCATGATTAGGGAAAATACGATCCATTAAGCTTTTCCCATCATCTGTAATCACGGCATGTGTAATTCTACGATCATTCGGACAAGGATTACGTGTTAAATACCCTTTTCCTTCAAGTTTGTCGACAACATACGTGATGCTTCCACTTGCGAGTAGGATTTTCTCCCCAATTTGCTGCAACGGCTGGCTCCCTTTGTGATACAGCAACTCTAATACAGCGAATTCTGTGGGATTTAATCCATAGCTCTGGATATCCGTTTTAATTTCATCTGTTACAGATCGACTAGCCCTTGCAAGCACAATAAACAGTTTTAATGACAGTTCACGATCGATTTCACTCATGGCACTCACCCTTAGCTTCTAATATCTTGAATTCGAGATAATTATACTTATGTTAAGCTCAATCTGTCAATGCTTCATTTTTTATCATTGACAGAATGAATATGATCCAACAACTGTTGGAAGCCAGTTAACGCTTTTGTAAATTCCTCTTTTGACAGACCACTGTTTGTCGCCATAGCGTCAGGAATTATTGAAGCATCGTCCCTTAACTCTTCCCCTTTAATCGTTAAACGAACCATCACTCTTCGTTCATCTTCTTTTGAACGTTCTCTTCTAACAAGTCCGGACTCTTCCATTCGCTTAAGCAACGGTGTGAGCGTTCCAGAATCGAGATAAAGTTCTGCACCAAGTGCTTTAACCGTGGTTTCATGTTGCTCCCACAGAACAAGCAATACAAGGTATTGAGGATACGTAATTCCTAATTTATCTAAATAAGGGCGATACATTTTCGTGATCTCCCTTGAACAAGCATAAACAGAAAAACATAGCTGATTTTCTAATTTTAATTGATCATTGTGTTCGATTGCTAACACCTTCTTTTGTAATAAGTTGTGCACAATCAATTTATCTTGATTAGAGGAAGATGTCAACTTGAGTTGTTTCGTTGACAAACTAACTGAGCTATTATACATTTAGTTTTGTAAAATTAAATTGTGCACAACTTAAATAATGGGAGGAATTTAAAATGGAAGCTTTATATACAGCAAAAGCAGTAGCAAACGGTGGTCGTCAAGGTAAGGTAGAGTCATCAGACGGTGTGATTAACATGGATCTTCGTATGCCTAAAGAACTTGGCGGTCAGGGTGGGGAAGCTACTAACCCTGAACAACTATTTGCAGCAGGATATGCGGCATGCTTCGATAGCGCACTAAATATGGTTGCGCGTATGAAGCGTATTAAGATTAAAGACACTTCAGTCGAAGCTCACGTATCAATTGGGAAAGAAGAGGATGGCGCATTTGGACTTAGCGCGAAGCTACAAGTAACCATCCCTGGTGTTGATCAAGCAACAGCTGAAGAATTAGTGGAAGCTGCACACCAAACATGCCCATATTCAAGAGCGACTCGTGGCAACATGGAAGTTGAATTAGAAGCAATTGCGAAATAAGTGAAGAAATGAGAGGGAGCTGCCAATCGGGCGGCTCTTTTTTTGGTTTGGCCAATATAATTTAATTTTGGCTAATATATCTTGATTTTGGACGATAAACCACTACACAAGCACGCAATCACCCTTTTTTTCTACAGAAAACTAGCTATACTAATACTAGAGTAATGGAAGGTGTGATCAATTGTGCTCACTGTTTCAGAATTTGAGAGCATTAAAGCGATTAAAGGCACATTTAAACTTGGTGGCGTTAGAATGAACGTCTACCTCTACCTTGTTGATGGGCTTTTGATCGATAGTGGTCCGAAACGGCTGCAAAAAGAGATTGTGGACTACTTATCAAAGGAAAGCTACAATCAAATCATTTTCACGCATCATCATGAAGACCATACAGGTAACGCAACGGTTCTAAACAATGTTCCAACCTATATTCACCCGGCAGGCATCACCCTTTGCGAGCAAAAACCGCATTTACCTTTCTATCGGCGCGTCTTCTGGGGTTCAAGAAAACCATTCACACCTGAAGGAATCGAGCATCAAATCCAAACGAGGCACCACACATTTGAATTGATTCACACACCTGGTCATGCTCCAGATCACCTTGCTTTGTTTGAAAAAGACCAGGGATGGCTATTTACAGGTGACCTTTATGTGATGAGTCATCCCAAAAGCATCTTTGCTTTCGAGTCGATTCCCGACGTTATTACGTCTCTTGAAAAGGTGTTAACTTACGATTTCGATACAGTCTTATGCTCCCATGCAGGTGTTCTTCCAAACGGTCGGAGACGCTTAGAAGAAAAACTCAACTATTTGCGTTCTGTTCAGGACGAAGTGCTCCAAAAATACAATGATGGAAAACCAGTTTCTCTCATTCAAAAAGAACTTTTTCCTTCGAAACATATTCTTAATTATTTCTCTCTTTTTGAAAACTCTTCAAAACACATCGTCACATCGATCATAAACAAAGGAGGATCCCGCTAACGTGCGTGACCCTCCTCTACCTGTTGGTCATACCAACATATTCTGTTTCTTCCCAATCTTTTCGCCTCATATAAACGCTCATCGGCAATGCGCAAGCACTGCTCAATGCTACTTTCCAGTGGGAAAAGCGCAGTTCCATAGCTCATCGTAACAGAGAAGTATTCAGCATCGGTTTTGAAACGCAACTTCCTTATCGCGGACTGAATACGCAATAAGCATTCCTTTGCTTCTTCACTATTTGTCGCATTTAGAATAAAAGCAAACTCTTCACCACCATAGCGATAGGCTTTCGCGTCATCTTCAAGCTCTTCTTCCACTACCATCCCAATCTGCTTTAAAACATCGTCTCCTACCAAGTGCCCGAATCTGTCATTAACAGATTTAAAGAAATCGATATCGGCAAGGACAAGCATCAGTGGCTGATCATTCTTCGAACACGTATGTAGATCTTCCTGGAAAGCGCGATGGTTATAAAGATTTGTTAGAAAATCCTTGCGCGCAATGTCCTCAAGTTTCGTATTCTTGGATCGCATTGTGCGCTCTCGCGATACAATGATTCCTCCTAGAACACCCATAAATAATAGAAACATACAATCAAACATGTAATCGATCAACTGCTGTCCCTGAAAAGAATACCCATTGAATAAAAGGATGGCAGTATATCCTGCCCCGAGTAGAAAAGATGCGATTATTCCTCCACTAAATTTCCAGTAGACCGCAACATGTAAAATGAGTAGATACGCGATTGGAAAGAAAGGACTCCCAGATCCACCAGTCAAGGAAACAAGCCATAGAAAGGCTGCGTAATCAAAAACGACACTTACTTTTGTCATAAACAAATAGATTCTAGAATTGATTTCGGTCTTACGAAGAGAAAGTTCTGAGATCGCCATGTAAACCAATCCAAAAAGAAAAAGAATTAAAAATCCGATGCTACTACCATTTAGATAGAAGTAGTAATAGCTACCGGCAATAAGTAAGAATATCCATCGAAACATTGACAAAATCATCTCGATGATATGATCGTTTTTCGTTAATAGATTCATTCACATACCCCTGTTATAAGTTTGGTTGGTTATATCGCTGAATAACTTTGTAATATTTACCATGTTTTTATTATAACTGAATAGGCATGAAACATCGCTTTATTTTCAAAACTTTCTAAAAGGAAATGAAAGAAAAAAGAAAGGCTTCAGATCGAAGCCTTTCTCTCCATTTCATCATTCATTTCATTTGCAGCATCTAAGCCTGATAAGACCGCACTTTCAATTCTAGTTCTCCCAGATTGATCATCGCTTCGTAAAAAGGCGTCTCCAGCCACAACAATTGATTCCTGTTCTGACACCCAAAGCGTTGGAGAGGAATGAACCTGTTCAGCCTGCGCATAACGCCATCTCTTAAGTTGAGAAGACGAAACGTGCTCAGAATGAATAATGGGAGATACTCTATTCATGAGTTCAGTCAAGATTACCTCATCTTCTTTTGAGTAAAAAGATTTCGATAGCTCTGACGTCGCATAAATACTGATAATTCGTTCCTTTGAGATTCCCTTAGAATAGCTATCAACAATTCGTTCAATCCCATCGGGCAAATCTGCGTCTTGATGCCCCGAATTCGGAAGTGTTGTGGCAGATTCTTCATTCAATGCAAGCAAACCAACAAGCGCAGGATCGAACACAATACGACTGAGTGATTGATGGGCATGATTTGATAGCTGAATATCACTTGCTTGAAGAAGCTTAAGTGACTGTGGCGCAGGTGGAGTTAAAAGGACAGCGCGCGCTTTAACACTATCTCCTTCTTCAAGAAATAGCACGTAGAAATGACCATCATGCTCAATGCGCTCAACTTTAGAGGACAACCGGGCTGGCACCTCGCTCGCGAGGTGCTTTACCAATTGATTCATCCCATCCGTCGACTTGTATCTTGCATGATTTTCACCAAACCATTTAGACACCCAGCCATTCTGCCCCCAATGATCTACTAATTGCTGGAACTCTTCTGTTCCCACTGTAAAAAATTGAGCGCCGTGATCTGCCTTGCCACCGTTGATTCGTCTTGTTGCAAGACGACCGCCCACGCTTTTACTTTTATCAAGAACAAGAACTTCTTTTCCACTTTCAATCAGCTTAGTTGCGGCAACAATGCCAGAAATGCCGCCACCAACAATGGCTACGTCAACTTCCTTCATTCAAAAAGCACTCGATATTCGCCGTAACCTTCTTCCTCAAGACTTTCCACTGGGATAAATTTCATCGCAGCTGAATTAATGCAATAGCGGAGGCCATTCTCTCCAGGACCATCATTAAAGACATGGCCAAGATGAGAATCGGCTTCCTTACTGCGCACTTCCGTTCGAATCATAAAGTGGCTAAGGTCTTTCTTTTCTTTCACGCGATGATTATGAATTGGTTGTGTGAAACTTGGCCAACCGCAACCTGCATCATACTGATCTGTTGAGCTAAAGAGTGGCTCGCCTGAAACGATATCAACGTAGATCCCTGCCTTGTTATTGTCATAATACTCATTTTGGAAAGGACGCTCTGTACCGTTCTTTTGCGTTACTTGATACTGTTCAGGAGTTAATCGCTCGCGAAGTTCCGCATCATCTTTCTGATACGCCCAATTCTTTTCAATGAAATCTGCGCGACCAGAACCTTTCTTATAGCGGTTGTAATGAGCTGGGTTTTTCTTATGATAATCCTGATGGTAATCCTCCGCTGGATAGAACGGTTTGGCAGGAAGGATCTTTGTCACGATTGGTTTCTGGAATCGGCCGCTTGCTTCGAGCTCTTTACGAGACTCCTCAGCAAGCTTCTCCTGCTCATCATTATGATAATAGATCGCCGTGATATACGTGTCGCCTCGATCAAAGAACTGTCCGCCTGCATCTGTTGGATCAATTTGACGCCAAAACAGATCTAACAGTTTACTATATGGAAAAACAGATGGATCAAATGTAATTTGAACGGCCTCAACGTGGCCCGTAGTTTTTGAAATCACTTCTTCATAAGTTGGATAAGGCTTATCTCCACCTGTATATCCAGATACGATGCTTTGGATGCCTGGCATTTCTTCAAAGGGCTCAACCATACACCAGAAACAGCCACCGGCAAATGTTGCAAGCTCATAATTCGTACTCATTCTCTACCACTCCAATATAGAAGATTTACTTATAACATATCCCGAATGGAGGGTTTATTGCCAGAAACTTGCTTTATCGAACTGTAATGGAGGAATAAATTACTAAAAAGTAAGAAATCTGATACACTTAAGTTGTATGACTATTGAGATAAAGGAGATCCTTACCTATGGCTACCTTTCATGAAAATTTACAGAAATACGCAGATTTAGCGGTTAAAGTTGGCGTTAATATTCAAAAGGGACAAACTCTTGTTGTGAATGCTCCACTAACATCAGCTGAGTTTGTGCGTAACATTGCAGAAAGCGCTTATGAAGCTGGAGCAAAAAATGTTCATGTCGAATGGAACGACGAAGATTTAACGCGCATCAAATTTGATAAAGCTCCAGACGAAGCTTTCAAAGAATTCCCAACGTGGAAAGCTAAAGGCTTCGAGGAACTGGCAGAGAACGGAGCGGCGTTCCTTTCGATTACATCGTCTAACCCAGATCTACTTAAAGGTGTAGACCCTGAACGTATTTCCAATGCGAGCAAAACAGCTGGAAAAGCAATGGAAGGGTACCGTAATTACATCATGTCAGACCATAATAGCTGGTCAGTTGTAGCTGTTCCTTCTAAAGCGTGGGCAGCGAAAGTCTTTCCTGACGCACCTGAAGAAGAACAGGAAGCCAAACTATGGGATGCCATTTTCCAGGCAACTCGCGTTTCAACAGGTGACCCCGTTCAATCTTGGAAAGAACACAGTGCAAATCTTGAACAGAAAGTTGATTACTTGAACAAGAAGCACTACAAGAAACTCCATTACAAAGCACCTGGTACCGATTTAACGATCGAGCTACCTGACGCACATCTGTGGGTAGGCGGCGTGAGCGAGAATGTGAAAGGCGACCATTTCGTTGCGAATATGCCGACGGAAGAAGTTTTCACCATCCCTCATAGAAATGGAATCAATGGCGTTGTTGCTTCAACTAAGCCACTTAGCTACGGCGGAACTGTCATTGAAGACTTCTCTCTTACATTTGAAGAAGGCAGAATCGTTAAAGCGGAAGCGAAACACGGGAATGAAACACTACAACACCTCATTGAAACAGATGAAGGTTCCCATTACCTTGGGGAAGTGGCACTCGTCCCTCATGATTCTCCAATTTCAAACGCTGAGATTATTTTCTTCAATACACTGTTTGATGAGAACGCTTCTAATCACCTTGCGATCGGCAATGCTTATTCCTTCTGCCTTGAAGGCGGTAAGAACATGTCTAAGGAAGAACTAGAAGCAGCTGGAGCCAACGAAAGTGTGACGCATGTTGACTTTATGATTGGATCTGAGCAGATGGATATCGATGGCATTAAAGAAGATGGATCAAGTGAACCTATTTTCCGAGATGGGAACTGGTCAATTTAGTTCATTATGCAGAGCCTACATGGCTCTGTTTTTTTATTCGCTCTTTTATAAAAGATTGTTGCTTTTGAAACTATTGTTGAAATAAACACTACAATTCGCTGATTGGAGCGGAAATCAACCTCCTATAGCAACAATATCTACGAAAAGAGCCTTTTTATTTGACTTAAACGTTTTCACTGGGATTATAAGCAATTGTGCTTTATACTTGAGTAAAATGATAGGTTTTAACGGTTATTTGTGAAGGAGGCCATAACATGAGTGCAAAAGTATACATCATTCACGAAAATGACGAGTGGACGAAGCCACTTAAGCATGAGCTAGAGACACTTAATGTGCCATACGAGGATTGGTTTTTAAGCGAAGGAAGTCTCGATTTATCAGACGTTCCACCTGAAGGGATCTACTATAATCGCATGAGCGCATCTTCTCATACGAGGGGACATCGCTATGCACCAGAATATACAGCTGCCGTACTCTCATGGCTTGAAAGTCATGGGCGTCGAGTACTAAATGACAGCCGTGCTCTAGCGTTAGAAGTGAGCAAAGTTGCTCAGTATAATGCGCTGAGACAACATGGCATCGTCACACCAAAAACCATTGCAGCGGTTGGGAAAGATCACCTTAAGAAAGCAGCAGATTCCTTCAGCGAGCCGTTCATTACAAAACATAATCGAGCTGGAAAAGGACTCGGTGTTCAACTTTTCCAACAGCCTGAATCGCTTAAATCGTATGTAGAAAGTGAAAATTTCGATGAATCAATCGATGGCATTACATTGCTTCAGCAATACATTCAATCACCAGACTCATCCATTACACGCTGCGAATTCGTAGGTGGTAAGTTTCTCTATGCTGTCCGTGTCGATACATCTGACGGTTTTGAGCTTTGTCCAGCAGATGCTTGTCAGGTAGGCGATTCATTCTGCCCGACTACAGAACAGCCTAGACCGAAGTTTGAAATTATAGAGGATTTTGATCATCCTGTTCTTGCAAATTATGCCGCCTTCTTAAAAGCGAACGGCATTACATTTGCAGGAATTGAGTGCATTCAGAATGAGCGCGGTGACCTGTTCACGTATGATGTGAATACCAATACAAATTACAATGCTGACGCAGAGAGTAAAGCAGGCATTTCTGGTATGAGAGCGATCGCAGAAACACTTGAGAGAGAACTTTCTGAGCTTCATTCCTTTACATGAATGGAAAAAAGAGCGTCAAATCTATGCAATTTGCTGCTCCATTTTATTAAAGGCCAGTTTAATACAAAAATTAAATTCGAGATAAATGTATGGAGATAAGGTTCTCCGGGGGATGACTCACTTTCCGCGGGGCATGCGCTGAGCCTCCTCAGGCTCCGTCTTCTGGGGTCTCACCTGTCATGCTCATCCCACAGGAGTCTCGCCATCCCCCTCCGGACCTTGCCGAAGTAGGCGTTTGAAATCTCTCTTGTGACTTCTTAGCTTAAAATGGATGAGAACGCAACTACCATCAAAGCGTTTGTCTCCTATGTAATCAGTTCCACCATATTTTAGGTTTGAAAATAGATTTTCATCTATAGGGAGCTTTAATGAAGCATAACTATTAAAAAATATACGGTCAGAGGCACATTAGCCACTGACCGTTTTTTGTACGATTTTTTTGATGTTTATGTTTCGAATTCAAATACCATTTTCTCATGCAATTATGTGCTTGTACTTCAAAACAGAAATCGACCGTTACGATTTGCGCTCTTGTTTCTAATAGTCATCATATTGTACTTTAATCGCCAGAAATCCGTCTAAATGTTTGATAAAGAGATCAATTAGAGTTGGATCGAACTGCTTGCCTTTTTCTTTATTGAAGTGGGTAGTAATGCGCTCAATGCTCCACGCTTTTTTGTATGGGCGATCTGAAGCTAGTGCATCAAATACATCTACTACAGAGACGATTCGTCCGTATAAGTGAATGTTCTCACCGCTAAGACCATCTGGATACCCTCGACCATCCCACCGCTCATGATGCTGTTTCGCAATCACAGCAGCAGCTTGTAAAATACTCCGATTCGAGTTCTTCAGTAAATCATAGCCGATATTTGAGTGAGCCTGAATAGCTGTATATTCTTCTTTAGATAGCCTGCCTGGTTTATTCAAAATAGCATCAGGAATGGCCACTTTTCCAATGTCATGCACTGGCGAAGCCACTTTAATTAGATCTGCTTCTTCCTCACTTAACCCGGCTTTAATCGCTAGAAACTTAGCATATTCTGCTACACGCTTAACATGATTACCCGTTTCCTTTGAGCGCACTTCACCAATTTCGCCCATCTTAAAAATAATTTCCTTCTGAGCTTCTTCTACCTCAATGTTCATGAGCACTGCTTCAAGGGCTTGTGCTGTATAAGAAGCTGCAAGACTTAAATATTTCACATCCTGCGCTGTAAATACTTCATCTTCCGTTAACTTATTGATTACCTGATAAACACCAAGCGTTTTATTCTGCTTATTTATTAAAGGAATCACCAAGAGTGATTTCGTTCGATAGCCTGTTTTCACATCAATATCTGAATGAAACCGTTCGTCCTCATAGGCATTCGCAATTATGAGAGGTTTTGTTGTTTGAAACGCATACCCCGCAAGTCCAGCTTTTGAAGGAATACGTACTTCGTCCACACCGTGAGCGACTTTTGCCCATAGTTCATCTGTCCATTCATCATGAATCCAGAGTATACAACGATCAGCCACTGTCATATCCCGTCCCATATCAGCCATGAGCATTAAAAGTCGGTCTAGTTTGTGTTCCACAGTAATTTCGGCAGCATAGTCAAAAATAATTTGGAGAAGCTCATCAGATTCAAGCTTCCTTTTAAACTCGCCATTGGACATAACCTGTTAGCGCTCCCCTCAAAGTACTTCGCTCTTAAATAAAAAGTGTAAAAAATCATGTATTAGCAAAATGATTAAGCTTATGGATAATACTTCTATCATACACGCTTACAATCCCTCGTAATAGGTCAAGACGTGCAAAAGATTATCCATACCTTATTCATACAAAATGGGTGGCGAAGTACGAACTCCACTCTTCTTTCTTATCAAGAGCATCATAGATATATAGAAAGAAGAGCAGGGGGGATTTGCTAATGGCGTTTCTCAAATCATTATTTCAATCATCACTCAATACCTCCCCTTCAACCTTCCTATTAAAAGAGCTACAGCATAACAAGCAACCACCAATGTCTCGCTTTACACAAAGTGAGTTACAGCTTATCAAAACTATTCAACAGAAAACGGCTACATACAATCGAAACAACGTTACACGCACGAAAGCTTATCTTGATTTCTTTAAGCAACACCCTGAGATTCACTGGTCAATGCTTGCTCATCTTGTATCACGTAACGCAGGTTGGACGATGACAGATCTAAAAGGCGAATACCTTCCTCGTCTTCTTACACGTAAGCAACAAGAAGCTTTTTTCTCATTCTTAGAACGTGGGAACTGGCTTATTTTCCAAGATGCTTATCCGCAACTGCTTCTTTATCATGAAAGCATGAAAAAAACACATTCTCTTTTTCACCTTTTACCTGCATTCCATGTCTCTTCCTTTATGAGAATATCTTGGAATGATTTCTTAACAAAAAGAAAATCAGATCTTCTAACAATCGCCCTTATCATTAATGAGCAACATTACATCGAATCACGTGTCATCCAAATGAAAGATTATCAGCAAACTGTTTTTCAAACGCTTGCCTTTCAACTACAGGAACTATTAAATACTAATACGCTGCTTTTTCCTATGCAAAATGGTAATGCAGTTCATTTAATGGGAGAAACAGCGCATCACTTTTTATATGTAAAGGAAAGGATCAACCTTGGTAAAAGGCTATATGCCCAGCTTTTTTCTAGTGAACAGGTCGTGCGTAGTGTGCTTGAATGGGCAGAATCACATCCACACACAGGCTCAAGAAAAGACTACTGGCCACATTTATACAACACTGTGAAAGATGGCGAGCCTAACGCAAGACGGGAGCTGAAGAACTGCACTATTATAAAAGGACCAAAAATCTATAGCCCTCCACTTTCAGTTTGGAACGATGTTACGCATACAGCCCCACACCGAAAAGATTGGTTCACCTCTTCAAAATCAATCAACCTTTTTCATCTCCCTGCAGCTGACTTATCTGGAAACATCGAGAAAACCCACTGTTCAACAATTGCTCTTCTCGAAAAACTGCCTACATTTCTCAAATGAAAAAGACCCCCGAATGGGAGTCTATTAAATCAAACCTTGCATGCGAAGTACCATTTCAGCGATAAGCGCTGATCCAAGAAACGTACCGACCATCACAAACATTGCGACAACAATGCTTCTCCAACCTAGCTTCACAAAATCCGTCCAAGATCGTCCAATCGCAATTCCTGCATATGCGAGTATCGGTGTCGCAAGCGCTAGGATATTAATATCCTGCGTCCACTTCACTACATACTCTGATCCCGGCATAACAGGCATAGATACGATAATACCAATGATTCCTATATAAGCAACGCTCGGTATATTAACAGGTAGAACGTGCTGCAGAATAAGTCCAACAAGGCAAATAATGATTAATACAACCATACCAGGTAATGCGGAAACCGGGAACACACTATATCCGACCCAATTTCCGACCGCGGCAATCACTCCGAAAATGAGCAACAACAATGTCCATTCTTGTATATTTTTCAATAACATCCTTACGCCCCCTTCCCAATCTCTGCATTACGCTGTTTCTTTCTTGTTAGTACGGTATACATTTTCTCCGTAAGAGGTAATCCAATGAGAATACTCATATAAAGACCAGTAGAGAGCGATAGCAAATTACTTGCTCCTGCAAAAGCAATAATGTCATCAGAAAACGCTGGAAAAGCCGCAACGAGCGAGCCACTAGCAGCAGCCATCATGCTTCCACTCCCTATGCCAGATGCCATTGCGAAGGACAGCGGATGAATTGGAGTAATAGTCGCGAGGAACCCTGAAATCACTCCCATGAAAACCGCACCGAATACCGTTCCGAAAATATAAATCGCCATAACGCCTCTTCCTTCTGGCGAATTGAACCCATATTTATCAACGATTAATCCAACGTTCGGCTCCCTTGCAACAGAGTGCGTCATGCCAATGCTCTCTCTTTTTAGGCCCAGCATGACAGCGATTGGTAGTGCAAGAAAAATAGTACCTAGATTACCAAACTCCTGAAGCAATAGTGCTGGTCCTGCTTCAATTAATTTTGGTAAAGATGGTCCTATAATTACACCGATTTTGGCAATTAATAGCGTTACACCAAGAACAATTAGTGGCTCAGCATTCAGTGCCTGCTTCTTTTTTACAACAGGTGTGAAAAACAATCCTAATCCGATTAACATCGCATATAGCATCGGCAACAGTAAAACCACACCCGGCCCCACCGTAAACGAAAATACTCCAATCCACTCAGTTAACGCAACAATAGCAAAAACAAGCATATGCAAACGCCAATCTTTCCATATTCCTTTTAATTGATCTGCCACCCATATCCCCCATTCCCTTTTACACATAAAAGCTCTAAAGACAATATTATTATAAAATTTAGATTATTTAAAGGGTAAATAGGTGAACTTTAGAAATAAGTGCTTGTATTTGTCGGATTTTTACATAGAAATATTAAAAAAGACCAGGCCAACCGCCTGGTCTCTCATTCTATCTATTACTTCGATTTTTCTTTCCGTCCAATGATTGTTGCCCCAACGAGATCTCCTGTTACGTTCAACGCCGTAGCGCCCATTCCGACTAAGGCATCAACGGCTGTTAACAATGCAACAGTTTCCATCGGCAATCCAACCTGAGCAAAAACAGTAGCAATCATTACAATACCAGCACCCGGAACACCTGCTGTACCGATCGTTGCTAATGTACCAACAATCACAATCATGAGCATGTCAGTAATGCTTAACGGTGCACCCACGACGTTAGCCGCAAATACCGCTGAGATCGCAATTCGAATGGCTGCCCCATCCATATTAATTGTTGCACCAAGCGGTAAGCTAAATCCATACAAGCTTTTTGGTAGACCCAAGCCATTTGCTGCATTCAAAGTTAACGGCAACGTACCGGAACTACTTTGTGTAGCAAAAGCCGTAATCATCGGTGTACGTGCTTTAGAGAAGAACTCTTTCGGACTAACTTTGAAAAAGACTAGGAAGATCACATAAATGGCAACCTGTACGAGTAACGCAATATAAAGCACAGCAATCATGTTCCCAAGAGACAGAATCGTATCCAATCCCTGGTTTCCAATTGTCTTAGCAATAATCGCAAAGATACCGATTGGAACGTACTGAAGAACAACGTTCATAATTTTAAAAGTTGCCTCATTCAAGCCTTCTACAACTTTGTAGAGGTGTTCTCCTAATTCAGCGTGCTCTGCTGAAGTTCGTAATGCAGAAATGGCAATCCCGAAAGCGAATGCTGTGAAGATGATTCCAAGTAAATTCATTTCACTGAACGCCGTCACAATGTTGGAAGGGACAATGTTTAATAGAACACTGATAATACCTGGATTTTCAGGAACTTCAAACGATTGATTTGGATCAAGTGATAACCCAGTACCCGGATCAAATAAACTAGCAACGGTTAACCCAACAATTATGGCAAATGCTGATGTTAACGTATAGTAAAGGAATACCTTCCCACCCATACTGCCCAGGTTCGATAGTTTCGTTTGATTAACCCCAACAATTAGCGTAAAAATAACAAGTGGAATAATAAGAAATGATAGCAACTTGATTAATAGATCACCTAATGGTGCTAAAACAGCTGCATCCTCACCAAAAACGACCCCAACCGCAATGCCCAATATGAGGGCTACGGATATTTTTAGAATTAACGAAGCATTTATATAACTCAACCAGATTTTCTTCATTGGTTAACCTCCTCATACAGCCAATCTAAATAATTCGTATATAATAACTAGGAATTAAGATACAGCAGAAGTAAGAAGATGTCAAAGTAATAGCTTGAAGAAGCTTCTTCCAGTACAATCTTGCTCTTAAAATGCTTTTACTCTTTTAATCTATTAATATGTATAAATAGATTACCAATTGGTTAGACTTTCTATTGAAAACGAATATATGACCAGGAGGATTAACATGAACAAAGTAAAAGCTTTCCCCATTACCCCTTTTGAAACTTATCTTGAAATGACTCAGTATGGTACAGAAGTACACTTCGAGCATGATAAGTATGAGCTGCTGTCAGGAATCTATGAGCAAGGTAAGATGTATTTCCTCATCGACTATCATACTGGACTCACCTATGAAGTTGAGCAAAAAATCGCTGAGAACTTGCTCGATTTATATGCAGAAGGTAAAGGTGATGAGCTAGTAAAGGAAATCACACCACGTCTGCACTCTTCCTCAACTTTATCGTATAGCTAGAAAGTCCTGCCAGGGAGCAGGACTTTTTATTTTTTTTCGGCTTTTCTTGAGGCTGTTTTCGCAAACATGGTTGCTTTTGCTATAAGAGTAGTGATTTCCGCTCCAATCAGCTAAGTGTGGCTTTTTAGACAAACCCTTTTTAAACCACATATGACGAATTCTACCAAAATAGTCATCACCCTCTCATACCTCTTCATTTCTTTATCTTCATCCATCTATACCGTAAATAAACTTCTTCCTATCCACATTACACATGTGTTCAATTTTGCAAATGTATCAATCACAAAAACTGAACGTTGCAAACCCTTTCATGTTTATGATGTAAGCGATATACTTAGCACTATCAAATCATGATTTGTTTCATCCGTATCATTTTGCAATTGTAAGGGAGTTGGAGATCTCCATGCCACTTGATGAAAGAAGCACATTTCTATTAACGAAACTTGTTCACGCAACTGAATTAGTCACTGTCGAACATATAATTGAGCAGCTAGGAATTTCAAAACGAACGGTACATTATGACTTGCAGAAGATTAATGATTGGTTGGAAGAGAATAAGCTTCCCATTACCCAAACAAAGCAGGGACTAGGCTATTACCTCTCAGAAGAAACGAAACAAACCGTTCCTACATTGATGAAGGAACTTAATGAATGGCAATACCATTACTCTCAAATGGAACGTGTCACGTTAATTGGGGTAGAACTTCTAACGAAAAACCAACCAGTGTTTATGCAAGACTTCATCAAACGCACACAGGTTAGTCGAGGCACAGTCTCAAAGGACTTAAAACTAGTTAAGAAACTACTAAAAGAAGAAGAATTAACATTACACTTTGAACGATCCGAAGGTTACACTGTCGAAGGAAAAGAGGAGAATATGCGTAGAATCTTAAGTCGGTTTATGACAGAGGTTCTAACGAATGAGCAGCTAACAGAAATGACGAACTTTCTGTATCCCATGCTAAAGAACGGTGAAGAAAACACCTATTCGAATTTATTTCAAATGAAGCAAATCATTATGAATGTCGAGCCGGTCTTAAAGGCAGAGTTAACAGACGACACGATTCAAGTTCTAGCTATTCAGCTCGTTGTCCTTCTTCAGCGTTTAAAAGGTGAGCACCGTATTCAGCTTGATCCAGATGAAAAACAAGCCGTCTCCTCAACGAGAGAGTTCGAAGCAGCTAAGAGCATCGCTTTGGAATTAGAACATCAATTTAAACTCTCCCTATCGATCGACGAGATTTGTTTCATCACGATGCAACTACTTGGATCAAGGGTGAATTATTCAGAAGTAAGTGCGATAGGAAATCTTGAGATTGAGAAGCTTAGAAAAGTAGTTAGTGAAATAATTCACGAATTCCAAGTATATGCTTGTGTACTTTTCGAACAACGAGAAGAACTAGAAGAAGCCCTCTTTCTTCACCTTAAACCGACGTATTATCGCTTAAAGTATAATGTTCCTACTAACAACGAATTGACAGCATCTGTTCAAGAAGAATATCCAGAGGTTTTCTCTATTACGAAGCGTGCCGTCTGGCCGATTGAATTGATGCTATCTCATAAACTACCAGATGACGAATTAGCCTATCTCGCTATGCACTTTGGTGCCTGGATGCAGAAGGAAGAGATCTCAGGTGTAACGTTTGGGAGAGCCATTATTGTTTGTGAAAAGGGGATTGGAACTTCGAACATTTTAAGAGGCCAACTAGAAAAGCTTCTGACAAACGTCGAAGTAATCGGAACGGTTTCAAGAAGACAATTCTTGAACAACCACTACGATGTGGATTACATCTTCTCTACTTCCCCACTCCAACACGAAACGTTGCCAGTCCTAACTGTCAGTCCAATTTTGACCCAGCAGGACAAAGAGAAAATTCTTCATTGGATGGAAGAAGTGCAATCAACACCGAACGATCATACAGCACCTACAACAGACGATATCATTGAAATAATGAAAAAATACGGCACCATTACGAACGAAAAAGAGTTAAAGAACGAATTAAATCAATTGTTCGCTCCATCACCAGCTACTCTATCAATAGAAAGGTTTGACAGACCTATGTTAAATGACTTACTACACGAAGAAACGATTCAATTTGCATCACACACCGAAAATTGGAGAGAAGCGATTAAAACGGCTGCATTGCCGCTTCTAACGAAAGAGCAAATCAATTCATCTTATATTGATGCCATGATCAAAAATGTTGAAGATCTGGGACCTTATGTTGTGATTGCACCAGGTATTGCAATTCCTCACGCTCGCCCTGAAGAGGGTGTTAATACAGTCGGGATGAGCTTACTTCGATTAGATGAATCAGTATCCTTTTCATCTAAAGACAAGCATCAGGTGAAATTATTAATCGTGCTAGCTGCGGTGGATAACGAAACCCATCTTAAAGCCCTCGCTCAACTGTCAGATCTATTATCTGAAGAAGAAAACCTAGAAATGATTTATGGCGCTACAGAAAAAGAAGATATTATCAAACTCGTATCAAAATACTCAAATTAAAAGGAGAGAATGAAAATGAAAAAAATTCTTGTTGTATGTGGTAATGGACTTGGAAGCAGCTTTATCGTAGAAATGAACGTCAAAACGATCTTGAACGATCTTGGTATTGAAGCTGAAGTGGATCATACTGATCTCACAACTAGTAAATCTGAAACAGCAGATTTCTACTTAGGATCTACAGAAATTGTTGAAAACCTTGAAGATGGCAACCGAAATGTGATTAAACTTAACAATCTTATGGATAAGAAAGAGCTAAGGACGGCGATTGAAGCAAATTTGAAAGGGGCATAAACCATGGTCGATCTTATAATGAGAGATATCCTAGGGACACCGGCGATACTTGTAGGGTTATTTGCCCTTATCGGTCTTCTCCTTCAAAAGAAAGATATAGCAAATGTCATTTCAGGCACATTAAAAACAATCATGGGATTTGTTATTCTGGGGGCAGGCGCTGGCGTGCTTGTCGCCTCCCTTAATAACTTCAGTAGCATGTTTGATCATGCTTTTGAAATCCAAGGAATTATCCCCAATAATGAAGCAATTGTTGCATTAGCACAGGATGCATTTGGTGCAGAAACAGCTATGATCATGCTATTCGGTATGGTTGTGAACATTATCCTTGCACGTATAACACCTTTTCGATACATCTTCTTAACAGGTCACCACACGATGTTCATGGCATGTCTCATTGCTGTTATTCTTTCAACTGGTGGCTTTAGTGGCGCTACTATGATTATTACTGGGTCTATTATTCTTGGAGCTCTTATGGTTCTCTTACCTGCTCTTTTGCAACCATATACAAGAAAAATCACAGGAAGTGATGATTTTGCCATCGGCCACTTTGGCACGTTCGGTTATTTAATCGCAGCGGCTGTTGGAAAAGCAGTCGGTAAAAACTCTAAATCGACTGAGGAAATTAAAGTTCCAAAATCGCTTAACTTCCTACGCGATACATCTGTGTCAGTCTCACTTACAATGGCCATTCTTTTCTTCGTCGTCGCCCTCTTCACTGGCCCAGCGTTCATTGAATCAGAGTTAAGCGGTGGCACAAATTTTCTAGTCTTTTCGTTTATGCAGGCGCTTACTTTCGCAGCAGGCGTATACATCATCCTTGCTGGTGTTCGAATGCTTCTTTCTGAAATCGTTCCAGCATTTAAAGGAATTGCAGATAAGATCGTTCCTAATGCAACACCTGCACTCGATTGCCCAGCCGTTTTCCCATTCGCAAACAATGCGGTCATCATCGGGTTTTTCTTTAGCTTTATTGCAGGATTACTCAGCATGTTCCTTCTACCGCTAATGGGACTTAAAGTCATTGTTCCCGGGCTAGTCCCTCACTTTTTTACAGGTGCAGCAGCAGGCGTATTCGGAAATGCAACAGGTGGTCGGAAAGGAGCCGTGTTTGGCTCAATGGCAAACGGTTTAATGATTAGCTTCTTGCCAGCTCTTCTTCTTCCAGTCCTTGGCTCATTAGGATTCCAAGGGACAACTTTTGGAGATTCAGATTTCGCTGTAGTTGGACTCCTACTAGGAGGCTTGATGGAACTTCTTTCTTCAAACATTCTGTTCCTTGTCATCGTCGCGATCATACTAGCTGCTATTTTCGTAGTCGCTTCCATGATTAAGCGCGCTTCAGGACAAAATGATCAAGAAGGAAAGCAAGAAGCAATGTAGTTATAAACAGGCCTCTATGGTTAGGAGGCCTGTTTATTTAGTGGGATTTTTATTTAGACTTGGGGGAGTAGAGCAGGTTGCAAACTTAGTTTATCTCCTTATTTTCTTTACTATATATTACAACTTGATAATCATCTCCCTCTACAATCTCTTGTATCTTCTCTGAGTTAATAAATGTATGGATCTCTTCTTCTATATTTTCAGCTTTTATCAGAGCATTAGGATCTGATTCTTTAATTGCAGTATCTACTGATAATTTGTATGGATCAGAGTAGAAGGTGAATCCAACTAATTCTACTTGAAGATCGTCCTTACCAATTAATCCTTCTACAAGTGTATCTATAACTGGACTCCATCTTCTTTCTGCTTCCTCTCTAACTGGATCATACCGATATACTTTTATAGTGAATTTTCCAGATTCCTTTTCTTCTGCGACCTTCCTAACTACTTCTTTTATTTCTTCTATTCTTGATTCTGATACAGGTATTTCGAGTGAAATATTTTTCACTTGATCATTAATCCAAACATCAGCTGATTTAAATTTGTAATGACGTTCGTTAAGGCTTGAAGAAATCTCTTCGCTTAATTTTAAACTTCTCTTTTCGTATTCAGCATACTTCCGTTTCATTTCTGCCGAAACACCATCGTCATAAGGTTCCTCGTTTTTAGGGAACCCAACTTCTACTTTATAGGCTTCAAGTTCATGTGCTTCTAAAATAGCATGACTATATTCAATAATATCTTCCTTATTATTTTGATAATATTCCTCTGAGCCAGTTACTCCAAAAGAAATCGTTTTTTCTCTAAAATCAATATTTGTTCCATTACTAACTTTATAATCTCTTTCTTTTAATTCATGAATTAAAAGATCTCCAATGGAATCTACGCCGATCGATTCTTCTTTATCCATCAAATCGTTTAGAAACGGTATTTTAGAGATAACTGATGCCATTGATGGCGAAACAAATGATAAGCTTACTATTAAACCAAGAACTAGCGTTGCCACAGCTGAAAAATATACAAGTTTGCGTTTACTAGTAATCGTTCGTTGAGGTTGTCTAAGTCTATCTTTTACTCTTCTTCTAATGCTCTCTTCTTGCTCTATCGAATATTGCTGATCAAACTCTACTTTTCCTTTTTCAATCTCCCGCTTCATAATTTCCTCCTTCCCATTCCACCATTGTTTCTTTCAACAATTGTCTTCCTCGCGATAATCTTGTTTTTACCGTGTTTGGGTTCATTTTTAACGTTTGGCCTATTTCTCCAACACTAAAATCTTGAAAGTAATAAAGTATAATAATTTCTCGATATTTAGGACGAAGATCTAATACTTTCTCCATTACACTCTGGTTGTTTTCTTTTTCTAAGAATTCTTCTTCTGTGCTTTTCGATTTTAAAAACCTCTCTAAAATATCCGATGGGGATTGAAGCAAATTAAATTTCCTTTTTCTTAAAAAATCTTTTGAAGTGTTTACCGTTATACGAGATATCCAGGTTTTTATCGAAGAATCGTTTCTAAACTTATGTAAGTTTGTATAGCACTTATAAAAAACTTCTTGGGCTATATCCTCTGCTAGGGAGTGATCTTTAACGTACGAAAAAGCTAATATGAATACTTGCTTAGAGTGATTTCTAATTAACTCATCAACTTCGTCTTCATAGACTGATTTATTCCAATTATCATCTTCATAAATAAGTTCATCTTGTTCTTTCAATTTATTACCTCCTTCCACCTTGCCCTCTATAGACTTAATGAACGTCCGAACGGTTTCATTCTTTTAAAAAAATATTAAAAAGGAATCTGTTAACCAGTAGATTGATACAAGAAATAACGAACAAAAAAGAGACTCCAAGCAAAAGAAGTCTCTGTTAATGCTATTATATATTGAATTCTGCAGTCACCATATAAATAAACTGATTCGTCCACTTCACCCCAGGATTACTTCAATATTATATCTAAATAACTTACAAACTACTCAACCTGTTCTCGATCTAGCTTGCGATTGATTTCATGAAGCAAATAGAGTCCTCGAATTAAACAACCTACTATGATTGCGAATCCAATAATCAGTCCAATTTCTTTTAAGCCTATTAATAAAAACCCTACAACACCGCTGACGATAATAAGGAAAAAGAGAAACATGACGCACCTCCTTACTTATGCTACCATTACTGTACCATTTTCTTGTAATTGTTGAGGTTAACTCTTTATGATCTATTGAAATAATAAAAGGCTCTTTCCTAAGAGATTGTTGCTTTTAAAAGTTTTTTTGTAAAAAGGAAACACTTAGCTGATTGGAGCGAAAAGATGCTCGACTCCTGCGGGTTGAGCGGGACAGGTGAGACCCCACAGGCGCAATGTTTTTATGCGCCGAGGAGGCTCACCGCCCGCCCCGCGGAAAGCGAGCATCCTGAAGCGGAAATCTACCACTACATTTACAGCAACAATGGCTACGAATAGAGCCTAAAAAAAGAGCAGCTGCCATTCGACAGCTGCTCTTAATCATGTTTTCCTATATCATCATCTTATGCTGGATACCCAAGAATCGCTTTCTTCTCAAGGTACTCCTCAATTCCGAAGTCGCCCCACTCTCTGCCGATTCCTGATTGCTTATAGCCACCAAATGGTGCAGAAAAGTCGAGTTCAGCATTGTTCACTTTAATACGACCAGCGCGGATGCTTGTTGCTACTTTGCGAAGCGTTTCTTTATCTTCTCCGAACACATAGCCTGCTAAGCCATATACTGTATCATTTGCGATTTCAATCGCTTCATCAATTGTTTCGTACGTGATAATGGACATGACTGGTCCAAAGATTTCTTCTTGAGCGATGACCATGTCATTCTTCACGTCAGTAAAGATGGTAGGTTTAACGAAATATCCTTTCTCAATGCCGTCTGGCTTACCAGTTCCGCCAGCAATGAGCGTTGCACCTTCATCGATTCCTTTTTCAATATAAGATTGAACAGTATCCCACTGTTTCTGTGATACGAGTGGTCCAACATAGTTTTTATCTTGTGGATCACCTACAGGAAATTCTGGAAGTACTTTTTTCACTGCTTCTTCAAACGCTTCTTTCTTTGAAGCTGGAATAATCATTCTTGTTCCTGCTGAGCAAACCTGACCAGAATTTGTTGCGATATGACTGACAGCTGCTTTTGCCGCTTTTTCTACATCTGCATCTTCTAGCATAACGAATGGAGATTTGCCGCCAAGTTCGAGTGCCACATTTTTAATCGTTTCTGATGCATTTTTCATTACTTTTTCACCAACACCTGCTGAACCTGTAAAGGATACAAAATCAATATCAGGGTGTGAGCTAATGCCGTCCCCAATTGTTTCGCCTGTACCGTTCACGAGGTTAAATACACCTTTTGGAACGCCAACTTTTTCGAAAATTTCAGTTAAGATAATCGCAGCAAAAGGTGTAATTTCTGCAGGTTTCAGAACGACTGGGCTACCTGCCGCAAATGCACTTGCGATTTTCGTTGACGTTTGGTTCGTTGGAAAGTTCCAAGGTGTAATGAGTCCACTAACACCAATTGATTCTTTCACAACGGTATGATCACCACGGTCTTCTGAGAAAGAGAACTCTTTCAATGCCTTAGCTGCCTCAGAAAAGTGGTTATATCCCATATTGTAATGAACCTTCTCTGATATGGAGCGAGGAGAACCTAACTCTTCCGTAATAACGTCAATGATTTCTTCTTTACGATTCGCATACTCTGCAGCAATATTCTCAAGCATTTCAACGCGCTCTTCTCTACTTGTTTGAGAAAAAGATGGAAATGCCGCACGAGCTGCAGCTACCGCTTTATCTAGATCTTCTTTTGTTCCTAAACTAATTTTGCCAATGATTTCTTCTGTAGCTGGGTTAACCACTTCAAACGTTTCTGAACCAGTTGATTCAACCCACTCGCCATTAATGAAATGTTTTAAGTGATTACGCATAATGTAAAAAACTCCTTTTTTTGTTTCAGATTTGTTACCTGTCTTTTACCATTTTCTTGTATTTGCCTTCCTAATGACTGTTACCGTTATCTGGTTGAACTAAACATAGTAGTGTTTAAAAGCGGTGCAATTGCATTCATTATCTTTGAAACTTATTACTCCAAACCGTACACTGAAAAGGAAAAGGATACTAGAAAGGATGATTCGAAATGGCACAAGCAATAAAAGGGAAAATTGCTTACGTCACAGGCGCAAGTAGCGGAATCGGACGCGCTACGGCTCTAGAACTTGCTAGAGAAGGTGTAAACGTAGGATTAATCGCACGAACAGAAAACAAACTAAAAGAAGTTGCAGATGAAGCAAAAGCGCTTGGAGTGGATGCAAGTTATGCCACTGCTGACATTGCAGAGATTGAGGAAGTGAATGAAGCTGTTGCTAACCTAGAAAAGAATCTTGGTCCAGCTGACGTCCTCATCAATAACGCAGGCATTGGATTGTACGGTCCATTCCTAGAACTTGACCCTAAAGACTTTAAGCACACATTTGAAGTGAATGTGTATGGCACCTATCACGTCACCCGCGCAGTTCTGCCACAAATGATTGAGAAAGATCGCGGAGACATCATTAACATCTCTTCGAGTAGCGGTCTTAAAGGAACGTCTGGGTCAACGGCTTATAGTGCTTCGAAATTCGCAATTCAAGGAATGACAGAAGCGCTTATGCAAGAAGTACGACGAAATAACATTCGTGTCTTCACACTGAATCCAAGTCTTGTCGCAACAGAGCTCGCATTCGGTGACAAGCTTTCCGAACAGGATAAAGAGAAATACATGCAACCTGAAGATATTGCTGAATATATGATCGGTCAGCTTAAATTGCATCCGCGTATTTTCATTAAGCAATCCTTGCAGTGGGCAACAAACCCGTTTTAATCTCATAAAAATATAAACAGGGGAACTTCACGCAAAAGTTCCCCTGTTTATTGACCAAAACTCAAATCCAATTTTCAGTACAATACACTTTCTTCTTCCTTGTATCGATCTTCACTTTCTTACCAATTGCTAAAGGATGCATTGGGTGCGTATGACATGTATCAAACTCTGCTAAAATAGGAATTTTGCGACCATCCAGCTGTTCTAACAGAAGATCTAGTGGTTTCTTACTTGTTCCTAAATCATCATACAACTCGTGTTTCCCTAAGATAATTCCTGATACTTTATCAAAAAGTCCACTCAGTTTTAACATCGCGAAATTCTTCTCAACAACCGCTGCATTTTTCGAGCAATCTTCTAGCAATAGAATATCTCCTTGCTTCACTTCAGGAAAATACTCTGAGCTTATGAATCCATACATGGCGTTCACGTTTCCACCAATCAACCGCCCCTCTGCCACACCTTCATTGACTGATATCCACTCGTTCTCATAAAGTTTTTTCTCGGTTGTTTTTTCTAACCAATTTACTGGTTCATCTGACCACAGAAGAGGCATTGGGACTTCATATGGAAGTGAACTTGCATTCATAAAATAGTTTTCAAAGTAACGATAGGTGTCATTCACAAGTGGCTTAAACTCGCCAAATGAAGGGATAAGTGCAGGTCCATAATAAGTTGTGATTCCAGTCTTTGCATAGAGAGCAAGCAATAAAGCTGTGGCATCTGAGTAACCTACAACTAACTTCCTATGCTTCTTAAACGCTTCGTAATCAATGTACGGCAACATACTGTTTGAGTTTGTACCGCCAATTGTAGACATGACCATTCTAATTTCTGGATTTCTTATTAACTCATTAAATTCTTCAGCTCGCGCTTCGGGTGTTCCTGATCGGTAAATTTCCGTTTTACCTGTTAGGTTGCCTTCTACAATGACAAATCCCTTCTCTTCTAGAAATGCCTTGGCACGTTCATACCGAGTACGCGCCGTCACTGTCGCAGGTGAAGACGGTGTGAAAATGCCAATTTTATCACCTTTTTTCAAGTGATTGAACATGAGTCATGCCTTCTTTCTTTATCATCATAAACACACTACCAATTATTTCAAAATCATGTTGTAAACTCAATCACTTCTTATACTCATAACAAAAAAAGCACGCTCACAATTGAGCGTGCTATCTACCCATTAGTTCTCTTGCAATTGTGAACGCAACGGTGGTCCATATTCCTTCAAACTACCGTTCTCTAAATCATCAACATGCTTATATAGTATCTCATCTATCAACTGGAGGTCATCGTTCGATAGTTCAAAATCGTCCGCGCCTTCAACACCGTCCATTTGTGATGGCTTACGTGCACCCCAAAGCGCAACATCGGTTCCTGGCTGATGATCAAGAAGCCAGCGAATAGAAAGCTGGATTAAGTTACGATCTTTCTTATTTGCAAGATCCTTTAACTCTCCAACAGCATCAATCATACTTGGGAAGCGATCACCCTGGAACAAGTCAATTTTACTGCGCAAATCGTCATCAGAGAAGCTTGCATCTTTCGAATACTTTCCTGTCAGCATACCGTGAGCAAGTGATCCCCACGATAGCGTTGCGATTTCGTTCTTCTTACAATACTCAAACCAATCAATGAGATAGCGCTGCAACATGTTTAGATGCATCTGAGACGTATGAATCGGCGCATACTTTTGCCACTCATTCATTTGCTCAGGACTAAAGTTACTAACACCAATCGCTCGAATCTTGCCTTGATCATAGAATTCCTTCATCTTCTTTGCTGTCTCTTCTATCGATACATCCGTATCAGGCCAGTGAATTTGATACACATCAATATAATCTGTCTGGAGGCGATCAAGACTTTCATGAAGTTCTTGCTCCAAACGTTCTGGTCTTGTATCACGATAGTTTCCATCATCAGTAAATCCAATACCAGCTTTCGTTGCAAGAACAAGATCCTCGCGCTTCACATTGGAGCTAGCAATAGCTTTACCTACTAATTCCTCAGATAGACCCTGACCATAAGCAGGTGCTGTGTCGATCATTGTTACTCCTTTATCGATAGCTGCATGAATCGTCTCAATTGATTGATCTTCATCCGTTCCGCCCCAGCCGGAGCCACCGATCGCCCACGTACCGAGAGCAATTCTTGTTGCTACTACTTCACTTTTTCCGAGTTTCACTTTCTTTATATCCATTGTTACCCTCCTTGTATTATAGAGGTGAGTTTAACCGAATTTACTTAGGTCAAAACATTAGAATGTTCTCTAACACTTACAAAAGAAAACGATGGATGAGTAGGTTTTACTCTCTAATAAATAACTGTACTATGAACGAGTAGCATACTAACACTAATTCATTCGTACAAATACAATTGAATAGAATTACGCATTTAGCAAAATATATACAGAAACCCTCGTGTTTTATTCTTTAAGCATAGAACAATACAGTAAGGGTAATGAGAATTTGGAGGTGTTTTCAATAGGATTTATATGGAGTTTAATCATTGGTGGTATTATTGGTTGGCTTGCTGGTGTTGTAACGGGCCGCGATGTTCCTGGAGGTATTATTGGAAATATTATTGCAGGATTTGTTGGTGCGTGGTTAGGTACGCTAATATTAGGTAATTGGGGACCGGATATCGGTGGATTTAGCATTATCCCAGCTATCATAGGCTCGATTATCTTAGTGTTGATTGTGAGCTTTATCATTGGAAAAAGTCGCGAAAAAAGGGATACTTGACCTTCAACAAAAACAATTATATCCAAACATTTAGTTAGAGTTTGTATTCAAAAAAGCACAATTCTTAAATTAGAAGTGTGCTTTTTCACCTAAATAACAAGAGAAATCTTAACGGTAAATAAAGATTATATTTCGTGTAAAACTTCAAAGTTTCTATCACACTAGAAAAAATCCATAAAATTCGTTTCCCTTTCAGGCACAATCCTCTTTAAAAGTTTCAAATCCTTCTCAGGTCCTTGGAGCAACCCAGCTTCATAAAGAAACTCAGGTTTCTGATACCCGGTTAGAATTGCCGTAAGTGTATTGATATTACAGCGAAGTCCGCGCTTTGGTGGATGATCACATGATGCATTTTCTTTATTGCCTCGATACACATCTATTCCATCACTCTTAATATGAAAACTCCCGTTGTTCCACACTGCATGGTCATCATTAATATGTAGGAAAAGTGATTCGTTTTCACTCAAATCAAAAGGATATTGAGTTAAGAAAGATTCCACATCTACAATTCGTGCCATGAAATAGGCTTCTACTTTCGTATTTACTTTAGGATTCGAAAGGAGGAACGTGAATGGATCATTCTCATGCGTTAGGAGCGTACCGCCATCAATCATCGAGTCATGCTGACAAAGATAATTCCATAGGCCTCGTCTTGCTTCACCGTCCAGACACACAAACTCTTCTACTTCAAGTGTACGTTCTTTCACTTGATAATAAGCGTATCCTGTTATTTCTCCATCCTCATTTGTATAGCTTGCAAATAAGAACCCTTCTGAATACACACGTTCTTTCCACCACTGTTCTGTCCGAACGAGCATACCATTAAAGCGTTTTGCGAACGTTTCGTATACGGGATTAAGTGTCTCATACACTTGCTCTAGTGGAATTCGTCGTACTCTTCCACTTACGCGAGGCAATGGCTGAAAATCTTCTTTTTTCAATTTGAGCTTTTTCCAACTACTCAGAACTTCAAAGCCAAATTTACGGTAAAACGAAATTTCAAATGGGTGTAGAAAAGAGATCGTTTGTCCTTTATTTTTCATTTCTGAAAGAGCATGACGAAGGAGCTGTGCCACACGTCCGCCCCTCCTATATTCGGGATATGTCGCAACGGAAGCAATGCCACCCATAGCATATGTCTTTCCTGCCAACCAGGTCTCAAAATCAATTAAGTGAAGTTTGGCAGCAAGCTCTTCCCCTTCAAAATCTCCCCATATTTCATGCTGAAGATAGCCATCTTTTCGTTTTTCTAGTTCTGCTTCAGGAATTTGATATTGAAAAGCATATTCGGAAAGTCGAATGGCATCCATTACTTCATGGTTTTCAAGTTTACGCATCGTTGTCCTCCTGTGACGGATGTTATTTTTTCATTGTAACAATAAGTGGTCCGATAATAGGAATGAAGCCGTAAAGTCCAGTCACCTGATCACGGTCTCGTAAGGCGAGGATGGATAAAAAAGTTAACACAACAAAATCAATCGTCATAACATGTACGAAATTGGATTCAAGAAACGCCGTCTCATACACACCAGGCTCTCTTCCCATAATGCCATATCCCATTAGAAAAATCGTTACTAGCATAAGAATCACTGCGAGAGCATTAGATGAGAGAAAACGCTGTAACTTAACTGGTATTCGATTTGCTCGCTCTACTTTCCTGTTTAGAATAAAATATGGCAATAAGCTAAATGCACCTAAAACAAATGAACCAAGAACAAATGGCCATGCTGGTACTGAACCTCGATCTGAACGTAGGAGCAATATAGCAAAAACGGCTGGCCAAACACCAAGCAATGAAAACATTGCGAGTAAGCCGGGATCTGGATCGTTCATTGTTATTAAATCAGACAAGTAGTTACCATTACCGCTTGGAGCTATAAATACTGAATAGAAAATAAATCCAAGCCATATAATGAATAATAATATCCTCTTCATTCCTAATCCCACTTTCTATTCAATCTACTTACAGCATAAAGTTTGACCGAATAAATCTCAAATATGTGTACAATTTTCAAACAATTGTGGTATACTAATTGTAACAAAACATTCACAAATTATTCTTGGTTTCGACACAAATACAATATGTAAGCGTTATCAATAAAAGGAGTTGTTCACTATGGACGTATATATGGTATATCTTTTCGTAATTACAGCAACACCGTTGTTCCTCTGGCAGGAATATAGAAAGCTTGCACTTGCGCATACACCGTTTATTGTAGCGATTTGGGCTCTTCTTATCTTCTATATTGGTGGAGGGATGACTCCGGCAGCACATACACTCTTTATTACACTATTCGTTATTAATGTTCTCTTTGCACATCTTGCTGCATATCTCATCTTTGCTCGTCCATTCCTTAAGGAACGTTCCATTGCGAAGAAGATGTCACCAACTAAAGAATAATTCAAAAAAGCTGCTCACCATTTCCAGGTGAACAGCTTTTTTTGTTACATGTAATGCATGCCGAATGACATAACCCAGATGGATCCTGCCACAACAGCAACAGCAATAAACACGGCGTATAGAATCGTACCTAATTGAACTTTACTATCTTCACTCTCCGTAATGTGCATAAACATTAAGAGCTGAATTGCTGCTTGTACTAGCGCTAGTCCTACCACAATCACCATAATTGTGGTGAGACTATATCCTGAGTAGAACCCAATCCAAAGAGCTAATAACGTTAATACGATCGAAAGACCGAAACCTACAACATGGCTCCATGGAAAGTGGTTATGACTATTTGTCTGCTCGTTATTAGAGGCCATCTTACATCACCATCCCATACAAGTAGACTGCTGTGAAGATGAAAATCCACACAACGTCAAGAAAGTGCCAGTAAAGACTTGAGATGAACACCTTTCTTGTTGTATCTGGTGTTAAACCACGTTGTTTCAACTGAATTAGTATCAAGGAAATCCATGCAATACCCATCGTAACGTGGGCACCGTGCGTACCTACTAGTACAAAGAACCCTGACCAATAAGCGCTTGTTGTCAGTGCAGCACCTTCATGGATATAATGCACGAACTCATAGATTTCAAATCCTAGAAACCCTAGTCCAAGCGCTAGTGTAATTCCCAACCAGAGAAACAATCCTTTAAGAGAGTGGTTTCTCATATAATGAATCGCTAATCCACAAGTAAAACTACTTGTGAGTAGCAAGAATGTTTCAATTAACACACCTGATATTTCAAAAAGCTCTTCTGGGCCCGGTCCGCCTGCCGTACGTCCTACTAGAACTAAGTAAGTCGCAAACAGTGTTGAGAAGAGCGCAATCTCTGCCCCGAGGAAAATCCAGAAGCCTAGAATATTCAGACGGCCCGTTTCCGTCTGATATTCTAAAGGCGTGTTAGGAGAATGTTCGACTGCTTCCATGCTTCACGCCTCCTTTAGTAATTAGTCTTTTCATGTTCTTCTATCTCTTCTACGCTAACGTAGAAGCCTTTATCGTAATCAAATGAGCGAATAACCATTGTTGCTAGAACACCAATTAATCCGAGAATTGACATCCAGTGCCATGAGAAGACCATTCCGAATCCTGAGATAAAGAAGAACACACTCATTACAACAGGTACTCCTGAATAGCTTGGCATATGAATTGGTTTGTATGGTTTCGTTTCTGGTTTCTTGCCTTGTTTTATCTCTTCTTTCATAATCCAGAATGCATCATGACCTTTTACTTCTGGAAGATGTGCAAAGTTATAGTGTGGTACTGGTGCAGGTGTTGCCCATTCAAGCGTTCTTGCATCCCACGGATCTCCAGTTGTTTCGCGTGGAGAATAGCGGAAACTGTAGTAGATGTTGTAAACAAGAATCAAGAAGCCAATTCCCATTAACAGGCCACCGAATGTCGCAAGAACATTCAGGTTCATCCAACCATCTGCTACTCCGTATGTGTATACTCGACGAGGCATTCCAGCAAGACCTAGGAAATACATCGGGAAGAAACACAAGTTAAAACCTGCTACGAAAATCCAGAAGCTCCATTTTCCTAGACGCTCGTTCAAGCGGTGATTGAACATCTTTGGATACCAGAAGTATAGACCTGCGAAACAAGCATATACCGTACCTGAGATCAACACGTAGTGGAAGTGAGCAACAAGGAAGTACGTATTGTGATATTGATAGTCAGCTGCAGCCATCGCTAGCATAACCCCTGTTACCCCACCAATAACGAAGTTCGGGATAAAGGCTAGTGCCCACAGCATCGCTGTCGTAAACCGTATTCGTCCTTTGTACAGTGTGAAAAGCCAGTTGAATATCTTCACCCCGGTCGGAACGGCGATTAGCATCGTTGTGATGGAGAAGAATGAGTTAACTGCTCCACCCGCTCCCATTGTAAAGAAGTGGTGAACCCATACAAGGAAACTTAATCCGGCAATAATAACCATGGAGTAAACCATTGCTTTATAACCAAAGATTGTTTTACGTGCAAATGTACTAATAATTTCTGAGAACATACCGAATGCTGGAAGAATAACAATATACACTTCAGGATGACCCCAGATCCAGAATAGGTTTGCCCAAAGCATTGGCATACCGCCATCCATCATAGTAAAGAAGTGACTTCCAAACAGACGGTCAAATGTCATAAGTGCAAGTGCCACGGTAAGAACCGGGAATGCAAAGATGATAATAACCATTGTAATTAATGAAGACCATGTGAAGATCGGCATTTGCATCAGCTTCATTGATGGTACTCTCATTTTCAGAATTGTAACGAGGAAGTTAATACCCGTTAGTAATGTACCAATCCCGGCAATCTGTAAGCCGAGTAGATAATAGTTCTGCCCAACACTTGGGCTTAGTTCAAGTCCAGCTAGAGGAACATAGCTTGTCCAACCAGCAGATGGAGAGCCACCAATAACAAATGAAATGTTAAAGAGCATAGCTCCCATGAAGAACGTCCAGAAACTTACTGCGTTTAAGAACGGATATGCGACGTCTCGTGCCCCGATTTGTAGTGGAACGACAACGTTAATTAAACCAATTAAGAACGGCATCGCCATGAAGATAATCATGATCGTTCCGTGTGTTGTAAAGATTTCGTTATAGTGATTTGCGTCCAAGAAGCCAGCATCTGGAACCGTTAACTGCGCTCTCATTAGCATGGCGTCTACACCACCGCGGAATAGCATAAGAACAGCTGCGATGATATACATTATACCTAGTTTCTTATGGTCAACTGTTGTTAACCATTCCGTCCATAGCCATTTCCACTTCTTGAAATAGGTTAAGACGAAGATGGCTCCGATCAACGTTAACGCAATCGAAACGTCAGCGCCATATATTAGTGGATCACCGGTAACAAAAAATTCATCCAGTTTCATGGTGTCTTCCTCCTCTCTTAATGCGAGTGTCCCTCAGAGTCTTTTTTGTCGTCATCATGGTTCATGTCTGAGTGATCCATGTCTGAGGACTCATCTTTGTCAGTTGATTCGCCGTTACGCACTTTGGTTGCGTATTCGGCATCCATTCCATGATCAACCCATTGAAGGTGTGTTTCCGAGAAAGTCATCTCTTCCGCATGACCTTTCAACATCAGTTCATTGTACTTTTCTTGAGTAAGTTCAGGAGCATCTTGTGCCTCAGCCACCCAATCTTCATATTCTTCTTGTGATTCAGCCGTTACAGTAAACGTCTGCTCTGTAAATCCTTCACCCGTAAAGTTAGCGTTACGGCCTCTATATTCTCCAGGCACATCCGCTTGTAGATAGAGCTCATTCATCATACCTGACATTGTATATTCCTGTCCGCCAAGTGATGGAATCCAGAACGAACCCATTGAATCTGCAGAAGCAAGTTTGAATAGAATAGGGTGATCTTCTGGGATATGAATATAGTTAACTGTCTCAATATTTTCTTCCGGATAACTAAATACCCACTTCCAATCAACCGATGTAGCGTGTATAACAATCGGGTCTTTGTGTGAAGTTGCTTCAGGAGCTTCCTCTAGAGCCATAATCGTTTGAACAGTTGGAACCGCTAGCACCACTAGAATGATAATCGGAATAATAGTCCATACGATTTCAAGGAATACGTTACCTTCAATATGTGGAGGCTCATATTCAGGACCACTTTTACGTTCGCGATATTTTACTAGAATTAGAGTAAATAGAACAAATACAACAATTACAATAAAGAGCATAAACCCAATTGAGAATAGAATTAGATTTGCTTGTTGCTCCGCAACTGGTCCTTTTGGATCAAGTACTGTTAAGTTACTACAGCCACTCAGTACCATAGCTGCTAGAATCATACCAAGCGCAAGCATCGACTTCATTCGCTTCACCGCCAGGCCACCTTCCTTTCTTTCTCTATATTAGATAACTAGATTTTAAACAAAAAATGACAGTAAACACCTGTTAACACTGGTTATTGTAGCAGGTTCTTATATTGAATGTGACACATGTCACAAAGTGTCAAAAGTTGCTCATGTTTCTATCACTTTTTCGACACATTTCATACATATTTTGTTCATATTTATGGAATGTTTTAACCATAATGGATAAAATAGCGCTTGCCTATTAAGCTCTTCCTTATTCTAAGGCAGGTTTATTGTAATACTATTATTCATTTTGCTACAGTTTAAATGTGCTAAAAGTGTCGAAAGCAGAATAAAGCCCCGCCAATAAAATGCCGGGGCTTTATTCTGCTATTATTTAATTTAGTTTCCATCTGGTTGCTTTGAATTCAACCTCACCAACAGCATTGAATACAAGACTATCATCACCCTTATTAGGGAATATTCTTGAAGTGAAGACCTCTTCCCCACCGTTTACAAATACTTCAATCGAAGAAGCATCCACATAGAAACGAAGCTCATTTACTTCTGCAATTGAACAACTACGAGATTCCTCTTTCCCGTCGATAAAGCTCTCTCGTTTAAACGTTAGTTTCTGCTCTTTTGAATCGAATACCATTGAGGAATAATTTCTAAAATGAATAGAGAAAGAACCATCTACTTTTCTAAGTTGTAGCAGTAATTCATAAACAGTTCCGTTCATGTCTGCCCATTCAATTTGTTCATTAGATAGGTTCGCCGTTTTCTCTACTTTTTGGTGACGCAATACTTCTAGTTCTGGCACAGGGCGTTGAATCAATTTGCCATTCACGTAGTTCAGCTCGCGTGGAATGGTTAGCATATGAATCCATTTATGCTCTCTTGTTGGATGATGTTCTTCTCCCTGTTCAGGAACGCCCATCCAACCAATTAACAGGCGTCGTCCATTCTCATCAAGTGTCGTTTGAGGAGCATAGAATTCAAAGCCACGATCAAGTTCATTAAACGAGCCATGAGATAATTTCCCATCTTCATAATCAAGTTTGCCAGTTAGGTATCCTGTTTGATACACATTCTGATATAAGTCACCCTCAGCCTCTATTCCTTGAGGAGAAAATAGTAAGACGTCTGTTCCGTCTAATTCAAATAAGTCAGGACACTCCCACATGTAACCGAACGAACCGAGCTCTTGATGACCTGAAGCTGTTACATCACCTTTTAGTTCCCAGTTCTTTAGATCTTTAGATTCGAACAGTACTACTCTACCTT
The DNA here is from genome assembly GCF_017303315.1 of Bacillus sp. NTK071. Classification (GTDB taxonomy): domain Bacteria; phylum Bacillota; class Bacilli; order Bacillales; family Guptibacillaceae; genus Guptibacillus. The sequence continues at coordinate 168,308 of NZ_JAFKOI010000003.1, forward strand.
CTTCGTCTAGATTCTGCGTTCCGATGACCATATACCACTTATCTAAATGCTGCCATACTTTTGGATCACGGAAATGCGCGGTATACCCTTCAGGAAGATTTAGTACAACGCCCTTCTTGTCAAAGTGAAACCCATCCGTTGATTCTGCAAGACACTGATACGTTTCACGGTTTCCTTCTTCATCTTTCACATTACCCGTATAGAATAGGAGCATCTTATCTTCATGAGAGATCGCACTACCAGAATAACAGCCATTTTTATCGTACCAATCCCCTGGAGTTAAGGCGGTTGGAGCAAGCTCCCAATAAACTAAATCAGTTGAGGTATAATGTCCCCAGAACTTGGCGCCATGATCAGTTTTGAATGGCATCCATTGAAAGAATACATGATAGACACCATTCCACTGAATAAATCCATTTGGGTCATTTAATAGACCTACCGGTGGCATCAGGTGAAAATGAGATCGGTGATGATCACCTGCAACTGTTTCACGGTGTGCTTCCATTTCTTTTAGCGCTAATTCCTTTAATTCATCATTTCGGTTCAGCATCTTTATCACCTATACCTTTTAAATTTTGAAAAGGGGCCGCTCTATGAGGACCCCTTCGTTATTTCTATTTATCAAGCATTCCGTCTTTGTAACCGAACGCCCAAGTTAAACCAAAAGCGATACCGATTGAAATGATGTTAACGAGTAGGTACAAGAAAATTTGGCTATTTAAGAAAAGAAGTGTACCTGGGATAACGGTCACGGCTAGACCCGTTGCTTTCAATTTAAATAGGGAAGCAAGGAATCCTCCGACAGCACCTCCGATAAGTCCCATAACAAAAGGCTTCATGTAGCGAAGATTAACACCAAAGATCGCTGGCTCCGTAATTCCAAGGAATGCAGAGAGGGATGACGGAAGCGCTAGTGCTTTCAGCTTTTTAGACTTCGTTTTTAATCCAACTGCAAGTGCAGCTCCACCCTGTGCTGCGATTGCAGCAGAGATAATTGGGTTAAACGGGTTGAAGCCAAGGTTTTCGAAAAGTTGAATCTCAAGGAAATTAAAGATATGGTGCACACCAGTAATAACGATAATCTGGTGGAAGAATCCGATAATTAAACCACTTAAACCAAATGGAAGATCAAGAATATAGATCGTTCCTGCCATAATGTACTCTTCAACAGTATGGAAAATTGGTCCAATCGCAAATAGCGACAGTGTAATCATAATTAACAGAACAAGAAACGGTGTTAGAATAAGATCCAATGATTCTGGAACCATTTTACGAATTCGCTTCTCAAGCTTGGCACCTAGTAAACCAGCAACGAACGCTGGTATTACGGAACCTTGATACCCTACAACTGGAATAAACCCAAGAAACTTAAGCGGCTCTGCATCGCCTGCTGCTACTGCCCATGCGTTAGGAAGTGCCGGTGTAACAAGCATTAAACCGAGCACTAACCCAATGGTTGGATTTCCTCCGAATACCCGGAACGTTGACCAGGCTACAAGCGCAGGTAGGAAAATAAAGGCTGTATCTGTTAATACTTGTGTAAATAAAATGAAGTTATCGGAAATATCTCCTGGCGTTAAGCCGAAAAGCGCAAGGATCTGTTCTTGTAGAACGAGACCGCGTAGTCCCATAAATAATCCCGTTGCCACTAGTGCTGGAATAATTGGGACAAATACGTCACCAAACGAACGAATAGCACGTTGAAATGCATTTCCTTGTTTAGCAGTTTCTTCTTTTTGATCTGCCTTTGTCGAACCTGTTGCACCAAGTGCTGTTACCTCATCATAAATACGATTAACTGTTCCAGTTCCAAAAATCACTTGATATTGACCAGAATTATAGAAAGCACCTTTTACTTTCTCAACTTCCTCTACTTTTTCTTGATTAATCTTCTCTTTATCATGAACCATAATGCGAAGTCTTGTTGCACAGTGTGCGACTGATTGAATATTCTCCTGCCCACCAATAGCTTCAATGACTGCCTGCGCAATTTCACGATTTGTCGCCATCTTAATTTCCCCCTCCAGTGTTCTCTTAGTGTGGTATCGATTCCATATTGCTTAGAAAATGAATGCTAACGTTTACATTTTCTGAATTATATTTTCAAAGTTTCTTGTAAAAAGACAGTTTGTTACGTATGTGAACGATTCCACATCATTGAAAAAAGAAGTGACATCGCTTTCAAAAGCTACTATACACTATCTCTTTTAATAAGTCTATAGTTAAGTTCTATTTTTTCTTTTTCTAGAACTTTTCCTGTTAGCTTCTCTAAAATAAGCTGCGCAGTTTTTTGGCCAGCATCTTCGTTGAAATAGTCTACAGTCGATAACGGTGGTGTTACATGCCGAGATAAATCCGAAGCTCCTATACCAAATAATGCTACCTTACCAGGAACGTCAATTTGCTTTTCTTTCAGATAACCCAGTGCACCAATGGCCATTCGATCTGTTACTGCAAAGAGGGCGCTCGGCTTAACATGTGTATCTTCCATTAACTGTTTCGCAGCTTGATACCCTGATTCAAAACTGAAGTTTCCATGCTGAATCCACTCTTCTTTAATAGGAAGATGATGCTTTGCCATAGCATCTAGATATCCTTGCTTGCGAACAACCCCAACGGCATGATCTGTTTCAGGTACGCCTATAAAAGCAATATGTTGATGGCCTTTTGAAATAAAGGACTCTGTTACGTCAAATGCTGAATTGTAATCATCATAAACAACGGATGTGACACCGGTAAGTTCCTGGCCAAGTGCAACAAAAGGAATTGATAAGTCAGCAATGGTTTCAAGCAATTCTTGATTTCGGTTTGTTGCAAGTAAAATAATGCCGTCTACCTGACGACTTTTCAATAGTTTAATATTTTGAATTTCCTTCTCGGGTTTCAACTGCGTATTTGTTAATAGAATTTGATAGCCATTTGCTGCCAATTCTTCTTCAATTCCATTTACAACTCTACTAGCTGTTTCAGTGCTGATTCTTGGAAGAATCACACCAATAACCCCTGATCGCTTCGTTCGCATCGTCTTAGCATGAGCGCTAGGAATATACCCCATCTCTTTAACCGCTTCTACGACACGCTGCCTAGCTTCATGGCTCACATAGCCATTGTCGTTAAGAACTCTTGATACAGTTGTTCGCGAAACACCAGCGCGCTTCGCAACATCTTTAATAGTTGGCATAGCCGTTCCTCCACTTGAGCAGATTCTCCAATCTCATCATAATCCAAAAGTAAAGGGTTGTCTATAACTGGAAAAATGTGTTGCCTTGTCAAAATGGCCAAGGCAACATATTTTACATTCCATTCATTAGCCACTATGATTAAAAGGTCTGTGCATTATTTCGTGTTACTAAATAAATTGAAAAACAGTTAAATGGAAAGAAGGGTAACTATGACTCAACCAAATGAATATCAACATGCAACGTTAGATGCATCTGAAAAAAAGAGGCTTATTATCCTTGTTTGTACAATTCTAGCTTTCGCCGTTATGAATGGAACGATGTTTAATGTAGCTATTCCTGATATCGCGGCTTCGTTTAACCTCAGCCCTTCAGAAGTAAGCTGGGTGTTAACGGCTTATATTCTAGTGTTTGCAATAGGTTCATTGATGTACGGAAAGCTAGCTGACATCTATCCTATTAAAACACTTTTCACAATTGGAATTAGTATTTTCTCACTTGGCGCTTTTATTGGATTCCTTTCACCGAACTATCCAACTCTTCTCGCTGCCCGTATTCTTCAAGCAGTTGGAGGAGCTACCATACCAGCACTTGCTTTCATCGTTCCAATTCGTTTTCTTCCTAAAGAAAAAGGCCGGGTTTTCGGATTAATCTCTTCCACTGTTGCCTTCGCATCTGGAGTTGGCCCGATTATTGGAGGCGTTGTGGGCGGTACTCTGAACTGGCGCTTCCTCTTTCTATTCTCAGTGGCAACGGCACTTGCTATACCACTGTTCCGAAAGTGGCTTCCGGATGAAGAAAAACGTGAAGGCTCCATCGATTTACCAGGAGCATCTCTTATGGCAATCTCCGTTGCATCGCTATTGTTTTATATCACAATATTGAATTGGTATTTACTCGTAACTTTTATTGTATTTTTTATTCTCTTCCTATGGAGAACTTTTACAATCAAGAATCCTTTTATTGATCCAGTTATACTAAAGAACACAAAATACACCATCACCGTTCTTACTAGTTTTCTAGGAACGTCCGCTTTATTTGGACTTATTTTTGTGATTCCCATTATGCTAAGGGATTTGAACGGATTGTCTACGTTAAACATTGGCCTAGTACTCTTTCCTGGAGCAATGGCAGCTGGCTTGATTGGTCAGGTCGGTGGAAAGATTATCGAACAAAAAGGAGCCACTGTTGTTGTTAGACTGGCACTTATCCTTATTGCCGGTGGAACATTCTTTATATCAACCTTTTCAGGCTACAACGCATGGGTGATTGCTCCATGTCTTTTAATTGCCTATCTTGGCTTCCCACTTATCCAAAGTTCGACGGCAGACTTGCTTTCCACTATCCTTCCAGATAACCAGAACGGCGTGGGAATGGGTATTTTTAATTTATTGAACTTCATGGCAGGCGCTTTTAGTTCAGCTATTTTTGGACGTCTTCTTGATATGAAAGATGTTTCCTTTACTATGAATCCACTATCAAGAACGGGTGATAATCTTATTTATAGTAACCTCTATATTGGATTATCTCTAATTGCTATTATAGCGTTGTCCATTTTCACACTTAAGTTTTTTTCAAAGAGGGAAAAATCATTATCTGAGTCACCAGTTTCATAAATTCTTAATTAGCACACAAAAATCGGCCATGAGCCGATTTTTTGTTTATACGTATTGGGCTACATACAAACCGCTGGCAGCAGCTTGTGATAAAGAGTGTGTTTCTCCAGAACAATCCCCAATTAAATAAAGCCCTGGTACTTCCGTTTCAAATTGATCACTCGTTCTAATCTTTGGTTCGTAGAATTTGCCGTCCATTCCGTAAACTAACGTATCATCATCGATTGGCTCTCCTAACAGGTTTTGAAGAGCATCTAGAAATTCAAGAAGGCCTCTCACAAATTTCTCAGGTACTTCATCGACTAAGTTCCCGCCCTCAGCTTCCAAAGATGGCTGAATTCCATTCTGAGCGATCACGTAATCGTTAGTAGGTCTATCATTTTTCAAATCCTGTAGACGCTGTACCACAATTCGAGCCCTCTGCCGATTAATGTCACCAATAACATTCTCAGCAAATTGATCAGCCTCTTTCTTCGTATCAAATAATGAAGGAATAAATAACGTGAAATTTAAATTACTCCCCGGTGTCTTTTCTTCACGCATATTCTGTCCATCCGCCATAACTAGACCATGCTGATACTTTCGAATGATTCTTCCATTTGGATTCATACAGTAGGTCGTACCTTCATACCCGTCCCCTGCAATATGGAGCTTTGTCTCAAATGTTTCTTTCAACATTTGGTCAAGCTGGTTACCACGCATTTCTACACGCAAACCTAAATCAATGCGAGATGGACCTGGCTTGAGTCCCAATTTCTCACACTGGTCGTACATCCACTGGCCACCGCTATTACCAGTAGAAATCACAACCTTTTCTGTCATCACAGGTCCTTGGTTTGTTTCGAGAACGAATAGCTCTCCTTTGTTAATAGAAGAAACATCTGTCTCAAACCATATCTCAATTCGCTTTGATAAATAGTTATATAACCTTTGAATAACGGAAGTAGAAAGAGCTGTCCCAAGATGTCTTACAGAAGTAGTTAATACTTTTAATCCATGAATCTCTGCTTGTTGTTGTAAATGTGGGCTATGAGTATGGTAAAGATCTGCTTCACCACCTCCAAAAGAGCAAATGACATCATCTACTTCAGACATAAGCGCCTCAGCTTTTTGATTACCTATTTTTCTATCAAGACTTCCACCAAAGTCATTTGTATAATTGAACTTCCCTTCTGACTTACCAAGTCCACCAAATCCTATGTATTGATCACAAACCTCACAAGTACAGCTACTTTTGGACTCAGCTTTACACGTTCGCTCGGAAAGTCTCTTCCCTTTATCAATCATTATAATCTTGTACTCCGGATGCTCTAGCGTTAGTTTGTAAGCCATAAAGATTCCGCTTACACCAGCACCAATGATTGCAACATCATACATTTGGAAGCCTCCACTACTCTTTTTTTATTAGCATATCACATAAAAAAAGGACTGATGCAGATCTCCATCAGTCATTCAATCTATGGTTTAACTGAAATAGCACTTATAAAAAATATAAATAAGTGCTTGTACCTTATTTCCTAATCGAATAACGAACCGTTCTTAAAGCATGAACTTGAACGTCTGCCGCTACTACGACGGCCTGTGCCTCTTCGTCTACTTGAGCGTCGACCTGTGCTACGACAACCGCTTGAACGATGACGACCACTGCTTTTTCGACCACTCGAACGGTTACCACGGGATTTATTACCCGATTTACGATTACCACCTTTTGCTTCAATTGGGTTTTGAATCATAAAATTCGAAAGTCCAGCTTCCTGAGCCTGCTGTACTAAATTCTCGATATTCATTAAGTTATTATCCAATCTTTTCTTCTCCTTTCAATTACATCTGCGCTAGCATTACTTCATCTTATGTAGAATGGAAGAGCTTGTTCTACACTCTCTTTAAACTCCACTTTCTCCCATATATGTAGCAACACCGTTTTCCGATTCATACTTTATAAGCAGACGTTTACGAAAGAGAGGCCTTTCTACAAATGAAAATCCCTGAATATAAACTATTGATTGACGCGAAAGGATTGAAGAAACTCAAAAAAGAGAAGTGGAACGGACGGCTTGTCCCAGCTACTCTAAAAGTTGGCGATAGTGATTACTCAGTAAATACTGGATTCCGTGGTGCCCATACGCGTAAATTTAAGAAGAAATCGTTCGAAGTCGAATTTGACGAGCCTGAAGCGTTTCATCACCAAAAAACCATTCATCTCAATGCTGAGTATAATGATTATTCACTGCTTAGAAGTAAGCTTTCATTCGATTTATTTAACAAACTACAAGTCCTTTCTCCAAAAGCAGAGCACATCCTATTAACACTTAACGATTCATACAGAAGTATATACCTGAAACTAGACTCAATTGATGAATACTACTTAGATAACAATTCCTTACCAAAGGGCGGCATTTACTATGCACAGAACGACGACGCAAACTTTTCACTGCTCCGTCCAGACGATTATAAGCCGAAAAAATCGCTTATGGACGGTTATAAAAGAAAGTATGGATCAGATGAGGATGATGTTGCTTTACAAGTACTTTTATACAAAATAAATACATTAACGAGAGAAGAATTTCTTAAAGAAGCTAACAACCTTATCGATGTAGAGAAATATATTAACTGGCTTTGTGGAGTTGTTTGCACTCAAAATTTCGACGCTTTTATCCAGAATTACGCCCTCTATAGAAATCGAGTGACTGATCAATTTGAAGTGATTCCGTGGGATTACGATGCAACGTGGGGGAGAGATATCAACGGACGTTTAATGGAATACGACTATATTCCTATTACTGGTTATAATACATTGACTGCACGAATATTGGACTGCCCTGCTTTGAAAAAACAGTATCGAGAAAGAATGAATTGTATACTAGAAACAATCTTTACCGAACAAGCCTTAGAACCCGAAATTCGTCAACACCATCAAACGCTAAGACCATACGTAATGCAAGACAGCTTTCAAAGAACCAAATTAGGTTATTTTGACTCAGAGCCGGAATTCATTCTTACCTTTATTCGTGATCGGAGAGCATATTTGCAAAAAGAATTAGCTAATTTAATATAAAAGGCGCTTTTCTCAAAGATTGTTGCTTTTGAAAGAATTTGTATTAAGAATCAAACTTAGCTGAAGAGGCTCAGCGCTCGCTGCGCGGAAAGCGAGCATACTGGAGCGGAAATCCCTCTCACTCTTATAGAAACAATATTTACGAAAAGAGCAATATAAAAAACTAAGGGGGTCAGGTTCGTACCTGACCCCCTTAGCTTTATTCTTGTTTGTCTTTTTCTTTCTTATCGCCATTACGCTGTTTCTCTAACTTTTCTCTGATTCGATTAAACTCTTTACTTGGTGGCATCAGGCTAACGATAACGTCTCCTGCTTCAGCTTGTGTCTGAGAATCATGTGCAAAGAATTCAAGACTTCCAGACGGTTTCTTGAGGAAGAGCATGATCGTTTCATCATCACTTTCATCAAGGTATTTATCATAAGAATATTGTTGCGTAATGTTCGTTTTACGGAAAACATACCCGCTCTCAACTTTTCGATTGAGACTTTCCCATGTTGCTCCTTCTTTAAAGGCAACTCGTCCACCAATCGTATGCACAAGCTCTTCTAAATCGTCTCCCCGATCATTTCGAAGACTCAATTGGAAGAGATTATTACGACCTATTTCAGGAACAAACGTGGTACATACAAGAGCATTGTAAGAGTCTAGTTCAGTTGCTGCTAGCATGTATTCGTAAGGTGTGAGATCCAATCGATATTCCGTTTGTTCAGATAGGATTTCCCCTCTATAAAAAGGAACACCTGCTTTTCTCGTCGTTATTAACCTTTGCCAGGAGGAGTCCGTCACGAGAACTGGAATTTTAAGCTCTGTTAGTGTTTTAGAAAGCGCAGTCGAGAAGGAACTACCTCCTACAATAACAAGCCCAGGTTGCCCATCGCTTGCAAGTCCTAGCTTCTCAGCCGTCCACCTAATCGAGAAGCCATGGACAACTACCGTCGCGAATACGAGCGCAAAGGTGAGCGACATCAAAATTTTAGCATCTTCAAATCCAGCATCAAGTAACACGCTAGCAAAATAACTTGCAACAGTTAACGCAACGATTCCTCGAGGAGCAATCCATCCTACAAGTGTTTTTTCCTGCCAGGAAAGATCTGTTCCAATCGTAGATAGCCAGATCGATAGTGGCCTTACTACAAATAGCATAAGTAATACAAAAGCGAGAATTTGCCAGTGGAAAATTTCAAGCAATGTATCAACAGAAAGCGATGCTGTTAACATAATAAAGATAGTTGAGATAAGAAGAACTGAGATATTCTCTTTAAAATGTCTCATATCATCAATGGATGAAATGTGCATGTTCGCAAGTGTAATACCCATGGCAGTAACAGCTAATAGCCCTGTTTCATGAGTGATTTCATCCGCCACTGCGAAACACATAATAACGACAGCAAAAACAACTGGGGACTTTAAAAATTCTGGCACGTAGCCCTTCTCGAACATCCAACCAATTCCTCGTCCACATAGGAAGCCAAAAAGTGTTGCAAAGAGTGAACCAAGGAAGAAAATTAGTAGTGCGGTAGCAGTTGCTTCCTCTACTTTAAGGAATTTAATAATTTCAAAAGCAAATACGGCAAGGAGCGCGCCTAGAGGATCAACTATGATCCCTTCCCACTTCAATATTTTAGCTGGTCTTGGTTTTAGCTTCGCTTGTCTTAACAGGGGAAGAATAACGGTTGGTCCCGTTACAATAAATAATCCACCAATAACAAACGCTACACCCCAGGAAAGCCCAGCTACATAATGAGCTGATAACGAACCAAGAAGCCATGCTAGAAAAGCTCCTACAGTTACAATTCTTCCGACTGGTCGCCCAAGCCCTTTAATCTCTCGAAAATCAAGATTTAAACTTCCTTCAAAAAGAATGATAGCTACTGCTATTGATACAAATGGATCAAATAATCCTCCAAACACTTCTTCTGGATGAATCAACCCAAAAATCGGTCCCACTAAAAGACCAATTATTGACATAACGACAATGGCAGGCAAATGGAAACGCCAGGCAATCCACTGCGAAAAGATGCCAAGAGCACCAACAAGCATAATATTGAATAAGATTGAATCGACCATGGACAGCCTCCTTATTTGAAACGAATCCTCGTTTCTTTTGTTTCTTCATTATTCTGTAGTCTAAGTATTACTTCACTATAATCGAAACGAACAGAAATGTTTGAAAATATGCTCATACCTGCGGATATTAGTAAAAATGGCTCCTAATTACAAGAAACACAATCTGCTTTATTTTACACGGTTGGACATATAAACGGCAACTTTAGGCTCTCTAGATACCACCGGTACAATGGATTTGTAAGAATGAAGGGAGCAGGTTTCCCTGCTCCCTGTTACTTGTCCTGATCGAGTTTTAGTTTAGCAAGTGCATCGGCTAGGGCGGTGTTTACCGGTTCATCGTTGCCCTGTTTTTTCATATAGCTTGATACGTCTCTCTTCGATGCTTTGTTATTCTTTTCCTTTTTTCGTCGCTCGTTAAACGATGAAAGCTTTTCTCTATGGCCACATTTGCAAATGAATGTTTGGGCATCCCCCTGACCATGAAGCTCAAGTTTCTTTTTACATTTCGGACAACGGGCATTCGTTACTTTGCTTTTTCCTTTACGATAGCCACACTCACGATCCTGACAAATAAGCATTTTTCCTTTTTTATTCTTCACTTCTAACATTAAGTTGCCACAATCAGGACATTTCGTTCCTGTTAGGTTATCATGCTTATATTTCTTCGTGCTCGATTTGATTTTTTTCACTGTTTCATCCGCGTATGCTTTCATTTCTTCAATGAACGCCTGCTTCGAAAGTTTTCCTTTGCCTATTGCTTCAAGTTTTTGCTCCCACTCAGCAGTAAGGGCAGGAGATTGAAGTTCATCAGGTACAAGTTCTAGCAATTGCTTGCCTTTTGATGTAATAGACAAGTCCTTCCCATTCTTTTCGATTAAAAAGCTATTGAAAAGCTTTTCGATAATATCAGCACGGGTTGCCACGGTACCGAGACCACCTGTTTCGCCTAAGGTTTTCGCAAGATTTCTATCCTGGTTACCAAGGAATTGAGCTGGTTTTTCCATGGCCGTTAAGAGTGTTCCCTCATTAAAACGTGAAGGTGGATTCGTTGTACCTTCTGTTCTAGTTAAGGATAAGACGCGAAGTTCCTGTCCTTTGGTGAGTTCAGGAAGTATCTCATCTGCCTCATCTGTCTGGTAAACTTCTTTCCATCCCGCCGCTAATACGCGCTTGCCTTTTGCATCGAACCTCTCATCCCCAATTGTCGCCGTAACCGTTACCTGTTCGTATTCAAATGGAGAATAAAGAGCTGCTACAAAACGCTTTACAATTAAGTCATACACTTTACGATCCTTATCACTTAACTCGCGAATAACTGGCGTTTGTTCCGTTGGAATAATCGCATGATGATCTGATACTTTCGCATCATCGATAATATGTTTCCCAGTTTGAATTGGCTTCCCGAGAACTTTTCTCGCCATTTTTTCATAAGGAGCGATTGCCTCGAGTCGCTCCTTCAATGTATCTTTCATATCAGAAGAAAGGAAACGAGAATCTGTTCTTGGATAAGTCACTAGCTTATGCTGCTCGTAAAGTCGTTGGGTCGCAGAAAGAGTTTCTTTAGCAGAAAAGCCAAACCGCTTATGTGCGTCCCGCTGAAGCTCGGTTAAATCATATAGTCCCGGCGCAAAAGTTTTCTTTTTCGTCTTTTTTACTTCTTCAATTCGCGCAGACTTTTCGGATAGGTTTTGCAAATAGGAATCTATTTTATCTTTATTAAATAGACGGGTTTCATTGGTTTTCGCATCTCGCCATGTCAGGGTAAATCCATCGACAACAGCAGCTAAACCATAATAGCGCTCAGGCTTGAACGATTTAATTTCGCCTTCTCTTTTTGCAATCATCGCGAGTGTTGGTGTTTGAACCCTTCCGCTCGACAGCTGTGCATTGTATTTCGTTGTTAACGCTCGAGTAGCATTAAGTCCAACATACCAATCTGCTTCCGAACGTGCTGCCGCAGCATAGTATAAATTCTTGTACTGAGAAGCATCTTTTAATTGTTTAAATCCTTCTCGTATCGCTTTATCTGTCACGGATGAAATCCAGAGACGTTTTAACGGTTTGTTCGCACGAGCCTTTTCAATAATCCAACGCGCTACTAGTTCTCCTTCTCGTCCCGCATCCGTTGCAATAATAATTTCGCTAACGTCTTGGCGATTCATTTGTGTTTTGACAACACTAAATTGCTTTCCGCTTCTCTTAATGACAACAAGCTTTAGCGGTGAGGGAAGCATTGGCAAAGCTTCTAAATCCCATGTTTTATATGCTGTATCATAAACCTCTGGATCGGCAAGCGTAACAAGGTGCCCAAGCGCCCAAGTTACGATATAACGGTCTCCTTCAAGAAATCCATTTCCACCTTTTGTACAATTTAAGACCCTCGCAATATCGCGTCCCACCGAAGGTTTTTCCGCAAGAATTAACTGTTTACCCACTCTACCATTCTCCTCATTTACGTTTCATTAGTTTGTTCAATCATACCAGTTTCCATGTTGCACGTGAAACAATGCAAACAAAAAAGAAGATGTCATCCCATCTTCCCCTTTTTACTGCTTCTTATTAAGAACTCCATCTTCAATCAACACTTGTTCGAGAGCATTTACAACCTCAGGTTCGTATAAAATGCCTGCAAGGCGCTTTATATCATTCATCGCATATTCAGGTGTGTACGCTTTTCGATAAGAGCGATCATCTGTCATTGCATCGTAGGAATCACTTACCCCGATAATCTTCGCGCCTATGGTTATTTCCTCACCCTTCAGGCCTTCAGGATAACCGGAACCATTTACGCGCTCATGATGCTGATGGATGATGTTGCTTATACCAGCGTAATATGTATCTTTCACCATCTCTGCTCCATCGGCAGGGTGTTTTTTCATAAGCTCATATTCCTCGTTTGATAGACTTCCTGGCTTATTAAGAATTCCCTCTGGCACATTGATCTTCCCAACATCGTGGAGAATCGAGGCAACGATTAAATTATCCATCTCTTCTGCAGATAAATTTAGTTTTTTCCCAATTTCAAAACTCATTCTCTGGACACGATCGCTATGTTCTTTCGTGTAACGATCTTTATCTCCGACGCTTTTTACATTAGCTAAAAGCTTAACTATTTTTTCGCTAATAAACCGAAAAGTAGATTCGTTAATGACCCATAAAAGAGTTACTTCTGTTACAACATGAAAGAATATGAGTTCTGATAATCTTCTAACTGAAAAATAATCACCAGTTCCTAGCGTTATTCCAAGATCTTCACTTTTAATTTCACCGTCAAGTATATAGAAAAATTCAATTGTGTTCGGATTTTTGCTAGGGTAGATATAAAAACCAGTATCACTTTTAATGGTGTGCTTCATAAATTCAAGACCAGACCCCTTAGCTAACAATCTCAAAGAGGCTGATTCTTGCTCTGCTTTTTCAAGATATTCATTTTTGCGCCCAAATTCAAAGCCTTTCATGCCTTACCCCCTTACCGTGAGGAAACATATACTTCATATTTATCTATTATATAGTACTAGTTATATGAAAAAAAGGTACACCTTGAAATAAGGAATACCTTCTTGTATAAATGATCACGGTCCAACAACTTGAATCGGATCAACCCAAACCCATCGATCTGCAATCTGAACATAAACCCATGAGCATTCTGCTTCAATACCTTCTTCAGCCGCTTCTTCTATCATGTCAGCCGTCATCTTGTTTGTTTTCTCGATGAGATCACCAATTAATTCATCAAGCTCTTCATTGTATTTAGAAGTAAGCTCAGCTTTTTTTGTTTTCACTTCGTTCTCTAGCTCCGCAAGTTCTGCTTCTGATTCTCCATCTTGACGAGCTTCTTCAAGCTTAGCATCAAGCTTTGCTGTTTCAAGAGAAAGCTTAGCAAGAAGATTCTCACCATCTTCTTGAGCAGATTGAATTTCTTCTTCAATCTTAACGTTTGTTTCCTCAATTTTATGTAGAATTTCATCATTAGTGCTTTCTGCTGCAAATGCGCCTGTGCCCATGAACATAAATAGAGCCATTACTGAAAATAATGCTACAATCAACTTTTTCATCTTAAATCCCCCTACCATTCTAGTATGTAGTGAGGAAATGTAATCAGGTCATTTCTCCCACCAATCAACACTATACGGTAAATTTTTCAAAAAATCTATTCTTTTCCCACTGTTTTTCTACAATATTTGTCTATTTCTTGGACTTATTCTCTCAAATGTGAAAGAAGCAGCCGGAATGCCGGCTGCTCCTCATTATGCACGATTTAGTCGATACACTCTCGCTTCATATGGTTTTAAAACAATCGATTCATTTGATACGTGATTCACTTTGTAATTGTTTAATAGAAGCTGGTCTTCCTCGATAATGAACTCCGATTTAAATACAGCTGGCTCGGTTGATAAGTTTGTTACAACCAACACTCTGTCATCTTTCGTTGTTCTTGTGTAAGCGTAGATTTGCTTATCATCTTCAAGCAGTAAATCGTAGCTTCCATAAGTGAACACTAGATTGTTTTTCTTCAGTTCAATCATTTTCTTATAGAATGATAGAACTGACTCTTCATCCTGTTCCTGCTTCTTCACATTAATATCAACGTAGTTCGGATTCACCTTCATCCACGGATTACCAGTAGTGAACCCTGCGTTAGAATCACTATTCCACTGCATTGGCGTTCTACTGTTATCACGCGATGATGCCCAAATCACTCTCATAATTTGATCATGAGAGACGCCTGCAGCGCGCTGAATACGATAGCGGTTCTTATCCGCAACATCGTCGTAATCCTCAATGGAAGGAAATTGAACATTTGTCATGCCAATTTCCTGCCCCTGATAGATGAAAGGAGTTCCTTGCATGAGAAAGTACATCGCCCCCATAGAAGTGGCGCTTTCTCTCCAATACTCTTTATCGTTACCCCATGTCGAAACCACTCGTGGCTTATCATGATTCTCAACGAAAAGTGCGTTCCAACCTTTGTTTTCAAGTCCTTTTTGCCAGCGGGTTAAAACTTTCTTCAATGAAACAATATCAAGATCAGGATTTTCTTCAGCATCCCACAATCCGAGATGCTCAAATTGGAAAATCATATCCATCTTTCCGTCTTCTTCATCTACCCATTGATCCGCTTCATCAATACTTACCCCGTTGGCTTCTCCAACTGTCATCACATCATAGTTTGCATACGTTTCATCTTTAAACTCTTGTAAGAATTCTTGAATACCTTTTTGATTCATATGCATATCAAAAGAGGAAACATACTCCTTTTTACCCGGGTTAGGCATATCAGGGAGGCCAGGACGCTTTTTGATATGGCTGATTGCATCAATTCTGAAACCATCAATCCCTTTATCAAGCCACCAGTTAACCGTGTCATACAACGCAACGCGCACTTCAGGGTTTTCCCAGTTTACATCTGGTTGTTTCGTTGAGAAAACATGAAGATAGTATTGATCGGTTTTCTGATCATACTCCCAAGCTGATCCGCCAAAAATACTTTCCCAGTTATTTGGCTCACGACCATCCTTGCCATCCCGCCAAATATACCAATCCCGTTTAGGGTCTTCTTTAGATGAGCGTGATTCAATAAACCATTCATGTTCATCACTTGTATGGTTCAAAACAAGGTCTATAATTAACTTCATGTCACGTTTATGAACTTCTTGAAGTAACTGATCAAAGTCCTTCATCGTACCAAAGTCTTCCATGATGTCCTGGTAATCTGAAATATCATAACCATTATCATCGTTTGGAGATTTGTACATCGGGCAAATCCAAATGACATCAACCCCAAGATCCTTGATATAATCAAGTCTTTGAATAATTCCTTGTAGATCACCAACACCATCTCCATTGGAGTCCTGAAAGCTCCGGGGATAGATTTGATAACCTACGGCTTCTTTCCACCAAATTTTTTTCATTTCACTACACCCTCATCTATTAGTTAAAGTGAGCTAGCCAAGTGCAAACGTTTGCTCAAATGCCGATAAAAAAAGCGCTTTCTTTTTACCCATTAAGTTATTCCTACTTGTAGTTTACTTGTATTTAATCTTTTTATCAATAACCTTATTAAAGTATTTTTTCAACTTCATACGCCTATGCTATTGACGTGAAGGATTGAGGGCTATAAAATACGCTAAAACGCACCAGGTTTCGTATATCTTTGGAGATATGGTCCAAACGTTTCTACCAAACTACCGCAAATGGTTTGACTACGATGACAATTCTGGGATAAATAAATGAAAATGTCATCCTCTGTCAGGCGTAACCGTCTAGAACGAGAGGAGAAAAGAAATGGATAAATTAATTAATAGGATTCAAACCGCAGCAGGTAAACGATTTGCTGATACGGTTATTAAAAACGGATACATACTTGATAGTTATAACCTTGAACTGTTTAAAGCAGACGTAGCAATTGTGGATGGTGTTATTGCAGGAATCGGAGAGTTCGATGGTGCAGAAATAATTGATGCAAAGGGAAAGTACGTTGTCCCCTCTCTTATTGACGCGCACGTTCATATCGAATCTGCCATGGTTACACCAACTGAATTTGCTAAAGCAGTGCTTCCTCATGGTGTAACAACTGTTGTAACCGATCCTCATGAGATTGCAAATGTTTGTGGAACAGAAGGTCTATCTTTTATGCTAAAGGACTCTGAATCTGTGCCAATGGACATCTTCTTCATGCTCCCTTCAAGCGTTCCTTCTACTTCGTTCGAAAATGCAGGAGCTACACTTACTGCTAAAGATCTTGAACCTTTCTATAAACACGACCGTGTGCTTGGCCTTGCAGAAGTGATGGATTATCCTTCTGTTGCCAAAACGTCAGATTCCATGATGCAAAAACTCCATGATGCACATTTAAATAAGAAAAAGATTGATGGTCATGCTGCAGGTCTCGACTCCCGTGCCCTAAACATCTACAAAGCGGCAGGCATTGATACAGATCATGAGTGTATAACAGCAGATGAAGCATTAGAGAGAATTAGAAGAGGGATGTACGTATTGATTCGTGAAGGATCTGTTGCAAAGAACCTTAAACAACTCCTACCTGCTGTTACAGAACGAAATGCAAGGCGGTTTATGTTCTGTACAGACGATAAGCACATGAATGACCTTCTAAAAGAAGGTAGTGTTGATCATAACATTAGACTGGCAATTGGGCATGGGATGAATCCACTTCAGGCCATTCAGATGGCCACACTAAATGCAGCAGAATGTTATGGATTAAAAACAAAAGGAGCTATTGCGCCAGGTCATGATGCTGATTTCTTGCTACTTGACGATCTTGAGTCGTTCTCCATTGCTCACGTGTATCGAGGCGGTAAACTTGTAGCTGAAAATGGGTCAACAGACGTTAGTTCGAAGACAATACCTTCTGAGGCTGTAATGAATTCGGTTCATATTCCTGAACTAACGCAGGATAACCTGCGCCTTTCTGTAAATGAAGGTAAAGCTAATGTAATTGAGATTATTCCTAATCAACTAGTGACGAATAAATTAAAGATTGATGTGGAACGAGATGATAGCAATTCCTTTATTTCTTCATCAAAAAACGATCTCATGAAACTCGCTGTGATCGAGCGTCACCATCATACTGGTAATATTGGACTCGGTATAGTAAAAGGACTTCAATTTAAGAGAGGCGCCATTGCTTCCACGGTTGGCCATGATTCTCATAATCTCATTATTGCAGGAACAAACGATCTCGATATGATTAAAGCAGCCCAGTTCATCCAGGATATGCAAGGCGGATTAGTTGTCATTCAAGATCAGACAGTAATCGGCCAGCTTCCGCTCCCAATCGCTGGCCTATTATCCGATAAAGATTATCGCTCTGTAGATAAGGACCTAGAAGATCTTGATAAAGCTCTCACGTCGATTGGTGCACCATCTCATTTCAACCCGTTTTTAACTCTCTCTTTTCTAAGTCTCCCGGTTATTCCTGAACTTAAATTAACAGATCTTGGACTCTTTGATGTGAATGCATTTCAACATATATCTATAACTGAATAATATATAGAAAGCAGCATGGCGATTACGCCATGCTGCTTTCTTATTAAAGAGAACGTTTCAAAATGTCTCTTACACTCTCTCGATCTAACTCTTTGTACGTTCCAACGCCAGGCTTAATGAACGTTTTCTCAATCATACTCTCAAATTCTGATTCATCGATGTCATAGTCAGCAAGATGAGATGGTGCACCAAGAGAATTCCAGAACTGACGAAGAGTTTTTGCTCCTTCTACTGCAACGTCATGGTCACTTTTATCTTCAGCAGAAACACCTAGAACATTAATAGCAAGCTGTTTCACACGTGAAGGATCCTCCTCCAATACATGTTCAAGCCAATTCGGGAACAGAATGGCTAATCCACCGCCATGTGGAATATCATAGACAGCTGATACAGCGTGTTCAATACGGTGTGTCGCCCAATCGCCTCCATCTGTTCCGTTACTTAACGTACCGTTGAATGCCGTTGTACTAAGATACATCATCGTTTCCCGGTGTTCATAAGATTCAAGGTTAGCTAGTAACTTTGGTCCTGTTTGAATAGCCGTACGAAGTAACGACTCGATAAATCCGTCGATCATTGGTGTGTTTCGTGTACGATGAAAATAGTGTTCAAGTGCATGAGACATGCTATCTACAATGCCATAAACGGTCTGGTTTTCAGGTACAGAGAAAGTATATGTTGGGTCTAATACAGAAAACGTTGGGAACACATGTGGTGAACCCCAGCCGAGCTTTTCTTTCGTTTCCCAGTTTGTAATAACGGAGACGGAATTCATTTCTGAACCAGTAGCAGCAAGTGTAAGGACCGTTCCAAAAGGAAGTGCAGATTCAATTGGCTCCTTTTGTGTAATCAAGTCCCATGCAGATCCTTCGTAATGTGCACCAGCTGCAATAGCTTTTGTACAATCAATAACACTTCCTCCGCCAACAGCTAGTAGAAAATCAATGCCTTCTTTCTTGCAGATCGCGGATCCTTTTTCAACAGTCGTAAGGCGTGGATTTGGTTCTACGCCAGACAGTTCGTAAACTTCAGCATTCACTTTCTCAAGTTCAGCCATCACGGCATCGTAAACACCGTTTCGTTTAATGCTTCCTCCACCATATACAACAAGAACTTTTGCTTCCTGTTTAATTTCGCGAGTTATTTGAGATACTTGTTCTTTCCCGAAATAAAGACGCGTTGGATTATATTGTAAGAATGTATTCATAAGACACCTCATTATCATTAGTCGAAGTTAGTGTAACACATTACTCTCATTGAAATGTAGAATGGCTTATCTCCCGCCAATTTCCACTTCACGTTTTTGATTTTCAGCGAGGTAAGCTGCCTCCATAAGAACGGTTAAATCGAGCGCAAGTGCATTATTTTCATCTGTTCCTTGATCTCGTTGAATATGTTCGACCCACTGTGCAAATGGCGAAGGACGATCTGATGGAATAGCAACTTCTTCCCACTGACTTCCGACTTTTTTGAGAAGGATTTCATCAGGAAATCCGTATAAAGCTGTACCCTTCGTTCCATGTATCTCTATCGTAAAAGGGGAATGTGCTGTTACAAACCCTGTTTCTGCAATACCATAAGAACCGTTGTTGTAACCAAAAGTGACCACAGCTTGATCCTCAACAGCTTTTTCCGTTACGTAACCGAATTGTGTTGTGACACGGTTTGGCATGCCTTGGAACAACCTTGTTAAGTAGACTGGATGACATCCCAGATCAATAAGTGCTCCACCCTGACACTCCTCTTTATGATAGAAATGTTGTGGAAGCCAGTCTGCTGTAGCCCCATTGTGAGCAAGACGGATTCGCGTTTGTGTAATATCACCAAGCTGCCCTGAATGGATCAGCTCTTGAATGGCTTCGGTGTAACCATCATACACACGAGGCAACGAGACAAATAATTTAACACCTGCTTCTTTAACAGCTCCTAGAATTTCAAGTGCTTCTTCCTCTGTTGCAGCAAGCACTTTTTCAGTAAAGATATGTTTACCAGCCCTTGCAGCTTTAATCATAATTTCTTTATGGGTGTTTGTTGGTGAATCGACAACGACCGCATCGATTTCTTCCATTCCAAGCAGATCATCAAGCTCACTTATGTACTCTACCTGACGAAGTTCAGCTTCTTCCCTTCCACGGTTCTCATCTTCATCCCAGATCGCCTTAATAGAAGTGTCAGGGTGCAACTCCGCTTCGTTCGCATAATCTTTTGCATGAACATGCCAGAAACTAATCATTCCAAGATTCATTTGTAACCGCCTCCAATACTGTTATCAATACTCTTTTCCTATTATTGTAATAGAGGTTGCATGAAGCAATCAAACTTGTGAACCTAATGTAAAAAATGTTTAATTCGTACAAATTAAAGGTTTATGTTATAATAGGAGATGTGCTATAATTTATAAATTTGGGGGTGGGCGCTTGTTTGAAGTAGGCGATAAAATATTTTATCCCATGTACGGTGCGGGTATAGTTGAAGCAATCGAGGAAAAGGAAATACTGGGCGAAACACAGCTCTATTATATTCTTAATATGCCTTTTCGAGATATTCAAGTGATGATTCCAAAAGGTAAAACGGAAAACTTGAAAATCCGTGAAGTATCGGATGCAAGCACGATGGACCAAGTTCTTACTTCTTTCAATGAAGAAGTTGAAGTTGAAGAGCCCAGTGCAAATAGAAACCAGCGTTATCGGGATAATATGAACAAGCTTAAAACTGGAGACATTCACAATCATGTGGAAGTAATCCGTGAGCTCGTTGCCCTAAACAAGAAACGACCTCTAGGAACAGATGATAAAAAACTACTGGAGAATGCGCAGCAGTTTCTCATAAGTGAAATTGTTCTAACGAAAGATGTTGAGTTAGATCAAGCTACAGTTATTCTAAAAGAAGCCATTAAACATTAATGATTGCATAACAAAGACAGCCCAATGCGGACTGTCTTTTTTGTTGTTCATTTTGAAAGCCTCCAGTGCCTGCCGGGTTTGAACGGGGCACATTCGCTTTACTTTGTTCCATTTTGAAATTTTGCTATTTCTGTGTATTCTTCGGTTAGTTTTCTTGAAATTCTGATGTAGATTGGTAGTAGTTCTGAGTAGATTTGGACGTTTTCTTGGTTTGGTTGGTGGCTGTGGGTGTCTCCAACTAGATCAGATACGATATTCAGGGAATCAATTTCGCCGAGTGCTTTCATGCCGAGAACGATTGCGCCGAGGCATGAGCTTTCATAGCTTTCGGGAACGGTTACTTCTTGATTAAAGATATCCGCCATCATTTGACGCCAAAGAGCTGAGCGTGCAAAACCACCTGTTGCTTTGATTTGTTTTGGTACACCTATGAGTTCTTCAAGAGCTAGAAGAACGCTGTATAGATTGTAAATAACGCCTTCGAGTACAGAACGAATCATATGCTCTTTTTTATGATTCATGGCAAGACCAAAGAAGCTTCCACGTGCATCTGCGTTCCAAAGCGGTGCCCGCTCCCCAGCAAGGTAAGGGTGAAAAATAAGACCGTCAGAGCCTGGATTTACCTGCTCTGCGATTCTTGTAAGAATTTCGTACGTATCAATGCCAAGTCGTTTGGCCGTTTCTGTTTCAGCTGCAGCAAACTGATCTCGTACCCACCGGAACGTAATTCCACCGTTATTCACAGGACCGCCAATGACCCACTTGTCCTCTGTAAGGGCATAGCAAAAGATACGACCTTTTGGATCTGTCACTGGTCGGTCTGTAACGGCTCTGATTGCGCCACTTGTTCCGATTGTGACAGCTACCACACCTGGTTCAATGGCATTAACACCAAGATTGGAAAGAACCCCGTCACTTGCTCCAAGGATGAATTTCGTTGATTCATTTAGACCGGTTTCTTCACAATAAGGCTCTTTTAAGCCTTTAACGATATGAGTTGTTGAAACTGGCTTCGATAGGTGATCTGCTGATACACCTGCTACCTCAAGTGCTTTATCATCCCAATCCAGCTGTTCGAGATTAAATAGACCCGTTGCTGAAGCGATTGAATAATCAACAACATACTCTTCAAAGAAGCGATAGAAAACATACTCCTTAATCGAGATGAATTTTGTCGTTGCTTGGAATAGATCCGTTTCTTCGTTTTTCAACCAAACGAGCTTAGAAAGTGGCGACATGGGATGAATCGGTGTCCCTGTTCGAAGATAGATCTCATGTCCATCCATCTCATTTTTAATTTTCTCTGCCCATTTTGCACTTCGATTGTCTGCCCACGTAATACATTTTGTTATCGGCTTACCCGCGCCATCCACAGCAATCAAACTATGCATTGCTGAGCTGAATGAAACGAATTTTACCTGCTCCGCTTTTAATTGATTATCTTGCATCACCGTTCGAATGGACTCCACAACGGCTAGTAGAATCTCTTCAGGATCTTGTTCAGCCGTTGCTGGTGTTGGTGTATATAACGGATATTCTACATTATGTTTTGATACTGGCTTACCATCCTCTTTATATAAAACAGCTTTCGTACTCGTTGTACCAATATCTACACCAATCATAAATCGGTCGTTGGTCATCATAAGGCATTCCTCCAATGTTTCATTATCATGAGCAAAAGAAGCGAACATCATGATGATGTTCGCATGTTATTCCTAGCTTAGCTGATGAAGAAGCTTAATACAAAGACGACTAAGAAACCAACCACACCTATTAACGTCTCCATTACCGTCCACGATTTTAAGGTATCTTTCTCATTCATTCCTAAGAATCTGTTAACAAGCCAGAATCCTGAATCGTTAACATGCGAAAGGACTGTTGCACCTGCAGCAATTGCAACGACCATTAGTCCAAGAACTGGTCCTTCCATTCCCATGCTCGTGATAAGAGGAGACATCAGACCTGCAGCTGTAACCATAGAAACAGTAGCCGACCCTTGCGCCACCCGAACAGCAGCAGCAATTAAGAATGCTAGTAAAATAGGCGGAAGTGCAGATGATGCCATTTTATCACCAAGTACTTCCCCAACGCCTGAATCAATTAGTACTTGTTTAAATACTCCACCGGCACCAGTTACTAGAATAATAATACCAGCTGGCTCAAGTGCTTTATTAGCAATACCCTGTACATCTTCCTTCGTATACCCACGCAATGTACCAAGTAGAATAAAGGCAAGAAGTGTTGCAATTGTTAAAGCAACGAATGGATGCCCCATAAAGGATAAGAATGCACGCCAAGGATTACCTTCATCAAGTAGAACATCTGATACCGTATTTGCTAGTATTAATACAAGGGGGATAAGAATAAGACTAGTAACTAATCCAAAACTAGGAAGCTCTTTGTCATATTCTTTCTGTTCAAGTTCCATGTAATCCGGAACCGTTACGTGAATCTTCTTTCCAATATATCGACCGAACAATGGCCCAGCGATAATCATTGCTGGAATACCAGCAAGTGAACCAAACAATATTACCCAACCAAGTTCCGCACCTATTAAATCAGCAACCGCAATCGGTCCTGGGGTTGGTGGAATAAAACTATGAGTTACAGCAAGACCGGCTAGAAGCGGAATCGCATAATGTAAAAGGGACTTCCCTGTCTTTTTTGCAAGACTATAAACGAGCGGTACAAGAATAATGAAACCAACATCAAAGAATACTGGAATGGCGACGATGAAACCTGTTAAACCAAGTGCCCATTGTGCTTTATCTTCACCGAATTTCTTAATCAATGTTTGAGCAAGGCGCTCTGCCCCACCAGACACTTCAAGCATTTGACCAAACATCGCACCTAGACCAACAACAACTGCTACGAAACCAAGCGTACCACCCATTCCGGCTGTTATTGATTCGATTACACCTTCAAGTGGCATACCAGCAGCAATACCAACTAGCAAACTGACAAGTAGTAAAGCAACGAAGGCGTGCAATTTTGTACGAATAACTAGAAATAAAAGGGCAAAAATAGCAAGCACTGCGATCAAAATTAACATGTTTCCTGACATATGATCTCCTCCTTAATTCGCTTTTTCTGTCGCATGACCACCGAATTCATTCCGAAGTGCTGCGACAACTTTTCCTGTGAATGTATCATCTTCAAGTGAGCGATAGCGCATCATAAGAGCTAGTGCAATAACAGGGGTAGCCGTTTGCAAATCAAGTGCTGTTTCGACAGTCCATTTTCCTTCCCCAGAAGAATTCATCACACCACGGATTTCATCAAGATTGGCATCTTTCGAAAAAGCCTGCTCTGTTAGTTCCATTAACCAAGAACGAATGACTGATCCATTGTTCCAGACGCGTGCCACTTTCTCATAATCAAAGTCGTATTCACTCTTACTTAGAAGATCAAAACCTTCTGCAATAGACTGCATCATGCCATATTCTACGCCATTATGTACCATCTTAAGGAAGTGACCACTTCCCGAAGGACCAGCATAAAGGTAACCGCTTTCAACGCAAATATCTTTAAAGAGTGGTTCAATCGTTTCAAAAGTAATAGCGTCTCCACCAATCATTGTACATGCACCATTACGAGCTCCAGATTTCCCTCCACTTGTTCCTACATCAAAGAAAGAGATGTTCCGTTCAGAAAGCTTTATAGCTCTATTTTTCGAATCGTTATAATGTGAATTACCACCATCTATAACAATGTCACCGCTTTCAAGAAGTTCCGAAAGCTCATTTGTCACTGCTTCAGTTATGTCTCCTGCAGGAACCATCATCCAAAGGATTCTTGGTGATTCTAGTTCATCAACAACCTCTTTAAGTGTAGATTTCCCATTAAAACCTTCGTCCTTCATTTTCTGAACCTGTTCATCATCTGCATCATGTACAACAACTTGATGGTTATGATCACGTAAATTCAATGCTAGATTGTAACCCATTTTCCCAAGACCAATTAAACCAACATTCATATTAAAAACTCCTTACCCAGAAGAAATATTTTTTCTTATAACGCAATTATACATTAAATATTTTTCATTACAAGCGCTTTCACGAAATCTATTTTCATCTTGTTTGTAATCGGTTACAATATTACAATCAGAGTTGATAGAGAGGAGTAATATCTATGTCCGACAACGAAACGCGTCACTGCTTGCCTAGAATCCGCTCATCATACTCACAATTTAGTGAGAAAGAGCGTCAGGTTGCGGATTACATTCTTAATCATTCGAACAAAATCATTCATAGCACGATTAACCAGGTAGCTGATGATCTGAATGTCGCTGACGCTACAGTCTTTCGCTTCTGTAAGCGAATAGGGTTTAAGGGTTTCCAGGCGATGAAAATTGCTCTCGCTGCTGAAATTGTAAATCCCATTCAAGATATTCATGAGACCATTTCTGAATCTGATTCATCAAAAGAGATTGCTGAGAAGGTTCTTCGTTCAAATATTCGAACCCTTGAGGATACATATCATATTCTTAATAACCAAACTATTGAACAGGCAGTGCAAGCATTATTAGAGGCCAATCGAATTGAATTCTATGGCAACGGTGGCTCAGGTATTATTGCAATGGACGCTCAACATAAGTTTATTCGAACAGGCCTACGAACGACGGCATACAGTGATGCACACTTGCAAATCATGTCAGCTTCACAATTATCAAGTGAGGATGTAGCCGTGCTTATCTCACACTCTGGAACGAATAAGGATATGTTACGCGTTGCGGACATCGCAAGAGAAACTGGTGCAACCACGATCGGCATTACAAATCTTGCAACATCACCATTAAGTAAGAAAGTTGACATCCCTCTCTACACTGTTTCACAAGAAACAGAATTTCGTTCGGAGGCGCTTGCTTCAAGAATTGCTCAATTAAGTCTGGTAGATGCGCTCTATGTGAACATAATGATCGCGAGGAAAGATCAATCGAAGAAATCCCTCCAACGCATGCGCGAAGCCATTTCTTCTAAACGAATTTAGAAATAGAAACATCAAAAATCCGCCCAGGCGGATTTTTTTGATGCCAATAACCTCTATCAAGTTTCCCACCTAACGTATAAACTAAGCAGGCATTTTATAAGACATAAAAAGGACTCCCATGCTAAACTGTAAGAGTTCTAATTACAGTAAGTGTATTGAAGGAGGATCACAATGTCTACTAATCTAAAAATGCTACAGCCTTATACTCTCCCTTCTGGTGTAGAACTTAAAAACAGAATCATGCTCGCACCTATGACCAATTTTTTATCCAATGATGATGGAACAGTATCGGATAAGGAACTTGCCTATTACAAAGAGCGTTCCGGTGGTGTTGGTACAGTTATAACAGCTTGCGCAAATGTTCTCCCACATGGTAAAGGATTTGCTGGTGAAATTGGAGCCTACCGCGACGAACAGATTCCTGGACTAAAGAAACTGGCTGATACGATACATGCTGAAGGCGCTAGAGCGATACTACAAATTTTCCACGGAGGAAGAATGTGCCCTCCAGAGCTTGTTCCAAATCAAGAAATTCTTAGTGCAAGTGCTATTCCAGCTGAACGAGAAGGTTCAAAAACACCACGCGCTATGACGGAACAAGAGATTCAAGATACTATTGTTGCATTCGGAGAAGCTACAAGACGTGCCATCGAAGCTGGATATGACGGTATTGAACTTCACGGAGCGAATACGTATTTGCTTCAACAATTCTTCTCTCCCCACTCTAATCGTAGAGAAGACGCTTGGGGTGGAAGTCTTGAGAATCGCATGAAGTTTCCACTTGCTGTTATTGAATCTGCACAAGCTGCCGTTAAAAAACATGCAGACGAATCATTTATAGTAGGTTACCGCGTCTCTCCTGAAGAACGCGAAAACCCTGGTATTACGATGGATGACACTCTTCAGCTTGTTGATGAACTTGCAAAGCGTAACTTGGATTATGTTCACGTATCACTTTCTGATTTCTATCAGGGATCAATGCGTGAAGAAGATACAACTCCTCGTATGGAATTGATTAAGGAGCGAATCGGTCACCTCGTACCTGTTATCGGTGTTGGATCTCTGCACACACCTGATGAAGTTGAAAAAGCGCTCGAAACCGGCGTTCCTCTTATTGCACTTGGACGCGAAATGATTATGGAGCCCCGCTGGGTCGAGAAAGTGCAGAATGGCGATACAGAAAGCATCCGCACAACCTTAAAAAAAGGAACTCAAGATGAACTTGTTGTACCTGAACCACTCTGGAGTACCATTTTCAGCGTACCTGGTTGGTTTCCTATTGAAGATTAATTAGAAAAGCCTCCGCATCACTGCGGAGGCTTTTTCTATTTCAATACTGGTCTTAGATCATCAATCTTCTCAAACAGGTGCCAGACAAAATCATCAACACCAAGTTCACGATGTGGATGTAAGTCTTCAAGGTCCGGATCATTAACATACTGATAGATGCCTTTTTTCGATTGCCACTCCACAAGCATCATAACTTGTCTTGGTGCGATATCTCCTTCAGGGGAGGAATCAAGCTTACCTATAGCAATAACTTTGCCCCCGTATTTACGAACAGGTTCTTCAGCTCTTCTCGCATACTCTGCATACTCTTCTCCATCCTTCACGTTAAACAAATTCAGAGCGTACATTGCCACGTTCATTCCTCCCTTGATTTACCTTTCTCACAGCAATCGGAATACCGTTTAGCACCGCCGTTCCTGACACAGCATCCAACCTTTTTTCATAACTTAAAAGATTTGTATTTACCCCTTCGTTCTGTCCGGCAACTTCCATTTTCGTTCCTTTCAACCCATGTCCATAACCATGTGGGATACTTGCTACACCCTGCATAATATCGTCCGTAATCTCGACCGTTACTTGAAGTCTACCTGCTTCAGACTCTACTTCTGCCATACCACCATCCACTAAATTAAACCTTTTTGCATCATTAGGATGAAGCAACATCGTACAACGGTTCTTTCCTTTCATTAAGACAGGAAGATTATGCAACCATGAATTATTAGATCGTAAATGTCGTCTGCCTATTAACATCATATTTGGCTGGTCACCTATTTCATCCTTCAGTCTCTTCACATCGTTTACAATTAGTTCAGGTGCTAGCTCAATTTTCCCTGTATGTGTTAAAAGGATTTCAGGAATTCTTGACTGCAACGGACCAAGATCTAGCCCATGTGGGTACTGTTCTAGTTTTGAAAGACTCAAACCTTCTGCGTCCTCAAAATGATCACCATAAGGGCCCGTTCGGAGCATATAATCAAGCATTCGCTCAGGTCCTTTTCGACATTGAAGAGAGGACATGATTTCTTCAGGATTTCGTCCAAAGACCGGTGATTGGTCGTTCTTCACATCTTTATTAATTAGAAATTGAATCGCGGCATCGTCCAATTGCGTTACAGCATCTTCAGATGGCTCTTCATCTCCAATTAAGGAAGCAAGCCTCAAAAGAATCTCCCACTCATCAAGCTGCCCTTCTTTCTTCTCGAATACTGGGCTTGAATAATGTGAAATATTTCTCACTGAAAGCTGATAGAATGAGAGATCATAATGAGATCGCTCAAGTGGTGAAGGGGCTGGTAGAATCACATTTGCATGGCGAGTCGTTTCATTTAAATAACAGTCTACACTCACCATAAAATCAAGATTTTTTGCTGCATCTTCTAAACGTTTACTATTCGGTGTAGATAACATCGGATTACCAGCAACGGTTACAAAGGCGCGCACCTGTCCCTCTCCAGGCGTATCCATCTCTTCTGCTAGACATGCTACGGGAAGCTCACCAAGAACCTCTGGCATTTCGCTCACTCTACTTTTAAACCGCCCAAATCGATACCCTTTCTTTCTAGACGTTTTCCCTCCAGCTGCTGGTGTTGTGAACATCACACCACCCTCATGATCGAGGTTGCCCGTAACGAAATTAATAACGTCTATGAGCCAGCTATTAATTGTCCCGAATGATTGTGTACAAGTTCCCATACGACCGTAGACTGCAGCACAAGAGGCAGAAGAAATTTCTCTCGCGATCATACGAATCGCTTCAGAATCAATGCCGCATACGCTCGCCATTTTCTCAGGTGAAAATTCCTTTGCTAGCTCTTTCACTTCTTTCAAACCATTAACATGATCAGCAAGATAATTATCCTTCGTCAATCTCTCGTCAAATAAGGTGTAGAGTAAACTAAATAGAAAATAAGCATCTTTTCCAGGCTTAATGAAGTGATGATCATCTGCCATTTTTGCTGTAGCTGTGCGAACTGGATCAACAACGACAAGACGGCCACCGCGTTTCTTTAAATCTTGAAGTCTCCCTCTCATATTAGGTCCTGTCATTAAGCTACCGTTCGAAACAACTGGATTCGCTCCAATACAGAGAAAATACTGCGTTCGGTCGACATCAGGAATTGGAATACTAAAGTCACCGCCATACATCAACTCAGCTGCTAACTGTTTAGGGATTTGATCTACCGTACTTGCTGAGTATTGATTTCGACTGCCAAGCGCCCTTAGAAAAATTGGCAAATAGAGCATGCCAGATAAATTATGAACGTTTGGATTACCAAGGTAAACGGCTACCGCATCTTTCCCATACGCTTCAATCACACCACGAAGACCTTTTCGAACTTCCTTAAATGCCTCTTCAAAACTAACAGTAAACCACTCTCCCCCCTTCCGAATCATCGGCTCTCGGATTCGGTCAGGATCATGGTGAAGTTCTTTTAAGCTAAACCCTTTTGGACATAGATACCCCTTACTAAACGGATCATTTTTATCTCCTTCAATGTGCGTAACTTCGCCATTAACCGTATGAATTTCGAGCCCACAAGTTGCTTCACATAGCGGACACGTTCGGTAGTGAATGCTTTCCGTATCATCGTTTTTCATGTTATCCCTCCTTCTTTTTGCATAAATACCAACCAGTCAGTATTTTAATTTTACTGAAAATTTTGTTTTTATACAAGTGCTTTTAAACTTAGACATCATTGTAATGGATTAGTGAATCCACTTCTCTCTTAATGCATTCGCTACTGCCTCAGCCCGATTGTTTGCATCTAATTTACGAATCGCTGAGGTAATATAATCCCTTGCTGTAAAATCACTAATATGCAAAATTCGGGCAATTTCTTTCGTGCTTTTGCCATTTGCAGCATGCTGAATAACCTCTGTTTCTCGAGGACTTAACGGGTTTTTGGATAGTGAGGTAATTGGAAGCATAAAGCCTAGTGCTTGACGGAAATAAACCATCACGTCATCAATTAGTCCTTGATGAATTGTAATTCCTTCCTCTTTCTCATCAATAAGGACACAGCCAATGGCAATACGTTCAATGCTTAAAGGAATAATGAGTACGGATGTTAAATTATAAGCTTCGATATATTCTTCGGGGAAAAGCTGATGATGTTGATCCATCATCAACAGAGCAGGTTTATTAGTAAGTAGTGCGCGTTGAATCGGTGGAATGCGCCGTATATCCTCTCGTATTGCATTCATAGAAAATACGCCGCTACGGTCCACACGGAGAACACCTTCTCCAATGCCCGTAAAATAAGAAAAAGTAAAGATACTTGCACGTCTGAAAGGAAAGTGAGAAAGACACTTTTGGAGCATTAGTTCACAACGATGGATTGGGTCTTTCGTTTCCAGTAACTGATGAAAAGATCGCATCCACGTTTCTTCATGCATCGACATGATTCACCCCTATCTTTTCAGGAATCGAATGTTCAGACATAAATCGTTAAACTAAATATGTAAGCGCTTTCTATGATAGCCCTTTTATTATAGAAGCTGATGGATTAAATCGCAAGCAATGAAAGGTGGTCTTATATGAGGAGAGAAATGATAACGACAAGTGAGCGCGGACTTCAAGAAGACTCGCTTCCATTTCGACTGTATCAAAAAGCCAAGAAGTTTGGAGGATGGGATCCAAAAGAGATTGATTTCACACAGGATGTGAAAGACTGGCAGTTTCTATCAGGAGCTCAGCAAGAAGAGATCCTTAGGCTAGTTTCGCAATTTCAAGCTGGTGAAGAAGCCGTAACACTTGATCTCCTACCACTCATTATGGTGATTGCAAAAGAAGGCAGAATTGAAGAAGAGATGTATCTAACGACTTTTCTATTTGAAGAAGCTAAGCATACTGAGTTTTTCAGACTTTTCCTTAACGAAATTGGTCAAAAAGACGATCTCTCACGTTATCATTCTGACACATATCAGAAAATTTTCTATCATATTCTGCCTAAAGCAATGGGCAAGCTCGAACACGATCATTCAAGGGAAGCACTTGCTGAAGCATCGACTATTTACAATATGTTTGTTGAAGGTGTTCTTGCTGAAACAGGCTACTTTTCTTTCTATGAATCACTAGAACAAGCACAAATAATGCCAGGTTTAATGAAAGGTGTTGGTCTGCTTAAAAGAGATGAATCACGTCATATCGGCTATGGAACCTTTTTGCTGCAGCGATTGATTGCAGAGAAACCACCTCTATTTGATCTCGTACAGAACAAAATGAATGAACTTGCTCCACTTGCCCAACAGTTAACTCAGGAAGGAATGGGTGGAAAAGCTCAAAATGCGTTTGGAAACACATTGGATGCAACGATGGCCTTTTCTATGAAACAGTTATCCGTTCGTATGGATATCCTTGCACGTGCAAAAGGCAAAAGCGTAAAAGATATTCAAAAAACGCT
The DNA here is from genome assembly GCF_017303315.1 of Bacillus sp. NTK071. GTDB lineage: Bacteria > Bacillota > Bacilli > Bacillales > Guptibacillaceae > Guptibacillus. The sequence goes on from NZ_JAFKOI010000003.1 coordinate 199,818, forward strand.
TGAAGCTGATGTCGGCGTCATTTAAAGCAAAAGGAGGATAAATAATGTCAGTTAACGGAGATATCAAGTCATATCCGCTTTTCATTAACGGTGAATGGACCGCCTCAGAAGCTAAACGTACATTCGATGTCGTCAATCCAGCGAATGGAGAGCTTGTTGCAAAGGTAGCAAGCGGAACAGAGAAGGATGTCGACCGCGCTGTGGAAGCCGCAGCTGCTGCATTTGAACAGGATGAATGGCGAGAAATGCCACCGAAAGAGCGTTCGAAAATCCTTTATGGGATTGCACAAAAGATCATGGAAAATGCCGAAGAGCTCGTGGGATTAGAAGCGATCTCATCAGGCGGAACAGTTCGAAGACTTGGCTCAAATGATGTTCTTCAGATGGTTGATTTATTCCAAACGCTCGGTAAATTTGTACTGGATTACACCTATTCTGAAACTCTCCCTTCTCCACCGTTTCCTGGACCCTCACACAATTTCATCTGGCGTGAACCAATCGGTGTATGTGCAGCCATTACGCCATGGAATATGCCGATGTTAATCGCTACGTGGAAGATTGCACCTGCGCTAGCAATGGGTAATACGATCGTTATTAAACCAGCAAGCTACACACCGCTCACAACTCTAAAGCTCGCTGAAATCATTTCTGAAGTTGTACCACCTGGTGTTATTAATGTGGTTACAGGAAGCGGTAAAGAAGTAGGTGAAGCGCTCGCCACTCATCCGAAAGTCGATAAAATTGCCTTTACTGGTTCAACTGAAGTAGGTCGCCACATTATGAGTCTCGCTTCTAAAACGATTAAAAACACGACACTTGAGCTTGGAGGTAAATCACCATCGATTTTACTAGAAGATGCAGATCTCTCACTAGCGCTTCCTGGAAGCTTATTCGGAGTCTTCCTCCATTCTGGACAACTCTGTGAATCTGGCACAAGATTATTTGTTCCAGATAAAATCTATGATCAGGTTATAGATGGATTAAAAGAGCTTTCAGAGAAGCTTGTTCTAGGTAATCCGCTTAATCCCGCTACTGATATGGGACCAGTAATCTCAGAGACTCAAGAAGAATCGATTTTATCTTATATCGAAAAAGGAAAGCAAGAAGGCGCTCGCCTCGTGTGCGGTGGACATGTAGTGAAAGTTGAAGGTTGTGAGAAAGGACATTTTATTGCTCCAACAATTTTTGCAGATGTGACAAACGATATGACAATAGCAAGAGAAGAAATCTTTGGACCTGTTTTATCTGTCATCCGCTATAGCGAAGTTGAAGATGCGATACGAATGGCTAACGATACCATTTACGGGCTTGCTGCAGGCGTATGGACGGCAGACGTTAATAAAGCATATAAAGTCGTTCGCAAACTGCGCGCTGGCGTTGTTTGGATCAATGACTGGCATATGCTTCGAAACGATGCTCCTTTCGGTGGATATAAGCAAAGCGGCATTGGTAGAGAGATGGGCAAACACTCACTTGATGCCTATACACAAATCAAGCATGTTCATACGTCGATGGTTCCAGACGTGGAACGTAGAACTTGGTACAGTCTTCTTCTTTCAAACCAATCTTAAAAATGGAGGTGAGCAGTATGTCATTAACTTATTCTCAAGTCATGCTTCGAACTGCAATTCATAGTGGTGCAGGAACTCGCGCGCTAGTACCTGATTTATTTAGGGGACTTCAATCGAAGCGAGTAGTCCTTTTTAGTGATCGTGGTCTTGAGCAGGCCGGAATTGTCGAGAAAATTAAAGAGATCTTTGCCTTAACACCGCATGGGACAGGACCAGAACTTGCAGGAGTATACCTAGATATTAAACAGGATGCAGGCAGTAAAGACGTGAATGCAGCGCTACGATACGCACGAGAAATAAGTGCTGACGGTCTACTTGCAGTTGGTGGTGGAAGCGTTATGGACACAGTAAAAGGAGTCAAATACTGTCTTCATCATGGCTTAACAGACATTAAAGAAGCCATTCCAGGCGGCCTACTCTATTTAACCTGGCCAGAAGCAAACTATATGCCGATCCCACATATCTCAATCCCAACAACAGCAGGAACGGGGTCAGAAGTTTCTCCTATTGCTGTTATTTATAACGAAGACATCAAAATGAAAACGAACATTATACATCCGTTCATTAATTCAGATATGGCTATTTTAGACCCTGAACTAACCACTGGTCTTCCGGCATCCATTACGGCATTCACCGGGTATGATGCGCTTACCCACGCTATCGAAGCACTCGCCTCACCAACAGCGACAGCATTGACCGATGCCTATGCGCTACATGCGATTCGACTAATCGAAACCCACCTTCCAACTGCAGTGAAGCAGGGACACAATTTAACTGCAAGAATGGAGATGCTACAGGCGAGCATGATGGGAATTACCGCCTTTAGTTTTGCACTTAATGCGATTCCAGTACACAACTTTGCCCATGCATATGGCGCGCTTTTCCGCATCCCACATGGCCTTGCAAATGCTGTTTTCCTTCCTGTCATCATCGAAATGATTCCAGATTTGTATTTGCCGAAAGTACAAGAGCTCGCCCAAGCGTTGAACCTAGAAACGAAAGGAAAAGAAAAAGAGACATTATTACAGGACGTTATCCAAAAAATTAAGTACATGCAGCAAGACATCGGCCTTCCTGCAGACTTTAAGGAATATGACATAAAGAGTGAAGCTTTGGAAGCAACGATAACGGCTGTTAAAATGGATCCTGCCGCTCTTAACTTTCCACTTTCTCCTGAACTAATAAAAGCTGTAGGTGAACGAGTGATTCATGCTCAAAAAGTATCTGTATAACCATATAAAAAGAACCGTGAAGCGATCGCTTCATGGTTCTTTTTCAATTGGCGAGTCCGATTGATTGACGAATGTAGAGGTGCTCAGTAGCTGCTTTAAGCATAAAATCAGCTACGTCTTCTCTTGAAATTCGTCGCCCTCCCCTTGGAACGCCACTCGTTGCTTTGCGATAATCGCTTGTTCTTCCATCATTCGTTAACCCCATTGGACGAGCAACTGTCCAGTCTGTATCACTTGCAGCAAGGAGATCTGCCGCTCTTCGATGATCAGCAAGGACGTTTTTCAGCAGTTTTCCTGCAATGAAACCTGTAACACCAGGTATTTCTTTATTAATGCCTGCAGAAGCCATGTAGATGATCCGCTTCACATCGTGAATACTCATTGCATCGAGAATGTTCGCTGTCATCGTAGAAAGATCAGTCGTTTTTCCAAGACCATTCGCTCCAAGGCACGATATAACCGCATCAAATTCAGGGCGCATCACCTGTTTGACATCAGCCGCTTGCATCGCATCCCCTAGCTCAACGGAGAGGTTTTTGTGAGAAGTCTCAAGCTTAGAAGGTGTTCGAACAAAAGCTGTTACATGATGTCCGGCTGCGATTGCTTGTCTTACGAATGCATTCCCAGTGCCCCCTGAAGCCCCAAATACAATCAAATTCATTGTTACTACCTCCCCCTTTAGAACAATACATCGTTCCACTTTCGACTTTGAACATTTACTTTATTTTTTTAATGAAAACGACCTTTAAATAGTTGCCTTCACGGAATTCTTTAATCGTTCTAAAATCTTCCGGTAGTGTAAATTCCTCAAGCAACTTATACTTTCCGTTCGTCTCTTTAAAGGCCTGGTCAATAAATCCTTTAAATTTCTTCATGTCATAACCACTATAATTGGTTGAGGCAACAATAATCCCATCATCTTCCGTTATGGAAATAGCATCTTTTATAAGATCCTTATAATCTTTTGCCGCACTGAACGTATGCTTCTTGGAGCGGGCAAAGCTTGGTGGATCCAGAATAACCATGTCGAAGGAAAGGTTCTTTTTCACAGCGTACTTAAAGTATTTAAACACATCCATAACAAGAATGTTTTGTTCTTCATAATCAATTCCGTTCACGCTAAATTGTTCGATTGTTTTGTTCAGACTTCGATTCGCAAGATCGACACTGGTTGTTTTAGATGCGCCTCCCTTAACAGCAAAGACGGAAAAAGCCCCTGTGTAAGAGAAAGTATTCAAGACCGTTTTTCCGCTAGCGTATTGATCACGAATTAACTTACGAACAGGACGCTGATCAAGAAACACCCCAACCATAGCACCTTCGTTTAAATACACAGCAAAGTCCACACCATTCTCTTTAACGATTAAAGGAAATTCGCCCCGAACTCCTGTGACAAAGTCATCATCTTCAACATACTGACCCTTGGCGTCAAAACGCTTCTTCTCGTAGATCCCTTTAAAGTCCACAAGGCGCTTTAAAGCTTCAACGACGAAGCTTTTAAACGAATAGACGCCTTCACTGTACCAGTTAATTAAATAAAACCCGTCAAAATAATCAATTGTTAGACCACCTAGGCCGTCTCCTTCACCATTTACTACTCGAAAAGCGGTCGTATTTGCATCTTCAAAGAAGGAATTCCGGTAGTGAAGCGCTGTTTGAATCTTTCTTACAAAAAACTCCTGATCGATCGATTCGTTCTGTTGTTGAGTCAGAACCCAGCCATATCCTTTATTCTGTCTGCCGTAATATCCTTTCCCTATAAAACGTCCCTGCTCATCTTCAAGTTTAAGAATGGTCCCTTCCTCTTTTAGACGTTCGCTATTTACGATCGCTTCCTTAAAAATGAGGGGATATCCGTTCTCAAATTTCTTTTTGTGCTTCGAATGAATCTGCACGCTTAATTCGTTTGTCATCATGTCATCCTATCTGTTCATGTTTTTATTATGGTTGCATTATATCATGTTCAACAGCGTCTACCTAAAGGGATAAATCCATGTATCAAGCTAAAACTAATCATTAAAAGGTGGTGAGAATGCTTGAAAACAAAATCAGGCACGGATATTGAAGAAGTGAAACGCCGTAATGCTAACTCTGGGTTAACGTACAACCAAGCTAAAGAACAACTTGCCAGTCAGTTGAAAAAGAAAAAGGATACGCTTTAATAAGGACGTGAGATGAGACAGATGAAGCCCTTATCGTTTACAATAACCTGGTGCTTCATGATTCAAAAGTAGCATCAGGAGGTTTTTAATGAGCGACCAAAATACAACAAGCTATTTCCGAACGATACTTCTTCTTAGTGTTGCGGTATGGCTTGTTGTCATGAATACGACAATGTTTAACGTAGCACTTCCAAACGTCCTAATTGAATTCAATCTTAGTCCAGCAGACGGAGCATGGATTGTTTCAGGCTATTCGATTATCCTTGCAATCTTTACGATTACGTATACACGCCTGTCTGACTATCTTCCAATAAAAAGTTTATTAATAACTGGAATCACTATATTTGGGGTCGGTTCGGTACTCGGTTTCTTTTCCGAGAGCTTTCCATTACTACTTGCAGCAAGACTTCTACAAGCAACCGGAGCAGCCGCTATCCCTGGGTTATCAATGGTATTTGCGGGCCGGTTCATTCCACTAGAAAGACGAGGCAGAGCAATGGCTATGATTGCCTCCGCTTCCTCACTAGGCTTTGGACTTGGTCCAGTTGTTGGTGGCGTGGTGACTGAATACCTTGACTGGAATTACCTTTTTACCGTGACACTTTTTGTTGTCCTATTAATACCAGTTCTGTTTCGCCGTCTACCCGATGAGAAGATTCGAAAAGGAAGCTTAGACTTTATTGGCGCACTGTTAACAGGTGCAACAGTAACGAGTTTCCTGCTTTATATCTCAACATTTAATTGGATGTATCTAGCGCTTGGTATCATTGTAGGTGGTCTTCTCTGGCTACGAATTACTAAGACTGATGTTCCGTTTATTCAACCTGCACTATTTAAAAATAAAGAATATCGAATGCTGCTATATATGAGTTACCTTGGATTCACAACTCATTTTGCTATCTTATTGCTTATGCCACTTATGCTTCAAAATGTATACGAGAAAGGACCTTCCATCGTTGGATATATTATTTTCCCTGGTGCCATGCTTTCAGCCGTAGCCGCCATCTATGTCGGCAAACTTCTTGATCGATATGGCAATATGAAGGTCATTTACCTTGCACATGGGCTACTTCTCTTTTCAACAGTGGTCTTTTATTTCTTATCACCAGTGAATGAGTACATGATTATGGTTGGGTATATGTTCACAAGCTTTGGTTTCTCAAGCCTATCTTCTAGTACGACAAATGAAGTATCGCGTATCCTTCCTTCTGAACAAATTGGAACAGGAATTGGCATTAAGCAGCTCATCCAATTCGTCGGGAGTGCTTCCGGCTCAGTAGCTGGAGGTATACTACTTGAGCTAAACGGATTAACCTATAGCAAAGGGTCTTTCCAAATTACCTACTTGTTCTTATTTATTCTAATGGGACTCTCTTTAGCCATCATGTTCCTCTATGCTAAGACTAGGAAAAAAGAATAGCAAAGTAGAACCTCCCAGCTCGTTGAGCCGGTAGGTTCTACTATGACACCATTCGACATAAAGCGGGTGGTGCCTGTCACTCGCGAACAAGCTGATAGGCTTTGCGCGTGAGCTGATATCCTTTTGAAAGTTTAACTAGTATTTCATCTTTTTCAAGCTGTTTCATCACTTTCACAACATGCTTTTCTTCCCAATCTTCAAGCAGCCCAAAAGCATCGCTTTCATTCAAACCCTTCGCCCTAATGGCATTTGTAGCCTTACCAGTCAGAACTTTTATAACCACGTGTAATGGATCATTTTCATTCGATTCAACGAAGGCAATCAGCGACTTTACTTGCCCATAAGTCATCGCCTGTCCCTTGATCTCTACATAAACATCGTCATCGGTAAGATCCTTCTTTTGGAATGTTTTTAGTTGCTCAAGATAATGTCTAACATGTGCCACTTCGGTTTCATTTATCTCAGGTAGACTTTTCCTTGGCTTAAAAGGTTCGATTGTATCCGTAGTTACGTTTGCTAACCAGATTAGCGGTGATCCTACTCTCTTTTCAGGTAGAACCACATGACGAATTTGTTTATAAGTCGTAACGAGGTGTGGTTGTTCAATGGACGCAAGTTCCTCGTCAGATAAATGCGCTTCAAGTTTGAGCACCTCATCAAACAGAGATTTATACGGTTCAACCCGATTAATCAGATTAGCTAATTTTTCTATTTTCTCAACTAAAAGAGGCGTTTTATCTATCATTTCATTAAATTGGTGCTCAATCGTCACAATTCTTTTGCGCGCTCTTTCCATATCTACCTCTTCGTTAAGGTAGACGTTCTTTTCATTTACTTGATAATAAATCGAATACGCACATTCTTCACAATGATACTCAATCTGACCTTTAGAAGATTGAAAGATCATGTCTTTCTCATGATCACAGAAATCACCCCATAACCAACCAGAAGGGATTGAACGATAAGCTCTCAGCACAACTCCAACTCGATGGCGCCAGTAGGAAAGGTCTTCAGGCGTATTCAAGAGAGAGATAAGTGGGGAACGGTTCATCTTCTCTACCGCTTCAACCACCTCTCTCTTTTTTCTAGCCAATTGAATAAAAGGATGACGGTGAAAAGATTCCACGATCTCTTTTTCCCAATCACTACGGGATTTCAGTGCAATTTCTGCGCAAAATAAATAATCCTGAATCACTCGATCAAGATGTAGATCTAATTCTTCACTCGAAAGTTGGAGATACTGTTCAGAATAAGCGAGTTCATTGTGAATTGGTATTCCGTGCATGGATGAAAAGGAATTCCACAGTAGAAGTTCAGGCTTGATCAACTGTGGAAATAATTCATCTTCGCGATTCAGCGGAATTGGTAGAACCGCGTTGCTATCCTGGTTTAGGAACGTCTGCAACTTTCTTATTTCCTCCGAAGACAGCGCAGCAACTTTCCGCTTTACTTGTTCATGAACCCGGTGAATGATTCCTTTCTGCACTTTTTGTCCTAAGGTTCTAATTCGTTTGTTCTTCTTTCCCATTGGCACAAATGCAAACAAAGGGTAAGCTTCAAAATGATAGGCATGTTGTTCGACGCTCATAAGGCAAAACCCGCTTTCTGAATTCCATTAGGTTACCTTTCAGTATAAAGCGGGTGCTAGAAATGGAACAACTAATAAACTCTCTATAAAACACATTGAGAAATGGGATAAATATATCGTAGTAAGGGTATAGAAAAGAAAATAGAATTTGAGGAGCGCACCACATGAAAAAGAGACACTGGTATCAGAAGAAGCGTTGGATTGTGTTAAGTATCTTTCTGCTTATTTATGTAGGGGTGATGACCTATCATCGATTTAAGCCGTTACCAGAAGGGGTCTCTTACGCAGGAGAAGTACATAACCTGAACAACAATGACATTGAATTCCTTTATGATTTAACATACGACAAGAATGGCAAAGAAGTCTACGATCATAGTATTTTTGACGAGATCAATCAAACAATCATGGAAGCAGATGACTTCTTAATCCTAGATCTCTTCTTATTTAACGGCTATACAGATGGAAAACGGGATTATCCTAAGATAAGTGAAGATTTATCAAAAGCCGTTGTGAAGAAGATGAAAGAAAACCCGGATCTAGAAGTTGTTTTGATTAGTGATGAAGTGAATACAACTTATGGTTCACATCAAGCTAAACAGATTCAACGGATTAAAGATATGGGAGCAGAAGTCATTTACACAGATCTAAACCGTCTGCGCGACCCGAACTTGTTCTATTCAGGGATATGGCGAATGACACTTTCTTGGTTCGGTCAGGACGGATTTGGATGGCTTCCAAACCCAATGGCTCCTTCCGCACCGAAAGTCACCATGAGATCTTATCTAGAACTCTTAAATGTGAAAGCGAACCATCGAAAAACTGTCGTGACAGAAGATGCTGGTATTGTTATGTCAGCCAATCCTCACGATGCTAGCGGATTTCACTCGAACATTGCTTTTAAGGTAAAAGGACCGATTCTAAATGATCTCATACAATCCGAAAAAGCAGTTGCATCCTATTCTGGCGGTGATTTATCTCGTTTTCCAGACGAAACGATTCCTGAAACAGAACCAGATGATACTTCTAACATTCAAGCGCAAATCGTAACGGAAAGTAAAATTCAAGATAGCGTTGTAACAGCTATTGATGATGCCAAAAAAGGTAACATGATCTATATCGGTATGTTCTACCTTGCCGACCGAGATATTGTTGATGCTCTTGTCGATGCCGCTGATCGGGAGGTCGACGTGCGTCTTGTGCTCGATCCGAACCAGAATGCATTTGGACAGCAAAAAATAGGCCTCCCGAATCTCCCTGTTACGGCTGAGCTCCATAAACAGGATAAAGAACATCTCTCAGTTCGCTGGTACGATACGAACAAAGAGCAATTTCACACGAAGCTTCTCTATGTGAAAGGGAAGAATGAAAGTACAATCGTTGGAGGATCAGGTAACTATACCTCAAGAAATATGGATGACTACAATATGGAAACGAATATCCATTTGAAAGCACCAAATGAAAGTGAAGTTGTCAAAAATGTCGATAGCTACTTTGAACGAATCTGGTCTAATGAGGATGGTGTTTATACTGTAGGTTACGAGGAGTATCAGGATTCTCTCCCTGCCATTAAATACGTCATGTATATCCTTCAGAAGATCTTTCAGGTTACCACATACTAGCAATAAGAAAATCCCCGAGAACGATCTTCTTGGGGATTTTCTTCATTTACCTTGTTCTTTGTTTATTTCGCAATTTCTTCACAATCGGATAGATGATTGGACCATATTTAATAGCACGTTTAATTAGCTTTCTCATAAAAGGATACCCTCCTCCTGATAGTTGAGGTATTCCCGATATTTAATTTCATAAACGAAATAGAAAAAGGATATGCATGAATCTGGAGAGAAGTACAAGTTATTCAAGGTATTAGGGGGGGTCTTATAAATGATTAAACAAGTGAATCAGATTGGCATACCGGTTCAGAAAATGGAACGTGCTGTTCAGTTTTACAAAGAATGGCTTGAGCTGCAACTTCTATTCGAAACTAACACAATGGCCTTTTTCGAATGTAATGGTTTACGTCTTCTCCTTTCACTTCCAGAGAACAAAGCGTCTGCCAACAAAAGTTCCATCATTTACTTTGAGGTAGATGAAATTGAGGCCACTTACACTCGACTACAAAAGAATGGGGTAATATTTACGGGCAAACCTCATGTCGTCGCAAAAACGGATGATACTGAGACGTGGATGGCCTTTTTTCAGGATAGTGAGCAGAATACTCACGCCATAATGAGCGAAGTTTCACTAAAATAAAGAAAGGATGCCGTTCATCTCAGGCATCCTTTCTTACTGTGCAATGAGTAACTTAATCCTCGTCCTTCACATCGGGATCTTCAGGTAGCGGCTCATTTGCTTCTTCTTCCATTCTCTTTTTCATCTTTTCAAGCTGTTCAAAATGGGTGTTAAACTGCTCTTTATAAAGTAAATACTGCTCGCCATCGAATAGCGTACGAACTCGCTTTTCGCGTATTAAGGTTTCAATATAGGACTCAGGTAGAGAGAGATACTCTGCCGTTTCTTTAACCGTGAGGTACATAGTCATGCCTCCAATTGGCTTGATTAAGTCTTAAGGCTTATAGTGAATTACTACTCAAGCTAATGTCTTCTTCAAATTTTTTCGTATAAGATAACTATAGCATATAGGGTAAAGCTGAATAAGTGGAGGGATACAAGATGAAGAGTGGTTTTTATGTAATCGTTGGAATACATCTTTATTCTCAGGTGGCTGCGCGAATAACGGAGTGTCAGAACGAATTATTACCGGGGTAATTTTTTTAGCAACGTTCAGCATGAAAAAAGCTCTCCTAATACATCAGGGGGAGCTTTCACTTATCATTAAGGCTATCCAAAAGTGGAATACGATCTTTATAGCGCTTTATTAGTGCCTTGTTTGATTCATCAGATCCATCTATATTTCCACTATTAAAAATGGGTGGATCAATCCCTCGCTGAATTAACTTATTAATCGCTTCAACAACTATAGTATTCATCATTGTCAAACCAAGAATACCCGAGATAGAGCCGAAAGAGATATTATGCTCTTCATCGTGCATCACTGCATCCCCTTGTTTTACATGATTATCTAGAACAAGATCGACCATCTCATACAAGTATTGACCTTTTTGATGACGAGATGGCTGTCCAACTGAAGCCTGCCTCGACGTTAAACCGATTACAAACGCTCCCTTTTCTTTACTTATACGTGCTACATCGATAGGAACAGGATTACGTCCTGACGTCGAAACGACAATAACGACATCACCTTGTCTTATATCCTGTTCAGGCATGAAAGCTTCAGCGTATCCATTCTTTCGTTCAAATAAAGTGGATCGTGTTCCGCCTTTATGTAGCATTAAATTTTCAACAAAAATAGGATGAATTGGTACAAGTCCACCTGCACGATAAAAGACTTCTTCAGACATCATATGCGAATGCCCGCAACCAAAAACGTGGAGAATGCTCCCTTTTTCTATACTGTCAGCGATCACTTCTGCTGCGCGGTTTATAGCGTTGGTTTCTGCTTTCTCTATGACTTCAAGAGCATCCTTTACATTCGATAAGTACTCATTAATCAAATACCCACCTCCAAATTATCGTTTAAGCGTAATCATAAATTTATATCGGTCAGCTCGATAAGATGATTTCACGACTTCAAGTGGGGTACCATCTGTAAGTGTTGTATTTCGTTGAATAAGAAGAATAGGAGCCCCTTTTTGTATGTTCAGGTTATCCGCCTCGTGCTGGTTTGCAACAGACGACTCCAGCAATTGAGTAGCTTCATCTATTTTAATCGATAATTGATTCTCGATGTGGTGATACAACGAGTGTTGGACGATTTCTTCAGTCAAACCCTTCACAAGGTTTGCTGAGATGTACGTTTTCTCTAACGCCATTGGTATTCCATCAGCCAGTCGTATTCGTTTAATTTCGTAGACAGGAGCATGCTCCTGAATAGCCAACTGTTCAGAAATATAAGTTGAAGCAGGAACAATTTCAAAACCTACAAGCTTGCTACTTGGCTCCATTCCACGCGACTTCATATCTTCTGTAAAACTCGTTAACCCCATTAACTGCTGTTCAATTTTCTTCTCAGCAACAAATGTACCTACCCCTTTTTGCCGGTAAAGGTAGCCGGAGTTAACGAGCTCTGTTATCGCCTGACGAACTGTCATACGGCTAATACTAAACCGCTCAGCATACTCCCTTTCTGATGGAAGTGAATCACCTGGTTTTAGTTCTCCTTGTTCAATTAACCCTTTGATCCATTCGACTAGTTGATAATAAATCGGCAATGGGGATGTCTTATCGATCATCTTAGACAAACTCCTTTCAGGCTTGCTCAATACTTATAGCGCTTTTTGGTCAGCAATAATTGTAACATGTGGATGACAGTTCAACACCGAGGCGGGAAACGTTTCACGCACATCACCATTTAACAACTCTTTTAAGGCACTTCTCTTCGTATCACCAGATACAAGTAACAGAATTTCTCTACTTCTCATAATTGTAGCAATCCCCATCGTAATGGCTTCACGAGGAACATCATCAATTTGATTGAAGAATCGTGCGTTTGCTTCTCTTGTGGACTGCGTAAGATCAACAAGATGAGTATTCGCTTCAAAAGATGTGCCTGGTTCGTTAAATCCGATGTGCCCATTGCTCCCCAACCCAAGAAGTTGAATATCAATTCCTCCTGTCTTTTCAATTCGCTCTTCATATGCCTTACATTCTTCCACAAGATCTAGCGCTACACCATTTGGAAGATGAATATTGTTTCTTGGGATATCCAATTCTCTAAATAAATTCTCATACATAAACGTATGATAGCTATTTGGGTTATCAGGAGATAACCCCACATACTCATCTAAATTATAAGTCGTCATTTTCTTATATGATGTGCCATTCATGCGATGATCTTCAATTAGTCTTTTATAAGTTCCCCTAGGCGTTCCACCTGTAGCAAGTCCCAAAACCAACTCTGGATTTGTAGAGATCTTATCAATTAAAAATCTCGCTGCGAGCGAACTCATATGTTCATAATCGATTGCTTCAATGATCCTCATTCTATTCACTCCCTATCTCGTATAAGCTAGCTGACCCTTACAAAATGTCATAACCACATCCCCATCATCGTTCAGAAGAATGAAATCCGCATCTTTTCCAGCTGCTATACTCCCTTTTCGGTCATACACTTCAAGCTGTTTTGCGGGATTTTCTGCAGCCATCTTAATTGCGTTCTTAAGTGTACATCCCGTAAAAGCTTGAATATTACGAAGCGCTTCATTCATTTTCAATACACTTCCTGCAAGGGTTCCATTCTTTAATATTGCTTTCCCATCCTGCACCCAAACATTCTGACCACCTAAATCATAGCGTCCATTCTTCAAGCACTTGGCTCTCATTGCATCAGTAATAAGAATCACACCACTGTCTGACTTCTGCTTATATGCAAGCTGAATCATTTCCGGCCTAACGTGATGACCATCGGCAATAACTTCTGCTTTTAAATTCTCGCTTAATAATGCTGCTCCCACGACACCAGGCTCTCGATGGTGGAGACCTCTCATTCCATTAAATAGATGGGTCACATGAGTTGCGCCATTTTCAACAGCCTCTACTACTTCTTCATATGTTGCATCGGAATGACCAATTGAAGCTACAATGCCCTGTTCTGATAAATAACGAACGAGAGCCACTCCATCGCTCTTCTCAGGCGCTAATGTTACGAGCTTAATCGTTCCTTGAGCAAGTTCATTCCACTCCTTAAAAAGCTTAATATCAGGGTCTAGAATAGCATGAGGTGGCTGTGCTCCAGCTCGCTTAGCGTTAAGAAATGGCCCCTCTAGATGAATCCCAAGGACCTCTGCACGCCCTATTTGTTGCTTTCCATGTATGTACTCACCAGCATTCTTCATTGCTTTCTCTAAAAGGTGTGCCTTCTGAGTAATCGATGTAGCCAAAAAACTAGTTGTGCCTTCTCTTGGAAGAGATTCTGCCATCACATCAAGCGCTTCCGGCGTTGCATCCATGGTGTCAGCCCCGTTAACGCCGTGGATATGAACGTCAATCATACCGGGAAGCAAACTCAAATTTTTAGGTGTAGGGTAGACAACGTCATGATTCTCCGCTCGATTATCTGCTCGCCCAATGGCTTGTATTTTTCCGTTTTCCACTTTTATATAACCATTTTGAATGGTTTCTTGTTCGGCATATACCGTTACATTTTCAATAATAAAAGCCTTGTCGCTCATCATGTTAACCCCTTCCATGAGTTGTGGTATTTTAATAGTATCACCACAAAGTACAGTTGTCTATACCAGTGAAGTAACCAGCAGATTTAAATGCCCTCAAATTGGTATAGACAACTATATTTAAGGTTGTTATGATGAACATGACAAAAAAGCGTTTTCAAATTGTGAAAGGGGTTGAACGTTTATGCTCGGAGCTTTACAACGCATTGGTAAGTCATTAATGCTTCCAATTGCTGTACTTCCAGCCGCTGCCTTGTTGCTTAGGTTAGGACAGGATGATTTTCTTGGTATACCCTTCGTAGCTGCTGCAGGGGGAGCGATTTTTGAAAACTTAGCACTCATTTTCGCCATTGGAGTGGCGATCGGTTTCTCAAAGGATGGCAATGGTGCAGCTGGCCTTGCAGGTGCAATTGGATATCTCGTTCTTACACAAGGAACGAAAGCAATTGATGAGAATATTAACATGGCCATTTTAGGAGGAATACTATCAGGTATTGTTGCAGGACTTCTCTATAATCGCTTTCATGATATAAAACTACCTACATGGCTTGGCTTCTTTGGCGGGCGACGCTTCGTTCCGATCGTCACTGCAACTGCAATGATACTATTAGCTGGTATTTTCGGATTCGTGTGGCCGCCTATTCAAGAGGGCATTAACGCTTTAGGAGAATGGATTATTGGTGCAGGAGCGCTTGGGGTAGGAGTATTCGGGTTCTTAAACAGGCTACTCATTCCATTTGGACTACACCATGTATTAAACAGCTTAGTCTGGTTTGTGTTCGGAGAATACAACGGTGCAACTGGAGACTTGAATCGCTTCTTCGCTGAGGATCCGTCTGCAGGTATCTTTATGACAGGATTCTTCCCAATTATGATGTTTGGTCTTCCTGCGGCATGCTTTGCAATGATAGCTGCTGCAAAAAAGGATAGAAGAGCAGAGGTAGGCGGGATGTTAATAGGAATTGCATTTGCCTCCTTTTTAACAGGGATTACTGAACCAATTGAGTTTGCTTTCATGTTCCTTTCACCGCTATTATATGGGATTCATGCACTCTTAACAGCAAGCTCTATGGTTTTGTCTTATGTACTTGATATTCATCATGGATTCGGGTTTTCAGCCGGAGCAATTGACTTTTTCCTTAATTATGGACTTGCCCAAAAACCAGCCCTCCTTCTAGGAATTGGATTGTTATATGGAATCATCTATTTCGTTATTTTCTATTTCTTAATAAAGAAACTGAATTTGAAAACGCCGGGTAGGGAAGATGAGGATATGATGATTCAGACTAACAAAACGGAAGGTGACAAGTACGACATTATGGCTGGTCACTTTATAAGAAGTATTGGGGGTATTGATAACATCTCATCCATTGATAACTGCACAACTCGACTGCGTTTACAGATGAATGATATGTCAAAAGTTGATGAAGCAGAGTTAAAAAGGCACGGTGCTCGTGGTGTTGTTAAAGTTAATAATCGTAACTTACAGATTATTGTTGGCACAGATGTTGAATTCGTTGCTGATGCAATGCGTGGCACAAGTTCAAATCCTGCTACTAGTCAAGGCGACTCAACTGCACAAACTGCACTTGCCGAGCAAGATTTTGTAATGCCTGTTCAAGGTAAAATTATTCCACTAACAGAAGTACCAGACGAAGTATTTTCTGCAGGTATGATGGGTGACGGTTTCGCTATATTACCCGAGAATGGAACCTTTACTTCACCTGTTGACGGGGAAATTGTTAGCGTTTTCCCTACCAAACACGCGATCGGTATTCGATCCACGCAAGGGGTAGAAATTCTAATTCATGTAGGAATAGATTCAGTTAACCTTAAAGGTGAAGGATTCACAACCCTGGTAAAAGAGGGTGAAGCAGTTAAAAAGGGACAGAAGCTTATGGAAGTGGACATTGATTCCATTAGACGGTCTATTCCCTCTCTTGCTACGCCAATCATTTTCACTAACCTAAAAACATTGAAAGTAAAGAAGACAGGTAGCGTGAAGCAAGGTGAGTCAGGCATACTCTCAATTGATTAATATACACTCACAATCTATCAAAAAAGGCAGCAGGAATGATTCCTGCTGCCTTTTCTTATTACTTATTCATCCGATCTAGAAAGCCGCCAAGTAGATCATCTGCACTCTCTTCTTCCTCTTCAACCGCTGAACTTTGCTCCTGCTTCGCTTGATCCCAATCAAAATTCATTAGATCATCGTCAGAATCTACTGGAGCTTCAATAGTATCTGACACTTCTCTTTGCACTGCTCTGTTTGAAAATTCCTCTTGCAAATAGAGCGCCTGATCAATATCAATCGAGTTACTAGTGAACGATGCAAGGAGTGAGGCAGCGCGCAGAGGATCTGATAAAATTTGGTAAACGATGTTTCCGAGAAGCGCCTCTGAATGCTCATGCTTAAGCCAATCCCTTTGCGCCTTACTTAACCCTTTTGGTAAAGGAACGGTGATGGCATCGTTGTCGCGTCTTATCGTTTGAGTAACACCATCTAACACATACTCCGCAATGCGGCTTGAGAAGTTACGCTTTTCTTCTTCTTTAAGCTTTTGCAGTTGCTTTAGAATATGATCAGGTGTGTCAGAAGGAAGACGAAATGTGATTGCCTGTCCTCTCTGAATCCCAGTCATCCCCGCCTTTTTCATCAAATCACCCTACTAGTTTTTGACCTTGTGCTTTTCTTCTCTTTTTTCTTGAGGCTTTTCCTTTGTATTCTTTCTGTTGAAATCAGAAATTAGCTTATAATAAGCGTTTGACATCATCCAGATGCTCTCTTTCTCATCTTCAAAGAAGTCAATATTATAGCCATCCAGGTTGTTATTTAGCGTTTTAAGATAATCTTTCAAAACAATTGAGCCACCACCAACAAAATAGCAAATCTCAGACTGAGAGTTTTTCTGCCATACATTGCGAAGATGACGATACTGCTTCTTAGCAAGTTCAAGTAGAATACGATCTGTAATATCGTGAACGCTCGTACGACTACCGCGCACCATGATATGGTTACGATCATTTTTCTTCGTAATGATATCTACTACGTCACGACGGCTATCAAGCTCCACGCCATGCTTTGAGCGAATCTCTTCACGAATAGCTTCAAGTGACTCAGCTACTCCAATATTAAAGCCCTGTGCTTTGTCATCATCAACGTTTCTATTCTTAATAACTGCGATATCTGTTGAAAGTCCACCAATATCCTGAATCAAAATACGCTTATCAATCAAATCTTTATTAATAATATTAAGATCGTTGTCCATTACAAGGTTAATGTACGCAGCAAATCCTTCAGGATAAACTTTAACTTCATCGAATTTAATGTTTACCTTCTTACCCTGATACTTAGGTGTCACAAGAAACTCTACCTGATGAACTGATCCTAGTAATCTTGAACGATAGCCAACGTCTTTGCCTTCTTTTACTTCACGTAATGGAAGACCTGTTCCAAGTGTGTAGTTTGCATCAACAACACCATTTTGGTTCTTGAAGTTAGCAGAATTTTTCTCATTAACTGCATCTAAAGCAAGTGATGCAAAAAGCATAACGAGCGTTTGATCTTCTTCAGATTTCGCACTACCTGGATCCAATTCCATTGGGTTGTCACTTTTCGTTGCTAGATTACCAACACGATAAATGGCGTTATTATCTTTTAAAGCTGGCGAGTGAACACGAATGTGAATTCCGTCAAGCGGATCTTTCGTATCAAGCTCCTCTATTCCAATTACTGGACGATCTTCTATATCTCTTGCGATAACGTTTGGTATGTATAGGTCGGATTCAAGTTTTCCATAAATTCCTTTTAAAGAGTCATTACCTACATCTACTGCTGCAATTCTTGAATTACTCATTTAATGATCCACCCTTTCATTTTTAATAGTCTAGTATTTCTACTATTAACTTAAAAGTTATAGAAATATGTGACCCGCGTCAATAAGTCAATTTATCTAGTTTACAATTACGTTTACATGTATACAAAAACGTGTACTTGTAAACAAAATATGTATTCATGTAAACAATATTGTAAACACCTTATATACCAACGTGTGTACATCTTTGTATACTTGTATACGATTAATGTGTACAATGTATACAATTCTGTTTACTTGTATACATTAGTCGTAAACATTTTTTTGTGGAGATTTATAATCTCTGTCAAATGGACAATACTCCTCCGTCTAATGAAATATGTGAGCAGGTGGAAATGAGTCGGTTTTAAATGAAGAAGCGGATTAGCATTTTATGAGGAAATAAAATGAGGGTTAGAATAATGACCTATTAATAAAAGTGGAGGCCTCACTAAGAGAACCGCCACTTTCGCAATCTGTTTAGAGCAATCTAAACGTTACATTAAGGAGGCTAAAGAGGCTAAGCCTGCCCAAAACCATATTTTCAAGCCAATTGTTACAATGCCTGTTATTAACCCAGTAACTGCAAACCCCTTTTTAAATGGATTCTTCATACCAATTACGCCGAAAATAATTGCTAAAATGGCAAGAGGATATGGGATTAATGGCACTGCAAAGAGGACAAGGCCAATGATTCCTAGCACCAAGGCTGAAACTGCTAGACCGTTGCTCTGTTGCTGTTGTGTTACGTTAACATTCCCTTCCATTCAAATTCCCCCTTTAAAATAGTGTTCTCTCTTTAGTAACCTGTTTTTTTACATAATTGAATTTATTAAACAATTTTTATTTTTATTACAAAAACTTTATAGGAGCAAACAAAAAATGCGGTAGATTAACTACCGCATTATCTCAAAGTTATTGTTTTAAGAAGGCGTAAGATCAATGGCTCCCAAAATTAACTTCGGTATATTCTACTCATTAAATTGGAAAGCTTAATCCTGTTTCTACATCACGAATTTATTAACTATAAACCGTCTCTTTTTGATGAAGTCCCAGTGTAAGGGCTGTTGAAGAATGAATTTCTTCGAAAAGCTCAGGGTGATTCCCTATTAAGACGCCATAGGATGGAATCATTTCTTTAATTTTTGCTTCCCAATCTGATATGTGATTTGGGAAACACTTTTCTAATACTTCAAGCATAACGTGAACTGCTGTAGAAGCACCTGGAGAAGCGCCTAACAACGCAGCAACCGAGCCGTCAGAAGAGCTCACAACCTCAGTACCAAATTGCAAAGTTCCTTTGCCAGATTCCGTATCCTTAATAATTTGTACGCGCTGGCCTGCTACTACTGTATCCCAATCTTCAAGTTTAGCGGTTGGAATAAATTCACGCACTTCTTCCATACGTTTTTCATCCGATAACATAACCTGCTGGATCAGGTATTTTGTAAGACCCATTTCTTTTAGGCCAGCCGACATCATCGTTAACACATTATTCGGCTTTACTGTGTTAATCAAATCCATATTTGAACCAGTTTTTAAGAACTTTGGCGAAAAGCCTGCGAATGGGCCAAAGAGCAAGGTCTTTTCGTTGTTGATGTACCTCGTGTCAAGATGCGGAACAGACATTGGAGGAGCACCAACCTTTGCTTTGCCGTATACCTTTCCGTGATGCTGTTCGATTACCTCAGGATTTTTGCAAACCATAAAGAGCCCACTTACAGGGAATCCTCCGATTTGCTTCGCCTCTGGAATTCCAGTCTTTTGTAGTAGTGGAAGACTACCACCTCCACCTCCGATAAAGACGAAATCTGCAGTGTGGTACTCGAGTTTGTCGTTATTAATATCGTGTACCTTCACTTCCCATAAACCGTCTTTCATGCGCTTGATATCCTTTACGCTATGCTTGTAGTTAACCTCTACGTTTTCACTCTTCAAATGATCAAACATGAGGCGAGTTAGTGCACCGAAATTTACATCTGTACCAGAATCGATTTTTGTAGCTGCAATCGGTTCATCCGATGTTCGTCCCTCCATGATGAGGGGAATCCATTCTTTCAGTTTTTCAGGATCCTCCGAGAATTCCATCCCTTTAAATAGGGGGCTCTCTGACAACGCTTCCAAACGCTTTTTCAAAAACGCTACATTACTCTCTCCATGTACTAAACTCATATGAGGAAGAGGCATGATAAAATCCTGCGGATTACTAATTAAACCGTTTTTCACTAAATAGGACCAGAACTGCCTTGAAAGCTGAAACTGTTCATTAACCTTTACAGCTTTGCTAATGTCGATCGATCCATCAGCATTCTCAGACGTATAGTTTAGCTCACATAGCGCAGCGTGTCCCGTTCCAGCATTATTCCATTCATTCGAGCTTTCTTCCCCTGCAGAGTCTAGTTTCTCAAACACTTTAATTTCCCATTCAGGTGCTAATTGTTTAAGTAAAGATCCTAAAGTCGCACTCATAACTCCAGCACCGATTAAAATAATGTCTTTTTTTTGATTGTTGCCCATGATACCATTCCTTATCTCATTTATTTGTAAAAAGAGTAGGCGCTTATGCTCAAGTTTCGCATAAAGCTGGCCTCACTTAGGAACATACCTTTTCTATCTCCATTATAACCTTATCATAGTTCGTTATCATGTTTGAAAATGAAATTTCTTTAATAATTAGATAAGTTATTCCCTTTCTAATCACTCAAGGCACCTATAAGCTCTGATTCTGACTAACAAAAAAGGACAGTACTGTTAGCAGTACCGCCCCCCATTATTAATCCTTTTCTCTAGCCAATTGCGTATCTCGAATATTTTTCTGAATGGTAATGGCCGCAAATAGACTAAGAACAAATGACATACCATAAAATCCTTTTTCGCTTAAGATGATACTTCCAGCATTATAAAGTCCGATTGCCATCAGGGAAATGGCTGTAATAACAGCAAACCAACTGAGCCCATAATAGATGCCCGAAACCGGGATATCCTCTTCCTTGTCCCTAACCGCTTTTTGCAGGGAGACCGCTGCATACAGTCCGAATACCAATACAGCAAAGTAATACCCCTTCTCATTCAGTTCCATTGCGGCATTGAAAAGGCCAATCAGATAAGCGAAAACACCTATTACCAAAGCTGCCCAACTTGCCCCTTTAAAAGCTGCAGTCGGTTCCCCTTCTTTTCTTTCCACCTTGATCTTTGGCTTCTTTTCATCCATATTCATTAACGGATTTTCATTCATATCAGACATTAGCCGATCCCCCTTACCGTCATTCAACATGTAGGTTCCTACACTGCCCTATTGAAACCATTATAGCAATTTATTACAGATTTTGTTTATTATTATTGGATGAATATTTATTTACATAACAATGGGGTTAACACCTCATTGTTAATACGGCTAATTAGGATTACGATGAGCTGGTTAATTCTTCATCTGCTTTTTATTACAAAAACTACAGCTATTTATGATACGGTTCCCCTCGGTTAATTTTAAACGCCCTATAAATCTGTTCCACTAGAACAAGCCGCATTAATTGATGAGGGAAAGTCATTTTTGAAAAAGAAAGTGTATCATTCGCTCTCTTAAGTACATCTTCACTTAGTCCAAGAGAGCCCCCAATAACAAATGCCACTTTACTCTTTCCATAGGTAGCAAGCTGATCCAAATTGTGAGCAAGCTGTTCGGATGTTTTCATCTTTCCATCAATTGCGAGAGCGATCACATGTGCATCAGGAGAGATTTTACCTAGGATTCGATCTCCCTCAGCTTTTTTTACTTGAATCATTTCAGTTTCACTTAAATTCTCGGGTGCCTTTTCGTCAGCTACTTCAATAACCTCTACCTTTGCAAAAGGGCCTAATCGCTTCGTATACTCAGCAATTCCTTGTTTTAAGTATTTCTCCTTCAGTTTTCCTACCGTTACAATACTTATATTCATTTATTTATCCCCACTTGTTCACTATTTCGTAAATCCACAGAAAATAAACAGGTTATCCACAGATTTTATCCACATATACACAATTTTCATCCACATGTCGTGACCGAATATTAGTTCGACACTATATATGTTGCAGGATTATTACAATACTCACAGGTTGTGGACAAATTGTCCTCATCCCCCTGTACCTTTTCTAGTACTGGGAAATGACCTGTTTCATCGACTGCAACGTCTAGCGCTAGCTCAACATGATCTTCACAACAAACTAATTTCATATGATCCCTCCTTGTTCAATTGTTATCCACTGTGCATAAGTTTTCACCAAAAGGAAACAGGAGAGTTCCCCCTCCTGTTGTTTTTTAAGAGCTTTGCTGTTGCGCTAGTGTTAAATCTAACTCTTCTTTCGTTCCTTCACGATAAATGGTCAGTTTCACTTTATCCCCAATTTTTTTCTTTGTATAAAGAAACTTGCGAAGTTCTATCGAGTTTTTAATTTGCTTACCATCCATTGCAGTAATAACATCAAGTTCTTTCAAGCCAGCTTGGTCTGCAGAAGAAGTTGGGAAAACGCTCATCACAACAACGCCATAATCAATATCCTTTGGAAGCTTAAGCGATTCACTCCAATGATAAGTTGGGATCTCAGATAATGATTTAGTGCCAATTCCAATCTCTGGTCTTCTTACTTCGCCATAGGACTCTAGATCATTTATGATGGGAGCAGCCATATTAATTGGAATTGAGAAACCAATCCCTTCTACACTGGATTGCGCAATTTTCATTGAGTTAATACCGATTAATTGTCCTGATATATTAATCAGTGCTCCACCGCTATTTCCTGGATTAATTGATGCATCTGTCTGGATTACGTCAGCATTCCAATCAATCGTTCCATTTTGATCAGTATCAACCGGAAAAGATCGCTCAGGATTACTGATAATTCCCTGAGTGACTGTTCCTTCAAGGAAACCAAGTGGATTCCCGATTGCAATCGCAGGTTCACCAGGCTTCAACGTATCCGAATCACCAAACTCTGCAACCGTTGTAACGGACTCTGAGGGGATTTTAAGTACGGCAAGGTCCATAAGAGGGTCAGTGCCTACAAGCTCCGCAGGCACGCGTTTCTCGGCGTTTAAACTAATCTCAATCTGTCCTGCACCTTCAACAACGTGATTATTTGTAACAACGAATGCTTGCTTACCTTCTTTTTTATAAATTACACCTGATCCTGCGCCTGCCTCACCATAGTCTTCAGCCCAAAAATCCGTCTTTTGTAAGTTAATAACGCCAACAACAGCTTTACCTACATTTTCAACAGCAGATGTAATATCATTTGTCACATCAATTCGAAGGTCTTTCGTCTCTGCACCCTGGTTACCTACTCCGCTCTCTTCCTCCGGTTCAGGAGCAACTTCAGGAACAACACCAAAGTCAGATAGAGCTGGAACCGTGAAAAGAATTAACAATGCGCCAAGAACAGCTCCCAGAAGTCCAGCTAAAAACGCACCACCACGGTTACCTTTCTGCTTCTTTGGTTGATTATAATCGTCGCCATCATAATAGCCCAATTTCTTCACCTTTCCTTTCAAAAAAAAGGAGACCTGTGCGACAGCTGATAACTGCTTGAAAAAATAGATACAAAAGTCTAACGCTAGTAGCTATAACGTTGTGACGAGTGTTGGATTCATAGGATCAGTATCGTATAAATCGATTTTATCTCCAACCAAAAACCCACTTTGTTCAAGCGTTTGCTGAACAGACAGTCTTGCCAGGTCTTTCATGTTATTATCTTTACTTAAATGGGCTAAATAAATACGCTTCGTTTGATCGCCTATAACATCTGCTAACGCAGCTCCAGCATCTTCATTTGATACATGACCCATATCTCCAAGGATTCTTCGTTTCACATTCCATGGATAACGCCCCATCATAAGCATATTAATATCGTGATTAGACTCAAAAACCATCATATCAGAGTCACGAATTGTACCTTTAATTCGGTCACTAACGTAACCTAGGTCCGTTGCGATGCTTAGCTTTTTTCCTTCGTGATGGAACACATAGAACATTGGCTCGGCAGCATCATGGGATACACCAAAAGACTCAACATCAAGATCTTCGAAGGTTTTAACGGTTTCCATATCGAAATGAAACTTCTGATCAACAGGGATTTCACCAATAAGACCACTCATTGCATCCCAAGTCTTTGCATTTGCATAAATAGGCAGCTTATAACGCCTAGCAAATATCCCTAGACCTTTAATATGATCACTATGTTCATGAGTCACAAGCAACCCATCTAGATCTTTAGGATCAAGATGGGCTTTTGCAAACAATTCTTCTAATTTCTTGCCACTTAAGCCCGCATCAACAAGAAGCTTATGCTTCTCTGTACCGACGTAAATGGCATTACCAGTGCTCCCGCTTGCAAGCACACTAAATTCAAGAGACATATAACATTCCTCTCCTACTAATCTCCTGTGGAAGATTGAGGTGTTGAAGGTTCCGTTTCAACTTTTTTACGATCAATTTCTTCCTCTTTACCCTTATCACTGTCAGCATTTTCTTCCGAGTCACTAAATACAGTTTTTTCAATTGCATTAACATAATAATACCGCTCAGGTTTATCATTCTTTTTATTTTCCACTACCACTCGCCAAGTTGGAACAAACACGAACGTATCCCGCTCATCTTCACTTGTCACTGTATAGTAGCCAATTGATACATCTTTGACCTCATCATAAGCTCCAATATCTTGTTGGCTAACTAATAAACCAATCGTTTCAGAAATTGGATCAATCTTACGTTCTTTCACGATTTTTTTCAGATTTAAATACGTCTGAGTGTAAGAAACGACTTTATCATCTTCTAACGTCACGATAACCATTCCAGAATCTTGACTGTAGAGAGGTTTATCTTCATATGTTTCAACAAAGTAAACAATATTAGGATTGTTGGAATCTCTCCTAAAGTACTGATACTTTCCGCCTTCATAAACATACGTTTCTAAGAAAAAGGAATATGCTGAAGCTGCATCAGGATCACTAATGGGATATGGTTTTTTAAGTGTCGATATGAGCTTTCGACCATTTAGCGTAATATCTTGACTTGTATTTTCTTCGAGTGTTTTCTCTTCTTTTTCTGTAAAGGGATGAACATTTCCACTAATAAAAGCCATTTTCTTAGCCTGAAGAGAAGGATCATTATCATACGTTACATTTAAGTCTTTGAGCTGATCTTCGAGAGTAATCTGGTTCTGATACTCAAGACTACTCATTTCCGTTTTCTTTTTATATAAGTCACCTGCAAGAAAAATATTAAACACAAGGAAGGTTAGAATTAGTATCGTTTTTGTTCTATTCCAGTCCAAATGCTACCCCTCCTTGTTCATTGCTTAGTGATTGAATAGGGGTCCACGTTTGGTTTAACTTAATGTACCATTGTGGAACGAGAGTGAATTTTTGGGATTGATTTAGAGAACGATCAATTGTAAAACCAATTGTGATGTTTGTCATTTCACTTTGCTTGAAACTCCCCTCACTCAAGAGAGATAGCACCTCATCATAACCTGGTAACGCACGCTCATCTATTGGATTTGTGTATTGAATATTCTTTAGCATTCGCTTATACGTACTTACTTCATTGTTCTTAACAATCACATTAATTTCATCCAAGTCTTCTGAAGAAGAACTGAAAACAGGGTACCCTTCTGTATTTAAGCGAAACGTCATTTGATCTGTTTTAGTTTTAGAGGAAGTCCATTCACTGAGTAAATAATTCTCTTCACTAAAATCATTAATACGAAAACCGAAGTGCTTATTAATAAATCCATAAGCATTTAAAATCGGCGCTTCGTTATCGACATTTGTCGTAGACGGTGGATTTTCGAACGTCATGTACTTGTTTTCTAAAAATGTTAAAGTACGACTTCCATCTGTATGAACGGTTTTAATATTAAACGAGCTTTTTTCAACACGATCTTGCTCTGGAAAGAAAGCTTCTTTAAAATTCTGTTCATTCGCTAGTTCGTCTGTGCTTACCTCATAGGTCTGTATCACTGGTTTCTGAATAGGGATGTAGAAAATAGGCAAACCATCTTTAACTTGAAAAGCCTTTGCTCTTATGACTTGCTCTTCAGTTGACGCATTCTTTATATCAGAAAAAGAAAAGTTTTCTTCGTACCACTTCTCTAATCCATTAGATACTTCAACTGCTGCACGCATACCTAGCTCGTTTGACGTATTCAAGAATATAATCTCATTGTTTTTCCCTGTAGCGACTGAAGGGATAATAATCCGATCAAACTTTTCAAGTGGAATATCATCTTTTGGAACACTAATTAGCTTCTTCAAGACATTATTCGATAATAGAGTTGGAAATATAAGCTCAACATTATTATCCATTTCACGTACACTCTCAAGATTGTTTTCCATCGTTAAGGATTTGATCTTCGTTCCAGAAATAAAAGTTGTGTAGAACGGGGTAATCGTATCCGAATTGAAAGAAGTAAAATGTTGATTGTTCTTATGATAAACGATTTGGTTCGGCTTAACGACTTGATTAATGTCAACGTCTTCCACACCTACAGGACTTGCTTCTTTTGGATCGGTTTCTTTCTGATAGTCTGGTTCAAAGGTCCAAATTTGCCATGTTAGGAACAAACTCGTAACCACCAGAATATTTAACAAAACAGCTTTAAAATTCTCTATACGCTTCTTTGTAATTCTCATTTGTCCCCGACCTCCCTTATGCGTTTATAAGGGAGCGTAAAGTAGATCGTCGTACCTTGTCCCCATTTACTCTCTGCCCATATATCACCGTGGTGAGCGTGAATCATCTCTTTAGCGATGGCTAGGCCTAGCCCCGTACCTCCGAGCTCTCTCGAACGGGCTTTATCCACGCGATAGAATCGGTCAAATATTTTTGAAAGGTTGTTTTTAGGAATTCCCACACCCTGATCACTAATGCTAATCCTAATCTTCTTCCCGATCGTCCAACATCGGGCCGTGATTGTTCCACCTTCTGGAGAATACTTTATTGCATTAGAAATAATGTTATCAAGCACCTGTGTCATCTTGTCTTGATCTACTTTTGTATAGATCGCAACACGCGGTAGCTGTCTAACGATTTCAATGTTTTCGCGTTTAGACATTTCAAAACGGTCAAGGATGTGATCAAACATCTCTACAAAATCAACCTCAGTAAACTGTAATCGATATTCTTTCTTGTCCATTTTCGATAGCTGAAGTAAGTCATTCACCAATCGAATCATTCGCTCCGTCTCATTTTGGGCAACACCAAGAAAACGAGGAGCAATCTCAGCGTCTTGTAGTGCTCCCTCTTGAAGAGCCTCAAGATAGCTTCTCATCGTCGTAAGAGGTGTACGTAGCTCATGCGATACATTCACAACGAATTCACGACGCTCTTGTTCAAGCTGCTCCTGCTCAGTAATATCATGTAGCACAGCTATTAAACCATTAATAGGCCCGTCCTCTTTATGAATGATCGAAAAGTTAACACGCATAATAAATGTTTGATGGTCATTGCTTAAATCTAGAATCATAGAGTCAGGTCCATTATAAACATCATCCCACGTCTTATCTTCTGAAAACTGTAGAATTTGATTTAAAGAAGTACCGAGAACCGTTTCACGTGAAACGCTCATCATTTCTTCAGCACGATCGTTCATTAGTATAATCATACCTTCTCGATCCGTTGCTATAACACCATCGGTCATATAAGCAAGTACAGAAGTTAGCTTCCGGCGCTCACCTTCTGTAATAGAATTAGCTTCCTGTAGCCTTCTCGTCAAATCATTAAAAGCAAGGGCGAGCTGACCTATTTCATCCTCACCGTATACTTTAACTTTACGTGTGAAGTCTCCACGCGCCATAACAAGCGCCTGTTTCCTCATATCTGATATTGGACGTGTAATCGTACGAGAAATGATTATACCAAGCAAACCAGTTAGTACTAGTGCAATAAGAGCAGATTGCGCTAAAAGATTGTTCACTTGATCAGCCTGTTCGAATACCTGCTTCATGTCGGCTTGAATGTATACAGCACCTACAATCGAATTTGTTTCCCCTTTAATTGGGAGACTATAGGCAAAAAAGCGATCTCCGTCTTTATCAATGAAAATATTATTTTCTGATACTCCGTTAAGAGCACTATTAACAAAAGTATTTGTAGAACGTGACCCCTCAACGCCTTCATCATTAAGAGTTCCAACAATTTGTCCCAAAGAATTAACGACATGAATTTGACGAATTTCATCTTGTCTAAAATTCTCAATTAAATCATTGATTGTATTTTCTTCTTCATCACTTTTACTATTCACTTGACCAGAGGCACTATCAGCAAGTAGCTCAGCTCGATCCATTACTGATGAGATATAATTAGTCTGAAACTGTTCTTCTAGCTTCTCATTAAAGTAAACAGAGATAAACTGAATAGCAATAAGGATGAGCAATACGTATATTATGGCAAATTTAAAATGAATGGACTTGAAAAAACCAACCTTACCCATTTAAGTTTTATTGCTCCTGTTCCGGTTCACGCATGTAATACCCTACACCACGTCTTGTAATAATCCACGTCGGATGGCTCGGATTGTCCTCAACCTTTTCGCGCAGTCTACGAACCGTCACATCTACCGTTCTCACGTCACCAAAGTAATCATAGCCCCATACCGTTTGAAGAAGGTGTTCTCGTGTCATAACTTGACCTATATGCTTTGATAAGTAATGGAGCAATTCAAACTCTCTATGAGTAAGCTCAATCGATTCCTCTCGTTTCGTTACGAGATATGCATCAGGATGAATCGTTAGTGCCCCTACTTTAATTAATGAATTTGTTGAAGATTCCTTCTCAGGCTCTTGTTGGCGACGTCTTAAATTTGCTTTAACACGTGCAATAAGTTCGCGCGTGCTAAACGGTTTAGTTACATAGTCATCTGCCCCAAGCTCAAGCCCAAGTACTTTGTCAATCTCCGAATCCTTGGCCGTTAGCATAATAATTGGCATCTCATATTTCTTGCGGACTTCTCTACAAACCTCCATACCATCCCGCTGAGGTAGCATAATATCAAGAAGAATCATATCAGGATTCTCTTCCTCCACCTTCGCAATCGCTTCATCGCCATCGTAAGCACAAACAACCGTAAAGCCTTCCTTCTCAAGGTTAAATTGCAGAATATCCGCAATTGGTTTTTCATCATCTACAACAAGAATTTTCTTGTCCATTTTGAACGCTCCTTCTTTGATATGACAATATCAGTTAAACGTTGAAATTAATCATGCATCTTTTAGTCTATTTTATCATATTATGTAGGTTTTATTTACGATCTTCCCTACAGTCGTTCCCTTAACTTATAAAGCAAAAACTTTTTTGGTTGAGATTGTCTCAATAAGTACAGTAGTTGATTTCAGCTTCAATCAGCAAAGTTTGTTGCTTTTAAGAGATTTTTATAAAAGAGAACCCCACTTTATAGTTGATTGGAGCGGAAATTAACCACTCCTCCATACATATAAAAGAAAACCTTCAGTGTGAACTGAAGGTTATGTGCTATAGGAATTTCATTGGATTCTGTAGTTCACCGTTTTTATATACTTCGAAGTGAAGGTGAATACCAGTTGAATTACCTGTTGTACCCATTACTCCGATTTTATCTCCCTTTTGGACTGTATCCCCAACCGAAACAGACATGGAGGAAAGATGAGAATACGTCGTTTTAAGCCCATTATTATGGCTTACCGTAATCTGGTTACCATATCCACTTCTCGTACCTGCAGCTGTGACCGTTCCATTGTCTACTGTACGGATCGTTTTGTTAGAAACTCCTGCAATATCAATCCCTTTATGGAAAGAGCCCCAGCGCTCACCCTGCTTACTTGTAATCGTACCTCCAACGGCCGGCCATCCAAAAGATCCCGAACCCTTCGAAGAAACTTCCTTCGTACCAACCAATACCACTTCAGTAATAGGTTCGTTCTTTACTTCTTCCTCAATAAGGTCCTTCTCAACAACTTGTCCATTCTCACGTTTCATTTCATAAGTAACAGTCTTCGTTCCCACTTTTCCTTGCTGTGTTACTTTTTTCTTCCCTTTTTCAAGTGAATCGCTTTTCTTGGTTTTCGTATCATAATCGATCTCTTCATCGACTTCTGATTCGATCGTTTCCGTTACCGTTACGAAGTCTTGCTCTTTCAAAACTTGAAGTTGATCACCTGGTGTTACGTCTTCTTTGTTCGAAAGATCATTTCTTTTCAATAGATCTTCCTCTTCCATATCGTACTTATGAGCGAGATCTTTCAAAGACTCGTCCGATTCTACCTCGTGTTCAACTTCTTCTTCGAAGCCATTTACAAGGCGAGAGACACCATTATCCATTGTAATAATATCCTCAGGATTTATATCAACCTTATCTATACTTAAGTTTTCCTCAAATTCTAGTAAATCAGTGGGATGACGCTCTTCACCGGTTGCTAATAAATTTTTAGTTGTTCTTTCGATTTCTGTAACTTTTTCATCCGATAGAAATGCCTTTGCATAATTCCATAAAGTATCTTTCGCTTGTTTCTCGCTAGCAAACACGCCAACTTTCTCATCGTCAAATGATAGCTCAAATCCTTCAGCAATGAACGTTAATTCTTCTTCTAAACGATCAAGAGCTTCCTCATTATCATAGGAGGATTGAAATTGGGTGGTTTCTACGACTTCTACATCATTTTCAACGGTTAGCGCTATTCCTTTAACGTTTTGATCTTTCTTTAATTTATCTATGTTTTCATTTAACGTTTCTTCCTGATCGACTATACCAACATCTTCGCCATCTATATAAACGTGATAAACAGGCTTCATTAAATTGTGCACTGAAGCCCCAACAGGTTCTATCCATAAAAGCGTGCTAACGCTTGTTAAGATAATTGATAGCTGAAAGAAACGACGGACTGTTAATCTTTGCATACTGTTTCCTCCTGAAGTACTAAAACTTACTTTTAAAAAACTCACTTTTTGCACTCTACCATAGAACGGAAGTCACATGAGTACAAATGCTCAACTTGTAATAAGAATGTAGTCTTTTTGTCACGATCATGGCAGACCATGGTAATAAATTGGAATGTTATTCATCCATTCATATACTCGCACAACAAAAAAAGCATACTTCCCGAAGGAAATATGCTTTATCGTAAGTGGCTCCGGACGGAATCGAACCGCCGACACGTGGATTTTCAGTCCACTGCTCTACCGACTGAGCTACAGAGCCAATATGGCGGTCTCGACGGGAATCGAACCCGCGATCTCCTGCGTGACAGGCAGGCATGTTAACCGCTACACCACGAGACCAGTATGTAATGTTTGAAAACTGTGCACTTACGTTTGTGAGAAATAATACCAAGTTATGAGTTTAGGTTGCCCCTAAAGGGACTACAATAAAAATTTAACAAGGAAGATTAATCGACGTAGGTAAATTTTTGGTTGCCCTCATTAGGACTACCATTAAATTCTAACGAAGAAGTAAATTCGACGTAGTAAGAATTTGTAATTGGTTGCGGGGGCAGGATTTGAACCTGCGACCTTTGGGTTATGAGCCCAACGAGCTACCGAACTGCTCCACCCCGCGACGATATGAATGAATTGATGCTATGCCTGCTTCTTTATGCAGCGTACTGTTTCTTTCTCTACAAGGTTATGCTCCGTTGCGTATCCGTCGAAACAACTCGATGTTATTTCAATGATGTAACGCTCGTTGCTCCACCCCGCGACGATATGAATTCATCTTCTAAATAAGAAAATGGTGAGCCATGAAGGACTCGAACCTTCGACCCTCTGATTAAAAGTCAGATGCTCTACCAACTGAGCTAATGGCTCGTCATATATGTCTTGTAACGACGACAAGATTTATCTTATCACTGGTTTTCAGAAAAAGCAAGGTTTCTTTAAAATAAAATAAAAAAACAAGTGAGAGATAAACGTTGCTGATGTTAATTTACCCCTCTGCCTGTTTTTTTAGCCGCTCTTTCATCATCTCTCGAATTTCTTGTTTACGCCTATGACGCTTAATTGCAAAGCGATTCACTTCTTGAAAAATAAGAGAAGATTCTTTATCGGTTTTGAGATAGAATTTCACGCCAAAGAAATGGCTTGCTCTCGTATTAGGATCATTGGGATCGTTTGGTTTCCCCCAAACAACTTCACCCTTAATGTGAAAAGGCTCATCGTTCAGTTTTATCGCAAACTCCATATCTGTATGCATCGGTACTTCCAGGTCAACAGAAAAACCAAGGCCTTCTAGTCCAATATCATGAATATAAATTTTGTGATTGAATTCCAATTCAGCTGATGACGATTTTTCTACGACTCTCATCCTTGCAGCAAGTGGCACATCGAGCTGTTGGCGAAAGACCTGCCTTTTATTCCGACTCATACAAACACCTCATCAAACCATAACAATTTTGATAGTCCAAGTTTACCACAATCCACACGTTTCTGCAGAATTTTCCAATATCAATTCAATAAAAAAAGCCGGCAGTAATAACCTGCCGGCTTGTATTAAGCAAATACGCCACGAATCATATTTGTTTGATTGCGGTCTGGTCCAACTGAGAAAATAGACAATGGAATTCCAGAAAGCTGTGAAACACGCTCAATGTAATGACGAGCGTTTGGAGGAAGATCTCCTAGATTTTTAACTCCAGTAATATCTTCTTTCCAACCTGGCATTTCTTCGTAAACAGGCTCACATTCTGCGAGAACTTTCAGACTTGCTGGGAACTCCTCAATGATTTCACCTTTGTATTTGTACGCAGTACAAATCTTAAGAGTTTCAATGCCTGTTAGAACGTCAATTGAATTCAGGGAAAGATCAGTAATCCCGCTCACGCGACGAGCATGACGTACAACTACACTGTCAAACCAGCCTACGCGACGTGGACGTCCAGTTGTTGTTCCATATTCGTTACCAACTTCACGAATTTGATCTCCAACTTCATCGTGAAGCTCTGTAGGAAATGGACCATCACCAACACGTGTCGTATAAGCCTTAGAAACGCCTACTACGTGATTGATTTTACTTGGGCCTACACCAGATCCAATTGTAACGCCACCTGCGATAGGATTAGAAGAAGTAACATAAGGATAAGTTCCCTGATCAATATCAAGCATTACACCTTGTGCCCCTTCAAAAAGTACGCGACGCCCTTCATCAATTGCGTCATTTAGGACGACAGAGGTATCAACAACATACTTTGCAATCTGTTGGCCGTACTCGAAATATTCCTCAAGAATATCTTCTTTCTTGAAACCTTCTACTTCATACATTTTCTCTAGAAGACGGTTTTTATCAGCAAGATTACGCTCAAGCTTTTCTTCAAATACTTCTCGATCAAGTAAATCACAAATACGGATCCCTACTCTTGCTGCTTTATCCATATAAGCAGGTCCGATTCCTTTTTTAGTTGTTCCGATTTTGTTAGCGCCTTTGTACTCTTCTTCAACAATATCAAGCTTTAAGTGATAAGGAAGAATAACGTGAGCACGATTGCTAATTCTCAAGTTATCTGTACTTACATTTCGTTCATGCAAATAAGCCAATTCTTCAAGAACAGCTTTTGGATCAACGACCATTCCATTTCCAATTACACAAATTTTATCATCATAGAAAATTCCAGATGGAATCAAGTGAAGTTTGTATTTAGTGTCATTAAAGACAATTGTATGTCCGGCATTGTTTCCACCTTGGTAACGAGCCACAACTTCTGCATTTTCAGAAAGGTAATCAGTAATCTTACCCTTACCTTCATCGCCCCACTGTGTACCTACCACAACTACTGATGGCATTTGAGCACCTCCAGATGCTTCCTTCGAATTAATTCGGTGAAGCATGCTTGTTTTTTAAAAAACCCAGAGTAAGTGTACCAATTTGAACCCCCTAAGTCAACAAACCCGAACAATAATATATAAAAATATAAATATGTTCGTTATTTTGGGGGTCGTTTAATAAAAATAGTATATTGAATTCTTTTTAAAAGGGTCTCTTCTTCATTATGCTCAATAAAAAAAGCCTCAAACTGAGGCTTTTATTACGCACCTGGAGGCATATCACTTTCGTCATGACGTCTCTCCAAATTAACAAACTTATTATATTCCTTAACGAAGGCAAGCTCGACTGTGCCTACTGGACCATTACGCTGCTTCGCAATGATAATTTCAATGATGTTTTTATTCTCTGATTCTTTATCATAATAATCATCTCGGTATAAGAATGCCACAATATCGGCATCTTGCTCGATACTTCCAGATTCACGTATGTCAGACATCATCGGACGTTTATCCTGTCTTGACTCAACACCACGTGAGAGCTGTGAAAGTGAGATTAAAGGTACTTCAAGCTCACGTGCAATCCCTTTTAAAGATCTCGATATCTCAGAAACTTCCTGTTGTCTGTTCTCACCAGATCCATTTCCTCGAATAAGCTGCATATAGTCAATAAGAATCATGCCAAGACCTTTTTCCTGCTTCAACCGTCGACATTTAGCTCGGATGTCGCCCACTCGAATACCAGGCGTATCATCAATATAAATACCTGCATTCGAGAGACTCCCCATAGCCATCGTTAACTTCTGCCAGTCATCTCCTGTTAATCCACCTGTACGTAGACGCTGAGCATCAATGTTCCCTTCTGCACAAAGCATACGCATAACAAGCTGCTCAGCACCCATCTCAAGACTAAAGATCGCAACGTTCTCATCCGTCTTCGTAGCGACGTTTTGAGCAATGTTAAGGGCAAAAGCCGTCTTACCTACAGAAGGTCGTGCTGCTACGATGATCAAATCATTTCGCTGAAAGCCCGCTGTCATACGATCAAGTTCAGAGAATCCTGTAGGGATACCTGTAATATCTTCTGTGCTGTTTTGTAGCAATTCAATATTATCGTAGGCAGTTACAAGAACATCTTTAATGGAGATAAAAGCCCCCGTATTCTTCCGCTGAGAGACCTCCATAATGGATTTCTCGGCTTCTGAAAGAAGGTTCTCTATCTCATTCTCTTTCGCATACCCGTCAGAAGCAATATCGGTTGCTGCACGTATTAAGCGTCTTAATATTGATTTTTCTTCAACGATTTTTGAATAATATTCGACATTGGCAGCCGTCGGTACTGAATTAGCTAGATCACTTAGATAGGACACCCCGCCAATTTCCTCGAGAAGTTTGCGATCCTGGAGTTCTGATGTCACAGTGACCAGATCGACAGGCTCGCCTTTCTCTGAGAGTTCAATCATTACTGAGAAAATCTTCTGATGGGCAGCACGATAGAAGTCTTCTGGCTGAAGAACTTCCGTCGCTGTAGTAAGGGCATCTATTTCTAAGAAAACAGCACCAATTACTGCCTGTTCAGCTTCAATATTCTGAGGTGGCGTACGATCAGCAAATAGATCACTCATGTTGTTTTCCCCCTGAGTATTTCGCTATTTTCCACCCGTGATTACCTATTATTGCTCTACCACATGTACTTTAACTGTTGCTGTTACATCATGGTGCAATTTAATCGGTACATCTGTGTAACCAAGGGAACGGATTGGTTCATCTAGTTCAATTTTACGCTTATCCACTTTGATGTCCTGTTTCTTAAGCTCTTCAGCAATGTTCTTGCTAGTAATAGAGCCGAAAAGACGACCACCTTCACCAGATTTTGTTTGAAGTTCTACTTCAAGACTTTCAATGGTTTCTTTAAGCGCCTTTGCTTCATCGAGCTCTTGCTGAGCTTTTTTGTCATCGCTCTTTTGTTTCGCTTTCAATGTTTTCATATTTGCATTATTTGCTTCAACAGCAAGATTATTCTTTAGCAGGTGATTTCGTGCATAGCCGTCTGCTACATTCTTCACTTCACCTTTTTTACCTTTACCTTTTACATCTTCTAAGAAAATTACTTTCATGATTCTTCTTCTCCCCCTTCTAAATAATCATCAATTGTTTCTTTAAGTAAATCTTCAGCTTCTTCTATGGAACCAGAATCAATTTGTGTTGCAGCATTTGTTAAATGCCCACCACCATTAAGTCCTTCCATGATAATCTGAACGTTCACTTCTCCAAGTGACCTTGCACTGATGCTGATTTTACCATCCGTTCGCTTGGAAATAACAAATGATGCAATAACGCCGCTCATTGATAACAATGTGTCCGCAGCTTGTGCAATTAGAACCTGATCATAGGTTTGGTCTTTCTCCCCTAGCGCAATAGCAATTCCGTTGCGATAGATATGGGCTTTTTCGATTATTCTTGCTCGACGTATATACTGCTCAATGTCTTCACGAAGGAACTCCTGAACAAGAACGGTGTCTGCACCGTGCGCCCTTAAATAGGAGGCAGCGTCAAACGTCCTTGAGCCTGTCCTAAGCGTGAAGCTTTTTGTATCAACAATTATACCAGCCAATAAGGCTGTCGCTTCCATGATGTCCATTTTAAGCCGTTTAGGTTGATATTCAAAGAGTTCAGTGACAAGTTCTGCAGTAGAGGAGGCATAAGGTTCCATATAAACAAGAACTGGATCCTTAATAAATTCCTCTCCTCGTCTATGATGATCAATTACAACAACATGATCGAGCTTTTGGAGAAGTCGTTCCTCCATTACAAGTGAAGGCTTGTGCGTGTCGACAACCACTAGAAGAGTATTAGGAGTACAACTTTCAATCGCATCCTCAGGGTCGATAAATCGAGCCCACAGCTGCTCATTCCCCTCAATTTCCTCCATTAATCGTGATACACCACTCGTTTTTTGATTCTGATCGTAAACAATAGAACCTTCCTTGCCATTTGCCTGAGCTACTTTTAATATACCGATCGATGCACCAATGGAATCCATATCAGGATTTTTGTGCCCCATAATAATTACTTGGTCACTATCGAGTACAAGTTCCCTTAAAGCATGAGATATAACTCGCGCTCTTACTCTTGTACGTTTTTCAATCGGATTTGTTTTACCGCCATAGAACTTCACCTTACCGGTTGTTTGCTTAATTGCAACCTGGTCGCCACCTCGTCCAAGTGCTAGATCTAGACTAGACTGTGCAAGCTGGCCAAGTTCAGTGAGCGTACTATGCCCGCTCCCAATCCCGATACTTAGCGTAATTGAAATGTTTTCTTTGGAAGTCGCCTCACGGACTTCGTCCAGAATTGAAAATTTATTTTTCTCTAGCTCTTGAAGAATTTTTTGATTTAGAACGGCGAAGAATTTCTCGGAAGAACTGCGTTTCAAGAAAACACCCTGCTCATCAGCCCAATTATTTAAAATGGACGTTACTGAGCTATTAAGATTACTTCGCACTTGGTCACCAAGTCCTTGAGTCACCTCTTCATAATTATCAAGGTAAATGATACCAACAACCGTTTTTTCCTCGTTGTAAAGACGTTGAATCTCTACTTTTTCACTCACATCAAAGAAATAAAGAAGTCGCTCTTCCTGTTTAAAATACGTTCTGTACTTACGATCATTAATCGTTAGTATTTCTTCGTTTGCTTCTGATTTAACAAACGGAATAATTTTCTCGGAAATATCATTCAATGAATGCCCAATCAACTGCTCTTTCTCAATCATAGTTGGTAAAAATGGGTTAGTCCACTCGATGTGATATTCCTCATCATATAGCAAAATCCCTATTGGCATTTCCATGAGGGCTTCGTCGCCTACTTTTTTAACACGATGAGAAAGGGTTGAGACATAATCTCGAAGTGCGTCCTGAAAGGTAGACTCAGCTCGAACGGCTGTATAAACAAGAAGCGTCATAACCAATACGCTCCCAATACCAAGTATCCAATTGTAATAGGTGATGATGCCGATAAACAGGATGGAAATGACGAACAAGGCTACCACATGATAACCATGCCACCGTTTCGTTAAAAACTTTGGCATATTTTCAGCTCCTACCTATGATTTCATTCTTCTGCGCAATTCAAAACCGAGATCAATAATCCCAATGATAACAACAAATGTTGTTAATGCGAAGCCAAGAAGAGTTAAAAGAATTGGCACAACAAGTGGCCAACCTTTTTGATGACTAAAAAAGTAAATAACAGCAAGGCCCTGAACGAAAATCAGAGCATTTAAAATAGAATAGACATTAATGGCTGCAACAAAAGCAGTAGATCCTTCTTCTAATCCAACCATCATAAGAATGGTAACAACTAAATAATACCATAAAAAACTCTTCGGAAATGCCCATTCTCGGATTGGTTTAAATACCGGTGGCTTGAAGCCTCCTACTCTCCTCAATACCGGAACAGAAATGAGTTGAGAAATAAGGGCGATTGCAACGCCCAGCAAAACAAGAGCAGTGGGAATAAGATAGCGAATCACTTCAACCTGCTGCATTATTTGGGCAAACTGGTCACTATCTTGACCAAGTATATTAGATAAAGATTCAGCCTGACGAATTGATTGATTAAGCATTTCTACAGCAAGGTCGGCTGGATTCTGTCCGATCAGTAAAACACTTGAGATAAAAACAAGAACAAGACCGATCACATAAGCTACGCTACTACCAATCAATACAGCTAGTGCTGATTTATGACGATAATAAAGATATCCCGCTGTTAAACCTCCAAGGCCAAACATAAGTGAAGCTATAAGAGATGGAATACCCGCAATCAAAAAACCAAGAACAATCGTAACGCCCCACATCACAAACGTACTACTAGGTCCATTTCGCACCATCATTAAAATAAACGGCACAGGCAACGTCCACAGCGTTAGCGAACCAAGAAGCGGTACATAAGTCGTAATAAGAAATAACACACCAAAAACAGCTGCAAGAGCAGCACCTTCAACTAACTGCTTAACAGTTTGATTCTTCAATAGTCTACTCCTTTTTGTAAAGCGTAAGTGGCCGGTTAGAACCATATGAGAACTTCTAAAAGTTTCATACTTAAGAAACTAATATTATAGGAAATTAAAAACGGGTCGAAATCCCCTTACTACATTGTAAGAATTTCTGCCCGTTTCAGCAAATTTTTCATTTGTTAGAATAGTTTACACTAAAAATAGGCTGTTTAACGAACAGCCTTATACTTACATGAAAGATAAAGTTTTCTCAGAAACACTGTCCATTTCTTTTTTAAGCCAATCCGCTAACTGAATAGATGCTGTTTCCGCATCCTCACCATCTGTAATCATAAGAATAGAATCATTTTCTTTCACTGTAAGATTGAATGTAATAACGCTAGTTAAATTCTTACCATTAATACTATGACCGTTTCGATAGAGTGCTACGTTGCTCTTATACGATTTAGTTTCTTTCACAAATGAGATGAGAGAATTCATATTAAGCTTAGCTGTTAGCGTAATTGATGTAGTTTCGATGTTGTTCATTATCCTGACATCCTCCTTACAGATTTCCTATAAGAAACATATACCCGACCTTCAAGAGGTCATAAACCACTTATTCTTAAATACTATAGTGAAACGGTAATAAAGCCTTCTCTAATTATGATAAACAAGTATACAAAAAAGCAGCAGGATATATCCCGCTGCTTTTTAAAGCTTACTCACCAAGTACGTATGGTAGTAAAGCCATTTGACGAGCACGTTTAACCGCACGAGTCAATTGACGTTGGTATTTAGCGCTAGTACCTGTTACACGACGTGGAAGAATTTTTCCACGCTCAGATACGAAACGCTTAAGAAGATCTGTATCTTTATAGTCGATGTAAGTGATTTTGTTTACTGTGAAGAAACAAACCTTTTTACGACGACCTCTGCGTCCACCTGGTCTTGCCATGGGTAGTTACCTCCTTTGCATTTAAAATTCGTTCTCTGTTTTCACCGCTCGAAACAGAGAGTATTAGAACGGCAAGTCATCATCTGAAATGTCGATCGGCTTGCCATCGCTCGCAAACGGGTCATCTCCAAAATTGGAGTGATCACGGTTGTTATCACGATTTTGGTTCTGATTCCCGTAACCGCCGGTTTCTCTGTTTTGGTTGCCGCCACCGTAGTTGCTACTGTTGCTGCTTCCGCCACCGCCCTGGTTTGCACCTTTAGGCTCGAGAAATTGGACGCTTTCAGCCATCACTTCTGTCACAAACACACGCTGTCCCTGGCTATTATCATAAGAGCGAGTCTGAACTCGTCCATCTACACCAGCAAGGCTGCCTTTTTTCAAGAAATTGGCTGCATTTTCTGCCTGTCTGCGCCATACAACAATGTTGATGAAATCAGCTTCGCGGTCTCCCTGCTGATTCGTAAACGGGCGATTTACAGCAAGTGTAAAGTTCGCTACCGCTACGCCACTCGGGGTATAACGCAATTCAGGGTCTTTTGTTAAACGTCCAACTAATACGACGCGATTCAGCATCAGAACCCCTCCTATTTATAGAACAATTACTTTTTAGCTTCTTCTAGGTTGATCGTCATGAAACGAAGAACATCGTCGTTGATTTTCATCAAACGGCTGAATTCATCAATCGCTTCAGTGTTACTGTTAATGTTAAGAAGCATGTAGATCCCGCTGTTGAAATTCTCGATTTCATAAGCAAGACGCTTCTTACCCATTTCTTTAGTTTCATTAATTTCCGCACCATTGTCAGTAAGGATTCCGTTGAAACGCTCGACAAGAGCTTTCTGTGCATCCTCTTCAATGTTTGGACGGATAATGTACATAATTTCGTAGTTACGCATTCCGTTCACCTCCTTTTGGTCTAACGGCTCTTAACTGGAATTAAGAGCAAGGAGTAAGTATACAAAGATAATTACTCACAGCTTTAGATTATACCAAATTAATTCTTTATTAGCAAGTCCACGTTTCAATTGGACTTTTTTCTTAGAAAACAATACTGTAGGCTGATTGATTTCCGCTCCAGGATGCTCGCTTTCCGCGGGGCGGGCGCTGAGCCTCCTCGGCGCAAAAGAACATTGTGCCTGTGGGGTCTCACCTGTCCCGCTAGTCCCGCAGGAGTCGAGCATCCTTCCGCTCCGATCAGCTAAAAGTGGACTTTTTTAAGAAAATCCGTTCAAAAACAAAAATCTATTACAAAAGCACCTATCTTAAACGTTAAAACGGAAATGGATAACGTCTCCGTCTTTTACGATGTACTCTTTTCCTTCAAGACGAACTTTTCCTTTTTCCTTTGCAATAGCCATTGTACCAGCTTCAACTAGGTCATCATAAGCGACAATTTCAGCACGGATGAAACCACGTTCAAAGTCGGTGTGGATGATTCCTGCTGCTTGAGGAGCTTTCATACCAAGACGGAATGTCCATGCGCGAACTTCTTGCTCACCTGCAGTGAAATAAGTAGCTAGACCTAGAAGATCATAAGAAGCACGAATCAATTTGTTTAATCCAGGTTCAGAAATACCGATATCTTCAAGGAATGCATCTTTCTCTTCGCCATCAAGCTCAGCAAGTTCAGACTCAATCTTCGCACAAACAACAATAACCTCTGCGCCTTCTTTCGCAGCATACTCCCGGACTTTAGCAACATATTCGTTGTCAGTTGGATCGAGAAGATCATCTTCATCAACGTTTGCTACATAAAGAACAGGCTTCTTCGTCAACAAATGATAACCGTAAACAATTCTCTCTTCTTCTTCAGTTAGCTCTACGCTTCGAGCTGGCTGTTCTTCTTCGAACGCTTCCTTAAGCTTTGTGAGTACATTAAACTCAGCTAACGCTTCTTTATCTTTTTGTTTCGCCATTTTTTGAACGCGAGCAATACGCTTTTCCACTGATTCAAGATCGGCAAGAACAAGCTCAAGGTTAATCGTTTCGATATCAGAAATTGGATCTACTTTACCAGAAACGTGTGTAATATTCTCATCATCAAAACAACGAACAACTTGAGAGATAGCGTCTACTTGACGAATGTGAGAAAGGAATTTATTACCAAGCCCCTCACCTTTACTAGCTCCTTTTACAATGCCCGCGATATCAGTAAATTCAAATGCAGTTGGTATAGTTTTCTTTGGCTTAACAAGTTCTGTTAATTTCTGAAGACGCTCATCAGGGACTTCAACAATTCCTACGTTAGGATCAATCGTACAGAATGGATAGTTAGCTGATTCTGCTCCAGCTTGTGTAATTGCGTTAAATAAAGTTGACTTCCCTACATTAGGAAGCCCTACAATACCGGTGGTTAATGCCATCTCGGTCACTCCTTCAATGTATCTGCCTCTAAAGGCGTTATTTTTTATAGAAGATGGCTTGGATTAGCCATTTATAGACTGTCTAAATGATCATGTTCAACAAAGGACATACCTTTTCCAATTATAGAGATGCAAACGTAAAAAAACAAGCGTCTGCCTTTTGTACCAAATGAAAAAGACCGCCCTCATTGGACGGTCACGACTCAGCGTGTTCAAGAACCTTTTTTAGTTTTCTAGAAAATTCTTTGCGAGGGAGCATGACACTATGTTCACACCCAAGGCATTTAATACGAATATCTGCACCCATTCGAATCACTTTCCAACGATTCTCTCCGCACGGATGAGCCTTTTTCATTTCCACCACGTCATTTAAACCAAATTCTTTATCAGACATAAGGATCCCCCTCTATGCTTTTTCTTTTTCTTTCACTTCACCCTGTTCGTCACGCTGGTACATGACAACACGTGGGAATGGAATTTCGATACCACTTTCATCAAGTCGTTGTTTCACTGCTTTACGAATTTCTCGACCGATTACCCAATGCTCCATTGGTTGTACTTCAGAGATGATACGTAGAACGACTTCTGATGGACCAAGATCCTGAACACCAAGATACTCTGGTTTTACAATCATGGCATCGAACTTTTCATACAACTCGTCCATTAATTCAATAATCACTTCTTCAGCTTCTTGAATTTGCTCTTCGTAAGCAATACTCACGTCTACAACAGCAATACTATTATGGATCGAGTAGTTCGTTACTTGATTTATATTACCATTCGGTAAGATATGGAGTTCTCCTGTCCAACTTTTAATCTTCGTAACACGTAAACCGATCTCTTCCACGAATCCTTCAATACCTGAGATACGAACATAATCGCCTACTGAGAATTGTTTCTCAAAAATGATAAAGAACCCTGTGATGATATCCCGTACAAGGTTCTGTGCCCCAAAACCA
This sequence comes from Bacillus sp. NTK071, assembly GCF_017303315.1. Taxonomy (GTDB): domain Bacteria; phylum Bacillota; class Bacilli; order Bacillales; family Guptibacillaceae; genus Guptibacillus. The sequence continues at coordinate 242,933 of NZ_JAFKOI010000003.1, forward strand.
ACTGCTAGACCAACAACTCCAGCACCGGCAATCAAGGTGGTAACATCAACTTCAAACTCGCTTAAAATCATGACGAGGGCAATAAAGTAAACAACGTATGTTAGGATATTTTCGATTAATCGAATGAGTGTGGCTTCCCTTCGTTCTGATAAGCGAAGCGGACTTCTTAAACGAATCGCAAAGACCTGACCTAGTGCTGATTTTGCAATGCGAAGAAACAACCACGTCCCGAATAGAATTGCAATAATCTTAATCGTTCTGATTAACAAACCTGCCCATAGGTCTCGATTAGATAAATAGTCGTATATAGGCTCAAACCAATCCACCCATTATCCCTCCCAGTTTATAGTGCTATGATAACAAATCATACCTTTTTAGAACTGGGAAAATCAAGATAGATGCTAAAATATAAAGATTGAGCACCCCATACAGAGGGTATAAAAAAGCAACTAACGTCGAAAAACCGAATGTCGTAAATGGAAGCATGATCGTTACGATAATAACGGCAACCACCCATAAAGGAAGACCGAGCATATCACGAAACCGCGAAGTAAGACCAAATACGCCACTGACAGCCGTTGTATAGATGGCTGACCACAGCAGCACAGACATAATTAGAATCATATAGTAAGGATAGTTTTTTAAGATCGCAAACAATGGAATTTCATATACAAGTAAATCATGCGCAACTTGAATTAATGATTGATTATATAGAAACGAAACTCCTCCTAAGATCAAACCACTACCTAGACTCGCAATCCAGATTTCTCCTTTTCGTTTGATTTGATGACCAACCGCTGAAAGTACTGCTACGAGAGGCAGTATATTAAGAGCTGTAAACGTAAAAGCTGCGGGCCAGTTGGACTGTTTTGTCCATTCAAACAGCAATGCTTTTGGGCTCGAATAAATAAACAGAGAAAGAACTGCAAGCAATAGAAGAATGAGTAGAGGAAGGATGATCGCATTCATGGATAACATGCCATTTATATCCCAAAAGAAAAGAATAACAACAAGAATGGCAAGAATTCCAATTCCCGACCAATATGGCAGATGAACTACTTCCATCGTTGCCCCACCGCCAGCAAACATCACAATAGTTGTTGTAAATAAATAGAGAATAATAAGTAAGTCATAGACACCCGTAAGTTTTTTGCCTACTAATCGTTCAAGTATTGGAAGGTAATGAGTGGATTTTGTTTCGTAACTTATTTTCATAATGACATAGCAACAAATGCTAAACATGATCGTAAATAATATAATAGCCAGTACGCTTTCGTGACCAAAAAATTGCCAGAGTTCCCTTCCAGAAGCATACCCCGCACCAATCATTGTTCCTAATATGAGAAACAGCCATTTCAACCCACCGCTCCACATGCCATTCCCTCCTTCGCCAACTCATTTATACGCTTGAAGTGAAAATACAATTTGTAAAATAGCTAGATTATGTATAGATCACATCAGAATTCCGTATACTGTTACTACTATTACAAAGGAGAGAATCCTATGAATCTTCGAGACAAGTTTTTTCAAAAAAAGCCTGCTGCGTATCGAATCCATCATGAGGATACTCTTGCTATTAAAACACTTAGTGAGAGGCTTTCAATTCTATTACCAGCACGAAGAATGGATTCAATTGTGATTGTTTGTATCGGGACGGATCGCTCAACTGGAGATGCACTCGGACCGCTAGTTGGAACCAAACTGCAGCAGTTGCAACCAAAGGCAACCGTATATGGTACGCTCGAGTCACCTGTTCATGCCGTAAATTTAAATGATGTAATGACGTCGATTAACCAACTGCATACGAAACCATTTATTATTGGAATTGATGCTTGTCTTGGAAGACTTCATTCGGTTGGCATTATTACTGCTGGTGAAGGACCTGTTAAACCTGGGGCGGGTGTTAAGAAAGAGCTTCCTGAAGTAGGAGACATTCACTTAACTGGTATTGTTAATGTGAGTGGATTTATGGAGTATTTCGTATTACAGAACACAAGATTAAATCTTGTTATGAAGATGGCCGATGTGATGGCAAATGGCCTCTACCATTCCATTGAAACCTATGGAGTGAAAACACCTTCAGAAAAGAACAGAGTCAGCAACTGGGGTGACGATCTCCTTCAACTCCCATAAAGAATGCCCCTTCCGTTTATAGGAAGGGGCATTCTTTATGTCACCCAATTATGAAAAGATAGTCGGTGTGAGATAAACACATGGAACAAGAATAGCTGCAATCAACAAGGCTGGTAAAAAGTTGGCTACTCTAATCTTAATAATACCTAGTAAGTTGAGCCCAATCGCAAGGATCATAATGCCACCTGCTGAAGTTACTTCTGCAATAAAAGCATTAAGAAGGCTTTGTGGGACAAACTGATTAATCTGGGATGCAAATAATGCAATGATTCCCTGATAAATCATCACAGGAATAGCTGAAAATAAAACACCATATCCTAGAGTTGCTGTAAACATAATAGCTGTAAAACCATCGATAAGGGACTTAGTAAAAAGAATAGAATGATCATTACGGAGTCCGCTATCAAGCGCACCCAATATCGCCATTGCACCTACAACATATACGAGAGTAGCGGTTACAAAGGCTTGAGCAACGCTTCCTTCAGAAGCAGCTCCGGTCTTTCTTTCAATCCACTTTCCCAATTGATTGAGCTTCCCTTCAAGATCCCAGTATTCACCAAGTATACCGCCAAGGACGAGGCTACCAATTACAATAAGAAACTGTTCACTCTTCATTGCCATTTGTAGTCCGATAACGGCCACAACGAGCGCTAATCCTTGCATGATTGTTGTTTTCATGCGATCTGGGATTTTACTACTTATCGTTCCAATTAATGTGCCTACTACTATCGCTGCGCCATTTACGACCGTTCCTAAGAACACCATGTTACCTCTCCTTAGCCAAAGTACCCATCCACAATTTCCTCAATCGCTTGGATTACCCTGCGAATCTCTTCTTTAGTATTATAAGGCCCTACACTCACCCTTACTGTACCATGACTACTTGTTCCAATTGTTTCATGTCCAAGAGGGGTACAATGAAGACCTGCGCGAACCGCTATTTCATAATGTTGATCAAGAATAATGGCGATTTCCTGACTATCAATACCTTCAATTGTGAAAGGAACAACACCAAGTCTTTCAGTTGCTGGACCATATACATTAACAAATTGAATCTTCTCTAAACCATCAATAAGCATTTCCGTTAATCGTTTTTCGTGAGCATGTATAGTATCAATTCCCATTGCTTTTATAGCAGTCAGACCCGCCAATAACCCAGCAATTCCAGGAGTATTCAACGTCCCACTTTCAAGACGCTCTGGAAGAGAGTCTGGCTGATCAATCAGCTCTGAGCTGCTCCCAGTACCTCCATGATGAATGGGTGTTAATTCGATACCTTGTCCTACAATTAGCACGCCAGTTCCCTGAGGACCAAGTAACCCTTTATGACCAGGGAATGCGAGTAGATCAATGTTCATTTGATTCATATGGATAGGTAGAATACCAGCTGTTTGTGCTGCATCTACAAGAAAAGGAATGCCTTTTTCTCGTGCCAATTCACCAATTAATTCAATTGGAACGATTTTTCCAGTTAAATTCGAACCGTGTGAAACAGCAATTAGTTTCGTGTAAGGTGTTATCTTCTTCCGGAAAGCTTCTAAATCAAACACTTCCGTTTTACCTGTATTGAAGTAATCAACTTCAATCCCTTTTGTTTTTTTAAGATATTCAAGTGGGCGTCGAACCGAATTGTGTTCGTATGAAGTAGTTAGTACATGATCCCCTTTTTCAAATGGGAAACCTTTAATGGCCTGATTTAATGCAGCAGTTGCATTCGATGTGAAACAAACACGATCTGAATGATCAAAACCGAAAAAGCTGGCCATTTCTAGTCTCGTACGATCAATAACGCTGCTTGCTCGCATAGACAACGCATGGCCACCTCGACCTGGATTGGCGGCATATTCTGTCATGACCTCAGTCATTGCCTGAATAACTTCAACTGGCTTCGGAAAAGATGATGCAGCTTGATCAAGATAAATCACGTTAACACCTCAATTTATTCTTTATAAAAAGCATAAACTGAGTTCAGCTTATGCTTTTGTTAATTATCTTCTTTTTCCAGCACTTCTAGAATACGATTTAAATCCTCTTCTGAAAAGAATTCAATCTCAATTTTGCCTTTTTTCTTTGATTTTTTAATTGATACTGACGTTCCAAATCGCTCTCGAAGACTATATTCCTTCGCTTTCAAAAATGGATCTGGTTTATCTACCTTTTTTGTTTCACGTGAAACGTCTTGATTTAGTTGAGTGATTAATTGTTCCAACTGTCTAACGTTCATCTTCTCTTTCAATACTCGATCTGCAAGAGCTGTTCTTGCTTCCTTCTTCTTTAACCCAAGGATGGCACGACCATGCCCCATTGTCAGCTTACCTTCTGATATGTACTCTTGTATCTCATCTGGAAGTTGGAGCAGTCGAAGAAAGTTAGCGAGATGGGAACGACTTTTACCAAGACGGCTGGATAGTTCCTCCTGGGTAACGTCCGTTTCCTTCATCAATTTCTGATAGGCAATCGCCTCTTCAATTGGATTTAAGTTCTCACGCTGAAGGTTTTCAATGAGCGCAATCTCCATCATCTTTCTATCGGTTAATTCTTTTACGACAGCTGGAACTGTTTTTAATCCTGCTTCTAAAGAAGCTCTGTATCGTCGTTCCCCTACTACAATTTCATACCCTTTAATACTCTGTCTTACAATCAATGGCTGAAGCACACCGAATGTTTTGATTGAAGTACTTAATTCTTCTATCGCTTCAGCGTTAAAAACCTTTCGCGGTTGGTAGGGGTTAGGACGCAATTCTTTTACCGGAATTTCTTTGACTGACTCGTCCTCTTTCTGAGAAGGGAAAAATGCATTGATTCCCTTTCCTAATCCGCGATTAGTCATTGCCTAACACTTCCTTTGCAAGTTCTAAATATACTTCTGCTCCTCGAGATTTTGGATCATATACGATAATTGGCTTCCCATGGCTTGGTGCCTCACCTAATCGCACATTACGTGGAATGATCGATCGATATACTTTTTCTTGAAAATACTTCTTCACTTCCTCTATTACCTGAATGCCAAGATTCGTTCTAGCATCAAGCATCGTGAGAAGAACTCCTTCAATTTCCAAGTTCGTGTTTAAATGTTTTTGAACTAGACGCACGGTATTAAGCAACTGGCTCAAACCTTCTAGTGCATAGTATTCACATTGAACAGGAATAAGCACTGCATCAGCAGCAGTGAGAGAATTGATTGTTAACAATCCTAGGGAAGGAGGACAATCTATTATAATATAGTCAAAGTCTTTTTCCACTTTCATGAGAGCCCTTTTTAATCTTACTTCCCGGGAAATGGTTGGGACAAGCTCAATTTCTGCACCAGCAAGTTGGATCGTCGATGGAATAACATAGAGATTTTCAACAATTGTCTCCTGAATAATTTCTTCTGCATCTCGATCATCGACTAGAATATTATAGACACAATGTTCAATATCCCCTTTTTCTATTCCTACACCGCTTGTTGCATTTCCCTGCGGATCAATATCAACGAGCAGTACTTTCTTTCCAAGATATGCGAGACATGCACTTACGTTTACAGACGTTGTTGTCTTCCCCACACCGCCTTTTTGATTCGCTACAGCAATGATATTCGCCAAGATGTCACCCACTCTCTTAAACAGCCATTCTTTCTCTCATTTTATCATGTTTAAAAATAATTAGATGTTCTTTTATTAAATTTTCCATATTCTGCATTACTCTATTTCAAGCTACTATTTATTGATTCCACCCATAAAAAAACTCATCCGATATGGATGAGTTTCACTTCTTTTTAGGGATGCGAATAGTGAATTGATAATATTCATCATGATCCTCTTCATCTGTATCAATCAACAAACCGGTTTCAGTTACCATATCAAGAGATTGACGAATCGTATTCACAGCTAAACGCATATCCTTACTAACTGATTTCTTTCTAGGCTTCGGTTTTGGCGCAGTGCCTTCAAGCATACGAACAACACGTTCTTCAGTCTGCTTAACATTCCATTGTCTTTCAAGCACTTCTGCAAGTAATTTCACTTGATTCTCTGGATTTTTGAGAGGTATTAAAGCTCGAGCATGTCGCTCTGTAATTTGCTTCTGAAGAAGAGCTTGTTGCACAGGTTCAGGTAGCTTCAAAAGTCTGAGCTTATTAGCAATGGTAGATTGTCCCTTACCAAGACGTTGTGCAAGGCTTTCTTGAGTTAAATCATGAAGTTCAATAAGCTGTGCATAAGCCATGGCTTCCTCAACTGCAGTTAGCTCTTCCCGTTGAAGGTTTTCTATAAGGGCAATCGATGCCGTTTGTGAATCATTAAATTCCTTGATAATTGCAGGGATTCGTTCCCATCCAAGCTTTTTAACAGCTCTCCAACGTCGTTCCCCGGCAATAATTTCGTACTTACCATCGCGCTCTCTCACCACAATTGGCTGAATTATACCATGAGTTTTAATTGTTTGAGATAGTTCAGCAATTCTCTCATCTATAAAAATTGTTCGAGGCTGGAAACGGTTCGGAATAATTTCCTCAACAAGAAGTTGTTTCACCTCTTCTTGTTCTGCTTCCATCGTCTCGTTTTTCTCATCGTTCAAACCGAAAAGACGTGAAAACGTATGCTTCATCGCCTAACACCACCTTTAATCGATTCCTTAACTGATTCGCTGCTCTAAAACGAAAATCCTTCTGTCATAGCGAGCGTTCCATGTGAAACAATCATCCGTTCAAATGCAGTCCATTTCTATTATAAAGGATTTTTATTTGGTGTGCCTGGCTTTCTTGGATATTTCTTTGGAGTTGTTTTGACTTTTTTAATCGTTACGATGTTTCGCTCACTTTTTTCACCTGGAAGGGTGAGCGTATCAAGTTTCTCTACTTCTCCCCCAAGCATCTTAATTGCCTGCTTGCCTGTATCGAGTTCTTCTTCGACATTAGGACCTTTTAAAGCAACGAAATAACCATTCTGTTTCACTAGAGGCAGACATAACTCCCCAAGAACCGACATACGTGCTACCGCTCTCGCTGTCACAACATCATACGATTCACGATGAAATTTGTTTTTACCAAATAATTCTGCACGATCGTGAAAGAAGGACACATTTTCTAAATTTAGTTCTGAAGAAAGATTTTCCAGAAAGCCTATTCGTTTGTTAAGCGAATCGACAATGGTGATTTTCAAATGTGGAAAGCAAATTTTAATCGGAAGACTTGGAAATCCGGCTCCAGCTCCTACATCACAAATATGATAATTAGAAGAGAAATCAAATGAGAACGCGGACATGATGGAATCAAAGAAATGCTTTTCATACACTTCTTCTTTTTCTGTAATGGCCGTCAGATTCATTTTCTCGTTCCATTCAACTAAAACTTCGTAGTATGTTTGAAATTGTTGAAGCTGCAGGGGAGAAAGAGTAATTCCTTTCTCCATTAGCAACTCCTGAAACTGTTGTTCGTTCATAGCCCCTCCGCTTTAAACATTATTTTGCAATTTTTGCGATCTTACCTTGTTCAATATATACAAGCAGAATAGAAACATCTGCAGGGTTCACTCCTGAAACACGAGATGCTTGACCGATGGAAAGTGGACGAACTTCATCAAGCTTCTGCTTTGCTTCAGTTGCAAGTCCACCAATCGCATGATAATCAATGCCATCAGGAATTTTCTTCTCATCCATTCTCTTCATACGCTCAACTTGCTGAAGGCTTTTGTTAATATAGCCACTGTATTTAATCTGAATTTCAACTTGTTCAGCCACATCTTCTGGAATGTCAAAGTCAGCAGGTGCAAGTTGATGAATCTCCTGATACGTTACTTCCGGTCTCTTTAAGAGATTAGCCGCGTGCATCGCTTCTTTCAATTCAGTACTATTCTCTGGAAGAACAGCATTTACCTTATCGCTCGGTTTGATGACAATCTTCTCAAGACGCTTCATTTCTTGCTCAATCATTTCTTTCTTAGCAAGAAAACGATCATAGCGTTCTTTAGGAATCATACCTATCTCGTAACCAAGCTCAGTTAATCTTAAGTCTGCATTATCATGACGAAGTAGCAAACGATATTCTGCGCGTGATGTTAATAGACGATACGGCTCATTCGTTCCTTTTGTAACAAGGTCATCAATCATGACTCCAATGTATCCTTGAGAGCGATCAAGTATCACCGCTTCACGCTCCTGTGCATTCCTTGCAGCGTTAATACCAGACATAATGCCTTGACCAGCAGCTTCTTCATAACCTGAAGTCCCGTTTAACTGTCCTGCAGTAAAGAGATTTTTCACTGTTTTCGTTTCAAGCGAAGGCCACAATTGAGTAGGCACAACAACGTCATATTCGATTGCATAACCTGCACGCATCATTTCAACGTTTTCAAGACCAGGTACTGTTTTAAGAATTTGCTGCTGCAAGTCTTCAGGAAGACTTGTTGAAAGCCCCTGCACATAGACTTCTTTAGTATTACGTCCTTCTGGTTCAAGAAAGATCTGATGACGCGGCTTATCATTAAAGCGAACAATTTTATCTTCAATCGATGGGCAGTAACGTGGCCCTGTTCCTTCAATCATGCCTGAATACATCGGAGAGCGATGAAGGTTATCATTAATGAGCTTATGCGTTTCTTCCCCGGTATACGTTAACCAGCAAGGAAGCTGATCTGTAATAAACTCTGTTGTTTCATATGAGAAGGCACGAGGTTTTTCATCACCTGGCTGTATTTCAGTTTTGCTATAATCGATTGATTTATTGTTCACACGTGGCGGTGTTCCTGTCTTAAAACGAACCATTTCAAAGCCTAGCTCTTCCAAGTGGTGAGACAGGTTAACAGAAGGCTGCATGTTATTCGGTCCACTTTCATAAGAAAGATCCCCTATAATTACGCGGCCTCGCATGAATGTTCCCGTTGTGAGTACAACAGATTTCGCTTCGAATTCTGCACCAGTCTTCGTAATAACTCCTTTGCAGACACCATCTTCTACAATAAGTTTCTCAACCATCCCCTGCAAAAGCGTGAGGTTGTCTTGTTCTTCAATGGTTTTCTTCATTTCACTTTGATACAGCACTTTATCAGCCTGTGCACGCAGTGCACGTACAGCAGGACCTTTACCTGTATTTAACATTCGCATTTGAATATGCGTTTTATCTATATTTCTTCCCATTGCTCCACCTAGTGCATCGATTTCCCGCACAACAATTCCTTTTGCAGGACCCCCTACACTTGGATTACATGGCATAAATGCGACAGAATCCAAATTAAGTGTGAGCATGAGTGTTTTAGCACCCATTCTAGCTGAAGCAAGACCCGCTTCTACACCGGCATGACCTGCTCCGACAACAATAACATCATAAGAATCGGCTTTGTAACCCATTGCCGTATTCCTCCTTTAATCTACTTATTTCCCAAGACAGAACTGCGAGAATAACTGATCAATTAAGCTATCTGAAACAGTATCACCAATGATTTCACCTAGAAGCTCCCAAGTCCTTGTAATATCAATTTGTACCATATCAACTGGCATGCCTGCTTCTACAGCATCTAATGCATCTTCAAGTGTCTTACGTGACTGTTCAAGCAACGCAATGTGTCTAGAATTTGATACGTACGTTAAATCTTGTGATTCCACTGAACCAGCAAAGAAAAGCTCCGAAATAGACTTCTCGAGCTCATCAACTCCCTGTTCATTCTTTAGCGAAGTTGTAATCATTGGATGTTCTTCTGCTAACTTTTTCACTTTTGATAAATCAAGTTTCTCATCAAGATCGGTTTTATTAACAATGACGATAACATCCATACCTTCAACAGCTTCGAATAGCTTTTTATCTTCATCGGTTAGCTCATCGTTATAGTTAAGAACAAGTAGGATGAGATCCGCTTGTTTTAATCGTTCACGCGACCGCTCAACGCCAATTCGTTCGACAAGATCCTCAGTTTCACGAATACCAGCTGTATCAACTAGTCTGAGCGGCACGCCCCTTACATTAACATATTCCTCGATAACGTCGCGCGTCGTCCCAGGTACATCTGTCACGATGGCTTTGTTTTCATGAACAAGACTATTTAACAAAGAAGACTTTCCAACGTTAGGTCTTCCTACAATAACAGTAGAAAGTCCTTCACGTAGGATCTTACCCTGCCTTGCTGTGACCAGAATGCTTTTAATTTCTTCTTCTACTTCTTTTAACTGGTTTGTTAACAAATTCTGCGTCATTTCTTCAGCATCATACTCCGGGTAGTCAATATTAACCTCTACATGCGCTACCGTTTCTAGCAATTGCTGTCTAAGGTTAGCAATAAGCGTCGAAAGTCGACCTTCCATTTGATTTAATGCTACATTCATCGCTCGATCGGTTTTAGCTCGAATGAGATCAATCACTGCCTCTGCCTGTGATAAATCAATTCTACCGTTAAGAAATGCTCGTTTTGTAAACTCACCCGGTTCTGCAAGACGAGCTCCACTTCTTAGAACAAGCTCAAGAACCCTATTAACTGATACAAGTCCACCATGACAGTTAATTTCAACAATGTCTTCTCTTGTAAATGTTCGAGGACCTCTCATGAGAGAAACCATAACTTCCTCTGCTACTTCATCTGTATCAGGATCAATAAGATGACCATAATGAATGGTGTGAGAATCCACTGAGTTCAGTGTTTGTTTCCCTTTATACAATCGATCTGCAATCTCCACCGCTTCTGAACCGCTTAGACGGACAATCGCAATCGCTCCTTCTCCCATTGGAGTCGATATCGCGGCAATTGTTTCATATTCCACTTGTATTCACCTCTCTTATTCAAACAAATCGTGTTCTATCTATTAACAACTTTCTTATATATAAAGAATGCTAGTATTAGTTTAACCAATTATCCACAGTGGATAACTCCATCTGATAACATGACAGACTAATCCACAATACCTTTTAGTGTAACCCATTTTCATTAAAAAAGAAATAAGTATGCCCAGCGGTAGATGAACCTTTTTTGTCTAGATTACAGGCTCTTTTCTTAAACAATGGTGTTGTAAGTGTGGGTTAATTTCCGCTCTAGGATGATCGCTTTCTGCGGGGCGGGCTGTGAGCCTCCTTCCGCTCCAATTAGCTAAGCTTGGTTTTCTATACTAACATTCTTTCGAAAGCAACAATCTTTTATAAAAGAGCCTAAAAGAAAGTAGAATCCATCTTCTTTTTCCTCAAAAAAACCTCCGGGCATATGCCCGAAGGTTTAACGTTATTTATTACGTGGAACGATTACCACACGACGATGTGGATCATTTCCATCAGAGTGAGTAGATATCCCCTTCTTGTCTTTCAAATAAAGATGGATAACTTTTCGTTCAAGCGACGGCATCGGTTCTAGCTGTATGTCCCTTTTCGTAACCATCGCTTTGTCCGCAAGACGATCAGCGAGTTTTTTTAACGTCTCTTCTCGTCTTTCTCGGTAATTCTCTGCATCGAGAACGACACGAACAAATCGGTCAGAAAATCGATTTGCGGCAAGATTCGTTAAATATTGCAGTGAATTAAGAGTTTGGCCACGTTTCCCTATCAAAATCGCTATTTTCTCGCCAGAAAGTGTAAAGTAAAGGTCTCGATCTTCCCTTCTACCTTCTATTCTGGCTTCAACACCCATGTTGCTAATGACTTCTTGTAGAAAAGTACTTGTTTGCTCCATGACGTCTCGTTTTATAGTTACTTTAATGCGGGCTGGCTTTCCTCCAAAACCTAAAAATCCTTTTTTAGGTTCATCTAGCACTTCAATATCAACATTCTCTTGAACAGTTCCGATTTGATTCAGCGCATCTTTCATGGCCTCTTCAATCGTTTTCCCCGTTACCGTAACGCTTCTCACTTTTTCGTTCCCCCCGTATCCGAATCAGCGGTTTTAGTGGCAGGCTTCGTAATAAAGTAAGTTTGTGCAATCATAAAAATGTTACCTACTACCCAGTAAAGCGCAAGTGCTGCAGGGAAGTTGATAGCAAATACAATAATCATAATCGGCATAACATATAGGAGCATTTTCATTTGAGGCTGTACTGCTCCACCGCTACCCATCATAATTTTTTGTTGAATAAATGTTGTAAGACCTGCAGTCAAGGCCAGGATAATATCTGGAGAACCTAGGCTAAACCAGAGGAAATTATGTGTTTCAATTGCTTGAGTACGCATAATAGCATGGTAAAAACCTAATAGAATCGGCATTTGAACCAGGATTGGTAAACAGCCTGCAAGTGGATTAACTCCATTTTGTTGAAAGAGCTGCATTGTTTCTTGCTGAAGTTGCTGCTGCGTCTTCTGGTCTTTACTGCTGTATTTTTCTTTAAGTTTCTGCATTTGTGGCTGCAGTTCCTGCATTGCTTTCGAACTTTTGGTTTGTTTAATCATTAATGGAAGTAATAGAAGTCGAATTAAGATTGTAACAATCATAATAGACAGTCCATAATTCCCATCACCAGTTAAATTAGCGAAAAATGTTAATGTTACGGAAAGTGGATATACGATATATACACTCCAGAATCCAGTGCTTTCTGCATCAATTGGTTCATTTACATTACAGCCTGATAGCACTGCAATAAGACCAATTAATAGAAATGCGAGGGTTATTTTTTTCCTCACGCTTCATCCTCCTTGCAATCATATCTAAACATCTATATATGTAAGTAAAAGCAACATCACTATTTCTTTCTTTCTGGCACAGGATCAAATCCCCCAGGATGAAATGGATGGCATTTCGAAATTCTTCTAACCGTCAGCCATGTTCCTTTTAAAAAACCATGATTTTGATATGATTCGAAACTGTAATGAGAACACGATGGGTAAAAACGACACGATGGAGGAGTTAAAGGCGAAATGAATTTCTGGTAGACGCGGATTAGCATCATTGCCAGTTTTTTCATTTAACATCCCTTCCTTTTCCACCGTGTTTAATACCTCTTAAAACATGGGCCCGGTTGAGTACATGTTTTAAACTGCCTTTTACCTCTTCAAAAGTCATATCAGATGTAGGTTTTCGAGCAATAACGACAAAATCATAAGGAAACTTGATTTGATCAGTTAGCTGATGAAATGATTCGCGAACAAGTCGCTTTACGCGATTTCTCGTCACAGCATTTCCAATTCGCTTACTTACTGAAAGGCCAAGTCTAAATTGAGGTTGATCATTTCGCTTTAAAACATACACAACAAATTGTCTATTTGCAGTTGAGCTTCCGTTTTTAAATACGTTCTGAAACTCAGAATTCTTTTTAATCCGGTAGTTGCTATTCAATCCGCACACTCCCAGTGTTACTTGGATAAGCACATTATAAACCTTATCTTAAAAAAAGACCACTGATGATCAGTGGTCTATGCAGACAATACTTTTCTACCTTTACGGCGACGACGAGCTAGAACTTTACGTCCGTTAGCTGAGCTCATACGTGCACGAAAACCGTGAACTTTTTTACGTTTACGTGTGTTTGGTTGAAACGTTCTTTTCATTATATTACACCTCCCTGAGGATAAACTGTATAAAGACAGTCCAAGTAATTATAAGAAAGAAGGGTACTAATTGTCAAGTTTCTTCGTAAATTCACTTTAGTACCTTTTGCTTGCGAAGTTTCTCTCTCTGATCTAACAACCAGACTACTAGAATTTGAACAACCATTGAATAACGAAACTCCAAAAAACGCGTGTGGATAACTTTTTTCGACATTTTTCAGTTATGCACACCACTTATCGACAGGTTCTACACAAAATCTAGTGCTGTGGACAAATCGAGTCCACAAGATATGCGCTCTGTGGATAACTTCCCCAAAATCATTGCAATCACGCCATTCATTTGTTATGATATTTGTGTTTTAACTCGTGAATAAGAATATGCGCGTTATTAACAGTCCACAGTCTGTGGATAAATATGTGGACAGTTATTAAGGGGTGTTTACGCCTACGTCCACAACCCTGTGAACTCAGTCGATAATTCGACTTTCTTCTATATTATATGATTCACTTCGATTTTGTGGACAGTATAATTATTAATGAATATTCAAACGGTTATACAAAGGTTGTACGTTGGCATATTAGGCGAATATCGTCAGCGGTTACAGCCTGTTTTTATTTTGGGAACAAAAGGAGGGACTTCGTTGGATAACATCACGGATCTCTGGCAGCAAGCCTTATCAGAAATCGAAAAAAAATTAAGTAAACCCAGTTTTGAAACGTGGTTGAAATCAACTTCAGCAAACAGAATGGAAGGCAACACCATTATCATTACTGCACCCAACGAGTTCGCACGAGACTGGCTCGAGTCCAGATATTCAAGTTTAATTACCGAGACACTTCTGGAACTAACAGGTAGTGAATTAAGAGCAAAGTTTATTATTCCGCAGAATCAGTCAGATACTGACCTTGATATCGAACAGTCTATGAAGAAAAAACCAAAGGCTAATCCAGCGCAGGAAGAGCACCCACAAAGCGTGCTTAACTCTAAATATACTTTTGACACTTTTGTTATTGGATCGGGAAACCGCTTTGCGCATGCCGCTTCTCTTGCAGTAGCTGAAGCACCAGCGAAAGCCTATAATCCACTCTTTATTTATGGGGGAGTAGGACTTGGGAAAACTCACTTAATGCATGCGATTGGACACTATGTAATTGAGCATAATCCGAATGCAAAAGTAGTCTATTTATCATCTGAAAAATTCACGAATGAGTTTATTAACTCAATTCGTGACAATAAAACCGTCAATTTCCGCAACAAATATCGAAATGTAGACGTGCTATTAATCGATGATATTCAATTTCTAGCTGGAAAAGAACAAACACAAGAAGAGTTTTTCCATACGTTTAATGCACTTCATGAAGAAAGTAAACAGATTGTAATCTCAAGTGATCGACCACCTAAAGAGATTCCAACTTTGGAAGATCGTTTACGCTCACGTTTCGAGTGGGGTTTAATTACGGATATCACGCCTCCTGATCTTGAAACAAGGATTGCGATTCTTCGAAAGAAGGCAAAAGCTGAGGGATTAGACATTCCAAATGAGGTTATGCTGTACATTGCTAATCAGATTGATACGAATATACGAGAGCTTGAAGGTGCACTAATTAGAGTTGTAGCCTATTCCTCTTTAATCAATCAAGATATGAACGCAGATCTTGCAGCGGAAGCATTGAAGAACATTATTCCTTCTTCTAAACCAAGAGTTATTACCATCCATGATATCCAAACCGTTATTGGTGATCACTATTCTGTAAAGCTTGAGGATTTTGCAGCTAAGAAAAGAACCAAATCTGTAGCATTCCCTCGCCAGATTGCGATGTATCTTTCAAGAGAGCTTACAGATTTCTCACTTCCTAAGATTGGGGAGGAGTTTGGGGGACGAGATCACACAACCGTTATCCATGCTCATGAGAAAATCTCAAAATTGGTTGATTCTGATCAAGAACTTCAGAAAAAAGTGCAAGATATTGTGGAACAACTAAAAAATGGTTAATCTTCTTTTTGTGGATATTAGTTAATAGAGTGTGTACAATTATCAATAGTTACTCACACACTATCCACAGGTGGATATTAACAGCATCATGGGTTCGTGAACACTTATCCACACATTCACAGCCCCTACTAGTAAGACTACGACTTTTTTTAAGTAATAAATATATTATTAGGGTCATTTATTTAGGAGGTTAATTATGCGTTTCACAATTGAAAGAGACCATCTTGTTTCAAGCGTATCTGATGTAATGAAAGCTGTATCTTCAAGAACAACAATTCCTATTCTAACGGGCATCAAAATTGTTGCGAGTGATGAAGGGGTAACTCTTACAGGCAGTGATTCTGACATTTCGATCGAATGTTTCATTCCCTCAGAGGAAAATGATAAACAAATCGTTGAAATTTCTAAGATGGGAAGTATCGTCCTTCAAGCGCGCTTCTTCTCAGATATTGTGAAGAAATTACCTGGTGATCAGGTTGAAGTAGAAGTATTTGATAGTCTAACAACTAGAATTCGTTCTGGTTCTTCGGAATTTAATCTAAATGGATTAGATCCTGAAGAATATCCACGTCTACCAGAAGTAGAAGCACAGGAAGGTTTTCAAATACAGGCAGATCTTCTTAAAAACATTATTAGACAAACTGTTTTTGCTGTTTCTACTTCAGAAACTCGACCGGTGTTAACAGGTGTAAACTGGAAGCTTGAAGATGGCGAGTTAAACTGTACTGCTACAGATAGTCATAGACTTGCACTTCGAACTGTTAAGGTTGAACCGAATAATAACGAGCTTTCATTTTCCAATGTTGTGATTCCTGGTAAAAGCTTAAGTGAACTATCTAAGATCATTGATGACAATGAAGAGCTTGTGGATATTACGGTGACGGAGAATCAAATTCTCTTTAAATCAAAGCACATCTTATTCTTTTCAAGACTTCTTGACGGAAATTATCCTGATACAAGCCGTCTGATTCCAAACGATAGCAAAACAAACGTTACGGTTTCAGCTAAAGAACTTTTACAAGCGATTGACCGTGCGTCAGTTCTTGCTCGCGAAGGAAGAAACAATGTGGTTAAACTTGCAAGCATTGAAGATTCTACTTTGGAAATCTCATCAAACTCACCGGAGATCGGGAAAGTTATTGAACAAGTTCAATCACATTCATTTGATGGAGAAGAGCTCAAGATCTCATTCAGTGCGAAGTATATGATGGATGCGTTAAGATCAATGGATTCTAACGAAGTAAATATCAGCTTCACTGGAGCCATGCGACCATTCTTAATTAAACCAATTGAAGGTGCTGCCATTATGCAGTTGATTTTACCGGTCCGCACTTATTAAAATTTACTAGCAAAAACGAATAATATTAAGCTGCTGAGGAGTTTACTTCCAGCGGCTTTCTCTTTTTCGTAAAGCTTTTGAAACTTTTCGTCCTAATACTCATGCGTTTTAGGGGAAAAAGAGGTATAATAAACTATTGTCATCCTTCAGATTCGATTTAGTGAAGTTGGATAGAAGGAGAATGAGGTGAACGAGAATGAATGAAATTAAATTAATAAAAGAATACATTACTCTTGGACAACTTCTTCAAGAAGTGGGAGTAATTAATACAGGCGGTATGGCAAAGTGGTTTCTGTCAGAGTATGAGGTCTATGTAAACGGAGAATTGGAAGACCGACGTGGCAGAAAATTAGTTAATCAGGATGAAATTATGATTCCTGGAGTCGGGGAGTTTGTTGTATCTAGCTGAATGGGGGTTTCCCGTTGCATCTAAACACATTAAAAGTTACCAATTATCGAAATTACGGTAAGCAGGAGCTTCAGTTTGAAAATAACGTCAACGTTTTTCTTGGGGAAAATGCCCAGGGCAAAACAAACATCATGGAAGCCATCTATGTACTTGCTATGGCCAGATCCCATCGTACGCCACGAGATAAAGAATTAATCAATTGGGACGAGGAATATGCTAAAATAGAAGGTAGAATAGAAAAGCGAAACGGTCCCCTTTCCCTCCAACTGGTTATTTCCCATAAAGGTAAAAAAGCCAAGTTAAATCAATTGGAACAACAGAAGCTCAGTAATTACATCGGTGCATTAAATGTTGTCATGTTCGCGCCAGAGGATCTCAACCTTGTTAAAGGGAATCCGGGTGTGCGTCGGCGGTTTATTGATATTGAAATTGGCCAGGTACAACCAGTCTATCTGTATTATCTTGGCCGATATTTGAAGCTTCTACAGCAAAGAAATAGTCTGTTGAAAACTCTTCGTTATCAAAAAACACCGGATTATGTGATGTTAGACATTTTGACCGAACAATTGATTGAAGCAGCAGCGAATATCTATATACGTAGAGTTCGATTCGTTCAACTCCTTCAGAAATGGGCTGAACCGATTCATTATGGGATCAGTAGAGGACTTGAAAAACTCGAGATCCATTATAATCCTACAGTTGAGGTATCAGAACCAACAGATTTGTCGAAAATAGTAGATGGATATAAGCAAAAGTTTGATAAAATTAAAGAGAAAGAAGTTGAGCGTGGCGTGACGCTTGCGGGTCCCCATCGCGATGATTTGTCGTTTTTTGTAAACGGAAAAAATGTTCAGACGTATGGATCGCAAGGACAACAGCGTACAACTGCTTTATCGCTTAAGCTTGCTGAGATTGAATTGATTCATAGTGAAGTAGGCGAATACCCATTGCTTCTACTCGATGACGTACTGTCAGAATTAGATGATTTCAGACAGTCGCATCTTTTAAATACAATTCAAGGGAAAGTTCAAACCTTTGTTACAACGACGAGCGTTGAAGGGATTAATCATGAAACACTTGAGAAAGCAACAACTTTTCAAGTTCAGGCTGGTCTAATTGAAAAGGTGAAATGAGGTGAAGTGGTGTTTATACACTTAGGAGAGGACGTTGTCGTTCAATCGAGAGATGTCGTCGGCATATTTGATTGGCAGGTTATGGAGGAAGCAGAAATTACGAGTGAATTTTTGTATCGCCATCAGAAAGACAAGCTAGTTGAAGATATCGGCGGTGACTTAACCAAATCGATCGTAATTACTACTGACACGGTTTATTTGTCCCCTTTATCTTCCCTTACACTGAAAAGACGAGCTTATACAGTATCAGACAGTGTTGAAACAACGATAAATGGAGAATCATCTTAAAAACCAGAATGGCTGTCATGCAGCAAACTGGATTGAGTCTATCTTTGATAGAGAAATGTAGGTGAACATTATGACATTAGAACAACAGTCTAATAAAGAAAGAGAAAGCTATGATGAAAGTCAGATTCAGGTCCTTGAAGGTCTAGAGGCTGTTAGGAAGCGTCCGGGAATGTACATCGGTTCTACGAGTAGCCGTGGACTGCATCATCTAGTCTGGGAAATTGTCGATAACAGTATTGATGAAGCATTAGCAGGTTACTGTTCACAGATTACCGTTAGTATTGAGAAGGACAACAGCATTACCGTTGAAGATAACGGACGTGGGATTCCAGTTGGTATTCAAGAGAAAATGGGTCGCCCTGCAGTAGAGGTTATTATGACCGTACTGCATGCAGGCGGTAAGTTCGGTGGCGGAGGGTATAAAGTATCCGGCGGACTGCACGGTGTTGGTGCCTCAGTCGTTAACGCCCTCTCTTCTAAATTAGAAATTACAGTTGAACGTGAAGGGAACGTTTACTACCAAAGCTATACGCGCGGTGTACCTGATGAAGACCTTAAAGTTGTTGGGGAAAGTGACATTACAGGAACAACAATTCATTTCATCCCCGATACCGAGATCTTCACTGAGACCATTGAATATGAATTCGATATCCTTGCACACCGTTTAAGAGAACTAGCTTTCTTAAACAGAGGCATCAAAATTGTTGCACAGGATAAGCGTCCAGAAGAGAAAAAACGTAATGAATACCATTACGAAGGTGGTATTAAATCATACGTTGAGCATCTGAATAGAACTCGTGAAGCGCTGCATGAAGAACCTATTTTCGTTGAAGGTGAACGAGAAGGCATATCTGTTGAGATTGCCGTTCAGTACAATGATGGTTTTGCTAGTAATATCTATTCATTTGCAAACAACATTAATACCCACGAAGGTGGAAGCCATGAGTATGGTTTCAAAACAGCTCTTACGCGTGTTATTAATGATTATGCTAGAAAGAATAGTCTATTCCGTGAAAGTGATCCTAACTTAACCGGTGATGATGTACGAGAAGGATTAACGGCTATCATTTCTATTAAGCATCCAGATCCACAGTTTGAGGGTCAAACAAAGACGAAACTTGGAAATGCGGAAGCTCGTACAATCACAGAATCAATCTTTGGTGAAAAATTCTCTATGTTCCTTTTCGAGAATCCACTTGTCGCTAAACAGATTGTCGAAAAAGGTCTTATGGCTTCTCGAGCAAGAGCTGCCGCAAAGAAAGCAAGAGAACTTACAAGAAGAAAGGGTGCTCTTGAAGTAAGTGCACTGCCTGGTAAGTTAGCAGACTGCTCATCTAAAGATGCATCTATCTCAGAACTATATATCGTTGAGGGTGACTCAGCTGGTGGTTCTGCAAAGCAAGGACGAGATCGTCATTTTCAGGCTATTCTACCACTCAAAGGTAAAATCCTGAATGTTGAAAAGGCTCGACTTGATAAAATCCTTTCAAACAATGAAATACGTGCGATCATTACAGCACTAGGAACAGGTATCGGTGAAGATTTTGATTTATCAAAAGCGCGCTACCATAAGCTAATTATCATGACTGATGCAGACGTTGATGGTGCCCACATTAGAACATTGCTTCTAACGTTCTTCTATCGCTATATGCGTCCATTGATTGAGAATGGCTATGTCTATATTGCTCAGCCGCCTCTTTATAAGATCTCACAAGGTAAAAAAGTGACGTATGCTTATAATGACCGAGAGCTTGATATTATACTTGATGAAATACCGAAGAACCCTAAACCAGGTATCCAACGATACAAAGGTCTAGGTGAGATGAACCCGACTCAGCTATGGGAAACCACAATGGATCCTGAGTCGCGTACAGTGCTGCAGGTCGAACTGCAGGACGCCATTGAAGCAGATGAAGTTTTTGATATGTTAATGGGAGATCGAGTAGAACCGAGACGTAACTTTATTCAAGATAACGCCCATTACGTAAAGAACCTGGATGTTTAAGAATAAGTGTTAAGGGGGGCAATCCCCCTTTTCTGCTGTTAATGGGTGAAAAGTCGATGGTGCTAGATTGGATGTTTCCTTCTAGAATAGGTTCATTCATATAACCCAACGACCTATTGTTAAGAGATGAACAAGAGTATAATTGGAGGTTTTCCGTATGTCTGATATGGAAAGATCGAGAGTTAAAGAGATAAATATTAGTCAGGAAATGCGCACCTCCTTCATGGACTATGCGATGAGCGTTATTGTGAGTCGTGCCCTTCCTGATGTGCGAGATGGGTTAAAACCTGTACACCGTCGTATTTTGTATGCCATGAATGATCTAGGAATGACTTCTGATAAAGCATATAAGAAGTCTGCACGTATTGTCGGCGAAGTTATCGGTAAGTATCACCCACACGGTGACTCTGCTGTTTACGATACAATGGTGCGCATGGCGCAGGACTTCAGCTATCGCAATATGTTAATAGACGGACACGGTAACTTTGGGTCAATTGATGGTGACTCAGCAGCTGCGATGCGTTACACAGAAGCAAGAATGTCAAAGATCGCAATGGAAATGGTACGAGACATCAATAAAGACACCATTGATTATCAAGATAACTATGATGGTTCTGAAAGAGAACCAATCGTGCTTCCAGCGAGATTTCCAAACCTTCTCGTAAATGGTGCATCGGGGATCGCTGTAGGAATGGCCACTAATATTCCACCTCATAATCTAGGAGAAGTCATTGAGGGTATTCTTGAGTTAAGTGTGAATCCTGACATTACGATTCCAGAATTGATGGAGTTTATTCCTGGACCAGATTTCCCAACTGCAGCTGAAATTCTTGGACGAGAAGGCATTCGCAAAGCTTACACTACTGGACGAGGATCTATTATCCAACGTGCAAAAGCTGAGATTGAAGAACATAGCAACGGTAAGAAAACAATAATTGTATCTGAACTTCCTTATCAAGTTAACAAAGCACGCCTTGTTGAAAAGATTGCAGAGCTTGTTCGCGATAAAAAGATTGAGGGAATTACTGATCTTCGTGATGAATCCGATCGTAATGGTATGCGTGTCGTTATTGAAGTTCGTAAAGATGCAAATGCAAATGTTCTATTAAATAATTTGTATAAACAAACTGCATTGCAAACGAGCTTTGGTATTAACACTCTAGCTTTAGTAGACGGACAACCTAAAGTGCTAACGCTTAAAGAGTGTCTTGAACATTATCTAGAGCATCAGAAAGTAGTTATTAGAAGAAGAACGCAGTTTGAGCTTAATAAAGCAGAAGCAAGAGCACATATATTAGAAGGTTTACGTATTGCGCTTGATCATTTAGATGAAGTTATTAAATTAATCAGAGCATCTGAAACAACAGATATTGCTAGAGAAGGACTCATGACAAAGTTCTCTCTTAGCTACGATCAGTCTCAGGCTATTCTAGATATGCGTCTTCAGCGCCTTACAGGACTAGAGCGGGATAAGATTGAATCAGAATATCAAGAGTTAATGAAGCGAATCGCTGAACTGAAAGCTATTCTTGCTGATGATGAGAAAGTTCTTGAAATCATTCGCGAAGAGTTGACTGAAGTGAAAGAAAGGTTCGCAGATAAACGTCGTACTGAGATTACTGTTGGTTTCGACATGATTGAAGATGAAGATCTAATACCAAAACAGAATATTGTTATTACTTTAACGCACAAAGGTTATATTAAGCGTCTTCCAATTGATACGTATCGTAGCCAAAAGCGCGGTGGTCGTGGTATACAGGGAATGGGAACAAACGACGGAGACTTCGTGGAACATTTGTTTACCACTCTTACACACAATACGATTCTCTTCTTTACGAATAAAGGGAAGGTATACAGACTTAAAGGCTATGAAGTTCCTGAGTTGAGCCGTACGGCAAAAGGAATTCCAATTATTAACCTTCTTCAAATTGAGAAGGATGAATACATTACTGCTATTATTCCAATAGAAGAATTCGTTGATGATTGGTTCGTTTTCTTTGCAACGAAACAAGGGGTTGTAAAGCGGTCACCATTATCTGCGTTTGCAAATATTCGTAAAGGTGGCTTAATTGCAATCAACTTCAAAGAAGATGATGAGCTAATGGGTGTTCGTCTTACTAATGGATCAAAAGAGCTTATCATGGGAACAAAACAGGGGATGGCCATTCGATTCCATGAAGAAGATGTCCGATCTATGGGTCGAACAGCTACTGGTGTTAAGGGTATCTCTCTTCAAGAGAACGACCAGGTTGTAGGCATTGGTATTCTAGAAGAAGACCAGGACGTGCTGATTGTAACTGATAAAGGATTCGGTAAACGTACACCTATCGAAGAGTACCGTGTTCAAACTAGAGGCGGTAAAGGAATCAAAACGTGTAACCTCACAGAGCGTAACGGTATACTAACTGCGCTTAAGACGGTTACTCTTGAAGAAGAGTGTATGATTATCACAGAAAGCGGAGTTATTATCCGTATTGATGTTCAAGATATTTCACAAACCGGAAGAAACACACAGGGTGTGAGATTAATACGGATAGGTGAAGGTGACTCTGTTGCCACTGTAGCGAAAGTAGAAATTAATGAAGAGGGAATTGAAGGCGAAGACAATGATGAAGATGCAGCTACTGAAGAAGTTGGTGCAGAAGAGATCATCGATGTAGAAGCTGAAGAAACCCCTGGTGATGAAGAAACTAACGATTCAAATGACGAAGAATAAGGCTGTTAGAAAGGGAAGAGGAGAAATCCTCTTCTTTTTTTGTTTTTCTATTGCAAGTAGAGATTCAGAATGATAAGATGTAATTCCGTCGCTTTGACGGTGTCTCCAAAACTTTCTTGAATTGGTTTTAAAAAACTCATTAAAAAGTGTTGACGAGATAATAGCATACATGATATATTATTTAAGTCGCCGTTACGAAATGGTTGACAGGCAAAAAAGAATTTAAAAAGTTGTTGACGCCAACTGAGTTAATATGATATATTAATAAAGTCGCTGAAAACGACATTGAAAGAAATAAATTGATCTTTGAAAACTGAACGAAACGCCATGTAAGTAGTTGTTTCTACGGAAACAAAACATTGTTTTAAAAGCTAGATTAAGCTTTCTATCGGAGAGTTTGATCCTGGCTCAGGACGAACGCTGGCGGCGTGCCTAATACATGCAAGTCGAGCGGAGA
>NZ_JAFKOI010000040.1 GCF_017303315.1 Bacillus sp. NTK071
GGTTAAGCCCTCGATCGATTAGTATTCGTCAGCTCCACGTGTTGCCACGCTTCCACCCCGAACCTATCTACCTCATCATCTCTAAGGGATCTTACCAGCTTAATGCTGTGGGAAATCTCATCTCGAGGGGGGCTTCATGCTTAGATGCTTTCAGCACTTATCCCTTCCACACGTAGCTACCCAGCTATGCTCCTGGCGGAACAACTGGTACACCAGCGGTGTGTCCATCCCGGTCCTCTCGTACTAAGGACAGCTCCTCTCAAATTTCCTGCGCCCGCGACGGATAGGGACCGAACTGTCTCACGACGTTCTGAACCCAGCTCGCGTACCGCTTTAATGGGCGAACAGCCCAACCCTTGGGACCTACTTCAGCCCCAGGATGCGATGAGCCGACATCGAGGTGCCAAACCTCCCCGTCGATGTGGACTCTTGGGGGAGATAAGCCTGTTATCCCCAGGGTAGCTTTTATCCGTTGAGCGATGGCCCTTCCATGCGGAACCACCGGATCACTAAGCCCGACTTTCGTCCCTGCTCGACTTGTAGGTCTCGCAGTCAAGCTCCCTTGTGCCTTTACACTCTGCGAATGATTTCCAACCATTCTGAGGGAACCTTTGGGCGCCTCCGTTACACTTTAGGAGGCGACCGCCCCAGTCAAACTGCCCACCTGACACTGTCTCCGCACCGGATCACGGTGCTGGGTTAGAATGTCAGTACAGCCAGGGTAGTATCCCACCGACGCCTCCATCGAACCTGGCGGTCCGACTTCTATGGCTCCTACCTATCCTGTACAAGCTGTACCAAAATCCAATATCAGGCTACAGTAAAGCTCCATGGGGTCTTTCCGTCCTGTCGCGGGTAACCTGCATCTTCACAGGTACTATAATTTCACCGGGTCTCTCGTTGAGACAGTATCCAAGTCGTTGCACCTTTCGTGCGGGTCGGAACTTACCCGACAAGGAATTTCGCTACCTTAGGACCGTTATAGTTACGGCCGCCGTTTACTGGGGCTTCGATTCAGAGCTTCTCCCGTAAGGGATAACCCCTCCTCTTAACCTTCCAGCACCGGGCAGGTGTCAGCCCCTATACTTCGCCTTACGGCTTTGCAGAGACCTGTGTTTTTGCTAAACAGTCGCTTGGATCTTTTCACTGCGGCTCCCCTGGGCTATAAACCCGAGGAAGCACCCCTTCTCCCGAAGTTACGGGGTCATTTTGCCGAGTTCCTTAACGAGAGTTCTCCCGATCGTCTTAGGATTCTCTCCTCGCCTACCTGTGTCGGTTTGCGGTACGGGCACCTCTTTCCTCACTAGAGGCTTTTCTTGGCAGCGTAGAATCAAGGACTTCGGTACTAAATTTCCCTCGCCATCACGACTCAGCCTTCA
>NZ_JAFKOI010000041.1 GCF_017303315.1 Bacillus sp. NTK071
GCTGTATTTGTTTACATTTTTACCATTATCGAATATATTAACTATTTTCATATTCAATTAACAAATTACAAAAACGGAAGAGGGAAGAAGTCTTCAATTGCTAAGGAAATTAACAACATAAAACATCGGGTATAAAAGTATGAACTTATTATTTTTTAAGCTAACGGACAAATCAAGATTATTAGATTGCCTCCATTGTTCTGTTATCTCGGAGCAATTGCTTAATAAAAGTAAGCGCTCTAACTAGGTTGAGCACAGTTTGATTGGAAACTACTTTTGTTTGAGAAAGGAGGGAGAAGAATGACCCAAATAAATAATCTAGTTAAAAATAAAGAAAGACTTGCTGATATGGAGAAATTTATTTCATTAGTAAAATCAACTCCTAATGGAAACAGGAAAGAGATTTTCTTGGATATTTTCAAATTTGATGAAGAAGAATTTGAAATGATGATGTTCTTCGGAATGTTTAATTTAAACAATGACATCGTCTCACTTGAAGAACAATTGACCAATATGAGATCGCTTGATTATGAAAACTTCATACAGGAAGAATTGGAGCTTTTGCATAAACAGTACCCGCCAAATAGAGCTGTACAATTTGAGTTGTTCATTTTAGATAAAAATGATGATTTTGTTAAGTCCAAACTTAATGGAGTATCGGCTTTTACGGATTGGGATGGAAAGATGTGTTTTGCAATTCTTCCAGAAGAAAACGTACGTTCAACAATTAAATCTGTCGTAACACACGAATATCACCACCATTGGCGTATCAGTGCATTAGGGCTGAAAGAAGATGGAGAAACATTACTTGAACGAATGGTTTTAGAAGGATTAGCAGAGCATTTTGTGAAGGAAAGATTAGGTGAGGAATATCTTGGTCCTTATAAAGATGCTTTATCTGAAACTGAAGCTAAAACAATATGGGAAAGCACATATAAGAATCATATCGATGATAAAGGTACCTTAACTGATTTATATATGTTCGGAAGTAAAGATAAAGGTTTACCGTTTTGGGGCGGCTATTCATTAGGGTTTTACTTAATAAAGTGGTTTCTAGATAAAAACAAAAATATTTCTATAAAGGATTTAACAATATTATCTAGCGACCAGTTTATAAAATAATGCTATTCCATTATCTCGGAGCTAATGTGGAAGACTACTGATTTTATAGAATAACGGAGGAAGCTACTTTGCACCAACTAAATGCATTAATACCTGAGCTTTCGGTTTCAAATATTGAACGAAGTTTAGAATTCTATTTGGAAATTCTTACTTTCAAAA
>NZ_JAFKOI010000042.1 GCF_017303315.1 Bacillus sp. NTK071
ATTAGATCCATGGCCTTGTATTCGGATATCTCTTTTTGATGGTTTTGATACAAATAATACCGACACTGAAACATTGTCATGGAAGAAAGAAGAATTCTGATTAAAGTGCCATATAAATGGCATTCCATCCGTTCTTGTTTCATCCTTCTCACGTTATTGATTTGATAAAGGGATTTCCACGTTTTAAATATGATTTCAACTTGCCATCTAAGGGTATACAACGGATACAGGTCTTGAGGACCTAATTTTTCTTGTGTTATGTTGGTCACAAGAACTTGAATATCATTTCTTCTTAGGGCAGATTGGACGTTCCTTCCTTTCTGTCCCTTTTTTTTCAAAGCTTTTTCGCGCCTTTTGCGCTGTTCAGGTGTTAGTTTCTGGGCGACAACTCGGCCTATAAAAGAATTTCGCGCATCGCCACCTACTTTAACGAAACCATAGTCTATTACTTTACCTGAGTCTTTATCCTTCAAGTCTTCCTCGGGTACTATTTGCGTCCATCCTTCTTTTGAACTTCCAACCCAGAACTTTGTTTTCGAAGGAGCTCTCGTTATAAAGTAAGCCCCACGTTTATTTATTTCTTTCATAATCGTTGCCGCGTAAAAGCCAAGATCACGCAAAACCAGATCACCCGGTAAGAGCGAATTCATAATTTCTCGCGCTGCTGATTTGTCATTCTTGGTCTGAGGATCAACGGATTGATAAAGGAAATCTCCATGAAGCCAGTCATAGTCGAATTGTATTTTCACACCCGAATTACGAAAGCCTGGATAATCAGGATAGTCATCCTCCAAGTTAAAAGAAGTAGAGTCCATAATTCGAATACGTGAAAAAAGTCGGTTCACATCGACGTGTCGTGGTATCTTCACCTGATTCGATACCAACTGTTGATAAATTTCTTTTAGAAATGAAACGGCTTGTTTATTAAATCGCTCGTGTAAGGCCTGCTTCGAAATCGAGGTTTGATAGGGATAAGATATAGCGCTACATAAGTGTTGTAAACTCTCATTTCCAACTGAATCTTTGAGGAATGTACAGAGACTTAGAAAGATTTCTGGTGTTAATTTACTAAGCCTTTGTGAGAAACCAGTTTCCATGGCGGTTTTTCTTACAGATTTTCGATCAAATACATG
>NZ_JAFKOI010000043.1 GCF_017303315.1 Bacillus sp. NTK071
ATCTATGACTAATAGACAAGTGATAAATTGGAAAAAGGGAGCGATCATTGGCTTTTATACCTATTTGATATTGTTATTTATAAACTACACTCACAATCTCATTTTTACAGGTGATCTCTTTTCATCGGCTATAATCCTTTGGTCGGGTTTAATAGTTGCCTTTGGTTACGAGATTGTTTTAAACCTTAATGATAAAAGAAAAATGAGAAAGAACATAGAATGAGCGAGAATGACGTATAGGATAAAATCAATATATGTTGCGTCTTCAATTAACTCGGAGCTTATCAGTAATCAGATAAGCTTTTTTATAAGTGAAAAAAAGATTGAGTAATCTACATTAATTTGAAATAAATGGTAGTACATAGAATGGGAAATTAGAAAATCACAATGAAAACTAAAGGGGACATACAAATGAAAAAAGTTTTGGTTTTTATTACTGATGGTTTTGCTGATTGGGAAGCAAGTTATGTGACTGCTGAATTAAATAAACCAGGAACGGGCTATGAAGTACAGACAATTGCGATTGATAAGAATCCTAAAATCTCAATGGGTGGATTAAAGGTTCTACCGGATTATAGCTTACGAGAATTCTCTCTTAATTTAGAATTAGCGATGCTGATTATACCTGGGGGAACGGGATGGAGAGAAGAAAAAAACCATCAGGCAATAAAGCTTGTAGATTATTGTGTCGGAAAGGATATTCCAGTAGCAGCGATTTGTGATGCGACTACTTTTTTAGGAGAATACGGATACCTTAATCACCATAAACATACAGGGAATTCATTGGCTTATTTAAAAGAAGGAGCACCTCATTATCGAGGTGACAATAATTACATACACGAACATTCTATTAGTGGTGGTTGTTTAATCACAGCTAATGGAAGTGGGGCTCTAGAATTTTCCAGAGATATATTAAGTAAATTGGATGTCCTGAAAAGTGAAGAAATAAGAGAATGGTATGGGTTATTTAAAAACGGCTTTATTAAAAAATAGTTTTGTATCTTTTGTTCCGTTATCATCGGAGCTTATCTGTTGTATTTTGCAATAGAAAAGTGCAGGAAAATGCAAAGAAAAGTGCAGAGGTTTGTCACCCAGAATACTTCTCTTTATTTTCTTTTAGATAATGCGT
>NZ_JAFKOI010000044.1 GCF_017303315.1 Bacillus sp. NTK071
CGAAGAGGTCACACCCGTTCCCATGCCGAACACGGAAGTTAAGCTCTTCAGCGCCGATGGTAGTTGGGGGATCTCCCCCTGCAAGAGTAGGACGTCGCTAGGCTTATATAGTGGAGGATTAGCTCAGCTGGGAGAGCATCTGCCTTACAAGCAGAGGGTCGGCGGTTCGAGCCCGTCATCCTCCACCATATTTTTCTTATATAACCCGTAAGGGTACATATAATGCCGGCCTAGCTCAATTGGTAGAGCAACTGACTTGTAATCAGTAGGTTGGGGGTTCAAGTCCTCTGGCCGGCACCAGCTTTTCTTATTGAAAAGAGCCATTAGCTCAGTTGGTAGAGCATCTGACTTTTAATCAGAGGGTCGAAGGTTCGAGTCCTTCATGGCTCACCATTTATTTGCGGGTGTGGCGGAATTGGCAGACGCGCTAGACTTAGGATCTAGTGTCTTACGACGTGGGGGTTCAAGTCCCTTCACCCGCACCAATTGCGGAAGTAGTTCAGTGGTAGAACATCACCTTGCCAAGGTGGGGGTCGCGGGTTCGAATCCCGTCTTCCGCTCCATTTTTCTCAAAACATTATAATATGCGCCCGTAGCTCAATTGGATAGAGCGTCTGACTACGGATCAGAAGGTTAGGGATTCGACTTCTCTCGGGCGCACCATTTTATTTTCTCTTTTAAACGGGAAGTAGCTCAGCTTGGTAGAGCACTTGGTTTGGGAC
Organism: Bacillus sp. NTK071; assembly: GCF_017303315.1. GTDB lineage: Bacteria > Bacillota > Bacilli > Bacillales > Guptibacillaceae > Guptibacillus. The sequence goes on from NZ_JAFKOI010000044.1 coordinate 723, forward strand.
CAAGGGGTCGCAGGTTCAAATCCTGTCTTCCCGACCATTTTACCAACGGGGCCTTAGCTCAGCTGGGAGAGCGCCTGCCTTGCACGCAGGAGGTCAGCGGTTCGATCCCGCTAGGCTCCACCAAATTCTTTATAAATAAGGTATTGACAAGCACAAATCACATATGTTATGATGGTTTGGTCGCTGAAAACAGCAACTAAAGAAAAATCGATCTTTGAAAACTGAACGAAACGCCATGTAAGTAGTTGTTTCTTCGGAAACAAAACATTGTTTTAAAAGCTAGATTAAGCTTTCTATCGGAGAGTTTGATCCTGGCTCAGGACGAACGCTGGCGGCGTGCCTAATACATGCAA
>NZ_JAFKOI010000045.1 GCF_017303315.1 Bacillus sp. NTK071
CCAAAAGGGTAAGATAACTTCCCAGTATCCCAGTGACCATTTACTTCTTCTATCATTATCTGACAATCACTTAATGATAATAAAGCGAACTTGTCCTCTAGTCGCTCATATTCAATTTTGAAAGTAAGAATTTCTAAATAGAATTCTAAACTTCGTTCAATATTTGAAACCGAAAGCTCAGGTATTAATGCATTTAGTTGGTGCAAAGTAGCTTCCTCCGTTATTCTATAATCTTCCACATTAGCTCCGAGATTATGGAACAATGGACTCAATTCAATATTCTTGAGTTGCCCCCTATAGAGAAAGACTTGATTTCGAGATATTTAAGATGATTAGAAGCTCTTCATATGGTTCAATACTTTTAGTTAAAAACAAGGTTCAAATAATCTCCATGACCTCTTATAAGTTCAACCTCATTTGCAGATGAAATCCAAAAAAAATGAAAAGTCAGCCCTTCTTCTTCTTCCCCACCTGTTGGTTTGTAGCCCCATTCATCTGGAACATTTGATACAGTTATTTTATAAAAAAATCTGTTATGTATTACACCGTCATCATTCTTCCATAAATCTTCAGCAAGTAGTTGTTCCACATGAAAGTTTCTTAATCCTGTTTCTTCTTCCATTTCTCTTACAACTGCATGTTGAGTGGGTTCTCCAGGCTGGACCGTCCCCTTTGGTATTTGTATCCCTGCTTCAGCAATAGAATGTTGAAATACTAATACCTGTGTCTTACCTTCTTTTTGTCTTGTTACATATCCATATGCTTTTTTAATAGGTGTCACTTTCATCTCTCCTCCCATGAGCTACTAAAACAGTTGAGTTATTGAAAAAGCGACCGTCTATATTGAACAATCGCTCCGATTTTCTGGAGGAATAATATATATTTTTGCTTTTATTTAAACTACCTTCGTTTTCCGTCATATTTGGCTCTAACTTTTATTAAGATTATTAGATATGTATAAACGGGAATTAATATAAACCATATAAATTCAGGATCTGGTATATTAAATCCGTACCACAATACGATCCCAGCTAGCGTATAAACAACG
>NZ_JAFKOI010000046.1 GCF_017303315.1 Bacillus sp. NTK071
ACGCATTATCTAAAAGAAAATAAAGAGAAGTATTCTGGGTGACAAACCTCTGCACTTTTCTTTGCATTTTCCTGCACTTTTCTATTGCAAAATACAACATTCGTATACGAGCAATGGAATCAAAAATAACACCTTCAATGACATATCCCAAAATGAAATCAAAGAATAAAGGGAGTATGGAAAAATGAAGAAAAAGAAGAAACTCATAAATTCTCAATGGAGATTGAGTGTGATGGCTCTAGCAGCATTCATTGGGGGAAGCATTGGAAGTCAACTCATATTTCTCCCTGATGTGCCCCATCTACCTTCTATATATGGATGGGTAACCGGTTCTGTACTAATGGTCGCCGCTAATGCGATTTACGTTCTCTATAAGAAAAAGAAAAGTAACAACCCGGGAAACGAGAAACAAAACCACGGATAAGCCTGTACCATCAGAAAGAAAAAGCTACACTATAATAATAAACAACTTCGGAGCGCTTGCTAAATAAAGGTAAGCGCTCTATGTGTAGGATTGGAGCAGCATTTCTGTTATGAATGAGAGTTAAACGAAAAGGAGTGAAGAAATGATGGACCCGAAGAAATCACCTGAAAGGAACAGAGAGGAATTGAGACAAGAAGAATTGAAAAGGAATACTACTGGGAATATAAGTGATTCTTTCAATAGAGCTAATAATGGGGGATTAGTTGATTTAGTAGGTAGTTTAGGATGGAAGGGAACATTAATTTTAATAGTTGCGATCATTATTGGTTTTATAATTGCTTCATTGATCTTCTAATTGTTCAATTACATTCTATCTTCAATTAAGAAACATCTCGATGTCGAGTCTTCTGTTATCTCGGAGCTTTATTTTAATAAGACCGCTATAAAAGGAGGAACTTCCGGAAAATTAGAGGTTCCTCCTTTTTTTGTAATTTACAAATTTCACTTAGATTACTGACTAGGTCATAAGTTGATAGA
>NZ_JAFKOI010000047.1 GCF_017303315.1 Bacillus sp. NTK071
TGCGGCTGGATCACCTCCTTTCTATGGAGAATTACGAAGGTAACTTACGTTACCAACCTTACATGAGCGTTTCGTTTAGTTTTGAAAGAATGATTTATTTCTTTCAACTGAAAAGGTAAGTTTTGATGAAGAGCAAGTCTCTTTTAAGAAACACCTCCGGCTAATGGCTATGTCGGGGTATTTACTTTTCTTTTGTGGGCCTGTAGCTCAGCTGGTTAGAGCGCACGCCTGATAAGCGTGAGGTCGGTGGTTCGAGTCCACTCAGGCCCACCATAAAAGAATTCTGGGGCCTTAGCTCAGCTGGGAGAGCGCCTGCCTTGCACGCAGGAGGTCAGCGGTTCGATCCCGCTAGGCTCCACCAACTTTGTCTACTGGATTAAACAAACGTTTAATTAACTAGTAGCCTTGTTCCTTGAAAACTAGATAGTATAAACAACGACATCCAATAAGAATTATTTAGCAACACTTAGTAATAACTCGAGGAGTTAGCTTGAGCAATCAAGTCTAATGAATCTAAGGTTAAGCTACTAAGGGCGCACGGTGGATGCCTTGGCACTAGAAGCCTAAGAAGGACGGGACGAACACCGATATGCTTCGGGGAGCTGTAAGTACGC
>NZ_JAFKOI010000048.1 GCF_017303315.1 Bacillus sp. NTK071
TATCGGAAGGTGCGGCTGGATCACCTCCTTTCTATGGAGAATTACGAAGGTAACTTACGTTACCAACCTTACATGAGCGTTTCGTTTAGTTTTGAAAGAGCAATTCTCTTTCAATATAATGACTGTCAATCACCCTTTATGGGCCTGTAGCTCAGCTGGTTAGAGCGCACGCCTGATAAGCGTGAGGTCGGTGGTTCGAGTCCACTCAGGCCCACCATAAAGATCAAATTGACACCAAGATTACCGTCTGGTATATTACTCTTGGATAAAAATGGGGCCTTAGCTCAGCTGGGAGAGCGCCTGCCTTGCACGCAGGAGGTCAGCGGTTCGATCCCGCTAGGCTCCACCAACTACATCTACTATAGAATTGTACGTTAGTACAAACAATTAGTGGACATGTTCCTTGAAAACTAGATAGCATAAACAACGACATCCAATAAGAATTATTTAGCAACACTTAGTAATAACTCGAGGAGTTAGATTGAGCAATCAAGTCTAATGAATCTAAGGTTAAGCTACTAAGGGCGCACGGTGGATGCCTTGGCACTAGAAGCCTAAGAAGGACGGGACGAACACCGAT
>NZ_JAFKOI010000049.1 GCF_017303315.1 Bacillus sp. NTK071
TGATCAGTTATGTTTTGCGCTTTATGTAATCCATTCTCCACCTCATTAGCAAGAAAATCTTCTCGAACGAATCCAGATTCTTGTGGTTCATATGATTGGATAGAGTTAATCAAATTGACTAGCTTCTCTTCAAAGTGAGTTATGACATTTTCCATATAAGTTAGAAATGGGAGATGACATTCCTGGTAGAATGACCGAACTGCTTTCCCGCCATGACCGTTAAAGGAAGCTTCCAATGTAGTAAAGTTTTCAATAGATGACCGGAGTTCTGTCGTTTGCGTTCTCATAGTAGAGACGGCAGATCGGGTATGTTGGATTCCTTGATGAAGCGATTGGACGTCTAACGTTTTCATTGGCATTCACCTCTTAACGTAATTGAATAGAGGAAGAGAGTTCTTTGTCTGCTTTCTCTAATTGTTGGACAGATTCTCGTACGGTCTGGTTGTTTTCAGCTAGGATCTGTTTATAAGCATTGCCGACTTCTGTCATCATGTGATTCAACTCATTCAAGCGGTTCACAACATCAAGATTATTGCCTTCTCCTGTGTTCTTCGGAAGTTCTGCGTTAAAGGCACTTAA
>NZ_JAFKOI010000004.1 GCF_017303315.1 Bacillus sp. NTK071
TAATACCCACATTATCTTCCTTCCTTAGAATATTCTTCTAGGAAGGATAACGTTTAAAGGCGGAGTATCAAAAACAATTAGCTTAGCTTGACGGCTATGAAACCTGTCCCTCTGTCCCTCTAATTAGTCCTCCTTTTAATATTTAGGTATAACTCCTATATCCTCCAAAACCTCACCACTTAGCGGTGTTACTATTTGTTCAGCTCCACCATCCATTAATTTCTCACCTGTAGAGCTAGTTCTCCATGGGGACACAGGGACAGGTACTTAGTCCCAACAATGATCTAATAAACTAAAGGGCATAAAGCGAATCGTAGTAATTTTTCTTGCAAACAGAAGTAAAGTAGCTGGCAAGTTAGTAACACTTACAAACGTCATCGCTTTTTGACTTATGGGTGGGACAAGAAACCTGTCCCTCTGTCCCCAGTCAAATTGAAGCATAAAAACTTTATAACTCCCTTAATATTTTATCAGCTCTTAATCTATCAATAAAATCATCTAATGCTTCTTCCTCACCCGCATAAGTATCTTGTGAATTTGTAACCTTGCTAGCTCTTTCATCTGTTACATAAACAATCCATTTATTATTCTCATGCCTTAACACAACTTCGTTTTCTCTATTATCCCTTTCTTCATTCATATTATAACCTTGTAAATTCTCCTCATGTATAATTCTTATTGCCTCTTTTATATTCATGGTTTATCCTCCTATTTAATCTCCTTAAGCAAACCTAATCCTTCTAATTGTTGAACCGTAAGACCAAATTCATATTGAACGGCTCCTCCTTTTCCCCAACCTTCAACGGCTGCCGCATTTCCTTTATAAAATACAAGCCTGCTATAGTCACCTTTATAATATTTTCTTACAGTAGTTTCAATCTCAGTTTTTAACTTCATGTCTGTACATTTATCGACATACTCTTTGATTTTAGAAAAATCCCCTCTAACTTCATATTGATGATAATTTGATAAGTCTTCTACATATGGTAATGAACGTTCTGTATATGAATAAGATTCTCCATTAATTACAGGAGATGTATATCTTCCGTTAGCATTACCATATCTATCAATTACTTCTCGCATCTCTGGAGTAAACTGTTCTTTTATTGCAGTTCCATCAACATTTAGTGTATAACCTCCTTCAGCAGCTTTACTCCAGTTAATTGAGGCATCAGGATCTAATACTGATGAATTCTTTGGTATTTGAATACCTTCTGGCCATTTACCTTCTTTTAAAAATTTATTTGCTACATCTATGTTTACATTTTTCAATAAATAATTATATAACTCATCAGTATTGCATTTAGACTTTCTCCAAAGGTTAATAGCTTCTCCATCATCCTTACTACCCTTCCCAGCATCTACACGATCTACATCAGTCTTAATCCGCACGATTGAATCATCAACCACATGATTCCGACCACCACTCCTAGAAACCGATGCAACGCCACTCTCCGCTACATCCCCAACTTTCCCAACCACATTCCCCGCAACACCATTCGCCCCAACAGCCACCCTATTCGGATTCCCCGCAACCTGCATGCCGCCTCTAACGTCTTGAACAAATTCACCCATGCCGCGCTTCATTCCTTCAAAAGCGTTATGCTTTTTCACGATGGCCGCAACGTCTACTTTGCTACCTCCAGCGACCTTGCTTAGGTTAGAGTTCGGTATCTTTCCAGCAAGTTTGGCGAGGCTGGCTGATTTACCTGCCATGCCGACATACGGGATAAAGGCTGTGGAAGCATTCCCTGTAATATAGGCAATGCCTTCGTCTTCATAGGTATCGGAGAAGGATTGTGAGATCGATTCAACGACGCCCATCGGATCTTTAATCGCCTGCATGGCGGCGGCTCTATAGCCTTCGACTCGCTTATCCGCTGCTTCCTTTAGAAAATCGGGTTCAATAGAATCAGGAAGTTGATGGGAGGTGTAGACGATCCCGGCGTCACCGGCAACTGTAACGAGACCTTTTCCGATTTCATATAAACCGAGAACGAGTCCTTTTCCAAAGCCATAAATGTCAGAGGAAAGGTCTTCAACACCGTCCCAAACGCCTTCGAACACACCCGTGTAGGACATTTTCAGCTTTTGAGCTTTTCCATAATAGTCGTCATCTGTATTCTCAAAGGGCTTCACTTTTGTATTGTAAATGCCCCACAGGTCGTCCATTTTTTGTTGAAGGACGTTTTCAGACCGATTGATTTCGCGACGAATATGATTCAGGTTCGCTTCATTGCTTCGGCTTTTTTCGATTTCACTTTCGGTTGGTTCATCAAATAACGAGAAGGTATTGTAAGGGACTCGGCTTGCGACGCGTGCTGATTTTCCAACATTCCCTGAAATCCCACGTTCGATTTGCTGCAGGTTGAACCAGATGTCATTTCGATCGACTTGCATCATCGCTTGTCGCGCTAATGGCGTGATGTAGGCATTCGTGTCAGACACATAGGATTCGAATAAGGTTAGGAGATCCTGGATTTGTTCATGATAAGCTCGGATATAATCCTCTGATTCTTCGATCGTGAATACCCAGGCATCAATGCTTTCCCCCTGGTTTGGCTTCACGTATTCATTGATTTTAGCTAGGGACGACTCCATTGTATCGAGGGCATGTTTGTACTTATGTAGCTGTTCTATGATGCCATCCAGTATACCATAATTGATCTTGAGATCCCGCTTCATTCCGTGTTGCTCCTGATGGTCGTGCCGATCTTTTCATCCGTTTCTTTCATCTTTTCTACCAGCATGTCCCCTGCTTGATAAATCGCATCCAGATTGTTCAACAACTGCGTTTGGCTATCATTATGCATGTTATCTAGTAGCGCATCGACCTCTTCGATAAAATCAGAATTAAAGCTTTTTAATTCGTCTCTCGTAGAGTTATGGAAATTCTTTGTGTAACTTTTAAATTCTGAGATGTTGGAATCCAACGAATTTAATGCGGATCGCAGCTCAGCAAGGTTTAATTCAATCTTTTGACTCGCCAACGATGTAACCTCCTTTTATTTAAATTGAACGGATTGAATCATAGACAAAAGCTGATCGATTTCAGCGACCATGCCTTCGACGATTTCCCTCATCTCCTCGTGGGCAGAAGCATTTTCAAAATCCATTTGATTAAAGTTCTGTAGAATCTCGTGCCGGGCATCATTTAGATTATTGATAATGCCCCCATCCCAACCTGCGTACAACAAGTTGTGGCAGAAGTCATAATCATACAATGGCATGATCGCTCACCTGCCCTTGACTACTTTGATTCTGAATCTTCTTCATGTCCTCGTCCGAAAACTCGATAGACGTAATCCCTTTATCCACAATCAATTCTTCTTTCATGAGATATTCAAATGACGCTTCCATCTCATCTTGATAGCCCATATAGACAACCTTCTGAATCAATGGAGAGGTGAAATGAATCGTGTTCCCTTTGTTCAATTCGCCAAACGGATACACAACCCCGGCGTAAGGAAAGTAAGAACGATAGCTTTTCGCAAAAATAAATCGACTCGTAATCACCACTTTAATTGGTTCTGAAGCAGACTCACCCGGTTTAAAATAACGTGGATCCAATTCAACCACAGTACCTAGCGGCAATACCTCACGCATGAGATCAATAGCATAAGTCAGAAAGGAAACATAAGAAGCGTCGTCTAACGAAAAACTCTTATCCAAGTAAGAAATCGTGTGAAGGCCTTCTTCCTTACGATAAAAAAGATCGATATCCTGACTCGTTAACTCTAAGGAATCCAGTTGATGCCTATAGGCATCATGCAGATGGGTGAAAACAGACTCATCTTCCATAAACAATTTCGCAAATTCATGAATCTCTGATGCAAACACCGTTTCTCCAAAAAGCTGTTGTATTTTCTTCATCCCTAACTCTTTTAACTTCTTCTTCAACTCGTTATTCATTATTGGTTTTCCTCACTTTCAAGGCTACTCTGAATTCATATACCTATATGTCATCAGCATAAACCCCTTGCTACAATAGCTCTCCACTATCGTTTGTAAATCAACTAATCTACTATTACTTGAATATACTTTTCAAAATATAGGTAAAAACAGGCTGATAAGCACAGAAACGATTGTGCTTTTCTGAGTACTTCCTTCTATTAAACTTCATTATTTTCCAAACTTAGAATACCCTCTCCTTCACTCTTTTTCTATGTCTTTCGACGCATTCAACAAAGATAGTTCTTTTCTCATGAGAGAAAAGAACTATCCCGAAATCTTTATTGCTATTTTGAATCGCTGGGACGGTTCGAGACTGCTGAAAAAGCTCATATTTTTTCAGGAACACTTTTACACTGGTCTCGGAGAGTTCTGGTGATTCACTTCACTTCTCCCTACATCTAACGACAAGAAACAGACCAATTAAACGCTAGAAAGTCATGTTTAACAATTGGTGTCTTGTTGTAATTTATACAAGCGTTCTTAGCGTTTTTCATAGAATGAACGTTTAAGATAACCATCATGATTAGGAATAAAGCAACAATCATTGTGGCTATGTAAGTTCTTCTCTTTATTTTCACTTCGATCAACTCCACGCGTTCCTGTCATAGAATCAGGTCTTCCCTTTCTTCATAACTCCACCCAACTCATTTATGACTATCGCAACAAGTATCAATACCACGCCACACCACTGCAGTAGTGAAACCGATTCAGAGAGAACGATCATCGCTGACACAATCGCGACAGGTAACTCGATCGAGCTCAATACATTCGCAAGTCTGCCTGAAATAAGTGGTGCCCCTTTTGCAAAGAACAACGTTGGCATAACCCCACCAACAAGTGCGAGTCCAATCCCTAGTAACCATAAACGTCCGTCAGACGGATTTAGTGAAGGGATATCTCGGAAGAACACACTGGACACGAGAACAGTTGCCCCGGTCACCATCAATAAGCTTCGTATAAATGGATGTGAGCTAGTAGCAACTCTCCCACTGAAAAAGATGAACCCAGCATAGGAAACACCAGATAAAAATCCAAGAAGTAGTCCAATGGGATGTAAGTTAGTAACACCATCAACAATAATGTTAGAAGCAAGCACCACTCCTGTCAGGGTAACGAGCAATGCGAGAACGTTCACTAAAGTCGGTCGTGCCTTACTGAAAATCCACTCGTAGATCATGCCGATCCATACGAATTGGAAGAGTAGAATAATTGCGAGCGAAGCAGACAAATACTGCATCGCTCCGTAATAGAATATACTCGTTAACCCCATTGCAGCACCGGTGATCATGACTTTAATGAAATCAGGTTTTGAGAGGTTCTCTATCTTCAATCCTTTGAAGAAGCACATGGCCCCCAACAAAATAAGCGCAAGCACCATTTGCACAATGTTGATCTGGCCAAGGCTATAATCATAGCCAAATCCAGTTTTCACGAAGATCGGCGTCAGTCCAAAGCTCCCTGCACCAATCAATATGTATATGATTCCTTTTAGTTTCATTACAGTCCTCCTTGCCTACAAGCTTTCCCCATCATGTTACCATTCTTACACTTTCCCATGTATAGGATATTAAAAGAACGATTTAATAAAAGATGCCATTCCAACCGATTGAAGTACTTCTTTCTCTCGTTCTGTGTTAGGCAATCGACGGGACGGTTCTACTTATTCTATCTTACACACAAAAAAGGAGTGCTAATGAATTGAGTCATTAGCACTCCTTTTCCTTTATGAGATAGAGGGGGTCAGGTCCATACCTGACCCCCTTAGTTTTCTTCACGCGATGCCCAACCGGCAAAACGCTTATGAAGTGGTTTAAGCAGAAGATAATCCATCAGTAAAGCTAGGAAGCCAATCAGTAGAATTCCTAATATAACAGAAGACGTATTTCCGATCTGTCCGTTAAAGGCAATGAAATAACCGATACCGGAGTTGCCACCGATCATTTCCGCTGCGACGAGGGAGCGCCACGAAATAGCGAACCCAACATAGATCCCGCTAATGGCTGCTGGCGTAATTTCTGGTAGAAATACATAATAGCCAAGTCGCCAACTCTTCGCTCCTAGCGTTCGAGCCGCTCGAATATGCGATTCAGGTATTTGGTTCATCCCCTGGATGACGTTAATTAGAATCGGGAAAAACGATGCAATGATGATCACCGCGATCATCGGTGCATCCCCAAGCCCTAACAAAATGATCAGCAAGGGTGCCCATGCCATCGGAGGAGTAGCCTGGAAGAATGTAACGAGGGGAGTGAGAAACTCACGGAATCTTCGAGAAGCACCAGCTAGAATACCAATCAGAAACGCCATTGTTGCAGAAAGAACAAAGCCAATAACTAAGCGTTTTAAACTGACAAGTATATGGTTTGTCAGTTCTCCCTTTTCCCATTGATTGACGCCCTCATTCAACACATCGATTGGACCTGGAAAAACATAAGCTGGAAAGTTGACCGCAATAGCTGACCAAACGATCAATACAAATGGTACCGCTAGCCAGCTCATTTTCCATCTATTCACTTTTCGTAACTCCATCTACAAATGAAAGATCCATCAACTTCTTCACATCTACTTCTTTCTCTACATATCCCAGGTCATATGCAGCGTCCGCTAATTGTTGATAGTACTCAAAATCATTTCCATCGAATTGCCAATCATACGTCATTTTATCCTTCGCTTTAGCGATCACTTGTTCAGCTGGGACATCTTCCACGTCCGCAATGTTGAAAACATCCACTAATACTTGATTTGCCTTTTCTGGGTTATCGTTTAGGTCGGCTATTGTTGATTGATGCACATCCATAAAGGCCTGTACAGCTTCCGGTTTATTTTTCAGTGCCTCTTCTGACACGACAATCACAAGTGCTGGATCATTTTCTTCAGCGATTTGTTTCTTGCCTCTTAATAACGAATAAGTTAAGAAAGGTTCATTCAATACACCAGCTTGCGCTTGCCCTGAATCGACCGCTGGCTCTATATTTGTTTGTTTAAATTCCTGAATCGTCACGTCTTCAGGAGTGAGCCCCGCATCTGGCAAGATAAGCCCACGCGTAATGATATCTACGCCACTTCCGCTCTTCACGCCAGCTAGTACCTGACCCTTTAACTCTTCAACAGACGTAATACCTGAATCTTGGCTCGTCACAACGCCTACTTTTCCTTCACTTACTTTAGAGATCACTTTGACGGGAAGCCCTCGCGATGACCAGTTCACAAGCGCAGGGATACCAGCATACGCCACATCTAGATCACCTGAAGCAAGGGCTTGATATAATTCAGGGCCTGAGTTAAATCCATATGTTTCAGCTGTTAATTTCTCATTAAAAGCCCCATTCTTGTCTGCTACGATTCCAGGCGCATTGGCCAGAATCGATACATAGCCAATGTTTAATTGAGGCTTATCACCATCCTCACTAGATGGACTAGAGGAGTTTTCCGCATTACCACAAGCAGTTAAGACGAGCACAGCAACCATAAACAACCATACTTTTTTCATTCGTTTTCTCCTTTTCTAGGTGAGAGTCTTTCATCTTTCAAGAAATCATAAAGCTTTCTTTGATAGAAATTATAATCAGTGGAAGTTCGATCTCTCAGACGCTCTAATTCAATGCTCACAATGTCCTTCACTCTTCCATTCTTATCTAACAAAACAACCGTATCTGAAAGATAGATCGCCTCATCAATACTATGTGTCACCAATAAAGTGGTCGTATTCAATTTCGTGTGTAAGCTAAGAAGTTCATCTTGAAGAACATCCCGAGTTTGAGCATCTAATGCACTAAAGGGTTCATCCAACAGAAGCAGGTTCGGCTCCGTTACTAATGTTCGCGCGAGCGCCACTCGCTGCTTCATCCCTCCTGATAGAGAGGAAATCGGAAAAGAATGATAGTCTGATAGCCCTACCATTTCAATCATTTTCTTCACTTTCAAATCCCTTGTTTGTTTAGGTATTTTCTGCATTTTCAAACCAAACTCTACATTCTTGTACACCGACAGCCAGGGAAAGAGAGCTAGATCTTGAAACACAAATCCCTGATCCTTGGATGGTTTCCTCACCGGTTTTCCTTCAAATTCAATACGTCCTTCGTATGTAGAATGAAAACCCGCAATTAAATTTAATAGTGTTGATTTCCCGCACCCACTCGGTCCTAATAAGGATACAAATGAATTCTTCTTAATTGAGAAATCAATATCGTTAAGAATCGTTGCATTCTTCCCATAGTTGAACGATACCTTTTCAAGTTCAACGAGTGCCGACATCTTCTAACCTCCTCTCCTATAATGCTAAATACGCCCAGCCTTCCGTTTGTCTTCTCACAAGATGGGCAACACCAGAACCTGCTGAACCTACAGGACAGCTCAGTTCTTCCTGCGTCACATTGCGCTTCGACAACGTATTGCTACAAGCGATGAATTTAATTCCACTCTCTACTAACGCATCAAGTTGTTCTATTATCAATTCATCTTGTGTTAATAAAAGGTTCATTCCTTCACCAAAGACAACTACCTCACACTGAATCAAATCGTCATCAAGTTGATTCTTGAGATTCATGATATTTCGTATCACTCGTCTATTATCATCGGCGCCGCTCTTATTGATTTGAATAACAACATTTGCCATGTTCCTTGCCCCCTTAATACCACATTAATCTTAGTAGAATACTAGGATTATAATCCAAAATGACTTTTTATGAAAGTCATCTGAATTATTTGTACAAAATCGGAGGGGGGTCAGGTACGCACCTGACCCCCTCTATCCTTTTATTTGCCTTCCTATTGAAAGAATTGCTTGTTCTTCAATCAGATTCTCATCATCAGCTGCTTGAACATGACCAAATGATTGACCTCCAGAAAGCACGATCGCGATAGACAAAGCCGTAACAATCATAAATGAAGAAAAGTAGCTTGGAGGCATACACCTCTCCCAGCTACTTTTCTCCAATTCATTCTATGACATGTCCTATGTTTTATCCTATCTTGGTAATGTAAAGAATTCCTTACTTTCACTATAGTTTCCTGCCAGTCTTCCAAGAGGTGAAAGCTTCTCAAGATTCACTTTATAATCGCCTAAATAAACATCATCATTCATATGATAGTGCGTCATTTCTCCAAGTACAAGGGCATTGAAACCAAGCGGAATAATTTGATGAAGCTTACATTCCATATGAATCGACGCTTCCTTCACCCGCTTCGGTTGAACGGTCAGACTATCCACTGGAGTTAAGCCAGCATGTTCAAATTCATCCACATCAGAAGGAACGTCCTCCGCACTTTTTTGCATTTCGTTTCCAAGCGAACTGGACACCACATTAATCACAAACTCGTTTTGCGAGCGAATATTTACGAGTGTATCCTTCTCCGTACCAAGACGCTCTCCCGTTCCTGGTCCAATGGAGATCGCAAGAATGGCTGGTTTAATGGAGGCAACAGTAAAGAAACTAAAGGGAGCTAAGTTAAGTCCCCCGTCTTCTGCCATTGTAGATACCCAAGCAATCGGTCTTGGAACAACAGAACCGGTAAGTAGCTTGTAGATGTCTTTTGGGTGTAGATCGGAAGGGGTTAAATCCATTCGGCTCACTCCTTAGATTAATAATAGTCATCTACCTCTATCTGATTTGCGAGATTCTATCATGTAAACAATATGAGCTATACAACTAATCATGTCACTTTCCTGTTATACCATCCTACTGTTACGCAACAAACCGACACTTCGGAAAACTAGAGCACCCCATAAATTCTCCCCTTTTCCCCGTTCGCTTCACAAGACGCTCGCCACACTTCGGGCAAATGTTCGCATTCACCTTCATTTGATTGATCTCTCTCTTCCTCTGGATCCCTTCAATATGTGCCTGCTGCACTTCCTTGATGTTTTCTTGATCACGTCTCTCAAGAACCTTTAGCCTTACGCGAATTTCCTGCTGTGAAAACAACGGGAGAACATCACTCGGATACTGATCGACAACCCTCTTCAAGTCCGCTGGGTGAATCACATCACTATTCCGGAATGCTTCCTGGAACTTAAGCTCAGAACGATTTGTGAAAACAACGACCGAATAATACGGAATATCAGCAAATTTCTCTCCCAGAAACGATTTCAGTGACTCAATATGACCATAATTCTGATGAAGGGGATTTCTAAATTTCTGCTTATGGTTCTGAAAAGTTTGCGTCCAGTAAGGCGCCTTCTCACTACCATAGATCCATCCACCATAATTCTTCGTCTCCATCACAAAAATTCCTTTATTCGTAACCATCACATGATCAATCTGACTCCTTGATCCATCACTCTTCGGTATGTACAAATCATGAAGTGCTGAGATTTGATACTCTTCGTACTGCGCTAACTTCTCAATAGACCTTCGAACAATATCTTCCCCAACTTGCCCCTTAGAGGTAGTGAAATTCCAATTGCCCTTAAGGAGTAACTTGATGAAAAGATATGCAAAACCACCTATTACGAAAAGAGAAAATAATGATGCCATGATGCTTGCTCCTATCTCACCGATTGATAATTTACATATATTACTATCGGATTGATTGGGAGGGATGTTTAGGGATTAGAAGATATTTTCCTTTTTTTTCAATAAAAAAACAAGCTGTAATTGGTTTGCATTACAACTTGGGAAATGTGTAAAAAGAACGTGAATCGGCGGGACGGTTCTGTTGATTCCATCTCATAAATAAGAGGAGCATTAATTATCGTAATAATTAATGCTCCTCTTTGGAATATTGCATTATGAGACCCGTATACATAAGCACACCTTCTTCAAATTCGGTTTATACCCGAGCGATCGGTCTTGGAACAATGAAACCAGTCAGTAGCTTTATACCAATAATAGGACAAGCTAATAATCTCTTTAAAAGGCTGAGCCAGACTGAGTGTACGTAATCGTTACATTCTGTTCCTTCATTTTTTCTACTTGTTGGTCGAATGTAATAACGCCGTGCTTAATTTGATCTTTTAGGTCAGAAGTCATATGCATAGCGCGTTTTGTAAGTTTATCGGTAGTTTCTTCTACCGATTCTGCCCATTCCCCGTCCTGCTGTTCACCTACGATCACGTTTCGAATCAATGATTTAAACTTTTGATCTTGGTCTTCGATTTGTTCCACAATGCTCTGTAAGACATTCGTTTTATAAAGATGATCTTCATGCGGACGTATAGTTGTATTAAAATTAATTGATTTTCTATCGTCACTTGAAACCATTAGTACATCTCCTTTACACCAAACTATCGAGCAACGGTTTTAAACATTGTTGCAATCTTTTCGTCCTTATCGAAGAAGTCTTCTATTGATTTTCTAAAGCGATGGAGAAAGTCATGAGTGTCCTGTATATGCTGATGCAAATAGAAATAAGTCTCTGTAAAATCAACCTTCTGTAAAGGAGGGGTAGATTCATGTACCTCAATGCTAATGATTTTTGCGGAGTTTCGTGGGGCATATACCTTTTCATGCAACATCGTCATTTCACCCTGTGGATTGGTTTCGATTTGGCTGATTCGTTGTAATGTTCGTAGCCTTTCTATTCGATAGGCCTCAAATATTTCTTCTTCAATAGCTTCGTCCAGACGATTTAGCAAATGTGTTTTTTCTTCTACTAAGCTTTGTCCCTGCTCGTAAATCTTCAGAGCAGCAGATATGTTTACTTTGATAGCCTGACCATTACTATTCCCTGCAAGCACGAGTTCAATCGAATGTCCATTTGTGACATAAGAACGATTGTCACTTGATAGAGCTTTTAACATTTCCGCAATGCCATGACTTTCAACAATTGTATCACCTAGATCTCCAAACTCTTCACCTAGCTTGTTTGCACTATCGATAATTGCATTTACTTCGGTAACAAGGTTAAAGACATCATCTAAAGTCTCTCCAATATAAAATCCAGCGGCACCATAAGCAGGTACAATGGCATTATATTCTGGGCTCTTATGCATCAGATCAGTATAGATTCCCCTCACATTTTCTAATGAGGACTGTAGATTATCCAGCTCAGAAATAAGTAAGTCTCTTTTAGCAGGTGTAATGTAATTTGCTTTCAAAAGAGAGTCTCCAATACTTTTAGAATGAGTAGTTACAATTTTGACTCGTTCTAGAAGAGGGTCTATTTTTCTATCGACATCTTTAAGCATATCGAAAAAGGTACCAATCTCTGTTATATCCAATAGTGCTTTCTTATCGATTTTTCCGTTATTCAAGTATTTTGCATGAATACCTGTTAATTCTTCAATCGCTTTATCTCTTCCACTCTTATTAAATGTCTCCGCATAAACTATTGCTAGTTCTTGAAAACTCTCAAAAACATCGTCAGGAACATCTTTCAATAACTCACGAATGCCACCATATTCAGGATTTGTATCAATAAAATCTGTAGTTCCTACTTGTATAAATCCTCTGATACCACTTGCGCCAAACAGAGGATCATCAAAAGAAATATCGGAATGAATGTTTTCTCCTTTTTCTATATAGTAGTCTTTGGCAAACTCTTTTACTTTATCGGGAGGAAGGGAGTAAACTCCATTAGGGTTGCTCAACCCAATTTCAAACTCAATATCCACTGCTGTTTTAAATTTACTATCCCCAAAATATAGTTGATAAAAGCTGGGAGGCGCACCATTCACACTATACACCTCATCAAAGCCACCGTAGATTAATTGAGCAAGAGAATTATTGTTGTGTGCCAATGAGTGTGATAGACCAACAACAGTTGGTGGGTTTTCAAGAGAAAATTTCTTTTTTACTTCTTCTAAAAAATAAGCTGTAGTTGTAGCCTGAGTTATTGATTTACCAGCAAATATACCTGTAAAATTATATTCCCAATCAATATCATCGGTAGTACCTTGAGAAATTAGATATATTTCATTTAAGCCCTTATCGTTTGTAAGTGAAATAGCAGTTCCATTATATCCAGATTCATCATTAGCCAAAGTTTTAGAATCCCTAGAATTAAATACTTTTAATACACCTGGTAGAGGCTGACCCGTTTCTTCAACAAAGATACGTTCAATTTCATTAATTAACTCACTATTAGATAAATTTTCATATTCAATGTTAATTAACCTAAGTCGGAGAGTTTTTAATAAAAAAGTAATATCACTCACGATTCATCACCATCATCAGAATCTTTTTCTTTGAATTTAATACTCTTCAACCATTCAATAAATTCATCTTCCTTATCCTGGTCGTTGCATTCTTTTGTTGATTCTCGACATTGTATAGAATAGTTAATAAATATCCCGCCGGCTTCATTAGTATTTTGTATATACGCACTATATCCAAAAATACTATTATTAGTAAATCTAGCATAAAAGCTATCTCTACCATCTTGAGTTACTTTTTCAAAATCTAGTTTTTCATCCATCTTTCCTTCTAAAATGGATAAGCTTGTTTCTATATCTTCTTCTCTAGGATGACTAACATACTCAATGGTAATTCCGACTTCATAATCGTCACCTTCAATACCAATGATAAATTGTTCAGATCCATTTTTTCCATAGTAACCTTTTTCACCTATAAGACCTGACTTAGGAATGTACATTTCATAACGATCTATACCAGACACAAATGAGTAATAACCATCCTCTATCTCATCAGTAGATTTCAAAAAACTTCTTGTAAATTCATCCTGCATCGCTCTTGTATCAGGTAAATCTTCAGCAGAAACTTCTTCAGGATCCGTGATTGGTTTTTCACTCCCCATTTGACAACCTCCTATAAAGAGAATCGTGCATAAAAAAACAAGTTGGAATATAGATTTCACAAGGAAACCTCCGATTCTGTAAAGTCTTTTCTGACATCCCACGCATCAATAGAAAGGTAATAGCTTAAACTTACAAATCTATTCCTCATATTTCATCTTCTGTATTCTCTTCTTTAAGTTTGAAACTCTTTAACCATTTAAGGAATTCATCTTCTTTGCTTTTATCCTCACAGCTAACATCTGATTCTATACATTCGATATAATATGAAATAAGAATGCCACCAGTATCTTTTGTGTTTTGCACATATGCAATAAAACCAAAGTCTTCTTCTCTAATAAAATTACCGTAATAAAGATCGTTGATGCCCTGATTCACTTTTTTGAAGTCTATATTTTCAGTAATACTACCTAAGAGAGATAAATTAGTTTCTAAATTATCTTTTTTGAGATGGCTGATATATTCAATTGTGATCCCAATGTTATAAGATGAATGTTCTATGCCTATTGCTAACTGTTCAAATCCCTTATTTGTCGAGTAACCTCTTTCATCTATTATACTGGTAATTGGAAGATACATCTCATATCGATCAATACCGGACACAAATAAATAATAACCTTCCTCTACCTCTTCCGTAGACTTCAAAAAACTTCTAGTAAATTCATCCTGCATCGCTCTCGTATCAGGTAAATCTTCAGCAGACACTTTTTCGGGATCCGTGATTGGTTTTTCATTTCCCATTTGGCAACCTCCTATAAAGAGAATCGTGCATAAAAAAACAAGTTGGAATATAGATTTCACAAGGAAACCTCCGATTCTTTAAAGTCATTTTAAAATATGCATAATTTGTATCTACTTATATGATAGCTAAACAAAGTATACTAGTAAACGGCCGTAAAAGTGGTTTTCAATTTAAAAGTGATATCACTTATGATTCACCACCCATTGCACCTTTGCCTGAAAATTTAAAGCTCTTTAACCATCTGAGGAACTCATCCTTTTTTCCTTTATCCTCACAGGCATCATTTATATCTAGACATTGGATATAATATGAAATAAGAATTCCACCAGTATCTTTGGTGTTTTGCACATATGCTATATAACCATAATTACCTTCTCTATTAAACTTTCCGTAATAAAGATCGGTAGTTTATTCGTTTATTTTTTGAAAATCTATATTTTCAGCAATACTACCCAATAGAGCTACATTGGTCTCTAGTTTATCTTTTTTGAGATGGCCAATATATTCAGTAGTAACCCCCACATTATAAGTTGAATTCTCAACGCCTATCGAGAGTTGTTCATACCCCTTTTCTTTTGAGTAACCTTTTTCACCTATGAGACTTGACTTAGGAAGATACATTTCATAACGATCTATACCAGACACAAATGAGTAATAACCATCCTCTACCTATTCCGTAGATTTCAAGAAATTTCTAGTAAATTCATCCTACATCGCTCTTGTATCAGGTAAATATTCAGCAGATACTTCCTCAGGATTCGTGATTAATTTTTCATTCTCCATTTGACAACCTCCTATAAAGAGAATCAACATAATAAAACAAGTTGGATGATAGATTTCACATGGAAACCTCCAATTCTGTAAAGTCAATTTAATTATTCACTTTATGAATCTACTTATAAGATAGCTAAACTAAAAAGGCCAATAAATTGCTAATTGAATACGAATGAAAATAAATAGCTCTCGGGTTAACCGACCATTAGATTAAGAATGATTTTACAGAAAGAAATATAGAACGCACACAAATAATAGTAAAAGATGAGTGGCATTACCTATACCTACCCTTGCAATAGCAATATATTGGAAAGTTTTATAGTTCTCCCCTCCCTTTTTAACTATAATAGGAATGACAATATAATCCATCTAGATTGGAGAAAACCATGACTTATTCCTTAGAATCAATTGCACATCTTGACCACTCTAAAGCATATGCACAACTAAACAGTAAATTCAACAGCTTCAATCCGTTTAAGGTACTACGAATTGAACAATTTGAAATCCGCCACTCAAATGTTCTAGCTTGGTTATTAGATCCATCCGAAAATCATAACCTCGGAGACTTTTTTGTAAAAAAAGTCCTCTCTCGTATTTTTATTCGTGCTGAGAACGAAGAACGTCTTCAGGACCAAACAATAAACAATTTAAACTTTCATTTCGCTTCTTATGCTGACCTGGAAGTGTTTCGCGAGGTACGTACAACGACTGGTCGTTATATTGATTTAGTCGCTAAGTCAGATGATCAGAAAACAGTTTTAATTATCGAAAATAAGTTTCATGCTGGAGAATCTGCCGGACAGCTGGAAGATTATTTTCAATTCATTCGAAGTAAAGAAGAATATGAAGGCTACACAATTATCCCTATTTTCCTAACATTAAATAACGTAGCACCATCTCATGACGAATACTGGATTCTCGATTACAGTGATTTATTAGATATTCTGCAAATTTATCTTTCTCTAAACCAGGAGTCTATCGCTGACAGAGTCTATGATTTTATAACTTTTTACATATCAATCATCAAAGAAGAGCTTGTTGAAGATGAGAAAGATATTGCGTTAGCACTCAATGTTTATCAATCGAATCAGGAAGCCATCGATCTGCTATACGCTCCTCATCATGAAGAGCTTAGAAAACATCACCGATATAATGATTTATTCAAACAAGTTGATTCATTTGATGACAGTACGAAATCGTCACTACACCGTATCTATCAAAAACAAAAGCAAGCAATCGATTATGTCTATCGTATTGGCAGCAATGTTCTCCGTCAGGCTTTCTTATCCTTTGCGATTAAAGAAGAATTTCCAGAAGAAGTGTATCAAGCTGATTCTCGTTTACCTTATTTCATTCTTCCAGATTGGGTAGAGTTTACCGAAACAATCGGTGAGCCAACGATCCCATACTGGCTTGGTCATGGATTAGTTATCTGGTATGAGCGAACATGGGATGAGCGCTTGAAGCTAACAATTGAAGTTGGTCCAACTCTATATGAGAAGAGACTACCTTTCTTAAATGCCTTAGAACAGCAAGGGATTCGAATTAGACCTACTGCAAAAATAGAAGGAAAGAAGTTTACGAGGATTCATTCACAAACGGTGGAAATTGCAGATTGGGCTAGTAAAGAACAAGTGTTGCAAGGAATTGATGAGCTTTATCATAGTGATGAAACGAGGAAAATATTAAAATCAATTGCTTTAGCGGTTGAATCATTGCAGTTAGATATTCAAGAAACCACTGAAATAGGAAGAGAACCTAGCAATAAATCATCTTTCATCCCTAGCAAAGCGTTTGATCAATTTGTCGAACACCATAACGATCAAATCCTTAAGTATCGTTATACGAGGCGGCATTGTACATTTGTCCTTCACTCTTTCGAAAAGTTAGAAGACACGTATGGAAAACCACTTGAAAATTGGTGGCTCAATCATATGCTGATGTTCTGGTTTGAACGTTTGAACGATGACCGATTAAAACTCACGCTTGAGCTGGGGCCGCTAGAATCTGAAAAGAGGATTGCGTTCTTGGAACAACTTGAAGCAAAGGGCATTAATGTGGCCAGTCGTTCTAAGCTTCCTTCGGCAAAATATACAAGGTTATATTCGATTGCTAAGGTAGTTAATAATTGGAATGATATTAACGAAATATATAATCTAATGGACCATTTATATAACCATGAAAAGAATCAATTGGTAATGAGAATCCTCGATGAATTAGTAATCTAATGGAAAAAGGAACTCCATAGTATAAAGGAGTTCCTTTTTCCGCAATTCCATAAACAGTATTATATTAAAAAACTAATCTCTTCCCATATGTATATCTACTAAATGACTAACGTGCTTTTCTATTAACTTTATCTTTTCTTTAGTTTCTTTCTTCATATTTTTAAAACTTATTCTCTCTAATAAACTCCAAGTGTTTAATAACAAATTAAAGTCATGATTAAGTGCATCTTCTGGTTCAATAGACATAAAGTATTCTTAATCAAAGACCTTACCAGAATTTAAATTCGTTGACCTTAGAATTTCTCCATCAAATTCAACTCTATAATTCCCCGTGTCTAACATCGCATTCATTTTTCATCCTCCAAAACATGATTGAATCCTATCTCATCTGACTCAACATACTTCTTGTAATATTTCAAAGCATTACTATACATTCTGTTTCCTCTTAAGTCTTTATCTTGGAATTGAGGGATCGATAAATACATCTTACTTTTCTTATCGATAGTCACACAATTATTTATTTGATACAAACTACCAGATAATTCTCCCTGCTCCATTAATTCACGAGAAATTGTATTTATCGCTCCTGAATATTTATCAACAGTACTCTGAGCTAAATTAGTATGTTCAGCTAGCCATTTAGAAAAAGCTTCTTTTTTATTCATTTAGTCCCTCCGACATATTCATACTATATAGGTCATGCAATAGATCCTAAGAATATAAAAACCGCTCCGGCCCCTTAAAAACTTCTCTCACATGCCAGTTCAAAAAACGATCCTCTGGCAAATAATCCGGATGAATCGGACGGCGAATATCCCTTCCATGAAATTGCAGTAACCACTCCTGAAAACCGCTTGTCCCATGTGCCTGCTCAGCTACGAGAAACGTATTTTCCTCAGACAATGTAAAGACTCCTCGATCAAATAACTTATGATGCATCGAACAAAGCGCAATCCCGTTATTCTCAACATCTGGTCCACCCGCCTGATGCCATTTAATATGTGCCGCTTCCACGCCAACGAGTCTATCTCCTAATCTCACATTAAACCCGCAAACTGCACAACTATATTCATAGGCTTTCAGTATTCTGTCCCGGAAGTAAGGATCTCTTGAACGTTTGCCTTTGTACTCAAGATCAAGTCCGACATGAGCTAGAATATCCTCATGCAACGTTTCAGGAAAATGGTTCCGAAGCAGAATGTCTGCCACTTCACATAGAAGTTGATGGTTATCTTTTAATAAACCATAGACTTCATCCGTAAATCCGCCACTCACATGATGATCTAATAACAATCGATTGTTTGGATTCCTAGTGTCCAGCTCCAATGTTGACCGTAACTCCCATATCCCATCATGCTTCAACCGAACAAACGGCTCTTCCGGATGATAAGACTTTCGCTTTGGCCCAAACTCGATTAATAGACTCGTCAACTTCTCTTTCACTTCTTTATATGGTATGAATTGTGACTGATCGCTTTGCAGCCTTGCAAGTGTATAAAGCAATAGTAGTGGTTTATGAGGGGCACGCTGATTCCCTTTTTTCCAGGTGCTTAGTGTCTTCATCGTTTCTTTCAGAGTATGTTCATTCATTGGAAAACTCCTAGTTATGCAAGATAATTATGGATGAATCTACCATTATTTAATTATACCATTTTCTAGAACTCATTTTAGATGAATAGAAAATTATGGGAAGTTTTGGATAAGTTGCAATGCTATAATGAAGGTGGGGGGGTGAACAAGTTGGGAGATATTAAGTTATTCAAGTTAGGACCCGAATCGGTTACTGAATTGGAAGGTCAATCTGTGTCTGTGGAAAAATCACTACAAGAAATTATGGAACAACACTTAGAGACTTTTTTAGGCGTACGTTTTCTTGCTTCAGAGTACACGACAGGAAAGAAACATGCTGGAAGAATCGACACGCTAGGCATTGATGAAAACAATGCTCCCGTTATTATTGAATACAAACGCTCGATTAATGAGAACGTCATTAATCAGGGACTCTTTTACTTGGACTGGCTTCTCGATCACAAGGCGGAGTTTGAATTAATGGTAATGCGGAGATATGGAAACGCTTTAGCTGATACGATTGATTGGACCAGTCCACGTCTACTATGTATTGCAGGTGGCTTCACAAAATACGATGAACATGCCGTTCAACAAATTAATCGTAATATTGAACTATATCAATACAAACATTATAAAGATGGTTTTATCTTGTTAGACCTTGTCAATGCGACAACCGCTCAAACCACTGAGCTATCAACCTCAACAAACGGTACCAAACAAATTGCATATAAAACCGTCAGTAATTATCTTGAACAATCCAACACTGAACTACAAGATCGGTTCGAAGCGATTAAGTCTTATTTGATGGCTTTAGGCGATGACGTTCAAATGAAGACATTGAAATATTACATAGCATTTAAGCGAATAAAAAATTTCGTTTGTGTTGAAGTACATCCTCAAAACGGTAAGATCGTGCTCTTTCTGAAAATTGATCCGGATACAATTACATTAGAAGATCAATTTAGTAGAGATGTTCGCAACATCGGTCACTACGGCACCGGTGACCTGGAACTAACCATTTATACCGACGAAGATTTTGAGAAAGCAAAGCGATACATTCATATGAGCTATGATGTAAGCTAAACAAAACGCGCACTCTTCAGAAGAGTGCGCGTTTTGTTTAATCCACTTAATCCTCTACCTCAATCAAATAAACCCGTTCATCAAATCCTCCGCGCACTTCCCTTTTCTCCCTACGTACTTCCTCCAGTTCATCAAAAGAAGAATGATGAACCTCAACTAATGAATAGATCAGCTCCAGCATATCAGCTAGCTCTTCAACCGCATGACTATCTTCCATTGCTTCAAGATACTCCTGGAGTTCTTCTTTTAGCTTCAGCTGTAACTCTTCTTTGTACTCAGCTTCATCGAGAACCCTCGTATTAAACTTGTTGCCATTAGCACGAATTATTTCTGGGATGCGATCTCTTACTAGTTTGTTGTAGGTAGGCATTTCCCTTCTCTCCTTCGTATATCTACGTATGTACTACTTTCAGTGTCTTCTTACTTTTTCCTTCTCTGCTAGAATTTTTCCGAAATACTCTGTATACTCTGACTCTGCACTATATGAAATCATCAAATATTCAATTGCACGAGTCATCCCTATATACATAAGTGCCGCCTCTGGAATCATCGGGGACATTTCTAGTGATTCATCATCTAATTAATAAATGACCAGTCGGCTAAATACTGATGTATTTAGCCGACTGGTCTTTCTTATGCTCATATAAACGGACTGAAAGAATCATGAGAAACGTCCCCACGATTTAGATTCTCAGGCCAGGTGAATGGTTCCATGGGTACACAAGGACAGGTAGACTGCCCCCACCTATGAACCATTTAACCTGGAAGTATACAACAAACCGACTCTAAACGCAAATTCACCTTCCCATCATGTCAACCTATCCAGTAACCCCCCCACCATCACTTCTAACAACCCTTCCTGATACCCCGCCATTTTCTGTAACTCCATCTCTTCTATTACTTCTACCAACCCACAATCTACTATTCCCTTCAATTTTAACAGCCGCTCTCCTGTCAATTTAACAGAAGGCTTTGAATCTAAATAGGACTCTCTATCCATCCTCCATAACACCACTTTTCCTGGATACCGCTCCCTCAACCTCGCTGCAATGGCTACTCCTTCTGGATCAAAGTCTCCACCATAATGTAGTATACATCCATACTCTACTAAGATATCCATCAGCTTAAGTGCTGCTAGTTTGAACTGACCATGCGTACATAGTAGCGGTGCTTCTGGGACAGCATCTAGTAAACTTGAATAAACGCCAGAGTTCTCGACGATCCATACGTCTTTGCTGTTCGTGTTCTTCGGATAAGCGTTCTTGATTGCAAGTAACTCCCGTAGGGGCACGTTCATGACACTAGAGGTATCTGCAGCTGCCTGCCACATTGGATGGATCTGGTGTTTTGTCTCTGCGAGAATATTAGCTACCGTGACGTAGTTTGTAATATCATCGCGTAGGAGTTTGTATTCCTGAAGCAGTTCATTGACGCTTTCGGTATCATTGGGTGGTGAAGTGTGTCCGCCTTCTCTTTTTACATGAAGGATATAAATCCATAGTTTTCCTAGTTCAGTTGAAAGATCGAACGAGTGAGGGTTTCCTGTCACTCGCTGACTGAACATTGGCAGACGTTCGTAGTCATGTGGTAATCGTTCTATGGCTCTTGCTAATGTCGCTACAGTGCTTTTGAAAGATGGTTGCTCCAACAAGCGATAGATCCAGTGTGTATTCGCTGATCGTTCTTTAGTATGAGTAAACCAGAATTGAAGAGATGGAAATGTCACCTCTAAGTAATGAAGAAGATTTTCCTGTTGTTTCAGCTTTTGATCCTTCGCTTCTTTCTTTGATAGGAGCTCTTCTCCAAAGTAAGCTTCTAATAATGCGTGTAAGGTGACGCCTTCAAACTTTGTTTCTTGTAACTTCTTTTGAAAGGAAAGGAGGGTTACAGAATTCTTTTGCTTCACCTTATGGAGATCAGTGCCATAAAACTGAGCGATCGACTCGATCTCGCTGTCAGAAAAAGTTGTAAGCTTTATTGATCCTCCTACTCTTCCATATGATTCATATTTTGCTTTAAATAAAGAAAAGAGGCGGCGAAAGCCTGCATCGCCGCCAAAGTAGGCAAGAGCCTCTTTCATAAGTGTGCTTACCATTGTTGTTCATCCTTTATGTGAGTGTTACCTGTTTCTCATCTTCTTCCTCTAACACGATTTCCGGTTCTTTTAGGTTCAAACGGTTGCCGTCCCATTTGTAGCGAAGCACGGACACATAGTCAGCATTTTTCGGCCGAACGAGCTCGCAGACAGAAAGGCTTGAGATGGTGTCATAGTCTCCCCATAGTACTTGCGAGTTCATAATGTAATCAAAACCGAGCTGCTCGACGATTTCAAACATCTCACGAATATTGTTTTCGTCCACTCCTGCGAAGGCTTCATCAAGAGAGATGATGTATGGCGCGGTATCCTCCGCTTCACGGTAGCGCGAGTAGCACGCTGTAAAGAGTGGAATATACATCGCCATCGCCTTTTCACCACCGCTGAACGTAAAGAACTTGTTGTTTGTGAGCTCACGTTTCGGTTCGTTCGTTCGCTGATATGAAAGCACAAAGGAAAACCACTTTCGATAATCGAGCACTTCTTTTAGAACTTGTAGTAACGTATGTCCTTCTCCTTTTTCTTCAATCCATTGTTTCGCTTTTGCGATTTTAGAACGAAAGTGCGCCGTGATGCGTTCAAGATCCTGCTCTTTCAATAGCTTTGCGTCTTGCTTTAGGATATGAACAAGATCTTTTGTATCGAGCTCTTCTTCTGTTTCAGCCGTGCGTGGACGCCACTTGATCGAGAAGGTAAGCCCTGAAGAAGAATCACTGCTTTCCATAAGCTCGTCCATCTTCTCCGTCCAATTTTCAGCGCGGCGAATGCGGCTCCGCAGCTTATTTCCTACCGATTTGAAAAGAATTTCTTCATAAAGCTCTTTGTCCTGATCATCAAGGAATTTCTCCTGGTTAGCGAAATTCTCTTCAAGGTTACGTTCCACAAAATACGGACTAACCTGTTGTCCTAGTAGATCGAGCTCTATCACACGTCGTGTCGTTTTCTGCTTCCATTGCTCAATCATTGGACGCAACGCATCATCCGATACGTCTTCCATCCATGATGGGATTGGATGCTGCTCTTGATACTCACGCATACGGTATTCGGTCAGGTTTGTTTGCTGGTTATAGAATACATTTGAAAGACTTGATTCTACCTGGCTCTTCTCTTTATCTGTTAGCAAGGCTCCGTATTTCTTTTCAATTTCTTGGGCAATACTTTCAAACGCATCTTCAGTAAAATCACCGACAAATTTCCGCTCCAGCTCATCTTGAAAAGCTTCTCTCCACGCATGCTTGAGCTGCTCCCAGAATAGGAGTTTTTCTTTCTTTTCGGAAAGCTGCGTTTCCTGATTATCACGTGTCGTTTCTAGCCGAGGTAGTTTAGTATTGTTTTCATGTAATTCTCTTTGAATGTGCTCGAGCTGCTGCTGGACGTCACGAATTTGCTTTCGAATATCCTCAGCGCCAGCTTGTGCCAGCTGTTGCTCGATAACAGCAATATTTTTAGTACCTCTCTCAATACGATCTTTGAGAACATTCAGTTCACCATCAAGTGTGATGATATCTTCTTCAATCTCCTCTAACCGCTCGCTCATTTCATGATAGCGCCGATGACTGTTGCGATATTGTATATGAAGGCTCTTCAATGCCCAGAGATCCTTAACATAGCGCTTCATCAAATCTTTTGCTGTACGATAAGCCGCTCGATTGTTTTCAAGATTTAAGTCTCTCGTTTGCTCGGCAAGCGTGTGTTTAAGTGCTTGATACTCTTTGTCGATTTCTTTTACTTGATCTGAGAGCTTTTGAAGCTGTTTCTCGATCTGCTTAATCGAAAACCTGACTTTCTTTATATTCTGATAGCTCTCATCAAGATCCTTATCGTTCGGAAATTCATTTAATGCAGAGCTCGCTTCAGCAATATCTCCTTCCACATTCTCCTTCTCATTGTGAATGTGTTGTTTTTTTTCATTAAGAAGCATGAGTTCGCCGTTGAGCTCTTCAATGAGTGCCTCCCGGTAACGCCGGCGAGCATTTCGTCCGATGTACCTTACGCGTTCAACAGGAAGTGCGTGTCCAGAAAGTGTACCGATCTTGTAGCGACCATCTTCCTGAATCGAGATCACTTCACCCTCACCTTGATCTCCAATCACAATACTTCTCAATACATCGTCAATTTTTTCAGCCGAAATTGCACACTCATCATGCAAGTCAGGCTTTAAAAAATCTGCGAGCGTATGTGCCATCATAGTAGGATTTGCTTCAAGTATACGGTCATGTTTCGCAGCGACCCTTTGATTTACAATGAGTGCATCCAGGATACCCGTATCAAGTAAGGCAGCCTCAATGCGATTTTGAACGGTTTCGCTAACGTGCTCTTGAAATTCTACGACTGTATAAAAAGGTGCGAATCCTACATTCGCCCCAAGAAGCTGCTGTCGCGCTTCTTTTGTCTCTTCCTTCGTATCCGGTTCAGGATCTTTTTGGTTTTTCCATTCGTCCAGCGCTTGTTCCGCTTCTTCAATCTTAAGATCGACCGCTTTCTCCCTTGCATGTAACTCAGACAAATCATTTCTTAGCTTATTTTGATAAGCAACTACAAAGGGTGAAACCGTGTCTGTAACGGCGCTATAGGATATAGGTTCATAAAGAGAGTAAAGGTTCCTTGAAACAGTGCTCAACGCATCATTTGTCACCTGAAACTCAGGGTGTGCTTCCGTCCATTGATAGATACGCTTCAAGTGATTCTCCTTATCACCTTCAAAAATACCCAACCAGTCGGACTCCTGATGACGATGTTGTTCTAACTGAAATTGTTCATCAGCAATCTCTTTATTCTTCAATTGCATCTTTTCTCTAAGATCTTCAAACAATCGGAGCTTCTCTTCTAAATCGCTAAGCTTCTTCTCATGCTGCTCGGCTTCTTTACTCCATACGGTAAAATCAAAGTCATCCAACTGTTTTCTCTTATAATCTTGCTGATTCATAGCATCTTGAGAAAAAGAAGCTTCGTCAGCATCGTTTTCCATATTCATCAGCTGTTCATCGATTTCTTTTAATAAACGATTGGTATCCAACTCAACATCTTGCTTCTGTCGCAGTAACGTACGGCTTCTTTCTTCTTCGCGAGATCGCTTTGTTTCGTTCGCATGATAATCGTCATTCAGTACGTTTACTTTTGATTTCTCTTCCTTTAACTCCGCTTCAAGATTCCATACTTTATGAGAAGAGAGACGTTGTTTCTGCATCTCATATGTATTTTTATCCTGCGTTTGTACACGAATATTCTCTGTGACCTCTTCAATCGTTTTATGAAGCTCTTCTTGCTCATGAAGAAGGTTCTCATATTCCTTCGTCTCTTTATTCAACCGCCTGGAGCTTTTTCTATACTCTACTGCCTGATCTACAAGATAGCGTTGATTGTATGTATCGTACACACCGTTTAACTTTTTAAGAGAAACCATTTCTCTCTCTAGCTGCTCGATCTGTTGCTTCGTTTGATCCATTTGCTCGATCGTATCTGAAAGATGGCGTAAATCATCATCAGATAGAGGCGGAAGCGCTGCTTCAAGGATTTCGTAGATAACAGTCGGCCTGAATTCTTTTGAGAGCTTTGGACTCCTAAGCTGAATGAGTAGTTTGATTAACTCTTCATACGCTTCGATCGTTTCAAACCCAAAGATATGCTTGTTCACGAGTTTCATATAATCGCCCTGCGTTTGAACAACCTGTCCTCCTTCGCCTATGAGGTTTACAAGTTCGACGCGGGATAGAGGTACCTTACTCTTCTCTCCTGCTTGACGCTCATTTTTGTAAAGTGCGATGTCTACTCCTACACGGCGATTGTCCGTAATAGCAAATCCCCAGAACTTTAACGGCTTATGACGTTTTGCTTGAAGTCCGATCCCAGTAGTGACGTATTGATTCGTATCTTTTCGCTTGTATTCTATATAAAGGTACCCTGTCCGTTCGTCACGGTTCACAATTTCCTTTTCACCAAGCAAGTAGTCTTCCATTTTACGCGCTTTCGACCCGAATGGATCAAGGCGATCAGGTGATTTCTTCCCATCTAATAAAACGGGCAAGAAACTCTGCATCGTAACTGATTTCCCAGAACCGTTGCTTCCTCGTAAAAGAAGCTTGCCATCTGAGAAATCAAACACTTCATCATCGTAATACCAGAAATTCAGCAAACCAGCCCGGTTCATCTTCCATTGATTCACACCACTCATTGTTGTGCCTCCTTCACATATTCTGCAGGGTAATATCCAACCATTCGACCGAACCCAGATTGCAAGACGAGCATGCTAGATTCATGTTCGATGTAAGCAAGTTCCCACTCTACTAGAAGCTGCAGCAGTTCTTCTGTTAGTTGTTTTGCAGAACTGTCACGGTACTTCTTACTCCACCCATGACCGTCTTTATTTTTAATATCTGCCATAAGCAGCTCAAATTCAGAAAGGGTGAACCGTATCTCACCCATTTCATTTACAGGAAGCTCCTCCATCATGCTTCTGATGTGTGAAGCCACGTGAAGCGCAATATCCATAATCGTTTTCTGATCAGGAAAAAGCGTATACAGCTGCTTTCGCTCATCTAATACGAGCATGGCCGCATTCTTAAATACTTCAAGTCGAAAAGGTGTATGTTCCTCAAGATCATCACGTAATCGATTTCGATAGTTTCGAATATAAGCAAAATCTTGATCCTCTTCGCTCTCACGGTAGACGACCGGTGAGAACATCAGCTTTCGATATACGCGCTTTCTTCGTTCATCATTTTTATGCCGACGCCATTCACTCTCTAGAATCTCTTGCATCGTATCGTATTGAAACAAGTCATCCGGATACGAACGCATAAAGTAGCGTGCATATACGGTAACTTCATACAGCACTTCTTCCTCTTCATTCGATGTGAATTGTTCCAAATCACCATCTACGGTTTTCACAAGTCGTAGGGCAACAAGCTTTTTTAACGCACGCACCAGTGATTTCCGGTGCTGAAAGTTCGTCCAATCAAGCGGAAATTCTCCTGGATACAATTCCTGAATGTCTTCTGTTATGTCTGATAGAAGAAACTGATCATCGACAGAGCGACGTTCCGTAAATGCAAGAGCACAGCAGAAGATCGCATAATCCATAGGCTCCGTGAACTCCTGGATCCCCATCCAGCTTTTCGGATCAACCGGAATCTTCTCAAGCTTAATAAAGTGCTGGTGAACGATTAAATCAAATCCAAACTTATCTGATAAATACCGTTTCAACTGGTGTTCACGCTCACGGATAAGATGATAGGAGGACGGCTCTTCAGTCCGAAGCACCCAGAATTGTTCAAAAAGGATTCCAAGTGCCTGTTCAGTTTTTTCATCAAATTGAGTCTTTTCCATTATGATGTCACCTCTTCTTCAACGAACCGAAACGTCACATCAGGCATTTCAAGAACGCCATCATTCGAATGCAACGCTACGCATTCTCCCTCATGAACCGTTACTGCGACTTTGCGGCCGAACTCTGTTTTCACCGTTCGATCTTCACGTGCCAGCGCTTTCCCCAGCCATGACAGAAGAAGCTTTCGAACATGAGGCTCAACAATAGGAAGTTCTTTAATCCGAATCTCACTTTCTGAAATGTAATTTTCTATTACTTTCTTTTCTCGCTGTCTTTGTTCAAGATGAAGTCGCTTCATTCGTTCGATTTTTTCCTTGTTGTCTTCAATCGCCCCTGCACGTGTTTTCTCTCGATACTGTCGTATTCTGGGGTTAGTCCTATGTTCCATAGGCTTCTCATCCCAAATATCGAAGTAGATATCTTCGGTAGGCACGTGATCGATTTGCAGGTGTCGCGTATGAAACACACCGAATGCAACAGAGGATAGCTGATGAGCTTCTTCGATATCTTGCAGCCCATCAAACCATTTTGCAAGATGAAGATAGTCGTTTTTTCTACTCTTAAATTGCTGGTTACGCTCACCAAGCCTCTGAACTACTCGCGTTATCCGTCGAATCGCTTCATTCGTTCTACTTTGAAGCCGCTCAAACTCACTCTCACCATGCTTATTTCCAAGAAACCATGTTTTGAGGTTGATCCATTTTGCTTCTAGATCTTCGATAGGATCATAGCTTTGTTCCGTTTCAAAACGAAACGTCTGATCTTGGTGCTGAGTAACCTGCCGAAAGAAAGGACGCAAAAGCTGTGTATCCACATTCCGTAAGAGATCTTGAATCTGCAGTGCCGTCCGCTGTAACGCTATAATAAAATCTCGCAAATACGTCGTGAACTGGTCTTTATATGCCAAAAACGCATCAGTCTTCATCCGCTCCGCTACTTCTTCACTATGTATGTAAGCCATATAATCTGAGGTATTCTGCGTAATTTGTTTAAAATAGAAGATCGCATCATTCCATAACTGCGCGCATTCTTCGTTCGATTCCTTCTTATCCCCTGATATCGTTGCGTTAATGTTTGAAAGAACATGATAAAGACGCTCAAACTGACTGCGCTCAAGCGAACCACCAAAGCTTTCTCCCATATTCTCAAGGTTCATCAACATCCGTTCAAACTCTACCGTATATGGTGTGCATTGATAACGAAAACTCTTTTTCTTATACTCATCGATTGTCTTCGCTTTCCTTTGCTCCTGACTAGCAAGCAAGTTCCCCCACTTCACCAGTGAATCCAGATCCTGTTGCAGCGCTTCCATCGAGTAGCCCTCGAATTCTTCAAACCCCTGTAAATACTCTAGCACTTCTTCAGGAAACAAGAACTCTCGCATGCGCTCGTGTTGAATATAAAAGTATCGTAGAATAGGACGATAACTCCAGGCTTTATCAGCAGTTAAGTAAGTTGCCTCTTTTATCTTCTTTTGTAGACCTTGTTGCATGTTTACACCTCTTTTTGTTTACTCTTTCTTTATTTTAGAGTTTTGATCAGTAAGTAGATTAGCCCTACTTTATTACCAATTTATCCCTAATAAATATTATACTAGATTACAAGGACTAATTGCTGTTTAGTTTTAGGATAACAAAGAAGTTAAAGGAAAATAACAGTCCTTTTATTACCAGACAAGCGTTTCTACGCTCTCTATGAATGAATGTATGTATTTATTTATTTATCAAACAATTTAGTTGAATTTAGATTATAATAGGTTAAAAAAGGAAGTTGACGCCATGCTAAATAAGCTCCCTATAGATTTAAAATATGACATTGGATTTAAGCATCTGTTAGGGATTGATGAGAACAAAAAATTCTTAATTCGCTTTTTGAATGACGTTTTGCAACCTGACCGCGAAATTAAATCTATTTGAATAGGCATCGGTGAAAAACCCCGGAGATGTGATACCTAATCACACCGCTCTCCGAATCCATCACCGCTACAAAAGACCCAAAGAAGACCAAAGGGACAGGTACCTCGTCCCTACAATTATCTAATAACTCAAAAAGCATAGAACGAATCAAAGAACTTATA
This sequence comes from Bacillus sp. NTK071, assembly GCF_017303315.1. GTDB lineage: Bacteria > Bacillota > Bacilli > Bacillales > Guptibacillaceae > Guptibacillus. Next base: position 29,543 of record NZ_JAFKOI010000004.1, read on the forward strand.
CAATTAGAAGTAAAATAGTATTAAGGATAGTACAAATCTTAATAAATCAATATATCGGGATGGGACAAGACACCTGTCCCTCTGCCTCCTCAGAAATTAGCTTTTCCTCTCTTTGCTTATTCAACACTCCAAAACCAAGTTGAGCGTGTTAAATGACAATAAGCTATCAGCTCTCCATTCAATTGCACCTATAGAAGTTTGTCTCCTTACAACCTATCTTTTCACTGTGTGTACCCTACACCTCTTACTCTACTAACCTACAAAATTCAAAAATAATAGGACCTCCCGATTCCGAGACGCCCCTCACCTTACCTTTATACTGTCATGCAACATTTCATACATCATCTTCATCTTAATTAACTTCAACTCGTTTTCTTCAAACCGCTGCACTAACGCCTTATTTGCCTGACCATCAAAATTATGTTCAATCTGATTGAGAATCGCTTTGTGTCGCTCACTAAGTGAACCGACTGCGTAGCAATGTTTTAAATGAGTGTTTAATAGATTTGCTTCCGCTTCTAGATCATTTTTGATCTGCATTCTTAAGGCATCCTTTTGGCGCTGCCTTTCCCAGTAATCGTTCCACCAGTCAAAATTAAAGTCCACTTCTTCACCTTCCTCTCATTATGATTCGTATCGTAGCCACTGCGCGAGATATTGATCGGCTCGCATCAAATCTTGACTCATTCGTTCCATGTTATAAGCGATATCCGCTGTATCCTGATGCGTATCACCAAGTGAAGCCATTAAACTATCGAACATCTGGATATCAAATAACATCGGCACACCGTCTACTGGTGCTTTCGTAAACTCATGGAAGTAGCTCTCCACATCTGAAACATCTAATTTATCGAATTGCCCGCTTTTTACCGAATTGATGTATTTGCTTTTCATATCGCGCATCGTGTTCATGTACACATCAAGGAATTCGAGCAATGCCTGTTTCGTTGCTTCAATCTGCTCCTCGCTCTGCTTCATTTCTTGCACATAGCTTTCCATTAAGGCTTCTTGAATTTGAATATGGAAGTCTGAGACACCGCTGTTTTTAAGGGCAAGTGGGGATAGGTTTAGTTTGCTTTGTAATTTTTCGTCGAAGAGCACCTGTGGTACAAAGTAACCTTCATCGTTATACAAACTTGAATCTAAGTAATTTTTAATCCCGTGCATGGCTACACCAGGCATACCCGCTTGGTCTGGATCATTCATATAATAAACGGATCCAACCGATTTCTCATAATAGGTGCCTACCACGTCATCAGGATAGGTATAGCTGATGACATTATCTTTGTACTCCCCATTAATGGCATTTTGCTGTTGCTCAGGGGTTAATAGTGAATAAATATCTGCAGCAGCAAATGTGACGGCATTCGAATCATGATTGACCGCAAAATACTGCGCTAATCCCCCACCAAGTGAATGGCCGACAAAGGTGATGTTTTTGGCTCCATACTTTTTAACATAGTGATCCACTTTTTCTTCCGCTTCAGTAAATTGATTCTTATGTATATATGAAATGGTGCCAGCTTTTGAATCTAGTTCAGCTCGACCACTTGCTAGACTCGCATCCTGAGAAGGGGTTCCTAAATAGGCTGTTGTCCCATACCTCTTTTTGGTATAATTGGAATTGCCTAAAACGATGCCTTCTAGGTCTTCTTTGATATCTTTATTTGATTCAGAAGAATCTATAGCTTTAGTTTTAAAGACTATCTTATCACCTTCTATAGTTGCTCCCCCTCCAGCTAAACGAGCATCTTGAGATGGAGAGCCTACATATTTCTGCACTACTTTTTTTTCACTTATTTTAGGAAGTTGAGTACCACGAAAGCTTATTACGACCTGTTTAGTATCAGGATTTTGTAGTACATAACCTTTGAGACCTGTTGCAGGGTCCTTGATTGTATCTATTTTTATCCACTTTATTCTTTCACCATTAATATTAGTAATTTTCACACTAGTTACAATGTCTTCATATGTATTTCTAGATATTACTGCAGCTTCATTATCACTTAATTTTTTCATTTCTTCCTCCTTACTAAAAAAGAGATTATATTACATAAGAGGTGATAATATGAAAAAAACACATTTAATAACTATTGTATTCATTATACTTTTAGGAGGGTGCAATGTGAACTCAAACAATGAAACTTATGATCAAGAATTTATTACAAAAGCTGAAAAAAAAGCTGAGAGCTATTTAAGAAATAATTACAAAAATATTGATAAAATTAAATTCAGTGATGATCATAGTAATCCTATGGGTGGGTTAGTTATTAGAGGAACGATAAATGATAATTCCAATTTTTCAATGGATGTAGATGATTCTTTAAAAATCATCGCAATTAGTGAAGGAGAAAATTTCCCTGAAGAAAAAGACGAGTGTAAAGATAAAACCTGTGATTATTAACTCGAAAGCAATAGCAATTTTATAATTCTCTATCATTAATAGGGTCACTCTTCCTGTACATTGGTCATAAGGATAGTGGCCTTAATTGCTGCACTTTTATAGTAAGGAGAATCCTGGAATGAAACGACTTTTATTTTACCTATCGTTCATCGTTTTAATGAGCTGCAGTGTGAACTCTAACAGCGAAAACTACAGCGAAGAAACAATTGAAAAGGCGAAAGCCAGCGTAGAAAGTTACATTATAAATAATTATCAAAATGTCGAAAGCGTAGAGTTTAAAGAGTCTCCTTCTGCGCCAATGGGTAGACTTGTTCTTGAAGGCACCGTTAATAAAAAAGCGGCATTTACTATCGGAGTGAATGACCTGTGACTATGAAGTTAGTAAGTAACAAGTTTACTACTCTCTCAGCCTGTTGCCTTAGATCTTTTCTGTGCAAGCAGGTTTTCTTTTTGCAGTATGTGGGCTACTACCCTCTTCCCTTCTATACCGTTTATGCTGATCGAGAAAAGGCATAAAGCTATCTGATTAAAATTTATATACAGAATGATTCAACTCGAGGTGAGCTCATATAAAATTAATCCGCATTTACGCCATTGTATCGCTAATTATGCTCATTTTATTAGTTGGTTGTAGCGTGAATTCTAGTACGAAAGAATACAGCGACGAAACAGTGAGAGAAGCACAAGCAAACGTAATCAGCTACATAGAAAATAATTACGCTAACATTGAAACCCTTAAAGTAAATGAGCACTATAAAGCAGAGATGGGGATTATGACTGTGGATGGTAAAGCAAATGGTGAAGCTTTTTCTGTAAGCCTGGACACTAATCTTATGGTGGCTGGGGTTGCGATACTAAGTGAACAATTTCCGGAAAAGAAAGAAGAATGTCTGGAGAGGCTATGTGACTATTAAAATTGCCTTTCTAGATATTAGATTCAATACATAAGGAGGTATTCCAATTTCTAAAATGCGATTTTTATTATTTATAGGAATCATCGGGGACGGTTCTGCTGATTCACCTACTCTTTAATAAACAATTAAATCACTAGAAAGATCGACGTGAATCACATATACACATGACGTTGTAACTTTTATCACTAACCTTACTACACCAAAAAATGAGCTAGATAACTCACCACCGCATGTACAAACAAAAAGACCAGGCAACACATAGATAGATATGGCTACCTGGTCTTTCTTCAATCATATAGATAACCTTAATTAATAAAATCGTTTCCTCGATTCTACTTATTTCTTATCACAATGATTACATGAAATCACAAAAGCATTATTCAATAAAATTAGAATAGTGACTCTTAAAGACTGACCTTCTCCCCAACTACTTTCTCTAACACTTCAATAACAGCACCTCTTGATAATGTATCATGACAATATTGGTTGCTATAGTTTTTCAAACAACCATAACAGCTAGTTTCTAAACCACAGGTACAATCCAACAATATGAGTAAAGTCTTCTCTATAATTTCTTTAAGATTTTGAGTTACTTCTTTTGTATAGCCCGCACCACCAGGTACCGTATCAAAAATGATAATTGATGGATTTACTCTATTTTTATAGTAAATACAACCGTTAATATCATTACGATCCATTCCTAATATTGAGCTGATTGCATCAAGCATTCCGTACAATAATGAATTCCAAAACACATCTGACTTTTCAGGTTTAACAGGCATATTTTCAAACTTTAATTCCATTACATCACTCATAAACTCATGTCCTAGCTGAACGTGTTCAAATTGTCCACTGCAGTTAGTACCCCAAGGTGTTTTATGATGCCGGGTGGTTTGATTAGTATTATTGGAATCTGCTCCACAGATTTTGCAGATGCGATAGCCTCTTTGTTTACCTTCATTAACAACAGCTAATTTACCAAATGGTGAATATTTCCACACCGCATTAATTTTACCGAATTTCAAAGCCCCTTCTACTTCAAGATCGTTCTCAACATCCTGGATATCATATTCTGAAAAAAAGATTCGTGAACGAAACATTTTCGCTGGACGATGCTCACCTGGCTTTGTTTCTTTTCTAGATATGAACCCGAATATTGGACTAATAAATGTTTTAATCTTATTCTCAGTATGACAAGATTCACAATTTACAACTTCATTGACCAAAGATTTGTTATAACGAGAAATAGTTTGATAATGTCCGCAGCTCTTGCAATGAATGTATTGGTTTGATGGTAATTCGTAATTTGCAAGTCGCTTGAGTCCAACGCTTTTATATATTAAGCCGTTTGCTACTATCTTTGCCCCAGGTGCATACTCAGAAACTGCTATCGCAAGATCTCTAGATAAAGTGACTTGGTCAGCTGTTTTATCTCTAACTTGTAATTCGACAACGTCAACCGGAAATCCGTATTTTGGCAAAACATTATGAGAAGACAAGAAGCCTATGAGTGGCTTGTCTTTAATTGTTTTAATCATTTTTATCATATAGCTTGAATCTTTTTGTTGTTTATAATTTTCCTCGCGCATTTCATAAAGTTCTTTTAAATCCTTCTCGTAAATATCCTTAGTCTTCTGAAGGATACCCTTTTCTTTAGAGCTAAATGTTCGAACCCACCCCCAGTTATTCAAGTCATACACATTATAAAGCGTATCTGGAATAACACGTTTTAATGACTTCAAAACATGGGATGGTTTTTGTAATAGAAATTCCCTTACTTTCTCCGTTCCTTTTTCTTCTTCATTTGTCTCTGAATCTAATCGAAAAAAGTTTTCTAGTTTACCAAAGTATTCTGGGTAATCTTTAAAGAACGCAGAAAAAACCACTGAATGCATGTGTCGCTGGATAATCTTCACGTTCTCCATTTTGAATATCGGAGGTTTTATCTCTCCGGCAATAATTTCTTCAGGCTTTTTATAATAAGATAAATCATGTGATCTTCTTTGTGCATAAGTAAGTGAGTAGGCTACTGATGAACGCCGCCTCCCAGCACGACCTGCTCTTTGCACATAGTTTGCAGTTTCTGGTGGGACATTTCTCATAAAGACTGACTCTAAACCTCCAACATCCACTCCCATTTCAAAAGTAGTTGAACAACTCAGTACATTTACTTTTCCATCAATAAATTCTTGTTGGTATAAAGTGGCTTGCGTGGAACTAAGCTGTGCAGTATGTTCTTTTGTCGTCATTTTCATAGGAATGATACTTTTATACAACTCTTGATAATGATTTAATACATCTGCTGGTTTAGCTTCCTTTAGAATTCCTTCACATTTTAAGTTAGGACAAACACTTTCTACATTTCTAACTGTCCAGTTAGCACAATGAGAACATTGATACCATACTTGGTTATTATCATATTGAATTGTCCAATGCCTATGGGACATAGCAAATACAGTACCTGCATCTTTCACATTCGTTTTCTCGAAATACTCTGGCAATTTACCACTTGATATTAGTTGATCCCAGATGATTTTCAGTAGATTAGTTCCAAATTGTTTTGCTTCTTCCTCGCTCTTCCCTTTTTTCTTATATATCCTTACTAAATAATTTAACCGTCTGTTCATCTTACCCTCAGCAGGTAACCATGATGAAACTTTTGCTTTGGATACAGATTTATACCCCGTCATATAACCTCTTCTATTTCTAGGAGAGAATATTTGATCACTGGGGTCAACATTATCAGGATATGTTAAAGCATTTTGTATACGAAATGAGTCAAAAAGTGTTTCAAAAAGTGGCCAAACTTCGAAATCTTTAACTCCGAATTTTTGTGCTATTTTACTTAGCTGCCCCTTAAACTGTTCTGGTATAGGTACATGAAAAGAAATCAATCCTACACCCTCTAAAGAGTGTCTCTTATCAAAATGGAGAAGTTCTTTCATAATAAATGATTCAATTAGCCTATCTTTATCTATAGAGCTCATTCCTGTATCAAATAAATAAGCTTTTTCTGCTCTTTTTTTGATAAAAATCACGAGGTTGTTTAACCTTAAATCTGTACTATTAATTTCTTCAATGGACTCTAAGATGAGTCTTCTCCACATAATTTGCTTATATGTTCTTTCTAAATATGGTGCAAAAAATGCCGCATCCTGCCTTGAATCAGAAAAAATTAATAACTTTTGAGGATGATAGTTCATAGAGTCACTATCACTGTACGAGCTATGTCCAGAGTCTATAAAATCAAACAAATCATCTTCACTGGAAACTACTATCTCTTCCTTTTTAGTTATATTCGAGGAGGCAGATGTAACAACAAGCTCTTGATATAATGAGGTCGCAAGCACACTCGTAGCTGCATCTTGCCCAGTGACAAACAAACGTATTGGATTTTCACTTCTCTTTCCACAATTATGACATTTTGCTTGTTTGTTTTTTACTATCTTTTCCTTGGTCACTACTATGGGCTTTACATCTCCATACTGTTCGCAGCACTTTTTTCTATTAAGAGTTCCTTTCCGAGAAATAGTAGCACATCCAGGACATACTTCAAATAACTCAGTTTCACTAGTGTCTTCCCCCACTAATATTTCTTCATCTTCATCAACAACAGACTCTACACTCTCAGGACTATCAACGATCATATACGCATTAAACCTTAATTCTGGATCAGGATTCATCCCTTTTTGTTGAATTAACTTTTCATCCTCTTCTTCTCCAATTATGTGAACTTGGCCACAGCCATCACACACCCCAATTTCAAATACGGGATATTGTTTAGCACCATCAATAACATACTTTTGAGGATCTAGATAAATGGTTGGTTCAGGTAGGAAACTTACATAACCACCTTCTATTGCCCTTACAAAAACATGGTATCTAGCAGGTAATAATGGTAGGTCGGCTTCGTGACTTTTTGCTCTCACAGCTAAATCCACGAATACAGTTAACAATTCATTCGCTAATTGAGTTTCTAAGTACTCTCCTCTTGAAGAATAGAATGACTGAACTAAATCGTCAGTTAATAACCTTAACAACTTCGGTTTGTGATTAAGGTTTTCTCTTAACTTGCAAAGATTGTAGTCCCCTTTAAGAAGTTCATATAATATTTTATTTGGATCTGTGTATGAATGGGCTATTTCTTCAATTAAATCTGGGGGATACCCATACTCGATCAAATTTTCTAATTTATCAATAAAACTGTTTTCAATATTTTCTTTAATATATTTGTAAGCCTTCCAGTCTGGACTGCCCCAATAGTTAAATACATCCTCGTATTTTATTCTTACAGCTCCAATTAGATCTTGGTTATCTCTATTTAAGGGATCCCATCTAAACGGCTCATCAAATAGAGCTTCAGCAAATTTCAACACTTTTCTCTTTGAATCGTCTCCACTACCTAAAGTAGCACTAGTAGCTATGCACTGAAGCGAACCTCTAATTGGTCGTTCTTTCAATATTCTATCCTTCAACCTTCTAAGAAGCATACCTACCTCAATACCTTTAGCTCCGTTATATGAATGCGCTTCATCTAAAACAATATACTTCCATTCATTTGAGTACTGACCATCAAACAATGGGGTGTCGGATGGCCTCAATAACAAATATTCAAGCATGGCATAGTTAGTAATCAAAATATGTGGAGGAGAATCTCGCATTTCTTCCCTTGAAAGTAGCTCATTAGATAATGGTTCCTTTCCGTCATTTTGGTTGCGATAATATTCATTAGCCTCTAGTTTGCTTTCCTTCGTTTCTCCAGTAAATCTCCCAAAAGTAATTTCAGGATTATTCGCTAGTAATCCTCTTAACCTTTTCACTTGATCATTTGCTAAAGCATTCATAGGATAAATTAATAAAGCTCTTACACCTGGTCCAAGCTTCCCATCTTTTTTTTGTGAAAATAATTCATTTAAAATTGGAAGTAGAAAACTTTCAGTTTTACCACTCCCAGTTCCCGTTGCAACAACAAAATTTCTTCGTTCACCTGATTTTCGAATCGCTTTTTCTTGATGAATATATAAGGGACGATCCATTGGTAAATCTTCTTGAGACAAAGTTTTCATACCTGGAGAAAGAATTCCTTCAGCAACAAGATCTTCAATACTGTTGCCTGTTTGATATGGAGCAGTTATTTCCAAGTAAGGACCCTTTACAAATTTATCTTTTTCACTTAACAACTTAGAGAACTGTCTCGTAAAATTAGAATTATTCATATGAAATGCAGTCATCAAATATCGTTTATATGTTTTCTCAATATTTTCTGTACCGTTAATTGGATGAATACTCATTGAAGTATTTCTCCTTTAAGTTTATTTTGTAATTTCATCTCTATAAAAGTACAGTCAAATAGAAACCAACTAGGATGAAAACTGATTAAATCATTGGCAGCACTTCTAATTGTTCTTTTGTATGAAACTGGTATTGAATCTATGTTCCGCGCTAATAATCGACTCCCTAGCGCAGTAACAGCAACCAAAAACGGAAAGTTAATATCAATAGGGTTATCAGTATTCTCCCATCGTGTATTTAAAAGGTCTTTTATATCAGGAGTGATAATAGACCTGTTCATTAGCCAGTCATATAAATCTAAGAGTTGTAGACGATGCTTATTTAGAAATGCTTTAATTTTTTTGTGATATTCAAGATTACTATTCCTTTTTATCAGATATTGTATTAGTTCATGCTGAATTGAAAAATCCTTAATTAACACATCGATAAACGGAGTTAGTTGAGATACAATGTGGCAATCCTCAACTGTCTTTTTTATCATAGTAGAATACATCCCAAGAGTTTGACCAAAATCCCCTACCTGTAGTTTATTTCTATCATCCTTGCATATCACTTCACTTAAAATCCCACCTGGAAGTTCACCTATTTCTTCAATTGTCCATTCTTGAATACCGAATAAATTCCTTATTAATTTTATTTTGTTATCATCCAACATTATGGAATTCAATGATTCTAATATCTGTTTTTTCTGCAAATGAATAACTTCGTACCATGCAAAATGATTTTCTTTTAAGAGTTTCACATAGTTCTCTCCATATAAAAGAATCCCATTTAGTATCTCTTCTAGATCAGAATGCAGAATATCAATTTTCTTTCTATTATTCTTTCCATTAAGTAATTGTTCTGCCAATTTATTAACTTGAATGTTTAAAGAATCAGAATACGACCAACGAAAAGTATTAGTTGAGTCACTTTTTGGATATTTAACCTCTTCTAGAAAACTAAAAATATCATTATCTTCCCTATCCGTTGCCCATTCAAAGAGATAAGTTCCTTCAGCCATTCCAATCCATGGAACAGCGGTTTGATTGTTACTCTCTTCAATACTAAATTCTTGGTATCCTTTCCAAGGTTGTGATTCATTCCAAATTCGAATGATCCTATTTTCTACCGACATATTTTCATTCCAAGTTAATCGCATAGCATTATCAGATAAATTAATAATTACATTATTGATAGTCCAATACTTAGTCACACTTATCAATGAAATTGGAGTGGTTAAAAATGAATCAAATTCAAGCCATATTGTAAATTGACTAGAAGCATGTTGAACTATAGTATCTTTGAAGTGTTTTACTACTATTGGTATTTGCGAACCAATACGAACTTTCTTTATCTGCTTTTGTATTACCTTCCCCTTATTATTTCTCAAAGAAATTATTGCTGTTAGGTAATTTCTATCTGATTGGTGTTTTAAATACTCTGTATTTAGTAGTATCCGATAGTCATTATTCTCTAAGTCACACTCGCTAATCGAAAGTTTATCATTACTTTGAATCTCCGTTTCCTGGTTTCTGTAAATATTCCAAGTTATAAGTTTAGTGATTAAATCTACTTCAAACGATTCTGATGTAGTTATATTCGTCATTTGCATTTTTAATTTGGATACTTTCACTGGTACTTTTAATTTGTACTTATTATTATTCTCACCTGAATTCAATTGGTAGAATTCAGAATCACTTGGCCATAAACAGGTGATAATATACGAGCTATCTACATCTATTTCATATTCACGATAAATATATCCTGCCTTTGATGTTGGTAATTCAGGTCTAACAATGTCATTAACTATTAGAAATGATGGAAGTTTAATAAATGATAATTTTATATCATAACCTAAAGGACCAACTACCCTTAACTCATGTTTACCTGCTTGAATGCCGATCTCTATTTCACTTAGTTTTATTTCGAAATATTTCCCTACCAGTTTAATATGATTTTCAAGTTCCTCTAATGGTTTCTCTATCATACTATTACTTTGGCCATGATAAATTTTCAATTGCCACTTCTTTAGCTCATTGCGGATATTAGGATAAGTAGAGACCGGAATACACAGAGTTGGCACTTTAAAAAAAGAAGGTACTTCCCCCCCCCATATCGTTTCTTTTTCTTCTAAAAATTTTGGCTTATCTATTTTAGTGAACACTTCAAACTCAATGATCTCTTCATTATTCTCATATATAATCTTCTGATTTTGTTGGGGTGAAATTTCATATAATATATAATTACTCCACTCATCATATAAAGCGGTACTTGTTAGATCATGTAATTCTTCCGTTTCACTGGAAAGAAAAAAATCTTTTCTAATTAATATCCAATACAATCCACTGTGCAATAAAGTTCTGTTTAAGTTCTTTTTAGAAACCGCATCAAACAACATTGCTTCTCTAGTATCAAACTTCCATTGACGAAAAATTTTTCCATCTACTTCTAGTTCTAACCTGTAAGTTTCATCAGGGTTTATATTCAATTTATTTGTTTTAGGTATTAATTCATATTGTTTAGAATTTGATAATAAGACTATGTCACACGGAATCGTTTCAAAAAGATCATCTTTTTTTATAATTCTCCAACTACTAGATCGCTCAACCCATGTAATAGAAACCTTTTGAATAGGAATAGTCATGTATACTCCATCCAAATAAGGATCCAATTTCATGATTGGAGATAATATTTTCTCACTTTTGGTTATTTTCCCATCATAACCTTCAATAAGGGTTTCCTCTATTCCTTTGAGCACTCTTCTTGGTAATATTCCTTTGTATTTCTCTATAAAAGGCCTCTCATTTTCTTGTACAACCTGAATGCATCGATCAACAAAATCAACCGCTACTTTACCCCCGCTTAACAAATAATCACGTACGCCTTTATGTAGCATATAAGTACTATTTATTTGCTTTTGTTCAAAGTCTTTTAAATTAGTAATCGCTTCCTCTGCATCAAGTCCAAAATTAATTGCTGGTTGAATTAATCCTTGAACAAAACCGCTTATACTTCTATTTGGAACTCCAGCGTGACCTAAGATTGTACTTACATACTTTTGAGTACCCCTCTCATCAAAGACAGGAAGCCCTTTCATTTTTATATAGTACAGAAACCACTCCTTCCATCTCTGATCATCATTACAATTGGTTGCCTTCTTAAACCGTGCCCAATAGTTTCCATCATACTTATAAATGGCTATAAATACCGTTAACGACATACAACTGCAAGGATATTTTTTCCACAATATATTAATTAGATCTGCCTGTTTGCTCCTGTTCATTAATTTTTCAGAAATTAGATTTTCAAGCCTCTTATAAGCAAACTTTCCAATAGTAAGTTCATTTATGATGGACACTTTCTCGAACATTTTTGTTAGCACTACTTCAAATTCTTCTAACGTGCTGCAATTTACTAGTGATCTCATAAGCTCCCCCATTTCCCGGTACACAAATAAGGTATAACAATTATGGATTATTCCTTTTTCTGAATATTATAACATTTATACTTTAAAAACATCAGTATAGTATTACAAGATTACTTTTCAACCACCTTTTATTAAGGATCATTAAACCACTGCATTTATATCGCTTTTGACATTCCTCTTTGAGCCATTCTCTTTAATTGATGTCATTAAGAAAAGTGGTTTATTTTTCATAACAGCACCCTTCACATATTAGACTACTATCACAATTGCACTAGATAGTAAGTCCAGCATTAACTACTTTCTTTTTTGATTAGGTTATCTTTTTACAATTTCAAATAACTCGGAGTCTAAAGTAAACGTTAACGTTGAGGTAGTGTTAATCATATGAACATTAAGAATAACTGAGCTGACTATCAGTCAGTAACTGCCAACTCAGTTAAGGTAAATACTAATTATCTTCTATTTTCGTTGCTAGCTCCTTTTTAAGTGCTCATGGTTAACCAGCAATAGTTGATTGATTGGGTTTTGTATTTCTACGGATTTCTCTAAGAATTCTTATTAAATCCCTTGATTGTTGAAATATCCCTTTAATTAATGTTGCAGTGTTAAAACACGCTTCCACATCCAGTTGTTCCTCATCAGAATGTTCATTCCAATACCCTGCTGAAAGATTTACACTTTGAATACCATGGGATGCCCATATTCTCGTATCACTACTTCCTCCGATAGTGCATTTCCATTCTTCCAATTTCTCTGCCTCTGCAACTTTTTCAAAAAACTCACCAAAGCTTTTGTGACAGAAATCCATGTATCCTCCACATGAAGTCACAATATCTCCAGTACCTCTTCGGTCCACTACTATTGATGCATCAACTTCCCATAGAAAATACTCATCCACATGTTTAGCGCCTCTTAGACCAATCTCTTCTTCAACAGTAAACACAAACTTCACGGTGCCATTAAAGTTGGATTGAGATAAGGATTCCGCAACTTCTAACAAAACAGCAACCCCCGCTCTGTCGTCAGCTCCGAGAATTCCTTCACTGCTCGACCATATTGGTCCATCTTTTACGATAAAGCGATTTGGATCAAAGCCAAAGATAGTGTCTAAATGAGCGTTTAATAGTATAGTAGGACCATTACCAGTTCTATATGTTCTTTGAGCAAGGATATTTCCATACCCATCGATTGCTAGCTTATCAACGTGAGGAGTTAGACGTTCGATTACGAAAGCACGAATTCTTTCTTCATCTCCACTTTCACCATCTATAGACAGAAGCTCCTCTAACTGATGGTTGAAGAGTTGCTTTCTAATATATTCAAGACTTTCTTCAAGCCATTCTGGTTGAATGTGACTTAATTTTTCACCGAGGTTTAATAGTTCTCCTCGTTTGGTTCTTAGAAACAGAGTTGTATAGGAAATTCTCATTTCCTTTTCTTTTACACCTACTGCTTCAAATAGTTTTCCCACAGTCTCCATATTATCCTTGTTAAGAAATCCGATGATAGGTCCTCTTTCGAAATGTCCTTCACAACTACTCGTGGTATAGAGACCAAGACGATTCAATTGACGTATGATGCCACTTATAAGCGTATCTAACTCACGCACTTTTGGTTGTTCTACACCAGGCTGAAACGAAAGGCCTTCTCCTCTTCCACGATATTCAAAATCAACTACTTGAAGCCACTCTTCTTCAGTAACGGCATCATCCATCAAGACAAGAAGCTTTGTTTCAGTTGAATATTGATAGTCCACGGACAGCCCATTCAAACTTTCCAGCAAGAAAGATACGTTTTCCTCAGTTTCCGTTGTACAATCAAAGCTCTTATCGTTAACTTCTTTCACTATAAATCCCTGACGAATAAACAATTGATTCCATGTTTTCATATGTCATCTCTCCTTTTCTTTTCTTGAGATCAGTATACGAAAAGAAGGATGACACCCCTGTCATTCAGCGATGTATTCTTTTGCCATGCCGTCGTCTACCCTAAATAACACAGTGTATTCAATGGCATTATTGAAATAATAAGCTGGTTCACCACTCGAACTTGTTGTTTCAATGATAGGAGGTATATTGCATTCAATTAGTTTCCGCCTCAATCGTCTAATTCTTTGAACAAAGGCCACTCTTTCCATTACTTCAAGCTGTTCAAACACATCCATAAAAGCAGTCCGTGTTAGTGCTTTTTCTTCATTACTATTCATAAGGAAATGTCTCAGCATAATATTCTGATCTTCACTTAGTAAGACACTATTGTTATTAAATATGAGCTCATTGGTCCTATCATTAGAGTATAAGACCAAGCTATTTAATTCAGGGTTGTAAGCTAACTCTTCACATTCCTCTTTAGAACATGTACTTTGCTTTCCTCTTTCCATCTTATAAAATGCATGCTGGTGAAGATAATGATCGGTTTGTTCCACTAAAGCATATAACGAAGACATTTCTAGTCCTGGTAAGGCTTCTTGATTGGTATGTAAATTTAATTGTCTTAAAGACATATGAGTGTTGGCTGCAATATGAAGACTGCTGTTGGTTAAATAAAGGTGAGCATAATAGATTTGTTGATCCTCAAGTCTATATTCTAAATAACTATCCAAATTGCTTTTTAATGCAGTTTGAAAATAATTAATTGCTTTACTATAATCCTTCTTTTTATAAGCTAAAAATCCTAATCGATAGTTTGCAATAGGATTGTATTTGTCATATTTCAATGCTTTAATTAGCGACTTATGGGCAGCATTATCATCCTTTTGATAAACAGTCTTTAAATAAGTGCCATATTTAATTAACGTAGCCAAAAGCTTCTTTTTTACATATAACTCATAACTTTGATCGGATTTACTTCTAGCCTGTCTATGCATAGCTTCAAGAACTAAGATATATGAAGGATGTGAATTATAATCTGGCTCCTCTTGAATTTGTTTTATATAGTTTTGTTCTACCAATTCAAGTTCATCTAAACTTTTTTCCCATAAACGCCCCGGCATAAAGTATCCCTCCATTGATCATTCACAATATTTTCCTTTAGAAGATTATAATTCATTCCTATTCGCAAAGATATATAAATATATGTAGGTACATCTAAATAAATAAATCACAGTTAGAATATAAAAAAACCGGTACCTGCGAACATGTTGAAAGCAGGTATCGATTTGATTTTCTCTTCTTATTCTGTTATCTCATCTGCTAAAACACCAGGGATGCTTAACTCATAACCCGCTTGAGATGTATAGTCATGTGACCCATAGACTGTGCCATATATGGTAACAACGTCTTCTTCAACGAATTCCGTTAATCCATCGTATTCAATATAAATAATTTCATCAAAACTGTAGCCATAAGAATCTTTAGTAACTGCTAAGCGGATATTTGTGTAATCATCACTTTCGATGATTTGGACAATCTCTCCAGTATATTTAACATATTCACCAGTATATCGATCTGGATTTTTTTCGAGCTGCTTGAATTCGATTGGTTCAGCATTAGCTTTTTTTTCAGCTAACTCCTCTGCTGCCTTTTTCTCAGCTTCAGCCTCTTCTTTTTCTCGTGCTTCTTCTTCTTTCGCTTTCTCTTCTGCTTCTTTCTTCTCTTGAGCTATTTCTTCTTCTGTCTTAACTTCTTCTTCAACTTCAGCCTCTACTTCTGTAACAGGATCGCTACTTACTTCTTCTGTTGGAGAAACTGCTACACCTATGACAAACATTACAAACGAAAGAGCAGCGAATCCAAAATATTTCTTAGCTTTTCCATTTTTTCTGATTAATGAAACTACAGCCAAAACAATACAAACTAGTAATCCTAAAATCCCTATTATCCCTAAAAATTGACCCATTATAGTACCCCCTTAATTTTACCAAGGTTAATAGTACCATATATTTTAAATTAAATGGAAAATATTTATTTTAAATGGAAATATAACCACACAAAAAGTCCTAACTTTATTAAGTCAGGACTTTTTCTATGACTTTAGTATTACACCCCAAAGTAACAAGACAATTTTAACTTTCAAGATCACCCCGAAATTTGGAAAACAAGACTGACTTAGACGGTTCGACGGCTATGGGGACAGGTACATCGTCCCAACAATTACCTAGTAAGCTATATGTAATGGAACGAATCAAACGTTTCATTTGCAAATAAAAGCAAAATAGTTAGCAGGTTAGTAAATCTTAAAAATAAACGTGATCGCTTTTAGACTTTTAGATGGGACAACTAACCTCTCCCTCTGGCTTAAGCTACACCGATAGCAGACAAAAAAACAGCGCCCCGCATCGCAGGACACTGCTTTCTGTTCTTACCCGAATACCTTCGCCAATTCTTTTTTATCCTGATTAAGCCAGAAACGCATAAGGCGCTTAGCACCTTCTAAGTCATGAAGTTTAGCCTGGCCGCACTGCTTTTCGTTCGCTGCAGGAATGTCAGTGATTTCGATGGCATCTTTCAGTGTGTCTTCTATAAGATCGATGATTTCTTCAACTTTAGCTTCACCGCTAACTACCAGATAGTAGCCGGTCTGGCAGCCCATTGGAGAAATATCGATGATCTCAAAGTGATCATACTTTTCTGCATGCGTGCGGATATTGAACGCAAGCAGATGCTCAAGTGTGTGGATCACGTCCGGCTTCATCGCCTGTTTATTCGGCTGGCAGAAGCGAATATCAAATTTGTTAACAAGTCCATCTGTTCCTATTTGATGAACGCCACAATGTCTCACGTACGGCGCAACAACTGCGTTATGATCAAGCTCAAAGCTTTCTACTGATGGCATAGAACCACTCCTTTTATTACGTCTTATTCCATCATACACTCAATTCCGATAAAATTCATCAACTTTGTCTGAATTAGGACTTTCGATTTTGCTTCTTACAAATAACGCCGTTTGAAAATGCGCTAAACAATTATTCTCTTTCTTCAACGAATCCTAACTTTTCTCCAGAACAACAAGTGAAGAAACCAATGGTACCAATCCAACTGGACTCTGAGAAACAACCTTCCATCCCTCTTGGAGAAGTTGATTTAACTCATCTACGTTATTGTTTTTATCGGATTGATATCTCACAGTGATGGCCTTTTGCATCATACACCTCCCTGAACCCTCTGTTATACGTAATGTTCTAACAAACTCTTGTTGGAGTAATACCACATTGCGTTTTCAGCTTAACCTGCTTTTTAACGAATGAATTACTTCCTACTTATTTCACCATACTCATTTAGTTTCCTTCATTGTCTAATAGTTTAAATGGTTCACAAATGCTTCATTCTCAATATCCAAAAACTAGCTACCTCAAAGTTATCTATAAACAGTTTGTTATCTGATCCTTGTTCGATCCTCTAGCTCTTCAACAGTGCACCGTTACTAACATAAAAACAGGGCTACCACTTTATTGATGTGGTACCCCGCTATCCCAAAGACTTTTAGAGTAATGACTATAATTTCATAGTTAATTCCCAGGAAGTTTTACTTTCTAATATCCGTTTTTAGTTAGACTTGTTTATAACGCCGCCCTACTCGCATCCTCCCCTTCTTGCACAGCCTCTCCTACCTGAACCTTCTCAGAGAATGTCCGGCGCCACCCTGTAATGACAGAGAATATCAATACGACTAATAAGCCCCAGGTATATGGATTAAAGGCCGCCACTAATATGGAAGGTAGCGGTATGTTATACGCGAGTGCGGTTGCAGCTAATGTACTATGCCATACGATGACCGCTACGTGCCACGGTAAAATGAAGAAGATTGTATTTACAGCACAGTCCATTAGATTTGCTCTTCTTGATGGCGATAAACGGAACTTTTCTCCAAGTGGCTTTACGAAGCTAGGTCCGATTACCATTAATGCGGGTGCATTATTTGCGATTGGTATTGAAACGAGTAATGTTAAGAATATAATAGAAGCTTCTGCTTTTCTTACCGTTTTGGCTACTGATTTTTCGATTGATTTTAAGAGTTTTGACATTGCGCCGCTTTCAATCAGAACTTGTGTGATGGCAAGGACCAGCAGCACGAACATGATTGCGCCCGTTACGCCGAGTATCCCATCTTCAATTAAGCCGGTACTTTCTCCCCGCTCAGCCGGGATAAAAAATAAGTTAGTCAGTTGGATATTTCCTATGCTCATTCCAAGAATGACAGCCGTGATATTGCCGTATATTAAAGCCTCTATAATGTGTCTGTTCATCAAAGCTGCACCTACTACAATAAGTAAACTTACCATCATCAACAAACCGGATGGACTTGCATTCTGATTAATAGCCGCTAACGAACTAACCTCACCGCCTCCGCCAGCTACTAATAATACGATAATCGTAATGACTCCTGCAGCGATTATGAGTGGGAGACGACTTAGAACAACATCACGCATAACTGCCCCCTGGGTATAAGCGGAAACAATTGTCGTATCTGAAACTGGAGAGAGGTTATCACCACATGCCCCGCCAGCCAATATAGCTACTGCGAGCATCGCTGGATCAGCACCTAAAAAGATACCAGCTGGATACAAAACAGGGGTCAAGGCGATCACTGTACCTGTGCTCGTTCCTACCCCCGTTGCAAAAATTGCAGCAATAACAAAGGCAAGTGCAGTAAACACAGCTCCTTGTGCACCTAATTCTAGTCCGAGCCATATGAGTCCATCAACTAATCCTCCTGCCTGCATGAGTTTGCCGAAGACACCGGCAAATAGCCATGCCGTGATGATCATGACACCATTCTTGTTACCGATCCCTTTAACAATCGCTTCGCTATAAGCACCTTTGTTTTTAGCCAAGAACAGACCGATTATGATCGCAATCCAGCCTCCAGCCCAAAAGGCTTGAGTACCACCTCGCTCAAATACAGACAATACAATTAAAAAGATGAGAAAAACCAGTAAAGGTAAAAACCCTCCGAATGTACCTCCATACATTTCTAGCTTTTTACTATCCTGATTCATTATGTCCCTCCTCATAGTTTTGTTTCTTAACCTAAGAGTCTTTAAGCTTCAGATAAGGATTGGTATAGTCAATAAGCCTTTGATCGTTAATAGATAGGGAGATAGATGTACCCTTCACGAATAATGAAGGTGAGGTAGTGCTCTGTCGCAGCTTCAGATTTTTCGAACGTTAAACTGAATGAAATAGCAATACAAGCTAATTATGAGCTTCTTGAACTGAATTTTATCTTCCGTAAAGTAATATTGTTATGTAAGTCATGGGTTGAAAACGAGTAGCTTAGAAAAGATAAGACGGAGTTTCGTGTTAATGAGAGGCTTGTTTGAAAAGGTATTGTTTTCTTCCTTTGTACATTAAGGGCGTTTGTTGATCTTGATAGTTTTAAATTCAAATTGTTCGTTTATAAAGAAGCGATTGGAAGTTAATCTCTAATAAATTCTTCATTCTACTAGACATTGGTAGGGTACATCCTCTCGAGTTAATTTATTTTTGAACGTTGAGGAAGCCCTACCTTTTTCAAATCTCAATTATTTCATTGGAATAGCGATGTATAATCGTAAAGAGCTGGCGAACCACCTGTATGTATAAATAAGACTTTATCGCCCTTTTTGAAGTAACCTTGACGTGTCAGATCAATAAACCCAGCCATTGTTTTACCTGTGTACACTGGATCTAATAGGATTCCTTCCTCCTGTGCTAATAGCGTAATCGCTTCATTCATACTTTCAGTTGGCAGAGAATACCCGGGACCCACATAATCATCAAAAACGTTTACTGATTCTCTATCGATTTTATTTGAGACATTTAAATACTCTGTTGTTTTGTTAACTAATTTATAAACATTCTCTTCCTGTAAGTTCTTCTCCTTATTCACACTAATTCCAACAATTGGGATAGGGTTATTGTTCCCTTCCATACCTACTAGAAGACCTGCATGCGTTCCGGCGCTGCCGCTAGTGGTAACGATGTAATCAATATCTAGTGATTCTTCAAAGAGTTGCATCAAGATTTCTTGCGCACAGGCAACGTAACCAGTAGCACCAATCTCGTTTGAACCACCTCCAGGAATAATATAAGGAGTTTTCCCTTCTGCCAGAACTTGTTCTGCAACTTTTTCCATCTCTTCTGCCATATTTGTCCCGCCTGGTACTACCGTAACCCCTCCAACGCCAAGTAAATTAAAAAGAAAGTTATTCCCATTCGCTTTTGGATGATAACTATCACTTACTCGTTCTTCCAACACAAGCCGGCAATCTAACTTTTCCTTCTTTGCTGCTGATAAGGTTAATCTGCAGTGGTTGGACTGTACAGCGCCACAAGTGATCAACGTATCCGCATTATTTTTTAAGGCATCTGCAACGAGGAATTCTAATTTTCTTGTTTTGTTACCTCCTCCAGTTAATCCAAGAAGATCGTCTCGTTTCATAAAGACTTCAGGTCCGCCTAGATAGTCAGATAAGTTATTTAACCGTTCGATCGGTGTTGGTCCAAAATTATATTTTCTTCTAGGTATGCTAGCTAAATTCATGTGATGCCCTCCTACTAATTAGTTTTAATTGAATATTCATAATATTACCATTACTATAAAGATAAGTGAAATTAATATTTATTACGATGATGATAAGTAAATCTAATTATAAAATGGAGGGATTTAGTTGATATGGATCGCTTACTGACGATTTTTATTACTGTAGTTGAAGAAAAAAATCTGACTCGCGCTGGCGAAAAGCTGTTCATCACTCAATCAGCAATAAGTCAGAATTTGAAGATATTAGAGAAGAATTTCAATGCCCAGTTGCTACATAGAACAAATAAACAAATCAGTTTAACAAAAGCAGGGGAGATTCTTTACTCTCATGGTCGACAAATATTAAATCAATACTCACTAGCGGAAAGGTTAATTCACGAACTGCATGAAGGAATTAGTGGTCCAATAAATATAGGATCAGGCTTTACATACGGTGAATACCTCTTACCTGATCTCATTTCAAGATTTATAACCAACCACCCGAAAATAAGGCCTAAAATCACCATTAAAAACTCCATTCGAATCGCAAACCAAGTCAAAGAAAACAACCTGGATATTGGAATTATTGAAAGAGAAGTGACAGACGACCTTATTCAAACCAAACCGTTTGCAGAGGACGAAATGGTCATTATCGTACCAACTACTTTTATTCACGATGAAGCTGATAAAAGTCATCTTTCTAACAAAACGTGGATCATAAGAGAGGAAGGTTCAGGGACAAGACAAGTTACGGATAACATGTTTAACAAAACGGGGATTAATCCTAAGAGAATCTTAGAATTTGGTAGTACCCAATTAATAAAAGAAGCAGTAAAAAAAGGGCTAGGCGTGTCATACATATCGAAAATGGCTGTACAAAACGAATTAGAAAAGGAAATAATCAAATCAGTAAGTATAGATAATTACAAAGATACGAGAAAGTTTTACTATGTCACGAATAAATCGCAACCTTCAACTAAGATCTTGGACTTGTTTATTAACACGCTTGAATTCAAATCTTAATGAAGGATTTTACTATAGCTGCTATTGGGTGGTGCCTGGCACCACCCGGTTTATATCATACTTTGTCGAAACATTTTCCGAAAGTTGAGAAAAGAAAAGTGTGCAATGAGGAGGAAAAAAAGATGGCTACTATCGCCATAACCCGAAAATTTGTTCTCAATGAAGAAGAAGTAACTCAAATTCTCGCGACTCCACGAAAAGAAATTAGACAAACTAATGCTTTCAATGATTTGAATTTATCCAAAGATGAAAGAGTTACTCACGCAGCTAACATCTTGAAATCAAACAAATGGAGATAAGGAGGGACACAGGGACAGGTTCATCGTCCCAATAATTACAAAATATCCCAATAGCATAGAGCGAATCACAGAACTTTAAGTTAGGAGTAAAGTAGTATTAAGGTTAATACAAACCATAATGAACCAATATAATGGGCGGGACAACTAACCTGTCCCTCTCGCTCTCAAGCTCAATCTCTCCATAAAATTAATTACCCCGATATTAATTATAAGTTGTTAACTTCACTTTTTATGAATGTACCGAGATAACTTTAAAATCAAATTCATCTAAGTATGCCTTAACTCCCTCTACATCCATCTCATGTGCTACATGCATTTCATCTTGCAAACTCTTAGGCAGGAATGGCTTGTATTTTGACATAAAAAACTCTGATTCTCTAACATTTGTTAATAAGTCTGCTACACTCCAGTCTTCTTCACTAATTTCATTTAAAATAGTAAGGATCTGGCAGTCTATAGGAAGTTCTATCCTACCTAGTCCGTCTCTACTTAATACGTAGATCCCTTTACTTCGCAACATCCATACCAATGTATTTGTAATCGTCGTTCCGGTAAAAGTCTCAAATAACTGAGTATCTTTATCTCTCCAAATAACCCTATCACCTGAGGATAATTTATTATAACGATAACTTCTTCTCATATCTTGCAGCGTAGCATTTCCTTCTTCATCTAAATAATGAAGATCCTTCGTGGAACATAATAACTCCATTATCTTTGCAGCTATTTTTTTGTGTATTTTAACGCCACCACTTAGGTATTTTGGAGGTTTTCCATCAAAGGCTTTATTTACATAGATTTTATTCCTCTCAGAGTCTACCGTTTTAATTTTCCATAGCTTACCTGCTAATATGATATTGTCTGACTCATTAAGGAACATTAGTTTATCAATTGTACCGATTCGTTTTACATTTTCAATAACTTCATATTGCTCGTTCGTCATAAAAACTGAATAGAATTCTTTTCCTCTCAGGAGTCTCTCTCCTTCTATCCCTACTATCAACTCATTTGAACCTTTTATTTTTTCAAGGTGCTCATTCTGCAACATGAACTCCACGAGAAGGCGAACATTCTCTTCTAAGAGACTTTCAAACATTGCGTTTGATTTCACCATATTTATCAACTCTCTAAGCTGGATGCCATTAGTTTCTTTACAAATCGATATTATTTGGTGAAACAATATATCGTAGGGAATAGGATATCCTATCGCTGGTTCCACCCATTTATCACGGACCAACTCCATTACTGCCACCGACTGTATGAGACTATCAGATTTAGTAGAATACAACTGTAACATTTGATTTGAATCTTTCTTTCGACCTGAGCGCCCTAACCTTTGCTTTAGAGCAGAAACTGTGAACGTACTGTCAATTTGTATAACAATATCAATACTTCCAATATCTATTCCAAGTTCGAGTGAGCTTGTTGCTACTACGCTCTTAGGAAGGGTTGACTCAGACATCGTTTTCTCTACATGTTCACGTTCCTTCTTGTCTATTGAAGAATGATGAGGAAAATATGTCTCCCCCATCCCCTCACGAGTCGCTAAACGGTTTAACAACACTGTAGCCTCTTCTACCAGTCCTCTGCTATTACAGAAGATAAGCGCCTTTTGATTGCGTGTTAAATCCCTAATATCTTCAAAAAGATTTAAAGGGGTTTTATGTGACTCTTCACCATCAAAGTGCATCAGACTATAAAGAAGGTTTTTATCGCTCCCTATCGATTCAATAACAGTAACCTTTTCAGGATATTGGAAGTTAACCCAGTCTTTTACTAAAGAAAAATTATCAATCGTAGCAGACAAACCTATGATTCTTGGACGTTTATTCATGTACCGTTCCAATCTGGATAGAAGAGATCGAAGATGAACCCCTCTCTCATCATCTAAGAAAGAATGGATCTCATCAATAACTATGAAATCACATCCTTTAAAGATATTACGCAATTGCTCAGTGCGATTTAAGAACAAACTCTCAATCGATTCAGGTGTGATTTGAAGAATACCTGCGGGCTTTTGAACAAATTTTTTCTTTTTGGATTGAGAGATGTCCCCATGCCAACGGTGAATAGGTATGTTTGTTTCATCACATAATGACTCAATGCGCTCAAATTGATTGTTTATCAGTGCTTTTAATGGGGATATATACATTACTTTTAGTGTTTCTTCAGCTTCCTTCTCTATCATTGAAATAATGGGTAAAAAAGCAGCTTCTGTTTTACCAGAAGCTGTACCAGAAGATAAGATAATGTCGTGGTCTGTTTCTATTACAGCAGGTATGGCTTTATCTTGAACATGTGTGAAGGACTCCCATTTCATTCGCCAGATCTTTTTCTGTATAGTCTTAGATAAAAGATTGAAAGAACCCATCACTCATCCTCCAAACTCGCAAATCTAGAAGAAATTTTGCTTGCTGGTTGTACTTCTTCACTTGTTGGATTCCCGAATATCTCTTCTCTGTTGTAATCAGGGTGTTGATGGATAATACTGAGAGCCCCCAAGTAATTTCGAATAATATCTCCTACCGTCAAATTTTCTTCAGCACCAGGACGATTATATTCCGCCTTCAAGAAAGAAGCTATCTCATCTTTTGTTACATTAGGTTCATAACCATAGTGAGCTGCGTGGATCTCTGTCAATTTAGTCAGAAGTAGAAATGTGTCATTATGGTTTAGAGGAGTTAACTTAATAACAGGTTGGGATAAGTCTCGGTGTTCATTCGTTTCAAATTTATTACTTTCTAACCGTCTTTTTAGTGCACCGTAACTAAATAAGCCCTTCCTTTCATCTTCCAAGAACTCATGTGTTCCTCCAAAGGTAATATACAAACCTTCCACATTTCCTTGAAGAGCATCATTGTAAACCTTTAAAATAGTTTCGTAGTTTTTCTCTCTAGTCTGAGGATGTGTAATCTTATAAAGGTTTATTGCTTCATCAAAGTTAATTACAAGACCAGCATACCCTATTTGGGAAACGAACTTAGCCATTACTTTAATGTAGTCATAGTAGTTATTGTCTCCTATGATATCTCGCACTCCTAAGTCCTTCCGCGCTTCTGTTTTGGTTGCATATTCTCCTCTAAGCCACCTAAGAGCACTACGCTGAAGTTCAGAATTGTCTTCTATGAACCCTCTAAAATAGATTGTTAAGATCCTTGAGAAGTCGTACCCTCCTGTTAAATCATCCATTTTTGATACGATTGAGGTAATTTCCTTCTCAACATCTTTCACGAAACCAGGGTTATCGAATTCTACCGAACCGTATTCTTTCTCCTGAACCACACGTGTTTGCACACTACTAATCCATTTATCCAATATGGTACCAAGTGCACTTCCGTCAGGTTTTGTTGCTATAGCTAAGTTCTTCATCAACTCCGTATAAATAGCCACAGCTTTGCCTTCACTTCCATACAACCTTCGTTCAGGTGAAAAATCTGCTTTTGCCACAACAAAGTTCTCATTAAACGCGATTTGTTGAATTAATGCTTGAATGAAACTCTTTCCGCTCCCGAACGGACCGATAAAGAATTTCACAATAGAAGATCCTTTCTTCGTATTTTCAAGGTCTTGTAATATTTGGTCTGCTTCATCTGTTCTACCTACCATAATGTGATGTAGCCCCCTCGAAGGAACCACACCACCAGATAATGAATTTAACACAGCAGTTGAATCTCTTTTCTTAATTTTCAATGCTCACACCCCTTGCCAATTCAATAACTTCTTCATAATCTTCTATAATTACAACTTTGTCATCCTCTTCTTCTAATAACGTATCTTCAATATGTTCCATTGCGAGTTCATTTAGTTCTGAAAGGAAAACGCCTAACATCATACCGTGATCTTTTGCAAACTCTTTTGCTTTATCCGTCCGGATTTCACCCTCTACGAAAAGAGTTAGAAACTCTTTTTGCACTTGATTCAAAGCTTCTACCAATTCATCAAAATTCTCTTCTCCATCTGAAAAGAAATCTGTAAATGTCTTGGTTTCTTCTTCTTTCTTAGGATTCATCCCCGTATCGAACTCTTTACTCTTACGTTCTTCTTTAACATCCGGTTGGATGCCTTCTGCACTCGGAGAGTCTTCCGAATCACTTTCTTTCGCTTCAATCTTATCTTTTATCTGATTTAATTCCTTGTCTTTCTGATTGATTTCTTCCCAGTCAAATTCGAGGTCTTTTCTATCTTCCTTTTCCTTCGGCTTTGGAGACTTTTCTTCTTTAGGTGGCTCAGGGATTTTGCTACCCTTAATGCTATCGTCCTTTTTTTGAACGGTTTTGAAACGCGCATTTATCATCTTCTCTTTCATATCATCTGAAAGCATTTCTAAATCCACCTTAATCTGACGTTTTTCACCGGTTTCTATACGAACGACGTTTTCTGCCAGCCTGAATAAATTTGTTACCACATTTGAGAGAGCTTCTTTTTCATAAATAACATTTACATATACATGAGTATCGTCATACTTTCTCCCCATCACAGCGCTACGGTATAAATGGCGAACTTGTCGCTCATTACGTGTGCCAAACCATTCATCAAGGAGATTTTTACCTTCTTCTTGATAACTTTCCTGCAACAGGGGAATGCTTTGCTTAAACTTTTTATAGATCTTATTTTTATGAGAAGCGAAAAAAGTAGTTTCACGATAGTTTTTAATATAGGGCTTCCAGTAGGTGATAGAGATAGACGATAGCGAGTCGCCATTCCCCTGGATGAGATTATATAATTTAGGACGGTTTTGTTCTTCTTTTGTGGATTGAATCGCTAAATCTTTTTCTCCTAATTCTAATAACATATCCGCAATCCACATATCTAAATACTTTATTAATTTTGGTTGCCGTTCTCTATAGTTATCATTTAGACGTTCCAACATACTTACGTTGAACGCCGCATTCTGATTGAAAGTGTAATTTAATAGCTCATACACAAATATAAAGATATAGCTCAAATCAACATCCATGTAATTACCTTTTAACGCTTGCTCTCTCCAATAAAAGTACCATTTCAAACGACGTTTATCTAAACTTTCAAACGTGGGCCAGTAAGATTCAAACGGTATTTCTTTACACTCGTACCCTCGGGTTTGAGCATACTTTAACGAATCTTTTATAAACGAATAGTGCGAACCTGATATTGAGATCTCAAATGAAAATCCATCTCGATCATAACTTTTCTTACTTGGTTTCTTGGCTTCTTCAATGGACTCCTTTATCTCAGAAGTTGTTTTGAGGTGGCTATACTTCGGTAAGATAATTTCTTGTTCTGAATAAAATGTAAAGCTATCTTTTAAGAAAGAGGACACTTTGTTAGTCTTAGCACCTGATGCTTTTTCAGAGCTACCATTTTCTTTTTCAGATTTTGTTACTTTCGTTTTATTCTTCATCTCACCCCTGTACGCCTGTAATTTATTATCTATTTCACCCTTTATATTCGTTGTCTCTTTAGACTTATCCGACGCTTTCTTTGGAGTATGCACTTTTTCATCTCCATTAATCTCTCTAGTCCATCTCCCCACGAATATCATATCGATCCAACCTAGAAAAATAGGTATGAACGTCCATGACAACAATAAGTACACGACAGCTCGTATATATTTACGGTAGTAAAATAAATGAGCCCCCACTATACCGAGAAAAAACGCCAAACAATATCCTGTTAGGGCTGATTTCTTTTTTCCCAATTTACTTCCCCCTTTTAAAACCTATTACCTAAAGTATAACTGTTTTCAATTAGGAATTTAAGAAAAGAGAGTGAATCACTCCCATTTCTCTTCCATTCCCTCTACATATCTATGTATTTCCTATTTAAATAAAACCAAATTAATAATCCGCTTGCTAACACATATTAACGGAAGAGGGATTAGGTACTTGCCAGACCTATTGTAATGCACCTTAACTAGAATTTAACCCCTATTGACCTAATCCATTTTTTGTAAGAAAATTAATATAAAAATGGGGGGTATTACTGTTGAGATATGCGTTACATACGATTGACAATGAGTTAGAATGTATTTGGCAACTACAAAATGTTGTAAATGGCAGTTAAAAATGTATGCCACTTGCCACTCCACGTATTAAATTAAAGATTCCTTGTATCGAAAGCTCTCACCCGTAAATAAAAGTAGGTGGGAGTGATGAATCAGTCGGTCTATTACTGCTTCCGTTAATATTGGATCTCCGAATACATGATTCCACTGTCCAAACTGTAAGTTTGTTGTAATGATAATACTTTTGGTTTCATAACACATCGATATTACTTGAAAGAGTAGTTCTGCTCCTTCTTTATTCAACGGAATGTATCCCAATTCATCTAACACTAATAAATCAAGCTTTTTGATCTGCTTCATTACTTTCTGAAGTTCTCCTTTTTGGTTGGCCTCTATGAGATGATTCACCAAAGATGCCACCGTAAAGAACTTTACTTTACTGCCAAACCTATGTATGGCATTTAAGCTAATTAAAGTCGCCAAATATGTTTTTCCCGTGCCAACTCCTCCATATAAAATGAGGTTTTCTTTTTCGTGGATGAAGTCGCCATTCAACGCAGCTTCTCGGCTAATCCCTTGTGGGATTTGAATATGCTCCCACAAAAATCGTTGAGTACCCGTCTTAGGTAGTTGAGCCTGGCTAAGTAAAAGGTTGATTTTTCTTTCTTCCCGATTCTCTACTTCCTTTTTGAATAACTCCAGAAGGAATTCTTCATTCGTTTCGGCTTTGACCTCCTGATAATGCTCTCGAATCCAGCTTAACTTCAAACGTTTGGCCAACATTTCTATTTGGTGATTCATTTTATGCGATCTCCAGTCTCCATGAGGGAATCATAGTGAGACAAACCCCTCGTGGCTGCCGGCACAATAGGAACTTTCATCGTTGGCTTAATGGTTTGATAGCTGTTGTTTCCTTGGATGATCGAGTAAAAACAATGCTTAATGTGATCTGCCTTAGGATGACCATGTCCCATGGCCAATTCAAGTGCTTGATTCAATAATTCAAAGTCGTTATTCTTCAACAGTTTCCCGAGTAATTGTAAGGCTTCTTTCTGTTCATGCTCTGTGCAACGGTTTAAGTATTCCGTCCATACTGGTGGAAACTGCTCATACAAGCTTGAATATTTGATTGCTCTTGGACGTCTCGACAATAAATCTAAATAGGGCTGCCAAATCATCGACTTTCTCTTTATCCCATACAATCTGTTGTGCCTCACAATCACCTCGTTATGATCATTTAGAATGACTACAGAATTATAGGTGATATGGACATTTACTTTCTGCCTGGCAAAACGCGGTGATGTAGAATAAAGCTTATTGTCTACCGAGACCATCCCATACTTATCTGCGGTTAGTGTTTCATGCCTTACGCAATCGTAAGATTTAACAGGGGGTATCAACCACTCATCTTTATCTTCTGAGTGAAGCTGTGTTTGTAAAATACCCTTATCATAATGAATACGACTACGGTCTTCTTTGGCTAAAGTCCATAATGTCTCGTTGAAGTGATCAAGATCTAGTATGGTACATTCAGGCAACAGGAAATTATTTCGCACATATTTCACCATGGCTTCCACATGCCCTTTTTCATTTCCTTTCCCTGGATTACAGAACTCATATTTAAAGCCATAATGTAACACGAACCGTTCAAATGTATTGGTGAGCTCGCGCTCCCCCTTAGCTCCTATTTTCTTTACAGCTGGCGAAAGGTTATCAAACCTTATTGTATGTGGCACGCCTCCCATATAATGAAACATACGTTGAAGACCCTCCAGTAAACACTCTGTGTTTTCCGAAGGAAAAACCTGAAAATAAAACGTATTACTGTAGGGGAATGACATTACTAAATATGGAAGATCAATCACCTTCGATTGATAAATGAATGGTGCTTCTCCAAAATCTACTTGGGCAGTCCCTGGTATAGATTCAAGAGGGAGTGCTGCCTCTTCTACATACGCTTTCAATTCTTTCTTTTTCTTCTTAAGGTCTTCGTTGATCCATTTCTCAATAATAGGTTTAACTGGATCCATTACCGGTGATCGGCGCGTTTGCTTCTTTCTGGACTTGAATTCTTCCTGGTTGGCATACTTGCTAACCGTACGTGCATCAATCTTCATGCGTCGCCCTATATCCGCATAGGAATCGCCTTTTTGATTGGCTTCATATCTGATATAATTAATTTCAGTCACTGCTAACATCTCCTAATAGCCTCCTGTCGAACGTTGTTGGTCCAACGAGGAGTTTAAAGTTATTGGGAGTGATTGGCAAGTGGCTTTTTTTATGTTCAGCTCCTACATAAATTAGCTGCCAAACCTTACATTTTTAGAATGCCATAAACAGTTAGAATATCTTCCTTATGCTGTAGACAATGAAGCAGTGACAAACTACAAGCAACTCGCTAATAAAGGGATCTTTCAATGTCCTGATTGCAAAGCTAAATTAATTGTTAAATATGGAGAAGAACGTGGTTTGTATTTCTCACATTTGCATTCCGAAACTTGTAAGGAATCGAAACAATATAATAATGCTTTGACAAGATATCAAAAGCAAAACGAACGAGAAACTAAGAAACATCGGACTATAGTAGATATAATCTATGATGAGCTAAAAGCTCAGTCCAGAATAAATCATCATCTTTTCGTTGAATTTGGTCCTAGAGCCAAGCCAGACTCTAAGGTTATTCCAGATATACTGTTAAAAATAGAACATAAAGTGATTGCAATTTCAATTATTACTAACGTCAATCCAAACAAAGATGAGAGTTTAGCTCGTGAAATTATTAAGAGACACAATTACTTTGAGCAGAACAATATGTATCCTATTTGGTTTATTGAGCGAAAAGAACTCGCTATTGAGAAAGAGAAAACCAGTATTGTCCTTTGGGAAGCAGAGTACAAGATTGCAGCACACACAAGTGAAGACAGGGAATGGAATAGCTTAATTAGAAAACTTCACCCTACGATTAACTTTTTTAAATTATACAACTATCCTATAGAAAATCGATTAAATAAATTGGAGACTGGTAGTCTTTACTATATTTATGAAGAAAAAG
The DNA here is from genome assembly GCF_017303315.1 of Bacillus sp. NTK071. Classification (GTDB taxonomy): domain Bacteria; phylum Bacillota; class Bacilli; order Bacillales; family Guptibacillaceae; genus Guptibacillus. Next base: position 60,358 of record NZ_JAFKOI010000004.1, read on the forward strand.
AAAAGCTGATAGTAAATATTAAAAGGTTCCTAAAAGATCGTACATATAGACCTTATCGAGCATTTCTACTACACGAGGGATATAGTCTTCCACTCGCTGATGCACTTTCAATAAGCTCTGAAAATAAACTTCTCCTATCTAATCCTAATCAAGAAATATCTAACAGAAAAAAATTCTTAACTAACCATCTAGAGCTTCAAAAACTCGAAGAACAAAGATTAAAAAAAGTTCGTGAAAAAGAAGAAAAGAAAAAGGCATTACAATTAATAAAAAAGGAAAGCAATAATCATCTTGATCTAACTAGCTCTTCTACGATGAAGTCTTCTTCTAGAAACAAATCAATATCCACCAAAAAAAAATCGACTTTGACAGATAAATTACTATATGAACTATTGCGTGTGAGAATAAAATTAAATTTACATGAAAGAAACCTTTTACAAGATTATTTGGAGTCAACTAATATTGAACCTATTGAGATATGGGAATTAGTAGAAATTCACAAATGCAAGTCATATAATCATTTAGAAAAGTTATTAAATAGTAAGTAAATTGTTGAATAGAAATAATAATTTAACTAAGAGGGATTTCATGTGCTACTAATCCTTCTTATTATTGATAGATTCCTATTCTTAATGAATAAAAACGAAGTAGATGAGGTATTCTATTATAAGTTAGTACAATTAGTACGCGGAGGTGATGACCTAATGAAAGAAGTTATGCAAAGTTGGCACAAATGAGCAATGAAGACGCGAAACGTTATTGGAAAGAAGGATTAGGTCAAGAGATGGCCTACTATGACGCAAATATTAAGAAAGACATAGAAATAGAAATAAAGGAAAAACAGCTTAAGAAATTATTACGTACTGGTAAGTTTTCAAAAGCTAAATTAAGAGAAGTTATTGACCTCGAACCAGCAATATTTACTATTTTATATAATCGAAACAAGCTTGATTGATCTACTATACTTGATCTAAATGCTGAGTACTAACTTAACGTATCTCCTTCCCCACTAACCAATCACAAGCCTGCCCAGCAACAAAACTCTCAAACTCATCACTCACATTACCGGCACAATCATTAAATATTTCAGTTATGTCCTTCCAATAAAGCACTCCTAGTCCTTTAAAATTTTGGAGACCACCCTTCCGATATTGAAAATGCTCTACAAATTGTTTCCTACCCTGGACAATCTCTTCGTAGTATTGGTTAACTGTCCTCACCCCTATAGGGGAATACTGCTCATCAAGCACCAGCAGTGAAAAATAAAAGTCCTTTTTCCCGGCATAGTTCGATCCCACGTCAATGTTTCGCAATACCTGATTCCGTTCTTTATTGTGAGTTGTACCAGCTGAGATATCTGATTTATATTTCGCTTCAATAACTAGAATCATCGGGGACGGTTCTAGTGATTCATCATCTAATTAATAAAAGACCAGGCGAGCTAATTACTGATGTATATAGCCGACTGGTCTTTCTTATGCTCATATAGATGGACTGAAAGAATCATGAGAACCGTCCCCACGATTCCCCCTTTTCATATACGAGATTACCATTTTCAATGCTTGCTTCACCAGATGCTAACATCGCGTCTTGTGAAGGAGATCCGACATACTTAGACTTAACTTCAGTTGTAACTGAAGTGGGCATTTCTGTGCCGCGAAAACTGATGACGATTTCGTTTGAATGAAGTTTTTGTAATACATAACCTTGTAGTCCTGTTTCCTCATCGATTATAGTATCAATAGGATACCATGTTACTCTTTCTCCATTAATGTTTATTGGAATACTCTTTAGATCATCTTTGTATGTAAGTCTAGATATTTCGACAGCTTCGTAATCAACTAAATTTTTCATATTAATAAACTCCTTAATGAATTGATAAAGAGGTGATTTTATTGAAGAAAATAAATGGTATTATTTTGCTTTCAATTATACTATTAGGAGGATGTAATGTGAACTCATCCAATCAAACTTATGATAATAACACAATTGAAAAAGCAAGAGAAAGTGTTGAAAGCTATTTTAGAAATAATTATGATAACGTAGAAAAAATAAAGTTTAGTGAAGACACTGATGATCCAATGGGTGGTTTAATGATAAACGGCACTATTAATGACGCTGATTTTTCAGCAAGTGTAAACCCTGAAGATTTCACTGTGAATAGTGTAGGTGAAACAGAAGGATTTCCTGAAGTGAAAAAAGAATGCCAAGAAAAAGTTTGTGATTATTAACAGAAGCTAATAAAATACCTTTTAATTAGAAATGTCCAATTTGCAATTGCAACGGGAATCATCGGGGACGGTTCTAGTGATTCATCATCTAATTAATAAAAGACCAGGCGAGCTAAATACTGATGTATATAGCCGACTGGTCTTTCTTAGCTCATATAGATGGACTGAAAGAATCATGAGAACCGTCCCCACGATTCGTTAAAAAACATGAGACAGAGGAATCTTCCCCTAAACATCTTTCTCACTAAAATAATTCACCTGAGGCCTTGCCCCTCTCTGACCCCCAACCTCTCGTCCTTTTTCTTTCACTGCATCTTTCGCTCGTCGAACGGCATGGCCATACTTACGCTCCCAGCTTTTAGTCGCAGCGGCGAACGCAATAAGAGTTACGACTGCGAGCGCTCCTGTCGCTGGTAAGAAGGAAGGCGAGATCATACCATCCGCATACGCGACGCCTAGTGGTGAGAAGACGAGATATGTTTCGCAGATGCTTGCGATAAGTAGAATACCTGCAGGAACGCTGTACTTCCACGGCGTCATGTTAACCTTAGACGCTTTCGGGAAGATATACGCGTTTTCTTGCGGTTTCCAATACGCAATACCAAACATGATCGCGACTTCAGCTACGAATAGAATGCCGTAGATATGGATGAAGTGGATGTTAAGCGGAAGACCGAATAGTTGCTCCGTTCCCCATACCATCATATAGTAGGCAACAACATGGAAGATGATGGCTGCTTTTGCGGCTAATGCCGGTACCTTTTTCGATAGAATACCGATAAGTACGACGGCAACGATCGGGATGTTAAAGAAGCCTGTGAATTTACGAATCAAATCCCATAGTCCGTTCGGTGCATACATGAGCATCAGTGACACGAAGAATGTGACAAGCGCGATGATCGAACCGAACCATTTACTTGCGGTGATGAGCTGTTCATCTGTCGCATTTTTCTTCATTGCCGGTTTGTAGATATCGAGTGCAAACATCGTCGATGCACTGTTTAGTAGCGAGTTGTACGAACTGAGAACCGCACCAAGTAAGACAGCGAGGAAGAAGCCTGATAAGTAGGATGGTAGCACGTTCATCACTAGAGTAGGATACGCCAGGTCGACGGATTTTAGATCCCCACCATATAGGTGAAACGCGATAACGCCAGGCACCATCATGAAGATCGGAATCAGAAGCTTAAAGAATCCTGAGAAAATAACGCCTTTCTGACCTTCTTTTAAGCTTTGTGCCCCTAGCGTGCGTTGAATAACGTACTGATTCGTTGCCCAGTAGAACATATTTGCGATAATAAGTCCTGTGAAGATGGTACCGAATGGAACGGAATCTTCTGGACCACCGATTGCATTAAGCTTCTCAGGGTTTGTGGTGGTGATTGTTTTGACACCATCAAGAAAAGCACCGTTTCCGAGTGCGATCAGTCCGAGGATCGGAACAAGCGCCCCTACGATAAGTAACCCAACGCCGTTGATTGTATCCGAAACGGCAACCGCTTTTAGGCCACCGAAGATCGCATACACAGCGCCGATAATGCCTATCCCCCAGATCACGACCCAGATCGACTGCGTATATGTAATGTTTAATATATTCGGTACATCAAAGAGCTTAAGGACAGCGAGTGCCCCTGAATAAAGCATAGAAGGAATCGTTACCAGTACGTACCCAACCATAAACAAAACGACGGTATAGCGTCTGACCCCTTCATCAAACCGTTTACTTAGAAATTCAGGAAGTGTGGTAATCGACATGTTTAAGTACTTAGGCAGCAAATAAAGTCCCATCAGAACGACGGCTACTCCTGCTGTTACTTCCCATGCCATGTTAGAAAGGTTCGTTCGAAACGCCTGACCGTTCAACCCGACCAGCTGCTCAGCCGACAGGTTCGTTAACAAAAGTGAGCCAGCAATAAAGCCACCGCTTAGACCCCTTCCTGCTAGAAAATACCCATCCGAACCACTAGTGGTACCTCTTGTCTTTCGATAAGCTATGTATCCAACAAGCACCATGAATGCTATACACGTTAGCAAAGTAAACCAAAGTGATTGCATCTTCTCTCCTCCTCTATCCTACGAAAAAATGTTTCTCGTTTTAATGTAATAGGAGAAATAACCTTTTTTACTTTGAAATAAACATTATTTTCAAATAGAGATAAGAAAGAGGAAGAAGTTAGTACAAAAGACACGTACCTTGGAAGTCATTTGACCTTCAAACCGATTTGGAGGAATACGCCAAAGGAATTGTATCTGTAACGATTAAATTCAATGGCAATACCAAGAAAAAGGGACAGATGAAAAAAGCAAAGACCATTTTAATAATCGAATGATTAATCCAATCTGTCGTCACCCCTCTGAATGCCTATAGGATGATATTGTAATATAAGAAATTGTATGTACGGTTGGCCACAATGAAAAGAGAATGGTAGCATACTGCTTTCTCCACTATGACCAGTAAAAAGATTCAAACAGCCATCAAGAATCATACCCACCTCGAACGGTTTAGTAGTTTCGTCATTGACAGCCCTTGGATCTTTTATAATTCTATTAAAGAAGCCTCAACGTTTAACCGTCATAAAGACCCCTCTCCTAAAACCCACCCAAATACCTCGCATACCTCATATTCTGAAACCGACAGTTATAAAATGCTTTGCGATCTTCCGCCATTAGAGCGATATACGGATCAGGGTTTTGGTGATTGATTTCGATGATAGAGATGTTGCACTGATCGTCGAGGCCAATGTCGACACCGATGTTGCCTAGATGATAGCCTTCCCCTTCAATTGTTTGAATCGCTGCTAAGACAACGCGTTCCATCTCTTCTTCTACACTCTGAACCTCTTTGTCTGTTAACTTCCATACGTTCTTTAACGTTTTCGCTGCTTGTTCAGAATAACCGCCAGCGGTGATGTTGCTTACGATTTGACCTCGTGCTCCGTAGCGTGAGTAGATTCCTAAGTTTTGCCACTGTCCTTTTTGATTCTTTGCGGCCATAACACGAAAGTCGATGACGCTTTGTTCGTGGGTTTTAAGTGGAATCGTTTGTTGGATAAGGAATGCATCCTGTACAAGGTGCTCTTCGAAGAAGCGAGAGCTATCTACTTCGTTCGTGAGAACTTCCTCATGGCTTTTGTGATTCACATCGTATTTGACGACGATATGCGGTCCACCTTTTACAACATTGTAGATTCGTTTTCCTAACCGTCCATTTAATGGTTTGATATAGACGCTTCCATGCTTGTGAAGCATTTCACGGATATTATGAACATCCTTGTAGAGCGCTGTTTCTGGGAGGTAATCCTTAAACTGTGGGAGAAGCATTTGGTACATCTCCCATTTTGAGAAATGGGGATAGTTGAAGACTTTTCCACCTAGCACTAATTCGAAATGCCTCATGTGTTCATGGAAGGCTTTCCATGATGACGTTAAGCTTGGTTCTGCAATGGACATGACAACGCTTGGAAAAGGGAAGGTTTTCCATTGCCATGTCTTTTTCTTTGGATGATACAGAAATCCCTGAATCGTACCTTTCTCTTTATTAATCCCTTCGATTGAAAAGACCGCTATTGCTCCACCAATATAGCGATATCCTTTCACAAAGCTGTTATACGTTGGTAGCATTTCTGCTACTTTACTGTTCGTTAATTCGCTAAGAATTCCAATAAAAGGTCCAATCGTGATCTTATTATCTTGAACGACTAGTTCATAGGTACATGATAATAGGATGCCAAGTTGTTTCATAACGTTGCTTGATAGATAGACTTCATTCTCTTTGACAAGATCAGAATAATACAAAGTTACGTCCAAAGACTTAATTCCAAATTGGATGCGACGGGTCTCTTTTGAACGCCCTGACCGACCAAGCATCGTTGCCTTCGATACAATCAACGTATTATCTTTTTTCAGGTATGGTTTAATAACATACATTCTACTCCCCCGCTCCAATGTGCCATATACAGACCGTATCTGTTTAGCTACTGAGGTAGTATATGCTTTTGGTAGTAAATAGGAATGTGCTGCCTATCGATTGGAAGGAAAAGATGATGGATTAGCCCTTACAGAATTCTAGTAGTCCGAATACGATACATAGAAGTCAATTAAGAGAGTAGGTTAATGATGAAGAACCTTCCATTACATCAGATTATTCCTCTACTAGAAGGAAGAGTTATTTCTGGAAGTACAACGAAAACAATTAAAAACGCTGCGAAATATGGCGAGCATCTCATTACGGATCATTCGCTGGTATTTATCCTTAAAAGAAAAGACTCCTTACCTTTACCATCAGGTGTGAACAATATAACCGTTGTCACCTCAAATCCAAAGGCACTCAAGAATGTGAGAAAAGATGTTACCGTACTTTATGTGGCTAACGTGAAAAAGGCGTATTATCGATTTGTCTCCTATTATCGAAGCTTATTTCAGATTCCAGTCATCGGCGTCACTGGTACTTGTGGAAAAACAACTACAAAAGAAATGATTACATGGATTCTAAAGGAAAGACACAGCGTTGTGAGTACTAAATTAAGTCATAATGGCTTAGCAAGGAACCTTGATTATTTACTCGAGATTGATGACACAACCGACAGAGCTGTTTTTGAAATGGGTGTCTCAGGTCCGAACCAATTACTCTATTCAGCTCATTATTTTCGCCCCCAAATCGGAATCATTACCGCAATTGGGACAGATCATATCGAAGGATTTAGAAGTCAGGATGCTTATATTAAAGAAAAAGCATATATGTTGGAAGCCGTCGGAGAGAACGGAACGATTATTATAAATCGAGATGATGAAACGATTCGAAGCCTTGATCTACGTTCGTTCAGCGGTAAGGTGATTTATTATGGCAAGGATTCGACTGCGCATTACGGTGCACATTCCATCACCTTTAACCTTGAAAAACAAGGGATGGATTTCAAGTTCGTTTGTCGAGATGGAGAATACGCTTGTTTTGTACCAGGCTTTGGGACGCACAATGTTTCGAATGCACTAGCTGCCATTATTGCTGCGTCTCTTGCGGGTGTAAGGATACAAGATGCGATCCGTCGTCTTAAGTCATTTCATCATATCAAAAGTCATTTGCAATTCCATGAAGGGAAGAAAGGTAGCTTACTAATTGATGACACTTGGAACACAAACCCCACTTCGATCGAAGCGGCGTTAGAAGTTCTCGTTGAAACAGCACAAGGAAGAAAGACGGTTGCGGTGATAGGCGAAATCGAAGAGCTTGGGTCTTACGCGGAACAAGAGCATCGCAAAGTTGGCTCGCTTGTCGCCAAGAAGAAAGTGGATCTTCTCATCGCTGTTGGAAAGAACGCCCTACCGATTTGTAGTGAAGCGGCCAAGCTAGGGATGAATCCTCAAGCAATTCACTTAATCACCACCCAATCGGAGTTACTCGCGCTATTGAATCAAGTCGCATCGCCTAACACATCCATTCTATTAAAAACATCGATGCGAAGATCGTTTCAGAACACGTTACAAGCATTAGTAGCAAAATCAAAAAAAGACTGATCAGCTTTTGATCAGCCTTTTTTTCTTATGAGTTACTTGCACGATCAGTTAAATACTTGCCGTATTCAATCGGTGTACGAAAGACAGATTCCCACGGTTGATGGATCAATTGTCCATCTATAAACAAGCCGCTCACATAATCTGATATAAAATTACACTCGATAAAGTAGGGCTTTCCCTGTTTGGTTAGACCAATATCGAATCCTAGATCAGCGAGTAGTGGAAAGTGGTGATCGAGGGCTTTCGCTGTTTGAATGGAAAACTGAGAGAGATGATTCACAAGGGTTTGATATGGAATGGTAGGGTGGGAGTGCCTTGCCACTTCTTCAAACGTATACGTTGTGCCACCCTGCGCTCCATTCGTAAGAAAATCTTTTCCTTGAGCCACTTTACACATGATCCCAGATACCTGGAATTCCCCTCTCCCATTCTTTTGCACAGCTACCCTTAAATCAAATGGATTGCCTTTGTAGTCTGCCAGTGGAATCATCTCTTGAATCATATACGTATGTGAACGAAGGCGCTTGATTAATAGAGAAGGTATCACTTGCTTGAAAACCACTTGTTTCACTTCTTGATCGCCATCTGTTTTATAAGAAAGGCACCATCCACTTTTCACACGCTCTAGCTTCATCGCCCCCATACCAAATTCTCCGTAGCTTTTCTTCAGAATAAGTTGCTTATGAGTAGAAGCCAGCTTATTTAAGTTCTCGACAGTAAACAACTCAGTTTGAGGCAAATGATTTTTAATCCCAGGATGCTTAAGAAGGATTTGGTGGACTTTGTATTTCTCCACATCATAGTTCGGCACATTATAAACGATGTGTCCCTTTCTCATTAATGATTTAATATGCGAACGATAAACAGGCAGAACATCGAGAACCCTTGTATAAATCACTTTTGGCGCAGGAACTTCTTTTAGAACAAACGCCTGATGTTCGAACACGTATGCTTGTAAGGTAGACACTCCAGGTTGAACATCAAAGAAACGGAAGTAACACGGAATGAGACCAAGTTCTCTCGCTGCCTTTTCCCAAATCATAACCATCCCTAACGTGCCACCCTGTAATCCAGGCATCGCTTCATAAGTCGTTTTGGGAAGAATAATACCTATATAGTGATCGCTCACAACTATCTGCCCCTTTCCCTTTACTTTATTACGGATAGGGGCAGAGGTGTGCCTGATCGAAGCGTCATACCTTGTCATTCTACCTTATTTTTTCTAAAATCATGCTCCTTTGCGTTTGATGTAGGCCACCAACCCTAACTACTCGTCAAAATGAATCTCCAAAACCTCTCTCGCCTTACCATCTAACGTAAATCTCATTACGTGTGGAGCATCGCCATACGGTTTTTTCATAGTCACTTCCCACATGTTCTCATTCTGCTAATAATCGATATTAGGCGTTTCCTTCAATGCACGATCGTACTCTTCATCCGTTACCATCTCCTTCTTACCATCCTTGATTAGGACGTACCCTCCGTTTTCTTCATAACCAATGTTGTCTCCTGTATGGTCCTTGAACCACTGTTCAATCTCTGGAGAATCCTTAAGCGCTACATCCAGAATGGTTGATTCGGTAACATTATTGTTAAAAACATCGAATAGAAAATGCTCGTATACGCTACACTTCGGACTACAAACATCAACAACAATCGCCTCTACTGGAAGTTCGCTTTTCTCAAGCTTGTGTTTCCCTGCGGTATCAATCCGATAATTCATCCCATTTGAGATCCCGAAGCCTGATCGTCTTCCATCTGAACGTAATGTATATGACTCGACACCTTTGTGCTCAAGCATTGGTTTCTTAATGAGATCAATCTGGGCAAGAAAGAATACTGCTTCCGTGTAAGGTGGTTCAACGCTTTGGTAATACTGCACTCTTTCTTCCTTACGTCTATTCACGATAAGTTTTTCATCATCTTCTGAAAGCCTGATACGGTAATGGATCTCCTCGGAAAAAGCATTCTCCACCACATCCATTTGTAAATCTGTCATCTTTCCTTTATCATTCATTATCATTTTAAAGTGTGTGATCTTCCCACCTTGTTCTATGTCGTTCAACTCGTTATGTACATTCTCCCATTCTTCGACCAAACTTCCACTATAGAAATTCGTATTCTTTAACTCAATTTCTCTTGGCCATTCAAAAATGGTTGATTGAATGAAAGGAATGAGTAGGGATAAAAGATAAATGACCACTCCGAGGTACGCCGCTCGTTTCTTCACCTTCGAATTAATCTTGATGTTTCTGAAAAACAATAAGAAAACCAAGAAACCAAGTGGTAGCTTCCAGTCACCCAATTCAAAGGTGAATCCACCTAGAATAGCGTAGCCGATAAGTTTCAATAGTAAGTATGGTTCTGATTCCTCTGACTTAAGGTATAGCGTGATAATCGTAACTGTTATTAAAGTATAAAAACCTAGTCCTAAAAGATTGTTCATGTTGTCTCCTTGCTAATTGAATTTTTTCATGAATACTCTTTACCGTTACATTAAAATAGAAAAAAGAACTTTCGTTGGAGAAAGTTCTTTTTCAAAATGTTGGTGTACGCTTTACGGCAAAATAAAAAGGATGTCCCTCTGAAACGAGACTCTCCTACTCATTATCGAACCTTAATGCTATCATGAAGCATTTCATAAATCATTTTCACCTTCAGCAACTTCATTTGATTTTCCTCAAACCGCTGCACTAGCGCCTTATTCGCCTGACCATCAAAGTTATGCTCAATCTGATTAACGATTGCTTTGTGTCGCTCACTAAGAGAGCCTACTGCATAGCAATGTTCAAGATGAGAGGTTAAGAGATTAGCCTCAGATTCTAAGTCGTTCTTGATCTGAGATCTTAGATCATCCTTTTGGCGCTGTCTTTCCCAGTAATCGTTCCACCAGTCAAAATCAAAGTCCATTTCGTCACCTGCTTTATATTATGATTCGTACCGTAGCCACTGTGCTAGTAATTGATCAGCTCGCATCAAGTCATCGCTCATTCGCTTCATATTGTAAGCAATATCCGCTGTATCCTGATGCGTATCACCAAGAGATGCCATTAAGCTATCGAACATCTGGATATCAAATAGCATGGGTACACCGTCTAACGGAGATTTTGTAAACTCATGAAAATACCCTTCCACATCAGCTGTATTTAATTTATCGAACCGACCACTGCCGACAGCATTGATGTATTTGCGTTTGATATCTCGCATCGAATTCATATACATATCCAGGAAATCTAAGAGCGCCTGTTTCGTTGCTTCAAGTTGCTCCTCGCTTTGCTTCATTTCTTGCACATACATTTCCATTAAGCTTTCTTGAATTTGGATGTGGAAGTCAGAGACACCGCTGTTTTTAAGAGCGAGTGGAGATAGGGTGAGCTTTCCTTGAATGTTTTCGTCGAAGAGAGATTGTGGAAGGAAATATCCTTCCTCGTCATACATACTACCAGAACGATAGTTTTTAATACCGTGAGTTTCAAGCCAAGGCATACTACTCTCAGCAGGATCACCCATATAATAAACCGATCCCACAGACTTATCGTAAAATGTTCCAACCGCGTCATCAGGGTACGTATAGCTGATCACATTATCTTTGAATTCACCATTAATGGCTCTTTGCTGTTGTTCAGGTTAATAGCGAATAGATGTCCGCCGCTGCAAAAGTAACCGCATTTGAATCATTGGTTACTGCAAAATATTGCGCTAACCCTCCACCTAGAGAATGACCAACAAAATTAATGTTTTTCGCTCCGAATTTTTTTACATAGTGATCGACTTTCTCTTTCGCTTCTGTGAACTGATTTTGATGAACATATGTAATTGTACCCGCTTTTGAATCCAATTCAGCACTACCACTTGTTAGACTCGCATCCTGAGAAGGGGTTCCTAAATAGGCTGTTGTCCCATATTTCTTTTTGGTATAATTAGAATCGCCAAGGACGATTCCTTCTAGGTCTTCTGTGACATCTTTATCCGATTCAACTATGTCAGTATTATTCACTGTATTTTTCTCATATACGAGATTTCCATTTTTGATGCTCGCAGTTCCTGAAGCTAACATTGCGTCTTGAGAAGGTGAGCCGACGTATTTGGTCTTAACTTCGGTTGTTACTGGAGTTGGCATTTCTGTGCCGCGAAAGCTGATGACGAGTTCGTCGGAAATAGGGTTTTGTAGTACATAGCCAAAGAGACCAGTTTCTTCGTTTTGAATTTTATCTATGACATGCCATGATTCTATTCGATTTGCATTGATGTTAACTTCTACTACTTCTAAATCATTTGAATATGTATCTTCAGAAATACGCATAGCCGCTTTATCAATTATAGTAGTACCCATAACTAACCCCCTTAAATTCCTAGACTGAGGTGAATTTCATTGAGAATACTCGTAATAATATCCATCGGAATTATTATACTATTAGGAGGATGTAATGTGAACGGTAATAATGACACCACTTACGATAAAGCTACCACAGAAGAAGCTATTACAACTGCTAAAAGTTACATGATAAACAACTTCTCAGTTGAAAATGTTGCCCTAGGAGAACCATACCAAACAGAAATGGGCGGAATGGCAATTGATGGTACCGTTAATAATGATGAGAAGTTTACGATTAATATCAATGAAGATTTTACAGTTGATGGGTTAGCAATAAGAAGCAAAAACTTTCCCCCTAGAAAAAAAGGCTGTGAAGAAAAAGTTTGTGAGTATTAATGTGAAAACCCATCGGAATTTACAATGTTCATAACATACTAAAGGTCATGCATTCTGATAGTTAGTGTTCACAATCATGGGGGACGGTTCTGCTGATTCATATTCTATTTAATAAAAGACCAGGCGAGCTAAATACTGATGTATATAGCCGACTGGTCTTTCTTATGCTCATAATGGTGGATTGAAAGAATCATGAGAACCGTCTCTATGATTCTCATAATAATTCTCTCCCTTTTTAAAATCGAAAGTAAGGAGGTAATACTATCTACAAATTCCTATTTTTACCCATAATATTGATTATACTATTAGGAGGATGCAGTGTGAACTCACAAAGTGAAAACTTTGATGATGAAAAAAAGGAAAAAGCTAAAGAAGCAGTTAAGAGTTTCGTAGTTAGCAATTATAAGGATATTGACACTGTTGAAATAACCAAACTTCACCAAAGTGAAATGGGCGGACTAAATATTGAGGGTACTGTTAATCACGGGAGAGCTCAATTTAAAGCTGGAGTTAGAAATGATTTTTCTATCGGTAATTTAAGTGTAGGAGATGAATTTCCTGATATAAAAGAAGAGTGTAAAGAACGATTATGTGCATATTAATATGTATTGATCAAAAAAATGAGTGTCAAAAGAAAGTTTGCTAGAAACGTGTTGAGAAAGGAAAGAATTCTATTGAGAAGATGGTTAATCTCTTTGGCTTTATTACTTATCCTACTTGTTGGGTGTGGCGTAAACTCACCAGGTGAGAACGATGATGAAACGATCTCGAAAGCAAAAGATACGGCTGAAAGCTACCTGATTCATAATTACTCTGATATTCATCAGATCGAGTTTGATGAAGACTCAAGCAACCCCATGGGTGGTGTGATGGTTTCTGGGATCGTAAACGGAAATGAGAAGGCAAACTTTTCGATTGACATAGAAGTGGAAAACAATTTCTATGTAGGAAGCATTGGAAAAGGCGAAGAATTTCCTGAACGAAAAAAAGAGTGCATTGAAAAAACATGTGACTATTAAATTACGAATCATCGGAATCATCGGGGACGGTTCGAGACCAGTGAAAGAGTAGTCACTTTCTTAAAATGAGCTTTTTAAGGGGTACTAAAATGCCTCGCCGTATATTAAACGAGCCTTAAAAGCTATTCTAGAGACTCGTTTTTCTCCATTGTTTTTCATTGTAAAAAAAGTTGGACTTTACACCAGTCTCGGACGGTTCTGGTGATTCATTTTCTATTTAATAAAAGAAAAGACCAGGCGAGCTAAATACTGATGTATATAGCCGACTGGTCTTTTTCATACTCATTTGGATGGGTTGAAAGAATATTGAAAGAATCATGAGAACCGTCTCTATGATTCTCCTAAAATTATCAGTGAAAAGAGCCTAAAAAGTAATTGATGAAAATAAAGACGATTGAAATGAATCCAAGTGAGGTCAATGTCACCAATACGATCTTTCTTTTTTCCTTATAGGATAGATGAACAATAACGAAATAGATTGGAGTGACGACTAGAATAAAAAGAATTCCTCCAACTATATCTTTTGTTACATAAACCACTGGGTCTTCATTAATGATGGCATAAATAATAAAGTGCAAAAGCCATGATCCTAGCATTGTATAACCTAATATATGCATGATTTTTTTAGAGTCGATACGCTTGCATCCTTTTTAATTCAAATTATGTAAAAAAACTATATTAACTATCCTATTAGTGAAATACTCTTTGTGGTCTCCTCTCAAACATTAACATAATTAACCAGCTTGAACTCGCTGAATTCATAGGAGAATTGGCATAAATCTATCGCTCGACCCCTATCTTATACGCACTATTTTCACGCAATCAACCATCTCTCTATTTCCAAACTCACACAAAACAAGCTTAATCCTCACTCAATTCGGGTAACAATAGCAATAGTAATTAATTGAGGAGGTTACATTATGGATGCTCATGAACGAGTTCAAGAATGGATTCACTCAACATTTGATACCAAAGACGTTACAGTTCAACATGATGATTCGTTACCTTATGGGCAGCGTGTGTTGTCGGAACGTGATGATGATTATGCGATCGTCTTCTTTGATGAATCGTCCGATCAGGTTTTATGTTCTTTCAAAGAGTTAAATCATCTTTTTTTCCGCGTAGACCCTATCGTTGAATTTGCGGAAAGGCACTGCCAATGAAGTGTTCCAAGAGAGACAGAACAATCATATAGCTATCCTTTTCTGATCTACTACTCTATTTATCAAAGACTGATTGATAGTAATTCAATTAAGATGGAAAAGGATAGCTTACTTGTTTCTTTCCATCATGAAGGCGAATCGGCCTTTTACCGTTTGTGTATACATACTACTATCCCTTACCGTTAACAAACCACATATGTATCACTTCTCCAGATTGGGACCGTAATTGCTCAGGTCGCAATCTTACACGCACTTTCCTCCGAATCAATTAAAGTAAATCCATCATGTTGTGTGCTCCAAAACTCACTTCCGTATTCTTCCATCCAATAACTAACTTCAGTGGTAAATAAGCCATCTCTTCTTTTGATGATCTGCGCTTTATATTTCTTGCTTGGTGAGAATATTTCATTGATTACTTCTGCCATTGTTTCATCAACCTCTCCTTTATTAAGCCGCATTCCAATGCAACATAGATCCTTTTTTATGTAACTTACCGTTTCAGAACAACGCCTTATCTTCCTTCTAATGACATCCAGCTTTTCCAGTTCTATACTAACCTTAAGAAAGCCACACAGTAAAGGAGGAAGATAAGTGAAAGTCTCACTCGACGTCGACTTTTACCTGTACTTCAAAAATGAATCGAAAAAAATGAACGAAGACCTACAGCATATTAAATAAGACGCTACTATATGAACAAAGGGGTCTGGCACGTGCCAGACCCCTTTGTTGATTTGCACTATACAAATTGAATGATCATCACTTATCTTTGTTTACATTCTTTCTAAGTAAATAAAGCCACATAGCACAATAGAAAATGATCGCTAATAGTAGAAAAACTGGTACGGATAAAACATCTCGAATAACCATAAAGTATCTAACCCCTTTATTATTTTAGACTGTCTAATGGGAAGGGAAAAAAGATGTAAAACAAGATAGCTATTAGAATAGAGATGATGATTGCTCTTACTGGATTTCTATAATGAATATAAATCACAATAAACAAGAGAAGATTTAACGGAATGTTAAGCCAACCGTTCCATCCATTATCATATACGTACAAACCCTTATAGGCGAAAAGGGTAATTAGAGCTGTATAAAATCCTGCCCATATCCCTATGTAACTCAACTGCTTTATTCTAGTTTCTGGGAAACGCTGCAAATAGATGATAAGACCTACTGGGCAGATAAAAAAAGTAAATGCCATATTAATAATAGAATGGTTCAACCATTCTGCCGTAACCCCTCTAAATGCCCATAAGGTATGGTTATAGTAGAGGAAATTATATGTAAGATTCCCACCTATGAAAAAGAGAATAGTGGAATACTGTTTCTTCCATTGTGACCAGTCTATAAATTTATAAGCAAAAAAGATCCAAACAACGATCACGAATAATAAATACATAGTTGCTCCACCTCAATTGGATTAAGTACTAGCATTATAGACGCCTCTTGAATTTTCTATACTCTATGAAAGTCTATTTGCTCGTCGTTTACCCGTGTTATGAGCTCTTCTGAAAGAAGTAAGAGGAATAATAGATATCTGACATGAGAGATCGGTACAATATCTATGTTTAATTGATTCATTTCTCATTTCGAATCTACCCTTAAACCATATGGAGGAAAGATATGTTTACAATTAAGCCGTTAGAATGGGGTGTGTATTAGCAGAAGAAATGAATGAAGACTTTTACCTTCGTGAACCACGTTACATTCAGTTGGAAGTTACTTTGTAATTTAAGAAAGAGGATCAGGTACGTTCCTGGCCCTCTTTTTCGATATGCTAATTTAATAATACCCCTTCCATTGATACAAACAATATTAATAGGAAAGCACCTACTAATAACAACCCCTTCGTTTTTCGTTCTTTTTGAAATTCTTCTATTCCCATGACCAGCATCAGTATACTTAAGAAAAACATCATAAGAGGCAAAAGATCACCATGTTTTGTAATTAGTACATAAACACTTATTGAAAAAGTTATAATCGATAAAACCATGCGTAATACCTTCAATGAAACCCTTCCTTTCTTCAAACATTTAAATACCAATTCTTTCAAAGCTCTCGCGCCCATAGGGTTGCTCGCCTGGCCTTATGTTACTTAATGAGTTGCAGGACTGAATCACGAGAACCGCTCCCAACGACTCAAAAAAAGTGCCTGTCCCTAACATGCTACTAATGTAGCATGTTTATGGCCAGGCACTGATTGAGTTTATTCACAAAATGTATCTTTTACTGTTTTTAATTGATGATAGTAGTGAGATTAAATTTCCATCTCCCAACGCTCTTGTTGCGTTTTCTTCAACTGCTCTTCTGTTTCCTTCGGATGAACCGTACGGAATTTATGATGATCCGCAGGAATAATTTCAATCATTTTGTTAATCATATCCTCTGGATCAAACAAATCATTTAACCCTGCATCCTGCTTCTCCATTTCTTCTTTTGGTGTAAAGTTCTTCTCTTCATCGAACCATTTCCACTTTTCTTCTGCACTTCGTTTATTGAAGCCAGTATCATATGCACCAGGGTTAATGGTCGCCACTTGCACACCAAATTCCTTCAGCTCTCCTTGCATTGTCTGCGCAATGCCTTCAAGCGCATGTTTCGTCGCCGTGTACGGTCCAACGAACGGCGTTGCTGAAATACCTGCCATCGAGCTCATAAAGACAATCTTCCCACTACGTTTCTCCACAAATTTCTGCGCAGCGATCTGGGCTGTTTCAAGTGTTGCAAACACATTCACTTCGAATAAAGCGCGAATGCGGTCCATCGGCACTTCACTAAGTGGTCCACCTTCATTAAGAGCAGCATTTGCTACAAAAATATCAAAATCATATTTTCTAATCTGCTCTCGGTCTCGCTCATTCGTAATATCGAGCTTGAAAACTTCTATGTCCAAGTCCTGCTCACGAGCTTCTCTCAGCAAATCAGTTTTTTGTGACGTTAATTCGGTCGTCGCAATAATCTTATGTCCTTTTTTCGCAAGACCAAGAGAAGCACCTCTCGCAAGTCCGCTTCCTGCACCTGTAATAAAAATCGTTTTACCCATTTGAATTTCCTCCAATCGATTCAATAGCTATGTAAGTTTCTTCCCAAGAGAATCGAATCTAAAACACAGAATGGAATTTATAGATTCTTACAAAAAATAATCAGAGGATAGAACCTGTTAGCTACAATTCAACTCATGATAACGTGTGTTTATAGTCGCTGCTTTTATTCGATGCTTTTTCATTTCGTTGACCATTTTTTCCGTATTCCGCTCTATTTTAATCGATCAACTCAAGATCTTAGGGGGGTGAACCTCCCATTACAGAGGTTTACCACTATTTATTGGCCAAGTTAGAGATATATTGGCCAAATCACGTTTTTATTGGCTAAATTCGGATTATATTGGACAAATTCTCATTTTATTAGCTAACAAGAATAATTCTTATATCCGTAAAAGCCTCTTAAAAAGAAAAGAGAACTTTCGCTTGAGAAAGTTCTCTCTTTTTGCTTTTATTTTACAATCAATACTGGACAATTGGCTCGTTTCGCAACCTTGTGACTGACACTACCCAGCACAAACTCCTGCAATCCATTCAGTCCACGGCTTCCGATGATGACGATGTCAAACTGGTTATCATTTGCATACTTCACAATAACTGGTCCTGGTTCTCCACGTAACACTTTTAGTTCATAAGTAACACCTGCATCTTTTGCAATTCGCTCAACTTCACTCACCTGGTCTTTACGCGAATCATTTACATCGACTGCATGCCAATGAGTGAGAACATCACTTTTCGCTCGATCGACATCTACAACATACACAACCTCGAGCTTAGAACCTTCTGAACATTTCGCGATATTAACAGCATTTTCTGCTGCTCGCTTCGAATGTTGTGAGCCATCGGTAGCTAGTAAGATCTTTTGATACATAGTGGTTGCCCCCCTATCAATGTGATCCAAGCTTATTCGCTAACTTCCCTACTAATTCGGTACTATCCTCGTTTAACCCTGTTACGTTCACTTTTTTCCATTTGATTTAAACTTAGAAACGATTTTGTCCACCGCTGCAACGGCAGAATCGTCCCATATATGTGATAATACGGTGCCTGTCACCACCCGGTTTAGCTCGAACTATGTCGAAAGGAATTCGTCTTAGAATAGACAAAGAAGGACTTCACATAGTGAAGTCCTTCCTTTCGATCAGCAATGCCTGGCAACGTTTGCTGGATGAATCAGAAACGTCTTTCCCTTAAATCTCAAACCAACCGTTTGTAATCGTCTGTCTATACCAATAATAACTGTCCTTAGGTGTCCGCTCGAACGTGCGGTAGTTAACATGAATAATCCCGAAGCGCTTTTCGTATCCAAATGCCCACTCGAAATTATCGAGTAGCGACCATACGATGTAGCCTTTAATTGGTACACCCGATTGGATGGCACGGTGTAATGCTGTTAGATGCTGCTTCAAGTAGTCAACGCGTTCCTTGTCATGAACTCTTCCGTCTTCTACTTCATGGTTGTAGCAAGCACCGTTCTCTGTAATATAGATTGGCACATCGCCATATGTTTGGTGAAGATCCGTCAGCACATTGTAGAAGCCGTCGGAATAGATAGGCCAGCCGATATCTGTCTTACGATAATCAAGTGGAATCTCTTCTACTTCAAAAAGCCCTTCGCCTTTCTTGTAACGCCCAAGGCTTCCTGTGTAATAATTGATTCCCATGAAATCAATCGGCTGTGAAATCAGTTCAAAATCGCCATCTTCTAGTTTCAGCTTCGCGTTATGATCTTCGAAAATCGAGATTAATTTCTCAGGATATGATCCTTTGAAGACAGGATCCATGAACCATTCTTTCTGCCACATCATCCCTCGCTTACATGCGTCGATATCTTCTTGCTTATTACTGAACGGCTCTAACCAACCTGTATTAGGGGCGTAACCGATTTCACCCTCAGGTAGAAGCTCTCTGAACGATTGCACCGCTCTTCCGTGAGCAACCATAAGATGATGCGCAACGTCAACACCAGCTTGTAAGTCTGTTTTGCCTGGCGCATGAACGCCTAAGTAGTTTGATAGAAAGGAAGCACACCACGGTTCATTAATGGTAATCCATTTCGAAACTTTGTCACCGAATTCCTTAAACATCGCAACTGAATATTCGTTAAACGCATCAATCGTTTCACGGTTCTCCCAGCCGCCTTTATCTTGAAGAACCTGAGGAAGATCCCAGTGGTAAAGGGTGATCATCGGTTCAATGCCATTCTCGATCAGCTCATCAATTAGATTCTGGTAGTACGCTACACCCTTTGGATTAAGCTCGCCTCTTCCTTCAGGCATAACACGAGGCCATGAAATAGAGAAACGATAAAGGTCAACACCAAGCTTCTTTAGATGCTGAACATCTTCTTTATAGAGGTGATAGCTATTGCAAGCCTCATCGCCATGGTCGCCGTTATTCACATTACCTGGAGCATGAGAGAACGTATCCCAAATGGATGGCGATCTGCCATCTTCGTTCGCAGCTCCTTCAATTTGATAAGAAGCAGTTGCCGCTCCCCATTTAAGTGTTTCTGGAAATTGAATAGTTGTCATGTTTGTAACCTCCTGTAGTAGAAAGCAGGAGCCCTCTTACCTTTCTATACTAGATGAGCGAATGACGAGTTCAGGGTCTACCTTCACTGGGTGGATCTCAACGTTTCCTCGTATTAAATCATCCAGCATATAGGCAGCGAGCTTTCCTAGCTTTTGCTTATCCTGTTTCACAGTCGTAAGAGGTGGATCACTGTAGCGACAAGATTCGATATCATCACAACCGATTAGCTGAATATCTTCTGGAACCTTCACACCATGTTCCTTCATCGCTTTCAACGCACCGAGCGCCATCATATCAGAAGCGGCGAACACAGCTTCCGGCCATTCATCTCCCTGAAGAATTTTCTTCATTGCATGGTAACCGCTTTCTTCAAAGAAATCACCATAGTGAACCCACTCTTCATTCAAAGGAAGACCGAACTGCTTCATCGCTTCGATGAACCCTTCGTTTCGGATGCTAGAAACAAGCGAATCTTGTTTTCCACCAATGTACGCGACCTTTTTTACTTTATTTAAGTAGAAATTCTCAACGACCTTCATGCCAATCTTGGCATTGTCTGTCATAATATAACTAGAATTTGGTCCTTCTAGTTTTAAATCAATTCCAATACACGGAATATGACTTTCTGCAATTTCGCAAACAGCTTCTTCAATTTCATCACCGGCAATGATCAAGCAACCATCCACATGGAAATGCTTGGATCGTTCCAAATATTTGCTTTCCCCTTGATAGAACTTCTCGTTTGAGAAGAGTAGGAGATCGTAACCGAGCGCTCCTACTGCTTTTTTAAACGAGTTCACCACTTCATTAAAGAAGGGGTGCTTGAAATCGACGTTGATTTTACCTGCATAAATCAGTCCGATTAAGTTCGATTTCTTAGTAGCCAGTGATTTAGCTGAAAAAGTTGGCTGGTATTTCGTATCTTCAATGATTTTATATACTTTCTGACGAGTGGCCTCGCTGATCCCACCGTAATTATTCATGATTTTTGATACAGTAGCTGGAGATACGCCTGCCATTCTAGCGATATCTCTAATCGTTAAATTCATAGCTTTCATCTCCTTAGCAATATCGCTAACGTTTATCTTTTATTGTATCAAAATACAGTGGGAGCCACGCGATTATTTAACTGAACCTTCCGTAATACTTGAAATAAACCACTTGTTGAAAATAAGGAAAATAACAATCAATGGAACCGTTGCCCAGAATACGCCTGATAGAAGCATACCGAAATCGACTCGGAACGCATTGTTGAGAGAAGCCAGTGCAACCTGTAGCGTGTATGAAGAAGGATCACGCAGAACAGTGAACTGCCATAGGAATTCTCCCCACACTAGTGTGAAGACGATAATACCTAGCGTTGCAAAAGCAGGCTTAATAATTGGAAGGACAATACTCCAATAGATTCTGAAGTTCGAACAGCCATCAAGCTTCGCTGCTTCAATTAACTCATCTGGAACAGATTCACTGATATATTGACGCATCAAGAAGATCCCAAGCGGATTGAGTAGGAATAAGATTCCCGCTCCCATTAACGTATCAAGCCAGCCCAGTTGGGAAACGAGATAGTACTGTGGAATCAATCCCAGTTGAGGCGGAATAACCATTGTTAATAGAATCAAGATGAATAGAAAGTTTTTACCAGGGAATGTGAATTTGGCAAATGCAAATCCAGCTAGCGAACTGATAACGAGAACAGCCGCGGTTACAACTGTACAAAGTAGAATCGTGTTCCACATCGCCTGGAAGAACGGAATCGTATCGAGCACTTTCTGGAAGTTCTCTACGAGCTTTCCACCCGGTAACAATGTCGGCGGAATCGAGTTATAAGCAGCACTCGGCTGTGTAGCCATCACAAACATCCAGTAAAATGGAAAAAGAGAAAAGAGGGAAGTGAAAATTAAGATTAGATAGATCGGCAACGTGCCAGCTTTGGATTGATTCTTACGTTTTTGTTTCATGCCTTACGCTCCTCTCTTTTTCTTACTGCCAAGTCCTGATGTTAACCAAGTATTAATTGCAGCAGCACCAATAATGATAATAAGTAGCAATACTGCTGTAGCAGATGCTGTTCCGAATGAACCAAGATTAAATGCATCACGGTACAGATACATAACAACCGTCATCGCTTCATCACGGCTAAATGCAGATGAACCTAAGAATACTGTTGGTTCCGCAAATAGTTGAAGTGCTCCGACTGTTGACATGAACACTGTTAGTAGGATGAATGGTTTTAACAAAGGAATTGTAATGTAGATGAACTGCTCCACTTTGCTAGCTCCATCAATCGTAGCTGCTTCATATAAGTCTTTCGAAATACTTTGTAAACCAGCAAGATAGATAATCGTGTTATAGCCTACCCAGCGCCAGAATACCATGAGAGCAATGGCAATTTTCGCTCCCCATTCAGACGTTTTCCAGCTCACCGGATCTACTCCGAACAAGCCAATCACGTAGTTCGCCAGTGCTGTTTCATTACTACTAAAGAAAACACCGAATACAAGGGCAACTGCAACCATAGACGTAATGTACGGCATGAAGATTGTTACCCTGAAGAAATTTGTGAACCGGATAACGGCCAGGTTAAGGAAATATGCAAGAACAATACCTACAATTAACTGTGGGGCCGTCCCCATTAAGCCGATGATGACCGTGTTGTATAAGGACTTCCAGAATAATGGATCCTGTAGAACGACAGCAAAGTTGCTAAGACCAATAAACTCCATTTCGCCAAGACCGTTCCACTCTTGAAAAGCAAGAACGATACTGAACGCGGCTGGGTATAAGCCAATGATCCCAAACACAATAAAGAATGGTGCAACATATAGATAGCCTGAAATCATATCTTTCGTCTTTTCAGACATTTTACTAGCTTTGGTTGTTGAACGAGCTTTCGATTGCTTCTGCACATCCTCCAAAGAATTAACCTCCCCAAAAGTTAAAGGCCGGAAGAGTTATCCCCCGCCAGCCTTTAATCAGCTTCATGATTATCGTTTGACTAACCCTTCAATACGCTTAACAGCTTCTTTCCATTCTTTCTCAGGATCTCCGCCTTCTTGTACGTTTCGTAGTGCTGTTAACACTTCATTATTAACCGTTACGTACTTCGGTCCTTTATAGACAGCAGGAATTTCTTTCGCAGCTTCTGCGAATGTAGCAGCTGTATTTTGACCGCCGAAGTACTCATCCGAATTATTGACGAATTCATCCATTTCATATACGGATGGAGCAGATGGGAAAAGACCACTTTCTTCAAATGACTTCAACTGATTCTCAGGAGAAACAAGCCATTTCGCAAACTCATAGGCTTCT
Source organism: Bacillus sp. NTK071 (assembly GCF_017303315.1). Lineage (GTDB taxonomy): Bacteria > Bacillota > Bacilli > Bacillales > Guptibacillaceae > Guptibacillus. Next base: position 83,884 of record NZ_JAFKOI010000004.1, read on the forward strand.
TCGCTATGCTCTGTTTCTGCTGGAATCGCGACGTAAGATCCACCCCAGTTACCAGCGAACTCACTAGGTAGTGTCGCTACGCGCCAGTTTCCTTTCCCTTCTGGAGCATTCTCCGTCATATATCCTTTTAACCATGCTGGAGCCATTTCGACAGCGAAATCACCTTTGTTAAGAGCTGATGCCCATTCAGGCGTCCACATTTCATAATTTCCTACATACCCTTGCTCATAGAGTGATACCGCATAGTCGTAAGCTTTTTTAACTTCATTACCTTCTTCACCAATGATCAATTCATTGTCTTTATTGAAGTAACTTTCCTGCAATGCATCCATGTTCGCACGGTATGCCATTTCCATGCTATCGACCATAGGCTTGCCTGTCTCATCAAGTACTTTCTTCGCAGCCTCTTCTAATTGTTTCGGTGATGAAACGGTTTCATTTACCTTCTCAGGTTCTGTCGGTAAATTCGCTTCTTCAAAAACGTCAACGTTGTAATACATGGCTTTCGGACCGATATCCGTTGGAAGACCGAATAAGAATTCGCCGTCTGTGCTTTCAGCCATATTCCATTTCCAGTCAAGGTAATCACCTTGAACTTCTTCTGCTCCAAGGTCATATAAGTTCAAAAAGCGTTCTTGTGCTTCACGGTAACGATCAAGCTGATCAACTTCGATCATTGCTAGATCTGGAGCTCCAGTACCTGCAGAAATGGATGTGAATAAACTGTTGTGGTGATCTCCTAACTCAGAAGTCTTCACGTTAATTTCTACATCTGGATTTTTTTTCTCGTACTCTTCGGCTAGTGACTCATAGTTCGTAGCTCCAAACGTCCAAAAATTCAATGTTACCTTGCCATCGTCTGATGACTCATCTCCGCCTCCGCCACAAGCGGCAAGCAACAACGCTGAACTAAGTGACAGTGCAGCAAGTAAATTCTTTTTGATCTTCATCTAAAATCCCCTCCAATAATGTAATAGACACCATATACTAACCCGCCTATTTGAGTAAAGAAACCGGTTTCGTAAATCAGCAAAAAAATAGCCGAATTGGTTCGTTAGATATGATTTAATCACAAGATGTATCCGATTTCAATAGGGAATATGTAAATTTTCTTAAATTTCAACAAATGTTTAGTAAACCGGTTTCGTTGATGAAACCTTCTTTCCGAATGAGGGATGAACGATATTTAAATAGGAGAAACCTTATAAGATAAGCTTACTCCCCAATAGTTAACAACGTATTAAACGGTTGTTCTCTCCCCTTATAGTCGTTACCACGATGTGAAAAATAGTTTCAGAAAAATAACGCAACAGTTTGAGGTTTTTTCTTGTTTCGTTAGTTTTCTCTTTCGCGCTCCTAACTCTTTCCAATAATCCATATAAGAAGCTTCGAGTTCTCTTCTTATGTCGATAAGTTGTCCAAAGTGTTCTTGTTGATTCATGTGATCGCACCCTCCCTTTTAGTTCGTAGTATTGATGATTGAAAGAGGATCTATGCGATTAGTATCTGATATTGTCCAGAGTTGAGGTTCAACTCGTCCATTTCCAAAATGGCCCTTATCCATATTTCTTTTCTTCTTAAGGGTGATAGAACATAGAGTCACAGCGAGTGCCTGTCACTACCCGCTTTTGCTCGAATCATGTCGAACTCCCTTTATCTACTTACCTTAGCTAATCCTAAGGCAAAATGCTCCCAGAGTATTTTTTCGACAGCTTCTCCTTTTGTTTGGTCACATTCAACGATGAGTATAACTTAGGATTGTTTCCCTTTTAATCTAAGCTTTTTCTTATTGGTCTTTAAGATCATAAACAATCGAATTATAAACCCGATAATAAATCCACCAACAGCACCGATTAACCCCCAATAGATCGGTCCCCAGTTTAGTTTAAAACCAATGCTAGCAGTAATTACTGCAAATACTGTTGCTAATGACATAGCGATATCAATGAGAGAGATTCCGTCTGACCGATGCATTGTATCGAAGATCTTCCTAGTTTCTTCTCGATTATCAAGTGGCACTGCGTATATTTGTTCGCTGTGAATGCCGATTTTCTCTAAATTTGAAATGGCGATTTCTAAGAAGACATGATTCTCAAAAGTTGAAAAGATCTGCATACTCATATCATCTTTTTTCCTTTCAGTATGCGAAATGTTCTTGCTTGATAATGGTTCTTAAGAAAACGTCTTTGTTCTTTTTCATAGAGCTTATTGTTCTCTACTGTATTCATATAGGCGTCGAAGATAGCGAAACCATACAAAGAAGGAAACATGAGGAACCATTCAGGTTCAAGAACGTTAGTCGCTTTTTGAATATCTCCTAAGAAAAGCAGGGATACGCCTTCTAACATGTGAGAGTAATAAAAGAAAACCACACTCCAAATGATAACAACAAAGGCAGAAACGATCCTATGAATGTATAATTGCCCCAACCCCGGCATAAACAACGACCATAAAGCAGCTAATAAAGGATTTCTTTTATCCAAATAATTGATTTCTAAAGCACCTATACTGAACGAGTTAATTGCATGATCCTCTCGTTCGCATAGAATATATACGTTATTCAAATCAACCGTTGTACGGTAACTATCCCATATGGCGAAAATATAGACTGGTATATAAATTAAGAAGCCAACGAGTATCTAATACTTCTTTGGCCATTGAAATGTTTCCCTGAAAAGAATAAATCATTGCTTGATTGACATGCGCTCTTAAATTTATGACAACTTCCCATCCAAGAAGAAGGAATCCTCTAAGGTACTTAGATAACAGCAAATGACCGAATCCAGGGAAGGCTGCCGACCACCATGCGATTACGTATGGATTTCTCAAATGAATTTGGGTCGTTCCAAGAATACTAACATAAGCCTTATACCTTCTTGCAGTGTTATCGTTCTTATAGTTATCCAATAAAAGTCCATCCTCATGCATTCAATGATACTTCTATTTTTTCCATCCATATGCACATTTATTAAAAATCTTTGAAATGATACATTAGTGCCTGTCACCACCCGCTTTAGCTCGAATGTTGTCGAACGACAGTGCCCCCGATTCTCTCAAAAAAAGAAGCATTTCAATTCGTAATGAATTAAAATGCCACTCACTCTAAGTAAGCTTTCTATCAGAAATATTTTTCCATTCGAATGTCAGACCACATTCGGTCTTGCCAGTATGTAAAGTTTTCTACCCTCGCAATTTCCTTGTACCCTAATTTCTGATAGAGCGCCTGCGCCGTTGTATTAAATTCAAAAACGCCCAGTTCAATGCGATGAAAGCCCTCTTGCTTGATTTGCTTTTCTAAGAATTCAATCGCTAGGCGCCCTATTCCTTTACCCCTGGCCGCTGGTTCTCCAATTGTAATTCCAATCCAGGCGGTTCCAGGCTCTTCCTTGAAGAGATGTGGCGGATCAATCATGTAATTCATTTCTCCGATCAACTCATGATCCATATAAATTTGGAATAGCTCCTGATATTTAAGACGTTCCTGAATTCCGTCTAGCGTAATCGTCTCATCTCGTTCTAATTCCTCTTTATTTTTGTTAGGGCGAATCAATGGAATCAACGCTGTATCGTTTTCCCATCGATTCAACACGTCTACAAAAAGAGAAGTTGGTTCGGTTAACTTGATGAACTCAATATTCACGACGTCCTCCTTTCAAAATAAGCCTTTTACTTTCCACGATAGTTGGTTATTGATCTAAATTAACAACCACCGCCACCATCGCCGCCTCCCCCAGAGAAACCTCCAGAGCTATCGCAACCACTAGCACTCTCACTACTTCCTATGTGGTAGGTTGAATGATCCGAGCCTCCTGAAGAACGACGTTTAGATGGTCCTGAAAAGCTAGTTACGATAAAGATGAACACTAGAATAACGATAAACAATCCTATCATCTTCATTCCCCCTTTCTTACTTTTACGTTTAATCAGCTCCTAAAGTTTCATAAAAATGGGATATTGAGGTACAATTCTCGTTTTATTCAATAAGATTTCATTCTCTTCCATCATACAGTTGAACGATACCTTTGCCCTATTCCTTCGAAAATGGACAAGTACCTATTCTTATCCTATTCATTATCATAGGATAATAGAGATGCTATATAGAAAAGAGGAGAACACATGACAAGTCCTGTATCAGGATATATTACTGATAATCGAAACTTAGTAGAGGGTAAGGGCACGCCAAATTTTTTCTATGACATTGAAGACAACCCTATATTTGAAAAAGATCCTGAAAACCTCATCTATCTCTTATCATCCCAACAAATGCCTGCCATGATCGGTGGATCTCTTGGAGATTTGAGGATGTCGAAAGGATCCGTTCGCGAACCTCATTGGCATCCAAATGCTTGGGAATTAGTCTACCTCGCGACGGGCTCTGCGACAGTAGGGATTCTAAATCCGAACAACAATAAATTACTGAAATACAAACTCAGAAAAGCGGGAGAAACCGTCTTTATTCCGATGGGCTATTGGCATTGGATTACAGCAGATTCCGATGATACCCAATTGCTCCTATTCTTCAATAACGATCGATTTCAAACACAAAATGGTTCACCCATGCTTACTCAAACCCCTCTAGAGGTATACGAACGAGCTTATAACATTGATCCAAAAGTAATGAGAAAAGCTTTAGAACCCATTGAAGGAGAGGGCTCAGTCGTGATCGGCCCACCACCTTCTCTTTCAAGGAAAAGAAGAAAGAGACGTTAAAGGGATCTAAACCGACGTCATTTTTGAATAACAAGGCCTTAGGTAAAGAGGTGAATGAACGATACCTGTTCTACCTAAGGTTATTTCTTGTCAAAATTAAACTACATAACAAGTTAATCCTTGCGACGATTAACCAATAAATGTTCAACTTGATCTTCCTTCTCTGAAACTGTCGCTCTAAATTAGAAAAGGAAAACAATAAGTGATTTAACTTTTCATAGCGATTGTTTGCTTCATAAGTGTGACCTGACACCATCTTCTATTATTATTCTCTGTTCACTCACATACCCCATATGGTATAATAACCTAAGTCACCTTAAAACAAAAAAATAAAGTAAATCATACGTACAAAACAGATTTTAGTTAGGATGAGGTGTTACATTTATGGATATAGCCTTTTTATTAACAGTGTTTATCATTGGGTTGGCTGGGTCTTTTATGTCTGGGTTAGTGGGCATAGGTGGCGCAATTATCAACTATCCTATGTTGTTATATATTCCACCATTACTCGGTTTTGATGGATTTAGTGCCCATACTGCAGCTGGAGTTGTGGCTGCGCAGGTGTTAGTAGCATCTTTTGGAGGAGTATACGGGTACCGCAAAGGAAATTACCTTTATAAACCCCTTATTTTATATATGGGGATCGCTGTTTTGATGGGTAGTTTAATCGGTAGTTTTGGTTCACAGTTTTTCTCAGAACAAGTCATTAACTTTGTTTACGGTGTACTGGCTTTAATAGCCGTAGTGATGATGTTCTTACCATCTAACAACAGAAATGCGGAGGAAGAGGAGATCACTTTTAACAAATGGATCGCATCGATTTCTGCATTTATTGTTGGACTTGGTGCTGGTATTGTTGGTGCAGGGGGAGCGTTTCTACTAGTTCCAATTATGCTCGTTGTTCTCCGTATACCAACAAGGGTAACGATAGCTTCTTCTTTAGCCATCACGTTTATCTCCTCAATTGGAGCTGTGACAGGTAAATTATTCTCTGGAGATATCCCGTTCCTTCCAGCAGTTGTGATAGCAGTCGCAAGCATTATTACATCACAGCTGGGAGCAAAAGCTGGGAAGACTATGAACACAAAAATATTGCAAATGATATTAGCCTTATTGATCGGATTAACAGCCATTAAAGTTTGGATAGATATTTTATTCTAACGGCTGATATCATTAAAGAAGGCTTCGAGTATGCTTAGAAATAGAGGTCCAAACCACAGCTGGTTTGGACCTCTTTTATGCTTCTTTTCCCAACCAACATACCCTGATCTGTTTGTTATCTCCTAATAACTCCTCTATAATGATGGACAGACTAATATCGAACGCATCAGAAAGGAGACCAGGATGTATTATCATACGAAAAGGACGACCTGGAGAACATATCTCTTTCTAGTACTAAGCCTTCTAACAACACTTGCAATGTTTCTGATAGACCCAATCTCCAGCAATGCTGGCGAATCTGTTGGCATCTTCATAATGATCTTTATAATCGGTGGATGTGTGCTTTCAACCCTATTAGCTTTCGTCGTATTTAGAACGAGTGAAGAAAAAAAGGGATTAGCAACCATCGCCCTCCTCCTCACGTTATTTAATGTATCGATCGTTATATACTTTCTATGGGTTGGAATACGATTGGCGTAGGACGGTGCCTGTCACCACCCGCTTTTGCTCGAATCATGTCGAATAAAGAAAAGGGGGTCAGGCAACTTGCCAGACCCCCTTTCTACACTCTATCTCACTTTATTCTTACTTTCCTTAAGAAGTTTGGACTCACCTGTGCGTTCCCATTCCTCCACTGTTTCATAAGCTTCTTCTGGAGAGTAGCCTTTCCCTACAAGAACTCCCATTAGAATAAATTCCTGAAGAATGTGTGTAGCATTTATTCCTTTTTTAACATCCTCTAATCCTTCATTCACCAAATATTCTGTGTACCTGACCCACTCATCCGGAGTCTTGCCAAACGCAACTGTATTTCCATTGCCCGGACTGCCATGCCCTTCTTCCTCAGATGCATCCGCTTTGGTTCTATGAACTGTACCAAATGGATGGTTTGGCGGTCCATAAATGGAGTAAAGCTTGAGCGGAACATTTCCTGTATTGATAACATTATGCCAAGTACCAGCAGGTATCAATATCGCAAAATCATCATAAACATTTGCTTCAAAGCTTAAATCATTCTTGTTCTCTCCCATTCGAACAAGCCCCTGGCCCTGTTCAACACGCAAAAATTGATCCACGTTAGGATGCATTTCTAATCCAATATCATCGCCAACATTAATGCTCATTAAAGTAACTTGTAAATGATCCCCAGTCCATATCGCTGTGCGGTACGTATCGTTTTGTATGGTTGCTTCATTAATGTCAAAGACAAAGGGTTTACGTCCGTAATCTTTAATCGGAACCCTTCCAATACCATTAGGGGGGCCATAAGGATGGTATCGGCTTGCCTTCTCTATCTCTTGAGGAGGCCAGTAGGCAGCATCTCCTCCAGTGTGATAAAGCGAGTTATTATCATGGAAAGGACGTTGATATGGATTTTCATACCTATTAGGTCCATAGGACATCTCTCTCAATCCCTTCAAAGTTTCTAAAGGTATGTTATTCACTCAACTACGGGAATGTACCTAGATGAAGGTGACTTATTTATCTTAATAAACCAGAATCTTCTCCAGATAAGGATAAAATCCCCATTTGTATGAACGATACCTTCATATGTACATGACAGTTACTCTGCAAAAGGATCTGAAAAAAGTTAGCTAAGAATCACAAGTGAGGCAGCTTAAAGGGTATGGATATTCTGATACATAGTTATCTAAAACTTTTAGTATAACGTTATTCCAAGAACTTGTTGATTGGGAAACCATTAGGTGTAATCCCATTTTAAACCTTAATAATCCCTATCTATTTCCCAATATTATAAACTTCTGGTTCGTGTTACCATAATATTAGTAATAGTCGAACTTTTCAGACATACACATTCGGGCCCGGGACCTGAGCATCACGAGTACATAGTTTGATTGTTATCCTGTATAAAATCATGATTGGAGGAAAAGAAATGAAAGCTACATTAAGAAAATTAAGTATTATTTTCAGCATGGTTCTTGTTCTATCCTTATTGGTTGGTTTCTCTTCACCTTCTGCATCTGCTAAACCTGTGGACAAAGGACCAAAGAACTTCCTCGTTGGTTTTAAAACAAATATTAATCAAGCTCAAATTAACAACGTACAGAAACTAGGTGGACAAGTTAAGCATCAGTTTAAATTTATGGATACGATGCTTATTTCATTGCCTGAACCAGCGGCTAAAGCTCTTAAGAAGAACCCTAATGTGTCATATGTAGAAGAAGATCAAGTGGCACATGCAATTGGACAAACAACACCATGGGGTATCCCTCATATTAAAGCAGATCAAGTTCATGCGACTGGAAACACTGGCTCCGGTGCTAAAGTTGCTGTCCTAGATACAGGAATCGACGCTAGCCACGAGGACCTTAACGTGAGCGGCGGTGCAAGCTTCGTTTCTGGTGAACCTGATCCTTTCACAGATGGCCATAGCCATGGTACCCACGTCTCAGGTACTGTTGCTGGACTAAATAATAGTGTTGGTGTTCTAGGTGTTGCGCAATCTGCTAGTCTTTATGCTGTAAAAGTACTAGATAGCTCTGGGAGCGGAACTTATAGCGGTATCATTCAAGGTATTGAGTGGGCAGTAGACAACAATATGGATATCATTAACATGAGTTTGGGCGGTAGCTCTGGTTCAACTGCACTGAAAGATGCGGTTGACAATGCCTACAATTCAGGAGTGTTAGTCGTTGCCGCAGCTGGAAACGAAGGAACATTCTTTGGATTCAACACAATCGGCTACCCTGCAAAATATGCTTCTGCAATGGCAGTCGGTGCAGTAGATTCCAACAATAAACGCGCATCATTCTCAAGTGTAGGTTCTGAGCTTGAAGTAATGGCACCAGGTGTTGACATCTTGAGCTCTGTTCCTGGTAATAGCTATGCTAGCTACAACGGAACATCTATGGCTTCTCCTCACGTAGCTGGAGCAGCAGCGCTTATCTTGGCAGGCAACCCTTCATTATCAAATGAACAGGTGCGTCAAAAGCTTAATGATACAGCCATACCACTTGGAGATGCTTTCTATTACGGTAACGGTTTAGTCGATGTGTACGCAGCGACAAGATAATAGAATAGTAGAAAAGCATGGTTCGGTATCTAATATCGATCCATGCTTTTTTGCTTATCACGACTACATTCAATATTCAAATCAGTACCTTTTCCGCAATTCGAACTGATTATTTTCATTAAAACTCTTTTCAACTATAGCTCCGCTTTCATAGAATAGAATGAGGTATTTACATATTCGATATACCGTTAATGAAAATGCTAAATAGTAAACTGATTGTTGTTAAGCCAACAACTGGGATAGAAAAACCTTTGTTGTTTCTAAATTCATATATAGCTATAAACAAACCTGCTACACTTAACACTATCCATACAGGCATAAATATGGCATCTGCCATATTCGTTGGAAATAAAGCATAACCACCTAATAAGAAAAATACCCAATGCAAAATTAAGAGCGCAACAATTACATAAGAAATTTTTCGAGGTGGTTTCCCTTTCTCATTTTTTCTAAAAGCTGAAATTGGAGTGACGATCAACGTAAAAACTGCAATTGTTCCTAAAACCACTAAAAACACTATTGAAAACCCAATAATAACCACCCCCCTCATCCTGCCATTTCCTTTAATACCAATTATTCCAAAAATATATTTATAACTCAATCCTTACTAATGAAAATTGCCTTTGGGTTTATTTATTGTTTCTTATCAAACCTATTAACCACTACCCCCGATAGACCAGATAGCAGAACTACTAGTAAACCTGTTGTGTCACTCAGGTTTCCCGAAAACCTCAGAATACTTAAAGTTAGTAATGAAAGTGGTAGAACAATCAGAAAGAAAACCTTTGACTTCAAACTCATATAGTACCTCCTCGCTCTTTGCTAAAAGCTCTTTTCGTAAATATTGTTGTTATAAGAGGAGTGGTGATTTCCGCTCCATGATGCTCGCTTTCCTCAGGGCGGGCGCTGAGCATCCTCGGATATCCGCATAAGTACAAGAATATTAGTCTCCCAATGCATTTAATAGTTATATAATTACAATTTTAATGCAACGACTTCGCTTATTAATTACCAAAAATAGAGTTTTTATTGGTATTGGGGGGACATAACCGTGGGTAATTACTACTATAAGAAAAAAAAGAGTAAAGTAAAATGTGATAAATGCTATCTTTTTGATTGCACAATATGTGAAAAAGTTCAGCATAAATGTTATGACAATGGCAAACGATGTGTCAAATGTTGTAATGAAGAGAAAAAACAAATCATTACTGAAGAAGTATGTGGAAATATATCTACCGATTGCACGCAAGGTCAAACAACTCTATGGCAAACACCTTTATGTTCAGCATTTGGAACGGTAAGTGTTTTTTCAAGTGGAGAATGTGAAACGATGGATGTATTTATTAACGATGAACTTTCATTCTCTGTTAAAAAAGGGCAAACTCAATCAATAACTGTACCTAAATTGAAGAAAGTAGCAGTCATGTGCCAAAAAAACAATTATTCCTGCACAGGAAAATTTTGTATAAACTTACATTATGAAAAACCTGTTAAAAATTGCTGTAAGTATGACTATTAAAGCCATAAGACAAAAGTTTTGAAATAGACTATGAATTATTTTTCTAATAATCTATCAAAACCCTATACAAGAGTTGAATCATTCGCATTATATAGAGAGAAGGGGAGTAAACAATAAAGGAGAAGTCAATTATGTGTGAATCAAAAGGTAATAATGCATGTTGTCCAGACGGACAAATATTTCAGGAAAACTTCTGCGGGAATCTTGGACCGGGCTTCGATGCGACGGTATGGGAGGCACCACCAGGATTGAACGATTACATCCAAGGAACATTTGAAGTGTTTAATGCAGGTACTGAAGATATTCTGGCAACGGTTACGTCACCTAATGGGAATGTTGGTCCGTTTGCAATTCCACCCAACACTTCTGTTTCACGATCAGCAGTCAATCCAACTTCATTTATCATAACCGTTCCTGATAACAACAAACTTGGAAGCAAGTACTGTATTACTTTATACAAAAGAATTTTCTAGTTCAACCTAGGAGATTAATTGATCTCGATTATTATGAATGAGAACTGCTTCTTACCTACTTCTCTTTCACTTTAAGAAAACTCCTAACTCAACTATTGAGTTAGGAGTTTCACTATCTTTTCATTCATTCATTCATTTCTACCACCTAGCCGTCAACATCTTCCTTCTCGTATAGAATTCAACTCCATCCGATCCATTCGCATGTAAATCGCCATAGAACGAATTCTTCCACCCTGAGAACGGGAAGAATGCCATTGGTGCTGGCACCCCAATATTCACGCCAAGCATGCCAACTTCAATGTTCTCTCTAAAGTAACGGACGTTACTGCCACTTTGTGTAAACAGGCATGCGCCGTTTCCAAAGTCTGATTCATTTGTTAGCTCGATCGCTTCTTCTAGACTCTTCACTCGCACAATGGATAGTACCGGAGCAAAGATCTCGTCTTTCCAGATTTGCATTGAGGAATTCACATGATCAAAAATCGTGGGTCCTATGAAATAGCCTTCGTCGTTGTAGGCTTCGTCATTACGTCCATCACGGACGAGCGTTGCGCCTTCTTCCTGTCCTTTACGAATATAGCTCTCCGTTCTTTCTTTGTGCTCTTTACGAATAACAGGTCCTAAGAACACATCTTCATCAAGACCATTTCCGATTTTGATTTCATCTGCTTTTTCGTTAAGCTTTTGAAGTAGTGGTTCAACGACATCGTCTACTGCTACTACAACAGAACAAGCCATGCAACGTTCGCCTGCAGATCCGTAGGAAGCTGCGATGATTTCTTTAACAGCTGCGTCAAGATCAGCATCCGCCATTACGATCGAATGGTTTTTCGCTCCGGCTAGTGCCTGAACCCGTTTGCCATTTGCTGCGCCAGTTTTATAAACATATTCCGCTACTGGTTGTGAGCCGACAAACGAGATTGCAGGAACGTCTTTATGTTCCAATAAACCGTTTACGACATCATGTGCACCGTGAACAATATTGAGTACGCCGTCCGGTAGTCCAGCTTCTTTAAATAGCTCTGCTAAGCGGTTTGCGAGTAAAGGCGTGCGCTCAGAAGGCTTAAGAACGAACGTGTTACCCATTGCAATCGCAAGTGGGAACATCCAACAAGGCACCATCATTGGGAAGTTAAATGGCGTGATGCCACCGATAACGCCGACAGGATAGCGATACATGCCTGACTCTAGATTCGTTGCGATATCCGGAAGCTGTTTACCCATCATTAACGAAGGTGCACCTGCTGCGAACTCAACGCATTCGATTCCGCGCTGCACTTCTCCCTGCGCTTCTTTAAAACTTTTACCGTTCTCCTGCGTTAGCAGTTTCGCAAGCTCATCCCAATTGTCGACGAGAAGCTGCTGGTATTTAAAAAGAATACGAGCGCGTTTTGGAACGGGTGTTTTACTCCATGTTTTGAAGGTAGACTTCGCTACTTTCACCGCTTCATCGAGATCTTCTCTCGTTGAAATAGGAACCTGTGCAAGCTCCTCCCCTGTTGCGGGGTTCGGTACAGATTGAAACTGATCCGTTTTGGCGTCTACCCATTTGCCATTAATGTAGTTTTGTAGAACGTTCGTTGCTGTGGTTGTCATGTTAACATTCCCCTTCCTGTTGCGCATATGATCGAACTTTTTCTTCACTCGTAAACTTGTAGTCATAACAAATCTGATACAGTTCTTCTAATTCGGCTTGTGTTGGTAATCGCGGATTATGTGCTGGGCTCCCGCTGTCTAGTGCATCGGCTGCCATTTTACTAATGGCATTAATGTAAGCATTCTCATCAATACCCCAAGTTTTCAAGTTCGGAATCTCTAGTGAAGCGCAAAGATCCTTAACGGAAGCTACTGCCACATCTGCTGCTTCTTCATTTGATAGGGAAGCACCTTTTTCAGCCTGAAACAGTCGTCCTACATCAGCGAGGCGCTCCGTACAAGATTCCTTGCTGTATTCAAGAACAGCCGGAAGCAGCATTGCGTTTGAAAAACCATGGGGCACATGAAAGATCGCACCAATCGGACGTGACATGCCGTGCACAAGACAAACGGAAGCATTTGTAAATGACATACCCGCCTGAAGCGCTCCCAAACTCATCGCTTCTCTTGCATCAAGATTCTCCCCATCCATGTAAACGCTCTTAATATTGTCGATAATAAGCTTCATGGCAGACATCGCCATTGTATCTGTCATTGGATGAGCCCGTTTTGACAGATACGCTTCAACCGCGTGACTGAGGGCATCAATTCCTGTTGCAGCGGTCACTTGCTTCGGAGATGAGATTGATAGTAACGGATCAACAATCGCAACAGCTGGCATGAAGGCAGGCTGCTTGATCATCATTTTCACATCAGTCGTTGTATTCGTTATGACCGTTACATCCGTTGCTTCTGATCCGGTTCCTGCTGTTGTTGGAACAGCGAGATGAGGAATTGGAGCCTTCTCAGCAATCGTTCTATTTGCCCGGTAGTCACCTATGTATCCTCCGTTCGTCGCAAGAATCGCTATGGCTTTCGCTGTATCGATACAGCTGCCACCACCTAGTGAAATCACAATCTCACAATTCGTGTTTTGAAAAAGCACAAGCCCCTCGGACACATAATCATCTGTTGGCTCAGACTCAACACCGGTGTAAATCTCACTTTCGACACCCGCTTGCTCCAGATATTCCTGACACTCATTCACATAACCGAGACTCGTCATCACCTGATCACTAACAATAAGAGCTTTCTTACCGCGAAGAGCTGCTTCTTCCCCAATTTGTTTAAACGACTCTCTTCCATAAAGGATCGTTTGAGGGGTACAAAAAACCGCAAAATGGTCCAATTGATCACTCCTTTTTTTAATGCCGTGCATGGGTAAGCAGTGTAAAAAGTAAGTGTGCGAGTCTTGGAGTCTATAAAATTGAAGGCAAAGCTACACCATTATCTTCCTTCTTGATTAGGGTACCTCTTTCCTACCAGGATGGATGATATGTAGTAAAACTTTTCCCACATTCATTCACTTGTCGTTAACCTTGTTAGCATCGAGGTGAAGGAGATAAAGGAAAATCCCTACAATGAAAAACAATACACTCAGTGTAATGAGTACGTATCCCCCACTCGTAAACAGTTCGTTAATGGCATTTGGTCCCCATCTATTACGTCCAATTCCAATAATGGCCGCTGTGATATATTGAGCAGATAGTAAGATTGAAGAGATAAGCAAGCTAACCGATCCTATAATAACTTTCGAATAATCCATAGCTACCTCCTTTCTTCTTTCATCATAGCCTATTGTAGTTCATTTGGAAATTTATGTTAATAGGATGTGTGTGGCTGTTTGATTTTTTGCGAAATTGTTTTTGAACCTTTCTCTTCGCTTACCCTTTTCGATTCTATAAATTTTATCCCCCATAACACCTAGATTCTCTATTCGATTTTAGATAAACTCAAAACTGTGCGAACGCTTTACATAACTAGGAATTAGGAAAGGTTGGGTTTATGAGAAAAAGATTAATCTTAGTTTGGTTTTGCTTCTTATTGTGCTTAACCGCATTCGAACCTGCTCATGCCGTTCATGAGCATGAAATCTTCAATAGAGATTCGAAATCAATTAATAAAGACACCAATACAGCTCTTCCATCAAAAGCAGAGTCTAATAGCATGCCTTGGAATTTAAGTGAAACCCCATCCAAATTTGTCTCCACACTCTTACACCCATTGGAAAATGGAAAGTATAGAGTAACTGTTACCAATGAATGGAAACGCATGCCGGAAGTGAGAGAGCAAGACCTACTCATGTTCTACATCCAGAGCACGGGCGACAATTATGAACTAGATCATGAAACACTAGAAGGGCAGCAATACGTTCTCGTAGAGAACATAAATACCGGTGAAATGAAGACATTCGCATATGAGTATACAAATACACCTACTGCAGATTCTGAACATTTTTCAGCTTCTACATTTGGAGTCGTCATGTACCAGAACCTGAAGAACGATTGGGGCGAGTATAAAGTTCGGAGTATTTTTCAACGTCTTAGCGGAATTATTGAAGAAAAGCCGAGTATAAACACAAACTCGTTAGAAGTGGTTGGTGGGTTTAACCATCAGATTTATGAGAAAGACTGGAATTTTCATAAAGCCATTGAAAATGCCTATGAGCCATCAGCAGAACATTCACAGCTATATGATGGTTTTCTTCGAACAGAAACACAGCTCATCATGCGTTAACATGTACATATTGAATAGATGCAACTCTTATTAATAGAAAGCCACTTCTTAATCCTTCCCGGATCAAGAGGTGGCTTTGCAAAATATCTCTAAGGATAAATAATAGTGTAAGTGTTTTTGACGACGCCACTAGAATACTGTTTCATATCCTCTAACTTCAATTTAAGAGAGGGATGTATGCTGCCGAATAAAGAAATTCCTTCACCAACCATAATAGGATTAATCTTGAGTACTAATTGATCAATAAGTTGATGGTTAATCAATGACCCAGCCAATTCTCCGCCTCCACACAGCCAAATTTTAAGGTCATCTTGCTTCTTGAGATCCTTAATAAACCCAATCGCATCATATTTAATCAATTCGACCTCGTCATTTGACTGAAACTCCATGGAACTTGAAAAGATATAATGTTTTAAGCCTTTATAACCAGGTTCACCAGGTCGAGCACCGAATTGAAAGCCAAACTCATAGGTTTTTCCCCCCATCAACACTGCATCGTATTGCTGAATATCAGATAAAAAGTCAGGAACATGATCCCCTTCAAATAGAAAGAGAGATTTATCAATTTCCCCATCGATCATACCTTGATCCGCAATAAAATGATCTAGTGAAACGGCAACATGGTACACTAATTCAGCCATTAACTCATCCCTCCAATGAATTATTGTTAACGCTACCAATTATAGGAATTCATTTACTTTATCGTACCGACTCCCAATGACTCCTCAACAAATTGAATTACTTGCTTATGAACACGTCCCCAATTAAAATCATCATTTCTAACAACTAATTTCGAAATCAGGAGTCGATCTATGATGTTTAACTCTAGTTCAGTTCGAACTCTTAAAAACGCAACAAGGCCGTTAAACCCTGTCAACTCATGCCTCCGCCCATATCCCTGCTGAGTAAAATACTGAGTTACGCCCTCTCTCCACTCTGATGAGCGCTCATCGAATGCTCTCTCTAAAATAGAGCTAATATCACCAGGATGATAATAGAGAAGTGATGGATTCAATGGCTTAATAATTTGTCCCAACTTTAATACATAATCTGTGATTAAATCTTGCGAAGCATCATATCGCCCAAGCATAGCTGAAAGAGGGTTTTGCAGGAAACAGCATTCAAGAATTGTTACCGTCTCTTCTTGCTGTTGAGTCTCCACAAACTCACTCCACCTATTCAATTGGACTTCACAATGACGCTCTAAAGGTAGTATTCCATCATAAATATCGTACTGCATCACATCAGACAATAAAGCTTCTGGGAATTCCTTTACCTGAATACACTTTCCATATTCCATAAAATTGTAATTCCCTTTGCTTTGCGTCATTGACTGAATCAACCCGATCGAATCTGAATGGTTCTCAACTAACTCGTTATACTCATTATGACTAAAGCATGCTATTTTATCGTAATCTGCCGGGTTGTCTAAATCTCCTTCAAGGAATAAGCGTGTGTCGATTCCCGCTTCTGTTAAATGGTCATAAATCAATTTAGCTGTAGTGCTCTTGCCAGAACCCCACATACCCTCAACAATGATCAACTTTGTTTTTGTCATGCTAACCACTCTTCCCCATGTTCCCGAATAAACCTTATTTCCTTTCGATAATGTTCATAATGCCCTTCGTCGATCATTTTCTGAAAAGCACGATCGCCTTCTTTTGCTTTTCTTCTCATGTATTTACATAACCCTTCTAATCGAAGCAATACCATCTCTAAATAATCTTCTTCCATTCCCTCAATATCGTACGATTCAAAGAACAAGTTCACTCTTTGTTTGATACGATGGGCATCACGTGATGAATCATAATGAACTGCCTCACCAGTTTCAGTATGATAATGCCTACTTAGTGGCACACACGTGTAAAGCGTATATACGATGTCCCAAAGTCTCGGCCCAGGACCAGCAACATCAAAATCAATAATACCGACCGGTTTTTGATCATTAAAAATGATGTTGTATACCGCAAAATCATTATGGCACAGCACCTCATATGGTTTGGGGGTATTATCCATTGGTTGAAAGTTTTCAATTGGAAAATCGCTCACGGAATCATGATAAAGACGCAGCATTTTCGCAATGTCTTTTAAGGCATCATTAGACCACATGTATTCTTTTAAAGGATAATTGCCAGCTTCTCCTTCAATGTACGATAAGACCTCTCTACCTTTTTCATCTATACCTAAAAACTTAGGTGCATGATCGTACCCTTTATACTCCAAATGCTTTAATAGCTTGTGGATTTCGGCACTCTCTGGCTTTCGTTCTCGCCGAACGGTATCTCCTGAACGACAGACATTTGAGACATTCCCGCCCGTAAGCATTTCTTCGTTTTCGTAGTTTGACATCTAAAAAGCCCCCTTCATTAGTCAAAAAGCAGTTTTGGGGATACTAAGATGTGTCTTTTAGAGATGTAATATTTCCTTAAAACACAAAAAAAGCAGATACAAAGGTATCCACTTGTGTTCTTAAGAATTAACACACCAAGCGCCCCTTGTTAATGATTGATAAATAGATATACTTCACCCGTTATCAGTACAGGTTCGTATTCTATTTCTTTAGTTAATCATTACAAGGTAGTCCACATGTTGAGTTAAATTCTCCTTCCATTTACATCTCTACTAAAAAGTTTACAGTAAATTTTTTCAATAATCAATCAGAATAATTATAAAGGCCAGTTATTATTCGCTAAAGAAAGCTAATTAAAAGGAGAATTAATAGATCAATATTGAGTAAACTACTCATGTGGAATGGGTTTAAAACTTAACGACAAAGACTACTAGGAGAGTATACATATGTTACCAGTAAAAGAATCGGATTTACATGCACTTAGCTTTGACAAGTCAGGGATGTTCAATGAGCTCAATGTTGAAATGGAGGTCTTATTCATTGATTTTGCGGTAGACGGCGAACTAACTTGTGAACAAAGAGATATTATAAGTAGCTTTTCATTTAATACGGTTGTTGGAAGCAAGGACTATTCTTCGTATATCAACAAAATGCATCTAGAGCTAAATCAATTAAATTCTGGTACGAAGATGGTTAACATTACGAATGAGGAAGAACTAGAAAAGGCATTAGTAAGTTGTGTTGAATTTAATCATATGAATAGTGATGAAAGAAGAGAAATGTTGGAGTTATTTATTAAAAGTGTAGATGTGTTTATAGAGGAACTGAAAGAACATGAACAAAAGTTAAAAGATAAAAGAAACTAAAAAATGGTTCGGCTAACTCAATCTTTAATTTCCAAAAAAAGGAACAAATCTTTTTACAGATAAGTTCCCTTTTCCTCCACAATGAGCGTTATTCACTCTTCTCCATAACTGCAAAGTAGTTCTCTTCATTATCTGCAAAGTTAAAGACTCTACCGGAAGGCATATTTACAATTTCTCCGACTTTGATATTTTGATTTGATAGATGTTTATATAATTCATCGAGATCTTCTGTGAAAAACATTAAAGAAGGTGTACCAAGATTTAATCCAGGCGACATTTTTGCAACAACTTCCTTATTATGAATAATGATACTCGTTTCCGAATCCTTTGTTGGGGAGATCTCAATCCATTTCATACCTTGACCATTATTTTCTTCAGAAATTACACTAAACCCTACATTTTTCGTCCAAAAATCTACTGCCTCATCTTGATTGTTTACATACAACATTATTTGACCGACTTTATTAATCAATTATTTCCCTCCTACATGTTTTGATTTTCTTAATGTTACTTCTACAATTGCGATCAGTAATCCTTTTTAATCTAGTTAAACACCACTTCTCAATATGTCATTTAAGTTGCAAATCCTTTACGTTTCATCAAAGCTCGCTTCACTTTACAGGTATAGGGGTATTCATTTTAATTAAGAATAGGATTCAGGGGGGGTAAACCACCTGAGATCAGTTAATAGAGACGAAGCGTTTATTTAGAAAAACAACATGAGAGGCGATAGAAGAATGACACGTATACTAATGGGACTACTAGCGATCTTAATCATTAGTTTAATAAGTTTTGGCGGAGCTCATAAGTGGGCTTCATCTAATAAGGATAGTTCAAACATAAGTAAGTGGGTTGGTACATGGACGGCAAGCATGCAGGCGCCTGCTAAAGAGGGAAATTCTCACGAAGGATTTGAGGATCAAACCATTCGCTTAATTATCCGTCCACATATCGACGGGGATGAAATGCGCATTCGTTTATCAAATGAATTTGGCTCATTGCCATTATCGTTGAAAGAAGTACGAGTAGCTGTTTCAAAAGAAGATGCGAGCGTTGATGGTAAGACGGATCAGGTGATTACGTTCGATGGTAAGGAGTCAGTCACGATCCCTGCAGGAGAAAAACAGTATAGTGATTCCATTAAATTTACTGTGGATGCTGATCAAAACTTGACTGTTAGCTTATACGTTGATAAAGAAACAGGTCCAACAACATGGCATCAGCGTTCAACACAAACGGTTTATATGTCCAAAAAAGGAAATCATGCAGCAGATGCTGAGGGTTCGTCATACACCTCAAAAGAGGAGGCGTGGTTCTGGCTCGACAGAATGGAGGTCGTTCCTGATGATTCCGTTGATGGAGCCGTTGTAGTGATAGGAAGTTCGATTGCGAATGGGAATAATTCGACGATGAGTGCCAATCATCGATGGCCAGATTATCTTGCCAATCGCATGCATGAAAAGGATTCTAAAGTGAAACTGTCTGTTTTGAATGCTGGTGTTTCTGCCAATCATTTAATCAATAGTGAAACAGGAAAAGGTGAGAATGCGCTCGCAAGATTGAAGCGCGATGCGTTAAGTCAGAAAGGTGTAAAAGCTGTCATCCTCCATGAAGGCATTAACGATATTAGGCACTATCCTGAATACGATTCAGAACAGATCATTGATCGAATGAAGCAAATTATTAAAGCAACCCATAAAGAAGGCCTTACAATCTACGGAGGCACATTAACACCATTCAAGGAGTCAGGCATGTATACGGAAGAAGGCGAGAAAACACGTCAGGAAGTTAATGAATGGATTAGAACGAGCGGAGCCTTCGATGCTGTTATCGATTTTGACAAAGCGCTTAGAGATCCAGATGACCCTGAGAAATTTCTTTCAAAATATGATTCAGGTGACCACTTACATCCGAATGATGATGGGTACAAAAAGATGGCTGAGACGGTGGATTTATCTGTTTTTGAATAAAATTCTAATAAAATGCTGAAGATTCTTACTGGATCGTCAGCATTTTATTATTTATGTATTTAACATCGTGACTACGCTATATAAATAAATTGCTGACATAACACATTGCTAGAATCGTAACCATCAAAAACGTAACTCTTACTTTCATAAGAAACCTCTTTTTCAATTCAACCTACTTGAAGGATTCTACAATAGAACAGGAGAATCTACTAACTTAGATGAAGTCATAGATAAAACCCAATGTGGTTAGTAGAAATACGACACTCAAACCAAACTTTATGTACCCACTATACTTTGGTTTGTCACTTTTCTTTTCCATAAACTCTACATACGTTATGAGCAACATCAGTCCAACCCAGGTCAAGATGAATCCTGTCATATCGTTAGCCATTTGAAACCTTATTGATACTAATGCTAATAGAAAATAACCTAAATACCCACAAACATAATGGATGTAGTGCTTCATATGTTTTACCAATCCTCCTAGAACAAAAGCTTAAAGTCCATTAAACAACTTTAGTTAGATGACACCTCGGTTAACAACTACACTTCTAAACCTTACCATATTTTTACTAGTTATCCTGACGATAGTATTTAAAAATCCCCTCTATAACTTAACAAACTCCTAAGAATACGTCGGTGTTTTCATTTTTTAATTAAGTAGTTCATCTCAATGTGAAATTATTCTGCAAGCAGTCTATCCAAAAAAAGAAGCAAATTCCATGTTGGAAAATGCCCATTCTCTGATTTGCACATGAGTAATTGTGCTAATCATCATCTCCGCTGCCACCATTTTCATCCTGTCCATCTACTTCGTCACCCCAGCGCTCTTCCGGCTCTTCCTCACGATTTCGCCGTTCCTTTTCTTCTTCATCAAATTCTCCTGTTTCATATCGCTCATCGTATCCGTCATCGTCATAAAAATCATCATCCAACTTAGATGACTTCACGCTTGTTGAAGCATGGGTTGCAGTAGCTCCACCCGAAACGGCTTTTAACTTAGATCGACGTGATAGACTCCTGAACACAAAAAATCCACCAATCATGAAGATGAATGCAAATTCAACTGGAGTAAACAACAGTAACGCTAGCAGGATAATACCATACAGAATCCAATAAATTGTCCCCAGCCCCCTCGAAGAACAGTAGTTTGATGCAATAGCTGATGCAACAAGTGCTTGGCATACCTGGACCCATACACATTAAGAAGGACATGTTTTACAAATTTATCTTATTCCTCTGAACGTGAATCCATGCCTACTGGTGTTCGGTTTTGTATTAGATGCTGTTGATATACTATCTATAAAAGCTTCTTGATGTTGATGATTTCTATCTTTACTATCCATTAATCTTAACAATATCACCTATCATTTGGATGTCTTCACCTTCTACAATGATTCCATCCCCATCATTTCCAGCATAAACAGTTGTTCCAGTCGTTTTTGCGTAATGATAGACATCCCTCTTGAAAACATCACCCCACCGATTATAATGAGGCAGAAATTCAAAGTCCACTAAATTTAGTGTGTCTACTTCATCATCAGATTCTCCTGTAAACAACTCAAATAGTTTAGAAGACTTTCCTAGTTGAACTGCTCCACCACTAACGCCTACAATTATTCCTCCATGATTAAAATAATCACATAGCACTTTTTCCATATTACGATGCTTAATCGCCTTCTTAAATTGAATTGGATTCCCTGCAGAAAGATGAATCATATCACATTCAAGCAATTCCAATATTTTCGAAGGATTGAATTCACTATATAGGTCAAAAAACATCATGTTTTGTATCCCGTATTCACGATAATAGTTTGCTTTGATGTTGTAATACGCCTTTTCTTTGTCCTCCGTGGAAGGAACGTAACCTATCTTAATCCTATTCGTTTCATTATTCGCAAAGAGTATATGATCCATTCTTTTATTACCAGGAGACTCAACTATTTGGTCACTATAAAAGAATAACTTCCCCATCCCGAGCACCTCACTTGTTTCAACTCGTTTTTTTAGAATATCTTCAAAGTAAATATTACCACGATTTTCCTAATAATATTGACAATTTAGGAAATGAAAAAAGCAGTTCAATTAAGGGTACACTTTGAATTCTTGTACTCCAAAATTGAACTACTTCATTTTAAAGAAAACTATTCAGCAATCACACCACACGCAATGCGATCCCCCGCATCACCAGACGGTTGTGAGCTGTTATCATCTTCGCCAGCATGGATGACAAGGGCTGTTCCAGATTCTTTTAGCAACGAGTTGTCTTTCCCTTTTTCAAGCGTTACTTTCTCATTCATGATTTCCTTTTGAACCGTTCCGTCTGCGCTCACTTCAAGGTTCTCCATGTCACCTGCATGTGGACCATCCTCTGACATCGTTCCGTGACTCGCATCGGAAGGGTTAAAGTGTCCCCCTGCTGACTTGAAGTCAGGCGCTTCACATGATCCGGTTTCGTGAATATGAAACCCGTGCGTTCCTTCTGGTAGATTAGTAACGTCAAGTTGAATCATTGTGCCACTATCCTGTTGCATCAGTTCAGCCGTTCCAACCTCTTCTCCATCCTGGTTCATCATATTAACTGTAATTGTTTCAGACGTTTCCTCACCTTGTTGCTTTTCCTCACCGTTATTCGTTGTACCGTTATTCTCTGATCCTGATGAGCCTTCCTCATTTGAAGTAGTGCCGCAAGCCGTAAGTACAAGAAAAACCGATAAAAATGCAAAAAGAATCGTCCATCGTTTCATATTCGTAACCCCTTCCTACATGTATTCATATACAAGTTAACACAGGAGTTCATTGTTTAAACTTAAATAATGGATATTCTATCCATCTACCTATGATCCCCTTTTCGAATCGAGGCTTTAGTCGTATGGAAATAGAGGACAATTTGAAACGATCTAGTGAAAAAGAAGGAACGAATGATTATAAAAGATTCATCCAATAATTCATGACTTCTCTTCCCGGTATATCAAATCGTTCCTTTCCATTCAGAAAAAACTCATCTCCACAATCATCAGCTGTGATTTGAATCATCTCGTAACTCACTTCTTGTCCATTTTCATTGGTGAAATTTCCTGTCCGTTCAGGATGAATACACTTTTGTTTGATTGGCGTTCGTTCTCCTTGGTCATTCATATAGGAATAAGAATTGTTAACAAGACCTTACACCCTCTCCTTCGTGGAGGTTAGGGTAATTCCGTAATCATACAACTCCATTCCTTCAAGCGCTGGGAATTGTTTCTTCACGACTGGAATAATCGTTTGATCATCCTTCTTTGTTAATGACGGTTTACCAGGAAGATTATAAAACGTAATAATTGTACCTTCATAGCCTTCAGGGATTAAGTATGTATTATTCATTTCTACTTCGTTCCTGCTCTCCACTTGCATGAGTTGCCATGCACCAACAGCAACTAAGATAACTAAGGAGCATTGAATGAGGAACAGTTTAAGATGCCATTCATGGTTCTTACGATGTAGCCATTCATCAACTATAAAAAAGAGGATGGCTGCACAGAGTGCGAAAAATCCAAGCCAACCAATCACTAGACTTGTGAGCGCACCAAACGCGATATGAATAAAGCCAGCCGTGAGAAACCTCACCCTCATTACCTTCTGAGATACATAATCGGATAGAATGGACACGAGAAGTCCGTAAGTGAAATTGCCTAACCCTCCATACACGATCACAGTTGGGATCGCTACAACTGTATCCGTTACATCTTCGCTACTGATACCAGCCCATATACCGTATAGCGTACCAAGTAGTAGTGTCGATAATAAGGCAGCTAGCAATTTCTTTCTAGTAGATATCTTCATAGATCTCCCTCATTTTAAGAAACCATATGTTTGTGATTGTTTTCACATATAGTTTATCACAATGAACACTTCATCGTAAGCATCTCCATTAAGGTGCTTCCTGTGATTTATGCTAACCGTTTGTGCTAAACTAACTTAAATTGAATGCAACATATAAATAGAAAGCCATTAATACCTATAAAGGTTTTTCTAATTAAACTGTTAAACGAAATAAAGGTGCTGTTTTTATGACAAAAGTAATATTAATTCTAGTCGCATTTGGAACGGGATTCCTATTTGATCTAATAAACATCCCTGCTGGCTGGTTGTTAGGGGCTATGCTTGTCGGTGTTTTCTATCGCCTAGTAATTAATGATATCGCGTACCCTAACCTCTTATTCGACCTTTCTCTTGCCGTAATTGGCGTAAGCATAGGCATTAGTATTAAAATTTCGATGTTTAAAGAGGTCGTGAACTATTTGCTTC
Source organism: Bacillus sp. NTK071 (assembly GCF_017303315.1). Taxonomy (GTDB): domain Bacteria; phylum Bacillota; class Bacilli; order Bacillales; family Guptibacillaceae; genus Guptibacillus. Next base: position 108,466 of record NZ_JAFKOI010000004.1, read on the forward strand.
CACTTGCTGTATCCATGATCATCCTTTTAGTCGCGAGCTGGATCCTCGGTAAAATTCTTTATCGCTATTCGAATCTAGATGGCAAAACGGCTTTATTCTGCTGTCTACCTGCAGGCGCTTCTGTCATGATGGCGTTAAGTAAGGAGTATAAAGCGAATCTCGGAATTGTCGCAGCCTTTCAAACAGTGCGCATCATGATGCTCGTCGCAACCATTCCAATCGTTGCTGGGCTAATGTCCTCCTTTCTTTCCACAAAGGAAGTAGAATCAAGCTCGTTAGGAAAAGCGGCAGACAATGCTTTGCCTATGTGGCTCGCGGTGATCAGTTATTTGTTCCTAATTGTTCTCACACTCATTGTAGCTAAGAAGTGGCGCATTCCAATTGCTCCATTTCTCTATGCAATCTTGCTTTCGTTTCTCTTTCATGTATTCGTCCAGCCTCTTCCTCCCATGCCGAATCTTGGAGTTGGATTAGGAATGGCGATGCTTGGTGTGATTATCGGAGTGCGTTTTGATCGCAAGTCATTAGCTGATATTAAGCAAATTGGATGGACAAGCGTTGCTATTCTGCTTGCGTTTTTCTTCTTAACGTTTGTTGTAACATTTGTGTTCTACCTGATGACACCCCTAGATTTCACCACAAGTCTACTTGCCATTGTACCTGCAGGAGCACCGCAGATGGCCTCTGTTGCCGCCTCGCTTCAGCTTGACGCAAGTGTTGTTGCTGCGATGCAAGTGATTCGCTTGCTCGTTCTTATTCTAATTATCCCAGCTCTTGTTCCTTTTCTCGTATCGAAGGATGACAATGAAGCAACTGAAAATCAATCATAAGAAAAAGCATGCGCTCACTGGTAAGATAACTGTGAGGTGCATGCTTTTTTTCCAATCCTAACAAGGTTCCTTCAGTTGCTCGCATAATGAACCGTGCTCAAAGTAGTCATGAATAACATCAAGTTCAGAATACGGTACGCGTTCATCTCCAATAATCTGATAGCCACCAAATCCAATTCCAGTTAAAAGTACAACGTCTCCAGGCTCAGCTAGATCGAAGGCGTGGTGAATGGCTTCTTCTCGATGCAATTTGGAATGTATATGAGGAGAGGATGGCTTTTTGAATCCCTTGAGAACATCATTTACAACTTCCTGCCGATTCGTAAATCCAGGCTGATCCACACTAACGACGATTTCATCCGCCATCCCATCAGCAACCTCCGCCATTAACGGTCGTTTATCCGGGTTCCTCAGCCCAACACCTGTAATCATCACAATCAATCTCCGGTGCGGAACGTCACGAACAGCATCAAGAACATGGGATAAAGCATCAGGTGTATGAGCATAGTCCATTACAATTTGAAATGGCGCTTCATGATCCACAATCTCAAATCGTCCCTCTGGGCTTTTAATTGTCCAAACAACGGCTAAGATGTCGGAAAGCGCATAGCCCATTTGATAACATGTTGCGATCGCAGCAAGAAGGTTGGAAACATTATATTCACCAACGATTGGGGCATTAACGCGGAACTCCTGTTCAAACGCATTGAGAGTAAAAGATGTACCGTTGATTGACGTTTGAATGTGGTCGGCTCTGAGATCAGCACTGTTCGATAATCCATACGTTACTACTGAACCAGTGCATCTTTCAATGATGTCACCTGACATGATTGGATCATCTAAATTAACCACTGCGCATCTCGATTGATCAAATAGTTTCAACTTCGCTTCTTTATACGCTTCCATTGTGCCATGGAATTCTAAATGTTCTGGAGTAAGGTTCGTGTGGACAGCAACATCAAAGTTAATACTTGCTAATCGTTTCTGTTCAATTGCAATGGACGTTGATTCAATAACAGCTGCCTTCATTTGGCTTTCTCGAAAGTATTCAAGAACGCGGTGAATATCCGGGGCTTCGGGTGTCGTAGGTACCGTTTGCTTGAAGGTCGTTTTCTTCTTGTCATCCCAAATGCCAGCCGTTCCAATACAGCCTGTTCGTAACGAAAGACTATTCAAGAGCGAATACGTAAAGGACGACACGGTCGTTTTGCCATTTGTGCCTGTTACACCAATCGTATACAAATCATCGGCGGGCGAACCGTACACAATAGAAGCTAACTCGGCTAATGCCAGTCTGCTATCATCCACACGAATAAAACTAACGGAGGGATAGGCCTTAGCGTAGGTCTCAAGTTCATTGCGTTTCGTACCAACGATTGTACATGCACCTTTCTCTATTGCAGTCTCTATATAAAGGTGTCCATCCTGTTTCTCACCAATGATTGCGACAAAAGCTGCATTCTTTTCTGCATCACGCGAATCGTAAACGACCGAGGAAATCACCTGTTGGGAAGGGCCGAAGAAAGTTCCACTTACAAGATTCTCAAGAAGATATGTTTGACTGTTCATTTAACCATCCTTTTTAACTAAATAACGCTTTATCAAAATAAAGCACTTTCTCTTCTCTCTAAATTCCCATGGGGTCAAAGGGATAAACATTTAGAGAGCATTGGATAGGTTATGGACTGTTTTTTTTTGAATAAGACTTAGAGAGGTTCACTAAACATGCCTCATTCGCTAGATACTCCTACGAAAACCTTGGGCCCTTACGTTTCAAATACATCAAGTAATTCTACCGTATACTCATTTCGATCAGAAGCAAAAAGATCACGCTTTTGAAAGGAATCAAGTATCTCTCCTTTTTTCATAACCATAATAGCATCACTCATAAAACTTACTGCAGAAAGATCATGAGAAATAAATAAATAGGATAACCCATGATACTCTTGTAGATCTTTTAAAAGATTTAATAGTGACGCTTGTACAGAAACATCCAAGCTAGCAGTTGGTTCATCCAAGAGAAGCAAAGATGGGTTTGTATTGATTGCCCGGGCTATATTAACTCGTTGGTTCATCCCCCCGCTTAATTCATGTGGATAAGTATCGAGAACTTTTATAGGAAGTTTAACCATTTCTAGTAATTCCAAAGCGCGCTGCCTTCTTCTTCTCGACTTCTGGAACGATCGACCTATACCATGAATTACATCATACGGCTCCATGAGAGAGTCTATTATTTTCAATCTAGGATTCAGCGCTGCTGCTGGATGTTGAAAGACAGCCTGCATCTTTTGACGTGCGTTTTGTAATGATTTCCCTCTCAGATGATGAAGAGGATCCGAGTTGAATAGCACCTCCCCACTGTCAACGCGATCCACTTGCAGTAAACAACGGACTAGCGTACTTTTACCACTGCCACTCTCCCCAACTAGGCCCAGACACTCTCCTTTTCTAATAGAGAATGAAACGTTTTTTAAAGCATGCTGATTAGATACATACCTTTTGGATAATTGATTTGCAATAAGAATTTCGTGTTCCTCATTCCTCATGATGATCCTCCATACCTACACACAAACGAGCACGAGTATCGAGAAGCTTCGGAATTGCTTTTAAAAGCATTTTTGTATAAGGATGTTGAGGATCTTCAAGCACCTCGTTTTTCTTACCTGTTTCTACTATACGTCCTTTTTCCATTACGCCAATCTTTGTGGCATATTTCTTCACAAGTCTTAAATCATGAGTAATGAAGAGAACCGCACAATTTGCTTCAGATGTTAGCTTGAGTATGAGCTGCAATATGTGATGTGCCGTTATACTATCTAAAGCAGTTGTTGGTTCATCCGCGATTAATAAGGAGGGATTGAGCATCATCGCAGAAGCGATTGCTGCTCTCTGAAGTTGCCCTCCACTTAATTGACATGGATAGCTACTATAAATCATTTCTTCTAGTTTCACACTTTGCAAAGCATCGAGTGCTTTGCGCTTCCTTTCAGTTCGTAACAACTGTGTATGCGTCCGAAGAACTTCATCCATTTGCTTTCCTATTCTAAGAAACGGCGTAAAAGCACCAGTATAGTCCTGAAAGATATAGGCAATGTCGTTCCCAAGGAGAAGAGATTTCTCGCGTTTCTTCATATAAAGAAGATCATGTTTTTTGAAATAGATTTCTCCATAATCAACTTGCAGATTACCTGGCAGCAAACCACCGATCGCTGAAGCCGTTATACTTTTGCCACTTCCGCTCTCGCCTACGAGTGCATACCAATCCCCTCGGAATAATTGCAACGATACATTTTGTACAATTCGTTCATCTTCTGTTTTGATTGTAAGGTTGTTCATTCGGAGCATTAGGAACCTCCTATTTTTACATCGTAAGAATCTCTCAACCGATCCCCTAGAAGATTGGAAATCAATACAACGAATACGATTGCTAATCCTGGAACGACCATAAGATGTGGGGCGGTATGGAAGTAAGCTCTTCCATCGTTCAGCATCGCCCCCCATTCAGGTGATGGAGGCTGAGCTCCTAGTCCTATGTAAGAGAGAGAGGCAATCATTAGAATTACTTTTCCAATATCAAGTGTACCAAGCACCATCACGTGACCGATAACATATGGCAACAAGTGCTTCGTCATGATTCTAAATTTGGATACCCCATTCAACTCCGCAACGATTATGTACGTTTTTTCTTTCTCATTTATTACTGTACTGCGGACTAGTCTTGCATAACTTGTCCACTTTACTGTTGCAATTGCAATAATCAAATTCATTAGTCCAGGACCAAGAAGCCCGCTTAATACAATCGCTACAATAAAATCCGGGAAGGCCATAAAAGCATCTGTCATCCGCATAAAAAAACGATCAATGATTCCGCCTGCAAATCCAGATAAAAGACCAATTGGAATGCCAATGAGAAGCACGATTAACATGATAAGAAAACTCACACCAACCGTCGTTTGCGCACCTTCTAGTAATCTTGATAATAAGTCTCGGCCAAGATGATCAGTGCCCAAAAGATGGGAACCGTTCATAGGCAGCAACCGATTCACTGGATCCACTTGAATGGAATCATATGGAGCTAAAAATGGTGCTAGCAATAGAAGAGTGACAAAAAGACAGATTGAAACAACCGTTTCCCTTCTCCTTCTTCTGTCATCCTTTTTCCCTAATGCCTTCATCTACGCCTCACCTCTTTCAAGCGAATTTCTGGATTAATCAAATGATAGGAAGCATCTACACCTAGATTAATGAGCATAATGAGAATCCCCATTAAAAAGATATATCCTTGAATTATCGGGTAATCGCGATTTAAAATGGCATCTACTACAAGCTTGCCCACACCTGGATAAGCAAAAAGCACTTCAATAATAACCGTCCCGCCAAGAAGGCTGCCCAGACTAACGCCAAAAATCGTAATAACCGGCAGCAAACTATGCCTAAATGCATGGTGAATAAACACACGCTTAGACGGTAGCCCCCTTGCTTTTGCTGAGCGTATAAAATCCTGTCCGAAGCTATCAAGTAAACTCGAACGAAGGATCCTCACATAGACGGCGGCCATTGCAAGCCCTAGTGTTAATGAAGGAAGGAGCATATGTTTCCAGGTCCCCATTCCCATTGAAGGCAGTATTCCAAATTCAACTGCGAATAGTTGAATAAAAAGTAATCCAAGCCAAAAGCTTGGAACGGAAGCACCAATTAGCGCAAACACGCGACTAAACTGATCAATCCATTTGTTACGATAGATTGCAGCAAAACTCCCAAGAGGAACTGCAATTACTAACATGAAGAACAGTGACAGAAAGGTTAGATTGAGAGTCGCTGGTAATCTTGAAAGTAGTTCTTCCATAACAGGTTGTTGTGTTGTATAGGAATGACCGAAATCCAGTTGAAAGAACCTCCCCATCCATGTAAGATATTGCAGATAGATCGGCTTATGAAATCCCAGTTCTTCCCGCATCTGTTCGATTTGCTCTTCAGTAACAGCTAGTTCATCCGCTTTCAACATTTGCATGACTGGATCGCCTGGAGCGAGCTTAATAAATGTGAAACTGAGAAATGAAAGAATGAGCAAGAACAGAACAAGTTCAAGTAATCGTCTCACTACCATCATCATTCTGCTTGTACATCTAACTCTTTCGTTAAAACATAGAATTCACTTTTACTCGTGACCCAATTTTTCACATCGTCTTTATATGCAGTTACAAGACTTGGATGCACGATAAAGGAATGAAGCGTCCTTTCGTTAATGATGTCACTCGATGTTTTTGCGAGTTCTTCTCTTTTTTCTTTGTCGACGGTAAGATTTAATTGCTCTATTACTCCGGTTAACTCCTTATCATCGATCCTTCCTGCCTCATGCAACCACCCGCCTGGTCTGTATGCTGAATTCAAGAAATAGCTTGCGTCTCCCCTTGGAACAGTTAATAAACTATAAGTTGCAAGATCCCAGTCATCTTTTTGAGCCATCTCTTCATCTATATTTTCAACCTGCTGAATCTTAATACCTATCCCAAGTTGTTTTGCATTTGATTGAAGAATTTGAGCCATTAAAGGTAACTCAGGACGATAGGAATAGGTTAATAGGTTAAATGAAAGCGCGTGGCCATCTTTCTTGGCCTTCCCATCTTTCATTTCTACACCAGCAGCCTTTAGATAGCTTTTCGCTTTCTCTAGATCGTATTCTTTCTTTTCATTTGATGCAAAGGGCAATTCTGAGGAAAATGGACCGCCTGCGGTCGTTGCATATCCATTAAGTGTACTGCTAACGACTAACTCTCGATCAATCATACTATCAAATGCTTTTCTTAAATTCTGATCCTTAAATGGACTGTCAAAATTATAAAGTACCATTTGTGACCGAATTCCTGGAACAACATCAATCTTGAGGGAGTAGTCCTTTTCTAGCTGTTCAATACTTTCAATGGCAGGCCGATACACAATATCTGCATCACCCGATTGTAGCGCAAGTGTACGAGCATTCGCATCTTCATTAAATGTGAAGACGGCACGATCAAGCTTTGGTTTACCACCCCAATAACGGTTATTTCGTTCTAACTCTACTTTACTTCCGGGGGCAAACGTCACTACTTTAAACGCCCCTGTCCCAACAGGATTTTGAGCAATCTTCTCTTCTTCCGTGTCGATAATCGCTGTGTTCGGATGGACAAGTTCAGACGGAAGCTCTGGCAATGCTTCTTCTAAATGCAATGTAACGGTCTGCCCTTTTGCATCGATTGACTTCAGCTTCAATGTTGATTTCATCGCTTCACTCACTTCAATGTTTCGCTCTAACGATTTTTTCACAGCTAATGCGTCTAGCTTTTTCCCATTTTGAAACATAACATCTTCTCGTATGTTAAATGTCCAAGTTTTGCCGTTATCCCGGCTTCCCCACTTTTCTGCTAGCCATGGTTCGAGTTCAAGATTTTCATTTATCTTAACAAGGGTCTCAGCTACACCTGCTCTAACTGGCGTATAGTTTAAATGGGGATCAAGTGTCTCACTCGGGAAATTAGATAGAAACGTTAGCTCCTTTATACTGTCTTCTGTGCTTGATTCTGAAGTTTTGGTTTCTGATGATGAACAGGCTGTAAAAAGGCTGACTAACAATCCTATCAAGACGAATAAAATAATTTTTCTCGGTACCATTTAGAATTTCTCCTTTTTAAATGAAATTTCAATTCATGAAAGCTATCTTTTTATGACAGGGATCAAGTTTCTCCCTTTGCTTCTCGCTTCACCTCTAGTTTGCGATAAGTAAATACATGCTGTGATAATCAGAAAACCACCAGATATGGTGAAAAGATCTGGTACTTCTGTCCAGAATAGAAATCCCCATAGCGCATTAAACACAATCCCAATGTAGCGAGCGATCTCAACCACGACTACACTTTCATGTGAGAACGCTTGTGTGAGGAAAAGTTGTCCAAGTAAGGAAACCACTCCAATAACGATCAGCAGCAACAAATCTGTGAAAGAAGGCAGCACAAAGTCTTTCCACATTAAAGGTATGGCGACTAACGTGGCAGTCGCTAAAAAGTAGAAAACAATCTCAAAGGAATGGTGTTTTCTGCTAAGAAAACGAATACTCACTGCAGCACCTCCTGCAAAAAGTGCACTTAATACACCTACTAGCGCATAGAGAGAATAAGATGTGTACGTACCTGGTTTCGTTAGAAGGACCATCCCTAGAATAACTAGCGGCAAAATGGCCAACGTTTTTCTTGGAATTCTTTCTTTTAAGAAAAGGAACGAAAACAGTACGGCAAAGAATGGAGATAAGTGAGCAAGTATACTCGCATCAGCAAGCGTAATTCTCGAGATCGTATAGAAATAAGCTAATAAATATAAAGCACCAAACACACCACGCAACATCAGCATTGGTATGCCACTTGTTGAAAAACGAACACGACTTTTCATCATGAATAAATAGATTAGAACTGTTCCGATTACACTTCTAAAAAATACGATTTCAGCTGGAGGAACTGTATCGCTAACTGCTTTTACGAAAGCGTTCATAATACTGAAAGTTACTGAAGATAAAATGGCAAGGAACACACCTCTTTTCATGCAAATGTATTCCTTTCTCCCATGGTATGTAGCTCAAGGTCTCTGACTACTCCTCCTTTAAGTACTTGCCAGTTCTTCACTTTTCGCTCAAACAATTTGATTAACATAAGTGTCTGCGGCATGCTAATACCACTTTCTTTCCCGACTTGATAAATCATTAGTAAATTCTTGTAATCTTCTAATGGAATTCTTGGTATAATCCAGTCTCCATTTACCATTTGAGTAACCTGCTTATATGGAACCTTTGAGAAATCAAAATAAGCTCCGCTCTCATCAGGTTCAGAGAATGGGTCAATGAGTATGGAAGAGTAGCGAATATAGAGAAGGTACTCCTGCTTCACTGTGTCCAATACTGGAAAATCATCAATGTCAGAGCGTGAAAGCGATACTTCGTGTACTGGATAATTATCATCATTAAGAAATTGCAATAAGTTAATAGGTTCTCCACCTAACTCCTTAACAAGTGCTGATATTTCCTTCCACAGCTTAACCATGATTCGAACCGTTTCCTGTGTAATTGGTCCTTCTGGATAGAGCTTGTACAACGATTTCACTGAAGGTTCCTCAGCCAGAATCTCATTCATAGAAAATTCATTAATGAAAAAGGGAGGATGCACGTAGGTAGTTATGTTTCGGCATTCAGCATTGATTGAGTTCTCCATTACAACAGTACGAATGCCAGCATCCTCTAGTAGCCCTTTAACAGAATCGATCTCGCCTCCGTTGTTACTTGTAGCTAGATAGACCCTCTTCTTGACTGCTTTCGTGTAGGCGAAGAGTACATCATCAACCAATTTAAACTTTGTTGCCGCATAATAAGTAGACAGACTGATGACTTCAATCTCTCTATTCACTTCATCTACCAAATTTTTAACTTCCCGATTCGATCCAAAGCCTGCTGACAACAGTATGATCGTTGTTACCTTCTTAAGATTATCAAGTTTCAGTTGATGTATAACTTCCTTGTAGCTATAACTAGGTACGGACAGAATAATGGTGTCAAACTGATTATTAACATCTGAATAACCATTATAAAAATGGGAAATCTGCACTTGTCCCGAAAGAAAAGGCCGGTTCTCGGCTATTGATTTGATGACCCTTCCTTTCTGTTCAAGGTGGTTTTGAACACTCCTCGAATAAGAATCATTACGATTTAAAATCGATACTTTACTTCTCCAGCCATTCGCAACTAGAACTGCTGTTTGAATTGCTGCAGGTCCTGCACCGATGATTAGTGTATGTTCTTTGTTCACATTTTCACCGCCTTTATGCTAATACTCTGCTCTGTTTTTCTAGAACAATCGTTTCATAAATAGTCTCATTACCTTCTAGCTTCATCTGTGTTTGTTGCCAGTTACCAGTTATGTTCTCCACCAATGGATAATTAAATAGCGATTTCAAACCGTTTCCGAACCGAACGATCACCTTCGTTTTTTTTGTCACTTTCTCCTTTAATTCCTCTATAACCTCAAGCTTGTTCTTAACAAGAGAAGCAATAAAAACATGTGTGATATTCTCAAATTCGCTAAAGTCCTGTATTTCACTTTGCAAAAAGCTAACCTTGGCTTCTAGACCGAATGTGTGTGCAAGCTTTCTAGATAGAATCACTGCCTCCCCATCAAAATCCAGACAAATGACGTTTGCTCCCGTTTCTTGTGCAATCGTGAATGCAGTAGTTGGAAACGCTCCAGAACCTATAAAAAGCACAGACGAATGTTTATGTATACCGAAATAGTTATATTCATACCTAGCGGATTGAGCTAATGATGCAAGATAAGATCCCACTGTCAGAACATTTTGATCCGCTTTTTTAGACTGGTATTTCTCCATATCACAAAGAGCGCTCACCGACGTTTCACGTAACCGCTCCGACAGATCCTGAATTTCTTGTATACTCCCCCACTCATTCCATTTCAAGTCATTCTCTTCACTCTTAATAAACACACATAAATCATCCAATTTCCGTTTCAATAGTTCATAACATTCATCACATTCCTTTGAATAACGTGCAAGCTCAGCAATTTCAAACTCAATTACTTTCAGTGAGCAGAGCAATTCGTATTTCGTTTTCACCGTTTATCACCTCTTTGCATTTGTTTTTAAATCGAAATGGTTACGATTTAATAAATTTTAGTATAGGTAAGCACTTAATAAATGTAAATCGTTTTCAAGTAGATTGTTCTAAAATATGCTAATAGTCACAGCTAGGATTTTGTCTTAAAATCACTCTTAGAAATTCACTAAAATTCTTGAGTGAACGCTCTCTGTATCTGCTTTTTCATTTGTTAAACGACAAATAGATATAAGTAATTCTATATGTAGACCACTACTTAATACCCACTCAAATTAAAGTCCTTTACCGAATCTATCATCACCCTACTGACTCAGGTACAATGTCACAGACATCTAAACAACTAGACTCCATCTTTTGACACTTTCTTCTTAAATTTCCTCACCTTACCATTAAGTTGTAAATAAAAAAAAGGAGGGAAACAAATGAAGAATGTAAAAGCTAGTCTTTGCCTTGTTTTTTTGATTGGATCGATTCTGAGCTTCATCCCTGCAAAAAGTGCCTCTGCAGCTCCCCTTTTTCAAATGCCCTTTCCCTGTAATCAAACTTGGACAGGTCAAACAAGGACAAATCATAGTCCAGCAAACTCGGTGGATTTAAATCGCACAAATGATTTTGGAGACACTGTCGTTGCCTCTGCTGCAGGAACTGCCGTCACTGTTAGAAATCTAGGTAATACAAGCTATGGAAAGTATGTTGTCATCGATCATGGTGGTGGTTGGAAAACGTATTATGCTCATTTAAGCGCTTTTAGTGTCAATCAGGGTGAAAGTGTTAAGAAAGGTGAGAAAATAGGTGAAGTTGGAAGTACGGGTAATTCTACTGGCTCACATCTTCATTATGAACAGCGTTACAATGGGAATGATGTTCAGATTAAGTGGAATGGTTCAACGATCCATTATTGGGGTTCTAAGAGCTATTCGAGTAACAATTGTTCCTCTAAAAGCGGTGCTCCAGGTACGGTCAATACAAATGGTGCTGATTTAAATGTGCGTTCTGGCCCTGGAACAGGATACAGTGTCGCTGGTCAAGTTGCTGATGGTGAAAGTGTAACGATCTCCTGTCAAACACATGGTCAAACGATTACTGGTACATATGGTACAACGGACATTTGGGATAAAATTGGTCCTGGCCAGTATGTTTCTGATGCCTATATTTATACCGGTTCCGATGGACTGGTAGCGCCACTCTGTTCGAATTAAAATTTTCTTCAAAAAAAACGGATTCACTCTTTTCCAGAGTGAATCCGTTTTTATTTATAATCATAATTTATTTGAAATCGCGGATATAATCTCGTTTTTCGCGGATATATATGAAAAATCGCGGATATAATTTGATTTTCGCGGATATATTCAAAAAATCGCGGATAAACGCTATGTTCATGTTCCCACACCGTTTAATGATTGAAAACTTGTGGAAACTAATGCTTAGAAGTTATGTGTAGACTAGCTTTCATAACCTATCATCATAGAAAGGAACTGCTCATGTCACTTTTATCAAGAGAATTCTATCAGAAACCTACGTTAGATCTAGCAAAAGCTTTGCTTGGATGTGAATTAGTTAAAGAAACGGAAGATGGCCTAGCCTCCGGGTATATTGTTGAAACGGAAGCCTATTTAGGAGCTGAAGACCGAGCAGCTCATAGCTTTAACAATAAACGAACGAAGCGCACGGAAATCATGTTTGGTCCTGCTGGAAATGCTTATACGTATGTCATGCATACGCATTGTTTATTTAATGTCGTGAGTGGTGAGATCGGAAATCCGGAAGCGGTTTTGATCCGTGCTGTTGAACCTGTTCGTGGTTTGGATTTGATGGAAAAGCGAAGAGCTGGTCGAAAGCAGAAGGAATGGACCAATGGCCCTGGTAAATTATCGAAAGCTCTTGGGATTGATCCGAATGATTACGGTCATGCCTTAATGCGAGCTCCGCTAACAATTCAGAGCGGCTATAGCCCTGAACAAATCTCTGCAGGGAAGAGAATCGGCATTGATAATTCCGGTGAAGCTCGCGACTATCCATATCGATTCTGGATCACGGGGAATAAGTATGTGTCGAGGTAGTTCTAGTATATTATAAGAGCTATTTGCACCATAGAAAGAGAGGGACAGACTCGCGTCTGTCCCTCTCTTATTCTTATTTCTTCAACAACCCATTTTCCACAAGCCAATCATGAGCAACAATCGATACTGGGTTTCCCTCAATATCTACTTTATAATTCAACTTACGCATAATGTCACTATTAAGTTTCTCAGCAAGTGGCGCTGTTATTTCTTTAACTTCAGGGTACTTCTCATAAACATCCTCATTAATCGTGACTGCAGCACGGTAAGGAGGGAAAAAGTTCTTATCATCTTCTAACGTAACCAAATCATATTCCACAATAGTTGGATCGGTTTCAAACGCAACGGATATGTCAACTTGTCCATTATCTAGCGCTCTTTGCGTTAATCCAATATCCATTTGTTTGATTTGACCTGTTTGAAAGTCAAATCCGTATGTTTTCTCTACCCCAGGTATCCCATCAGGACGATTGGCAAATTCAGCGTCAGACGCAATTGTTAGCTCTCCAGGGTTTTCATTAATGTAAGTAGCTAAATCACTGATCGATTGAATCCCTAATTCTTTCGCTTGTTCCTTTTTCATTGCAAGAGCATAGGTGTTATTCACATTGGACATATTCATCCAATGGATATCATTCTTTCCATCAATTTCTTTCACCTTCTCGAACGCTTTTACAGGATCAGCAATGGTGTCTTGGCCCATGTATGTAATGAGAGCTGTTCCAGTGTATTCCCACATCACATCAACCTGCTTGTTCTCAAGCGCTTTACGGACAACGGTACTGCTAAGATTATTCATTTGTTTCACATCAAAGCCCTCTTCTTCTAAAAGAAAGGAGGTCATTTCAGAAAGCAAGTATTGTTCCGTATAATTCTTGCCTCCAACAGATATCTGCTTCCCCCCAATTCCCACAGTTGAGCAAGATGTTAACATGGAGAGTATCGCAACAATCATGAATCCACTAAGTAATTTTCTTCTCACGTAAACACCTCCTGACGTTCCATTACAATTCTTGTGGCGGCTTTGACCCTTCAGGCACAATAAGACGCTCAAGTAGTCGAAGCAAATAATCTACCAAAATGGCTAACAGCGTGACAGGGATCGCCCCTGATATTAAATATCCATTATCAAACAATTGGATCCCAGTAAAGATCCACACACCTAAACCACCTCCACCAACAACATAAGCAAGAGCAGCGGTTCCTATATTCAAGACGATTGCAGTGCGTACCCCTGCAAGAATCGAATAGGCAGCGTTAGGTAATTCAATTCTGAAGAGAATTTGAATCGGCTTCATTCCCATTCCTCTAGCAGCATCGATTAGGTTCTCATCTATGGAATCAATTCCTGCTACTGTGTTTCGATACATTGGCAGGAGTGAATAGATAAAGAGTGCAAAAACAGCTGTTTTAAATCCGATACCGAGAATACTGATCATCAAAGCAAGTACAGCAAGACTTGGAATGGTTTGTCCAAGGTTGACGGTATTCGATACGACCCACTCTGCTCTTCGAAAGCTTTTACGTGTTACTAGAATCCCACCTGGAATCGCAATAAGTAATGCTAATAAGGATGAAACAAGCACGAGCTGTAAATGCTGCTTAACCAACAGCAGAAATGTGGTTGATTCACTAAAAATATAATCGAAATAATGATTACTAATCGCCCAGAAAAAGAACAAAGCGACCAGTCCATAAACCGAATAACGAACAATAAGACTAACAACCTTCTTCTTATTCATGACATCATCCCTTCTGTACCAGGGCAGGTTTTGCCTTGATTTCAAAATGGAGGTACTTTTGGACAAGATCAATAGTAATGGCGCCTAGCTTCTTACCGTCATCGTCACTTACGATCACCTGATCAGCTTCCTGATTTAAAAGCATAGATAACGTATTACGAAGATCATGATGAACATTAATGGTCTTCGTGTCCGAAATCCCTTCATCAAAATCTACAAGGCCAATGATTTCTCGCAGGTTCTGAATCGTATGTAAACTTAAGCTTTTAATGGCACGATCTTTCCCAAAGAACTCTCGAACAAATTCATTCTTAGGACGCACAAGCATTTCGGAAGGAGTATCATATTGCATCAGTTCTCCTCCACGTAAGAGAACAATTTTATCAGCCATTTTAATCGCTTCGTCAATGTCGTGACTTACAAACAGAATTGTTTTCTTTACTTCTTTTTGAATTTGAAGAAATTCATCTTGAATCTTTTCGCGGATAATAGGGTCTAGCGCTCCAAAAGGTTCATCCATTAGCATAACTGGTGGATCTGCCGCTAATGCGCGAATGACACCGATTCGCTGTTGTTGACCACCGGATAATTCATGCGGGTAGCGCTTCCCAAACTTGTCTCCACTTAAACCAATCATTTCCATCAATTTATTAAATCTAGCCTTTTTCTCTTTTTTGCTCCATCCTAATAAATCAGGAACAATCATGACATTCTCTTCAATTGTCATGTTTGGGAATAGTCCATTGCTTTGGATGACATAGCCAATTTTTCGCCGTAGTGCTATTTGATCCAAAGCCATTGAATCTTCACCATCAATCATAATTTTCCCATCAGAAATCGTTTCAAGACGGTTTACCATTCTAAGCAATGTTGTTTTCCCACAGCCAGATGGCCCTAACAACACAACGATTTCGCCTTTTTCAACGGTAAAATCTACACCATTTACGGCAGTAACACCGCCTTCATATGTTTTCGTCGTTTGATCGAATGTAATCATTCCTTCACCTCACTCGTTAATTGGCAATGCTTTTTGGTGTGTACCTTTTTTGAATCCATAGCAAGAAGCCGTCTGCAATCATTGCTAGAATCGCAACAGCAACAGATCCAGTAATAATTAAATAATTATCTCCTCTTGAGATGCCTTGCGTGATTAAGACACCTAGACCACCTGCGCCAATATAGGCAGCGATGACACCAATGCCGATATTAATGACAACAGCTGTTCGAATTCCAGCCATAATCACTGGAAACGCATTTGGAATCTCTACGCGAAAGAGACGTTGGTGGGGCTTCATTCCTAGTCCCATTGCGGCATCTCTCATCTCCGGATTAACGTTACGAATCGCAGTATATGTATTTCGTATGATGGGGAGCTGTGCATACAGAACTAACGCTACGAAAGCCGGCACAAAACCAATTCCAAGGTTGACCATCGAAAATACCGGAATCATGACGCCAAATAAAGCGATACTTGGTATCGTTAACATAACTGACGCAATTTGAAGGACCGTCTCGGCAAGATAATTATTTGTTGTTAAGTAAATACCAAGGGGAACCCCTATTAAGAGAGCAACAAGAATCGCTAACCCTACCAGAATTGCGTGCTCAATCGTCAAATCGAAAATGCGTGACGAATTGATTTCAAGAAATTTCATCCATTTATCCAATTTGACACCTCCTTTTCTAATCATTTCCTAAAGCGCATGAACTTATATGGTAACATAGTCTTCCTTTCTTTTCTGAGAATGCATGACTATGTAGTAATACCCTATAACGAAAGTCCTAATCCATATTTCCAAAACATGGTTCAAAAAGGTTAGAGAGAATAAAGATAGCCGGTAATTGTCGGAGGGTAAACATTAATCGTTTTTTGGAAGAACATTACTGGTCATAATTATTGAAATATCTTAACAAGTAAATAGATACAAAAAGGCTTTCAAAAGCAACCATCTTTTAGAAAGGCTCTTTTCGTAGACTTTGTTGCTATATGAGTGGGTTAATTTCCGCTCCAGGATGCTCGCTTTCCGCGGGGCGGGCGGTGAGCCTCCTCGTCGCATACGCTCCTGCGGGGTCTCACCTGTCCCGCTAGTCCCGCAGGAGTCGAGCATCCTTCCGCTCCAATCACTAAGTGTGATTTTTCAATAATTGTTTCAAAAGCAACAATCTTTTAGAAAAGAGCCTTTAGAAAAGAGCCTACAAAAAAGAGGCTAACCTTTTTGGTCAGCCTCTTTCATTGTTTAATTTGCTCCTTTGATGCTGTTCTTTAATCCCTTCATACATCCGTTGTGTTCACTTTCATGGTAAATAGCAAATAGTAGCACTTCACCGATCGTCGTTAATTCATATGGACCTACCTTGAATGGTTTTGTTATCTCATCTTCTAAACGACCCTGAAACGTTTCTTTCAACCGCTCTAATTGTGCAGACAAGTTAGACTTTAGCTCATCAAGCTTTGGTGGCTCTGCTGTCCAGTCTTTCGGACTTGTTCCTGGTGCGAACAGTTCGCTATACCCTTCTGGTAAGTGAGCTTCTTCGCTTGTTTGAACAAAAAGAAGCTGCTCTAATGTGACATACACATGACCAAGTTGCCAGCGTAACGAGTTAGAAAAACCTCCAGGAATAAGATCAGCATGCTCTTCTGTTATCTTCTCTGCACCCATTAAAAGAAATTTTCGTGTCATTTCGAATTGTTTCAAAACCTTGTCTTCCATTGGTACAAACACCTCTTCCAGTTTTAATCATCAACCTTTAGTAACTTTTCTAACACCAAATTCTATTAAGGAAATTGATGTAACTCAACTGAATTGTATCATAAGTTCTGATATACTCAGGCAGAATTCGCATGTTGGGTTTATTACCTTTCCTAGCTATGTATCCTCTCTTAAGTGGTTTATTCTTATCTTGGCCGGCTAACATTTCCATGTAAAAGAGTAATTCCATCATTCCTCATCTTTCTAAGTGATTAATCAATAGGATAAAAAAAGGAATAGATAAAGTAGCATTGCGCTACATCTATCTACCCCGTTTTATTGTATCCGCTTTAAGACTGTGGAACCGATTGATCTTTCTGTTTATTTCCGTTCGTCTGTAACACTTTCAACCCGCTACCGATATCTGATGCTAGGATGTAATTTCGGTCAACGAAGACCCCCCAGATATCAGACTGCTCAGGTGTATATCGCGCGATTTCCGTTGGGTCAGAAGGATTTGTAATGTCTACTGCTACAACTCCTCCAGCATAGTGAGAAAGGTAAAGTGTATTTCCTCGTACTTTAGGATCATGAACTGTTTTTGCAAATGTTATATTGTTTTCTTCAGGAATATCATACGTTAATTCTGTTTTGAATTCGCTCAAGAGCTTCGGATTGGTTTTATCTTTAATATCAAAAATTCGCGTATACCCATAGGCTTCCTCATATCCTTCTTTAACAGGATTATAGACTTCACGCGTTTCAATTAGAATCGTACCACCTTTTGCAAGTGTTGCAGAGTGTGCCGAGCCCTGCTGATCAGAAGCAAAGTCTGTTCTTCCAAGATACTCAGGATTCTCAGGGTTGGAAATATCGAACATAACGGTTCCAAGATCCCACATGGAAACATAGGCGTACTTTCCAGTTTCATCAACCATTGTACTATGATTGAAAAGTGGGCGTGTCTTCCCATCCGGTGATTTCCAGCCATAACCGTTGAAATCATCTGCTACTTCAGGAAGCGTTCTTGGATCAAACTGCCAGAGCGTTTCGGGGTTCGTTGGATCTGTCACATCGACAATTTGAAAGTCTTTTTCTTCCCCATGACTGTAGTAATCAGCATAAGGGTTGGCAGCTACAACCACCGCTCGATTTCCCTGTGTAGTTAAATATAATTCGTGTGTGCCTCTCGTTTTCTTCGTTACTTCCCAGAAACCAAGTTTCTTAGGATTTTCAGGGTTTGTAACATCATAAAGAAGAAAGCCACCCTTTGAATCTGGATTATTTTTATCTAGCTGCTGCACAGAAACAACTGCTAAATCACCTTTAAATTCTGGCGTGCTGATTGATTTTACGATTACTTTTTCTTGCCAAGTTCCTGGAATATCATCATTGGCAAACACAGCAATCTCTTCAGGGTTTGCAGGATCCTTCATATCGAATACACGAACTCCGCCATTTCCATTGTTCTGGACATGTGTCCCTACGTAGGCGTATCCTTTGTGAGCATATACATCAGCAAACGAATTTTGCTTACCGTCCTCGCGAACGATGTCCATCTCTGGCGCTGCCACTTCTTTTAAGAATTTAAGGTTTTTACTTCCTTCCATAACTGGTGCAGCAACATCCTCATAATTCGCACGCTCGCCTTTCTCAATATTTACATCACCAATTTCATCATGTGCGAGTGCCTGACTAGGGAGAACAATCGAAAAAGCTAGAACACCGGTCAACGCCACATTTACTATGTACCTACTTTTCAATACATCAACCTCCATTGTCGAAATAGTTTAATAATTTAAATACTAGCATGATTATTTTTAATTAAAATGTGTATAATGGAAAATACTTCCTAAGGACTACCTGTATTATCGGAAACAGGACTAAAGATGTGGTGTGTTCTGATTTAAATTTGTGAGAAAACTACTAAAAAGTATAACTCAAATGAACTTCTCCTCTGCCATCTAACTCAATCTGCTTTATATTATCTATTTCAATGATAAGAGGATACGGAACTGAATACTGATTGGAGAAGATCCAGCGTCTGTTTGGAGGTCCTAATAGGATAAATGAACCGCCCTCCGCTTCTCCCAAGAAATTAAGTGAATCATTCTGAAGTGGTTCGTCATCTCTTACAGGAATACCAAACGCCAATAATTTTTCCCCTACTGAATCTATCTTTGTCGTAGTAAGATTAATCTCGCTTATAGTCAGGATTTCCTCAACTGAAAATCCTAGAGTTTCACTACAAGGGGCCGTCAATTTTCTAGAGATCAATTCTACAATGTTACCCGCTAGATCCATAAAATAAAAAGACTGCGCATTTATATGCTTAAAGAAAATCTCATCTTTATTTTCTTCTTTTGTTAATGTCACTTTTTCTTGTGCCCAGGCCATTGCTTCTTTAAATTTATTAGCAGGAATCGTTAAAGCAAAATGGTAGAATGGATTCGTTGAATTATCGACTTGTTTGAATTCCAATACACTTTCTCCAACCATAATCTCAAACCCACTCTTATCATTTTCAACTAATTTAAAGCCAAACGTTTCAACATAGAATTCTCTCAGTTCTGTTATGACATGACTATATAGTGTGACTTTATTAATAAACAAGACAATTCCTCCTTAATCCTCTCATGACTCGAATTCCTTAAACACAAAGAGACTATGTATCGATCATAAAGGAAAACTTCGTGTATCAAATCAGTTAAACTACTGACCTTCTCTACAACTTTTGGAGGAGGTAGTAGTTAAAGAAATGAAGATACACTTTTCCTCCAAAAATCATGATTTACTGGTAAACGATTTAATCAACCACACTTCAATAATATCTTTTAACGGTACATACCAATTCGGTTGTCCATAAAAATAGGCAGAGAAAAAACCGCCATTTTGAAAAAGGCGGCTACTGCTTCTATGAATGTTTTTACTAGGTACCTTATTATCTGTGATAGGTTCCGTGGCCGTGGTGAAATCCGTAACCGGGATAGTACCCTGTGTGACTGTGATGATACCCATAGCCCGGGTAATAACTACCTTGACCGTGATGAAAACCATAGCCTGGATAGTAACTAGTGTGACCATGGTGAAAACCATATCCTGGATAATAGCCACCATGACCGTGATGATAACCATATCCAAACTGTCTTTGCAAACCAATCTCCCCCTCTAATCCATTCACCATAGTGTATGTGGCTGCATTTAGAGGGGTATAGGCGCTTGGACTTATTGGATTCTTGCACCTATAACTAGTTTATAAAGCTTCATTCACTATTTCTTCATAGACCTCATGCCAATCATGGTAGTAGTTCGTTATTTCAAAAGGATGAATGAAAATTCTCTCTTCTGACTCATACTGGCCTTTAAAGTCATGTACCCTCTCAATGTTCATGCTATAAAATACTTGATACCCAATCTTCGGATATGGGCTCGTTTCATTCCATTTAGGATTGTCTTTTTGATTAACGATAATGTGCCCTAAAAGTTCGCAACTTCCTGTGACATATCCCTCTTCCATTGCTTCTCGTTTAAAGCATTCCTCAGGAGTTTCACCGTTTTCAATATGGCCTCCAGGAAAGTCCCATCCCCGATGATTTAAATTCACTAAAAGCAATTTCCCCTCCAAGAAACAAAAACCATGAACGCTAGTAATTGCCCTTCTTGGAGGAAGTTGCTTATCACTGCACCATGTTAACTTCACTTTTTCTTCGCCCCAGTTTACATAGGTTGTCGTCAACTATTTCCCTCCCATCAAATCACAGATGTAATAGTTAATTAATCTGATGCAATAGTATGTAGTGCGTCTTTTCTTATCAATGCTTAACCTCCTTTAGCTTAGAAAATAGTCTCTTACCTCTGCCCAATTGTTTACTCTCACGTACCCGGTTTCGTTACAATTATGAGCAGCAGTGAACAAAATCCCTTGTCCTAAAAAACGTTCAAAATGTCTCGGCGAGTCATCTATTAAGTAGTCCGCTTGAATGATGCTTTTATCGCCGCAGAAAACAAAATTCAAGTCAGATAAAAATGGAAAGTGTTCCTTTAGCCACTGATATTTAGCAGTGAAAGACGTTGGGTGCTCCATTGCGGCAGTAGTTATGAAAACCTCGTAACTCTCGCTAAGTTCACGAATGACTTCCTGGCTTCCTTCCATAACTTCTAAATCACAAAAGAATTCTGGATCATCAACATAATCGAGAATCTCTTTAGTAAAATCAGGGCGTATTTTCCACAATCTCGTTCCATGCAAGTCTTCTTCTTTTACCGCATCTTCAAAATGAGTGTTGTATAACGTGAGATGTTTTGATACAAAATCCGCCATAACTTCATCCATATCGATTGCTATCCTTTTCAACGAGCATCATCCTTTCAACTCTAACCTTACTATTCATTGACCTTACTCTTTTTCTCCACTTCCATCAGCCATTCCTGAAATTCAGCTTCACTTCTCTCGTCTGTTAAAGATACAGCTTTCTCGGCATACTTTTCAGATCGCTCATAATCTTCCATATAAAAAGCATATTCAGAAGCCTCTTTCCATTCAAATGGAGAAGCTCTTACATACTTCCTTTGTTTCAAAAAGAGTGAGATGGCCTCACCCCACTTATGTTCCTTTTCATACATTCTTTGTAACACGCTATATACTGACGGAGCGTCGTAATAATATGGACCTTGCTCATCATCATAGTTCAGTAACTCTTGTTTTACCTTGCTATCTTTTCCTCCACTTGCTATATCTGCTTCCATGTTTTCAATAAATTCCATATTTCGCTCTAGATACTTATGATAGCTTGAAAGCTTTTGACTCGTGACTGCTGTAAAGCTTTTGCTGAAAGAATCCTTTTCCTTTGTTTCCGTTATAAGTTTTGCAATCACTTGGTCCCCATGATTAGCAAGGAGTTTCTCAACCGTAAATTGCGCCATAATATACCGCTCGGTAGTTCCAGCGCTTTGATCTTTCATATCCATTTCAGAAAAAGGGACAACTTCCCACATAGTGATTGCTTCATAAAAAGGGAGGGGAGCAAAACGGTGTGCAAAAGCCTCAGCTACACCTTCATGAAACCAGTCAGGAAGATCAGTTGCTTTCAAATTCTGTTGCTCTATGTATGAATTTAAATAAAAATGAGCGTATTCATGTGCGAATGCATGTACTCTTTCTTCTACTGGTAAACTCCCATTAATCGCTATAATATTAGTGTTTGGAAAAAAGAGTCCGTTTGCATTTCTTAAGATAGGGTCAGGGAATTGCCCTTGTTTAATGATGAATACTTCTGGTTCAGTAGTCGATAATTCACCGAGCCAATCCTTCCCTAATTGATCAAAATCTGCAATTTGGTCTCCTAATGAAACCGCAACATCTTCTTGAGATTCATCAAACTTCAACTCTACTGTACCTATTGTTAAAGAAGAATAGTCAAAATGAAAAACGTGTAGCATCATTTTAGAAGATAACTGTGATATAGGTTTCAATTGCAACAGGCTAGAGACAAGGATAAACACACCAAAGAAAACAATTATTTTTAAAATAATTGTCTGCTTTTCACCTCTCACTTCTCTACTCCTCATTGTCTAAATCATGATCCAGAAAAGATTTCTTATCCACTTTCATACCGTATTTCTCTTCAAGGTATTGACCCACTATCGAACTATTAATCCCTCTTCTTACTGCTGTTTCAATAACAACGTAAAGAATGAAAATCCCGATGACGTATAGAAGAATTGGTAAGACCAAACTATTCATTGGATGACCTCTTTCTTTATTGAATTCCATAATACTCATTCAATTCCAATTATTTCAAAACAGGACCAGTAACTCAATGATTTATTTCATAAAAAATTTCACTACTACACTAACCCTAGTTATATTAATAACCATTCATTAATCAAAAAAAGTTGATGAAAAGGGTTGCAATTAACTGATTATTTTCGTATTCTATAATTAATCAAAATAATTTGATGAATAGGAGGTTTTCAACATGACTTTACCTGTTGTTGACCAACAACTTGAGCAGACATTTAAAACGTATGAAAGAAAGTTTAAAGCACTCTCAGATCATAAACGCTTGCGCATTATGTATGAAATTACTCAAGCTAACGAACTATGTGTTTGTGACCTAACTAATAAATTGAACTTACCTCAATCAAAGCTCTCCTACCATCTAAAGATTTTAATGGATGCAAATTTAATTACAAAGGAAACTCGAGGAACATGGAGTTATTACAAACTAAACACGAAAGAAGTGAATCACATCTTGTCAGAACAGCTATGTTGTATGTTTCGTACAGATAAAAGTTGCTAATTTTTATCTTATAAATCAAAAAAAATTGATATAAGGGGTGTTCTTCATGCAAAGAATTCACATTGGTCTTAATGTAACAGACTTAACATCTTCCATTGATTTTTATTCTAAAGTTTTTAATGGTGCACCTGTTAAAGTTAAAGAAGACTACGCGAAGTTCTTACCTAATAAATTGGCTTTAAACTTCACTTTGAACCTCAGCAATCATGTAATAGGTAATCAAGTTGGACACTTCGGGATCCAGGTTGACTCTCTTGAGGATGTATTAACTCATAAAGACAGACTTGAAGAACTTGGTTTCTTTGCTCGAGAAGAAATGAATACAAATTGTTGCTATGCGCTTCAAGATAAATTTTGGGTTACAGATCCCGATGGAAACGAGTGGGAATTCTTCTATACTAAACAGGATAGTGAGGGCATTAAAGAAAGCGAGACTTGTTGCTCAGCAGAGGAAGGAGTGAATGAAGATGAATCAATCACTATTTGAGGCTATAATATCTGAACATAAGCGCCATATAAATTATGTGAATGAACACGCTTGGAAATATGAAACTAACTATGTTTCTTTCAAAACTCAGATGAACTCTTTAAAAACAGCTATCCTCTCCACAATCACACCTTCTAAGTCACATGCTTGTTGTGCTCCATGTTGTTAAAAAAGCGACCTTACCGGCCGCTTTTTTTGCTTTTTTAGGAACCAAAAACGCTTTAGCTTCCTACTGCTTTATTGCTCTTTTTATAGTTTCTCTTTTCCATTTTCGCATTCTTTACATGGAAAAAGCTCACGAAGCTTTGCATCTCTTAGCCAAATTCCTCCCCAGGCTAAGATGGCTAAGTAAACTGGAAATAGTGTATGTGTAAACAGGGGATTATCTAAACGAATATGCGTTGAGATTGCACCACCAAAATAGCCTGTTAATAAGACAGCCCCTAGAATAGACGATCGAGGAAGAGCATAAAGAACAGCAGATACGAAGCCAAGGATACCTATCACCAATAGATGATGTTCAGAATAACCGAGCGCTATTGTACCTTCTACAACCGAAGTCGGCTTAAAAAATTTTGACATGCTATCAAGAATCATAAACAGAATAACAATACCGCTCATCAGTTTGGCGACCCAAATCCTACCTCTAGACATGGTGTTTTCCATCTGTGTCCCCCTCTTTCAGATTAACGTATCACCTTACTTCCATTGTTATATATACTTTTATAGCAATGTGTTTATGTCTTGCAGAAGATATTTCACTCTTAAAGGAAAAGGGTACTATGGCATAGAAATCCATTTGTATAGATGGAGGAGGTCGGTTTTAATGGAGAAGCGGCATGAAATTCTTTTCAATCAATTAGAAGACTTCAGAGGTTACCTGTTGAAAGTCGCAAATGTGAGTGAGGATGAAGGAGAGACTGTTCCAAAAGGTTTTAAGAATAACATCCGGTGGAACCTCGGTCATGTATATGTGGAACTATATATGTGGATTGAGACGCTAACGAAGGAAAAAGCATCGATACCTGAGCATTTCAATAAATGGTTCGGTTGGGGAAGTTCTCCAGAAGACTTTACAGAAGAAACGCCCTCGCTTGAAGAATTAAAGGTGCTATTAAAAAAACAATATTCTACTATCAAGGAAACTTATGGTGATCGATTAGAAGAGGTGTTTCAACCTACAGAAATCCGGGAGATGACTACAATTGAGCAAGTACTACTCTGGACAACTTTCCATGAGGGAATGCACCTTCAAGCAATCTTGGATATTAGAAAATGTATAACAGCTTGAATGGCACTATTAGTAAACCCTCCCAAAAATAGAAATCACTTGTTTAGCATTTGGGGCAATATTCTAGTAGAATATGAAGAATAATAAAAAGAAAGGGTGATGACTTGCAGAGTAAAATGAATCAATTATTTGTTGATCAGAAGAGTGTTCATGTGTTGTATGCCTATAGTGACATGCAGAAGTACATGGAACAGGTATTGAGTTATATACAAGAAGGCGTGCTTGCTGGAGATTATGTCATTCTAATTGAAAACGAACCGCTTTACCGTATGATTTATAAAGAATTAAATGAACGGTTATCGGAAGAACAAATGAAGTTTGTTCACCGCGTAAATAGCTTTGATTTCTATTTTTCAAGTGGCAGTTATCATCCACCAGCGATTGAGGCTTACTTTAATAAAGTAGTACAGCCATATGTGGAAAAAAAGATCTCTTTTCGATCTTGGGCACATGTTGAATGGGCTAGTATGGAGGAGCCACTTCATCTAATAGAAGATTTCGAGAAAATTGTAGACGGAGCCGTCAATCAATACTCGTTCCCATTAATTTGTGCGTACGATGGAGAAAGAATGCCAGACTATCTGATTAAAATTTTGATGGAAACACACCCATATGTGCTTATGGAAGAAGATTTCATGGTTTCCGAACAATATCAGTCAAGTTGATCACTATTAAAGACATGCTTATGCAAGAATCATAAGCATGTCTTTCTATGTTAAAGCTCTCTTAACTCTAAATTCCTTCATCAACTAGACCGTTTCCTATGAAGTCGGTATTAGTAACCAGATCATATCTTGCAAGGTTTCATTATAAGATCCAATCATTCCCAGAATGTTTGTCGAAAACATAAGCAGCCACAAACCTTGAAAAGCTAACGTTGCTTTAGAAAGCTTTAATATGTATTCCTTTGACATAATGCCCACACTTCACCTCTTATTCGCTCTACGTTCGATAGCAAAATAGAACGCAGCAATCATGAATAGAGTAGTTGAAAGAAAAAGCACAATCCCATTCCACTCTCCATTAAATATGGTCACGTTCACTAGAGTAGTTGTATGCATGACGAATAGTAAGATAAATAAAATTGTATAGGTTTTCAAATAGGTCACCCCCACTTCTCCAAAGTATTTAAGAATAATTTAATTAGCTTTATTACATATACGTATGAAAAAAGATGAAGGTTCCAACTAGATCTTTTTTTCTGTCTAATTCCAATATATTCAATCTTTTAGAAGTTTTTTTTCGGAGAGATTGTTGTTATAAAGCAGTTGATATCCGCATATCAGCTAAGCGTAACCAACGAGCATTACTTTTTTACATAAGGCTATGTTAGCTCATATTGTTGATTTCTCTATTTTTGACTCATTCGAGTGAAACCTTAGTTTCACTCGAATGAGCCAAAAATCAACACTGCTCACTAACTTATCCTTACATAATAATAGGAACTTACCTTAAGCAAGGTAAGTTCCCGATTTCATTTACAACTTTCTATCTCATTTTAGTCAACGGCACTCCGAATACGATACACAGAAATATAATAAACAAAAATGAAAGTGCCCAAGTTAACAAGGGTTTCCGATGATGTAAACCAACCATAGAAAAGGTGACAAAGTTAAACAGAATTGACCACTTTAACGACCATTCATTGTCATAATGAATATAATCAACGATTAGAACGCCCCATTCTAAACCTGTAAAAATGAGGACCCATAACAATAGCCTTATTATTTTTCCCACTACCGTTTTGGGAAAGTTGGACAAATACAATAGAACAACCGCAGGGAACTGTGTGAAAATAATCCACATATCAACAAGAGTATGATTGGGGAAGACACCACTCATATCATCCCATTCCCACGTAGGGTATTCATATGTAATCACATTAAAAAGAACCGCATTTACGATCATGTATAGCATTGTAGGATAATACTTCTCCCAGTTTCTCCAATCCCCATAACGCCAGGCAGTTAGAAGAAATAATATCGTAACAATAATTGAAATCATAAATAATCGCCTCTTACATTAATAGTTCCTACTAGTATGTTCTAAAAACAGGTATTCAGTATTGTTAATAAGAGAATGATTTCAGTTCAGTAAGAAAGCTTGAGCTGTTCCGTAAAAATTTATACACATAGTACATCGTTAAGTAATAAAATATTCTCTTAATGCCTGCTGTAATGTACCTAATGTTCTAATATTTTTATCTAACTTAATGCCAAGCTCCGTTACTTTCATTACAACTAACTTCCTTAATCCTGTTATAACAGTGGTGCAACCCATCAGTGAGGCGCCATCGATGATTTGAATCAATCGGTAAACATCATCACGATTTATATCTGCAACTCCGGATAAGTCCATAATTAATGTTTGGATACGCATTTCGCTTATTACGGTTAATACCTTATCCTCAAGGATTTCGGTTCGTTCAGCATCAATTGCCCCGATTAAAGGAAGGATGCTTACCGAGTGGTTAATTGGAATAATGGGAACGGAAAGATTTTCAACTAGTTCTCTCTGAGCCTTTATGAGTGAATCTTTATATTTCGTATAACTTATAAAAAAGGAATTCAAAAAGTTGTCTACTCGGTTGTTAATTTGTTTTTCCATTTCAAAAAAATCAAAACTCTTATCATTACTTTCCAATTCCGTATATTTCTGAAAAAATACCCATAGTGTTCGACGTATAGCTTGTACCCACTCTAATTTAAAAGAGACAGCAAGAGAATGTGTTGCCCATGCAATTCCTTCTTGTTCTGCAAAAACGTGAAGATCCTGATCATTTTCTTCAATGATATAAACAACGAGTGTATGAGCATTAGTAACAAGATCAATATTGCCTACTCTTAGTATTTCATCAATTTTATCTTTAACGTTAACAGCTTCTTTTAGTAGTGTTTCTGTAAAAATCTTACTGTTTGCTTCGAAGAATTCTAAGAATTGAGAAGAATCTTTATATGTAGTCGTTTTCAATTGCCTCTCCCCCTACATTTATAAACTACTTTTATTATAAAGGAACTATCACTTTTATGCAGTACCACCTATTATTTTTCTGAATTTTTTATATTTCAACAATGACTCCTGAAGCTACGTGCTTCCACCCTAAGGTAAAGTTGCTTTTTGCTTTTCAACGGCGAAAAACAATTGGATGTTAGTTATGATGGAATAATGGGAACAGTAAAGGTGGATGTTATTTTGAAGATTAGAATCGAAAAGGAGTGGATAACATGAATAACAGTCAATTCGACAAAATCAAGAACGGAAAAGGTTTTATTGCAGCGCTAGACCAAAGCGGTGGTAGTACACCTAAAGCTCTAGCAGAGTATGGTGTGCCTGAAGACGCTTATTCGAATGAGGAAGAGATGTTTGATCGTGTACACCAAATGCGTACAAGAATTATTACATCCCCTGCATTTAACCCAGACCAAATTCTTGGCGCTATTCTATTTGAGCAAACAATGGATCGCGAAATTGAAGGGAAATATACGGGAGACTACCTTGCTGATAAAGGAATTGTTCCTTTCTTGAAGGTGGATAAAGGATTAGCTGATCAGGAAAACGGCGTACAGCTTATGAAACCAATCTCAGATCTAGATGAGACGCTTCGTCGTGCCAATGAACGAAAAATCTTTGGTACTAAGATGCGCTCTGTCATTCATGAGCCAAACACAAGCGGAATTAAAGCTGTAGTCGATCAGCAGTTCGAAGTTGGAAAACGCATTGTGAATTCAGATTTGATGCCAATCATCGAACCAGAAGTCAACATTAACAGCAAAAACAAAGAACAATCCGAAGAAATTCTGCGTGATGAAATCATTAAACATCTGAATGAGTTATCAGAAAATGAAAATGTCATGCTGAAGCTGTCAATTCCAACGAAAGCGAATGCTTATAAAGAATTGATTGAGCACCCACGCGTTTTACGCGTAGTTGCACTATCTGGCGGTTACTCTCGCGATGAAGCAAATGAGAAGTTAAAAGAAAATGATGGTCTCATTGCAAGCTTCTCAAGAGCACTAGCTGCAGACTTAAATGCTAAACAGTCCGATGAAGAGTTTAACGAAGCGCTTCAAAATGCTGTAGACAGCATTTATGATGCTTCTGTAAACAAAAAATAAATCAATGTAGGTAAACATGAGAAGGGATCTTATCCACCATTGGATAAGATCCCTTTGTTTATAAATTTCATTATTTTGCTTAGAATGGTCCTACTTATAAAGGGTTGAAATGAACTTATCTCCTTTTGTTAATCAGTAGTTCAAACCCATAAAGTATAAACGAGAAACTAAAATAGGTTAAAAAAACATGGATGCGTTTAAAATGAATTAATTTAAAAACGTTTGCCTTTTCTAATACATAACTGAATACAAACGCAAAGAAACCATCAATGACTAAATTCATTGCCACAAAACGTTTTAAATGACCAAAAGTAAAGTAAAAGACCCATAATGTTCCTATAAAAAATGGTCCCATGATAAAGGTAATATCGTTAAATATCTTTGTCTTCAAACCCCCATCTACCCTCCACCATTTATAAGGAACAGCTAAGGCACTCAACCCGCCAACAAGAATGGATGCCAAAATAGCCACTGGTAAGTACCTTATGAAAGAACGTTTGGGATAGAAAACAATGGAAATCCATGGAAGGATAAGTTGAGTGAATCGAAGAAAAGTAGCCATCAAGTGAACCCCTTTTCTCTTTACTCTTCCATGAACAATGCAATTTTATTTAGAAAAAAGGAAATTCATCCTATTGGTTCCATCTTGAATTAATTGATGTAGCGATATTCCATCAAGCTCTTTAATATAGTAAGTTCCTGTTGTAATTCCTCACCAATATTCGTTTCCTGAACTTTTTTCCTTTCTAGTTCTTTGTCCACCAACCTTTTTACCGATAGTACATCTGCCCCGTTTAATAGGACCTCTTCTTTCGAATTAAATTGCTTATGGGCGACAAGTTGCATACCGTAGGAATTAAACAATAGCGTGTAACCAGCTATACCGGTTGTTGATTGGTATGCTTTAGAAAAGCCTCCATCTATTACGATCATTTTCCCATTTGCTTTAATTGGATTTTCCCCATCAATTTCTTTAACAGGAGTATGCCCATTAATAATATGACCTTGATCTGGATTAAGATCAAAATCTGTTAAGATACTGCGACAAGTCTCTTCCTGTTCACGTAGATGATAGTAAGGATTCTTTTTCTCTTTATGGCTTTCTTTATCTTTAATGAAATATCTTTCAAAGGTTGTCATCTCTCTTTTGCCAAACAATGATGAATATTCACCTGTCCATAAGTACCAAACCATATCTGTTGAAAGATCATCAGTCTCTTCTGGATGTGCAAAAGCATGGCGTAAATAATTCTCAAACACATCAAGTAAATCACGACCTGCATAGGATTTATTTTCAATCGTCATTTTTTCCATTTTTCCTTTTTCGTCTAAAGGAATACACCCATGAATTAATAAGTTACCGTTGTATTTTAAATAAAGGCTGCCTTTTTTCATCAGAAAATTCATATGTCTGGCAAGCTTCTCTGAATGTTGAAGAGAAAATAACAGTTTGTCCATCACTTCCTTTTCTTCGTCTAATAGCTGATCTGGTTGTTCAGGATTAATTGTTGCAAAGCAAGTATTCTCAAGTGAATACGTCTGACCATGAATTGTTATTTCTTGGTTGTCGTAATCAATCTTCTCTAACAGAAGTCTTTCTGACATATTAAAATAAGACCGCCTCTTGATAATAGGACTTTCAAGTTTGAATTGAATCATTGCAATGGCTTGATGTATTTTGGTGCTTTGTAGGGTTTCATGACTGGATTGCTCGTCTGATTGTACCTTTGGTCTAAAGGCCGGGTTGTCATCATAGTATTTCTCCGCAAGATTAAGAAGGGGTCTAAGGTTAATCCCATACACATCTTCAATAATTTCTAGATTGTTGTACCTCGCGCATATACGGATAATATTAGCAAGACAAACCTTTGATCCAGCAAAAGCTCCTATCCATAGAACATCATGATTCCCCCACTGAATATCTACAGAGTGATAATGGATGAGTGTTTCCATAATTTTATCCGGTTCTGGACCTCGATCATAAATATCTCCAACGACATGAAGATGATCAACCACCAATCGTTGAGTTGTATAAGCAAGACCTGTAAGGAGCTTATCAGCTTGACCAAGGGCAATCATCTGCTGAAGGATTTTCTCATAATAAGCTTCTTTATTGTTTAGATCATTGGCCGTTTTATATAATAGCTCTTCGATAACATAGACAAACTGAGTAGGTAAGGCTTTACGTAATTTAGAACGTGTGTATTTAGAAGAGGCGTAAGAAATAAGTTTAAGCATCCGCTCAATGGTCTGGGTATACCATTGATAGAGATCTTTTTCATTGTTGAAACCATTTTTGATTAACTTAATTTTCTCTTCAGGATAATACACTAACGTTGCAAATTCATTCATTTCTTGATCAGTTAATAGATCGGCAAATAGATCCGTAATCTTTTCTTTTACTTTTCCGGAACCATTTCTTAATACATGTTGAAAAGCTTGATACTCTCCATGCAAATCACTTACGAAATGCTCGGTACCCTTTGGTAGATTTAGAATGGCTTTAAGGTTAATGATTTCAGTTACTACTTTATCTTCACTATTATATTTCTGGGCTAGTAAGTCTAAGTATTTGGTATTCAAAACGATGTAACCCCTTTCAGTATTCGATGCTATCTAAGAGAAAAAAGTCGTTTATTCCTTTTCATTACATATGATCGTAACACATTTCTAAAGTAAGAAGTGTCTCAAATACACAGTACAAACATGGTGCTGAGTGTTTTTAATAGCTCTTCATCATATATAAAAGCACTTACCTATTAAAAGGCAAGTGCTCTCGCATCTATTATATATACACATGTTCAGGATGTGGGTGGCTAAGGAAGTCATGGTGAGAAATCGTCCATCCATAAGCTCCTGCATATTCGAATATAAGAACATCACCAGGTCTAAGCTTCGTCATAAATTCCTTGCGTATTAGCACATCATTAGGCGTACACAATTCTCCTGCAACTGTAACTGCTGCATTAACGATTTCTGGCCGCTCAAACGGGTAACCCCAGTCTTCAATCGAATAAATTCGAAACGGCTGACTGATTTTCCATGCGGCTGGAAATCGGAGATGATGCGATCCACCACGGATTATCGCATAATGTTCATTGTGATTCGTTTTCACATCCAATACTTCCGCAACATAAGACCCACATTCTGCGGTCAAGTATCGGCCGATCTCAAGAAATAATGTAAGATTCTCATCTTTGTAGTTGATCTCACATGCTGCCAATCCATTAGCAAGCGTATCCCAGTCAAATGGTTCATCAGGGTTCCAGTAGTTGATCCCTACCCCACCACCAATGTCGATAATGGGCGTATTCAACTCGTACTCATCTCGCCAAGCTAGTGATTTTTCGATGCACATTTCTACAAATCGCACATGTGCTTGTGCATCTAAATTATTGGACATAGCGTGAAAATGAAAACCTTTTACATCAATATGCTCTAGCTCCATTGCTTTTTCAATGAGTTCTGGTAGATCCCGTTCATCTACGCCAAACTGACTGGGTACGCCAGACATTCTGATATTGCTTTCTGAAACATTCTCACTTAAATTAACTCTGAGAAGAACAGGTAGGATCAACTCGTTTTGTTCCGCGACATAATTCATTCGATTTAATTCATGGAAGCTCTCTACGTTTAGAAAGTCTACGTTGTGATCCAATGCTTTTTCCATTTCACTATCTTTTTTACCAGGTCCTCCGAACAACATCGGTTTATCTGAAACGTTGCTTACTTTACCGATTTCACCAATGGAAGCTACTTCAAAGCCATCAACTATCGGATCAAGCGTATTAAGCAGCTCCTTAGCTGGATTTGCTTTAACGGCATAGTAGAACCTACAAAAAGACGGCAAGCTATTTTTTATCGATTCTGCATGTTGCTTAAGTCGTTCAAGATCATAGACATAGGCACAGATTGGCTCTGAGTCCTGGCCACCCTTTCTTTGTTCAATGTATGTTTCGACAGCACTTTTCTTTTCAATTGTTTCCATCACGTTGCCTCCACCTTATGTATTCCATAGTTCCGGACGTCTCCAAACGAGAAGAAGTGTCGTGAAAAAGCAGCCGAAACCCATAACTAAACCCGCTATGAGTGTACCAAAATGACCAGCAATCACTCCAATAAGAAGGGCTCCTAGCGGAATATACGCGCGATCCATTAAGGCAATGCTTAACACTCTTCCACGTAAAGCCTGTGTAACTTGCATCTGAAGTGTGATTCTGCTTGTCGTCCGATACAATTGACTCGTAAAACCTACACTTAGCATTAGCATAAGTGATAATAAATAACTTCCATTAAATAGAATAAATAACCCGAGAAACAATCCGAACCCAAGGGCAGAGAGAATCAAGACTTTTCCTTGATAACGCGGTTGGTTCAAGGAAAGGACTAGCGTTGCGATGATTGCCCCAATGGAAGAAATGGATAGTAACAAACCAAAACCATCAGGTCCCATCCCCATCAACTCTTCAGCAAACAGCGGAAGCATTGTTGTATATGGAAAGCCAAAAATCATTGGTGCGATCGCGAACAATAAAATCGTAACAATTAGGCGGTTTTCCTTCATATAATGAAACGTTTCTTTCAAGTCCTCTTTGTTGGTTGCGTGATGTTTATCAAGTAAACATGCAGGAGAATTTGTTTGAATGAAAGCTAGAGAAAACAGCATGACGAGAGTCCCACATGCAACGAATAGAAAGAGTACCGGCGCACTCACGGTAAGCAAGAGCGAGCCTGCAAGCGCTGGTCCAAGCATACGTGCAAGGTTGATCACCAACGTTTGGAGTGAGATAGCGCTTCCGAGTCGGCTTTCATCAACCAGATCCGATAAGAACGCATTTCGAACCGGAACTTCAATTGTCATAAAGAGCGATCTTCCAACTACGGCTATATAAAGAAAGACAACAGAAACTTGAGCAAACACAAGATAAGAAAGTAAAGCAGTGGTAAGAATTATGCCAATATAACTCACCGCGAGAATGGTCTTGCGGTTATACCGATCGGCTAGCACTCCTGCCTGTATTCCAAATATGAGGATTGGAAGTAATCTGCATGCGTTTAGAATCGCAAGAGCGACTGGAGAACCTGTCCATTGATAGACTAGCCAGTTCAATAGCGTAAGGTCCATCCAATCTGTCGTACGAACGAAGAAACTTCCACCTAGAAAATACCGAAATGAACGAGATGTTAGAGCCGAATGATCACTGAATGCTAACCGTTTTATTCTACTCACTTTCCTCATCCATTTGATGAAGAGGATTCGCGACCTCTGTATAGCAATAGTCTTTTGCATTCGTTAATCGCATTTTGGTGAGTGATTTATGCATAACATTCGGCTTGAATAAGAATTCACGATCGTTTACTACGTTTTCTTCTACCCCTTTTTGAAGGGAAAGGGATTGTAATGTCTGGTCACAAACGTGCTTAACTCGCTTCCAAAACGTCTCCTCCTCAACTCCTGAGTATTGAACAAGCTGACGGACGATTTCACCAAGATGGTTTTGGAAAACCGTATAATACAGCTTATTGTGCATCTCGGATAGTTTGTCGGTTATGGAAACAGATCCACTGGTAAACGTTAGTGCAATTCCTTGCTGATCAAGACGCTCTTTATAAATTCGTGCACCACCCCAGTCTCGGAAAAAGAAGCGAGAAAGTCGTCCCTCTTTAAAAACTGGAATACTATTCTGAAGATGACCCTCAAGAGCGACTCCGTATTTTACCATCAATGTTAAATAGCCTGGAATGACAGTGGTGATGTAGTCTTCAAAGAAGGGGAAAACAGCGCTGTTCTTCGTTAAGTTGTTCGCTTTCGCATAGTGCGTAACAAGTTCTGCAAGAATCGTTTGGTCACTTAATGGAGATTGTGCATACAATGCAGGTCCTGCAACAGCTAATTCATCTTCTTTCAGCTCATCCTCAATCGTTTCACGCAACAACATCGTTAAATTTCTACTTTTTAATTTGTCCGTTGAGTTGAAAGCAACCCCTGCAATTTCGTTTAATGGTATAAAGTTTTTTAACAATGGTTCTTTTTCCATAATCTTTTGAATCATCGATGTAAACAATGTCGAATTCATAGCGGTTTGAGTCGAGATCGACCTTATCGTAGAAGTCATCTGACTGTTAACCGCAAGCTTTAATGATGGTGATGAACTGTTTTTCGGATAAACGGTTCGGAATGAAGAGGTCGCCTCCGCTTCTAGTTTGACACTTTCAATCATCATCATCATTCCTTCATTAAGCTCTCTCGCATAAACACTTGGAATCGAGTGTTCATACTGCCATTCATGAACTGGTATGATTTCGTACAAATCTGGTATTAATCCTTTTTGTGTTAACTCCGTAAGGCACTGCTTCAATTCATCTGGATAGTAGGGCTCAAGCAAGTGCTGTGTTTCTGTGTCTGTTGTTAAGACATGCTTACGATCCACTGCAACGAAACGAACGTTAAACGTTTGATGAAACTCAGGAGCATAACGGAAAATGTCTTCAGGATTTAATCCCATTTTGGTCTTGGCTCCAGGGTGCAAATGGTGTCCATCAAGCACAAGTTGTTCTAAGAATAAACTTTGAGAAAAGGTCGGATCTTCTTTCTTTTTCTTAAGAAGATAGTCCCCTGTTGAATTAGCAGCTAATCGACTTGCTTCTTTCTGAATTTCTTTTTTCCATAACTCTTCATACATATAAGCTAACTCCAGATTAGCCGTCCCATTGTTAAGCTCATTTATAAAATGATCTAGATTCACTTGATCGTCATGGCCGAACAACAGCTTAATTAAGTCCGATGCTAGCTTAATGACAGTCATTCCGTTCTCGTTCATGTATAAAATCTCATCCGTTGTTTCAATTCGTTGAAACGCATACTCATTCTGAATCGGAAAAACAATGAACGAATCAGTAGACTCAACCACTTTATAAGTAAGGTCCTCACGAATCGGATACTCCTGGATATGCTTTATAAATTTTTTCCACTGTTTAGTATCTTTCTCTCGATTCACGATATAAACTGAACCCATTTTCTTCAGATCAAACGCTTCAGCATAAAAGTTATTAATGTTTTCTCTAAGAATTGATGATGCTAATTTATGAAGAATCCCCTTTCGCCCTTTATCTAGGTTCGCCATATAACGATTTGCGTTAGAAGGCTGCTGTTTCATAACGAAACGCATACAGTTCACTTCTTCTTCTAACATGAAATCCTTATCGTTTCTATCATTCATCAGACTCTTAATGTATTGAATCGACATTTCGTTACACCTCGTTCGTTAAACTTAAAGGATTCGCAATATCCACATAAGCATTTTCTGTAAATTGATTCGTGAGTCTCATTTTAACTAACGCCTTCATGCTTGATTGCGGAGACATCATAAGTTCTTTATCCTTTAGATTGCACCTAGGGATCGAACTGTCACGGGTTAAAGAAGTATAAATTTCTTTAATCGTGCTTCGAACCGATTTCCAAAGTTGCGCTTCATTTACTTGTAACTTGCGCGATAATGCTACGATAATTTCACCCATATGATTATGAATGAGCGCATGGAAAAAGACATCAAGGAGCTCCTGACTACTTTCTGTCATTAAATTGGTGCTTCCATCAAGCTCCTCTAGGCCGATAAAATGACTTAATCGTTCATTCATGACCCGAATTCCACCGTTATCTCTCACAATCATGCGTTCAGGTAATCCATCTCGAAACACGCAAACACAATTCTGCAAGTGAACTTCCATGCTGATTCCGTACTTAGTGATTAACGTTAAAACGCCCGGGAAAAGAACACTTGCATATTTTTCAATATAGTCGACAGCTGCAGCCGAAATAGAAGCGAACTTATTATTTCTAGCATAATTTAGAATTAGCTCTTCCATTAAAAGTTGATTTGTCACAGGAGACTCGTTAATAAGGGCAGCCGCAGGCAGTGCGATTTCCTCATTTGTTAGAGACGCTTCTGGATTCTCCCTTATAATCGATGCTAAATTCTTCTGAAGGAAATAACGATCGTCTGCACCAACTGACGGGTCTGGTTCGAAATGAATTCCCGCTTCTTCACTCATAAAACGTAACGAACTTTTGATAAGTGAGTCATTTGCCGTAATCGTTTGGAGAACAGAAGATACCTTAGGTCCATTACGAGTTGAAGCTGCTGAAACAGTTCTGATTGCACTTGTCATTTGGACGTTCATAGCCGTTTTAATATGATGTTTTGTCTGATCTCCGAGCGGTGCCAAAGAACGAAAAGAAACAAGTGCTGCTGTCTCTATTGTGCTCCCTTCAAGAGGGACAATCCAATTATTGTCGAGAGCTTCTTTATAGTATGACTTGATTGTATTTTTAAATTGCCACGGATGAACAGGAATCAGCTCATAATCGTTTAAGTTCAGTTTCTTACTAGACATGACGAATTTAAATTGATTCGAAACTTCAGGGTACTCTTCCAATAGAATTCCGGTTGCTGATCGATTTTCTAAATTCGTCATCTGACAGAATTTCTTATGAACGGCTACAGGAATGACATTCGGCTCGCCTGTCCACTCAGGTGCAAATTGCGTTACATCTCTTGGAGACAACCCTAGTCGAGTTCTAGAGCACGGATGAATCGTATGTCCTTGAATGACCCACTGCTCAAAGAAAATGAGTGGACTAAACGATGCGTTTTGACGTTTCTTCTCAAGCACATAATTCATCGTATTATTCACTTCAAGCTGCTTCGCTTCTCTTTGAACATTCTTTTTTCTTTCTTCAGCTATTGTTAATGCAAGCGCATAGTTATGTGTGCTATTAGTCATTTCTTCAAAGAACTGGTCGATGTGATCGAAGGTCGTGGCGAAACCGTTGTCTGTTAGTAACGACAGGAATTGACTTGGGTTTGTTATCACCTTTTTATGACCTGACACATTCGCATAAAGGATATCACCGTCGATATCAATGTGACTTAAGGTATAAACCTTAGCGATAGGAACTTCAATTTGTTCATCTTCGTCGTTGAGCTTAATGATAGCGATTGAGGTTGAGTCTTTCTTGTTTAACCATTCAACTTTCATTAATTTTTCTCGTAGAATCGCTTGAACGAGTTGATGAAGAATGACTTTCTCAGCTACTCCTAGATTATTTTTATATGGCTTTATAAAATGAGGATAATCTTTTTGTAAGTAAGTAACGACTTCTGAACCGTAGTCGTATGTACTGTTCACTTCTTTGATGTTGTTCTTCAATCAGAACCCTCCTTTACATCCGCACAGTATTGAAAATGATTATCAATTACTTCTCACTCATACTAATTGAAAACGATTATCACTGTCAAACCTTATCGATAAAACGGGACCATCGCTATAGGTAACGTCCATATATTGGATAGTCCGTTCAACCAGGTGGGGAATTTTTCTCATTTCTTTAGTCTACTACATAGCGACAAAATGCACTCATTAAAAAGACTAACGAATATGCCTTCGTTAGTCTTTTAGCGGTTTAGCGGTGCCTGTCACCACCCGATTTAGCGTGAATATTGTCGAATGATAAATTAAGCAAAACGCGGGTGACAGGCACCACCCGGTTTTGCTCGAAGGGTGTCGACTGGGATAGAGTACAAAAAAAGAAGTGTAGTTGAGCCTCTCATTTTCTGGTTATTTAACTAACTTTAGTCGCTCTATTTCTCTTAAAATCTAACCCAACAGTACAGACGCCTACCATTAATTCTGTTGTCCGCTCAGAATGCTTTTCCCGTTTTTTGCACCACCTAAATACGCTCATTCCATTTCTATAATTTACCAAAAAATGAATGGATCACATTCTTCTTAATAGAATGTGATCCATTTTCTTCGTTAAGCAACATATCTAGGTAAATGTCTCTGATGGACAAGAGCCACTTTTGTGGCCTAGCATGGCATTCGCTCAGTCAAAGTTTGTCCATTGACGTAATATATCGTAACACTCCACAAATTGTGGTAAACAAATGTCTCAGACATGAATTAGCCTACATGTGAGGGTTAAGAAAGGAAGGAAAAATACAAGATGATCGAAATGATAACGATTGCTACGTTTATTGCAACTCTGTTTTTCATTTTCATTAGACCATGGGGAATAAACATTGCACTTCCTGCAACCATTGGCGCTGCCTTCATTATAGTAATTGGCGTTGTTTCCAACAGTGACCTACTTACCATTTCGTCAAAGGTTAGTGGAGCAGGTATTACAATTGTCGCAACGGTCGTTATGGCGATTGTGTTAGAAAGCTTTGGGTTCTTTCACTGGTGTGCTTCACAGTTAGTAGATCGCTCCAAAGGTTCAGGAATTCGACTCTTTTTCTATACGAACTTGCTTTGCTTTCTCATGACGCTTTTCTTTAATAACGATGGCAGTATTCTTATCACTACCCCAATTCTCATCTTACTGTTAAATCATCTATCGTTTTCCATGAAAGAAAAGATTCCTTATTTACTAAGTGGTGCGCTTGTCGCCACAGCATCAAGTGCGCCTATTGGGGTTAGTAACATTGTGAACCTCATCTCACTGGATATTATTGATATCTCCTTGTACCGACATACCGCTATGATGCTCGTTCCAGCTTCTATTGGCTTATTCTTCATGGTTCTCTTACTGTATCTCGTATTCAGAAAGCAGTTACCAGCTACTTTTGAAGCAAAAAAGTTTGAAATAAAAGATCAAATTCCTTCCAGGATTTTTGGAGGATATAATGCCGATCTTGATCCGAAGAAAGTAGCTCGCTTCATGAAAAAAGTTCTTCTATTTGTTTTTACTGTTCGGATCGGATTGTACGTTGCATCTTACGTAAACTTTCCAGTATCTATTGTTGCCGTAATTGGTTCACTCGCCCTACTAGGTTGGAGGTGGTACTACTTGCGCGTCAATCCACTCGATATGCTAAAGAAAACACCGTGGTCTATTTTCTTATTCGCATTTAGTATGTATGTTCTAGTCTTCGGGTTATCAAACATTGGATTAACCGACCTAGTTGTTCGATACTTAGAACCTTTCGCTGAGGCTTCTCTTTACCAAGCGAGTGTGATGAATGGACTAGCGGTAACCCTGTTCTCTAACTTATTTAACAACCACCCTGCCTTAATGATTGGTACCATATCTCTAACTGCAATGACGATTGATCATTCAGTAATGGAAAGCATGTACCTAGCTAGTATCGTAGGTAGTGATATAGGCTCTCTAATCCTTCCGATGGGAACATTAGCAACACTAATCTGGATGCACATTCTTAAGAAGAAAGGCATCGTGGTAACATGGTGGCAATATATCAAAGTTACTCTTATCGTCATTCCACCTACCATTATGGTTACTTGGACACTTTTATACTTCTGGTTAGAGTGGTTATTCTTCTAATAATGCATTATTAGAAGAAATTTTTTTAGAGTAATAAGCTCTAATACAAGCACCTATACACTTATGAAATTCAAACATACACTATCATATCTTTTACTAGAAAGTTGGTTTTAATTTAAGAAAGAAAGACAGATGGAAATGTGACTGCGACACTTTGTTATGTGATTGTCATAAGAAACATTCAAATCATTGTGATTGTCATAAGAAACATTCGAATCATTGTGATTGTCATAAATGTTGTTGTCAAGGGCCTCCATGACCTCCAGGACCTAGAGGCGACACTGGCGCTCAAGGACCTAAAGGCGACACCGGACCTCCAGGACCTAAAGGGGATACCGGCGCGACTGCCAATACAATTTATCTAGCAGCAGAAGTTGTTCCTAGTGGACATTTCTTAGGAATCGGTTCATCAGATAATCAATTCGCAAAAAGTAATGTGGTTGTTCCGGCAGATGCAACTATTACAGGATTAGTCGTTAGTATTCGAGATGAGATCTTAACCACACAGAATGTTACAGCTGAAATTTATAGGAGTACAAACTGTGGATTTGCATCTATTGCAACTGGAATTATTGCTACAGTAACTGGACCTAACAACCAAAATTCACCGAATTGCTGTGCAGTGGCTACCGCAAAATTTCCTGTCAAACAATGCGATTTGCTGTCTGTAAGAATCACCCATAGTGGCAACCAGTCATTACAGGACGGCGCTACAGCTGCTATTCTTTTTTCCACATAAACTTTATTGTTGAAGAGCAAATTCATAGAATATGAATTTGTTCTTTTTTATGATTTAACCCCATTTTTCTTCTATCGGATTCCATTTTATATCCAAATATCATTTTCAGCAGTTAAATCCCCCTTGCTATCTCCTGTGTTTACTACACCCTTAGGCTCCACTAATATTAAGTGGCATTCCTTCTCTGCAAATGGTTTATGCTCGACACCTTTTGGTACTACATACATTTCCCCTTTAGAAAGTTGAACTTCTCCATCTCGAAATGCAATGGTCATCTCACCTTCTATCACAATAAATACCTCATCGGTTTCTTGATGATTATGCCATACGAAATCACCTTTCACTTTAACCAGTTTAAATTGATAGTCATTCATTTCACTGACTACTTT
This sequence comes from Bacillus sp. NTK071, assembly GCF_017303315.1. Lineage (GTDB taxonomy): Bacteria > Bacillota > Bacilli > Bacillales > Guptibacillaceae > Guptibacillus. The sequence continues at coordinate 150,101 of NZ_JAFKOI010000004.1, forward strand.
TGGAGACCAGTGCTCACTAAATTTAGATAATTTCTCGCTGAAATTAATAGGGTCATACTTCATTTCGTTTTCTCCTCACTCAATCGTTTTACAAATAATCAAAGGAACCTTTCTCTATCTTCACCCTGTTACCAACTTCTTTGTTCACTTTCTTCTTGTCCACTTTCAAACCTTTTGCCGACTGAATCTCGCTAGTTTCAAGTGCTGCTTCAAACCCTTCAATGGTTAACTTGAATGCAAGGATCGCTATTGTAAAACAGACAATTGGCACTAATGGAATCCAATAATAATCTGTGAACAGAAAGCGAAAGTTACTACCGATTAATCCAGACCATTCACTTGAGAAGGATACAAAGACAGCTTTATCAAACATGTCTGTTGTTAGGATTGCACCGCCAAAGAGAATGTTCAATATACCCAAATGCGCTAGTAAGAGCAATACCTGTATTACTTCTCGAACAAATAGTAGAAATAACTGCGGTCGCAAATATGGCATAAGATGAACACGCAAAAGGTGGAACCTGCTTCCTCCTAACACCTTCACACTATCAATGAATTCCTTATTCTGAATAAGGCTTACTTCTTTTGAAACATTAATCAAGACAATCGGTACACCAATCAGAACAAGCACAACCATCTCAAATAGAACTCGTTCAGAAAATGTTGTGGTGAATCCATCTATGAAACCGTCTTTCATCAGTACCCAGCTTAAGCATAAATAAGCAAGAATCGATGCCGGGAAGTAATATAGTCCCTCAAAAATCGGCTTAACCTTTTGTAGTATTCGACGGCAATAGAGTTGCAGGAATATCCCTAATAGACTGGATAATAAGAAGCGCATTAAGGCGATAACTAATGCCAAGCCAATCGTATATTTTGCACCAATTAGGATAACAAAGAACAAATCTTGCGAGACCTGATCCGTTCCAAAAGGGGGATAGTCCAATGGTGAATAAGGTGGTCGAGCGATGATGTCTCCATTGACGTCTGTTTTGATTTCCGCTTTAGGGATGTCATTGTCATAAATGATACTGTATAACAAACTTGAAGTAATCAGTAACAGGATAAAACTACTACCAAGCATAAAGCGTTTATTTTTCAAGAGTAATGTCATCATCTAGTTTGGCACCTCCTCACCTGTGAAATGTGTGATGAGACGCCTTACAACTAATTCTAATATGTAAATGGGGATAAAGATCATGATGATGCTTAGCATCACAATTTGCGCGCTAACATTCGAAATGATAAACCAGGTGATTCCATATAGATTAAAAATCACCTCAAGCATAACGAGATTCGTCAGCATAAATAAAATAATCGACTTTGAATGATTTACGACGCTAACTAGAGAATTTCTAGTAATGTGTTTGAGCAAGATGATCCATCTTGCAATGCCTTTGCCTCTCGCAAGCTCCACATAGGGTCTCGTTAATTCATCTTCAAATATGAAAATCATGATCCGGTAGAGAAAAATAGATGGCAGAATAGAAAATGTCACAAGAGGTAGAAAGAGAGGGCGATCAAACCCGCCTACAACTTCAAACAGAAGAATACCAGTCTGTTTGTAGAGGGTAACAAAAGCCAGCTGGACAATCACAATAATAAAAATATCAGGAACGGCTTCTAGTAGTCCCAAGGTTTTCTTCAGGAGATCTCGTAACATTCTAGGTAGAAAAAAAGTTACCATCGTTAACATGAGCGCTGTGACGAAAGCGAGTATAAAGCCAAGTAGAAGAATCGAAATAGAATAGCCATAATACTCGAAAATAATCGGAAAAACAGAACGTTCTATCCCACTTCCTTCTGGTGTTTCATAGGTAATCGTTGATAGATTTACGATTGCTTTCACGTTCGCTATAAATTGATCAAATAATAAAGGCAAGCTGAAATGGATTCCGCTCTGAAACAAACCTGCAATACTCACAATTAGCACGATACTTAACAAAATGATAAAGAAACGTATAACACCCTTCATGACTGTGCACTCCTCACTTTCCCTTTACTAGTAAAGACGAGAGACAGCAAGAATAGTTTCCAAAAAAACATAAAAAAGCGACTCCTTACTAAAAGGTAGTCGCCTATCATCTATTTTCTACTTGTTAAGGTAAAGAATATAATCGAACCAATCAAGGAAGTGCCAAATAGAATCGTTCCCATCGGTACAGCGGTCGTTTCATTAATCCCGACAAGGGGTGAAACCATCGCACCAAATAGGAGGGGTAGCATTCCTAATACGGCACTCGCACTGCCAGCCCGATGTCCTTGTTTCTCCATTGCGAGTGTAAATGTGCTTGTAATCACCATTCCCATCGCGGTCATGTAGATAAAGATCGGCACAACAAGCGTTGCAAGAGGTCCCTCAATAATTGTCATAATAAGGAGGAAAAGGGTCGCACTAACTGCTGTAATGACAGCAGTTCTGAGCAAGCTACGTTCATGGAAGAAGGCACTCAGTCGTCCAATCATATAACTTCCTGAAATAATAGCGAGACCGTTTATCCCAAATAGGATACTGAAAACCTGTGGAGAAACGTTGTATATGCCCTGGTATACGAACGGCGTTCCTGACACATAAGCGAAGCTTCCGCCATGTACAAATCCAATCGTTAGAGCATAACCAATAAAGGAACGATCTTTAATAAGACTTCCGATCGTACGAATAGATTGGCTAATTGTACCTGGCATCCGTTTCTCAGGTGGTAGTGTTTCCGGTAATTTGAACTTAATAACTGCTACGATAACGAGTCCTAGAAAACCAAGAAAGTAGAAAATGGTATTCCACGTAGCGAAAGGTAATAACAGAATCGCTCCCCCTGTCATTGGAGCAATCATTGGTGCTGTCGCATTGATCACCATGAGCAATGCGAAGAATTTCGTAAGCTCTCTCCCACTGAACACGTCTCGTACAACCGCACGAGAGAGTACAACGCCTGCTGAAGCGGTAAATCCCTGAAGAAAGCGCGCAATAATAAGCGTGATGATGTTCGGCGCAATCGCACATAGAATCGATGACACGGCGAATAAGAAAATAAAAATTAATAATGGTTTTCTTCTACCTTGCCCATCACTATATGGTCCGACGACAAGTTGGCCGATCGCAAGTCCTACTAAACAAGTGGTTAAACTAAGTTGGACAAGCGATGCACTTGCCCCTAAGTCACTTGCAATCCCTGGGAAACTCGGCAAATACATATCTATATTAAGAGGACCTAATATCCCAAGCATACCGAGCAGGAAAGCGAGGCCCAGACGTTCTTTTCCTGTAGGATTTTGTATCATGATTAATAACACCTTTCTTTGTCTAAATAACTCAATCGATTTTAGCAAACAGATGGCAACAAAACAATTGATTTGAATTTGTTCAGAATACTACATAAAAAGAGAGCTGCCGGATAGCAGCTCTCTTTGATGGTTTGGACAATAAAAATAGATTTTGGACATAATATCTGAATTTCAGACAATATAATGAAAATCTGGCCGTTAAATGAAGATTTCAGCTAATATATCACCAATCCAGCTCTATTTAGCACATCTAGCTTACGTTAATTTCTTAAGTGACTCTTTATCGAACGCCAGCAGATCATTTTCTCTGCCGTCGTGTACTTTTTTCACCCATTCTGGGTCCATTAACAAGGAGCGTCCGATGGCGACAAGGTCAAACTCTTCGTTCTCGACTCTCTCGATAAGACCATCAAGACTCGTTGTTTCAGCACCTGCGAAGCTAGTGAATTCTCCATTAAGTCCAACGGATCCAACAGAAATAACAGGCTTGCCTGTTAGTTTCTTAGTCCAACCAGCTAAGTTCAAATCAGATCCTTCAAACTCAGGCTCCCAGAAACGTCGTGTTGAACAGTGGAAAATATCCACTCCTGCTTCAACTAGAGGTTGTAAGAAACGCTCTAACTCTTCAGGCGTTGTAGCAAGTTTTGCTTTAAAGTCATTCATTTTCCATTGAGAGAAACGGAAAATGATTGGGAAATCTGGTCCAACTTCACGTCGGCACGCTTCTATGATTTCAACAGCAAAGCGAGTACGACCAACAAGGTCACCACCATAGCGATCGGTACGCTTATTCGTTTGTTCCCAGAAGAATTGATCGATTAAATAACCATGTGCTCCATGAAGCTCAATTCCATCGAAACCAATTCGTTTTGCATCAGCTGCTGCTTGCGCATAGGCTTCTACCAGTTGTACAACTTCTTCTTCCGTCAATGGTTCAGTTACTTTCTCACCGTCTAAACTGAGTCCCGATGGACCAACAGGCAAAGCGTCTTCATTCGGAAGATCACCTTTGCTACGAGTCATTCCTACATGCCAGAGCTGTGGGACAATTTTCCCACCTACGCTGTGAACTTCCTTCACAACATTCGCCCAGCCATTTAATGCTGCTTCCCCATGAAAGACAGGGATGCTTGCACCTGAAACAGATGCCGGATGGTTAATTCCAGTTCCTTCCGTTACGATCAAGCCTACTTCATTTTCAGCTCTGCGGCGGTAGTAAGCTGCCACATCTTCTCCCGGTATATTATCTGGTGAAAAGCCACGCGTCATGGGCGCCATCACCGTACGATTTGATAGTGTTAAGTTATCACTAGTAAATGATTGAAATAATGGTTTTGTAGATGCCACGAGAAGTCCTCCTATTATTTTGATATAACACGTATTATTTCAGATTCAAGCTAGAAAGAAAAAGTATCTGCTTACACTGAAAAAAACGAGCCTTCTTTCTGTAGCAAATAGGAGGACTCGTTTAATTAAGCCAAAACATTATATTTGTTCAGGATATGCTGAGTACCGATTGATATCCGACGCTGTGATGAGATCTGTATCGGGAGGTTCGTATCCAAGCTGACGGGCTAGCCAAACAATTTGGCCTTTGTGATGAAATTCATGGGTCGACGTATGGGTGTAGAGCCATAGTACTGAGAACTCCTCCTCTTCATCCTGAACGCCACGACTAATTTTCTTTTCCTCTTGTCCCTCAAAGTGATCCAAGAACCGATAAACTAGCTGATCCACTTCGTCAAACAACTTCCGCATTTCATTCACGTCATTCACTTGTTCAGGACGTTCGAAAAAGTCAGGATCTTTCAAGCCAACTTTTCCTAGCCAGTAGTGATAGCATTCTGCGACGTGTTGGTGGAGAGAACGCATCGAATTGCCACCGAACGTATCCATTTCTTTCGTATAATCTTCTTGGTTAACCTTTTCACAGAAATGAAAGAGTAACTTCCTCGTGTGCATGACCCAGTCATACTGTTCTTTTAGTACATTCATTGTTTTTTCCTCCTGTGGGTTAATAAATCCTTTGTTATGTATTCCTTGTCATGTTCTTACTAAACCTTTTCTAGAGTTTTAACTCTTTTATTAACTCCTTTGTTGTAAGAATCGTCGCAAATTCGTCATGTAACGTTGCTAACGTTAATTCGTGTATTTGTTCAGGTGGATGATACGTTCCATTCTGATCAGTTAATCCGTACGTTGCCGTTGCATCTGAAATGAGAAAAGTATTAAACCCTAAATTACCACTCATTCGAGTTGTTGTAGATACGCAGTGAGCGGTAGTCAGCCCAGTTATCACAATATCGGTGATGTTATTATCCTGCAAGTACGCTTCTAGGTTCGTTCCGATAAAACCGCTATTTACTTTCTTAGTAAAAATTGCTTCATCCTGTTCAGGTTTAACGATGTCTTTGATTTTGAATCCCTTATTCTCAGGATGAAAAAGTGAATTAGGATCATCAGACTGGTGTTGGATATAAACAACGGGGTGTTCAGTTTCACGAAAGAGCGCTAGGATCCTGCTAATGTTGTCTTCTGCTTGAATGTTATTTCGTTTGCCCCACTTATTATTTTCAAATGCTTGTTGTACATCAACAATGACTAATGCTTTTGAGCGCATAAACCTTCCTCCTTCATACAAAAAACTGCCACACTAACTAATTCTAAAATCGATTATAAAATCCTGCAGGGCAAACTACTCGTTCCCATCGCTATAAACATTCATAGACTCGTTGAAATTTCCTACTAAAGAACAGGCGTGTTTATGGTATCTTAAGATAGATGTATCTTTCTCAGGAGGGAAAAGATGATTTATTTAAAGAAATGGATAACTGATTTCAGATCACCATCCTATGTGGCGGAGTTCGATGTCGAACAAGTTTCCGCTTTCTTAAAAGAACATGGTGGTCATCATTTATCACATTTAATGTTATTGAAAGACAAAGAAATTTACTGGGCACAGCAACGTAATGTGTTAATTGCTTACAAACAGATCGCATCTAAATTGGTCGTATTGGGAGATCCCATTGGCGATGAATCCTTACTATTTGAAGCGATGAAAGAATTCTGTACATATGCCGAGTGCAAGGGTCTTACACCCATCTTCTATCAGGTTAGTCGGAAGTACATGGCCTATTATCATGAGCTCGGTTATCGATTCTTGAAACTAGGGGAAGAAAGTGTGATGGACCTTGATGCCTTTTCGCTAGCAGGTAAAAAAGGAGCAAAACTGCGTACAAGATGTAACAAGTTTGCTCGTAACTCCTTTTCATTTAGCGTCGTGCATCCGCCATATACGAACGAACTTCTCTCAACCTTATCGAAGGTTTCTGACTCTTGGCTTGGCGATCAGAAGGAAAAGGGGTTTTCCGTCGTTTCGTTTAGTGAAGAATACGTATCAAGTTTTCCTATCGCCTTATTGTCTGATCCTAAAGGTGAGATCGTTGCGTTTGCTACTCTAGCAACGGATTATAAAAGTAGCGTGTGTATCGACTTAATGCGTAAACGCTGTGACAGTCCTCACGGTACGATGGATGTACTTTTCATCCACATCTTTAAATGGCTAAAAGAAAACGACTATCGTTCATGTAGCCTTGGAATGGCTCCATTATCTAATGTAGGAAATCATAAAGATGCATTCATGAGCGAGAAGCTAATGCGTCTCGCTTTCAACCACGCAAACTCTTTCTATAATTTCAAAGGTCTTAGAGAGTTCAAAAGTAAGTTTACAGACAAGTGGGAACCTAAATACTTGGTATATAAAAAGACTTGTTTTGTCACTCTTTTTCAATTAATGATTTTAATTAATCGGTCCCCAGTCTCTCAGCCTAAAACTGTTAATCCTATACGATTCTTGTATAAGAAAACTGGATGAAGAATCAGAATGAATAAAGAGGCTGGGACAAAACTAAAATACATGAAGGAAATCGCGAATTTTGAATGGTAAGAGTAAGACCTTAGCGTAGCCAACATACGTAGACTCCTGCGGGAACAGCACGAGTCCGAAGACCCCGCAGGAAAGCGTTTTTTGCTTTCTGAGGAGACTGAGGCCGTGCCCGCGGAAAGCGAAGTATGTTGGCGAAGCGGTTGTTTACTATCTGTAAATTACGAAAGACCCGATCTGATTCAAATGAATTGTTCGGGTCTTTCTCATAGTTATTTACTTATGTCCCAGCCTCTTTTTCTATCGTACACACAACTCTTCACGTTACTTTCTATCCTCATACCACTCTACTACAAGAGATTCGCCAATCATATAAAGCAGTAATCGTAACAATGCATAGCATGTCAGAAACCCAGCGACGATGCTAATAAGTAACATAGTCGCGAAACCTTTCACACTTCCTACACCAAATAAGAAAAGACCCGCTGCCGTCATTAACGTTGTGAGTTGAGCATCACCTATCGTGACAAATGTTCGATTAGAAGCATTCATTACAGTCTGTAAGAACGACTTTCCTGGTTGGACTTCTTCTTTTAGGCGTTCGAATTTAATGATTGTTGCATCCACCGCTATACCAAGTCCTAATATAAAAGCCGCTAATCCTGTTAAGGTTAGTACCCCTTCAAAGAAAACAAATAGTCCTATAGTAAGATAGAGATAACTGATCATACATAAGATCGAAACGAGTCCGAGTAAACGATATCGCCACACCATGAACGAAAAAACAAGTATGATTGCGACAATTCCAGAAATCAACGTTTGATTTAAGGATTTCTCACCAAGTTTGGCACTTACAGATTGAGAGGATAATTCTTTAAGTGGAGCAGGAAGTTTACCAGTGGTTATAGCTTTTGCTATCATTTCTGATTCTTGCTTTGTAAGTTGGCTACCCAATGCCATGCCAGATCTTGACCACGCTTGATTCATTTTCCCTTCAAAAATAATCTTTGAATTTCCCCTTGAATTCTCTTCTTTATAGGAGTCACCATTCATGTAATCAAGCCATAGCACCAGTCTCTTTCCTTCATATTTATTTGTCACTCTCTCCATATCCACGGATTCAGTAAAATCAATTGATACGATAGGCGGGCTATTCTCAGAAGTCTTTTCTATTTCTACAGAAGAAAAGTCTCTAGAGGAAAATACAAGTTGATCATTCGTATCTCGGAACGTAATATTTCCCCCAATTGAAATAAACTCTCTAGCCTCTTCTTGGTCTTTCACTCCAGGCACCTGCACGCGAATACGATTGTTATCTTCAATTGTAATAACCGGTTCACTTATTCCTAGCAAGTTGATACGATCACTAATTAAGGAAGCCATTTGGGTAAGAAGCTCCTGTTCAGGAATCTCATTGCCTTCATATGGTTCCTTTACTTCATAAAGAATTTCAAATCCCCCTTGTAAATCCAATCCCATCTTTATTTCTTCTACGATGTTTTTTGACGTAGTGAAAAAAAGGAGAAATAGTAAAGAAATCGTAACCGTTGTTGAAACCACCCAGCTTACTTTCATATGTAAAAACACCCTTATTTTATAGATATTTCCATTGTGTCAAAGTGCAAAGTCAATTACTAGACATTTGGTTAGCGTTATTAAAATTAAAATCAACTTTACAATTATTATTGTAAAAAAATGTTCATGTAACACTCTATTTATATTTGCTCGTTATGATGAAACCAGATCAAAGGGAAATACTAATGGAATGGTAACCCTTTTTTCCTAACAGTCGTGATTAAAACTCAACTACAAGAAAATCACTTTGGAAGGAGCGGTTAGTACCGCCATGAAAAACCAAACACTACTCACAAATAGTTGGTTCATCTTATTGAGCAGCATTGGAGGCTATCTTCTCTCATTAACTGGAATGGCAATTGGTTGGATGATTGGAACGCTTATCGTCGCAGGATTTGTATCTTTTTGGAAACCTTCATGGATCGTTGGGCAAACTCAAAGTAGCATTCGTCCATATTGGCGACACATCGGACAGGCTATTCTAGGGATTGAACTAGGGCAACAAATTAGTCTATCTGTGGTTCATCATTTCGAAAGAAACTGGATGTTAATTACACTAATGCTTCTATTGACGATTATTTTTGCACTGCTAGCAGGCTATCTTCTGTGGCGTTATACAAATGCGGATATGTTAACAAGTCTTCTTGGTACAACACCAGGGGGGATCTCTGCTATGCCTAGTATCGCTGAAGAAGTAGGAGCCAACACGATGACAGTCAGTATTGTTCAAATGATTCGCATCTTTCTAGTAGTTGGGACAGTTCCATTAATAGCTAGTTATTCGCAATCTGGAGGTACTGGCGTTATAGAAACCACAGCTGTTCAGGGTGAGATGGCATATATTGCAAACGGGTTTAGCCTCACTTCTTTCCTATGGACTGCTTTACTCGTCATAGGCTCCTTTGGAGGGTATCGTATTGGGAAGTTATTAAAGTTACCTGCACCATGGTTAGTTGGTGGAATGCTTGGTGTTGGTGTTGTACACATGATCGGCTCTTCCTATCTTGGAGAGAACCTCACAGGGTGGTGGCCACACTGGTTAATCATACTTGCACAGATTCTGATTGGAGCAAGCATTGGCTCACGCCTACATAAAGATATGTTTGTTGGCGCAAGACAAATTGTCATCGTTGGCCTCCTCACTTCGATTGGCCTTGTTGCAGTTATGACACTATGTGCCTTTGGTGTTTCTGAAGCAACAGGTATTCCGTTTGTTACCTCTGTGCTAGCATTTGCACCTGGTGGTGTCGCAGAAATGGCAACCGCATCTGTTGCGTTTCATGCAAACCCTGCTTTTGTTGTAGCTGTTCAAACGCTACGGTTAGTTACAATTTTCTTAGTACTCCCTCCTTTTTTCCGTCTATTGAACCGTCAGACAAACCATGTTGTTACAAAGTCCAGTTAAAGTTGATCACCAATTGGATTGACTGATTAGTAGTCTGCTGTCTTTCATTAAGATAGCAGGCTACTTTTATCGTTGGTGAAAATCCAACTTCAAAATCTGATTCGCTCCCCCCTCTTTTCAACTAGAAAGCATTCGCTTCTCTTTCACACTTTTCTTCTTTATCTACAGATTAACCCGAGTAGGTGATACTGTACTTTTTCAGTATCGTAATAAACCTTTCTAACAATTAGTCTGTTCTTGTCCCTTGTGCTCTTAACCCCTGAAGGCACTAGATTCGATAGGAAACATTGGACAGAGAACGACTACCTTTACAGCGCTGACAAGAATACATCAGCACTGTAAAAGCAGCCGTCCACTAATACTGAAGTATACTGAGACCGTCTTAGGTTTCCACCGTATCACCCGATTTGAACGCTTGAATTCCTTCAACAGCACACTTTCTACACATCAAACCAGTCCAATGTGCGTGGTCTTTGCGCTGCTACCCGTACCGTAGTACGCCTGGTTACCATACCGAACCGTTAGGGCCGTTCTCGCCATAGCTTCTCACCACATAAACCGGGAAATGTGTACTCTTGAGAACGCTGAATTTTCTGCATCGGCTTCAGCTCACCTGACAAGTTTAGTTTAAGAACGTGTGGTAGGCATTCCACGTTCTGAACAACGGCACACTTTAAGAAACCTCACAATCGCCTCTTTTAAAAAGAAGATTGGAAGCCGTTGTTCACTATGAAATTAGGGATATGTATAAAAAAAGAGCGAGGTCCACCGTTTGTGCTGAACCTCAGCTACAGTGTTTTGGGATTACATCACTTTCTTATTCAAACGTTGTGCAGTCAGATGATCTGGTAACTGAAGAATCGTTTCATTCAGCGTATCGAGCTTTTCTTCAATGCGGTCCAGCAGGTAAAGCGTTACTACAATCGGAAAACCAACATCGCTGATGAGTGACATCCAGGATTCCATCTTCTTTCCCCCCCTCGTCTGTTTTCGTCATCAAGAAAGAGGAAGGACCAAGCCCCTCCTCATTTTCATTTAGCTGATCACGATATCATTCTCGTTACGTTCTACTAGTCGCGCGCCTTTCTTAGCTGTTACATCGCCACCGCTAGTTGTGAAGCAGTTTTGAGCGATGATCGCGTCCATTGCCGCAGCAATTGCAGCTGGATTAACCGGCTCTACTGGATCGCTTAGTGTGATCGAGAATGGTTTGTTGTCTCGTGTATTGAATTGAAGTTCAAGTGTTTTTGCCATTGTGATTACCCTCCTTTCTTAGTTATTCAGTTGTTGATTAAGCCTGTAGATCAGATGAATCATTACGCTCAACCGCAAATAGGTTGTGCTGCTGTAGTGGCGCTAGCGCAAGTGCTACTGCAAAAAGCGCATCAGGTGTTGCGGAAGGCTTCACGTTGTTGAAGTTCTTGCTTCGGAAAATCGATTTGCCGTTCTCGTCAACTCCAGTTTCAAGTACCATTCGAAGCTGCGTGTTCATGAGAGATGCTGTTGCCATGTTGATCACCTCCTTTCACCCTATATATCGTTTTGAAAATGGAAAAAGGGACATGTTTGTTAAAAAAATTTTATTCAATAAAAAAAGCGCCCCATCTTGGTATAGATGGGACACCTTTTTGTACTTAGAATTCACAGGATGGCATTCCAGGTACGTTGCCACTGCTTGGGGATAACCTTTTCTTACGACATTGTTCTTCAAGCATCACGCTCAACCGCGCTTGTATTTTATTTGTTTCTGGTGTTTGGTAAGCTGGGTCGGCTAAATTTCGTTCTTCTAAAGGATCAGAGGACAAATTATACAATTCGAATTCATCAGGTAGCGGTGTTGTTTTAGTCGTTGTCACGCAGTGCGAATACTGGACATCTGAATTCGGAGGCACTGGAGTATCCTCGTGAAGAACCACATCCTGAACTCCTGGATTACTCCAGAACTGAGGATTATCGTAGTACCTTGAGAACTTCCAAAGCTCATGTTTCTTTTCTTCACCAGTTGGAAGTGTGGTGATTACTGCTTCAATGTGATTTGGTTGGACGACGGATTCGTAAGGTTGCCCAGTGACGGAGACCTGGTTTAACCCTCTAGTTACATCATCATCTGTCATAAAATAAAGCGGCTCATTAGCACGATCAAACCTTCTTTTCCCTTTCAGTAGCGGAGTAAGATCTCGCCCAACTAGAGGGTGGACTTCTGTGTGATCAACGCTTAATGTTTCTTGCGCTTTTTTTGGATTAATTCCGGCGAGCCCTAACATCGTAGGAAGGACATCAACATGACTCGTTAACATCGTTGTGCTCTGTCTTCCTGAGAAAAGCTTTGGGCTGTGGATAATCATCGGAACATGAATCGACTCCTCATATGTGTTGTACCATTTTTGATACAGCTGTCCGTGAGCGCCTAATAGCTCTCCATGATCTGAAAGGAAAATCACAACGGTGTTTTCATAAAAGGTGGATTTTTGCAGTGCTGTAAACACCTTATGCATTTCATCATCTGCTTGCTTTTGTAGCGAATAATACAATTGACGATAGAAAAGGTCATCTTTCAGTGGCTGCAGTGCTTTCGGGTAAGTTGTGCGATAGCTTCTTTGTGCAGTCGGCTTCGTTCGTAGCGACTCTCCAGCAGTAGGAGCTTGCGGAATATTTGGAACAGATGGGTCGACTTTGAAATCATATAAGCCACTTTGGGCTGCAAATACGCCGTATAGCGCAATGTCGTGGGGGTTAATGAACGAACTCATAATCATCCATGGAGATTCGTCAGACTCTTCTTTTTCGAGAGATTGAATTAACTCCACTACTTCAGCCGCATAAATAACGTCTCGACCGCTGATTCCAACTGCAGCAGATGAAGCTGAATTTCGGGGATTTGTGCCATGTGGCTCAGGCCCAACCCATCCGTCGAAACCAAATTCATCTAGTCGACTAGCATTAAGATACTGTTCAACATTTTCCTCATCAGGTACTCCTGTAGACGTATAACTTGCTAACGCGTTGTTCGTTCCAGGAATGAGAATGTCTTCTTCAGATGCGTGCCACTTCCCTTTCCAGTACGTGCGGTATCCAGCCGTGCGTAAGTAATCCCCCATCGTAGGAACTGTATTTCGATCAAGCCAGAAGATGTCAGGATCAAATGGTGTTTTCGCTGCACCACTTGTTTGCGTAACACCATGAAGCGATGGGTACTGTCCTGTGTAAAGCGTTGTTCTACTCGGTGAACAGGCTGTACTACCAGCATAATGTTTCTTAAATTCAAAGCCATTATCTTTTAATAATTCCTGTGTGATTAAATTCTTCCTCCTCCACTCCCTCAATTCTTTATTATCATAAACGGATGGATATCGTTCTTGATCGACCATAAGAATAAGAAAATTTGGCTTTGGATCTTTCGCCATTGTCGGATTACCCCCTTATGTGACAGCCCTGATTCATTGAAGGATGACGCGGTCTTTCGTTCATAAAAGTACCCTACCACACTCTTTAACATCAGGCCGTAAAGCAAGTTCACTCTCTACGCATGCTTTCATTCTCCTACACCATATGCTCCAGCCTAAAGCACGGTTCATGACAAAGAAAAAGCGGGTGGTGACAGGCACCACCCGCTTTATGCTGGAATTTGTCGAATGAGGTTATTCGGTAAGCTCATCCATTCTTTGTTACCTCTACCTTTTAAACATTGGCAGACCCCAACGTCATGCCTCCATCCACGATTACTTCTGTTCCAGTGCAATAAGAGCTTTCATCTGAAACAAGGAATGCGACCGCTCTTGCAATTTCAACAGGTTGGCCGATACGGCCAAGTGGAATGGAACTATAGAATTCAGGAACCCCTTCGCCCTGTGTTGCCATCTTGGTTTCGACTCCACCGGGGTGAATCATGTTAACCCTAATTCCTTTTGGACCTAATTCAATTGCCGCAGCTTTAGACATAGCAACAACTGCCGCTTTAGTTGCAGCATATGCACTTGAATGACCGATCGGGGCAAATGCAGAAATGGATACATTGTTTACAATAGACCCTTTCTGCTGCTTTTCCATTAAAGGAAGAACGGCCTGCATCCCGAGAAAAACGCCAAGCTGATTCACGTTAATTAGCTCTTGATACTCTTCAATTGTTAACTCCGTAAATGCTTTCCGTTTTAAGATTCCAGCATTGTTAATAAGCCCGTCAATTTTCCCGAATTGATCTTCTATCTCTTTCATCACTGCCTCCCAGTGTGACTCCTTTGTCACATCAAGTTCCACAGGATAAGCTTGATCTCCAATCGATTCAGCTACTTCTTTAGCACTTTCATAACGGCGAGCACCTATCACCATTAATGCACCTAATGACGCAAGATACTCAGCAATCGCTTTTCCCTGACCACGGTTACCACCGGTGACTAGAATGACCTGATTTTTTAAATTCGACATACAATCTCTCCCTCATCACTTATCGTAAAATTACTCTATCATAACGCGAAGATAAACCAAATTGATCGAAATAAATTAGGTGATAAATCATTCCTCCAAAACTAAACCAATTCAACGAATTTTTCCATACCTATTTATATCCAAACCAAATGAAACATGGAGCAAAACTAATTGGAAGATGGGTGAATGAAAAGCAGGATGAAATTACAGCGATATGGGAATACGAAAGTTTCGATCACTACGAGAAGATTGGAAAGCAAATAAGAACGAGTAACTTGCATCAAAAAGCTCAAGCACGGAGAAAGGAACTAGGAAAGCTCTATCTTGAGAGCATACAGGATTTTCTAACCTCAACCGCTGAACCCTATTCGTATCATCCCCCCAAACACATTGTTTCAGCTACTTCCGTGATCCTGAATGAAGCAAACGAAATGTTATTAATTAAAGGGCCACGTAGAGGTTGGGAGATTCCCGGCGGTCAAGTGGAAGAAGGTGAATCTTTGATTGAGGCCGCTAAGAGAGAGGCGAAAGAAGAATCAGGAGCAGACATCGAAATCGTGAAGTTCTGTGGCGTATTCCAGGAGTCTCTTCTATCTTTAATAATTTGTTTCTAGCAAAAGCAAATGGCGGGAAGTTAACGATATCGCCTGAGTCCCTATTGATGTAGCGCTTGATATGGTCACTTGGAATAATTTTCGACAGAGAATTGAATTTTGTTTAGACGAAGAGAAACATCCATTTTTTGTTGCGTTTTAAAATGGCAATACCAACAGGGAAGAAGCAGCAATCTGCTTCTTCCCTGTTTCGTTTTCAAGATAGTGGGTATTCTTCAATTACGTTACCTTTTCGACTTTTTTCACTATTTTTCTACATAAAAAGGATGTGGTGGAAAATACTGATAGATAAAGGTTTGATAAGTCTAATAATGTGAGTTATCAGATTAAATCCCTACACTTTACACCATACTAACCGTAGTGATAGAGTAAGTAATTGTGTTTAAAAAGAGATTAAAGGAGTCGTATATGAAAAATAAAGAAACTGGTCGAATTGATTGGCCCGTCTTTGGAATAAGTGGTGGAGTTCTTGTCCTCTTCGTATTTCTTGCACTTTTCGATATTTCATTAGTTGAAAACATCGTAAGCTCAAGCTTTGCCTGGTCAGCGAAATATTTCGGGGCTTTCTGGCAGATCTTAATGCTAGCGACGTTCTTCGTAGGGATTGGCTTAGCCTTCTCGAAATATGGAAAAATCAAACTAGGAGGCATTGACAAGCCCGAGCTAAGCTTATACAAGTGGTTATCCATCATTATGGCGACACTTCTTGCAGGTGGCGGTGTGTTCTGGGCAGCGGCTGAGCCGATGTATCACTTCCTAACAGTTCCCCCTTCTCAAGATGGAAAAGGGATCGAAGCAGGTACACAAAGTGCAGTTGATACAGCACTTGCACAGAGTTTCATGCACTGGGGTTTCCTTGCGTGGGCAATTCTTGGAACGATTAGTGCTGTTGTTATGATGTACGGTCATTACCATAGAGGTATGCCGATGAAACCGCGTACGCTTCTCTATCCAATCTTCGGTGAAAAGCTGCGCCACAGCTGGTTCGGAACGCTCGTTGATGCATTTTCTGTTATTGCTGTTGCAGCTGGTACTATCGGACCGATTGGTTTCCTAGGTTTACAGGCAAGTTATGGTTTGCAGGCGATCTTCGGTATACCAAATCAGTTCAGTACACAGTTCTCAATCATTCTTGCGGTCGTTGTGGTTTCAACGATCTCAGCCGTAACTGGTCTATATAAAGGTATTCAGTACTTAAGTAGCTTTAATGTCCGTCTTGCAATTGGTTTAATGGTCTTTATTGTGATCTTCGGTCCTGGTGGCTTTATTTTAGACCACTTTATCTCAGGCTTTGGTGTTTACATTAATGAATTTGTAACAATGAGTACATTCCGCGCAGATACTGGCTGGCTTTCCTTCTGGACTGTCTTCTTCTGGGGCTGGTTCATTGGGTATGGTCCAATGATGGCCATTCTCGTAAGTCGTATTTCAAGAGGGCGCACGATTCGAGACATTATCATTGCTGTATCGATTTTTGCACCAGTGATTTCAACGTTCTGGTTTACTGTTCTTGGCGGGTCCGGCATCTACTTTGAACTGACAAACGCTGGATCAATTTCAGAAGCACTCAATGCAGCAGGTAACCCAGCAGCGATGTTCGCGATTACCGAACAGTTCCCGCTTGCTAGCATCATCTCACCGTTGTTCTTACTTCTAACGATTCTATTCGTTGTTACAACAAGTGATTCGATGTCCTACACCATTGCAATGGCCGTTACAGGTGAAGGCGATCCCCAAAGATGGCTTCGTGTTTTCTGGGCAATTCTAATGGGTACTGTTGCTGTGATCTTGTTGATTACTGGAGACAGTGGTATTACACAGCTACAGAACTTTATCGTTGTAACAGCTGTTCCGGTATCACTACTGCTCCTACCGATGATATGGCTAGCGCCTAAAGTCGCGAAGGAAATGGCAAAAGATCAGAATATCACGAAATAAGTTATTTCGAAGACGTACCCTTGGGGGTGCGTCTTTTTTTGTGTACGGTGGCTCGCGGGTCGCCGGTTCGCGGGTGCCTGTCACCACCCGGTTTTGGTCGAAAAAAGGCGAAATATCTTGAAGGGCATTTGGGTATCCTAACAATTGATGATTCATATTTAAGGAGGATGCAACGATGCTTGAAGGTAAATGCGCATTAATTACTGGCTCAGGTCAGGGAATTGGGTTAGAAATAGCTACAGAATTTGCAAAGGCTGGCGCGAAGGTGATGCTAAATGACATCAACGAAGATACGTTAAAGGAATCAGTTGAGAGCTTAACGTCACAAGGATTCACAGTTGAAGGTGTTGTCGCTAACGTTGCGAAAGAAGAAGATGTGAAGAATGCAATCGATGAAACGGTTAAGAAGTTTGGACGTATTGATATTCTCGTAAACAATGCCGGAATCCAACACGTTGCACCAATTGAAGAGTTTCCAAGTGAGAAGTATAGTTTAATCCTTGATATTATGCTAAAGGGTCCTTTCTATGCCATTAAGCATGTGTTTCCAATTATGAAAGAACAAGGTTATGGTCGCATCCTTAACATGGCTTCCATTAATGGATTAATTGGATTTGCAGGAAAAGCAGGCTACAACAGTGCAAAACACGGTATTATTGGCCTCACAAAGGTTGCAGCGCTTGAAGGAGCAGATCACGGCATTACAGTAAATGCAATTTGCCCCGGTTATGTAGATACCCCACTCGTTCAGAATCAGCTGGAAGATCTAGCTAAAACACGTAACATCGAGAAAGAGAAAGCATTAGAGCAAGTAATATATCCTCTTGTCCCTCAAAAGCGCTTAATCCAAGTTCAGGAAGTAGCAGATTACTCCATCTTCCTTGTTAGTGAAAAGGCAAAGAGCATTACAGGTCAGGCTGCAGTAATTGACGGTGGTTATACTGCTCAGTAAACAAAAAGACAAATAAAATCCCCGCTGATCTCATATCGAGAGCAGCGGGGATTTCTTTTCGTACATTTAATTAATTCCCATCATAGCTAGGAAAATAATTGCGATCGTAGCAATCATTGGAATGATGAGGCCGACTACAAAAACATCTTTGTAGGAATCCTTATGTGTTAGCCCTGTTACGGTGAAAAGTGTTAGCAACGCACCGTTATGTGGCAGAATTGATGCACCTGAAGCAACGGCCGTTATACGGTGGAATGCTTCAAGACTCATATTATTATTAATCGCAATGTTGTAATACTCTTTCCCAAGTGCTTCAAGCGCAATTCCCATACCACCTGATGCGGATCCTGTTATCATGGCGAGAAGTTGAACGGCGAAGGCTTCTGAGAAATAGGGACTAAGCGGGATTGCAAAGATGAGATCCTTAACCGCTTCAAATCCAGGTGATGCTGTAACGACTGAACCAAATCCTACAGCGGCACTAGTATTAATTGTTGCCATAACTGATCCAGAAGCACCGCCATTAATCGCTTTAATAAACTGCTTATAGTTCTTGAAGTTAAATAACATGATGAGCACGATACCGATTAGAAGCGCTATTAGAATGCTTAGGTTCTCAAAAGCATTAAGCGTTACAACAACCGCGATGAGTGGGATAACGGAAAGAATCCAGTTAGGGAGTTCCTCCTCATTAATGCTTTTCACTTCATTAGATCCCTTTGGTTCGGTAAATGCCTCATCATTTTTCGAGAGCTGATTTTCACGGAATTTAAGATAGAAATATCCTCCAACCGCCATAATTAATCCAGCCACAATTCCAAGAATTGGTGCTGCCATCGTGGACGTTTTAAACGTGTTGATTGGGATAATGTTCTGAATCTGCGGCGTCCCAGGTAGAGCCGTCATTGTAAAAGTAAAAGCCCCGAGTACAAATGTTGAAGGGATAAGCTTACGAGAAACGTTAGCCTGACGGAACATCGCAACTGCAAGAGGGTATACAGCGAACACCACAACGAATAGACTCACGCCCCCGTAAGTCAGAATGGCTGCCGAGAGAAGCATACCAAGAATTGCACGTTTCTCTCCTATTACACTAGAAATTTTGTAAGCAACGGATTGTGCTGCCCCTGTGTCCTCCATTAACTTTCCAAAAATCGCACCGAATAAGAATATCGGGAAATAGGCTTTCGCAAAGTCTACGAATCCTGCCATATACGTATCGGTATATGTAGGTAGAATATCCATACCGCTCAGCAATGCAACAATACCGGATACTAATGGAGCGATCCATATAATTGACCAGCCCATGTACGCAAGTAGCATCAAGAGAGCTAGTCCAATAATAATACTAATCATAGCTGATTTGCCTCCTCAAAAATCTTATGTCTGTTTTACTATGTCCAATCCAGGCAAATCTAAATCGACAAAACTCGATCCGCGGGTGCCTGTCACCGCCCGAAATGTGTTACTACTTGTCGAATTAATCTGAATTTACGAATTTATGTTCATACGTTTCCATAGGTACAAAATTATTCACGAATGAAAGAACCTGGCGTCTAGGACATCCAGGTTCTTTCGTTTATGCGTTAATAATAGTTCTCTCTCAGAGACTCCTCAAACACTTTCCAATGACCATTCATAACAGACGATTGATAATTCATTACGATATAATTCGTAACTTCCTCACCGTCTTTTGTTTGAACAAAATATGTATCAGATCCTCTATAGTCTATATCTATAATCTCTTCACCCTTGAAAGTATCATTCGAGCTTATAAATGCTTTCAGAGCCCACCTTTCGTTCATCTCATATAATAAATTATAAGGCCCAATCATCATAATCAACGCTACAAATAGTAAGCCAGCTCCTACCTTGAATTGTTTCATGGTCTCTTCCTTTCTCAAATTGCCCTCACCAAATATTACCATATAATAATCAATAGATGACACCAAAAAAAGTGAGGCCATTAGCCCCACTTCCTGACTTCTATGAACTTGTGACATTGCTTTCACCAATATGGACAAGCTGCTTTTTTACAAATTGAATGAGAATAAGAATAATAGCAAAAAGCGAAAGAAAGCAAAGGCTTGTGATGAGCGGAGCCACTTTGAACGCGTAAAGAAACATGTCGATCTCATAAATATCTTTAGAAGCTGAAATCGAACGTGGTGTGAAAATAAGATGACTTTTCCAGTCAGGATTGGCTGGTAATAGGCTAGCTTTCCAGGACATTTCCCAATACGAATAGCAATAGACAGTGAATAGAGACAACAGCATACTCAGTTTGAAGAAACCCCTTTTCTTCACTCTATCACCTCATTTTTTGTATCATACATATTCGAGAAAAGAGCTGGAATTCCTTTTTTGCAAACTGTTCTTGCATCAAGTTTAGTAAGTACCTTTATCATGGTGCTTTTGGTTAGCTTACAAAACAGTGTAAAGTCCTCAGGGTATATTTTCTCACTTTCTGTCATGAATCCTTTATAAATCGTTACTGCACCTTCACTCGCACTTAATATGGATGAGATAGTGTGGTAGTGAACAACAGGAAGGGAGAGATTTTTTTGAGAAAGATACTATCTACAGGTGTGATCGTTATTCTTTTTATGAGTTTATTTTTCGTAGCAGATGGGGATGTTTTAGCGAGTAAGAATTCGAAAAGTGTCCAAACCGTTGCACATCGAGGTGCTTCAGGTTATGCGCCAGAAAATACGATGGCTGCATTTGAAAAAGCTGTTAAAATGAAAGCCGATTATTTTGAACTCGATGTTCAACTTACAAAAGACGGAGAGCTTATTGTCATTCATGACACCTCCGTTGACCGCACAACCGATGGTTCAGGAAAAGTAAAAAATATGACGCTTGAAGAGCTAAAGCGTCTAGATGCTGGCAGCTGGTTTGGAGAAGAATTCGCTGGAGAAAAGCTTCCAACGCTTGGTGAAGTGCTTGATGCCTATCGGGGAAAATCAGGTATATTGATCGAACTTAAATCTCCGTCCCTTTACCCTGGAATCGAAGAAAAAGTTGCCGCTGAGCTTGCTAAGCGACATATGGATAAACCGAACAATAACAAAATCATTGTACAATCATTTGATCATGACTCTGTCGAAACGTTCCACTCTATTCTACCTTCAGTCCCTACCGGAGTACTCGTTAGCTATACCATGTCTGATGAAGGCTTATCTGAAGTTTCTGGTTATGCTGATTACGTTAATCCAGGTATGTGGCTCATCACCTCTGATTATGTAGAACGCATACACAAGAATGGAATGGAAGCTCAGACGTGGACAGTAAGAGATAGAGAATCCATAGAATCCCTGCTTGAAACTGGTGTAGACGGCATTATCACCGATTATCCAGATTACGTTAACCGCAGGTGACAGGCACTCCCCGAATCCACTCGAGTACACTCGAAGTGTGTCGATGAGTATATAAGCGTTTGATAGCAAAGCCTTGTGGGAAGCATTATTTTATATAGGAAAGATAATGAAAGGAGTTTTGATCATGAAAAAGAAAAATTCTATTCTATTAGTAACAGGTTTAACAGTAGGGACGTTACTAGCAGGGTGCGGTTCCGATGGTTCTGAAGAAAATAACGTCACTCAGACCGAAGAAAGTACAATGAATGAAAGCTCAGGAGATAACAGCATGTCAGATAATACATCTGGAGAAAATAATTCTAATGACGGTGCTGAAGGCTCAGACTCTAGTGAAGTGAATCTTGATGTCGGAATTGACACTGTTCTTACTGATCTTGATAGTTTGAATACAGCACTCGAGAATTCCTCAGAGGATAGTTCAAAGATTAATGAATTAGGAACTCAGCTTCAGTCTCATTGGGATTTATTTGATCAAAAACTAAAAGAGGAATACCCTAAGGATTATACTGCGATTAACGATACAATAACTCCACTTATTGAAGAGGCAGCAAAAGAAGAGGTGGATATTGAGAAGACAAGAATGTTACTAGATGAAGCGGTAGAGACAGTAACGAAATTCAAGGACGAGGTACCCGTTCAGTAAGCGAGTGCCTGTCACCACCCGATATATGTAATATTTTGTCATGCCACGGATAATATGAGGCGTTCCTTCTAAAGATAAGGAATGAGTTGTTTTACTCATTTTATTTTTAGAAGGAAGGCTTTTTTTATGAGAAATGAACATGTTGTTCAGCAGGCTATTCAGAAGACGCAGGAGCAGAAAGTGAAAGCTGGGTCTAATCATAAGCTTCACTGGTGGCAATTAACGCTTATTGGAATTGGTTCGATTATCGGTGCAGGTTTTTTCCTTGGAACAAGTCTTTCTATTGAACGTGCTGGTCCTTCCGTACTCATTAATTACTTAATTGCAGGGTTTATAGCATTCTTAGTGTTCAGCGCACTCGCAGAGATGTCTGTTCATGATACAGAGGAAGGCTCCTTTCGGAAATACGCACAAACAGCATTCGGTCATTCGATGGGGTTTATTAGTGGTTGGATGTACTGGGTTTCCGGTCTATTAATCATGGCAAGTGAAATCACAGCGCTTGGTCTTTTTACGCAATACTGGTTCCCTGCTGTACCGCTATGGTTATTAATGATTGTCTATACAGCACTAGGTCTTGGAATTAACCTATTAGGAGTGAACAATTTCAGCACAACGGAATCACTTTTCGCTGTAGTAAAACTAGCTACCCTTGTTGGTTTCATAGGATTTGGTACACTGTTTGTTTTCGACATTGTTTCTCCCGCTTCTTCGATTCAAACGGAGGCGGCGAAGTTTACCACTCTTTTTCCAAACGGCTTTATGGGAACATGGTCAGCAATGATATTTGTGCTGTTTTCATTCGGAGGCATTGCAGTTGTTGGCTTAATGTCGAGCGAGCTGAAACATAAAGATGAAACACCAAAAGCTGGTCTTGTCACAGTGGTTGCACTTACCTTTCTCTACATTCTATCGCTTTTCTTTGTGCTGTATATGGTTTCTTGGAGTGTCATTACGGAAGATGAAAGTCCATTCGTTACTGCTCTATCTCAATTCCACATCCCTTTTATCGGATCTATTTTCACTGTGATTCTAATTACTGCCGCATTCTCCACAATGGTTGGCGCTCTCTTTTCGATTACAAAAGTGATGGTTTCCCTCAGTCGTGCCGGTGATGCTCCAAAGGGGCTCAAAGTCCATACGAAGCGAGGCGTTGCCACAAGAGCCTTAGCTGTCAATGCTGTTGCACTCAGCTTCATGATTGTCATCTCATACGTTCTTCCAGATCAAGTATATGAATACTTAACAACGGCAGCAGGTATTATGCTTATCCTGAACTGGGTTGTGATCCTCGCTTCCCAAATCAAAAACCGTCGCCACTATGCTGAAGCTCCTACTAAGAAAACATATTTTAAAATGATGGGAGCACCTTTCACCTCATACCTTGGGATTGCTCTCATTGTAACAGCGATCGCAGGAGCAGCTTTTCAAGAAAGTGAACGGGTCGGTTTACTTATTAGCGCTGGGGTGATTGGAGCTATTTTCTTATCGTACCTATTTGTTAGGAAAAAGCAGGTATGAGATTTCTCCCCTCTCTTCATCTACTATATAAAAACATTGACTTTCAGCTCCGTTTGAATAAAACGAACTTTGAGAACCGATAATTGAATTTGAAAGGAGCTGATGTTGTTGGAAAAGAAATTACCTATTCTCTTAGCAAGCTGCTTAATAGCTGGGACGCTACTCGCTGGCTGTGGTTCGAATAGTTCTGAGGATAACAGTAGCCAAACGGAGAATAATTCTCCTAGTACTGGCATGGAGAACAATAGTGTGACGGAAGATTCTGCCGGTGGAGAAGGTGCCGGTAACGTGAGCGCTGATAGTGGAGTACAAGAGAATAAATCGGTTAACTTGGACGAAGGAATCAATACCGTCCTTACAAATCTTGAAGAATTGAAAAGCACGCTTGAAAATGCAAGCGATGACTTTGGTAAAATCAATGATTTGGGCATGTCTATCGATTCAAGTTGGGATGAAATCGAATCCCAGATCGAAGAGAACTATCCTGACGAATATAAAACTATAGAAGAAAGTCTTTATCCACTTATTGATGAAGCGAAAAAAGATAAGCCTGATGCTGATAAAATGAATCAGTTGCTAGATGAGACAGTTAAGAAAATGAATGAATTTAAAGAGAAGATGGCTACTTAAGAATTAGAAAGCCCCCTGCCTGATTACACTTAATCAGGCAGGGGGCTTTCTATATGTTAATACAATTTACCATGGCGATAGAGGATATTTGATAGCTTCATCACAGTGTGAATATAGCAGTTCTGTCTTAATGGGAATGGATCGCTGAAGAATTGTGGATAGATCGTATCCATTGTCTCCTTCATTTTCTTAAACAGCATTGTAAAAACTTCTTCTTCGCTGTAGAACTGCGTTTCCCTGCCCTGCAACCATTCGAAATAACTGACAATAACACCACCAGCGTTTGCAAGGATATCAGGGATAATTAGTACGCCATCGTCACTTAACTTACGATCGGCATCGAGCGTAATCGGACCATTTGCACCTTCAACAATCATGCGTGCTTTCACTTTGTCTACGTTATCTTCACGAATTTGATCTTCAAGCGCAGCAAGAATTAACACGTCTGTGTCGAGATAGAGTACGTCTTCTCGATCTTGAATTTCCGCTTTAATGTTATTCTGACTCAGCGCTTCGTTTGTTGTAGGCAAGTCACCCTCATGATTTGAAGTGAACTCAATTAGTCCTTTAATATCGAGTCCTTCTTCATTATATAGGGTTACGTTCCGATCGCTTACTGCAACCACTTTTGTATCGAGATAATTACAAGTGTACGATTCAAGAGCAGCGACTGAACCAACATTACCAAAGCCTTGGATTCCGATGGTTAACTGACGTTTTGTATGGTTCAGGGCTGTTTTCGCAAAACGGTTATCGTTTTTCTTAAACCATTCTTCGTTCTCGTTAACAAAATTATGAAGCATATAGCGTAGTGTATAGTACACGCCCTTACCTGTTGCTTCTCTTCGGCCTAATGATCCACCGTTTACCTGACTCTTCCCTGTAAAGCTTCCTCGGTATGGCCGACCGGGATGAATGCTTTTATACTCTCCCATCATCCAGTCCATTTCACGCTCTCCTGTTCCAACATCAGGTGCTGGGATATCCTTATCAGGTCCAAGAATGTCACTAAAATTATGAACGTACTTTTTGGAAATGGTATGTAATTCTTTTTCTGTGAATTCACGTGGATTAATCACCACGCCGCCTTTTCCACCACCAAACGGAACATCATGCAGGGTGTTTTTCAAAGTCATGAGTGTAGCAAGATTAATCACTTCATCTTCCTTTACCGTCTCATGAAATCGAATTCCGCCTTTATATGGCCCGACGGCGTTATTGTGCTGAACACGAAATGCTGGAATTCTGAGAATTTTACCGTTCTCAAGCGGCACACGTAGAAAGGATTTCTGAATTTGATTTGGTGTAGAAAGAATCGATTCAAGCGAAGTGAACGCTTTCTTTCTTTCCTCGTCTTTGAAATTAGGTAAAAATGATTCATCTTCTAATAGTGCATTTAATGATTCTTGTACGACTTCCCCATATTTACTAGCCAATTTCATCCCTCCAATAGTTGTCATCTATTAATATCGTACCCGTTTGAATCTAGTTCAAACGGGCTGAATGAAAAGGCTTACTACTTATTAACTATTGTCTGCCGGAAAAACCACACCGATTTGTTTGCGCGCTTCATCCATCACTTCAATTGAGAGAAGCGAATTTTCATGCGAATTGATATCTGATTCCGTCTTACTAGATTGAATCAATTCGATAAACTCCTTTGCTTCATACATCATCGTGTGTTGTTGAGGCTGACTTAGGTCTTCGACTGATCCATCCCGATACTGGATCTTCACATTCATTGGAGATCCAATTTTATCAATAAGGATGCTACCGTTCTCCCCCTGAATTTCAGATGGCATATGGGAATCTGTAATTTTAGAAAACATGATAACAGCCTCTTTATCATCATATCCAAGTAAAATACTGCCTTCACCATCAACACCAGAGTCTAGCATGACTCCTTCTGCTTTAATCGAATTCGGTTTACCGAGCATTGACACAACAGGGTAGACGCCGTACACTCCGATATCCATAAGGGAGCCGTTCGAGAACTCAGGGTTAAATGCATTCAACACTGTTCCCTCTTTATATGCATCATAGCGAGAAGAGTACTGTCCGTAATTCGCTACAAAGCGGCGAATCTTTCCGATCTTATGTAAATTCTCTCGCACCATTTGCATATTCGGCATAACAGTCGACTTCATCGCTTCCATGAGAAGAACTCCGTTTTCTTTGGCCACTTCAATCATTTGTTTCACTTCCCTCCCGTTTGACGCCATCGGCTTCTCACAAAGAACGTGCTTCCCAGCGTTCATAAAAATAACCGATTGCTCAGCATGAAGTGAATTTGGACTGGCGATATAAACAGCGTCAATTACATCACTATTCGCCATTTCCTCAAGACTTGTAAACGTTGCTTCTGCACCATGCTTCTCAGCAAACGCCTTCGCTTTTTCCTCTGTTCTAGAATAAACCGCAGCGAGCTTAAACTCACTTAACTCACTAGCCCCTTCCAGAAACATCTCTGTAATTTTGTTTGTCCCTATCACACCAAAACGTACCATCATAATTTCCTCCTATATTTCGACAAGTGCCTGGCACTACAGGAAGAAAGTCCTATGTTCACAGGCACCACTCGGATTTTGTCACTTTTTGTTCTATGGTTTAGTTTAGTCTTCTCTGATAGAGGATTCAATAGGGAGCACTTGAATAGAGTTTCCTGCGTTCACAAACTGATAGGTCTATGGAAGAAATCGTTCAACATAAACAATGGATAACTATGTTTAAAAGCGATGCCGCAATTAAGGCATCGCTTTTAAACATTCTATTCTATAAACCTACTCGCTCTTCACTTTCTCTTCCTCATATCGTTCATAGAAAGTTAGTAACATTCTCAGACTGTTCTCAAACGTTCCATGAAGATTGTGGTACTGAGTTTGTAACGTATCCCTTGAATGAGTTTCGGAGTCCCTTAAGTCATATACACTCTCTTCAATAGCAAGGCAATTTTCAATAACATATTTCAATTGGCTTATGACATTAGGTGAGTAGGTTTCTTCAAATGCTAGGGTAAGTAATAGATTTCGCGCTTCTTTCACGTCTAATGCAATCTGATCGATATCAGCTTGATTCATTTTGGCAGACTCTTCACTCATCATCCACTCCTGATCGTACATTTGGAGAAGATATTGTAGGTGATCATTTGTCATATCCTCACTCGAAACAGACTCAAAGTTATTAGTAAGATCATTCAATTGCTGCACGTAGTCCTCCACTAAATATGGGTCCGCATGATAAGTGAGAGATTTATTCAAGCTAAGTTCTGAATACGGATAGAACCAGCTTATGCCGAAGAAAAAAAGAATAATCATCCCTACTATAGAAAGGGCTATAACGTTGAGTTTGCTTCGCATTAACGTCCTCCCGAATTCGCAGGTGACAGGCACCACCCGGTTTATGTCAAACGTTGTCGAACATCTAGATCAAGCGCACACCTAGTTTTGCTTCAAGCCATTTTGGCACGACGAATCTTGCTGTCATAAGGGGATCGACGACCTGGCAGACTTCTACCTGTCCAATCGCACTCATGAGCATTGTAACTTCCCCAATCGGCATTCCAGTTCTCTCAGCAATTCGATCGATCATAAGCTCTGTTGCTTGTTTAACCGCTTCATCGAGGGTTTCTGCTGATGCAATCTGAGTAACAACTTCTTCATTCTCGAGCATCGGTTGAGACATAGGTTCGCCCTTGATTACTTCAAGTTTCACTGTTGCTCTTCCGGGCACTTCAATTCCGGAGACGCTCACTTCACCGTCTCCCATCGCAGCATGGAAATCACCAAGTCCAAATAGGGCACCTTCTGCGAAAACCGGGAAATATAGCGTTGCCCCTTCAGTAATCATCTTGTTATCCATATTTCCTCCATGAGCACCTGGTGTGCCACATGAGACACCTTCTCCTTCAGGTGCCACTCCGATTACACCGATCATCGGGTTTAACGGAATTTCGAGTTCATTAAATAGCGCTTTACCATTTTTAATCGGAATAATTTTTGATTCCATCTCTTTCAATCGATGCCCCATCACGCCAAGGTCTGGGCCAACAACCATGACACCCTGCTCCCCAATTTCAAGCTTTTCTATCGTTACCTTTAATACGTCACCAGGCAATGCATCCTGTACATAGATAGGACCAGTCGCAGGATTAACACGATCCCAATCAATCCCGGTAATTTCCGTGTCCTCCGTTTGTAGCTGGTTTTCGAAGCAATCGTAAGTCAAGATCTCAATCGTGGCACCTGAAGGCACCACCTTAACGGGCTGGTGGTCTTTATTAAAGTCATAAATAACCGATTCATTTGAAAGCAATTCCATCGTATGTATCCTCCTTTTATTGCTTTTGAACTATTATGACAATTTTATCAGTATTTTCATTTTTTTACACCATTTCGTCTTCGCTATTTTGGTACACCCTATCTATTGAAAGCTTTATATAAGCTATACGCATGAAAATATCCCTATGAAAAAAGACATACCTAGCAGGAATATCCAAGGGGTAATCCATTTATTAATCGACCTTTTCTACCAATTACGTCTAAACGTGTTGCATTCATGACGTCGTTTTCATTACGATCTAATTGGGAATGCAACTGATTATTATACAAAGATATTTTGACAACAAGACCTAATATTCGCTCTCATCACCTATTCTACGACCACATCGTTCGTCCCTATTTTCTTAACACAAACCTAACAATCTATTAATATCGCCTTTATCTTGGTCACGTACACTGTGGGGTGTGAGACAAAAACAATTCGGGAGGATTCATATATGTTTATCAAAAACGCTAAGAAAAAAATTATTCCTTTCGCAGTGATTTCGTCACTAGCGGTTGCAGGATTTGCTGGAAATGCACCGGGTATTGAAGCAAAATCTGATAAAGACCATAAAGATAAGAACGAAATCGAGAACGTAATTTTCTTAATCGGTGACGGTATGGGGCCAGCTTATACGACAGCGTACCGTTCTTTTAAAGATGATAAATCAACACCATATATGGAAGAAACAGCTTTTGACCAACATCTTGTTGGTGCTCAACAAACGTATTCTTGGGATCCTGAAGAAACTGTAACCGACTCTGCAGCAGCTGGTACAGCAATGGCAGCTGGAATTAAAACATACAATGGTGCTATCTCAGTTGACGTTGACAAAGAGGAAGTAAAAACAGTTCTTGAAGAAGCAAAAGAAAACGAAAAAGCAACAGGACTTGTTTCCACTTCACAAATTAATCACGCAACACCAGCATCATTCGGTGCACATGATGAGTCTCGTAATAACTATAACGATATTGCAGATGATTACTATGATGAAATGATTAACGGTGAACATAAAGTAGATGTTCTTCTAGGTGGAGGTACTTCTTACTTTGAACGTTCCGACCGTAATCTTACTGAAGAGTTCAAGAAAGACGGGTATAGCTATGTTACATCTAAAGAAGAGCTTGCTAAGGATAAGAACGAACAAATCCTAGGTCTTTTCGCTCCAAAAGGTTTGGATAAAGCGATTGATCGTACTGAAGATACTCCTTCATTAGAAGAGATGACAGATGCAGCACTTGACCGTCTGAAAAAAGACGACGACGGCTTCTTCCTAATGGTTGAAGGGAGCCAGATTGACTGGGCTGGCCATGATAACGATGCGGTTGCAGCCATGAGCGAGATGGAAGACTTCGAGAAGGCTTACCAGAAAGCAATTGAATTCGCGAAGAAAGACAAGCATACACTTGTTGTCACTACAGCAGACCACTCTACAGGCGGAATGACGATGGGTCGCGATGGTGAATACCAATGGAATCCTGCTCCACTTAAAGCAGCGAAAAAGACACCTGACTTTATGGCAGCTCAAATTGCTGAAGGTGCTGATGTAGAAGAAACATTGAACAAATACATCGACCTTGAACTTACTTCTGAAGAAATTGCCTCTGTAAAAGAAGCAGCAAAGACTGAAAAGACAGTAGAAATCGACGACGCAATTGAGAAAATTTTCGATCTACGCTCTGGTACTGGCTGGACAACTGGCGGGCACACAGGTGTTGACGTAAATGTATATGCATACGGTCCAGAATCTGAGAACTTCATCGGCCTTCACGATAACAGTGAAACAGGACAAATGGTTATGGATCTTTTAAATAAAAAGCAAGATAATGATCACCATAACAAAGATCACGACGATGATGAGGATCATAATAAAGACAAAGGTCACCGTAATAAGCACTAAAAAGAAAAACAAAAACTCCCGCTGCTTTAGTAAGGCAGCGGGAATTTTTCTTCATGATGAAGGAGGTCATTATAATGAAATATGTACTTCTTATTTTCCTATCGGCATCCCTTTTTCTTGGTGGATGTGCCGCAAATAACGAACAACAGAACGCTGGGTCTCAGGATGAGTCTTCAACAAATACAGCAGAACAATCCGATACGAATCAGAACACAGGCTCATCAACAAAAGAGTCCACTGAGAACAAGAACATCGTCGATAGCCCACAGGCTCCAGATGACAGCTCATTAACTGAAGTTGGTCAAACATTTGAGGATCAAGATGGCTCGATTACGTTAAAAGCAATCTCAGATTACAATGAAACCACTACCGTCGGAGATGTTGAATTAACTATTTCAGACGTGAAAGTGATGAACTACTCCCCTTCTCCAGATCTAGTTGATTTCTTCCATGGCTATTCAGATAATGAGACTCAGTTTAACTACGTGAAATTACGCGTAAGTGTGAAAAACACGTCAGATCAAACAGTTAACTTCGCGCCAGTCTCTGTTCTCGAAACGAACAATGAGAAAAAAGGTTTTGATGAAGACTTCTATCTGGAGAACTTATATGGAGACTTCGCACCTGGTGAAGAGAAAACTGGTCAGCTTGGCTTTGTCTTAAATAAAACGGATGTTGAAAAACTAGAATCTATTACGGTACACACGAGCGATGTATTCGATGAGAATAAAGAATCATTAACAAAAGCCAAATCTATTACAATCCCATTCTAAAGACTCCCCTTTGGGGGTCTTTTTGTTAGATTAGTGGATGTCCTCTAGCAATAGCTCCTTATTCAGACACACCCTTATACCCTTTCGATACAAACCAGAAGAAGTAAGTAACAAATGATAGACCGAGACCACTGAAAAGAAATACCGACTGAAGTCTGTACCCTTTATTCTCAACCATCCAATCCATCGCCAAATGAAAAACCGCTGCTAAATCTAGCATCAACATCTCCTCCTGAGTGTTTGATTACTAGATTATAAGCAAGCGGTCTTAAATATATGACTATTATTTATTGAATTGAATTAAGACGGTCGGTTAGTTCCATAAACAACTCTTGGTTACGCTGATCAAGAGCTTCGTCAATCTCTTTCTTAAGTTCGTCTTGTCTTTGTTCTATAGTGGAAGCATTGATGTGTTCGATAAGTTGTTCAACCATTTCCTGTCTCTTTTCTGAAATCTGATTCTGGTACACTTTTCGATTCTCCATCGCGCAATCCTCCATTCATATTGATAGAAACGTTGCTACGTTTGCTATGCTGTTAATTCTATTCTATCCGATTTTTAGAGAATATAAACAATAGTTTAGAAGATTCTAATAAAAAAGGTCGAATTTTGTACTATTTTACTAGATTTAAGCGTTATCATTTTCCATAGGATACCAATTAGACGCTTTTTACTATCAAAAGGTGAAAATTTTCATATCATAATTTCTTATAAAATTGCTAGGCATGTCTGCTTGGATCTCTGATGCTTAATTAAAGGGACTTTCCTCCAAGCCTTTTTGCTACCAACCATATCTCTTCAATCTATATTCTTCGTCCATAACGTTATAGACTTCATAACAAGCCAATCAATACTCAAAAAAGGGTATCTCCGAAATCTTCGAAGATACCCTTTCTACTTGCATCACCTTACTTAGTTACCGTACCAGCTTTTGTGGGCTTCAATCTCATCGTCGTGATCTTGATCCCAGTAGTCTACACTGTAAGAATAGTCATAGTTCATAATGCACTTAATACCACTTCCTTGCGCATCGTGGCTAAGACCGTAGTTGTGAGAGAATTCGTGCTGTGCAGCATGCCATGTGTTTGTCGCGCCTTGGTCAAGGTTAACAGAAACTGCACTACCGTTAGGTGAACCCGGATATACGTATGCAATACCACCAGAATTGAAGTTAGGGTCTTTCGTGAAACCTACAACAAAGTCATACCCATTGCCATTCCAGTCGCGATCCATGTCTTGAAGGATTTCAGAAGCGTTTGCTCCTTGAGAACTCCACTGACCAAGTGCTTTGATTTCAAAATCAATATTGTGGTCACGAGTAAATCCGTTATCTGCATTCTCAACAATGTTTTGTGTTAGTGTTTGCCAATCACTATGTGCCGCTCGATATTCTTCGTCAGCAGCGATCAATACCGTTACGACTTTAGCAGAGCCAGCTGCAGGCTCTTCTGGTGGTTCAGTTCCACCGCCACCACCGCAGAGGAAAATGCATAGTTCGCCTTCTGTTGCTTTACCGTTCTTTTTCTTTTCTTTCGCTGCTTTCTTTTCTTCTTTATCTACATTCTTGTTTATCTTCTTTTCGCTAAGCTTCTTCCCTTTTTCGTCCAATACGTCTACGACTGTTGAACGCTCAACTTTAGCAGGCTTATCGAACTTTTCCTTGCCTTCTGTTTTCGCTTTCGGAAGCCCATCGATTGTAACCTGAGTTCCTTGAGAATCTAAAGTTGTTGTTGCTGCACTTGCTTCACTGAATCCTGGAGCAATTAAAAGTGTTACTGCAAGAGATAGTGATGCGAATCCTTTAATCTTCATTCCTTTTCCCCCTAAGTTGTTTTTAGCACATCTCCTAATCTAGCATAGGAGCGCTAGAATTAAAGGGGCCAAAAGGTAGAAAACAGTCGAATTGTGTCTGGGGAAAAAGCACTCAATTTATTAACAATTCCACAATAATGTGAATCATTTCCTTTACAATTTCCTTTATGCCTCTATATCATCACTTGATTTAGGAATAAAGGTCTATCCTCTAATACCAAGGCACATAAGGACACAACCGTTTCAAAGTGATTAAAATAGGAGTTTAGTCACAGAACTCTATCATGTAAATTTCTCGAATGCCTACGGGAGCTTTAAATCTAGTATTGCTCAATCAAAATGAGAGGAAGAACGGATCATTTCTACAAACCTTCTTGCTGAAGGCGTTAGAGCATTTTCAGTTTCTAGACTAACCAAAGCTACCGATCGATTGATACCATGAAAATGGGTTGGCTCTAATCTAACTATTGTTCCGTTATCTATTAAATCTTGAGCTAGCGATTCAGTTAAGAGAGCAACGCCCTTTCCCCTTTGAACAAAATCTAATGCAGTTGAAGGCGGGAGTTCAATTGAATCCATTCCAAAAGAAAGCTGTGTTTTCTGCCAGTGCTTACTCTCTTCGCTCCAATCGGTCAAAATGTAAGGTTTACTATTTGCAAACACCTCTTCTACTGTGTAGCTTCTTTCTTTCCACTTATTAATTGGATGGTTTTTGTGAGCGACAAATATAAGAGGTTCTTTTATCAGATGAAGTTTTTTAAGATCACTATTGAAGAAAGGATACGTTATCAAGCCCATTTTAATAAAACCATCATAAAGCATCTCAATAATTTGTTGATTATGTCCGGTATGAATAACAAGATCGATCTCGGGGTAGTTCTCGTGCATGCTTGAGATCGTTGATGAGAACAAACCTGTTGTAAAAGTAGGTAAAGTACCTATTGTGATCTGTCCCCTCTTCCCTTCTTTAATCGATTGAGCCCTCTCCGCTCCTAAGACAAGAACTTCTAAAGCCTGACGAGCGTAGGGAAGAAACCCTTTCCCAAGGTCGGTTAGCTCCATCCGCTTCCCTACTCGTTCGAATAATGCTCCCTCTATGCTTTTTTCAAGCTCTTTTACTCGCAAGCTTACCGTAGGCTGCGAAACATCTAAATATCTTGCCGCTTTACTGAAAGACCCTAATCGAACAACATTGTCAAATGCTTTAAGTTGATTAATTTCCACAGAAACACCTCATCTATTAAAATAACTAATAGTATTTATATCTTTTATTATATTGTTTAATTGTAAGGATTTCATTACACTTCTACTAGCGCATTAAAATTAGCGATGAAAGAAGGTTTGAGATGAAACTATTAACCCAAGCACAGAGCATAATTGATAAGCAATACGGTAATCCCGAAGGGTGGCTAGGATGGTTCATTGGAGAGAAAATGGTAAGACAACATCGAATTGAAACGAAATGGACGATTAAACAATTACATCTTCAGAAAGACGAACATGTATTGGAACTCGGATGCGGTGGAGGGTACGCTATGAAGCTTCTCTTAACCAATCCAAATGTTCAGGAAGTAATAGGATTAGATGTTTCAAGAACTGTCATTCACTCGGCAACGATACGAAATCAGAAAGAAATCAAAAAGGAACGAGCTAAATTAGTGCATGGAAATGTCCATTACTTACCGTTTGAAGATAACCACTTTACTAACGTGTTTAGCATTCACTCCATTTACTTCTGGGAAGACTTACCAATAGCCGTTGCAGAGATTCATAGAGTGCTTAAACCAGGTGGAGCGGTTTCCATTGCGCTTTGCAACGGGAAAAACGGACAGGTGTGGGAAAGTGTAAATACGATGATCCACAACGAGCTTATCCCATTGATGGAGGATGCTAATTTTCAAGAAGTTAAACTAGTAAAAGGTCCTCTCTCGCGGCAGTATCAAACCGTTTTGGTTACAGGGGAAAGGTGTAAATGAAAGAAACAGAGCTCCAGTTTGGACCCCTGTTTCTAAACTTGTTTTTATTCTGACATAAACCCGTACTCTTTCAAAATATTCGTTGTAATCGTTTTGGCTTCCGTTCCTGAACCGTCGATCTTTGTCGCAAACACATACGAACGATCTCCTGTCTCAATAAACCCAACGAACCAACCAAGACCACTATCCGATAAGCGGGTACCCGTTTTTCCAAAGAGTGTATAATCGTTTGTCTCCTCTTGAATCATCATACGTTTAACGGTCTTCATGATCGTTTGATCAAACGGAAGCTCCTCCTCCACTAATTTCTCAATGAAATCCGCCTGTTCAAGTGGGCTGATTTCGAGCGAGCTATCTAGCCAGAATTGATCGATTCCGCCACTACTATTCATGTTTCCATATGATAGTTTCTTTAGCCACTCATCCATACGGGTGGCTCCAATATCACGCGCCATATCCTGATAGTACCAGATGACAGAGTAGCGCATTCCAGAGCCAAGTGTATGATCCTGATTCCAAATAGCGAACTCCCTTTCAACACCATCCCATCGCTTGACGTCATACTCGTCCCGAACGGCTCCCACTTGAAGGCCTATTAAAGCATTAGCCACTTTGAATGTTGATTCTGGAGTCTGTCTCTCGTTTGCTTGTTCTTCGTTATAGATGTAGGTTTTACCTTTCTTCAGATCGCGTAAAATAAACGTTCCTTCATAATCTCTGAAGTAGGATGAGACATCCATCTTATGGTGATCTTTTTTCATTGAAGGAGAGGAAGATGCACTTGCTTGACTCGTTACATTTGATGAACTAGCAACGACCAGAAGGATTGCAACAAAGAGTAGATATTTCTTCAATACGTCACCTCATATGTTGGATTTAATACCTTAAGTTTATTCTTTTGAAGGTGACTTGAAATCCTAATAAAGTCCTCTTTACGAGTAGTAGAATATAACCTTTTCCATACAAAAAACGAGTATACTGTCGACAGTATACTCGTTTACCTTGCTATGATTTCATATGCTTTCCTTTACCGAAATAAAAGAGACCAGACAATATACCGATAATTACCATTATAATGGCGAATATCAAACTTGTTACCGCCCCAAACTGCACGATGAAAGGAACAGAGAGTGCTGTAATGAGTCCACCACCTAAGAATGGTTCATAAACAAGCTGCTTATAGCCGAATGCTTCAAATGCTGGTGATTCGTTATTAGGATCTACGATGCGCATAAGAAGCAATCCTGTTGCAGTTACGCCCATTGATTGCCCAAAGTCACCGATTCCTCGTTCAAACCAGTAGTCTGGAATAATTTTCGGAGCAAGTTTAAGGAAGCCAAACAAGTTCCACGATATACCCGCTGCTGCAAGAATTAAGAATGGAACGAGATATTCACCGATTACATCAAGCGACACGGTAGCAATCGCCGTAATGATTAGAATATCAAGCGCAAGACCTTGAATTCGATTGATCATTCTACGATCAACTAGGTTGTATTTATCCTTTTTACTAAAGAATATTTGAAGAATAATACCGCCGAACATCGCGATTGGAAATAGCGGAATGTATTTCATGAAGCTTGAACCTGTCCAATTTGTAATCGTGATGCTTTCAAGCCCAATAAGACCTTGAAGAATCAACCAGCCTATTAAAATTGCCAGCATGACGATTGCTAAATGAAACGAAAGTGGTTCAATGGATTCAGGACGGGTTGTCATTTTACCAGCTGGTTCCCGGTTTTGGTACTCCATAATCCCTTGCTTACGAAGCTCGGAAAAGCCGTTCACATCTTTAATGATCTTCGTTTTCCCGCTACGAACACCCCAGTTGATTAGGATAATACCAAATACGACACCAGAAAGAACGCCGACTGTGGCTAGTCCAATCGCAAGGTCAAATGCTTCTTCGAACCCTAACTCTTCGAATGTACTTGCCATTCCGGCAGCTGTACCATGTCCACCTTCAAACGCTACTTCAATTAGCGCACCTGCCATTGCAGGAATATCGAAGAATGGCGTAAGAATAAAGATGGCAACAAGCAAGCCGATTACATATTGCCCCCAGCCAATTGCCCAACCTAAGGCGAGCTGAGGTCCGCCGAATTCCCATATATCGCGAAGCTTCGGCATCGTTGCTCCTAAGAATAATGACGCGAATACCACGTTAATCATTAAACCAGGTAATGCTGACCACACTTCAATGATTGTGCCTGTCATAATACCACTTGCTAGAAAGTGATCATCCGCCACAAATTGTGTCATGATCTTCCCGAGCACCTGTGGTCCTAATAATAATGCGACAAAACCGCCAATAATAGATGATGGCAGAAATAGATTTTGTAATACCTTTACTTTCAATCGAATGATCTTCCCTATAAGAAGAAACACACCTATATACAATAACGCAAATCCTATCTGTTCCGGATTCATTTCCTCTCACCTCTTTGGTCCATATGTTTTCCTCATATTGAGGCAACTGCCTCACCAAATGGGGTGATGTTAACAGTCCACTCTGAAGGTTCCACAAATAAATCTTACTAAAACGTCTTTAAATAAATTCAGATAATTCTTTTCACTTAAGGGTTCAGTCACATACCTGACGCCTTCTGAACTGTTCGACTACAGATTTCTATCAATTTGTATTAGAATAGAGGGAGCGAAAAATAGGAGTGGTAAAGATGGAAAAAGAAATTAAGCTTATAGCCTTAGATATGGACGGAACACTCGTCAATCATGACGGGGATGTTTCGAAAGAAAATGAAGACGCAGTTAAGCGTGCGAAGGAGCAAGGAATCCATGTAGTTTTAAGCACAGGACGCTCCCTGCCGTTCTGCCGTGATATTGCTGAACAGCTTGGTCATTCCGCTTATCTAGTAACTGTTAATGGTGGTCAGATTTTTGACAAGGAATTAAACCTTGTTGATAGCACGCATCTTACTAATGATCTTGTGAAGCGACTCTGGGATCTGAAAGTAAAGCATGATGTGTATTTCTGGTCGTCCACGACAGAAGGTGTATTCAATACGAAGAAACCATTTGAGAAAGAAATTGATGACTATAACTGGTTGAAATTCGGCTTTGATATTCAAGACGATAATATACGTAAAGTGATTACTGATGAAGTCATGGCAAATGAAGCGTTAGAAGTGACGAATTCTAGTCCAACGAATCTTGAAATTAATCCGGCAGGTGTGAACAAAGCAGCTGCGTTAATGAAAGTTTGTAACTGGCTTGATCTTTCAATGGACAATGTGATGGCAGTTGGTGACAGCATGAATGATATCGCCATGATCAGAGAAGCTGGCTTCGGTGTTGCAATGGGCAACGCGCAAGAGCGCGTGAAAGAAGCAGCGAACTGGATTACAAAAGACTACACAGAACACGGCGTAGCCCACGCAATTGACCGTGTATTGAAGAAGTAGTGCCTGGCACCACCCGAATAAGCTCGATAAATGTCGAAAGGCGGCGCAATGGAGTTTCTCCACTGTGTCGCCTTTGTTTATGCTTTTAACTATCCAGCGAGCTCTCTTTATACCGATCGATGCCCATATATTCCCTAGATCCTCATCCTTCTCCCTTTTATTTCTCTGTCACATTTAAAACATATGGTTTGTGAGTATGA
Source organism: Bacillus sp. NTK071 (assembly GCF_017303315.1). Lineage (GTDB taxonomy): Bacteria > Bacillota > Bacilli > Bacillales > Guptibacillaceae > Guptibacillus. The sequence continues at coordinate 188,750 of NZ_JAFKOI010000004.1, forward strand.
AGCTCTTCACCTTTCTCCACATGAACTTTAAGCATGTACGTTCTTGGTTCAGAAATCTCTATTTTCCCTTCATACATACCTTCACCTTTCTCCTCCGCATCTGTGTAGGTATGCTGTTCTTCTCCCTCTTCCCAGTATTCAAAACGTACGTTAGCTTCTGTGAGCGACTGCTTGCCTTCTGTAACTGTAGTTGTGAGAAGTGTCGAATCCATTTCATCAGCTTTTAACATGATTCCGAGCTCTGATCCGTGATGATCACCATGATCCCCTTCATCATCTGAGCTATTTTCTGTAATTACGATATCTAATGTAGGTCCAGACATTTCTTCGACTTCATCATTACTCTCCATCGCCTCACCTGCCTCAGTCGAATTATTGTCATTATTATTCATCTGTTCCTCACTAGTCTCATTGGCCATTGTGTCATTACTTAATGAGTTATCTGCAGTGCCTGAACATGCAGCAAGTGCTAGAAGAAACACAATCCCAATCACTAGTGATACTTTTTTCATCCTATCCCACTCCTCTTTTCTCTATTTAACTAGCTAACGAAATAGGCGTAAAAATGGATCACTAACGTTTATCAGTGACAACAATAAACCCCCTCTTATAGATAAGAGGGGGTTCCTAACGAAATTATCGAATTTTACTAATCGAAAGCTTTTCTTGCACAACTTGAATAGCTTTAGCGAGTAATGGTGCAATGGATAAAACAGTAATTTTATCCAAATCATCTGATTCTGGCAAAGCAATTGTATTTGTAACAACGACTTCTTTGATGTTCGATTCTGCAATTTCTTCTGTAGCATTTCCCGAAAGGACAGCGTGTGTAAATGTAGCGTACACTTCCTTAACACCTTGTTCCTCTAGGATACGAGATGTAAATGCTACGTTTCGGCCAGTATCGATCATATCGTCGATAATAATAGCCGTTTTGCCTTTTACATCACCAATAACATTAACAGTGGATGGTTCTCCAGTATCGTAAGAGCGACGGTCAATGAGTGCAATCGGAACATCAAGAAGAGAACCAAGCTTACGTGCACGTAGAGCACTACTGTTGTCTGGTGCGACAACTATAATGTCTTCTAGGTTCTTTTTCTCGAAGTATTCAGCTAGAATCGGAATACCTGATACTTGATCCACTGGAATATTGAAAAAACCTTCAATTTGATTCGCGTGTAGATCAATCGTTAGAACGCGAGTGGCACCTGCACGCTCAAGCATATTAGCAATAAGCTTGGCAGTAATCGGTTGTCTTGGACCAGTTTTTCTATCTTGTCTTGCGTATCCATAATACGGTAACACGACATTAATCGTTTTTGCAGATGCTCGTTTCAAGGCATCAATCATAATCAACAGTTCCATAAGGTAGTCGTTCCCTGAACCAGCAATGGACTGAACAAGATAGGTATCGCAACCACGGATGCTTTCCTCAACGTTCATGTGGATTTCTCCGTCACTGAAGCGTTTCACGGAGCAATTCCCCGCTTTAATCCCAAGTACCTCAACAATTTCCTGAGCCAACTCTGGGTTCGAATTCAAAGCGAACACTTTCACATCTTCTTCATGGCGTAGCATAGCGTAGCTCCTTTATCGTTCGTTTATCAATTAGTATGCGTTTCATACGTATGTATTTAGTTTCAACTTCCTCTCCACTATACCATACACAACCAGTCAAATCCTGCTCAATTTATCCCAAAATCGATCAATCATTACAAATTGTGTTCTGTAGTTTTTCTGTATGCGCTTTAGTTTCAATATTACCAACCAGATTATCTAACCCGTCTATCTCTTTCGCACCGATTGGATAATATAAAGTAAAATTGAGCCAAAAATAATGGTTAGAAACAATGGCAATAATTCAGGCGAAAGTGCTTCCTGTTCTCCACTTCCAATCAAGAAACTTTCTCTCGTAAGCAAGGCAAACATAATCGCAATGGTATTTTTCAGAAAATGAATCAGTGTCACTGCACTCCGATACTGCAATGCAGCGTTTTCTTCTGTAATCCTAACAATATAATTGTATACATGTGGGTAACGCTCCAAAATCGAAAGTCCGATCCAAATAACAGTACCGATAAGAGGGAGTAAAAGAAGCATGCTTTTTGGCCCCCAATTATCAGGGTCACCTGACGCATCAAAATGAATAGGTACTTGTTCTGGTAGTATAGACCACTTCAACAAGACATACACAAAGCTAGAAAGTAGAAAAAGAATGGCAGCTATTTCAAATGATTTCTGTAGAAACGTTTTTTCGCTATCTAGCTTCAGTCTCTTTCCCATAATCTCCACTCCTTTTTAGTTAATATATATACGTACACTATCAATGAAATGTTTCATTACGATCCCTATGCTAGAATATGAAAAAACCGTACCTCATCGGGTACGGTTTCTCATCACATCTTCGCTACTTTACGCGATGCTTCATCAATTCTATTCATTTCTTCTTCCGTTAGCTTAAATCCAAGAACTTTCACATTGTCTTCAGCATGCTTTAATTTGGATGCGCCCGGAATCGCAACAACCGTATCACCGTGAAAGTGAACAAGCCAGTTAAGCGCAACCTGCCCTGCGCCCACTCCATATGCAGCACCAATTTCCTTAAGTAAATTGATTAACGGTAACGTTTTGGCTAATCCTTGAGGCTTAAATTGAGACATATGTTTCCGTGGTCCAGAAAGGTTCGCAATAAGATCAGGATTCTGGTGAAACTTCCCTGTTAAAATCCCTTGTTCTAGTGGAGAGTAAGCAATAATGGTAACACCATGTTGCTTCGCAAGATCCATTACGCCGTTCGTTTCAATTCGACGATCCAACAGGCTGTACTTCATTTGATTCGAAGCTAGACTTGCTCCGTGTGTATTCAATTCTTTAATGGCGCGGGCCATTTTATCACAATTAAAATTACTAACGCCGATCGCATCAATTTCCCCCTGATGGAGTAGTGACGCCATTTCTTTCATCTCTTTTTCAGGAGAAGAAAACGAGAATGGCTGGTGTACTTGATGAAGATCAATTCGTCTACCTTGTAATGCATTCTTTCTAGTTTGAATCGTTCCTGTTATAGAAGAAGCTGTTCTTAGTAATGGCCACCATTTCGTTGCGATGAGCGCTTTCTCCTCAGGAATATGAAGTCGATTTAGTGCACCTGCAAGTGCTTCTTCTGACTTTCCCTTACCGTATGCTTCAGCTGTATCGAACCAGTTAATTCCACCATCGAGACTCATTTTGACGATTGCGTCCATATCTTTTTCAGAGATTGTAGAGAAATAGCTTCCAATTAAACCACTACCCTGGCTAAATTGCCATGTGCCAAGTCCAATTGGTGATATTAAATAGTCTGTTTGACCAAGTTTTCTCAAAGTCGTGCACATCCCTTAGTTTGTCTTGATTCAAGTATAGCACTCGATAAAGTCCACCTTCTATCTTTAAGCTTGATGCTATAGCTCTTTTTTAAAGGAATAACTAACTCGTTGATATGACATCTTACCTTCATAGAAGCGATGCGCATCTTTTCTTTGAAGACCAGAAGAAAGCGCAACTGATTCATACCCTCGATTTCTTGCCCACTCTTCTATGAAAGAAAGAAGCTCCTTGCCATATCCTTTGGATCGATGCTTCTCACTAGTTACAAGATCACATACCCAAACAGATCGTCCATTGTATAGCGTAATCATTGGTTTAAATCCCGTCACCGCAACGATCGTATCACCTTCATAAAGAGCATAGATGCGATACATATCTTTTTCCTGTGCTTCTTTAACTAGCTCTAGAAAATTCTTCTCGTCTAGATGAGGTCTTAGTTCTTTCATAACTTGAAAAGCTTCAAGCCATTCATCCTTCGTATTCATTTCTTTAATCATTCATTTGCCTCCTGTACTTTTCAACGTTCATCTTGTTTTTAGTTTAAAATGGCTCGTAACTCACGTTCACCCTCTAATTCTACAAATTAAATACAAAACCTTTCTACCGTTCATTTGATAACGCTTACTTTAATTGCATAAATAGCGGTGGAAATAAAAAGTGGTTTACGTTCATTCGACAGAGGTTATTACTAAGACATGTCCGCATTTATACATTGTGATTGAAGTTTTATGTTAGGTATCCTTACATAAAAACACAATTATCTGTAAATATCATTAAAATGAACACTAACAAAAAAATTAAAGGTGAGGTTATTTAATCCATGACTCTAACGAAGAATAGTATTCAACAAGACATCATGAAGGAAGCAAAAGAAAAGAAAGTCGAATTTATTCGCCTTGAATTTACTGACATGCTTGGCGAAACGAAAAACGTAGAACTCCCAATTGAAGAATTGGAAAGCGTTATGAATAACGAAGCTATGTTTGACAGCTCTTCCATTGCAGGCTTCTCTGATATTCAGGAAAGTGACATGTATCTATTCCCAGATCTTGAAACCTTTAAAGTTCTTCCAGACGCTGTTGATCAGGATTGTATCGCTCGCTTTGTTTGTGACATTCATACACCCGATGGCGAGCCATTCGAAGGTGATCCACGTTATATTCTCAAAAGAGCTATGAAAGAAGCAGAAGACATGGGCTATACTGTTAACGTTGGTCCAGAACCTGAATTCTTCCTATTTAAATTAGATAAAGAAGGATACCCAATCCGTAAAATGAATGACCGCGCTGGTTATTTCGATGCATCACCAAAAGATAAAGGTGATCAAGTTCGTCGTGATATCGTTCGTACGCTTAAGAAATTCGGATTTGAAATGGAAGCTTCCCACCACGAAGTAGCACAGGGACAGCATGAAATTAACTTCCGTTTTGACAGTGTCATTAAAGCAGCTGATAACATCCAGACGTTTAAGAACGTTGTTAAAGATGTAGCAACTAACCACGACTATCATGCAACATTTATGCCGAAGCCAATCGCTGGTGAGAATGGCTCGGGTATGCATTGTCACCTTTCTCTCTTCACAAATGGCGAAAGCGCATTTTACGATGAGAACGATCCAGAAGGCATTTCAACGACAATGAAACAGTTTATGGCAGGTATCCTTTCTCATGCAAATGGACTGGCTGCTATTACAAACCCGAACATTAACTCATACAAGCGTCTCGTTCCAGGTTATGAAGCACCTGTAAGTGTTGCATGGTCTCACTCTAACCGTAGCTGTATGATTCGCGTTCCTACAACTCGCGGAATGGGCACTCGTTTTGAAATCCGTAACCCGGATCCAACAGCTAACCCATATCTAACACTTGCTGCTGTTATTCATGCAGGACTTGAAGGAATCCGCCACGAGCTTGATGCTGGAGCACCAGAATCACGTAACTTGTATGAAGTTGCAACGGATGATGTTCCGACACTTCCAACGAACTTGAAGGAAGCAATTAAAGCTCTTCGCGAAGATAAGGTTGTGATGGAAGCACTAGGCGACCATACTTCAAGAGTTTATATTGAAGCTAAGGAGAAAGAATGGATTGAATACTCCCTTAATGTTAGCCAATGGGAAGTCGATCGTTATATGAATAAGTAATTAAAAATGAGCTGTCTCTTGATGAGACAGCTCATTTCATTATTCTATATTGTTGTTTGATGCTTTCGTTTGCAATCTTTAAGCTTCTGGTAAAGAACGATCTTTGCATCTAATCGTTTACTTAGAAGAAGGGTTTTACCACTTGAATAATCATCTACTTCTTTCCCAAGATCATAAAGCACCATTCGCAAATTATAGATTTCATGTTCAAGCCGCTGCAGTAACATAGCGCTCTCCCTTATTATTTGTCTTTTCATTAGAGTAACATAAATTCCACCAATTAATTTCATTATTTTACATTTCACATAGTTTTTTACAACTATTGCAAAAGCAATTCAATTTCCCCGTCCGAAAGTTTGAAAACATTGAATACTAGAACATTATTTCAAATGATTGACCACCCTTTTGATCACTGTTATGATTTTCGTTATAAATTTAAACATAGAACTACCTTGTATAAGTTCAGGGATACGGCCTGAACGTTTCTACTAGCTACCGAGAATGGCTTGTCTACAAGGAATTATGACTATTTCATATTCCTTGTGATTTGACTTTGGCTCGTGTAGCCAGAGTCTTTTTTATTTGTTTGAAATCAGGAGGGTACACCATGAAGAATTTCTTCCAGTTCAATGAGAGGGAAACAACCTATAGAAAAGAGACGCTTGCAGGTATTACTACGTTTCTTTCTATGGCTTATATACTTGTCGTCAATCCGATAATTCTGAGTGAAGCAGGAATTGATAAGGGGGCGCTCTTTACAGCTACCGCCTTGTCAGCCATCGTTGGTTCATTACTGATCGGCCTTCTTGCTAATTTTCCAGTCGGCATTGCACCGAGCATGGGACTTAATTCATTCTTTACCTTTTCAGTTGTTATTGGCATGGGAATTGAATGGGAAATTGCGTTAACAGGTGTGTTTATTGCAGGTATTATTTTTATGATTCTTAGTTTACTCAAGATTCGTGAGAAAATAATCAATGTCATTCCACAGGATCTTAAACATGCAATCGCAGGTGGAATCGGCTTTTTCATTGCCTTCATTGGCTTAAAAAATGCAGGAATTGTTGTAAGTAATGAAGCAACATTTGTCTCTATAGGACAGCTAACAACTCCAAACACTGCCCTTTCCGCATTCGGATTCATTATTACATTAATGATGCTTATCCGCGGCATTCGTGGAGGGATTTTCTATGGAATTGTCATTTCAACGATAATTGGAATGATCATTGGACTCGTTCAGATCCCAACTTCTATCGTAGGACAGGTCCCGAGTCTTGAGCCAACGTTCGGTGTTGTGTTTCAACACCTCGGTGACATCTTTACACCTGAGATTCTTGCTGTTATTTTCACCTTTCTATTTGTTGCTTTCTTCGATACCGCTGGTGCTCTCATCGCAGTGGCTAGTCAGGCTGGTCTAATGAAGGACAATAAAATTCCGAATGCTGGTCGAGCACTACTTGCTGATTCTACTTCAGGCGTCATTGGTGCGATCTTTGGTACATCGACAACCGCTTCATTCGTTGAATCATCAGCGGGTGTCGCAGTAGGTGGACGAACAGGTTTCACATCCGTTGTGATTTCCATTTGTTTCTTTATCGCTCTCTTCTTCTCACCAATCCTTGGCGTTATTACACCCGAAGTAACAGCACCGGCGCTTATTATCGTTGGCGGCCTCATGGCTACAGAAGTAAAGCACATCAACTGGAATCGATTAGAAATTGTCATTCCGGCATTTGTGACAATCATTATGATGCCCCTCACATTCAGTGTTGCAACAGGAATTGCACTTGGCTTCATTCTTTATCCTTTTGCCATGATTGCGAAAAAGGAGTGGAAACAAGTTCACCCGATTATGTACACGCTTGGCTTTCTCTTTATTCTTTATTTTATCTATTTATAAACCAGAAACAGATTGTTCACTCATTCCCACACACTTTCATAATTTAATTGCAAACAAGTGAAGGTGCGCAATGAAAAAAACATTTGGAACTGCCCTAAACTGTATTGATGGTAGAACACAAATTCCAGTCACAAATTGGTTAAAGAGACACTTTAACGTGGATTATGTAGATTTAATTACAGAGCCTGGAATGGATCGGGTGTTATCTCATGGACCCTTCTATGAAATCGAAAGAATAAGAAAGAATGCCATCATTTCAATTGAAGCTCATTACTCAAACGTTATTGCGGTTGTAGGACATGATAATTGTGCTGCAAATCCAGTAAGTGACTGTCAACACTTTCGGGATATTGAGGTATCTGTCCATACGGTAAGATCATGGTGCTTGCCCGTTATAGTTGTAGGTCTATGGGTTGATGAATTCTCAGTTGTACACGTTATCTGTTCTTAACTGCTTTATTAGCTCAATAAAAAAACGAGAGGGCTATACATAGTCCTCTCGTTCATTCATTTATTATCTTTGTAAAGAGTCGAATTTTCTTCTCCATTGTTCTGCTTTCTCGAGGGCAATAGAGTCCTCTTTCACTTCACCAGGCTTTACTCCACTTCCAATAATATAATCTACAAACTCCATATTCACGAATTCGAAAATGTAGTTAAACTGTTGAATAAGTGGCAGCCCCTTCACTTTCGCACTACTTCCACCAGTTACAACAACATAAGCTTTTTTCTTCGTAAGCTCTTCTTTCAACTTAAGGTTTTTATCTCGTAAGTATTGCGACCACCGATCAAAGAAATTCTTCATCGTACCACTCATTCCGTACCAGTAAAGAGGTGTTGAAAAGATAATCGTATCATGTGTTAAAAGTAAGTTAAGTAGTTCTTCATAGTCATCATCTACTGGAGAAAAACCAGTTTCAGAATGTCTTTCATCGATAATAGGGTTAATTTGTTTATCAGAAAGCGACACAATCGTATGGTCCGTTCCTTCTAGAATCCTCTCTGTCAGGTATTGTGAGTTTCCATTTTGTCGTGTACTTCCTAAAAGAGCTAAGATTCGCAAGTATGACCTCTCCTTTACAATCCTTCATGTGATTTAACTGTTCGTGCCAAAACATAGCTGTGCTATATATCTTAATGATTTTTACAGGCTATCCGTTCATATAACTTTTTGTTTCTGCAGTAACAACTAACAAAACCACTGCGCCAAACACATCTTGTTGATGCGTCTTCCACCATATGTTCTTGTTTGCAGTATACCATTGCAGACATCATTGAGGTTATCTATAATTATCGATACATACTATCAATAATGTTGATGGAGGATCAATATGGACTTGAATTATTTCTATACTTTTAAAGCAGTTGTAAGATGTGGAAGCTACACTCAAACAGCAGAAGAACTTGGCTATGCCCAATCCAGCGTTACGACACAAATCAAGAAACTTGAAGAGCATTATCAAGTTAAACTCTTTGAGCGAGTTGGTAGGAAGATGCGATTAACACAACCAGGAGAACAGCTGTATGACTATGTAAATGGCATCACCAAGCTAGCAGACGAAGCTGAAGAACAGCTTCGAAATGATTCGAATTTAAGAGGGACTGTTCGAATTGGTACGGTAGAATCACTAGCTGCATATTTTATTACACCTTATATTAAATCTTTAAAACAATTGCATCCTGAATTGAGAATTCTATTTGAGTCAGGTCAATGTCCAAATTTAATTGAAGGCACAATGGATGGTACCTATGATATTGCGATTCTGCTTGATCGTCTTCGAAAGCATCCTGAATTAACGACGATTCCAATTCGACAGGAAGAAATGGTGCTAATCGCTCCCCCCCATCATCCACTAACAAAACTTAACGAAATGACGCTCAAGAAGCTTGAAACGGAAACGCTTATTTTAACTGAAGAAGGGTGCTCCTATCGTGTTCTCCTTGAGCAGTTATTACAAGAAGAAGAGGTACAAGCAAAATCCGTTATTTCATTCACTAGTCTAGAAGCGATTAAACAATGCGTAGCTGATGACCTCGGCATCGCCCTTCTTCCGAGGATAGCTGTTGAGCGAGACGTTCAAAGCGGTAAGGTAGTTGCGCTCCCCTTCCACCAAAATGCAATTAAAGTCTATACTCAGGTTGTTTATCAAAAGAAAAAATGGATTTCACCACCTTTAAAGCAATTCATCGCTTTACTAGAAGAATAGACTATTTTGAATGGCAGAATAGGCGTGCAGAACTATGCTCGACGCCTTCATTTTTTCGTGTCTAATTAGAGCTTCTTTTCTTCTTGAAATTTATAGAATGGAAGATGACAAAGGCTACTCCAACTCCAATCGATAAGGTAACCTCATAGTCAAAAAATCTTTGTTTACTATTTATGAAATAAATCACTGTTAAGGTAAGTCCAGTTAGACTAACAAGTACAATCATCATGAAAAATAATTTCATTTTTTGTTTGTTCATCGAAAGTATTCCTCCTAGATCTCTAAGCTTATTGAACTCTTTAGTGCCAAAGGTTTAGGCTTTTTTTCTTAACATCTCTCTCATTCCCTTTTCATTGACTTTATTATTGAACGGAGATATAGTTAAGACAACAAGGGGAGTAGCGACCGGTAACGGCTAATGAATCATCAATACGGTATTTTGATACCTGGTTCATTGGGCTAAGTTTTTAGTACGCAAGACCTTGGTACATTTTTATTGTGCCAGGGTCTTTTTGTATGCGCTGGCGGAGAGGAGTTACACATGATCATTCTTATCTTTCTACTTGCAGCAGCCGTTGTTGTAGGTGCCGCTATTTACCTGAATCAGTTCGGTGATGTTATTAGCAAGAAATCTTCCTTAAGCGGTGCTGTTGTTGGTACCTTCCTCATTGCTGGTGCTACTTCACTACCGGAATTAACAACAAGCCTGACAGCTGTCTATATCGATAACCCTGATATTGCAGTTGGAAACATGCTTGGTAGTAACGTTTTTAATCTTTTAATTCTAGCTGTGGTCGATTTGATTTATCGAAAACGAAGATTATTTCAGAAGATCAACACGAAAGCCAATGTTCCATCAGCCCTTGTTGGTTTACTATTTCTTATCATCTTAATAGTGTCCCTTCTCATTCCCGGGACGATTTCTATCTATGGTGTAGGAATTGAGATGATCGTAATCGTTCTACTGTATGTGCTATCAATGAAATACATTTCAAGTGATAACGGTGAGGCAGAAGACATTCCGACCAAAGATTACTCTCTTCGTACGGCAGTCATCGGTTTTATCGTCGCTGCTCTAATTGTCTTTGTATCAGGCAGCATACTATCAATTTCCGGTGATCGGCTTGCAGCAGCAACAGGTATGAATGCCAGTTTCGTTGGGAGCTTTCTAATTGCAGCCTCCACATCTCTACCAGAGCTTGTAACAGTCCTTGCCGCTTTTAAACTAGCAAACTATAACATGGCAATTGGTTCAATTCTTGGTAGTAATCTATTTAACATTCAATTGTTAGTTCTTACTGACGCACTATACCGTAAAGGCCCTATTCTTGAGGCAGTAGATGTATCACACATTTATACTGCAAGTCTAGGACTTGTGATGACGATCGTCATTCTCTATTTGCTTTTGCGACCATCCGTCATCCGCAACCAATGGCGTTATGCTGCCCCGTCGCTCGCGATGGCTTTGTTGTACATTGTTGTTTCATATGTAATATTCTAAACAGAAGCGTGCTGGCTAGCCAGCACGCTTCTGTTATGTTTTCATGTCTAATTAGTTAATCCCTGAATCCGCCGTCTGAATGAATGATTTGCCCTGTTATCCACCTCGCAGCATCGCTCACGAGAAAGCCCACGAGACGAGCAGCGTCTTCAGGAGTACCTATACGTCCTGTTGGGAATTTCTGTTTTAAGAAATCCTGTGTTTCCTTATCCATGCAGCCTGAGTCAGTTGGCCCAGGGTCGATCGCATTCACTGTAATATGAGACGAAGCAAGCTCAATTGCAAGTGACTTTGTAAAAGCTGAGATTGCTCCTTTTGTCGTAATGTAAGCAATATTTCCAGGTTGTGGACTCTTGTCTTGACCCGATACAAAGTTAACAATTCTGCCACTTTTCCCTTCTTTCTTGAGACGCTTGGCAAACTCTACTGTCAACATGCATGTTCCCCTTACATTGACTGCACAGTGTCGATCAAACAATTCAGTAGTTACCTCTTCATGCCCAACCTCAACACAGTAAGTTGCATTATTTACTAGAACCGACAGCTCTCCAGACATCTTCGCCACTTCGTTTATAAGTCGCTCTGGCGCATCTTGATCCCTTAAATCAAGCTCCATCGATGCAGCGTTAACACCAAAGTTACGTAATTCACGCTTAAAGTCTTCTGCAAAGTTATGATCAGCATCTTCATATCCAGTTGCTTGATCATAACTAGAAAGATGTGTGAAAAAGATGTCCATTCCATAGTTGGCTAATTCACGACAGATTGCAGCTCCAATTCCTTTAGGGCGACTTGCGCCTGTGACGATTGCTATTAGATTCTTTCTTGATTTATTCATTAATTTTCCCTCCTAATGAAGGAACACGCTGACCACGATGAAAGGAGATGATACTACTTAGAAAGAGCAGAGACCACTATTGGGTATCTGCCCTCGCCATTTATCAATCATGAACGTGGCATTCCCTGTTTTGGTAGTAGACGACAGACCTATCCCTTCCGCAGAAATAGATTTATCTAATTCATTCACCATTACAGGATCAACCCACACATGTTCACAATCCCCTTTCCCTATATCTCCATTCCTCACTATAGCAAACGCTTTCAATAGAAACAAGACATTCCTGCCTAACATGCGCAAAGCACATTCTCTTCCACTAAATACTCTTAATTCGAGAAGTATGAGTTTGAAGTAACTATTGAAGTGGAATTACATAAATATTACATCTAATACGAGGAGATAACTGCATGAACAACAAGAACAGAGTCATTCAACGAATGATCAATAAAGACAGAGATTGCTTGAATGAACTTTACGATAGGCACATTCATCACATTCAACGAGTCATGTCCACCAGTAGCTTAGATTCTATAGATCAAGAAAAGATAATTACTCAACTTTTTTGTACAATTTGGTCGTCTCCAGAAATCTTCAATAATGAGAAACACATCTCCGTTGCCATTACAAAACTATGCCTTGCTCTTACAAACTCAAAGATGACTAGTATTGGTTAAAAGAAGTAGACGCTCTCTCGAACATACGCTGTTGAAAATCTCCACTATAAGGTTCACTACTTTTCTTCCCTATTTCATTCTCCTGCAAATGTTCTATACACAAAACTCCAATCAGTAAAAGATGGTATACTTATTCCTATAATGTCGTCAGCACTAGCTTTGAATAGGAGGATATTCTTCAATGCAACGAAACAAAGAACTTCATAATTTCTTATTAAATAGAGCAGAACAACTTACAGAAGAATGGTATGAATCACTAGATAAAAGCGGCACAGGAGTATACTCTTCAACTGATCCTGAAGTTGTCCGTAACCTCAAGGCTCAAAATTTCGAGTTCCATCAACACTTATGCAAAATTTTCGTCATGGAAAAGAAAGCATTTTTTAAGGAGTTTGATGAGTGGGTTATTAAGATCGGGCGAGATCCTCAACATTTAAACACACCTACCCACCTCATCATGAGAGAGTTTTTGCGTGTTCGTGAACAATATATGGGTTTTATAAAGGAATATGTTGATTCGTTACATTCATCTACGTCCCAAGAATTAATCGATATTTGGAAATATGCGGTTATTGAAGCGATTGATGTCGTCATGACGCGGGTCGTCGAGGAAAAAACCAACCACCTTAACAAACGCATTGAGGAGCAACAGCAAACTATCAATGAATTGAGTTCACCGCTTATCGATCTTCCTGATGGAAAAGCACTATTACCGCTAGTTGGTGATATTGATTCTGATCGAGCAAGCGCTATTCTAGAAAATACGTTAGAGGGCTGCACAACAAAACAAGTTGATCATCTATTTATTGATCTATCGGGTGTTTACCTTGTGGATACACTTGTAGCTCAACAAATCTTTCAGCTCATCACTGGACTAAAATTAATCGGCGTAAACACAACACTATCAGGTCTGCGCCCAGAAATCGCACAAACCGCCGTTCAGTTAGGTATCGATTTTGGGGCGATTAACATTACCTCAAATCTCGCACGAGCCATCTCAATGAGAACGAATTAACAGGTTACCACGCATCTAGTATCCGCTCTTCGTCGAAGAGCGGATACTTTTATAGAATGAACTGTTCTATTCCCCTTATATATCTTTCAACAATCGATCCATTACCATTCATGCTATTAGTCATATATAGAAATTTACAGTTTGTTAAGAAAAATCTAGTACGCACTAAACAATCTTCCTTCAATGTATGAACTATACATAACGACAGGGAGGAAGAACATTGAAAAAAACACCACTCGCACTCGCAACAATTGTATCTCTATCACTCGTTTCAGGGTATCCATCATCCTCATCCGCTGAGATGGAACAGCTAACTACCTATCCAGACCAAGAGGAATTGTCCATTTCACTCGTTGGAAGATATAAAAGCGGAGCAGCTCTTGATGAAGGTGGAGCAGAAATAGTTGATTACGATAAAAAGCATCAGCGCGCTTTTGTGGTAAATGGAGCTGATCAATCACTAGATATTCTTGATCTATCGTCTTCTACTGAAAACAACGAAATTCCGCTTTATAAGAAAGTGTTTCTAAAAGACATTGACTTAGGCTCATTTGTCCCAGGTGATTTGACAAGTGTTGCCGTCCATCCAACTTCAGAATACGTTGCTGTTGCAATACCTGCAGAAGAGAAAACAGATAAAGGAATGGTCGCTCTATTCCAAACAGATGGCGAATTCATTAAAGCTTATGAAGTAGGCTCGTTACCAGATATGGTCACGTTTTCTCCTAATGGAAAACAACTTATCGTTGCAAACGAAGGTGAACCTAATGATGATTACTCCGTTGATCCTGAAGGGAGTGTTTCCATCATCGACGTAAGCAATGGGTCTCTGAACGCTAATGTGAACACAGTAGGATTTAGTTCTCTCGATGAGGAAAAGATTGATGAGGATGTTCGTGTGTTCAGCCCAAATGCTACGCCTGCTCAGGATTTTGAACCTGAATACATTCAAGTGACCCCTGACAATCGAAAAGCTTATATTTCCCTTCAAGAAAATAATGCGATTGCAGAGCTTGATTTAGAAACACAAACCTTCACAAGTGTGAATAGCCTAGGCTTTAAAGATCATTCCATGGAAGGGAACGGACTGGATGCTTCTAATAAATCCGATGAGGTGGATATTAAGCCAATGCCTGTTCTAGGTATGTATCAACCAGATGGCATTGTACTTTATACTGTCGAAGGGAGAAATTACATCATTACGCCAAACGAAGGCGATTCCAGAGATTACACTGCCTATTCTGAAGAAACTCGCGTAGCGGATCTAGAGGCTGAAACAGGTCACGCTATTAAGTTAGATGCAGAACATTATAAAGGCTTCACTCAAGAACAACTAGATAAAATGGTAAAAGACGGCTTATGGAATGAGGAACAGCTCGGTCGATTGAAAGTAACAACCGCAAATGGATTAAATGAAGATGGAGAATACGAAGCTCTCTATAGCTACGGTGGTCGATCCTTTTCTGTTTATGAAACAGAGGACTTCGAACAGCTCTATGATAGCGGTGATGAGTTTGAGCAAATTACATCTGAGGCATTGCCGAAAAACTTTAATTCAAGTAATGATGATAATGCATTCAAAAACCGTAGTGATGACAAAGGCCCTGAGCCAGAAACTGCTGAAGTTGGCGAAATTAATGGAAAGCAGTACGCCTTTATCGGTCTAGAACGTCAGGGTGGTATTATGGTATATGATATTGATAACCCTAAAGAGCCTCAGTTCGTCACATATTTTACAAGCCGTGATTTTTCATCTGAAGATGGATCTGTAAAAGGAGATAGTGCTCCTGAAGGACTTAAATTCGTAGCAGCAAACGACAGTGCAACGGGTAAAGCGATGCTCCTTGCTGCTCATGAAGTAAGTGGTACGGTTGTAGCTTACGAAATTGAAAACTTAACTGGCGAAGAGCGACTGGCAGGTACCGCTGAAGACGATGAAGCTTCCGGCGAGTCTAAAGCAGGAAAAAGCAACTTACCTAATTGGATTCAATATGTATATGAAAAACTGGGCATCGAGCAGTTTAAAAGCAATAATGGTCAGAGTCAAGAAATAGAAGAAGCTAATAAGTAGAAGTATAGATTAATAGAGCTCCATTTCACAAATCCCCTCCCGGTAATGGAGGGGATTTGTTATGGTAAGGGCGCAATCCCTCCCTCTTATTACTCTAGTACAGTTACCTTTGCCCATGTTCCACTCCAATTCTTTACGTTCACTCTTTTCTTGTAAATCTTAAATAGTTCATCTGATTGAGAAAAAGACGGGGTAGGCTTCACCACCATTTGTAAGACATCTTCTATTCCCAAAGGTGAGGCTAAAATCATGTTATCTTCCGAATCCAGCTTCACTCCGAGCGCAGTTGCTGTCTCCGGAAATTTAGCCATTGCATCAATAGAGGATTCATAAGGGACTAGTTTATTAATTCTGTGCATCCGCGCCTGATTTTTAACAGACCATGGTAGATCAGGGGCTTGTTTTATCAACTGTTCCTCAAGGACTTTTTCATGAGATTCATCTGTTACGTGTCGATCAAAATAAATGACGTCTATATCCGCCAAAGTTGTTCTCTGTTCAAATTCATGAAGGACATCCCATATCTTCGAGCGAACAAATCCAGCGCACACCCACCAATCAGGTAACTGCAATCGTTTTACTTCGAAAAGAATTTCCATCATCCACTTATCCTCAGAAATTAGTCTCACAACATCATCTTCATTACGCAGGCTCATTAGTCCTTCCCCACCCCTTTAGAATTATCAATAAAACCAAAATATGTATAAACGAATAAAAAGCTGAATTTTAGGCTCTTTCATCCTTTTATCCTAAATAAAATGTTAAAACAAAACAACAAAAAGAAGAAATACGTCGAAATGGCTTTCATTCATGAGGAAAGGACGTATAATGAACTTATGTTTTTTTTTTGAGAGGAAGTAGTAGATGTTAGATTACCATTATTACGAAAGCAATGGGAGCTGCAAAGAACCTATCATTTTATTACATGGGCTCGGTGGTAACTACGGTATTTTTAATAAACAGATTGCAGAGTACAAAAAGGAGTTCGATGTGCTTGCGATTAACTTGCCGGGTCACGGAAAATCACCCGACACCTCAAGTTATCAATCTCCCTTCAGCACAAATCTAGTAGTCAATGAAGTCCTAACGACTATGAACAAACTAAATATTGAAAAAGCCCATGTTGTAGGCATATCCCTTGGATCCGTCGTCATCCATCACATGCTACAGCGAGCACCAGACCGTGTTAAGAGCGCTGTACTCGGAGGTTGTATTACAAGGTTTACACCACTCTCCTTATTCTTGCTTCATACAGGGAGCCTGGTAAAAGGATTCGTACCGCACATGTGGTTATATAAGTTGTTCGCCCACATTATGATGCCTAAATCAAATCATGCAAGCTCAAGAAGAATTTTTATTCGTGAAGCAGCTAAAATGAAAAGAAGTAACTTTCTTGCATGGTATAAATTAGCACATGAGGTTAGAACAACCTATAAAAACGTTCAAAAGAATAGCGCCGATATCGCGAAGCTGTATATAACAGGTGAAGAAGACCATCTGTTTGTTAAGCCATTAGTTAGAGACACGATGAACGATGAGAGTGCGCAACATCTCATTATAGAAAACTGTGGTCATGTGTGTAATGTTGAGAAGCCAAGAAATTTCAACACCGCTTCCATCGCTTTTATTCGCAAGAACAGTTCATCCTCTCTTCCACTACACGCGGCTAAGTAAATGAAGGGAACGTCTTATGGACGTTCCCTTTTGGTTAGCTTTATTTTACGACTCTTGATTATTCTTTTTTTCCTCTGTATCCCACTTATATCCTGATTTACCCATGTAATAGAGAAAACCAGCCGTTGATAAGGTGGTTAAAATTGCTACGATTAATCCCATTGTATATTAACTCCTTTTACTGCTTTTTAACTTACTTCTACTGGTTCTAACTTCATAATAGAGCCGAAATATTGTTGTGCTGTAGTGAAACAAATAAATGCAAGGAGTTCACTAATCTCTGCCTCCGTAAATGATTGCTTTACTACGTCTAATATGGATGAAGAGATGTCTCCTTTTTGCTTAACAAATACTTCTGCAAACCCTACTGCAACAGATATCTTCTCATCAAATAGATCCGGGTCAGGTTTCCCTTTCGCTTTACAATATTCACATCCATTACTTTGAGCCAATGTTCGTCTCACTTGTTCTTTTAAGTCTGAAGAGAGTAGATCATCTACTTCTAGCACATTTCCTAATGTTGACCAGGCTTCCATCACTTTTGGATTATGACCTAGTAGTTTTTGAAATGGCGTATCGCCAATATTTGATGGATTAATAACCGTCATAGTTTTTCACCCTCACTCTGTTATTTCTACTATTCTATCACTTTACCAATTATTCCAAAAATAACCTATTAACTTAATCATTTTAATCAAAAAGAAAAACGCACTCCGCTAATAAAAGCGAAGGCGTTTTTAAATTAAACCGACTCACGATTTCTATGAGGAACTTACGCTACGCTTGTTGAGCTCTACTCTCATCCATATACATCACTTCCCAAAGATGATTGTTGATATCCTGAAAGCTCCATCCATACATAAATCCATGGTCAATAGGTTCTGTTGATTCTTTTCCGCCAGCTTCTAACGCTTTTTTCACGATTTCATCCACTTGTTCCCTGCTATTAGCTGAAATGGCAAAAATCGCTTCAGCATTTGTTGTAGCATCTGTTATTTCTTTATGCGTAAACGTTTTAAAAAATTCTTCAACTAATAACATGACAAAAGTGTTCTCGTTAATGATCATACATGTCGCATTGTCATCTGTGAATTGTGGATTAAATTCAAAACCAATTTTAGTAAAAAAATCGACTGTTTCCTTCAGGTTTTTAACTGGTAGATTAACAAACAGCTGATCTGATTGAAAACCCATATTATCACCCTTTGTCCAATTTGTTGTACAGTAGTAAAGTTCTCTATGGTGAGCAATAGTCCTTTAATAGACTTGTTAAAATTGAAAGGTTGTATTCGTAAACATGGTCGCTTTTGCTATAAGGGTAGTGGTTGATTGTTATACAAACCCCATTTGAAAAGAAACGAATGATTCCTATCATAGTATTAATGTAGCTAGCTCTAAAAGGTAGAAGATCCAGGCTAGTAGAATGAAGCCAGTTAGAAACAAAATCACACTTACGATTTTTCTACCGTTTTCTAAGCTGGTATATAGTTTTAAAAGAACGAAATAAATAGGAATAATTATTGAGATGAAGGTCATGCCTTGGACCATTTCTTCATTAGTATACTTATGCGAATACACTAAGAAATAAATGAGCCACGAAGCAAATGAACCATACCCGATGATTAATAGAATTTTTCTTTCTGACATAAAGCACCTCAGATCTATACAAGTCTCTTATCATTTACGTTAACTAGATCAGAATGTTTCACTAAATGTTAGAAACAACCAAAAGAGCGCTTCAAGTTAAAGCGCTCTTTTGGTTATATTCCGTTCTTGCTCATTCACCAGCATAGGAAGAAATATAATTCTTAACGACTTCATACACATATTCTTGATTTGCTGCCGCGGTATCTGGATTATATTGACCGTCATTGACTTTATTATTAGATAGTACGCGAATTCCAAGAAACGGTACATCATATGCAGCTGCAATTTGTGCCCCTGCCGCGCCTTCCATTTCTTCGACAGAAGTACCATATTTCTTATGGAACCAGTTAATCCGATCCACTTCATTATTCCATACATCCGCAGATCCGATCGTTCCCTCAACTACTTTCCCTTTTGTATAAGTATCTTTAGCCGCATTAGCGCTTGAGAGTAACTCTTGATCTCCATCATAGTAGCGAATGTTCTCAGCATCAGGATCTTCTCCAGCACTTCCTTCAGAAGCCATCAAATCCATTGGCTTCCATGTTGTTGGATCAATGCCTTCGCCTTCACCCTTATTGGCGGTTTTTAATGAGCCTATGTTAACGGTTCGTTTACCTAGAACTATATCAAACACGTCTAAATTAGGATCATGTCCACCTGAAGTCCCTTGATTGATAATGGCTACTGGATTATACTTCTCAATTGCTACAGCCGTTGCAGCCGCAGTATTTTCCATCCCTTTACCTGTTTTCGTAACAATAACAGGATAACCGTCTAGTGTACCTTTGTAGAATACGAACGTTCCTGATGTTTCTTCCTCAACGTCCTCTAACCTTTGTGCGAATTCCTCAGCTTCAATCGGCATTGGACCTTGAACAATAATAGGTCTTTGAGCAGTTTCCGCCTCAGCTGAAGACTGTGAATTTGATTGACATGCACCAAGGACAACTAGTAAGAAAATCCCCATCACCATTGAACTATATCTCACAAATGCTTGTCTTTTCATAAACCATCTCTCCTTAAAATGAAATTGATCAATTCTACTTCCCTCTCTTTTCTTGCTTGTTCTACACGTAGTTTCCCCCAAAAGAAAAAGGACTAGAACAGGTATGATTTCTACCTTCTAGACCTACGAAAGTTAAAGTATGAATGATCAAACTGAAAGAAGATTCTGTTCAATCATAAATAAGTTGCAGCTTAAAGAACAACCGATTACTTCAACTCGTAGTCCAGTTCTTATCTTGGGAACCAGGTAGAGACACTCGGACCATATTACCGAGGATATACGAGAGACACTATTAATGATTAGTACTGTGCCACTATATCAAACACATTATATAGAATCAACCTAAAAAACGAATATTAATTTGATTAATATAAAAAATGTTCGTTTTTTCAACATTTAGTTACAAATTAGATAAAATGAAAAGGACCAGCTGTTGGTAGCTGGTCCTTCTAAATTATGAAAGGTTCTTTTCTGTTGCTATAAGAGTAGTTGTTGATTTCCGCTCCCCGCAGGAGTCGAGCACCTTCCGCTACAATCAACTCAGATGCGTAAATACTTCCATACATAACCTTTTTCTAAAGCAACAATCTTTTAAATATCTAAAAATAAAGCCTAATGAGAAGAATTATTCTCAACACGCACCATACTCTTCTTTAACTGCCAGCTATTTGTGATGACACCTACAAAACCCGTTATAGCGAGAATAAGAGACATCGTGTTAGAGAATAACTCACCCCACCCGAAAAAGGAAATTAGGCCAGCGCAAAATAAAAAGAAAGAGCTTATCATAGATATTAAGCTATAAAATCCATTTCGCTTCACGTTAGTCCTCTACTTTAACTTCTCTATCTTTTGGCAGAAGGAAAGCTGCTGCAACATAGACGAGAAGAAATACCCCAGATGTAAAAACAGTTAATAGAACATAGATGATTCGTAACAGACTAGAGTTAATATTAAACGCCTCACTTAGACCACCTAGTACGCCAGAAAATACTTTATTAGAAGTTGATTTATAAAATTTCTTCATTGTTTGCCTCCATTTCTATATTTATCTCTATTTCTATTGTTTCCTTCTATTCGTACGTTACAAACATATAAAAGTTTCAACTCAACCCATTTCCTCGACTTGAAAAGCAAGATGTACCGTTGTTCCCTGACCGGATTTGCTTTCGTAAAGCAGTTCGCCACCCATAGCCTTCACAATACTGTGAGAAACCATCATACCTAGTCCCGTTCCTTTTTCTTTTGTTGTAAAAAAGGGTTCACCAATGCGCGAGAGTTGCTCTTCAGTCATTCCAACTCCTGTGTCTTGAATGCTAATTCTTAATTCATTTTCATTTCTAGATACTTGAATCGTTAACGTGCCACCTTCTGACATAGCCTCTATCGCATTTTTAGAAATGTTTAATAGACACTGCTGAAATTTCCGTTTTTCAGATTGCATATACGTTGGAGGCAGGTCTATCTTAGAGTTAATAGAGACATTCATCATTGAAGCAAGTGGCTGAATCACACTAATGCTATGTTTGATTTCACTAATAATATCTATGCGATCGACACTTTCAGGGTAAGGCTTTGCAAAGGTTAAGTAATCATTAATAATTTCAGTGGCACGATCAAGTTCATTAATGGCAAGCTTCATGTACCCTTTCTTTTCCCTATCTTTAAGGTCACTATCAATTAATTGAAGAAATCCTCGACTAACCGTTAATGGGTTCCTTACTTCATGAGAAATACTAGCTGCAAGATGGCTAACAACCTTTAATTTCTGTCCTTCCATGACAGAATGAAGAAGCTTAAATTGGTTGATAAAAACTTCATAAATGAGAGTGGCTAGAACAACACCGATGACACTAATACAACTAAACAAAATCCACATTGACAGTGGGATTTGAGAATTAAAAAAAGTAAGAGACACAAATGTTGAAACTACCCCTACTAAGCCATCCATTGAAGCAGCAACAAGTAATTTTTTCTTTAAATCAAGATTAAGAAAATGAGCAGAAACGATGGAAGTTGCAATTGTGACAAGAGAGAACGAAAAAAGAGTAGGATAAAACCCATCACCACCGAGTGAGTAACGATAGCTTAACATAACAATTAAATAAATTAATCCAACCCATTTCCCACCATATAGAGCACCTAAAATAAAAGGAATTCTTCTAAAATCCAGAATAAAGTTATCGTTAATGACAACTGGATAGATCATACAAAGAATTACCGATAACAAAGGAAACAATGTTAGCAACCATCCTGATGATCTCTTTAAAAGGTTCGTATATTTTAGAAGATAGAGGATTTGCATAATACTTAAAGGGGCGAATACGAGTAAGAGATTTAAAAGAAAAGACTTTGCTGTGAGAAGCACTAATTTTCACCCCTCTATTTTTTATGTAATACAATTAACTTCTTTATTGTAGGTCTTACTCCTCTATTTAATTGCAAAAGAAAAAAAGAGAACATGACCAATTTACCATCGAACATGCCTCTTTGAGTAGAAATTACACTATTTCACTCTACTAAACCCATATTTATCTTCTATAACAAGCATATACATCTAACGCCTTTCCCCTCTTCACGAGCTGTGTTTCGCGTTTCATTCCGATGCGTTCTGCAACCTTAATCGAAGGCTGATTTAATGGATCGATCAGCGATAATAACTTAGGCAGTTCCAAATGTTCAAAACCATATGCTTTGCATGCTTTGGCAGCCTCCGTAGCATACCCCTTCCCCCAATGCTGCCGTGCAAAAAGGTAACCAATTTCCACTTCTACAGACTTTTGAATCTTATGTAGAACAAGTCCACATTGCCCGAGAAATTTTTCTTGTTCTTTCTCTTCCACGATCCAAAGACCAAACCCATACTTCTTATAGTGATTCATGGTCCATTGAATCCATTTCATTGTTTCTACTCGATTCTTAAGCGAGGGATAATACTTCATCGCTTCTCTGTCGCTAAAGATTTCTAGAAGACAATCACAATCATTCTCTTCCATTTCACGTATGATCAGACGATCTGTTGTTATTACTCTTCTTGTCATCTAGAGACCCGCCTTATAACAGCTTTAAGAGCATTAGAAAAAGCTAACATCAAATGCTGACGTTAGCTTCATTACTATTTAGCATATACCATTTCAGTGAAAACATTCTTTTCGTAAAAAGGGGGACGCTCAAACTCTTCATCATTCCGATCGTTTACTGTTAAGTATTCTCGTGATGATCATGCTGGCGATGTTCACCAAATTCAATCGCCTCCAAAATAGCTTCTTCTGAGAAGCCTGTGAGTATGGAGATTTGCCTAATGTCACACGTCCTAGATTGGTACTGCTTAATGAATTGGATGGCTACCATTACCTGATACAGTACTTTTGTATACTTGCTTAATAGCTGATGACTCATTGAGCGTCGGCCACTTCCTCCCCTGAAGATGAGAAGAGAGGAGCATCTCTCCCTTGTCTTTAAACCTATCATTATTCCTCTCGGCTTCCAATATAAATAACAATATTTAATAAACAATTAATATGAATTTTCTAACTTCTAGGTAACCTTCCTTTATTTACAGACGTAGGGTCTATGATTATACTAAAGTCTATATCATTGGACCTATAGGAGGCATAGTAGCATGAACGCAGTAAAGATTAATACAGAAGAAGAATTGAAAAAAGCCTTTTACATTCGAAAAAAAGTATTTATTGAAGAACAGGGTACACCTGAGGAGGATGAATATGATCAATATGACTCATTGGATGCAGCTGAACATATTCTTATTCTAGACAAGAATGAGGCTATCGGAACAGCAAGATGGCGTGTCGTTGATGGCATTGGGAAATTTGAACGTATATGCATACTACCTTCTCATCGAAAGCTAGGTATCGGTAACATGATTGTAGAGACACTAGAAGAACTCGCAGCTCTAAAAGGAATCGATCATGTTAAGCTTCATGGTCAAGTACAAGCAGAAGGATTCTACCAAAAGCTTGGGTATAGAACCGATTCCGAAGTTTTCATAGAAGATGGTATTCCACACGTGCTTATGAGGAAGAAACTTCCTGAAACCTTATCGTCACATCAATCGTAAGTTAGACGAGTATGAATAATGGGAACACCAATTAAGTAACTCTAACTCAAGAAAAGGATGAGGACGACATGATGCGAAGCGGAAATCCCGTTCTAAAAAATAATACATTCAATCGAACACGCGATCAGGGTGAAGCAATGACGATTGGCGGAACCGTAGCCAAAACGTTCTTCCTGTTCCTTTTTCTACTTGGATCGTCAATCTACACCTGGTACCGTTATTCTCAAGGTGAAGATATCTATACGATGATGGTCATCGGGGCAATTGGAGCACTGATTTTTGCTTTAATTACAGCTTTCTTCCACCGTGCTGCACCAATTACTGGTCCGATTTATGCAACGCTTGAAGGGTTTGCGATTGGTGGTCTATCTGCCATCCTTGAATCTCGTTACCCTGGGATTGTCATTCAAGCTGCTGCACTCACCTTCTCTGTGATGGGCGTATTGCTCTTTCTGTATGCGGCAAGAATTATTAAAGTAACGAAGAACTTTAGACTTATGATTGTATCTGCAACGCTTGCGATTTTCGTTGTTTATATTATTGATCTTGGTCTTAATCTCTTTCTTAATGCAAACGTACCGTACCTTCATTCGAATGGCTTAATAGGGATTGGCATTAGCCTCTTTATCGTAGCGATCGCAGCACTTAACCTTGTACTCGATTTTGACTTTATCGAAAACGGTGCAAACCGAGGTGCACCAAAACACCTCGAATGGTACGGTGCTTTCGGATTGATGGTAACTCTTGTATGGCTTTATATTGAAATTCTCCACCTATTACAGAAAATACGGAGATAACAAAGAGGGCGCACACTTGCGCCCTCTTCTTTACTTTGTAGTGCGGTAGTATAGCCACACAGCTCCTTTATCACCTAGTGGTTTTGTTTCAATTAACTCAAGATTAGTAGCTTCTAGTAGTGAAGATAGATCTTCACAATCAAATATGGTCGGTGTTTTCTTCCCTCCAATTGCAAGTGGAGCTAGAACAATACTTATTTCATCAATGAGTCCTTCTCGCAAAAACGCACCATTAATTGAGCCACCACCACTAAGACCAAGCCGCCTAAATCCAAATTCATAGAGCATTTCAAGTGCCTTACCAAGGTCAATATGCTCCCCACTGCCCGCCTGCACATATGTAATGTTTTTACTCTCTAACTGGTCAATATATGTCGTATCTACATTTTCTCTCGTTACAACAACAAGGCCATCCGTTTGTCCCCAATCCATTCGCCCTCTTCCATCAAACACAATATATGCCTTAGACTTTTTGGGTTCTGTAATTGGATTTTCTAATTCTACCCAATCTCCACTCCAGACGATAAGACTTTCACTGCCGGATACGAGGCTATCGCAATTCAATTCATCATAAAGTCTGTGGGTTAGATCATTTGCATCTCCATCTACGCCCTTCTCTGTCCACTCCATCACATTAGCGCAGTGGTTATTCGTCCATCAACTGATGAGAAAATATTGAGTACAACTTCAGGTCTTTTTTTCACATTCATCACCCTTTCGTTCGATTCCCTATCATTATAGAATTTCCAGAAAATGAATGTCAGTGTTTTTGGTAAATAAAAAAAGACGTAGCTACGCCTTTGTTATCCGTATTTCTTTTGATGCTCTTTCTTTTTCTCTAGATACGCTTCATCTGTTCGAACGATTTTCCACTTTTCCTCAAAAATCCTAGCAGATTCAGCCTTTTCCTCATCATTTTCTCGTTCGTTTACATCACCATCTTTATCATACTTTTTACCACCTTTATAGTTCGCATACCGCCTTGCTCTTGTGTAGCCCATTTGAATAAATTTTCTCGCCATATCCATACCGACGAAGTCATCATTTTTCTGATAATCTTTGAACATCTCGAAGATCTTCTCTGAAGATTCTTTTGCAATGTCAGGTGTTTTAAAGCGCCAATGAGGTAAGATCTCACTTTTATACGGCTCAACCATTAACACACCCTGTTCACCCCGGCCTACACGATATTTCTCAGGTTGTTCACGGAAGTTAATGTTATCGAAATCAAGATCGTAATTGAAAGCCATTTAGAACACTCCTTTTGTGGGAGTATTCCCCAGGATTTTCAAAATGTAAACAAGGGAAATATTTTTTTCATTAGAAATCCCACATCTAGAGGTTTTCGCTTGCCCTTATAGAGGTAAGATAGGAAAAAGGTATGAGCAGTGGTTAAGGAGGTCTAACGTGGTTATTTTCGATTACTGGATTTATGTCCTATTATCTATTTTGAAAATCTACTTATTCAGTTTCTATACATCTACAGCTTTCAACTTTAGCTTCCTCATTGTCAACTTGGCAGGAATCTTAATTCTTTCTAGTTGGACCTTACTACTTAACGTGAAGAGAAGAAGATGGGTCCTATTTACTTTGCTTATATTGCATAGCACCTTGCTGCTATCAGACATGTGGTATTACCGATACTTCAGTGACTTGCTTTCGGTTTCACTACTTTCTCAAATGCTTCAAATGAGTGATGTCGGTGGTGGCTTTATGACGCTCATTCAATGGAAAGACTTTCTCTTCTTCTCAGAACTAATCATCTTCAGTATCGTCATCTATTGGATGCGTAAGAATGAGAAGAGGATAACCAGAAAGAGAAGACTACTGTTTACAGGTATGACTTTGGTGACGGGTCTCGTTCTATTTGTTACTCCTCTCTTTACCAGTTATATAGAGAAAGATAAATGGTTGGTCCATTCATCTATTTCAAATATGCGTGAATATTATCATCTAGGATTCTGGGGCTATCATGCAGCTGATCTTCTAGATGTCGTGAAGCGAAAGATGAATGAAGATACCGAAGTTAAATTAAATGTTAAGAACAGTCAACCTTTCAATAAGGAATCTGGCGAGAACAAACCAAATATTATTCTTGTTCAGCTTGAATCATTTCAGGATTCTCTAATAGGGCAGAAAATAAATGACCAAGTACTAACACCAAATTTAAACGCATTAAAGGAAGAGTCGCTCTATTTTCCATCGTTTTATCATCAAACTCATGAAGGCAGAACATCTGATGCTGAATTCATTACGAATACTTCCCTCTACCCGTTAAAGTCAGGTTCTGTTTATACAAGATATCCAACAAATGAGTTTGCTGCATTACCAGAGCTTCTTCGAAAGGTAGGGTATGAAACAGCAGCGATGCATGCCTATGAAAAAGATTTTTGGAACAGAGATCGCAGCTATGAAAACTTAGGTTACGACCACTTTTTCAGTGATAAAGATTACCCAAATGGAGAAAAAATCGGAATGGCACTGAATGACAAGCGTTTTTTCACATCGTCTATTGGACATATGGAAGAGCTGAACGAACCATTCTTTGCATTCCTGGTTGCCCTTAGTAGTCACACCCCATATGAAATACCTAAAGATGAACGAGGATTAGATTTAACTGGCTATGATAACTCCCTACTAAAACGTTATTATCAAACAGTACACTACGTGGATCAGGCCGCGGGGGTTATGATTGAGGAATTGAAACAGAAAAACATGTGGGACGATTCTCTCGTCATTTTCTATGGCGATCATGACAGCGGACTCACAAAACCCGGCGGAGAAATGGCAGAAAAAGCAGATGCCGAAAGTCCAGTAGACTATTTTGAGTTGGATCGACAAGTCCCACTCTTTATTAAGCGTCCCAATTCAGATCAAGGGAAAGTGGTTAACACCAATGGCGGACAAATTGATATTGCTCCAACGATTCTGGATATTCTAGAAATAAAACCTCCTTACATGATGGGCGATTCATTACTTAATAATAAGGCGAATCTTACCGTTTTTCGTGACGGATCATTCCGCTATCAAGACCTCTATTACAAGCCTGATTTAACGAAGGATATTAGTGAAGGAACGTGCTATTCTGTTTCTACAGAAAAAGAAGTTTCGATTAAACAATGTGAGAAACACGTGGAGAAAGCTGCAGACCAGCTCAGATTATCAGATCGAATAATTGAGAGAAATGGCTTAGAAGAATGATAGTGACTAAAACGCATTGAACGATTTTAGATTTCAATGCGTTTTGTATTGTATGATATAGCGTAGTCCTAGAACATTTGCCTCATGTCCTTATTCACTCTATCTTTTTTTCGAACATTACTAGCATAGAATTCTGTCGATACATCCGTTATACCAATGCTAAGTACCTACTCAATAACTGGAAAATATAGCTAAATAGTTCCTTGTTAAAAAGTCAGAATATTCCTATAGTTATACTGACAAGACACTAAACAAAACTATGGGAGGGTTTTATGAAAAAATGGTTGATGTCATTGCTCGTTATGGTTCTCTTGTTTGCACCGTCGCTCAATGAAGCTCATGCAGGAATTCTCGGCAAAGGGGATGCTACTGGGACGCCAGGAGAATGGTATATTGGCGATAAGCCTGCATCCGTTAAAGCAGGTTCACTACCAATTGTATTTGTTCATGGATTAAACAGTTCCTCAAACATCTGGATTGATCAGAACGATATGGATGAGATCACATACAACGAGAACTATCAAACAGCATTCATCGACCTTTATCCTACGAAAAACATGTGGGATAACGGCCAGCTCCTTGCTACGAAACTATCCGAAATGTATACGTACTTTGGAAAGAAAATGATCCTTGTTACCCATAGTAAAGGAGGCGTGGATACCCAAGCTGCTCTTGTCCATTCGAATGCCGAGAAGTATGTTGAGAAAGTGATTACGCTTTCTACTCCACATCACGGGTCACAGCTAGCTGATCTAGCTTATACCAATTGGGCCGGCTGGATTGCTGCTATTATCGGAAATCGAAATGATGCAACGTACTCTCTTCAAACTGGTTACATGAGCTATTTTCGCTCAGTGACCGATTCTAACTCAAAAGCTTCCCTTACACCCTACTACACCTTTGGCGGAACCGATTGGGGTAGATTCGGCGGAACTTTATACTGGGGCGGGTTATACCTTAGACAATTTGGTTCAAACGATGGAGCTGTGACCGTTACTAGTTCAAGACTTCCATATGGAAATGAAGTCAAAATAGGAAAGTGGGATCACTTTGCTATTAAGAACGGGAGTACAGTCTTCCCTTCAATTGAGCCTTACTTAACCAAGTCCGTTCCGGCATCTCTTCAATCGTATGCTACTGCACAAGAGGACGATCAGGAAGCAAGTGTCCTCCTACGAGGTGGGGAGTTTACTGGAAAGAAAGTAGAAACATTTGAAGTAGAAGAAAACACGAAGAGCATTGCATTTGATTGGATGAGTCAAAATACGGATTCTGTTATTACTCTAGAAGGACCTAACCAACAAACTTATTCTAATGCCGTAACAGCAAAGGATAAAGAAATGTTCCAGGGCGCAACTCACCACCAATTGAATGTTAACGCTCCTGAAGCTGGTACTTGGAAAGTAACTGTGGATCAGCCGAAGAAAGAAAGTTATCTCATGCAGGTAGCATACGAAAGTGAATTAAATGCTGATCTGAGTATAGAAGCAAGCTCTCAAAAAGAGGTTAAGCTTCAAGTTAATACAGCCAAAGTTGATCGCAAGTCCATTAACGGAAATGTCGTTATTCAGTATAGTAAGAATGGAAAAACGAAGCAAAAGAAAATCTCAGAACAGAAGTTCAACTCCTTGGACTCGCTCCCAATTAAACATGTAGGCGAAGGTATATATCATGTCACATTAGATGTAAAGGGCAAGACGAGTAAAGGGAATCCGTTTGAGCGAACTATTCTGTACACGATGTATGTAGATCAGAATGGAAAATTGTATAAACCATAAGGAACAACAAGAAATCCAGGCTCAAGGCGCCTGGATTTCTTTTGTATTACCTCCTCTTTCGATACCACTCTAACGCTTTCTCTTCAATTTCTTTAACTAAAGAATTCTTACCGTTAATATAGGCTTCCATATCAAAAGGATACCTATTGGCAAGGTCCTCTTTTTTCTGACTGTAGCGTTTTTGATCGATCGGATGTTCGCTTAAGTAATCTCGAAACGCTAGATGACGATCGATGTCTGGGTTTCCAGTTTCGAATACATGAACGTGATGGGAGCGAGTATCGCCACCCTTTTGAAAATAACGACGGTCTCTTATTCCGTTCTCACCTTTCGCTTCATATCCAATCTCTTTCATTGATTCATTCTTCAAATCAACAAGCGAAAGATCATTAACAACGGGCATGAGATCGATGACAGGCTTTGCTTTCATTCCACTCACAGCTGTACTCCCTATATGGTGAATTTCAATGACATTACCTCCAAGAATACGCTCTAATTTCTGCGCTTCTAGCTGAAACATTTCTAACCAAACTTCTTTATAGTCGTGAACCTCGACTTTCCTCATATCCTTCACCTCACAGTTAATCTCGAAGTTTGAACAGCGCTGTCTATAAACCAGCCACTCCAAATACTTGCTCATCACCAAATGCCACCGTAAAACCTAGACCACCTTTCAGGCTCCGCTCCTGATAAACTTCTAGATTTGACAGTCCTGTACCTCCCAGTCCCCTCTTCAAAAAGGCAAAAGGAGCTTGCAGCCGTTTTATTGTCCACTTTTTCGTTTTATTAGCCAAAATCGAATTATATTGTCCAAATTCAAAATATATTGGCCAAAATTCAATTTTATTAGCTAACTAGAGTTAGTCTAATTACTGACGAAGCAACAGCTTCTCCTCCATTGTCTGACTACTTCTTGCTCCAAACAAGAGGTTTGTAAGCTGAGAAGTTTAGGAGTATAATTTGATAATTGATTATAGAAAATGAACCCTTTTTCTGAACTTATGTCTATGAAATTAGCTTTCTATAAAATGATCAAAGAAAACGAGAGGAGGTTGCGAGTTGACGACTCAACCTTATAATAAAGTCCTCATTGCCGCGATATTGCTGGCGGGGTCTTTTATTACGATATTAAATCAAACCCTTATGATTACAGCGATTCCTCCTATTATGGAGGAAATGAACATTACAGCTAACACAGCACAGTGGCTGACAACGGTGTTCATGCTTGTTAATGGGATTATGATTCCGATTAGTGCTTTCTTACTTGAACGATTTACATCTCGGCAGCTGTTTATGTCAGCGATGGGAATCTTTGCTGTCGGAACAGTTGTTGGTGGTATTGCCCCTAACTTCGGCGTCTTGCTTATGGGAAGAGTCATTCAATCGGCTGGAGCTGGAGTTATGCTACCACTGATGCAAACGGTGTTTCTAATGATTTTCCCTGTTAACAAACGAGGAGCAGCAATGGGTTACATTGGTCTTGTTATCTCATTCGCTCCTGCGATCGGACCTGCATTGTCTGGTTGGATAACAGCGAACTATTCCTGGCGATTGCTTTTCTGGGCAATTCTACCGCTAGCCCTACTCATTCTCATTATTGCACGCTTTGTTATGAGGAATGTAACAGAGCTTACGTATCCGAAGGTCGATCCGATCTCTATTATTCTTTCATCAATCGGCTTCGGTGGTTTGCTTTATGCGTTCACAAGTGCGGGCAACTATGGTTGGGATAGTGCGAGAACCATCGTTGTCCTCCTCATCGGAACGATTACGCTAACTATTTTTATCCTAAGACAACTAAAAATGTCGCACCCTATGCTTGAATTCAGGGTATTCAAAGACAAGATTTTTACGATCACAACGATCATCGGTATGATTATGTTTCTTGGATTAATTGGTGCGGAGACATTGATCCCGCTTTATATGCAGAACATGAGAGGTTTCACTGCATTTGAATCAGGATTAGTCCTATTACCGGGTGCAGTCATTGTGGCTTTCATGTCTCCACTAACAGGACGGATATTCGATAAATTCGGTGCACGCGTGCTTGCGATCGTTGGATTAACGATTGTAACTGCAGCAACATTTGGCTTCTCATTCCTTGGTACAGCCACAACGATTACGTTCTTAACAGTCATGTATGCCATTCGAATGTTTGGCTTATCGATGGTGATGATGCCTGTGACGACAGCTGGTTTGAATCAAATGCCGAGGCACCTCATCCCTCACGGGGCAGCGATGAATAACACAATGCGCCAAATCGCTGCATCCGTTGGTACAGCTATTCTAGTCACTGTGATGACAACAACAGCCCAAACAGCGCAGCAAGAACCTTCTATTTCTAACCCTGATATTTATGGAGTGAACGTGGCTTTCCTAGTCATTCTTGCTCTTACAGTTGTTGGATTGATTCTGACGTTTTATATCAAGAAGAATGGTCCTAGTGAAGAAAATGCTTCTAACGAAATTCCACAGGTCGAGGAAGAAAATTCTGCTAAGACAGTGAATATGTAACCTATAGAAAAACGCTCAGCCAACATGCGCTGAGCGTTTTTTTTAAGTTATGATTCTAGCACTCTCTCCCTTTGAAACATTCTCGTTTTAGAAATGGCACTCACCAGCAAGCTAACAGCAAAGCAAAGCATCAACACCGAACCTGTGACGACACTAAATCTTATGGAAACCAGCTCAGCAAGTAACCCGCATGCTAGCATCACAAGTATGGTAAACACCGCTTCTACGAAACGATATAGACTTCCAATTCTACCCATAACGTCAACTGGTATATTGTTTTGATAGAACGTGTAAAACCCCGTATTCATAAAAGCTAGCGAAAAAGATAGGACGAAGCATCCAATTGAAGCTATTGAGAAACTAGAAGATAACGTAAACACTAGATAACCACATGCAAGAATGGTAGCTCCTATGCCAATTAGCCAGGATTCCGATACTTTTGTTACGACTAACGCATTGATGATGGCACCAAGCAGGATACCCGCTCCCGCTACACTAACTAAGAAGCCGTATTCCGTATTCGTTAACAACAACACTTCTTTAGCAAATGCCGCTTCAAGTGAATCCACTCCCCATGTCATCACTGTAACCCCACTGAAAAGAGAGTAGATGAGAATCACATAGCTTGATCTTCGGCTAAAGTGATATACAACGAGCCAATCTTCTTTTAGTGTTGCTAGGGAAAGTGTATTTGAAGTCATTCTTGTTATGCTTCCTTTCTCTACATCAGGTAACAAGAAAAATAGAAATCCTGCTAGTAGAACAGCAGCTGCATTTATGAAAATAGCGTCCATAGGTGTTCCAATCATAAACAGTAGCCCTGCTATTGCAGGCCCGATAACGAAAGCGCCCGAATCAACTAAACTTCTTATTGAGTTAAATCGTTTTCGCCGGTTTACAGAAATTAACTTCGTGATATACGTCATCGAAGTTGGATGAAAAACCGAGCTCGCCATATTAATAACAAAAACAAAACCATACAGAACCCAAATCGATTCTAGATAAGGAAGACAGGTGATGAGACTTGCTTCAAAGATCGTAAGTCCAATCATTAATCTTCTTTTATTCAACCGATCAATTAACGTTCCAGACCATCCATTCGTAAAAAGAATAGCGATAGGTTTAAGTAAATAAAGTCCTATCACCGCAAGCGCCGATCCTGTTTGATCAAGAATAATTAAATTTAGTGCAATGTGGTAAATCCACCCTCCAATATTCGAGATTCCTATACCAATTAAAAGAATGAATCGATTTCGCCATGCCTTTTTCATAAATAGCCCACTCCAATCGCGATAAGTAATATGAAACCAATTAAAAAAATCTCACCCCCAGGACGTGTAGTCCTGGGGGCGAGATACCTTATCGCGGTGCCACCCCAGTTCAGTCATGTGTCGCCACATAACTCTTATCAGGTACGGCATTCTCTGCTTATACCTTAGCTCTATAACGGGAGCGCCCGTTACACCATCACCACAATTGGCTCCAATGCACAGCTCAGAGGCTTGGTTCGAATACATCATTCTCACTCCTTCTCAGCAAACGGAGCTCTCTGTATAGAATCATGACATCTACTCTTCTCTTCATCGCATTTAATTTGTTATAGATTACCAGAACAATAGAATAAATGTAAACACTTTTCTGAAATCATTTAGCTAGATCATTTGAACTAGCAGCAGTTACTTTGAACTACAAACTTTTGGTTCCGCCTGCAAAACCACTAGTTACTTTCGATTATTTGTCGGAAATGCTAAAGGACTATGTAGAAAGCTGTTGAATCCTCTCCTTAATCCGAAGAGAAAACCCTTTTCGGAAATACACTAGAGGAGTGATTGAAGAATGTTCAAGCGTCTCGCAGCATTTGCTACAACTGCAACTCTACTTATGTCCGTGGCTCTACCAGCTTCAGCTACAAATTTGGAAGGAAAAGAAGCGCCTAGCTATTCTAGCGAGCAACAACTTGCTCCACAAGAACTAATCGTTCATTTTAACGATTCAGTTAAATCTACATATGCTAAAGAACTTGTTGCTAAGTTTGGCGGCAACGTAATTGAAACCACAGATGAATTTATGGTTGTAAAAGTGAACGGTTCCGTTACTGATGCAATTAAAGGTCTCGAAGGAAATAGCTTTGTTGAGTATGCAGAACCGAACTCAATGTTCCATGTTAATTATGTCCCTAACGACCCTTTCTACAAAACAGAACAGTACGCTCCGCAAAAAGTAAAAGCTGAGCAAGCATGGGACGTGACTCAGAGCAATTCCTCAGTGAAAATTGCAGTTATTGATACTGGGGTAGATTACAATCACCCAGATCTTGCTGGTAAGGTCATCAAAGGATATGATTTTGCAGATAATGACAACGATCCGATGGATGAACATTACCATGGTACGCATGTTTCCGGTATTGCCGCAGCTAACACAAATAATGGAATTGGAATCGCAGGTCTATCACCGAACGCTTCCATTCTAGCTGTGCGTGTACTTGATGAAAGTGGTAGTGGTTCACTTGATGACGTGGCGCAGGGTATACGCTATTCCGCAGATCAAGGGGCTCAAGTCATCAACTTAAGTCTCGGTGGCATTCTTGGTTCCGAGACATTGAAGGATGCTGTTAACTATGCATGGAACAAAGGGTCAGTGGTTGTCGCAGCAGCTGGTAACGAAAGCTCACCCAAGCCAAGCTACCCAGCATATTACTCCAATGCTATCGCAGTAGCAGCTACAGACCAGAACGATACAATCGCTTACTACTCGAACTACGGCACATGGGTTGATCTTGCTGCACCAGGTTCTAGCGTCTATTCCACTATGCCTGGTAATAGCTATGACAACCTATCCGGTACGTCTATGGCATCACCAGTTGTCGCAGGTGTTGCAGGACTTTTAGCTGCACAAGGTCGAAGCGCTTCAGAAATTCGCACAGCTCTTGAAGAGACGGCAGATTACGTTACTGGAACAGGCACCCTTTTTCAAAACGGGCGTGTGAACGCAGCTAATGCTGTTCAGTACTAAGGAAATAAACTAGTAAAAGAGGATGCTCAAGTTCCGTAAGTAGTACAGTTTTGGAGTGTAAAAAGTGAAATTACACATCTAATTGAGTATCAAATTGCAGGTCGATTTGATGCTCTTTTTTCGTAGTTGTAATAGGCTATACATATGTTTTAGCACCCACACGCACTTGAAAATGCAAATCGAATTTCATCTATACAATAATTATTGTGCATCCGTAAATTCAGGTGTTGAAACGCGTGTAATTTAGCTATCAAAACCGTGTGAAATTCTAATAAAAAAGACAAATAAAAAAACAGACGCCTAAATTAGCCCAGCTCCTGTTTTTAGATCATAACTCCTAAAGCTCCCGTTAAATAAAGACTCAGTATCAAGATATCTTCTTCTTTAACACCATTACACTTCTATTATTTGATAAGATCACTTTTAATAATTGAATACATATATAAATCATCAAATTTACCAAGAGTATATTCATAGTGCCTAAGTAAACCTTCTTTTGTAAATCCTTGTTTGCTAACCAACTTTTGTGATTGAATATTACCAGGCTCTATCAAAGCCTCTATCCGTTCTAACTGATAGTGATTAAATCCATACCTAATAATAGCTCCTAGCGCTTCAGAAGCTATGCCTTTTCCCCAATAGTTTTTACTTAATTCAAATCCAACTTCAGCTCTATAATGTTTATGCTGCATATTTAAATACCCGCAACTACCTATAACCTTATCTGATTCTTTTAAAGTAACTCCCCACCTAATACCTGTACCTTCCTTAATAATTGAGTGATACCAGTCAATTTCATCCATTACTTCTTCAACACTTTGGGCAGGCGGTAAACCCATGAATCGGCTACACTCAGTTAGACAAATAAATTAAGGTCAGATAGACTTTATTAAAACCTTTATTAGAGGAGCGTCTATTATGACCAAACGAACACGCCGTACGTTTACTAAGGAATTTAAACAACAGATGGTTCAACTACATGAAAACGGTAAGCCAAGAAGTGAAATTATTAAAGAATATGAGTTAACGCCATCTTCATTGGATCGGTGGATCAGTCAGTTTTCGAAAAGCGGTTCATTCAAGGAAAGCGATAATCGTTCTTCTGAAGAAACGGAGCTCATGAAGCTGCGAAAAGAAAACCAGCGTTTAGCGATGGAGAATGATATTTTAAAGCAAGCCGCGCTGATCATGGGACGAAAGTAAATGTGATTCACAATAATCGTCACAAATACTCTGTATCAGCAATGTGCGACGTCCTACAACTGCCTCGAAGTACCTTCTATTATGAAGCGAAAGTGTTAGAATCAAATGACGATGAACTGAAAGAGGTCATTCGAAAAATCTTTTACAAAAGCCGCCGAAACTATGGAACACGTAAAATCAAGATTGAACTCAAGAAACAAGACTGGATTGTTTCAAGGCGCCGGATTGGACGTATTATGAACGAATTGGGCCTTGTTTCAAAATATACAATCGCTCAATTCAAACCTACTAAAAGCTCGTGTAATGAGTCTGAGCAGGCAAATGAATTGAATCGAGAATTTCATCAAAACCAACAGTTGAAGGTCGTTGTCAGTGACTTGACTTATGTTCGTGTGGGTCAAAAATGGCACTACATCTGTGTCTTTGTCGATCTATTTAACCGCGAAATAATTGGCCACAGTGCAGGTCCACGAAAAGACGCCAGGCTTGTCTATCGTGCTTTCTCTTCCATTAAAGGAAACCTGCATGACATTGAGCTATTTCACACGGACCGTGGCAACGAGTTTAAGAATAAGTTAATAGACGAGGCCTTAGAAACCTTCCAAATTAAACGCTCCTTAAGCTTCAAAGGATCGCCTTATGATAATGCGGTCGCTGAGGCGATGTTTAAGGTCATTAAAACTGAATTTGTTTATCATGCCCACTTCGAAAACCAGGCACAGCTTGATATTGAACTTTTTGATTACGTGCACTGGTACAACCACATAAGAATCCACGGTACTTTGGACTATTTAAGTCCGATTGAATACAAGTCTAGGAACCTTAATATAGCTGTCTAGTTTAGTGTTGACATTCCACCATATGTTTTACGACTTCTTCATCGGATAAATAGTGATACATATCCAAAGCATCCTCTGATGTTACTTCTCTTAAAATTAATCGTTTTGTTTCAATTATTGGAGTTTGTTTTTCCATTAATGTTCCTCTCTTTACCGTAATTCAATTTCTTAAATAGCTCCCCATATTAAGAGGAGGCGAAATCTATGTATAGATCTTTAGTTTTTGCTCCGAGGTAGTGGAAGACTTGAATTCGAGATACCTTTCTTGCATCTCAATATATGTAAAACGACACAGTATTCACTTTATCGAAGTGGTAGGTGCATTTTCCTTGTTGGGTTATAAACTTCTAGCCAATTTTCTGTTTCGGACTCAATCCATCTTCCAAATCGATCCAAGAATTTCAATGTCTCTTCTGAGCTTGACAAGGGGTTGATTGCATACCAGAGAGCTGTTCTCATCTCTGGCTCTTTTTCCGGATAATGCTTCGAAAATAGTTTATAAGCTGGGTATAGATCTCTTGTGTACGACTGTTCTTGAACAATGACAAGTGCACCACCAGCCCTCACAATAATTCTCATTATCCATGAACAGCAATCTTTAATATCCTCAATGTCGTCATTTCCTGTTAAATCATACTTGGCTTTATCAATAAGAGGTGTTAGGTGGATAAGGTGTTCATTAGCCAAGGAACTGTCAGGCTTATAATCAGGGAGCTTACTTATCAAGTTATCTCCATAAATACAAACCCCGTAGGTTTTTAGAATGAAAGGAATCATGGAGCAATATTTTGACTCTTCAACCTCACTTAGAGGACTGAAACCTAATTCTACCCCGTTTATAAAAGAAAATTTCTGATCAATAAATCGTTCCCTGTCCTCCACCCACTCTAGGTCAAGTTCCTCAGGATCGGAATAGGTTATAACTATTACGTCCACATCCGACACACCTTCAATGTCTAACCCCCTTGGTACAGAGCCTCTTATGTAAATACTATGAATATCTTTTGGTAAAGCGGAAAGACAGCTTTCGTTTATAAGTCGAATGACTTCTTGAAATTTATTATTAATTTTTTTATGATCAGACTGGTTTAGGATATAACCTTTGTCGTCTAATGAACATAAAGAGCCTATTTCTTTAATTACAGTCATACTTACAAGTCCCCATTTCATTGAATTTATTAAATAAAATAATCTTTTTACATACTAAATGCGCAAGTCTTATTCAAGATAAGCTCCGAGATTGTTGAATACTTGCTGAACTGCAAGAGCAAGCTATTAACTTCAATAAACAGTCTGATTGTTATAATAATTCGAATTCTGATCTTAGTATATGAATGAGAAATGACTCAAGCATTAGATAAACGATTTTTACCACGCTTTAATTCCAATTATTTCAAAACCAAATCACTTACTCAACCTTTTTGATAGAAAAAGACGTAACTCCTTCCTGAGGAATTACGTCTGATAAGTAAATAATGTTTTTCAAGTTTGTGATCTTTATCACTCAAAAAATTATTGACTATTCTTTCGAGAACTCTCTAAAAGAACCACGCCATCCTTATCTTCTACAATTAATTTATAGGGATCTTCCTGAACGTAAGGAGCTGCTTGTTCCGATTCTATAAACTCTTCAATAGTGCTTACTATTTCTTTTGCTTCATCTTTTTTTTCAGGATCTGCGGAGTTAATAGTCGTTTTAATATAGAGTGTTATAGAGGATGTATTGTTTGAATAGGCAACCTCTGTAACATTCAGGTCGCTTTTCTTTTCCAGCCCGTCAGAGATGATACTAATCACGTCTGTCCATCGATCTGCCAGATCACGTTTCTCCATATCAATTATTGTTTCTTCAATTACGAGTTCCTCATGGTTGTTTTTCGCTAATACATCCTTAATATAGGCTTTAATTTCTTTAATATCGTCCTTTGACTCACTGTTAGCAATATCGATTACCACTCTCTTCAAGCCTATATCAACACCATAGGACAGTACGTCATATTTGTCTTCAAGTAGAAGTGGCTCAAGCTCTTTTAAGATTTGTTCTTCTTCTTTATTGATACGTTTTTCATCTTCACTTCGGCTATAGTTATCATCATAGGGAATAAAGCGTTCGACACGTATATCAAATCCATTGTAGTTATGGTGAGTTAATACCTCTTTAAGGTCATGAACAATATCAGATTTTACTTTTTGAATGTATTCTTCATCACCTTTTATAGAAACTGTAATTTGTTTGTCTTCGTAATCTGAATCCAGTCCTCTAACATTTGGTTCAATGTTAAGTAGTGTTTCTCCAAGCTCTTTTGTTACTTCCATATCTGATTTCTCTTCTAGAAAAAAACTACTCAAGTATGGAAATTTAGCTAGGACTCCTGCCATTGAAGGAGAGAAAAATGCTGATCCAATGAATAAGATAAGCACAATCATCGCAATGCTAAGAGTGTAGTAAACACGTTTGGACCGTCGATGATGATCGTTGTTAACCTTAGTTATTACGCCATCTTTAATTTTCCCACTAATCTTATCTGAGTATTGGTCTTCATACTTCAATTTAGCTTTCTTTAACTCTTCATCCATTGAGGTTCGCCTCCTTCTGATCTAGCATGTTTTTTTTCAACAAATTGCGAGCTCTAGATAACCTCGTCTTAACGGTGTTCAGATTTAAGTCTAAAGCCTGACTAACCTCTGTAACGGTTTGCTCATGAAAGTAGTGCAGCACAATGACTTCGCGATACTTTCTGGAGAGGTCATAAACATAGTCAAGTACCTCTCGATTTCCTTCACGCTCTATGTAAAGTTGCTCAGAACTTTGAGATCTTAAGAAATTATCAAAAAAACCAGTTGGATTTTTTAAGAGTTGA
Organism: Bacillus sp. NTK071; assembly: GCF_017303315.1. GTDB lineage: Bacteria > Bacillota > Bacilli > Bacillales > Guptibacillaceae > Guptibacillus. The sequence continues at coordinate 229,081 of NZ_JAFKOI010000004.1, forward strand.
AAACTCTTTTTGCGCAAATGATCCTTCGCTGTATTTACAGTGATTCTGTAAAGCCAGGTTTGTACGGACGCCTCTCCTCGAAATCTCTTGAGGTTCTTATAGCATTTTAAAAAGACTTCTTGAGCTATATCTTCTGCTGATCCTTTATCTTGCACGTAAGAGTATGCAAGTAAATAGATTTTTTTGGAGTGCTCATCAACCAACTCAGCTATTTGAACTTCTAGTTTCTCTTCACCCACTTCACCCGTTAAAGACGGGTCGTTCTTTTTCATCTTCAAAACCCCTTCCGATCCTCTTGCCACCTTTAGACTCTTATAGAAGTTAAATGGTTTCATATATCTAATAGACCTCAACTATTTTTCTTTTAATACAAACGAAAAGGACCTCCTTCCAAGGAAGTCCTGCTAACGTTAAACTCAAAGATTGATTGTTCAAAATGAATAATGTTAATAGCTTAATTTTAACTTGATATCTCAATAAAATCTTTTCCGTTTTTCAACAATAGGTGAATCGTATACTCGTCATTTTTTATATACTCTCTTGTTTCAGGTAAAGACAAGTATTCTTTTATCGACAATTCAATTTCTTGGATTATTTCTTTAGAAGGAGGTTCATTATAATCAGTTTTGATTGATACATAGGAATGTCCATCCTTCACTTTGTAAGATAACCCTGTCAGTTGATAAGTTGATTTTCCTACCATTCCATCATAGATATCAGATGAAATAAATGCCCAACGATTATCTTGTTTTCGATGTTGAAGATTAAACTTATTCACTTCAATGTCTTTTACATCTAACTCTTGTGATTCTATTTTTTTCTCGATCTCATTAATGATTTTATTAGACTCTTGAATATGGTCTGGCATCTCAAGTGTAATAATATTTGAAAACCAGGATTTCTTAAGACCAACCAATTCATTATCTGCTTCTTCAGCGTATCCATACGATGCAAAAACTTCTTTCACGATCTTTCTTACTTCGTCATAAAGAATGTCTGTTTCATCCTCTTGATCATTAGAATATGTTTTATTTGTTTCTGAAATCTTTAGAACATATTTGTCGTATCCACTTTCACTTAAATAATTTTCAATCTTAGGTTCCAGATCTTCCGTTGCTTGTTTCAAGGTAGAATTCTTTAAATTGAGTGAGATTTCTATTGTATAAGGAGATGGTGTTAGGTTTAAAGAATTAATGGCATACCCTTCACTTTCAACTAATTCGTAGAGACGAGACGAAAGCTGTGTATCTTGCTCTCCTGAAAAACTTGGAGCGATCGAGATCGGTAATATTTTCTCCATAACACTTGCCATTGTAGTAGAGTAAAAAGGCGAAGATAGTAAAAATAGAATGCTGATGGCTATGAAAATCCAGCCCATTTGTCTTTTCGGTTTACGTTTATTATTTTTATGTACTGCTTGTAAAATGTTACTTCTAAGTTGAAACTTAGACGCCTCTTTTATTTTTAGATGCTTTTCAAACTCCTTAAACTGATTATCTGAAAATTTCATTCGTAACACCCCATTTCATTAATTCATTTTTCAGTTCAGCTAAAGCTCTTTTCAAAGTCATTTTCACTTTACTTTCTGAACACTTTAAAACAATGGCTGTCTCTGCTGTTGAAAGCTCTTTTAACTTTCGTAAAATGATGACATGCCTATAGGTAGGCTTTAATTGCTGAATCGCTTTATATAATTGCTCAGTCTGCCAATTTAAAGCTACAATTTGTTCAGGTATAGGATGGTAATCTTTCTCTTCCGACGTTAAATTCAAATAATGTTGTAATGGGTGTTTTTTTCGAAAATAATCTCTGGTCAAATTGCGTGCAATGGAAAACAGCCATGTTTTTACAGACGATTTATGTTCAAACTTATGTTGATTTCTATAAGCTTTGATAAAGGTTTCTTGTGTTAAATCCTCAGCTCGTTGATAATCTTTAACAATCAAAAGTATGTAGGTTAAAATCGATTCACCGTACATATCAAACCATTCAGCTACTTCATCCTCCAAAATTTTTCCTCCTTTGCGCAATCTACTTACTTAGACGCAAATGAAATAAAATGGTCACAATTAAAAAATACACAAAAGAATAATACCAATTAAAAAAGCATTGATCCACAACAGAATCAACGCTTAAATCCCCATTAATTTTATACTTACTTGTAATCGCTCCGATTTTCTGCAATATGAAATAGTCAAACAAATGATTATTTCTTACCTCTAGTATCTTTTGAAGTGCCTGTAAAAGGGTTTGTCTCATAAGTTAAATCTTTTTCAGCTTCCTTTTCTTCCTTTGAAATTCTCTTTCCTAACGAGGCGTAATACCAAATGAACGCCCCTAAACTGAATATACCACCTATACTAGATACCCAAAATACAGCATCATCCATACGCTCACCTCCCATTTAAAACTAACAAATTGCAGCTGCCCTAAACCTACATAGAGCGCTCACTTTTGTTCCGCAAATGCTCCGAGATACTTGAAGATCGATCGGTCATGAAATTAAACTACATTTAATTTATTTTTTTACCGTCTTTGCTTTTAACAACAATCTGATATTCATCTCCATTTACAACTTTCTTTATCTCTTTTGAGTTAATAAATGTGTTCATCTCATCTTCAATCTCATTTGCCAGCATTGAAGCATTAGGATTAGACTTATCGATTGAAGTGTCAACTGATAAAGTATAAGGATCTGAATAGAATGTAAAACCAACTAATTCAACTTTAAGCTCTCTTTTTCCAATTAATCCTTCTGTTAGAGTGTCGATAACAGGACTCCATCGTACTTGTGCTTCTTCTCTTATAGGATCAAATGTATAAACTTTTATTTTGAATTCACCTGATTCTTTTTCTTCTGCAACTTTCCTTACAAAATTCTTAATCTCTTCTATTCTTGTTTCTGAGACAGGTATTTCAAGTGATATAAACCTCTCTTTGTCATTAATTCGAACATCAGCTGATTGAACCTGATAGTTTTGCTCTTTTAGTTCACTCATGATTTTCTCGCTAAGAGCAAGACTTCTCTTCTCATAATCATCGTACTTCTTTTGCATTTCTTCTGTAATGCCATCGTCGTATCGCTCTTTTTCTTCTTTAGGATTGGTCACTTCAACAGTGTATGCTCCAAGACCATTCGCATCTAAAATGCTATTACTTTTTTCTATAATATCTTTTTGGTTTTTTTGATAATATTCGTTAGTACCTTCTATTCCTACGTAAATGGTTTTTTCCCTAAAATTAATATTTGTTCCCTGACTAACTTTAAAGTTGTCTTCTTTTAGTTCATGGATCAGGAGATCGCCGATGGAATCGACACCGATGGAATCTTCCTTCTCCATCAATTCATTTAGAAACGGTATTTTAGAAACAACAGAAGCCATTGATGGTGAAACGAATGATAAACTGACAACTAAACCAAATAACAAGACTGCAGCACAGGATATATAGATAAGTTTATAATTGATATAGGGTGGATTATCACGTTCCCTAATCCTTTCTTTCACTCTTTCTCTAATTCTGTTTTCTCTTTCTAAAGAAAATTGCTCGTCTAATTCGATTTTCCCTTTTTGAACTTCACGTTTCATAGTTGCCTCCTTCCAAACCACTAATTTTTTCTTTTAAAAGAAGTCTCCCCCGAGATAATCTCGTTTTAACTGTATTCCTATTCAGTTTTAAAGCCAGCGCTATTTCTTCTGTATTGAAATCTTGAAAATAAAAAAGGATAATAACTTCTCGATATTTTGGCTGAAGAGACAGAACGATGTCCATCACACTTTGTCTATTCTCTTTCTCAAGAAACTCATCTTCTGAACTTTTCCTTTTAACAAGCACCTCCATAAGATGAGAGGGGGAATGAAATAAATTATATTTTCGTTTTCTCAAAAAATCTTTTGAAGTATTTACTGTGATACGAGAAATCCAAGTTTTTATTGATGATTCTTTTCTAAATTTATGTAGGTTTTTGTAACACTTATAAAAAACTTCTTGGGCTATATCCTCGGCTAAAGAATGATCTTTCACATATGAAAAAGCTAAAATAAACACTTGCTTTGAGTGTTCTTTGATCAACAAATCAATCTCCGTTTCACTAGCTATTTCATCGCCAAATCCTTCCCTATCAAATAATGAATCTCTATTTTTCACTTTTCAACCTCCTTTCAACCTTCATCCTGCACCTTATAGACTATACATTTATCAAAGCAGTTTCATTTTCTTAAATATTTTTAATAAAGTAATATGACTTTAATTCAAGAACTAATTTACAAACCTCACACAAAAAAGCTCGGAGTTCAATAACTCTGAGCTTAGCTGAAAATTGCTTGAGCTTATTTAATTTAGTTGCCTACTTAAAGGGCAAATTTTTATTACGCAATTGCTCCGAGTTTATGTAAGACTTGAATTCGAGATAATTGAAGGAGGTTGAATAAATCTGAACGATCCAATATTCAAGCCACCCCAGCCTTATTAAAGTGG
>NZ_JAFKOI010000050.1 GCF_017303315.1 Bacillus sp. NTK071
ATATTGAAGTCTATATGTACAGTTTTTAGGATTCTCAATTTGAAAATGGAATTTCCTTGTCCAACGATTGAATCCAGTTAGAAAATGCCCTTTGCTCGCTTTCTTTTCTAGCCATTGTTCCGTTTTAATCGGGTCGTAACTCCAAAATGGTCGAAAAATCGATGTGGTCATAAAAACTCCTCCCTATATCGAACCGCATTATTATAAAGTTCATTTAGCCTTTCTATCTCAATTCTCATGATTCTTTTACCGTCTTCTGTAACTTCATATACCTTTTTTCGCTCACCATCCGCGTACTTGACGATCAAACCATCGCGTTGCATTTTCGTCAACGTGCCATAAACGGTACCCGAACCTAAACTTATTCTTCCTTTTGTCAGATTCTCAACGTGTTTAATGATGCCGTAACCGTGGCGGGGTTCAGTTAATGCAAGCAAGATGTAGAAAGCAGTTTCGGTCATAGGTATGTATGTTTTTTCAGGCTTTTTCATTAATCTAGCCCCTTTTTCCATTTT
>NZ_JAFKOI010000051.1 GCF_017303315.1 Bacillus sp. NTK071
GATTTTCAAAAATCTGTTGAATCGGACTATTTTTATATGCATAGCGATCGAGGGTGGTATCAATTGTTCCATTCTTCTTCTGCTTTCATGTCTTGGACCTTATGGGCGAAAATGTACACTAGTGAAGAGGAAAAACCTCAGCTGTACAGTGACCCCTATCACAAGTTAAGGCATGCTAAGCGTGTTACTCTTTGGCAAGGGGGCATATTTTTGCCTTTGACGATTTTATATATTTGGTTAATCACAATGAATATCAGTGATATTCTTCAGGGAGAGATTTTTGACTCTATCTTTTGGATGGTAGTGGTGCAAACTATGGTCGTCATCGTATTCGGTTATTTTTCTGTTCGTTCATTATTGTATTATAGGCGAGTTAGAAAGACGATACAGTGAATGGACAGAATAACTCTGACCACCACTTTAATAAGGCTGGGGTGGCTTGAATATTGGATCGTTCAGATTTATTCAACCTCCTTCAATTATCTCGAATTCAAGTCTTACATAAACTCGGAGC
>NZ_JAFKOI010000052.1 GCF_017303315.1 Bacillus sp. NTK071
AGATATGTATAAACGGGAATTAATATAAACCATATAAATTCAGGATCTGGTATATTAAATCCGTACCACAATACGATCCCAGCTAGCGTATAAACAACGAAATAGATCCAAAATAAAGATGTTTTTCTTTGCCGTGAAAACAATTTAATAAGTAAGTCATTCAATATTGTTGTAGGTACTCCAAATATAAAGTAATAAACGTAAAAGAAGACTGCGTAAATGATGGCTACATCTATTCTATAAAACTTATAATCTTCACCCCAAAAATAACTATGAATGAAAATGGAATCACACAAAACGAGTATTATGCCTGCAATAGGACCGGATATAAGTATAGCCAATAAGATTATCATGAAATATTTCATTTTTTACCTCTCAAAGTAGATACAATTATTACTCCACACTCAAAATTAA
>NZ_JAFKOI010000053.1 GCF_017303315.1 Bacillus sp. NTK071
GCGAGCAAAGGGCATTTTCTAACTGGATTCAATCGTTGGACAAGGAAATTCCATTTTCAAATTGAGAATCCTAAAAACTGTACATATAGACTTCAATATAAAAAGGTGGACCACTTCCCACAAGCTTTAGTAGAGTCAGGATGGGAATCTATAGCGAAAGAAGGTCGTTGGAGAATCATTCGTCATGGAGGCGCTTCGAACAATGAACCCCTAAGGGATAACATAGCCTCAAGGAACAAAATACATTACTATAGTTTCATGGCGGTTTTCATTTATATGCTCATCTCTGCTGGCATGGTGGGTATGCTCACTCTCACAGTACTTTTAGGTGGTGGATCTGCGACGTTCGTTCCCAGCCCATATTGGTCAATAACCATTACTGTAGGATTGACGCTTTGGACT
>NZ_JAFKOI010000054.1 GCF_017303315.1 Bacillus sp. NTK071
TGAATCAGAAGACACTCCACTCATCACCGTCTTATAAGCTGGAATAGCACTCATCGTTCCTACCTGATAATTACTTACAGAAATATCTCCACTTTGAAATTTGGTTGATACTTCTCTTATGTAATTCATGAGTGTGTGGCATTCTTTAAGGACTGCTTCTAAGTTGTTTGCTTGGCTTTTGTCTAAAGCATGAAGATCTTCAAGAACTTCGGTTGTTTTCTCTTGTCCTCTGTGGACATTTGTATTAAATTCATCCTGCTGTAATTCTGGTATGAAAATAATATCATTTACACTTCGGATAATGGAATTGCTGTCGCTTGTTAA
>NZ_JAFKOI010000055.1 GCF_017303315.1 Bacillus sp. NTK071
AGAGATGATGAGGTAGATAGGTTCGGGGTGGAAGCGTGGCAACACGTGGAGCTGACGAATACTAATCGATCGAGGGCTTAACCGAAAACATTATTGGAAAACGTTGTGAGTGCTATCTAGTTTTCAGGGAATAAGATTTTCCTTGAACTTCATAAAGAAGTATAGTAACATATATCTTGTCCTTGGTTAAACACTTTCTAGTGGATCAACCATTGATTAGTCTGGTAATGATGGCGAAGAGGTCACACCCGTTCCCATGCCGAACACGGAAGTTAAGCTCTTCAGCGCCGATGGTAGTTGGGGGATCTCCCCCTGCA
>NZ_JAFKOI010000056.1 GCF_017303315.1 Bacillus sp. NTK071
TGCAGGGGGAGATCCCCCAACTACCATCGGCGCTGAAGAGCTTAACTTCCGTGTTCGGCATGGGAACGGGTGTGACCTCTTCGCCATCATTACCAGACTCATTACTGGTTTCCACTTTTATGTGATTAACCAGAGACAAAATATATCATACTATATTCAGTCACTGTTTTCAAGAGAAAAATTATTCCCTGAAAACTAGATAGCACTCACAACGATTCCAATAAGAATGTCCAGCTACGTGAGCCAAATCCTCGATCGTTTCACCTTTTTCGCCTGACGCACAAAGCGCGTCTGACTCAAAAGCTTCCAACGCT
>NZ_JAFKOI010000057.1 GCF_017303315.1 Bacillus sp. NTK071
GATCACCTCCTTTCTATGGAGAATTACGAAGGTAACTTACGTTACCAACCTTACATGAGCGTTTCGTTTAGTTTTGAAAGAATGATTTATTCTTTCAAAAGTAGGCTATATGATGAAACAGATGTGCACCTGCGTCTTCGAGTAACGCTAACGATGTTGGCTTCCTCGGTGCAAGGCAGCATAGAAGTCGATTCAAGTAGTAGCCTTGTTCCTTGAAAACTAGATAGCATAAACAACGACATCCAATAAGAATTATTTAGCAACACTTAGTAATAACTCGAGGAGTTAGCTTGAGCAATCAAGT
>NZ_JAFKOI010000058.1 GCF_017303315.1 Bacillus sp. NTK071
AGTTTAGCTGACGCCAAACGGATTAAAGAATTGGAGAAAAAACTGAAAGAAAAAGAGTTGGAGAATGAGATTCTAAAAAAGTTCCAGGCCTTTCTCAAAGAGAACGAGTAAGCCATAAGTATGAAGCGATTTCCTACTTGAGGAAGGATCCTGCCAATTATCCAGTTAGACTGATTTGCCAGGTATTAAACGTTTCGCGTAGTGGTTACTACGCTTCTTTGAAGCGACCGAAAAAGGTCGCCGACGATTCGGATAAAACACTTCTCACTCGTATTAAACGGATTTATGCCATTCGTCGTGG
>NZ_JAFKOI010000059.1 GCF_017303315.1 Bacillus sp. NTK071
CAAATACAAAAATAAAGGGACAAAAAGAGTTCTTAATTATGGATCCAGATGGATATCTATTAAGGTTTGTTCAAGATTTGGGCGAGAAAAATATAAAGGGAAATGATTAAAAGTACAATAGCCCTCCTCCATAATCTCGGAGCTTATCTGTAAAAAAGATAGACTTTGACTAGTTAAAGAATAATTAGACCTATTAATAATCTTAATTTTGAGTGTGGAGTAATAATTGTATCTACTTTGAGAGGTAAAAAATGAAATATTTCATGATAATCTTATTGGCTATACTTATATCCGGTCCTAT
>NZ_JAFKOI010000005.1 GCF_017303315.1 Bacillus sp. NTK071
TCTCCGCTCGACTTGCATGTATTAGGCACGCCGCCAGCGTTCGTCCTGAGCCAGGATCAAACTCTCCGATAGAAAGCTTAATCTAGCTTTTAAAACAATTTGCTTCCGTAGAAACAACTACTTACATGGCGTTTCGTTCAGTTTTCAAAGATCGATTTGTTTCTTTCAATCTATCAAGCTCGGTTTGTTTCGCCGAGTGACAACTACTATCTTATCAACACTTCATTAACTTGTCAATAACTTTTTAAAATCGTTTTTGCAAGCAACATTGTTGTTCCGAAGTGACAAGATTCATCTTACCATCCCTATTTAGCTTCGTCAACTATTATTCCAAAATAATTTATTGTTACCTCTACAAACATGTAGAGGTAGTTTTAAGTCATCCTGTTAAAACCTCTTCTTCAGGATATCTGATTTTAGGAGTCTTCTTTGATGCGAAAATAAAGGCGAGTGTTAATGGTCCTAGTTTACCTACCATCATAATCATAATTAATGTCACTTTTCCTATAACATCAAGGTGAGTTGTTAACCCCATTGAAAGTCCAACTGTTCCAAATGCTGAAACAACTTCATAAAGATTAACCATGAATGAAGATTCTTGAGTTAATTCAAGAATAAAAACTCCTATGAATACTATACCTGTTGATATCACTGTTATAGCAAGCGCCTTGATGACAATCGTAAAAGCTAGCGTTTTGTGGAAGACTGTAATTTCATTCTTTCCCTTTAGGAAAGTATTAACTGATAGAAGCATAGCAATAAAGGTTGTTAATTTAATTCCACCACCAGTTGAGGCGCTACCTGCACCTATAAACATTAAACAAACTGTAAAGAAGAGTGATGCTTCCTCCATACTGCCGATATCAACCGAATTAAATCCAGCTGTTCTAGGAGATACTGCTTGAAAGAATGCCCCCCACCCTTTTCCTACAGCATTAAGTGGACCAAGTGTTGCAGGATTATTCCATTCTAGAGTAAGAATGACAACAAAAGCTATTACATTTATTACCACAGTCCCAACCACCATAAGCTTTGTATGCAAGCTTAAATGCCGGAAGTGTTTTTTTTCTTTTAGATCTATTAAAACAGTGAAACCTATTCCCCCAAGAATAAATAGTAATGGAATTGTTATATTCACCACCGGATCACTTACATATGCTGATAAACTATCGGCCCATATTGAGAAGCCGGCATTATTGTATGCAGAAATGGAATGAAAGATAGCAGCATATATTCCGTTACCTACTCCGTAGATCGGAATCCAACTGACAGAAAGGATGACTGCTCCAATAACTTCAATTAATAGAGAGAAGATAAAAAGGTTCCTTACGAGATTAATGACTCCTCCCAACCCCTTTTGGTTCAGTGACTGAGAAATCAATAACCTTTGAGAGACCCCGATTTTCTTTCCAATTAGAATAAATATGACTACTGCAAAAGACATAATTCCCAGACCACCAACTTGAATGAGCAACAAAATAACGATTTCACCAAACATCGTATAAGTAGAACCAGTATCCACAACGACAAGGCCAGTGACTGTAATAGCTGATATGGCTGTGAACCAAGAGTCCAACCACGTGACAGAATTAGTTGTAGCCTGTGGAAGCTTTAACAATATCGTCCCTAACGTACTAACAATAAGGAAAAGAAAGAGTAAAGTACGAGGTGGATTCAGTAATGGTTTGGCAAGTTTCAAATTTAGCCCTTCTTCCTTTATAAAGAATCGTTTAAAATAGCCCACTTAACATTAAGTACACTTGCTAAATGTTATAACGAATACAACAGTAAGAAGAACAAAATAAAAAACACAGGGGCGCTGTGTTTTTACAAGACTCTGTCCCTTGAAATTTGCATTACTCTACCAAAGATAAGTTACACCTTATAATGTTATGCAAATTGCCCTCTGCTTTCAAAGAACTACCTTCACTCTCTTATGAATGAGATAATAATACATCGAAGCATCAGAACAAGTAAAGAACATTATTTATTTGTTTTGGATATGAAAATACAAGTGTTGATGAAGCTTACACCCTGTATTAAAGTTTGCTTTACAGTAGGGACATTGCGAATCAGAAGACAGATATTCATGAACGGTCATTTCCGTTTTGCACTTTCCACATACTATGGCTTTCTCATTAAACTTGTCCGTTGGCCAAACTTTAACTTCATGATTCGCAGTTTCTTCATGGCATGTAATACAAGGATAATATTCCTTACAACAATAGAACTTGATTGCAATAATATCTAATTGAGTATGATAATGTTCACATCGCGTTTCGTCATCGTAAATCTTTCCTTTAACCTGAATAGAATTCATTTTTAAATCTCCCTATGCCCTAATCTTGAACCTAGTAGTAGCAAACCATTTATGACAATCGATGTTAACTATATTAACGATGTAGAAAGGTAGCAGTTGACCTAAAACGCTTTAACTGTTCTTCTCTCATACATATTTTACACAAAGAATACCCTTTGTTCTTTCTTATAACATCACTCATATTCAAAAGCTCCTCAAGATCATCTGAACATATTTTCTCTACTTTCGTTCTTGCTCCATGATCTTTCTCTCGCCATAGTGTCCGACAATCTGCTGTATGAATTTTGTTGTATCCAGGATCCGAACCTTTAAAATGATTGAAAACATATCCCTCGGGATTTAGTTGATGCCAACCTAAATAGCGCTCTTCATTTTCCTTGAAAATACTGATCATGGTTCAGCCTCCTAATGTTTCATCACTAAACCATGTTCTCTACGCCTAGCACTAAGCCTCTTTACATTATATTACATTTTTATTTAATTTTTTTATCCAAATGTTATTTGTCGCTATAATGAAAAAGTACGAAGATAACGTAATAACGAAAAGAATAGGATAAATATAACCATTAGGCACATGAAGAGTACCGATTTTAACTAAGTAGTAGTCAAAAAGAGTGAACACCAAAAGAAATCCTATTACACTGTACCTTCTAATATATACGGCTAGAACAAGAAACAAGGACTTACATAAGATTAATAAAGTAGAGTATGCAATATTATCTCTGAAGCTGTTCTCAAACCATCCTACCTGAAAGTAGAAGTCTGGAATGGCTAGGAACAATACAAGAATTCCATTAGAAAGAAAAAATACAAGAGAAAAATATAGCGCAACAAATCGAATAAAAGTAAAGTGGAGAATCAGTCCATAAAACGATTTAACAAGAACGAATGTAAGGAATAGAAAGATTCCCGTATAATACGTACGCCACCAGTTATGGTCATAAATGTTTAAGTTGATAAAAAGCTCCTCAATCCCAATGAAAAGGATGACAAGTGAAAGAATGCCCTTCAAACGTACTTGATAAGCTGTTACTAGAATAGCTGCAGCCGGGACCGCAAAGGCTTGTGAAGACAAATCTCCTAAAATGCTGTCATATACTACAATGGATAGGAGATGAGGTTTATAGGTATAACTATCCAAGAGGATTAAAATGATATATTCAAATACATAGGCTAAGCCAGCGATAAAAAAGTAATGCGTTAAATAAGATAAGTCTTTTGTGCTAATAAAAATCGAAATAAGCACTCCTATACTTACAACTGTTAACAAAAGATATGGAATATAATTCGCCATTTTTTCACCATTTCTAATCATCATGAGTTTAGATATTGGTTCTGCTGATGAATACTTCACTATTCATTAGTGTATCCATCTTTTCTTCTTTTTAAGAGCACAATTAAGCCAGTTTCATTTGTTAACAATTTGGGTAAGAAGTAATTGACTATTTGAATAAAAAAAGAATGAGGATGTCCCTCATTCTAAGCATAACTTGTTTTTGTTTTAGACATTTTCCTATCGAAGAACATATAAGCAATTATAACAACGCATCCAACTAGAGACATGTACCCCATCAAGCTATATAAAGCAGAACCAGAAGCTTCTTCAAAGATTATGCCTCCGAACAATGAACCTAATATTCCAGATAAACCGAAAAAGACAGAGATAAATAACAAATGGCCCGTAGCTTGCAGATTTGCAGGAACCAACTTAGTCACATACTGGAAGGCCGAAACGTAAAACACACCAAATGTAACACCATGAAGCACCTGCATAAGAATTGCTCCTATTGGACCAGTAACATAAGCAAGGATGATCCATCTTAGTGTATATAACAAACCTGCGATTAAAATAAAAACTACTTCATTATATCTTCTAAACCAATATTGGCTTGTAGCAAAAATGACCGCTTCACTTGCGACAGCTACAAACCACGCAAATCCAATTTGTGACTCATTGCCTCCAAGCTCAGTTAAATAGATTCCAATAAAACTATCATTTGCCCTGTGAGGAATTGTCAAAAACATGATCGCAGCAAGAAAGAAAAGAAATCTCGGATTCTTACCTATCCTTATTGCATCCAACACAGTCACTGGTTTGTTATCCGTCTTTACATCTGAAATTTTAACTGCTGTTAAAAATGCAATTGTAATCATAAATAAGAAAGGAAGTAGGATGTATTCAATTCCAGCTAAAGAAAAAAACTGACCGATAAGAAGAGTGGAGAAAGCGAATCCGATCGATCCCCAAGTTCGTATACTTCCAAAACTCTTATTAAAGCGGTCAGCCGTTTTGACAGCAAGGCTATCGCCAAGCGCTCCTGTTGGAGACATGAAAACATAGAAAAAAGCTGCTGAAAATAATATAAATATGTAGCTTTGACTTGTGAGAAGGAAGACGCTAACAATAAATACACCAATCAACGTAACTAGTAGTACCTTTTTAATCGTTCCAGTTTTGTCGCTAATGTAGCCCCAGAATGGCTGGGCGAGAATAGCAGATAGTGGTCCGATAGCAAGGATGGAGCCGATTTTGGATTCAGACATACCAGAATGTTGAAAATAGACAGGCATATAACTAATTATGATTGTGTTTGAAGCATGGAAAAAGAATAAAAATAAACTAAGATAGAAAACCGAATCCCTTTTTTTCATTTCGAGAGCACCTCTCTCTTTAGCAAATGGTGTTCTCAATTACTCTATAGCATACCCAAAGCAATAGCAATGTCTTCTATTTATAAATAAGCCTGTCTTTCGCCACCAAACTACACTTTTTTCATATTTACTAACATTTTTAAGAGTGGATATGAATATCCTGTAGAAATATCCAATTTAGTGCTCATTTAAAAGCAGATAATGGGGGATTTCTATGGAAAAAGGAAATGACTTAGCTACTTCGAATATAGAATTAATTTTTCATCATCTTTCAGACCTCATTTTTCAAATTCGTGTTGTTGATGTTCATCATTATGAAATTGAAGCTGTGAACGAAGCTTATTTATCCAATTATAATACCTCTAAAAATGATCTTTCAGGTAGGAGAATAGAAGAATTTCTTGGAGTCAATCAAGGTCTACAAGCGATAAAGCGATTTCAAGAAGCGATTTTTCACAAAAAAACCATTCGATTTGAAGAAGGATACTCCTTCCCTAAGCAAGGATATAGAGTGTTCGACATAACGCTAGTTCCAATTGTAGAAGATGGTACTATTTCAAAACTTATAGGAGCCGCAAAGGATATTACTGAAAAACGATTAAATGAAGAACAAATTGCTCAATCGGACAAATTATCTGTAGTTGGACAGCTCGCCGCAGGAATTGCTCATGAGTTACGAAATCCACTAACTTCATTAAAAGGTTTCTTGAAACTCATAGATAATAAAAATACGGATATAGAGGTTGAGCGCTACATTCAAGTAATGGATTCTGAATTTCATAGAATAGAACAGATTATTGATGAGTTTCTTATTCTAGCGAAACCTAATAAGTCTAATTTCACTCATGAGATGCTTGATCAGCTGTTAGATGAGGTCATTGAACTCCTGAATGGCCAGGCGAACATGAAATCAATTATCTTAAAAAAAGACTATTCTCCGATGCTCTCCCACGTATATGGTGAAAGCAATCAATTAAAGCAGGTTTTCATTAATTTAATTAAAAACGCCATTGAAGCTATACCTAAGGAAAATACTAATGGAGAAATTAGGATTGATGCTAAGGAATTCGAGGATAAATTAATGGTTAACATCATTGATAACGGAACAGGAATAACGGAATCAGAACTTGCGAAACTCGGCTCCCCCTTTTTTACAACAAAGAAGAATGGAACCGGACTCGGCCTTGCCATATGTAAACGAATTATTAATAAGCATAATGGAGATTTAGAAATTACAAGTAAGCATGGAGAAGGTACAAGAGTTTCAATTACTCTCCCAAGAAGCCCTTCACTTTAACCCCCTTTTAACGGGGGTTATGTACATCTACTTGATATGTAGTCTGAGCAATTAACCAATTCTTCACTTCTTGATTGACTTCAACAGGTTTTTGCCAGTGGAGCACATGTCCAGTCTCTGGTATTGCGCTAATTCGACAATCACCTTTTAATTCAGCCCTTAATAGATCGGCACCTTCGCTTCTTATAGCTTCTGCTTCAGGAGGCTGTGTTGCTCTCAAGAGGTACACCGGTGCGTCTACTTCGCTCAGTACTTCACGAAATGGATTCATGTACATTGCCTTCATAATCGCACGTACTGTTTCTTCACTTGCTTTCATTCTAACTTGGTTATTTTCAATAGTCATATCAGCATGAACCATTTGCTCTATTGCACTACTCCATCTACCAATTTCTACTCTTTTCTTGTCTTCATATTCTTTTATTGAACTAAATTGATTTCCATTTACCCATTCGGACATTTCCTCCAACAAATCTTCAAGTGTTGTGGATGGATCATCTGAAAGTTCAACATACCCTCCATCTAGCATGACGATACCATTTACCATGTGTGGATATCGCTTACTATAATGGAGTGCTATGGCAGCTCCCCACGAATGACCAAGAATATATACTGGAGAATTACTTACGCAAGAAACGAAGTTATGAACCCAATCAGACATTGAATCATAAAAGTAGGATTGTTCATCATTAAAACCAGTCGTTTTCCCATGTCCAGGAAGATCAATAGACATTAGATGAAAATCCTTTTTAAGAAATTCAGCCATTTCATTAAATCCTAAGGCATTGTTAGTCAAACCGTGGAGACAAAGCACATGGGGGTTCGCTGCGTCTCCCCATTTGACACCATGTACGTTTTTTCCAAATACCTTAATATCAAACTCCTTCATGCTATCACCCTTTCATTTATCCATAATTAACCTATTCGACTAGGAGGAATCATTCCCTTTACCTAGAAATGAGTTTGTTAAGAAATACTAACGCATCAGGAGGTATAAGATGGAAATAAGAAAAGCTGTAGTAGAGGATGCTTCCGAAATTGCAAATGTTCATGTAAACAGTTGGAGAACGACATACCAGCGCCTTATTCCTGATGATTATCTAGCTTCATTAGATATTCAAATTCGTGAAGCTCGGTGGCGAAAATCCTTAGAAGAAGGAAATACTATATTTGTCGTTGTAAATTATGAAAATAGTATCGTAGGTTTTGCAAATGGTGGGGAAAATAGAAATGCGAACTACCCTTATGACAGTGAACTTTATGCGATTTACATGTTAGAAGAAGCACAACGACAAGGAGCAGGTAGTCAGTTAATTGCTCATGTTGCAGAACACTTAATAGAGGAAGGGTTTCAGTCTATGCTTGTTTGGGTGCTGAATGGTAACCCAGCTGCCCAATTCTACGAACATTTACATCCAATTCGGATTGCAGAAGAAGAGGTTACAATTGGCGGTAAAACATTAAAGGAAACAGCATTCGGCTGGGATGATTTAAATACACTGGTTAGAAACAACTAAATGGATAAACATTGAAAAAGCCGTGGTTTTCACGACTTTTTCTTTTTGAACTTTCTGATTCAAAAAAGATCTAGCGTTTTGATTCGTTCTACAGCTTCTTTAAGTCGGTCTTCAGATGTGAGTAGTCCTACTCTGACATACCCTTCACCATATTCTCCGAAGCCATTACCTGGTGCGACTACGATTTGCACGTTCTCCAATAGATAGTCTGCGAATTGTTCTGAAGTAAAGCGATCAGGTACCTTTAACCAGGCAAAGAATGACCCTGATGGTGAAGTGACATTCCATCCAATTTCATGTAATCCATGAATAAGGACATTCCGTCTCGATTCATATGTAGCACGAAGTTCCTCGACACACTCTTGCGAACCAAGTAGCGCCTCTGCAGCTGCCTCTTGAACCGCACTAAACAGACTAACATAGAAATGGTCCTGCAAAAGATTAATACTATCAACAACAGATGGGTTACCAACTGCGAACCCTACACGCCACCCTGCCATGTTGTAAGTCTTCGAAAGCGTATAAATTTCAATCCCAATATCCTTTGCTCCTTCAGTTTCAAGAAAACTCATCGGACGTTTCCCATCAAATCCAATCGCCCCATAAGCAAAATCATGTACAACGCATAAATCTTGCTGGTTGGCGAATGCCACTGTCTCATTGAAAAAAGCTTCGGTCGCTTGAGCGGCAGTGGGGTTATTAGGATAATTCAAGAACATCAGCTTCGCGCTCGCAAGTATTTCATCAGGTATGGCTCCATAGTCTGGTAGAAAGTCATTTTGCTCTAATAGTGGCATCATATGCATATCTGCTTCAGCCATTGATACGCCAGACCAGTAATCGGGATAGCCTGGATCGGGAACTAATGCAACATCTCCTTGGTTCAGTAAGCACTGACTAACTTCAACAAGCCCTGCCTTTCCACCAAATAAGACTGCTACTTCTGTTTCCGGATCAAGGTCGACATCAAACTCTCGCTTATAAAAATCGGCTATAGCTTTTTTTAAAAAAGGCTGCCCTCGAAATGGCGGATATTTGTGATAAGCAGGCTTTTCAGCAGCAGCCTGTAATGATTCGATAATATGTGGCGGTGTAGGCTGATCAGGATTTCCTTGTCCTAGATTAATAATGTCATATCCTGCCTCAACATAGCGGTTCACTTTCCCAGCAAGCTTAGCAAAAAATTGTTCCGGCAAACGCTTGAGAGCATCTGAAGCCTGAAACTGTTTCATGGTCAATCACATCCTGTTAAAATTTTCGTGAAATTCTAGTAATTTATGTTATCTTGGATACACAATCATGTAAAGCAAATTTTCTAAAAGTTTGAGGAGGTCGTTGGGATGAAAAAGATTGCTCTGTTGCAATTTGATATTGCATTTGGAAGTCCTGAGAAGAATTTTGAGAAAGTGAAGCAACTCGTATCTGAAGCTGTAGCTAGCGAACCAGATATCATCGTTTTACCAGAATTGTGGTCGACGGGATACGACTTATCGAGACTTGATGAAATTGGTGATACAGACGCCCAAAAGTCGATTGCCTTTCTGTCGAGTCTAGCAAAGGAGTATAAAGTGAACATCGTTGGTGGGTCAATCGCGAAACAGCAAAACAATGATGTTACAAACACTATGCTTGTTTTCAACCGAGATGGCCAGCTTGTGCACGAATATAGCAAGGCGCATCTTTTCCGCCTAATGAACGAAGAAAAATATCTTGTTTCTGGAAATTCAAAGAGTCACTTCACATTAGAGAATCTTCCGTGTGCAGGGTTCATCTGTTATGATATTCGCTTTCCAGAATGGCTTCGCCTTCATGCAATTGAAGGTGCACAGGTTTTATTCGTACCTGCTGAATGGCCAAAACAACGAACAGACCACTGGCGAGCGCTACTCATTAGCAGGGCAATCGAAAACCAGTGTTATGTAATTGCCTGCAACCGAGTAGGCTCAGATCCCGACAATGCGTTCGGTGGTCATTCCTTAATCATTGATCCATGGGGAAAAATCATTTCTGAAGCAGGAACCGATGAATCCATCCTCGTAGGTTCAATTGACGAAGGTGAAATCTCTTCAATTAGAAGTCGCATTCCAATTTTCGAAGATCGCCGGCCAGATATTTACACCTGATACTAAAGAAACTTTAGGAATGTATACCACCATGCAGCCCTTGCATTTACGTTCTATCAGAATAAACAGGAAATTAAAATATATCAAAAAGGCGCTGCATTAGCATCGCCTTTTACCAATCAATAGGATAATTGCCTATCTGCGAACCTGTTCTTCCAGAGAAAAAGTGTTTATGGTTATCTTCAGAAAAAGTCTCTCCATCAAAATAATGAAAATGGTCTCCTGAATGAAGTGGAATTGGTGGGCCCGATTGAACACTATACCTATGCTGGTGCCCGTCTTCCTCAATCGTTAACCCTTCAATTTGATGAACATGCTGATCATAGCCATTTCCATTCACGGGAAACGAAAAACCGATTAGAATGGAATGGTTATGGTCCTTACGGTTTTCAATACGCCCTCTAAAATGATGTGAATGTGCGAATGGCAAACCGCTAGATTTCACTACAATAGTCTCCTCCTCCCTTTATCTATACAAACTTCTATGCGAAACTTCATCTTAAATGCCAATTTTTTAATTAAACGATTAACATAGCCAAATAAAAATGTAGTCATCCACAAGGAAGCACACTTTCATCATCGAATAGTAAAAGAACGAACCTATACTAGAAAATAAAAGAAAGCTTTTTAAGTAAAAAAACACACTTACCTAATTGGAGCGGAAAGCGTGAATCCAGGAGCGAAAATCAACCCACGCTTATTGCAACAACGGTTACGAAAAGAGTCTAAAAAAAGAGGTGAAGTATGGCTTCTTCTTTAACAATCTTTGGACATCGTGGATCATCTGGAACTCATCCTGAGAATACGCTAATTTCTTTTCAAGCTGCTAACAAAGCAGGGGCTAATGGTATTGAGCTGGATGTACAATTAACGAAAGACGGTGTACCAGTCGTTATCCATGATGAACGCGTTGATCGAACGACCAACGGAGTTGGATGGGTTAAGGATTATCTTTACGAGAATTTAATTCGACTTGACGCAGGTCATGCTTTCTCGAGTCGTTTTCAAGGAACACCTATACCATCATTAGATGAGGTACTTGAATGGATTACTTCTACATCTCTATCTTTGAACATTGAACTGAAGACTGGCTATGTATCTTATGAGGGGATTGAAGACAAAGTACTTGCCCTTCTCAACCATTATCAACTTAAAGATCGTTGTATTATTTCATCGTTCAATCACTATAGTGTAAAACAAGTAAATCAAAAAGATTCGCAACTTGAAACGGCAATTCTGATTATGGAGAAGTTAGTTGAACCGTGGGACTATCTAAAGAAAGTAGGAGCTCATGGCATTCACATTGAATGGCAATCAATAGACGAATATTTAATGGAGCATACTCAAAAACGAGGAATTCCTGTTCGGGCATTTACTGTTAATGGTAAAAAAGAGATTCTAAGAGCAAAAAAACTTGGTTGCGAAGCCATTTTCACTGACTTTCCAGGCTCATGTATTCAATCAATTTAACCTGGCCCACCCAAAATGTGCATATGCCTAATTCCGCATTTCCTTTCTTTAACATAGGTTAATAGGGAAGAAACGTACATTGACGGGAGGAAATATCATGAGTGGGTATGGTCAAGGTTTTGCGTTAATCGTAGTTCTATTTATTCTTTTAATTATTATTGGCGCATCGTATATTTATTAATTGAAAGTTGATGACATCATACAAAAAAGGCTTCCGCATAATTAGAGCGGACGCCTTTTTTAATTAAAATGTTGTATTCGGATTGCCCGAGGTGCTTCCTGGCGTTCTAGTTTCACTTCCAGGTACATTTGTTGGCTCATATCCTTCTTCACCAGATACTTCATGTCCAGCGTCTTTTACTTTACTTCCAATATCTTTCAAGTCTTCTCCCGCTTCTCTCGCAGAGGAAAGTACTTCAGTTGAATCTTCCTTGACCTGATTAACCTGCTCCACTACCTCATCGTTTACTTTCTCGTAAAGAGACTGTGCATCATTCATTGCTTCCTTTAATACAGTTGATGCTGATTGAATACGATCCATCCAGTCATCTTTGACTTCATTTGGATTTTCTTTCACACGCGTATAGAAGCCTTTTGATGAACTCTTTACGTTGCCCGCAGTTGAACGCACGTTATTACGTGTCGTGGAATCAAGCATAGCGACTGCTCCACCTACAATCGCACCAACCAGAATACCTTTTACGAGTTTACCATTCTTCTCTTGATTAACTGTTGTTGTTTGCATGACTATTCCTCCTGTATATTTATCGTAATTTACTTAGCTAGTTTGCTATTTCCCTTTGTGGTAAATGCTAAACTAACAATGCGAAACTTACACTTGGAGGTCGAGGATCTTACTGCCCCCAAAGGGTGGAATATGATTTGACATGAACTTCCTTCTTCGCATCGTAAAGCGCCTCTGTTATAATAGACAGCGTTGTATGACAGCAGTTCGTAACCTTCCTGCTTCAACAAAACTAAAGGAGGAATAAATATGAATAGTATGGATAAAGCTTGGCTACCATCTTCTGGACCGATGCCTCGCCCAGAAAGTGTAGAACAAGCAAGAGAAGTGATTAAAAATGAAGCATTTGATGCACCGAATGTTCAAGAGATTACATTTAATGCACTTGAATTTACAGCTGTTTGTCCTAAAACAGGACAACCTGACTTTGGACGCGTGGAAATTTCTTACGTACCAGATGAAAAATGTATTGAATCCAAATCACTGAAGTTTTATCTTTGGTCTTATCGTGACGAAGGTAGTTTCTGTGAAACGCTTGCAGCTCGTATTGCTGATGATGTGGTATATGCTATTGATCCATTGAAAGTAACCATAACTGTGTATCAATCTGCTCGAGGTGGTATCGAACTTAAAACAACCGCTGTACGAGAGAAGGCTACTTCTTAATATGCAAAGTGAACTCATCGACCGTAGTCTTATTCTGTTCAATGTACTATTTGCTACCTCTATCGTGATAGCAAATGTACTTGCAGGCAAAGTGGTAATGATTGGGAGTTTTGTCATTCCAGCTGCTGTCGTTATGTACGCCTTTTCGTTTCTATTTACAGATATTATTCATGAGCGTTATGGGAAAGAAGAAGCTACTCGTACCATTCGTTATGGCTTTGCAGCTCAAATCTTTGCAAGTATCATGATTTTTCTAGGTATGCTTCTACCAGTTGCTCCATTTGCCTACGATACGCAGGCTGCATATGAGATACTTCTTGGACAGAACTACCGTTTTGTTCTAGCTAGTCTTGTTGCCTACCTTGTATCTCAGCACGTGGATGTATACATTTTCTCAAAAATTAAAGAACGAACTGCAAAGAAGCATAAATGGCTTAGAAATAACGCCAGTACTTTCGGCTCTCAGTTGATCGACACAACAATTTTTATCACCATTGCTTTTATTGGTACTGTACCAAATATTTGGATTATGATCTTATCCCAATTCGTTATCAAAATGGTGCTTGCATTATTAGATACACCAATATTCTATTTGCTTACAAGACTCTCGAATCAGGACCAAAAGCAATTAAACATAGACAAGCCTCTGGAGACTTAGCTCCAGAGGCTTGTTTATTGAATTGGTTGTTTTTTCTCGTCATCAATTCGATTACGTACATAGAAGTGAACGATTTCTTCAATATAAGTCTTCAAATCAGGACAAGTAATGCCCACACTAGAAAGCAATTCGCTTGAGCAAGTACTGTCATAATGAGCATTGCAATCAAAATAATCAATTGTTTCTTTCACCACATCAAGTCGCTTTCGAAGTAATTTCACTGATAAGGCATTTAGAACAAAGAATTTCGGAAGTACCCACGATGGTTTCTTATGAAGTAGAAGCTCACAAAACATTTCATATAACTTTTTGGCAGGATATGGAGCAGGATCCGTTAAATGAAACGTTTGGTTTTCAGCTTCATCACAGTGAGCAAGATATGTTGTGGCAGATATCACAAAATCAACGGGAACAAGGTTAACAAAAGCATCTCCTTTACCAAGGAATGGGATTGGTAACCTTTGAACTTGATCGAAAAATCGTAATATATAATACGGTCCATCGAATTTAGATGTTTCTCCTGTCTTCGAGTTCCCAATTACAATTCCAGGTCTTACGATTGTTTTAGGAAGAGAAGATTCGGCTACTATGACTTCTGCTTCATATTTTGTATGTTCATAGTGATTCTTGAACGTTTGACCCTTGCTTAATTCGTGCTCAAAAATCAATTCTTCTCGATTACCTGAGACATAAGCAGTGCTAAAGTATATAAGACGTTTAAGGTTTGATAAGTCTTCACATAGTTCAACTACATGACTTGTTCCTTCTACATTTGTTCGCCAAGCTATGTCTGCAGGGACAGCAAGGTCATAAATAGCTGCGAGATGAAAAACATGTGTGACAGTTTCATTGATCACTTCTCTACTAACTGGGTCAATCCCTAAGCCTCTCAATGAAATATCCCCTTCAACTAGTTGAGCATTTAATAGCTGGAGATCCTCTTTCACCAGCTGTGCTTTTTCTAATTGACCTTCTTGTACAAGAAGGTAATAAAAGGAATTTGAATTCTGCTTTCGTAATTCTTCCACAAGATGAATGGCAAGAAATCCAGGAAAACCGGTAATGAAATAGATACTCATGAGCGTACTCCTTCCGTATCACATTCGTATTTAACTATAATTGGACAAAAAAACTCCAATTCCTGCCAGTAAAGAAATGCAAATCAAATAAAAAACCGTCAAAAATGACGGTTTTCTACTTTCTTATATACCATTTTGGTTTGCTAATGTCATTGTAACGGTTTGGAGCTTTCCGTTACGATAGAATGTTACGTTCATCTCATCGCCTACTTGTTTACTTGAATAAAGATACTTTCTAAGCGCGGCAGAAGAATTGATCTCATTATCATCTAACTTTACAATAACGTCTCTATCTTTCAATCCCGCCTCTGAAGCGGGTGAATTAGGAGAGATTCCCATCACTACAACTCCAGCTTCTACATCTTTAGGTAAATTCAACGTTCCGGTCCAATATTGTGTAGGCACTTCTGCTAGTGAAGCAGGTGTTATACCCATGACTGGTCGCTTCACTTCACCAGTTTCTTCAAGCTGCTTAATAATTGGCTGTGCATCATCGATCGGAATGGCGAATCCAATACCTTCTACCGAAGCTTCTGCAATTTTTGATGAGTTAATTCCGATTAATTGTCCTTTAATATTAATTAAAGCGCCACCGCTGTTTCCTGGATTAATAGAAGCATCTGTTTGAATTACATCAGCTTCATAATCCGGTTGCCCATTTTGATCAAGATCTACTGGAATAGAGCGGTTCGGATTACTAATGATTCCTTGTGTAACCGATCCTTGTAGAAAACCTAGTGGGTTACCTACTGCAATTGCAGGCTCTCCTGTTTTCAGTTGATCTGAAGACCCAAACTCAGCCACTTTTTCGACCTTCTTGCCATCGATCTCAAGAACAGCTAAATCCATTAAAGGATCTGTTCCCAGAACTTTCGCTTCAACTTTCTTCTCGTTACTTAACGTTACTTCTACAGAAGATGCACCTTCAACAACATGATTGTTTGTGACAACGTAGGCTTGGCCGTTCTCTTTTTTGTAAATGACACCAGAACCTGAAGAAGCGGCCTGACCTGACTGGTTAGCAGGATCTTCAAGAGAAAAACCACCTTGATAGCTTGTAATACTTACAACAGCGTCCTGCGCTTTTTCAACAGCTGAAGTGATATCTGAAGAAACGTTATACGAAACATTTGATGCTGCCACATCTTCATTTGCTGTCGTCGTTACAGCTGCTTGATTTGATGATGGTTGCTCTATATTTGAAACAAACGGGCCTGCGACAAGCATTACCGACGCTCCAACGACTGCACCGAACGTGCTTGGAAGGAACCAGCTCATCCCTCTTTTCGATTGCCGATTTGTTCTCATATTATTATTCTCATCATAGTAACCCATTATCTGGTCACCCTTTCTCCCCTTTGATTTGTTTATAAACCTATTGTAACGAGAGATATGGGTCATAACACAAATATGTGAGAGTTTTGATATTATTTGATATTTTTACGTCATTTTCCTTATTAAATGGGAGTAGGAAAACAAAGTGAAAAGGTAGTACCCACGCCTACTTCACTATCAACACTAATCTTGCCTCCATGCTCTTCGATAATTTTATAGCTGACCATTAGCCCAAGGCCAGTTCCATTCTCTTTTGTAGTGTAGAAGGCTTTCTCAAGATTAGGTATATCCTTCTCAGGTATTCCAATTCCTCTATCGATTATTTGAACAGTTGTCCACTTTTGATCTTTGACTAGTCTAATTCTAATTTCTCCTCCATTAGGCATTGCTTCGATCGCATTTTTAAGTATATTAAGCAGAACTTGTTTAATTCTTCCTGCTTCTCCCATCACCTGTCCCTGCTCTTCAAAATGAGTATAAATTGTTATTTGCTTATTTTCAGCCTCTTGTTGGAACAGTTCTACGACGTATGTCACACACCCACTTAGGTCAAGTGATTTAAGCTTAACTGCCTGTGGTTTACCAAGTACCATCATGTCATTGACGATAATATTTAATCGATCTAATTCCTGTAACATAATTTTTGAGTACTTTGGATTATACTTTTGTTCAACTTCCTGTAGTTGTACGAACCCTTTCAACGAAGTAAGGGGGTTCTTTATTTCATGAGTAACACCAGTCGCAATTCGTCCAATAAGTGCTAGTTTTTCATTATGGGAAGAATGTTCGTATGATTTCTCTACTGCGTTAAGATAACTTATAAATCGGTTTAGAATGATGAATGTCACTACTGAGAATAACAGCAATAGCATGATAGGAAAGGCTACTTCAGGGGAGAAAGTGAAAATCCCCATAAAAGCGTACTTACATATTAACCCTAGGACAATTACAAAATAGTACGTTCTATCTACAAAAATTGGTGAGAATAAAACAAAGACTAATTCAACTGGACTTCCACTGGCATATACGTCTTTTGTGCCAAAGTATTCTAGTATTTCAGTTGTGAGAGCTCCTGCCATGAAAACAAAGAAGTATAAATACTTTATGACAAAAGGCTTTTGCTTTTTGGAAAGATAGATCGATAGAGGGAACAAAGCCGCTGTTATAACATAACTCACAATATACGCAATCATCATGGTTAGACTGCTTAATAAGATAGGTTCTGAATCTGGATTTAGAAGTGGTCTAATACCGAACCTGTACACATCAAAAAATATAAAAGTTAAGTAGAATAAGAAAAAGAATAATGTGTTAGCTCGCTTTTCCTCTTTTAGGTCAATTTCTTTGCGAGGAACCATTTCCATTAGATCTCCTTACATCTTGTTTTTTGGTTGCAAATGAGACAAAACAAGCTAATTATAGCATAACTCATTCGACAAAACCCCCAATATTTTTCAAACATAGAATAAGGTTCATAAAAGAAAAAACCCTACAGGATTTGTAGGGTTTTACATATATTCATTCTCTTTTTTAAACTTTTCTTCATCTATTCGATCTTTGACGATATGTGGTTCAACTGTAAGTCTAGATAAACCTAATCGTTTCATGATTTCATTCACTTCATCGTTAGTTACTTTGTCTGTTTTTCTTTCTGGGAACGCCCAATTTACAAGCGCATTGGCCATTTCAACAGCGTATCCTTTATTTCGATATGCTGGTATTAATTGGTATCCCACTTCAAGGTTATTTGACGATTCCACATTTTTAAACCCCATCGTCCCAATTACTTTTTCATCACATGTGTGAATAAGAACACCTTCCCACGTATGACTCACTCTTGAAACAGATGAATCTTTTAAATGAAAAGGCAAGAATTCCTCAAATTGAACACTCTCGAATTCTTCTGGAACATCGACATTTAGAAGTTTTTCTAGTTCTTTCTTATTTGCCATTGCTTTGATTAAGTCAAAGGAAAAAGGAATAATGGTCAGACGATCGGTCTGAAGGTAAGGCATTTTCCTCAAAAATCCTCCTTGTGAGTTATTTTCTTTGCAGTATGAAAATGACTTTAATCACTATACCTTAATGCTTTACTTACTGTAAACCATACCCCTACCATTCTTAAATAAACGGAATATTCTTTTTGTTGTTTGTCCCTTACTTTATTAGGATATGCAGTTCATAAGAAAAAGCTGCCACAAATCGTAGCAACTTAGTGAGTCCTTTTTGAAGCCTTTACAACATCTGTTTCTTCAAGATTTGAAAGACCATTATTCACAATCTCTTTATACTTCCAAGCAACTTCGCCAGAGATGATTTCTTCCTGCTCAAGTTCAGTTATTTTATCGTATTGTGCATAAAGCGAGTGCTTTTTCAGTGTAATTAATTGACTCGTTTTGAGTTCTGGATTCTCCTCTAGTAATCGGTCAAGTTCAGTATGGCTCTTATCAATTTCACTTTGATAACTTGTTAACATTTCTGAGAAAACGGGTTCTGGCACGAATAACTGGGTTTTCAGCTTTCTAATTTCGGCAATACCAGCTTCGTGTCGATGTAAGTTTGCCACAATGTCCTCATACTCTTTTGAACCGCTATGTTTTGCCCTTAAACCGAAGTAACTAATTAATGGTTTAATGGTTAAACCTTGTACAACTAGAGAGAAAAGAACAATACTGAATGTTAGAATAAGCACCGTATCTCTTCCAGTAAAATCACTAGGTAGACTCAATGCTAAAGCAATTGAAAGAGATCCTTTTAATCCTCCCCAGTTCAGAACATGGCGCCATGACCAAGGTAGGCTTCTAATTGGTAATGTACTACCATAAACAGCAATCGTTCTTCCGACTAAAACGATAAGGAGAGCTAAACCTATGGTGCCCCATTGATCTGCGAAATTAATCCTAGTAATTTCGAGTCCAACCATAAGAAACACAATGGAGTTTGCAAGAAGCGCTGCCACATCCCAGAAGTTATTAATATTCAATCGTGTCGTTGGACTCATGCCAACTCTTGATCCAAAGTTACCAAATGTTAAGGCACCTACTACGACAGCAATTACTCCTGATACGTGTATGCTTTCTGCGATTATGTACGATCCATAGAACAACAAGATACTGAAAATAATTTCTAGTGGATAATCATCAAAATACTTGGTCAAAATGGAAATCCCATACCCAAGTCCCCCACCAACAAGTACTCCTCCAATAACAACCTTAATAAATTCAAATGAACCACTTGTAAGCCCGCCTAATCCCATATCGATATAGGCAAGTAGGGAGAAAGCAGATATTTTGAAAAGGACAACAGCAAGACCATCATTAAACAAACTCTCGCCTTCAATGACTGTAGACAGCTTATGATTTACGCCCATACTCTTAAAGATAGACAGAACACTAACTGGATCTGTCGCGCTCATTAATGCTGCAAACACAAACGCTACCGGTATCGAAAGACCGAGCAAATAATGGGTAGAAAACCCGATTACAATAAAGGAAAGAAATGTCCCTCCAAAAGCAAGGGCGATAATTGGTTTCTTGTTCTCATTGAGATGAGAGAACGGGAGCTTTAAAGCTGCCTCGCCTAATAAAGCTGGAAGAAAAATCGTTAAAATTACGAAATTAAAAATGTCCCCCTCCGTAATAAACATCTTAAGTGGTTCAAGAACAGGAATATTCAATAGCCCAATTAAAGTTCCAATTATAACAAGTGCAATCGGATACGGCTGTTTTAGCTTTTTGGCGATTGCTGTAATACCAGCTGCTATCATCGTCAGAATTAATCCCAGTTCGAATATGTGATGCATATCTAAATGTTCCATAATCTGCCTCCGATTCTTTATTGTTCTCCTATTATAACCAAAATGTTATAAGAATGGAAAATCGCGTAAAAAAGAAAAGAAGAGCTCCCAGTTGGGAACTCTTCCAAGTAATATGATTTAGTTGACGCCAACTTGACTCCAAGCACTTGCAACTGAATTGTACGTTGATCCTGTGCCATAAAGATCAGTAGTTGCCTGCAAAAGAGCAGAACGAGCTGCACTAAAGTTGCTTGTAGGTGTTAAATAAACGGATAACGCGCGGTAGTAAATCTTCTCAGCTTTTGCTTTACCAATGCTCTGAATCGTTAGATAAGCTGCTTTGTTTGGAATTCCACTGTTTGTGTGAACACCGCCGTTATCGGAAGTAGTATTGTAGTAGTCATTCATGTGAGAAGGCTGACCATATGCTTCTGGATTCGATAAGCTTCGTAGCGCATCCCCTGACTTATTAGGCGTATAAACATCCTCACCGAGAAGGAAGTCACCAGGCTCAACGAAATACCCGAAAACGTCGGACATAGATTCATTCAATGCGCCTGATTGATTTTGATACTGAAGTCCTGCCGTTCTTTCCGTTACAGCATGCGTAATTTCATGCGCAACAACGTCTTGTGCGCCAGATAGCGGGGCGAATGTAGTACCATCTCCATCACCATACACCATTTGTGAACCGTTCCAGAATGCATTGTTGTAGTTTGAGCCGTAGTGTACAGTGGAGCGTATTGTCGCACCATTGTTGTCATAGCTGTTTCGGTTGTGTGTGTTGTAATAATAATCATAAACAGTACCAGCATAATAGTTTGCATCAACATCTGCGCCCTGAGATGCTGCAGTAAAAGCATTATTGCTATCTACTGAATAGCTACCTGGAAGAGAAGATCCGGAATTAGCTGTTCTCGTTTCGATAACACCACTCATTGGCTTCGTTGTGTCATATAAATAGTACGTGCCATTCGAATAGTACGTATTTAGTGATTTGTAATCACCTAGTACACCATAACCATATCCAGTTGTTGCTCCTTCGGTTACAGCGTTATACGAGTCTACGATCGATCCATCTCGTGCGTCTACAAAAATTTGCCAGTTTGCAGGATATGGATCGATGAACTGAAGTTGAACTTTATAGGTCATGTAGTAGTTTCCGTCTTTTTCATAAACTACTTTTTCACTTTTCTCTGTCATGTCAGTAGCTTCAGATTTTCTTACGAAGCTAGGATTTTCATCTACAATATTCTTAGGCTTCACATCGATTGACTTCCAAGCTTTTTTAACAGCTTCGTCTTCCGATAGCTTTACGTTCGAATTACCTTTGAAATTCTCTTCTGCAGCAGGGTGAAGATCTCCATTGACCGCTACAACTTCGCCTGTTTCATCAGTATGTACGATGAATCTCGCTCCGTCGATTGCAACTCCCTTTACTGTTTGAACATACTCATAGTGCGTCATTCCAAGATCATCTGTCGATTCCTTTACAAGTTTAAGATCTTTTGTTTTTACTTTAAATAAACTTTCATTAGACTTTAGATATTCTTTAACTGCTTTCTCAGTTTTAACACTCTTTTCCGATAGTTTTCCGGAAAGGAAAGATGGCACCTTACGCTCATTTTCCCAATTTTGCTTCACAATTTCCATTTTTTCTAGTGCCTGCTTTTGTTCCGGATTTAAATCCTTTGAAGAAGCAGCAGAAGCAGCAGGTAGGGCTGAACCAAATGCAAGACCAGTCGCAAGAACAACGGCGATTCCTTTTTTCATTTTCATTTCCTCCGTTTCGGAATAATTAGAATTTTTAGTACATTAGTAGATTATCACAGATTTTTTCATGTTTGTATTGGGAAATATAGTAGAACTCACAGGGTTATAGTTAGCTTTTTCGCGTACCATTTCCCAATAACATTTTAGGTTTAATAGTGATATACTGTATTTACGAGATTAGTATTTGGAAAATAATTACATAATTAGGTGACTACATGTAAATAAGGCAGGCCAATGGCCTGCCTTTCTGACTTATCATGTTAAGGGGTGAAACCTTAGTACTATATTGTAGCTCATATACCTTTTTGATCTTTTGGCTATGTTAGCTCATCTTGTTGATATCTCGGTTTTTGGCTCATTCGAGTGAAAGCTCAGTTTCACTCGAATGAGCCAAAACTCCACACTGTTCATTAACATAGCCAATCTTTTAAAGCTTGCTATGCTTGCTGCAATAAAGGATTCGCACATCGACTCTCTTTTTTTGAATGCAAGCCACTCATTAAACAACATATGTTTCCATGAATGGTTTTATTTCATTAGCAGGAACTGGTCTACTATACAAATAGCCCTGAATTTCATAACACTCTAGCCCCTTCAACACAGACAATTGCTCTTCTGTTTCCACTCCTTCTGCTATAATGTCTAAACCAAGATGCCGAGCCATCGAAATAATTGTTGTTACTACTGCAAGGTCACACGAATTCATTGTAATATCTTTAATAAATAATCGATCAATCTTTAAACGATTGATGGGTAGTTTCTTCATATAGTTTAATGAACTATATCCTGTCCCAAAATCATCCATACTAATTTCAAGTCCTAGCTCCCTTAATTTATGTAACTTTTCAATTGTTTCTTCCTCGTTAAACATGGCCATGCTTTCAGTAATTTCAATTTCAAGAGATTTCGGTTCTAGTCCTACTTCTGTTAATATCGTATGAATCGTACAGACAATATCCTCTTGATTGAAATGTCTTTGTGATAAGTTCACTGCAACCGTTAACTCTTTCTCAAAAATAAGATGCCACTGCTTTAACTGTTCACATGCCTGTCTCATTACCCACTTTTCTATCGGAATAATTAACCCTGTTTCTTCCGCTGCCTGAATAAATTCATCCGGAGGAATTAATCCAATGTTAGGGTGCTGCCACCTTACAAGTGCTTCAAATCCAATTACCTTGCCTAGAAGAGTATTGATTTTTGGTTGATAATAAACAATAAGTTCATTTTCATCGATTGCTCTCCTTAGATCGTTTTCCAGTATGATTTTATGAAGGGTCTGGTTACTCATTTCTTCTATATAAAAAGCAAAATTATTAGTGGTTTTATCCTTCACATCGTACATGGCCATGTCTGCATGCTTCATTAGCTCAGCTGCATCCCTCCCATGATGAGGATAAAGAGATATGCCTATACTAGCTGTTAATAAACATTCCTGGTTATCAATTAGTAATGGCTGATGAAATGACTCTAGAACCTGCTTTGCAATTCTAGCAACATACTGTTCTTCTTCAGTCACAAGAATTGTAAATTCATCTCCTCCTAATCTAGCAACCACAAACCTGTCATTAAGAACTTGCTCAAGACGCTTTCCAATTGCTTGAATTACTCGGTCACCGAACTCATGACCAAATAAATCATTAATTCGTTTAAATCGATCGAAGTCAATGAGCATAACAGCAAATGGCATAGGTTTTTCTCGTTTAAGAAGTTCAGTAAGCTTTTCATTGAAGTACCTACGGTTTGGTAGACCCGTAAGCTCATCATGATAAGCTAAATAATGAATCATCTTTTCTGCTCGATTGTTTTCTGTCACATCTTTTGCAATCCCATATACGCCAACGATCTTACCACTAATCATAATCGGTACTGTTGAGATATAAAGTTCTTTGTAATCTTTCTTTTTTGTTTGGATTTTCACTTCGAATTGGTGAACTTCCCCCTGTAAAGACCTATGAAACATTCCTCTAGCAAGTTCTATATCACTAGGAGATATAACTTGATCAAAGGTCATCTTTTTTAATTCAGAAATCGAGTATCCAGTGTATTCTGAAGCAATATAGTTAACACTTATAAACTTTCCTTCTGTATTGATTGAGAACACAGCATCAGGATTATGATGAAATAGAGATTGAAACTGTTGCTCATTTTTAGCAAGTCTCTCTGACTGCTCCATTTGTCTTATGACTCCTAATCGATCTGGGATATAAATGAGTCCTCCTATACAAATCAGAATAAAGGCAAGCGAAACGAGATAAGGATCAAAGGTTCCGTTAGGATTTGAAAAGGTCGTTTGATCAATCATTCCATAGAATAATAGGTATGGTAAACACAGAAAGGCGGTTCCAGCTGCTAGAGCACCAGCAAATTTCATACCTTTATCATGATTCAACTTCTCCTCAACGTTAATTAAATATAAAAAACGAACAAGGCACATAGAGAATCCAGTGATAACAATAACCGCTAACACCAGATG
Organism: Bacillus sp. NTK071; assembly: GCF_017303315.1. Lineage (GTDB taxonomy): Bacteria > Bacillota > Bacilli > Bacillales > Guptibacillaceae > Guptibacillus. The sequence goes on from NZ_JAFKOI010000005.1 coordinate 23,908, forward strand.
CAATGGATAAAATGAAATAACTCTCCTAAAGTAAACGAGGTTTCCAGCCGAAAAAGTAACTAGAATCCCTGTAGCTAAAGTCAATCCATTACTCAAGTGAAAACGATGTTTCATTGTGTTTTGTGAAATGTTTCGTAAAATCAAATAGCTATTTAATGCGCTTAACAAAATCAAAATAACAGCATGGAGAAAATAAATCTTAATACTACCAGCTGAGGAGACTGATAAATTCACTAATAAGTTAATCGCATAAAACGAAAATCCCATAATCATTGCACTTGAAATAATCAATTTATTCGCATGAACTAGATTGTCTTTTTTTATTACAACAATTACAGACATCCCTCCGTAGAAGGAAAGTAGAGCTAGTAAAAATGCCGATAACGTATATAAATATCCAATGTCGTACAGAGAAAGTAATGAATTCATTTAAACACCCGGCCTTCTGCTACCAAACGATAACTTTTTATATGATCTCAAACGATTGAGTAAATAATGATGATCGCGTTATGAAAGCTACATTTCATACATAGATATGGAACAACCATGAACAAGCAGGTGAGCATCTTATGTATAAGAAAATGACAGCTGTTTTCTTTGGAAGTATTCTAGTTGGATTTGGCATTAACGGTTTTCTTGTTCCGAATCATTTAATAGATGGTGGAATGATTGGAATTGGTTTAATTATTAAATACATGTGGGGTTACCAGACAGGACTAACGATTATCTGCTTAAGTATCCCGCTCTACATTATTGCATTTTTTTATTTCAGACCCTATTTCTACAACAGTCTTCATGGCTTATTACTATCTTCCTTCTTCATTGATGTTCTTTCACCACTTCGTCACACCTTTTCCTTCTCCATACTCATAAGCGCCATCCTCGGTGGACTATTTGTCGGTTCTGGTATAGGCTTAATGCTTAAATTTGAAACAAGTACCGGTGGAACAGATCTCCTTGCCCAATTTATTTCACGTGTACTCTCTTTAAACGTTGGAGTGATTATTTTCCTTATTGATGGCTTTGTTATTATTATCGGCTCAAAGACCATTGGTTTGAACGCTACAATGTATTCAGCTGTAACTATTTTTGCCGTTGGACTTGCAACAAGCTTCTTAACACTTCATAAACAACCAACTTAAAGCGCATGCCCTGTGGACATGCGCTTTAGATTGCGTTTTTACAGGCTAATTACTTACTTTTTGTGTACTCCAATAATTTTCGCTCATAACGTCTGCAATAGCTTTTACCGTTCTGCTTAGTTGTTCTAGATTGTTATCAACGCCACCAATTTCAATCAACAATGCACTAGGAGATAAATCCTGGTTGTAAATTCCATCCACTCCCTGCCCTTTCTTACCAATAACCCCTCTACTTAATCCAGGGTATTCCTTTTTTAATGCCTCATGTAAGTCTTTCGCTAACGCCAGGTTTTTCTCATAGTTAGGATTTTCTTCTCCTATTACAAATACAGTACGAGCATATTCTTTGTTATTGATTGTCACTGTTGTATCTTTCTCTCTTAATGAATCCCGATGAATATCAATAAATAAATCTAACCCATCATTTCCACCCATCGCAGATTGAACGATCGTTCTAGATACATCGTAAGCTTTTCCATGTTCCCACCCTTTTTTATTTAAGAGAGCTCCTATGTTGGAATCATCCACCTGTGTTCCAATTCCTCTGTTTTCAAGCTCTTCACCAAGCATCTTACCTACTAGTGTTATATTCGTTTTACCATCGTTAGCTAGATTTGCATTTTTCTCTCCTTCTAGCCCCAGTAACGGAAGATAGGATTCGTAACTGTGGGAATGATAGATAAAAGCCACTTTGCGTCCGTTCGTTGTGTGAAGTGGTGGAGTTACCTGATCCTTTGAATCTTGAATTTGAAGCTTATCAGAAGATACGTCACGCTCTTTCAATAACTCATTAAGTGGCGGTGCTGATTCTACCGGTAGGTTTGTGAAATTTGTTCCTTCTCCAGCTACATGAATTTTCGCATCGTATAATGCAAATCCTGGTAGCTCTCCGCCAACCAGACTTCTAATATCTCCCGGTTTAATGCTCGTAATGAACTGGAACGCAACGAGTGAAAAAGCAGGCGGCTCACTTTCCTCAGGTAAAACCTGAGTCAGATAATGATTTTCAGTCCCCATCCCATATACCATTGCTTCTGTAGAAAAACTCGTGATCCAGTCATGAATCATAGAAGATGAGAGTTGATATTTTGTTTCTGAAGATGAAATAATTCCAGCTAGAATAAATAATATAACTAGTCCAATAATCGTAAAAAAAGAAAATGCCCTAATTTGATTGCTGCTTCTATCACTAAACAACTTAATTGAGTTGCTTTTCATTCCTAATTCCCTCCCACCATTCCTTTCTTTCATATTCTATTTCTATGAAATGGATCTTCAAATTAGAAGATTTTTTTACTAGCAAACATAGAATACCTTCCATCCTTCAGAAAGGTAGAACCAAAATATATTTGATAATTGGATGTGTGAAAAGTATGATTAAGATGAGGATACAGGAGGTGAACAGAATGGGTAAATCATCCGCATATATAAGTGCAACAATTTTGTTCCTTGTCTTGGTTGTAGGTTTTACATATTGGCTTTCCACAACCGAAGAACATGCTGGAGGTGGCGAAGGTAGTCACAGTGAGCAATCTGAAGAAGGCGGTGACTCTGCTGGAGGAGAAGCTGAGCAAATTTTTGCACAAAATTGTGCTTCATGCCACGGAGAAAACCTTGGTGGTGGTGCAGGACCTGCACTTGAAGCAGTTGGTGGCAAATATTCCAAAGATGAAATTCTTGGTATCATTAAGAATGGAAAAGGCGGCGGAATGCCAGCAGGAGTAATCGAAGGAAAAGAAGCTGAGTTAGTAGCAACATGGCTTTCTGAAAAGAAATAAAGTGAGCTTCCATTAGAGGGGGTTTTACTGTCCCTTTAGGGTTGCATGAGAGCGCTTTACCTAAAAACCTTCTGTTCGAGCGAACAGAAGGTTTTTTAAAATACGAAAAAGAAAGCGTTATCATAAAATAGCTTAGTTTCAAGATGTTTTTATTGAGATATCTCTACCACCGCGCTATAATGAACATGTAAACATTATAGCGAACTATCTTCGGGGCAGGGCGTAATTCCCGACCGGCGGTGAAGGATATGCAATTCCTCAAGCCCGCGAGCCTGTATTTTGGGCAGGATCTGGTGTGATTCCAGAGCCGACAGTATAGTCTGGATGGGAGAAGATGGTGGAGTAGTAAGTTGCTTTCATTTCAAGAAAGTGCTTGCTTATTTCCCCATGCCGTAACCATGAGCCCCATACTCATGGTTTTTTATGTGCACTGGGGCCACATCTCCTTTTTCGGTGGTTCGAAAAAAAAGGGAGCAATGTCAAAATGAAAAGTGTATCTAAAACGCAACGAATGATCGTCGTTGCTATGTTCAGTAGTATTTCATACTTACTGATGTTACTCGATTTTCCACTACCTGGTTTTCCTGTTTTTCTTCAAATTGATTTCAGTGAAATACCAGCACTTTTTGTGGCCATCCTGTATGGTCCAGTAGCAGGAATTCTTGTTGAAGCGATTAAGAATTTTATCCATTTTGGTATTCAAGGAAGTTTTACAGGCGTTCCGATCGGTCAGCTTGCCAACTTCATTGCGGGAGTATTCTTTATCGTACCAACATCTCTTATTTTCCGTAAGTTTAACCAAACCCAGAAAGGATTAACACTGGGACTTACACTCGGAACTATTCTCATGTCAGCAATGATGGGATTGTTGAACTATTTAATTATTTTACCTGCATATACCTGGTTTATGGGCTTTGAAGAAATGTCAGCATCAGCTCGCCAGGCACTTGTGTTAACTGGTATTACACCATTCAACCTAATTAAAGGTGCAATTGTAGCAGGGATCTTTATTGCCTTCTTTATTAAATTAAAACCCTGGTTTGTTAGGCAAGCCAGAACAATATAATCTGAAAGCCAGAATCTTAACTTAGATTCTGGTTTTTTTATTGAATGCTTTCTTTAACTAATTTGGAATATACCAAGCTCTACCGTCATAGTACAATTCTAATAAAGGAAAATTGACATAATTTGTAGAATAAATTACAAAATGGTTCAGGAGGTTTCTAATCATGTTAGCAATAGAGTGGCTTGAACAATCAACAATTATAGATCTTCAGCACGCAATGTTTAAAGGAGAACTCACATCACACCAGCTAGTTCGTTTCTATCTTGAACAAATTGCAAAACACAATTCTCATATAAACGCTGTATTAGAAGTGAATCCTGATGCCCTTTTTATTGCAGAAGGTCTTGATCGAGAAAGAAAACAAATGGGATCAAGAGGACTTCTTCATGGCATTCCAATACTATTAAAAGACAACATCAATACTGGAGATAATATGCATACGAGTGCGGGTTCTTCCGCCCTATCCAATTCTTTTGGTAAGGAAGACGCTTTTCTTGTCAAGAAGCTTCGTGAGGCAGGAGCAGTTATACTAGGTAAAACGAATATGACAGAATGGGCGAACTTCATGAGTGACTCAATGCCCAATGGATATAGTTCAAGGGGAGGTCAGGTTCTTAATCCCTATGGCCCAGGCACTCTTGACGTTGGAGGATCGAGTTCTGGCTCTGCTGCAGCAGTTGCCTGCCACTTCGCTACAGCTGCGATTGGAACTGAAACAAATGGATCAATACTTAGCCCGGCAAGTTCAAATGCTGTCGTTGGAATAAAACCCACAATAGGTACGGTTAGCAGGAAAGGGATTATTCCCATATCACTGTCACAGGATATCGCAGGACCCATTACTCGTAACGTAACGGATGCTGCAATCATTCTTGGCGTTATTTCTGGGGTTGATGTAGCAGATCCATCCACCTTTCATGTTCCTTCTTATCATGATTACACCCCATACCTTCTCCAAACGTTACTTGAAGAGTTTAGGATTGGAATCGTGAAGAAAGGTTACTACAATGACATGCACCCTGAAGAACAAGAGCAAATGAACCGAGCAGTTGATAAACTTAAGAAAGCTGGGTGTTCTATTGTAGAAATAGAAGAAATAAGCGCTCGCCAGGAAGATCTTGAGAATGACTACCAGGTTCTTCTTCATGAATTTAAATCTGGTATCAATAACTATCTTGCTAAAGAAACAAACTCGACAAACATGACACTTGAATCAATCATTGCTTTCAATAATGCTAATAAAGATACGGCCTTGCGTTACGGTCATCCTCTTTTAGTAGAAGCGAATCAAACGAGTGGGCAGTTAAGTGATTCGGACTACCTAAAGAGCAGGCTTTTCGATCTGAAATACGCAAAAGAAGAAGGACTTGATCATATCATGGAGACTGAGCGTTTGGACGTCTTGCTATTTACTGGTTGCTATGGTTCAACTCTACCTGCTAAAGCAGGTTATCCTTCTATCACCGTCCCAGCAGGTTCTACTTCAAATAACAAACCATTTGGCATTACGTTCACCGGAAAAGGTTTTAGCGAAACACAACTCATTAATTTAGCCTATGTATATGAACAACAAACTAACTATCGTAAACTCCCGAACCTCTAACGGTAATCGATTAGTTAAGTATAGAAAAAAGCGCGGACCATTTGGTCCACGCTTTTCTTGTATTACTTTTCAATCGTTACCCATTTAAGAGAAGAATCAGCTCCAAACTTATGAACGTAATAGTTCTTCACATAATCCTGCATAAGAATGGCTCTTCCAGCTTGATAAGTAGGAATGATCGCTGTATCTTCTTCGATTAGAAGACGCTCTGCTTCTTGCATCATTTCCCAGCGCTTCTGCTCATCAGATTCTGTTTTTGCATCAGAAACTAACTTGTCATACTTTTCGTTTGAGTAGTCCATACGGTTGTATGCTCCGCCAGTTTCAAACATGTACACATATGTCATTGGATCTGGATAGTCTGGTCCCCATCCACCAGTTGAAATATCATAGTCCCCAGAATCCTCGAGATCAAGGAATTGCTTCCATGGTTGCTTATTGATTTTCACATTAAGTCCATCAAGCTTGGATTCAAACTGGTCTTTAGCGTATTCCGCAATTTTCGAAGCAAGATCACTGTCGGTTGTAAGGAATTCAAGGTCTACACTATCTTTACCAATTGCTTCAAGGCCTTTCTTCCAGTATTCCGCTGCATCTTCAGCTGTTTTATCAGCAAGATAACCATCTGGAGCTGGTGCACGGAAATCTTCACCATCGAGAGTTAAGAAATCTTTCGGAACAAGGTAGCGAGCTGCTACTGAACCGTTGTTAAGTAATACGTTTACAAGCCCATCTCGGTCATAAGCAAGGAACAATGCTTTACGGATATCATTGTTCGCTAGCGCTTCGTTCTTCTGGTTCATACGAAGGAAGAAAATAGATGTATCAAGAACAGTTGAGAAATCTTCTCTGTCTTTAAATTGATCTACGAAGTCTGCGCTAAGACCAGCGCGATCGATCTTACCAGTTTCATAAAGATTTACACGTGTTGCTTCATCTTTAACAATTTTGTAATTCGCTTCTTTAAGCTGAACAGTATCAGCATCCCAATACCCATCGTTCTTCGCTAACTTCCAACCGTCGCCATGATTCCATTCAGCTAGTGTAAATGGACCATTGTAAAGCATAGCGTCAGTTTCTAAAGCGTAGTCCTCTCCCTGTTCTTCAGTGAATTTCTGAGGTTGTGGATAGAAAGAAGCAAATGTAAGAAGATCAAAGAAATAAGGAACCTGTTGAGTGACAACGACTTCTAGCGTCTTATCGTCAACAGCTTTAACTCCTAGCTCTTCCACTTTACCGTAAAGCGGATCTCCTTCAGTGACGATTTCATTTCCGTTCTTAATACCAGCAGCACCCATCATAGAAGCGTATCCGCCCATTGTATCTGGGTGAATAATTTTTTGCCACGAATAGACGAAGTCACCTGCTGTAACTGGTGTACCATCAGACCAGTTAGCATCTTCACGTAGTTTAAATGTGTAAACTGTTTCACCGTCTTTTTCTTCTACTTGTGGCTCTTCAGCCGCCATACCAAGTACTGGTTTGTTATCTTTATCTAATCTGTACAAACCTTCAAATACCTGGTTGATTACATTAAACGCTACCTGATCTGTAGCTTGGGTTGTATCCATCGTTGGTATATCTTGTGTATCCGTTAAATTTAAGACCTGCTCTGCTGACCCCTTTGAACTATCACCATCTGATCCGCTTGCAGCTTCTCCTTCACTGTTCGTGTTGCTAGATGTGTTTGAGTTACCTGAACACGCAGCAAGGAAAAGGCTTAACAACAAGATGACCGAAAGCAGTAGTGAAAACTTTTTCTTCATTGTGTTACCCCCTATTTGTTTGTACCATTCAGGTCAAAGACACGTTGACCTTTTACTGTCCATTATGAAAATGGTGTGCGAACTACGGAACCTTTTGTGAGCTTTATAACAGGGAGGTCATGTCACTCAACTTATGTATACCATGTTTGCAACCGGTTCCCACAATCGACAATTTTCTGAATGATTAAACTTATTGTAAATTTCAGAAAAGTTTCTGTAACCATCCAATTGAACTAAAAAGACCCATCCAATTTGTCTATTTTTACAAAAACCTCCTCCAAATGGCTTAAAACCTGTATGTTCAAGATAATATTAAACGTAAATATATTGAATAATTTATACAATTTTCAAAATATTTGTCTATAATAGGAAGTGAGGTGATGGACAATGGCGAGATTTACACTGAACCTAGAAAGCAACAAACCGTTGTACAAGCAAATCGTTGATTACTATGAAAATTCTATTATAAATGGTTCTCTACAAACCGGTACATTGCTACCTACTGAACGCGATCTTGCACTGAAGCTCGGCGTAAATCGTAGTACAGTTACAACTGCTTACGCAGAACTTCGTGCCAATGGTCTAATAACTTCTAAACAGGGGAGTGGAACTCGCGTTAGTGATGACGCAACAGACCTTCTTCCTGATCACTCCATTACCTGGAGTAAACTAAGAAATCATCATCTAGCAGAGAATTCTTCTATTTTCAGTAAAGTGACAAATTATATGAATGAACCATCATTTATTAATTTCCTTTCTGGATCTGTAGCACCTGATTTATGCTTGGCGAGAACGGCTCATGACTTGATACCATTCACAACTCGAACAGAGAGTTACCCTCCTACTACTAAACATGTAGCTCATTCGATCTGTCACTTATTGGATGAAGAAGTAACACCTGATAATATGGTGATTACATCTAGTCTTGAGCATGCTTTGCTAATCGCGGTGAAATGTTTTCTCAATCCAGGAGATACAATTGCGGTGGAAGAACCCGTTAATTATTCCAATCTGAACATATTGCATGCTTCAGGTATTAAAATAAACTGGTTTTCAACAGAACGACCTCTTACTAATCAGCTGGTCCTTAAGGAAAATATACAACTAGTTATCACAAGTTCACTTTACGATCATTCAATCTATACATCTTCAACCATTCAGAAAAGAAAAAAACTTCTTTCTCATTGTGAGAAATGGAAAATCCCTATTCTTGAAATAAATGATACGCCATTTTTCACGCAATCTTCGAGTGAGAAACTACTCTCTTATTATGAACTTGCACAAGATCGTAAAATCGTTCTTCAAGTTGGACATATTACAGGTATATCACCTGGGATAAGTATAGGCTGGATATTAGGGCCAGAGAATGTCATGGAACGTGTGCTAGACCTTCAAGTACAGTTAAGTTTAAGTCCTCCACCCATTCTCCTTGAATTAGTAGAAAATATTTTGAACTCGAACGAAATGAATGCCCATTTCGGAAAAGTTAGTAACGAACTAACTATGCGAAAACACGAAGTGCTGCACAAGCTTAATACACTACAAGATCACATTACGATACTTGATAAAGAAGACCCGACAGCAATCTGGTTTGATTTCACTCCAGCCCTTAATCAGCAAGAAGTTTTTGATGCACTACTAGAAGCCAACGTTTTATTACTTCTCTATAGACAAGAACATGCTGTTAGAATGAAAATCCCTCTTTCGTATGTTAGAAGAGAAGACCTGTTAGAGGGAACAAGCCGTCTCATTGCGGTTCTGAATCGCCTGCACATTATGCAATTCGCAGAAACTTATTAATGAAAATAAATAATGAAGAAGGCACCGTCAAAGTAACGGTGCCTTCTTTCTCTATTTCTTTTTCTTTTTTCTTGCTGACTCTTTAGGTAATCCCATTTCAATTCCAGTTCCCTGACCTTCAGGCTGAGATGAAGCCAGGCTATTTGTAGTAGGGTTTGCTTTATGTTTCGCCATTCTTCTCACCTCCACCGTATAGCCTTTCCACGTTATGCTCACATTATCCTATCCTCAATATTATGAGTTAAGAGATAGCGAAAGTCCCTGTTCACTCATAAATACTTCGATTTGGAGTTTATGATGCTCATCATGCTCAATTAACCCTTTAATATAACTTGTGAGACATAAGGGGAATTTATCGATGTAGAACGTATCAGTCCATTGCTTTCTGTCCAGTTGGTTAAGGTGGTCAACAACTCTCTGTCTTTCCTTAACTGTTTCATTAATAAGCTCAACCATAGAAAGACCAGAATGAGCATGTCTTGCAGCACTGCTGTTTACTTCTTCTACTGAGAAAGCAAGACCTTTAAGGGACGCTTCACTACTGAGATAAGGAATTCTTTCCTGCATAAGGTAGGCATCCCATGCACTAATATGATAAATAATCTGAGCAGGAGACCATTTTCCAGGCTTTATGGGCTTAAAAAATATCTCTTCACTCATTTTCATTGCTGTTTCTTGTAGCCAGTCCGTTAAAGAAGCGTATTCATATAATACAGAACGTTGATCTGTCATCTGATCGACTCCTTCCTGAATTAACAAACTTACCGACGATGCTGCCTTGTACGATCCCCTGCTAGCTTCTTCCACTTTTTCTTTTCTTCTAGTTGGGCTTTTTTATTTGTTTGTCTTTCAAGAAAAAAAAGTTCCCGTTGGAATTTTTGATAGTTCTGAAAGCGTCTCCGCTCGAGCTTTCTATCCTGTATTGCTTCTTCAACTGCGCAACCAGGCTCTCCATTATGTTTGCAGTCTCGGAAATGACAATCCTGTGCCAGACTTTCAATATCGTGAAAGCTATGCGACATATCGCTTGCTTCCCATAACTGTAATTCCCTCATTCCAGGCGTATCGATCAGGACACCTCCACTTTCAAGAACAATAAGCTCCCTACTCGTTGTCGTATGTCTTCCTTTTCCATCTCCTTCTCTAATATCCTGAACGGTCTGAACGTCACTTCCATATAATTTATTTATAAGTGTTGATTTCCCTGCGCCTGAAGAACCGAGTAGAGCAGTCGTTGTTCCGCTCGCAAGATAAGATGTAAGTTCATCAACTCCAGTATCAGAAGCTGAACTCACTACATGAACCGGAACACCTATTGCAACCCGACCCAGTGCTTCCACTTTTTCTTCTATGTTCTTACCTAAATCTGCCTTACTTAGAACAATTACGGGATTAGCCCCACTCTCCCACGCCATAACAAGATAACGCTCGATTCTACCAAGATTAAAATCTTGATTCAATGCATTCACAAGGAAGACGGTGTCAATATTTGTAGCTATAATTTGTTCCTCTGTTGTATGCCCTGCTACTTTTCTTGAAAATTTACTTTTCCTAGGTAGTACATAATGAATAACTGCTCGATGATTTTCCTGCGGTGCAATAAGAACCCAGTCTCCCACCGCTGGCAAATCGTCTCGTGCCTCTGAGTCATATCTAAGTTTTCCTGATAGCGCTGCCATATATGTTGACTTCTCTGTTGACACTTCATAAGAACCTCTGTGTTCGAGTTTAACTCTTGCTATTTCAAGACCTTCCTGTTTCAATTCCTGATACGCTTCTTCATGAAATGAATTCCAACCTAAATTAATTAAATTCAATTGTAAGCCTCCTGATTAATAAGTAATTTACCATATAAAAAGAGCCGTACTGTTTAGCCGGCTTTTTCGATACAGATATCGCATGCTAGCATGCTAGCAATGTAAAAAAACCATGGACAGGAGTGCACAGTCCATGGTTTTATCCTTATTAATCATAAGAAAGATTACTTCCCTCAAAGAACCAATTCGGACTGTGCACAATATGCAATTAGCAATAAATGATTATTGAAATTCACCATAATGCACAACCCCTTTCCGATACTTGTTAAGTCTATTATACTAAAGTCACTAATAATTGCAAATGTTTTCTGACTAATTACAGCACTTCGACAACCATGGCAATTCCTTGCCCGCCACCTATACATAGGGAGGCTACTCCATGCTTTCCATTTCGTCGCTTCAATTCTTTAATTAACGTGTATAATACTCGTGTGCCGCTTGCTCCCACTGGATGACCTAGCGCAATCGCTCCACCATTAACATTCACTTTTGTGCGATCAAGTTCGAGCGCTTTTTCTACAGCTAAATACTGAGCTGCGAATGCTTCGTTTACTTCAATAAGGTCCATTTCGTGAAGAGTCATATTCGCTTTCTGCAATGCTTTTTTAATGGCAGGAACCGGCCCAATTCCCATAATAGAAGGATCTACACCAGCTATCCCCCATGAGACGATTCTCGCAAGGGGTGCACAATTATTAGATGATACATAGTCTTCTCCTGCTAACACAACGGCTGCTGCGCCATCGTTAATACCACTTGCATTTCCACCCGTTACCGTTCCATCTTTCCTAAAAGCAGGTTTCAATGAGGCTAGCTTATCTACAGTTGTTCCTTCACGAATATGTTCATCGATCGAAATATGATTAACTCCTTTAGGACTATTAACTTCTACTGATGCGATCTCTTCAGCAAAAATCCCCTGTTCCCTTGCTTGCGCCGCTTTTTGCTGGCTCTCAGCTGCGAATTGATCTTGATCCTCACGAGAAATGTTGTATTTTTCAGCTAAATTCTCACCTGTTATTCCCATGCCAAAACCTGTATACTCATCTGTCAAAGTTGCCATTAGCATATCGTCGATTTTCGGCGCTCCTGTTTTTGCTCCAAAACGACTACCTCGTAGTGCATAAGGAGATAAACTCATGTTATCAGCACCACCTGCAAGTGCCGTTTTTCCTTCATTCATCATGATGGATTGCGCAGCTGAAATTACGGACTGCATACCGGATCCACATAGACGATTTACCGTCAGTGCTGGACTTTCAATTGGCACACCTGCTCCTAACGCTATATGTCTAGCGAGATACGACGCATTCGAAGTGGAATGAATTACATTCCCTATCACTGAAAGGTCGATCTCTGAAGCCTCGACACCGCTTTTCTTTAATGCTTCCTTACTTGCCACTACACCTAAATCTGTTGGACTAACATCTTTTAGAGAGCCCCCGAACGTTCCGAATGGTGTTCTGGCGCCTTCTAGAATAAATACTTCCTTCATCTTTCTCCCTCCATTCTTCTCTATTTTACAAATAAAAGGAAAGCGTTTACAAGTTTATTGTGCTGTATATCCACCATCAATCACAACCGCCTGCCCAGTTACACCTTTTGCTTTATCACTAGCTAAGAACATCGTATAATCTGCTATTTCTTGAACTGATAGTAATCTTTTTTGAGGTACAAGTGGATAAATGACTTCTTCAAGTACCTTTTCTAGCGGAACATCTCTCGTTGAGGCGAGGTCTTCAAGTTGTCCACGCACTAGTGGCGTATCAACATACCCTGGACATACTGCATTCACAGTAATCCCATGCTCTGCTCCTTCAAGTGCTGCTACCTTTGTTAAACCAATGACACCATGCTTCGCACTGTTGTATGCCGCTTTACCAGAAAAACCAACAAGTCCATTGATCGATGCCATGTTAATTACCCTACCAAACTTTTGTTTTTTCATAACTGGAAATACTAGTTTGGTGGCTATAAAAGGTGCAACAAGCATCACCTTTGTTAACAGTTCAAATTTGTCTGTTGGAAAAGACTCAATGTCCGAAACATGTTGAAGCCCTGCATTATTAATGAATACGTCGATTCGATTATAGTGATTAAGCGTTTGAAACACTAACTCTTCAACTTCTTTTTCGCTCGTAACATCACAGCGAATACCGATCGTATTTCTACCTTTATCATTCAGTTCATAAGCTGCCTGCTTTACTTTCTGTTCATCTAAATCGCTTAGAATGACATGAGCACCATTTTCCGTAAAAACAGCTGCTAATTCTTTACCGATTCCACTTGCTGCTCCAGTAATCACAACTACCTTATTCTCAACTAACAAAATTGTTCAACCTCCATCTTTTTAAATTCCAAGTCCAAGACTGAATAACACGATTGCCAGTACAAGCCCTAGAAGAGGAACGATGACTGTTAATGCCCCTACAGCACCGTATGCATCCTGATGCGTTTCTCCACAAATAGCCCGAATCGTTGTAACAACATAACCATTATGAGGTAGAGAGTCGAGTGCACCAGAAGAAATCGCAATTGTTCGATGCAATGCCTCTGGATTCACACCTGCATCAATATAATGAGGTGCAAGAATTGGTAAAGCAATTACCTGACCACCTGATGCAGATCCTGTTAATCCTGCAATCACACTAACAGCAATAGCTCCTCCAATTAAAGGACTCCCTGGAATACCTGTCATGATATTAACAGCAGTCTCAAATGCAGGAACTGCTTTGGCAACGCCTCCAAAGCCAACAACTGCAGCCGTATTACCAATTGCAATTAATGCACCGAGTGTGCCATCAGAAACAGCTCGGCCAAAGTTAGCAAAGTATTTCCTGTTTAATAAATACGTCGATAGAATACCACCTAGCAATGCAATAATAAGCGCAGATTGCTTTAAGTCATCGTGGAATATAAATGAAATAATTAAGACAATTACTAGTGGGACAAGACCAAGAAAAGGATGTGGGAGCGGACGATTTTCAATTTCTGGATCTTCCTTTCGTCCTTCAAATCTTTCTCCTTTAGCAACCGCTTTTGTAATCATTCGTTTCAGCCACCAGTAGCCGAACAAAGCCATGAATAGAGCAACAATCAAGCTCACTTCCCAACCTGCATACGGACTCGTATTTAAATATTCGATCGGAATCCAGTTCTGAATCTCAGGTGAACCTGCAGAAGTCATAGTGAACGTAACAGAACCAAATGCAAGAGTTGCTGGAATAAACCGTCGTGGTAAATCTGCTTGTTTAAACAAACTCACTGCCATTGGATATACCGAAAAAGCAACAACAAAGAGACTAACACCGCCGTAAGTTAAGATCGCACAGGCAAGTACGATCGCTAGAACGGCCTGCTTTAATCCAAGCTTCTCCACAACCCATTTCGATACGCTGTCGGCTGCACCACTATCCTCCATTACCTTTCCAAAGATAGCACCGAGTAGGAACATCGGAAACCATGCTGCAACAAACCCTGAGAACCCTTCCATATAATTACCAACAAAGTTAGGTGCTCCTTCTTCCACAAGCTGTGGAAAAAGTGGTAATCCACTTAGTAAAGCTACCACGATAGCACAAAGTGGTCCTGCAACAAGTAAATTCATACCTTTCATAGTAAGATAGATGAGAAGTAGTAACCCACCAATTAACCCAATCATACTTAACATGACTTTTCCCCCTTTTTATTACGGATCATAGCGAATTGATGATAGTACAATGAGATCTGGTTCTGTTAAATCCTTTATCTCTTCTAACGTAAGCCCTTTTGCCATTTCTCGAACTACTAATTTTTCTTTCGTCACATTGAAACATGTGTTAAATAATTCTAGTAAATAATTGTTAGGCGGATGAGTGGGGACCTGGACTTTACAGCTTCATATCCATTAACAAATTGTTTTTTCATTTTCACAACTCCCTTTTGTTTTCTCCTATTTAAGATGCAAGTTACATGCCAATGTTAGAAAATCCAACGAATTGTAAGCGGTTACTGAATGTTGGATAAAAAGAAGCATTGGCAGATTCCGCTTATCCGGAAATAGCGCATTGCATTTACTAGGGTCTTAAGGTACTTCTCAAATTCTTTTACTATAAATAAAGAAATTCCAGAAAACCGGAATGATTTCCGGTTTTCTGGAATGATATTAAGACAAATGATACTTATTGATTTTATCGTATAAGCTTGTTTTTCCAATACCAAGAATCTTTGCTGCAGCAATTTTATCATTCTCACATTGGATAATGGTTTTACGTATCGCTTCACATTCTGCTTTTTCTACTATATCCCTAAGCTTACGATTACCTGTAACAAGTCCTTCGTTCTCCTTTAAGTAATCTGGGAGGGAAGCAACATCAACTGTTTCTGTTCGAGTTAAATGAACGGATGCCTCAAGAGCATTTTCAAGTTCACGCGCATTTCCAGGCCAATTGTGTTGAAGAAGTAATTGCATTGCATGATTTTCAATACCAATGACACGCTTTCCAGATTTCGCAGAAATATTTCTAACGAACGTTTCTGCTAATGGCTTAACATCTTGCACCCGCTCCCTTAATGGAGGAATTGATAATTGGATCACATTGATGCGATAAAACAAATCTTCCCGGAAGCGCCGCTCTTCTACCATTGCTTCTAATGGACGATTAGTAGCAGCAATAATTCTTACATCTACTTTTTTAGTTGCCAAACTACCTACTCGCTCTACTTCTCGATCCTGTAATACACGTAACAGCTTCACCTGCATATTTGCTGGCATGTCACCAATTTCATCCAGGAATATTGTACCCGTATCCGCAAGCTCAAACTTCCCAAGTTTCCCACCTTTTTTCGCCCCGGTAAAAGCTCCTTCTTCATAACCAAACAACTCTGACTCCAACAATTGTTCAGGAATGGCACCGCAATTCACCTTGATAAATGGGCGATTGCTTCGTTCGCTAAGTTGATGAATACTATGGGCAAACAACTCTTTTCCCGTGCCGCTTTCTCCACGAATGAGAACGGAGATATTCCCGCTTGCAACCTGCTTCACCTTTTCTTTAAGACTTCGAATTGGTTCAGATGTTCCAACAATGTCATAAAGGGAATAGCTAGCTCCATTTTCTTTGGCGGATCCACTTCGGTAATATTCCAACTCAGAAAGAAGCACTTTAATGTGAGTATTCATTTGCTTCCATTGTTCTGTGTCACGAAAAATAACAGTCCCTACTGCTCCTATTAATTCACCGTTATGGTAAATTGGGACTCGATTAGCTATCATATAATTTCCACGAATGTACTGTAAATCAGCAAGCTCTATGTTTCCACTCCTTGCGACAATATGCATGCGAGTATTTTCTATCACATCTGTTACGTGCATGCCAACAACCGATTCACGATCCACATCTAGAAATTCACAATATGTTTTGTTCATGTAATCGATTATGCCGTCTTCGTCAACGACTACAAGCCATTCGTAAGCGCTATCAATTATTGTTTCTAGCATACTACATTTTAATGTAAGTTCACCGGGTTTCACCTCAGCCACTCCTTTAGTAATTCTATCTTCTATTGTATCATTCTCATAGGTTGCTCATTTAGATCAAAAAAACTGCCGAATCTAAATCGGCAGCTTCTACATTAGCTAAATTGATAAGAAAGACGAATCATATCTCGACAACGAATTCCATCCTCTACAATTGGTTCAGGGTAATCATCAAAGAAACCTTTAATAATACCGCACATACGAAACCCACATTTTTGATACAAGGCAAGTTGGGCAATGCTCGAGTTACCTGTACCGATTTCGACAGAAGTAGCACCCATCTCTTCTGCACGGTTCAAAGCATCCTGCAAGAGCAGTTTCCCAATTCCTCTTCCCCTGCTCTCCTCTTTTACAGCGATGTTCATTATTTCTGGTTGATTAGGTTTTTGTTCCATTAAAATATAGACACCTTGCACCTCTTGATCAACTGCTATAAAACACTTTCCCGTTTCAACATATTCTTTTATCTTTCGAATAGATGGATCAGCTTCAAGAAGAAGTTCAAATGGATAATTCTCTGTTTCTTCTATTAGCATGAAGACAATCACCTGCTTTCATCGAAGATTAAAGGTACTTTTATTAGCTTTTACTTTTTCATGAATTGGAAACTGACTCAACTTCACTATTATTTCATCCGACCGCTCGAAGAACTCTTTCCTCACATGAAAAGCCTGACTCTCTTTATCTGGCATCGTCTCAGATGAACTGCCATAAGCCTCTGCTAGTTCTCCTTTATCGTTGCTGATTTCAATAAGTGGCCCAGCATTGGGATAAGCTCCTGAATCTGAAGGCGACTCAGTTTTATTGTACTTTAAGTTCTGCATTTCTTTTGTTACAGTGTTAAACCACATCCGAAACCGCTCTCCAGGAATGTCTTCAAGTTGAATTACTATGCCTAACACATCGCTCGGTCCTTCATCTACTTCATAACCAGGTAGTGCATTCGATAAACCAGCATAAGAGATGGTCATTCCATTTCTTGTTCCTAGCTCTTTAAGTACATCTACCTTTTGTCCTTTAGATAACGAAAGTCCCTCCATAATCATTTCATTGCTAATTGTATAGGAGAGTGGTTCACTACGATCGATGAAATCTAATGCTCGCACCTGAACTTGAAAGGTGTCAGGAGTACTCTCGAATGTCGGTAAACTCAATTCATAATGATCATCTTTCTTCACTACTGGATGATACTGTTCCGTCATAACCTTGCCTTTTGTAGCTGTAGCAAGTGTTATCCCTTGCAAAGGTTCATCCGTTTTCTCTAGTTGAAAAGTAAGAGTCAGGCGATCCATTTTCATCTCTAACTTCTTCCATGTCAATTGAAGATTATTGTCCATATTCGTTGTCTTATTAAGATCAAACACTTCAAGAGTTTGATTATATTGTAAATTTAACGATGTTTCAAAAGAAAAGGACTCGAATGCTTGTCCTTTAGAAGAATCATATAACATCTTTGGCCTCTTAACCGTAATTTGGTCAATATTGTCCCATTGGTAAACTTGTTGCAGATCATCATATGCTTTCTCAGAACCTGCCATATTAACAGCTATTCCTCTATACATGCGGTGCTTATATACGTAGTCCTTGGAGATTTCATTCGGCCTCATAACCGAAGTTGAATTAACTTCTATTGAGATGGTGTTATCTCCTGAATGAAGAGATAGCTCATCAAATGTAAATTGTGGGAGATCTTCATTACGTTGATCTTCTTGTAGAACATCTATGCTGTAGATCAGAAAAAGAAAATCGTATTGACTCCATACCTTCTCAATCTTCAAGGTACGTCGTTCTTCCACTAATAATTTTTCAAGTTCGACATCTAGAAATAAGTTATATTCTGAAGGAATATAGGACCCAGTAAGTCCTTGACTGATTTGTTTAAACACCTCTGATTCACTTTGTAATTCATTGAAATTCTCATTTATCTTAAAGGTTGGTTCACTATTCTGACTCCAATTAAGATAAAAAAGAAACCCTCCGAATAGAATTAGTACGGGTATAAGCTTAATAGCTAGTTTCTTTCGCTTAGTGGCTTTCATTCCATTCTCCTTTGATTACTCTCCCTTTAACTTATCATACTATTCATTCAATTCGAGAGTAAAGGACTATCAAACGGAGATCCATTTGTTCACATAATAAAAAACCATGCAATGAACATGGTTTAAGAGACTTTAACTTTGGATGTTACGAATAAACTTATTACAAATGAGATGATTAAACTGATTAAATCAATTGGATTGTAGAGCAGACCAAAGGTTAAACTTTCGGTCAGCTGTTGGCCTTTACTCCATGCTCCCAACCATCCAGACTGGAATACTGTATTTACGATAGCACTCATAAGTAAATTTACAATAAAATAAAAACAAATTAAGCTAATGGTAAAAATGATATATTTCTTCAAATGGCCCTACCCCTTCAAAAACGGCTTCCCTGCTATTGTAACCTGTTTGAAATGGATTTCTCAAATCATCCTCTCATATACACTTTTCACCACGAAACCCATACGGTATTAATATCATGTTTTTGGGAGGAACAAAGATGTATAACGATCAATACAGACTTAATTGGATTCCCTATTATTCTTATCCTCCCGTCTATCCGTTCTTGCGTTATCCACCTATAGAAGTAACTCGCTTTCAAAGATCTGCCAATACTTCCTGTCAACTCATGAGTGAAGCACGTAAACTTCTTGAAAAAATTCAACAGGACACTAACTTTGCACATGAGTTAAAAGATGCAGCACAAAAGAATGATCATTCGCATATGGAAAAGGTTATTCGACGTGCAGGTGTGGCATCTTCCTTTCATACAGCTTACACTCCGGATGCGATTCGAATTGACCTTACTGCTGGTAATGGGGATAACTGTAGTGAATTAACGGTAAAACTCTGTTGGTAATATGTAGTAACTCTTATTTTATCTACATCAAAAAGCCCGGCTGCACCGTGCACCGGGCTTAATCTTTTTATTTAACAATTAAGACAGGACATGGAGACTGCTGAGCTACTTTTTGACTAACACTACCAAGCATCCACTTTTTAATACCACTCAGCCCCCTGCTCCCAATAACAATTAAGTCAGCTTCTGTCATCACAGCAAGGTCGACGATTTCTTTAGCTGGATCCCCAACTCTCACATCTGAATCAACATTGACTCCCATATGATAGAGAGTTTCTTTCACTTCTCTTACCATTGCTTCTCCCTCACTTTTTTCAATGAGAGCACCATCCCTGCCCGATTCATGCACTGGAGATGGAACGCCTGCATGGCCTTCATTACCAATACTTCCTGTCCCGTAAGGAATTCTTATCTCAGGCTGATTAGAGAATTTATGTGACTCTTTCGAGACATGCACCAAATGAATCGAAGCATGATTCAGTTCAGCAAGCTTAACAGCTTGATGAAGCGCCTTTTCACTATCTTCAGAACGATCATATGCCACTAAGATTTTATTGTACATCATCTCTTCCTCCTCAAAGTTTGAAGTAATAATGATATACCCCGGCACAAGTTGAGAATAACAGTATAAGTGAAAGCGTATTCATAACGATACATTTGTCATAAAACATACATTATCCAGTAATAATTTGTTCTTTTGGATAGTGATATCGCTCGACATGCACATTTCCTCGCAACATTAATAGAAATGAAATGATACCAATTCTTCCTACAAACATTAAGAAAATAATGACGCATTTACCAGCTGTACTTAATTCAGAAGTTATGCCAAGAGTTAACCCAGTCGTTCCAAAAGCAGAAGTTACTTCAAAAATGATAGCTGTTAATGAAAAAGGTTCAGTTGCAGCTAGAATAACGACTGCCAGTCCACAAAGAGCTGTTGCTGTAAATATAACGATAAAAGACTTTAGAATATCTTCACTCAGAAGCTCTCTCCCAAACACTTTGACACTTTTTCTACCTCTTGCAAAGTGAACAACGCTTAGAATGGCTACAGCTAAAGTCGTCGTTCGAATCCCACCACCAACACTGCTTGGTGAAGCACCTATAAACATCAGCAAGCTTAGAACGAGCTGAGTAGATAATGTAAATTCACTAACATCCATGGTGGCTAAACCGCCGTTTCGTGTTGTCACAGATTGAAATAGAGAATAGAACAAAGCTTGGTCCCACGTCTTACCTTCCATAAAATTACCCAACTCAAGAAGCCAGATAAGGGCTGCTCCAATCACAACGAGAGAAAAGAAGGTAACCGTCGTAACTTTAGTGAATAATGTAAACCGATAAGCCACCTTTTCTTTTCTTTGAAACAAATAGTCCTTTAACTCAATGAGCACTGGAAAACCAATAGCACCAAGTATAAGAAGAATCATATTAATCGTTTGGACAAAATAATCATTTGCGTAAGGAATGAGTGAATTTCCAGTAATGTCGAAACCAGCATTAGTAGTAGCACTTACAGAAGCAAAGAACCCCTGCAAGAATGACTCCTGCCAGGTGGGATAATATTTAAGCATATATAGACCTAGAATAACCGTTCCAATTGCTTCAAATAGGAGAATCAAGCCAAGTATTTGTCTCATGAGCTTAACGAGACCAGCAAGTGTGCCTCGATTCTGGTCTGTACTTATAAGCTGTCGCTCTTTCATTCCAATTTGCTTACCCATAATAAGCCAAATGAACGTTCCAAGCGTCATGATTCCAATTCCTCCGAACTGGAGAACAAAAGCCAATATGTAGGTTCCAGTGGTACTGAAGGTGTCTGCCGTTGAGACAACAGTAAGGCCTGTAACACTAATTGCACTAACAGCTGTAAACAAAGCATCTATAAAGCTCCAATTAACGCCCTTCTGGTGTGCAATTGGTAGACTTAAAAGAACCGTCGATAGAACTACTGCCGCTAAATAGAAAAGAACGATCAGTTGTACAGACGAGAGCTCTGTCGCTTTTTCTTTAATTTTCATCTTATCCTCCCTTCATTCTCTACTTCATTATATATGACGACGCTTCAAACAAAAGCTACCTTTTTAATAACTTTTCCATACATTTGTTGAATCAAACACAATGTCTACATCATGCTACTATTAGAATAAACGGTATTTAGAGAATAACCGTGTTTATAGTATAATAAACACGGTCGATTTGTTTGAATATTGGGGGAATGATATGTGAATGATCAGCAGCATGAACGTGAATTATTAACTCTAAAAACCATCGCAGAAACATTAAATCGATCAAGCGATTTGAAGCCTATGCTCCAATCCGTTCTTGAAGAACTTCTAGCCGTAACTGGGCTTCAAACTGGTTGGATTTTTCTATCTGATGGTAGACATGAATTCACTTGCACCGCAGACGTACGGCTTCCACATGCCCTTTCCATGAACAATAAACATCCAATGTGCTCAGGTACTTGCTGGTGTTTAAATAAGTACTGGGATGGTAAATTAAATCAAGCTTTTAATATTATAGAATGCAAACGGTTGGAAGACGCAGTAAAGAATGACCTTGGAGATACCGAAGGACTTACTCACCATGCAACCGTTCCATTAACAGCTGCAGGTGAAACTTTTGGACTATTGAATGTCGGCTCTCCAGGTAAAGAGCAATTCAATGAAGAAGAATTAACATTACTTGAATCGGTTGCTTACCAAATTGGGACAGCCATTAAACGAACAAAATTATATCAAAACGAGCAAAAAAGAGCTGAACATTATGCGAAGCTTGAAACATTAACAAGAGAATTGTGGAAGCGCGAACAAGGTAAGGACATCATCAATGGTATTGTGGAGCAAACTGCCACTTCCTTTGAGTGGCCAATTGTTGGTTATTGTTCGCAAGAAGAGAATCATATTATCGTTCACTCTGTTTATGAAGATGGACATTTACAAACAGACCACCAGTTGTATAGATTGGATAACTTTCAAGACTTAATCGATGCTGTTCAACTCGAGAAACCTATATCTCTATCAAAACAATCCCCCTTCTTCTCAGAAACAGGTTTCATTATTGCTAGAAATGTGTCAATCCTAGGTAATCACATTGGCATTCTCTTTGCGGTAAGCCATAAGAACACAGACTTTAATCAAAGTGAAGGCGATGTCTTAAAAGCCATAGCTGATCATACTGCTCTTGCAATTGAACACGCTAGAATTAACGAAAAGCGACAGGAACTAATCATCTCAGAAGAACGTAATCGATTAGCAAGAGATTTACATGACTCTGTTAGTCAAAAGCTATTCTCCCTTTCTATGACAGCAAGAGGAGCGCGTGACTTGCAAGAAGAGAATCCTATCTTACGCGATGCTCTTAAGGACATTCAGCAAATGGCTCAGGAAGCTATGCGAGAAATGAAAACACTAATCTGGCAACTTCGTCCGGTTGGAATGAAAGCTGGGATTATGACATCTCTCGAAACATATGCGGTTGGTTTAGACCTCAAACCTAACTGTCATATATCTGGATTTAAGATTCTGCCAGCACCGATCGAAGAAGCGCTCTTTCGCATTGGACAGGAATCCCTTAACAACGTCCAAAAACATGCAAGTGTGAACAAGGTCAGTCTCTTCCTAAAAATTGATGACCATAATGCTACACTAATCATTGAAGACAAAGGTAAGGGGTTTAATCTCGAGACGGTTGGAAGTTACACACTTGGATTAAAAGGGATGAGAGAAAGAGCAGATGTCCTTGGAGGGCACTTGTCTATAAAGAGTGAAGTAAATAAAGGAACCAAAATTACAGTAATTCTTCCATTTTAAATAGAAGTCTTTTTCTAGAAGAAGTTTGTTCTAAAAGAATTTCTGAATAAAAACCACACATAGCTAATTGGAGCGGAATTTAACCAATTCAAGCAACACCGTCTACGACACAGCCTAATATAAAGAGGAGACATGATGGGAATGAAACTTCTTCTAGCAGACGACCATCTTATGGTCCGAAAAGGTTTAAGGTTATTTTTGCAATCACAACCGGATATTGAAATCATTGGAGAGGCTTCAACTGGGTTAGAAGCCGTGACACTCGCAGAACAACTACAACCAGATGTTGTTTTAATGGATTTAATTATGCCAGAAATGGATGGGATTGAAGCAACCAAACAACTGAAACAGAAATATCCAGGTATGAAAATCATTATTTTAACTAGTTTTTCTGATCAAGATCATGTCCTCCCTGCTATAAGAGCTGGTGCAGAAGGCTATCAATTAAAAGACATCGATCCTGATGAACTCATATATACAATTCGAGCTGCATTCAATGGCAAGAGTCACCTTCACCCTCTGGCTACTAATCAGTTAATGTCTCATATGACAGGGAAGGATGAGGAAGAAACTCTTTTTGAAGCTCTTACAAAAAGAGAAAGAGATGTATTAAGAGAAATTACTCTTGGCAAAAGTAATAAAGAAATTGCTTCCTCTCTTTATATAACAGAAAAAACCGTTAAAACGCATGTAAGCAGTATTCTTTCAAAGTTGAATGTTCATGATCGCACGCAAGCAGCACTTCTTGCTACAAAGAAGCACTGGTCTGGTGAATAAGCATAAGACTAAAGTATGAGACTACATTCGTACCTTCAGACGATTTGGTAAGTTCATATTTCACATATACTTGTAGTAGATGAACAAGATCACTACTGAGTTACCTTAGTCATAACTGAGAAAGTAAATAGTAGCAGGAAAGGAGTTTCATTATGAAAATACTTGTAATCAATGGGAGTCCAAGAGAAAAATCAATGACGCGTAATTTAACAAATGCGATTACGGATCAACTAGACGAAAAAGGAATTGAGGTCTTAACATTTGATGCGGGTTTTCATGAACTTCCGCTTTTTAAAGGCAGCAAGGAAGATCTTAACCATCCAGAAGTACAGCGTTTGATGAATCATGCTACTAACGCAGAGGCTTTCGTCATTTGCTCACCAGAATATCATAATGGCATGAGCGGTGCTCTCAAAAACGCCCTTGACTTTCTAGGTGGAAGCCACTTTAAGCATAAGCCTACAGCTCTAGCCTCTGTTGGAGGGGGCGGAAAAGGTGGGATTAACGCTCTGAATAATATGAGAACCGTTATGCGTGGACTTTATGCGCTTGTTCTACCTGATCAATTTTGCGCGGATCCGACGTGCTTTGATGAGAAAGGTTATATGATTGATGTGAAAGCGAAGGAACGACTAACTACTGTCGTTGAAGAGCTTGTTGCATTAACAAAGACCGTTGAACAACGGATTGAAATGAACTAACCTTAAAGGCATCCATCTTAGGATGCCTTTTTAAATTCTTTATTCTACTCAATAATTCCGGACTCTGTTATTTTGACATCCATATCAAAAGAAATGTCCATATCCTTATATTCGTCTATCCATTGGTCACGATTAAACTCGCCTCTTGTTCTGCTCCTAACAGCATTACCAAGACTTAGAGGATCAATTTCCAATTCCTGAAAGGTTTTGATCATTTCTAACCCTCTCTTTTCTATATCTTTCTCCATGGTCAATTTAATTTCATTAAGAGCTTCAGGAGATAATTCTTCCCCAGAATACTCTTTAATTACTCCAAGAACATTACCTTTTATATGAATTTTATTAGCTCCAGCTCGTTTGTACTCAATTTTACGCTTTGAAGCAATATTGTAAATCGCTGCGTATTTACCTGGACCTAGCTTGACAGAGAAAGAATCGTTGCTACTAAATCTTTCGGAAAGGATTTTGAATGTGAATAAGCTATCTGCGTCTAGTTCTCCAACCATTTTACCTCCATTTAATAGTGCAATTCCGGATATCTTTACCTTATCACCATCCATTTCAAGCAAAGGTAGAAATGGATCGCTTCCCTCTGAGAAATATGAGTAAAGGAAGCTATGAAGATTCGTTTCTGGTAGCATTCCATGCTTACTATTGTGTGTTAAAACATCATGAAAATAGGTGCCAGTATCTACGTTACCGTAGTTTGCACTGAGCATCTCCTCTATATTGCCATTTGCTACACCAAGGAAGACCCTCGATCCGATTGACGGATCTCTTTGTAATGTATCAACAAGCCCAATAACGCCGTCTGTTTCTGCCAATTCTCTACTGAAGAGACCTACTTCTAACTTCCCGCTTACAATTGGTTTTGGGGATTCAGAATTATACTGACTTCTTATTTCTTTACTAAGTTCAGCCGTCTCAATAAACACAGTATTATCAATTCTTCCATCCGCTTGGTATTGTGGTGCTACAGCTATTCCTTTGATGAGACCATCAGATTCATCATCTTCTGGTACATCATATCCAACTATTGTAATCATTTGAATGTCATCTAGAATACTCTGTTGAACACATCCGGCTAGTAGAAATAGACAAAGAAAAAAAAAGAGTAAACGTCTCATTTTGCTTTCACCACTTTACTTTTGATGTACTGTGTAACAAAAAGGAGTGGGACATAAACGTACACAAAATAGTAACCTATTTTGCTTGTGTAGGAATTTAAAAGATCAATGTTTTCACGTTTAGCAAAAAGACTACTTGCTATCAAAATAAGGATTAATAGTGGTACAGTTGCTGACTGTTGACTCACTTTTAACAATCTTCTTATGCCCCTACCACCTGCCCAAACAGTGATACAAAGATTAGGAAGGATAACCAGTGCCCATGAAGCAATGCCGATATACTCAAACCGCTGTACAAAAGGCATCTCAGCAATTTTCCAAGTGGTTAGCGTGGCCCAAATTGTTTTCTCTAACTGAGCTGTACTAAAATAGGCCGTTGTTACAATCATAACGACCGTATAAATAATAATTGTTAACAAATGGCCTCCCTGTGCCCATCGATGAGATTTCTCTGGCTCTTTAATAAATGGATAGTACATAAAGAGCGTCGTGAATCCTAAAAAAGAAAGTGATGCTCCCTTTACTCCTTCGTATATCTCTTTCACAGAGTGGTTGAAAACGGGCAGAAGATCCTGAAAATGACCATAAAACACTGGAAAAAGCATCGTTAATACGAGATAAAATGGTAACACAACTCCAAAGAACGAAATACCTGCCACCACTCGGAATCCACCAGATAAACAATAGTAAGTTAGAAGAAGAAATACACTGCCAAAAAACCATTTATTCAAATCTGGAAACATCCATACTTGGATAACTTCGATATATGTTCTGAGAACAGTTACACTCATGGCAATAAAATAGCCGATTACGATCCAGCTTAGTAAGCCTCCTATCCACCTACCAAAGAGGTTCTTGTGTAACGAAATAATATCCCCATTTTCTTTATTAAGAATTTTATAAATAAGAAAGATAACGATATGAATACTCAAACCGGCTCCTAAAACCGAAATCCAAGCATCATTTCCGGCGATTCTAGCGCTGATTCTCTGAAATCCCATCACACCAACTCCTACTTGAACAGAATGCACAAGATAGAAGACTAAGAACGGAGATACCTTATATTGGTCTTTTACTATAGGTCCCGACAATGTAGAGCATCTCCCTTCTCAATTTATTCATGGAAATCGTTTTTCTCTTTCTGTATTCGTGTGTTAAACCGTTTTGTATCTTCAGTTTGTAATTGGATAGGTCTTGTCCCCTGGAATCTTAGGGGTAATCTAATGATGGCGTCCTTTAAATCCTTTACTCTTAGTGGATATAGTGGCTCAAGAAACGGACGGCCAAGTGATTTTAACTTTAGAAGATGAACAATGAGAAAACTAAAACAAAGTGTAATACCAAGTAGTCCCCATAGATGTGCAAATAAGAGAAACGGGAATCGTGTTAGTCGGATCGTATTACTCATTCGATAAACCGGTGTTGTAAAGGAGGCTAATGCAGAGAGTGCAACAATAATTAGAAGAACGTTACTTGTAAGTCCTGCCTCTACTGATGCCGTTCCAATAACAATACCTCCAACAATACCAATGGTCTGACCAACCTTTGTAGGCAGTCGTGCTCCCGCTTCTCTTAATAATTCAATTGATAATTCTAGAAAAATCGCTTCTAATATAGGCGGAAGTGGAATTCGTTGTCTTGAGCTAACT
Organism: Bacillus sp. NTK071; assembly: GCF_017303315.1. Classification (GTDB taxonomy): domain Bacteria; phylum Bacillota; class Bacilli; order Bacillales; family Guptibacillaceae; genus Guptibacillus. The sequence goes on from NZ_JAFKOI010000005.1 coordinate 51,368, forward strand.
AATGTACTCAGCAAATCACTTGGAATCAATTCGTAATGGTAAGTTAACGTTGCAACATATATTGGTGTAACTAGAATAGAAAAGAGAATGGCGAAAAGGCGGATGAGTCTTGCTGATGACGCTACAATCCAGTTAACAAAATAATCTTCAAAAGCAGAGAAGAATTCTACAAGAGTCGTAGGACCAATTAAAGCTTGAGGAGATCCATCAGATAGAATGACCACTTTCCCCTCACATAGAACGGATACTACTCGGTCAGGTCGTTCGGTATCGATGAGCTGTGGGAAAGGCGAATTTCGATCATCTGAAATAAGTTGCATGATAACCGAACTATCAACGACTTGATCGACGTGGATATCTTCAAGACGCTGTTTTACTGTATTAACATTCTCTTCGTTCGCGATTCCTTCTAAATACATAACGACTACTTTTGTATTTGTAAGTTTACCTAGTGTTAATTCATATGCTTTTAACTCATGTACCGGCAATCGTTTTCTGACGAGGTGCATATTCGTATCTAGTGATTCTACAAAAGCTTCTTTTGAACCTACTACAGTAAATTCAACTTCTGGTTGTGAAACTGGGCGTGCTTTCTTCACCTGGCATGGTATTAGAGCACATTCGATTGAATTTTCGTTTAGACGTACAATGACATATCCTGTCATTACTTTTTCACAAATGATTTTCAGATCTTCTGTAATGATGATGCCCGTAATAGGTACTTTATCCTTAATTTCTTTCAGGCTATTTAAAGGTTCCCGAGAAAGAAACCTCAAAATATGTTCATTGAGAGGGGTTTCATGAATAAGCGTTTTAAAATAATAAAGAAAGAAGGAACTACCATGTTGCTTGCTTTCAAAGTGAAAAAAATCACCAGATTCTTTTAAGTTCTTAATTAATTCAGGTAAATTTCTCAATTTATCCGGAGATTGGGTTTTCTTAAACCATCGAAACAAAGTCTTTCACCACGCAATCTGTGATTCTTTTTGTAGTGTTTGCAGGATTCTTCAATTTATCCTTTTAGATCTACTCAGTTATAAAAAAACACAAAAAAAGCACGCCCTAATTGGCGTGCTTACTGCTTTATTGACCTTGTGCTAAGGAATAGGCAATCTTACCGTCAAAACGATATAGGTTCTCGATCTTAATCCAGTCTAGCTCTTCACCTTCTATTCGTGATAGTAACTCTCTAATTCCTGCCTGTGTTTCTTTCACACCTTTAACTGGTTGGAAACGACACCGCCAGTGATCAGATAAGAACGTTTCCGAGAAACCGTTCGGATATACTTTTACACCTCGATTTGTCATCATTACAAATTCATGATTGCTTCCAGCTGCTCGCTCAAGCTTTTCAGCTAGTTCATCAATTGTTAATGTATTGTTAAATAGAAAAACGTCTGTCCCATCAAGTTCACGCTCTGGAACGTAATTTGGACGAATATTCTTTTCTGCTTGTTCGATTTGTTCCTTACTATACGTGACAGGCTCAAGAGTTGAAGGGAACTGTCCAAGTCTTTCAACGACCGCATGAGCGAATTCTTTCGTTCCAACAGTCTCTTTTCCTTTCGCCATATCACCAGTCAATACGCCGTCCTCAATTGTTTTCAACCATGCGTTATGAATTTTCTCTGCCGCTTCAGGCTGGCCAATGTGAACGAGCATCATAATTGCACCATGCAAGAGTCCTGATGGATTAGCAATTCCCTTACCCGCTATATCAGGAGCACTTCCGTGAATCGCTTCAAACATTGCAATTTCATCGCCAATATTTGCAGACCCTGCTAGCCCAACACTACCTGCGATTTGTGCTGCAATATCAGATGCAATGTCTCCATACAAATTCAATGTAACAATGACATCAAATTCTTCTGGAGAATCTGCGATTCGTGCCATTCCAATATCAACAATGTAACTATTCGATTCAATATCAGGATATTCTGCAGCAATTTCTTTAAATACCTGGTGGAAAAGACCATCACTTAACTTCATTATATTGTCTTTAACAAGGCATGACACTTTCTTGCGATTGTTCTGTCTCGCATACTCAAAGGCGTGACGAATAATGCGCTCAGATCCTGGACGAGAAATAAGCTTCAAACTCTGAACGACATCTGGTGTTTGCTGATGTTCAATTCCTGAATAAAGATCTTCTTCATTCTCTCTTACAATGACAAGATCCATATCAGGATGTTTATTCTCAATAACCGGGTGATAGGATACGCAAGGGCGAACGTTTGCATAAAGACCCATTGCAGTACGAATCGTTACATTTAAGCTCTTGTAGCCGCCCCCCTGTGGTGTTGTAATCGGCGCTTTCAAAAGGACTTTTGTGCGACGGAGTGAATCCCACGCTTCCTGAGGAATACCTGTAGAGTTTCCTGTTAGGTACACTTTCTCCCCTACATCGATAAATTCAGGTTCGATTTCAGCACCGGCCTGTTCTAGAATATGCAATGTAGCTTCCATAATTTCAGGACCAATTCCGTCTCCGGTCGCTACTGTAATTTGACGCTTGTCTGCCATGATCTTCTCTCCTTCTCTCTGGTCTATAAGGACACATCGAAAAAGCGGGTAAACTCCAATTGAGCAATTACCTTTTTCTACGATCGCAATATCCCCTGCCAATGGAGCAACTAAGCCCATACTAGTAGGATAAACCAACATTTTGTTATCGCTTTCCAAAGATTATTATAGAAATCCTGTCCTTTTTTGTCAATTTAACAGAGAATATAGCGATTAAGTCATAAAGTCCTCCTAACATAAAAATCAGCCCTTTTCATAGGACTGATCTCTCTCTATTGAAGTGCTTTCACATCGCTAACGATTTCTTCATAAGGAACATTTGAAACACCAGAATACTTCTTCACTACAACTCCTTCTTTATTAATAAGGTAGAAAGAAGTTCCATGTGTAAACTGGTCTGAGTTAGGATCAGGTAAAGCTAATGTTTGAAAACTGTTTTGAGCAAACTCCTGAATGTCATCTCCACTATAACCAGTTAGAAAATGCCAATTGGAAAGATCAGCATCAAATTTTTCAGAGAAGGCAACTAACTCATCAGGTGTGTCACGTTCAGGATCAACTGAAAATGATACAAATTCCACATCTACATCTGCTTTCTTAAGCTTATCCTGAAGCTGAGACATATTCGCTGTCATTGGCGGACAAACCGTTTCACAATTTGTGAAAATAAAATTAGCGATCCAAACGCTGCCTTCCAAGTCATTCAGTCCAAATTCACTATTTGTGTGATCAGTGTATGTAAAATCTTCAACCTGCCAATCGAGATCGTCTGGAACATCTTTTCCACAAGCTGCTATGATAACAAGCATACTCAGTAAACCTGTTAGGAATAGTAAACGTTTTCTCATTACAGTGACCTCCAGTAGATAAATAATCATATGCTCCCTCTACAATATCTTAAAAGCATAAAAGTTACCACAAGATTACAGGATTGGTTATGAGCATTTCTTGAACGAAAAAAACCTGAATCAAAGCGATTCAGGCGTGTTCTTACTTTTCGTCTTGCATACATCTTTCTGTTTTGTTACCAGTTTGTTTTAAAGTTTCTTTAAATAACTTAATTCCTCTAGTACTATCCTATGATTAGGGTTTATTTCATTCGGAAGCTCTTCCGGATGAAAATACTTCACTTCAGAAACTTCTTCGTAATCTAGCTTAAAGTCAGCCTTCTCACACTTTGCTGAATATACAGCAATGACACTATACACCTCATCACCATTTGGATATTGATAGTATAGCCTTTCACCTGAAAGAAGGGATTTGAATGAAAGGTTCTTAATTGAAACACCTAGTTCTTCAAACGTTTCTCTATGAGCCGTTTCTTCAAATGATTCTCCAGGCTCCATATATCCACCAGTTAGGCCCCAAAGCTTATTATCCGTCCGCTTTTGAAGTAATAGCTTATCATCATTTTCATCAAAAAGAAGAATGGCGACACCAGGTAAAATAAGTGGTCGACTACCAACTAATGATCGAATTTGTTTAATATAGTCCATAACTCCTCCTCAATGAAGCTTCTTATTAGCCTGATCATCCATGCAACAAACTTCGTCCACATAATCAACTTGTATAGTTAAGTGTTGTAAGTTCAGCTCATCAACAAATTTCTGAATTTGTTGTTTAATTGCTATAACCTCTGCTCGAGACAATGAGTCTTCCACAACGATATGAGTACTTAGTGCATTTTGTTCGCCATCGAGCGACCATAGGTGTGTATGATGAGTTGATACGACTCCTGAAAGAGAGGCAATCTTCTTCTTTACCTCTGTGAAATCAATATCTTCTGGTACAGCCTCTAGAAAGATCATAAGCGTTTTCTTAAGATTTCGAATGACGTTATACAGCACGTACACAGTAATCGTGATAGATAAAATCGGATCAAGAATGGGTAAATCTTTAAATAATAACACAATGCTTACAACGAGTACCGCAACCCAACCAAGAACATCTTCAAGAAGGTGCCACGTAACAACTTTTTCGTTCATAGATTTACCGCGTTGAAGACGAAGTACAGCCATACCATTCACCGCTATACCAAGAATAGCGAGGATTAACATTCCACCCGCTTCAACTGGTTCGGGATCTAGTAGACGTGGAACCGCTTGTGTAAGAATAAATAGCGATCCACCTATTAGTATAATACTATTAATTAGCGCCCCTAATAATGAAAACCGTTTATATCCAAAGGTAAAGTTCTTATCTTCGCCTTTCCCATCCGCTTTCTTCTGCAAATACCACGAAATACCTAGTGAGAGCGAATCCCCAAGATCATGAAGGGCATCAGACAGAATTGCCATACTGTTCGTCAACAATCCTCCGATAATTTCAATGATTGTGAAGCTAAAATTCAGAAAGAAAGCTACACGAATATTTTTGACAGAATGGTTATGCTCATGATGGTGATGTCCCATTGAAATTTCTCCTTTATCAATTAGCCTTCCTTCACATTAGAAAAAGCCCTCTCGATGTCACGAAAAGGCACCTCATCCATTACTAAACGCCCATACCCAATAAATAACTCCCCACACAGCACTTAGCACAAGTAAGAAGATCAGCAGACGTATATTTTTATTTCTCATTTCTTTTTATCTCCCCCTGCTCATTCTGTTCATTCAGCCTTTCTTTTCTTTTCAACATGTACAAAAAGAATCCAAATAAGCCAAACACTACAAAAAAGAGCAAAGTTGACATATAAACAAGGATTGAACCAATATCCATAGTTACCTGTCCACCTTTCCTTACAAAGTCAGTTAACCACTATACGATAAATAAATAGAGAATGCCCCAATAACGACCATTGTTATAAAAGGCAGAACAAATGCTAGAAAAATAACAGCGGATTCCGTTTTATGCTGTTTAATTTTAGTTAACACGAAGCAGATCCCCTTTCAGTAATTACACCCAATTATAACTGGTTTTTAAACACATGATGATGATTTTATTGAACGTTCCCGTACGATTCTACCACACAACTCTTCATCCTAGTCATGACATGCGTGATGAATTGCTTGATGAAGTAGTGCCATCACATGCTGATCATCGGGGGAATAAAATATGCTCGTTCCTGCTCTTCTAAATTTAACCAATCGTAAATTTTTTAGAAACCTAAGTTGGTGGGATACCGTGGACTGAGAAAGATGCAATTTGTCGGAAATTTCACTAACAGCGCATTCTCGATCAGCAAGTAAATTTAGAATTCTAATTCGTGTCGGGTCACCAAGTGCTTTAAATGTCTGAGAAACAATGAAAAGCGTTTCTTCATCAAGGTCCATGGCCTCTTCTGTTATGTCGTGTCTCTCGTTATCCAATGTGCTTCCCCTCCACTTCATTATATGAACACTTATTCATATATAAGTCTGCTGTCATTGTATGAAAAACTTGCGCTTATTGTCAACTTAATAAATGTCTACCTGTCACGATTCCTTCACACTTTCTTCCTTACCATCCTTGAGTTAAAGGTCAATCCTTCTTACAATAGTAATAGCCCTATCAATCATATATGCTCTCAAGGTGATAGGATGGCCGAGCATCATATGGTATGATGAAAACGTTACTCATTTACTGTCAGGTATTATGAAGATATATGGAGGTGTTCCTGATGTGGGAACAATTATCGAGCACATTTTCTTTCTCTGCTCTCTGGAGTCCCGTTATTTTAGCGATAGCCATCGGCATTGCTGTTTTATATTTACTAATTACAGGACCTTTGAAAAGTAAATTTAAAGATTCAGCACCTTTCCCTGTCTATAAGAAAATCTTTTTCTTAATAGGTGTTTTCATCTTTTACATTGGTTTTGGCGGTCCACTATCGTTAATGGGGCATTTATTACTTAGTATTCACATGTCGGAAATGGCCATTGTATATTTAGTCGCTCCGCCCCTCATGATTGTAGGAACGCCAGCATGGTTAATTCGACCGTTTTTAAACATTAGATTTATTCATAAGCTGGTGAAATTCTTCACTTTCCCTATTATTTCACTGCTTTTGTTTAATGGATTGTTCTCTTTCTATCATATTCCAGAAATCTTTGATTACTTGATGGTTCATTATACTGCACAAGATTTCTACAAGGCAGCGCTCGTTATCTCTGCATTTGCTATGTGGTGGCCACTCGTTTGTCCTGTACCAGAATATGACACTTTATCAGGCGTTAAGAAACTAGGTTATATTTTTGCAAATGGTGTTCTTCTAACGCCGGCCTGTGCTTTAATTATTTTTGCTGATACACCTCTTTACGCTACTTACACAGACCCAACAGTATGGGCGAATGCAATGGGGTATTGTGTACCAAACGGCACGATTGTCTCCCCAGAACTCTTTGCACAATTCAAACCGCTTGACATTATGGAAGACCAACAACTAGGCGGTATTATAATGAAAATTGTACAAGAAATTTCATACGGCACAACACTTGGTTACGTCTTCTTCCAATGGGCAAGAACAGAACGCCAAAAAGACGATGAAGAACTACAATCAGCAGAATTCAGACTTAATGAGATCTAACGAAAAGCGGAAGTGGCCGCTTAGGTCCGACAAGCGCTGGAACCATTCAAATTGAACACGTTCTTTGTGTTCGAGTTGAATGGTGAAGCGACTCGAGGACCTGGCCACTGCAGCTAGATCTAACGAAAAGCGGAAGTGGCCGGTTGAACCCGGCAGACGCTCGAGCCTCGCAAACCAAATAACCACTATAAAGCCGTGAATCAAAATTCACGGCTTTTTTTCGATTGGTTTAGAAAAATGGATTAATATAGAACGTACACATAACCCTACCACTACCCCTATCGCAATACCCAAAATTGGAACAAACGTGGGAGGAATAAAATAATCATACGGATGTTTATTAGAAACAATAACGCCAACAGTTGAAAAATACGCTCCCGACACAAAAGGTAAAGATAAATAAACTGGCGGCTTTTCACCATTCTTTTCGATTGCCCTAAAGTAGCTTTCGTATATTGCAAACATATAAACACATGGATAGAACATCGCCCATTCATAGTTAGTGACAAGAACCGCCTCATTGGACTTTCCCTGAAAGCTATATAAGATATTCATATTTAAACTTGATTTTACGTTTATGACGAACTCTAACAATATAAAAAATGCACCTCTAATGTACATTTTATTAATGATTTGTCCGAATCCTGGAAATGCAATACTCCAAAGAAGAACTTCTAACGGATAAACCTTTCTCACGACTTCACCACCGCTTCTTCTCTACTTATCTTCCAGTGTTACTTTTTCCATATTTCTGGAATAAAATGCGATAAACATGGAATTATTTTCAGAAGTAGTGATTTTCTTTTTGTCTCATACTACAAATAAGATGAAAAGAAAGGAGACAGACCAGTGCTGACTACTGATCAACTTAGGTCCTTTAAAAGAATTATCCAGAACCGAATAAACGAAATTAACCAAGAATTAATTACTAATGATGATTTTGGGGTTTCTCAATCGTTTGTTCAACATTCAACAGGCGAGCTTTCAAATTATGACAACCATCCAGGGGATACCGCTACAGAGTTATATGAACGTGAAAAAGATATCTCATTAAGTGACCATATGAAACAAGAACTCACAGAACTAACCAGTGCTTTACAACGTATTGGAAGCGGAAAATACGGTGTATGTTCCGTATGTGGAGATGACATCGCTGTCAAAAGACTAGTTGCTATTCCTACAGCATCAACGTGCGTCGAGCATAGTCCTTCTCAGAAAACATCCGATAACAGACCCGCTGAAGAAGACACTTTAAACCCTCCATTTGGTAAATATGTCAATGACACAAAAGATGCGAACTTTTTTGATGCGGAAGATTCCTGGCAACGCGCTGCAAGGTATGGAACCTCAGAAACACCTTCCGATTTTAATGAACAACAAATGAGTTACGACAGTATGTACATTGAATCGCACGAACCTTACGGATATGTAGAAGAAATTGAAACCTTCCTTTCAGCTGATCTTGATGGAAAACCTACAGGTGTGATTCCAAACAAAGCTCATGAACATTATGAAGACCAGCTTGATGACTATGAAAATCAAGTCAATAACGGCACAATTGAAGATACTGATCTCAACTATTAAACAAACAGAGCCCTGATCTTTATCAGGGCTCTGTACTACATTTCTTCAGGTGCATGCAAGCCGAGTAACCTCAGCCCTTCAGTAAGAACAATTGAGACAGCCGATACGAGTTGAAGTCTTGCTTTCAAATGTGTAACATCGTCCAGAATGCGAATTTGACCATAATACTTGTTAAACGAACGAGCTAGTTCCAGAACATACTTGGCAACTTGTGATGGATCATATTCTTTTACTCCTCGCTCAATCGCTCTTGGAAATTCGTTAAGACGGGTAATAACCGGCCATGCTTCTCTATCCTTTATTGGTTCAAGTGGCCCTCCATTTTGAAAGTGACCTTTACGAAGGATAGAACATGCTCGTGCATTAGTATACTGTACATATGGCCCCGTCTCTCCCTCCACTCTTAGCATATCTTCAAGTGAAAAATCGATGTCGTTACGACGATCATTTTTTAAGTCATGAAACAAGACGGCACCTACGCCAATTTGTTCAGCGATAACCTGTTTATTTTTCAATGATGGATTTTTGGTGTTAATATTCTGTTCAGCAAGGGCAATCGCTTCCTTTAATACCTCTTCTAGTAGAACAACTTTTCCTTTTCTAGTCGACATTTTCTTACCATCTTTTAGCATCATCCCAAACGTAATGTGATTCATTTGTTCGGCCCATTCATACCCGATCTTCTTTAATACTTCAAACACCTGTTTAAAGTGAAGGCTTTGTTCATTCCCTACGACATAAAGCGCTTGTTTGAAACCATATGTCTCGTAACGATAGATGGCCGCAGCTAAATCACGAGTCGCATAAAGCGTAGCTCCATCCTTCTTCTTGATTAAACATGGCGGGAGGTTCTCATCAACCTCCACTACCATAGCACCTTCGGATTCAGTGAGAAGATTTTTCTCTTCAAGAAGCTCCACCACACGTTGCATTTTGTCGTTATAAAATGCCTCACCATTCGTAGAATCAAACGTTATTCCCATTAATTCATAAATACGATTAAATTCGTTAAGAGATTCTTCTCTAAACCACTTCCACAAAGCCACAGCATTAGGGTCCTTTTCTTCTAGTGATTTAAACGCCTTTCGTCCATCATCCAAAAGAGAAGGATGAGATTCTGCTTCTTCATGAAATTTAACATAAAGAGTAAGCAATTCCTTAATTGTATTTTGACGAACTTTAGTTTCATTTCCCCAATTACGATACGCCACAATTAATTTACCAAATTGAGTTCCCCAATCACCTAAATGATTTATTCGAACCGGACGATATCCACTCTTTTCAAGAAGTAGTGCTATTGCATTTCCAATAACAGTCGAACGAAGATGTCCCATCGAAAATGGCTTTGCGATATTCGGTGAGGATAAATCAATTGTTACGGCTCCACCCTCTCCTAAATTTGATGATCCATACTGACATCCTTCCTGTAAGATCCTATTCACTACTTCAGAAGCTACTGATTCTTTCTCAAGAAATACATTAATATAGGGTCCCACAGCCACCACCTTTTGGAAGAGTGGAGATTGAATTCGAGATGCTATGTTCGATGCTATTTTATCTGGTGCTGTTCGTTGCACTCTAGCGAGATCAAAACATGGAAACGCATAATCCCCTAACTTTTCATACTTTGGTTTTTCTATTCGTTGAACTATCTCTTCCTTTGCTAATTGCTCATCACAAGCACCATACAATTCTTGTGCAAATAAGTCTTTATACTTCACTTCCTGACCTCCTACAAAACGATTCATAATGGTCTAACTGACGAAACAAAAAAAATCTCCGTCTCTATAATAGAGACGGAGATTAACCCGCGGTACCACTCTGATTGCTCAACCAGATGGCAGAGCCTGCTTTACTCAATAACGGGGAGCCCGACTGTTCCTACTTCATTCAGAACAGTATCTTGAAAGTCCGGTTCATGATTGCTCAGATTTCGGGCTCTCACCACCCCCGAATCGCTTTATTCTGCTACAAACATTACTCTCTTTCGCATTGACGATACATTATATTAGTAATCATTATAGACAATTAGAGAAAATAATCAATCATTTTTATTAAAAAACCTGAGAAAGATTATTATGAACTTGAATGAACTTGCGTTTTTTCAGCATCAGAAAAACCTTCTTCATACGCCTCTCGATAGATAGACGTCATGTACATCGATACAAGCTGTCTTACTTTCGGTTCAACTTTGACGACCTCCAAATGCTTCATACACCGATCAATTGCAAGCTTTTCCTTTTGAATATTTTTCATCGTCATTGTAAGAACCACCTTCCGTTAAGCTATTTACCTAATTATACATTAGATAAACAGACTATGTACACCTGTTATACAATATAAAGCTTTATTCTCATAAAAACGATACAAAAGGCTACTAATTTGTAGCATTCTACATTTTGTGCACTAGACTTTAGAACTACGTTTCAACAAAATACTACACGATACATAAATCCTTACTATATATAGCAAACTATATGGCAACCATGATTATCTAAGGAGGATGCGTAGTGAGACGTGGTACACGTAAATCAGCTCGTAATAAGCCGTATCAAATCCCCACTTCTGCTGAATCCCATGATGCCTTCTGGACTCTCAAAGAAAATAAACACTATCTGAAAGAAGCTTTCTACCATACACAAGACCTTAAGTTCAGAGAAGTTGTTATTCAGAACGTGGCCTGCTTAATCTGTTATTTAGATCCTTTAGTTGATGAAGATAAATTACAAACAACCATTATGAAGCCGCTAATGGAACGAAATGAACTAAACGTTGGGCATATCGTCACTTCTAAAGAAATACGTCAATCAAATAACCTTCTCAAAGCCGTTTCTGCACTAACAAAGGGATTTGTCGTTTTTCTAACGGAAGGTGTTCAGAATTTCTATTTATTAGAAGCGTTCTCATCTGATACAAGAGCTGTTACAGAACCAGTTAATGAGCAAGTTGTGAGAGGTTCTCATGAGGGATTTGTGGAAAACATTGTACAGAATCTACAAATGCTACGTCGTAGAATTGAAAACCCAAATCTAGTTGTTAAATTTTTTAAAGTTGGTAAATCAACAGATACTAAACTAGCCATTGTTTACTTACAGAATCTTGCGAACCCAGAATTAGTTGCAGAGGTTGAAAGACGAATTAACGCCATAGAAGCTGACTCTATTCAAACACCAGGTTATGTAGAAGAGTTTATTGAAGACGCACCGTTTTCACCTTTTCCACAGATGCTTAGTACAGAACGCCCTGACAGGTTAACTGCCCATGTCATCGAAGGGAGAGTTGGGCTTTTTATGGAAGGGAGTCCTTCTACTCTCATTATGCCAGTAACTTTTTTCTCCTTCTATCAGTCTCCAGAGGATTACAATAGTCGATGGTATATTGGCTCTGTCTTAAGAATCATCAGAATCACTAGCTTTATCTTTGCTCTTGCGCTACCTTCAATTTATATTGCGACCGTCTCGTTTCATTCAGAAATTCTGCCTGCTGAGCTCATATTAAATATTAAGAGTTCATTAGAAAATGTACCCTTTCCTCCTTTAATAGAAGCTTTAATTATGCAAATCACGCTTGAACTCTTAAGAGAGGCAGCAATCAGGTTGCCAGGTCCAATCGCACAGACGATTGGTATTGTAGGCGGTTTGGTAATCGGAACCGCTATTGTAGAAGCCAACCTAGTATCGAATATGATGATCATTATTGTTGCCCTAACAGCTATTTCATCGTTTGCAGTTCCATCATATGAAATGAGTATGTCCATTCGGCTTCTGGGTTTTCCTTTAATGTTGTTATCAGCCACGTTTGGATTCATTGGACTCGTATTCGGGTTATCGTTGATCTTAATTCATCTTTGTGGGTTAGAAACATTCGGTACTCCCTATTTCTCTCCTCTTGCTCCATTTCGATTTAATGAGCTAAAAGATTCACTAGTTAGGCTGCCAAGATGGTTGCTTGGAAAACGTCCAGTTGATGTTCATGCTCAGGAAGTGAGACAGGAATGGTTCTCAAGAAGGTGGAAACGCAATGAAGACGAATAACACCATTCACTCTACTCAATTGTTTTTTATTATTTTCCAAACTCAGGTTGGAGTTGGTGTGCTCTCGTTACCAACTTCCCTTTATGCTGGATCTGGAACGGATGGGTGGATCACACTCTTGATTACTGGAGTGGTGATTCAAGGGGTGATTTTCATACTTTACCTTTTAAGCAATCGATTTCCTTCTTCAACACTATATGAATATGCTCCAAAGATTGTTGGGAAGTACATCGCTTTTCTTATTTCACTCTTGTATATTGCGTTTGCCATCTCTACGGCCGTTATAGTATTGGAGCTATTTGAAACGACAATCAAAACTTGGATTCTTTTTCGTACCCCGATGTTAGCGATTTTATTACTTTTGACTATAACAGGAACGTATCTTGCTGTAGGTAAACTTAAAGTCATGGGGAGGTTCTATCAATTTGTATCGATTCTTATAGTCCCACTGGTCATTATGGCAGCTTATACTTTAAAGGATGCAGACCTCCGCTATATATTGCCTATTGGTGAAAATGGGATAGGGACGATTCTTAAAGCAACACAGAAGGGGATTGTTTCAATGCTTGGATTTGAAATCATCCTTTTCGTATATCCATATGTGCAAGATAAAGGGAAAGCTGCATTCAAGAGCGCTACTCTAGCAAATATTGCTGTGACAAGCTTATATGCTTTTCTTACATTTACTTCCTATGTTTTTTTCAGTCCAAAGCAACTCCAAATGATCCCAGAGCCAATCGTGTATATGCTGAAAGGCGTTTCTTTTATTATTGTTGATCGAGTAGACTTACTCTTTCTTTCCATTTGGATCATTTCCGTTATGACCTCCTATGCCTCCTACTTATATATTGGGGGGAAAGGGATTCAGTATCTTACAAAAAGAAAGAAAACAACTGGTTCAATCATCCTTGTTGCCGCTATATCACTCATTCTGTCTATGTTTACGCACGATCGTTATACAGTTGAAGTGATAGCAGGTTATCATGCGAAAGCGTCCTATTTTTTCGCATTAGGAATCCCTATCAGCCTCTATATCTTAAGTCTTATTTTTAAAAAGAAGGAGGTAACAGCATGAAAAGGAAACTTTCCCAATTGATTCTCGTCATTTGTTCCTCACTCATGCTAACTTCATGCTGGGATCAAGAGCTATTAAAGGAATCAAAATTAGTGTATGGGGCTGGATTTGATTATGAGGGTAATAACATGATACGTACAACCTTTGTTGTACGTAACCTTGGAGTTCCCGTTAGTCAGGGAGGCGTCTATTCCAATCGAATTGTATCTGTTGTAGGGCCATCCTCGCGCGATACAAGGTTACAAATGGATCGCCTCATTTCAAAACAATTGAGTGCTTCAAAGAATCAGCTACTTCTTCTAGGAGAAGAAGTAGCCAAACACAATATCGATCATATGCTTGATATATTATTCAGAGATCCTAAAAGCCCACTTGATGCGAGAATTGCAGTAGTTGAAGGACGTGCTGAAGATATCTACAACCTTGATCATATTGGTGACACTCTCGTAACCGAATTTACGACTAATTTAATTAAAGGAGCGGAAAATAAGACCGAAGCTACAAAAATGACTGTTGAGAAAGCATTTCGTTACTCTTTAGACGAAGGCCAGGATTACGCTCTCCCATACATTCGTTACAACGAACAAGCAAGTAGCCCTGAGTTCAATGGATTAGCTCTTTTCCACGAAACCACCTATACTGGGGTAACATTACCACCAGGTGATGCGAAATTATTGCTATTAATGAACAATGAGAGTAGCAAAAAAACCAATATTGTGGAGTCTCTGGACAACGATCCTAATAATGAGTTCCTAACAAATACAGTAACAATAAACGCACGAAATACCTCATCAGAAAAAGAATATTCTTTCAGGAATAATTTACTAGATAAAGTCATCATTAACCTTGAACTAAGAGGCAACATTGAAGAATATCCTCAGAATCATCTTATGAAGAAAAGTCAATTAACTGACATTGGTGATGAACTGTCCCAACGTTTAACCTTGAGAGCAAACGAAATTCTCCAAAAGTTGCAGAAAGCAAACTGCGATTTTCTTGGAATTGGTCGTGATTTGAATGCCTACCATCATAAGGCATGGAACGCGAAAAGATGGGAGGCAGAATATAAAGACATCAAGCTAGAAGCAAAAGTAAAAGTAAATATTGACGAAACAGGCATTATTAAATAGAACGCGAATGAGTGCTAGCACTCATTCGCGTTCTATTTGTTCCATCTCTTCAATTGTAGGTTCTTTTGCTCCGTACCAGGAGTAGACCACATTATAAATCTCGCCTTCTCGAACAAGATTCCAGCTCAATTCATCTTCCAGTAATAGCTCTTTCGCTTCCCCTTCTCCTTCAGGCTGAACAAATACGTAGTAATGGTGATCAGTTCTTTCTTTTTTAATCACTTCGCCTCGTTCGATATGCTCCTCATGAACATAAGTGTATCTTCCAATTACAAAAATACTAATAAGAACGACGATACTCCCTATTATGATGTTTAATGCTTTTTTCCTCTTCATAATGCCTCCGCAATTTAATTGATTAATTATAAGGTACCACAAATACGATTTGTTTAACAAAATAACAACTGTATGTTTAGCGTGTTTTTCACACGGGTAACCAAATTATAAGAGACATTATAAGGAGGAGTTACAAATGGCTAAGAATTCTCAATACCAACCTATACACGAGAGCGGATTTTCATTAAGTGACGCTCAAGAGGTAGCATATGCAAAAGAATTTAAGAAAGCAGATATTGCAGGAGGCATCCGTAAGCCGAAAGTGAAACGAGCTAAAAGTGAAAACCCTGATCTACTTAAATAATTCATGAAAAGAGCCGTGCCGTGCACGGCTTTTTTTATTGTCTTTAAATGGTTGATTTCCTCTCCAATCAGCGTTGGTTTTCACAAAACAACATTTCTGTAGAAAAGAACGAAGAATAAGACTAGCCATAGTGGCTAGCCTTCTTTTCTCACAAATACCTCATACCCCTTTTGTTTTAGCTCACTGCATAGTTTCTCTGCTTTGTCTTTAGTTTGAAAAGCACCAGCTTGAACCACATAGAGCGAATCCTTAGCACCTCTTGTATACTTGACTGCCGCAATTGCTACTTCTTCTGCCAGTTGGAGACGAAATGAACGAACGCTTAACTTCTTCATATCACTATCTGAATCTAGAAACCCATATTCCACAATGATTGTTTCTACAGCACCCGTTAAGCGGTGCATGTAATAATAATCGCTACCTGACCCTTTTCGTGAAAACACTCGCCGTACTGGCATACCTGTATTCACTAATGCATTTGCTATCTGCTTTGGCAAATTACTCTTTGAATAGATCGAATGGATAACTTCACCTCCACTCCCCCCACCAGCGTTGTAATGATTACTAATACACACCGCTTTCCCAGATTGCTTTACAAGAGATACTCTTTTCTCCGGTGGTAACAGTACATCCCTCTCTCTTGTCATCATACACTGTATACCTAATTTCCTCAGAAAGTGATACTGATGTAACGATACTTCAAGTGTCCAATCTTTTTCGATTACTCCATTTCCAATTGCTCCTGGATCTCCCCCACCGTGACCGGCATCAATAATAATCACGAAGCGCCACTCCCTTTCTTCAATTAAATAGTATTTAATCTCCTTAAACTAACGTCCTCCTTCCTACCTTATATATCGAATTCAAGGAGGAAAAAGGGGCATCGATGATAAATATTGTAATATCTATTGCAACTTTTTAGATGTAGTTTCGTCATTATAATAAAAGGTCTTGAAGGAATGATTCTATGGATAAAAATAGATTAGGTTCGAGGAAGCAAGACTTCTCTTCTTACACTACTGTACAAAAAACACAGCTTATTGAAGAGTTGATGGATCAATATGGTGAAGCTCTTCTGAGACTTTCTTATACATATGTGAAAGATTGGGGGAAAGCTGAAGACGTTGTACAAGAAGTTTTCCTCGCATGCTTTCTCAAATTAAGTACCTTTCGTGGAGAAGCGTCTTTAAAAAATTGGATTTATCGCATCGCAATCAATCGATGTCATGATTATGTTAAAAGCTGGTCCTTCAGAAATATAATCCCGAGTAATATCATCATAAAATTAATAAAAAACCATGATCCTTCCCCTGAAATAACAGTTGTTAAAAACGAAGCGTCTTTACATCTACGCAATGAAATATTACGCCTTCCATTAAAGTACCGAGAAACGTTCATCCTTTTTTATCACGAAGATTTATCCATTAGAGACATCAGTTCACTCCTCGACACGAAGGAAGCAACGATCAAATCTCGACTGTATCGTGCACGTAGCCTCCTTGAAACAAGACTGAACCAAGAAAGTGAGTGACATCTGAAATGGAAGACAATAAATGGAATAGCGAAGTGAAGAGAGTTCTATTTGATAAGGAACATTTAACTGAAAGAACGAAGGAAAAAATGCTTGAGAGCATACTCATCCAACATTATTCATCTGGAAAGAAGCGGGGAAATCAAGTTCTTGAATGGCTTGGCATTGCAGCTTGTATTCTTCTGCTAATAACAACAACCATTTACGTTACAAAAATAGACAGGGAAGATATCGCAAAGCAGGAAGCGTCTGTCAGTGATGCTAAAGTGCCTTATGTGAGTGCAGCCTATATGAAACGAGCAACTGAAATTGCACAAAGGGAAACGGACATCACCAATGTAACGTACTTCTCTAAAGGTTCGAACATTCATATAGAAGTAATGATTGAAGATACTCTGAGTGATAAGAAAATGAAAGAACTTGCGGTAGATTATTTAAAGCTATTATCTCAATTATATAAAATGGAAAACGACAGCCTGGGTGAACTATGGAAATACTACAATATAGATATCATAATTAAATCTAATAGTGACTATGTTTCTCTTAATTACTTTGATGAGGAGGACAGCTCTTTTTATTTGAAAGGTTCTAAAGAAGCTGGAGATTCTACAATTGATTGGATATCTGCAACAAATTAAGACGGCTTGAGCTATATGCTCGGCCGTTTTAATTTGTTGACTAACTACACTAATTAGATTATCATCTAATTAGATAACAATCTAATTATAAAAAAGGAGGTAGCCTATTGCAGTTAAACAGATTGGTCAATTTTCATAAAACACTCGGTGACCCAACTCGAATACGAATTCTTACGTTACTTGCGACAGGTCCGCTCCACGGACAAGCAATTGCTGGAAAACTTGGATTAAAAGCACCTACCATCACTCATCATATGACTAAATTAAGAGACACCGGCATCGTTAATCAACGTAGAGATAAAAACACCATCTACTACTACATTGACGAGAAGAAATTCCGTTCTTATTCTGAAGCCCTACCTAAAATGCTTTATCAGCCTGATTTCGACAAGGAGGACGATTCATTGAAAACGCAAGCAGTGGTGAGTAATTTCTTAGCATCAGATGGTACGTTAAAGCACCTACCTTCTCAAAGAAAGAAAAAAATCATTATTCTAAAGCACTTGATAAATGGGTTAGAGCGCGGGAAAAAGTATCATGAGAAAGAAATTAATGAGTATATTAAAAGATTCCATCCTGACTTCGCGACAATTCGCAGAGAGTTTATTATCAATCATTTTATGTACCGCGAGAATAACATCTACGAACTGAATCCTGAAGAAATGTGGGCTACCATTGACTAGAAGAGGCTGGGACATAAGTAAATAACCATGAGAAAGACCCGAACAATTCATTTGAATCAGATCGGGTCTTTCGTAATTTACAGATAGGAAACAACCGCTTCGCCAACATACTTCGCTTTCCGCGGGCACGGCCTCAGTCTCCTCAGAAAGCAAAAAACGCTTTCCTGCGGGGTCTTCGGACTCGTGCTGTTCCCGCAGGAGTCTACGTATATTGGCTACGCTAAGGTCTTACTCTTACCATTCAAAATTCGCGATTTCCTTCATGTATTTTAGTTTTGTCCCAGCCTCTTCTTCTTATTTATAACTGCTCGCATGTTTTCTCTCCATGTATAAATGGCTACGATCGTTAATAAACGAAAAAGAATCTTGATTGACGACTGCTTCATTATTTTCAAGCGTTGGGTTGCTTCTCCGCACTCGAATCTGCTTTTCCATTGCCTGCTTAAAACCTTCCAAAGCAAAGTTCACCCCTAGGATAACTAGCACAAAAAACAAAATGGGAATGAGCGGAATCCATGTCTCGTATGGTAGCAAGTTAAATGTATATCCAATCATTCCAGACCATTCTGATGAAACAGAAAGATATTCATTTCCTAAAAGAGGATCATAATTAAAGAACGTCCCACCAAAGAATAATTTCAACAAACCGAGATGAAGTAAAAGGACTAGAACATTTACCATTTGTTGAAGAAAAATGAGAATCATTCGCGGACCAAGATGTGGCAAAATGTGTTTGTACAGAATATGGATTCTAGATCCGCCCAACGTCTTAGCACCCTCAATAAACCCTTTCCCCCATACAGCATGTGTCTCGTTAGATATTAACGTTGTCGTTGTAGGAATCGCAACAGCTGTTAGAATAATTACCTCAAAAATAACACGCTCTATAAAACTATATTGAAAAGTCCCTTCCATCCCGTTCTCCATTAGAACACCTCTTAGAATAAAATAACTTAACAATGATATCGGGACATACTGCATCGCATCAACTAAGCCTGAAGTACTTCTTAAAGTTCTTTGGAAATAGGTACCTGCGAGAACCCCACCTACAAATGAGAGCGCCATTCTCATTGATGCAACTATAAAAGCAATGCCAATCGTATACTTAGCGCCGATAATGATTTGTTGGAATAAGTGGTATCCGTACTTATCGGTACCAAATGGAGGAACCTGTGTAGGTCCAAGAGGAGATCGGTCAATTAAATTCCCTTCATCATTGTACAACATTGAGGTTTGTGGAACCTGATCATGAAAAACGATTGAATAATACAAGCTACTACCAAAAAGAATGAGGACAACGAGTGTTCCAGAAACAAACATTGGATTTCGTAATGCTTTTCTCAGCATTTTCTTTACCTCCAAACATTCTTTATATTAATGTATTTTCTTTTGAAACGCGTTCCGCTAGTCCTTGATAAAGACTTAGAACGATAAAGATTGGGATAAATAATAACAATGTACTAACGGTGAAAATTTCAGGTGTTGGATGTTCATAAATGAAACGGGTTACGCCATTAAGATTAAACACAAATTCCATAATAAATAAGTTAGAAAGTGCAAACCAGACTATTGATTTTGAATGAAAGTAGATTGATAAGATTGCGTTTCGAAAAACGTGAGAAATTAGAATGACGGATGATTCGATTCCCTTTGTCCGAGCTAACATTACATAAGGTCTTTCTAACTCCTCTTCAAACACTTGAAGCATAATGCGATAGAACAGAAAACTTGGCAAGACAGACAGAATGAGAATTGGCATTGTGTATATCCGTTCATACGCAGCTACATCCATCACGAGAATATTGGTTTCCTTATAGACCCAAATGACTGCGATTTGAACAATCACAAGAATAAAAACATCAGGGATTGACTCCAATATGAATCCTATTCTTCTAAACACATTCTGAAAAGAAGAAGGAAGATGAAGAGTAATGTATGTAAATAAGAACCCCATTAGGAACGACAAAGCTAATGCACCAAACAAAATTACCAAGGAATAAGTTAGGTAATCAAATATAGTAGGAAATAATTGATAGATTTCATCACCAGAACGAAAAGTTAGCTTCTCATAATGAATCAGTTTATCAATCGTAGTGAAAAGTCTGTTCACATACCCTGTGAAGGTAAGCTTCATTCCATTGAACAAACCAGGTATGGCCCCAAGAAGAAGAACACCCAGAAAAGCTCCAATAAATTTCAACCCCATATGTATTACTTTTTCCAACATCTCTTATCCCCCTTTTATCACCTCTTTATTTTAAAGACGATACTAACTCCTAAAGGTTTCTTTTCAATGGTTTTTAATTACCAGTGATGATTCGTCTTCTATAGGAATACGATTTAAATAGCGGACTTTAGAAAGGAGGATACACGATGAATCCCTCACTTTCCCTTGAGACGATTCGGAAAACAGAAGGAATTAAACGACTTGAAAAGCACGTTAACGAACTTATTCAACATGATAAGAAATTGACTGCTGCACAACTTAATGATGAAAGTCTCACTTATTCAACCCTTTACATTCTCTCTTCTACAATTCGTGAAAATGGGTTAATAAAGTATCTTTCTGATCGGAATAAGGTAGCTCTTGCTATCCAACAAGATATTTTGGCAAAAGAACGTACACCTTCAGCTCCATTTCCTTATTCAATCTGTGATCTTCCACAATTCGTTCATTCCGTTCTCAGGTGGATGGTTGAAACAGGTTCAGTAGATCAATTGAATGCCAAATACCGTCTTGTTGTTGATCGATCAGCTGGATTGCTTACAACGATCTATCAAGATCCTACTGATCTCGATCTTGTATCCGACCTTTTATTTAAAAGGAGAGACGATGAGCATTCAACCCATTACTTAACATGTGCGTATTTCTCATCTAGAAATTTTTCAAGTCTGCTCCCTATAGGTGAAAGATTACAATCGCCTTCTCAAAAACATGTATCGTTTGCAAGTGAGCTACTCCACTTTGTATCTGGAATTGATAAAAGTAACGACCGATACGCACATTTCAGAAATTGGTATGAAGAAAACCTCCCATATCTTTCTCCTAATGAAAATAACTACGAAATGACTGCTGAACTCTCGCCATATGTTGTGGATTATTTCGCAAAATATAAGGAGCAACGCACCACGCAATCATTTGAACGACATGAAGATCTTACGTTCCAATCGCTTTCAGAAGACATTAAAGAGAATTTAGCAGATTTCTCATACAAATTAAGAAGGAAATCTCGTGAAGAATGGAAGGAGTGGATGAAGCGACCTCTAGATGCTCAGATTAGGTTGATTGAGGAGGTTCAACATGATCATTATAGGAGGTAGTGGAAAACAGAAGGATGAAATTATGAACGCAGGGTTACAAAGCCCACTGGAGCAGAACATTCTTAACGTGATGTACAATAGTCATTTCAACTATTCATTTCGAACACTTGAAGCTTTATTTTTTGAAGTCCGTTTTCGAGTTGCTATCACAGAAAGCTCGCGGGAACTCTATTATAGCGGTGTGCAATTTGCCGACTTCTATCGTTCACGGTGCAATCCAATGTTCTGGGAACTACTTCCGGATGGTGCATTTCAACTTAAGATGGGCGTACCAGCTTCAGAAGCTGTTCTAGATATCTATCGAAATGGAAGGCTCTACGCATTCGAATGTGCTACAGCGATGATCATCATCTTATATCGGGCAGCCATTAGAATGATTCCTCCTCAACAATTTAATCGTTTGTTCGCTAACATTCGTTTATGGGGTTGGAAGTTCGATCAAGATTTACAAATTGTGCATAATATCCCTCCAGATTATCTACCAGGTGATATTAGATACGTGAAGAATCCAGACGTAAACCCTCTCACCCCTGAATGGCAAGGTGAGAACGTTGTTGACTTAGGAGATGGGACTTTTTTTGGTCATGGGCTAGGTTTTCGACCACTGCAGGGAATGATTGAAGCACTTGCATTAAGAAGACGCCCTGGCGCCACTCGCATGCCTTATTTAATGCTTCCTGCAACAAGACCTGGCTTTTCTTATTTGTATCAATTCACCTATAACCGAACAGAAGATAGTAGAAAAATCATTCTTTTTGATAAGAGCCTTAAACGCTCAACACTTTCAATTGAGGATTATGAAAACAATCAAGATAAATTTATTAAGGATTTTATTACCGTTCGCTTTCCAAAACCTTAAGCAGTTGGATTCGGGCTTATAACATCGCCATAAGCCCTCTACACCGTCTTTTTCTCTGCATATGCTATGGAGAATGGATGGTGAGTAAAATCAATGCAGTCTTTTCCTGTGCTTCACACAAATCGACTGACGTTAACAGCTCTTAAGACAGATGACCTAAATTCACTTTTTTCAATTTTCTCAGACCCTCTTGTTACTTATTATGATGGTGGGAAAGTAATGAAAACTAAAACACAAGCCCTTCATTACATTAATGCATATAAAGATGTGACTTCAATTTCCACCACAAATGCAATTAGATGGGGAATACGGTCAAAAGAATCCATGGATTTAATTGGTACAGCCGGTTTTCAGAATTGGAATCGCACATCTTCCAGAGCAGAAATTGGCGCCATTCTATCAAGAGATTTCTGGAGGGATGGATACGGCTTAGAAGCAGCAAAAGCAGTTATTACCTATGGATTCGAGCAAATGCGCCTTCACAAAATATATGCCCAAACAATTGAGGATAATCGCGCAGCTGTCCTACGACTTGAACAATTGGGGTTTCAAAAAGAAGGCACCTTTCGAGATCATGTCTATTTAAGAAATAGGTATTATCATGTTCTTGTTTATTCCCTTTACCAGTAGAAAACGCTCCTTCCGGTTACCCAGAAGAAGCGTTTTGTTATGCTGTCTTTTTTGGTGGAGGAGACAAAAAGGCTGCAACGGTTCCTAGTATAGGAAAAATTAATATGATTAAGAGAATTTCTGTATAGCCTCCAAAAACATCATAAGCGATACCAAACGGAAGAGGTCCGAATGCAGAGCCAATGACCATCGTTGTCGTAGCAATACCTTTAATGCTTCCAAGATGCTCCCTTCCAAAATAATTCGGCCAAATAATATTTAATGTAATCCGTTCAATTCCCCCAATGATCCCCCATAGAACAGCGAATCCAATAGCCAGAATATATGTATTCACCTGTGTAAGTAATAAAATAAATATCATCTGACCGATAAAGGATAGCCCTAGTACGATATGTACGTTCACTCTTTCTAGAATAAACCCTGACACCATTGTAACAGGGAAACCTACAATCGCCATTATACTTAGAATAAGGGCAGCTGTGCTTCCTGGTACTCCCTGTTCTCCTAGAATAGAGAACAAGTGAAAGGTAAGCCCTGTATTCACAAGGGCAGGAATACTAACACAAAAGAGAATGAACCAGAAAGCTCTTGTTCTCATCGCTTCTTTCACTGTCCAATTCGTTTCAAACCCCTCTTCTTGATCTTCCTCCATCTTTTCTTCCCTACGTTCTGCTAATCTCTTTTTAGAAATCGCATTGTCCGGAAGAAGGCCAATGTCTTCAGGCTTATTCTTCACAAGAAAAAAGACGATAGGCAGGAAAATAAGCACGAGTGCTGAGCCGAGAATTCTCCAAGCATTCTCCCATCCAAAAGAGGCGATTAACCATGTGTTTAATGGAGGGAATGAAGCTGAGCTTAAGAATCCACCAATTGCCATAAAACTAAGAGCACGACCACGTTTAACGACGAACCACTGTGGCACAAGGGTATTAGGAATTAATGTCATGGATCCCTGACCAAATAAGCGAAGCATGAAAAAGCCAATGAATAGCATAACTGGACCAAGTACAAAGCTATTCCAGAAGCAAGCAACTGCCAGCAATGATCCGATCGTCAGCATCATTCTTCTTTGACCATGCTTATCTATCATTCTTCCAACAAGAAATAAAAGCAGACCTGCTGCAAGAGTAGCTGAAGAATATATACCAGATACGAGCGACCTACTCCACCCAAAGTCTTGAATATAATAATCAATAAAAACAGAAACTGCGTAAGTCTGCCCTGGCCCTGAGAAGAAAACACCTACTGCAGCTGCCAGCACAATATACCACCCATAGAAAAAGGGCGAGTTCTTCTGCAATGAAGATTGCGCCATCAAAAAACCCCTCTCCAGCTGTAACTAAATCCCATTCTATCGAAGAACAGTGTAATACTGAAATACTTTGCTTTATTGTTTAATTAAACAAATCGATGTTCCAATTAAGATAAAATGAATCTATCCCTTTTTGTAATCTTACTGTAACCTTTTAATTAATAATCTCGTTTTGTTATTTAGGAGAGAGGGAGGGTTGTAGGATGGATGAAGTTTTTGACCGTTTGTACGAGCATTATCACACGAACTTATTTCAATTTATCTTTTATATGGTTAAGAACCGAGCAGTGGCTGAAGAATTAGTACAAGAAGTATATATTAACGTGCTCCGTTCTTACCAAAATTATGAAGAACGGAGCAACGAAAAGACCTGGCTTCTAGCAATTGCAAGAAATGTAGCGATTGATTATTTACGAACCCATAATAGAAGAACATCGAGGTGGCTAAGTAAATTCGATTTCAATAAACAACAAACTGAAGATAACACTCCTCTACCTGATGAGATATTAATTCAAAAAGAAGAAGTTCAAGGGGTTTATAAGTGTTTAAAAGAATGTACTCTGGATCAACAGCAGGTTCTCATTCTGCGCTACATTCAGGAATTATCGATCAATGAAACGGCGGAAATTCTTAATTGGAGTGTAAGTAAGGTGAAAACCACGCAGCATAGAGCCATTAAAGCTCTTCGTGAACTCGTTGACGATCGAACCAATAGCCAATTAAAGGGGGTTTTATAATGAGCGATAAAACGAAATCTCTGCTCTCCCAACTACCTGAATTGAAAGATCAGAGAAATAAAGAAACCATCTATCAAAATATCCAGAAAAAAATGAATGAACCTGCACGATCAGGAAAAAAGAAGAAAAAGACGCCATGGATTATCCCGACGTTCGCAGCTGCACTTGTCATTCTACTGGCTGTTCTCATTACACCTGAATTATTCAATCAAAACGACGGTTCTACTAATCTTGCTATTACTGAGGAATCAAACGAAAAAAGCGAATTAGCAGATCATTCTGCTGCATCTGAGAACGATTCACAGCCTGAGGGCACAACCGAAGCGCCTTCTAATTCTTCAAATGATTTAGCAGCAAACACAACGATTGTGAAGGAAGAAGATCCACCATTGCCTAAAGCAGAGGCCAAATTTGAACAATATATACCTGCCCTTCAACAAACGAATGGTGAGAGCGTCGTTCTTTCTTATCCCGATTCAGAGAGTTTGCTACTCGTCCCCATTTCATTCAAGGTTGATAGTAGTAAAACAATGGCAAATAATATTCAAGACATCCTTTCGACCTTTGATGCATCTCAATATGGTCTTGCTAGTTCACCCTTAGTGGATGCAACATTTGATGTGGTAACGGAAGATGGAACGAAAACGCTTGTCGTTAGTTTCGAGGAACCTGGTGACAGTCTTTCTTCAAATGAATCGATTATGATTAATGATAGCGTCCAACAACTAGCTGCAAGCTTAAATGCTGAAGAAATCAGCTGGCAGACCAAGGGAGAAGAAGGCTATAACTTAGGAAACTTTGGACCAGCTGACACCTCAGTTAACAATAAACCTTCTCCTTACTATCTTTATGAAACAAATACGAAAAACCGATTTCTTGTTAAAGGGCCGACTCTTCAGGGCGAAGAAGGAGCTCAGCTTGATGTAGCTCTTTCACAAATGAAAGAGGGCTCGAAAGAAGCAACATGGTATAAACCAGCTATTCCTTCTGACGTATCCATTTATTCTTTCGAAGGTGATGGATCTGAAGCGACAATTACCTTTACTAAAGACAGTAAATTCCAATCAGAAGAGGAAGCATTACAGACAATCGAAGCCATTATGCTTGCAGCTTCTCAGTACAATTACAAAACCATCCTCTTTGAAAACACAGGATTCGATCAAATAGGAAACTACTCACTTAACGAGAAACTCTCCGTTCCTCAATCCCCAAACGCTGTTCAAGTAAAGTAAAAAACACCCGGCCTATGTGCCGGGTGTTTTCATTACCTTGTGATTTCATCTACAATCTCAGCAGCTGACATATCTGTCCGAAGCTCGTATTCCCCAGGCTGAACAGCTGTCTCCTTATTCATATCCTGAAGGGTATCAATAAAGTCATCTGACTTGTTGACTAGTGTCTGATCGGCAAGACTTTGAGCAACTTCTAGACTCGTCATACCTTCATCAATCGTAAAGCTTACTTTCTTCGGTTGATCAGATTCAGCTTCTTCTTTTTTTTCTTCATCTGAAACTTTTTCATCATTCTCTTGTTTATCTGCCGTAACCTTTTGCTCATCTACCTTCAGAGAATCATATTCTTCTTTCTTAACCATAACCATACCGTTTTCTTTAAGATGTTGCTCCACAGCGGCATCAGTCAGCTGATTGCCTTCTTCAGCAGTCGCTTGCGAGAACATGAAATAATATGCTGTTAAAAGAATAGCAGCGAACAAAAGACCTGCAGCAATTCCTTTTGCTTCTTGCTTACTCATTTTGACCACCACTGACAGATTTTGTTTTGCTTTCAAGCATTTCAGTACGCTGTTTCACTGTTTTTAACTCTTTCATCAAATTAATGTAAACATCATCAACCTGGCCTTTTACCTCTTTAGCATAGTCCTTGACGAAATATGAGTAAACAAAGAATCCAAGCGAACAGGCAAGTAAAACAAAGATAATGAACAACATAACTTTTCCCCCTATTAGATTACTTTCATTCTCTCTATGTACTATCTATAAATTTAATCCATTTAATTGATTCGAATCAGCAAGTTCATTTTTGTCGCTAAAAAACTAAAAAACTAGAAAAAACCGACATAAATCGACCTTTTCTAGTTTACCCATGTTTTATTAGATTGACAATAGGGGCTCAATGGAAATACATATACCCTATTCTCTCTGTGTTAAATGAATAAAGTGATAGAGAATTCTTGCCGTCATTCCCCAAATCACATAATCCTTATAGTAATAGAAGAACTCTGGCATGGCTGAAGAAGACCAATTATACTCCTCTCCATTCGGTATAAGGTGAAAGGGAAAGCTGTCATCCGGCTTTACATGCACTCGAATATCATGACGTTCAGGGGGGTTATTAATAAAATGACTAAGCGGAACAGTAAATACCTCTTCAACCTCATCCGGATTAGAAGATAGTTTTGTTCCTGCTTTTATAACGCCTGCAAATGGATAAACAATAGATTGAAACGACGTAACGAGAAAATCCAACTCTCCCATAATGTTTACTTCTTTCTCCATTACGCCAAGCTCTTCACACGTTTCCCTTATTGCCGCATCCATCGGACTAATATCCTGACGATCGACTTTACCTCCTGGAAAACAAACTTCACCTGGTTGTCTTCTAAGAGTATGTGCTCTCACTTCGAATAACACATGAAGCTCATCATTTTTTTCGATTAAAGGTAGGAGTACAGCAAATTTAAAGAACCGTTCATTACCGAGGACTTCTGCATTTCTGCCATGTATTTTAGAATTAATATCTACTAACGATGGCTTCATTCTATCTAACTCCTTTATACTAATATGCTATCACTCTATTATACGGTATAAGAAACATTTTATCCCCTTCTAGACCTAATCCCAACATGATAAGGTATTTTCTAAATTAGTTCTGGTAACTCTGTAACCATATGTACGCTTAACCCGTCTAGTTAATAAAGGAGTGATTAAATGTTAAAGTATTTCACTGTAGGAACGATGGTCCTCCTTATGCTTTCAGGTTGCGGAGAGGAGAATTCATCAATGAACACTAACAGTAACACAAGTGAACAGGTATCTGGTTCCTCTGGAATTGTAGCTGGTTCTATGGAGCCCTCCCTAACGTTAGAGACGAAAGAGAATGGCAAAGCAACGTTTCATTACACCATACAAAATCAAACGGAACAAGTTCAAACAATCACCTTTCCAAGTAGTCAGAAATATGAATACAAGCTTTATAATGAAAAAGGTGCTCATCTCAAAACCTATTCCGCTGACAAAAGTTTTGTTAAACAAGAAGAAGTTCTCAAAGTTAAGCAGGCTGAAATTCTGGAATATCCAATAATGATTGATCAGCTTTCTCCAGGTACTTATAAATTAGATGTTTGGTTAGCTACCGAAGGAGAAGGCGATTACAAGACAACTATCGATTTTATAATAGATTAAATAAAAACAAGCTGACCTAAGACGTATGGGTTAGCTTGTTTTTATTATTAGGCTATTTTCTAAAAGCTCTTCTCGTATACATTGTTGCTATAAGATTAGTGGTTGATTCCCGCTCCAGGATGCTCGCTTGTCCTGCTAGTCCCGCAGGAGTCGAGCTTCCTTCCGCTTCAATTAGCTAAGTTGTTATTTCCACACCTCTTCAAGATAGTGTTTAGACAGAGCTTGATAATAAGCACCCTGAACAGAAAGCGCTGCAGAAATTAATAAATTCTCAATATCCCCACTTTGACCGAGCGTTAAGTGTTCAAATCGTAATGTTAACTTTCTTGCTTTCTCTGTGAAGTCTTTCTTAGAGGGATTTAGCTCGGAATGAATCGCTTCGAAAAGCTGGGCGTAAGCAGTATAGAAAATTAACGGATCAATTAAGTCATCATTTCGGTCAGCTGGATTATTAAAAGCATATCGCAGTAAAAGACGTATGCTCTCAAAGTCATGAGTGTTCTTTAAATCCTCCACGATAAATAAAATTGCCGCCTGTTCGATTGAATATTTCTTACCAAGCTGAGGTGAACCAATCCACTCCTTTATATCCCTCTTCACCCAGTTTTGGACGGCTGTTGAACGGAAGCTGGCATACTCTAGTTGATTTCCAAGGCTAACAATTTCATTAATCGATAACCCAAATGCTTCCTTACCTATTTTAAGCAACTTACCGAAAATAGGTGGTAGCTCAGAAATCATTTCATCTATATCTGCTGAAATCTCTGTACGGTTCCATGCAGTTTCAAGAATCTCTAGTGGTGCTTCCTGGTTCCGTATTGCTTGTAATAATGTTCCCATCTCTGTTCTTGTTAAATAAAATCCTCTCATCGTACACCCCTACATATAAGGTCATTTGAACTTATCGTATAGCTTATTTATGGAAATTTCAAGAAGGATAGGTCATACCCCCAATATTTGGGCACCTATCCTGTAACATAGTAGGAACTGAATTTGATTTGGGTGAATATCCTGTGTTGTGTAAAGGAGGAATTACTCATGAACATGTACGGTAATCACATGCCTAATCAGGGTGTACACGGTGCTATGCAGGGTAACATGCCTAATCAAGCTGTCCAAGGTGCTATGCAAGGGAATATGCCTAACCAAGCTGTCCAAGGTGCCATGCAAGGGAATATGCCTAACCAAGCTGTCCAAGGTGCTATGATGCATGGAAAAGAGAAAGAGCTTAAAGGCGATATGAAAAAATTATGTAACCATTACAGTCAATATCATGCGAAAGTGAAAATGCAGGATGGAATGGAGTATGAAGGTATTTTAATGGATTCTGATGATGAACATATGTCAATGATGATCCCTCAAGAAGTCGAGGAAGATGAGGGGCCCGACATGAACAGACAATTTGGACGATATCGCTATCGTAGATTCGGTCGTTTTTTCTTCCCATTAGCAGGAATTGCAGCACTAAGTCTCATACCTTATTATCGCCCATACCCCTATTACCCATATTACGGATATCCACCATATTACTACTAAGAAAAAGGAAGCCACCACGGCTTCCTTTTTGCATTCTCAAAAGGTATTTCATGCTAAATCGTTACAGCTAGTTTACCAAATTGATTCGCATCGCTTAAATGCTCAAATGCTTTCTCTATCTCATCTAACGAATACGTTTCATCAATGACAGGTTTAATCGAATGGTTTTCTATGAAAGCAATCATTTGATTAAATTCTTCTGCACTGCCCATGGTTGATCCAAGCAAATTGTATTGGCCATAGAAGAAGGAGCGCAAATCAAAATCGATTGAATCTCCGGTTGAAGAGCCGAAAATGACTAGGGTGCCTCCTCGTTTCAATAAGCTCATCGATCGATTAAAAGTAGCAGCGCCAACACTCTCAATTACAAGGTCGACCTGTTCGTGTCCAGCCACGTCTTCCCAGTCTTCCTCGTTGGAAAGAGCTTTGTCGGCTCCTAACTCAAGCGCAAGAGCTCTCTTCTCTTCACTTCTTGAACTTACAATGACTCTCGCACCAGCTGCTTTTGCGAATTGAAGAAGAAATGTTGCGACTCCCCCTCCTATTCCTGGAATAAATACAGTCTGACCGCCCTCAAGCTTGCCTCTTGTAAATAAAGCACGATATGCGGTTAAACCAGCGAGTCCAACAACAGCTGCTTCTTCAAACGATAAAGATTCAGGCTTTAAAACAGCATTCTCTGCAGGTACAACAATCGTTTCAGCAAACGTCCCATGACCTGGGAACCCAACAATTTGAAATCCCTCTGGTGGTACAGCTGCATTCTCTTTCCAGCCAAGGCCAGGGTTAATGATCACATGATCGCCAACCTTTACACCTTCCACATCGCTCCCCACTTCAATAACGACCCCTGCCCCGTCTGACCCAAGAACAACATCCGGCTCAGAAGCGCTGTGACGATCAGGAATAACTAGGTCACGATGATTAAGACCTGACGCCTTTAGTCTTATTTTCACTTCTCCACTTGAGGGGGTTACTTCGATTAATTGATCACGAAGAGCTAATCCTTCATTTCCCTCATAGCCCCCATGCACAAATCCTTTCATATGTATTCTCTCCTTTCAATTCCTTACAAACATTCAAAATCGAGTGCTAATACTTCTGTCATGCCAATTTCTTTTAAATATGCGACAACTTCTTGATGGGCTGGATGAGGACCATATGCTTCTAGGGCATCTCTTGATTCAAACCGAACCGTTAGTCCACTTTCAAAGCCCTGACTTCTATCAGAAAAGTTATTTCCAGCTTGAATATCGACTATACCCGGAATCTTGTCCTTTACCTGAATTAATCTTTTCATCCCTTCTTCTTTCTGTTCCTTTGTTGTTTCATTAGTAAACTTAAATAATACAACATGTTCAATCATATTAACTCCTCCTTCTCTTTTCCTTATTTATACACAAAACAGCGCCTGGAAACAAATCCAAGGCGCTGCAATTCCTATTTATTTACTAATCCATGTGTACTCCTGGCCCCAGCTATCTTGAGCCATTGACTTCACATTTGAGACGTTCTCTGCTTCTACTGCGTAAGCATCTCCCTGTTCATAAGGATTATAGTGAAATGCGTATAACCTGGATGTAAACTCATCGAATGGCAGAGAACTCTCGCCAGGAAGTTCCCCCTGATCCATCACTGTACTTTCAATCCCTTGGCCCCAGTTTTGCGAACCATCATTGTTCGGATTATAGAAATAAACTCGATATTCACCATCTGGGCTCTTCGCAATTCTTTGGATCGAAACTGCATGGAAACCGAGCATCTTCCCATGAACATTTGTAATGAAAATACCAACGGGATTTGGATAGATTAGTTCATAGTCATCGTTGTATTCGGGATGATGTGTAGCATAAAACAATCTCACAAACCCTGGATAATCCGTTACACTACCGGTTATCGGTTCGATAACCGTGCTGAAGCCTTTTTGCACCCAGTCGCCGTAAAAAGCTGGATTAACCCAGCGGTGCCCATCTTCTCCTCTAAGAGCTACGCGGCTCATCATCTCGCTGTAAATACGATCAAGATGCGGGACAAGTACAAGCGATACAGGATCAAGTTCTGGATGTAGATCTGGTGCAAGTCCTCCATGAAGATCCTTGGAATGGATTTGAACACCTTCGAAGACCATATCAATGTCTCCATCACGTGCAGCTCTTGGAATAATCTCAAGTAAATAACCAGGGGCGTGCTGAGCCCATAAACTGATTCCTCTTGCCGCTTGACATGTTGGGTTTAGGCCCTGTCCAACGCCAAGTGGTTGACCAAGAACACTAATCACTCCAGCAAGCAAAATACTATTTGCTGTTAGTCCTTCTCCTTCTCCTACTGTTTTGAAGAGAGCGCTCCTTACTTCAGGACGGATATCTAGTTCAATCAATCGCCTTAAACCTGGCATAACTGGAGAAGCAGATAATACGCCTCTTTCAAGTAATAGAGCAAGACCGTACACCGATTGACATGTGGAAGGGAACAGAGCTACCTTAATAAGCTGATGGACAAGTTCAGCATGTTCCTCAAGATTCGCTTTCCCCTTGCCCGTTAACTGTAGCAAGATAGGAAGAAGGTGTGGAGATTTACGACTCAAAAACCTCGCTAGAACGCTATGTTGAGGAGAGCAAAGTCCTGTATTTCTCATTGAGACTCCGAGCGCTTCACTCTCTTTACGTAACTCTTCAGTAGAGAGTGCCATCAGCTGTTTACGATAGTCATTGGGTAATGGGTTAGCATTACTTAACTCCGATGGACCTTCAATTGAAGCAATGTACTGCTCCAGGACATCACGCTGAGTGCCACTTGTTTCCGTTTTCAACATTTCTTTAGCCATTTTTATCATTGAAACAGTACGCTTTACAGTAATAGGACGTTGTGCGGTCAAGCGTTCAATTTCATAAATAAGTGTTTCTGATAGCGCACTTGAAGAAAGATACTGTGAAATAAATCGAAACAGTCTCTGTGCTTCAATAGTGTTTTCCTTTTTCTCAATTCGCGACGCTTCCGAGGCATCTGGAAAAAGCAAATCAAGGTTAAGGGCCATGACTTCATTCAAGAAGTCCATTGCCATCTCTTGTGATACTTTAGGATGATTCGCTTTTCCTTCTGCAATAGCTAGCATACGCAAATCGCTGAGCATCTCGATGACATATGGAAGACCTTTTGCTTGCAAGGATCCTGCTACTAGTGGAGGTTGCAGCTTTGATGCATCCTCCCATGGACCATCCTGAAAAACCCCTGCATCATCCAATCGATGCGCGTATTGATAGAGCACTTCTAGTCCCTCTTCTGTCTCGAGGAGACGGTTTGCTTCTTGATAAACATCTGTTTGATAACGTGACTTCGCATAAGAAGGCGCATCTTCAAGACGTGTCAATGAGCGGGAAAACCTTGCAATCTTTCCTTCTGTTACTTCAGATGGCATGCTAAATTCTCCTTTATGGTAAAAATATTGTTCTATAGATAGAAATCATATTTTTCATAATCAACTAGTAAACGGGTCATCTCAGCACTATCATCTCCGAAGAAGAAGATGGTACCGTAATGATTTCCAAAGCCTACGCGCTCAGCAACTTTCCCTTGAGGAGGTGTGAACATATCATGCTTCTCAAAGAAATCATGATTTTCAAGTTCTTCTGGAATGTTGAGCTCCTCAATAAAGTTTACATGTGGATGAACCATTAGACATCCAGCATAACCTCGCGCCTCATCTTCAGCTGGGAAGAATTCTCTTAATTCTTCTTCTGTCGTATTTGGATCACTACAAAGAATTTGAGCTTCGTATGCACTGAAACCGTAAGCGCGTTCAATTAAATCAAATATATGACCTCCAGGTACTCTCGCTGCCACTTCTCCAAAGTGAAGAGTGCCATCAGGCATAACGAAATACTCTGGATGAATAACACCATTCTCAATTTCAAATGCTTCAATTAGCTGTTCAATAGCCTTTCGAATAATTGGACGTCTTGATTCTAGAGAAGGGGAAGGCGGAACAAAGTTAGAGTATCCAAGCTTTACATACTCAGTAATATTAAGAAATTGAATTTTCCCATTGTGAACAAAGACTTCACAAGAAAACTCTTGTCCATCCAAATGACTTTCCATTAGTAATGGGAAATCAGTATCTGTTAGTGCTTCAATATCGGCAGGATCATCGATTGCTCGGTGTCCCACTGATCCAGCCTTGTCTAGTGGTTTACAGTGAATTGGTTCATATTTATCACCATCTACTTTTAGAAGAGCATCGTTTACTCTTTTAAGAAAACGCTTTACATCTTCTTTATCTCTCGCTTCTTCAAAAACTCCTACTTTAATACCAGCCATCTGTGCTTTTCGTTTCATCATCCCTTTATCTCTTAAAAGAAGCGAACGATTGAAGAGTCTTGGCTCTTCTCTAAAGCGTGAGTTTAGAGCACCTGCCCATTCAACACATTCTTCATAGAGGGGTACTGCAACCTCTGCACCTAATGCTTTAAGTTGCTTATAAAGTTTGTCAGACCCTTCATTTAATCTGTCAAACTCCCAACCTACGAAAGTGATGTCATGTTTCTCGGCATATTCCTTAAAATCAGGAGGACCCACCACTACAAAAGGCCGATTCAACTTGTCACAGGCCTCAATTGCGGGAAGACTCCATCCAATCAATGCTGTTAAATATGGAATTGTCTTTCCTTCTGGCTGACTTTCTTGTAACGTCTGGTTCATTTCTAGCTGATCCAGTTCCATTTTGTTCTCGCTCCTTTATAAAATAGTAGAGAAGTCTTTCCTGACCTTCTTTATATAACGTAGCAGATCTAACAACTTATTTTAACTAATATTCTGAACTTTCGCCACATAAATACAAAAGAAGTCATAAAACGACATTATATGACACCCATATAATTGGAATAGGTCAGGAATACCGCTACTTATGTACTTCCCTCTTTTTGTAAAAATGTAACAAAAAAAAGAAAGTCGCTCTGTTTAGAACGACTTCCTTTCCAACTATTACGCCTGTTTATTCACGACAATGTTACCTTCAATAAGTTCAACAGTGACTGATTTTACGTCACCCTCATCAACGAGTAGGTCTGCAATTCCATCTTCAACATGTTCTTCAATTACTCTTCGAAGAGGTCGTGCACCAAACGTTGGATTGTATCCTAATTCTGCCAGTTTCGTTTTCGCATCATCACTAATCGTTAGTGATATATTTTGTTCAACAAGACTTTCATCTAATTCATGAATCATTAAATCTACAATCGTAACAAGACTTGTTTGCTCGAGCGAATTAAATGGAATGATACCATCAAATCGATTCAAGAATTCTGGCCTGAAATAGTTTCCTAAACTTTCCATAACTCCTGTATAGCTCTCAGCAGAATCAAATCCAACAGTAATTTTGCGTTCTGAAGTACCAGCATTACTTGTCATAATAATAACAGTATCTTTAAAGCTAACCGTTCTACCCTGACTATCTGTCAAACGACCATCATCTAGAATCTGTAGGAACATATTTTGAACGTCAGGATGCGCCTTTTCGACCTCATCAATTAATAAGATACTATAAGGCTTGCGACGCACTCTTTCGGTTAACTGGCCTGCTTCTTCGTGACCTACATATCCAGGAGGTGAGCCAATGAGCTTAGAAACGGAGTGTTTCTCCATGTACTCACTCATATCAAGTCGAATCATGGCTTCTCTGTCTCCAAACATTTCTTCAGCAAGAGATCTCGAAAGTTCTGTCTTACCTACACCTGTTGGCCCCACGAATAGAAACGACCCGATAGGCCGATTCTGACGTTTTAGACCTGCTCTGCTTCTGCGAATCGCTTTTGCTACCTTGTTTACGGCATCTTCTTGCCCAACTACCTTCGTATTAAGTCTTTCAGCAAGGTTTTTCATTTTGGTCTGTTCATCTTCACGAAGTTTGCGTACAGGGATTCCTGTCTTACCTTCGATAATTTGCTGAATCTCTTCTATATCAATCACATTCTCATTCTTCGAAGAATGATTTACTGTTTCTTCAAGCTGTTTCTCAAGCTTAGACTCCTCATCCCGAAGTTTAGCAGCTTGTTCATAGTCTTCAGCATCTGTCGCTTTTTTCTTGTCTAAAGCGATTTGATGCAAACGTTTCTGAACTTCTTCATGGTTTGTTTCAGCAAATGTTAAGTTCATTTTTGCACCTGCTTCATCCATTAAATCAATGGCCTTATCAGGAAGGAAACGATCTTGTATGAATCGGTTAGACAATGTCACACACGCTTTAATTGCCTCTTCTGTGTAACTAACTTCATGATATTCCTCGTATTTCTGCTTAAGCCCATTTAGAATTTCAATCGCTTCGTCTATGGAAGGTTCATCTACCATCACTGGCTGGAAACGTCGCTCAAGGGCTGCGTCTTTCTCAATTTGTCGATACTCATTAAGGGTAGTTGCACCAATAAGCTGTAACTCTCCCCTTGCGAGTGCTGGTTTAAGAATGTTTCCGGCATCCATTGATCCTTCAGCTGAACCTGCACCGACAATCTGGTGAAGTTCATCAACGAATAAAATGACGTTCTTTCTATTTTGTAGTTCCGAAATCAGCTGCTTCATTCTCTCTTCAAACTGTCCTCGAATTCCTGTGTTTGATACAAGAGACGCTACATCAAGCAAATAAATTTCTTTATTCTTTAGCTTCGAAGGAACGTTTCCTTCAGAAATTCGAAGAGCAAGACCTTCGGCAATGGCCGTTTTACCTACTCCTGCTTCTCCAATAAGCACTGGATTATTTTTGTTTCTTCTATTTAATGTTTCAATCACGCGAGCTACTTCTTGTTCCCTACCAATAACTGGGTCAATTAAACCAGCTTTCGCAGCATCAGAAAGATTTCGACCTAATTCATCAAGCAAGCCGCCTTTTCCGTTTTCCTTTTCTGCTTCAGGCACTTGCTCACTAGTTGAACCGTTTGATGCGTTCATAAAGGAGTTAAAGAAATCGTCTAGTTGACCTTTTGGTGTTGGAGCAGTTTGAGTTTGACCATTCATCACTTTTGTATAACACGTGCTACAAAGATGAACTCGTTTTCTACTCTCATTTACTTGAACATTTAATTGTACTGACGCATTATTTTGCTTGCAATGATCACAAAGCATATGATGGCCTCCTTATAATGTATATCCATAGAATTGAATTAAAGTTTGGTAATAAAAGGACAAAGAAGGTGTTTTGACTTTGACTATCTTTGACCTTATAACCTTATTATAATTTGACTATCTTTGACTTTCAAGTAGTTTGCTTATTTTTCTAAATTACTTAAAGAGAAAAAAGCGCTTTCCCAAAGATTGTTGCTTATGAAACAAATTTTGTCTTAAGAATCAAACTTAGCTGATTGGAGCGGAAATCAACCTCTTTTTAGCAACAATATCTCCGAAAACAGTTTTTTGAAATGTAATATTTGAAATAAAGGAATTTTTTTAAGGGTTGGATAATAGATTGTAATAAACTACTTTTCGACAAAGGGTATACAAGTTTACTAGTACGGTAACAATGATGATAGATTACAAAAGGGAGGATTACAAATGAATGATTCAGTCTATCAATTGATTGTTGAAACGACCGTCAAACGAGTCCCTACCTGTCACGAGTCGCCTGAAGATTTCTTCATTGCCCTTGATGATCGAGACTATCCTTATTTAATCTTACCCACACCGAAAGAAATGTTCGATAATGATGATGTTTTTACCATTCGCTTAATTCCTGATCCATTAAACAGATTTCGGTTTGAAATGGACAACTCATTTACAAAATTATCATTCACTCGCTTTTTTACTTTTTTTGACGACAAATCCTACTACTTCGGTCCAGACGACAACATGCTTATCCATTTCCTGAAGTCGCCTGTTTATAAAAGTTATGTGGCATGGATTAGTAATTTGTATTTCAAACGAATTGACGACCTTATCGAACGATATAACAATGAACAGCTACCGGAAGAAAGAAAATCAATTAAAGCGAAACTTTCTCGCCTTCTGATCGAAGCATAGCTCCCAATCGATCCACTTCATTCTGGACAAGCCGACATCCTTCTTCGAGTGATTCATAAGAAAGGTTCACAATATCACCTTCGTTCTCATATGCCTTATGCTTATACCGAGGGTCATAGTAATGAAGCAATAAACGTTCTACAATTGAGGCATAATTGTTGTTTTCAAATGCTGAGTAGATTTCATCTCGATCTTCATCAGAAAAACGCTTCTCGATTTTGTTAATGCCTCTCATTATTTCGTCTTTATGTTGTTCAGGATGATACGTATTCAGGATCGTTTGAATTCGATAAGAAAGCGGGGCGTGGACTTGTATACGCGTCCCTTTTTGTTTTCCTTCAAGAATGAACTCAGGAATAATAATATTACCAAGTCGCTTGCTTTCTGATTCAATGATATAAAAAGCTGTATCCCCAATTTCTTCTAACCTGTGATAGAGCTTAGCCTCGAATTCCTTCTGACTTCGCTCAGGTAAGTTAACCCTTCCAAATACTGATCCTCGATGAGCAGCAAGTCCTTCGAGGTCAACAACAGGATAACCTCTATTCTCCAAATCGTTTAGAATATCAGTTTTGGATGTGCCAGTTAATCCTTCTAGGACAATGTATGGTGTCTTTTGATTGGATATATGCTCTAACCCTTCTGTCACCTTTTGTCGATAAGAACGAATACCACCTTCAAGCTGATAGCATGAAAGTCCCATCATGTCATAAATGACAGTCAAACTTTTGCTTCGCATACCTCCACGCCAACAGTAGACCACAAATTCTTCTCCACCAGAAAGTTCTTTGGCTTTTTCATAAAAGTCTGGAAGAAATGGAGAAATAAGTGATATACCAAGTACTTTGGCTGCTTCTGTTCCCTTTTGCTTATATGTCGTCCCAACTAACTCTCTCTCTTCATTCGAAAAAACCGGCAAATTGACGGCTCCTGGAATATGAAATTTTTCATATTCAGCAGGCGTTCGTACATCAATAAGCGTGAGTTTTCTATCTAGAACATCATTTATAGCAATTGTCTTCATTACAATCATCCTTTATATCTATTCATATTTCCAAGTATAGCATCAACTCTTTTACAAGTTCAGAGTCACGGTTTATTCACCTTCAATATGGGGAAGGTAATGGTGAGGTGAAAAGAATGAAATCTTCAACAATGTTAACAGAACTTCGTAATACGCTCACTGAGTGGGTTGGTGGACATTTAATTATTGAGAAGAATGAACAAGACGATGTCGATAAGACAATTATGAAGCTTGAAGATTTTGCATTTCAACATCGCGGTGAGACCGTTGATGACTACACAGCATCAACACTTCTTCAGCTTAAGGGAGAAGGTAAAGTGATCTCCGATCAGGCTACTGTTCCACTTCCACACTCATTATTTGAGGTTCCACTAGAGAATATCAACGAAGTCAACCACCAGAATAACGAATTAATGATAGGAACTTCACGTGCTTCTTACCACATAAGTTACAATCCTAATTAACGGGAACCAATTGGTTTCCGTTTTTTATTTAGTACAAAACACCCTAAGAATATCCTATCTTGCTTCGTAATATGCTTATAATAGGTGGCTTTATCAGGGGGGATTCTATTGGATAAACAAGATGCTGCTACTCCTAATCACGAAGCACGCACATGGGCCATGTTTGCCCATCTTTCTGCCCTATCAGGTTACTTAATCCCTTTTGGAAATATTGTCGGGCCTTTAATCATTTGGTCAATTAAAAGAGAGACTGACCCGTTTATCGACGATCAAGGAAAAGAGGCGTTGAATTTCCAAATTAGCATGACGATCTATACTCTTATTCTCGGTATTTTAAGTATCGTAATAATTGGTCTTATTCTGCTTCCTGTTCTTTTCGTTTTCCATCTTGTCTTTATCATTATCGCATCAGTTAAATCCAATCAAGGGGAAACATATCGCTATCCTTTGACCATTCGACTAGTATCTTGAATTTCCAAGAATTTAGTATCTTCACACATAATTTAGCTATGTCCATGTTATAATGGAACTAAACTTATAATGTGGAGGGTCTGCTCTTGGCTGCTAAAGAAAAAGAATGGAACCGTTTTACTGTTTGGGCACTAGCGTTTATGGTTTGGGCTGTGCCAATCGCTTTCATAGTCGGTTTTTACATCACAACAAGACCGCAATAAAATCAGCGTATATACGCTGATTTTTTTATTGTGTAGAAAACTATGTTTTAGCTCTCTTTTAGTTGGGAAATAGTATTACTACAACAGCTTAAAGGAGGATATTTCCCATGAAGGAATATACAGTAGCACCAAATAAAGATGTAACAGGTTGGTACGTTAAAATTGAAGACATTGCACCAACAGACTTATACAAAATGCGTTCAACTGCGATTGAGAAAGCAGAAGAACTAGCTCAGGAAGACACACCTAGCCGCTTGCTAATTCTAAACGAACAGCATGAAGTTGAAGAAGAACGCACATTTTAATGAATATACATAGAAATCCCCTTCACGGATCCGTGAAGGGGATTTCTATCGTTCTAATCATATAAGGCTCTTTTCCTAGACAGTGTTGCTATAAGAGTGAGGGGGATTTCCGCTACAATCAGCCAAGTTTGATTCTTGATACAAAAATTCTTTCAAAAGCAACAATCTTTGAGAAAAGAGTCTTATATAAAGGCTCTTTTCGTAAACATTGTTGCTATAGTGAGTTAATTTCCGCTCCAGGATGCTCGCTTTCCGCGGGGCGGGCGGTGAGCCTCCTCGTCGCTAACGCTCCTGTGGGGTCTCACCTGTCCCGCTAGTCCCGCAGGAGTCGAGCATCCTTCCGCTCCAATCACTAAGATTAGTTTTTTAAAATTATTTCAAAAGCAACAATCTTTTAGAAAAGAGCCTATATAAAAAAGCGAAGGGTTTTCCCTCCGCTCGTTTATTATGAATTCTGATTTCCTCCGCTTTTCTTACCGCCTTTTTCTCCAATTTCACGATAGAATTCTTTATCTTGATTTTTGGACGTTTGCTCTCCGCCTTTTTCTCCAATTTCTTGATAGAATTCTTTATCATGCTCTCTTGCTGTTTTCTTTCCGCCTTTTTCACCGATATCTTCATAGAATTCCTTACCATGTTCATTCGATGTTTTGTTTCCGCCCTTTTCTCCAATTTCCTGGTAAAATTCTTTATCATGTTCCTTAGCCGTCTTTTCTCCACCTTTTTGTCCAATATCTTCATAAAAATCTTTGTTATGTTCCCTTGCTGTCTTTTTACCGCCCTTACGTCCTGCTTCTTCTCTACTCATCTTGTCGTTATTATTAGCCATTTTACATCCTCCTCCAGTATTGTTAATAAATTTAAGTAACACACCGTAAGTTTCATGAAATATGGTCTAGTAGAAAGTGACTTATGCAAAACAAGAGACTAATTTAATTGTCCTGATATCCACTCTTCTTACCGCCTTTTTCTCCAATCTCTTGATAGAATTTCTTATCTTTATTCTTGGACGTTTGCTCTCCGCCCTTCTCACCAATTTCCTGATAGAATTCTTTGTCATTTTCTTTAGCTGTTGTTTCTCCACCTTTTTGACCGATCTCTTGATAGAATTCTTTATCATGTTCTCTCGATGTCTTGTTGCCACCTTTTCGTCCTGCTTCTTCTCTACTCATTTTGTCACTATTGTTATCAGCCATTTACCATTCTCCTTTCATTCAATTTGTATTTCGTTTCCGCTACACTCGTTGTATTCCACGATATCGCTTTTACAAACGGGATAATGGTGTTATTTTACATTTTTGATTCCATCTTACTAAAAATAGGAAAAGTCCCTATCATAAGTAAAACGCCCCCGTGACGGGGACGTTTCATTTAAGAATAGTACACATGTATTGGTTTCTCATACTTCTTTGAAAGCTTCTCTAGAGATTTCTTTACATTGATTAGATCATCTTTATCGATTCCACAACCAATTTTTATTTTAAATCCTTTTTCTTCAAATGGTTTTAATTCTTTAATCATTTGTTCAAACGATTTAATCCAAGCAGGGTAATTTGTTTGAAGTCCTGCAGGTTTATATTGACCATATAAATTAGCAATAATCCGTTTATTATCACGACTTAAAGCAAACGAGCACTTCCCGAGCTTCTTTTTCGGTGAAAATGGAAAGTCTTCATCAGCTTTTGCTGCTTCAGGGTATGTTTCTTTTACTGACTTTGCAATACCAACATCCATGGCATTAAAACAGTCACATTGATGAGCTATAACGGTACAATCACTTTTGAGAAGGTTTCCTTTTTCCAAACTGATCATACATGCACTCTCCTTTGTAGAGAACCCTTTTGTATGATTATAAAGAAAATTCTTTTAATTTCAATAGGAATATTTTACTTCCTTCTGCATAATATGATATGTTTCGCTATTTTTATAACGCTTTGGTAAAAGTTACTACCTCACGACTAGGTACGCAATCGTTATTTCGAAATATTTGTTGCATCGGTTTATTGTCTATTCCCGTACTTCCAATATAATAAGAGGCACCCTTTTCCTTTAGAAGTTGCAATCCAATACGGTGAACGATCGTACCAAGACCTTTTCCCCGCTGATTAGGTAACAATCCATAATAAAATAAGCGCCCTTCTGCTGTTGTTCCAGGCTCGATAATTGGCATAACTACACCAAGAGGTATATCGTTTTTGAAGACAGCATAACAACTCGTTTTATATTGAATACCTATTTCCTGCTTCATACCTTCATATTGCTCTTCGATGGAATAGGGAGAGGGGACATTTAGTGAGCTACTCATAGAAATTTTCCACAGATTGAGAAAGGTATGAATCCCAACCTCTTCTGCAGATAAAAATGTGATATTACAATTGTGATTACAGGAAAAGTTTTCCTTAGATAGGTCGCGAAAATATTCTACTGACCGTTTCTTTACCACATACAACTTTTTCTTCAATTGCTTAAAGTTTCTATTGAAAGACGAATCAATTGTAATAGTGACGTGCTGAACTTGTTCTTTCAAGGCTAACTCTTCTAGTCGATTAATAAAGTGATCTATCTGATCACCTGTTTCTAACTTTTCCACATTCTCAACCGCTAAATAATATGGACGACCATCAAGTAATTTAACACCCGCGTCTCGTACACTTTGCGTTAAAAATGACTCCATCTCTTATCCTTGACTGTTCTGCATATAAACTTCTTCAAATGGCTGTACCACTACAAAACCATCGCCTTCAAATCTCATTTGAATAGACTCGCCACTTCCTCTGCCAAAGAAGGATTTTAAAGATAGATCGGTTTGGAAATTTGGTTGAAGGTGACCAGACCAGGCTACTGTTGCATTAGGGTCTGTAATGACTG
Organism: Bacillus sp. NTK071; assembly: GCF_017303315.1. Taxonomy (GTDB): domain Bacteria; phylum Bacillota; class Bacilli; order Bacillales; family Guptibacillaceae; genus Guptibacillus. The sequence continues at coordinate 94,860 of NZ_JAFKOI010000005.1, forward strand.
GCTTTTCAGGAGTCACCCGAATCGTGAGAGGCTCATAATGACTTGTTATAGCAACCATTCCAGGCCCTTTACATGTTACATTAAACAACCCACCTGCCATCATACCTGTAATTCGTTTCATCATTTTTATATCCCAATCAATTCCATCTTCAAAAGCTAATAAATCATTCCCATTCACGCTTATTGATTCGCCCTGGTTCAAATGAATTATGGAAATCTTTTTCCCTGCATCAGCAAGATATAGTTTTCCATTTCCCTGTGCTTTCATTAGGGAAGCCCCTTCACCTGTTAGAGCCTTCTTGAACATTTTCCCTAACCCATGCTCAAGGATACCTTCTCTTTCAAATTTAATTTCACCATTGTACGTAATCATACCACCTGATTTAGCCCATACACGACCATTTAAATTCACTTCAAGGATTCTCGGTGTCTCAAGTTCAAAGAACCCCTCGCCTTTGTCCTTTTGTTCAGTTGATTGTATAAATTCTTCCATCGAATATCGATTCATTTCTGATCTCCCCTTCCATTCTCTTCTTACGTAATACAATAATTAATCGTTTCAATTTTGAGTAAATTATTTAGAGAGAAATTGTTTGTGAATAGGTATTGAAGGGTAAATTAACCCTAATACAATCGACTAGGAGGTATTGAGATGATTATCGTATATATAAGTATTGCAATTGTCGTTCTTTCATTCGTCTACTTAGGTTACATAGTCGTACAAAATTTAAAGGAAACGAAGAAATCATTAACGAATCTTTCTGAAACAGCTGCACGTTTTCAAGAAAAAGTTGATAAAATTAACTCTGAAACAAATCAATTAACAGAAACGACTTCTACAATATCTAATGGGATCCAAACAAAGAAGGAAACGGTACAAAGCGTTATTGAAACAGCTAAGGCTTCACCTGAACCTTTCAAAAAGCTATTCTCATCAATTAAAAACACGCCAAATCCACAGCGTGAAACATCTGATTCTCAATTGACCGAAATTGGTGACAAGCTTATTGATTTGTGGGGCCGCTACCGCGTGAAGCGAAAGACAAATCAAGCGGAGTAAGGGCATAGCCCTTACTTTTTTTCGTCCAAAAATTTTTCTTAGGTGGGCTATTCATGAAACAAACAAGACAAATTATTTTCTTTTTGGTAATGACTTCTTCACTTTCAATCATTTTCTTCACTTCTTTGCCATCCCAATGGAAGTGGATTTCTGGTATAACGTATAGTGTTATTTTACTTTCCATTTTATATGTTCTTTTACTAGAGGGACGTTCGCCATACAAAACGTTACTTTGGATATACGTTCTTATTTTCTTTCCAATCATTGGATACGTATTCTTCCTATTTTCTGGTCAACTCGAAGTAAAAGGACACTTATTTAAAGAAAAACGATCAAATGGGCTTAAGTTCTTCCAACAGTATGTTAACTTCCCTCCTTCAGAACACTGGAATAAATTAACTGAACGAAACCAAAATTTCTCTAACTTAATTGCTACAATGGTTTCAAGTCCAATAAGCATGAGGTCTAGCACAAAGCTATTGCTTAACGGAAGCCAAACTTTCTCTTCGATCAAAGAAGAAATTCAGAAGGCAGAAACATATATTCATATGGAATACTATACGTTCCGTTCTGATGAACTCGGAACGTCTATTATTGACTTACTTATTGAGAAAGCAAAGGAAGGCGTTGAGGTAAGAGTCCTTTACGATTCAATCGGTAGCCACAATCTCTCAAGAGCTTCTAAAAAAGCGTTGAAGGAGGCCGGTGCTAGCGTACAACAATTCCTACCAATCAAATATGGTTTCTTCAATCAAACGGTGAACTTCCGCAATCATCGTAAAATTATCGTCATTGATGGGAAGACCGGTTTTGTTGGTGGCCTTAACATTGGTGACGAGTATGCTGGTGATATGAACAACATGCGCTTTTGGCGCGATACACATGTTCTTGTTAAAGGTGAAGTTCTTTCTGCCCTTCATGCAGTATTCCTAATGGACTGGTTCTACATGTGCGGAGAAGAATTAAACACAACCAAATATCTAGAAACATATGAAGTAGAAGGAAACGGCGGTACACAACTAGTTGCAAGTGGGCCAGATACAAAACGAGGAGCGATGTCTGATCTTTATTTCAGTCTAATCACATCTGCACAAGAACGGATTTGGATCGCTACACCTTATTTCGTTCCAAATAAAGCGATCCGCACAGCTCTCGCGATGGCGGCAATGAGAGGTATTCAAGTTAGACTAATTGTACCTGAAATAAGCGATGGGTTTCTAACACAATATGGGACAAGGTCTTACTTCTCAGAACTTCTTGATTATGGTGTAGATATATATATGTATCAAAAAGGGTTTCTTCATCAAAAAATCATGATTATTGATGAAGATGTTGCGACGATTGGAACTGCTAACATGGACATGCGCTCAATGAATTTAAATTTCGAAGTTAACTTATTTCTATTTCAAGCGAGTACAGTAACTGATCTTGTAGAAGCTTACAAGAACGACATAAATGATTCGGTCAAAGTTACAAAAGAATCCTACAGTAAACGGGGGTTGAAGCATCGAACAAAAGAGTCCTTTGCAAGACTCTTCTCACCCGTCTTATAAACTTGACCAATCTTTCTTCAAAAGAGAATGCATAATTAAATCCATGTAGTTCCCACTAGCATATGTATAGTCTCGTAGGAGACCCTCTTCTTGGAATCCTAGCTTTGTAACAAGTTTCCTAGAAGGTGTATTCTCAGGGTGAATTAACGCACCAATACGATGAATCTGTAATTCACTGAAGGCAAAGGAGATGATAGCTGTTAATGCTTCTGTCATGTAACCTTTGCCTTCTTCTTCTTGTTTTAACTCATAGCCTATCTCAATTCTGTTAACTCTCTTTGCCCAGTTATGGAAGCCACATGTGCCAATTAGGTTACCAGTCTCATGACACTCTATGCCAAATCGAATTGCCTGTTGATTCTCAAAACCTTTCCTAAAGCTCATTAACATGCCTTCTACTTCTTCTAAACTTCCAACCACTTCACTCCCATAGTATTTCATTGTCCGTGTGTTTGAGAATATGGATAATAAAGTAGGTAAATCTTTTTCAGTCAATTCTCTTAACTTCAAGCGTTCCGTTACTCGTTCTGGGAAATCTTTGTTGGTCACTGTTTTCATTCCTTTATGATGGATTAGTTAAAAAAGGCTTAAAGAACGCACAGTATGCATTCTTTAAGCAAGGGGGAAAACAACTTATCTTAAGGGGGTCTCTCTTATAACGACTAAACCGCTTAAAAAGTTTCATTATTCTTCAAATTCTTTTTATTTATCCTTTTCCATGATAAGATTTCACTAAATAACCGTAGGATCATTTTAGAAATGCTTATTCAGGAGTGAGGATATTGATTAAACAACTTTATCTTATTAGACATTGTTCAGCAGAAGGACAGGAGGCAGAGGCTTCATTAACAAAAGAGGGACGTTATCAAGCCATTAAGCTTGCTAACTCACTTAAATCTGTGTCCTTTGATAAATTATATAGCTCCCCATTTAGACGCGCGATACAATCCATTGAACCCCTTGCGCAAGTGTTAGATCAACCAGTTACAATTGATGACCGACTAAGTGAAAGAAGATTAACAGCAGAACCAATTGATAACTGGCTAGAAGAACTTGAAAAAACATTCAACGATACTTCTTATAAACTTGGTGGTGGCGAATCGAGTGAGGAAGCGTCTGCCAGAGGCTTGGAAGTACTTGAGGAAGCAATACATCATACGGAAGAGTCCGCTCTACTCATAACCCATGGCAATCTCTTAACTTTACTGTTACGCCATTTCGAATCGTCCTTAGGATTTGATACATGGAAATCATTAACTAATCCAGATATTTATTGTCTAACTTTCAAAGATGATTGCTATGAATCAATGAAGCACATAAACCTAGAAAGGCAAGGGTTATAATGAATATTCAACGTTTCCATTGCTGTGCCACATGCATTCATTACGAAGTTGTTAAGAACGAACAGACTACATATCGGTGCGCAAGACTAGGCTTTGAAACAAGACCTACATATCAATTTAATTGCTGGGAACCAAAAGAAGTAGTTAAGAGAAAAATGGAAAAAGAGAACCGCCATTTAGATTGAAAGCTTTTTCTTAGACCCTACAGGCGCGCCGAGGAGGCTCACCGCCTGCTCCGCGGAAAGCGAGCATCCCTTGAGCGGAAATCAACTACTACTCTTATAGCAACAATCTCTAAGGAAATAGACAAACAAAAAAATGACCTCCTTGCTAAGGGAGGTTAAAAAGTTACTTCAGGATGTGCCTGATAACATCAATTCTTCTTTCCATTTCTCTATTTGATCATTCGGAGCATCCCAACTAATCCAAGAGGCCATAATCTTCACATCATTCGATTCTACAACCCAATACTCGTATCTTTTCTCATTAATATTTCGATAAATTCCTGTCCTATCAATCTTCATCCTCTTCTCCTCCTCTTTCCTCTTCATTTATTACTACCCGTAAACAGACTTGTATAAAATACATTCTGTTCCTAGGATTGATTAACGTATGAAGTTGTATCCTCTTACCACATACTACTAACAAACCTACTTGTAGAGGATATGGACAAATATGGAGCACAATAAATTCAAAATTATTCAATCGAGCTTTTGGTTTATTCCAACCTTTTATGGCGTTGGAGCATTTATCGCTGCAATTGTTACCCTTCTATTTGATCGATACATTATTCAAGGAAATGCCATTATCCTTCCGTACTTTTTCTTTGCTTCTTACGATACAAGTGTGACCATTTTAAGTACGCTTGTAAGTTCTATGCTAACGATGACAACCATTACGTTCTCAACAATTATGGTTGTTCTTACAACATATTTATCTAATTTTTCTCCCCGTACCCTTCAGAATTTCATAACAGATCGTATCACCAAAAGAGTTCTAGGGATTTTTGTGGGCGGTGTTATTTACTTTATTATTCTTCTACTCTTAATTGAACAAAGTAACAAGGACACGGTTTATATTGCGCCAGTATTCGCAGTTGTTTATGCCATTATATGTGTTGCTTATTTTGTTTTCTTTATTCATCATGTCTCGAATTGGATCCTTGTTGGTAACTTGATACAACATATTACTAATAACACGTTAGCAACAATTGATAGGGCTTATTTAGATTTTGAAGAAGCGAATGAGGGTGAAGTTGCTTCATGGGATTCATGGGAATTGGATGAAATTAAAATGAAAAGTCCAACAACAATTCGAGCTTCTAGATCTGGATATCTTCAGAATGTGGATATTTCGGATTTGATACGACTCGCGACTAATCAGGATTTGATTGTTAGGCTCGAAAAAGACATTGGTGAATATGTGGATGAAGGAACGATTATATTCTCCTATTGGTCCTCTACAGCTAAACCTGATCCATCCAAGCTATTAAATACTCTCTCTCTCGGAACAGAGCGAACAACAGACCAGGATATTGAATACGGCATTCAAAAATTAGTAGAAATCGCTTTAAGAGCCATTTCACCTGGAATAAACGATCCAAATACTGCAATCAATTGCATTAACCGTCTAGGCAAAGTCCTATCTCGATTAGGACAAAAACATATTCCAGAGCCACTCTATCATGATAAGAATAAGAATTTACGTGTTATTACTAAGCCAGTAACGTATAGTAGGTACTTATACAAAAGCTTCTATCAAATTAGACACTATGCTAGGGAAGACGTTTCTGTTCTGGCCTCCATTCTTCAATCATTAGAGATCGCAGCAGATGGCAATAAACACGATACTCATGAAACCATTTGGGAATTTGGACAATTTGTTATTCGGGGATTTGATCCTAATGTTCTAGATGAGTTTGATCATCGCTACATTAATGAAAAACTCAAAAAATTGGCTGATGCTACTGGTTTTCATGATGCCTATCAACCACTTTCTCGTGAGTAGTAACAGAAAAAACGGTCTCTAATGAGACCGTTTCTTCTATCAATCAACATGATCTAACCATTTCTCCATGTCGTCTAATGTGAGTGGACCAACTCGTTTCTCTTGAATAACCCCTTCCCCATCGACCATAAATGAAGTTGGCATTGAGATTACTTTGTAAAGCTTCTCTCCTACTTTTCCTTCTCGATCCATTAGTATTGGAAATCTGAGTTCATTCGCTTCCACAAAGGCAGGGATAGCTTCCTTATCTGGCTCAAACTTAGTGAAATTAACTGATAAAACGGCAACTTCTTCACCGTGAACATCTGCAAAACTTTGGATGTCCGGCATTTCTTCTTTACAAGGCGGACACCAAGTGGCCCAGAAATTTAGAAACACTGGTTTACCCTCGTAATCTGACAGGCTAACTTTCTCCCCATCAAGCGATGTTAGAGTGAAGTCTGCGGCCTTGTCTCCAATTTCTGTACCAACACTTCGATCCGCTATAACTGTATTATATACTCCCCACCCTAGTGCTATTGCAAGGACGAGTAGAACAAACTTCTTAATCATACGCCTTCGCTCCTTTTTCTTCAAAGGTTAATCCAGCTCGAAGAAGTCATCATGTACAAAGACTTCCTCTCTCTCTACTGCATCCTGTTTTGACGCAAGTACAAGACCGAGCGGCGTATCTGTTTCTTTATCATTCACAATCTCAAATGACAAAGATGTCTTACTTGCTTCTTTAATATATTTTGAAAGCATAGAATACGGTAAATCACCATTAAGATAAAGAATCCCATTACGAATTCCCTTCAACTCTTGTTTCACTTCTTTGTAAACAACTTTCTGTGCTACCTGTCTTTTCGTAAGAGCCACAAAAACTCGCTCTCTAAAGGTTGATAAATATAGTGCTTTTTCAGCCGGCTTCAGTTCAGGTGTACCATGTATGCCAGCATCAAGTACTCGCTTAATATCTTCGTTCACGTTTGCCACCTCATCTTGTAGGATACTTCTATTTTCTCACAGAAACTTATTTCAATGCTAGTTAGAAAGGCCTGTCCCTACCATCCTATAATAGAGTTAACCATTCTTAAAGTGAAGGTTCTGTTAACAGGTTTACAAAAAAGAGAAAAGCACTCAAGCTATTCAGCGTGAGTGCTTTTCTTATAGTCATTGAGCATTATTAAACGTTCCATCATTGTGGGATGACCGTATTTGAAATACTTCACAATAAAAGGTGGATTAACTTCATTTAAACTATTCACAGTAAGCGTTTGAAACGATCCAACCGCTGCATCCACATCATCTGTCATCTCAATCGCATATTGATCTGCCTCCATTTCAGCATGTCTTGAAATAGCAAGTTCTACTGGACTTGCGATAAATGACATAACTGAGAATAACAGCAACAATGCAGGCAATGAAGCAAGATCAGATTCAGAAGACACTCCCCATGTTTTGCCCCATTTCCGTATCATCCCGCCAAGAAGTCGGTATGCGAGATAAAGACCAATTAAACTTGAAACGAGGGCCCCAATTAAATTTCCATAAAGATGATTCATTACGTAATGACCCATCTCGTGAGCCATTATGAAAAGAACCTCATCATCATCTAACTTATTCATCGTTGTATCCCACAGTACAATGCGAAGATTTGAACCAATTCCTGAAACATATGCATTCATTGCATTTGTCTTCTCCGACATGTTTACTTCAAAAACTCGATTTGCAGGAATATCTGCTGTTTCAGCCATATCAAGAATTTGCTCTTCCAATGCTTTATCAGACAAGGAAGTAAAATCATTGTAAAGAGGATCAATTACTACAGGTTGAATATACATCATAAATGCGAGATAAGGTACCATCAATCCCCATGCCGCAAGCCACCATTTCTTCTTGAAGCGTTTTATAACGGCATAGAGAACACCAATGACAATTGAAGTTAGTCCAACATCAATCCAAAATGAGATCATCTCATCTTTCATCCATCCGGAAAATGACTGAGTATTAATGCCATACTTAACCGATAGTGATCTTGCCCAATAATGAAGAGGGAAAGTTACCACCCAGGTGAAGGCTGTCAGCAGAAGAATGTATAATGGTACGATTACAACCTTCTTTTTTGAAATACCTTCGCTAAATTGTTTAAAGAGCTTGGATAAACCGAAACCTAGAATGCCCAGATAGATGATCCATTCCAATGGAATCGCAATAAAGGATAAAAAGCTTCTGTAGCGAGAATACTCTTCTGAAAGTTGAAGCTGTCGATCTGTCATGAAGGTTGCTGGATCTGCTGCTGTCCCCTTATAAACGTCTGGCACTCCGAAATCAGCCCAGTAGAACAAATAAAGCCCCATAAAGAGGGCATAAATGGAGAAGCCCAGAATAATCCAGGTTATTCGTTTTTTCATTTTCATTCTCCTCCCAATGCTATCTCTTTACCAATAGTACGAGCAAATCCTTTTTTTAGAACTATCTCTGCATAATCATATCCAGTTGCATTCTTGCAAGCAAGTTCAGGTCAATGATAGCCATTAAACAACAATGAAATACTACTCATTTTAAACTTCACATAAAAAAAGAAACCGACAGCAGTTTGTCGGTTTCAAATTTGTTCATTTTTCTACATATAAGTTTGTACGATCGTAAGTGTGATCAAATCGGTTTAAGATGCCACAATCTGGGCATTCTGCAAGAACGTGTAGTTCTACAATAGGTGCCTGGCTGCTTTTTGTTGTAATTCCTGTTGCTTCAACCCTTTCATCTGATTCATTCTTCTTGCTTGCAAGAGGTATAAACCAGGTATACTCATTGTCACACATTCTGCATGTAGCTTTTTCTTCTATTTCTGTAGGTTTCATCATCGTTTTTCCAGCTCCTTTTGCAGAGTATTTCAAAGACTGCGAGAACAAGGGTCCGGAAAACCTCTTCACTTAGTTGGGAATCCCTTCCTGTAGAAAGAAGTTCCCGTTGATCAAAAATTCAAACATTAATTAATTTTACTTAAACTAATTAGACAGTAAATCTTCATCCATTATTTTATAAATGGCATGAGCCACCCCATCCTCTTCATTGCTTTTCGTTACGAAAGCTACACTATTCTTAATTTCCTGATCTGCATTTCCCATCGCAATTGAATAAGCCGCTTTTCTTAACATGGAAAGGTCATTGTAGTTGTCACCAATAGCAGCAGTATGCTTCATATTTAATCCTTGATCAGCAACAAATGTTTCGAGCGCTAGGCCTTTTTGTGCATTCTCATGGTTAATTTCAAGGTTTTCTTTACCAGAGGATGTAACAACGGTCTGTTTAATATCATTCGCTTTAGCTGAAGCGCGATTTAAGCGCTCCTTATCAGAAGAGAAGCTAAGAAACTTATACACATGAAGTTCGTTATCCTCTATCAACTCATTAAAATTATCTACTGTCTTTAAAGATAAGCTCTCAAACTGTCGCTCTGCACCAACCTTCATTTCTTCTTCTGTTAAATTAGGGTTGGAACTTCTCATCATATCGATAATTAGTTCAATTGTTCCGTCATAGTCATGTGTAAATACTCCTTTATTTGTGAAAAGTTGATAATAAATACCTTCCTCATCTAGAATATCTTTAACAGAGCGAACTTGCTGGTCATCAAGGTAAATCGCATGTTGAATCTCGCCCTCTGTTGAACGTATTTCTGCACCATTGTAGCAAATGATCGGGAGTGTTAAACCCGTTCCTTCAAGGGGTTTCAAAGCACCATCATAGGCCCTCCCAGTATTAAGGACAACCGTTATATCCTGACTTTGAGCTTCTCGAATGGCGTTCACATTCTCTGAACTGATAGTTTGTTCATTCGTTAGAAGCGTACCGTCCATATCAATTGAAATACATCGCATAAGATCAACATCCTTTTCTACTTATAGTGAGTTACTGTGAATCAATCCATGAAACCATTTCGAATCAAACAAAAAAAGAGCTTTTGAAAAAGCTCTCTAGTAGGTATTATCTTTTGTTATTCATAAAGAAGTCAATAAATGAGGTAAACATCTCGACAGATTGGAACCAGACAAGCGATAAGGCAGTCATTGAGAAAAAGCCAACCATCAATATGCGAAAGAAATGCATGATCCATTCCTCCTCTTCAACCTCTATAATTTGGTTTGTATTAGTTATATCATATAAATCAAAATTTTGTAATTAAATTATTTTGGTTTTCACGAAAAAAAGTAGGCATATGCGCTAAGTACACTAACGGAAACCATCACAACGATAATCAAGTTGGCGCCAAGGTAAGCAGCTAAAAACGCAGCACCTGCTCCAATGAGACCGAACATGATATTATCACTAATCGTTAGAACACCAGGGAAAATCAAAGCACCTAGTATCGCGAACGGAACATTTTTCAATACATTTTGCACAGAGGATGGAATGTTTTCAGATTTAAAGAAAACGAGTGGAACCATTCTTGGGATATACGTAACAATGGCAAGACCTAAAATAATCAATAGCATCGAGCTACTCATAATACTTCCTCCCCACAATCCATTCGATAAGTATGGATGACAGTAGTGTTGCTAATACAATCGCCCAACCTGTAGATAAATGTGCCCATGTGAACAAACTGTTTAATAATGCAGCAACTCCAGCTAGAAGAAGTACTTTTCTACTTTTTTTAGCAGAAGGGATCAACAAACCGATAAACATTGCATATAGCGCAACACTCATCCCCTGCTGAACCACGCTGGGTAAGGAAGCACCAACTATGTATCCTCCTCCTGTGAACGCAACCCAACTTGAATAAGAAATGAGACAAAGCCCATACATATAACCTGTCGTTATTTCTCCGTGCTTTGTAGCTGATACTGTGAACGTTTCATCCGTTATTCCAAAAGCATAAATCGCTTTTTTCCATGGCGTATCTTCCATAACCTTTTCATTTATGGAGGCACTCATTAATAGATGGCGAATGTTAACTATGAAGATCGTAAAAATAATTTCAAAAGCGCCAGTGCCGATCGCGAGCAGGCTAAGGGTAATATACTGAGCAGCTCCTGCAAAAACAAGTACGCTCATTAATACAGCCTCATAAAGGGTGAGACCAGTCGTTCTTGCAAGCAATCCAAATGTGAGGGCAACTGGCATATATCCAATAGCAATACTAATACCTGCTTTCAGCCCCTCTGTAAATCCAGATTCACTTTTTGTTACGCTAATAGCCTGCATCTAATCCCTCCTATTGTTACAAATTGTAAAATAAATTATACTTATTGTATGTTATATTAAACAATTCTTCAACAGAAGTTTTTTGGAATAGGAGAAGCCAATGGAAAACCACTCATTAACAAAACAAATTGGTCAGAAACTGAAGAAACTGCGACTTGAGAATCGATTAAGCCTCGATCAGCTGTCCGCACGTTGTTCTGTCAGTAAACCCATGCTTGCTCAAATCGAGCGTGGTGCCTCAAACCCCACTGTCAATACATTGTGGAAGATAGCTAATGGACTTGGTGTATCATTTACAGCTTTCATTGATGAGGAACAACCTGTCATCAAGAAAGTGAATCGAAATGAAATTGAGCCTTTAATTGAAGAAAGTGGAATGATGAAAGTAATCCCACTCTATCCAATGGAACCGGGCAAGTCCTTTGAAACATTTTATATTGAGCTAGAACCAGGATGCAACTACCACTCAAATCCTCATCCAGAAGGTGTGGAAGAGTACTTATTCGTAGAAGAAGGGGCTATGACTCTCGAAGTTGAAACACACGCTTATGCAGTTTCAAACGGGGAAAGTTTGCGGTTCACTGCAAATTACCCTCATTGCTATCGGAATGAATCTGAATCTTCCTGTAAGGCTATGATGATTATTCATTACCCTAAATCTTTCTACTATCTATAAACAAAAAACGCTCACTGAGGAGCGTTTCTACTGATCTAGATTATATTCAATAGCTCTTGCCTTCTTTTCAATCGTTAGATCAACTGTTTCTGACCAGAGTTCACCAAAACCGGGGTGAGGAGAATAAGGATAACTGAAATCTTCATCTCTTCCTGCCATTTCCAATGATAGCGTTGCCTTTTCAATCAGCTCAACCGCTCCGGCCCCAATGGCATGAAAACCAAGAAGAAGATGACTTTCTTTATCACGGATTACTTTTACAACACCTTCTGTTTGGCGAAGCAAGCTAGCGTATCCATTCGCTCGCATAGGACTGCTCTCAGCAATCACTTGATAACCAGCTTCTATAGCTTCCTTTTCAGTTAGACCGACTGTTGCAAGTGGCGTTTGAGTCTGAATGATTGTAGGCATACATTCAAGTGAAAATGTACTCGCTACACCACAACAATGATCTGCTGCTGTCTTGCCCTGTTTAATTGCCTTGATAGCTAAAGATGGGCCATCTGTTATATCTCCACAAGCGTATATTCTCGAAATTGAAGTTTCACAGGTATCATTAATATTAATATAATTCCCATGAACTTCAATTCCTCCCTGCTCTAAACAGAGGGACTCAATGTTACTTATTCTTCCTGCAGAGTAAGCAATCGTATCTGCTTCTACTTCAAATCGCTCCCCTGTCGATTTTACTCCTTCAAAAAGAAGGTTCTCATTGGTCACCACATTACATTCTGAAGCACCAGTCATCACTCGGATTTTCTGTTTCTTCAACTGTCTCTGCAACTCTCTTTTGATCGTTTCGTCCATTTCACCGATAAGCGAGTCGCAGTCCGTAACAACCGTAACCTCTGCTCCAAGAGCTTTGAACGTACTTGCCGCTTCTATAGAGAGATAGTCTCCGCCATAGATCAAAAGACGACGAGGAACAGAAGGAACCGTATAAAGCTGTTCGACAGAAATGACGCCAGGAATGTTTTCAGAAAGAAAATAAGGAACTTTTGGACGACTACCCGTTGCAATAATCACGTGTTCGAAAGTCCATACTTCAAATTTCTCACCTTGCTCTACACCAATCCGTTTGCTAGATAGAAAGGATGCACTACCTTTTATACATTCAATTTTGTTTGATTTAAATCGCATTTCAAGCCCTTTTTCTAATGTCTCAATGGTAGCTGCTTTTTCATTGTGCCATTGTTGCATAGAAAATTCTGCGGTCATGGTGACACCTGGGGCTGAATCCCACATTTTCCTTGCTGATACCGCAAGTAATTTTGATGGAATACACCCGCTATGTAAACATTCACCACCAGACCGTGATCGATCTACTAGCGTAACATCTCTGCCATGTTGAGCAGCACGTAGAGCCGCTTCATATCCTGCTGGTCCTGCACCAATTACAACAACATCTTTTTCGTGAATAATTTCGCCAACTACCATCACACAAGCTCCGTTAAGAGTAGTGACGGATATTCAATTAATTCAATGATGCGATTTGTAAAACGCATGGATGTACCCCCGTCTGTTATTCGATGATCAAACGTCATAGAAAGATTCATCATTGAGCGAATGACAATTTCATCTTCATCTGTCACGACTGGCCTTTTTTTCGTTTTATGGAAAGCCAACAAAGCTGCCTCAGGGTAATTGATAATTGGAGTAGCTCCCGTGCTCCCAAGCGGCCCGGCGTTACTAATCGTAAACGTTCCAGATGAAAGATCTTCTCTTCCTAACTCGTTATTAAGTGCTCGCTCTCTTAACTGTTTCATCTGTACATGGATTTCCTGAATCGAGAGACGGTCACAGTGATGGATGACAGGTACAATCAGCCCTTCATCTGTATCAGTCGCAATGCCTATATGAATGTCCTTCTTTAAATATATAAGACTTTCCTCTTCACTCAATTCTGAATTAAAAACGGGAAAATCCTTCAGTGCTACACACACTGCTTTAATGTAAAAAGCTGCCACTGATAATGAAATTCCACGCTTCTCTGCTAGCATGTTCTTAATTTCAAGGATATTCGTTACATCGACTTCATCAAAATGCGACACGTGCGGAATGGTCTGAACTGATTTCGTCATTTTGGCAGCTATTTGTTTACGTCTAGAAGTAAATGGTATGGAATCGGACTTTGCTTCTTTCTTTTCTTTATGACTTCGAACAGGTTCTGGTTGCGCTGTTCGGTTCAGTTCAATATACTTCATTACGTCTTCATCTACGATGCGCCCTGCTGGACCGCTCCCCTTAACGTTTTCGATATCAACATCATTTTCTCGAGCTATCTTTCTAGTGAATGGCGCAGCTAGTATTCTTGTAGTCTTATTTATTTTATTTTTCGCTTCGTTTGCCCGCTCAATGGGAGAAATCGTCAGCAGAATCCCTCCCACTTCAATAACATCACCTGGAGAAACGTAGATGTTCTCAATTCTTCCAGCAAACGGTGATGGAAGCTCAGCTGTTACTTTATCTGTTTGAACTTCAACTAGGGGTTGATCAACCGTAACATGATCCCCAGCCTTTACGAGAATCTGGACAATTTCCCCTTCTGACATTCCTTCTCCTATATCATGTAGCTTTACTTCCATATTAGTTCTACCTCCTTAGAAACGAACAGTTTCTTCAATAGCACGAACTACTTTTTTCTCATCCGGAAGATAGTCATCTTCAAGTGTAAAAAGAGGGACTGGCGTATCGTATCCAGTAACCTTTTTAATTGGAGCCTTCATGTAAAGGAAAGACGTATCATTAATAATTGTAATGACTTCACTACCAACGCCACCAGAAGAAGGAGCTTCATGGATAATCACTGCTCTTCCTGTTTTCTGAACCGATTCAGCAATCATTTCTTTATCAAGAGGATATAATGTACGAAGATCTACCACGTCACATTCTATTCCGTTTTTAGCTGCTGTTTCAGCCGCCTTTTCAGCAACCCTCACCATTGCTCCCCAAGCAAAGATCGATACATCTTCACCCTTGCGTCGCCTGAACGCTTTTCCCAGTGGAATGGTATAACTTCCTGTTGGCACATCACCTTTGCCTGATCGATACATTTTCATGGGTTCAAGAAAGAGAACTGGATCAGGATCTTTTATGCTGCTAATGAGCAGTCCTTTTGCATCATGCGGTGTAGAGGGGACAACTACTTTCAACCCTGGTATGTGCGTGAAGAGCGCTTCTGTACTATCACTATGAATTTCGGGTGCTCTCACACCGGCACCATAAGGAACTCTTATTGTTAATGGCACCGTATAGCGGCTTTGGGTTCTCGTTCGAATTCTAGTAGCATGTGTAATCAACTGATTAAAGCCTGGATAAATAAAACCTAGAAACTGAATTTCTACTACAGGTTTAAAACCGTTCATCGCAAGACCTATTGATGTCCCAATTAAGCCTGATTCAGCAAGAGGCGTATCAATAACTCGTTCATCACCAAATAGTTCGAATAAACCATCCGTAGCTCTGAAAACCCCACCATTTCGACCTACGTCTTCACCAATGACAAGAGTAGATTCGTCTTCTTCAAGCATCACTTTTAGCGCCTCGGTAATGGCTTGCACCATTGTCATCTTTTTCATATTCACAGCGATACTCATGCTTTCTCGCTCCCTTCATGAAAAAAGCGCTGCTTCTGTTCTTGAACTGGCCAAACTTCAGTTCCGAACACATGATCAAACATAAGGGCTTCATCTGATTTATGTGTTTTCTCCATTTCGCTAACAGCCTCATTTAACCTTTTTTCTGCATTTGTTTTTACTTTCATCTCCCAATCAGGATCCCATTCATCCTTTGCTTTAAGAAAACGTTCGATTCTTGTAATCGGATCATCACGCTCTCTTCTTCGTTCACTCTCATTCTGATCCCGATATTTCGAAGGCTCATCTGTCGTTGTATGAGCACCATAGCGCCATGTCACGGCCTCGATAAGTGTTGGTCCATTACCGCTTCTTGCTCTTTCAACTGCTTTCATTGTTTCGTTATAGACAGCAAACACATCATTTCCATCGACTCGCACGCCAGGCATATCATAGGCAAGAGATTTCTGAGCGATCGTTTTAGAATTCATCTGTCGCTCAAGTGGGACGCTAATTGCAAAACCATTGTTTTGATTCAAGAACACGACTGGGATTTGGAACACACTTGCAAAGTTCAATCCTTCATGAAAATCGCCTTCTGACGTAGCTCCGTCACCAAAGTAAACGAGCGATACCCTGTCGCTCCCTTTTTTCTTCTCAGCCCATGCCGTTCCTGTGGCGTGAAGAATCTGAGAGGCAATGGGAACAGACGGTGGAAAGATATGCTTGCCAGGTGGTGGCACACATCCTTCTATACAACCTTTCCAATACAGAAAAATACTCTCAAGTGAATGTCCAAAGGCTGCTGTTGCCGCATGGTCACGATACGTAGGAAACATCCAATCACCATCTTCAAGAGCAAGAGCACTTCCAATTTGAGATGCCTCCTGTCCTTCGAATGGAGCGTACGTTCCGATTCTCCCCTGACGTTGAAGATTTACAGCCTTTTGATCAAACAGACGGGAAAATATCATATGTTCATAAAAACGCTTTGCATTTTCAACCGTGACATGTGAATTTTTTTCGCGTTGTTTTCCCTCTCCATCAATAAGTTGAACGAGTGGAAATTGATCGGTTAGATCCATGAAAATCCTCCTCTCATTTCGAATTATGAACGTACAGTCCACTTACCAGGCTTCTTGTGGGCAAAAAAGCTATTTCTTCTTTTTCGACTCTCAATACGTTGCTCGCAAAACAAGTTGGCTGCTTTAATGGTAGAAATCGAATGGGCGTCTGCCTGCTCAAAAATAGTAAAAAGAGTGTCATAGATTGCTTTTGTTTTTTGAAGTACTCGCATCGGATTAGGAGAATAGAGTTCATCAGATACCTGAATTAATCCACCACTGTTCACGATATAATCAGGAGCATAGAGAATACCCCGCTCATTTAACTGATCACCGTGTTCTGTCGTCAGGAGTTGATTGTTAGCAGATCCTACAACAGCGCGAACTTTCAATTGATTAATCGTCCGATCATTAATGACGCCGCCAAGGGCACAAGGTACAAATACATCCGCATCAGCCTCATAGATTTCATCACCTGAAACAACCTTTACGCCACGATTAAGCTCAATCGCCCTTTGAATCAATCGATCAATTGCATGTCGATTGATATCTGAAACAACAAGATCTCCCCCATTCTCGAGAAGCATTTCAGCTACTTTAAAACCTACTTTGCCAAGTCCTTGAATTGCATATGTTCTACCGCCAAATTCCTCTGATCCAAAAACCGTTTTATTCGTAGCTTGAATTCCATACAGTACTCCTTTAGCGGTCGGAATCGATGAATCGCCACTTCCGCCATATTCTTCAGGAACTCCAACAATGCAACTGCTTTCCCTTAATGAATGGACGAAATTATCTGGCGTCGTTCCCATATCCGTACCTGTATAGAATCGTCCATTTAACGATTCCACGAATTGTCCAAACGCACGAAACAACTCCGGCGTCCGATCTTTAAGTGGATCACCGATAATGACTGCTTTTCCTCCACCAAAGTCAACATCTGCTGCTGCACATTTATACGTCATACCCTTTGAAAGTCTTAGAACATCTTCAATCGCATCATCAACAGTTTCATATGGTCTCATTCGACAGCCACCTAACGCAGGACCAAGCGTTGTATTATGTATGGCGATGATTGCTTTTAGCCCCGTATCCGCATCATTGCAAAATAGTACCTGTTCGTGCTCTGCTATTCGATCAAACACGATTTTCACCCCTTTTATGAAATCGCTTACATTTTTGCTCTTTCTAATTTATTATCGATTTCTTTCTTCGGTAGAATAAACTGAATTACTTTTCCCGTGCCGATAATATCAGTTCCCCTTCGAACGTCTACCCTACTCATCACAGACTTGTGTGTAAGGTCGGTAATGGTGGCGATGACTTCAATTAACTGTCCAGAACAAGCTGGTCCGAGATGTTTCACCTCTACTCCGCCACCTATTCCCTCTTCTTCATCTTCAAGGTAGGGTAGAATAAGTTGTCTTGCTGCCCATTCCATATGATAAACCATTGACACTGTGGAATAAGCAGGGTGAATCACTTTTCCCTCAAATTGTGCATACATGTCGGGTGTTACTTCCGCTTGAATAACGGCTTTTTGTCCAACCGAAATTCCACTTTTCATCTGTCTCACCCCATACTCATCACACTTAAATATATGACGTTTATTTAACGATATAATAACATTACGTATAATGACAGTCAATTAATTGTCAAAAAATTACGATCTTTCGCCAAAGAAAAACCAACCAGCTATTGCCAATTGGCTTTACATTATTATCCCAGAAGTGCTCGATCACTCGTCATTTTAGAACCTTTAATTCGTTGGAATTCATGAAGCAACGCTTCAATGGTTAAGTTCTGTTTGTCTTCTCCGTCTACTTCTAGAATGATTCTACCACTGTCCATCATGATCAATCGATTTCCAAGATCAAGTGCTTGCTGCATATTGTGCGTCACCATCAGAGTGGTCAGTTGAGTACGTTCAACAATTTCACCTGTAAGTTTGGTAATCAAAGCTGCTCTCGCTGGATCAAGGGCAGCTGTATGCTCATCGAGTAGCAACATTTTAGGTTCAGTAAAAGTTGCCATTAAAAGAGAAAGTGCCTGCCTCTCCCCCCCTGAAAGTAAACCAACCTTTGCTGACAAACGATCTTCAAGACCTAGATGGAGTGTTTCCAATGCTTCTTGAAATGTTGTTCTTAGCTTCTTGGTTACACCCTTCATCAATGTTCTTCTTCGATTTCGGTTATAAGCAAGTGCGAGATTCTCTTGAATTGTCATAGACGGCGCCGTTCCCGCCATCGGATCCTGAAAAACACGTCCGATTAATCGGGACCTTTTGTATTCAGGTAAATTTGTAATCTTTCTATCATCTATTAACACCTCTCCAACATCTGGAGTCAATACACCTGAGATCATATTCATAAGAGTTGATTTACCTGCACCGTTGCTGCCAATCACCGTAACAAAATCACCTGGTTTAAGCGTTAAGTTAATATCCTCAAGCGCAATTTTCTCATCAAGTGTTCCTTCGTTAAATACCTTGTGAATTTGATTTAGTTGAAGCATACTCTTCGCCTCCCTTTTTCATTTCGTTGATCTTCATTTCTTGCTGGAGACGTTTTTTCTTCTTTCTAATTCGTTCTTTTTGTCCATCAATTAATTGAGGCAATACGAGAGCTACAATAACGATCACAGCAGTAATCAGCTTCATGTCACCTGTTTCTAGAAAGTCTACGCGAAGTGCAAGGCTGACGACGATGCGATAGACAATGGCCCCACCAACTACAGCGAAGGTAGTCACAGCGATCGTTTTTGTTCCAAAAATCGCCTCTCCAATAATGACTGAAGCAAGACCAATAATAATCATCCCAATTCCCATTCCAACATCTGCAAAAGAACTATACTGAGCGATGAGCGCACCTGCAAGAGCGACAAGTGCATTCGATAGACCAAGTCCAAGAATCGTCAGCTGATCTGTATTTGCTGAGAAACTCCTAATCATTCGTTTATTGTCCCCTGTCGCGCGAAGCGCAAGACCAATTTGGGTGCGTAGAAATAAGTCTGTGATAATTTTGATAAGCGAAGTTACGACCAACATGCTAATTAAGACTGACCAGGTCGACGTTAGGTTCTGAAGACCGATTGCTGCTGCCATGCTTCCAAATAGTGCATCCAAACCTGTTGATGTGAAAAAAGCTTCTATCTTTGTAAAAACAGATTCTTCATTTAGTAGAGGAACATTCGACCTTCCCATTATCCTTAGATTAATAGAGTAGAGAGCAATCATCATTAAAATACCTGCTAGTAGTGGATTAATCTTCCCTTTCGTATGAAGAAGCCCCGTTACACACCCTGCTAGAAACCCCGCTGCGATTGCTAGCAATGTTGCAAAGAATGGATTTGTTCCATTCACAATCAAAATCGCAGCAATAGCCGCACCAGTGACGAAGCTTCCATCAACCGTTAAGTCTGGAAAATCAAGAATGCGAAAAGATAAATACACAC
Source organism: Bacillus sp. NTK071 (assembly GCF_017303315.1). Taxonomy (GTDB): domain Bacteria; phylum Bacillota; class Bacilli; order Bacillales; family Guptibacillaceae; genus Guptibacillus. The sequence goes on from NZ_JAFKOI010000005.1 coordinate 114,781, forward strand.
CGAGTGCCATAATGGCATAAATAATTCCAGATTCTACTGCACCAAACATCGCTGAGCTCATGCCAAAATCCCTCCTAATCCATATCAATTCCGTACAAGGTTTTCCTTCAAAAAAAGGTTCGAAAAAGAAGACACCTTCTTTTTCGAACCTGTCAATTTACTCCGTGTATTCCCCCATTTCTTCCCATTCTTCCTTAACTTCGATATCCATTTCGTCTGCTGCTTTTTTGTTCATCTTAAGCTTGAGATTCTGTGGATACTGAACTGACAAATCTGCAGCTGTTGCTTCACCCTTAAGGATCTTCGCTGCCATTTGACCAGCTTCATATCCAATATCCTTGTAGTCAAATCCATATGCTGCAAATGCGCCACGATTAACAGAATCAAATTCTCCAGCAAACATTGGAATGTCTTTATCATTTGCTACACTAATGACTGATTCAAGAGCAGATACAACAGTGTTGTCTGTTGCAATGTAGATAACATCTACTTTACCAACAAGAGCTTCAGCAGCCTGTTTAACTTCAGCCGAGGTTGAGACGCTCTTTTCTACCGCTTTCATACCCTTACTATTTAAGGCTTTCTTAACAATTTCAACCTGTGCAACTGAATTTTGTTCGCCAGCGTTGTAAATTAACCCCACATTTTCAGCTTTAAATTCATTAGCAATAAATTCAATTGTTTTAGGAATCGCTTCAGGATGTGTATCCGTTGTTCCTGTAATGTTCTCTCCCGGTTTATCAAAAGATTCAACAAGCTTTGCACCTACTGGATCGGTAACAGATGTGAATATAATTGGAATATCAGATGTTGCATTTAATGCGGACTGTGCACTTGGTGTTGAATTAGCGAAAATAAGATCCACTTCATCTCCGACTAAGTTTTGAGCGATTGTGTTACTGTTGTTCATATCGTTCTGTGCGTTTTGAATATCATATGTAACGTTATCGCCTTCTTTAAAACCGTTCTCTTCAAGAGCCATTTTAAATCCTTCAAAAGCTGCATCGAGCGAAGGATGTTCAACAATCTGCGTAACCCCAATCGTATAAGACTCCTTACTTTCTTCTCCATCGCTATTTTCCGAATTAGAAGAAGTACTGTTTGATCCACACCCTGCAAGAGCCATTACACTAACAAGAGATATTCCAACCCACTTTTTCCAAGATTTCACACGCCTGTCCTCCCCTAGATAAGTTATTAAAACTTATCGTTTTCATATTTTCTATACACCATTTAGCACTAATTCATCCGGCATATTGTATCGTTATGGTACACTTGCAAATCTAGCTTGTCAACGAGATGTCAAATAATTATAACTATTTTATATTTTCGAAAAACAGTGTAGTATAAGAGTTATAAACCCTTTTGCATCAATGTATTGAATTTGGAAGATAGATTCTCAAAAATCCCTGTTGCTTCCCCTATCATCTCGTCAAAGAGCTCCTTTACCGTAGGAGTAGATGTCAATAATCCACTAATTTGCCCACCATTAATAAATCCCTCATCAAGTCGTCCCTCAATAGCGCCAATTCTGTGCTTGTTTTCATCAGTCATTGCTGCAAAGTTTTTCGAATCAATACCATCCAACTCTGCTTCTACCAACCGATCGGAATACTCTGTCTTCAACACCCTGCGGACCTTTCCTACACTACGACCAATAATGACTGTTCCAGTGTCGTTTGCTTCCATAAGCTTTGCTAAATAGCGCTCATGATAGGGAGAATCTTTTGTTGCCACAAGCCTTGTTCCCATTTGCACTCCTTTTGCACCAAGGGCTAAAGCAGCAGCTAGTCCTCGTCCATCTCCAACACCCCCTGCTGCAATGACAGGGACTGATACGTTTGCAACTAGTTGGGGAATTAAGGTCATTGTTGTTAGCTCAAGAGGTGAGTTAATGCCTGCGGCTTCATATCCCTCACCAACGATTAGATCAGCTCCGGCTTCTTCTGCTTTTCTGGCATGCTTAACACTTGCTGTTACACAAATAACTTTTATCCCATTTTGTTTAAAGAACGGTATAAAAGGTGCAGGATTTCCTGCTGATAGGGATACAACTGGAACAACGTGTTTCACTGCTAACTCACACATTTCTTTAAAATGTGTTGTCACTGTAATTGGAATATTAAGGGCGAATGGTTTAGACGTTCGATTCTTCATATCTAGCAGAAGCTCTTCCACTTCATCTGGCCCCATTGTTCCTGTTCCAATTGTTCCAAGACCTCCTGCTTCTGACACAGCAGCAGCTAGAATTGGACTCGAAATATTTCCCATCCCACCCTGGATAATCGGGTACCGAATCGAAAGTAATTCACAAACACTATTCATCTATTAATCTCCTTCCTTTTTATATAACGATAAACAAACGATATAACTTATTCGTGTTATACTTATTTATAACATTCAAAAGAGACCTATCATATTCCTGCTTAAAGTTAATGGAAAGGGGAGCAATTTTTATGTTAATTTCGTATCAAGGAATTGAACCAGTAATTAATGAGGAGGTATTTATTGCACCTGGTGCCAAAGTCATTGGCGATGTACGAATTGGAGCAGAATCTAGCGTATGGTTTAATGCCGTTCTTCGAGGAGACGAAGCACCCATCGTGATTGGTAATGCTTGTAATATTCAAGACAACTGCACCTGTCATTTATTCGAGGGTTATCCTCTGGTATTAGAAGACGAAGTATCAGTTGGACATAATGCTATACTACATGGTTGTACAATTAGGAAAGGTGCTTTGATTGGTATGGGAGCAATCATACTTGATGGAGCAGAGATTGGAGAAGGATCACTAATCGGAGCAAATACGCTCATACCTTCCGGCAAGAAAATACCGCCAAACTCAATGGTCCTTGGATCACCTGGTAAAGTAATTAGAGAATTATCTGATAAAGACAGAGAACTCATTAGACTAACAATTGAAACATATAAGACAAAAGGAAAAGAATTTAAAGAACAGTCACATATCGTAAGTGAAGTAAGATAGAAAAAGAAGGAACGGGAGTCCGTTCCTTCTTTCTATGGTCGGTCAATTAGTAGTGGATGTTGTAATGCATCGTACCCATTGTCCTTATTTGTTAATTCGTTTCCTTCTTTAAAAACCTCTTCAAAGAATTGAGACGAAGGCTTAGCAAGCGTTTTGTAGTAATCACTAAATAACCTTGCAGCATGTTCACCTGGCCATTCATCAGGTAGCAATTCCGTCGGTAGACCTGGATCTATGAATAAAAACTTCCTATATTCATGTACCAATTTTGCTCGTTCTACGAAACATTCTCCGTCACTCATCTTACCTTGTTCAATCTTACTTCGATCCACCACATATCGTTCACTATACATTTTAATAAACTCTCTATACTTCTCACTTATTTCATCCAGGTTCCAGCATTCGTTCACTAGCGCTATGTTCTCATGTGGCCCTTTGTAATCAGCAATAAAGAAATGAACATGCTCACTAATATCATATTTCTCAATAAGCAGTTCCACTTGTTCTTCAAGATGATTAGGTGATAGCCACAAGCTAGCAGAAGAACTTCCAAACCCACTCCAAACTAATTCCTTACGAAGCTCGTCTCGAATATGTCGCTTTTCTTCAGGAATCGTATAAAGGAACATTCTCCATCTACCGTCCCATTCAGATGGCTGAAGCTTAAAAATCCTTCTTGCTGCTTCATCCATACGCTTCACACCGCGCTCTGTCAGGTAATAAAAGCTTTTATTACCTACTTTCCGCGATTGCACCCATCCCTGTTTATTCATCCTTGAGATGGCTGCTCGAACTGATTGGTCGTTGTGTCCAAATTCTTTCAAAAGGCGAATAAGACTTCCTATCCAGATTTCATTACCATAATGTCTAATATATTCTCCATATAAAGTGAAGATCATCGACCTTGTATTTAAACCCTCATTCATCATCATACCCCCGCTCGTCATAACGGTATACCGTTATTAACACGTAGCCTAAATATGATGTTATACTACCAGAGCACAACGCTCAACGCAACTTTTACTCGCCTCTAAATTCTGGCTTACGCTTTTCAGCAAACGCCTCGAGCGCTTCCAAACGATCTTTTGTTGGAATCGTAACTTCGTACGCTTTAGATTCAATAGCCATCCCAGTATGCCGATCGACATTCATACCTTCACGTACTGCGAACTTCGCCTGTTGCACAGCAACAGGTGCATTGCGACAAATTTCAGAAGCAAGCTCTTCACACGTTGTAAGCAACTCTTCTCGATTAACTACACCATTCAATATGCCATATTCATGTGCTTCTTCCGAAGACAGCTTACGAGCCGTTAACACTAACTCCATAGCCTTTGCAGTCCCAATTAATCGAGGAAGTCGCTGGGTTCCACCTGCTCCAGGAATAATACCAAGACTTGTTTCAGTTAGACCCATTTTTGTTCCTTCTACTGCATAACGGAAATCACAGGCAAGCGCCAGTTCAAATCCACCTCCGAATGCGTAACCATTCAATGCAGCAATCGTTGGTTGTGGCAATGACTCGACAGCAGTAAATACCTCTCGAATTTTCTTAACATTCCTTCGGACTTCACTTTCTGATAATGTTCTTCTTTCTTTTAAATCAGCTCCCGCACTGAAAGCCTTTTCACCCGCTCCCATAAAAATAACAGCCCTCACATTACGATCTGAATAAATGTCATCTACAATTCCTTGCAGAACTGAGAGCGTTTCGAAATTAAAGCAATTCAATACATCTGGACGGTTTAATGTAACGTACCCTATGTGATTTTCCACCTCATATGTAACAACAGCCATTTCATTACCTCCTCTAGTATTGTAAGCATAGGAAAGAGCCGGGCAATTGATTGAAATGCGCAATCAACCTCCGCGGCTACTTTCACTCTATAGCATCTATTCTTGATAATCCCTCTGTTTCCTTCTTTTTAAGTACCCGCTATTTTAGCTACCTTGAAAGACAGGCTTACGCTTCTCAGCAAATGCCCTAACCCCTTCAGCATGGTCATTCGTTCGACCTGCTTCACGCTGTGCATTTGCTTCCATATCAAGCACCTGGTCAAGACTATTATCAAAGCTCTTTGAAAAGCTCTGTTTGATTAGACCGACAGCTTTCGGTGGAAGTGCCGCAAGACGGTTCGCAAATGCTACTATCCCCTTCTCCCACTGTTCATTCGAAATAATCTCGTTAACTAGCCCTAATTCCTTCGCTTCAGATGCACTTACCTTATCCCCAAGCATTGCAAGCTCCAGCGCCTTCGCGTGACCAACGAGGCGAGGAAGAAAGTAGGTGCTTCCTGAATCAGGAACGAGTCCTACATGAACAAATGCTTCTATAAAACTAGCACGCTCGTGCGCCAATCGAAAATCACACGCAAGAGCAAGGCTCATACCTGCACCTGCAGCTACCCCATTAACTGCTGCAACAATTGGCTTACTGGAGGATACAATTTGTTTTACCATCGGATTATAAGCAGTCCTAAGCATTTCACCATGATCAATTCCTTCTTCTACTCCATTTAAATCCTGACCGGAGCAAAAAGCTCTACCATTCCCTGTCACTACGATACAGCGGACTTCTTGATCACTTGTAGCTTTCCCAATTGCTTCTGCTACTTCCTGATTCATTTTAAATGTAAACGCATTCAATTTATCTGGTCGATTTAAACGGACCCAGCTTACGTGATCCTTTACCTCGTATTCAATGGTTTCGAACATACCTTTGACACCGTCCCTCATTACTTTGTATGAACTTTTTCGCTAACTTCTTCTCCAATCATTAACGTGACGAGATCGCCTGCAAAGCTCATTAAATCTTTGCCTGATGCTTTACCTTCCTGAGACTTCATACCCGCCTTCATCGATTCATGATCTTCATAGAACATTTCGCACATTAAATAATAGTCGCTTTTCCCCATTGGTGATCCTACAATTTTTGTAACTTCCATTTTCTTCAGTCCTGGAATTTTCGATGTAATTGGAGCATGCGTATTAAAGTAATGCTCATCAAATTTCTGTGCGTTCTCCGGCTGTTTATACAATGCAATCACTTTTACCATTCTTCATCAACCTTTCTCAAATTAGTTAAATCGATACAGGCTTCATTGCCTCAAATGGGTTTTTACAAGACTTGCAATACAAAATACTTCTACAAGCAGCCGGACCAAAAATATTATCCAGCGTTGTATAAACAGATCCACAGTAAGGACATGGAACTCGCCACTCGTCACCTTGATGATTCTCAGGTGGCGCTATTCCAAACTCCTTCAATTCGCGCCTTCCTTTCTCAGAGACACGCTCTGTCGTCCAAATAGGATCGCGAATAAATGTTACGGTAACAGATTTCACATCATGAATATCTTCTACAGCGAGCTTCATATCCCTTTTAATGATATCGAGAGCAGGACAACCAGAGAACGTCGGCATCGCATCAATTTCCACATGACGATCGATTGTCCGAACAGCATAGACTATTCCAAGATCCACTACGCTGATTGTTGGGATTTCAGGATCTTTGACTGTTTGAAGAGCCTCCATTACTCGTTCCTCAAGTGTCATAACAACAACCCTTTCGTTTACCATTCTACTGCCGGAATGGATTGATAGACTTCAGAAAGAGTCGCTAACGAGGTTGTCAGATGCTTGGTGTGAATACCATTACGGCCGTTTCCTTTATTCATCGTCATTGATAAATCAATTTGTTCGTTCTTCTGCAATTCTGTTATCCAGCGTTGCTTAAGTGTTGCTTCACTTTCGATAAGAGATAGTTTAACAATCTGATCTCCTAGTTCGCCATAAGAAAAAATCCCATCAAAATCTTCTAATACGAGTTTAATAGCTTTCTCCATTCGATTTCGTGCTTCAGGAGTACTATTCATTAACTGATTAAACCATGTTTCCCAGTGCATCAGATGGTAGCTCATTTCCACTGATATTTTCTTTGCAATGTGTTGAAGAGGCTCATATGATTCTGCTTTAATTGAATCGAGTCGAATTTTCTTAGCAAGAGTATAGAAGTAATTCCGGACGACTGTAAATCCCCAGTCGTAGTCGGGATTCTCTAGATAAGTTCCTGTTCCATTTGGCAGTTCTAGAATAATGGCGTTATGAAACTTTTCAGGAGGGCGGTTATGTGTGAGATCATCTGCCTCTCCTTCTCCAATCTCTTCTAACAAAGAATAATAAAGCGTAGCATGCCCCATTAAATCCTGACTAATGGATGAAAAAGCAACATCTTCTTCGATATGTGGAGCAAGACCCAGCCATTCAGACCCTCGATAAGCCAAGATGAAATCATCGTCTGCAAGCTGATACAATAATTCTATTAAGCATTTGCGGTACTCACCTGATTCCATTACGTATCCCCTCCCCCCATAATATCTTTTTCAGTAAGCTGCTCCTGTTCATACTGGCGCCATTTCTTCTTTAAATACCCGTACCCTTTCGTTTCACGATAATCTTTATTTAGATGCTTCATTGCTTCGCGCTCACTTTGAGACATGCGCTTAATATCATCGCGTTTTACTACCCAAATGTCAGCTACCTGCTCTCGTCTGAAGAAGTTTTCCTTTGCCATAATAAACGCAAGGTCTCGATTAGGAGCAAGGAGGCTAAACTGATGTTGTAATGATGAAGTGTCTGTCTTTTTACTAAACACTTCAAAAACTTGATAAAATCCATTTCGCTCCTCACTCATAGCTTCCCACCTCACTCGCCTGCGCGCTCTTCCCTAGCGCTTCTCTTACCCACTTATTCATTTCATATGATCGTACCCTAAGCGATAATCGTTCTTGTGATTTAGGACCATGACCGGTTACGATCCGCTTAAATTCATTCCAATCTGGTTGAGCATATTTCCATTCACCATCGGCTTCATCGAAGCGGAGCGATTCATCTGGTATCGTTAACCCTAATGCCGAAATTCGTGGAACGTACTTTGTCAGAAACTCCTGTCGCAGCTGTTCATTTGACTTCGTACGGAGCTTGTAGCGCATATTTTTATCTTGATTTGTATGACCGGTTTCCGCCTTTGATTTAGGTCCAAAGAACATCAATAGTGAGGGCCACCAGCTATTTATTGAATCTTGTAATAATCCTCTTTGCTCCTTCGTACCCTCCGCAAGTGCCATGATAATACTTTCTCCGTGCTGAGCGTGAAACACTTCTTCGGCGCATATTCGTTTCAAAGCACGGCCATATGGTCCATAAGAAGTTCCAAGCATCATCGTCTGCGAAATTATGGCTGCACCATCCACTAACCAGGCAATAATGCCTGCATCTCCCCATGTCGGTGCCTCCATATGAAAAACATTATGAAATTTAAGCTTTCCGGAAAATAAGTCCTGCATAATGTCATCACGGTTCTTGCCAAGAGGCTCCATTAAGTCTTCAGCTACTCGAAGAAGCAGCTGTCCGTGCCCCATCTCATCTTGAACTTTTGCCATAATAGCAAGCTTTCGATGAAGAGTAGGCGCCTTTGGAACCCACTCTTTCTCTGGTAATGCTCCCATAATCTCACTAATGCCATGCATTGAAATCAAGCGGATCAAAGCTTCACGGTAATCATCAGGCATCCAATCATTTGCTTCAATTTTTTCACCACTATCAATTCGATTCATGAACTGTTCCAACTGATGTTCTGAAGCAACCACCATTTTACGCACCTCCTATATAACGTTTATTTAACGTCATTATATTTTATTGTTATATAAATATCAAATGTTTTCTGACATTTCACTCTATAGAAAAAGCTGATCCATATTGGATCAGCTCTTGTGCTTTATACATTTATCTGCTTACGGAGTGCTTTTCTAAGAATTTTACCTGTCGTATTTTTCGGTAACTCTTCAATAAACTCGATAATTGTCGGGCACTTGTACTTTGCAAGGTGCTCACGACAGTGTCTCAGAACTTCTTCCTCTGTTACTTGTTGTTTAACAACCACAAAAGCTTGTACAGCCTCACCAAAATTAGGATCTGGTACACCAACAACAGCCGCTTCCACTATAGCAGGGTGCTGGTACAGAACTTCTTCTACTTCACGAGGATAAACGTTATATCCTCCAACTATAACCATATCTTTCTTTCGATCAACAATATAGAAATATCCTTCTTCATCCATCTTGGCTAGGTCACCTGTAAAAAGCCAACCTTCCTTGATTGTAACCGCTGTATCTTCTGGCATTTTATAATACCCTCTCATAACATTAGGACCTTTCACAACAAGTTCTCCAACTGTTCCCACAGGAACTTCCTGTCCTAATTCATCCACTACTTTATTTGATACATTCGTAATATTCATACCAATGGATCCGGCCTTACGCGGACGATCAAGCGGGTTAAAAGTTGTAACCGGAGCGGCTTCTGAGAGACCATACCCTTCAGATATGCGCACATTAAACTTTTCCTCAAATCGGTGGAGAAGAGCAACTGGCAACGAGGAACCACCTGAGATACATAAACGCATATGTCGAAAATATTCCGTCCGACCTTCAGGGTATTGGTATAGAAAGTTGTACATAGTTGGAACGCCTGCGAAAATAGTAGCTTTGTATTTCTCTGCAACACGGAAAACTTCTTGAGGACTAAACTTAGGAAGAATGAGAATTGTGCCACCTGATATGAGTGGTGCATTCATCGAGACAGTCATGCAGAACACGTGGAACATTGGAAGTGCCGTTATAACAACATCTTCTGAAGAAATTTGAAGATAAGATCCTGTATCTGAAGCATTGCTAAATAAGTTGTAGTGGGAGAGCATGGCACCTTTTGGTTGACCGGTTGTACCTGATGTATAAAGAATAACAGCAAGATCATCTTCTTCAATCGAAACGTTTGGAACAGGATGGCCAGATTCTTCAATCATACTTGTAAACGGTTTCAATTTAGTTTTTGAAATAGTCTTTTCTTCTACTCCTGTTCCAGTGTAAGCTACTAACGAAATGTCTGGAAGCTGATGGCTCATTTTCTCAACGAGAGGCAAAGCTTGCTCAAGAGTTATGATGGCTTTAACATCTCCATTTTGAAGCAAGTACCCTATTTCATCAGGTGTATAGATCGGATTAATAGGTATCACGACAGCTCCAGCACGTAAGGCACCATAATAACCAATTAGAAATTCTGGTGAGTTACCAAGAATAAGAGCTACATGATCACCTTTTTGAATTCCTTCTAAAGAAAGATTTGCCGCAAAAGTTGACACCTTTTGATCGAGATTCTCATATGTAACAGATTGATCGTCAAAAATGTACGCAAGTTTATCCGGATAAGTGACTGCCGTCTGTCTTAACTGCTCAGATAAATTCATTCGCTCTCCTCCTGTATGAATGAGTAGTCATTCATTTTTAATTTTCTAAATATATTATATTGGAAGAAAATTTGTCTAGCAAGGGGAACAGAGGAAAGTTCATGAATTAAATAACTAAATACTACCATCTAATGGGTTAAAAACAAGAAAAAGAGCTGGATATCCAGCTCCTACTCATCTAATAAATAAGATTAATAAATTCTTCTTTCGTTATTTTTCCGAAATAATGAGATACATCTACGTCATTGAGTGCATCCTCTAAGGAACTTGGCTCATATCGTACACCTTGCAAACGTTCTTCTATTTCTTTCACATCGCCCACTCCAAAGAAGTCACCAAAAATCGTGGCTTGTTCAATATAACCCTTTTTAACTTCAAGACGAACATCAATGGACCCAATTGGAAAGCGTTTTGAATGTTGGATGTTAAATTTAGGCGAACGGCCGTAATTCCAATCCCAGTTCTTATACCGCTCCTCTGCAATCTTATGGATAGCAGTCCAGTCCTCTTCTTTAAGCGTGTAAGAAGGAATGACTTGTTCCCCTTCAAAGATATACTCAAGAAGGGTTGCTTTAAACTCTTCTCGTGTCATCTCCTGATCCATGTGTTCACTGATATTTGTCACTCGACTACGAATTGATTTAATCCCCTTGGACTCAATCTTTTCTTTATTGACCTTAAGAGCTTTCACCACATTTTCAAGATTCACATTAAACATCAAGGTCCCGTGGCTATACATTCTTCCTTTTGTAGAGAATTGTGCGTTACCTGAAATTTTCTTACCGTTAACAAGAAGATCATTTCGTCCGCTTAACTCTGCATCAACACCCAATTTCCATAACGCTTTCACCACTGGGTCAGTAAATTTTTTGTAGTTGTGAAAGCTATTTCCGTCATCCTTAGTAATAATACTAAAGCTTAAGTTACCTTGATCATTATAAACGGCTCCACCACCAGACAAGCGACGAATCACATCTACCTCATTTTCACGAATATAACTCGTATCGATTTGTTCAATAGTATTCTGGTTCTTTCCCACAATAACTGTAGGATTCATCGAATAGAACAAAAGATAGGTTTCCTCAGGATCAAGCTCCTTCAGGATATATTCCTCAATAGCCAGATTGATTCCGGCGTCCATAATGTTTTCATTATCAATATAAAGCATATCGTTACCTCCTGTATGTTCTTCTTCTATTCTAATGAATTGTCGTGACGGAATCAAAACCTGATACTTATGACCCCCGGACAATAGTATTAAAAAATGAAACCCCCTACCCTTTCTCCCGCTCCTCTTTACGAATATTGTAAGCAAACGTACTTTGAGGAGGAGCATTATGAAAATTGTTTATTACGAAAAAGGTGATATCCCAGTAATCGTAGGGGCATCTAACCTTAACTCAAGCCTCACAATCGAACAAATTAAATCCGAAGGCGAAAAAAAATCCAAAGAACTAGCTAGACTACTCGGACGCGAAATCGGATTCCTAATGGACATGAACGGAAAACTGGACTCAACTTTAGGGGAATAACGAAAAGCGGAGACGGGCGTTTAGAAACGGAGATATTGGAGCTCTTGAACTGGAACACGTTCTTTGTGTTCCGGTGAAAGAGTGAAATATCAGAGTTTCTGCGAGTCGGAGCTAGACACGAAAAGCGGAAGTGGGCGTTTAGAACCACAGAAAAAAGGCCAGAAGGTCAGCCCTTCTGGCCTTAATCATTCTTACTGCTCCGAATCCCAAACAAGCCCAGTTGAAGCTAATACAACTTCACCTTTAAAAATACGATTGGCATCCTTTTCTAACTCAGTTAGATCCCCGAAGTGTGGAAGGTGAGTCAACATCAATGTTGAGACGTTCGCTTCTTTTGCAATGCTTGCAGCATCAGTGCTATTCATATGTCCCATTGCAGATCCATCCATATGACTGTATAGATTACATTCGGAGATAAGTAAATCTGCTCCGTCTGAGAAGGTTTCAAACTCTTTTTTATAACTGGAATCAGCCGTAAATACCATTGAATGGTGTCCATCTGTTACTCGCATGGCATAACACTTTACTGGATGAATAGTTTCAAGGAAAGTGATCGTAAATGGACCTAATTCTAGTTTGTCATCTTCCTTAAATGGTCTCGCTTCAGTATAAGGGTGATGATCCAAGCTTTGAAATCCTACTTCATCATAAGGATGAGCATAAATCGGTAGCACCGGAAGCTCTGATCCTATTTTCGATTGAATAAGCCTGCCATGATACAGTACGCCAGTATCCGCAATATGATCAGGGTGATAATGACTAATCACTACACTGTCCAGTTCTTCTACAGGAAGGTAATGCTGAAGCTGAGATAAAACTCCGCTTCCACAGTCAATCAGCAAATTGTATCCGTCATGCTGTACAAGGTACCCAGCACTAGCTTCACCTGCTTTAGGATAACCTCCCCATGGACCAAGCACTGTTACTTTCATCCTATTTCACTCTCCTGTTTCTTCTTTTCTAGAAGGGCTCTAGCCGTATATTGGTCTGTTACAAGAATATTGGCATACCCACCTTGTAAGGCTCCGTATACCGCTTCAATTTTCTTCGGTCCGCCTGCAGCCATAATAGATTTCTCTTTTCTTGAAAGTTCTTCAAGATCAATTCCAATGGTGCGGGCATTTAAATCTTTATGAATAAGCTTCCCTTTCTCATCAAAAAAACGAGAGCATATTTCACCTACTGATTTAGAATGAATGGTATCTAACTCCTGCTCTGACACATACTCAGCTTGTACAATGACAGAATCATTTGTAGGTATCCCTACACTAAACAAAGCAACATTCGCATTTCTACCCATGTCTAATACTTTTCGTATATGTCGATCTTCTTCCAAAGTTTGCTTAACAAGCAGATGATCCACAATAGCTGGGACAGGTAAGAAGTGACTAGTTGCGTGAAACGCTCTACCGAGCATTTGAATGATTTCGTAGGCATAGGTGTTCGTTTCTGAGTAGCTAATCCCACCATTTAACTGCACAACCGATACATTCTTAAGTAGTTTGTGTCGTAAGTTTTTTCCAACTTCGTTTAGAGTAGTTCCCCATGAAACACCGATTAAATCATTATCCTGTATGGTTGAATTCAAGTATTCCGCCGCTATTTTTCCAATATGTTTTTTAACAATACTATCATCAAATTGAGGCACAATCGCCACTCTGGCATCCAGCAAATCAAAGGTATCTGCTAACTCAAAAGCAAGCTTGTTAACATCTTGAGATGGATCATGAATGGTAATTTCCACTATACCTGCTGCTTTAGCCTGTTTAAGTAAGCGCGAGACGGTTGGTCTAGACACAGAAAGTTTCTTAGCGATTTCTTGTTGACTATTGTCTAATTGGTAGTACAGACGAGCTGCTTCAACTACCTTTGCAAGTTTATCTTTATCCATAGCAACACCTATACATAAAATATTTAACATCATGATCTTTCCCTGTTAAGAAAAGGGCTTTCAGAAAGACTGTATACGCCTTCTGAAAGCCCCTTTCATGTCACCATAGTAAGTTAAAAACATTAATCCTATGGCAATAAAGTTACACTTCTTTATCTAGATAGCATTGCTTTCACTTTGTTCACAACATTCTCAGCTGTAAATCCAAATTCCTTAATAATGGTATCACCAGGAGCTGAAGCACCAAAGCGATCAATCGCTAGGATATCACCTTTTTGGCCAACATACTTATCCCAGCCAAATGATACTCCCATTTCAATACCAAGGCGAGCTGTTACGTTTTCTGGTAATACGCTCTCTTTGTAATCAGCTGACTGTTTTTCAAAACGATCCCAGCTTGGCATGCTAACAACAGATGCTGAGATGCCTTCTTTCTCAAGAAGCTCTTGGGCTTCAACAGCTAGCCCTACTTCAGATCCTGATGCTAGTAAAATTGCTTCAGCATTTTCGCCACCAGCTACAACATAAGCTCCACGTTTAACACCTTCGTATGCTTGTTCCTGTGAATCTGTCACAACTGGGAGATTCTGACGAGAAAGCACGAGAGCTGTTGGGTGATCTGTTGCTTCAACAGATAGTTTCCATGCAGCTGCAGTTTCATTTCCATCAGCAGGACGAATCACTGAAAGACCTGGCATTGCACGTAGTGAAGCAAGTTGCTCAACAGGTTCGTGAGTTGGACCATCTTCTCCTACTGCTACGCTATCATGAGTAAATACGTACGTTACAGGTACTCCCATCAATGCAGATAGGCGAAGTGCTGGACGGAGGTAGTCTGAGAATACGAAGAAGGTTGCACCAAAGATACGAAGACCTTTATGAAGAGCAATTCCGTTCATCGCTGCAGCCATTCCGAATTCACGTACACCGAACCAGATGTTACGTCCGCTGTAATCTGTTGGTGAGAAGTCCTGCTCGTCTTTTAACATTGTTTTGTTAGAAGAAGCAAGGTCAGCTGATCCACCAAAGATTTGCGTATTGTTCTTAGCAAGTGCATTAAGAACTTCGCCAGAAGCAGCACGAGATGCTGTGCTTGTTCCTCTTTCATAAGTAGGAACTTCGCTATCCCATCCTTCAGGAAGTTCGTTATTTAGAGCTGCAGTTAGTTGCTTCGCAAGCTCAGGATATTCCGCTTCATACTTTTTGAAAAGTTCATTCCACTCCTGTTCTTTCTTGCTTCCAGCTTCTTTAAAATCTGCAAATTGGCCTTTCACTTCTTCAGGAATATAGAAATCTTCTTCGAAAGTCCACTGGTAGTTTTCTTTCACTAGTTGAATTTCGTCTTTACCAAGCGGCGCACCATGAGAAGTGTTTTTGCCACCTTTATTAGGTGAACCATACCCAATTGTTGTTTTCACTTCAATTAGAGTTGGTTGTTCTGTATTGCTTTTCGCTTGCTTAAGAGCTTCCGCAATAGCATCCATGTCATTACCATCTTCAACGCGAATCACTTGCCAGCCGTATGCCTCATAACGTTTTTGAACGTTTTCTGAGAAGGACTGATCAAGATCACCGTCAAGAGAGATGTCGTTTGAATCATACATCACAATAAGGCGGCCAAGCTTCAAGTGGGCAGCTAGAGATGCAGATTCTGAAGAAACACCCTCCATCAAGTCACCATCACCACAAATGCTGTACGTATAGTGATCAATTACATTAAAGTTATCTCGGTTATACGTTGCAGCTAAATGACGCTCAGCCATCGCCATACCAGTTGCCATCGCAAGTCCCTGGCCAAGTGGTCCAGTTGTTGCGTCTACTCCTGGAGTCTCACCGAATTCTGGGTGTCCCGGAGTATTGCTTCCCCACTGACGGAAGGATTTTAAATCTTCCATTGTTACGTCATATCCAAACAAGTGAAGCATGCTATATAGTAGAGCTGAACCATGACCTGCTGAAAGAACAAAACGGTCGCGGTTAAACCAATCAGGGTTAGATGGATTGTGATTCATGAATTGACTCCATAGCGTATAAGCCATTGGTGCAGCCCCCATTGGCATTCCTGGATGACCTGAGTTTGCTTTTTCAACTGCATCGATTGCTAGCGTACGAATCGTGTTTACAGCAAGTGAATCCATTTGAGTCGTTGTCATATGTATACACTCCTTTTTTTATTATGAAATTTAGTAAAATCACTTATGAACAAATGTACATCTGTAATTATACAACACTCGATCAAAAAGAAAAAGGAAACCGATCATATTTCCTACTAATTTCTTTACCACAGAATTATCTTCCCTCGAAAGGATTCATTCAATCCTTCTATTTTTGAGATGACAATTTAAAGGAAGGCTATGCTAGCTTCCTTTGTTGATTTCTCAATTTTTCACTCGCCTTTCAGCAAAGCTGAGGCCAAAAAGAAAAAGCTTGAGCATTTGCTCAAGCTTCCTCACTCCCCTTAGGTCCTATAGTAAATATGCTCTTACTTCATAAGCGCGCATAGTAGATTGATGATCCAGAGATTTCGGAGCATCTGAATAGTTATTAACCAAAATCTTTCCTCCATTAAATTTTTCTGGAAGAGTCATGTGACTTGTTTCTGCTGAAAAATTTGCAGCAAGAAGTAATGTTGTATTCTTATATGACCGTGAATACACATACAGGTTTTCGTGTTCCTCTAACAATAGGCAATAATCACCATGAATAATAACCGGATACTCTTTACGCAATCGAATTAATTTCTGATAGAAATAGAAGACCGAGTTTTCATCACTCAATGCCTTCCTAGCATTAAGATCAGGATAATTAGCATTCACTTTAAGCCATGGTGTACCTGTAGTAAATCCTGCATGATTGTCATCAGTCCATTGCATTGGCGTTCGAGCGTTATCACGACCCTTTTTGTGAATGGCTTTCATCACATCCTCTGGATGCTTACCCTTTTCCATTACCTCTTCCCTATACATGTTTAGTGTCTCAATATCTTCGTAATCTTCAATCGAATCGAAATACACATTTGTCATTCCAAGTTC
Source organism: Bacillus sp. NTK071 (assembly GCF_017303315.1). Taxonomy (GTDB): domain Bacteria; phylum Bacillota; class Bacilli; order Bacillales; family Guptibacillaceae; genus Guptibacillus. The sequence continues at coordinate 131,526 of NZ_JAFKOI010000005.1, forward strand.
TTGACCTTGATAAATATAAGGAGTTCCTTGAAGAAAATGCAGCCATGCTGCTAACATCTTTGCAGATTCGACTCGATAGGTTTCATCATCTCCAAACACTGAAACCGAGCGTGGCTGATCGTGATTTTCCATGTAAAGACTGTTCCATCCTTTACCGTGAAGTTCCGTTTGCCACTTCGAAATAATGCGTTTTAAGTCTGTTAGCTGCCATGGTTGCTGATCCCATTTCCCTCCGGGACCGCTTGTAACATCCATATGTTCAAACTGAAAGAGCATATTAACGATTCCATTATCTTCATCAGTATATCTTGCTCCATCCTCAGGTGTTGCCATAGGCATCTCGCCAACTGTCATGGCATCATAATGTTGAAGAACCTTCTCATTCATTTCCGTCATATACTCAACAAATTTAGGTCCATTAACAAAATAATCACCACCCCACTGGTAACGATCTCTAGACGTAACTTCTGCATCAGGAAGATTAGAATCCTTCGAAATTAAATTAATGACATCCATGCGAAAGCCATCTGCTCCTTTATCGAGCCAGAACTTCATAAGGTCGTATATTTCCTCTCTAAGTTCTCTATTCTCCCAGTTAAGGTCAGGCTGTTTATTCGAGAAAAGATGTAGATAATATTCATCGCTCAACTCATCATAGTCCCACGCAGAACCACCGAAGAAGGAACCCCAGTTATTTGGAGGCTGACCGTCTTTACCAGGATGCCAGATATAATAATCACGAAATGGGCTATCTTTGGATTTCCTTGCTTCAGTAAACCAGGCATGTTCATCTGAAGAGTGGTTCACAACAAGATCCATCACAAGTCGAATGCCTCTTTTGTGCATACCGTCTAGCATTTCCTCCCAATCTTCCATTGTGCCGAACTCATCCATGATATTTCGATAATCACTGATGTCATATCCATTATCATCGTTAGGCGATTGATAAACTGGCGACAACCAGACAACATCAATGCCAAGCTCTTTTAAGTAATCTAGCTTTTCTGTAATTCCTTTAATATCACCAATCCCATCACCATTACTGTCACTAAAGCTCCTGGGATAAATTTGATAGATAACGCTTTCTTTCCACCACTGTTCTGCCATGTTGTACCCTCCTGATTTCCTACTGTGTAAATTTACTTAAAACTGCGCAAACGTTTTCATTAGTTATTATAATAAAGTTCATGGTGCAGTACAAATCCAAATAAAGTGAATGAACCTGTAAATTAAGACATGATCTTTTTTAAATGCGAAATTACTTGTTATACTATAGTAAATCTACATCAGCGTTTACTTTTACTATTAACTAGTCATTATAATAATGACGTTTTCTCGGAGAGGAGATCATAACCACCATGAGCATCATTCAAGTTAAAGATCTAAAGAAATCATTTGGAGACCTAGAAGTATTGAAGAACATTAATACTGATGTAAAGGAGAAAGAAGTAGTCTGCGTGGTTGGACCTTCAGGGTCAGGAAAAAGTACTTTTCTCCGCTGTTTAAATAAACTCGAAGAGATTACAGGTGGAAGTGTCATAGTGAATGGGCACGATATCGCGGACCCCAAAACGAATATTAACAAAGTTCGACAAGATGTAGGGATGGTCTTTCAACACTTTAACCTTTTCCCACATAAAACAGTACTTCAGAACATTACACTAGCTCCTTTGAAGGTTAAAGGAGAAAACAAAGATAATTCCACTAAAAAAGCACTTGATCTTCTTGAAAAGGTCGGTCTTAAGGACAAGGCTGACAGTTATCCTGGTGAGCTATCAGGAGGGCAGAAGCAACGTGTCGCTATTGCACGTGCACTTGCTATGGAACCTAGTGTTATGCTGTTTGATGAGCCTACTTCAGCACTCGATCCAGAAATGATTGGAGAGGTGCTAGAAGTTATGAAGCAGCTAGCCAAAGAGGGTATGACGATGGTTGTTGTAACCCATGAGATGGGTTTTGCTCGTGAAGTTGGTGATCGAGTAATCTTTATGGACGGCGGTTATATTGTTGAAGAAAATGTCCCTAACGAACTTTTCTCTAACCCTCAGAACGAGCGTACCAAAGCATTCTTAAGTAAAATTCTATAAAAAAGCGTGCAGGATTGTTCTAATCCTGCACGCTTTTTTATATTAGGCTCTTTTCTAAAAGATTGTTCTTTAGAGAACACTACACTTTGCTAATTGGAGCAGAAATTCCCCACTCTTATAGTAACAATGTTTACGAGCCTTTTATTATAAGTAGAAAACCTATTCTACTTTATCAATTACATCGAATATTTCACGAGATTCAAATAAATCAACGACCTTGTTTAACCACTCATAGTACCCTAAAGCATAGGATATTCGATCCAGATCTTCTTGAGCAGTTATTCTTTTTTCGTGAGGTATATTATCTTCGAGAAGCTCCATTAATTCAGCGATTGATTCCTTACATGCATCACGATTCATCTCAATTCCTTTGCGCCAATGAATGCAGAAAAAGTCGGTAAATGTTTGATACCAGTTTGACTTCACTTCGTAAAGATCCTTCCGTTCTCCTTTCCTCCATACTTTTTCTATCATATTTAGGTCAATTAAAGTTCGAACACCAGTCGACATACTTGTTTTGCTCATTTGAAGTTTGTCTTTCATTTCATCGAGAGTCATCGGATTTTCCTCAAAGAACATAGCACCATACAACCTTCCTACAGAAGGAGTTACACTATAAATGTCCATGTTTTTAGAGATCGATTCAATCACTCTTTCGCGAGCATTCTCCAGTCTTTCATCTTGCAAACTATACACCTACTTTTTCTATCATTTGTCATTTCATAGTGTATGGTTAACCATCGTAATTGTAAAGTTCACCTATAAAGCTCCTAGCATGTAGTAGCATTTAGGAAGATACTTAAGCATTTTACTGTTTAGTTTGTACAGTTTTTTCTGTATGTACTGAATTACCTGATTTTGGGCTCTCACGCCATTTGTAGTATGAAGTACCCACACTCTATACTTAATAGGTCGGTAAAAAAAGACTAGTAAATGATTAATTATCGTAAATTTCGACATCTTTCAGTGACTTTTGTAACATTAACCGTTGAAATTTATTAATAAAGGCAGAGGTGAAACTATGGAAAAAGCCAAAATCACAGTTAAAGATGTAACAAAAGTTTTTGGCAAATCGCCCAAACAAGCAGTTAAACTGTTAGATCAGGGCAGGTCAAAAAGTGAAATTCTTAATGAAACAGGGATGACTGTTGGTGTCAACCGCGCTAGCTTTGACGTCTATCCCGGTGAAATCTTTGTCATCATGGGTCTTTCGGGAAGTGGGAAGTCAACACTCGTCCGATTGCTCAATCGATTAATTGAACCAACTTCAGGTCAGGTTCTCATTGATGATGAAGATATCGTCAGGATGAAACCTGAACAGCTTCGTGAAGTCAGACGAAAGAAGCTCAGTATGGTATTCCAGCGTTTCGCTCTTTTCCCACATCGTACTGTACTAGAAAATACAGAATACGGTCTTGAAGTACAAAATATTGGCAAAGAAAACAGAGCGAAGAAAGCACAGGAGTCACTTGAGCTTGTGGGATTAAAAGGGTATGAGAATAGCTTCCCTTCAGAATTAAGTGGTGGTATGCAGCAGCGTGTTGGTCTAGCTCGTGCCCTTGCAAATGATCCTGATGTACTTCTTATGGATGAAGCATTTAGTGCACTTGATCCGCTTATTCGTAAAGATATGCAGGATGAGCTACTTGAGCTTCAGGAATCGATGGAGAAAACGATTGTTTTCATTACGCATGACCTAGACGAAGCACTTCGCATAGGTGATCGAATTGCTTTAATGAAAGATGGATCTATCGTTCAGATTGGTTCACCAGAAGAAATTATGACGAACCCTGCTAACGATTACGTTGAACGATTTGTTGAAGATGTTGACCTTTCGAAAGTACTGACAGCCTCTCACGTCATGAAGCGAGCGGAAACGGTAAGAGCTGATCGCGGACCAAGAGTTGCACTGCAGCTTATGAAAGATAAAGGGCTATCTAGTCTTTATATCGTAGACAAAAAACAAAAACTTCTTGGTGCCATTACAGCAGATGATGCTGCCAAAGCAATAGATTCTAAAAAGGAAATTACAGATATCTTAATTACAGACCTTCATACCGTTACACCAGATACTTTACTAACGGATATGTTTGTGAAGATGGCAGACTCTTCTCTACCTCTTCCAGTAATTGATGAAGCAGATAAATTTAAAGGCATCATTGTTCGCGGTGCAGTAATCGGAGCACTTGCAGGCAACGAGACTGAAGCAACGAAAGCTGAGGTGAATTAAATGCAGTTATTTCCTAAAATTCCGTTAGCTGACTGGGTTGATAGCATTGTTGATATGTTAACTGATAACCTTGAACCATTGTTTGATGGAATTACAACAGGAATTGATTGGTTCGTAGAAGGAATCGTTTCCATACTGGCCTTTCCACCAGCAATTGTACTCATTGCAATCTTCACTGTTCTTGCATGGTGGTCAAGCAGATGGCCAGTTGCAATCTTTACGTTTCTTGGGCTCTTGTTAATCGATAACCTCGGTTACTGGGATCCTACACTTGATACATTGGCACTTGTATTAACCTCTGTGATTATATCGATCATACTCGGAGTACCACTCGGTATCTGGGCATCACAAAGTGATCGATTTAGAGGAATCATAACGCCAATTCTTGATTTCATGCAGACGATGCCAGCATTCGTCTACTTAATTCCAGCAATTCTATTCTTCGGAATTGGAATGGTACCAGGTATTATTGCATCGGTAATCTTCGCAATGCCTCCTACCATTCGTCTAACGAACCTTGGCATTCGCCAGGTTCCTGAAGATTTGATTGAAGCATCCAACGCATTTGGATCAACAACTAAGCAGAAATTAATTAAGATACAACTGCCACTAGCAACTCCAACGATCATGGCTGGTATTAACCAGAGCATTATGCTTTCACTTTCGATGGTTGTTATCGCATCTCTAGTAGGTGCACCAGGTCTTGGAGCGGATGTTTATCGCGCTGTAACACAAATTAAAGTTGGTATTGGTTTTGAAGCTGGTCTTGCTATTGTAATTCTTGCAATCATGCTTGACCGGATTTCTCAAAATATAGGTAAAACAAAAAACTAAGGGGGAATTACATGTTTAACTTTAAAAAAGGTTTAACAGGACTTGCACTATTTCTTTCACTCACATTGATTCTAGCTGCTTGCGGCGGAAACAATAGCGGTGATAACAGCGAAGGATCAAGCGAAAGCGGATCTAGTGTTGGAGATGAAGTAAATTACGAAATTGTTGGAATTGAACCAGGGGCAGGTATCATGAAAGCAACTACCGCTGCTATTGAACAGTACGATAGCCTAAAAGGTTGGGAACTTGTTGAATCATCTTCTGCAGCAATGGCAGCAGAACTTGGTAAAGCGATTGAAGATGAAGAGCCAGTTATTGTAACAGGATGGACTCCACACTGGATGTTTGCGAAATACGACCTTAAATACCTTGAAGATCCTAAAGGCCTTTACGGGGAAGAAGAAAACATTGAAACATTTGCACGTGAGGGTCTGAAAGAAGATCAGTCTTCTGCACATAAGATTCTTGATCAGTTCCATTGGACTCCTGAAGATATGAATGCAGTAATGGTAGAAATTCAAGAAGGTGCTAAACCAGAAGAAGCAGCAAAAAATTGGGTGAACGAACATACTGACATGGTAGAAGAATGGACAAACGGTGCTGACGAAGTAGATGGCGAAGAAATTTCTCTAGCATACGTTGCATGGGATTCTGAAATTGCCAGTACTAATGTTGTTGCACAAGTACTTGAGAGCATGGGTTACAATGTAGAATTGACACAGCTTGATGCAGCTTCTATGTTTATCGCTGTCTCTGAAGGTGATGCTGATGCAATGGTTGCTGGATGGCTTCCAATTACTCATGCTGATCTTTTAGAAGAATATGGTGACACAATGGATCGTCTAGGACCAAACCTTGAAGGTGCAAAGACTGGCCTAGTTGTTCCATCTTATGTTGAAGCAGATTCTATTGAAGACCTAAAGCCAGCTGAATAATAACACCAAAAAGGTGCTGACAAATTTGTCAGCACCTTTTTGTTAATCAATCAGGCCTTTGTTCTTCAAGAATTCAACTGCCACATCTTCTGGCTCTTCGCCATCCATATCAACTTTTGCATTCATTTCAGACATCTCTTCCTCAGAAATACTGCCGGCAAATTCATTCACAACTTTCTCAAGGTCGGGATGTGTTTCTAGAACTTCTTGTCGAACTACCGGAGCAGCATAGTAAGGTGGGAAAAACTGCTTATCATCTTTTGTAGTAACAAGATCAAATCTTGCAATGCGGCCATCCGTAGTAAAAGCTGGAATAACATCTACTTCACCTTCATTAAGCGCATCGTACATTATGTTAGGATCAAGACTTTCAGTTCCTTTGAAATTAAATCCATATGCATCTACTAGTGCTTCATAACCATCTTCTCGCTCATAGAATGAGTGAGGTGCACCGAAAACCATTTCATCTGACTTAGGAATAAGGTCTGAGAAGTTCTCAGCATTTAAACCTTCATTTGTTTCTTGAGTTAATGCAAGGGTGTACCCATTCTCAAATCCAAGTGGCTCAAGCCAAACAAGATTAAATTCGTCTTTGTATCCTTTTTTAACACGCTTGAAAATTTCATCTGCTGATTCATCGGAATCAGCACTTTGCTTTAATACTGCTTCAAGGCCAGTACCGGTATACTCAACGTACATATCAATATCCCCATCTACAAGAGCTTGTTGAAGGATATTCACCTCACCTACTCCAGCATCTACTTCAACTTCATAGTCACTGTTTGCCTTTATGTATTCTGCGAGAAGGTGTGGTAGGATATATTGTTCAGTCCATGGCTTACCGGAAATTACAATCGGATCACTTTCCTCACTACCGCTATCTCCTCCACATGCAGCAAGTATCATCACTACTCCAATCAAAAGCATTGCGAATCTTTTCAATCAAATCTCTCCCTTTATTTTTTTGCTTTAACCCCTTTAGGAGTTGCCGCATTTTCAAGTAACTTTAGAATTAAATCAAAACCAAGTGCAAGTATGGTTGCTGGTAGCGCACCAGCTAACACAAGTTCATCTTTATTAGATGTAAGACCTCTATAAATAATATCACCAAGACCACCAGCACCAACAAAGGTTGCAAGTGTTGCTACACCGATCGTTAGCACGGTCGCTGTTCGCACACCTGCCATAATAACAGGGAGCGAAAGTGGAACTTCAATTTTCATTAATATTTGTAAATCAGTCATGCCCATCCCTCTTCCAGCTTCAATAGATGATTGGTCAACTGACGTAATACCCGTATAAGTATTTCGTAAAATAGGTAGTAAAGCGTAAACCGTCAAAGCAATAATCGCAGTCACATTCCCAATGCCTAAGAAAGGAATTAAAAACCCAAATAAAGCAAGGCTAGGAACGGTTTGAAAAATAGCTGTAACCGCAATGAAAGGTTCTGCAAGTTTCTTTCTTCTTGAGATGAAAATACCCAGTGGAACAGATATGACTATAGCGATAACGATTGAGATAAATGATAGGAATAGATGCTCCTGAAGGGCAACAAAAATATCATCCCAGCGACTTTGTACGATATCAATAAATAGGACGAAAAAGTTTTCTTCATTCATTCAGAGCACCCTCCTCTCGATAGCTATGTTGCTCAAGTCCTGCTAAACCACGCATCATACTATTGCTCGTCACTAAACCTACAAGTTTGCCTTCTTCTACTACTGGAATGCTAATCGGATGATTCTCTGCAAATCGTTTTGCAATTTCAGGGTATAGGACATTTGGAAGGATAGGCTCAATTTCTTCTATAACGTCCTGAATCCGTTTTGCATCATCATCAACATATTTTTGCACGTGGTCTACCGCAACAACACCTTTGTATTCTTGTTCTGGACCTGTCACAACAAGACTATCTACTCGTTCAGATTTCATCAATCGAAACGCTTCAGCAACCCCGCAATTTTCTTTAATAGTAGCTACTTTACGAATCATTAAATCAACTGCAGATGGAGCCTGTCCCTTTGCCATCCGTTCATCTCCAATGAAGTTGCGAACAAATTCATTCTTAGGATGTCGTAGCAAACGATCGGGTGTATCAAGCTGAAGAATTTCTCCATCTTTCATAATCGCAATTCGGTCTGCAATCTTCATGGCCTCATCCATATCATGTGTCACAAAAACAATCGTCTTCTGTATTTCTTTCTGCAACTTAACAAGCTCATCCTGAAGCTGCTCCCGACTAATTGGATCGAGCGCACTAAAAGGCTCATCCATTAGAATGATTGGCGGTTCTGCTGCAAGAGCACGAATAACACCTACTCGCTGTTGCTGTCCTCCGCTTAGCTCTAGAGGATAACGTGACCTAAAAGTAGAAGGTTCGAGACCTACAAGATGAAGCATTTCGTCGACTCTTTTATTTATTTTGTTTTTGTCCCACTTTTTCAAATTGGGTATCAATGCGATGTTTTCTGCAATCGTCATATGTGGAAGGAGGCCAATCTGTTGAATGACATACCCTATGCTTCTTCTAAGTTCAACCGGATCACGTTCAGAAATAGGTTGTCCATCAATATAAATCTGGCCCCCACTTGGCTCAATTAGTCTGTTAATCATCTTCATTGTTGTTGTCTTACCACAACCACTTGGACCAATTAACGTTAACAATTCGCCCTTTTCAATATGTAAATTAATATCCTTAAGTGCTTCTGTTCCATCAGGAAACTTTTTGCTTATATGCTCAAATGTAATCATTCTATCGATTCTCCTGCCTCCCAAGTAATTAAACATCCTTATATTTACCCTATTCTAGTTTACTATTAAACCAATTAGCTTGCTCTTCCGCAACTTTCTTACTATTACTGTATCGTTTTTCGAATCTATTTTCAAAAAAAGAAGCCTTCTCAATATGTTGAGAAGGCTTCTAGTTTAACTATTCGTTTAAAGCTGGTTCTAATCCTTGTTTTTTGTGTTTTTTCAATTGGAAGAAGAAGAACGTAATGGTACCTATCGCAAAAATCGCAATAAATCCTAAAAGAACATAGACGTTTTGCCACATGTACGCAATATCGCCACTTGAAATAACTGCTTTGAAGCCTGATACAGTATACGTCATTGGTAACCAGATATTAAACACTTGTAATCCTTCTGGTATTAATTCAATAGGGAACGTACCAGCGCTTGTTGTCAGTTGCAAGATCAAGATGATAATAGCAACGAATCGACCAGGATCTCCAAGTGTCGTAACAAAGAACTGAATAAGCGTCATATAAGCAAGACTTGATACTATTGAGAATAATAGGAATAACGGTACGCTTTGAACTTCAATACCAAGGCCATACAATAATAGGGCATCTGCTACTAGAGATTGAATAATTCCAACTGTTAGAAGAATACCGTATTTACTCATAAACCATCCGATTGCTGTACGCGGGCTTCCTGCTGGCTCACGTAGTGGGAACACAATTGACATTAATAGCGCTCCTACAAATAAACCAAGTGAAAGGAAGTAAGGCGCGAATCCTGTACCGTAGTTCGGTACTGAAGATACGGCTTCAGTATCAACATCCACTGGATCAGCAAACATACTGTACGTTTCATCATCGGCTTTTGTTTCTGAAGTCTCTTCTGCAGCATCACCAAGTTTGTCACGAAGTTCGACTGATCCGTCTGTTAAATCTTTCGCTCCGTTATCAAGTTTCGTAGATCCGTCTGCTAATTGACTTGCCCCTGAGGATAAGTCATTTGATCCACCCTCAAGCTCGGAAAGTCCATTTGCAAGCTCTTTTGATCCACTAAACAACTTATTCATACCAGAATTAAGTTGATTTACATTATCAATCATTGTTGTCCAACCTGATGCAACTGCGCTGCTTCCATCGGCAACTTTTTCTGCACCAGCATGAAGTTGATTTACACTATCTTTCGCTTGATTAACACGCTCACCATAGCTAACAAGACCTTCTTCTAATTGTGCCTGACCTTTATAGAGATCAGTTGCACCCTGTGCTAAAGCTTTCTGACCTTCTAGAAGAGCATTAGCATTTGCTGATGCATTAGACAGTTTCTCAGAAAGAGTTGTAAAACCCGTCGCTACATCTCCAATAGATTTAGCAGCAGAACCTGACTTCTCAGCGATTGGTTTCAACTGACTAATAAGCTCTTGTTTCTGTTCATCCGTATATTGGTCATTTTTCTGGATCGATTGAATGACTGCCTGAAGTTCTTGTGGAACTTCTTTCGCCTTTGTACCACCGTTCGTTAAAGACTCCTTCAAGCCCGCAGTATCTACACTACTTGGAGATGAATTCTCTAGTTTGGTAACAGTCTGATTCAAACCGTCCATCAGTTTCTTTGTTCCTGCTTTGCTATCTTGTACACCAGCAAGAAGCTTTTCTTGTCCTGATTTAAACTGGTCCATCCCGTTACTAAGCTCGCCAACACCATTACTAACCTGTTTTGACCCGTCAGCTAACTGGTTAATTTCAGGTTGTTTCTTCTCTAAACCGTTTAATAGATCTGTTGATCCCTGGTTTGCCTTGTTAATACCATTTGCAAGATCATAAGATGCACTTTCTGCACTACTAAGACCATTTGTTAACTCAATTGAGCCTTCATTAAGTACAGCAAGATTATCTTTTAACTGCTTTGTGCCATCTTTTAAATCAGATGAACCATCAGCGAGTTTTCCCGCACCATCAGATGCGTCTGACAATCCATCCGCAATTTCACTAAATTTATCAAACACGACTTCACTATAATTTTCCGTAATGTTTTCAGCGATTTGAGATTTAATTTGCTCTACTGCTGTTCCACCAATTTGCCCAGCAAGGAAGTTAAAGCTTTCATTTGGAACATATTCTAGGTTTAATTTATCCGGATGCTCATCAAGAACAGTAGTGGATTTCTCTGAAAAATTGTCCGGAATTTGAATTTTCATGTAATATGTCTGATCTTGAAGCCCTTCATTGGCTTCTTTCTCACTTACAAAATCCCATTTAAATTCAGGTTCCTCTTTTAACTTATCTACTAACTCATTCCCAATCTCCAGATGTTCTCCTTCAAAATCAGCGCCCTCGTCATTATTAACAACTGCTACTGGAATTTCGTCGAGATTTTCATATGGATCCCAGAATGCCCAGAGAAACATTCCACTATAAAGAACTGGAATAAACAAAACCGCTATAACTGGGATTAAAATCTTTTTATTTTTGAGTAATGATGACCATTCCGATCGAAATTGACGAAATGATTTTTTCATATTATATCCTCCTGTCTATTTGACCGTTCTTCTCATTTGGTCATTGTAAAACAAAAAAAAGAGCAACAGCACTATTATATTTATTTAAAACCCTTGGTTGACCACTTCTTGATTCTGGTCATTTTTTGCTACAAATAGTAATATAACACCCTTTTTTTTGAATAGCAATAGCCATTTGATACTTTATTTCTGTTATTACTATTCTACCTTTATGCCTCGCATCATATAAAATTCTAGATGATCCGCAATTTCCTCTTTTGTAAGCGACTGATGTGATTTTTCCCAGTCAAAAATAAGAGCAATGTACACTTTAAACATAAGAAATGCTGTAAGAGAAGGGTCACATTCTTTAACTTCATTGTTCTCTATGCCCCGTTCAATCTCTTGTTCGAGAAATGAAAGGATCGCTTTTTCAATAAGTTCAAGTGCATCAATTGCTGCTGGTGTGCCAATCTCACGCACTTCCTGTGAAAGTTTAATGGCCAATTGATGCTCTCTTCGATGTTCAAGTACACTATAGAGAGCTCTATGCAAATTCACGAAGAAATTATCTTCTTTGTAAATTGAACTCTTAGCAAGCTCCTTCAATTCCTTTACCATACCGGTTACGATCTCATTAAATAATTCTTCTTTATTTTTAAAGAAGGTATAGATCGTACCTTTTCCTACATTAGCTATTTTCGCTACTTGATCCATAGTGGTCGCTTTATACCCAAACATTGAAAATGACTTTTCAGCAGCTTCTAGAATACTCTTCCTTCGATCAAATACCATCGTGCTCCCCCTTTTAGTTATTCGTTGGTAGCGTCACTGTTACAGTCGTACCCTCTCCTAGTTTACTCTTGTATGAAACCTTCCCGCCAATGTTACGTATGAGTCGAATTGTAATCATTGTTCCGAGACCGGTCCCTTTTGATTTCGTGGTATAGAAGGGAAGACCAATCTTTTCAAGTTGTTCTTCGTTCATTCCAGCTCCATTGTCCTGAATAACGATATCTACAGTACCTTTTTTTGTCCCATTTTGCAATGAAATAAGAATTAGTCCTTTTTCCTCAATTGATTCAATAGAATTTTTAATTAAATTAATTAAACATTGCTTTAACTCCTGGGAGTTACCATTTATTTCAAAATCGCCTTTTTCTTCATACTGCATCTTAACGGCATGATAAGATGCTAGTACCTCTGTTAAATTTGTTGTATCTTTTACAACCTTATTTAAATTAACAATCTCATAATCACTTTTTGAGGGTTTAATGAGCATGAGATAATCTGTAATAATTTTGTTCGTTCGATCTATTTCTTCGATCATTAGTGGCGCATAATTCTTAATCTTTTCATCATCTGAATCACTAGAAATAAACTGAAGAAGTCCTCTCACCGTCGTTAGTGGATTTCGTATTTCATGAGCGATTGCAGCTGCCATTTTACCAGCTACAGACAATTTTTCGAGATATACTGTTTCTTCCAGCTGTATATTAATAAGAACTAGACGTTCTGTTAAATAGAAAATAAAAAAGTAAGCAATAGCAAAAGAAGTGAAATAGATCGGATAAAAATACGTTTTTAATGGAACAATCAATGTAAGTACAATAGTGATATAAAAAAGCATAAAGGTTCCACCAGTCAGTAGAATAACCTTCCACTTTCTTATTGATCTTTTAAAATACCTGTAGAAAATAAGCGAGATAATATAACCGACCATAGCAATCAGTACGCCTACCCAAGCGTATTCTCCACCCATTCCTAATCGCATAAGGATTATTGTGGACATACATAGTAGTCCTGCAAATCCACCACCATACAATGTGACCAGTATCAGAGGAACTATTCTTAAATCAAATACTGTTTCACCAAATGTCTCCAGTGGAAAAAGCATACAGAGAAGGGCCATTATTGAACTAATAAATCCGTAAATGAGCTTCTTCTTCAAATTAATTGATATTGATCTCCTAAATGGCATGACCATGTTCCAAATAAATAATACAGAGAAGAGCATTGCTATATTGATAAGTAAAGGTCTTGCCATTTCCAACATGATATTTTCTCCTTTATTACTAATTGTTACCAACAACGCAAATCTACACTATTATAAAACAAAACACAATGAACTCCTATAAACTTTTGTCATTTTCTTATTACACAAAAAGGTTCACCTACTTAAAGGTGAACCTTTCTTACTTTAAGAAGTTCAGCACAGAAGTTACAGAAGCTTCTCCTTGATTTATGCAATCTGGCAGACCCACACCGTTATAGGAGGCGCCTGCTAAGAATACACCTGGCATTTTCGCTTCAATTCCTTCTTTCACTACATCAATCCTATTTCGGTGGCCAACCTCGTATTGAGGCATTGATTGTCTCCATCTTGTTATTCGATAGAATTCAGGATGTCCCTCAATTTCCATGATCTGATTCAGGTCATTTAGAACGGTCTGTACGATTTCTTCATCGCCCTTTTCCACAATTTCTTCTTTTCCTGCTCTTCCAACATAGCAGCGTAATAGTACTTTACCTTTTGGTGCGGCATGTTGCCACTTACGATGCGTCCAAGTGCAAGCTGTGATGGTATAGTCGGCATTTCTAGATACAACAAATCCAGTCCCATCCATTGCCTTCTTCACTGCTTCTTCAGGGAATGCCATCGCAACAGTTGCAACCGTTGTAGAAGGCATTTCCGCAAGAGGTGCTACTTCTTTTTGATCACGTAACATGTGGTGAACCTGCTGGTGAGGAGTCGTAACGATGACCGCATCTGCTACAATTTCGTCACCATTAGTTGTCGTCAGAATATAGGAATCCTTTTCTCTTGTCAGCTGATCTACTTTTACATTTCTCTTGATCTCTATATCTGTCAGCTTATCTTCAATTGCTTGGATAAATGATTGTAAACCTGACTTTACGGTCAAGAAGGCTGGCTTCTTCTTTCCAGTGCTTCTCCGTGATGGAGGTGTTGTCTTTTTCATACCTAGAATTAAGCTACGATACTTTCTTTCTACATCATAGAATTGTGGGAAAGTAGACATTAAACTCAATTTATCAATATCACCTGCATAAATTCCAGATAAGAGTGGTTCGATTAGATTTTCAACCACTTCATTCCCTAGGCGTCTACGGAAGAACAGGCCAAGCGACTGATCATTTCCATCATCTTCTCTTCTTGGAAGAATTAAGTCAAAGGCTGCTCTGACCTTCCCTTTTAGGCTAAACAACTGAGTCGACACAAACGGAGCAAGTTCAGTAGGAATACCCATAACGGCACCACCTGGTATTGGGTAAAGTTGATCATTATTCAAAACAAATGCTTGCCCAGTGGAATTCGGGACAAGCTGATCCTCCATACCCACTTCTTTGACTAAACGAGCCGCACTCTCTTTTCTAGCAAGAAAGGAATCAGGTCCTCGCTCAATCACATACCCGTTCGTGGTATCTGTCTGGATTTTGCCGCCTAATCGGTCATTGCCTTCAAGTAAAGTAATCTTATAAGGAACGTCTGATTCACGCATTTCCTTTTGAAGATAATAGGCAGCAGTTAATCCTGTGATTCCTCCACCTACAATAACAATTCTTTTTGGCTGTTTATTCATCACTAATCATCTTCTTTTTAGTTAATTCACGTGTCACAACTGTTGCTAGAATTTCTATAAATTCATCCGTTGCATTTGGCATCTCTGGTCTATGATAGAAAGCTCCTAGCTCATCTGTCATTTGTCTGCACTCATAGTCATTATCGTACAGCACTTCTAAATGATCGGCTACGAAACCAACGGGACAATAGATAAATCCAGTGAAGCCTTCTTGTTCAAATAGATCACGCGTCAAATCCTGAATATCAGGCCCAATCCATGGATCTGGTGTGCTTTCTTCACTCTGCCATCCAATAGCATAATTCTTAATCCCTGCCCGATCTGCGATATGTTTCGCTGTTTCCTCAAGCTGAGCAGGGTATGGATCGCCATCTTGCAATAATCTCTCTGGGACACTATGAGCAGAAAAAATCACAACCGTTTTTTTCTTTTTATCTTCATTCATTTCACTTAAACAAGATTGAAGTTGGTTTACCCAGTACTGGATAAATTTTGGCTCGTTGTACCATTGATCAATTGTATAAATATAAGGATAACCAAGCTTTACCGCTTCTGCTTTTGCCCGTTCATTATAGGTTTTAACACTTAACGTGGAATAATGAGGCGCAAGAACTATACTAACTGCTTCTTTAATCCCGTCTTTTTGCATATCTCTAACCGCTTCCTCTACAAACGGCTCAATATGCTTCAACCCAAGATAGCTTTTAAATTGGATGGTTTCATCACCAAATTGCTCATTCATTCGATCTTCTAACTTTTGAGCTTGTTCTTGCGTAATATCCGAAGAAGGAGATATGCCACCGATCGCTTCGTACCGATCGATTAAATCTTGTAGCATTTCATCTGTAGGTTTCTTCCCCCGGTGGATATGCGTATAGTATGGTTCGATTTCTGTTTCGCTTCGCGGTGTGCCATAAGCCATTACAAGAAGGCCAATCGTCTTCTTCATGCTACACCTCCCGTTCCCTAGCTGTTCTTGCGTGTATAATCATGTACAAAGCTTGTTAAGCGTTGTAAAGTTTCTACTTTAACTTGTGGAAATACGCCATGACCCAAGTTGAAAATGAATCCTGGTGACTGCATACCCTGATCAAGAATTTCTTTTGTTCTTTCTTCAATTACTTCCCATGGTGCAAGCAAGAGTGCAGGCTCAAGATTTCCCATAAGAGGCTTCGTAATCCCTTCTACTTCTCGCGCTTTTTTAATCGTAATTCTCCAGTCAATTCCAATTACATCAACAGGAAGCTTATTCCATTCCTGGATTAGGTGGCTTGCCCCTACACCAAACATTAAGAGCGGTACTCCCAATTCTTTTAGAGAAGAAAAGATACGATTCATTACCGGCGCAATATACGTTCTGTAATCCGCTTCATTTAATGCACCTACCCATGAATCGAATAATTGCACGGCTTGAGCACCGGCTTTGACCTGCGCTGTCAAATAAGCAATCGTCATATCACCAAGTTTATTCATTAATTGGTGCCAGCCTTCTGGGTCTGTATACATAAATGCTTTGGTCTTATGATAATTCTTTGATGGCCCGCCTTCAATCATATAGCTTGCGACAGTAAACGGTGCTCCACTGAAACCGATTAACGGTACAGATAGCTGTTCACGAAGCATTTTGATCGTTTCCATCACGTATGGAACATCTTTCAATGGATCAAGTTCACCTAGACGATCAACATCTGATCTCGATTGAATAGGGTTATCAATGACTGGACCTACCCCGGATTTTATTTCAACATCAACACCTATAGATGGAAGTGGTGTCATAATGTCAGCGAAAAGAATAGCAGAATCAACACCAAGCTGCTCAACCGCAAAACGTGTGACTTCTGCTGCTACTTCCGGATTAAGGTTCATCTCATGAAAGGAGTATTTCTGTCTAATTTTTCTATATTCAGCCTGATAACGGCCAGCTTGTCTCATATACCACACAGGTGTATGGTCTGTCTCTTCTCCTCGGCATGCCCGAAGAAATTGATCATTAAATGATGCTTTACTCATGCTTGTCCACCTTTCTAATTACAAAACGTTCATTTTTACATCCCTACATACTATAGCGATCGATGGCATTTGTGTACAGTCATTAAGGAAAAAAGTCATAAAATCGTCCTAGTTTGTAGCCGTTTACATCTACTCTATCATAATAGAATCAGTCTTAAAGGAAAAGTCACGATTCACTCGTTCGATTTTGCTTTCTCTTTGTTTTCTTTCCCGTTCTTCTCGTCCTTATTACCTTTCTCTTTCTTATCGTTTTTAAAACTATTGAACAAGCTAACTGAAGCTTCATTAGAAGGCTTACCCTCCTGATCGGTTAACGAGTTATAAGGTATAACCTGATAAGATACTGATCCGAAGAACGAAATAGAATTTCGAGTATATTCTCCTTTTCCTTCTACTTCTGCAATCTGCTCACGTTCACCATCTTTTATTTCATAAATATGGTATGTAACACGATCATCCGATGAAGGAGTCCATTTAAGTTTTACTGCTGGAAGACCATAAAGGAAGTCAAATTTAGCACTTAAATCCGAAATATCAGGTAGTGAAATTGGCTTTTCCATATCTTTTACACCAGATGGCTTGTCAAATGAAACAGTACTCTTTTCATTAATATTAGCATTCACTACTTTTTTAAAAAGCTGAACAGGATATTCACTTCCACCAGTGAGATAATTCGTCTCAGTTGTGCGATCATAACCTATCCAAACTGCTCCTACTAACTCTGGAGTAAAACCAACAAACCATGCATCTCTTGCTCCGCCAGGAACTTTTTCATAACTTGTTGTACCAGTTTTCCCTGCAACTTCAACTTTAGATTCGCCGCTAGTTGCTGTGCCGTTTCGAACTACGCCTTCTAGAATCCTCGTCATATACCAGGCTGTTTGTTTCGAATACACCTTCTTTTCCTGATGTTTTGCTTCTCCAACTAGCTTTCCATCGTGATCGTAGAGCTTAGTAATGAAATAGGGATCGATGTGTTCCCCTTCTGCAGCAAATGGGCGATAAGCTTCCATCATTTCGAAAGGGGATACACCGTTATCAATGCCTCCAAGCGCAATCTTTAAATCTTTATCTTCTATACTAAGTCCGTCCTTTTCTAGATACTTTTTAGAATAGGATATACCCATTTCATTTAGAAGCCAGACAGCTGGTGCGTTTGCAGATGTTCTAACTGCATCGTATAAAGAAATCTCCCCTGTGTATTGGTTGTTATAATTGGAAGGCGAATAGCCATCATAGTCTATTTTTTCATCTTTCAATAATGTATATGGGCTATACTCCTTTTTTTCTAACGCTGGTCCATACACAGCAATGGGCTTAAATGCAGAGCCCGGCTGCCTTTTCGAAGTCACATGATTGAGGCCCCTTTGAACATATTTTCTTCCACCCTGAACAGCCACAACGCCTCCGCTCTTTGTATCCATCATGGTTAACGCGCCCTCAGGAGGGTTTTCAGTGTCACTGCCTGGGAAAAAAGATTTATTCTGAAATTGCGTATAAGCTTCTTTTTGCAGATCGACATTCATCGGAACGACGATCTTGTAGCCCCCTCTTAGAACTTCTTCATTAGATAACTTATACCGTGTTTTTGCTTCTTGAAGCGTCATATCAATATACGTAAGATAAGCAGGTTCTTTCGTCACTTCAGCTACATCTAACGAAAGAGTTTTTCCTTGTAGTCGAACTGTTTCTTCAGCTGTCAAATAATCGTGTTTTTCCATTAATGAAAGAACAAGATCCCTTCGCTCTTTGCTTTCTTCAGGGTGGTTAATAGGGGAATAATTAGAAGGGGCTTTCGGAAGACCTGCTAACGTTGCGCCTTCTTCTACACTGAGTTCTGAAACTGGTTTATTGAAAAACATCATGGAAGCAGATTGTATGCCGTAAGCTCCATGTCCAAAATAAATCTGATTTAAGTACATTTCTAGAATTTTATTCTTACTATAGTTTCGTTCAAGGTTAATAGCAATGACGGCTTCTTTTGTTTTTCTAAGCCAGGATTTATCATTTGTTAGAAAGACGTTTTTCGCAAGCTGCTGCGTTATCGTACTTCCGCCTTCTACTTTTTTACCTGCAAGAATGTCGCGATATAGCGCACGTCCAATTGCTTTAATGTCAAGTCCATGATGATCGTAGAACCGACTGTCCTCTGTCGCAACAAAAGCTTCTTGAACATGATCAGGTACATTATCTATTGAAACAGGATCGCGATTTTCAAAGTAGAGCTTTGTAATTAATTCCCCTTCGGTATCAACAAGTTTAGTGGCGGAATTCATAACTAATTTCTTCTCATCAATCACGTAATTACCTGCAAGCAAAATGCCAAGATAGCCTAACAATCCTATCAAGAAAACGGCTGCTGTGGCGATAAGGCCTATCCCAAGCTTTTTCATTCTATGAGGCACTCCCTTATAAACATAATTAAAGCTAAGCTTACATGAAAAATTGATTTTTTTGTACTATATAGAGTGACGATTCTGTTTAGCTTTTGCCAAATAAGGGTAAAGTATCAGGCAATTCTGCCTGATCACTTCATTGAAAGGATGATGAGTAAGATGAATATATTTGTTACATATGGAACATACGAGTATTTAGCAAAAGTGAAAGAAGAACATGATCAAGAAGAGGTTATGCTCTTCTCTAATCCTGACGGCGCAGCCCTCTATCATGAAACTTCATCAGAAACTTTTTTCAAAAATGCTAAGAAATATGAACTTATGGACAATAAAGGCACATTGACAGACCCTGGATTTGTTGTGCTAAATCACATCCCTGTAGAAGAAAGCGAACGCGCTGTATTCGAGGACCGTTTCAAAAATAGAGCAGGAAAAGTAGAAAGCGAACCTGGTTGTCAGGGAATACGCATACTAAGACCTGTTCACAATGACCCATACATTGTGGCTACTTTCTGGAATTCAGAAAAAGATTTCAAAAACTGGCAATCCTCCGAAGCGTATGGGGAGGCACATAAGAACAGACATACAAGCAAAGGCTTACCTAAAACTATTTTTTCAGGAAAACCTTACCTAAAAACCTATCAAGTCGAGTAATTCGTTTAGCCTAACTGATACCAGGGAATTGTACTAAATACGTAGATTATTTCCTATAGGAGTGATAGAAATGTTAGTTAGCGAAAATGAAGTGTATCGCTATTCAATCGATACGAGTGATGGAGAAAAAGGCGTATTAAAGCAACTTTATTTCGATGACGAACATTGGACAATACGGTATCTTGTTGTCGATACTCATAAATGGATACCTGGACGCAAAGTTCTTCTGTCTCCTCTTTCAATTAATAAATTAGACCATGAGAATGAGGCAATTTCCGTTTCACTTACAAGCGATGAAGTCAAAGATAGTCCAGACATTGATACTGAGCAACCGATTGCTAGAAAGCATGAGATGGAAATCAATCGTCATTTTAGCTGGCCATATTATTGGGTCGGTACAGGTGCATGGGGTAGCGGAATGTACCCAAAACCATTTATGGCAGAAGATATAGTGGAAGATGAATCCCCTCTTCAAAGTTCTAAAGAAGAAGAAAACCATTTAAGAAGTACGAAAGAAATTTCTGGTTATCACATTCACGCTGTCGACGGAGAAATCGGTCATGTGAAAGATTTCATTTTTGATGAAGAGACTTGGAAGCTACGCTATTTCATAATAGATACTAGAAACTTACTTCCTGGGAAAGAGGTATTACTCTCAACAGAATGGATTACAAATATTCATTGGCATGATCGAACTGTTCAGGTGGACGTTAAGAAAGAAGACATTCGCAATGCCCCTGAATACAGACTTAACGAACCCATTTCTCGTCGATTTGAAGAAGATCTTCATACTCATTACGGAAAAACAGGATATTGGAAATTTTAAAAGCTAGCGAGGTGGATATCCATCTCGCTCTCGTCTATTTCAGACACATTGTATGTTAATTTCCCAGGAAATCTTACTTTTAGACAGCAAAGTTAAATAGGTTTGCACATTTTCCTCATTTTACGAACCTATTAAACAGTTTACTTATGATTTTTTAAAGGTATCTAGCAGAAAAAGAAAATAGATAGGAGATTGATCGTGGAGAAATCAAAAAAGAAAAACAAGGATGTAAAGTATCCTGAGAGACAATTCTATTTCCCCGCACAAATAGTCGAAACATTTATTGCAAAAGGTGAATCTCATAGTGCACGAGCCCTTAATCGACAATTTATCTTATCCATATTAGCTGGTGCGTTCGTTACCTTTGGAGCTATCTTTTCGGTTCTCATTGCACTTGAAGTCGAGACGGAAGGCATTCATAACCTACTTGCAGGAATTGGTTTCGTTACCGGCTATGCCATTGTATTTATATCCGGAGCTATATTATTCACTGAAGTTAATGTGCTGTTGCCGACTTATATCTTACAGAGAAAATTCTGGATTCCGAAACACATTCTCAAGTTCTGGGTTGTATGTTATATAGGCAACCTGATTGGTGCTCTACTCGTCGGTGCACTTGTCGTGGCATCCGGTTCTCTCTCTCCTGAATTTTATTCTGAATTAACAACATATACGGAGCATAAAATGAAATTCCTTTCTAATGGTACATTAGGCTGGTTTCAAATACTTATCTCTGGAATTATCGCCAATTGGTTAATTGGTATGGCCGCATTTCTTGCGACAGCTGCGCGTGACTTAACAGGAAAAGTACTAGCAACAACACTACCTGTTATCATTTTCGTTGCAGGGAATTTTCAACACAGTGTAGCAAATATGGGATACTTCAGTACTTCCTTCATACATGGTGCTGAGTATTCCTGGGTTGAATTTCTATTCTTCAACCTAGCTCCTGCTAGTATCGGTAACCTCATTGGAGGCGGTATTCTTGTAGCATTAACGTTTACCTATGCTTTTAAAGATGAAATTGACGAAGACCGACTTCCAAGAGAAGAAGCAAATTAAGAAAAGGGCAGCATGTCGAACGACATGCTGCCCTTAATCATACTAGTTTAATGAAACAAACCTGATTTTCTAGATTTTTTCATCAGTTGATTTGTCTTATTATTTAAACGTTCTTTAAGGAATGCACCTACAAGAAGATAAACTACTGCAAATATTCCTAAAAAGAATAAATCTTCTTTTACACGCTGCCAAATGATTCCTCCGACAGCTTCTCGCATCAAATCCACAGCATAAGAAAACGGCAAGAAAGGATGGATCTTCTGAAAAAATTCAGGTAATAACGCGACAGGATATGTTCCGCCCGAGCCTGCAATTTGGAGAACAAGAAAGACAATAGCCATTGCTTTCCCTACATCACCAAATACCGAAACGAGGGTATAAACCATCAACATGAAAACAAAGCTAGTCGCTAGTCCAAATAGAACAAATAGGACAGGGTGCACAATATCAACATGTAGGATAAAGAGATCACCTAACGTGACAACAATTGTTTGGAGAAAGCCTACGCTAATAAAAGTAAGTAATTTCCCAAAATATATCTGACGATTTGAAACCTCTTTAAGTCCAGATACTTCGGTTGTTAATAGTGACACTAATAGTAGAGCTCCTACCCATAAAGAAAGAACGGTATAAAAAGGTGTCATACCTGTTCCATAATTTTGGATTGGAAACAGAGAGTTCTTACTCAATACAATGGGTTCTTCAAAAAAGCTTTGTTCCGCCATAGGATCATTCTTCAAGAGTTCAATAATATCATTAATATCGGTTTCTCCCTGAATCTCTCGAATGCGATCGGCAAGTTGGTTTACTTTATCATTGACGTAAGGATATTCATTCAGCATATAAGCTAAGATATCTTGACCTTCTCCTATATTCTCTTCTGTACTTGAGAGAATGCGTTTAACTTCCGGAATCGTGGTTTGCGCCTCTTTCAAAGTTGAGCGGGCATTTGACAATGTCTTCTTTGCACTTGCTACTTCTGAAAGAACTTTCGGTTCAATGTTTTCATTATACTCTTTTAGAAAAGCGTCGATTTTATTAGCTGTATCACCCGATTTTTCTTGAAGAGAAGATAATATATTATCTATCTCTTTTTGTTTGTCAGCCAAATGAGTGCCGATCTCTTCAGAATCTCCTTTTATACCATTTAGCTGCTTTTTAACCTGATCAAGATCGGTAATTGCCTGATCAATCACTTCTTTTTGTTTCTGATTCACAGCTGGTTGAGCAGGGTCTGCTTCTGAAGTCTCACCCTCCTCAGTATTTTGCTTATTGCTTCCCGTTTTCTTCACCTGGTTCAAAACTTCTTGAACATTATTTATTCGTTGAACAGAGTCATCAATCTGTTGATTCATTTTACCCCTTATCTCTTCAACGGAGGATAGATCAATATCAGGTGTTTTTAAATCATTAATAAATTCATTAACATCTTCTGCTGTTTGTTGAGCCGTTGTTAAATCCTCTTCCACTTGAGGTGCTAACTTATTCAATCTGTCTTCCGCTTCATTTAGAAAATGAGTCGTGTCATCAATTGTGTTAATGCCTTCACTCGTTATTTGCTCCGCCTCTGGAAGTAGACCTTGAACTTTATTAATCACTTTCTCAGCATCTTTTGAATCTTTCATAGCATCAGAAACTAAACGATTTATCTCCGGAAGGTTCTCCTCTAATTTAAATACATACTCTTCAAATCGTTTAATATCTGAAAGGTCTCTCTCAAATTCGAGGCCTAACTCGTTAAATAAATCAAAAATGGTGCCATTCACTACGGATACAAAGTTGCTTGTAATTTGATCAACAATGACACTAGCCCCTTTTTCTGTGATTTTAGGAGCAATTGCATTTACCTTTTCATTAACATAATACTCAACTTCCGCCTTTTCTGGCTTATCATTGATAACAGTCCCTAGTTTTTTAGAAAAATCTTTAGGAATTACAATCACTGCAAAGTAATCTCCATTTTTCAGCTTTTCCATTGCACGGTCTCGTTTTGAAAAATGCCATTCCAAACTATTGTTGTGCTTTAATTCTTTAGTTAGTTCCCCACCTACATCAATAGCTTTATCTCTTATAGTGGCTCCCTGATCTTCATTGACAATTCCTACAGGCAGCTGATCTGTTTGGCTATAAGGGTCCCATGAAGCCCCTATATTAAACCAAGCATAAAGTGACGGAAGAATGATGAGACCACCTAATAAGATTGCCGCTACCCAGTTTGTTCCAATACTTCTCCAGTCTTTCGTGAAAATTCTTAAGATGTTTTTCATGTTTATGCTCCCACTTTTAAAAATAAGTACGTACCCTTAAGTATAATTCCCTCGTATTGCAATATCATGAGTCCTCTTGAGCAAGACAAAAGTCTGTTGGTATCTCCCAACTCTATACAAAAGAAAACCGTGGTCCTTGAAATTTTTATAAATGACTTTAGTTTAATTTCATTCTCTAATCTCTTTATACGAGTGTAGAACACTATTTATAAGGGAATAAGAAAGGAAGATAACGCGAAAGGGGAAATCATAGTGACACGTGTAGCATTGATCTTGAATCCCAAAGCGGGGAATGTCAAAATGGTAAATCAAATTGATGCCATACAGCATAGGCTTCAGGAGAAATTTGATGAAGTAACGCTATATAAAACAGATTATAAGGGGCACGGTGCAGAACTTATTGATCAGGTGGCGGATCAGGTAGATGTCATTATAGGCGCTGGTGGAGATGGGACGATTTACGAATTGGCAAACGCCTTATGCCGAAGAGAAAAACGTCCTGCGTTTGGCATTATTCCAGGTGGAACAGCCAACGATTTTTCTCGTGCGATTGGAATGAATCAGAATCCACTTCAAGCCGTAGAACAACTGCTCAAGGACAACCGTTCAACAATAGATATTGGTTGCTCAAATGATGAGTATTTTTTAAACTTCTGGGGAATTGGATTAATTACTCAGGCTTCAGAGAACATTAACTCTGATACAAAGGAGGTTTTCGGGAGACTTTCCTATTACATTAGTACAGCTCAGACAGTAAATAATCCTGAGCCTTTTCACCTTAAAGTGGAGTCAGATGAAAAGTCTTTTGAAGGCGAAGCTGTCATGATGATTGTTGGGAATGGTCCTTTTACGGGAGGCATTCAAGCCTTTTTCCCGCAAAACAACCTTCAGGATGGTAAATTTGACGTTCTAATCATTAAGGAATCATCTCTTTCAACATTTTGGTCTATATTCCAATCCAAAATCATGAAAGAGTCACGTTTCAACGAAGGTATTATTCATTTTCAAACGAAAAATTTACGCATATCAACTGAACCTGAACAGAATATTGACTGTGACGGAGAGCGGTATCACACCACTCCCTCATCTCTAGAAATACTACCTGATTATTTAACTGTCCTTACTGGAGAACATTTTCCTGAATGAGTTAAAGCTTACTGATGATCGTTTGATCCACATCACCCATTCTAGAGAAAAGATACAAACAAAAAGCCAGAGTGTACCTGCTGCATAGCCAGCAAGAACATCACTTGGATAATGAACTCCGAGATAAATTCGGCTAAATCCTATTAAAAGGATGAAAAGTCCCACTAATAGTCCACTTATCCATTTTGTTGTTCTACCTCTCTGGCTTCTAATAATTAAGTACCCAATAAAACCATATAATATAAATGACCCCATTGCATGTCCGCTCGGAAAGCTATAGCCAACGGCATCGTAAGCAGCATCAACAGTAGGTCTAGAACGCGCAAAGAAATGCTTTAACACACTAGTTAAAAGTCCCCCAGCAGCCACTGCCACAATAAAGAAAATAATGCTCCACACATCTCTTTCTCTAAACCAAAGAATGGAAACCGTAAGAATTGAAACGACTGTAATCCACCATACTGCCCCTAATTCCGTAATCACTCCCATAGCGTTTAGCATCCAATCGGACCGAATTAAATCAACGGCTGAAATAATAGTCTGATCAAATTGAAGCGTCTCTTTTTCAAGTATTTCTTCCGCTAATTCAGAAAATAACATAATAGCAAGAATAGCAATTAAAAGACCAAATCCATTTAGTACAAGCGGATACCATACTTTTTTTTGTTTTAATACTCCTGGGAAAGAACTGAAAAATTCATTTTTATTCATAAAATCTCGCCTTTCACTTTCTATTCTTTTAAAAAAGCCGCTGAACCAGCAGCGGCTTTTTACTTACTTCTCTTTTGTTTGCACCATTCTCACAAGAAGGTGTGCGAGTTGATGGCGTTGATCTTTATCTCCAACCAACCATAATTCTTTAAGAAGTTTTTCTTCTCTATTTTTTGGCTCTTCTTTCTTGGCTAAATATCCAGCTACTTTCTCTGCAGCCTGCGCTAGCGCTTCTTCATTTAGCCCTAGCTTTTCACCCACTTGAACTCGTGTTGCAAGATAGCCTTTAAATTCTTCGAAATTCGCTAGAATATCATCAAGACGATCATCGCTCATGCGCTCAATTGTATCATCAACTTTATTTACGTTAAGCTCACTGTCTTTATTTACAAGATGGTTTTGCTCACTCATTATTTACACTCCTTTAATCAACTGTCTAGAATAGATAGTGATTTCTCAATAAATGCTGGGATGTCATCAGGATTTCTACTGCTTACAAGATTTCCTCCACAAACAACAACTTCTTCATCAAATACGTTTGCTCCAGCATATTTAAGATCTGTTTGAATTGATTTAAACCCGGTAATATTACGTCCGTTTAATACTTCCGCAGAAATTAATAGCTGTGGTCCGTGACAAATGACCAATGTTTTCTTATTCATAAACATCATCTTTTTCGTAAAAGCTACAAATCGGTCGTCCGCTCGTAATTCATCTGGTGATACTCCGCCAGGAATGAAAAGAACGTCAAACTCTTCAGGCTTAACATCACCAATGCCTTTGTAAGAAGTCACTTTTGCTTCACCTTGTTTTCCTGTTAGTTCCTGACCAGCTTCTGGGCTGATAACCGTCAATGAATGTCCTGCATTCTTAAACTGTTCTGCTGGTTTTGTATATTCAACATCCTCAAACATGCTTGTCATTAGTACTGCAATCTTACTCAAGTGAAGCCCTCCTATATAATGGTAGTATGATCTGTATAGTTGATTATTACCCCTCCATTCATCTGTCAAACCTCCTATATAGTGTTGATATGTTTTATTGCATTTATGTTTTATTAATCACCTCAAAGGGTAAAATTAAGGTGGAAGCAAAACTGATATGAATTAGAAAGGATGTTTTTAATGGCAGACAAGAAACAAGAATTAATTGATGGTCTCAATGTAGACCTAGCTAACGAATATGCTGCGAGCATCATGTATACTTACAATGCGGCAGTTGTATCTGGACTATACCGTCAAACATTAAAACCTTTCTTCGAAAGTGAAATCGCAGATGAGCAAGGACACGCTCTCTATCTTGCTGAGAAAATTAAAGTGTTAGGCGGTACGCCAACAACAGCACCTGCAGAGGTAAAACAACTAACAGATGTGAAAGAAATGCTAATTGAAGCTAGAACAGCTGAAAAAGATACTATAGAACGTTACGAAAAACGCAAGAAGCAAGCTGAAGAGCTCGGTTTTACTGAGTTAGTCGTTAAGCTAGATGACATGATTGCTGATGAAACACATCATATGGAAGAAATGGATCGCATTTTAAGCGATGCACGATTTGAATAAATAACATAACGAAAGGCCAGCCGATCCGGCTGGCCTTTCGTTATGTTATTGGTCTTTATCTTCTGTTTGAAAGTGTCGTTGCCTGTAGGCATTTATTGCTGTTTCACCAAGCCAGTCAATAAAATGATAATTAACGTAGGCTCCAACAATTGCTCCTATACCTGGAATCATTTGAAGTAACTTAGGAAAATCAATGTAATCGCGATATTCAAGCTGAAATGCTTTCCAATCATGCTTTTCATTAAATGTATCTCTTACTTCCTTCTGGAGTGAAGACTGGTCCCAGTACTGAATACGTTCATAAACTTCTTTCCTTGTTCGATCAGATGAAAATGCCAATTGAAAGATATAGAGAATAAATACTCTCTCTTCAAATTGCTTTGCATCATATCCATAAATACTCGCAATATCAAAAAGAAATTTGATTTTAATGGACAAGAGCAGAGGGAAGTCTGCTAATCCAAGAAGAATTCCTCCAGCACCAGTCCCTGCACCTTCAGCCGCGGCAATTCGCTTATATGTTTGTATCAGCTGCCTTGCCTTCGTATCCCTTGAACGAAGCGACAAATTTTGAACAGGGGCTTTAACAGAATAGGTATTCCCAGTAAGAACGCCCTTCACCATCGTTTTGATGCTTCCTGTTACAACCTTGTGCACACGTTCAGGAATTATATTATTTATTCGATTTTGTACTTTTTTTGCCGTTCGCGAGACTACGGAAGACTTTTTCTTCATTTTTCTTTCCCATGACTCAAGTTCTTCTTCAACTTCACTGAGGTAATTATCCATTGACATCACCCTTCACTTCTGAACTACTTTAAGCCAAAGGTAGTTCATAAACTTGAATTTCTTCGATCGATTGCCAAGGGTAGCAAACACTACTGCCGCAGCTCCCGCAAGTGCAATCAGCATAAACTCAACAAAGTTAAGGTGAAGAACAAGTGAAAGAAGTGCAAAAGCAACAGCCTGAGTACCAAGCAGACGAATTAGAAGAGTCCGATATGCTTCTTCTTGATTTGCGTCAGATATCGGATACAGCTTTACCATAACATGTGACTGATAATGTGGGTATAGAGTTCGCAACTGGACAGCTGTCAAATAGACAATAAGCGCTGCACCAATCATTCTACCTGTTTCACTTGGCACAAATGCAATAAGAGCTAATCCTACAAGCAAAAGGCGTATGTAGATGCCAAAATATTCATTGCTGCGGATAAAGGCTTTCTGGTATAGCGTTGCATAAACCGTATTCATAGGAAGAACTTTTTCTGCAAGTGCACTTAACATGCGTCTGTGTTTAACAGATTGCTTTAGCTTAGGAACATCAGTAAATAAATTTGCTGTTCGGTAGAACCTCATACTTTGGTGCTCGTCGATTGAAAGTAGCCTCTGCCACTTTATCGAATACTTTTTTTGAAGCGGTAAATACAGAAGGAACAGAATGCCAACAATCAATCCTACTGCAAAAGCGACATAAAGCCACTGAGCTTGAATCAGCAATAAGTATGTAATCAGCATAGTAAGTAACAGCCTTAAAAGGATATAACCAACTACTGATCGATGTGCAGGTTGGTGAAGTTCCAACCATTTCATAATTACGTTTAGGCCTTTTAGAACTATTGAAACTGAGATAACAAAAACATAATATCCAGTTCCTGCGTTTGTTTCATGTTGATATAAAGGTGCAAGAATCGTCAACACCACAACTGTCGTAAATACCTGGAGCAGAAAGCTGTATATAAGGGATTTACGAAAATAGCCATTTAGCCTTCCTTCAGCCGGCAACAAAAAAACAAGATCTGCTTCGTATAAGAAAAAACGAAGTGGAGTTCGAACGAGTACAACTGCTGCGATGCCGGTTATAACGACTAAGCCAGGAAACGATTCTGGTAGAACCTTAAGTAATTCACTGTAATAATACGCTCCAAATATTAACGTCAGAACGAGGGTGAACAAAAAGCTACTGTTCCCTATTAATCGAAAATAGCGAAGAGCAATACTCCAAAATGCCCCCGATCTCTCCTTCCATAACGTATCAAGCTGCATCATTTTCCACTCCTGGTCGCTTCAATATAAATATCGTCAAGCGTAGCAGCTGATTGACCAATTTGGTTTTGCAACTCATTAAGCGTGCCTGACATCACAATTTTCCCATCATGAAGAATAATAAAGCGATCGCAGTATCTTTCGGCTGTCGAAAGAATGTGTGTGGACATTAATACACCTGCACCTTCTTCCTTCATTTGTAGCATTGTATCAAGAAAAGATTGAATACCAATCGGATCAAGTCCTACAAAAGGCTCATCTACAATGTATAGAGAAGGTTTCACAAGAAAGGCACACATAATCATGACTTTCTGTCTCATCCCTTTAGAGAAATGTCCCGGGAACCATTTTTTCATATTTGTCATCCGAAATTCTTTCAAAAGATCTTCAGCACGATCTTTCCATTCGTTGTCTAACTCATATGCAAGAGCAGTTAATTGTAGATGCTCCCATAGGGTTAATTCATCATATAATAGCGGGGTCTCAGGTATATAAGAAACCTGTTTACGATAACCATCTTTATCTTCAGAAAAAGTTTTTCCTGCAACACGAATATTACCTTCCATTGGATCCAGGAGGCCAAGAATATGCTTAATGCTAGTACTTTTTCCTGCACCATTTAAACCAATTAATCCTACAATTTCATTTGGTCCTACGTTTAAAGATAGATTGTGAAGAACTGGTTTATTCGCCTGGTATCCACCAGTAAGATTACTAACTTCCAAAATTGAATTTGTCATAGAGGTCCTCTCATTTCTTCATTTGCATTTATTTTAACAAATTTTTTGTGGTCGAGTGAAGTTGCGGCTTACCCGCTTTATACTTCAGGAGTTGGCGTCGGCGTACCATATCCTTCTTTATACGCTTCATCAATTCGTTCTCTAATTTCTTTCACAGTTTTCCCTTCATTAGACCAACTCATTGATTGAACTGCAATATCAAGACAAACGCCGCATTTTGTACCATGATCATCCCACGTCATTTCGCTATCATTCTGATAATTTATAAAACAATCATAGTTGCTTGTATGCCCAGCAGTTTCCCCACATCCGCAGTAACAGGGAATGGATTCTAGCAGATCTTTATTTTGTGCAACTTCTGCATATATAGTTTTGACAGTATCCTGCTTATCTTCAAGGAATGATGGAAGTATGTCTTTATGAGCTGTCGTTTCTCTTATATCGCCATTTACCATATGTGTCTTATTGTGGTCTTCACTTCCGCAACCTGAGACGATCCCAAGAGCAAGTATACCGATACATGCTGACATTCTGATTCTCTTCAACTTTTATCCCCTCCTACTCATCTATCTGTCCATATCTTACCGTGTTTTGGCAGGAGTTTCTAGAAACCCTCTTAGAAGTTCGTAAAACATTTGAAAATAGTTGAATAGATCAATGAATTTGCGAACATCCTTATAGAGAGTGTGACGTCTTCCCTGAAATAAGTTACACTCAGGGCTCTGCACCCCCGGCAGAGCCCATTTTCTTTATTTGCTAGTGTATTTTACTACTGATTTATTATTTCTAGTAAAGTGAAATAATCTTAACTGATAGAAAATTATGGTACGATAAATAAAAAGAGTGAAAGGATGATGATGATGATGAGCCATTCACCAGATTGCATTTTCTGCAAAATTATTAACGGAGACATTCCCTCTGCGAAAGTGTATGAGAATGATGAGGTACTTGCCTTTCTTGACATTACACAAGTAACGGAAGGGCACACACTCGTCATTCCAAAAAAACACCAACAAAACATTTACGAACTCGAACCTGAAACAGCATCAAAGCTATTTGCTGCTGTACCTGAAATTGCTAATGCTTTGAAAGCGAATTTCGCACCTCAAGGCATGAACATTCTAAATAACAATGAAGCTATCGCTGGTCAGTCAGTATTCCATTATCACCTCCACCTGATCCCTCGTTATGGTAAAGGAGATGGATTTGGTGCCGTTTGGAAAACGCATGAAAATGATTATGATGCCGATACTTTACAGCGTCTCGCTGAGGGTGTCCGTTCGCAATATCAGTAAAAAACATTAAATGAATTAGTGAAAAGGAGACCCATTAAGGTCTCCTTTTTCTTTGTGATCGCGTCATATTCTTTAACGTATGAAATCCATTTGGTTCGATCCAGTCTGGATGATCAAACGTTTCATCTAAATCCGTTAACATCATAGTCATTTTCTTTCGTAAACTACCATTCCATCTTAATTCATGGATAAATTCTTCTCGATGTCCACCGTAACCAATCATTGATTTTAGCTCATTTAACAAGTCAGCCTGCCACATAGATGGAAGCTTCGACTCCCCTGGTATATCCATAAATCGAACAAATGACCCCTGTCTAAGATAGGCATGCGGAAAGTAATACGCATAGACTCGTTCGAAATGCTCTCCTGTTTTAAGCGTTAACTTCCCGTTTTGGTGTTCCTTAAGAACATAACTACCTTCAGTACGATTTAATAATTCTAGCTGTTCTCGATCGACAAATGTGACCCAGACTTCAGTGGTTGCCCCTTTCACTGGAGCTATCACAGCAGGAAGAGCTCCATAAGGCGCAAGAAATGATCCCGCTACTACATCGGTATCCGTAATTTCTGCACGATAATAAAGAATGAAATCATTTAAATCTGGATTTAGGCTAAATTTGTATCTTAACTGCGCAAGACACACATTCGATCCGTATGCTAGCAATGGAATACGATCTTCAATTGGAGACAACCCTTCCTTCCTTATTAATTCTTCTACCGTATATTGCTCAGAAGAAGCGAATGCCAATGAGCCTGAAACATCTTCTCCCCTTGCATAATGAACGATCTGCTTCTCAACAGGTACACTTTCTTTCTCTTCAATGCGATGCGCTTTCCCGTTATGGTATAGAAAAGAGGAAGAGGGTCTTGGCCCTGGATAAATATCTGGATGATCATATGGTCCAATAAGTGTTGGCTTGTTTTCTCGATACATTCTTCAATACACCACTTTCTGTTCATTCGATTCTACAAGAATAGCAAAATATGCAATAAGAGCAAATGCTAAATATTCTAAAAGATTAGAAAAAAAACATAGCAACGGTCATTATTTTAATGATAGGATAATGACAAGCTAAATCAAGTCGCATTACATCGCTAAAGGAGTGTCTACTAGTGGAACGTCGTTATAATTTCAACGCTGGTCCTTCAGCATTACCTCAGGAAGTGCTGGACCACGCTCAATCAGAGCTTCTCAGCTACCAGCAACTTGGTATGTCGATAATGGAATTCAGTCACCGCAGCAAAGAATACCAGAAGATTCATGATGGAGCGAACGAACTGTTAAGGGGATTATTGAACATACCAGATGATTATGAGGTACTCTTTCTCCAAGGGGGAGCAAGCCTACAGTTCTCTATGATTCCTATGAACTTTCTCACTGAAGGTAAGCAAGGTAACTATCTTATTACTGGAAGCTGGTCCCAGAAAGCCCTAAAAGAAGCTGAGAAATTAGGACATACTTTCATTGGCAGCAGCAGTAAAGACAATGATTTCCGTAGCATTCCTGATATGGATACGATTAAGTATAATGATCGTGACGCTTACGTGCATCTCACTTCCAACAATACAATCCATGGTACCCAATGGAAAAGTTTCCCCGAAAACCATCAGTCGAATTTCATTGCTGATATGTCGAGCGATATTCTAAGTCGTTCTCTACCTATTGACCAATTTAGTCTTATTTATGCTGGTGCTCAGAAGAACCTTGGTCCTGCTGGTGTCACAGTCGTGATTGTAAAGAAAGACATGCTTAAGCACATTCCAGACAACCTTCCAACTATGCTAGACTACCGAACACATGTGGATAAAAAATCTCTATATAATACCCCACCATCTTTCGCCATTTATATGCTCTCACTTGTTCTTCAGTGGACAAAGAAGCAAGGTGGTATTCAAGCAATTGAAAAAATGAACGCAGAAAAAACAAACCTCCTCTACGATACTATTGATGGAAGCAGAGGTTTTTACAACGGAACAGCTGAAAAGCAAAGCCGATCATCCATGAATGTTACATTCAGGCTTCCTGGAAAAGAACTCGAAGAATTATTTCTTATAGAAGCAGAGGAAGAAGGATTTGTTGGTCTAAAGGGACACCGTTCAGTTGGAGGCTGTCGAGCTTCACTATACAACGCTGTACCGATCGAATCAGTCCAAGCACTATGCGATTTTATGCACACATTCCATCACAAACACAATATTTAACACTTTAAAATTAGATAATCGTTTGTTATTATAAATAAAACTAGTTCTTTCGCAGCAGGCACATAGCGCACTGATGGAGAGAACACCGTCTTTTGGCGGAGAATGAGATGAGAAGAGGAGAGATTTTTAATGAAAACGAAAAATTTAGTATTAATGGCTTTACTACTTGGGATTGGCACGATTCTTCACGCCATTATTCCTGGTCTTATATCTGGAATGAAGAACGATATGCTTCTTACAATGATGTTTCTTGGGATTCTGTTGTTTCCTGAACGTAAAAGTGTACTCGTACTTGGGCTTGCAACTGGCGTAATTTCAGCTGCAACAACTACATTTCCAGGTGGACAACTTGCTAACATAATTGATAAGCCGATTACTGCTTTTGCCTTTTTCGGACTTTATCTACTTGTTCAGCGCTTTGGTCAGTCATTAATTACTGCTGGTGTACTAACTGCAATTGGTACGATGATTAGCGGAGCAATATTCCTAGGAGCAGCACTCGTATTTGCAGGACTTCCTGGCGGCGCTGCATTTACAGGTTTATTCCTAACAGTAGTCATTCCAACTGCTGCAGTAAACACCATCGCTATTGTACTAATCTATCCAGTTGTACAATCTATTCTTAAACGAACAAGTTTTGCTTATTAAATAAATATAAGAAAACCGGCCATTTTCTGGCCGGTTTTCTTATATTCTAATTCCTGTTTCCCACTCACGAAACTTCTGTAACTCCTGTTTCAACTGACTTGCAACAAACCCAATAACTGCAACATCGTCAAGTAACCCCACTCCTGCTAAAAGATCAGGTACAGCATCAATTGGGCTAATAAAATAGAGCAATGCACCCACGATCATAATGACAGACTTCTTTGAGATATCTCGATAGCTCCCCTTCCTCACTTCCTGTACAAGCCTCGAGAATGTTTTCACATCAACCCACATTTCATCCATACCTTTTCTACCTTTGTATAAAGCTCCCTTTTTCAATGAGTCAACTGAAATCTCATTAAGTTGATCTTTATCTTTTACAACAGATACAGCTTTTTTTGTCATTCGCTTAAATACGCTTTTAACCATTCGATTCATTTTCACACGCTCCTTCATTACCCTTCTCTCTATAAGATACCTCAATTGAGCGCGTTTCTAACACAGTACACTAAAATTTTTATGTTTGTGAAGTGAAATCCGTGGGGAAAATATAAAATGACTGTTAAAAAAGAAGCATTGCCATCGATACGCCAAGAACTAGAAAGACAATAGCACATGTACCAAACAAATATGCACTTTTTTGCTTTCGAATCATTTGTTCGTTATGAAACGAATATTTTCTAATGAGTAATAACCTACTTATCATTGCCGTAAGCAGTAAACTACCTACAACTATTAGAATGAAAATGAATCCAGCCATATCCGTTCCTCTCCTTTTTGCCATAACGTATACTACAAGGTATATGTGAATACACCTATTTTCATACCCTTATGGAGTTTGGGATTGATAAGCGGCTTATGTTTTTTTACCTCCATCGCTTGAAATGAGTTACAACGAAAAGAAGGAATTTACACGTACGTGGCGAACTATTGTCTAATAAGTCGATGTATTACTAGATAGATTGGATAGGAAAGGATGAGCTCCATGGGAAAAGCTAAAACATTACTAACAGGGTTTGTATTTGGTGGAATTGTTTCCGCTGCCTCTGTACTTTTAACAACACCAAAATCAGGCAAAGAAATGATCGCTGAAGCAAAGGATAAGAGCGATGATATAAAGGAAGGGTTTACAAGGCTTAAGCAAGACCTTAATGAATTAACTGCTCAAGTAAAACAATTATCTTCCGAAGGCAAAGAAGTGATACAAGAGGTTGCTGCTGATCTTAAACGATCAATTGCATCTTATCAGGAGGATATTGAGCCAAATCTTACGAGATTAAAAGATGATGTTGAAGAAATGCAGAAAACCATTGAAACGGTTAAAGATGAAGTAAACAGCCCGGCTCCGAAATAGCCGGTTTTTTTTCAGATGAATAACAATATTCTAATATAGCTTGAGAGATGAAAGAGGTAAAGGAGGAACTTATGAAAGAAAAACAGGATATATCTATTCAAGAAGCAATGATATTCAGCCACAGAATCGGACAACTAAGCAAAGCACTCTGGAAATCCGTTGAACGCGACTGGCAAGAGTGGCTTAAGCCATTTGATTTGAATATTAACGAGCATCATATTCTTTCAATTGCTTATCACCTAGACGGTTCTTCAATTTCTGATATCGCTAAGTTCGGTGTTATGCATGTATCAACAGCTTTTAACTTTTCAAAAAAGCTAGAGTCACGGTCCCTTCTAACCTTTTCAAAAAAAGAAAACGACAAGCGCAATACATATGTACAGCTAACAGAAAAGGGAGAGAGGCTTCTCCAGGAAACGTGGAAACATTATTCTCCGAATCGAGATAGCGTCTTAAAAGCATCCATGCCATTACGTGAGCTATACGGTAAGTTCCCTGAGTTCACCGAAATGATGTGTGTCATAAAAAGCCTCTATGGTGAAGACTTTATGGAAATCTTCCAAAAATCGTTCACCAAGCTTGAAAGTGAATTCTCTAAAGAACTCACTGAACAAGGTGTTGAGAATCGCTCATCATCACTCTAGCGATAAGGTGATACCTTTAAAAGGGTCTCCATAAGCTCTTGATAAAGCTTCTCCTGAGCTTGTAAAGCTTTAATTGTTGCAAGTGGGTCCAGTTTAATATTCAACATCCCTACAAAATGCGTGAGCAATGAGGATCGGTTAAGCAGTCCCTCCTCCACTTGTTCAAGCATTTTTTTGTTGACTTCTGCGCATAGTTTATACACTTCTATTAATTCTTCTTCAGTAAGCCCCTGTTCAATAACCATACGATAGAATGGGTACTCACCTTCCTCTTTCATTTTAGCAAGTAAGCGCATATGAAATTCAATCTTGTCTAATCGTTTGTGGATGGCTTCCATTCTCAACTTAACTCCTTACTTTGCGATCAATTGTACTTATAGTTTAACGGAATAGGGTCTAAATTGAAATGTATTTTCCAGACTAATCCAGCGCGAAAAAGCGCTGATTTTGTCAAAAAAATTTCGACTAATTTCTTTACAAAAAAACGTGTTGATTTCTTAATCAAATGGCTGTACAGTATACGAGTATTCATAATTAAAACAAACTTAGAAGAAAGCTACGGAAGCAGGTGACTCTTATGAATTGTTGGAAATCGATATATCTAAATCGCGAATTTGGGACTCATCGATTAACTATTTTCTCTATGCTATTAACACTATTATACTTTATTGCATTTTATCTTGTATTTAGTTTGTTATACCCGACAACAAAACATGCGATTGTACCTATATTACCGTTTCTAGGTTCCTTAGCAGTCCTTTTCCCTATTCATAAGATTATTCACTGGCTTCCTTTAACACTGGCCGGATTGAAAGCAACGATGAAGTTCGAAAAAGGCGCTTTGTTACCTTTGATGCGATGTGAAACGTGCAGTCCTATTTCACGCAATCTCTTTTTGATTGCAGCTCTATCTCCAGCAGTTAGTATTACTGCTGCTGCTATTACAGCATCGATTTATATGCCAACTTATGTATCGTTCTTCTCAATCTTAGCCGCTATAAATCTTGGATTCAGCTTCAGTGACTTTCTCTATGCTTCTCAAGTGCTACGCGCGCCCAAAAATGCATATGTAGAGGATAGAAGCGAAGGGTTCCATATACTCATTAAACAAGCTTCGTAAAAAGGATAGTGTGATTAAGATAGCAAGAAAACAGAGCGCTGATCTTCAGCGCTCTGTTCTTTTGTATAGAGGACACAGTCGTCAGTATTGAATTCTCATAAGACTTCCTTCATAATAACAATAGGACAACGATCTACTTAATAGGATAGTAGGCATCAAAAATGATCTGATCATTTGGAAGATCAAATGATCTAGCTTTCAGCCTCATATCATTCTTCAATTCTAGATCGCTTACGGCCATGTAGATTGTCCCTTTATCGGAATCGATTGTTATTTCAGGCGGAAGTGAAGCCTGTTTTTTTATAAATGAGAGAACTTTATCACTTGGGAGCTCTAGAAGGCCAATCTGAAACGATTTTTCTTTTAATAAAAGGTCTCCGTTCGGTTGAACCTGCGGCTCAAATTTCAAAAAGAAATCAACCTTTCGATCAAATATCGTAACGTACCCTTGAAATGTAGCAAGCTCATTGAGATTAACACTATACCCAATGTTATCTTGCTTTTCACTATACTTTTCAAGCTCTTGATTGATTGTTTCATTCAGTTCATCTTTCTTCATCTGTATGGAAAATGTCGTTTCAAAAGATTCTTCCTTGTTTCTCTCATTTGAGAGTTTGGCAATTTCACTTTCAGGAAAATAGTATTGATAGAATCCTACTACTCCTGCAAACAAGAGGATCACAGCGGCAAAAAGAATAATAAAGGCCGCCTTCCATCGGTTTTTAAACATTTCTAACAGCTCCTTGTGGGACGAATATTCTCCATCATACTACGGATAGAGAGTTTAGTTAAAGTAAATCGTTATATATTCTTCGAATTATCGAAATGGACTCTGGGAGGTTCTTACATGACTATAATCGGAATATTCTTCATCCTATTTGCCACGTTCATTCTAGTAACGTTCAATTCAATGACAAATGCGCTTTGTTTAAAGAAAAATATACCTGAAGAAAAGCAGCCTAATGTATTTAGAACGATTAATGTTCTTATTACCATTTTGCTCATTTCTTCATATGTAGAAGTTCTTTTCACTTAGCAGCTGACCTAAAAGATGAGGCAATCAAGCCTCATCTTTTTTTTGAGTTTTTTAGATAGACATTGTTGTTTTTGGAAGAATTTTCTCATAACAAACTACACTTAGCTGATTGGAGCGGAAATCAACCACTACATTTAGCAATACTGTCTACGAAAAAAGGCTTTAAAATAGAATGTGAATGCTGCTTTTTGGAAAGGTAGTCCATTTGTCGCAGTATGACAACCTGATCCCTATATATAATTGTATCAATCGTCGTAAATTTTACTTCTTTTATGTAATTTTTCTCATATTTCCAAATCAATTTAACTTACCATATCTTTCTATGCTATAGTATTAACTGTATCACAAACAGATTAAATATAACTAACCCTTTAGGAGTGTATCTTTGATGAAAAAAATGTTCATTATGCTTTCAGCTTTGATTGCAATGCTTGCCATCTCTGCATGCAGTAACGATTCTGCCGATAATTCAGAAGTCGTTGTAGAGACGAGTGCTGGCGACGTAACCAAAGAAGAATTCTACCAAGCAATGAAAGACCAATCCGGAGAGGCCGTGTTGAGTGATTTAGTACAAACTAAAATTCTTGAAGATAAATACGATGTTTCTGATAAAGAAGTAGAAGCGGAACTCGAGAAGATTAAAGAAAACTTCGAAACAGACGAACAGCTAGAACAAGCACTACAATCTAATGGATACAAAGATCTTGAACAGTTCAAAGTAGATGTACGCAAACAGCTACTTGCTCAGAAAGCTGCTACTGAAGGCGTAGAAGTAACTGATAAAAAGCTAAAGGAATTCTATGAGAATAACAAAAATCTCTTTACTGAATTAGAAGCAAGTCACATCCTTGTAGATGATGAGAAAACAGCTAAAGAAGTTCAGAAAAAGCTTGAAGATGGTGGTGACTTTGCGAAGCTTGCAAAGGAATACTCTAAAGACGGCTCAGCTGAAAATGGCGGAGAACTTGGTATCTTTAAAAAGGGTGACATGGTAGCTGAATTTGAAGAAGCAGCATTCGCTCTTAAAGAAGGCGAAGTTAGTGATATCGTACAATCACAATTCGGCTATCACATCATTAAGCTGAAGAGTAAGACGGTTAAGCCATTTAAAGAAGCTAAGGATCAAGTTGAAGAGCAGTACATGTTGCAGAATGCGAAAGACGTTCCAACTGTCATTGATAAGCTAATCCAGGACTCTGACATTAAAGTCAAGGACGATCAATTCAAAGACCTCTTTGATAAGAAAGAAGCTGCTCAAGAAGAATCTGATGCAAACAAAGATTCAAAAGAATAATAAAAAAACGAAAGGGACTTCGTACCCTTTCGTTTTTTTTATTAATTTTCGGTAGCTTGCTTCCTTCTTTTACGCTCTTCTTCCATTCTCTCTACATAAACACGGCCTTCTTCTTCAATATGAATCTGATCTACTTTTCTCTCTTCTGCCGTCAACTGCATGGTTTTATAACCGCTGTAAATAATTCCTGCTAATACAAAATAAAGCCACCATGGGTAACTAGAGAAAAAGCCAGATAAAGTCGAAGAAATCTCGGTAAGCTGAAGAACACTAAGAATAAATAGAAAGCCAAGGATAATAAGAACACCTTTCCTCAACGTAAGCCACTTCCTTTCCTACTCTCGTACAAGCTCATTTGATTACTACACTGTATGAAAGAATAAAGGGGAATATGCCTCAGGTTACGTTTCAGTTGGAATTTGATTTGCATCCTGTTGGCTACGAAGCTTAAACATTACACCATAAATCAATGCTGCACCTACAGCGAGTATACTAATGAGGTAAAAGGTCATTTTAAATCCTATTAATGCTGTCAATGGTATAGCTGCTGGAGCAAGTGTTCTTCCTATAGTGAACCGAAGACTACCTGCAGCGAAATATTGACCGCGCATATGCTCCGGTGCAAGTCTCGACACAAATCCTTCTTGAATACCTACAACCATAAGCTCTCCCAAAGTGAAAACAAACATCGCTATCGCAAGAATCCACACATGATTCGTATGACCAAACATAACCATACTTAAAGCATAGATCAGACATGAAGCGATAAAGACATTTCGCTCCTTATATCTGCTCATTTTTGATGTCATATACACAGTTAATAAAGCGACTAAAAGTCCATTTTCTGAAATCAGCCAGCTGAAAATACGGTTCCCATCAGCAGTAATATTGAATTTAAAAATTGATAGGACAGGTTGTTCTGGTACTGATTCACTTAAATAGACAGCGATTAACAAATCTAGCTGCATGAACGTTTGAGCTACAAGAATTCCAGCAAGAATAAATAAAAGAAATACTTTATCCTGCACAATAATTTTGTAGTCCCTCAGCTGATCCCAAATAAAGCTTGTCCACTTTGTGGAAGACTCAGAAACAAGTTTCTTTTGCATTTTATCAGGAGCTGTTTCTCGAATAAAGATTCCAATTAGGGCACTGACACCAAAACTTACAAGCGCCGCTAGTATAAGTAATTCAAACCGGTGTTGAAAGAAAAAGATTCCACCAAGAATCGGGCCAGCTACAACAGATATATTGAGTGCTGTATAAAATACAGCAAAAACGGTATTTCGATCTTTCTCTTCCACGACATCTGCTACCATTGCATGACTTGCTGGCCAATACAATGAACCAAAAACCCCAAGTATTGAGAAGCTAATAAATGTTAGCATTGGAGAGGTAAACCACGGAGAATTAGCAAGCGCGAATACAATAAACGTTATTCCTTGTCCTAGTGCAGATACAAACATCATTCGTTTTCTTCCATACTGATCTGCACAGTAACCACCAACAAGATTAGCAATAACAGCGATTACTTGAGAAAGCACAAGAAGAAGCCCTGCCATTCCCTTTCCAAATGAATCCGAAAAATATATCGCCATGAAGGGAAAGAACATCCAGAAAAGAACATTCATCATTCCTTCACCAAACAATCTAATCTTTAAGTTTCGATCCCAGTCTTTTATTCTCATAAACTTACCCCCGGTAATTGAACAGGCGCGAAAAAAAGAGAAACGGCTCCTAAGCGCGTTTCTCTTTCGTTCTTATGCCTCTATTAGCTTTCGCTTTTCAAAGCGGCCATCTGTGGCTTGTAGAATGAGCGATTATCTAGAGCGAATACTCGATCAGTGAATTCACCTGGTTCCACTTTATCAAGAGCGCGATCAAGCATATTCATTTTGGCATCAATGTTATCAATCATATGAAGGATTTCTGCTTCGCGGATCATAGGGGGCTTCGGACTTCCCCACTCTGCTTTTCCATGGTGGCTTAGAATAAGGTGTTGAAGAAGCATCACTTCTTCTCCTTCAATTTCTAATTCTTTCGCAGCTTGTCCAATCTCATTTACCATAATGGAAATGTGTCCGAGAAGCTTTCCTTCATTTGTATAGCTTGCAGCAATCGAACCAGATAGCTCAACAACTTTCCCCAGGTCATGAAGGATAATGCCTCCATAAAGCAAATCTGTATCTAACGATGGATAGAGAGCGGAAAGGGATTTAGCAATATCAAGCATGGATACAACATGGTAAGATAATCCCGATACGAACTCGTGATGATTTTTCGTTGCTGCTGGAAAAGTGAGAAATTCATTTTGATGTTTTTTAACAAGGTGTCTTGTAATTCTTTGAATATTTGGATTGCGCATTTCAAATACATACTGCGTGATCTTCTCCATAATTTCATTTATTTCTAGTGGAGCAGATTCTACGAAATCACTAACTTTGACTTGATCCATCTCTGTCGCGAGACGTATTGTCTTAATTCGAAGCTGGTTGCGACCTCTATAGTTCGTTACGTCACCTTTTACTTTAATAATTTGTTGCGCATCGAAGCTTTCCTCATCATCAGAAGATGCATCCCATAGCTTCGCTTCAATGTCTCCTGACTTATCTTGAAGAATTAACGTTAAGAAAGGCTTACCGTTGCTGGCCACACCTTTAACTGATGATTTTATTAATAAGTAGTGATCAACCTGATCACCAACACGATAATGACCGATTCCTTTAAATTCCTTCATCTTTCCACCTCCGCGGCAAAATCTATCTACCTAGTATAGCACAGCCCCACTTTGTCATTGGAGCATTACTTTATTTCTTTATTTTACTTGGAATAATAATTGTAAATACGACTCCATCTTCTATATTCGTTACTTCTGCTGTCCCTTCATGACGCTCTGCAATTTTTTTCACAATCGCAAGCCCTATTCCAAATTGCCCTTTATCACCTTTTTGAAAGGGTTCGAATAGACGCTCTTTTTCCACTGTTTCGAAAGAAATTTGTTGGCCGTCATTGTATACCTCAACTCTTACCTGTTGATCTGCTTGAATGGCACTTAGTTCTATTTTGCTACTAGCATACCGTAATGCATTTTGAACAAGATTGTCCATTGCTGTTAGCATTTGTTCACGTATGGCTGTAATTTCAATATTCTCACCAGAGATTGTAAACAAGACGTCTTCCCGCTGATACATGAATCGCTCACGAATTTCCTCTGCTAGAACTCCAAATCGAAACGTTTCAAAGTTTCCTTCAGGTTCATCAATGGAATCCAATTTAATATACGTTAGCATTGCCTTTACCCGTTGATCCATTCGATTTGACTCATTTAG
Organism: Bacillus sp. NTK071; assembly: GCF_017303315.1. Taxonomy (GTDB): domain Bacteria; phylum Bacillota; class Bacilli; order Bacillales; family Guptibacillaceae; genus Guptibacillus. Next base: position 174,789 of record NZ_JAFKOI010000005.1, read on the forward strand.
GATAATCGTCATAGTATTATCAAGAGAATCTGGCATAACGCCATCTTTAATTGATTGGGCGTAGCTTTTAATAATCATTATCGGTGTTTTTAATTCATGTGAAGCATGTTGGATAAATGTTTTCTGAGCTTTGTCATAACGCATTAAATTCTGTCTCATCAACTCAAACTGATTGGAAAGCTTCTGAAATTCTTCATCACCCTCCCAGCGAAATGGCTCTTTCCAGTTACGGTTTGCAATTTGTTCAAACCGTTCCCCAAGAACAGTTAGCGGTCTCCGTAAATACCTTGCAATCCATGCAGCTGGGAAGAGACTCAATAGCAAAGCGAATAGAAGAATAATAATTAATCTCCACCATAGACGATCAATCATCTGGTCACGGTACGTATCCCACATATATGAAATAAAATAGGCTTCCTGCCCATTTACGTCAACTTTAGAGATGACATAAAAAAGGGACGCTTGATCATTATAAGTTAACTCATATCGGGCTTTATCCTTTTGTTGATCTAATGCATTTTTACGCATTTCAATAATCACTTCATCAGGAATAGGATCTCCCTGTAGCGGTCCACTATATAACCTTGTAATTAACGTGTGCCCTACTGAGCGCTCAGCGTCTCTTCGTTCAATAAAATCTTGATCCGTTTGAGGGGGAAGTGGTCCATCTTGATCTGGAAAGGTATACCGCTGCTGCTCACTCTCAATAATTTGATACGTTTCTTCAGTGAGGGTTCCCTTAATGGAAAGTGGATAGATTACTGCAATAACTACCCCAACCAGTAAGACAAGGATCATGAACGATAACCAGATCCGCTTCGTTAGGTTAAGACGAATCATGTAATCAACCGGTAACCAAGTCCGTAAGATGTTTCAAGGTTCATTCGAGGCATCTTTTTGCGGACTCGTCTAATCACATCATCGACGGCACGATCGGAGCCAACATAATCGTCGCCCCAAACATGAACTAATATCTGTTCTCTCGACAGCGTTTGATTCACATGATCCACAAGGTAAAGAATTAAATCCATTTCCTTCGTTGTTAATTCAACAGTTTCACCACGATCCAGTACTTTACGTGCTGTTGGATCAATTTCATATTCAACAATTTCGAAGCGCTTTTGTGAAGGTTGTTGATACACTCTATTCAAAAGCTTTTTAGCTCGAATGATTAGTTCTCTTGGCATGAAAGGTTTAGCAATGTAATCATCGCTTCCTAATTCAAGACCTACAATGCGATCGAGATCTTCATCTCTTGCAGATATAAAGATAACCGGAACGTCATCCTCCGCTTTAATCTTCTTTAATAATTCATATCCGTCTATACCAGGCAACATAATATCAAGAATCCAAAGATGGCATGGCTCATGAATACTCTCCCATGCCTCTTCACCACTCAGAAAGGTTTTAACCTGAAATCCTTCTTTTTCCATATATGTTTTTAGTATTTGAACTAAATTTTCTTCATCTTCGACTAAATGCACTTTGTAGGTTTCTTCCATCAATTTCACCTCATTTTATTGTACCTTTTTTGTAGAGAATGGCGTACGCTCTAGAACATGAATATTCTCTTCTAGACCCCTGGTGGTGTCCATATGACAGGTTAGTAATATCACCTGATGATCTATAGAAAACTCCTTAATAAACTCTTTCGCTTTCTCTGTACGTTTTGCATCAAAATTCACAAAAATATCATCCAGAAAAATAGGTAAACGTATAGCTGATATAGAAGCGAGGGCAAGTCGAATACAAAGGTATAGCTGTTCAACTGTGCCCCTGCTCAGCTCAGAAGGCTTGTATGCTTTTCCTCCACTATGCATCACACGAAAACCCATTCCTTCAGTAGGAGGGAAAATAGCAGTATAGCGACCATCTGTGATAAATGTGAAATAATGTTCTGCTCTTTTCAGTACAGCAGGTAGACGTTCTTCTTGATAACGGGCCTTTGCCTTTGTTAGGAGATCAGATGCCACTTTAAACACCGACCACTTCCACGCCAGTGCATTCATTTCGTCTTCCTGTTGCTTTTGCTGTAACAGAAGATCTTCATATGTACCATCTTCTGTTAATAGATGAATTCTCTCCTGTTCAGTAGCTATATGTTGGTAAACTTCCTGTTGCTTCTTTAAAAGAGACCGTTCTTCACGCTCTAATGTATTGAGTTCGTTCTCTATTTCTTCAATTGATATACGCTTTGATACTAGATCCGATTCGTCTAACTGCGAATCAATGGTTACAAGTTGGTTTATAAGCTCCTTAGCTTCCTTTTGCGCATTTCCTTTCGTTCTAAACGCTTCCTCCGTATCTGTTTTTGCCATACTCATTAATTCTTTCATTTCCTTATTGCATGATGTTAGCTTTTCGTTAATGTCATCTAGTTGTGATTCAAGGGATTGGTATTGATCACTTAGCTTTTCAATTTCTCGAATTGCTTCACGCTCTGCGTCTGCTTTCTGAAGCAAAAGTTGCATCGCATTTTCAGCATGATAATAGGTAATGTTCGTATCCTCACATAATTTCTTAATTCCATCTTCAACTACCTTTAAACTGTAGTCAAGTTCTTCTAATTGTCTCTGCTTATGATCATAATTTTGTTGTCGCTTTTTAATGGAAGTAATTCGATCAAATGCATCCAGGACTGAATGAAGTGGAAGGGTCTCAGGAAATGTATTGGATGACCTCCATTTCTTAATAGCACTCTCAATTTGATAGCGTTCTGCTTCCCAGCGATCTACGTTTTCAGCAGCTTTATTATAGGTACGGTTCAAGCGATCAATCTGGTCTTTGGCTTGCTCAACTCTCCTTCTGAGCTCAAGATCCTGGATAAGTAACTCATGATCGCTTCCATGGTCATTTTCCTTTGTAAGCGTCATTAGAAAAGCACCTATAAGAGCAATAGCTGCTGCCGCGGCCCCAAGAAGCCAGTTTTCATAAAAGCCTAATCCAAGAAAAAGGAGCACAGCTAAAATGACCATTCCTCCCTGCCATCTCCGTTTTCCGCCTGATCCTTTTTTGTTTCTGATCTTCTCTCTTTCGCTTTCAGACAAAAGCCTTGCCTTTAGTAGCTCGTATTCGCTCTCTTCTTTCTCCAATTCATCTCGAGCTGACAGAAAAGCTTCGTTTATATAGCGATACTGCTGATCAGATCGATTGCGATCTTCTATAAGTTGTTTCAGGTCTTCTCTCGCTGTAAAACTAGTGTTCACCTGACTAGCATCGTCTTCTAATAATCCAAGACTCTCTAGTTCTTCTGCAATGATAGAATCGATAGACATGATATCGCGTTCAAGCTCTTTCCGTTCTTCCGTTCTTGCTCGAAACAGAATCATTTGTTCATTCCAGTATGAAACGTCATGTAGAAACTCTTTCCACTCTGGCATGACTTCATAGCTCTCCATTTCTGCTTTCATTTTATGAAGTCTTTTCATCATACTTTCTGACTCTCCGGATAGCAGAACGGCTTGTTCTTTCCACTTATCGATCCGGATTAATCCATCCTCTGGGAATGGTTTACATTCAGGAAGTTTGTTAAGGTGCTTCTCTAATCTACGCTTTTCCTTTAAAAGAGGAAATACTCGCTTCTCCCTATCAAGTTTTCGACGCTTCCTTTGCAAGAGCTCTAATCGTTCGGTATGCTCAACAACTTGTTCTTCAAGTTCCTGTTTATTCTGAACTAACCGATTATAATCTCCGTTCTTCTTCGCCCATTCATTTGATTTTTTCTTCAATACCTCCCATTTTTCAAGCTCCTCATTTAAAAGAGGCTTTCTCCCACCAGGTTTAAACAGCTCTCCCTGTCGCTTATCAAATGTTTTTTCAACAGCTAACAGAGAAGCACCTCCACTCATACCTGCTTCATATAGAACTTGATTCCAACCGTTTTCATCATAACTTCGGTAGTCATTAAGAGTTGTGAGATTGCAAAAGAAAATTTGTCGGAAGCTAGTTCGATTCATTCCTTTTAAAAGCAACTGTAATTTTTCTTCATTACCGGTTGATCCATCAGGATAGTAAATCGTAACATCACCTAAAGCCTTCCCTTTCGTTCGTTCAATGATTACCGTTTCATTATTGCTCTCTATTGTGAGGGTTCCACCAAATCGACCATGATGGTTCATTTCGTAACTCTCATCTTGACGAGAAGGAAAACCAAACAAAATCGATTCAATGAAAGCAAGAAGAGTGGATTTGCCAGCTTCATTTTCACCGTAAATGAGGTGAATGTTAGAAGAAATATCCGTCAATTGATAATCTTCGAATTTCCCAAAACTATAAATATGTAATTCAAGAAGCTTCACTTCATATCACCTCCGTTATTCTCAATCAGGTATGAAAGTAACAGTTCCTCAGCTTCTTTCATGAGCTGATCTTGATCGTCAATTGACTCAAGCGCTTTTCTCGCTCTCCTGTGTTCAAATAAAGGTGCCAGCGCTTCTTGAAAATGATTCTCCTGATAATTGTCTGAAGTCACGAGAATATCCTTTATAAATCCATCTTGTTGTTTTAAGGTCTCTCGATCCCATGCAGGCTTTGACTTCAAAGAAAATTTATACGGCCACACAAAATGATTCTCTTCCATATCTCGGTTTAGTTGAACCGCCTGAAGAAGATCCTCTAGCTGATCTTCTTGAAGTAGTTGCGTATGTAGGTGACTAATACCAGTTAGCTCAATTTCTACTAAATGCCCTCCAGAAGCATAGGTTTCTTGATTCAAAAGCTCTTCACAAGCATGCAAGAGATCTTGCATTGTTTCATGATGTCCCAATTCTATAGCTTGCCGATGCCATGTAACATCAGAGGTTTGATGAAAAGAGGTTGAAGAAGATGCTTCACTTAAAGTTACAAGGTAGCATCCTTTAACTCCTGTCTCCTTTCGATGCGCCCCTTGTATGTTTCCTGGATAGATAACGGGTGGCTCTTCTAAAAGCTGTGCACGTTGATGGATATGACCAAGAGCCCAGTAATCAAAACCTTTTTCCGCTAATTCATTGAGCGAGAATGGAGCGTATGAAGAATGCTCTGTTTGCCCCTCAAGATTTCCATGAAGCATCCCTATTTGGAAACTCCTATCTTCCACTCTATTATATTGATCGATCATCTTTTCATTTACATGACGTGAAGGATAACTAAAGCCGTGAATATGAGCAAGCCTTTGGCCATTTCGCTCAAATTGAACCGTTTCTACTTTGCTTTTAAAGAAGTAACTACTTTCTGGCCATGTTAACTTCACCCATTCACCATCAAGCGCGTCATGATTTCCATGTGATAAATAGCTATTAATTCCTGCGTCGTGCAATCTCTGTAATTCTGTTAAAAGCGTCATCTGTGCCTTAAGACTTCGATAGCTAGTATCATATAAATCTCCTGCAAAAAGGACAAAATCGACTTTATGAGAAATCGCCAGATCAATAATGCGCCTTAACGAACGATAAGCACTATCTTTTACAAACTCATGCATGGAATTTGGAAGTCGGTTGGCACCGGAAAAAGGTCTGTCTAAATGAAGATCCGCGCAGTGCAGGAAGGATATTGCTGTCATTACTCATCTCTCCTTCGATTGCTCTTTTTACCTACTAGTTTACCACATTAAATCGAGCGCACGTTCGCACAATCTCACCTATATAATCTCCAAAAATGCCTTATACTTAACCCTTAACTAGAATTTTCGCATTTAAAAAGTCATCCGCAACGTTATGGCGGATGACTTTTTTACAAACACAGTGACAGACTACCGTTCTCTCCTGGATAATTTCAATGCTTTTCCTATATCTTTTAATGAAGATGATTTACCATACATCAACACTCCACCTCGATAAACTCTGGCACCAAGAATTCCAAATGCAATAATCGTCCCTATAAGGAGTGCAAGACTAATTGCAACTTCCCAAAATGGAATGGCAAGCATTCCAACTCGCAAAAACATAACGACTGGAGTAAAGAACGGGATATATGATGCAATTGTTACGAAAGGAGAAGAAGGTGTACCTAGCCCAAACATTGCGATAAAGAAAGCAATAATGATCAAAAATTGAATAGGCATAATAAGCTGTTGGACTTCTTCTGCTCGACTGACTAGTGAACCCACCATAGCGAGAATTGTAGCATAGAGCAAATAGCCAAGAATGAAGAAAACAATTGCATAAACAACAAGCGAAACAGTTAAATTACTAAAATCGAGAAATGAAAGAAAACCAGTTTGTGATACTTCTTCATCTTGTAGCTTCATAAAGAGGTACCCACTTAAAATAATAATCGTATATTGTGTTAAACCTAGTAAAGCGATACCAAGGATTTTCCCAAACATTTGCTTTACTGGAGATACACTCGAAATCAAGATCTCCATCACTCTAGAAGACTTCTCTGTTGCAACTTCCACTGCTACCATATTGCCATAGAAAATCACTGAGAAATAAATAACAAACAAAAGCACATAGACAAACACTCTCGCTTGATTCAATTCTTCTTCAGTTTTTGCGCCTTTTTCTAGCGCTACTTTCTCAAATTGAACTGGCTGATCAATTTCAAGAAGCTGCTCTTGTGTTACCCCAGCCCTCTCTGCCGCAATGGTGCTCTTGACTTGTTGGAGTGCTGACTCAAGCAATTGAGGTGTGATTTGTTCTGCAACAGTTTCTGCTTTATAGACAGCCGTTGGTTCGCCAGCTCCGTTTTCACCTAAAATCAAATAGCTATCAAGTTCCCCTTCTTCAATTGCCTGCTGCGCCTCTTTTTCCGTTCCATCAAATGGTTTCAGAACGAGATTAGACTCCATTTTATTTAATTGCGTCTGAAGCAAAGGGAAATAGTTACTTGTTGTGACTACTCCGACTTGATCTTCTTCACTAGTATCAAATCGATCAATAATAGTGGATATATTGGTTATAAGAAAGATCATTAGAAGCGTTATTACCGTTGTTACGATAAAGGCTTTTGACTTTAAACGATTTAAGTAGGTTCGGGAAAGAACAATTAGAAACTTATTCATATGCCGCCCCCACTTTCTCTATGAATATATCATTCAAAGATGGCTCTTCTAATTCAAATCTTCGAACAAATCCTCTTTCTGTTAATTTATGAAGTACAACTTGAGAAACCTGCTCTTCCTCTATTTGGACAACGCTATGGTTCAATCCCTGTTTAATTAGGTGGACTCCCTCAAGATTTTCAAGAAAAGCGAGATCAAAATCTACATCAATGAGAATGTTCTTTTTACCATAGGAGCGCTTAATCTCCTTTAAGTTACCTGATACAACGGGTTTCCCTTTATGAAGAATACACAAATGTTCACATAATTCTTCCACGTGCTCCATTCGATGACTGGAAAAAAGAATTGTTGTACCTAACTTCTTAAGATCTAGAACAGCGTCTTTTAGAACTTCAACATTAACTGGATCAAGGCCACTAAACGGCTCATCAAGAATGAGTAATTCTGGCTTATGTATGACCGCTGCAATAAACTGGATTTTTTGCTGATTACCTTTCGATAGTTCTTCCACTTTCTTATCAATGTACTCCGGTACATTAAATCGCTCAAGCCATAAAACGACTTCCTTCTCTACCTCAGATTTCTTCATCCCCCTTAATTTACCAAGGTAGATTAATTGTTCTTTCACTTTCATTTTGGGGTAAAGTCCCCGCTCCTCAGGTAAATAACCAATCAAATGACTAGAATCATAAGATATAGCATCTTCCTTCCATGAAATGGTGCCTTCCGTCTGATCAATGAGACGTAAGAGCATTCGAAATGTTGTTGTTTTACCAGCACCATTCCCTCCAAGTAGTCCAAAGATCTCATTCTCCGGTATTGATAAATTCAAACCATCAACTGCTGTGAAAGCTCCAAAACGCTTTGTTACATTTTGAAATTGAAGCATAATTCCCCCCTAATATAATGACCTAGCTACACTAACATTACTTTCCACCATTAGTATAACGTTTGATTAAACCAAAAGATTCATTTTTTCAGAAAAAAGTGACAACGAAAAGCACAATCGGTAAAATGGATATTAGCAGGAGGGGATTAAAATGGAAAAATACATTATCACCGCATTCGAAAAAAACGGAACCAACGTCTTAGACGAAAGCTTCGAAGCTCAGGACGAAAAAGAAGCAAAAAAAGTCGGCGAAGAACTACTCAAACAAAAAGGACTAGAAAAAAACTCCGCCCGCGTCGTCTCATCACAAGGAAAACTAATTTTGTTTAAAAGATGAAAAGCGGAAGTGGGCGTTTAGACACGACAGGCACTGGAGCCCTATAAATTGAACACGTTCTTTGTGTTCGAGTTATAGGGTGAAGTGACCGAGTGTCTGCCCACTGCAGCTAGACACGAAAAGCGGAAGTGGCCGTTTAGCCTCGAAAAGCGCTTCAATCCAACCAAAAAACCGCCCGTCCATATCATATGGACGGGCGGTTTTCTTCTTCTTACTTCAAGTTAATCCAAACACTCTTTACTTCTGTGTAATTGTTAAGTGCGTAAGAGCCCATTTCTCTTCCAATTCCAGACTGCTTGTAGCCTCCGAATGGAGAAGCTGCATCAAATGCATTGTAACAGTTCACCCAAACAGTTCCGGCTTTAATCTTATTTGCCACATAGTGAGCAGATTTTAAGTTTTCAGTCCACAGTCCTGCTGCTAGGCCGTAGTTCGAGTCATTTGCACGTTCAATGACTTCATCAAGATCTTCGAACGGCATAGCTGCTACAACTGGACCGAAAATTTCTTCTTTCGCAATTGTCATTTTGTCGTCAACATCAGAGAAAATAGTCGGCTGCACATAATAGCCCTTTTCGTATGGAACTTGTCCACCAGTCAGCAATTCAGCGCCTTCATCCTGACCCTTTGAAATGTAATTCATTACGCGCTGATGCTGTTCTTCCGATACAAGTGGTCCCATTTCTGTATCTGGATCAAGACCTGCCCCTTGTTTAATCTTTTGACTATGGCTCACCAGGTCTGCCATTACGTTGTCATAGGCTTTCTTTTGAATATACAATCTTGAGCCTGCACAGCATACCTGTCCTTGGTTAAACATAATGCCGCTCAGGGCACCCGGAATTGCTTTTGTCATATCAGCATCTGGTAATATGATATTCGGTGATTTCCCACCAAGCTCTAGCGTTACACGCTTCAAGTCGTTTGATGCTTGATTCATAATATATTTACCAACTGGGGTTGATCCAGTGAAGGCAATTTTGTCCACATTTGGATGTTTAACAAGCGCATCGCCTGCAGTTTCTCCGTAACCAGGTACAACGTTCACAACACCTTCAGGGAAGCCTGCTTCTTCCATTAGCTGAGCCAGGTAAAGAGCAGATAACGGAGTTTGTTCAGCTGGTTTTAAAACAACTGTACAACCAGTCGCAAGTGCTGCACCAAGTTTCCATGCAGCCATTAGTAATGGGAAGTTCCACGGAATGATTTGACCAACAACACCTAGTGCCTCATGACGAGTATAGTTAAAAAACGGACCGTTTACAGGGATCGTTTGTCCCATGATTTTCGTAGACCATCCTGCGTAATATCGGAAATGCTCAATAGCAAGAGGTACATCAGCATTTCGCGTTTCGCGAATTGGTTTACCGTTATCAAGTGTGTCAATCATAGCTAGCTCTTCTTTGTTCTCTTCCATTAAATCAGCTAGTTTATAAATTAATCGGCTTCTTGCTGAAGCAGACATTCGAGACCACGGACCACTATCAAATGCTTTTCTTGCAGCCATAACCGCTTCATCAATATCGTCTTTCATGGCTTCACTAACAGTAGCTAATACTTCTCCAGTTGAGGGGTTTAGTGTATCAAATGTTCTTCCTGATACTGAATCTTTCCATTGACCGTTAATGTAGAGTTGTTTCGTTCCTTTCAGAAATTCTGCTACCTTTGGACTCAAATCGAGAATTTTTTGCATACTAACTATCCCTCCAGATAATAAAATTATCAAACGTTATACATATTAGATATTTTTCCATGAAAGCCTTTTCATTTTGTAAAAATGCATCGAAAGTCACACAAAAAACACCTTAATCCCCCTCTATTTGACAGGGTTCGACTAAGGCGCATAACGTTTGAAGCTATTCTAATTGAACGGTAAACTATCTTTTTAGCTGTACACGCATTTGTCTCCTGAATACTTCTTTGACCATATACGATACACCCTGTTGGTCATTTGACCGCGTTACCCAATCGGCTAATCTTTTTAATTCATACGTTGCATTTCCCATTGCAACACCAAGCCCTGCTTGACGAATCATTTCTGCATCGCAATCCGCATCGCCTATCACTACCATTTGATCCACTGATATTCCTAATTTATCACCAAGAAGACGCAATCCTTTTGCTTTTGATACCCCTTTAGGAACGATACCGAAGTTACACTTTGTCGAACGAACAACAGAGATGGAAGGAATTCGTTCTTCAAGAAGATGACGAGCTTCTTCTCTTTCCTGTTCATGGAAAAAATGAGCATCAATCTTTGGTGGAGAGAGTTCTTTCATCTCTAAATATTCACTAAGGGTTTCTACAAAGTTGACCGGATAGAAAAGTGGATCACCTATCCCTAATGTCATTTTGGCAGATAAATAATGGTTATGCTTTACTCGATTGCCCACTGCTAATCGTTCATGAATAATACGAATATGACAATCGAACTTCTCAAGAATTTGAACGATTTCTCGAACATCCTTTTTTGATATCCTCTCTTCATAAACAGGCTCTTTTACCTGTTCTGCAATGAAAGCTCCACTATGAGTAATGAGAATAGCATCATCAAGCTTTACTGCCTTCGCAATCTTTTTAGCAGATGCAAAATTACGACTCGTCGTAAGGGTTACATACACACCTTTTTCTTGAACATAACTAATGGCATCTTTCGTTTCTTTATCAATCTTATGATTAGACCTAAGCAGGGTTCCATCGATGTCTAAAGCAAGAAGTTTGTATACCATTCGGATCCCTCCTGAACAAAAGTAGTCCTCTTATCACTTAACTCTATGAAGGTTGAATCTTGTCTTATCACTTAAATTTGAACCAAATGACTTATTGTTATAAATAGGAGTTTAGAATGATTGGACCGTGGGAAGTTTTAATATGAAACTACTATTATTACAAATGTATTACAATAGAAGAGAGGGGCTAGTAGGTATGACACAAGGAAAAGAGCGAATCCGATTTGACTGTGTTGGTACGTTAGAAGAACCGCATGTTTACAAATGTTCAGAGTGTGATCATGAATTTCGTGGAATGATTGGTGGAAATGAGAACAGGGATTATGAACTGGATTGCCCTCAATGTGAAGTAACAGAGAGGATTACAACTCATCCACAGCAGTTTGAAGTGGTTGGAGTAATCGAAAACGCTGTCTAGGACTTATCCTAAATAAGAAACTCTTCACTTACAACTTAGCCAATTAAAAAAGAACGCCCGCCATTAGTATGGCGGGCGTTCTTCTATCGTCTTAAAACGACTTATTGCTCTGCATCTTCTTCAGGGCTACCGTACAGATCTTCAAGCGGTCTAGTTACGATTTTGTTAATGTCCTGAATAACTTGGCTCATGCGCTGCTCTTGTTGCATTAGTTGAGAAATCACTTCGTGCTGCTGCACAAGTTCAACTTGCTGTTGAGCTTTTTGTGCTTCTTCTTCAGTGATTTGCTCACCAGTCATTTGCTTCTGTTGAAGCTCCATCTGCATGTTGCGGAAGTTATCAAAAAGTTTCTTTGATACTTCATCCTGGTTTACTTGATCGTATAATTCTTTAAGCTTCGTATAGTCCTCATGCTCACGCATTGCGCTTTCTAGCTCATATGCTACGTCGTATAGATTTTTCTCTGCCATTGTATATACCTCCTTAGATTGAGGATTATTTCGCTCTCATAACCCTTTACTTACCCACTATAACAAAGACTGAGATGAAATTCATCCGATAAGGGTAATAACAACTCCCTGAATCAATCCGATCAGTCCTCCAAGCACTGCTCCAAGGTACGTAATCATTTTAAATTCTCTTCTTGAAATGGAAAGAACCATTTCTTCTATTCGCCCTACTGAAAAGGTTTCTACTTGTCCTTTTACAATATCTGCGAGATGCATTTGCTCCATTAGTGGCTGAAGATTATTACTTAAATAATTTCCAGCAGCATCCACAATTCTAGGAACAATATCTTCAACGATACGATCTTTATACGGTGCTACAGCATCCGTTAATGAAAGCTGCATGAAATGATCAATAGGAAGCTCATTTACAATAAGTGAAGTGATTTCCTCAATCATTTCTTTTGAATCGAATTTACCTTCAAACGATTCCAGCTTCGTTACCTTCAGTTCGTTCCATTCCTTCTCAAGCATCGTCACGATTACATTCTGTATATCCTTCTGCTTCAAAAGCCGAAGCAGTTCTGGCTGTACTTTATCCACGAGTCGCGTGTTTGTAAAAAACATATTAATCATGCTTCCTAATGTCCCACGATCAGCTAGATAGCGATCAATCATAATAGACAACTTATCCTTACCTTCTGTCGAGGCAATATAATCACTAACTTTTGTAAGAATTAAGTCAGCAAAAGGTTCAATAGCTCCATCTACTTTCGTTTGCAATCGTTCAGGAAGAATGTCAACAACTTCCTTTTGTTTCAATTGCGCCATCTTCAATTCAAGCTTGCCACTAATATAAGTGGAAGCTCTCATTTTTACTTCATTTGTAGGATTCTGCATATGAAGACCTTTTTTTAAAAGTGCTTCTATCGATTCATCTGTCTCAAGGAAACGAAGCACTTCTTTTTGCGCATATTCAATCATCGTTCGCTTGAATACTGGATCATGCATTTTCTGCTGTATGCCTTCAGCGGTAAGAAGATGTTCGACAACCATTCTTCCAAGCTGAACAGCAAGCTCATCTCTTCTCTTAGGAATAAGTCCAGGTGTAAACGGAACTTTCCACTTGCCAATGTAACGTGCTTCATAGGGTCTGAATAACATTTTAATCGCTAATGAATTCGTAAGTCCTCCTATAATAGCGCCAATCGCTATCATAAATAGGACAGTTATGATAATGGACGACATCGTACCTCAACCTTTCTATCTATCACATTCACATACTAAACTCCATCTTCATAGTATACGATATCCGCTATTGCCTATCCAGTTAAAGGAAGGTATTAAAAAACAGAAAAACAGTTGAACGAGGGTCTCTGATGAAATATACTGAGAAGATTATTTTGCAACCTAATAATGAAATAAAGAATACCACTCTTCTGTCACTATCAATCCCGGAAACGATCGCAATAAAGTGGCATTTAAATGAACCATCACTTTTATTTCGATGTGGTGCACTTGAAACAGTCGTAGAGGTACAGGTCTATCGAACTAGTTCAAGTCATACCGTATACTGTTCACCTGCTCTCCTCACTTCCCTTTCACTACCGAACCAAACCATTCCTATCACTCTTACATTTTGCAACAAGCAAAATGTGATATCACTCGGTCCAATATTTTGTCTCGCAACTAACGCAACGGGTGATGAATCACAACCGTTTGGAGCGTACACAGCTTTCTGCAGAGAAATCGCCGAGTATTGCGAAGAACACCATATACTGTTCTATGTATACACATTAAAGCCATGGAATGAACATCGAGTGCTGGGAACGATATGGAATCAACGCACATGGGTTAATTCAGATCTACCTATACCATCCTTAATCTATAACCGCATTCATTCAAGAAAACTAGAGAAATCCAGTCAAATTGAGAAACTGAAAGACATATGGCGAGAACAAAACATTCCATATTTCAATGAGTCCTTTCTTAATAAGTGGGAAGTGCATCAAAAACTTTTATCACATGATGAAGTAGCACCTTATCTTCCAGAGACGATTTTACTTGAATCATTAGATAACATTCAATCCATGATGAATAGCTATCCTACACTCTATTTAAAACCACTTAATGGAAGTCAGGGAAAGCATATTTTTCGTATTAGTCATCACAATCACCTTTTTCAACTTGACTACTCTAGCTTTCAAGGGAATCAGACCATCACATCAAAGACCCTTTCAGGACTTTATCCAACCATTCGCGCCCGTTCTAAGCTTGTACCTTATCTTGTCCAACAGGGGATTCCGCTTCTTGAAATTGATGGATGCCCTGTTGACTTCCGAATCTTGTGTTTAAAGGATTCCGGCGAAAGATGGAAGGTCGTTTCAGCAGTTGCACGCATTGCTCAGTCTAAAGACCAGTTTGTATCCAACATTGCTCGTGGCGCCATGTTAAAAAAATTTGAAGAAGGCCTCATTCAATTCGATGAAGCCCTTCAGAAACAAACCAAAAGAATTGTTCCTGAACTTGCATGCGAAATTTCACAAATTATTGATCAAGAAAGTGACGGGATGTTTGGCGAACTCGGTATTGATCTGTCTGTGGATCAAGATGGACACCCATGGATTATTGAAGTTAATACCAAGCCATCTAAGACGTCTGATGGAATCAATACAAAGAGTTATCGGCCATCAGTAAAAGCACTCATCCGCTTTTTTAACTGGTACACATCTTAGGAGGATTATATGACATCATTTGGCATTATGCAGTCCTCGTTCATGCACGAACAGAATTATATAGAAAGAATCGCACAAGAAGGGAGCTCGTTGGGCTATTCTATCTACCGTTTTCTACCTGATCAAATTCCTTTGAATAATATAAGCGGCTTAACCTACGATCGATCATTACAATCTTGGAAGAAGGCAACCTTCCCTGTACCAAATTTTATCTACGATCGCTGTTTCTACCCTGCAAGTAAAAAAGATAAGCAATCTCCCTTTGTCCACTGGTTGAAAAATCAAACGAATGCAACCTTTCTTGGTTACGGCCTTCCTGGAAAATGGATTATATATAAATATTTAAAAACGGACCCATTACTTCGTAGACACCTTCCGAAAACACTTAAACTTCAGTATCACACCAGTTCTAGAGCTTTAACTGATTGGTTTAAAAACAATCATACTCTTATCATGAAACCTATTTTTGGTTCACAAGGAAACGGACTAATTCATATTACAAAGACCTCACAAAAGATCTCTCTTCAAATCAATCATAAAGGCAATGTCACTCATCATACTTATGATACAACCAGTTCTTTTCTTCAATTTGTAAATAGAATATTGTACCAGCATGATTATATGGCACAACAAATGCTTACACTGCTCGATGAGAAACAAAGGCCATTCGACAGGAGAGTTGTATTAAAGAAAAGTGCAAATTCTACATGGATCGAATTAGGTCGTGCAATGCGTGTAGGGAAAGAACAATCGTTCGTTTCGAATTTGCATAGTGGCGGTTCGATCGAACACGACGATCAAGTTGCTGTACCATCTCAGCTCCTTCTGGCTGCAGATGAGAAGATCACACAACTCGCTTCATATATTGCTAACTTATTAGAGAAAAAGTTCCCTCCTCTTTTCGAACTTGGTCTAGATTTTGGTATAGATCAATCAGGTAAAGTTTGGTTGCTTGAAGCGAATTCAAAGCCTGGTCATCAAGTTATTCCAACCCATATTAATTATCCGTCATTGTTATTTGAATACTGCGGTTCTCTCCTTAACGAGAAGGAAGGGGTTAAGAAAATATGAATACGATACTTTCATTGAAGAAAGAAAAGAACTCTACTGGAACGTTTTATGTACCTCCAAGTCGATTTAAAAGCTGGGTAGATCAGGTTTCGTTCCCAAATCAACTCTGTTTTGGTTCTCGTCGCTCATTTTGTACCGTTTCCCCCCATCCTGAAAACAAAGAGGAATCCCTGCTTTCCGAGGATCTTTGGAAGGTACTTGGTATCCCTGAAGAGTGTCCGATCCATCTTTTTGAGAAGGGGAACTCACTCCATATTGGACCACTAGTTGGTATTTTCACAGCGGGATTTACGAAGGATAGTATGAGGCCAATTGGAGAGCGTAGTATGTATTTTGCTAAATTGCTTTCATCTGCAACAAAATGTGGTGCGGTCGGTTTTGTTTTTGGCGCACATCAAATTAATTGGAAATCAGGAACAATTAAAGGGTTAATGTACAACAAACGAGGTTGGTACAGGGCAACGGTTCCCATTCCAGATGTTGTTTACGATCGTCTACCGAACCGTAGCTCAGAAGCAATCGAACAAGTTTCAGACACGATGCAGAAATTACAGTCACAATATTTCACACCTTGGTTTAACCCTGGCTTCTTCGATAAATGGACGATGTTTGAGAAGCTTCGTGAAGATCAGATCGTTAAGCAGTACTTACCAGAAACTCTTTTGAATCCTAAAAGTAGCATCCTATCACGAATGCTAAATGATTATGAACAGGTTTATATTAAACCAGCAAACGGAAGTCTTGGATTAGGTATTCAACAAATCCTTAAGCCAGCAAATGAAAAATATTACTATTGTCGATTTAGAACAGAGAAAGAAAATCGTCTGAGAAGATACACTTCTCTCACTAGATTGTTGAAAACGCAATATCCTAACGGTTTGAAAGGCTTAATTGTCCAACAGGGCATAGACCTCCACCGCATTAATCAGAGACCTATGGATTACCGTGTTCATACGAACAAGAATAAAGAAGGAAAATGGGAAGTAAGCGCAATTGCTGCCAAAATAGCAGGCGCAGGAAGTTTAACGACTCATATGGCATCGGACGGAACCGTTAAAACAATTGGTGAACTTGCTTCTGAGTTTGGTATTAATAGACAAATCGAAACAGATTTAATGGAGGCTTCTTTGCAATTAAGTCGTGCCATCGATTTAAAGCTTCCGGGATTCATCGGAGAAATTGGATTTGACCTTGGTGTTACGAAGGAAGGGCAAATTTATCTTTTCGAAGCGAATTCTAAGCCAGGTAGAGGAATCTTTTCACACGCTAGACTTAAATCTGAGGAAGCTAGAACAAGATCTTTACCAATGGAATATGCCATATTCCTGGCGAAATCTGCAATTGAAAAACAGCTGGTTACAACCGTATGATTGAACTTCTCTACAATGATAAGACAAATAAATGGTATCAAAAAAGCACATATCAATTTCTTTATTGGGGGAAAGAGCAGAAAAGGCTCGCTCCCCCTCCTAGTTCTTCCATTTCTTCAATCATCACATTGGACTCAAATAAAAACGATGCAATACGACCAATTGTAGGCATTCTTGCAGGGTCAAATTCCTCTCATCACTTCAGTGGGAATGCCTCTATATTCAAATCCATCCAAGAAGAAATCCGTAACACTGGAGGTCTTTCCTATGTTTTCACCCCTAACGATGTATACCGAACATTCATTAAGGGGTATCTCTATGATCCACATTCAAAAAAGTGGACAGGTTACCGGTTCCCTTACCCGAACATTGTCTACAATCGGATACCTGATCGAAAGGAAGAACAAGCAGAGAAAGTAGCTCTTCTATTTAACTTATTTTCACAAAAAGGAATCCCTTATTTTAATCGGTCATTTTTCCAAAAGGATGCGATTATTTCACACCTTAACAGCAATGAAAAACTAACAAACTTCATACCAGAAACAGAAAGATTAACGGTCACAAGCTTAGAGGAATATCTACACACGTATCCATCCGTTTTCTGTAAACCCTCTTCTGGGAGTAAAGGAAGAGGCATCTTTAGAGTGAAAAACACCTCTACAGGTTATCAGTACATCGATCACGATAACGCGCATAGCTTCGCTTCAATTAATAAGCTTCATGATTATATCCACCCCCTTCTACTTGAAAACTATATGATACAGCGTGACATTCAACTTGATACTTACGAAAACCAAACCTATGATTTCAGAATCCTCGTTCAAAAGCCCCTCAACAGTTGGAACGTAACTGGAATTGGTATACGTGCGGCACAAGCTGGTAGTCTAACTACACATGTACCAAGGGGAGGACGAATTATACCATTCCATAAACTTGCTAATCATAAGGACAAAGCAAAATTAACGAGACTCGCTATTATGGCAGCTGAAGTGCTTGAAGAAGAAACGAAGATGAAGGAATGTTCAATGGATATTGGCAAAGATTCGGACGGGCAGTTCTGGATTTTCGAAGCCAATTCTAAGCCAATGCGGTTCGATGAACCTTATATTCATCGTGATTATATTCAATCACTCATTGCTTCATTTCGAACCTTCTCCGCGTTCTAACACCTTATGTTATGATTAGGGAAAACGATGTATGGGGGAGTAAAAATGTTTTCACATTTTCAATATAAATCAGTTGGATTAAAAGCAAGAAAACCGAAATGGGAAATTTCATTTTTCTACCAGGGTGCATACTACCGTGCCCTTTATCTTCACAACGGTAAGTTTGATTGGTTTGAACCTGCTCCTCCTGAGTCTGAGCAGGAAAAGCTCCAATCTCAAATACATGAGTTAATGCTTTTCCACGTCTATGAGAAATAAAATTCATATTTATCTCTGTATATCCTCATACTAACCCTATCTAACTAAACAGGGGGTTGCAGGATTATGACCAAGAAAAAAGTTGAAGATTCTATGTATGAAGGTCGAGATAAATACGACATGGATATTGATCGTATGGTAAATGAAGGAATGGCTGGTGGAGCTGTTCACCATAGCTATAAGCAGGCTCAGATTGAAGAAGCCATACCCATTATGGAACAGGAGCCTCCTCGTTCAAAGGAGAAGTAAAGTGAATACCGATTAGCAAAAATAAATCTTTCGAACCTCTGTCACCTACAGAGGTTCTTTCTATTTCTCCATTTTATATTAATTTGTTAGAAGTGTTGCGTTATACTAAAGGATACTGATTGAGAAAGGAGTGCTCCTAATGAATACAAAACTAGCTGACTTATATGGGAACGATTATACAATTAGAACGGATCAGCCTGAACAATTTTTCTGGTACAGAACTCCTGAGGGAGAACGGTTTGGTATTCGTAAAACTCGATTAACTACACGAGAGAAAAGCCTTCTCAACGCTCTCTTTCCCACTATACGACTTGAAGAAGAGCTAAATCCTACTCAGAAGAAATGGGCTTCCCTCTTATTCAATGAGGACTCTAATGTCGACATTAATGTTAAAGCTCCTATAAGATACATACAATTCTCCTTAAAAGAAGCTCCCTCTGATCTTCTCGATTTCAGAGAAGCAATGATGGGGTTATTTTCTGAGGAAACGATCTTACTTTTTGAAAATGAAAAAGAAGGACTCCTTATTCAATTGAATGCGATAGATGGAGAAAGTGTTCACGATCTTGAACAAATGGCTGCTGCACTTACTGCTGACTTCTTTACTGGCATGGCTCTGTTCGTCGGGCAAACGATTCAACAAACTGATGAAAGGAGTTTAACCCGAATTTATACTTCTGAGAAGGAGTGGTTCTCTTCAGGATTGAACATATTCCCTTCCAAACTGGTCTTTACTCACCAGGACCTCATTCCTGCTATTCTATTTAATGAAGCAAGAACAGACACCATTCAATACTTAATAAGACTAATTGAACCTGTTAAAGAAGATGTTGAATTAGTGAAGAGCATTCGAATATATTTGGAATGTAATTTAAACATCACGCTTGCTGCTAAACAGCTGTATGTACATAGAAACAGTCTTCAATACCGTGTAGATAAATTCATTGAGAAAACTGGAATAGATGTAAAGAGTTTTAGAGGAGCGGTAATGGTTTATTTATCCCTTCTTGCTCAAGAACTGCGTTGATATAACGCAGTTCTTTTATAGGGGTCTTTTCGTATACATTGTTGCTGAAAGAGTAGGTCAATTTCCGCTCCAATTAGCGAAGTCAGGTTCTTTTTAAGAATAACCTTTCAAAACAACAATCTTTTAGAAAAGAGCCATAATTAAAGAATTTTAATAAAAGATCCTTCTTGATTTGCACTAAAAAATGAGCTCTTTCGTTCATACTGCACAAAACTCATCATGTTTTTTGTGCACGCTTCCAATTTACGATAGCGTTTTCATAAAGTAGACTTAGAACTAACAAAAGAGTTCAATTCTTGGGAGGCTTTTATAATGGCAGAAATTACACTCAATCACATTTACAAACGATATGATAATAAATTCGAAGCAGTTAAGGATTTTAACTTAGATATTAAAGATAAGGAATTCATCGTTTTCGTTGGACCTTCTGGTTGTGGTAAATCAACAACACTTCGTATGATTGCGGGTCTTGAAGATATTTCAGATGGCGACCTTGTAATTGGAGATCGTCGTGTGAATGATGTAGCACCTAAAGATCGTGATATTGCAATGGTATTCCAGAACTACGCCCTTTATCCACATATGAATGTATACGACAACATGGCATTTGGATTAAAGCTTCGTAAATTCGACAAAAAAGAAATTGAACGTCGCGTTACAGATGCTGCTCGCATCCTTGGTCTTGAAAGTCTTCTTGATCGTAAACCTAAAGCTCTTTCAGGTGGTCAGCGTCAGCGTGTTGCATTGGGACGTGCAATTGTTCGAGATCCTAAAGTATTCTTAATGGACGAACCTCTTTCAAACCTAGATGCAAAGCTACGTGTACAAATGCGTGCTGAAATTTCTAAGCTTCACCAACGTTTGCAGACAACAACTATTTACGTAACACATGACCAAACAGAAGCTATGACAATGGCAACACGAATCGTTATTATGAAAGACGGCGTTATTCAACAGGTTGGTTCACCTAAAGAAGTTTATGACGCACCTGATAACGTCTTCGTTGGTGGTTTTATTGGATCTCCAGCTATGAACTTCTTCCGCGGAACACTTGAAGATGGCTACTTTAAAATGGGCGACGTTAAAGTGAAAGTACCTGAAGGAAAAATGAAAACGCTACGTGAAAATGGATACTTAAACAAAGAGGTTATGCTTGGTATTCGTCCAGAGGACATTCATGATGAGCCAGTATTTATTGAGTCTTCTCAGGATACAAAAGTAAATGCCGTCATCGATGTAGCTGAATTAATGGGAGCTGAAACGTACCTGTACTCGAAGATAGCAGATCAAGATTTCGTTGCACGCGTTGATTCTCGTACAGATATTCAAAACGGTCAAAACATTAGTCTTGCATTCGATATGAACAAGTGTCATTTCTTCGATACTGACTCAGAACTTCGTATCAAATAACATTTTAGTTGAAACACTTCCTCTATTTGAGGAGGTGTTTTTTTATGGTGATGAAATGCATGAATAATGGAATTAACGTCAATAATGTTTCGAGATTGACTTTCCGTCAAATCCTGACTACAATAAACCTGTAATTCACATCAATTTTGTAGGAATTAAGGAGGATTTAATTTGAATAAAAAATGGATGCTAGGGTTGGTATTCGTTCTGACACTCAGCATACTTGCGGCATGTGGCAGTAATCAGGATACTGAAAATGCAGGAGAAGACTCTTCAGATAAGAAAGAAACGCTTCTAATTGGTACAGAAGCAACATATCCACCATTCAGTTATCGAGATGATAATAATGAAATCACAGGATACGACGTAGAAGTTGCACGCGAAGTAGCTAATCGAATTGGTATGGAACCTGAATTTAAAGCAATTGAATGGAAAGGGCTCCTCTCTTCTCTTGAAACAGAGCGTATTGATATGGTAGCGAATCAGGTAACCATCACAGATGACCGTAAAGAACAATTCGACTTCACATCACCATACACATATTCTGGTGGACAAGTAATCGTTAACGAAAACAACAATGACATCAAAGGTATTGACGACCTGAAAGGTAAAACAGTTGGTACAACACAAGGTAGTAACTATGCACAAGCTGCTGAAGAAGCTGGAGCTGAGACAAAAATTTATAAAGGTGCTAACCAAGTGTTAACGGACCTAAGCAGTGGACGAAACATTGATGCTGCAATGAATGATCGTCTTTTCATTCTAACTGAACTTCCAGAACAAGATTACAACGTTAAAGGCGTTGGAGAAACTTTTAATAAAACAGAAATGGCTTTTGCCTTACCAAAAGGAAAAGATGACTTAATCGAGAAAATTAATGGAGCACTAAAAGAAATGAAAGAAGATGGTACCCTTGAGGAACTCTCTAAGAAGTATTTCGATGGAGAGAATGTAAGTGAGTGAAACAACTGATGTTTTGATTAATTCTTTGCCTTTTCTATTTGAAGGGGCAAAGAATACTCTTCTACTTAGTTTTTTCTCTATTTTTGGTGCCTTACTTGTTGGTTTAGTCATCGCATTATTACGTTTATCGAAAAACAAATTAGCAACAGGTGTAGCAAAACTCTATGTATCGTTCTTCAGAGGTACGCCTCTGCTCATACAGTTATTCATTCTATACTACGGACTTGTATCTGTTAATATCGAACTAACAGCATGGCAGGCAGCATACACTGGACTGATTCTGCACTTTGGTGCCTATATATCTGAATCTTTTCGAGCAGCCATTCTATCCCTTTCAAAAGGGCAATGGGAAGCAGCCATGTCGCTAGGTATGAAGAAATCGTTAATTTACAAAGAGGTTATATTACCTCAAGCATGGCGAAGAGCTATTCCACCAGTATGGAATTCATTGATTGACATAGTAAAAGCTTCTTCCCTTGCTTCGGTACTTACAATCTCTGAACTAACGTATAACGCAGACCAGATTGCAGCTTCTAGCTATAAGGTACTCCCAATTCTATTAACAGCAGCACTTATTTATTGGTTCTTCACAACCATTCTTAACATTATTCAAAGCATTCTAGAAAAACGATTATACATTCCATCCTCATAAGAAGAGCTGCCTAACGTTAGGCAGCTCTTTTAACTATGTCATCCACTCTTCAATTAAGTAGACCTCGCTCATTCCACATGTAGGGCATGCTAACAAATGGGGACACTCATGAACCTTGTCTTGATATCCATCGTTTTGCTTGAGCGACTCAATGGGTTCATATGGACTGTAATCATCATAATAATCTGCTTCTCTTCCTTGATCTACTAGTGGAATAGACTCACATATGTGACATACAAGCTGAATCGCCGCAAAACTATTGCAAAGTGGACACTCAAACGTCATCGATATCCCCCTTAATTCTTATGTACTGAATGACGTAAGAAGGGATGGACTTGTCCACCCCTTACAGCCATGGTATATAATTATTTTTGGTAACCGCCAAGCTGTTGTTCAGCCATTTGAACCAAACGCTTAGTGATTTCTCCACCAACAGATCCGTTAGCGCGAGAAGTTGAGTCCGGACCAAGTTGTACTCCGAATTCAGTTGCGATTTCATACTTCATCTGGTCGATAGCTTGAGCTACACCAGGTACTACAAGGTTGTTAGAGCTTCCTTGTCTGCTTTGTTGTTGAGCCATGTCAATCACCTCCTTTGTACAACTAGTTTGTGAAATCTCACTTTTTATATACCAAAAAGAATTGGTAATTATGACCATAGACAGAAATACTCAAAAAAAAAAGCAAGAGGAGTTATCCCTCTTACTTTTAACCAATAATGACTCGTTCGGTTGGATAGTGATATCTTTCACGTAGAACCGTTCCACGAATAAGGAATAAAAATGACAGAATCCCAATCCGTCCAATAAACATAAGACACATTATAACGATCTTACCAAATGGACTTAGACCTGGGGTAATACCCATTGATAGTCCTGTCGTACCAAACGCTGAGGAGACTTCAAAAATGATCGCTACAATCGGAAATGGCTCTGAGAATGAAAGCATTACAATGCCAATGCTCCACACAATGATGGCAACTGAAAAAACGACAAACGCTTTGTGGATGTCTTCATGATGGAGTTCCCGACCAAATACTTTAATGGATGTCGCACCTTTTGCAAAAAAGAAAATCGCAAGCAATACGATGGCAAATGTTGTTGTACGAACACCGCCACCTACACTACTTGGTGAAGCACCGATAAACATCAGTGCAGACATTAGTAGCTGTGTTGGCTCCTGAAACTGATTCACGTCCATTGTTGAGAGACCGCCACTTCGCGTTGTAACGGATTGAAACATCGAGTAGAAAAATGTTTCGTGCCACTTTTTATCTGCAAAAAATGATGTTGCTTCAAATGCCCATATGAGAATGGCCCCTGATACTACAAGCACTAGGAACGTCATCGTTGTAAGCTTCGTGAACAATGAGAATTTATATCGATAGCTGTTTTGTCTTGAAAATAAAAAGTTTTTCACTTCTATCAACACAGGAAAGCCGATTGCGCCGGTTACAATTAACAAAGTATGAATAAATTGAACAAAGTAATCATGTGCAAATGGTTGAAGAGATTTTCCTGTTATATCAAAACCGCCATTCGTTGTTGCGCTGACAGAAGCAAAGAACCCCTGCAAATAGGCTTCTTGCCAAGTTTCAAAAAAACGAAGGTAATAAGTACCAAGGACGAGTGCACCTATCAGCTCAATGATGAAGATTAAACCAAGTATTTGCTTCATCAACTGTACTAACCCAGCTAAAGTGGATTGATTTTGATCCGTCATGATAAGCTGA
This sequence comes from Bacillus sp. NTK071, assembly GCF_017303315.1. Lineage (GTDB taxonomy): Bacteria > Bacillota > Bacilli > Bacillales > Guptibacillaceae > Guptibacillus. Next base: position 199,223 of record NZ_JAFKOI010000005.1, read on the forward strand.
CGTTCTTTTAATCCAATCTTTTTACCCATAACTAGCCACACAAATGTACCCAGGGTCATTATGCCGATCCCACCAATTTGCAGCACGAAAGCAATTATAAAGATACCTGGTACACTGAATGTATCCGCTGTGGAAACAACAGTAAGACCAGTTACACTTACAGCACTTACAGCAGTAAAAAGCGCATCAATAAAGGACAGCTCAACTCCTTGCTGATGTGCTATCGGTAAGCCGATTAAAAAAGTGGAAATCGTTACCGCTATTAAATAGAATAAAACGATTAACTGTACAGAGGTTAATCGTATGCGTCGAAAACGAGATCGTAACAAAGCATCCACAGCCTTTTCAGTATAGTGAAACTTCTAACAGAAGGGGGCTTTATTTCCTCTGATAGTTAGTATTGGAGAACTAAAGGGGCAGTCGCCTCACCTGTTTTGAGGTAAAGGATGTACTGCCCCTTAGAGTATTGATAATCACCATCCCTATCTTAACTCAAATAAGGTAAGTGTCAATCTCTTTTCCTATATCACCCATTATTGAGAATCTTCACACGTTCTATTCTAATTCTTCTTCTAGTTTATATGAAAGCATGTCCAAAAAGAAATACCTATATATCCACTCATACAAAATAGAAGGAGCTGAAATAATCAGCTCCTTCTATTTTGTATAGAATTAAACAGTTGCATAGAACTAAAGGGAACGCTGTTTTCCGTTATTCAGTAACGCATTGATTTCGGACTGAAAAACTTTTGCTTCTCTTGGTCCGATTGATTCAGCTAAATTGCACTGAAGCAAAGTGAGGCGATTTACCTCCTCTTCTGTTAAATAAACAGGAGGCGGTGACATGACTCCTTTTACAACTGGAGTCGTAGAATGTTCATCTTTTAGATGATAAGTTTGAATGTTCTCCCCCTCAATTTTAATGTTACTTTCCTCAATAATTTGATTTGTTTTATGATCAATGTACCGTTTTAGAAACGCACTACTTCCAAATCCTGTTAACATTGAGAGATATAATAAATATTGTCCAGTCCCACTCTCAATAAACAGAAGTGTGGTTAATATTCCACCTATCGCCCCAACGAAAGGCTCCTTCAACGATCCAATGTTATAATGGATCGTTTTGGATTGTTGATTAACGACCTTTCGCCATGGTTGAAATTCTCCAGACATGAGAATATTACCAACACCGCCAAGTGCACCAGCAACACTAATAAATACAATGTAACTCCAGAAGTGATCTGTTAAATCAGAAATAATATCCATTTTCTATAAGTATCTACGGTGCAATTTCTTTCCGTCATAAGAAAATAACACTTCTTTATCCTCTACTCTTGTCTCCATATGAACAGGACGTCCCCACAATTGATGAATGTAAGGCAGAACTCGCTCTAAATATTGGAGGTCAAGTTCAGTATCTTCAAATGAATGATGAACATACATTTCTCCAGCTTTCATGTAATTCCCATCTGTAACCGTTAAATATGGGAAGCCTCCGTTCACTCTCATCGTAACAAGTTGATCTCGAATGTGTTCCCATTCTTTATCAACGATTTTGTAGTCACGACCTTTCTTCTGGAATAAATACAAGTCTTCTCTATAAACAAGATCTTTGGTTAAGTAATTTCGAATAAACGAAATATCAGCTTCCACTTCACGAACCTCAAACATTTTCTCTCTGCCACCACCAGGCATAAACCCTCTTCGCTTCATTTCTTCCGTTGGATTATCGTATACTTCTTCAATATGTTCAAAGATTTTAAGTCCAAGGTAGTAAGGATTAATACGCGTTTTGGAAGGCTGAACAACGTTTGCATTAAGGGAAGCAAACTCTATCGCTTCATCCGTTGTTAAATCCATTTCTCGTAAAATGCGTTGATGCCAATAACTCGCCCATCCTTCATTCATGATCTTTGTTTCAAGTTGCGGCCAGAAATATAGCATTTCCTCACGCATCATAGTCATAATGTCTCTTTGCCAGTCTTCTAGTTCGGTGCTATTTTCTTGTATAAATAGCAGTAGATCCTTCTCAGGATGAGGTGGAAACTTCTTTTTCTTTTTTGGAACCGGCTCGTCCGCCATACTGTCTTTATCAAGTGACCATAAATCATTATAAGGAGAATCGTCTCTTACTGGCGGTAAATCATCTTCCTGAGCACTGTAAGTTAACCTAGGTCGCATAATGGATGGATCAATATGCTCTTGAATCGAGAGCACCGCGTCCAAGAAGTTCTCTACTTCCTCCTTACCATAATGATGTTCATAATAAGCAACACGTTCAGCAGTGGCCGTCATACTTTCAACCATATCCCGCCTCGTATTAGAGAAACGAACATTATTTTTAAAGAAATCACAGTGAGCAAGTACATGGGCAATAATGAGTTTGTTCTGAATTAAACTGTTTGTATCTAACAGGAAGGCATAGCAGGGATCAGAATTAATAACGAGTTCGTAGATTTTGCTTAAACCAAGGTCATATTGAAGTTTCATTTTATGAAATTGCTTACCGAAACTCCAGTGGGAAAACCGCGTAGGCATTCCATATGCACCGAACGTATAAATAATGTCTGCAGGACAAATTTCATAACGCATAGGATAATAATCAAGGCCGAATCCTTTCGCTATCTCTGTAATCTCTTCAATAGCGAAAAAAATTTCTTTCTCTGTAGTCATGTCATTCCCTCCTAAAGGATTGCTTACTAATATGTATGACCGGACAGGTAGGTTCATGATTAGAGGGATTAAAAACAAGCTACTCAACCGTATTTTTTAAATCTATTGAAAATTCTATTATTAAGAGTATAATCAAGGATAAATTTTGTAAGGGAGTTGATGATTTGAAGCTACTTGAAAATGCCAGTCGAATCGCAGGAAATACATTTGCAGTATGGGTTATTCTCTTTGCTGTGCTTGGGTATCTTTTCCCAGAAGGTTTTACATGGATCACGTCCTACATAACGATTTTGCTTGGTATTATTATGTTTGGAATGGGTATGACCTTGTCAGGAAGTGATTTTAAAGAAGTGGTTAAACAACCTAAAAGCGTTGCGATTGGTGTAGCTGCTCAATTTATTGTGATGCCGCTCCTTGCTTATGGACTTGCCGTTGTGTTTCAATTACCTCCTGAAGTAGCAGTTGGCGTTATACTAGTAGGCTGCTGTCCGGGCGGAACAGCTTCTAATGTCATGACATACCTTGCCAAAGGGAATACAGCACTGTCAGTGGCCATTACAGCAGTTTCCACTCTTCTTGCACCACTATTAACCCCTTCACTCGTATTATTATTAGCGAGTCAATGGTTACCTGTTTCAGCAGGTGATCTTTTTCTCTCCATTTTTCAAATGGTCGTTATTCCAATTACACTTGGTTTTGCCGTTAAATTAGTATTTAAAGAAAAAGTGGAGCAAAGCGTTAAAGCTCTCCCTCTTATTTCTGTTATTTCTATCGTTGCAATCGTAGCCGCAGTGGTTGGAGCAAGTAAGGATCGAATTGCAGAGACTGGTCTAATTATTTTTTCAATCGTTATTCTTCACAATCTTCTTGGGCTTCTCATCGGCTACTGGCTTGCAAAGTTCCTTCGTTTGAAGGAATCCGATCAGCGCGCTATATCGATCGAGGTTGGTATGCAAAATTCCGGACTTGGTGCCGCACTCGCTGCTGCCCATTTTAACCCAATCGCAGCCGTACCAAGTGCGATATTTAGTGTTTGGCATAACCTATCAGGACCTATTCTTGCAACAATTTGGAGTAAGAAATCGACAGTTAGTAAATCTAATAAAGGATCTATAGAGAGTAAAAGTGCATAATGAAAAGACAGGCCCCTCATATGAGGAGCCTGTCTTAAATTAGTTATATACTTTTTCTTCTTCTTTATTTGAAGATGTCTTCTCGAGATGAAGTGTTTGAGTAGGAAATGCAAAGGAAACTTGCTCTTCTTCAAGAATTCTCATAATTTTGAAGTTCACATCCTGCTTCACATTTAAGAAGTCACCCCATGTAGTCGTATTTGTAAAGAAGTATAAGAAGATATCAAGACTACTGTGATTAAACTCATCAAACGATACAAAAATTGTTTCTGGATGAATATCATCATGCTCTCGAAGCATATTCTCAATACGATTAATGCAGATTTCTAATCGTTCAGACGGTGTATCATACGTTACACCAAGATGAAACGTAATTTGACGTTTGCCCATTTTTGACCAATTCGTAATGTTTTCATTTGCTAATCTCGCATTTGGTACGGTAACAAGCGCTTGAGCGAAGGTACGAATTTTGGTACTTCTAAACGTGATATCCTCAACTACACCCTCAACACTCGGCGTTTTAATCCATTCTCCGATCGAGAACGGTTTCTCTGTAATAATGACAATCCCGCCAAAGAAGTTCTCAATTGTTTCTTTTGCAGCAAGTGCAAAGGCAAGACCCCCGAGACCTAGCCCTGTTATAAATCCATTCACATCGTAATCAAACTCACCTGCAATAACACTGAAGGTCATTGCTACAATTAAGAAACGAATCGTCTTAGATAGGAATGGGATGAGCAACTGATCAATTTTTAAATTGTATTTCTCATTGACGGTGTTGAAGAACAACGAGGATGCAGAAGATAGATTATACAACCCCCATGATGCAAGAAAGATGAGAGACGAACGGACGACTTGTAGGAAAATATCATTATGATGATTCCAAAACGGTACATACAAGACGGAAATATATAAACCAATAATGACAAAAAGCATTCGAACAGGTCTTTCAAAAGCCAGGAACAAATGCGTAAAGAATTCTGTAGAAGATTTTCTACTGATTTTTAGAAATAAAGTAAAGATGTATTTCGCGAAAATTTTTCTCATGATGAGAAACAGAAAGAAAATTCCTAGAGCGATTCCTAATTGAAGCCATTTGTTTTCAACCTCTAAAAACTCCATTACGCAATTTCTCCTTTTTATAGGTTATTAGAATAGACATTCGTTTCTTCTACTACCATTTTGGCAGTCCAACATCTATAATAGCTCATTTACTATCAAAAAATCGCCCACTCGATAAATAGGTGGGCGATTAACATATACGTTTCGTCTTATAGAGTTTTGTGGTCTGAATGAGTATTAAAAGAAAGCCCTCTAGAAATCAGCAGGTTTCTTTCCTAATAAGAATAATGCAATCCAGTCGTAATTAAATAACCAACAAGAACCCCTAAAAAAGTAGAAATGAATATATAAGACCACTTTGATTGAAATTCGATTGAAACTCCGTTAATTGGCTCATATAACCAACTGTATTGAACAAACCCCAGTATGAACAGCAGCATAATGCCGGACGCTAAGCTTGTCACTGCCGACTCCCCCCCTTTACACCTTCCCTGTTCTTTTTAAAATTTCCAAAGACAGTTTTCGACAATTATCGTTCCATAAAACGAACAATTAGTCGGTATTCAATAATCAGAAGCACCTTCTAATCAATAGAAGATGCCAATTCAATCATACGATCTTTACTCATTGGTCCAACTAGCCTTTTCATTATTATACCATTTTTGTCAATCACATACGTAGTAGGAATTGTGATTGTTGCAAAATTTTCTGCTTGCTCTCCCTCGGTATCCATAAGCACAGGAAACGTAATTTCATATTTATTGATGAACTCTTCCACCACCTGGGCGGATGATTCCTCACTCGTAATATTTACAGCAAGAATTTCTGCATCATATTCTTCAGCCTTTTCCTGATAAAACTCTTCCATATGAGGCATTTCTGCTTTACATGGAGGGCACCAGGTTGCCCAGAAGTTTACAAATACTACTTTCCCTCTATAATCAGATAGTCTCACTTCCTGGCCTTCTAATGAATATAATGTAAAATCAGGAGCAACATTTCCTTCGTTTATCCCAACTTCTTGTTCTCCTGTAACCGGTTCTGTTAATTCTTCATTTTCACTTTTGTTACCTGCGTTAGAGGAAATAACACCAATAGTGATAAGCATAATAAGGACAACTATTCCAAAGAGTGACCGTTTCATTCGTAGCTCCTCCTCGTATGCAAGTGAAGTAGAATAAAAGATGCAGATCCGGCAGTAATAAGATTAATCCACTGCCAACCTGATAGACCAAGTAACGTTGGCTCTCCAAAGAAGAACTCTACTATGATAGAAAGAATCCCTCCCCAAAGGAGAAGATCAAGAAAAAGCCACTGTGATGATTTTGTCAAAAATAATAGACCAAGCAGAAAAGCATGTAGAAGCATAAACAAGAAACTTCCATCACTATACAGCCAAGAACATACTCCAATGATGACCGACGTTATTTCTACCGCTATTACTAATAGAAATAAGATCCTTCTCCGTTCATGTAGCTTCATAATTTTCCAACCAACATACCCTATACTTAAGAATAGTGCTATCACAAAACCATAGCTACCTCCAGTAAAATAGACAAGTGATAATGGAGCTGTAAAAACAAGTGTTGGATTTAAAAACACTAGGCTTAATTTCCAAACAAGCACAAAAAATATCACCGTCTCATATGCAATAGAAGATGCCGTTGAATGGTTGTACCATTTTTTCTCAATGAAATAAATCATCAAAAGTGCAACAATTATGCCAATTCCAGCCCATACAAACTCATCTGGAACCGAGATTTTTCCGATGGTAGTCATATTCGTTTTTCACCTTCACACTCGCATACTTTTAAAACACCAGCAACCTACCGACTTTTGACTAGAAGTTCAACGGCTTGTTTCACAACATCTTCCGTTGATTCTCCTTTACTAAGTTGCTCACGCAAACATTCTTCAAGATTAGAACCAACAATTAAACCAATCGTACGATCAATCGCTGTTCGGCTTGCAGAAAGTTGAGTAATTACTTCTTTACAATCCTTTTCTTCTTCCATCATACGTAGAACACCTCTAATCTGGCCTTCTACTCTCTTTAATCGGTTTTTCATTTCTTTTGAATATTCCATAATTACCCTCCTAAATCATTTATATAAAACGTTATTTACGAATATTCTGTCATAAATAAATTAATTTCTTGCTACTTCTCTTCATATATTGTAAAATAAATCGTAATTTAAGGATAGGAAAAAGGTTTAGGTAAATAAAAGGAGGCAGTGCCCTTTGGATTTATCCGAAGATGATAAACGGTTATCAAAAATTTATCGAAAAATTGTTACCTCGAACGAGTACAAAGCAGGTAAAATTCTTGAGAAATTAGATAACGAAACGAAAGACAAAGTATTTAATCTCATTCGTATGAACAAAGCTGACTACGAACATCAATTAAATAAACAACAACTTCACCAATAATAGAAAAACCGGCTGAGCAAGCCGGTTTTCTTTATGTTTACGAATTCAATCAAAAGCCAGGACTCCATGGTCCTGGCTTTCTATTATAGTACTATGTTACCCCAAACGGTCGTGGACCTTACTCATAACAGACTTTCTTAATTCATCAAGTTTGTTCTTACTGTTGTCGAGATTGTCACTATCGACACCAAAGTAGAACTTAACTTTCGGTTCAGTTCCTGAAGGTCGCAGACAGAACCATGATCCATCTTCAAGTTTGTATTTCAGCACATTGGACTTAGGAAGATCGATTTTCTCGGTGCTTTCTTTCTCCAAATAAGTTCGCACACTGGTTTGATAATCCTCTACACTATCCACCCTAAGGCCGGCCGCTTCAGTCGGTGGTTGTTCACGGAATTGAGCGAGAAGGGATACAATCTTTTCTGCTCCTTCTTTACCTTTTAGCGTTAACGACTCAAGCCCTTCCTGATAATAACCATATTGCTCAAACACCTCAAGCAATCCTTCATAAAGTGTCATACCTTTCGACTTATAGAAAGCAGCTACTTCGGCTGCTACAAGACAGGCTTGTACAGCATCTTTGTCACGTACAAAGTCACCAACCAAATAACCGTAGCTTTCCTCATATCCAAATAAAAAGGTATGTTCACCTGATGTTTCGAATTCTTTTATTTTCTCTCCAATAAATTTAAATCCAGTCAATGTATCATAAGATGTAAGCCCATTGTCTTCCGCAATTTTGCGACCAATCTCTGATGTAACGATTGTTTTAAGAACAGCACCGTTTTCTGGTAAGACTCCATTTTCTTTCTTTTGAGTAATAATATAGTTCAATAAGAGGGCACCGGTTTGATTACCTGTGAGCACCACATACTGACCTTCTTTATTCTTAACCGCAACTCCAACACGATCCGCATCAGGGTCTGTCGCTAAAAGTAGATCAGCATCTTGTTTCTCCCCATACTTAATAGCTAGCTCAAATGCTGCATGCTCTTCTGGGTTCGGTGAAGAAACTGTTGAGAAATTAGGATCAGGAAGCTCCTGTTCTTCTACAACTGTTACTTGGTTAAATCCATATGCCTTAAGACCTTCACGTACAGGAAGGTTTGCTGTTCCGTGCAATGGCGTAAATACGATTTTCAATTGATCGCCCATTTCTTCAAGAAGCTCCGTATTGACGCGAAGCGTTTTTAACTCTTCAATGTACTGAGCATCAATTTCTGCTCCAATCATCTCAATAAGTCCGTTATCTTTCAGCTTCTGTTCTGAATCAACTTGTACTTCTAGCTCATTCGCAACACCGTCAACGTAGGAAATAACTTCTGCTGCTGCTTTAGGTGGTAACTGGCCACCGTCTTCACCATATACTTTGTATCCATTGTATTCGGGAGGATTGTGACTAGCGGTGATAACGATACCTGCGTAGGCGTTTAGCTTCCTTACTGCAAATGAAAGCTCTGGAGTGGGGCGTAGCTCTTCAAATACGTAAGTTTGGATGCCATGGGTTGCAAGCGTCTTTGCAGCCTCCATAGCGAACTCAGGAGATTTATGGCGAGAATCATAAGCGATCGCTACTCCACGTTTTTTTGATTCTTCGCCATGTGCATCTATGTATTGAGCAAGACCTTCAGACGCTTTGCGGATCGTGTAAAGATTCATCCGATTAGTACCCGGTCCGATTTCACCGCGCATACCGCCTGTTCCAAATTCAAGATTTTTATAAAATGCATCTTCAATTGCTTTGTCCTGTCCTTTAAGAGCTTCAAGATCTCTTTTCAGTTCCTCATCAAGTGAAGTCGCTGTTGTCCATCGTTGATATTCGTTTTTCCAGTCCATATTTGCCTCCTGTTATGTAGAACTTCTGTAATGGTATATATTCGAGAGTATCAGTCGAAATCCTGCTGTTTTTAAGGATTGGTATACATTCTCTCTACTTCTTTGTTCATCATAATACGAATTGAAATATATGCCAATGACATTTCAGAAAAATCACTTTTTCTTTTAATAAACTAGGCAAATTAGACACAAAAAAAGCAAGCCATGTATCGGCTTACTTTTTATAATGGATTTCATATAAATCTTTTCTTCGATCACGGAGCTGACGTACTGTTCCAGATTGGCGCTGTCTTCTAAGTATTTCAAGATCAACATCACCCACAACAACTGTTTCAATATTTGGATGACACTCACCAGCAATGCCATCTCTTGAAAACGCAAAATCAGATGGAGTGAAAATACCTGACTGTGCGTACTGTACGTCCATATTTTCTACCTGAGAAAGGTTTCCAATCGTACCGGCAATTACCGTATAGATTTGGTTCTCAACAGCTCTAGCCTGCGCACAGTAACGTACACGAAGATAGCCTTGTCTGTCATCTGTACAGAATGGGGTGAATAGAATATTTGCTCCTTTGTCAGTTGCAATGCGTCCAAGCTCAGGGAATTCAATATCATAACAGATTTGGATGGCAATCTTACCGCAATCTGTATCAAACACTTCAATACCATCTGAACCATGTATCCCCCACCAGCGACGTTCATTAGGAGTAACATGAATTTTGTATTGCTTTTCAATTGTTCCATCTCTTCTAAATAAATAAGCGATATTATAAATTTTCTCATCTTCTAGAACAAAGTGAGATCCACCAATAATATTTACATTGTATTTCACAGCTAATTCTGTAAATAGTTCTATATATGGTTCTGTGTATTCCGTCAGACGCCTTACAGCTTTACTTGGAATCTTTTCATCCATAAATGACATCAACTGTGTCGTGAAGATTTCAGGAAAAACAGCAAAGTCTGATCCAAAGTCTGCTGCAACATCAACATAATATTCAACCTGATTCGCAAATTCTTCGAATGAGGAGATTTTCTTCATTGCATACTGTATGGCACAGATCCGAACAGGGAAAGAAGATCTAAAATGCCTACGTGTTTTGGCTTTATACTCTACATTGTTCCACTCCATTAATGTGGCAAATTGCTTTGAAGCTTTATCGTCGGGTAAGTAGTTTGGATTAATTCTCATGACGTTAAATCCATTCATTAATTGGAATGTCAGCACTGGATCGTATATATTCTGGAATTTCACTTCTTCAACGTATTCTGTTGCTTTCATTTCATCCGAATGTTTATGGTAATTAGGAATTCGTCCACCTATTATAATACTCTTCACATTTAATTCGCGGGCAAGATCCTTACGAGCATCATAAAGTCGCTTACCAATTTTCATTCTTCTATATTCAGGATCAACCATTACTTCAATACCATATAGGTTGTACCCATCTGGGTTATGGTTTGTAATATACCCTTCATCTGTTATATCGTCCCAGGTATGCTGGTCATCATACTCATCAAAGTTCACCATTAGGCTTGAACATGAGCCGATAATTTCTCCTTCAAGCTCTACACAAAACTGTCCTTCAGGAAAAATATCTAAATGGCTTTCGAGATGATCTCGTTTCCACGGTTCCATACCGGGAAAACACTTTTTCTGTAATGCAAGAATTTCATCAATGTCCTCATACCGAATGGGTCTTAGTTCAATCTTCTTTTCAAACTTCGAAACGTCTAATTCTGACATCTGCTTTCCCTCCACATTCTATCTATTTTCTTATGTACCCTATTTAGTGATCATTCTACCCTGATTTTATCATACGATTAATCAAATAGAAGAGACTGACATTCGTCAGCCTCTTTGTCTTTACGCTCGAGTTGTTCCATTCTGAGAAATGCTAGAAAGTGCAGTACCTGCTTCTTGCTGGCCTGGTGTCTTCGTAGCGAAATCACCAAGTGATACCATCCCGACAACCTGATTGTTCTCTACAACAGGCAGGCGTCGAATCTGGTTCTGTGCCATTAAAGCCGCCGCTTCTTCTGCACTCATGTTTGATGTGGCAGAAACGATATTGTCAGACATGCACTGACTCACCTGACAATTCGCATTGCCTCCAGTAGCAGTAGCTCGAGTTGTGATGTCTCGATCGGTAACCATTCCACAGAGCTGGCCGTTTTTCATGACAGGCAGTGAACCAATGTTATATTGATTCATTAAAGCTGCTGCTTCCTGAATCGATTGCTCTGGAGAAACAGACACAATATTCTTCGACATGAGGTTTTGCAGATTATTATGCACAAGCATTCCTCCCGATTTATTAGATCGTAAGACATGAAAGACAACGTCTTTCACCCTCTAGTGTAGACCCCTTCCTCTTCAATTATTTTTCCTTATTCTGTGAAATGAAACTGTTATCTGTATGAAAAACAATATGCTTACCATCGCTTGTCGCAATAATTGTACCAATTTGGTCTGTTCGAAGTATTGGGATGTTTTGCAACTTCAACCTCTGCAATACGTTAGTATCTGGAAAATGATACCTATTATTTCTGCCTACAGATATAACAGCGGCTTCAGGCGAAACGGTATTAAGGAATAATTCTGAGGTAGCTGAATCAGCCCCATGATGTCCTAATTTCAAAATATCTGAAGACAGTTGTTTCTTCTTTAATGAAGACATCATATTTTTCTCAACCTCCACACCGGCATCACCCATTAGAAGAAATGTATTTTGCTTGTGACGAAGTCGTAAAACAGCACTGTAATCATTAAAGTCCTCATATTCAGCACGCTTTTGTGGCGACAATATGTGGACGTATACATCCTGTCCAAGTTTAATTTTCTTTCCTTCCTCTGCATACATTACACTAATTTTCTTTTTCTTAATAACTCGCTGTAGTGCTTTGTAATGATAAGTTGGGTATGACACATCAGGCATAATAAGTTTTCCAACTTTAAATGCCTTCAACACTTCATCCATACCCCCGATGTGGTCATGATGTGGGTGCGTAGCAACAACGTAATCCAGCTCTTCTATCCCAATTCTTTTTATATATTCTGTCACAATGTCTCCGTCACCATTATCCCCTGCATCAACTAACATGGATTTGTCTCCATGAATGACAAGAATGCTATCCGCTTGTCCAACATCGATAAAATGAATTTCTGCCTCATTCATTTGGGCTGTTGCACTGGTGGGCATTAGCAATAAAAGAAGAAGCGAAGAAAAGAATATAGCTATATACTTCATATAAATTCCTCCAGAGCTTTTCTTCTCATTAGTATGTGCGTTTCTTTTCTTACTAAAAGAAAAAAAGCTTCCCATTTAGGGAAACCTTTAAGAACGAACTTCTTCTTCTTTTCTAAAGAAACTTTTCATTGCGTGATATACATCTTTTTTCTCTTTAAGAATATAATGCCTAAATTTCGGATCGTGAATGTTCTTATATGCGCTCATAAGCGTCGAATGCCGATTATAAGCATTGACTTCACCGTATCCAAACATATTTGAAACCTTCATAATTTGATTAACTAGTTTAACACATCGTGTATTGTCTGATGTTAAATTATCTCCATCTGAGAAATGGAACGGATATATATTGTAACGTGTCGGCGAATACTTTTCATCAATTAGCTCAAGCGCTTTTCGATAAGCAGAAGAACAGATGGTTCCACCGCTTTCTCCTTTTGAAAAAAAATCGTCTTCAGTGACGACTTTTGCTTCTGTATGATGAGCGATAAACTCAATCTCCACTGTTTCATATTTAGACCTTAGAAAACGAGACATCCAGAAGAAAAAGCTTCTTGCCATATATTTTTCCCATTTGCCCATTGAGCCACTTGTATCCATCATCGCTAGAACAACAGCTTTTGACTCACGCTTGATTTCTTCATTCCATGTTTTGAAACGTAGATCATCTTGATAAATCGGAGCAATCGAAGGTTTCCCGCTGATTGCATTTCGCTTATAAGCCGTTAAGATCGTTCGTTTCTTATCGATGTTACCCATTAGACCTGTTTTTCGAATATCATTAAACTCCACTTTTTTCTGCACAACATCAGCTGTTTCTTTCTCACGTAAATTCGGCAATTCAAGTTCTTTGAATAGAATATCCTGCAGTTCTACAAGCGAGACTTCTGCTTCATAATAATCTTCACCTGGTTGATCGCCTGCTCCTTCACCCTTACCTGCACCTGGTTTCTTTTCACCAGACCCATCACGTGCCACTACGTCTCCCACCTGACTATCGCCTTCACCTTGCCCAACATGCTTTGACTTATCATAGTTGTAACGAATTTTATATTCATCAAGAGAACGAATTGGTATTTTAATGACATCTCGACCGTTGGAAAGAATAATGTTCTCTTCACTGATGAGATCCGGGAGATTGTTTTGGATAGCATCCTGAACTTTTTCGGCATGGCGTTGTTGATCCTGATAGCCTTTTCGGTGGAGGGACCAATTCTCCTGAGAGACGACGAAATTGTTGGAATCTTTGTCTTTCATGCCTTATTCCCCTCCTTAAAAAATAAAATTTCTATCGGAAATTTATTCAATGATCGATGATCGTTCATGATGTTTGTTCAAAAACATAATCCTAATGTGGACATCCCTTGGCTGCGTGGAATAGTATACTTTATCCTATGCAAATACAAGCGATAATTGACAATTAATTCTGACAAATAGGGCTTTAACCGCTCTAATTTCAATAATTAATTAAAAGTTGTACATTTTTCTCACCAGTTTTACGTCAAACACCAGAATTGAATCCAAAAAAATAACTCCCTTGATGGGAGTTATCCTTTACTATCTTCATTTTCATGTTGTTCAGGATCTGGATGGTGTCCTTTTTCTTTTACTTGTTCATTCGTATCAAGCTCTTCCATTTCCTTACCAAGCTCTTTCATTTCTTTCTCATCCATTGCCATCGAACTGTTTTCAGGCTTTTCTTTACGATTTGCCACAATGAATCACCTCACGAGGTACAGTACCCGTATTTTGTTTTTTCTAACCCAATTAGGTTATTTGTGAAAACTGAAATCGATTTTTTCAAGCGGCCAGTAGCGAAGGTTCACCTTTCCTACAACTTGATCCATCGGAACAAAACCGATATGTCTACTATCATAGCTATGTCGACGATTGTCTCCCATAAGAAATAAATACCCTTCTGGCACTTCAACTTTCCCCGTCTTATCTTCTAACTTAAAATTCTCAGTTAAATTTCCGTTAAAGATGTCATCTTTATATCGATCAAGATAACTCTCTTCTATCTTATCTCCATTAATGTAAAGCTCATCATTTTTATATTCAATCGTATCTCCAGGAAGACCGATTACTCTTTTAATATAATCTTCTTTTTCATTTGCATGAAAAACAACAAGATCAAACCGATCTGGTTCAGACACTTCATATCCAATTTTATTAATAATTAAACGATTCCCATCTTGAATCGTAGGCATCATAGACTCACCGTGAACAACGTAGTTAGTGATAAGAAATTCACGTATAACAATGGCTAGGACGACAGCTATAGAAAAAGCTTTAATCCATTCCCATAGCGGACTGCGTTCCTTCTTCATGTTAAACCTCTTTTCGATACGTCTTTACGTATAATCTATCACTCATAATCCATAGGCACAAGCACGCAAGGTTTTGATAGCGGTTTCAAAACAAACAATTCAATTCATTAAAAAGAAGCATACCTATTAAGGTATGCCTCGTTATATTATCGATTTAACAAACTGCCAACATATCGGAGCAATTCATTTGCTGAAATAGAATTATAGCCATGTTCATCAATCAAGCAGGCAATAACTTCGTTAATTTTCTTAAGCTGGTTTTCATTTGGTGTCTTAGAAGAAGTCGTGATTTTCACAACATCTTTTAGATCAGCAAATAGCTTCTTTTGAATGGCCTCTCTTAGACGTTCATGCGAGTTATAGTCAAATTTCTTCCCTTTACGAGCATATGCTGATATCCGAATGAGAATCTCTTCTCGGAATGCTTTCTTTGCATTCTCTGAAATTCCGATTTGCTCCTCGATGGAACGCATCAACTTGTCATCTGGACTCATTTCTTCTCCAGTAAGCGGATCACGTAACTTATTTTTATTGCAATATGCTTCTACGTTATCAAGATAATTATCCATAAGCGTCTTCGCACTTTCTTCATACGAGTAAACGAATGCTTTCTGCACTTCTTTCTTCGCAATTTCATCGTATTCTTTACGAGCAATTGATATGAAATTCATGTAACGCTCTTTATCTTCTTTGGAGATGGAAGCATGTTGATCGAGTCCATCTTTCAGAGAACGGAGCACATCAAGCGCATTGATTGATGGTACTTCTTTTCGAATAATCGTAGATGAAATACGGTTGATCACATAACGCGGATCAATACCGCTCATCCCTTCGTCTGAATGCTCTTTATGAAGCTCATCTACATCCACCTGGTTAAAGCCTTCTACAATTTCCCCATCATAAAGACGCATTTTCTTAACAAGATCAACGCCCTGACGATTTGTATCCTTTAATCTTGTAAGAATAGAGAATATAGCAGCTACTCGGAGAGCGTGAGGTGCTATATGAACATCTGCAACATCACTTTCCCGAATCATTTTTTCATAGATACGCTCTTCCTGACTCACTTTTAAGTTATAAGGAACAGGCATGACGATGATACGCGAATGGAGAGCTTCATTCTTTTTATTTGAAATAAAGGAACGATACTCCGCTTCGTTCGTATGGGCCACTACCAGCTCATCAGCAGAAATTAAAGCAAATCGGCCTGCTTTAAAATTTCCTTCCTGCGTTAATGAGAGCAAATGCCATAGAAACTTCTCATCACATTTCAGCATTTCCTGGAACTCCATCATTCCACGGTTCGCCTTGTTCAATTCTCCATCGAATCGGTAAGCTCTCGGGTCTGACTCTGAACCAAATTCCGCAATTGTTGAAAAGTCAATGCTACCAGTTAAGTCAGCAATATCCTGTGATTTTGGATCAGACGGACTGAATGTTCCAATACCTGTCCTTTTGTCTTCGTTAAAGAAAATTCGTTCAACCATAACATCTTCAATACGCCCACCATATTCTTGTTCAAGACGCATCACATTAAGTGGCGATAGACTTCCTTCGATACGAATACCATACTCATCATGGAATTCCTCTCTTAAGTGATGAGGAATAAGATGCAGTGGATCTTCATGCATTGGGCAGCCTTTAATTGCATAGACCGCACCAGAATCTTCATGAGAATATTTCTCCAAACCTCTTTTCAGAACTGTCACTAATGTTGATTTCCCCCCACTAACAGGACCCATTAATAAGAGAATACGTTTTCTGACATCTAACCTTTTCGCAGCAGGGTGAAAATACTCTTCTACCAGACGTTCAATCGCTTCCTCAAGTCCATAAAGTTCTTCTGAGAAGAAAGAATAACTTCTATTGCCGTCGACTTCATCAATCCCAGCATCTTTTATCATATTATAAACACGTGAATGAGCTGACTGCGCTACTTCAGGTCGTTCCCGGATAATTTCTAAGTACTCACTGAAGGTTCCTTCCCACTTCAGCCGCCTCTCTTCTTCTCGATGCTGCTGGATTTTGCGTAAGATATCCATTAAGAGCCCCCTCCAAGTTTGATTCATCGGATTTAATACATGTTATGCGGGGATGTCCTATAACATTCGGCTTTCTTTTCGCTTAAGTCTCAATAAAGTAAGCCTCTGTCTAACATAATTCATTCTGAGTATATTAGTTTAATGAAAAGCAATAGAACAAAAAAAAGAACCGGTAGGACCGGTTCCATTTTTCACGTATGATAGACAACTGTAAATTCACTTAATTCATTCCCTGTTGCAGGGGACTTCTCTTTGGATTCACGCTTTTCTTTATGAGCATTTTTGAAAGAATCTGAATGCACCCAGTTTTGATAAGCTTCTTCATTCTCCCATTTAGTAAAAACAATAAGCTTACCATTCTCAGCAGACTGTTCAAGGAACATAAATTCCAAACAACCTTCAACATTTTTCATACTTTCAGCACTTTTACCAAAACGCTGCTTCATCATGTCTTTTGCTTCATCAGGTACTTTTAATTCGTTCATTACAACATACATAAGTAAATCCTCCTTTGCCATTCTTTCTCTATCGTATAGGATTACAACGTTTTTTTCCAATTGTATCTACTCCACACTCGAAGAATTACCCTCAAAACATTCACAGCATAAAGAACTTGGTTTATAATGAGAGGTAGATTTGGACACAATTTTACCTGAGGAGGATGAGACCATGAGTTTCCTAGGTATTTTAGTAGTAATCTTAGCTTTCCTTGCAGCCATCTTTACAGCCGGCTACAACGACCGACCAAGCAAAACCAAAAAAGGAAGTCGGTAAACCCGAAAAGCGGAAGTGGCCGTTTAGGTCCGACAAGCGCTGGAGCCCCACAATTTGAACACGGTCTTTGTGTTCGGATGGTGGGGTGAAGCGATCGAGGACCTGGCCACTGCAGCTGGACTAGAAAAGCGGAAGTGGGCGTTTAGACCCGACAGGCACTGGAACCATCAAAATTGAACACGGTCTTTGTGTTCGAGTTTGATGGTGAAGTGACCGAGGGTCTGCCCACTGCAGCTGGACTAGAAAAGCGGAGACGAGCGTTTAGAAACGGAGATATTGGAGCTCTTGAACTAAACCATTGGTGAAAGAATGACATATCAAAGTGATCCACCAAAAAGAACGACCTCATTTGAGGTCGTTCTTTTTTAGTCCATGTTAGGATAATTCCGCTGCCTAAGAGCTTCATACACCATAATGGCTGCTGTATTTGAAAGGTTAAGCGCGCGTACATGCTCAGTCATTGGAAGACGCAGACAACGCTCTTTATTATTCTGAATCAAATCATCTGGCAGACCGTTTGTTTCTCTTCCAAAAACAAAGTATGTGTTTTTGTCCTGTTCAGAGTAATCGAAGTCAGTGTGCGTGTTTGTACCATATTTCGTAATATAGTAATAATCCCCATTAGGATTCTTCTCAAAGAACTCATTAAGGGAATCATAATAATGCACATCAGCATATTGCCAGTAATCCAATCCAGCACGTTTAAGCATTTTATCATCTGTTGAGAATCCAAGTGGACGAATTAAATGTAAACTTGTATTTGTTGCTGCACATGTACGAGCAATATTGCCAGTATTAGCAGGAATTTCTGGCTGAAAAAGGACGATATTTAAAGACATATTCATTCACCTCCACATCAAAACATATCTATTATAGCATGTTTTAATAAGGAAGATGGAATACACTAATCCTCTATATGAAAAAACTTATACTTAATATCCGGAGTCCATGCAGTCGAGTCTTCGTATGCCCAGTAGCGTAAGCGGCTGTTCATTGTATGAGCATTCACAAGTGGATGCCCTTTCTCATCCTGATCCACTACGAATGTAGTATGTTCAAAGCGCCCATCTCCATCGAAATCATAGCAGATCACATCACCTGGGACTAGATCATCAGCCTGAGATACTTCCCGAGCCCTTAGCCCACTTTTAGAGCCACTTAAATGCCAGCGGAGTGCATGAGCAACTGTCCATGAATAACTCCAACTTTTCCCTTGCATCCACCATCCTTTTGTACGATCTGGATATCCACGCATCGGAGCCTTTCCAGCATAAAGACATTGAGAAATGAAATTTGTACAATCAACATCAAAACCCTTATAAGCAGGATTGTAATCATCCCACCACCGCTCAGCATATTTCACAGCTGAAAGACGATCATAATATGAACCTTTTGAACGACTTACAGAATTACCACTACCTTCAATATTTTCTTCAATCATATTCCCTTCCGTTTCAACTGATCGATCGAGGACTAGTGCGCCGTCTTCCATCTTTGCTAGCCTTTTTTCTACTCGTTCTTCCTGATAAATTTTATTCCCCTGCTTAATAAGGTATTGATGATGCAATAGATAATCGTAAATTTGAGTATGAACAAGATTCTTTTTCCCAAGTAGAATCCCACGGTTTTTGATACGAATAACAGTTGCTCCTCTTTCGTTACATTGATTCATATATCTTGCTGCAGCTTCTTCTTCCTCTGCTGGCCTTGTTCCTAACCTAGAATGATCTGTTCTATTTAGTAAGCTCGTAGCTTGCTCTTCCCAAAATGTTTTAACCTGGTCACCCCACCCCATGTGCGTCCCCCCTCATCGCACTTTATGACGTGGATTACAAACACATGCCTTAGAGTTATCGCTACTATCAAGTGAGGCAAAAGAAGACGAAGCTATAAAAAAGTAAAAAGCCAGCTTTCCTCTTTGTAAGAAAAGAGGAAAGCTGGCTTAAAAAACTATGGTAGTGCTACATGTAACGAATTCTGCTGTTCAAGCGATAACAAATATTCTTTCTTATCAACGCCACCGCCGTAACCTACTAAAGCTCCATTGCTACCAATTACTCGATGGCAGGGTACAATGATGGGTAATGGATTACGATTATTAGCTGAACCAATTGCGCGAACAGCTTTTGGTGCAGAAATGTTAACAGCGACATCTTTATAAGATCGGGTTTCACCATATGGGATTTCAGTAAGGTTGTTCCATACTTTCTGTTGAAAAATCGTTCCAATCATATCAAGCTTAAGATCAAAGAATCTTCTTTTCCCATTGAAGTATTCCTCTAATTGCATGGTTATGGGTTCAATCATTTCAGGATTGAAAACAAGGTCCGCTATCACGTGATGCTTTTTATACCACGTTTCAACTGCAGGTAGTACATCATCCGCACAACCAAAATCAACCCTACTAACACCCGCAGGACTAGTAAATATCGTTATCATACCGATTGGCGATTGAAACTCCCCATAATGAACCACTTGTTTCTCCATACTATCCCTTCTTTTTGTACATTTTTCACTATCTTACAACGCATGTTAATGTTTGACCATCGGCATTAAACCTTATTTTCAAGCATTGATAGCCCTTTAGCTATCTCATCAGCTGCATCCTTGTCTTTTTCTCGCATTTGCTCTTTATAAAGAGCATCATAAGCCCTATTTCCACCAATTTTCCCTAATGCCCATGCTGAAGTTCCACGAATAACAGGACGTGGATCGTTTTCCATCAATTCAATCAATGTATCAACAGCTGATTCATCCTTATAATGAGCAAGAGCTAGAATAGCATTTCGTTGAATCGGTTTCTTTCCTCTCCACGACCCAGCTGCGTTTCCAAATTTCTCTTTGAATTCACGGTTACTCATCGTGAGTAGCGGTATTAACTTCGGTTTAACCACTTCAGGATCTGGTTCGAGTTCTGGATGATGATGAAAATCTTTGCCTTTATTTTTAGGACAGACAAGCTGACATGTGTCACAACCATATAGTCGGTTGCCAAGTTTTGCGCGATATTCATCTGGAAGGAATCCTTTTGTTTGAGTGAGAAATGCAATACACTTGTTAGCATCGAGCTGTCCTCCTTCAATTAGCGCTCCTGTTGGACATGCATCAACGCAAATATTACAGTCTCCACACCCCTCCTCTACCGGTTCATCCGGCTCCAAATAAAGATCCGTAATCATTTCACCAAGGTAAACCCATGAACCAAATTCCTCGGTTATTGTCATTGTATTCTTAGCACTAAATCCAATGCCTGCTCTTTCTGCAACAGCTCTATCAGAAAGTTCTCCTGTGTCTACCATTGAACTTGTGCTCGCTTCAGGGACCTTTGATTTAATATATTCATCTAGAAGGGAGAGTTTCTCTCTAAGCACATGGTGATAATCGACACCCCAGGAAGCGCGACAGAACAAACCTCTTCGCTCCCCTCGCTTACTTCTTGGACTTTCCTTCATTCTAGATGGGTAAGCAATTGCGATTGATATAATTGTTGTAGCACCATTAAGCAATAGTTCTGGTTCAGTGCGTTTTTCAATATCTGATTCTTCAAACCCTGACTGATACCCGAGATCCTGCTGACGTTTTAATCGCTCTTTAAGTGACTTAAAGGGATCAGCTGCTGCAAAACCTATTTTATCAATCCCTATGGTTTTACTGTATGCTACAATATCTGACTTTAACTGTGCGTTTTTCATTTTTCTCCCTCCTTTCTTTCCTCATTTACATACTTTACATGATCCTTAACGTACGAAGTCTATTCAGAACTGCTGCCATATCAGATCTTCTAATACGAGCAACGTCTCCAGGGTGTTGATTTTGAAATAAGGAAAAAGCTCCAATGCCTTCTTTATTCATCCTATCTTCTATGAGATCAAGTAATTCAGGAATTGTATGCTCTCCAAGTAAGTTGTTTCTCTCAAGGTAATGAAGCACATCAGCTGCTAAGCGCGTTTGACTTGGATCTACGAGTTGTTCTACCTGATGCAATAATAGATCGGTATTCCCGTATAAGATGTGGTGCAATCCTTTCGCGGAAACCTTGGATTTCTTACCCTTCTGACTGTTCAAACTTGCCCCTGCTGGAATCCTTCTTCTCATTTCACCAAACCGCTCGCCACCCTCTTGATTACGAGTGTAAGAGTTCTCATGTGAAATTTTTTTGGCTTCGTCTGTTACATCATAAGGTAAGTAATTTTCCATTAGGATTACATTGTCAGCTACATCGAAATAATCACCTGATCCTCCCATAACAAGAACAGTTGAAATTCCGTAATCTGTTAAAAGCTGTTTTACTCGATCAATAAAGGGCGTAATCGGTTCCTTTTCTTTAGCAACTAATTGCTGCATACGAAAATCGCGAATCATGAAATTCGTTGCACTTGTATCTTCATCAATAAAAAGGGTTTTAGAACCCGATTCAATGGCTTCAACAATATTAGCAGCCTGTGATGTACTACCACTAGCATTTTCTGAAGTAAATGAGCTTGTATCTTTACCGTATGGAAGATTTTGTATGAACGGGGAGATATCAACACCCGTTACTTTACGACCATCTTCAGAACGAATCTTCATAGCATGTTCATTCGAGATCACATATTCTCTTCCGTCTCCTGCAATATGATCATATACGCCGTGTTCCATTGCACGCAAGAGGGTACTCTTACCATGGTAACCACCACCAACGATTAATGTTATCCCTTCCTTAATCGCCAGCCCCTTAATTGGCTTTTCTCGATGTGGGAGAGTGAGTTCTACTTCCATTTGATTTGGTGATTGAAACGCAACAGCGCGATTTGTCATAGGGCGATCGCTAATTCCACTCTCACGAGGTAATACAGCACCATTTGCGATGAAGGATACATAGCCATTGTCTACTAAATGCTCCCTAATGGCATGTTGCTGATCAGCCAAGTAGAGCGCCTTCGTTACTTCCTCTTTATTTAATGAAAATACAGAGTTACTCACCGTCTCTTGCAACTGATGAAACAACATCTGTTGAGCCTGTTTCCCAAGGACACGCCTTCCCTGTGCTGGTAGACCAATAGATAAGCAAATCGTAACTTTATCTTCGGTAATAGTCACAGCTGAGCGTTCGATTACTTTTTGGCCGGGTTCATCAATAGAGATAAGACCGCTTTTTCCAGTACCTTTCGCCCTCCTCTTTTGTTTCTGTATCGCAAAAGCTACCTTTCTTGCGATCTCGTCTTCTGATCGAATTCTTCTAACTGTCGTTAGGTCACATTCTGGATCTATAATAGTCTTATGACGAGGTATGATTATTCTAATTCTAGAAGGACTTGCAAATGGATCTCCCTGCACATAATCAATTGAAAGGGTATAATCAGCGAATGAATAGCTGCCCCTAATGTCTTTATATGCCTTATATCCTTTTCCATCTATTTTATCTAATTTGCTTTTAAGTTCTTTCATTTGAGGAAAACCTCCTTGTAAGCTTCGTTTCCTTGTATGTGATAAAATGAACGAAAAATGTATAGATCGGAGGAAAACGTCATGACACAGTTATCATTCTCTCCAATTATCGCTGATACACTTCCGGATTTTAAAATTGGGTACGCTACTTATCATGATATCGTGGTTGAAAATTCACCGCAAATGGTACGCGGGCGCTATCAATTCTATCAAGAAACCATGATGATGGATCTCGAAGAAACAGACTTAAATACATTCAACGCTGTTGCAGAATGGCGCTCCACATTCAAACGGATTGGAACAGACCCTTCTCGGTATCGTCCTTCTTCAGAAGCACTTTTGCGTCGATTAAAAAAAGGCACACCATTGCCACTCATTCATTCTGCTGCTGATATCAATAATCTTCTTTCACTTCAATACAAAATACCAATTGGTATATATGATCTGGATCAGGTAGAAGGAGCTATAACGATTCATATTGGGGATGAGTCTCACTCATATGAAGGTTTGAACGGACGTATTGTAACATTTAACAATAAGCTTATCTCGAGCGATGGTGTTGGTCCTTTTGGTAGTCCGATCGTTGACTCAAAACGAACAGTTGTAACAGAGGAGACACAAAACGCAATCCAGCTTTTCTATATACAACCATCATTACCTACCATTGAAGCAGAGAAACTCGTAAAAGCTTCAGCAGAAATGTTTAACCAGATTCACGGTGGTCGTTTCCAATATGGTGTTATCGATCGTTGAAAATAAAAAAACGCAACGCTTCGTTAATATAACGAAACACTGCGTTGGGTAAATGGTGAAAATTCGAGGAATTTCTACATTCCTCGCTGATGTAGTTAGAATACCACAGAACAATAACAATAAACAATAGATATTTATAATTTCTTTACATCTCACTTACAAATCGATTCGATTAGCACCATTCCGGTTTGACGATTAAACAAAACACCCCCTATAATCAAGCAGAGAGACAAGTAGAAAGGAGCAACTATATGGAACCATTTTCAACACCTTTTTTTGAAGAGAACTTTCGTCAGTACATACAAAAGAATAGCGACGTTTTTTCAAAATTAGAAGCGATGAACAGCTATTACCGCTCAGTTGTTTCCTCTATGATTTACGACAACTTGAATAAAAACTCAGAAATCGTTCGTCGCATTCGTAATCTAGATTCGGCATACAAAACGATTAAACAAGAAAATACCGAAGCATAAGAAAAAGCTCTCTTTTCAATAAGAGAGCTTTTTACATGCTTATTTTGGAAAATCACAAGAATCAGCTGTGCATGAATCTGCATCGCCACCAACAACCTCAAGTTTATTCCCTTCTCCCCAAGCCTTAGCAAGCGCCTGTTCAAACATCTCTACAGGCTGAGCACCTGATACGGCATATTTACCATCAAATACAAAGAACGGGACTCCCTGAATGCCTAGCTGGCTTCCCATTGCTTCATCATTACGTACTTCTTTACTAAACTCGTCGGTACCCAACATACGCTTAATATCAGTACCATCTAACCCAAGTTCATCACCAAGCGACGCTAGGGTTTCATGGTCACCAATATTTCTAGATTCAGTAAAGAAAGCATAGAATATACGCTCTGACATTTCGTTGCTTTTACCAATCTCTTTCGCATAATGCACAAGACGATGAGCATCGAACGAATTAGTAGGGATCATCTTATCGAAGTCATACGTTAGATCCTCTCCAGCTGCCTGCTGTCTCATATTCTCGCACATACCGTGAGCCTGCTCTAAGCTCACATTATACTTCGCTGAGAGTAGCTCCGCCATGCTTTCTCCATTCGATTTTTAGCATTCGGATCAAGTTCAAAACTTTTGAAGATAACCTCTACCTGATCTTTTTGTGGAAAGCTACTAAGTGCATTCTCAAGACGTCTTTTTCCTATATAACAAAATGGACATACGAAATCAGACCAAATTTCAACTTGCATCGTATCACTCTTTTCCATAAAGATTACAGTTATCTTAACATTAATATAAGATAAAATGCATGTAATCAAGATTATGATAAAAGCAAGGGATGCAGCCATATTTTTAACTCTAAGATGAAGAAATGATATACCAGCTTGTAGCATCACATTGAACAATAATAACCGTGCCTGCAGAGAGTGTGGCGATTCCTCCTACGCCAAAAGCATTGACAGTTACAGTTCCTGATCCATTGTTTCTCACCACAACAGCTTTACCAAAGTAACGATTACTAGGTTGAGGAAGAGTTACAGACGTATTTCCAGTTGCAATAATTGCAAAATCATTATCGCCAACTAACGTGTTTTCCGATACTGATCTAATATTAAGCTGAATTCCACCCGAAATGTCTAATGTACCAAGGCCACTATAGTTAATGCGGTTGATCGACTGCGAAGAAACACCCTCAGGTGGTTTAGGAAAAACATTTGCCCAGTGGTTACTAATGAGAGATACAGTATTCGAAGTTGTAGCATTCGCTGAAATAAAGTTATTTAAAGTTCCTGGCCCCGATAAACGAAATCCTGAATGTCTTAAGTCGAATCTAGAACCTATTGGTAAATCAGCATTAACAACAGTTATCGTTCCAGTAAGCGTATTTGCATTACTATAAGAAATTAAATAATTACAACTTTCAGTAACGGACACCATGCTGTTTACCGTCCCCTGAATTGAATATAAAACTTCGTTTGCAGCTGTTGTGGTAAAAAGAACTCCGAAGTTACTATTTAGAAAGGTTAGAGCATAATTACCGTTCGCTACACTTATAGGACGATTTACTATTTGTGCAAGGTTACTACCCGTAACATTGGCACGAATACCATCCATAAAGAGATTGTAAGATCCGGCTGTCGTATCAAGACCTATTAGCACTGCAGAGCCAGGATTATTTGTAATAGTAAGAGCAGTATTTATAAAATTGGCAGCTCCTCCAGCACTCAATGTAATCAAAGTAGCGCTATTTCCATCTCCTGGTCCTAAATAAGTAATATCTGCTTCCCTAAAAGTAACTGACGATGAAATTTGTATTGGTGTACTAACAGTTTTAGGCGGTACGATAGAGACATCAGAAATGGTTAACGGACCACCTCTTACATTGATTGAAACAGGTAAAACTGTCGAAGATCCTGAACCATATAGATCAATAAAATCTAGAGTTGTAATTGAATTGGATGGTTCAGACGCGTACAAACCAGGTCGAATTTGAACCTTCCACCTGTTATTACTATTTCTTGTACCAGATACTCCATTAATGGCCGTAAAAGCGCTCGCAATCGTTTTAAAAGGTTTAGTTTCATCTTGAACAACCCCAGTTGAATCATTGCCAAAAACATCATCTACAAATGCCACTCTTTCAACATTAACAACTGTTGGGCCCGTAGCTCCACTTGAACCTGTTGTTCCAGTCGCTCCGGTTGCCCCAGTTGGTCCTGTTGCTCCGGTCGCTCCCGTTGATCCAGTTGCCCCGGTTACACCTGGCGTTCCGGTTGCTCCTGTGGGTCCAGTTGTTCCGGCTGTCCCGGTTGCTCCGGTTACTCCAGTTGCTCCGGTTGTTCCCGTTGCCCCAGTTGTTCCTGTATCTCCAGTCGCTCCGGTTGCTCCAGTTGGTCCGGTTGGTCCCGTTGTTCCAGTTGGTCCTGTAG
>NZ_JAFKOI010000060.1 GCF_017303315.1 Bacillus sp. NTK071
ATGCTCACTCTCACAGTACTTTTAGGTGGTGGATCTGCGACGTTCGTTCCCAGCCCATATTGGTCAATAACCATTACTGTAGGATTGACGCTTTGGACTCTAGTTCCTTATACGACATTGACATTACATAAAGGATTAAAAAAACTGAAGGTAGCCCCCTCATCTTATACTGAAGGGAACTCAATACCCATCAAATTCACGAAATGGCGGCCAGCATGGGCGTTTGCTCCTGATCGCTTAGAAAAATGGTTGGAGCGTATGGAACAAAAAGGATATCGTTTA
>NZ_JAFKOI010000061.1 GCF_017303315.1 Bacillus sp. NTK071
TGAGAAACTTGTACAGATTAGGTAGAATAGTTCTTTTATTTTTCAATCTATTCCACTTAATAAACCAGTAAAAACTACCTTGTATTAAGATGAAATTTAAAATACACAATACATATATTAAAGAATAGCTGTGGTTCTGGGAAAAAAGGGAAAAGTAAACAAAAGTGAATGTAATCACTGCAAATAACTCTCCTGTAAATAAATACACAAGCCTATTTTCTATACCCCTCATTTACTCCTCCAATTATTTTTTTTACAACCATATCGCCCTAGTCTTCTA
>NZ_JAFKOI010000062.1 GCF_017303315.1 Bacillus sp. NTK071
TCGGAGATATCGGCGGACATGGCGTACCTTTGATGCAACGGAATTCGAACGGAAACTGGCTGATCTTTGGGGCGAGAGTGGCGCCCCAATCGGGCTGAAATCGGGCGTCAAATCAAGGTTCTGGGCCCGCTCGCCGCCGGGTCTTGTGCCGGGCCACTGCTTTGCTCGCCGCGATTGAGGCCCAACATGACGCCGCGATGAGCGCGCCGCAACCGCTCGTCGCGGGTGGCGTTGGTGGCGTGTTTCATATCCTCGGCATAGCCCAGAAGCGCGCCCGCC
>NZ_JAFKOI010000063.1 GCF_017303315.1 Bacillus sp. NTK071
TTTAGTAGAGTCAGGATGGGAATCTATAGCGAAAGAAGGTCGTTGGAGAATCATTCGTCATGGAGGCGCTTCGAACAATGAACCCCTAAGGGATAACATGGCCTCAAGGAACAAAATACATTACTATAGTTTCATGGCGGTTTTCATTTATATGCTCATCTCTGCTGGCATGGTGGGGATGCTCACTCTCACAGTACTTTTAGGTGGTGGATCTGCGACGTTCGTTCCCAGCCCATATTGGTCAATAACCATTACTGTAGGATTGACGCTTTGGACT
>NZ_JAFKOI010000064.1 GCF_017303315.1 Bacillus sp. NTK071
TCAGCTTATCCGCCTACAATCTAGCTTAACTAAACTTGAAGGTATACAAAATGAATTCTTCCAGAATAAACAGCTTATCGATACTCCTGAACTCTCCCCTGCTACTTGGGAAGGTGAGTTAGCGAACTCATTCAAAAATATACGAGAAGATATGAAACTAGCTTATCAAGATGTATCTACGAACCAGCTAAACACAGCAATGATCACAATGGAAAATAAAGCAAAGTATCTCAGGTACGAAATTCAAGCACTTGAAATGAACATTACCCAAG
>NZ_JAFKOI010000065.1 GCF_017303315.1 Bacillus sp. NTK071
CGTGCATTGCTGTCGGAAACTCAAACTCACATGGCTGCGGTACACGCTATTTTTGCCGAGCTGATCGGTGCCGATGACGACGAAGAGTCGAACACCGAGCAGTATTACCACGAGCTATGGGACATGGCCCACAAGTCGGAAGTGATGAGCCACATTCTGGAGCAAGATGTCCATAGTGATGAGCCGGATGTCATGGCGCGGGTGATCGTCCACTTTAAAGATGATCTGGCCAAGAAAACACTCGGCCCACGCGGACGTGAAGTCTTAAATCG
>NZ_JAFKOI010000066.1 GCF_017303315.1 Bacillus sp. NTK071
ATACCCATCAAATTCACGAAATGGCGGCCAGCATGGGCGTTTGCTCCTGATCGCTTAGAAAAATGGTTGGAGCGTATGGAACAAAAAGGATATCGTTTAGTAAAAGTCAGCAGACGGGGACTTCGGTTTTCCTTCAGTAAAGGAGAACCGAGAAAGGTATGTTATGCGGCCGATTTTCAAAAATCTGTTGAATCGGACTATTTTTATATGCATAGCGATCGAGGGTGGTATCAATTGTTCCATTCTTCTTCTGCTTTCATGTCTTGGACC
>NZ_JAFKOI010000067.1 GCF_017303315.1 Bacillus sp. NTK071
GGTCCAAGACATGAAAGCAGAAGAAGAATGGAACAATTGATACCACCCTCGATCGCTATGCATATAAAAATAGTCCGATTCAACAGATTTTTGAAAATCAGCCGCATAACATACCATTCTCGGTTCTCCTTTACTGAAGGAAAACCGAAGTCCCCGTCTGCTGACTTTTAATAAACGATATCCTTTTTGTTCCATACGCTCCAACCATTTTTCTAAGCGATCAGGAGCAAACGCCCATGCTGGCCGCCATTTCGTGAATTTGATGGGTAT
>NZ_JAFKOI010000068.1 GCF_017303315.1 Bacillus sp. NTK071
GCGCCTCGGTCAGGTGCCAGCTGATCGCCTCGCCCTCGCGGTCAGGGTCGGTGGCGAGGATCAGGTCGTTGTCGGTCTTCAGCGCCTCGGCGATGGCGCGGACATGTTTCTTGCTGTCCGAGGCCACCTCCCATTTCATGTCGAAATCGTGTTCGGGATCGACCGAGCCATCCTTGGGCGGCAGGTCGCGGACATGGCCGAACGAAGCCAGGACGGTGTAATCCGAGCCCAGATACTTGTTGATCGTTTTGGCCTTGGCCGGGGACTCGA
>NZ_JAFKOI010000069.1 GCF_017303315.1 Bacillus sp. NTK071
TTCATCAGCGGTGGATGAGGTTGTACCCGGCCGCCGTAAATTTCTAAAATTGATGGGTGGTGTCGGTGCGGGGTTAACATTGGGGTTCTCTTTACCTTTGTCACTCAATGCTCGCGCGGATGAGGCCGCGAAGGCGCCGTTTGAACCCAATGCGTTTGTGCGTATCGGGACAGACAACAAAGTTACCGTGATGATCAAACACGTTGAAATGGGTCAGGGTACTTATACCGGCCTGACGACTTTGGTCGCAGAAGAGCTGGATGCGAGTT
>NZ_JAFKOI010000006.1 GCF_017303315.1 Bacillus sp. NTK071
CAGACACTGAGAAGCCGGCCAATACACGACTTTAGACGATCGTAAGATCAGTCCATGCAGGAGCATACGCCGGCCTCTGCGTTAGGATGAGACTCAACGCAGGAATGTAGGCACAAGATGCCAGGAGAAATGGGAGGGTGAGTCCACCTAGCAAGCAGAGATCATAGGTGCCCATCATTGTAAAATAGGGAGGCCCTTCCAGTCTCTTGACGCAACGCGTAAGCATCATTCCCTTTATTTTGAACAATTTAAAAATAAAGGAATATTAAACTGGACTATACGGTGAGAAACTTTTTTCAAAAAAGAATAAAGTGGTTTAAACCCCTGTCATAATAACTTTTTCCGAGGGAGTCGAGCTCCTTCCGCTCCAATCAACTCCGTAATATTGCTTATTTATACGTTGCCCCTATAAATAAGCATATGTTTATAAAAAAAACTGTCTGGTAAACTATAGTAAAGAAATGAAAAGAGGTGCTGTATGTATTTTGGTAAAGTAAAGGATCATAACCATGACCGTCTTCCGCCAAACCAGCAACTTACATCAGGCTGGCCTGTCCTGCATGTAGGAGATGTGCCTTATTACAACAAGGATTTATCGAATTGGGATTTAAGAATAGGTGGATTGGTTGATCGTCCAACCGTTCTAACATTTGATCAATTGTTAGCCTTACCTGAAACCTCTCAACAAAACGATATTCACTGTGTAACAGGGTGGTCAAAGTTCGATAATGAATGGCAAGGCATTTCAACCCGTGCGATAGCCGAACATGTTGGAATTCGAAAAGAAGCGAAGTTTGTGATGCTAGAAGCGGAAGAGGGATGGACGACTAATGTTCCGCTTGATGATTTTCTAGCCGAAACGAGTCTTTTGGCGTACAAGCATAATGGGGAATCGTTAACACCTGAGCACGGTTACCCATTACGAATGGTGATTCCACATTTGTATTTCTGGAAAAGCGCTAAATGGGTAAGAGCAATTAAATTTAGATCTGAAGATCAACAAGGATTTTGGGAACGGAATGGGTACCATATGTATGGGGATCCTTGGAAAGAACAGCGATTTGCGTGGGATTAATGAGCAGAATATCATAAGAAAACGTTCAGCCTAAAGAGCTGAACGTTTTTGGTATGACAGATTAAATTTCGAGATTATCCAAAGTAGATTTAAGTTTTTCTTGTTGTTTCTCTAATCCATCAATAGCGAACTCTACCATTCTTTCATAGTGCTTTAAAATGAGTTGACCGTATGTTGTTCCTGGAACAGCCCACTTTCCGTTTAATGCTTGCCACGTTGTAGCAGATCCTCTTTGAACGAGTGAAAAGCGCGGATCTACTAGTTTGTCACCTACAGGTAATGGTTTAGTTGAAGTGTAGGCGTAGAGATGCTGAAGATGAGCGATAACACCTGTTGAAGCATCAGGAAAAGATGCACCAGCAGCGCCTCCTCCAGTCGCCCCTAAACCAGCAAAGTTGTTTTGTTCTGGTTTAACGTCACCTGTGAATCGGAAAAAGTTCGTTTCATGAATGGCTTGAGCCAAAGCTATATCTCCGCGTATACCGTAACGTTTACTGTGAGAAAGATAGAGTGCCCCAAGGTTTGGTGCTTTCGAGTTAATTGAACGAATATAAGCATTCATTTGAGCCGCTGTTAAAATTGTAGGTCCTTGAATAGGGTGCCCTTTGTCTGGTTCCGGCTCAGGCTCAGGCTTAGGGGGTTCTTCAGGTGGTGTGATTTTGTCTATTAGCACAAATGCTTCAAATCCTGCTTTGTTTAACCTTTCAACAAGTGCATCTGCATTTTCCATTTCCTTAAATGCGCCTGCCTGGACTCGATAAAAGGTTTGATCATTTACGACTGCCGTTACAACAAAAGCGTTGAACCCTTTCTGGATTAGAAGATTTAATTGGTCGTCCGCCAATTCCCTTTTACTGAATGATCCTGCAATGACTTTATACAACGAACCTTCTGGTGGAGCGGGTTTAAGTGGTAAATTCATAGCAGCTGCTGTAGCATCTGCTATGCCATTTGACATGTCCATAATAAATGCAGGACTTGTGAGAAGTTTAAGATCAGAAGCATTATCCACAAACAATACTTCGATCAGCATAGCACTCATATTCGTTTCGCGTAGAACATGGAAGTTTGCACGTTTTCTACCGCGATTCAAAATTTGATACTTTTTGAGAACAGAGTTTGCAATTCTGTCGTGAATCCTTGCTTGAAGTTGAATTGTTTCACTTGGAATTGTTCCATTGTAGATATAGCTCTCAAATCCACTTCCACCTGAGGCGTTGTGGTGAATACTAA
The DNA here is from genome assembly GCF_017303315.1 of Bacillus sp. NTK071. Taxonomy (GTDB): domain Bacteria; phylum Bacillota; class Bacilli; order Bacillales; family Guptibacillaceae; genus Guptibacillus. The sequence continues at coordinate 2,309 of NZ_JAFKOI010000006.1, forward strand.
GGAAGAAATCCGGTTTTAATGCATTCGCAAAGTCAGTTCTTTCCTTCAATTCCATCGTTTTGTCTGAATCTCGAGTAAGAACAACTTTGACATCATATTTCGACAGAAGACGATCTCTAACCATACGTGAAATAAGAAAGTTGAAATTTTTTTCCTTATAAGTCTTAAATGTCGCGCCTGGGTCAGATCCGCCGTGTCCAGGGTCAATGACAATTAATTTCAATATACTCCCTCCATCTATGTCGGATACTAGTAGTATATTAAAAAAACGAGAATTGGCATGGACAAACTCAACAATTTGGAGGTTTTTGGTATAAATAGGCTTTTAAGGAATGAGTTCATATAGTGGTTTAACAGATGGGTCTTTCGAGATGTGCTCAGGATATATGAACCCCCGGCCATCGTCTTGAAAAGATAGCCCCGCTTTCTTGTAACATTCTTGAACAAATTCTGAACAAATATATTTATCATTTCGAATTGATGTAAGATCATCGATCACGACGCTTGCGAGGATTTTCACTATTTCTTCAATATCATATGGTTGACCTGTTAAGTCTGCTCCACGCCTAAGCATAGCGTTCAATTTGTTAGGAACAAGGTCCTTTACAGCTGAATGTCTTGCAAGATAAAGATTACCTTTGTATGGTTTACCAGAATTTCGATAGTCACTGAAGTAATGAGAGAGCGGAACAATTCGAACACCATAGCTTTCAACACTTTCTAGAATCATCAATCGATCTACCCATTGGAAAATAAGAGATACATGGCTAAACCGAGACTTAGAAACTTTTTGGATGATTTTACTGACAGGATAAGAGCCGCTACAAAGAAGGAGATCGCCTGTTTGGATGTCCCCACGAATAGATTGGTAGTTGTGAATGGGTAAACCTGTAAATCGGTCAGTAGACATTGTTACCTCCTTAAGGTCAGTCTACCTTTCTAGTTAGATATATAACTCTATTATCCTTTTTTGGAATTATAAATAACTAGTAAAAAGAGAAAATAGGTAAATTAGTTTCAGTTTAAATAAACTGTTGTGCTTTCTGAATGATTGGATCTATAGTAAGAAGTGAGGTGAATCGTAATGGACTTTTTTGAATTTATTGTTTTACTTGCTTTTCTTATCATGGCTGCAAATGTTATTAAACCTTTTATTGGTTCGACAAGAAAAAGAGCTGCAATCTTTGCGTTTTTGTGGCTTGCTTTGTACATAGCTGTTTGGGGCATGCCTTCTTTTATGAGTCCTGAACCGGATAAAGTGAATGGTAATGGGAATGAAGCTATATCTGACAATCAAAAAAATGAAGATGAAGCACCTGTTGAGATGAAGGAGGAGCAAGCGCGTATTGAGGAAGAAATTGATTTTGATCCAGTCTCAATTGAGCTAATTGTTAATGCAAAAGAGTTACTAGGATTATCAAGAGAAGAGTTCCTATCCAACTTTCCGCAGAAGATTGATCCTGATGAAAAGGACCCTATGAAAATGACTTTCGAGAATGGTGAAGTAACTTTTAAGAATAATATTGCCATTTCGATGACCTATTTCCCGGAAGCGCTACACTATCCAGACGACAATAGACTTCTTCTTGCAAGTCTTGGTTTTGAGGTTGAAGAATTAAGGAAAGGTTCTAATCCATTCGAAAAACCAGTTACTATTTATTTAATTGATGGCTTTTCTGATGTCACGATCTATGGAGAAGATAGCGGAGAGAATCAAATAATCGATAAAATATATTTAAAGAAAGAATATTATCCGCCTTCCAACCAATCAGATGATGAAGAAACGGAAGAATAGAAAACTCGCATAATATGCGAGTTTTTTCATGTTCTAACGGCAATGCGGTAAGAAAGGAGAAGCATAATTGTAGATATTAGGGTTGTGACCACTACCCATGACCAGGCGAGCGTCATTTGACCAGAGTCAATTGCAACATAAATGGCTGTGGGCATGGTTTGTGTTTTGCCAGGAAGGTTTCCAGCGAACATTAACGTCGCCCCGAATTCTCCAAGTGCCCTGGCGAAACTTAAGATGACACCAGATAGTAACGCGTTAGAAGCTAGCGGAATCGAAACCTTTTGAAGCACCATCCACCTTCCTGCACCATCGACACGGGCTGCATCTTCAATATCCCGATCTACCGATTCGAACCCGACCTTTGCTGATTGGTACATAAGTGGAAAGGCAACGACGCTAGCGGCTATAACGCCAGCCTGCCATGTAAACACAAGGGGGTGGTGGAAGATCGCTTCAATCCATTGTCCGATTGGGCTCGAGGCTCCGAAAAGGACAAGAAGAATGAAACCAACTACGGAAGGAGGGAGCACGAGCGGGAGCATAATAATTGTATCAATAATGCTTTTTCCTCTAAAAGTTCTCCCAGCCATCAATCTGCTGACGGAGATCCCAAGTACTGTCACAATAACACTTGCTACAAGTGAGATTTTCAGTGATATCCAGATGGGATCAAGAAAGTTAACCATCGGTTCTCACTTCTTTCCTTGAAATCCATATTTCTTAAATATAGTCATAGCCTCTTGGCTTTGTAGGAAAGCGAAGAAGGTTTGGGTTTCTTTACGCGCATCCCCTACAACACCTGCCGGGTAAGTAATTGGTGAGTAAGTGCCAAGAGGAGCTTCTGCCACAAGACTTACATTGTTAGATGTTAAGTAATCCGTCTTATACACGATACCAGCATCAGCATTGCCTGTTTCAACATAAGTAAGCACCTGTCGAACATCTTTCCCGAAAATGAGTTGATCATGTAGCTTGTCCAGCATTTGCAATGATTCCAATGCTTCTTTCGCATAAGCGCCAGCTGGGACGGTTTCAGGTGTGCCAATTGCAATTCGGTCTATGCTGTCTGACAGTAAGTCATCCCATCCTGTCAGCGATGTTCCTTCATTTGTTATAAGAACAAGCTTATTGCTTAATAAATTCGTATGTAGTTCTGGATCAATCAAATCATCTTTTATTAACTCTGTAAAATGATCCTCTGACGCTGATAGGAAGACATCGATTGGAGCACCCTGCTTGATTTGGTTGGCAAGAACACCAGAAGAAGCAAGATTAAGGTTAACATCTGTATCAGGGTGATCTTCTTCGTATTTTGCACTCAGTTCCTCCATAGCATCACTCAAGCTTGAAGCTGCAGCAATCGTTAGAGTTGATTGTTCTGCTTCATTTGTCCCGCAACCCGAAATAACGAAAAGGAGAAGAAAGAGTGTTAATAAATGCTTCATATGTAAGGTCCTTTCATAATCTAATCTTTCATCTATTATAACGGAGAATGAGATTTTTGCACGGAATGAATGCCTAAAAAAGGGTTCATTTCCCAAACTATGTGTTGGAAACGAACCCTTCTATTATGATAGTTCTTCATTCTAATATTAGCGTCTTTTTTAAAGGGTAATTTCTCAAAAATTGTTGCTTGTAAAAGAATTTTTGTATAAAGAATCAAACTTGGCTGATTGGAGTGTAAGGATGCTCAGCGCCCGCCCCGCGGAAAGCGAGCATCCTGGAGCGGAAATCCCTCACTCTTATAGCAACAAAGTATACGAAAAAAGCTACTTATAAAATAACTTTGGCTTTGAAAGAAGCGCATTGTTTTTGCAAATTGGGTGCTCGATCTTTGAACTACATTTGTTTTCAAACTTATGGTCAATTACCTGCTTATAAGGGGGAGGAGTTAATTTTACATGGCGATCTTCACGATAAGGTGTGTCAATCATTTGGCCACGGCTATTTTCTTCTCTGCTTATTTCGGATACGACGATCGAACCAATTTGTTTTCCAAGTCGAAGTCCTTCTGAGTTATCAATCGGGAAATGAACGCCTGCGTAAAGTCTAGAGTCGGCGCATTCTTCGGCAAGTTCAAATAGACGTTTTCTCTCTGTTGGAAAGAAGTAAGATAAGATTTCTGCTGTAACTCCTGCTACGGTTGCATGTCCTGAAGGATACGTTGGATGTCTGGGGGTACAGACAATCGTAGCGAGTTCTTGATCAAGCTGGTTTGGCCTTGCGACATTCCATCTGTATTTTAAGTACCAGGCAGTTGTGAAAGCATCGTTCATTCCTGCTGATACGCACGCGATAATTCGAGCTGCTCGAGCGGCTGTTACACCGTAGTTATCAATTAACTTATCAATGATCGGGGTCCATTGTTTGCTAGCTACTCCTGTTCCCCAATACTCTGCTAACGTCACTTCATGGGGAGTAACGTGATCTAACGTTTCTTTTACTTCCTCTAGTTCTGCATCCCAATCAATTGTTGAAGGATGCTTGATTGCCAAGCGTATCGGCCTTCCATTAAGCGTCTCAAAGCGTCCGAGTGGCTTGTTTCGGATGTAATAATCCGGCCACGATCCTGCATAAGGTTCTTCTGGATTATGAGGGGGAGTGCTTTCGCCAGCGTAAGGAAGCTCTGACCACTTTTCATAACTATCTGCCATCGCTTATTCCTCCTTGAATCACTACTTCCTATAGTAAATGCGACCTAGTGGGAAGAGGTGCGAAAATTGGAGGGCCAACAAATAATGAATTAGCGTGCTAAACCATTGCGAATGGCATACACAGCAGCCTGTGTGCGATCTTGTACCTCAAGCTTACTTAAAATATGGCTAACATGGGTTTTAACCGTCTTTAAACCAATATATAATTCTTCCGCAATCTGGTTATTCGTCTTGCCCTGACCAATTAGGAGAAGGACTTCTTTTTCTCTTTTCGTTAACTCATCATGTAGCTGGGATTTATGTTTCGTACGAAATTGATTCATCATTCGCTGAGCCACTTTTTGTTCGATCACGCTTTCTTCTAGAACTGCTTTACGTATAGTGGAGATGATTTCGTCTGCTGAAGCTGTTTTAAGAAGGTAGCTGAAAGCGCCAGCTTCAATTGCTGGGAAAACCTGTTCATCATCATAAAAGCTCGTAATGATGATGATTTTGATTGAGGGGTAGTGTGCCATGATCTCTCGTGTTGCTTCAATTCCGGTCATCTCTGGCATAATCAAGTCCATTAAAATCACGTCAGGTTTCATTTCCTTAGCGATTGAAACAGCTTCCCTCCCATTACTTGCTTCACCAACGATACGAAAATCAGGCTCTGTTAATAAATAGGCTTTCAAGCCCTTTCTTACCATATCGTGGTCATCTACGATCATTAAATTAACGTTATTGGTCATGTTTTGAATCCTCCATTGGAACGCGAACTTCCACTAGCGTTCCTTCCTCTATTCGTGATACTATGCTAAGCTGACTTCCTATTTCATCACAGCGTTCTTGCATGGAGCCAAGGCCATATGCACCTTTTCGATCGTGCTCCATCGTAAAGCCTGTACCATTATCTTTAATTTGCAGAAGCAATTGATTGTTTTTCAGTTTGCATGTGATGTGAATATCAGAGGCATCAGCATGCCTTAGTGCATTCCCAAGGCTTTCCTGAACAATACGAAATAAATTATCTTCAATTCCTTTCGACAACTCAGGAAGTTGATCTAATAAAAGGTGGAAGTCTACACCTGACTTCTTTTGTAACTCCTGAATGAGCTTCTCAATTCCATCGCCTAATGTATCATCTGAAAGGTGTACGGGTCTTAAGTGGAGAAGAAGCGCTCGCATTTCGACTTGAGCCTTACTTGCTAGATCAGCAACATCAATCATCTGCGTTTTAGCTGTTTCCATATCTCTATCCATTACCTTAAGGGCAGCAGAGGACATCATGTTTAACGCAAAAAGCTGCTGACTTACCGCATCATGGAGGTCACGTGCGAGCCTTTGGCGTTCTTCAATAATCGCTGCTCCTCTAGCTTGATCGGCTAAATCAGCCTTTTGGTTGGCGAGATTTTGTAAGGATGTCACTTGCTTTTGAAGTTTTTCAGCAAGTTCATTTAATTCTTCACTAATCGTTCCAATTTCGTCTTTTTCCGCCATCTCAACTCGCTCTGAGAACTTTCCCTTTGATAGACTTTTAATGTGCATTGATAGATCTTCAAGTCGATCTTTAACTGAACTTGTATTTTTATAACTGAAGTAGCTTCCCACAATAAGAACAATAATCATAGTAACGATTGGGAACACTAGACTAAGCACAAGCTCAGAAATGGGAGAGAATAGTAGCCAGATTTGGACAAATAAGAAAAAGATAAGGCCCGCAAATAACGATATATAAAGAGTGGATTTAAAGAACGTCCACCTTAATGTTAAGCTTTTCAAACGTCTGAATCCTCCTTTAAATCCGATCTACTCTTACATCGAGTACGGAAAAGTCAAATTGAAACACTAGTCGTTGCATGGATTCTTCAAAGTCCACCGTCTGGTAATCAAGAGAGTGACCGCGTCCAACTGCATCCTGGTTGTGTTTATCGATCTTTGCTGAAATAACATGAGCACTACCTTCAACCTTGAAAGGTATTTCTTCTGGTATGAGAATGGAAATATCACCTACGAAGCCTGATAGGTTGATAACTATTTCTTCCTCAGGAATAAAAGTAGTGGAAAAGTCGAAGTCATAATCACAAACAAAGCTCCAGTCGTGAATGGATTCAACTTTCCAGTTTTCTTTCTTATAGGAGTGTGAACGGACAAGACTGAATCCGTGATTATTACGAAATTTCCCAAGCAACTTAATTCCGATAAATACAAAAAGGAGTGGCCACAGTTTCCATATGCTCCACAAACTAAAGGTAATGATGTGGAAACGATCCATAACCAGAAGCAAGCCGAGTGTTAAGAATAGGACTCCTGTGGACATCCGCTTCTTTTTCTTTGTAGGCATTAGTGCGTCTACAACATACTTTCCTCCGAGTAAAAACAACAGGAATGGATAAAAAAAGACAAAGGCTTCCGTCATTTCCATGGAAATAATGCCGATATTTATAAGAAGAAGAAAAATACCGAGAGCTACAAATGACATAGCCGCCAGGAATTGTCCTGTGTGAAAATGCTTCATACGATCTCCTCAATTCATTCTGTCTCCTAGAAAACATATTTGACAGTAATAATCATTAATCCTGCACTTCTAAAGATTGTTGTTTTGAAAGAGGTTTTGTGAAGAAATCCACACTTAGCAAATTGTAGCGGAAGGATGCTCGACTCCTGCGGGATTAGCGGGACAGGTGAGACCCCACAGGCGCGCCTTAAGCGTGCCGAGGAGGCTCACCGCCCGCCCCGCGGAAAGCGAGCATCCTGGAGCGGAAATCAACCACTAACTTTATAGAAACAATCATTAACAAAACAGTGCTTCTTAAAAAGATTCAGAATTTAAATGTTCCTATTAGTATAGTTGAATTATAGAAAGAACAAATGTAGTTGAAGGTTGATTTTTTCTCCGTCTAGAGACTGATTTTTCATGTTAAAATGTAGAAGATTAGTGGAAAGTCTCTAATATGAGAAGGATGAAAGGCAAATGAAATCGAATAGAGTATAATGAGTGAGGTTTCTTATGAGAGAGGGAATGGAATGAAACAAAAACGCATGTTTAAACTGGCTCTTGCAGGATGTGTTCTAGGCATCGTCGCAGCAGTGCTCTCCCGGTTTAATGTGGTACCTCTAATACAGGTCAGAGATATATCGTTTCTAACTGCTTTTATCTTTCCTGTTGTTGCAATCGTAGGCTGTTATTTGATGAAAGCAAAACCGATCGTGGGTGGGTTCAGTTTACTTGTTTCAGCAGCAGGCGGGATCATTTTTCTATCTATTTTCTATATCATTCCAGCTGCTTTTCTTGTTATATCCGGATTCTTTAGCATTCTCTTGAAAGAAGAGACGCAACTGGTAGCGAACAAATAAACCGCTCCTGTGTAAGGGCGGTTTTGTTATGCCTTCGAAAGGAATTCGCGAATTGCTTTCGTCGTCTCCTCAGGTCTTTCTTCTGGAATCAGATGGCCGGTATGAGAGAATACAAGAAGATCTGCATCCGGCAGATCTTTTTTCATTCGCTCACCCACTCGGAGCGGAACGAGCCGATCGTCACTTCCCCATATTAATAAAGTGGGGAAATTAATTTTGTTCAGTGCCTTTGTTGATAAGTCTTCTTCTCGCTCACGAATGAGTCGGGAAAGAGCAAGGTAGAAGCCCTTCTCATTAAAGGCTGTTGTATATCCATCAATCACTTTCTTTGTTAGAAGTGTTTCATCATAAACCAAATGCTCGAAATTTTTCTGGAGGTTAATCGCACTCATTGAAATGCTCAAACAATAAGGAAAGAAGGGAAGGTAAGAGCATAGTCTGAGACCTGGGGAAGACGATTTAATATAACTTGAGCTACATAATAATATAAGCTTTTCAATTCGTTCAGGATGTTGAATACATGTACGCAGTGCTATTTGACCTCCCATTGAGTGACCAACTAGAACGGCTTTATCAATACTCATTTCTTCAAGCAGTGCATTAGTAAGTGCGGCATACTCATGAAGGGAATAGTGAATATCGCAACTTTTCTCACTTTCACCAAAGCCAGGTAAATCGAAACACAAGAGATTGTACTCTTTATGTAGGAGCGGAAGTAGCTTACGGAAACTAAAAGATGACGAAAGAAAGCCGTGAATAAAGACAAGTGTTGGAGCGCTTATGTTCGGATGCTTGTAATACTCATATGAAAGCGTAACATTTCCAATTTTTCTCTTTTCTTTCATGTGGGCAAACACGAATAATCGCTCCTCTCTAATCGTCTATCTAAAGTTTGGCTTAAATTCAAGAAGATTATCCGACTAGAAGGTTGTTTGGATGATTACATCCAGTCATGTTCAATGAACAAAAAAAAAGACGAGGCATTTGCCTCGTCTATCAAAAGGGGGAATATAGATAGCTTACTACTTCTGTTATTCCCAAAGTTTGAGAAGAATATACCTTTTTTATAAAAATGCTTTTTTCGTATATATTGTTGCTATAAGAGTGGGTTAATTTCCGCTCCAATTAGCGAAGCGTGGTGTTTTATATTAAAGTTCTTTTACTAATAAGCAAGTAATGACGTGATTAAAACAATCAGGATAGCAGCTGGAACGATGTAGCGAATTAAGCCATACCAGATTGGGAAAATCACTCGACCAATACTTGATGACATCATCACTTCACTTGAAAGGATCTCTCGTTTCATCTTTCGTGATACGAAAATTGAGATGAGTAGTGCACCAACCGGCATCAACAGGTTACTTGCAAGAAAGTCCATTGCATCAAAAATCGATCTTCCAAAGATTGATACATCTGCTAGCACTCCAAAAGATAAAGCAGAAGGAATACCTAGCAAAAAGACAAAAAATCCAGCAATCCAGGAGACTTTCTTACGATTTCCTTTGCCACGAGTGACAGTGGATACAATGATTTCCAATAGTGAAAAAGCAGACGTTAAGGTTGCGAACAGCAAGAGGGCCATGAAGATGGTAAAGAACAAACCTCCAAATGCCATCTGGTTAAAAACAGCTGGCAGTACCGTGAAGATTAATCCAGCTCCTCCTGAAGGTTCAAATCCAAATGCGAAGACGGCAGGGAAGATCGCAAGCCCAGCAAGAAACGAAATAAACACGTTTAGGGAAACGACAGAAATGACAGACCCTGTCAAGTCAGCGTTCTTATCAAGGTAAGAGCTGTATGTAACCATCAATGAGATTCCGACGCTGAGTGCAAAGAATGATTGTCCCAGTGCATCAAGGACGCCTTCAGCTGTAAGCTTTGTTAGATCTGGCTGTAAGAAGAATGCGACACCTTCCATTGCGCCATCAAGTGAAAGGGAACGAGCAACAAGTACTAAGAAGAGCACAAAGAGTGCTGGCATCATATAGCGACTTGCTGTTTCAATCCCTTTCTGGACTCCGAATTGGACGATCGCGATCGTGATAGCTAGAAAAGCTGCCTGTGTAATTAGTGAGGTAGAAGGGCTACCGATAATTTCGCCGAATAGTTGCTCATATCTGCTGTTTGGAAGTCCTGTTAAGGACCCTGAAAAGCTTCTAAGCAAATAGGTAATAACCCATCCTCCGATGACACTATAGAAGGAGAGGATAATAAAGGAAGCTGTTACTCCAAGATAGCCTAACCACTTCCATTTGGGATTACCCGAAATGGATTCGTAAGAAGAGACAGCGTTTTGTTGTGAATGCCGACCAACTACGAATTCAGCAAGCAACATGGGAGCACCAACGGCAAATGTGAAAAGAAGAAAAACAAGGAAAAAAGCGCCTCCACCGTTTGTGCCAGCCATATATGGGAATTTCCACAGTGCACCAAGTCCAATAGCGGATCCTGCTGATGCGAGTACAAATCCGAACTTGGAAGACCATTGATCATTTGATTTCATATTGTCACCTCATATGGAATAAGTCCTAATGCATTTTATCACTATAGCGAGCGGAAAGTATTCAGTCAATATCAAATATTCTTGTATTTATTTACCACTTGGTGTAAGGGTTGATGTGATTGGGTTTTCAAGAGTTTCCTGTGATAATTTTATTTTGAAAGTAAATCCTTATAAGGACAGAAATAAATATTCTTGCTATTCCCTTAGTGGAGATGTATTATTTTAAAAAAAGGGCTAGTAGGATGCTTTGTCTTGACACAATATCTATGTTATACTAGTTAAGTTGAAAAAATTTGTTAGGAGTGTTTTCATGGCAGAACAATATAACGTCGGTGATATCGTAGAAGGGAAGGTAACTGGTATTAAGCCTTTTGGCGCGTTCGTTGCAATTGACGACCAAAAGCAAGGTCTAGTTCACATCTCTGAAATTTCTCACGGCTACGTAAAAAATATCGAAGACCAACTTACTGTTGGAGACGAAGTTAAAGTTAAAATCCTTAACGTTGAAGAAGGTTCAGGTAAAATCTCTCTTTCAATCCGTGCTACTCAGCCTAAGCCTGAGCGTCCGGAAAGAAAGCCTCGCCCAGCAGCTCCAAGCGGCGGTGGAAACAAGAAACAACAACAAACTTCTTCTCCACAAGGCTTCAACACGCTTGAAGATAAGCTTAAAGACTGGTTGAAAGAGTCTAACGACCGTCAAGCACAGTTGAACAAACGTCTTAAGAAGTAAGTGATGAAAGAAGGCAGCCATATGGCTGCCTTTTTTTGTGTAGATAAGAAAATAGAAAAATCAGTTGAGTCTAGCTCCAGCGCCCAGGTTCTCGAGTCGCTTCAGTCTTTCCGATGAACACAAAGAACGTGTTCACCGGAAAGCCTTCCATCGCTTGTCGAACCTACCGGGCGCTTGCGCTTTTCATGATCTAGCTCCAGCGCCTACCCGCTCGATATCTTAAGCCAAGCCTCATTGTGGCAAAGAGCGCCACATTGAGCCTCGTCTTAAGCTTGTCGCGGGTGAACAAGGCGCTTGCGCTTTTCAATGTCTAGCTTCAGCGCCCAGGTTCTCGAGTCGCTTCAGTCTTTCCGATGAACACAAAGAACGTGTTCACCGGAAAGCCTTCCAGCGCTTGTCGAACCTACCGGGCGCTTGCGCTTTTCTAAATTATGTTGTTGCTCGATCTGGTTCGTGTGAAAGCTCTTCAGTCGGCTTGAATAGTAAAGTTAGGCTATAAAGTCCGCTTAACCCAACAAGACCATATACAATTCGTGCAAGCGCAGCGTTTTGCCCGCCGAAAATAGCAGCTACAAGGTCAAATTGGAAAAATCCAATGAGGCCCCAGTTGATCGCACCAATGATGACTAATGCAAGAGCAACCCTTTGTATTGTGCTCATGAGACTCCCTCCTTTTATTAGGAAACATAGCGGTTCATACATAAGATAACTCGTCTTGTTAAAGATTATTCACAGCTGACAAACATTTCTAATAAGCACTTTACTTTATTTAAATTATTGAATGAGGCATAATAAACGTGATTTGAAATGAAAGGGGACATAACATTGAATAATTTTACATTCCAGAATCCAACGAAATTGATTTTCGGTAAAGGGCAACTTGAAGCTCTTAAGAATGAAATTCCACAATACGGTAAGAAAGTCCTCGTTGTTTATGGCGGAGGAAGCATTAAGAAGAACGGTGTTTATGATAGCGTGATGAAAACATTAGACGAAATTGGTGCAGAAGTTTCTGAGCTAAGTGGGGTAGAACCGAACCCACGCTTAACAACTGTTCATAAAGGTGTCGACATTTGTAAAGAAAACGATATTGATTTCATCCTAGCAGTAGGTGGCGGTAGTGTAATTGACTGCACAAAAGCTATTTCTGCAGGTGCTAAATATGATGGAGACGTATGGGACTTCGTAACGAAGAAAGCAGCTCCAAAAGAAGCTCTTCCATTCGGTACGGTTCTAACGCTAGCTGCAACTGGTTCTGAAATGAACCCTGGTTCTGTTATTACTAACTGGGAAACACAAGAAAAATACGGCTGGGGACACCCACTCGTACACCCTAAATTCTCAATTCTTGATCCAGAAAACACGTACACTGTACCTAAGAACCACACAGTATACGGAATGGTAGACATGATGTCTCACGTACTTGAGCAGTACTTCCACCCAGAAACAGAAACTGAGCTTCAAGAAAACATGCAGTTCTCTGTTCTTGAAACAGTGATGGATACAGCTCCGAAATTGCTTGAAGACATGGAAAATTACGACCACCGTGCAACCATCATGCTAAGTGGTACAGTAGCTCTTAACCAATCTCTACAGATGGGAGTTCGCGGTGACTGGGCTTCTCATAACATCGAGCACGCCGTATCAGCTGTATACGATATTCCACATGCTGGTGGTCTTGCGATCCTGTTCCCGAACTGGATGAGACACAACCTTGATGTGAACGTAGGTAAGTTCAAGCGTCTTGCTGTTAAGGTTCTTGGTGTAAGCGAAGAAGGGAAGACAGATCGCGATATCGCTCTTGAAGGTATCGATAAGCTAAGCGCGTTCTGGAGCAGCCTTGGTGCACCAAACCGTCTTGCTGATTACGATATTGATGATAGCAAGATTGACCTTATGGCTGATCGTGCAATGGCGAATGGGGCTTTTGGTAATTTCAAGTCCCTTGAGCGCGACGATGTTATTGCGATTTTGAAAGCTTCTCTATAAGAAGAATGTAGTTAAGGACCGTTCCGTTTGGAGCGGTCTTTTCTTGCTTTAGCTGGGAGTGATTTTTAGCTCATTTACGCCATTTGTGACAGCCACGGTTAGAGCAAATGAATTTGCTCACCGTGGCTGTCACACATGGCGACCTTTCAGCAGAGCTGAAAGGCGATTGAAACGAAGCGTTTCAATCGAATGAGCTAAAAATCGAGCGAAGAAAATTGTGCCCTAAAGTTATAAAAAGATTTAAGTTCAAAGCAGTTCTAAGATGTTTATAAAGAAATTAATAAGGTATACGCTTACATGGGTCGGTGTTCTTGATTTCGAATAGTTCTTGGGCTAAAGTAAAATGTGAGTGAACAAAAAATGATAATTGGAGGCTAACTATGACTTCAAAAGTAAGTTTTGACTATTCAAAAGCATTGTCGTTTGTTGGCGAACATGAAGTAACATACATGAAGGATGCAGTGAAGGCTGCACATGAAGCGCTACATAATTCAACAGGTGCAGGCAGCGATTTTCTTGGCTGGCTTACGCTTCCACATGATTATGATAAAGAAGAATTCTCACGTATTCAGAAATCAGCTGAGAAGATTAAATCAGATTCTGACGTTCTTCTTGTTGTTGGAATTGGTGGATCTTATCTTGGAGCTCGTGCTGCGATTGAAATGTTGAACCATTCTTTCTATAACGTTCTTACGAAAGAAGAGCGCAAAACACCTCAGGTCTTCTTTGTAGGGAATAACATTAGCTCGACGTACGTGAAAGATCTCTTCAGCGTACTTGAAGGAAAAGACGTTTCGGTTAACGTCATTTCGAAATCAGGTACAACGACAGAGCCTGCAATTGCGTTCCGTATTTTCCGTAAGTTCTTAGAAGAGAAGTACGGTGTAGAAGAAGCAAGACGCCGCATTTATGCTACAACTGACAAGTCAAAAGGTGCTCTTAAGACACTTGCTGACGAAGAAGGTTACGAAAGCTTCGTAATTCCTGATGATGTTGGTGGACGCTATTCTGTTCTAACTGCAGTAGGACTTCTTCCAATCGCAGCTAGCGGAATCTCGATTGAAGACATGATGAAAGGTGCGCAGGATGCTCAAGATGACTTGAACACACCTGACCTTGCATCAAACCAGGCCTATCAGTACGCAGCTGTTCGTAATGCCCTTTACAACAAAGGCAAGAACATCGAGCTACTTGTGAACTACGAGCCATCTCTACACTATTTCTCTGAATGGTGGAAGCAACTTTTCGGTGAAAGTGAAGGAAAAGACAACAAAGGTTTATTCCCAGCTTCTGTAGATTTCTCAACAGATCTTCATTCAATGGGTCAATACGTTCAGGATGGCCGTCGTAGCCTTTTCGAAACAGTATTGAACGTTGAGAAGGCACGTCATGAAATCACGATCGAAGAAGACGATAAGAACTTGGACAAGCTTAACTACCTAGCTGGTGAAACAATGGACTTTGTTAACCAGAAAGCATTTGAAGGGACTATGCTTGCTCATACAGATGGTGATGTTCCGAACTTAATCGTGAACATTCCAGAAATGACGGCTTACCACTTCGGTTACCTTGCATTTTTCTTTGAAAAAGCATGTGCCGTATCAGGTTACCTTCTAGGCGTGAATCCATTTGATCAGCCTGGAGTTGAAGCTTACAAGACAAACATGTTCGCGCTTCTAGGCAAGCCAGGATTTGAGAAAGAAAAAGCAGAGCTTGAGGATCGCCTTAATTCTCACGAATAGAAATCAGAAGAGAGTGCCGTGGGCACTCTCTTCTTTTTGTAAGAGTAGGTTGATTTCCGCTCCAGGTGCTCGCTTTCCGCGGGGCGGGCGGTGAGCCTCCTCGGCGCATAGAAACATTGCGCCTGTGGGGTCTCACCTGTCCCGCTAGTCCCGCAGGAGTCGAGCACCTTCCGCTCCAATCAACTTTACATGTTGAATTTTTATACCAAACCTTTTTCAAGAAAAAATCCTTATTAAAAAAATAGGAAAGGTTACATTTTGTGAAGTCTAGCTTCAGCTACCTACTCGAGATCTTTCGCAAGCGAACAAGTTGCTGATACTTTATAAACATGAAATCTCCCTGTTTGGACACGATAAGCGTAGACTACCTAAACAGGGAGGAAACACCAATGATTACAATGAATTCCGTGCTCGAAGGCAAAACAATTGAACTTAGCATTATGGAAGACAAGCTTCGTCAATTAGGCTACAGCTATGGTGGCGGTTGGGAGTATGATCATGGCTATTTTGATTATAAAATCGATGACGAGGACGGCTATCTTTTTCTAAGAGTACCGATTAAGGCTGTTAAAAAAGAGCTTGATGCGGATGGCGCAATCGTTGAAATCGGTCAGCCGTTCATGCTCTCTCATATGTACCAAGCAGGAGTCGACCCAAAAGGAAACATCACTAATATTACTGCTTCATTTAATCAGTTTCAGGAACCGACCGATAAGGATGCTGAAATTGATGAAAAGTGGTTGAAATATGGTGAGCGCTATTTGAAAGAACTTGATGCAGCGCTCATGCCTTATGTGTGAATAACGAGTAGACGGTCATCTGATTTAATAGGATACGTTGGAGGTGGATTCATGACGAGTTCATCTCCTCTTTTTACTCCAATCAAGAGGATGTCTTTTTCGTTTAGTCGCTGTGCTACATCACAAAATGAATCTTCATTGAAATGCTCGGCGCTCATAAACCCAAGCTGATTAGGTTTCAGATGAGTTAGCATCTCAAGTAACGTTGTTGAAATTCCATGTGAGAACACACTATTTGTCATCACGGTACTGAGTAGATGGGCACTCTCAATAATTTCATCAGCGCCAGCACGTTCAGCATTCACAATTTGTTCTGGAGATAGAATCTCCACAATCGTATAGATCGAGGGGTTAATTCCCTTTACGGTCAAAAGCGTTAGGATTGTTTGCATATCAACTTCAAGCTCACTTTTGTATTGATCAGCTGTGATGAGAACGGTTTGGGCATCTTTCACATTTGCACTACGTAACGTATTATCCTCACCTGGATTCCCACGAATAAAATGAATGCCTTCTTTTTGAAGTGGGTTTTCAGTCAGAGAATGGTCAATTAAGACAATTGCTCGTTCCGGCTGGTTAGAAAGCAGTGCTTTAATCGTATGCCTGCTCCTCGAATTCCAGCCAACAACAACAACATGGTTACTCCGCTCATAGCTTCGCTCACCACGGCCGAGCGCACCCTGTGTTATCACAAAAGATGAGGCAAGCTTTGCCATATAAAATGTCATAAATCCTGCACCAAACATGATAAAGATCATGGCAACAGATTTTCCTATAACTGATTCAGGTGAGGTATCTCCATAGCCGATCGTGGAAGCTGTCACGATCGCAAACCATACACCATCAAAAACACTTGGAAACATCTCTGGCTCTATCAGATGCATAATAAAACCCATTGTAACAAGAATAAGTACAATTAAAACACCGAGTTGTAATACCGGTGGATACCGAGATATATAATAAACGAAGTCACGCATTCTCAATTTCAAACGCTCTCCTTTCTCCACTCCCATTATGCCCATCATTAACTGGAAAAAAACGACACGATTGTGATCAATCGCAATAGGGTAAAGAAAGGATATGACAGTTTAAAAAAGGGTGATCAACATGAGAACTATATCATCATTCCTCGTATCGGTCGTTCGCCTCATCTTCGGCATCATCGAAGCGATTCTAGGAATTCGTATATTATTGAAATTATTCAGCGCAAACCCAGGGGCACCGTTCGTCCAATGGATCTACGACTTCTCAGCTCCATTGTTATATCCGTTCAGAAATATCTTTCCAACCACGGAATTCGCCGGGCAATACGTTGTTGAATTCTCTGCGGTGTTTGCACTGATTGTGTATAGCATAATTGCATCGCTAATTGTTCGATTTGTGGCGATGGGATTAATTGATCGGGAGAGAAGATAGGGTAGAAGAACGCTTGAGAAGAGCGTTTCTTTTATTATGGAAAAGATGAAGAAACCCTCGTGCATTCGCATGAGGGTTTTTATTGAGAGAGTATAGTGAAATAGAAATAACCATCAGCCCAAATTTCTAAAAAAGGATTATTCTTGATTTAAGTCAATGAAAACCTTCCTCAGACAACATACAATCGAGATAACATCAACGTCTGGGAGGTTTTTATATGAAATCAAAGAGAACAACGAAACAAAACATGCAGCAGAAAGCGGCAGTCTTTTCTGGTGTTGCACTACTTGTCATGACAGTTACTGTAATTTTTGCTCAGGGATATGTTCACAGTTCATTAGTCATTGATGGAGATGCAGTAGCGACATTGAAAAACATCCATGCATCTCAAGCCTTGTTTCGTCTTGAGGTACTTGGATGGCTTATCATTTTTATGACGGATCTGATCGTATCATGGGGTTTTTATCTATTCTTGAAGCCCTTCCATCAAGGATACGCATTATTAGCCGGTGGGCTTCGTTTCCTTTACACAGCTATTCTAGCCATTGCGGTTTCACATCTTGTGATAACCAATAATCTTGTTCAGAATTCATCGGATCGAGTGGCACAGCAAGCGATGGATTCCATCACAGCTTTTGAAGCAATCTGGTCATTTGGATTAATCATTTTTGGGCTTCATCTGATCGCAGTCGGCTTGGTCGCAATAGCTACAAAAAAGATACCGAAAGTGATGAGCATTCTAGTCATTATTGCGGGCTTCAGCTATTCCCTTATTCATTTCATGTACAATTTCATGCCACATATTGAAAATTTTACAGGGTTACTAGAATTGATTCTGATGGCACCAATGGTAATCGGTGAATTAGGTTTTGGGATATGGTTATTGGTGAAAGGGAGAAAAGTGACGATGGACTAATCAACTATTCTGAGGTGATTTGCTACGGACCGTTTCTTAATACGACTTAGAGATTCTGGCTTAATTCCCAGGTAGCTTGCTAGTTGGTACTGGGGTACCCGATCAATTAAATCTGGTCTTTTTTTCATCAAGTTTTGATAGCGCTCTTCTGGTGTCGAAGAGATGAAAGAGGAGAAATCATCCCTTATAGCACCCATATCTTCTTCCATCATTTTGCGAGTCATGTCCTCTAACAACGGATGCATGTCGTAAGCTTTCTGCTCAGTAGATAGATCACCTACAACAAGCGTACAGTCTTCCAAACAGCTAAGAGAATATGGAGATACTTTGTCAGGAGTATGCTGATTAAAGATCGTGGCACTCTGTTCCTCCGTAAAGAAATTGTACGTATTCTCATTTCCATTTTCATCTACAGCGTAAAGCCTGACACACCCTTTTAGAACAAAATAGCATTTGTCAGGAATTTCTCCCTGATGTAAAAGGATCGTTCCTTTCTTAAAAGCAGCAACAGGAACATCTACTGTCAGTTTTCTTAATTCGGATTCACTAAGATCAGAAAAGCGTTTCATATACTGGATAAGGACATCTTTCATGAAAGTCATCTCCCTAATCAAGATTTGTATTTACACGTAAGTATAACAATAGGAAACGGGTATAGGTAAGGCGGATTATAACAGCTTATTCAACTAACTAAGCAAATCCGCAAAAAAATTAAACATGATGCTTATACTCATTAGTATACTTAATGAAAAAGCTAAAGTAGGGGGAGATTAGGTTGAATCTATTTTTCTTCATTTCAGTAATTGTTGGGATGACTTATATTTTTTTGTGTTTTGTATTCCACTTTGACTTTAAAAAGAAGAAATTAGAGCTAGAAGAAAAGAAACTAGAGTTGGAACATAGGAAGTTTGAAGTCAATGAAGAAACTCAGGAACAAGGAGAAGAAAAGCTTTGAAAAGAGTCCAATGATTAATAGGTCTTCACTATACATCTCATACTATGGTAATTTGTCGATGACCACTTTCACATATTTCAAAAAACAAGTTGCCCTCTTAATAAAAGCTATGATAAAATAAATTTTGTCGACAGGAAATCGCTGTCATTTATACGGGGCATTAGCTCAGCTGGGAGAGCGCTACACTGGCAGTGTAGAGGTCAGCGGTTCGAGCCCGCTATGCTCCATCAATGGAAAACCCCCTCTTGCGGAAGCAGGAGGGGGTTTTTGTGGTTTTGGAATATAAGGTTTAAGTGTAGTCATAATAGTGATATATGGTACAGATCGACTCGTATTGTCTTTGGTTTTCTTCAATATCATTTACCAAGTGATCTATTTCCTTTTCATCGCTAATTCGGTTATTCTTACAAATAATAAACTCCTTATATTTACATACAGATATCTCTATAAACGAATATACGACAATAATAAACCGCTTTCATTTTGCTGGATGACTTTAAAATCATTTCTATGATAAAACTCCATTAACTCTCTGTTTTCTTGAAATTCTACACAAACGAATCGTAAAGCTGATAAGTCAAATATACGTTGGCAATTTTCAAGAGCGTATTCTAAAATTTCTTTGCCCTTTACGACTTTTTTATAATGATCATTTCTTCCTAATTGAGCAATTAGTATTGTATTGAAGGTAACGGCATTTTTGTCACCGGTTAGCTTACGTCGGGTGTTTCCAGAAACTTCTTCAGAAAAGTGGAAGGGTTTAATTAATAGGGTGAAGTAACCCACGATGTCTTTGTTAGTAGGATGAATAATGAGGCTCGTACGGGTAAGAGATCTTTTTTCGTTAGGGATCGAATTATTATGTAAGAAAGACTCCACGTCTTTGTTTTTACAAGTAAAGAATCTGGAAAGGTAATCATACAGTGTTTCTTCCTCTCCAGAGACCCCGATCAAACTAGATAGACTAATTATTTCCATTTGTTTGATTTTAAGATCTTTGCTGCGTGAGCAATTCTTTCATCTTTAGTTAAATTCAAATCATTGAAAGCATTAGTTTGTCTAATTTTTTTACGTGGAGTCTCAAGAATTTGACTTACTTCATCTTCATTAAGAACAAATTTTCCTGTTATGGCGGTAGTAGCCATATCCATTTCCTCCTCTTCGCACAATTTTATCACCTCCTAATTTGAACATAGGGGGTAACATTATATGCGTTATTAACCCATATTATACCACTTGAAGGTTTTTTAAGACAGTAGAAGGTATTGATTATTAAAGAGAAGGAATCACGGGGATGGTTCTAGTGATGCTATCTAGAAATAACAATGTTTGCGTGGTTCTAGATTGGGATCAGATATAGCAGTATCCTTGTATCATTAACGGTTCTAAAGATTCACTTTAAATTGATATTTCGCAGCAATACTCAAAGAAAACCCAGATGATCTAACCATATCGATTAGATCATCTGGGTTTTTTATGTACACGAGTAAGTCAGTAGACTCTGTAAGCTGATTGCTTCTTTTTCTATATAAAGATAAAAGAGGAATGAGGGACAGGTTCGTCGTCCCTCGCAACATGTCTACAATCAATGAAGTTTATGAATTTTATTAAGACACACTTCAGCCATTTTAATGTTTGCAAAAGGAATTTTTCCACTAACTATTGTTTATTAAATCCTTATGGGGACGTTGTACCTGTCCCTCCTTCCCTCGATCTGGATCATCAGAAATTGGAACGTGAAATTGAATGAGAAAGGTAGGTTGGAAATGATGCGGAAACGCCAAAACGTTACATTACATGAAGAAACGATTGATTTAATAAATGAGTATCAAGAGCAACATCATATTCGATATCCCGGTGAAGCGTTGGACCGTATGGTTGCGGAATGGGAAGAACAACAGTCGAAGGATCATTCGCTAGAATATGTGATGAGTTTGATGGCGAATCGTTTTCAAGAGGTCTTTTCTGATGAGATGAAACGGTTACGGTTAGCAGCAAACAGCACTAACAAAAATACGCAAGTGCTTCTCGAATTAATGAATGGGTTTGCAATGGATCAAAATTTGGAGAGCTGTGTCACCACACAGCTTTTTGAGAGTCAGACAATGAAAGATGCGAGGGAAGCTGTTGAAGAACGGATCATTCATCAACGTCTAAAAAGAATTAGTGGGGACTAGGAGAAGGGGATATCAACTTATTTTATTTTTTCATTACTTTTAAATATCGAGAGGAGTTGGATTCATGTTGTTGTTCGATCAAAACTATGAGATGGGTGTATTTAAAGGTTTCGGGAATAAAAACAATCTAATCATCGAGGTAGGCTCTCAAGAATATG
This sequence comes from Bacillus sp. NTK071, assembly GCF_017303315.1. Classification (GTDB taxonomy): domain Bacteria; phylum Bacillota; class Bacilli; order Bacillales; family Guptibacillaceae; genus Guptibacillus. The sequence goes on from NZ_JAFKOI010000006.1 coordinate 23,480, forward strand.
TGCTTGAATTAAACAAAGAAGAGATAGCTGATGTCGTCTACCATTTAATGCATCATGAGAACTTACTCATTCCTTTTAATAAAGAAACGCAGCAGTTGGTTTTACGTTCTGATCAAACCTATGCTGAAGAAGAAATGGATGAGCTCATGAATATCAGTGATGGAGCTGATGAACATGGCGAAGAGTAAGCGAGCTTATCAAAAAAAGTCACCTGAACAAGTCAAAGAGGAAATTGAAAAACTCACGGCTGGAATGGAAGAACGTATTTCAAATCATTTTCATTCGCCGGTCCAGTTAAAAGAGTACTTGGACTTCATGGGAAAGTTTTATCGCTATTCTCCTCGAAATACAGCACTCATTGAATCCCAGTTTCAAGGAGCTGAAGCTGTTGGTTCATATACATTTTGGAAGGAAAAAGCTTTCCAGTGAATAAAAAGGAAAAATCCATTAAAATACTTGTGCCTAATCGATTAGGAAAGCAATTTCAAAATAAAGAGGGGGAATGGATCCCTCTTAAAAAAGCTACCAAACAAGAAAAACAACTAGTGAATGACGGCCAACTCGATAAACGAGATGGTCGTCTTGTTTTTTCTACAGGAAGTATATTTGATATTTCTCAAACAAGCGCAACCCAAAAGGATTTACCTCAAATTTTTCCGAACAAGTGGATCGATGGCGAGGTTGAGCATTACAGTCAATTACGGAAGGGATGGAGGCGATTGCAGAAAAGAATAACATTCGTATTGTGAAGCCTTATGAGGAGCTTGGGGCAACAAAAGGAGTCAGTTATACAGAAAGAGGAGAGGTAGCTCTTAATCCCCGAAATTCCGAACGTCAAGATGCGAAGACTTTACTCCATGAGCTTACACATGCCAAACTCCATACAAAGGACAATTTCAACGCCTACTCAAAACCTGAAAAAGAATTTCAGGCAGAAATGACAGCTTATACTGTTGCTTCTTATTTTAATATTGATACTAGTGACTACTCGTTAGATTATTTGCATCACTGGACGAAGGGGCATGAATTTAACGATCATGAGAGGTTGCTACAAGAAGTTCAGGTAACAGCTAAAGAATTTATTTCGACAATGGAAGAATCTATGAACCAAGAAAAGGAAGGAGAAAAAACTATGAGTTTTTGTGAATCAAAACATGAAATGAAAGAGGATAAAAAAGAAAGAGAGGGAATATCTACTGAAAAGCTTTCGGAACTGTACCGAAGCCAAGTGAGCAAGGCTGAGAAGTATAGCGGACCTTTTAATAAGAAAGAAAAACTTGAAGAGCAATATTCTCATCAAGACTTTAAAGATGCTTATAAAAGAGAGATTACGAATTTTTTTGAACCAATGGTCGGAAAAGGATTAGATAAAGAAGAAAACAATGATTGGCAAGAACGTTTGAGAAAGATACGTACTTTTCAAGATACTCATAGTAAAGAAGAGGTGTATCAACTTAAAAAGGACTCTCTTCAAGAATTGAAAGAAATTCCTTTAACGGATTGCGAAGAGCAGCGACTATCCCGAATAGAAAATAAGATGGATCGAGAGTTCCATGAAGAGAAAGGAAAAAAAAGCATCACTTCGGAAGTGAGGAATGGAAAGGAGAATAAGGAGGCTTTTCAGCAGAAGGAAAAGCCAAAAGAAAAAGTAGAGATCGAACGATAGGCAGGGAGTTTTCTCCATGTCTTTTTTTTATAGCTAATTTTAGAGAGGAGGAAGTGCTGCATGGCCAAACATGTAATCGCGGACCAAAGATTGCTCGGAATGTGGATCTCATAGATTATCTTGAGCGTAACTCAGAGCCATTGAAGAGAGAGGGAAGATAACAAAGTAAATGAAATGTGCCTTTTGGATCTTAGAGGCGTAATTTTTATACGATATTTTACTATTATAATGGAGAAGAATGTAGAAATAGCCGATGTTATTTACAATAATTGTGATAAAATTATTAGGAGTAAGTGACTAATACTTTTTAAGGGTATTTATGCGTTAAGAGTAAGAAAAAAATAAGAATCAAATAAATTTGGTGAGGTGTAAAACTTGGAAGTGAAAAGGTTTTGCAAAACGCAAAGAGAGCTTGCCGTTTCGATTAACACTGTTGTTGATGCTTATTGGGATGAAGATATAACAGAAAAAAAACTACTAGAGGAGATCAACAAACTACATACTCAAAACAAAAATAAAATGATTAAGGGGCGAGATTTTACCACAGTGTTAAAACAACATTGTGGCAAGAGACGTTTAGAAGTAGTTGATAACATTTTGAAAATATATCAATTTTAATATTAGTTTGGGGAGGATCAAGGATGAACACATTATTTGAAGTATGTAAGCCGCGTGAAAGTGTGTTTGATGAAACAAAGAGAGATGACACTTTAGACTTGTCTAATCTAATTGATCAATCGGTTGATGCTGAGCATTTCTTTAGTGAAACATACGTAACTGATGGCATGAAAACTTTATTTGATACTGCTTTTAATAGGTTTGAAGGAAAAGCTCCAAGTGGTTTAATAAAATTAACTCAGTCTATGGGTGGAGGTAAAACTCACAACATGGTTGCACTTGGACTTTTAGCACAAAACTCACAAATAAGAAAACAATATTTCGGTAGTGAATATTCAATTGATGATGAGGTAAATGTAGTAGCTTATACAGGACGTGAGAGCGATATTCCTTATGGTATATGGGGCGAAATTGCCAGGCAATTGGGTAAGGAAGATGTTTTCAAAGATTATTATTCACCTTTAAAAGCACCTGGTCAGTCTGCGTGGACTAATTTATTGAAAAGTGAAAAGCCTACCTTGATCCTCCTGGATGAGTTGCCGCCTTACCTTGAATACTCACGAACAATTGAAATAGGTACAGGAACTCTTGCAGATGTAACAACTAATGCTTTGGCAAACCTGTTTAATGCATTAGGAAAATCAGAACTCCATAATGTTTGTTTAGTCATTTCGGATCTACAAGCAACTTATGAAATGGGCTCTAGCTATATACAGAAATCATTTAAAAATTTAGAAAATGAAATCGGTCGTTCGTCTATAAATATTGAACCGGTAGGTACGACATCTGATGACTTGTATCATATCCTACGTAAAAGGTTGTTTACTTCTATAGCAAGTGAAACAGAAATCCAAGAAGTTGCTCAAGGTTATAAAGAAGCTGTAAAAGAAAGCAAACAAATGAGCCATACAAATTATTCACCAGAACAAATATTTACAGGGATAAAGGATTCTTATCCTTTTCATCCATCTATTAAAGATTTATTTGCAAGATTTAAAGAGAACCAAGGGTTTCAGCAAACTAGAGGTTTTATTCGTTTAACGAGGATTATGGTGAAGCATTTATATCAAGGTAATGAATCTAGAGCTAAAAATCGTTATCTATTGAATCCATTTGATTTAGATTTAGAGGATTCTGAAATGTTTGCAATGGTGAAGAGCATAAAACCTAAACTAAGCAATGCAATATCACATGATATTACTACAATTGCAAAAGATCTTGATAGAGAAACTGGTAACGAAGATGCTCAAGAAATGAGCAAATTACTTCTTTTATCATCTTTAGGTGATGCAACGAATGCAAGATTGGGGCTATCATTACAAGAAGCTATTGGGATTTTATCCAGGCCAGGTCGGGTGATTACTGAAGTAAAAACAGCGTTTGAAGAATATAAATCCAAAGCCTGGTACTTATATGAAGATCGTAATAATCTATGGCATTTTAAAGATGTTAAAAATGTAAATGCGGAATTAAATAGCCTAACAGAAACATATACAAATGAAATAGCAAAGCAAGAGATCAAAAAATTGTTAGAAGTCCAGTTTAAACCATTTTCAAGAGATTGTTATCAAGAAGTTGCGGTGTTTCCTGCTGTCGATGAAATTGAATTAAAACAAGACCAAATATCTTTAATTCTTTTTGAACCTAATTCAAATGGAGTTGGCTTAAAGAAGGAATTAAAAGACTTTCATGACAATGTTAGGTATAAAAATAGAGTATTGTTTCTGACTGGACAGAGAAACCCGATGGAAGATATGTTGGAGCATGCTAAGCAGTTAAAAGCAATTAACGCTATTATAAAAAGAATGAAAGAAGAAAATGTCTCAGAAGGTGATTCACAGTATCAACAAGCACAGAATATAAAGGATAAAATAAACTTGAATTTTCTTTCAACAACGAGGGAAGCCTTCATCACTTTATACTACCCTGTCAGTGATGGATTTGAAGCCAGTGATTTTAAAATGGAGTTCAAAGGTAATGAATTTAACGCAGAAGAACAAATTAGAAATGTATTAATTGATGAGATGAAATTTGATCATACAGCACCTAATAAAACATTCCGTAAGAAATTTGAAAAGAGGATCTTTACTCAAAGACAGATGCGATGGCGAGATTTGAAAGAAAGGGCAGCTACTGATACAAGTTGGTCTTGGCACCCCCCTAAATCCTTAGAAGAATTGAAAGAGGAATGTTTACTTAAAGGTCTTTGGGTTGAAGAAGGTGGTTATGTTGATAAAGAGCCCCCATTACCTGAAACGTCAATTCAAGTTAGAGAAGTAACGACGAATGATGAAACAGGAGAAGTTACACTAAAAATCACCCCGCAAAATGGTGATAAGGTGTATTACGAAATCAACGATGATGCAACAACAGGCTCTTCTGAAGTTACAGACCTTAATAATTTTCAAACAAATGAATTGTATTTATCATTTCTTTGCGTTGATTCTACTGGTGCTCATGAAATTGGCCCCGTTGTTGAATGGAAGCGTGAAGTTAAATTAAAACACCGTTTATTTGATGGGCGCGGTGGGAGTAATGTTGTAGAGTTGAAAGCAACGTCGCCAAAAGTGAAAATTTTATATACTACAGATGGTTCAAATCCTAAAAATACAGGTGGAGTTTATGAAGACCAATTCGAAGTGCCAATAGGAACAAAATATGTACAAGCGATTGCTGTTCATGAAGAACTTGATATTTATTCAGAACCCGTGCAAATACCAATTACCGACAAGAAATTTGAAATAGATCGAAATAAACAATTAAAAGTAACTAAAAAGTTAAGTGTTCAAACAACATCTGAAGTTTATAAGTTATTAGAAGACTTAAATAAGTTTAATGCTGAAGTAAAAGGTTTGGTAGTTGGCATTGAAGAAAAGGAATCAAATGAAGGCAATTGGTTGGATTTGAATGTCTTTGGACAAAATTATTTTATGCCCTCACTTATAGAAAAACAAATTACTCAATTAAGAAGTGGATTGTTTGACATGAAGGCTGTTAACGTTTCACTGGAGATTGATGAGATTAAATTTAACATAGGCCAAGATTTCGAAGATTGGTTAGCGTCTAATAAAGAAAAAATAGAAAAGTATAAGAATTATATTAATCAGTAAAAGACGAGGAGGTTGTGCCTTGGCTAAGAAAAAAGCGCTCGGCTTTGGGTTTATCCCAGAAGAGACAAATCATCACTTTCTTGTAGTAATTCCAAGGAGTTCAAAAGATAATGTAGCCATCTATGAACGTTTTAGCTGGGAAAAAGAGCAAGAGGTACAAGCTGATGGAATTGTTGAGAAAAGTTTAAAGGTGACAATTGATAAAGAAAAATGGGATATGGTTAAAGAATCGGCTTCAGTTGTATTAAATAATCAGTTAAAGGAAAAGAACATCACTGTCGGTCGTTTTAAAATAGGTCAAGTTCCCATTGAAAGATTGCTTGGTAAAGAGTTGATACTTTTATTATGGGCAATAGAGGACTCTGACCCACAGCTAATTCCATCTGCAATTAGAAACTGGAATGGTTTAAGTCGCGAAGAGCGATGGTGGTTATTTACAATGACTAATGCTACAACTGGACATGCTGATAATAAAAGGGGTTGGAGAAAAGCAATTAGATATGCTTTAACAGAGAATCCAATTGAAGACGATGAAGCCCAAGGGAACATTTTAGAGTTGTTATATAAAAACGTTTAAGGGGGGAAAACATGCTGGATTATTCGAAGTCATTTATTGAAACACAATTTCCAGTATCAAAAGTATCAAAAGAGAGTTATAAAGAGCGAAAAGCAAACCTTGGTCAAACATTAACAGGCTTAGGAAAATGGTGGGGGCGAAAACCTTTAATTCTTGTTAGGGCTACTATATTAGGTGCTTTGTTACCTGTATCTGATGACCCTAAAAAGGACCGAGATATCTTCCTTAAATCATTAACAATGGATGAAGACGGTCTTTTGTTAAGAAAAAATAAATCTATCCCACTTAAAGTGCTACTTGAAAATGTGAGACCACGGGAGAGGGAATTATATTTCGATACAACATCTACAAATGATAAACCGAAATATAAGTCTGGAATAAAGCAAGTGGATAAAAAAGAACTACAAGAAAAAGTTTTTAGTCGTTTATCGTATGACGATAAACTGAAATATACTGTGCGTCCAGAACATGTCGAAGAAATACCTGATTCAACTTGGGAAGATATAAATAATCATTTAGATACTTCTGCCTCTAATCTAAACGATTTGATTGAACAACTGGGGCGAAAAAGATTTGGTCATATACCAAGTATTGGAGATGCATTTTCAGGTGGAGGGAGTATCCCCTTTGAAGCAGCAAGAATAGGTGCGAATGCTTATGGGTCAGACTTAAATCCAGTTGCAGCTTTGTTAACATGGGCATCATTGAATATATCAGGAGCGTCAGAACAAAAGTTAAAAGATTTAAAAAGTTTCCAAAAAGATGTATATGAAGCAGTTGATAAACAAGTTACAAACTGGGGTATAGAACATAATGAAGCTGGGCATAGAGCTGATTCATATTTATATTGTAACGAATCGAGTTGTCCTGAATGTGGGTATAAAGTTCCGTTATCTCCTTCTTGGATTATTGGTAAAGGCTCTAAAACAGTCGCTTTATTACATGACAATGGTAACAGTGGATTTGATTTTGAAATTGTACAAGATGCGACTAAAGAGCAAATTAAACAATCAGAGGAAATGTCCACCGTTAGAAATGGCAAATTTTTTTGCCTTCACTGTGAGATGGAGACTCCGATTTCTGTTATAAGAAGAGATCGTAAAGATGCTTATGGGAATAATGTTAGCGGGTTAAGAAAATGGGAGAAAGATGAGTTTATTCCAAGGAACTCAGACCCTTTCCAAGAACGTCTTTATTGTATTCGATACACAAAGAAAGTTAAAACTGATAAAGGTAAAATAAAAGTTGAACGTTTTTACAAGGCCCCAGATAAAAATGATTTGGAAAGAGAAGACAAAGTAATTAATTTGTTAGATGAAAGATTTCTTAATTGGCAAGAAAATGGGTACCTGCCTTCAATAGGAATTGAGAGTGGAGATAAAACCGATGAACCCGTTAGAACAAGAGGTTGGCGTTTTTGGCACCAGTTATTTAATCCGAGACAATTATTGGTGACCGGATTACTCCTAAAGACAGTGGATGAAAAGTCAGCTTCGAAAGAAGAGCTTGTTATTGGATTGTTAGGAGTTAATAAAATCACGGATTGGAACTCGAAACTGTGTATATGGAATGTAGGTGCAGGTGTTGAAACAACTCAAAACACCTATACAAATCAAGCGTTAAATACTTTATATAATTATGGTACAAGAGGATTTATAAAATATGAAAAGAACTGGTTAATAAATTTGAAAGCAAATTTCACTTCTCATAGAAATGTTGTAGAAGTTGGAGATGCAAGAGTAATAGAAGAAGTTAACGATATATGGGTAACAGACCCCCCATATGCGGATGCAGTAAATTATCATGAATTGTCAGAGTTCTTTTTAGCTTGGGATAAAGGTCTACTATCTAAAGCTTTTCCAGAGTGGTATTCGGATAGTAAAAGAGTGTTAGCAGTTAAAGGTACAGGTGAATCTTTCAATAAAAGTATGGTGGAAGTTTATACAAACCTAAGAAACAACATGCCCGATAATGGCATGCAGGTTGTTATGTTTACACATCAAGATGTTAGTGTTTGGGCTGAACTTGCTATGATTTTATGGTCAGCGGGACTGAAGGTATCATCTGCATGGACTATTGCTACCGAAACAGAATCAGGTGGGTTGAAAGATGGGAATTATGTTCAAGGGACAGTGTTATTGGTTTTAAGAAAACAAACATCAGATGATATTATTTTTCAAGATGAATTATATCGTGAAATTAAAAAAGAGGTTAAATCTCAAATTGATAGCATGCAAGATTTAGATGATAAAGATGATCCTAATTTTACAGATGCTGATTATTTATTAGCTTCATATGCTTCTTCTTTAAAGGTCCTTACAAGTTATAAGGATATTGAAGGGGTAGATGTTGAATATGAGTTAACAAAGCCTAAAACTAATGAAAGAAGTCCGATTGAAGAATTAATTGAAAAAGCAAAAGTTGTGGCTTATGACTATTTGATACCTGAAAGCATCGACAAGTTAATTTGGAGAGATTTTAGTCCTTCTGAGCGTTTTTATATTCGGGGACTCGAATTAGAAATGAGTAATGTATATCAAATAGGTGCCTATCAAGAGCTAGCTAAAGGGTTTGGAGTAACTGATTATCAAGATATGTTTGAAAATCAACGTGCTAATACAGTTAGGTTAAAAACCCCGTCAGAATATAAAACACGAGGACTAGATCGTGGTGAATTTGGATCTTCATTATTAAGACAAGTTTTAGTAGCAGTGCATCAAAGTGTTAAGGCTGAATCAACAGAGGAAGGGAAGAAGTATTTGAAAGCTAAGTATGACAATGGTAATGAGTATTGGAATAAGCGCTCAGCTATTATGGAGTTACTTAACTTTTTGTCTAAATCAGAGCATATTACTCATATGAAATATTGGAGTGAAGATGCTTACTACGCACGTTTATTAAAAGAATCTATAAGACATGATGGAATTTAAGGTGGGTACTATATATGATAAATAGATACTCAACCAGGCGTGAAAATGTAAATACGTCTTTTCTTAAAGAAAAGCTTAAGAACGCTAAATATTACGATAGAATTGCTGGCTATTTTAGTTCTTCTATAATAGAGGTTGCTGGTGAAGAATTAGATAGTATAGAAGGGAAAATCAGAGTAATTTGTAATTCTGAAATAGATAGTCGAGATTTAGAATCAGCTAAGTTGGCTCAAGCAGCATTAAAGAAAGAATGGTGCGAGTTTCAACCTGAAGAGCTTCCAAACACATCTGATAGATTCTCAAAACTATATGAGTTGTTGAGCACAGGTAAAATGGAGGTGAAAGTTTTACCTGATGACCGTTTTGGGCTTATCCATGGAAAAGCTGGAGTTATAACATTAAAAGATGGTAGTAAAACTTCATTTATGGGGAGTGCAAATGAGACATATAGTGGGTGGCGGCTCAATTATGAGTTAGTTTGGGAAGATAATTCCGAGGAAGCTGTGAATTGGGTCCAAGAAGAATTTGATGCACTTTGGAATGATTCAAAGGCTGTTCACTTATCAGAATTTATCATTCAAGATGTTAAGAGAATTTCAAAAAGAAAAATAATTAATGGAGTAGAGGATTGGAAAGACAATCCTGACCCAGCCTCTACTGTCGTTGAATCACCTGTAATAAGAGGTGAGTTCGGACTTTGGGACCATCAGAAGTATTTTGTTAACAAAGCATACAATGATCATTTGAATGTAGGTGCACGCTATGTATTGGCTGATCAAGTGGGATTGGGTAAAACAATACAATTAGCACTTTCTGCTCAATTAATGGCTTTAAAGGGTGATAAGCCTGTTTTAGTTATAGTTCCTAAGACTCTTCAGTTGCAGTGGCAGGAGGAACTCAATAGTTTATTAAATGTGCCTTCTGCTATTTGGAACGGCAAAGAATGGGTGGATGAGAATGGTCTAAATTATCCTAATAAAGGACCTGGGGATATAAGAAAATGTCCAAGAACCATTGGGATTATATCCCAAGGATTAATCACTTCTAAATCTGAAGTGATTAACCATTTACTAAACCGTGAATATGAGTGCGTAATTGTTGATGAAGCTCATAGAGCAAGGCGTAAAAACTTAGGGAAAAATAAGGAAAACCAAGCACCAGACCCAAATAACCTATATGATTATCTATTGAATCTAGCTAAGAAGACAAAAAGTATGTTATTAGCGACAGCAACACCAGTTCAATTATATCCAATTGAACTGTGGGACCTTTTAAATATTCTTTCTCAAAACAATGAAGCTGTACTTGGTAATATTTATTCTAAATGGCGAAGAAAGGACTCCATACAGCAGGGGTTAAATATTATTTCAGGTTTGGAAGCACCTCCTCACCGTGAGAGTGATTATTGGGAATGGGTTCGATCTCCTTTTCCGCCATCAGAAGAGTCTAAGCAAATGTTTGGAACAATAAGAAAACGGTTAAATTTGTCAAGTGAAGATTTTACAATAAAAAAAAGCTACATAGACTTACCAAAACCACTTCAAAAAAAGGTTGATCAAATAATAGATAACACTTTCTTTGAAAGATTTAACCCTTATATACGTCATGTAGTGAGAAGAGAACGAGGATATTTAGAAAATAAAACAAATCCTGAAACAAATGAACCTTACTTGCCAAAAATTGAAGTTAAACTTCATGGGGAATCATCACACGATGCTCTGTTATTATCGGGGTATATGAAACAAGCTTACGAAATTGCCGAGGAATTTTGTAATTTATTGGGTAAGAGACATAAAAGTAGTGGTTTCCTAAAAACGTTACTTCTTAAGAGAATTGGAAGTTCAATTCATGCCGGTTTGAACACTGGTAGAAAGATGCTTAATGAGTGGCATACATCATTCTCTAATGAATATGAAGAAGAGGATGAAATCATTGATGCAAATGATATTAAAAATCTTACTGATGAAGAAGAGAAATTGTTAAAAGCGTTTGTTTCTGTACTTGAAACAAACGAGAATACTGATCCAAAACTTAATAAAGTTATGAACCTGCTTAGAAAATGGAATTGGCTTGAAAAAGGGTGTATTATCTTTTCTCAATACTTTGACACAGCTCAGTGGGTTGCCAGTAAACTTTCTTATGAGTTTCCAACTGAGAAAGTAGGTTTATATGCTGGTGGGGATAGATCAGGACTTATTATTAATGGTGAATTTAAGAGGAAAGATAAAGATGTATTGAAATCAATGGTTAAACGTAGAGAACTAAAATTGTTGATTGGAACAGACTCTGCCAGCGAAGGATTAAACCTCCAGATGCTTGGAACTTTAATTAACCTTGACTTGCCTTGGAATCCAACTCGCTTAGAGCAGAGAAAAGGGAGAATTCAACGTATCGGCCAAGTAAATGATATTGTTCATGTGTATAACTTACGATATAAAGGCTCAGTAGAGGATAGAGTGCATAACTTACTTTCAGAACGTCTACAACATATCCATGATTTGTTTGGTCAAATACCAGACATATTAGAAGATGTTTGGGTGGATGTTGCATTGAACGAAAAGGAAAAAGCGAAAGAATTGATTGATGAAGTACCAACTAAACACCCATTTGAGGTAAGGTATAATGAGTCGGTTGAAAAAATCGACTGGGAAACATGTGAAAAAGTTTTGGACAGAAAAGAGTTACGTCGATATTTTGAAAGATCTTGGTCATAAACATCTAACAGAGCGTTTGTTCTATTATGCCTCGAATATATGTGGTGATGTATCCTATTTGTAATATAGAGAATGGATTGATATTAATGTTGGTGGGTATGTTTCAGTAGTTATTTAAAAGAAGCAATAGTGAACTGGCAGTGTAGAGGTCCATATAGGTATACTCCAAAGTTGTAAAAACAACCGTTTAAATGACTAGATTTTAAATGGATAATACACATATTCATAGTTGTGCTATTTATCAAAAAGGTATGGGCGGCATGATTTGGTGAATTCATAAAAAATCTTATTTTATAGAAGTTTAAGGAGTATCACATTACCCACTTCCCATAAATATCACCAAAAAGTAACCAATTAATTTATAGATGTTTTGAAGGACGCTTCCGTACAAAGTTCAAACTTTGTCTGAAGCGTCCTCTTTCATATTATTCGTTATGTAAGATTGATTTTCATAATAGTTTTAATGGGAACCTGAACGACTTTCTCCATTATTGTGACCGCATCTATAACATATCATGGAATATTTTTGGTGATACTTTCTATTTTTATCCAACATATGTGATAAAATATAACTAATTTTAGTAGGAGGAGAAAAAATGGAAGATAACAAAAAATCATCTACAATAGATATTTTAGAATACTTAAAAATGTTCGATGAATATAGAAAAGAGTTTGAAAAGAAGATGATTCATCCTAACATACTTATATGTGGAAAAACTGGTGTAGGAAAAAGTACGTTAATTAATTCAATTTTTCGTGAGCAATTAGCTGAAACTTCTGTAGGTGAGCCGGTGACTATGGGTTTAACAAAGTATACAAAGTCAGATGTCCCAATTACCCTTTTTGATACTAGAGGTTTAGAGTTGAATGGTGAATCACGAAATGAAGTCAAGAAAGATATTACTGAAGAAATTAACCATAGGAATAAATCAACTGATGTATCTGAGCACATGCATATTATGTGGTATTGTATTTCAAATGAATCTGACAGGCTCGAACCTGTTGAAGAGGAGTGGATTCGTCACTTTTCTTCAAAAATGAAAGTAATCCTTGTTTTAACAAAAACGTATAGCCAAAATGAAGAATTTCTTGTTTCACTTAAAAATATGGATTTTCCTATTATTGATATTAAACAAGTTTTAGCGGATGAAAAGGATTTGCTGGGTGGAAATAAAATACCTGCGCATGGTTTAGTAGAGTTAACCCAAAGAACATATGAAGCATTACCCGATGCTGTAAAGTATGCTTTTGCAAATGCCCAAGCTGTTGATGCCACAACGAAAGAAAAGGAAGCTAAGAAATGGCTGTATCTACATCTTACTACATCCGGGGCAGCAGGGTTAATCCCACTCGGTGGAGATTTACTTGCAGTGTGGGGAACGCAAGTATGGATGCTCAGTCATATCAGCTCAATTTTTGGCTTGCCGAAAGACAAGAAATTCTCTATAGAGTTGATTAAAGCAATAACTGGCGGGACGTTAGGGGCTGCTGGACCTAAAGGGTTAGCTAAAGTAAGTGAAAGTATAGCTACGAAGCTAGGAAAAGAAGGGCTTAAACAAGTCTTGAAAAATAGTAACCTTATTATTAAAGCAGCTTCAGCAGGTTCCTCTATTGTTGCTACATTGATCATTGGAAATACTTTTATAAGTGCATGTAAAAAAGTTGTTAGTGAAAATCTAACTGAACAGCTTACTAGTGAGGAAATTAAAGAGTTACTTCAGAAAGCGTATGAGGAAGAATATCACCGTCGTAAAGATGGTGGATTTGATGAAGATTTGTAGATTAAAAATAGCACATCCCTAATGCCCTAATGGACTCGTATATTATTCACTTTAGATAGGGAGTTCCTGTAAATGTATTATGATAATTTTGGCAAATAATTCATTCTCTTTATATTTAGGTTAGTATTATAAGTTAGCCATATTAAGGAGTGAAAACATGCTGAAACCTAGTCATAGATATTGGGCAAATGATGAAAATGTTGCAGTCGAATTTGATAATGATGTTAAGCCCGCATATAGATATATCTTGGAATGTATACGGGATGAACAAGGAAAAATAGTAACCTTTATAATGTTAAATCCTAGTATTGCAAACTCTAATATTTTAGATGTGTGGCCTTTGCTAAGAATTGGGGGTTTGGAGGTATGACTATTTTAAATCTCTTCGCATATATTACACCTTACCCAGAAGACCTGCTTATATTAGATGACCCAGTTGGTGAAAGAAATGACGAAATTATTGAAATCATAACTGATGTTTCAGATGAAATTGTATATGCATGGGGGGGCAGGATACGGCCATTACCATGGAAGGGATAAATATATTGTAGAAAAGTTAAAATGCTATGAGCCTAAATGTATATTGAAGTCAAAAAAAGGTCATCCACGCCATCCACTATATTTAAATAAGGAGTTAGAGTTGGTGATATTTTATATATTAAAACCATAGTACCTGTCCCTAGAGCTCTCATTTAAGGCATTTGGTACTAGTTAAAATAAACAACATGGCTTATTTTTCATCCAAAGTTTACTGGATACAAAGCTAAAAACCATCAGCCCCGCGTTCGTTTTATCGGTCTGCTGTTCAAAACTCACGTTTGAATCTAAGAAGGTTCAAGCGTTTTTTATTAAAATAATGAGATAAATTTTGAGTAGAGCTAACTTATCTAAAACTATTACATTCATATTTTACTTAAAGTGTTGTTATATACCTATATTTACATAGGAGGGGTATTATGGGCGGAGAGGTTAATTACGAGTTAAAAGAATATTTAGAGGAATATTATTATTCCTTAAGAGAAATGGAAAATGTCAGGATATATGATGAAAGTAAAGTTAGAGATAGGAATCCTTCTCAAAGAGATTATTCTAGAGTTTTATATTCACCTTCTTTCCGAAGGTTGCAAGGAAAGATGCAGCTTTTAGGAGTGCAAAGTGATCAATTTTATAGGAACCGACTAACTCATAGCCTAGAAGTAGCACAAATCGCTAGGTCTATTGCTGAAAAACTTCGAAGAGATTCTGGATTAAATGACGTATTTATAGATGATATTTACATTGTAGAAGCTGGTTCATTAGCTCATGACATAGGAAATCCACCTTTTGGCCATCATGGAGAGAGAGTACTTAATGAACTAATGAGAGATAAAGGTGGTTTTGAGGGTAACGCTCAAACTGTCCGTGTGCTTCAAAATTTGGAAAAGAAGTTACCTAAAAGTAGAGGATTAAATCTTACTCTAAGAACTTTGTTTAGTGTGGTTAAGTATTATGTTCCATATAATTACGAAGGAGATTCTAAAATTAAAAAATTCATTTATCAATCCACTTTTGATAGATTACAGAAACAAATCGAGAATAAGTCTATAGAACCACGGACAATAGATGTCCAAATCGTTGATATAGCAGATGAGATTGCATATGCGGCTCATGATTTAGAGGATGCTCTTAGTCTAAAATTATTTAATATTGATGAATTTATTTTTGAATTGAAACAGGGTAATAATATTCATACACTTAATGAGTTTGAGAGGATCGTTGAAAAAGCAAAAGAGTTTGCTTTTTCAGCGGACAATTACCATTCATCAGAAGAATTTGGTTTGTTATTTAGAAAAGAAGTAACTTCAAATCTGGTAGATATTTTGATAAAAGATATCGGGCTAGTAGAAGTGGATGAAATTTTCAAAAAAGAAACTGGAACCTCACATTCAAAAGAGGTTGGTTTTTGTAATTTAAAAGACTTAGCTAAAGGGCTAAAGGACAAGACTTTTGAATGTATAAATCGAAGTAATATTGTCCAAGTTTACGAAAAACAAGGTGAGAAAGTGATAAAAGGATTATTTACTGCTTTTAACGATGAAAAGTTTAATAAGGGAAATCTTTTGTTACCAGTGGAATATCGAATGTTTGACGAGGAAGAAGAGTCTCGTGAAAGAGTAATTGCTGATTATATATCAGGGATGATGGATTCATTTGCTATTAATACATTTACTAAGTTGTTTGGTTCAAACTCATTAGAGAAACTATATGACAAAGAATACTTTGGTGACTATAACAACCATATGAGCGATAAATGATCTGTAACAAAAAAATCAGCAAACTGGAGCAGCTTTGTTACAAGTGAAATGACATAATTTTTGATATGCTTTTGCTCATTTATATTTCTATCATTCTAATAAGAGTAGGCGGAAGCAGCCTAATAAAAATTGCTTTTTTAAGTCGATGCTATTTTTCTTTATTTAACTTGGTAAATCCATGGGCTGCTTGATGTAAGCAACCTTAAACCTCTTTAATAGATAAGAATGTGAATTCAAAAATATTTTGAACCCTGGGGTGACTCCAATGATAAGAATTGGATATATTTCTACCAATCAAAATCGTGCCGAAAAACTAGGAGAGTTATTAGGTTCAAACTATGTAATTGAAACTATTGAATCAGTAACATTTAATAGTAGTAGTCCTAGTAGTATACTGGCATTAATTAGGCTTTGCGATGTTATAGTAGCGGACGTAGGAAAAGGAAGTAACAATGTTTTTTATGAAATTGGTTTAGCACATGGGCAAGGCAAGCCTGTTATTATTGTAACCAATAGTAAGAATGAGTTGCCTGCAAACCTTAGGGGACAGAAGTGTTTTAGGTATACGGATACTCATGAAGGTCTTAAAAACCTTGTATTTTCTATAAAAGAAATTATTAAAAGTGAAGACACACTTTTAGGGTTACGGGGGCCAATAGATCGATTTGACTTACCAGTATTCTCTAATCAAACTAATACTTTAAGTGTACGAGAGTTATTTAAATATGAAGGCGTAAGAAAATTCTACGCGCTTAAACAGTGGTTTACAAATATGGCAAGTAATATACCAGGTTGGAGTGTTGTCGAACCGGGGAAAAATGATCCTGGAATGTTTGACCTTCTGATTTGGAATAGTATAAATGACTTCGACATTAGGACACTTGGTAACCCCATTGCAGTGGAATTTAAATCTGCGTTAAATAAAGATCAAGCATGCCAAATTATTGATATGACATTGAAGTCAGGTGTGAAAAGTCTGTTATTCATTACGCTTGGAAAAAATAGTTCTACATATTATAAATTTATTAGTAAGATTCAGAGTGAAACAGGCGCTGTAATAGTTCTCTTAAACAGGGATGATTTAATAGACATAACATCACCAGAAAGTCTACTAAAATTAATAAAAGTGAAAATCCTCCATGGCCATTACGAGGAGGATGGAAATGTTTGATTTAGAGGTATATAAGGAGAGGCTTATAGCAGTGACTAACTCTACTACAAATACAGAAAAAGGAGAATCGTTTGAATTATTGGCAGAGTATCTTTTTAATTGTCTTTCTGGAATACAGGTTAGGGAAAGAGATATTCTAATGCCCTCAGAAGAAATTGATTTACTACTTTGGAACGCACGTACTGAGGAAGTTTTAGGCCCATGGGATGCTACAATTTTGGTAGAATGTAAAAACTGGTCTTCTCCAGTTGGATCTAGTGTATTAGATAACTTTATTATGAAGTTAAGAAGAAGAAGGCTATCGACAGGGATATTTATTGCAGCTAATGGAGTAACAGGTGACTTTGTAAATGGGAACAATCAATTAAGAGGAGCGGTGGCTATATTACACGAAGCATTAAGCATGGAGGGAATTAGGATTATCGTTATAAGGATGGCTGATTTACAAGGAATATTATCCATAGATGATCTTCGTGAGTTGATAAAAGATAGATACTGTAAATTGATTATGAGAAAAGTATTTTAGCACTCCAGTTTAGTCAGGAAAAGAAAAAAGGGATGGTCCTTAGTTACTTTTTAAAAAGAATAAGATTTTTTATGATTAGCTTCAGTGGAAATTTTCATACGTACTTCTAAGGTGTAGGTTAGGATAGTGATGGAATATTTATATAATCTAGTTACTCTAGGTGAACCCATAGGAGGCATTACTTCTATAACACTGCTCTTATGACTGGATTTTGACTGTATACTGTTCATAAATATTGATAGCGTATTTAACCTCATTCTTAAACGTAAAGTTTTAAACACCGATAAAACAGGTGTTTCACCTCTTATAATTATGTATTTAATGTGCTCAGGGAATGGGCGGCATTCCACCCATGCTTATCAAGGTGATAATAGCAGAACAAAATGTAATTATAGTTGTTGACGAATTGTTGACCGAATACGTCAACAACTACATTTTACAATCATAATTAATCATACACTTAATTAATAAAATTCAGTTATACCGGGCTTCTTTATCCCTTATCACTATCAATACTATTAAGAAATCGTGACTGGCAGTGTAGAGGTCAGCGGTTCGAGCCCGCTATGCTCCATCACTATAATAGAAAGAGCCTTTCATCGTTCAAATCGAACATATGGAAGGTTCTTTCTTATATGATCAAAAATAGTCCTCATTAGCTTAACATAGGAAATTATTGTTAAAATAGTAACTTAGAATCTAAAAGGGAAAATCACTCACACACGATATACTATTTGTTAGACCTACTAAAAACTATAAGTAAACATTCAACAGAAGTATGAATGAGCAAAAGGAGGAAATCGCTCATGAAACACCGCAACCTAGGAAATACCGGAATAAAAGTCTCCGAGATCGGATTCGGAGCATGGCAACTAGGTAATGAAAAAGACTGGGGAAAGATGACAGAGGATGAAGCTATTCATTTAGTGAGGAACGCGATGGATTCCAGGTGTACTTTCTTTGATACTGCTCCTAATTATGGAGCTGGGAAAAGTGAAGAGCTGCTTGGTAAAGCGTTTAAAGGAAAAAGAGATCAGGTGGTCATTAGCAGTAAATGTGGCCATCACTCGAATGGTGAACAAAACTTTGACCCTGATAAATTGATGGAATCAGTAGAAGGTAGTTTACGAAGGTTACATACCGATTATCTTGATAGTCTTCTCCTTCATAATCCGCCATTCACCACCCTTAATGGAAACAGCCCGCAGTTTGAAGTACTGGAAAAACTGAAAGAGCAAGGGAAGATCAGAGCATATGGCGCTTCGGTAGATACTGGAGTAGAGATGAATGAACTATTAAATAAAACGGATAGTCAGGTTATTGAGGTTATGTTTAATCTCTTTCATCAAGAACCAGCGGCTGCTATACAAGCAGCTGAACAGCAAGGAGTTGGCGTGATCACCAAGGTTCCGCTCGATTCTGGCTGGCTGACAGGCAAGTATGATGCGACTAGTCGATTTAGCGGAATTAGAAGCAGATGGAGTGCAGAGGAAATTGAACGAAGAGGAAGGTTAGTAGATCAAGTTCGACGAATTCTGGGAAATGATATTCCAATGGCACAAGCAGCACTGCAATTTATTCTTTCCTATCAAGAAGTGTCTACCATTATCCCTGGAGCAAAAGATATTCAACAATTCAACCAGAATATCGCGGCATCAGAAGGCAGCTTATCCATAGACATCATCAACGAGTTAAAGGATATTTGGGCTGAAGAAATAAAGGATTCCAAGCTACCCTGGTAAATATGATCAGATAAAGAACAATATGCGTGGAATTGAGGTGCCTGATCCTCGATACGTTAGCTTAGTAACGTATCGGGATCAGGCACCTTTTTTCCATATAATGCTGTCTACTTCAGGATAACGCCTTTTACGTAACAATAAATAATCGTTTTCCACACATCGAAATTCGCATCTAAAGGACGACAAATAAAGTTTTCTCAATTCTAATGTAGTCTTATCATGTATAGTAAAGGCATAATGTAGTAAGAGTATAGACGGACCTAAATATAATCAAGGGGGAAATCGAATGCGTAGGATCATCTTATCAACCGAAAGCGGTGCAGACGTACCGGGTGATTTAGCTGAAGAGTACGATGTTCAAGTCGTTCCCATGCACATCATTATGGATGGAGAGGATTATTTAGACGGTTCATTGCCGGTCCAGGATATTTATGACTATTACGGACGTACCAAGAAAATACCTTCTACCACCTCTACAAATGCTCATGAGTATCAAGAGTTCTTCGCAACTATAAGAGAGAATTTCCCAGACTGCACTATTATACATATTGGATATACATCAAAAGCGTCTTCTTCTTTTCAGAATGCTGTTATTGCTGCGAAAGAATTTGAAGACGTTTTTCTCATTGATGCTCTAAACGTTACGGGTGGACTAGCTGCGATTGTATTGTATGCCGCTAAAGTATTAGAAAAAGAACCTGATATTGAACCGGAACACTTAGTTGAAGAAATAGAGGCAATTGTTCCTAAATCAAGGCTCGTTTTCATTCCAGGTAGCCTCGAGTTTCTTAAAGCGGGAGGGCGTGTTAGCAATATGGCTTCTCTGATTGGAGCTTTGTTGAAAATAAAGCCATGCATTGAGTTGAAGGATGGAAAGCTGATGTCTACAAAGAAGTATCGGGGAAAAATGAGTGGTGCTAGTGAAAAGCTTTTGAAAGATTACTTAAATGAATTCAACATCGTTCGAGAGCAGCTTTATTTTATCTACTCTATCGGACTCGATGAAACGATTAAGCAGCGGATGGATGAGCTTGCGAAAGAAAACGGCTTCCAGAATATACGATGGATTCAAGCGGGCGGTATGATTTCGACTCATTCTGGAGCCGGGGGCTTCGGTATTGCAGGATTAGAGCAATAGGACGGGTAGAATGAGACGTTAACTTAAAAACCAGGAGAATTCACCGATTAAGGGCTGAGTAAAATGATGAATGGCGAGAATGATACTCGCTCTTCTTGCTCGATTCTATCCAACTATTTACACATCTTTCATTTAGGATTTATTTCCCATTTTTCTACTCATAAGGACATTCCAATTGCGAATCAACGGGAGGAAGAGTAACGTGTCTCCATGTTAGAAGTAATTGTAGGAAGGTGGATGAAATGATGAAAGATGGTTATGTGAAAGTGAATGAGGTCAATCTTCATTACGTTACTGAAGGAGAAGGCGAATTGATGCTGTTTCTCCATGGTTTCCCTTATTTCTGGTATAACTGGCACCACCAAATGGAAGAGTTTTCAAAGGATTACCGTGTTGTTGCGGTTGATATGAGAGGGTACAACTTATCTGACAAGCCGAAAGCAATTTCGTCCTACGAGATGTCCACTCTAGTCGAAGATGTGAAGCAGCTGATTGAAGCTTTCGGGGAGAAGGACTGCATCTTAGTAGCTCATGACTGGGGCGGGGCGATTGCATGGACGTTAGCTTATACCGCGCCTGAATATGTGAACAAATTGATCATGTTCGATGCGCCTCATCCCTATACATTCAGACGAGAGCTAGCAGAGAACCCTGGACAACGAGAAGCAAGCCGTTATATGGCGTATTTCCAGCGAGAGGATTCCCATGAAGGATTGCTTGAGAATAACGCGGAACGATTAAGGAACATGATGACGATTCCTGGGAAGAAAAAAGGGTATTTAACCGAAGAAGATGAGCAGAAGTACATAGAGGCATGGACCAAGCCGGATGCGATGAAGGCAATGCTTCATTATTATCGTGCTATTTCCTTCTATCCGTTCGAGGAACATGTTCAAAAGCCGTTAGAACTATCGTATCAAATGTTCGAATCGCCAACGCTGATCATTTGGGGTGACGCGGATGCTGCTTTTGAAAATAGTAATTTGGACGGGCTGGAAGATTATGTTCGTGACCTTACCATTCACAGAATGGAAGGGGTAAACCATGCCCCGCATCATGAGAAGCCGGATATGGTGAATCAGTATATGCGCGACTTTTTAAAAGTGACGTAAATGAATTTAGGCTGTCCTTACATAATGGGGCGGCCTTTTTGTATGAAGGGAAGTTGGGATGCTTTGGTGTATTCTCTGAAATAGAGGGTAAGGAGAGCTTGCCCTTCAGCTTTTTATAGCTACTTATAGGGAAATAGAACCATAACGTTCTACTGTACAGTTTGCGCATTATCACTTACAATTAGAAAGAGGTGATTGATCTTGGGGTGTTGTTAAAAATAGGTGAATTAGCCGAAGTTTGTAATGTATCAAAACGTACAATTGATTATTATACAAAAATAGGTTTGTTGCAGTGTGAGCGATCTGATACGAATTATCGCTTCTATGGAGAAGATGCGATTGAGGACATTCAATTCATTGAAAACTGTAAAGACATGCAAATGACCTTGAAGCAAATAGAACAACGGTTAATGGTTAAAAAATCTAGTCAGGTTGATACCGAATTGATTCATAATCAGGTAAAGGAAGTAATGGATAAAATGACATACCTGGAGGCTGAATTGAAGGATATTCATGAAAGCGTTGAGAGATTAGACGACGATTCGCAGATGAAGATTAAGAGTCGTCTTTCGCCTCAGACTGTCGCACTTATTCAATCGTTGCTTCTTTACTCAACTTGACTTAGCCAATTCGAAAGATGCAAGTAACGACTAACAACAACTCAGGAGAGTGAAACTTTTTGAATGACATACCACTGGATTCGATTCTTTTATTAGGTTCCTTGATTCTTTTATCAGCTTTTTTCTCATCAGCTGAAACGGCCTACTCGAGCGTTAACAAAATTAGGCTGAGAAATTTCGCAGATGAAGGAAAGCGCGGAAGTAAGAGGGCTTTAGCGATTGCCGAGAACTTCGACAAAGCGCTATCAACGATTCTAATTGGAAACAATATTGTCAATATTGCTGCTGCTAGTATTTCAGCTGCTGTCGCAACCGATCTATTTGGCGGTAACACGGGACTTGTTATTAGTACAGTTGTTATGACGATCTTAATTCTAATCTTTGGGGAAATACTTCCTAAATCGTTAGCTAAGGAACACGCAGAATCTTATTCATTGTTGATTGCTACTGTGTTATACGTGTTAATTAAATTATTAGCTCCAGTTAACTTCTTCTTCGTTAAATTAAAAGAGCTTGTATCGAAATTTTTTGCCAAGAGCAGCACACTTCCTTCCGTAACAGAAGAAGAATTAAAAGTGATGTTAGATATTAGTGAAGAAGAAGGGGTTATTGATAAAGAAGAAAGAGATCTCATTCATCGCTCGATGGATTTTGATGATACGCTTGCGGGTCAGGTGTTAACACCGCGAATTGACATAGTAGCGATTGATATCGAGCAATCCATTGACGAAATGAAAGAGATTTTCTTTGAAGAACGATTTTCAAGAATACCAGTTTATCAGGATAGTATTGATAACATTATCGGCATATTAACGGAGAAAGAATTTCTTACTCATCTGATAAAGTATAAGAATGTCGATGTTAAAAAGCTAATTAGAGAGCCACTGTTTGTCGTAGAGTCCATGAAGATCTCAACGTTGTTACCCAAACTACAAAAAGAAAAAGTGCACATGGCCATCGTTCTAGACGAATTCGGTGGAACGTCAGGTTTAGTTACATTAGAAGATGTTCTAGAAGAAATTGTAGGAGAAATTTGGGATGAACAAG
The DNA here is from genome assembly GCF_017303315.1 of Bacillus sp. NTK071. GTDB lineage: Bacteria > Bacillota > Bacilli > Bacillales > Guptibacillaceae > Guptibacillus. The sequence goes on from NZ_JAFKOI010000006.1 coordinate 46,526, forward strand.
ATGAGAAATTCAGTACTATGCTACGAATTTCTGACAGTAACTATCATTTTGATGCTCAACATCAACTCGATGATTTCTTTGAGGTAATGAATGCTACTCCTCCTGAAAGCTCTTACCATACCTTAGGCGGATGGGTTATTGAAACCCTTGGTACGGTTCCTAGCATGGGTGATTCTTTCTATTATGAAAACCTTAAGATCATAGTCGATCAGGTTGAAGAACGTCGCGTTAGAAAAATACAAGTAGAGGTTCTGCCGAAGGATCAAACTGAAGATGTTCTGTTAAAAGCCTAGAAGTATTTGGGGACGTTTTTTAGTGCCTTAGTAGTTATATAAATAAGAAAATGAACAAGAGCTTGGTATTCTCCTTATTTCAAGGATACCGGGTTCTTTTTTTAAACAAAATTTTGGATTAGGGAGGACGATTTTCGGGATTCTCAATAGTATAGAAAAGAAGGGATTTAGTACATAGAAAAGATCATAGTCCGAGTACAAGATTAAAATTAAATGGACATGAGTAAAGGGAACCTTCTCGAAAACTCCCTTACAAATTCTTCGGTGTAAAATCAGAAAATACGCTCTAGTAAAAGAGGTGAACATATGACGATGAAAAAGGAAGATTTTGAAGTAGAAGATGGTGCTTATTTTCCCGGGAAAACCTATGTAGACGAGCTTCTTAAACCAGTTTTCAAAGATCAGCGTGATTACTTGTTTGATGCGATGTTTATGATTCATCGTGCGCATACGACGATGCTGAAAGAACAAGACATTATAACGAATGTTGACGCAAAGAAAATATTGGCCGGTGTAAACCAAGTTGCAAAAATGGAGAAAAGCTTGTTTAACTATATGCCAGAATATGAAGATCTCTTTTTCCTTGTGGAAGCTGAAGTTGCGAAAGTGATTGGTCCCGATTTAGCGGGAAAGATGCATATTGCGAAGAGTCGAAATGATATGGGGGAAGCCATGTATCGGATCGTGATTCGTGATCATATGCTTGACCTTCTAGATAACGTAAGAAAATTAGGACAATCGCTTGTGATCCAAGCAGAAGATCACGTGCACACCATTATGCCTGCTCACACCCACACGCAACCTGCTCAACCGACCACCTTTGGTCATTATTTACTCGCAATTGCAGATAATCTTTCAAGAGACGTAGACCGATTATGGCAAGCTTATCATACAGTGAATCGTTCACCGATGGGGGCAGCTGCGATTACAACGACCGGTTTTCCAATTAGTCGCGAACGAATGGTCGAACTATTAGGATTTGAGGATATCATGGAGAATTCTTATGATGCAATTGGAACTGGGGATTACTTACTTGAAACAGCTCTTACATTAGTAAGCATGATGACTAATATAGGTAGGTGGGTTCAAGAGCTTCTTCGAATGGCCTCTAATGAAGTAGGGTTACTTAACGTTTCTGACGCTTATGTGCAAGTGAGTAGCATTATGCCACAGAAAAGAAACCCCGTATCATTGGAACATTCAAGAGCGCTCGCTAGCAGCGCAGTTGGTGAAGGACTAAGTGTCATTCAGATGATTCATAATACACCATATGGAGATATTGTGGATACAGAAGATGATTTGCAACCCCATCTCTATAACGGGTTTCATAAAGCCAATCGTGTAACAAAGCTGTTAACGGCTGTTATTACGACCATGAAATTCAACAAGGAACGAGCGCTTGATCAAGCTAGAACTAACATGATTACAATTACAGAGTTAGCCGACGTATTAGCAAGGGACTACAAGGTACCATTCCGAAAGGCCCATCAATTATCTAGTTTCGTCAGTAAGAAAGCGAATGAGGAGAAGAAAGAGTTATATGAAGTGAGCACTTCTGAAGTGAATGAGTGGATTGGCGATGTGAAGCTTTCAGAGGAAGACTGGCATCACATTTGTGATCCATCTAAGTTTATTGAACGTAGAAGCGTTACAGGGGGACCGAATCCACAGGTTGTAGAAAGAATGGTGCAAGAACGGAAAGTACGTTGGACAGAATTAGGTAAGAAAGTAGAAGCCTATTCTACTAGACTAGATACTATTAAAGAGGATCTGCGGAATTTATAAACGAGGGAGAAGATTTCTTATCACATAATTGAATCCTTCCCATCTCTCTAACAAATGAGAAGCAATATACAATAAAAAAGCACCTCACCAGATGGCTCTATCGGAGTCATCCAGGTGAGGGGCTTATTAAATATCATTTCAAATTACTACTAAGGATGCCATAACACCATTAAGCAATTCTCTCGATTTTCTCATTGCCATTCTCTCTTTCAGATGGCATTAACAAAGGTTTAGGTGGACATGCTTTTTTGGTCAATTTAGATACAACGATAATCGTTAGTAGACCAGAAACCATTGCGAGTGTACGGAATGGGAAGAGAACCAGGCCATCTTCAATCATTGGATAAGGTAGGAAGATAGGAAGTCCAATCATTGGCTCTCCACCACCGATTCGGAGGAAGAACGATACGATTAACCCCGCAATTGAACCGTACTTATTTGCCCCTTTAAAGAATAAAGCAGTAGTTAGCTGTGGAAATAGAATAACATATACTAAGTCCGCAGCGAGGTACCATAGAGCATAAACACTTTGTACGTTTAATGCAATGATCGTAGCGGCAATCCCAACTAGGATAATGGAGCGTTTGATAACCTTCTTAAGTTGATCACTAGACGCATTCGGTTTGAATAATGGACGATACAGATTCCAAGCAGCCATTGAAGAGGCTGATAGAATAGATGAATCCATCGATGACATGACGGCAGCTGCAAGTGCTCCTAATCCAATCGCTCCAATAATATCTGGCGTTAAATATTGTAAGACATAAGGGAGGATCATAGCTGGATTATCAGGTGCATTCACACCAAGACTTGCCCAATCGGTGTCTAATCCAATTGCGCCGATAATCACAGCGGGTATTGCTGCGATAATACAAACGAAACCTGCTGTAATCGATAGCCACATCGCGGTTTTCTCAGTTTTAGCTGACAGCACACGCTGGAAATATACTTGCCATGGGATACCGCCTAGAATAAGTAGTAAGGCAAAGTCCCACCAGTTCCAGTAATAATTGCCCCAAGCAGGATCAGTCCACCCATCCAAAGGTGGGAAAAGACTTGCATAGCTTCCCATATCCGTTTGATAGTTACTCCAAACAGAAGTTAGTCCACCCACTTCCGATAGAGCAAAAGGAAGGACCAGGAATAGTCCGATCATAACAGCTAGCATTTGAAAAACGTCGGTAAACGCAACGGACCACATACCACCAACGACAGTATACGCAATTGCAATGATCGCTGATAGTATAATAGACGTTTGAAAGTCTAAACCTAGAATGGTCCCAAACGTTGTTCCTAAAGCAGTTAAGATCGCACCACTCCAGAAGACTTCTCCTAAAAGAGCCGGAATATATAGAACACCAGCCACTTTTTTTCCGAAGCGTTGTTCAAGTGGATCAATCATAGTCATGAATTCATATCGACGCATTTTTCTTGCGTAGAAAATTCCTCCGATAATTAAGCTTAGTGCGTAACCCCATGGTGCCTGAGCCCATGCTAGTCCAAGTGAATACGTTGATTCTGCAGTACCTGATATGTACCCACCGCCGACCCAGGTGGCAGCCATTGTAAACATTGAAATCCATAATGGTAAAGAGCGTTTGGCTACCATCATGTCTGATGCTGATTCAGATTTATTACTTGCCATAAATGCCCCAATGTAATAGATCACGGCGTAGAAGGCTAGCATAGCAATAAACGAACCCCAATTAATATTCGTATTCGTCATTCCTAAGTACACAAACATTGCGACTATAGCTGCTACAAATATACCGACTTTTAGTAGATTTCCTTTTCGTTCAGTCAAACAACATCACCTCTTCAATTAATTTTCAATCAAAACCTCTTTAAGTCGTATCCCAGCAATTAGTTAGTTCTATCACTTTTGACTTTCTTTTTTATTATTAAATGGCATTTTTCGTAAACATTGTTGCTATAAGAGTGGTGGATTTCTGCTCCAGGATGCTCGCTTTCCGAGGGGCGGTGAGCCTCCTTTTCGCTAACGCTCCTGTGGGGTCTCACCTGTCCCGCTAGTCCCGCAGGAGTCGAGCACCTTCCGCTCCAATCAGCCAAGTTTGTTCTTTATACATAAATTATTTCAAAAGCAACAATCTTTGAGAAAAGAACTTTATAAAATTAACTATTTCACTGAGATAGGAAGCGAATCACCGTAAGGGTAAGCCGCTTTTCAAGATTTGATCAGTTCTCGTTCCGACTTAACTCATTTATTCGCATGGTTATGTGCTTTTCTCGTATGTAAAACCACCTCTTCTTCGTGCAGAAAATTAAGTATGTTAAATATTTTCTTAACGTAATTATAAATGTTATATGATTCGATTTTTATTGTCAAATCAATTAAGTAGACTTTACTAGCGTCGTTTATGGAGGTTTCGTAGAGAATTAATCTCTTCTTTTCATAGACTTAAATCCGAATGATAGACCGTCATGATCCTCACATCTGGTTGAAATAAAGCCACAAAAAAAGAGGACGCATTAAATGCGTCCTCATTGTGTATGATTCATTTCTGATCTTTAGGTAGGAATTCGAAGATCTTACCGCTTCTTATACTTTCAACCAAGTCTTCTAACCAGTGATAGTATGCTTTTGATTCTTCTAACTGATCATAATATGTTTTCGCTTTTGCAACAATTTCTGAAGTGCTGTTGGCATCTTTGATCACTTCTATGAAATCTTCTTGTGCTTCTTCAATGGCTTCCATATTCATCTTGGCTTCGCGTTCCCACATTTGACAATAAAATGCCATGAAGGAACGAAAGAAATTTTTTTCTGCTACGTAAGTATGTTTCCTTGAACCGCGTGTGAACGTTTTTTTCACCATTTTAATATCTTGAAGCCTACGTACGCTTGTACTCATGCTTGGCTTACTCATTCCGAGTTCGGTTCGCATCTCATCAAGTGTCATTTGATCTTTAAAATACATTGTTGCGTATAAGTTTGCAGCGGCGGGAGTTACGCCATATAAATCCATTGTCTCTGCTATCGTGCCAATGACTTTCTCTTTCGCATCTTCTATCTTTAGTTCTGGTCCTTCATTGGGTTCACTCATAGTACAAGTCGCTCCTTCACAAAAAAAGTAAATCAAATTAAATATATATTGAATTTATTTATTAACTTATTGTTGACGTGTTCACATGAAATGTCAATCAAAAGATAATGAATGACCAAATTGAGCTAACTGTTACCCTACTAGTTATTCCCATCATAGTGAAAGTTAAATCTCTTGTCCTAGCTTTGAATTTATTTTGACACAAAAAAAAAGAAGTGTTAACGTTAAATGTGTTAAATAAATTTTTAATAAAGTTAATTACTTCGACATTGGAGTTGATCAATATGAATTTGAAATTAAAACAATACATAGATGGTGAATGGGTTAATGCGAACTCAGGAAATACGCGTTCCATTATTAATCCATATAACCAGGAAGTTATTGCTATTGTTCCTGAAGGTGATGAATCAGATGCGAAAGCAGCGATCGCTGCAGCACGGGAAGCCTTTGATAACGGTGAATGGGCTGATACGCCTGCAACAGAGCGAGGCGCTATCGTAAGAAAGATTGCTGAATTAATTGAAAGAGACAAAGAAGAACTGGCTCATCTAGAATCATTGGATACTGGGAAAACAGTAGAAGAAAGCCGTGGAGACATGGATGATATCGCGGGTGTATTTCGATATTTCGCTGAACTCGCTGACAAAGATGGCGGGGAACTAATCGATTCTCCAGTGCCAAATTCAATAAGTAAAGTGGTCCGTGAACCAGTTGGTGTCTGCGGTCAAATTACGCCTTGGAATTATCCATTACTTCAAGCGTCATGGAAATTGGCGCCAGCACTCGCAACAGGAAATACGTTAATTATAAAGCCAAGTGAAATTACACCTCTCACTCATATAAAAGTATTTGAACTAATGGAAGAAGCGGGAGTGCCTGCAGGTGTTGCAAACCTTGTTCTAGGTGCAGGCGATACGATTGGTGCAGAGTTGTCTAGTAACGTGGATGTAGATCTTATTTCTTTCACAGGTGGTATTGCAACAGGAAAGAAAATTATGCAATCTGCAAGCGCAAATGTGAAGAAGCTCGCACTAGAGTTAGGCGGTAAAAACCCAAATGTTATTTTCGCTGATACTGACTTCGATCTAGCAGTTGACCAAGCATTAAATGGCGTGTTCTTCCATGCCGGACAAATTTGTTCCGCTGGGACAAGACTGATTGTAGAAGAAAGTATTCATGATGAGTTTGTTAACGCACTTGTGGAGCGAGTGAAGAAATTTAAGCTTGGAAGCGGATTTGACGAAGACACTCAAATGGGACCTCTCATTTCAGCAGAGCATCTTGCGAAAGTAGAAAAATATGTTGAAGCGGGAATTCAAGAAGGTGCAAGAGTAGTAGTTGGCGGTAAACGCCCAGAGGATCCTGAATTGCAAAATGGCTTCTTCTACTTGCCTACGATCTTCACAGACTGCACAACAGATATGAGCGTTGTTCAAGAAGAAGGTTTTGGTCCGGTTATTACAATAGAGAAATTCAGCGCCGAGGAAGAAGCGGTAAGACTAGCAAATGACTCGATCTACGGTCTTGCAGGCGGTGTCTTTACAAACGATATTGCAAAAGCTGAACGCTGTGCAGCGAAAATGCGTATGGGTACGGTTTGGATCAATGAATTCAACTTGTATTTCCCGCACGCTCCGTGGGGTGGATTTAAACAATCTGGTATCGGACGTGAACTAGGAAAGCTAGGTTTGGAAGAATACACAGAAACAAAGCATATTTTCCAGAACCTGAAACCAGAAACGATTAACTGGTTCTAAACACACCAACCGATTTTAAGGAATAAAGATGAAACTTAGGCTTAAGAAACTATAAATAAATTAGATAGGAATGATGGGGTTAGGCAATTCTTTTAAATTGTCTAAGTTCCTTTTCCTATGTCAACATCAAGGAGGAACATACTATGACTGAATCATTTGATTATGTAATTGTAGGTGGTGGGAGTGCGGGTTCCGTACTCGGTAACCGTCTAAGTGAAGATGGAAAGAAAAGTGTGCTTGTCTTAGAGGCGGGGCGAAGTGATTATTCATGGGACCTCTTGATTCAAATGCCAGCAGCTTTGCCTTTTCCATCAGGAAAAGATCTCTATGATTGGCAATATGAGACGGACCCAGAGCCATATATGAAAGGTCGAAACATCCCACATGCTCGTGGTAAGGTGCTCGGAGGTTCTAGTTCCATTAATGGTATGATTTATCAACGCGGTAATCCGCTCGACTATGAACGTTGGGGTGGCGACCAGGGCATGGACAGCTGGAACTTTGCTCACTGTCTACCTTATTTCAAACGATTGGAGAATGCTTTGGCTTCACCGGATGATGATCTTCGCGGCCATGATGGTCCAATTAAACTAGAACGAGGTCCAGCTAAAAATCCGTTATTCCAGGCTTTCTTTAACTCTGGTGTAGAAGCTGGTTATTCACGTACCCCTGATGTGAATGGTTTCCGTCAGGAAGGATTCGGACCGTTTGATAAGCATATTTACAAAGGTCAGCGTTTGTCTGCATCACGTGCTTATCTCCATCCAGTTATGGATCGTGAGAACTTAACAGTTAGAACGCGTGCTTTTGTTACAAGCATCGACTTCGATGGTACTCGCGCTAAAGGATTGACATATCGTCGAAATGGTAAGACTCATCAAGTTGAAGCAGGTGAAGTGATTCTATCTGGTGGTGCAATTGCAACGCCACAAATGCTTCAATTAGCAGGAATCGGTGACGCGGAACATCTTCGCTCCGTTGGCGTTAAACCTCTCGTAAATCTTCCAGGTGTAGGAGAAAACCTTCAAGATCACCTTGAGGTCTATGTGCAGCACACATGTCCAGAACCGGTTTCTGAACAGCCAAACCTTAATGTGGCACGTATGCCATGGATTGGCTTGCAGTGGATGCTCAACCGTACGGGCCCTGCGGCGACAAACCACTTCGAAGGTGGAGGATTCGTCCGTTCGAACGAAGATGTCGACTATCCGAACTTGATGTTCCATTTCCTTCCTGTAGCGGTACGTTACGATGGTCAAAAAGCAGATACGAAACATGGCTTCCAAGTACACATCGGTCCTATGTACTCTGATGCTCGCGGATCATTAAAGATTCGCTCGAAAGATCCGAAAGAACATCCGAGCATGGTATACAACTATCTGTCTACTGAACAGGACAAGCGTGAGTGGGTAGAAGCGATTAGAATCACACGCGATATTATGTCTCAACCATCTATGAAAAAATATAATGGCGGTGAAATTTCACCTGGACCTTCTGTGCAAACAGACGAAGAAATTCTTGATTGGGTGAAAGAAGATGCTGAGACTGCGCTTCACCCTTCATGTACTTGTAAAATGGGGCCTGAATCAGATCCAATGGCTGTAGTCGATCCAGAAACGATGAAGGTACACGGTGTTGAAAACCTTCGAGTTGTCGATGCATCTGCCATGCCTTACGTTACAAACGGAAATATCCATGCACCAGTATTGATGTTAGCAGAAAAAGCAGCCGATCTTATCCTTGGACGTAAACCATTGGATCCGATTGATGCCGACTTCTATCGTCACGGAGTACATCCGGCTGATGCGGGGACAGTAACGAAATAACTTACTTTGAGAAGGACTCTATCATCATGTATTTGCTAGTGAGGCATACATGAATGAGAGAGTCCTTCTTTTTTTTGTTTTAATATAAGGTTTCTATTCTATTTCTATTGGTCAATTTCAATATGCCTTATTTTGTAAAACCCATCTTCATCTACAATGACGACATAGTCCTTCGTACGTTCATAGACACTCCATTCTCCGGCAGCGTTCATGAAGTCAAAAACCTCGAAGGTACTAACAATAGCTTGATCTGCTTGTATTTCAATATTGGTCACTTCATTGGAGGTGAAATCGAAAATCATTCCTTGTCCAGCTATTTCATCCATATAATTAGCCATTTCGTAATAGGCGACGCTATCATATAGCAGCATATCTTCAATATAACTGAAGTCTTCATTTTGCAAGGCAATTTCATAGTCTCCTCGAAAATTCAAGATAAAGTCAGATAAACTAGCTTCATCAAATGTAAGGTCATAAGCCTCTTCTTCTTCTTCTTCTAAAGAGTCCTCTTCATAATTTTCCTCGTATTCATATTCATCAAAAGCAGTAAATTCATTATAGAAATGAAAAGTGCTTGTTACTGCATTCTCATCCATCGGTGACTTTGACCAACTCGTTAATAGTTCCATCATTGTATACATTGGAATAGAGAAAGCAATTGAATCATCTCGGGTTAATAAGGCGGAATTTATACCAATTACTTTCCCCGTATTCCCATCTAGCAGTGGTCCACCGCTGCTTCCGGGTGAAACTTGTGCGTCAATTTGATACACATTTTCATATTCGAAGTTCGAAACAAATGAACGGTCGAGACCAGTTAGATATCCGATTGATGCTGTGTTCTCCAAACCTTGAGGACTTCCAAGGGCAATAACCTCTGAACCAATTTCCGATTCCTTCATTTCCATCTCTAAAGGAGGAGAACCTGTTAAGTTATCTGTTTGAATGAGTGCTACATCGTATTGATTTGATATGCCAATTACCTTGCCATTCATTTCTACGCCATTTTGGTCACGCACTAAGACATCGATGTACCCTGCTACAACATGAGCATTTGTCACAACTGTACCGTTCTTCTGAAACAAGAATCCGGATCCCTGGCTATCCGCTGTTAGGATTGTATATACTTTGGTTTGAGCCTCTCGTATGATATCTTTTTTGTCTTTTTGAGTAGCTGCTTTCTGATTAGTAGCCTTCTTTTTCTTCTCAACGGTTTTCGAAGTGTTTGTCTTCGGATCTTTTTCAACTTTTGGTTGTTTTTCTGGTTTAGTAGAGTCAACTTCACTATCGACCTGCGTTGGTGTTATTTCTTTTACTACAGTTTCGTTATTCAATTCTTTATTAAGAACGAAATGATAAATAAAACCTCCACACACCAAAAATAAAGAAAGGATGATACCTGTCATCCACCATCTGTTCTTCTTTTGTTTATTAGTATAAGAGTGACCACATTGGATGCAGAACCGTGCGCTTTCTACGTTTTTTGTCCCGCAATTAGGACAGAACATAGGACTCCTCCTCTTATAATCTTTTTGATTATTATACCTCATCCCAAAGTATGAAGGGTATCTAAATTAGCATATTAAGGAAAAAAAGGAACTGTAGTGAACGCAAATAACATAATAAAAATTCAAAAAGGGCCTGGTATTCATGCACACATGAATACCAGGCCCTTTTTGATTCAGCTTAATTAAAATTCATTACTCTATAATCATGCGAATTTATACAGACGTATTGTGCCCTTTCTTAAAGAACTGATTGACATCTTCTCCTTTTACATTCACAAATACGTTAACGACAAATAGGACGACACTCAATACGAGTAGGTTAGGGAAGATCATTAGTAGAAACATTAGCGAAGTATTGCCTACTAGAAAGAAAGATAACCCAAGCATAAATAATGGTAGCGAGATGTTATATAGCCAGAAATGAAGCTTTGCTAAAAGCGTTTCGGAAGCTTTTGGGAAAAGAATATAAATGACGCCGAACATAGCCATTGAGGCCCATCCCAACAGGTTAAGATGCGCATGGGCACCGGCTAAACTGTGGTCTTTGATTACCTCCATAATCAGTCCCATACTAACTCCAACTAGAAAATAAAGAGCTGCCAATTTAAGAAAAAGTATTCCAACCCGCATTGTGTAATCCTCCTCTTTACAAGTTTTATAGACCGTTTAAGTATATAAAACCACTTTGATCATTATGACGATTTTAATGGGTTAATTAGGAAATTTTGAATCGAGGATGGGGGTTATCGTTGTTGCAGCTTTTTCATTACGAATGGTAATGAACGATAAAAGAAGATCTTTGCTGAGTGATATCACAAAGATCTGCATTTGGTTTTTATAATCAAAAAAAGAGACCTGGCAGTCATCCCAAGTCTATCCGTTACCTATTGTTGTCGAATCAACCAGTAATTACCCGTTGATTCTATCTCGCCGCTACTTTAATCGTAAACGAGGGAAACTGAGCTTTTTCAGCATACGATGCAGCTTCACCAAAGGTGCTGAAGCAAACATCTAACGTGGTACGAACACCGTCTTCTCCAATTACCGTGATCACCCACACAACGATCATCTCCAATTTCATTATTACTTATTCTATGCTCTAAGTACTATAATGTTTGGTGAATTTCGCTAAAATTATACGTGGACTGATAAAAAACTTAAGTTTCGTAGTCATAGTGATTTTCGATCGTACTAAGATACATATGATAAAATGTGAAAAGACTAGTGCGAGAGAGTAAGATCGCCTCAATACGTCATAGAAGGAACGGGTAGTACATGGATATTAAAGTAAACAACAAAATCATCAAAGAAATGTGCGGTACCCTTTCCTTCAAAAGAGGGGAAGCTTATTATCGTTCAGATAAAGTGAAATTTAATACATATGGTGAAAAGGTTTGTAAAGCTACGGTTATAGGTGCAGAAGCTTTTCACATAACAATTGAACAAGGGAAGAATGGTGAGTTAAGGAGGGAATGTACTTGTCCTTCGCTAGCTAATTTCGAAAAGGATTGTCAGCATATTGCGGCTGTTCTACTGGCTATTGATGATTACCAACAACAAGGAATATCTCCACTTGAACAATCAGGTGATGGAGGACTTACTGAGGAATTTATGACGCTTTTTAGCAAGTCAGCCACTTCAACGAGTGGAGAGCAACGCTATTTCGAGAAAAGGACAGTTCTTGACGTTTCGTTTACATGTAAAGCCATTTCTGTTGGACAGGGTCAACACCTGTTTGGAATTGAAATAACCCTTGAACATCAGAAAATAGTTCAGATCAGAAACTTTCTTCTCTGCGTCAAACGAGGACAGCAAATAAAGGTCTCTTCTCACTTTACCTATGATCCTAACATCCATTGTTTTTCTAAAGACACGGATGCGATCATCCAAGCCCTTATTCAAGTCGTTGATGATGAAGAAGCATTTCTAGAATTGATGCCTAATCTGTCTCAATATCAAGATATGAGTCAAACGTTAATGATTTCTCCGTCGTCGTGGAAGCTGCTAGTCCCTATGCTTGAAACTTCACCAGCAAAGCTTGAGTATCTGGAACGCCGTTTCGATCACTTAAGAGTTGTGGAGGGTGCGCCACCTATCCAGTTTCTAATAGATGAGATAAGGGAGGATAATTTCCAATTAACGGTTAAAGGCTTTGATCGTATGCTTGTTATGAACTCATATCGTTCGGTTCTGTGTGACGGTCAAGTTTTTCAGTTGGAAGGACAGGACTGTGATCGATTATTCGAACTTAAGCAAATGCTGCCGTTTCCAGATAAGAACCATATTCCAATTCCGCATAAACATATCAATCATTTTCTCGAAAAAATCGTACCTGATCTGAAAAAAATTGGACATGTTGAACTATCAAGATCGTTAAATCAGCGATTCTTCAAAACTCCACTCACAGCGAAATTGTATCTCGATCGCCTGAGAAACCGCCTGCTTGCTGGACTTGAGTTTCATTATGAAGGTGTCGTTATTCAACCGCTCGAAAGCCGAGATATTCCAAAGGGTCCATTGATCATAAGGGACACTGAAAAGGAAGAAGAGATCTTAAAGCTTATGGATGAAAGTGGGTTTTCAAAGACCGATGGCGGTTATCATATGCAAAATGAAGCCCTTGAGTATGAATTTCTCTATCATCTTGTACCAAAACTCCAGAAAATGGTTCAATTGTATGCCACAACAGCTGTTCGAAATCGGCTTGTGAGAAAGGAAACTCATCCTGCTATTAGGGTGAAGCATAAGAAAAGGGAGCGCACCAATTGGTTGGAGTTCAAGTTTGAAATGGATGGTATTTCAGACAATCAAATTAGAGAGATTTTAGCGGCGTTAGAAGAAAAACGGAAATATTATCGTCTTCGAAATGGGTCTCTCCTTTCCCTCGAAACGAATGAAATGGAAGAAATTCACCGCTTTCTAAATACCGTACCAATTCAGGATGAGGGGTTTGAAGGTAAATGGAATCTACCCGTTTCGAAAAGTCTTCATCTTCTAGATTCCATTGATAATAGTGAGGTTTTCACGCCAGAGGAATCGTTTCGTCAATTTCTTGATCAATTACTTCATCCCGGTAAGTTGGATTTTGAGGTACCGGCGGAGTTAGACCATGTCCTTCGTGATTATCAAAAACGAGGTTTCAAATGGATGAAAACACTTGCTAGTTATGGATTTGGTGGAGTTCTAGCAGATGATATGGGGCTAGGTAAAACGTTGCAAAGCATTACGTATATTGTATCTGAGCTCGCATCTATTCGAGAGCGGAAGAATCCTGTACTAATCGTTTGTCCGTCATCCTTAACGTATAACTGGCTACATGAAATCATGAAGTTTGCTCCAGGCCTTCGAGCAGTTGTGATAGACGGAAATCAATCGAAACGAGAAAATCTCCAACAGAATAGTAAAGAAATGGACGTTGTCATCACTTCGTATCCATTACTTCGTAGAGATCACAAATGGTATGAGAACTATTTGTTCCACACAGTGTTTTTTGATGAGGCTCAAGCATTCAAGAATCCATCGACCCAAACAGCTAGAACGGTTAAACGAATTAAAGCAGATCATCGTTTTGGATTAACGGGAACACCTGTGGAGAATTCAATTGAAGAGCTCTGGTCCATTTATCATGTTGTCTTTCCGCAGCTCTTCCAGGGTTTGAAAGAATATAGCTATCTTACAAGAAAAACAATCGCTCGAAGGGTACGACCATTCTTACTTCGTCGAATGAAAGAAGATGTGCTTGCTGAGTTACCTGCAAAAGTGGAGTCTCTTGAATTAACAGAGCTTTTACCTGAACAGAAGAAGCTCTATGCAGCTTATTTAGCGAAGCTACGAACGGATACGTTAAAGCACCTCGACAGAGATACCATTCGAAAAAATCGTATTAAAATACTAGCTGGATTAACGCGATTACGACAAATTTGTTGTCATCCTTCATTGTTTGTAGACGGTTACCAAGGAAGCTCAGCGAAGTTTCAGCAGCTGCTGAAAATTGTAGAAGAATCAAGACGAGCTGGTCGAAGAGTGTTGATCTTCTCACAATTCACCAAAATGCTTAAGATAATCGGTAAAGAGCTAGCAATGCAAGGTCAACCTTATTTCTACCTTGATGGTGAAACTCCTGCAGAGAAGCGGGTGGAAACCTGCAATCGATTCAATGAAGGTGAAAGAGATATATTTCTTATTTCCTTAAAAGCAGGTGGGACTGGACTTAATTTAACAGGGGCAGATACGGTGATCTTGTATGATCTTTGGTGGAATCCTGCAGTCGAGGAGCAAGCAGCAGATCGCACGCATCGAATAGGTCAGGAAAAGGTTGTTAAAGTCATTAAACTCGTTGCACGAGGTACCATTGAAGAGAAAATGAATGAGCTCCAAGAGAAAAAGAGAGAGCTCATTTCAGAAATTATTGATTCAGAAGAACAAGCTACAGCGACATTAACAGAAGAGGATATTCGTGAGATCTTAATGGAATGATATAGTTTGTAGTTGGGTTATGTAAAAGTACCTGTCTCCTTATGCTAATGTTTTAGCATTGGAGACAGGTACTTTTTTTATTGATTTTCTGTTCCCCATAAATGCATCTGCTCGAGTATTGGCATTAAGCTTTTTCCTCTTTCTGTCATACTGTATTCTACCTTTGGCGGAATGGTATCGTATTGGGTGCGATTAATGAAACCATCCTCTTCCAATTCTTTTAACTGTTGAGTCATGACTTTGTGAGTGACGCCGGGGAGTAATTTACGTAATTCACTATATCGAAGCGTTCCTTCAACTCCTAAATGCCATAAAATAACGGTTTTCCATTTGCCACCGATTTTCTTTAGGGTATATTCGATTGAACATTTTAGTTTCCCGTTCTGATCTACAGGAGAATTCATGTTGATTCGACTCCTTACTTACCTTTTGGATAGTATCGCACAAAAAAGTGCGTTCTTACATACTGACTTAATACTAAGTATAATGATGCTGTGTTAGAAGATAGTAATAATCAAGGAGGAGTTCAACACTATGTTAACATATCCAAGAAGTTTTTCTCATATCGGACTATCGGTTCCGAATCTTGAAGAAGCGATTACATTCTATACAGATGTATTTGGTTGGTATATTTTAATGGAGCCTTCTGATGTCAATAATGACGATACTCCAATTGGTCAAATGTGCCGTGACGTCTTCGGAAACGATTGGGATACGTTTAGAATTGCCCACTTATCAACAGGAGATAAAATTGGAATCGAAATGTTTGAGTTCCCTGAAAACGAGAAGCCAGAAAACAACTTTGAATATTGGAAAACTGGAATCTTCCACTTCTGTATCCAGGACCCTGATATTGAGGGTATCGTAAAGAAAATAAAGCAGCATGGTGGAAAGCAGCGCATGCCAATCCGTGAATACTATCCAGATGAAAAACCATTTAAAATGGTTTATGTAGAAGATCCATTTGGTAACATTTTCGAGATTTATACGCATAGCTACGAATTAACTTATTCTGAAGGTGCTTATTAAGTTTTTCATGTGATTAGGCTCTTTTAGTATAAGCTCACATTGTTGATTTCTCGATTTTTGGCTCATTAACATGATGAATTAAATAATGAGAAAACTCAGTAAATTACATTGACAAGTTACCGATTCGGATTTATCATAAGCTTTAACAATTTAATCAAGTAATAACTTCTTATCCAGAGAGACGGAGGGACTGACCCTACGATGTCTCGGCAACCAGCGTTTAACGCCCGGTGCCAATTTCAGAGGAATGCTTTTGTTCCGAAGATGAGAAGGACGTTATACGAGGATATTTATGTATCGTGATAACGCCCCTTCTTGCTTCGTGAGAGCAGAAGGGGCTTTTTTGTTCGATTATTTTGTTGGTAAAAGAAAAGAGAAGAGGTGCTGCAACACCTCTTCTCAGGGACAATTAATGATGTGACACGCGACAATGACGGACACACCAGATCATTATAGTTACTTTATCATGATCTCTAAATGTCCGTCTACTTACGAAGGGAGACGGTTTCATATGTCGAAGAATTTAGAATTTGCTTACTGGGTACCAAATGTGAGCGGAGGACTTGTTGTTTCAAAGCTTCCACAGAAAACGGATTGGACCTTTGAGGCTAACAAGCGTTACGCAAAAATAGCAGAAGAATCGCTTTAGCGTAGCAGTAGATAACCTCCTTTTTCTTTTTCGTGCTATAAGAGTTAATTAAAACCCGCTATCTAGGTAAAATGACTAATCATTTCTTTTTAAGTTGTACATATGATAGAAGCAATACAGTTAATAATGAAGGAGACTATGGTTTTCTTCATTTTTTTATGTATATATAGCAGTTTCACACAGAAGATGTAGGACATTTCAAAAAGGGTGTGGAAATGAGTATGCCAATAGAAGAGAGTGAGTTAGGGGTAACGGAACTTTTTGAGGAATGGGATGAGGTTATTAAAGGTTATCATTCGTCACTCGTATCTCTTATGGGTGAGGATGAAGAAACAGTGGACTTTCAAAAGAATAATAACCAAATTCTCCACGTTCCTAGAGATTATCCAACAATCGGAGATGCGGTGGATCAAGCATCAGCTGGAGACACAATTCTATTAGCAAATGGTACGTATCATGAGAGTGTTTCTATTCCTTCTACCAAACCATCTCTTCGATTCATTGCGAACGGTAAGGATGTTATTTTAAATGGAAAAGGAAAGCTAGATACAGGATTTACGTTAATGGCAAATAACATAGAACTAAACGGAATTCAGATCCGAGACTTTGTAGAAGCGGGAATTGAAGTGACGGGAGTATACGGAATTAAACTCATCCGAAATACGATTTATACCGTAACGAGGGGTCATGGAATCCAGCTGAATGAGGGGACATTCTCTAATTTAATTTGGAAGAATAAAGTCTCTTACGCGAATAAGGACGGAATAAATCTTCAGTCCAAAAACGTTTGGGTTGTTGCTAATGAGTTTAGTCATAACGGACAAAATGGTATTCGGATTACTACGATAGGAAATCACATTGTTGGAAATGAGGTTCGAAGCAATAAAGAAAGCGGCGTACTAGAGGATGAAGGGTTTAACCTCGTTTATGATAATGAGATCGTTCGGAATGGGAAAGAAGGAATTAACTTACCAACAAAGCTTGGAGGTTCCTTGTCATTAAGCAATCAGGTCGATAAAAACAAAGGCAATGGATTGGTAGTTGAAACTCCTGGGAACTTAGTAATCGATAATCGGTTTGTAAGCAACTCCTTCTCAGGTGTCCTTGTTGAGAGTATGCTTAATGTGATTGAGCTAAATAAACTTATAGAAAATAAGAACGGACTCGTAATGAAGGAGAAAGCGACTAGAAACTTCATCTTCCGAAACTTATTTAGAAGTAATAAAGATAGTGATCTAGTGGTTACGAATACAAACAATACAATCTTTCAGAATCCTCATGTAAAAAACTGTTCTTCTTACGATGAGAATGTAATTGTTGTTCCGAAAGACTTTCCTACAATCTCTGAAGCTGTGAATAAGGCTTCTTCTGGAGATACTATCCTAGTCAATAATGGCAACTATCAGGAAGAAGTTACAGTTCCCATTTCTAAATCTGGCATCCGCTTTATTGCCAATGGTAATAAAGTGATTCTAGATGGAAAGGGGAAGCTGAATACTGCTTTTGAACTTTCAGCGAATATCTTACTTATACAGGGATTTATCATTCGAAATTATGTTCAAACAGGTATATCTGTAAAAGGCATAGGTATATCAATGGTTGAAAACACGATAAGGAATATTGCAGCTGGAAACGGAATTGAATTATCATTAGCATTCTCAACCTTAATGTGGAAAAATAAAATCATCGACGCACGTGAAGATGGTATCAGAATAACGGCAATGAACAACTGGATTATAGACAACGAAATATTTTCTAACGGTGGAAATGGAATTCATTTTATAGGAAACACAACTGTAGGAAGTACCGTTACAAGAAATCGAATAAAATCGAATGCCATTAATGGGATTGCGGACAATGCTGGTTTTAACTTTATTTACAACAATGAAATGAGTCAAAATGGGAGTAACGGAATGTTTGAAATATCTGGGCTTGGCTCTGGAGCTATTATTGACAATCGAATATTATCCAACACTAGGGGAGTAAGGTTAGATAGTGTAGGGAATTATGTCGCCAGTAATAAAATACAATTCCATTCCCAAGGTGGCATACTTGTTCATACTGAATTCAATAACGTGGAGGATAATAAAATCTTAATCAACCAACAAGACGGTATTTACTTAACAGATCAAGCAAGTAACAATCTTCTACTCAGAAATGAACTGTTACGAAATACTCCTTACGACATAAAAGCAGACAATACGGATAATGATTTTATCCTAAATGCTTGTTTTAAAAGTCATCCACCAGATCTTTGCAAGTGAGCGTATAATCAAAGAAAAAAGCATGAAGACGATCTTCATGCTTTCTTTCATTTACAAGGAATTATTCAGTGATACCTACAGAATCAAGTCCACCTGTAGCGGCTTTCACTTCTGAACTGCCTTCACCATAAAGGTCAACAGCGGATTGAATGAGCGCTTGACGAGCATCACTAAAGTCTGATGTTGGCGTTAAATAGTGTGTTAATGCACGGTAGTAGATTTTCCCGAGCTTCTCACGCCCAATATCCTGAGCTGTTAGATAAGCGGCATGATTAATAATCGACGAGTTAATATGAACGCCACCGTTATCTAAATCACCCGGCAAGTCATAGAATTCGTCCATATGGGAAGGGTACATTCCTTCACCATTGCCATATGGCGCATATTTAGATCCCACAGGATATTTACTAGGATTACTTAAGCTTCTTAATGATGTTCTGCCACTTGCAACAGCCTCAGGAGCCATAATATCTTCTCCCATTTCCCAATCCGAGTCATCGATTAATGCACCGAAAATATCTGAGAAGGCTTCATTTAGAGCACCAGATTGGAATCGATAGATGAGACCTGCTGAATTAGACGTCACTCCGTGCGTCATTTCATGTGCAGCCACATCTAATCCAGCTGATAGTGGGATAAAGAAGTCTCCATCACCATCACCATAAACCATATACGTACCGTTCCAGAAAGCGTTGTTATAGTTATTGCCGAAGTGCACGACTGATTGAATTGGCATACCGTTATCATCAAGAGAATTCCGGCCATGCTCGTTTAAATAATAGTCATACACCTGTTCTGAATTATAATGTGCATCAACGGCAGGTCGATCGTAATCTGATTTAAATGATGCACTTCTGTTTGAGAATAACTCAATCTCATTATTCTCATTCGAGTAGTCGTAGGTTAGAATTCCTTCTAAGCCCTCATGACTGAAATCAGCTAATTGAAAAGTCGTTCCTTCTTTCTCAGCTTTGCTTTTAGTGATATGAAGCAGACGATGATCACCTAATACACCAGTACCTGAGCCGTTTTGTGTTTTGAATTGGTTAGCGTCCATAATCGCATTGTGCTTATCAATAACGTTCCCTGTCTGTGCGTCTACGAATACGAACCAGTTACCAGGCTCATTTCCTAGAAAATTAACATTCACTTTATAAGCTAGATGATTTTCTCCTTCAAACGGATAAATGACAAGCTTAGAAGTGGGAAGTTGATCTAACTTGTTTGGAGCATTTACAGAAGATTTTGCTGCTTCGAGAGCTTTTTCTGATGTAACGGCTGGGGTGGTATCTAGGTCGCTTTCTTCTAATTGAATATTGTAAGCCCCATTTACGACTTCTATTTCAGTGTTCGCATTGTAATGAACAATAACTTCTGCGCCTTCAACGGGTACATTGTTTTTTGTCTGATTGAAACGAACGTGGGTCATTCCGAGCTCATCTTTAACGGATTTGTCTACTTTAAGTTCAGCTTTCGGCTTCTTAATTTTAACTTTATCTTTATTCTCTTCAAGATAGTTAAGTGCATCATTAGAAGTAGCGGACTGACGTTTTGCATGCTTTTCCTTTACGAATAATGGCACGTTAGCTTTTTCGTTCCATTCCTTATCAACGTGCTTTGCTATTTGATGATCTGGCTGAACGGCTAGTACATTGTTATATGGCAGTGAAGCAGAAAGTAGTGCGGTTGTTACAACAAGTGGTGCAATAATTCTTCTTTTCAAATAAAACCCTCCTAAATGTAATCTATTTACAATTATAGAGAGGATAAAGTCTTAGTTCATGAGTATTTGTAATTATCTTAAAATATGGAATAATGGAAAAATAAGGTCTAAAGTACTGGGTAAAGGAAGGGGTTGAATTTCTAAAAACATGTTTAGACATTCAGATTACTATGGAGACTAGGCTTAAACCTATCAGCCTAGTACCTTTACCTTGTAGCTACTCGTAAAAGAAAATGTCCTGATATGCGTGAGCACCTCTTCAGAATCCTGAAGAGGTATTTATATGTTGTAATTACTGTTTCATGAGGCTTTCTATGCTAAACTTTGATAAGGTGCGTCACTATGAAATTACTACTACGATTACTAATCGATAGTTTAGGTGGGATAAATAACAACATGAATATACTTCTAACTGGTGCGACAGGTTTTGTAGGAAAGCAATTGACGATTAGGTTATTAAGTGAAGGACATACGGTCTATGCTCTCGCACGCAATGAGCGAAAAGCTGATCATCTAATCGAATCTTTGTCAGCCGAACTACAAAGTAAATTATTCATTATTGAAGGTAATATTATGATGGATTATGCTGGAGTATCAAATGAAAATATAGCTGGATTAAAAGGCACGATAGATACGGTATATCATATCGCTGCTTATCTATCGTTTGATGATAATGAAAAGGAAAAAACTTTTGATATAAATGTGAATGGAACACGAAATATATTAGAATTCTCCAAGGACATTCAAGCGAAGAACTTCTATCATGTTAGTACAGCGTACACATTGGGTGATCAGATGTATGCTAGTGAAACTCTTCATTCTGTTGATAATGGTTTCGTTAATTATTATGAACAAAGCAAATGTCAGGCAGAACATCTTGTATTTGAGTATGAAGATCATTTCAATGTCTCGATCTTCAGGCCTTCTATTATAATTGGCGACTCAAAAACAGGGGAAGCCGAAACAACTTTTGCTTTATATGGTGTTATTAGAAGCTTTGAGATCATGAAGAAGAGAATGAAGCGGAAAAAGGAAATGCCTTCTACTAGGGTTAAATTCTTATGTGCCCAAGATACAGCACAAAATCTAGTTCCGGTCGATTATGTTGTAGATGTATTAGTAGCTGGTCTGGAGAATTCTAAGAACAAGGAAATCTATCATATTACGAATTCTCAACCACCAACAAATCAACTCGTTTTTGAGACTATAAAATCAGAGCTTGATTTCAATCAGGTGGAACTGGTGTCTACTAATTATGATGGAGAACTAACAGAGCAAGAAATGAAATTCAATGAACCAATGAAGGTTTTCCATCAATACCTTGATAAAACCTTAATATTTGATGATACCAATACTAGAAAGCTATTAACTGAAAGCAATGTCAAAGCACTAGATCTAAACGAAGATGTACTGAGAACGATCATTGCTGGGAGTAGATAATAGTGCCTGTCACCACCCGGTATATGTTAGATTATGTCGAATGTCTTATGAATTTACGATAAAAGCCACGGACCCTTGGTCCGTGGCTTTTATATGATTTGTATCTTTTTATTTAGTTGTTGAAGTAAATCGATTATAAATGATCAATACAATGACAAGTACTAGAAGAAATACACCAATCAATACGCCAATCAGTAATTGAAATGAAGAAGAGGTTGTTTCTGCCTCTGTTACTTTAGATTGGAATGCGGCTGCCTCAGTGTTTGAGAAAAGCTTTAGGTTTTCTGCTTTATCTTTAATCGTACTGTTTTCTGTACTCATTGAGAGAAACAATTGACTGATAGTAGACTCAGGAGTGAATGTTTTCTCTCCGTTAAATAAAATGGTTTTTTGATCTTCCGTAATCTCTCCCATTTCTTTCGTGTTTGAAGAGTCGTGAATGAAGTCATTATTTTTCTTGAACTTGTTCTTCTGGTATTCATTTGGTAGTAACTCGTTAATGTCTGTGTTTGCTTCCACTGCAAGAGGAGCAAGGTAGAAGCAGAGCAAAACCAGGGTGATGAGGCTGATGAGCTTATGCTTCATGAGCCTCATCCTCTTTGATTTGCGTCAATGATGATCGTTTGCTTAACGCATATTGAAGTATAATCAGGACGATTAACACGGCGGTTAGAATCATTGCGCCCTCTGTAAAGAGCGTTTGCGTGCTGTTTTGAATCGACATATATACTCTCGACATGGGATCAGTAAAGCTAAAGTTTGGTGTTGATAGGGCTAGTAGTGGTGTCACAAATAGGGCGACAAGGCCAACTGTAACAAACCATCCTATTAAATGATGTCCCATGAAGGCAACTCGTATTAAGCCTGAACAACTTAGTAATAGTAAAATAGTGAAAATTGTCCATTCTAGCGAGCGATCATTTCCTAATGGATAGATTGATAAGCTATATAAGCTTATAACGAGACCTACGATACTCGTAAGCATTAAGAAAAGAATGGTTTGTAACCACCATGGTCCGTGTTGGAAATAGTAGCTTGCATAACCAATTAACAAGCTGCTTAAGAGAATAACGAACAAGATCACAACCGGTGGAAGATTGGTGTCTTTCTTATCTGTGAACACGCTACCCGTCACGTCGATAGGAGTAGCAAGGAAATCATAGACGTAATCATTTGATTGTCCATCTACGAATGCATTGCCCATCACATTGAACACATCATCACGAATCATAAGTGTCGATGCTACGTTGTTATCCCACTTATTGTTAAGCGTGTTCGCATCGGTTTGCACTTCTGCTACTCGAGATTGGAGTTCATCTGTATACGTTAGAATTTCTGACTGACTATTTTCTACAGAATCCATCCAATCATACAGGGAACTCATTTGGCTTTTGATTTGGTCATGATTACTAATGATTTGTGTCCCACCCTGTGTTGTTTCATCAGGTGACTGTTGCTCTGATTGTTGCATTTGAGTAAGGACATTGCCTGCTTCTTCTTCAATTCCATTCAAGCTTTCTACTAGCTTCGCTTGTTGTGTGTCCAAGACATTCTTATAGTCAGCGAGAAATACAGTGAAATCATCTTGTAAGGTGGTAAGGGCGTCGCTCGTTTTCGGTACCTGTGTACCAACAGCATCCCACTGACCTTTTTCTTCACTTGTAAGCTCTAACATGCTATTCACTTCTTCGCGAAGATCGTTGTCTTGAAGAACGGTTTCTTTCACATCATTTTTGGAAAGCATGCCATTCAGCGTTGCTTCGTAACGATCAAGATAAGCGTAGTACTGTAGAACATCTGTTAAGTTAGCACCTTTGATCGGACGCTGGAAATAGATTGACAGATTATTTTTTCTTGCTTGAGATAAGGCAGGTGATGCTAAAATCGCATTTTCCTTCTCATTAATACCTGACGAGATACGATAAATCTTATCAGATACCATCACTAGTAAATCTTTTAGTTCAGTGTTTGAATCTTTTAGAACATCTACCTGTTCACTTAGTGTCTCTTTCTGAGTCGTGAGCTTATCATTTTCTTTTGTTAGCTCATCGACTTTCTTAGTGAGTTCACCAATTTGTTCAAGTAGGCTTTTATTTTCTTCTGTTAGCGTCTCAACTAGCTTCTTAAGTTCTTCTAGTTCACCGTCAAGTGGATTGTCGCCACCTTCTTTTGCTAGAAGCTGTTTTTCTGTTTGTTCAATTCGATCTTTAAGCATTACTAAATTTGTAGAAGCCTTTTCAAGATCTTCAACTTTTGGTTCTTCAAGGGCAATTAACGTTTCTTGTAATGCCAAAATCTCTTGTGCAATGGCTAACAACTCATTGCGCTCCGCACTTAAATCCACTGGAGTAGGTCCTTTTTGATTTTCATCTTCTTCTATTACAGGTGGTTCTTCATCCTGTAAGCTTTTTAGAAGCTGATTCAAATCTTTAATCGGATCCTCTTCTTCAATTGGATCTTCAGGGTTTTCAGGTTCTTCTGGATCCTCGGGAACCTCAGGAAGTTCAGGATCATCAGGGATAACGATATCGTCCCCATCTCCCAATTTGTTACTTAGCGTTGCGATTTCACCTTCGAGATCATTCAGAACCATTGAGTCTTTTAGCTGTTGGTAATAGTTTATGATCCGATTCTGTAAGGTATAGAAATCGTCAATTTGGCGCTCTGCCTGGTTATAACGTAGTTCTTTAAGTCCTGAAAACATTTGTTGCTGTTCAAGCAATTGATTTTCCATTTGAGACATGTTTTGAAGTACGCTCTCAGACTTACCTTCAAATAACTCTTTATTGTTCATAAACATGGGCTGAGGCATTTCAGTAGCTTGTGAAATTGAATTCACTGAATCAGCTTGAACTTGTTCGAGTACTTCTTGTTGTTTCTGTTGATACTCGCGATAATCATTTGTAGAGGTTACAAAGTTAGCGAGGTTTTCTTGGAAACCTTCCATTGTATCAGCTTGATCTGCTGCACGCTCCTCAGCACTTTCTGAAGAGGATTGAAGAGTAGCGAGCATGGAAACTTGTTGCTCCATTTGATCGGCAAGGTCTTTAGAACTTGGCGTATAGAAAGAGAGCATCGTCTGCTGGAATGCTTTCTCTTTCTCTACGATTTGATCAAATTCTTCCTGGATGTTTGCAAGATCATTTGAAACATAGTTCCAATAAAGAGAAGACATTTTTGTATTGACTCGGTTCGTCGCTTGCTCGATTTCGAGCAATACTTTCTCTTTATTGATGGCATTTAGCTGGTTCTGAACAGTAAATTCTAGCTTTGTTTGTTCAGGTTGATTTTCATCATACGTCAATATTTTCTTTGAGAATGTAGATGGAATATAGACGATCGCATCATACTTCTGGTTGTTTAATCCCTTTTCTCCTGCACTGCGTCCAACGACTTCCCAGTTGTAGTTGGAATTAGATTTAAGTATAGAAGGGACGTCGTTTCCAAATTTAACTGATTCTTCGTCTTCTTCTGTCCCTATATCCTCGTTAATAACTGCGATTGTTTTCGTGGCGCTTTCCTTCTTTTTCATTGGATTTTCTCCAATTGAAGTGAAGTAGACAAGAGGAAGAACCAGAATGATCGCTGTCACAAGAATTAATTTAAGAATGCTTTTCTTTTCTTTCACGCATGTACCTTCCTTTCTATCTGAACAAGTGGAACCTGGATTTTTTGTGCGCTATCGCCTTTAACATAGTAAGCAAATCCAGCTTTAATATCAGGTTCTTTCCGGTCAAATGGCAGACTGATTAGTGTTTGATCTGATTTCTTCATAAGAAGAATGATTTGACGAACTTGTTTCAATTCGACCGTTAGCGGATCGTAACCTTTCGTTAATTCGTTGCTATTTCCTGACGCGACAACACTTAGACCAAGATGGCTATAGTTTTTAATGAGAGCCGTTATCCGATCCTGGTTAAGAGACCCGAGTATTTGTGAAAATCGTCCATAACCATCAATGAAGAGGAAGATTTTCGAGAATTTAGGAGGGGATTGACCACTATTAATACTCTCATGATAGGTGACCTCTCTCGACTTAAATTCAGCTGTAACTTGTTCAAGCCACTGTTCGATTTGTTCTTTTGTTTCTAAATAAGTCGTATTTTCCTCATCTTTTAAATGGAAAAGTCCTCGATCGATTGAATCAAATACCGCAATATGGTCGACTTCTTGCTGTAATGCTTGCTGTGTAAGAAGTCGCATGATATTTGTTTTACCTTTCTGCGCCTGTCCAAGTACAAGGCAATGGGAAGTCTGCGCAAAGGATAAGGAGACGGGCTTAACCGTTTCTTCATGCAATCCAATCGGGTAGTCATTAACTGATCGTGATGTTTGCATATACGAATGGAATGTTTCTAATGTAAGATCTGTCGGTAGCATTGGAATAGGCTCCGGTTTAGTAGCATCACGGAATTTCTCTTGAAGCATATGAACCTCTTCTTTCAGTGATGCAAGCTGTTCATAGTCATCCTCACCTTCAGCGGGCAGAACAATTTGACCAAAGTATGTTTTCTCCTTCTTCATTATTGCTCTACCGGGAATGGCTTCAGGAGCAAACGGTAGTTTCCCAAGCACGGTATACGCTTCTGAACTATCAAGTAAATAATGGACAATCTTTGTTTTAAGATTATTCATGAGAGCCTGACGAACAGAGTTCATACGGGTAGCGCTTAGAATTAGATAGATTCCAAGTGATTGTCCATCTCGTGCAAATTGAGTAAAGATCGGATCGAGATCCATTAGTTCCTCTTTCACGAGATCATAGTTATCGATCGTAATGTATAAAAGGGGAAGAGGCTTGTCATTCATTCGATTGAACATTGTAATTGAACTGACTTCCTCACGCTGAAAGAGTCGTTTCCGCTTCGTAAACTCTTCTTGAATGTACTTCAGTAATTTATTCAGTTTCCGTTCCTCATCAATTAAGAAATAATCTGCTGTATGAGGTAAATTCTTTATCGATAATAAACCACCGTTACCGAAATCGAGTACATAGAATTGGGCTTCTTCAGGTGCGTTTGTTGATGCGATTCCCATTAGTAGCGTCAGGATTGTTTGCGTCTTTCCGAAACCTGACGATCCAAATACACCAACGTTTCCATCCTTTATTAGTTCGTATTCATAAGGAGACTGTGCTTGCTTTTCTGGTTCATCAAGAAGGGCAAAAGTAATACTCTTATGACTAGATTCGAATTGATGACGATACAATCGCTTCTCTAATGGTGGTAGCCATGGACTTGGTAATCGATTCAGGCCAAGCTCTTGCTGTACATCGACGATTTTATCAACAATCACTTCAATTTCACTTTGTTTCTTTTTCTTGCTTTCTTTAGATGAAGAAAGCTCTGACAGTGGGACAAGACCGAGGTCTGTAACAAGAGCCACTTCATCCTCCATGTCTGAGGTGTCTTCCATATATGTCGCTCGGCTATAAGCCGATTGGAATAGATCATACACCTCGTTATTCCCAACCTGTAAGTAAGCGCGACCTGTGGTTGTAAGCGAAGCGGCATCGCCATTCTTTAGAATCTCACGACTGTCTTCAACGTTTTGTACTTTAAGCGCGACGCGGAAACGAGCGTTACTCCAAATCTGATTGTCGATCACACCACCAGGTTTTTGTGTGGCAAGAATGAGATGGACACCCAGACTTCGACCAATTCGAGCGGCACTGACTAGCTCTTTAATAAATTCTGGTTCCTCTGTTTTTAATTCAGCAAATTCATCTGATATTAAGAAGAGGTGAGGCATTGGTTCGGCTGCTACGCCACTTTTATAAAGCATTGTGTAGTCATTGATATGACTCACTTCGTACTGATCAAAGATCGTTTGTCTTTTCTTTAATTCACTCTTAATAGAAGCGAGTGCCCGTGTACTGAAGTTTTCGCTACCTTCAATATTCGTAATCGTTCCTAAAAGGTGAGGGATTTGTTTAAAAGGTTGTGCCATTCCTCCGCCTTTATAGTCAATTAACAGAAAAGCCACTTCATGTGGGTGGTAGTGGACGGCTAGTGAAAGAATATAGGTTTGTAGAAATTCACTCTTACCTGACCCGGTTGTACCTGCAAGCAATCCGTGTGGTCCATGAGCCTTCTCATGAAGGTTCAGCTCAACAACATCCTGGCGTCCTTTAAGTCCTACTGGTGCTGCTAGTGATTTCGATGATTGATTCGTTACCCAGTTATGTGAGATCGGTAATTCATCTATATCCTCCATATTTAACATCTGTAGGAAGGATACTTTATCAGGAATGGAATTCGTAATCCCTCGTTGGTGATTTAATGTGCGTAGCATTCGAGAGAATTGTTCATTATCGCTTTGTTTGTGCTCATCTAGTTCAAATGAGATTTCGGCTGCTTTCTTCTCTTGGATCAGAATATCCCCTTCGTTATTGTTAATATAGCGAATCAGCGTATGGATATTATCTGATAGACTCTCTTTTGCTTCAGCAACGAAGATCGTTGAGAGTCCGAGATGGGTATGTTCACTTTCTAAGTACTCTAGAATCACATGGTCTGATATCAAGTTTTGATTTGAGATAATGAAGACGTAATGCGGCGCAAAACGGATCTTTTCTTTATCCTCTTCTAGATCACGCTCTCGGATCATTTCATAGATCGAAGAGAGGAGTTGATCTCGCGTTTGTTCATTATAAATAAAGCCTTTTGAAAATGAGTTAGGCATTTGGAAGTGTGGTAACCATTTCATCCATTCCCAATCGGTGTATTCATCTTCATGAAAAATATAAACAAACCTAATGTCGTGATAGCTATGAAAGAAGGCTAATTGCCCAATGATTTGATGAAGTTCATTTTTCACTACCGCTTCTTTTCCGATTAAGCCTATCGCACCCTGGAATAGATTTGCGGTAATAGGAAGCGAATGAAGTTCATTGTAGACTTGTTTAAGATTCTGAGATTCTTCTAACAGTTCATCCATTTCTCGCGTTGACATATCTGCTGAATTGACTGAGATGTTATAACTTGCAGGGACCGTTCCAGTTCCTAATCGAAATTGAAGGAAGTCAGGACTTTCAAAACTTCGCTCCCATAAGCGATCAGAAACTTGCTCCGTTAAATATTTCATCCGATCAAAAGAAGGGAAGTGGAACGTTAAGACTTTGCGCTGCTTTTGAGCTAATTCGTGCAGTTCATGGCGTTTATCCTCAAGGTACCTTTTGTAAATTCTTTTCTTCCGTGCTTTTGATTTCTTCTGGTGACTTTTATCTTTAAAATATTGCACAGTAGATGTGACGAGTGTTGTTGTAAACATCACCACGGATATTAGAATGAAAATTCCTCTAGGAATAAGAAGTGCTACTAACCCCATAACAATTAACATCATTAAAGGAGGAAGTATAATAATCCATAAACTTCGATTGTTTCGCTCTGACTCTTGCGTTGGAAATGATAAATCAATCTTATCCTCTGGTAACTCATACATCATTCTTGGCGTTCTACGATAGTTTGGGTATTTCTTCTTCATTTCAGATGTCGGTATAATTGCTTCTGGTAAGGATGTTTGAAATTCTACGGGACAGGTTATTTCAATCATATCGTCTGCAATTAGAGTGAACGTCAACATCGGAAGGAAAATGATATCGCCAATCATCAATTTCGTGCTTGTAGTTAGTAGATTTCCATTTACATAAACAGGTGTATGACCTGAAGGTTTGAGTGTCCAGTGTTTCCTCTCCCTTATTAGTGCTAATCCTTGATTCTCTTTAAGAGGTTCGTGTGCAACATGGTTATCAGTTAAAGATCTGCCAACGGTAATCTCCTCATGATTTCCAATATAATAGGATTGCTTCTCAGGTTGAGATGTTAACATGACAGCAATTTTCTCAGAACCTAGTTGGAAGGAAGTTCGCTCATTTTGAGACAATGCAACGACTTTTTCATCTTGATCACTTAAATAATAGCTGCCGTTTTCAAATTCAATCGATACCCGTTCCATCTGGTCAGAAGGGATGGTTATGGCATCATTAATACTTGTCCCGATTGAAATCGTACTTGAGTTCTGTTCAAGGTCGACTCGTTGGTAAGTATCTCGAAAGAAAGCCCATAATTGCTCCATCTTTCCACCTCCAATCTATTTGTCATCTTTCTTCTGATCGTTTTGCTTTTTCTCATCTTCTTTTTGATTATCCTGTGTCGGCTCTTCTTGCGGCTGGTCTTCTTGCTGTTCGTTGAGTTCTCTTTCATATTCTTCAAACTCTTGTTCAAGATCATTAATCATCTGTTGTTTCTTTTCACTATCAAGATCTGAATCTGCTTTCACTTGTTCTTTACGCTTCAGGAGGCCATACATTAATAAGTCGCGATCTTCTAAATAACGTGCGACTTCAAGTGCTTGTTCCGCTTCACCCCGCCCAATATGAATCCAATATTCATAGTACCTTGGATCAGATTGAAGTGAAATCGTGTTACGTACACTTTCTTTTTGCTCATCTGTTAATGATTCATTAATAATGTAGGAGAGGGCAAGCTGATATTGTGTCACTTTTGGAATGTCGTCAATGCTATAAGATTCAAGGGAGTTCACTACTTCACTATAGTCATTGGTTAAAAAATTCTCCTGCGCCTGTACAATGTTCTCTTGCTTTGGTTGGAGAAGGAACAATGAGTACAGGGAGTATAGTAATGTTGGTAGTAAGCAAATGGAAACGCCAAGTAGCACATAACGACTCGTTTTCCATTTCTTTTTATTTACCTTCACAAATTCTGAATCTTTCTTATGTAACGCTTCTATTCTTGAATGAATAATGGGTTGAAGATCATTTAGCGTTTTTGCTTGAAGAACCTGTTTAAGCTCTGATGATAGTGTGAGTGTGTCAGAATAATAGAGATAATGTTCGAATGATTGCTCTGGATTCATCATAGCTGCAACGGTAGCCCGTGTTTCTTCTAGAATACGTTCAGGATTATCTTCGTAAGGAGGAAGGCTTTCCTTCACCCCAAAATGCAAGAAATGTGGCGTCAATCCCTGATCCAGTACAAGGTTATCAGGACATACAATTAAGTTAAGACGTGTATAGCGGTGATCCTTAACTTTCTGCACAAGTTGATAAGCACTTGCGAGGCGATCGCTTTCATTCATTTCTTTCAGTTTGGTTGGAAGAGGCGTTATCGAGGGTAAAAGCTCGTGCTGTATATTCACCTCATCTTCAGTCATATCAATCGTTCTAGGGATTCCTGTATTGATCTGACTTAGAAAATGAACTTCTGACAGATCATCGAATTTGATTTTCTCTTTCTGGAACAGAAAGGTAATCTTATTTTTTTCTTTTGCAATGCTCGCATCTATTTGTGTTTCAAGATAGGGTTTCACTTGATTCGACATGGTTGTGATCTCCTTCAGAGTATTTCAATTCGATCTCCGGTCATGATACCTGCGTCAATTAAACGCTCATTAGCAGCTACTATTTTGTGCTTATTCACTAGCCGAACCCATTGGTTTTGATTAGGAGGGGTTTCGATATGCTCAGTTTGACAAACAATTTCAATGAGTTTCTTAACGGAGTGATAGTTTGAAAGTCTTAGGTCAATGAATCGACCCTTTTTATAGTGGCCTAGATCGACAGTTACTTCAATGTACATTTCATTCACCTCATAAGGAAGGAGCGCTAAGTTAAGCGCTCCTGATCAATTCTTTATCGCTTAGCCGCGAATTTGGTTAGCAATCTGGTTATCAGCCTCATCAAGGGATCTAGCTGTGCTCTTCAGCTGTGTTGAAACATCTTCTAATAATTGCTGCATTTGATAAAAAGAGGGTTTAAGAGTTTCATATTGCTCTTCAAATGCACGGCTTGATTCACCTTCCCACATAGATTTGAGTTGAGACATTACTTCATTTAAGCTATTAACTTGCTCCCCAACCTTGTCTGCTTCTGATGAATAACGGTAAGACATACTTTCTAGTTCTTCTGGTGTTACGCGAATTTGACCTGCCATTTCAAATCACTCCTCTAAATTAATAATGTGCAAATAAATCTTAGGATTTCATTAGTCTTTCCTATATATAGTTAGCATAATTTGTAATAACTTGATAGGTATTATGTATAGAATGCCAAAAAATGAAACTTATAGACTATGACTTTTTACCTTTCTAATTTCCAATGTAACTAATTAGATGTAAATTATGGACTGATAATATAAAAAATGGAATTTTAGTTAAAAATCTTATTCCTAAATTAGTAATCTAGTGTAAGAAAATCACAAGTTATTTAATTATTATTTGAAAAATAGGAAAAAGGTTAAAAACAAAGATCTTTTAGTAGAAAACATGTATTATGGTGTGTGGAAAACTAGAAGGGCTGTGAAGATATGAAGAAGCGAATTTTCTTTTTAACAAGTGTACTTGCAATGCTAATGTTAACGGTTGCTTGTGGCAATGCGAATGAAGAAGAAGTAAGTACAAATTCAAAAGAAGAAACCAAAAGTGCTGGAACGCAGGAAAATAAGAAAGATAGTGGAGAGTCTAAAAAGGAAGAAACTACAGAAGAACCTTCATCTTCGAGTGATATCATGAATCCCAACATCGCAGAAGCATCAGACGGTGATGTTGAAGAAATTTTCACAAATGAAGATCCAGGTTATGTACATGATATGGATGGATTTATTGTGTCTGTTAATGAATATCAAATAGTTAAAGTGACAGACATGCAAGCAGGTATGTATGAATTTGATGATAAAACGGAAGGTTATGTCATTACAACTGAAGTTACGATAAATAATACTAGAAATAAAGCTATATACTATCCAATTGTTCTTAACATACAATTGAGCAACAAGTTTGATTATTTACATGGTGGTAGAACTTTTGTGAGGGATGAATATCCTGTTTCTGAAACGGAAGAAGAGTCTACTAAATTTGGTGCAGGAGAAAAAGTTACTGGACTCGTATCTTTTGTACTAACAACGGAAGAATATGAAAAAATTAAAGAAGTTAAACCGAAATTTGTTATTGAAGGAAGAGCATCTGAGAACAAAGATTTTAGTGGTGCTTATTCTGGTAATGCTATTTTTGATTTTGCTTATAGCACAGAACAGAAAAAAGAAGCAAAAGCAGAATCTAATAAATTCTATCAAGATGATTTGATGACCGAAAATATAGCTGAGAAGAAAATGCTTTATGAAAAAGAGGGAATCAATGAAACAAAACAACTAGAGGATCTAAGCGTTACTCTCAATGGCTTACAATATACAGAAGTCATCCCTACAGCAGAAAGCGAAAGTAAGTTCAGCAATTTTAAAGATGGTGGAGTTGTTGCTTTAACTGTAAAGCTTACCCTAGAAAATACTTCAAAAGACCCTATCGATATTTGGAGTTTTGGTTCCAAGGTTAAAATTGATGATGATCGAGGTAATGCTTTTACAGCCGCTAGCTTAGAGCCAGAAAGTGTTCCTATGGAAATTGAAGCTGGAGAAACTAAAGAAAAACTTCATGTGTTCTTATTTAGAAAAGATGAATTTGAAACGATGAAAACGTTCGATTTAGAATTTGGTGATTTAATGGCTAAAGAAGAACAATTATTCAAGCGTAAAACGATCAATTTTTCCTTACCTCGCTAATATTTCTAAAACTATTGAAGTAAATGCAGCTGCATTTCTATTAAATGAAGAAGATAAGTGTAATAGAGATAAAATGATTATCAAAGACTGCTTTTGCCTTCGTCCATTTTAAGCTGCCTATTCCATGCGAAACCATGTGGTGAAGTATTCTAAGAGTGGTACAGAGAGATCGCCACTCTTATATATCGATGGATCCTTTGAAATGAAAGTAGGGCAAATTGAGTTAAAATAATCTTTCGTATTTAAAGGATTAAAGTCAAAAACAGTACACGTACAAGTTAACGTGTGCTGTTTTTTGTTTGGGATAAATCATTCATTAGCATTGTTTTCCTACTAACCTAGGTAAAATAGTCTATTCATAATGCAATCTATAAAGTTATTATTTGTTTTTGTTCTTTTTGCAGAACCAAAAAATAGGGTTTTAACCAAAATCATGACACAATTGTAATATAAGCCTCATGTAAATGGTAAAATAGTACTATATTGTGCAAAGGTTATAAAATCCGTATTAATCTGTCATATTTATGTAACCGACTTGTTATTGGACTAAAATCGCTGTGTTATATTTGCCTGTTATCATGTGGAACATGGGTGATTGAGAAAGAAACAAAACAACACCAATATTAAAAACTCTCAGGAGGAATGTATACATGGTAGCTCGTAAAAACATTGTAAGAAACGTGGTTACATCCACAGCACTAGCTGGAATGATGTTTGCTAGTCCGGTAGTTTCAGAGGCGGCACTAGGAGATCAAACACTTTCTTATGGTGAAAAACACGGCGACGTTGTCGAGTTACAGGATGTACTGTCAGCCAAAGGGTATTTCAACTATGATGAATCTACAGGATACTACGGATCAATTACTGAAGGTGCTGTAAAGCAATTCCAGAAAGATCACGGTCTTTCAGTAGACGGCATCGCAGGTCCCAATACATTTTCAGCAATTCAAAACGTAAACAATGGACAAGCTCAACGTACGCTAGTACAGGGTGACCGCGGTCATTCCGTAGCAGCACTACAGGAAAAGCTTGGTGGATATTATAACTACTCAGTAGATGGAATCTATGGTCCTATCACTAAACAAGCTGTACGTGCGTTCCAAGCTGACAATGGCCTTGCAGTAGACGGCATTGCTGGTAAGAACACATGGTCAGTATTGAATGGTGGAACTGCACCAGCTAAAGCTTCTAATAAAGAAGAAGTGAAGACGACTTCTACAAACTCTAATTCCACATCTGCTAAGCAATCAAACTCAGAAAGCAAATCTTCTGAGCAAAGTGGTAAAGAAATTAGCGTAGAAGCGACAGCTTATACCGCGTTTTGTACTGGTTGTTCAGGTGTAACAGCAACTGGTATTGATTTGAGAGCAAACCCAGATCAAAAAGTAATCGCTGTTGACCCTGATGTTATCCCACTTGGATCTAAAGTACATGTAGAAGGTTATGGTACAGCAATCGCTGGTGATACTGGCGGTGCTATCCAAGGAAATCGTATTGACCTATTCATGGCTGATCGCCAAGATGCACTAGACTTTGGTCGTAAGACATTAACTGTAACAGTTCTTAACTAGTAAAATAGTAAATAACCGACTGCCTGATCATTGATCAGGCAGTTTTTTTTGCTATTTCTAGTAAATGTGTTCGTAATCTACTCAGATTTCCTAGTTTCCCGGGTGGTTTTTATGTTTTCTTTCGTGTGATATAGTTTCAAAGGTTTGAATTTGTTGTGCACGAGAGGAGCCATTTTATGCGTAATACAATTATTCGGTGGAGCTTCTTTTTCATAGGTCTCGCTGTTCTTGGTCTTGGAATTGCCATGACGATTAAGGGAAAAGCTTTTGGAATAGGCCCCTGGGATGTATTTCATTATGGTTTATATGAACAGTTTGGATTAACAATAGGAACCTGGTCGATTATTACCGGTTTTATCCTACTGAGTTTCACCTCACTATACACAAAAACGTATCCAAAGATAGGAGCATTTTTGAATATGCTGCTTCTAGGATTGTTTATTGATTTGTTTCTGTATGTTCTACCTTCACCAGAGTCGCTAGTTATACAGGGAATTGTTTATGTCCTAGGTGTTATCGTCCTCGGATATGGTATTGGATTATATGTCACATCGGGGCTAGGAGCCGGTCCACGAGATGGGATTATGCTTATCATTGTTGAAAAAACAGGATGGCGAATTGATTGGGTTAGAAATGGAATCGAAATAGTCGTCTTATTGCTAGGATGGGCACTTGGTGGACCTGTTGGGATTGGAAGTATTGTTATTGCCTTTATGCTGGGTAACATTCTTCGTTATTCCATTCCACAATGCAAAACGATACTAACAGCTATGCTCACGTATCAACATCCGACTTCACCAAAAGAGTCTTCCTATTAATGAAGTAAAAGCTTGCCAGAGATGGTAGGGTTTTTTCTTTTGTCATTAATTTATGGCGCAAAAAATACTAAATCCCTCTCCAGTTTTGGAGAGGGATTATTTCGTGATTATGCTTTAATAATTTCCGCTTTAACTTCATGCTCTTTAATATAAGCAAGTGGAAGGAGTGTACTTTCGAAATCAAATGCATTCAATTCATTTTCGCTTGCAAGACGATTAGGATAATCAGGGTTAGCAAGTGCGCTTGTACCAAGGCTTACAAAGTCAGCATCTTTATGATCGATGAGCTCGCTTGCTTTATCCGGGTCACCAAGCTGACCATTTGCAATAATTGGTAAGCTACTAAATGCTTTCGCTGCTGCGGTTAAAGACTTTGTTCCTTCACCGAAAGCAGGTTGAGTAGCATCTGGGTCCGTAACGTGAATATAATCCAATCCTTGCTCAAGAGTAGAGAAGATCGTCTTCGCTGATTCTTCACCATTAGGCCATTTATAAGCAGGATCAGCGACTTTAATTTGAGAAAGGCGAATGCCTACAGTAAAGTCTTCTCCTACTTCATTTCTAACATCTTTAATTACTTCAACGATTAGTTTCAAGCGATTTTCGAGTGAACCACCGTACTCATCGTCGCGTTCATTTAGGTAATCAGTTAAGAATTGATCAAGTAGGTAGCCGTTCGCACCGTGTATTTCTACACCATCGAATCCTGCTTCTTTAGCATTGCGAGCTGCTTGAACAAAAGAGTGTCGAATTTCTTCAATTTCATCGAGCGTTAGTGCTCTCGGAACATCGAATGTACCTGAACCGCCATAGAAACCAAGCTGTTCACCTTTTGGTGGGATTGCTGACGGAGCTACAGTTACGTCAGTATAAGCATTCCCTTGACTTTGACCTCCTGCATGCATCAATTGAGCAATGATTGCTGTATCATAATCATGAACAGCAGAAACGACGTTTTTCCATGTTTCTACATGGTTTTTATTTGTAAGGCCAGGCTGATTTAAATACCCCTGGCTATATAATTCATCTGTATAGATGCCCTCTGTAATAACAGCACCAAAACCTCCTTTTCCAAATCGCTCATAATAATCACGCATTGTTGTTGTTGCGCTACCATCATCTGTTGCCGTAATTCGTGTCATTGGAGCAACAATAAACCGATTGTTCAATGAAAGTTTTCCTAATTGGTTAGGTGTATATAAGTTTTCATATACCATTATAATCATCCCTTCTTTAAGTCATTACGGTACTCATTATAGGGGATACTTTCCCCTTAAACGAAGGTTATGCTCAACACAATGGGTTCCACATTTTTACACCCTTCATACACACAGAGTAGTTTAGATAGATTATTTTCTATAAGTTGTTGCTTTTGAAAGAATTTAAGTATAACAAGCCACACTTCGCCTATTGGAGCGCAAATCAACTAATTTCAAGGAACATTGTCTCCAAAAGAACCTAAAAAAAGAT
This sequence comes from Bacillus sp. NTK071, assembly GCF_017303315.1. GTDB lineage: Bacteria > Bacillota > Bacilli > Bacillales > Guptibacillaceae > Guptibacillus. Next base: position 83,773 of record NZ_JAFKOI010000006.1, read on the forward strand.
AACTCCTTTTGATGGAGTTATCTTTTAAACTTTATCGGATTTGACCTGTACCTGTCATGCAATACTTAATCGTTGTAAGAGCTGGTAATCCCATTGGCCCTCTTGCATGAAGCTTCTGTGTAGAAATACCAATTTCTGCACCAAAGCCTAAAGCAGATCCATCAGTGAAACGAGTAGAAGCATTGTGATAAACAGCTGCAGCGTCTACAAGGTTACGGAAAAGTGAAGCTGATTTAGAATCTTCTGTAATGATTGCTTCAGAGTGCTTTGTGCCATACGTTTCAATATGGTCAATCGCTTCCTGAGTGTTGTTTACTGTTTTAATTGCAATTTCAAGACCAAGATACTCATTGCTCCAGTCATCTTCATCTGCTGGTACTGCATCTTTAAATGTGTTTACAATGTGATCATCACCATGCACTTTAATGTTGTGATCTGCAAGTGATTTTTCAAGAAGATCTTTATTCTCTTCAAGCCATTTATGGTGAACAATAAGCGTTTCTGCGGCATTACAAACTGCAGGACGGTCTGTCTTTGCATTAATAAGAATATTAATTGCTTTTTCTGGTTCAGCTGTTTCATCGAAATAGATATGACAGTTCCCAACTCCGGTTTCAAGAACGGGTACTGTTGCATTGTTAACCACAGTGTTGATAAGCGCTCCTCCACCGCGTGGAATGAGTACGTCAATATGCTCTTTCATAGTGAAAAGCTGACTTGTTGCTTCACGGTCAGTTGTAGCGATTAGCTGAACGGCTTCGGCTGGAATCTTTGTTTTTGGAAGTGCTTCGTGAATGACGCGGACAATGCCTTTATTGGAATTAAGCGCATTTGAACCACCTTTAAGCACGATCGCGTTACCAGATTTCAATGCTAATCCGGTTGCATCTACCGTTACGTTTGGACGTGCTTCGTAAATCATACCAATAACGCCGAGAGGTACGCGTACTTGTTCAACCTGCATGCCATTATCGAGATTCCAGTCGGAAATAACTTCTCCAACAGGGTCTTCAAGTTCTGCAACTTCGCGAAGACCATTTGCGAAATCTTTTACACGATCTTCGGTCAAACGAAGACGATCCATGAACGCGTCAGTGAATCCTTTTTCTTTACCGCGATCTAAATCTTTCTTGTTTTCATTAAGAATAAACTCTGTTTCTTTTTCAAGTTCATCTGCAATAATGAGTAGAGCCTCATTTTTTTCTTTCGTTGTTAGTAGGGAAAGTGATTTAGAAGCTACCTGTGCTTTCTTTGCTTGTTCCTTTACATTGACTGTACGATCTAGAGTAGTCATCAAACGCCTCCTATATGTTTTCTTATATTTTATATCATTTTTGTGACTAGTTAAGTTTTTTGCATTACAAACGAATAGAGGGAGTAAATGCCCCCTCTGACGTCGTTTTATGATCCGAGTGGAATAGCTAACTGATCGTGATAGACAAAGTCATTAATATGAACGGCTTCTTTAACCGAGGTATCAATGAGTTCCGAAATTTCATCTGTTGATAATCCTTTGATCATCTTTAGATGCTTGGAAGAGTAGTTCGTTACGCCAATTCCAATTTCCTCTCCATCCATATCAGTTAGTTTAACAACTGCACCTGGTTTGAAGTGTCCGTGAACATAATGAACACCTTTTGGTTGTAGGCTACGTTCATGTTCGGAAATTTCTGAGCTTGCTTTATCTGTTACAATTACTTCACCTTCAGGACCTGAGTTAAATGCAATCCACTGTTTCTTGTTATCAAGTTCTGCTTGTCCTTCAGGTGTAAAGTACGTTCCTTTTGCTGTTTCGTGAACAGCGTTATAAATAATGCCTTTCGTTGTTGCATTACCAAGGAAAGATGGCGTACCTGAAGCCATTGCTATTTTGACGGCATCGATCTTGGATCTCATGCCACCCGTACCTACTGAGCTACCAGGTTCACCAGCTGAATCTTCAATTTCAGGTGTGATTTCTGTTACATGTTCGAGAAGCTTTGCATCTGGATTATTCCTTGGATCATCATCATATAGTCCATCTATATCAGATAGAATGATGAGTTGATCGGCACTTACAAGTGCTCCAACTTTTGCTGATAGTGTGTCATTATCTCCAAATTTCAATCGTTCAACAGTTACAGTATCATTCTCATTGACGATTGGAACGATTCCTCGTTCTAACAATACATTAATGGTATTTCGTGCGTTGTTGTATCTTTTGCGATCAGAAAAGTCACTACGCGTAATCAGAATTTGTGAAGCAGTATAGCCGTGAGATATGAACCGTTCTGAATAAGCCTCCATTAACAGTCCTTGGCCGATTGATGCGGCAGCCTGTTTTTCTGAAAGTGATGTTGGACGTTCAAGGCACCCAAGTCGACGGTAACCAGCGGCTACTGCACCTGATGATACGAGTAGAACTTCGTGTCCTTCATCTTTAAGCATTACAATGTCATCAACTAGTTTTTCAAGTTTTCTTCGGCTAATGTCTCCGAGCCTGCTCGTTAAAGAGCTGCTTCCGATTTTAATTACGATTCGTTTCTTTTCGTCGTTTAGATTCATCATTTCACTCCTATATAACTTGCCGTTAAATGTGTGATTTCGTTTAATCAACTGACTATACGAGTATAACAAACAGGCATCGCCTTACAACATGACCTGCCCAAATAGTCCGAATACATGGAGAATAACTAAGAATATGGACGATGTGAGTTCTAAACTCACTTAACATACGCTTAGAACATGAGAAGAGGGCTTAACACTCTATATAAAGATTGGAAAATGCGTTTTTTTAACATTTATATCCACTTTATTCGTTTCTTTGCATACGTAAAAAGTTGATAAATCACAAAATGTAAGGGTTTTCATATGAAAAATGAATAAAGGTTGTATTTTATACATTGGCGCCACACTTGTATCAGACAGGGGGTATGAAGTTTGATATACTGCTCATAAAGAAGAGGCAAAGGGGCGGCAATATGAATATCATTGATGCTATATTCGTTCTATTAACAGCTCTATGGGTAGGAGAGTTTATGATGAAGCGAGGGAAGCAAGGCACGAGTGAATCATCAATTGAAAATAGATCCTTTCTACTTATTCTCTTTATGATTATCACATCAATCGCTGTTACGCTCTTCTTTCGCGAGCTAGAACTTTTCCTATTTGATAAAAGTAAGCTTACTAGTGTAATCGGATTGCTCCTATATGGAGGAGGGATTGCATTGAGATACTGGGGAATTCAGGAGCTAGGTCATTTCTTCTCAAGAAATGTTATTGTGGAGAGTAAAGTGGATCTTGTGAGTTCTGGTCCTTATCGAATATTAAGACATCCCCTTTATACAGGACTTCTTCTAAGTACAATAGGAATTCCCATTTATATTGGAACGTGGGGTGGTGTGATTGTAGCAATCCTATTGATAATACCAGCTCTACTATATCGGATACGCCTAGAAGAAAGGATGCTCTATGATTCTGTTGGAGAATCTTATCGTGAATGGAGTAATCAACGTTATCGACTTGTGCCGTTTATTTATTGAAGTCTAACTCACAGCAGATTGGTGGAAATGATAGGCATATTAGCTAATTGGGATTAGGTTAAGTGAATTAGGGAACAAGAATAGGACGACATACTTATGAAAGAGGATATCCCATTATGAACTTATCCAAAACATCTATTAATTTACGAAATAGCTTCTGGTTTCTTCCGGTTGTATACGGATTAATATCTCTCGGAGTTGTTGCGTTGAGTACATGGGCTGATCTCATGTTTTTCTCACAACTTAACGGGCAATTGCCTAAGCTATTACTATCAACGGAAAAGATTGCACAATCTCTGTACGGACCGCTCGTAACCGCAATCTTAACAATGACGACGATCTCGTTCTCATCTATTATGGTGGTGCTAACAACCTATTCGTCTCAATTCTCCCCACGAGTACTCCAGGATTTCATATCTGATCGCTTTACACAGCATGTTCTTGGTATCTTCGTAGCGGGATTTGTATTTGCACTAGTTAATTTACTTCTTCTTACTGGGAAAGACAGCCGCATAATTGTTTCACCATTATTAACCGTTATTCTTGCAATTACTTGTTTATTGTTCTTTGTTCTCTTTATCCATCACTCTGCTACATTTGTTCAAGTGAACAACTTAATAGAAAAAATTGCAAGAAAGTCATTATCCCTCGTTGAAGATAAAAGCGAATTGCATGAAGGTGAGCCTTACGAAAAGTGGGATAGCTGGGAAAAGAAAGAGTTAAATGAAGATGAAGGATGGCCGATTTATAGCAAAAAAATGGGCTATATTCAGCTCATTCCATACAAAAAGTTAATTCAAATCGCAACTCAAAGTGAAAGTATAATTCGAATAGACGCTGATGTTGGACGATACGTAAATCCTGGATCAAGATTAGCGACGGTATGGTCAGCAGATCCCTCTTCTTTCTCTGAAAACAACATTATAAACTCGATTGCCATTGGAACAGAACGAATTAATGATCAGGATTTAGAATTTTCTATTCAGAAACTTGTAGAAATCGCACTAAGAGCAATTTCGCCATCGGTTAATGATCCTCATACTGCGATTAACTGTACAAACCGGATTGGAACTATTCTTTCAAAGATAGGTCATACTTATCATCCTAAAGAGGCTTTCTTTGATGATAAAAGGAATCTTCGTGTATTAACAGAACCAAAACCATTCTTTCAATATCTCTATAAGTCCTTTTATCAAATTAGACATTACGGGCAGGATGACGTAGCGATGCTGAATGGAATATTAGAAGCATTGATTCTCACAGCCGACGGACAAAAAGAGGCAATCAAGCGGGATATACAGAAGTTTCATTCTTATGTAATGAATAGTATTGATCTTAATGAATTTCCTGATTTAGATCGGGAGTTGTTACAGCATACCTCTAATGAACTTAATAGGATATGCAAACGATGAAATGGTAAAGACTTCTGTTAGTACTAACAGAAGTCTTTACTTTTGTTTATAAGATTTCGCAACCGTGTCACTAGAAAGCTTGAATTCTTCTAGAACACTACTTTCCTGATTTCGAATGACATATTCAAGAGGAAGTCCTGTATCAGGTTCGAGCCATATACTAAAAGTTGTTTTGTCAAAAAAACCTTCCGTTATTCTACCCTGAACAAGGATAGCATTATGATTTTTATAGTCAGCATCCATATCACTGATTTTCCAGTTATCAAAATTAGTAAGGTAGGACTCAGTAAATGCTTTAGCTTGCTCGTGATCGTTTTCACTATCGATGGACTCTAGTGATTGTAGAATATTTGTATACAACTCCTCTTTTGTAGGAGTTACTTGCTGTTTCATTTTTGCAGTCTTAGTCTCTTGAGAAAGAACTCCCATTTCAGAAGCGGCGAAAAGTCCAGTGCCGGTTAACATGACTAGGAGTACAATATATGTAAGAAAAGCTGGAAACCTTTCTTGAATAACGCTTAATAACCGTTTGTTAGTTGGGGCAGTAACTTTAAGACTACTTCGAACGCGATTTTTGTGACGGTGATCAAAGGTGACGGCTTTTGTATCGGTCATTCTAGCACGAAGGTTTTTTAGCTTCTCATCCATTGTCACACCTCCTTAATACATTTCTTTCAGTAGCAATCTTGCACGTCTAAGTCTTGTTTTAACTGAGTTTTCTTTAAGTGATAGAAAGTTGCTGATTTCTTGGACTTTCAAGTCTTCGAAATAATGGAGGAAAATGACTTCTCGGTATTTAATTGGTAAATTCAAAATATTTTTGGTTAGTTCTTGATTCTCTTCTGAACCAACAAGTTGAGAATCTGGTGCCGAGTCCTGGTGTTTAAAGGTTGATAATAATGATTGAGCAAAAACAATGTTACGATGGGACCAGCTTTTAAGTACATCTTTGCATTTATTCGCAGTAATCGTAAGGACCCATGATTTGAGTGATGCTTCATTATTGAAGCTATCAAGTTTCGTATAGCATATGATAAAAACGTCCTGAGCTATATCTTCTGCCTTCGCTTTATCTTTTAAATAACTATAAGCAAGCCAAACAACACTTTCTCCATATTCACCCATAATCGTTTCAAGGACCGCATCCTTATCCGTGAGGTCAATGTCTTTATGAGCTGTAAATTCTCTTTTCCCCAAGGCTGGCCCTCCCTCTTCAGCCCTTCAATACAAATGACGATGTTCATGCATGAAGAGTTTCATTTTGTGTGTTTTTCCATAATTTGTGGGCATGCGTTCATTATAGATTAGAAATGGTGAAACTGGGTGGATTTTCCTGAAATTAAACAAAAAAAGGATCTTTATCTCTTTCCTATGGTTAATTGTACCTATAGAGGGAAGTGACTAAAGGGAGAGGAGAACGACATAGGAGTGTGGAACGATATTGAGAAGAACAATACATGTACACAAAGGATGAACAAGATGACGAAAGCAACACTAGCTCCTATCGCCCCTAACGAACGAATACATTCCATTGATGCAATGCGAGGGATTGCCCTCCTTGGTATTTTCTTTGTTAATATGATTGATTTTCATTCACCATGGATGTATATCGATCAAATTGCTTACTGGGGGGACCAATGGAATCAACTCCTCATGAATACCATCGATCTGTTTGCACAAGCAAGCTTTTATCCTCTTTTCTCGTTTCTTTTCGGTTACGGATTTCTTATTTTAAGAAATCGCCTTACTGCAAGAGGTGCGCCGTTTCGATCGGTTATGGTTAGAAGATTACTGTTTCTATTTGCACTTGGTGTTATTCATTTTACTTTTATCTGGCACGGTGACATTCTATTTACTTATAGCTTATGTGGGTTTTTGCTCCTTTTCTTTGTTCGACTGAATGGGAAGGCATTAATACAAATCGGCCTTGTACTCTGGCTTTTCTATGTGATTATATTTTTTCTTCTCATGCTTCCGTTCAGTAACGCGGATTTAACAACTCATAACCCTTCTGCGATAGAACGTTCTATTCTAGTATATGGATCTGGTAGTTACCTTGAAATTATGAGCCAACGTCTTAGTGATTGGTATTATGTAAATGGTGGTCTGAATGGAGCATTCCTATTGTTCTCGCTCTTTCCTTATTTCTTATTTGGTGCAGGGTTTGCCAAGAAAGGCTGGTTAAATGGGGATGTCATTCATCTTCCGTTAGTAAAGAAATTGTTCCTCATTGGAGCACTTGGGTTTGCTATTAAAATTAGTCCATTTCTGTTCGATTCCTATGCTTACACACATCTACAAGATAGTCTTGGTGGACCGCTCGTTTCTTTATTTTATATATCATGCATATCGTTACTCTATTACTCAGGCAGAAGAATGAAGGCTTTTGAATGGGTTGGTAAAATGGCACTAACTAATTATCTCCTGCAATCAATTGTTGGCACTTTACTTTTCTACCATTATGGACTTGAGTTATATGGAAGTATCGAAATAAGTACAGGTGTTGCTCTATTAATAGGAATCTTTGTTTTACAAGTGGTGGGGAGCAGAATATGGCTAAAGTCGTTTCAATACGGACCTATTGAATGGATTTGGAGAATGGTGACGTATCAAAAAAGATTCTCCATTAGGAGAAATAGGAAGGAAGGGATATCTCATGAAGATCATTGAGAAAGCTATAGAAACAACTGCGATTGCACACGATGGACAATATCGAAAAAAATCGTCCTTACCATATCTATCTCATCCTGTAACAGTTGGTTTCTATTTGCTAGAGTCAGGTTCAACAGAAGAAGTTGTAGCAGCTGGGATTCTTCATGATGTTATTGAAGATACGCGGCTCACTTTCGATAACTTGAAAGCTGAGTTTGGAGAAGTCATTGCAAACCTCGTGTTAGCATGTTCTGAACCAGATAAAAGTCTCGAGTGGGAAGATAGAAAGCTCCATACCATTAAGAAATTAAGGACAGCATCGTTTGCAGTAAAACAAATTACATGTGCGGATAAATTACATAATTTGAGAACCATTCAAAATGATTTTTATCGTGAAGGGTCATTAGTATGGGAGCGATTTACTAGAGGGAGAGATAAGCAACAGTGGTATTACGACGCTATTTATACTAGTCTCATTATGAATCTCACATCAGAAGAAGCTTGTTATCCTTTATTTGAACAGTTGCAGGAAACGATTATAGCAGTGTTTCATAAGTAAGTTCAGGAGAATTTTAACAGAAATTCTACGATTATCTTTCTTATCGAAGGGTATTGGTAACTATACTCAAATTGTAGGAGGATTTATCATGGAAATAATACTATATGTGGCTGTAGCAGTGATCGCCCTTGTATTTGCTGTGTTAAGTGTGTTTCTAATTAAAGTTCTTAAATCAACTGAAAAGACGCTTTCAAACACAGCTGAAACAATTGACTCTCTTCAAGGACAAATTGATGGCTTAACAAAGGAAACAACAATGATTCTTCACAAAACAAACGTCCTTGCTGATGATGTTCAAACAAAGGTTGGACAATTCTCACCTGTCTTTCAATCGGTGAAAGAAACGGGAGATTCACTTCATCATCTTAGCAACTCATTATCCAAACTTGGACAATCTGTAGAAAAAGGTGTGGATGCTAAGCAGGGAAAAGCTGCCGAGGCGGCGAATTGGGGTAGTACTGCTCTAGCAATGTGGGAAAAGTATCGAATGAAGAAAACGAACATACAAACGGCCAAGGAGGAAGGATAACAATGAAGAAATCAAACTCGTCTAATCATGATGTGAAGGTTGAACACGAGCCAGCTCCAGAAGGGTACTCATCATCAACAAGAGAGGTTATCAAAATTGATAAGTCCGCTCCAAATAAGCCTGAAAAACACTTTAAGGCACCTGCCATCGCAGCTATCGCTGGTAGCGTAGTAGGCGCAGCAGCTGGTGTGCTTCTTGCACCAAAAGCTGGGAAAGACCTTCGAAATGACATTAGTGATGGTGTTACAAAGGCTAAAGACAAAAGTGTTGAAGTATCTGGTAATGTGAAAGATAAGTCGACTGCTTTTGCACAATCAGTGAAAACTAAGTCTAATGATTTAGTTAGTAAAGTGAAAAATAGGAAAGGCGATACGAATTCGCCTGAAGAAGAAGCGGCAGCAACTGCTAGTGGTTATTCTGTGAAGCGAGCAGCTGAGCTTGATGAAACAGAAGTTCCAACTTCAACCATTGTAGAGCGTGATGTCGAGAAGATCATCGTCGAAACAGAAGGAGCAGAGACGATGGATGACGTAATCAAGGCTGATGTTGAGCGAACGTTAGAAAAAGATCCTGATCATCCAGAAACACTTGATGAAGCAGCAGAACTAGAATTAAAACGTACAAAGCGTAAACGTTAAAAGCCAACCGCCGTATACGGCGGTTGGCTTTTTTTGGAAATATCAATTTCGGTTGTACGTCTTAGGAGTAGGAATGGTGAATCGAGTTTACTTTAGTAGCTTCTTTCACAACACTTCTTGCCTTTAATGCTTCCTTTTGTTCTTGCTTGGCTTTGTTCTCGATTTGCTTAATGTCCTGCTTGGTTGGACCAATCATGGTAACCTAACGCCTCCTAATGTTGTTCTACTAGACAGTTCCCCTCTGGTTAAAATTAAAACGCAAATCCCCACAAAAGTTAGAAAATGGTAATAAAGTCGTTCGTTTCTTAATAAAACGCTTTCATTTCTTAATAATGAACAGCGGGGAGGAAGAAAATGTGCGGAATTTGTAATCTCATGACTAGTTTCGACGAAGTTATTTTCATAGCCCATTTTTTGATGCACAATAATGATAGGAAGTCGCATGATCTGAGACTATATCGCAAAAAAGGTGGGCATAAGGATGAAAAAGGTATTAATTGTGGACGACCAGTATGGGATTCGCGTATTGTTGAGCGAGGTTTTTAAGAAGGAAGGGTATCAAACGCTTCAAGCCGCAAATGGAATGACTGCGATAGAGCTTGTAAGACAAGAATGTCCTGATTTAGTACTGCTCGATTTAAAAATGCCCGGTATGGATGGATTAGAAGTATTTAAAGCCTTAAAGAAATTCGATGAAAAAGTCCAGGTTATTTTCATGACGGCGTATGGCGAACTTAAACTTGTTCAAGAGTTTATGAATTTAGGTGCGATCACTCATTTTGCAAAACCGTTTGATATTGAAGAAGTATGCCGAACTGTTAAACGTGTAATCCCCCTCGATGCGAAAGACTTTGTGCGCTCAAAATAATGTTTGAAGAACCTGATTTGTAATAGAAGCAGGTTTTCGAATGAATGGAATCTTTCACAACAAATACTTGATAATATTAGGTATCAAAATAAGCTGTCTCTAGTCGACCGACTAGAAACAGCTTTTATTTTTGAGTTCGTATTATTTATTTTTCCCGCGCTTGTTAGTTGGATTGTTAGCTGGTTTTGGTGCATTTTTTCTTTTGAGTTCAAGCTCCAGCTTTTGAGTGATTTTCTCCAAATACTTCTCTTCTCCTGGAAGGAGGAGTGTTACAACTGACCCTTCTTTACCCATTCGACCTGTACGACCGGAACGATGGAGGTAGGTTCTGGCGTCTTCTGACAAATCATAATGGAAGACGTGAGTAATATTGTCAATATCTAGTCCTCTAGCAGCAAGGTCGGTTGTAAGAAGTAGTTGAATTTGGTCATTACGAAAACGATTTAGTACGTTTTTGCGTTCTGTTTTGTTCGTTGAACTATCTAGCACATCGAATGAGATTTTCTTAGTAGCGAGTATATCTTTAAGACGTGAGAGATAGTTACTATTGTTAACGAATGCTAGTGCTTTCACACCTTCTTTACGGGCAAGTTTTCTGAGAAGTTCAGGTTTTTCTCGTCTGTTTGTCACGTAATAACTGTGATCGATTGCTTTCTTTTCTTCGTCTGTAGCAGCTATGCTTAAAACTGAAGGATTATCAGATAGTTTCTTTGCCTGAATCAACACTTTATCGCTAATCGTAGCAGAAAAGAAAAGGAGTTGGCAGTCACGAAGAGCGGACTGACAAATGTATGAGACATCTTCAATTGTAGAAGGATGAAGAACCTGGTCGGCTTCATCTGCAACGATTGTTCTCACTTCGTTCATTTTGAGTTTCTTCATATCAATCAACTCAGCTATACGATTTGGCGTCCCTACAATAAGTTGGGGATGCTTTTTGAGTTTTTCTAACTGACGTTTTATTGCTGCACCACCAATGAGTGAGGCTGCTGTCATTCCGCTACCTTTTAAGAAGCCTTGTGAGACTTCAAAGACTTGCATAGCAAGCTCCCTAGTGGGGGCAAGTACAATAGCCTGAGTATTCTTCTTCTCAGGATCCATTTTTTGCATAATTGGTAGAAGATAGGCAAGCGTTTTACCAGTTCCAGTTGGCGCTTCAACCAGAAGGTCTTCGCCATCCATAATCCTAGGAATGGCTTTCTCCTGCACCTGTGACAGGTTAGTAAATCCTGCAGCTTGCCAATTCTCTGAAAGAAATGGATGGTTATCGAACATTTTCATATGTTTACTCCTTTATTATCATGTGCATTTTATTTTAACATAAATGCGATTTTGTCATTCGGTCAGATGATAGGTCCTTCTGAAGCTAGTGGTAAGAGTTGATGTTTCGCCCAATATGTAAAGGGAATAATAGATACAAAGGAGGTTAGCAACGTGAACGGATATTTACTTAGGAAGATGTCAGTATATACACTATTAGCAGGTATTGTTGTTGCTCTTTATATCGGAATTACACTTGGCGATAATTTGCCAGATTATGCAACGATTGAAGAACCTTATCCACTAAGATGGATCCTTGCTATGGGTGCATTCGGAATTTCCGCAATCATATCATCAGTTCTTTATACGGGAAGTGTTCTTGCTTCTATCATGGCTCAGAAGAATTAAAAACATTTCCATTTAAATTGACAAAGAGCGCATCGCTTGGATGCGCTCTTTCTTCGTTTTATATATAACGATCGTTAGTTATTAACAGTAACTCCTTCATTGCCGCGGTAAACATACCATAGAGATCTGTTGATCTCTCAAACAACGAAAGCCCTACCTCTCTTCCATCCTTACGGCTCCGAAGCCGCGCCAGTGTGAGTGAGGAGGATCAACAGCAATTGTAGTATGGCCATTAACTTGATACAAGCCAATTAGAATCATGCTGTTCATACCTTTCCAGTTATGAATTTTAGTTCTCCTTATTTTAAAGGAGCTAGTTGTTAATATCGGGTTTTTGTTACCCCAACTACACATTATACACGGTTCTCTACGATTGTCAACACGATTGTTATTTATTTCCTGAGAAGTATCCAATCAATCCTAGCACGATACCGAGAACTGCTCCCCCTCCAACTTCTACAGGTTGATGACCAAGCAATTCGTTTAGCTCAACATCTCTTCTGGCATGAACTAGATCAGGGTAGTGACCTGATAATAATTCAATGTCTTCGTCCAAATCATTCACAAGTCTGGCAATTTCTCCTGTATGTCTTCTAATTCCTTGAGCGTCATACATGACAATCACACCAAATACGACAGCTAGTGCCGTTTCAACTGAATGCTTCCCTGTTTTTAAAGCTGTATAAGTTGCAAGAGCGGACACTCCAGCTGAGTGGGAACTCGGCATACCACCCGTTTGGAAAAATGGTCTCCAGTCCCAATACCCTTTTGTCACTTTATAGGTTGCAATCTTAAGTCCCTGAGCTAGTAAAATAGCGGAGATTGCTGTACCAATTCCTCGATTCATCACATTCACCTCATCGTTATTCTTACAATAAAAGGTCTTTATTATGAATGAGAAGAAAAAATTCGATTACCAGCATATAACGATTTTTGGGTAGAGCTGGTATTATAGCCTGTTTTTATATGGTCACATCAGTTCATAATCGCATAAGTTAATTATTTACATATGATGGTAATAAAGAGCGAAGGAGGAAAAATTAAGGAGGTTACATGGTATGGCAAGTGATTATAAAATCACGAGAGACTTTATAGGAAAAGGAAAATCAAGACCGAAAGAAAAGAATGACGGAATTACATTTATAGTGGCACATGACACTGGTAATCCAGGAGCAAATGCTTATGCGAACCGTGCTTATTTCGCTAGGAATGTTGTTTCGGCTTCAGCGCATACCTTCATCGATGATTCGGTCATTCTTGAGATCATCCCACTAACTGAAAAGGCTTGGCATGTTCGGTATGTCTCTACAATGGACAACATTCTATACGATGGTGATGCGAATGATAAGGCAATTGGTGTTGAACTATGTTGGGGAGGGAAAATTTCATTTTCAGAAGCGTATAAACGCTACGTCTGGTACCACGCTTATCTGTGCGACAAATTCAATCTTGACCCACAATCAGATATTGTCGCCCATTCTACGCTCGATCGAACGAGAAGAACTGATCCTCAAAATGCGTTAAATCGTTATGGTATTACGTGGGTAGACTTTATAGAAGACGTGATGGATGTATGGAAGACGTTTCGAACAGTTAGCACCGATGAGAAAGTGAGATCGACGAAAAGCACACTCGTTGTTACCTATGGTGATCGTGGTGTTGCAGTAGAGAAAATACAAGAGCTTCTCATTCGTGCTGGAATGGATCTTCGTGAATTTGGAGCAGACGGTGTATTTGGTAAAGAAACACTTGAAGCAATTCAGAAATTCCAGAGGTTGTCCGGATTAGTTGAAGACGGAATCGCTGGACCTAAAACGATTGCTGCTTTAAAACGAGTTCGAAAAGGAAAATTCGATACACCAACTCCTGTTCGTCCATATCCGGGTAGTTACGTAATGATTGGAGATAGAGGAAAAGATGTAGAGGCAATTCAACGTGCTGTCAATGTTACACCAGATGGAATCTTTGGACCGGTTACGGAGAGTGCAGTTAAAAGATATCAGGCTAGGAAGGGACTTTCCGTTGATGGCATCGTTGGACCTGCAACGTGGAATATGCTTTTCTGAGTTGCACATTGAAAACAGATTTAAAATAGTGCCAACTCTTTACTTCCGTTACGCTTGAAGTAGCAAAGGTGAGAGGATGGTTCATATGAATAAAGTCGTTATTGTAACGGGTGCTACGTCAGGAATAGGAGAAGCAGCAGCCCTTCATTTTGCAGAAAAAGGAGATCAGGTTGTCGGAATTGGACGATCTAATGAGCGTGGTGAATATTTAGAGCGTAAAGGTAAAGCGCTAGCAGGATCTATTCATTTCTATCAAGTTGATGTAGGGAAAGAGTCTGAAGTGAAACAATTCTTCGAAGAGTTCAAGGAAACTTATGATCGTTTGGATGTTCTGTTTAATAATGCAGGTGTCGCAGATGTAGGCATTGGTCCACTTAGTCGCGTTTCAGATGAAGATTGGGATCGACTTTTTCATATCAATTTAAAATCGATTTATTATATGGTGAATCATGCTGAAAGACTTTTCGAAAAAGAGTCTACCATTGTAAACAATGCAGCGATCGTTGGAACGATTAAATATCCTTCAGCTCTTCCGGCATATAGTGCAGCAAAAGCAGGTGTTGTCGCTTTGACAAAATCATTGGCAAGTCGATATGCAAAAAGAAAGATTCGCGTTAATGCTATATCTCCTGGGCCAATTGATACACCTCTTGCTAAAAAGTTATACGGATCAGAAGAGAACTTTCAGAAAGCTTATAAACAGCACCCAAGAGGGTCGTTCGGAAAGCCAGAGGAAGTTGCAAAAGCTGTTTATTTCCTTTCAAGTGATGAATCGAGTTATATAAACGGCCACAATCTAGTTATTGATGGTGGTTACACGCTAGCATAACAAAAACCCGTGCATTGTACGGGTTTTTGTTATGCTTCAGGTACCTGTAATTCAGGAATCCATTGCTTCATATGTTGATTAATCTCATTTAATAAAACAGGGTTAACTTCACTCAGTGGATTGACATGGTAGTCTTTATCTACGAATGTTGGTGTGAAAGAAGGCGAGGTAACGGTAATTGTGGAATTCCCCCTGAACTGGTTCTTTACAATGCTTACCTTCAAAATACCTCCTATATCTTTATAATCATTCCGTTGACCTGACAGGAAATTGCCGAGTGAATAAGCAACAAGTACTTTACGGTCATCTGTTGTTTCAATCCATTCTAGTGGTTGTAGGACATGGGGGTGATGACCGAGAATAAGATCAGCCCCGGCTTCTGCTATATAGGATGAGAGGGCTAGTTGATCATTGTTAGGGTAACGCTCGTATTCATTTCCTAGGTGTATACTCACCACTACAGCGTCCGCTATTTCTTTTGCTTTCAGAATTTCTTTCCTTATTAACTCTTTATCAATGTAATTAACAAGATAAGGTTTTCCAGAAGGAGGTCGTATCCCATTTGTTCCATAAGTATAAGCAAGAAAGGCCACAGAAATTCCGTTCTCCTCAATCGTTCTTATCTGGGTACGATCTTTTTCTGAAGCATAGCTTCCTGTGTAGAGAATACCGATGTTGTTCCAGTATTTAATGGCATTCTGAACTGCTCTTTCCCCTCGATCGAGCGTGTGGTTGTTTGCCATCGAAACGATATCGACGCCTGATGCCTTTAAGGCATCTCCCACTTCTGTAGGACTATTAAAGGAAGGGTATGATGATAGGCCGATAGAAGTTCCGCCAATAACGGTTTCCTGATTAGCAAAGGTAATATCCGCATCTTGTAACTGTTTCTGAACTTTAGAGAGCATTGGGGTGAAGTTGTAGCCACTCCCTTCAACGGCTTTCTCATAGACACGATCATGGATGAGTATATCTCCAACAGCAGCAAGAGTGAGTGACGAATTTGAAAGAGGTTGATTGCTTTTTGCTGGGGAAATGTCGTTTTGATAAGTGGAAAGGTCTAAAGGTGCTCTCTCAGCAGAAAGTTCGTCTCCTCCTGATAGAAAGAAAGATAAGGCGGCTACAACAATAACAAGCAAAACAATTGATAATGTTATTTTTTTCATGCAATTCTCCTGTATTTATTCATTGGTTATTAGTATGCACAAACAATATTCGACAAAATCAAGTAAACTCCTTTTTGGAAATAGTGATGATCACTAAAGAAGTTGGGAGAGTGTCTAATATATTGTCTAGAAAAAACATTTATTGTCCAAAATCCATTTATATTGTCCAAAAACAAAATATATTAGCTAAAACTCGATTATATCAGCCAAACCTTTAATTCACCCTACCATCAAGCTATTATTTCTCTATTGAGCATCTGTTTGATATAGTTAATATGGAAAGAGGAGGGGGGTGTCCATATGAATAAGCCTAACATCCTGTTTATTGGTGCTGGTCGAATGGCAGAAGCTATTTTTGCTGGCCTTAAACAGTCAAGCACAATTGGTACTATTACCATTTCAAATCAATCAGATGAAGAAAGATTGGAACAATTAAAACATACATATGAAGTTGAAGCAGCTGCGTGGCAAGAAGTTATTTCTGTCCATGAGGTGATCATCCTTGCAATGCCTCCTGCAGCTCATCCTGCAGTACTAGCTGAACTTGCTGATAAAGTAGACAATCAGTTTATTATAACAGTTGCTGCGGGAATCGGTCCTTCTATACTTGAGGAAGCCCTTCCAGGCCGACCGACCGCCTGGATTATGCCTAATACGGCAGCTGATATTGGTGAATCGATGTCGTTATTTGCATGTGGGAAACATGTTTTACCAGAGCATCGAGAAGTGTTACAAACGATTCTTGATGCGATAGGTGAATCGACTGAGTTAACAGAGGCTCAAATACATGATTTAACTGCTGTAACTGGAAGTGCTCCTGCTTTTGTTTATCAACTAGCAGAGTCACTTGAAGTGACAGCGAAATCATATGGATTATCAACAGAAGTGGCTAGGAAGCTTGTTGTACAAATGATTTATGGTTCAGCTTCGATGTTGAAAGATGGACGTGAAGCGGGTAATCTACGCGATCAAGTGACAACACCTGGTGGAGCAACTGCAGCAGGACTTGACGTTCTAGAAAAAGGCAACTTTAATGAGCTTCTTCATCAAGCTGTTCTTGCTGTTAATGCAAAAGCTGCAGAACAGGCGAAATAGAAAAAGCGTGCTGGGTATTCATCCCAAGCACGCTCTTTTTATTTATAGAATATATGGTCCTAAAAGGAAGATTAAAATCCCAAGATTAAGTCCAAGTTGATACGACGTTCGTTGGAGGATTGTCCACTCTTGATCCTGTCCAAAACGACTAATCATAAAGGAAACAAGGAAGATAATAATCGGCCAAACGTAGGCAGCTCCTTGAAACGTAAGATAGGTAGGAGCTAGATACTGGAATGGACCATCTAGAATGGAAGGTAGGAAAATCATTTGAGATCCTACACAAAGTAGCACGATTGTCCATTCTACCCACTGTTTATCCTGTTCAATAGCGGTTGTGTTTGCAAAATATAAATACATTAAGCCAACAGCTGGAAGGATCAGAAAACCGAATGAGAAGGCGAGCATTGCGAACATCCCGACAACCGCTGTGAAGGTATAAAAGAGGGCGATCTTTAAATCCTGCCCAGTCGTCGCATTGCTACTCTTAACAACCTCTGGAGAAGTAGTGGAGCCGTGTAATACAAAGCCACTTTTCTCTTTATCCATCCAGATTACTGAACTCTCTGAAACAGATACCGGGCGGATGGATAGCTCTTCGCTTGTACTTCTACGGGATGCTACCCATTCACCATTCTGTTGTGTAGCTTCGTAAATACTAATCACATCTCGTTTAGGTGAAATTTCACCATTAGCGCTGAATAAAAGATGAGGGACGCCATTTATTTCATTTAATGAGAAATAATTTGGCTTTGTAAAATCATCTCCCGTTTCCGCATTAGCGATTTTTAGAAGATTAACCTCAGCTGTCTCTCCATCAATACTTTCTCCATAATACGTGTTTACAATTCTTGCTCCTTGTCTTGTAGCGAACGCAGTATAGGTGAATACTAACCCTTTATCTGTGTAGATCGCTTGAAGGTTGCTAAATAGTTCTCCTGAGGATAGGGCGATTTCGTAAACTAGTTCAGGATCAGCACCTTGCTCAAGTGTAAAGAATTGGTTCATTGCATCTGATTGAACGTAAAGCAAGGCCTTTCCATCTTCGGTTAATACGGCATTTTTTATGTAGGATGATAGTTTTGTTGCTGATTCAATGGTACCTTCAGGTGTAATGAAATAAAGCTGATGACGTGACCAGGCAACAATGCCATTGTCGGATGCATTGAGACCTTCAATATTTTCTGCAATTGTTTCTTCTTTACCATTAGTAGAGTAAACCAGCGCATCTTTCTTCTTGTAGATTGCTTGCTGATCATCGACATAGAAGGAGTAACCTTCTGGTACGGCGTAACTTAAATCCTCTGTTGCAACGTCTAACTGTTCGTTAACAGTCACTTTGCGTACAGGGTCTCCGCTGAAATAGAGTGTGGTTTGATCATCTTGTTTTTGCGTAAATATTTGATTGTCCTGAGCGGCAACGTTAAGATCAACTGTTCGACTCCAACTTTCATCAGGTTTCTCCTGAAGTATTGATAGCTGATGAAGAAAGACGAGCAATAAAATAACGAAAGCAGTTAGAATTGGTATCGCAAATTTTTTCATCATAGTCCCCCTTAGTTTCACATCCATTTGAATTTTACATAAGTTTCTAAAAATTTACAATATTATTCCTGAAATAAACTAAAGAATTTGTGATGAGGATACAAACGGATATTTTGATGATATGAGCAGTTTTTTTATAAGGCACTTTTCGTATACGTCGTTGCTATAAGCATGGGTTAATTTTTCACTCCAATTAGCTAAGTGTGGTTTTTTTATATAAAAATTCTTTCAAAAGCAACAATCTTGGAGCAGAAATCAACCGTTTTAAAGCAACAATGTCTATGAAAACAGCCATAATAAAAAACGAGTGCATTACACTCGTTTCTTAATTAACTTCTATACCAGTCTTTTCAATTTCTTTAACGACGATTTCGCCCGTTCCCCTAGGAATTTTGACTGTATGGATGGTTTGAGCTTCTAGAGCACGAGCAATGGCATTTGTTGCTTCACTAGGATCAATTTTATCACCGCATGTGTAAACATCAATTGAAGCATAACCATGCTCAGGAAAGCTGTGGATTGTGAGATGAGATTCAGCAATGATAACTGCACCACTTATTCCCTGAGGTTCGAATGGATGAAATACAACATCTCTTATTTCAGCACCTGCTTCGAGTGCTGCATTTGCAAAGGTTTCTTCTATATAGATTAGATCGTTTAATTTTTCTTTATTACAATTCCACATTTCGGCAATGATATGGTGACCTAATGTTTCGATGATGATAGCCTCCCTTTTTGACTGATTCCTATAGTGTTCATTACAGGAATTTGATTTATACAGATTTTCTCCCCTCTACAGCGCATTGTTAAACAGGGAATTGCCATTAGAACGTAGAAAAATGAGATTAAGTTGACATTTCTTGACTGTTTTCATGCATCAGTTTACACTCAAGGATTATTACAATGTATTAAAGGAGATAGAGATATGGACATGCTGCCTGAACTTATTAACCGTCATAAACAATACCACTATAAAGGTGAAACGAAATCATTTGAATTCAGGCAAAAACAGCTTGAAACCTTACGGGCAGTTATTAAGGAATATGAACCTGAAGTCATGGAAGCATTAAAAGAAGACTTGCATAAATCAGAATGGGAAGCTTATACAACCGAAATAGGATTCCTACTTGAAGAAATCAAATTCACATTGAAACATTTAAAAGAGTGGATGAGTCCTGAGAAGGTAAAATCACCTATTACTCATCTAGGTTCGAAAAGTATGATTTACCAGGAACCTTATGGTGTAACATTGATTATTGCGCCATGGAATTACCCGTTTCAGCTACAGCTTGCTCCACTTATTGGTGCGATTGCAGCCGGAAACTGTGCTGTTTTGAAACCATCGGAACTGACACCTGCTGTGTCTACTGTCATTTCTAAAATGATTAGAGAGGCTTTTCCAGACGATTACATTTCAGTTGTAGAGGGCGGAGTGGAAACGAGTACGGAGCTATTAAAACAGCCGTTTGACCATATTTTCTTTACAGGTAGCGTACAAGTAGGAAAGATTGTGATGGAAGCTGCTGCAAAACAATTAATCCCTGTTACGCTTGAGCTTGGAGGGAAAAGCCCTGTAATTGTAGAAAAGGATGCAAATCTGAAGCTCGCTGCTAAACGAATTTTATGGGGGAAGTTTACTAATGCAGGACAAACCTGTATTGCCCCTGACTATATGTATGTTCATAGTGACGTGAAGTTAGATTTACTTCAACATATGAGTGAAGCTCTTCTAGAATTTTACGGAGAAGATCCATTATCGAGTGAAAAGTATAGTCATATCGTTAGCGATAAGCACTTTGGGAGACTGAAGAGTTTTCTAAATAATGGTGATGTGTTAATTGGTGGGCAACATAAGGAGAGCGAACGCGTAATCTCTCCAACGATTATTGATAACATTTCATGGGACGATCCTGTCATGCAGGAAGAGATTTTCGGACCAATTCTTCCTGTCCTTGAATTTACTGATCTTAATCAAGTTATAGACGAAGTGCGTCGTCGTCCAAAGCCGCTTGCACTATATTTCTTCTCAGAGTCAGAAGAAAAGCAGGACTTGATTACATCCTCACTATCGTTCGGAGGAGGGTGTATGAATGATACGTTGATGCATATTGTAACGCCGCATCTTCCATTTGGAGGGGTTGGATCGAGTGGGACAGGTAGCTATCATGGGAAAGCGAGTTTTGAAGCTTTCTCCCATCGAAAGAGTATCGTGAAACAAACGACGAATTTTGATTTCTCGTTTCGCTATCCATCTGCCAAAAATGGTTTGAAAATGATTAAACGAATTATGGGATAAGGGAGGCTTAGCCTTCCTTATCTTTCTATTGACGTTGATTTTCAATCTTCTAAGAGCAAAATAAAAGTCGTTAGATAAGGTTGATTATTTTCCTTTAGTCTTAGAAATAGTCATGGTATGATTACGGCAAAGCTGTACTCAGGTAAAGTCTTTTCAGCGTTAGTAATGATAGATATATAGGAGGAAGTACATATGAACAAAGGAGTTATTAGTCTAGGAGAAGCATTAATCGACTTTATCCCTCTTGATCAAGAAAATCTTACTTATCAGAAAAGTCCTGGAGGTGCACCTGCTAATGTTTCCGTGGGGCTTGCCCGTCTTGGAGTGAAATCAACTTTTCTAGGTAAGGTAGGGGATGATGTCCTTGGGCGTTTTCTTCAAGAGACACTTAAAAATTACGGTGTTGATGTCTCTACTATGATTCTTACAGAGTCGGAACGAACTGGCGTTGTCTTCGTAACGAATGCAGAAAATGGTGAGCGTAGCTTTGACTTTTACATAAATCCGAGTGCGGATCGGTTTCTAAATGCTGAGGAAATTAGTGATGAGCTGTTTGCTCATCATCGTATCCTTCACTTCGGTTCTATTTCCATGATTAGCGAACCTTCTCGTACCGCGACGAAAAAAGCTGTTCAAACAGCGAAAGAAAAAGGAATGCTTATTTCATATGATCCTAACCTTCGTCTTGGGTTATGGGAAACTGAAGAGCGTGCAAAAGAAACAATCGTTTCGATGCTGTCAGAAGCAGATATTCTGAAGCTTTCTGAAGAAGAGCTTACATTCATTACAGGGGGAGAGAACGTTGAAGCAGGGATTAAAAAGCTTGCGCATTATAAAATCCCTGTCATCTTTATTACGATGGGTGAAGAAGGTAGCCTCGTGTTCACTCCAGATTATTCGCTAAGAGTACCTGCTATGAAAGTTAAGGCAGTCGATACGACTGGTGCAGGGGATGCTTTTGTATCAGGTATTCTTCATGGATTTAATGAGTATGAGGGATCACTTTCTGAACTAACAAGAGAAGAGCTTGAAAGCATGACGCAATTCGCTAGTGTGTCTGGTGCGCTTGCAGCTGCTACAAAAGGGGCAATGACTGCTCTTCCGACAAAAGCTGAAGTGGAAGATATACTCATGAAAGAGATGAAGTAACAAAAAACCTCGCTTAGGCGAGGTTTTTTTGTAAGGTTTCTCGATGAACAGGGAGAAACTAGATTGAATAACTGTGGTGCGATACAATGAAATAAGGTTTTTAATACTAATCGGAGGTGCTTTAAATGAACCAGGATTTTCTACTAGAACTACTTTCCACACCCTCTCCATCAGGGGCAGAAATGGAAATTCAACACAAATGGATGGATTATGTTAGCGAATTTGCAGATGAAATGAGAACAGACAATGCTGGGAATGCAATCGGTATTCTGAATCCCGATGCTGACTTCAAAGTGCTTCTTGCAGGACATTGTGATGAGATCGGATTCATGATTAAGAAAATTGATCATAACGGATTTATACGTGTCGAGAAGCTAGGCGGTATCAGCCAAAAACCTGCGATTGGAATGAAGGTAACGATTCTTGGTACGCACGGTAAATTAACGGGTGTATTTGGCGTAAATGCTGAACATCATGGTGGCGCGAAAGAATTTACATTCGAGGATTTATACATAGACTGTGGTGCTAATACCAAGGAAGAGGTTGAAAAGTACGTTCAAATTGGGGATTTAGCAGTGTATAAGCGTGAAGCTGAGTTTCTACTTAACGATAAAATCAGCGGTAGAGGACTTGATAACCGTACAGGATCTTTCATTGTAGCTGAAGTTCTTCGTGAAGTTGCAAAGCGTAATCCTAAGGTTGGAGTATACGCGGTAAGTACTGTGAACGAAGAAACAAACTTGGGAGGAGCTTATTTCGCTGGTGCAGGAATAAAGCCGACGATGGCTATTGCATGTGACGTTACGTTCTCATCCGATTACCCTGGAGTTGATTCAAGTAAGCATACCGAAGTGAACCTTGGGGGAGGACCAGTTCTAGCGAAAGGTGCTCCTATCAATCATAAAATTAATCAATTGTTAGAAAATGCAGCGAAGAAACTTGATCTTAAACTACAATATGAACTTACTCCTAGAATGACAGGAACTGATGCGGATAAGCTACGTTTAACAGGACACGGTGTGCCTGTTTCACTCGTGTCATTGCCGCTTCGTTACATGCATGCCCCTGTTGAAACAGTAAGCCTGACAGATATAAAAGAAGAAATTGATCTACTTGTGGAAATGATTGCTGACCTAACAGGTGAAGAAAGCGTTAATCCATTAAGTAAATAATATTGACAAAATTGTGACAATGGTGCTAAGCTTACAGAGTGAAAATAACGGTAAAGGAGAGTGTGTTTGATGAGATATGTAGCAGAACGTTCTATTCAATTAACTTCATATCGAGATAGACGCACTTTCCCTGTCATGTAGTCCTTTGTTTCAGAAGGATTGGGCACGCGTCTAAACGTGTGCTCTTTTCTATGTCTTCATAAGCAATTAGGCATAACCGCACACGGTTATGCCTTTTTTTTGTTTTGGCAAACTCAGAGGTGAGGTTAGTGTTCAAAAGGTAAGCAAACAAATGTATCCAACTTTAATGGTGATTGGAGTGATTTACTTGTTCTCAATTTTGCGTAAGTTAAGCTGGTTCTTTAAACAGCATTGGAAGCGCTATAGTCTAGCAATCGGTTTGTTGATTATCGGCGGAATACTTGAAGTGATTCCCCCTAAACTAATTGGAATGGCTATTGATGAAATCAATATAGGTAGCCTAACATGGGAAAGCTTAAGATATTATTTATTCATTTATGGAGGTTTACTAATCGTCGTCTACTTTATTACGTATGTATGGATGTATAAGCTTTTCGGAGGAGCCTTCCTTGTCGAACGAACGCTACGATCCAAGTTTATGAAACACCTTTTGAAGATGACACCTTCCTTTTATGAAAAGAACCGTACCGGTGATTTGATGGCGAGGGCTACAAATGATCTTAAAGCAGTGTCAATGACGGCTGGATTCGGTATATTGACTCTAGTTGACTCAACAATCTTTATGTTTCTAATCCTCACGACAATGGGCGTGTTAATTAGCTGGAAACTGACACTTGCTGCTATCATTCCGCTACCGCTCATGGCACTTGCTATGAATAAATACGGTAGCATTATTCATAGGCGATTTACAGCGGCTCAGGATTCCTTTGGGCATATGAATGATCAGGTTCTAGAGTCTATTGCGGGCGTCAGGGTAACACGCGCATATGTTCAGGAAAGAGCGGATCAAAGGAAATTTCAGAACCTAACGGAGGATGTATACAAGAAGAACATCGATGTAGCGAAAGTTGATGTGCTATTTGAACCAACGATCAAGGTTCTCGTAGGCATTAGCTACTTAATTGGTTTAGGGTATGGGGCATATCTCGTATTTCACAAAGTACTAACACTAGGTGAATTAGTTTCATTTAACGTGTACCTTGGAATGCTGATTTGGCCAATGATTGCGGTTGGTGAATTAATTAATGTTATGCAGCGAGGTAATGCATCACTTGATCGTGTGCTAGAAACGTTATCACATGAAGAGGATGTGAAGGAACATCCGAAGCCGCAACTTCTTGAAGTGCCAGGAACGATCGAATTTAATCATGTAACCTTTACGTATCCCACGTCATCTGTAAAGAATTTGCATGAAGTTTCTTTCACGTTAAAGAAAGGTCAAACCCTTGGAATTGTAGGTAGAACTGGAAGTGGCAAAACAACCTTACTTAAACAGCTATTAAGGGAGTACCCAGTAGGAGACGGGGAGATTCTTTTCTCTGGCGTTCCCATTCAAAATTTACCGCTTAGTACCCTGCAGAGCTGGATTGGCTATGTCCCACAGGATCAAATGCTTTTCTCTAGATCTGTTCGTGAAAATCTTCTTTTTGGGAAAAGCTCGGGAACAGATCAAGATGTTGATCGAGTTCTGAGACTTGCCGATTTCCAAAAGGATATTCACGTTCTTCCGGAAGGACTACAAACGCTTGTTGGTGAGAAAGGCGTCGCTCTTTCTGGTGGACAAAAACAACGCGTATCTATTGCAAGAGCACTTATGATTGATCCTGAAATTTTGATTCTAGATGATGCGATGTCTGCAGTAGATGGAAAAACAGAAGCTAAGATCATTTCAAATATTCGAAGTGAGCGTGCCGGAAAAACGACGTTCATTGCAACCCACCGATTATCAGGAGTGCAGCATGCTGATTGGATTGTTGTACTTGATAATGGTGAGGTGATTGAAGAAGGTACACACGCAGAACTGCTTAAACAAAAAGGCTGGTATAGAGAGCAATATGATCGACAGCAGCTTGAAGATTCTCTTAAGGAGGTGCTGTAATTGAATCGACACGTCGGGAAGCGATTGGTTCAGTACGCACTTGGTTTCAAGAAAAGTATCATTATTGCCCTTCTCCTCTTAACAGTAGCTGTTACGGCTGAGCTCTCAGGTCCTTTCATAGCTAAGAGAATGATTGATGTTCATATCCTTGGGATTGAAAAGTCCTGGTATGAATCAGATCAGGGAGAGGATGCAGTCAAGTATGATGGAGAATGGTATAAACGAAGTGACAACTTCGAAAATGGAGAGGAAAGAGGAAGTGAAGTTCGCATCCTCCAAGTTGGTCGAGACTATTATTTCATTGATCAGTCGATTGCCTTTGATGGGGAAAGATCCATTAAAAGTAATGAGCTAACGATAGTTAAAGATGAAGAAAAGCAAACCTATGGAGCTGAGGAGCTAAGTAACGAAGAGCTTCTGGCATTCTATCAACCACAAATTGAACCAATGATTTGGCTAATTGCACTTTATTTTGGATTACTTGTGTTTGCTTCCTTTTTTGAATATGGGCAGGGTCTTCTTCTACAAACATCTGCCAACCGCATCATTCAGAAAATGAGAACCGATGTTTACGGGCAAATTCAGCGTTTGCATATTAGTTATTTTGATAACTTGCCTGCTGGAAAAGTAGTAGCGAGAATTACAAACGACACTGAAGCTATCCGCGAACTGTACGTAACGGTACTTGCGACATTTTTCACGAGTATCGTCTATATGACCGGGATTTTCATTGCTCTATTTTTACTAGATGTGAAACTAGCTCTTATTACGTTAACGATTGTACCGCTCCTATTTATCTGGATAACGGTTTATAGGAGATATGCATCTAAGTTTAATAAGGTCATTCGCACTAGGATTAGCGATATTAATGGAATGATTAATGAATCCATTCAGGGTATGTCTATTATTAGAGCATTTAAGCGTCAGAACGAAACCGAAAAAGAGTTTGAAGAGTTGAATGATAGCCATTTTACGTATCAGAATAAGCTATTAAACTTAAACGCTTTAATGTCGCATAACCTTGTTAATATTCTTCGAAACATTTCATTCGTTACCTTGATCTGGTATTTCGGTGGAGCTTCGCTAACGACAGGGGCCGTCATTAGTCTTGGTGTCCTGTACGCCTTCGTTGATTATATGAATCGCTTATTTCAGCCTGTTACAAATATGGTAAATCAGCTGGCGAATCTTGAGCAAGCGTTAGTAGCTGCTGATCGTGTATTTGAACTTCTTGATGAAAAAGGAGAAGATGTTTCAGACGGTAAGCTTGAGCGATATGAAGGCAACGTTGCCTTCGAACAAGTTTCTTTTGCTTACAAAGGTGATGACTACGTGTTAAAAGATTTGTCCTTTGAAGCCAAAAAAGGTGAGACTGTTGCGCTTGTGGGACACACAGGTTCTGGGAAAAGTTCGATAATGAATTTATTATTCCGCTTTTATGATAACCAAAAAGGAACCATATCGATTGATGGTACAAATATTAAAGATATTCCAAAGCAGCAGTTGAGACAGCATATGGCAATAGTCCTTCAGGATCCTTTCTTATTTACAGGTACAATTGCATCGAATGTGAGTCTTGATGATTCATCCATTTCACGCGAGAAAATTGAAAAAGCACTAAAAGATGTAGGAGCTGAGCAGCTTCTACGCACACTTCCAAAAGGCTTCGACGAGCCAGTTATTGAGAAAGGGAGCACGCTATCTTCTGGTCAACGCCAGCTGATTTCATTTGCAAGGGCCTTAGCGTTTGATCCTGCTGTTTTAATTCTGGATGAAGCTACATCAAATGTAGATACGGAGACAGAGATGATGATTCAGCATGCGCTCGATATTTTAAAGAAGGGGCGAACAACGTTTATTATCGCTCATCGCCTTTCAACGATTCGAGAAGCAGATCAAATTCTTGTGCTTCATCAAGGAGAGATTGTCGAGCGTGGAAATCACGATGACTTAATGGAGCGTAAAGGTAGGTACTATCAAATGTATCAGCTTCAACAAGGGAAGAAGATTGAGCAGGCAGTGTAATCTCAATCCCAACACAAAAGCCGTAGCTTAAGCTACGGCTTTTGTGTTGGGGCGCCTGGTGGCAAATAATAGGGTGGTGTCTTCAGCCAGCTTCTTTTCTCCATTAAGGTTTTAAGCTCTGTTGAGTACATAAGAACGTTGGTCTGAATCTTTAGAAACATCATGCCGACATCAGTTCTAGTGGATTGGGAAATGGTGCTGGCACACAGCATGTTAACAGCTGCTAGCTTCAACGCTATTCCATTAGCGATTTCGTCATCTGTTAATTTTACTCCGAGTGGTATCTCTGATGGTGTTGAATCAGGCTTAGCCTGTGAGGTAGGGGGCAGCTGTACACCCTCTTTAATTAAGAAATCCTGCA
Organism: Bacillus sp. NTK071; assembly: GCF_017303315.1. Classification (GTDB taxonomy): domain Bacteria; phylum Bacillota; class Bacilli; order Bacillales; family Guptibacillaceae; genus Guptibacillus. The sequence goes on from NZ_JAFKOI010000006.1 coordinate 111,404, forward strand.
GTTTATTCCAATCCTCAACAGAGCCATCAAAAATGTCCTGAGCGATGTTTTTAAGTGGCTTATCCTCAGTTGTATTCAGAGCCATTTTGTAAAAAATTTGAGCTTCTTTAAATATTGCAAAGGCTGTCCAACAGCTCATCACCTCTCCAACGTGCAAAGGCGTTTTGGGTGTATCGTCTGTATAGGATTGAATGATCCCAAGCATCGACTTGAATATTTTTTTCATCGTTTCAAACCTCCTCAATTCTATACTGGTTCAGAATGAGGGGAATTATGTAGCGTTGTTTGTAAATAAAGGTCTTCATTTCAGTGTAGGAGCTTCACTTACCTTGAAGAAGGACGAAATCCAGCTTCTTCTGCTTCTGACTTGCTGCAGAACATTTCTTCCGCTACGGTAATATCGTAATAGGCACCGTCTGGATTATGATAGATCTTCTCTCCTTTTGAATTGATGTTTCCTTTGATTTTACATCCATTGGCTGTTGGTTTTTCTGAGTTCTTTTTAGAAAATGCGTTAAATCCTTCTTCTTGAACGTAGTTTTCCATGCTCCAGATACCGATTGCTTTTTCCTGAGCTTCACGTTGGATGGATTGAAACTGGTCTACGTATTTCACATTTGGTTGATAGATGTAAGCGACCCTCGCAAGCCCTTTTTCAAGAAGCATTTCGTTAAACATGGTGTCTCCAACCCAAACGTATGCGAGCAGTCTTCCGTATTTGTCTCGTTCAGAGACATCTAACTCTATACCAATTTCTTTGCCTTCTAATGTGTCTTTCGCAAATTGTGAAGCTTCTGGACCAAAGGGTTGGACTGGCTTTGTAGGATGTTTGGTTTCCGGTGTATCGACAAGAAGGAGTCTAATTGTTTCTTCACGGTTCTCAACTTGTACTTTTAAGGTATCTCCGTCAACAACACGTTCTACGGTAGCGGGAATTGTGTTGTCTTGTACTGTTTCTGAAGAAGTAGCCGAACAGGCGGTTAAAACGATAAAAAGTATAGATAAAGGCAGTAAATGTGCTCTCATGTGTCAATACCCTTTCGAAGTAATTATAGTCTTAAGATTCTATTTTGTGCATAAACTAAACGGGGGTGATCTTTAATGAATCACGGATGTATTTACTGTGAGAAAGAATTGCTCTTCCCATGGGAAAGAAGAAGATTGATTTGCGACGGTTGCCATTATGCAATTTCTGACAGTTATCATGAAGAGTATAGAGAGATAAGTGAAAGAAAAATAGAACAGAAATCCCGTCAGATTTGACGGGATTTCTTCGTGATATGACGAATAAGATTAGTACCTTTTCACAGCGAGAGTGCAGCGAGAAATACAGATCAATTCTTCATTTTCGTCAACGATGTTAATTTCCCATACCATCGTTCTTCTACCGATGTGAATCGGATGTGCAATCGCACGTACAACACCATCCTTTTTGCTACGAAGGTGGTTTGCATTGATCTCCATCCCGAACGTCGCTTCATTTTCTGAGTCAAGGTTCAATGTACCGCCAATACTTGCAGCTGATTCAGCAAGCGCTACTGATGCACCACCATGGAGAAAACCAAGTGGCTGATGCGTACTTGGACCTACTGGCATTTCTAGAACAACTTTTTCTGGTGTTAGTGTAATTGCTTTAATCCCGAGTGCTTCAAGCATTGTGTTTGCGAATTCCATCCAATCTCCCCATTTCTATATACTTCTCTTTTCAGTATACACGACCAATCGCATACAAAAAGGCAAAAGTTCACCTATTGAACTTTTGCCTTTTCGTCATGTCTGGCTAAACCAGGTAGGCGACTAATAAGCCTATAGCCATTAGCAAGCCAAATTGAGTGTGCATTTGAGCTGTCGCTTTCATTGCGGTTACCATTTCTACTGCTTTTGTTTTACCTTCAAATAACTTAATGGCTTTGTACGCCTTTGGAATACTAAGGAGCACTAACAAAAGCCATAGAGATGCATCAATGGTAATGATTAGTCCAACGATCCATAGATACGAAACAACGAACATTAATTCTAAAGATGTAACAGCTTTATCATGACCGAGAAGAATGGCGACTGTTTGACGGCCTTTTTCTTTATCTCCTTCAAGATCCCGAATGTTGTTAGCCATTAGGATTCCTCCAACGAGGATTGATATCGGAATTGATAATAGTACACTATCCACTGTAATAGCCTCAGTTTGGATATAGAATGATAATAAAACAAGGATTAGTCCCATAAATAAACCGGCTGCGATTTCTCCAAAAGGTGTATAGGCAATAGGGTATGGTCCCCCTGTATAGAAATATCCAGCAGCCATACAGATTGTGCCGATAACTGCAATCCACCACGTTGTTAATAAGCAAATATAAACACCTAATAAAATAGCGATAGCAAAGAAAATGAATGCAAGGTTAAGCACTGTTCGAGCGCTTACGCCATCTCGAACAATGGCTCCGCCGATCCCAACACTCTCTGCATGATCAAGGCCTCTTTTGAAATCATAGTATTCATTAAACATGTTTGTTGCGGATTGGATAAGAATAGATGCGATCATCATAGCCATAAACAATCCAAAATGTAATGTATGATTCTGAAGGGCAAGCATTGTGCCCAGGAAAACCGGGACGAATGAAGCAGTTAATGTGTGAGGTCTAAGTAATCGCCACCACACTTGCCATGTTGGTTTTGAAGGCGTGACTTTACCCAGCTTATCGTGGCTGTTATTCATACGCTCTTCCATAAATTTGTGTCTCTCCCTTAAATAATGACCTTCTAATAATTTACCTCTGTAACCATTATAGTTTAAAAAAATGGATGGGGGGTGTCAATCATTTTGTCAATACAAGGTAAAACTTCCATCAGAGGAAATTTTCTTTCATCTCCTCTGATGGTTAGTTGAACCAATCGTACCTCTAGGGTAGTTCTTTTATCTAAACCTCTTAATTGACTACCGTTTGAGATGGGTATATTACTGCCCCTAAAAGGGGCTAAAAAGAAAAGCGCTCGCCTTTTTAAAGGGTGAGCGCTGAATGATTAGTAATAAGGATAGGGGTAGGGATATGGTCTAAAGAAAGCGATGCTACCCAGCCCTACACCAAGCAAGCCTCCGAGAAAACCGCCTGCTAATGCTCCAAAGAAAAACATACCTGGTCCATCTGGTTGTTGTGGACCATCACACTGTCGATTTAATGGACGAATGTAGACAAATTCATCGTCAACATCTTCGATATGACCTCTATGCAGTTGGCCATCATGACACTTAATTTCAACACATTGTCCTACATGCTGGCGGCAAACGCCATGGTAATAGTGTCTGGACATATAAGAACCTCCTTCTTAATGAGTCCATAAACAACTGCTATGCAGCGTCTACTTTAATCAGTCTATGCAGACAATTTATTTTGCTAAAGGCATTTGCGGAGCATTGAAATGGTTTTTTTTCTTGAGATGGGGAATCTATAGATGAAAAGTACTTTTAGACGAATCAGCTTCGTTGACAGTCTAAGCTCGGCAGGTGTATCCTTTAAGTAACTGTGGCCGAGGCTGACTCGGTCTGCTTTTGCATGGAAGAAAGTTGGGGGGAAAAGACGATGTCTACATTACAACATCAAGAACTATATAGCCTGCTTCATCAAGGTATTCGTAAGGCAGAAAAGCGGGGAACGTCCGTGCTTGTTAGTCAGGTGCTATCAGTAGCTGAAGTCGATCCCCTCTCCTTTTATGCAGCAGGTCCGAATAAGTATGAAAATGATCGAACGTTCTGGTCAGATCCAGAAAATGATACAACAATTGTTGGTCTAGGATCTGTTAAGCAATTTCAAGCATACAGCGATAGGTTTCGCATGATAGAGAACGAGTGGCAAAGCTTTCTTCAGCACTCTGTTGTTGATGGTGCTCCATCTCGACCTGGCGTTGGTCCCGTGCTGCTTGGTGGATTTTCATTTGATCCTACTGCTCCAGAAAGTGGAGATTGGGATCACTTTCCTGAAGGAGGAATGGTGCTTCCAGAGTTAATGCTTACATCTGCCGGCAGTCAAAGGTGGCTTACAATCAACGCGATTGTACGTGAAGATGATGATTCAGAAGCAATGGCGGAAGAACTTTTGGAGAAACACCAGGGCATTCTAGCTCACTCAACTATAGAAATATCTCCGAAAGTAGATGCTATTTCTATAGAAGAAATACGACCTCAGGATTGGAAAGAAACGGTGCGAAGTGCTGCTGCTAATATAAGAAAAGGAAAACTTGAGAAAGTTGTGCTTGCTAGAGAGATTAAGTTGCAATCCTCAACATCATTCTCATCTTCACGTACTTTAATGAATTTAAAAAAACAGCAAAGTGATAGCTACTTGTTTGCTTTTGAATATGGAGAGAAGTGTTTTCTCGGTGCATCACCAGAACGGCTAGTGAAAAGAGAAGGCCATCATGTTTATTCAACATGTCTTGCGGGATCCATCCAGAGAGGTGAAACGCCAGAAGAGGATTTAGAACTTGGCCATATTCTTCTAAATGATCATAAGAATCGTATTGAGCATGATCTGGTCGTCCAGATGATTCGGAGAGCAATGGAAGAAGAGTGTGATTTCGTGCAAGTTCCTTCTAAGCCAGAATTATTAAAAACGCCTCACATTCAGCATCTATTCACACCAGTCGTTGCAAGAGCAGGCGAGGGAACAAGCTTGCTTCGGATGGTTGAGCGCTTACACCCTACACCTGCTCTTGGTGGATATCCACAAGAAGAGGCAGTGGAAGAAATTAAACGAATTGAGAATCTTGATCGAGGTTGGTATGCAGGTCCAGTCGGTTGGATTGATTACCAGGGTAATGGAGAATTTGCGGTAGCGATTCGTTCTGGCTTACTGAATGGAGATCAAGCAACTCTTTATGCGGGATGTGGCATTGTAGCAGACTCAGATCCCGAAAGTGAATACGAAGAAACGAAGATGAAATTTAAACCGATGCTAACAGCTCTTGGAGGGAATCAATATGACTGATCAAGAAATACTCTCAAGCTACGTTGGTTCATTCGTTGATGAATTGGTTCGCTCAGGTGTGAGACAAGCTGTCATTAGTCCTGGTTCTCGCTCAACCCCAATCGCAATGGTAATGGCTGAGCATCCTTCTTTAAAAGTTTGGGTTCATGTAGATGAACGTTCTGCAGGCTTTTTTGCGCTAGGTATAGCCAAAGCGCAAAAAGAGCCTGTTGCTCTTTTGTGTTCATCAGGAACGGCAGGGGCAAACTATTATCCTGCTGTGATTGAAGCAGCTCAATCAAAAGTTCCTCTTATTGTTTTAACGGCTGATCGCCCTCATGAACTGCGAGATAATGGAGCACCGCAGGCTATTAATCAAATTAATTTATTTGGGGAATATCCTAAATGGTTTATGGAAATGTCACTCCCAGATTCCTCTTCAGACTTAATTCGGTACATAAGAACAGCTGCTTCCAGAGCAGCATCGGTTTCATATGTGGCTCCTGCTGGACCTGTTCACCTTAACTTTCCTTTCAGGGATCCGCTTATTCCTGATTTATCTTATCCTGGTCTCTTTTCGGATGGTCGTGAAGAGAACCAACCATGGGTAAGCGTTCCAGAACAAGTTCGTGTTCTTAAAGAAGGCGCAATAAAGCAATACGCAGAAAGGCTTTCCGATAAAAAAGGAATCATTGTAGTAGGGCCTCAGGAAAATGAGGAGTTGGCCTCGTCGGTATTTAGTCTAGCTGAAGTGCTAGGTTATCCTGTCCTTGCCGATCCGCTTTCCAACTGTCGTAGAACGCAAGAACATCTCTTAATAGATGGATACGACGCTTTTCTTAGAGGCGAGCTTGATGCTGACCTTTATCCGGAAGTTATTCTTCGTTTCGGAGCGATGCCTGTTTCGAAAGCCTATACGCTGTTTGTAAAGCAATTAGAGAACACGAGGAGCATTGTAGTGGATGAAGCTGGTTGGAGAGATCCTACTCTCTTCAGTACAGATATGCTATCCATTTCACCTGTCGACTTTGCGGATGCGTTACGAGAAGCTGTTCAAGGAATAGATAAGATAGATTACCATTGGATAGAAAAATGGCAGGAGAAGAATGCTAAGACACTGGACGCACTAACTTCACTAGATATTGAAGAGCTGTTTGAAGGCCGTGTGTTTAGTGAATTAAGTGTAATGATACGTTCTAATGAACTTTTATTTGTTGGAAATAGTATGCCGATAAGAGATCTTGAGAACTTCTTTTATCCTCAGGATAACTCACCAAAAGTGATGGGGAACCGAGGAGCCAATGGAATTGATGGTATTGTTTCAACAGCACTTGGAGCAAGTACAGCTTATCCATTCAGTGTTCTGGTTATTGGTGATCTTTCTTTCTACCACGATATGAATGGTCTACTACTTGCTAAATTATATCAATTAAATATGACGGTGATTGTGGTGAACAACGATGGGGGTGGGATTTTCTCCTTCTTACCACAGCGTGAGCAAGAGACTCATTTTGAACAGTTATTCGGTACCCCTCTTGGCCTGGACTATGAACACACTGCATCTCTTTATGGAGCAAGTTTTGACCGTGTGACAAACTGGGAAGAATTTAGAAGTGCTTTCATGAACAGTCGTAAGGTTGATGGGTTAAGCATTATTGAGGTGCCTACTGATCGTGATACAAATCTTATGCTTCATAGGGAAGTGTTTGCAAAGGTCAAGAAGGTTACAGCTAAAGGAGTGACCTGAACATGATGATTGGGGTAGAGGATCTTTCTTTTCATGTTGAAAAGAAGGGGGAAGGTGAAACGGTTCTTCTCCTCCATGGTTTTACAGGATCAAGTTCGAACTGGGCTCCATTTATTGATAAATGGTCTTCGTCATTTCAAGTAATTGCAGTTGATCTTATTGGACATGGTAAGAGTAGTAAGCCGGATGATTATTCTTGTTACACGATGGAGACAATGAGCCGTTATTTAAGGATTTTGCTCGATCATCTAAACGTTGATAAAGTTCATTTACTTGGTTATTCAATGGGAGGAAGGCTTGGCCTATGGTTTGCTATTCAATATCCCTTAATGATTAAATCACTCATTCTTGAAAGTAGTTCTCCTGGTCTATTCACTCTAAGAGAAAGGGATGAGAGAGTAAGAAAAGATCATGCGCTTGCAAACCGCATTAAGAAAAGAGGGATATCAGAATTTGTTCAGTTCTGGGAAACAATCCCTCTGTTTGCTTCTCAGAAAAATTTGCATGAATCTGTTCAGAGTGAGATTAGAAAACAGCGATTACGAAATTCAGAAATCGGACTTGCAAATAGTTTATTGGGAATGGGGACAGGAGCACAACCTTCCTATTGGAGTGAGTTGGAACATCTGAAATTTCCTGTGCTACTCATGGCAGGGGAGCTAGATCAAAAATTTGTTTTAATTGCGAAACAGATGGAAAAGTCGCTTTCTCAAGCAGATTTTGTGCAAATTAATGACGTAGGTCATACAATTCATGTAGAAGAACCGCAAATCTTTGATAAAATGGTAGTAGCTTTTCTAAAAAAGCATGCAGATTCATATCTGTAAATCTCGTTACATATGGAAGGAGTATTTCACATGATTGAATGGAAGACAGAACGCGAATTTGAAGATATTCTTTACGAAACGTATGATGGAATCGCTAAGATCACCATCAACCGTCCAGAGGTTCGTAATGCATTTACGCCAAGAACGGTTAATGAACTAATTACAGCTTTTTCATTTGCAAGAGACGATTCCAATATTGGAGTTATTGTACTTGCAGGAGCTGGAGACAAAGCCTTCTGTTCTGGCGGAGATCAAAGTGTTCGAGGTCATGGCGGATACGTCGGCGATGATGAAATTCCTCGTCTAAATGTATTAGATCTTCAACGTCTTATTCGCGTAATCCCTAAACCGGTTATTGCGATGGTTTCTGGTTATGCAATTGGTGGAGGACATGTTCTACACGTTGTATGTGACCTTACAATTGCTGCTGATAATGCCATCTTTGGTCAAACAGGTCCGAAAGTAGGTAGTTTTGACGCTGGATATGGTGCTGGATATCTTGCTCGTATCGTAGGACACAAGAAAGCTCGTGAGATCTGGTACCTATGCCGTCAGTACAATGCACAAGAAGCGCTTGATATGGGGCTTGTTAATACAGTTGTTCCACTTGAACAGCTTGAAGCTGAAACGGTTCAGTGGGCACAAGAAATGCTTGAAAAGTCACCAACAGCACTTCGTTTCCTTAAAGCATCACTTAACGCAGATACAGATGGTCTTGCTGGTTTGCAACAAATGGGTGGAGACGCTACGCTTCTTTATTACACAACTGAGGAAGCGAAAGAAGGGCGCGATTCGTTTAAAGAAAAGCGTAAGCCTGACTTTAAACAGTTCCCTCGTTTTCCTTAAATCGATCGTATATGAACAGCTTGATGGAACCCCATCAAGCTGTTTTTTCAAATAAAGAAAGGATGTATAAGATGGAAACGATGCCAAATTGGTTACATAAGCGAGCGCAAATGACCCCTGAGAGAGTGGCCATCATAGAGAATGGTACACAGGTGACATATAAAGAATTACAAATGAGGTCTGTAGAAGTCGCTAATGGTTTAAGAGCAGAAGGAATCGATAAGGGGCAGCATATAGGTTTTTTCATGCAGAATAGCCTAGAAGCAGCTGTTTGTTTACATGCCCTCATGTACATCGGAGCTGTTATTGTTCCATTGAATCATCGCTTAACAGCTGCTGAGCTCTCGTTTCAATTAGAAGATGCAGAGTTAACGTTTGTGATAGCTGATAATGAACTTGAAAGGAAAGTAAGTGACGCACTAAATGATTCAAATGTATCGTTACTTGTCTATCAAGAGTTAAAACCTGGTAGTCAGGAGTTATGTAAGCTTGAAGTTACAATTGAGCTTGATCAACTGCACACGATTATGTACACGTCAGGAACAACAGGAAAACCAAAAGGAGTTATGCTAACTTACGGAAACCACTGGTGGAGTGCTATCAGTTCAAGTCTTAATCTGGGTCATGATGTTCATGATCGCTGGCTATGCGCTGTCCCAATGTTTCATATGAGTGGCCTATCTATTCTATTGCGTAGTGTGATTTATGGCATTACGATGGTAATCAAGCCACGTTTCGAGCCGCATGTCGTTAATCAATCGATTCAAAAAGAAGGAATAACCATTGTATCGGTAGTAAGCGCTATGCTAAGGAGGATGCTTGATGACCTTGGAGAGGCAAGCTACCCATCTAGCTTAAGATGTGTACTTCTAGGAGGAGGTCCTGCGCCGTACCCTCTTCTTACAACCTGTGAGAAGAGAGGGATTCCAGTTTTTCAGACGTTTGGCATGACGGAAACGGCTTCACAATTAGTAACGCTCTCGCCAGAATATATGCTTCTGAAACAAGGATCCGCAGGTAAAGCACTTTTTCCTTCAGAGGTGGTCATATGTAATAATGATAATGTTCTTTCGCCAGGAGAGCACGGTGAAATACTAGTGAAGGGACCAACTGTCACACGCGGCTACTGGAAACGAAATAAAGCAACAAATGAGGCTCTTCGTAATGGTTGGCTACATACAGGTGACATTGGTTACATGGATGAAGATGGATTTCTGTTTGTATTAGACCGAAGGAAAGACCTTATTATTTCTGGCGGGGAGAACGTGTACCCGGCGGAAATTGAGTCCGCTCTCCTTGAGCACCATGCTGTAAAAGATGCTGGTGTCACTGGGATACAAGATGATAAATGGGGAGAAGTCCCTGTTGCATTTGTAGTAAAAGATGAATTTGATCTTTCGCCCGATGCTCTACTTGCATTTCTAACTGAACGTCTCGCAAGCTATAAATTGCCTAAACAGATTTCCTTTGTCGATGAACTTCCTAGAAATGGTGCCAATAAACTTCAGCGAAATCGATTAAATAGCCTAAAGGAAACAACATGATGAAATTACATTCCGTAACACTACATCATATAAGAATGACTTTGAAAACGCCTTTTGCTAATAGTCTTGAAACAGTTAGTGACAGAGAGCTTATCATTGTAGAAGTGAGAGATTTTGAAGGTCATATAGGGTTTGGTGAGGGAGTAGCATTCACATCACCATGGTACACTGAAGAAACGCTTAAAACGTCATGGCATATGTTGAAGGACTTTATGATTCCAGCTCTTAAAGAACAAGTTCTATCACATCCCTCCGATGTTGAATACCTGCTTAAAGGGATCCGGCGTAATCCTATGGCGAAGTACGCGATTGAAGGAGCAATCTGGGATCTTTATGCAAAAAGAGAGAGAATCAGCCTTGCAGAAGCGCTAGGAGGTACTGCTAGTAGAATCAAAGCCGGTGTTGCTGTTGGCGCATCTGAATCTGAAACGATGTTAAATGAAATAAGCAAAAGAATTGAAGAGGGATATGAGCGAATTAAAGTGAAGATTAAACCCTCGCAAGATCTGTCTCTCATTAAAGCAATACGAGAAACCTATCCTTCAATTGATTTAATGGCAGATGCGAACTCAGCTTACACTCTCAATGATATAGAGAGACTGAAAGCACTTGATCAGTATAGCCTGTTGATGATTGAACAGCCACTTGCAGCAGACGATATTGTAGATCATGCCCTCCTACAAAAAGAACTTGCAACACCCATTTGCCTTGACGAAAGTATCGCATCATATGATGACGCGAGAAGGGCTCTAAATCTTAACAGTTGCAGAATCATTAATATTAAACCAGGTCGAGTTGGTGGATTGAGTGTGAGTAAAAAAATTCACGATTTATGTGCCGACCAATCCATACCTGTATGGTGTGGTGGCATGCTCGAATCTGGAATCGGACGCGCTCACAATATAGCGTTATCCAGTTTACCTAATTTCACAATACCTGGAGATGTTTCAGCATCCTCACGTTATTGGGAGCGGGATATTATTCTACCTGAAGTGACGGTGGAAAACGGGTCTATTACTGTTCCTGATGGCTATGGGATAGGATTTGAGATAAATAGGCAAGAACTTGAGAGGGTGACGTTAACAAAAGAAACAGTATGAACACGTGGTTAAATTACCATTGAAAAAGGCAGAACCATAATAGGTTCTGCCTTTTTAGTTATGCTTCTGAGTTTTTTACTAGGCGTGAGTCAAAAATAAACGGTCCAAATGGGATTACTGACGAGACGACAGCGAGAGTTGCTTTCAAGAAGGACCACCGCTTTACAATTGTCACATAGAGAATCACAGCAAGGTATAGAACAAATAATCCTCCATGAAGCGCTCCAACAATTGATACAGCCATTGGCATATCCATGAAGTATTTAAGTGGCATCGCTATTCCAAGCAATAATAGAAAGGAAATTCCCTCGGCATAGCCAATACCTCGAAATAGTTTTAATGGTTGATTAAACATACGTATTCACTCCTTTATTAACAACTGTTGTGATAGATTTCACAATAACAGATACAAGCAGTATACAACCAGTATATCAGCACCTCTGCTTTGATAGAAGGAGGAGATTTATCGATTTATTGACAGTTATTTAGAAGAAGCCATAAACAGCGCTGCTGGGATTGACAGAACATTTAGTACTAATGCATTGTTTTCAAAAGAATATTGAGTGATAATTGATTATACGAGGTCAAATCAAGTAGAATGAATATGGATGATAAACTAAACTTTGAAGGAGATTTGTATGAACAGTAAAAAAAAGGCGATATTTATATACATTCCTAAGTCCAAAGTTGATGAAGCCAAGAATAACATGAAGAAAAATGATTAATAGATAATAAAATCCGTCAAGCTGCAACAGCTTGACGGATTTTTGAATAAAAAATAAGTAAAATTTCAATTTAAAAGTAAATGAATAACTTTTTAGCCATTAAATAAATGAAAGGATTGCAGCAATTACGGCAATTGCACCAATAATCATTAAGATCGTACGTACCATGACACTTCCTCCTTGAATAAGTCATTTTATTAATTCATGCATACCATTTTGTTTGTTGTCCTAGAATAACGCGTTAACAACAAATGCAACTACAACTACGATACCGACAATAACTAGAACTTGTTTTAGCATAATGACTTCCTCCTTCAATATAGCAATGCTCATTGCTACTACTCATATACCCTAAACAATTTTTGTATCAAACCTATTTTTAAAATAATAGTTAATAAAGCCTACTTATTTCTTATGAATTGTTATTAGCGTTTCATAATAATGAAATATTATACAAAAAAGAACAGTAGTCACTGGTGCTATATGAGTGGTGGTTGATTTCCGCGGGGCGGGTAACCTTTTAGTGTGAATCTTTTTATATAAGATCTCTTTCAAAACATCAATCCTTAAGTAAAAAGCTTTTAAAAAAGAAGCATATGATAAAAGGAGCCATTCCAATTGGAAGGCTCCTTCATTTATTTACTATTGTTTTGGATTAACTTTCATGCGCTCTTGCTGGAAGAATTCTTTTAATTCAGGGTTCAAATAATCTGGCTCCTTGTCGTTCAAGTTCAGTTTGATCAGCTTGCCTTCAAGGTAATCCATGATGCCAATTTCCGTACCGTTGCCAAGCTGTTTCTGAAAAATGGTTTCATAACGTATGCTGCTCATCGGAGCCCTCCTGTTGCGCGTTTTTTTCTACTATAGCATGTTTGATAAGCAAAAAACCTAAGTTAAACTTCTCTTAAATGATTTGTAATCAAAGCGCAACAATGCTTAACAGGATGACATAGTTTATCTTTCATGAAACATGATTTTAGCCTTTTGTTACAGATTTTTGTGAAATAATCATCGGTTTACTACAGAGTGGACATTGTTTTTCGTTTGGATGTCCAGCCTCGTCTATCTTCATCCAGCCTTTGCAGAATTCGCTCGTACAGATCCAGGCTTTTACCGTTTTACCTTGTGGCTTCACAATTTTCTTGAAAGCATCGGTTAGAAATCGTGAGACAGGTGTTTGTTTACCAAGATGCTTTTCAGGCGAACTAATATACAGTTCTTCTTTAGCTCTTGTAATGGCTACATAACAAAGTCTACGTTCTTCTTCGAGATCAGCTGTCGGATTCTTCATGTAGAGCTGTTTATGAGAGGTTTCCTTATCCTTCATCGCATTTAACGCAGAAACGTGAGGAAGAATCGTCTCTGAAGCTCCAATAACATAAACAATAGGAAACTCAAGACCTTTCGCCTGATGAATGGATAGAAGGGATAGTGCGTTAGAAGAACGATTATTTTGCTTATGTTCATGAAAACGTTGAATAATTCGGTCAACATAAGCAAGGAATTCAGGAATCGTTTCAAAACGAGAGCTTGAGAATTCAAGTTCGTCCATCATTTCTTTAAGCGTTGTTTTGTGAACAGTGAGTGCTTCATCATTGGCACTGTCTAAATGCTTCATATAATCATCCCGAAGCACTTGAATCGCTCTCTCAGGGCGGTGCCGCTTCGCTTCCTCTATTAAATCGATGCGTCGGTCAATTGCTTTCTTTTGAAAATCCCGAAGTGTTTTCCATGATTTTAAATGAGAAAGAGGGAAATCTGCCGGCTCTACAAAATTCTCCATTTCAATATGCCTCATTCCCGACTCCTGATTAATAAATAAGGAAGGTAGCACTGCAGCAGTTGCGTCTAGATTGTGGTGCTCATAAGCAAGTCTTAGGTGGTCCATCATGCCCTTAATGACTGATTGCTCGTAGAAAACCTGCTTCATTCCTTGAGCGTTAAAAGGTATATCTTGTTCGATTAACTGTTCAAAGATGGCTCGTGCATTTGTATAGGTTCTTGTTAGTATCGCGATATCTTTCCAATCACGCTGCTGTTCACGTATATGAGTGAGAACATGACTTGCCTCTTCTTCTGTCGTAGCAGGGCGTAAGTAGAATGGTTGCTTTCCATCTTTATCTGTTGCATTCATTGTTTTAAGTCTTCGATAGGTATTATGCTTGATGACATGGTTTCCAAGTCCAACAATTGGTGGAGCAGATCGATAATTGGTATTGAGAGTGACTACTGATGCTTCTGGATATTCTTTATCAAACTCAAGAATTATGGAACTGTTCGCTCCGTTAAAAGAATAAATGACTTGATCATCGTCGCCTACTACAAAGAGATTGTTTTGTGGTGCGGCAATTTGTTTTATCAGCTCGTATTGAATTGGATTCGTATCTTGAAACTCATCAACAAGGACGTATTGAAAACGATTTTGCATTTTGGTGAGAAGATCAGGATTATGCGTGAATTCACGATATGTGAAAACAAGGATATCGTCGAAATCCATGTATCCATTCGCTGTTTTCCATTCTTCATAGGCGCTGAAAGCTTCTTTTAGTTCTTTTGTTTCCTTGCTGTCTGGCACATCTTCTGGTTCCATCATTTTCACTTTGCACGAAGAAATAGAAGACAACATAATTTCAGGTAGTGATGCTTCAGGACTTTTCATCTTTTTAAGGATGTTCTTCATGATTATTTGCTTATGACGTTCGCTATTAAGTATTTTTTGGTTATATCCAAGGCTTCTCAACAGTTTTAAGAAGATTGAGTGAAATGTACCAGCTGTTAATCTTCTTGCATCCTGAGCATGTACGCCTGGTAATCTACTAATTCGCTCACGCATTTCTTCAGAAGCTTTTCTAGTAAATGTAATGAGTAAGATGCTACTCGGATCTTTTTCTTTGACTGTCATTAAAAATGCGGTACGTGCTGTAAGAACAGACGTTTTGCCGCTTCCTGCTCCAGCTATTGTAAGCAGTGGACCTTCCGTATGCTGAACGGCTTCCGTTTGTCGTCGATTTAAACGGATTCCTCTTTCCTCCAGTGATTCAAAAAAAGCTTGCTCTTTTTCATCTTGAACTGGTTGCGTCGTTTTAGGAGGTGTTAAGGGTGCTGAAAGGTCTAATTCAGTTACTGCACGATGTGGCGTTGTTGTAAAATTCATGATCATCACCTGAACTATCTTTATAGATTCATCCGTTCATTTTATCATAAATTTACGTATATTCGTTTCTTAAGAAAAGATTAATATTGAATTGAATCGGGTAAAGAGACAAGCAGGATAGGAAAATGAGGAGGTACTAACAATGGAGAAATTTATTCAAGTCGTCGTCGATCATGATAAAAAGCAATTTCACGTGGAGTCAGAAGCAACAGGTGAGACAAATTATGATGAACGCGTAGAGAAAGCTAAAAATAATGGTCGTGACGTAGGGGCGTTTCGTTCACGTTTAGATACAGTAGAAAAAACGATTGATGCAGCACAACACGAATACAAAGGATATAGCCATACTGAAGAAAGTCCAGTCTAAATCTACTTGGAGGTGAAAGATAATGGTACGTGAAACCTATTATGTAACACCTAAAGGTGAGCTTCATGAAACGAAGATTGAAAATCAATTAAATTCATTTGAAATTCGAGCAAGTCAAGAGGAAAAAATGGAAATTGAGAGGGTTATTGAGAAGCTTAGATCTCAGAAATATGTTCAGCAGAATGACTTCTTTTCAATCAATCACTTTAATGAAAATGAAGTAGATAGTCATCGCAATTGGACTGACGAAGCAATTTATGATCTTTATCGAATTCTGCATCAATTAGGGACTGAAGAGACAAGGCGACAAATTGAAGAAATGGGTGTGTTATCCTCGCTCAATCATAACACGAGGAGATAGAGGCTATAGGCCTCTATTTTTTTTTGAAATGGCGTAAATTCATCACCAAAACATGTCTTCGGACCATGAATTTCTTTAAGAACTCCGCTCCTGCCCTTCCTAAAATAAACGACATACATAATCTAATAATGTAGTTAAACAAAATTATTGAGGGGGATAAAGATGAGCGGAGGATACGGAAAAGGCTTTGCTTTAATTGTTGTATTGTTCATTCTTTTAATTATTGTAGGTGCCGGAGCAATGGGTGGATACTGTGGACCTGGAAATGTCGGCGGAGCAAACTACAATCCTTATTGCTAAGTAAGAGAGAGATGAACCGGACCATTCCGGTTCATTTTTTGTATGTTAAGAACATCTTTTACTACTAGTAAAAAAGTCTTAATCTATCCCTGGATAGTTTGACACCTCATGCCTTGAGGAATGTTGAAAGTAGAGCGAAATTATTTACTAATTAAAAGGATGAGAAACGTGAAACAATACATAAGTCTTATAGTGATGGTAGGAATGTTGAGTATTACATCAGGATGTGGTTCGGAAGTAACCAGTCTAGCAGAAAATCATTCTAAAATGATGTTATCTTCAATAGAAAACAAAGCAGAAGCAAAAACAATTGCAGTAGAAAAACCAGATGTTGAGATGCTTTCAAATGAGCTAATCAATCGAATCATGCAAGATACAAATGAAAACTTTCAAGTGGAAAATTTCAATACAAAAGAAGAAATAAAAAAACATTTACAAGAAGTTGCTTCTGAAGATCTTGCAACAAACATAACAGATACTTACTATGAAGAACGAGAAGGTTCACTCTATCTTATCCCAACAGAGCTATTTCCATGGATGGACAACGAAAAACCCTTCGAATTGAATCAAGTAAATACATTTGAGTATCAACTAGTTCAAACAAATGATTCAGATCTATATGGCTCTTATACAATTGAAATTAACTTTCTTTATGAAGAAAATCACTGGATCATTAAAAATTTCACAATTAAGTAATGCGAACGCACAAGACAAAACGTCTGTGCGTTTTGTTTTTTCATAGGGAGATTGGACAACAACAGACGACTCTTTTACAATAAAGTAAGAAACTAAAAGACGAGGTTATCAAATGAGCGAATTTACGTTTACAGATTATTATCATAATCAAGTCACATATTCTTTGCAAGATCATCCTTATTCTTCTGCTCCGAAACATGTATGGGTGATTTGCCGTCTAGACGAGCAGTGGTTGTTAACTGAACACTCGAGACGTGGAATTGAATTTCCAGGTGGTAAGGTGGAAGAAGGAGAAACGGCTGAAGACGCAGCTGTTCGTGAAGTATATGAAGAAACGGGCGGCGTTGTGAGTAACCTTCGATATATTGGCCAGTATCGAGTTGAAGGTAAAGGTGGCACTATTATTAAGAATGTCTATTATGCTGATATTGAACACCTTGTCGACAAGGAAGACTATCTGGAAACAAGAGGTCCTGTTTTGTTGAAACATCTTCCGAAAGATCTTCATCTAAATGAACGATTCAGCTTTATGATGAAGGATCAAGTGCTTCCCTACAGTCTTCAACATCTTAATCAGTCTAAGTAAAAAGTCCAGTCTCGTCCTGGACTTTTTCTATTGGCTTCGTTGACCAGGTTCAATATGAATGTGAGCGGTTCTAATATCGAAGTCCTTCTCTAGGCGCGCCTCAATTTCATCTGTAATAGTATGGCCTTCCTTAATGTTTAAGTCTGGAGCTACTTCCACTACAGCATCGACAATGACGCTACTTCCAGCCATACGTGCTTTGATATCGACCAATGCTTCTACACCATCGATCTCTTTAATCGTTGTTTGAATTTCATTGAGTTTATCCGTATCAAATCCATCTGTTAGCATAAGTGAAGATTCTTTGAAAATCCCAAAAGCAGTTTTGCATATGATCAGACCGACAATAAAACCCGTAAGTGGGTCGAGCCAGTACATATGAAAACTAGCTCCAATGATACCAACGAAAGCGCCAAGACTGACTAGAGCGTCAGATAAGTTATCTTTCGCAGCGGCCATGAGGCCGTGGCTTTTTGTTTTGGCAGCAAGTTTTTTATTATAGAGGTAAACGGAACCCATTACCAAAACGCCTAGCAAGGCTATCCATGCTGAGCTAAGTGGGGGAGAGGATTTTGGGCCCTCAATGAGGACGGAAGCTGTGTGAAAGAGTACCTGCAATCCAATGGCCATCATGACGAACGAAGCGAAAAGGGAAGAAACTGTTTCAGCTCGAGAATGTCCATAAGGGTGATTTCGATCACGAGGTTTAAGTGAAATTTTCATTCCAATCAATATAGCAACAGATGCCACAATGTCTGAAGCATTGTTCCATCCATCTGCAAGCAAAGCCTCTGAACCAAATACATAGCCAGTAAAAAGCTTAGCGATTGAAAGAAGCAAATAGGCTGTGATGCTAATCCAGACTCCCCGCAGTGCGTTCATTTTCGTCACCTGATTTCATATAATTTCTATTCCTCTCCATCCTAGCAGATGGCGCTCGGGTGGGTCTAGAGCAACCATTTTGCCATCGGTTAGACGTGTAGGACGATGTCAGATTTGTAAGTTCTAGCTAACTAGTTTGCCCAATCCCAACAAAAAAAGCCTCTCGAATAGAGAAGCTAATTCTTAATTAGTTTACGTTCGATCCATTCTACCCCCATGTACATGAGAGAAGAGAAAACAGCAATCATGACGAGACTTAATAACACAAGTGTGAAGTTAAATACCTGGAAACCATAAATAATCATATACCCTAGTCCTTGTTTTGAAACAAGAAATTCTCCTACAATAACCCCAACCCAAGAAAGGCCAACGTTCACTTTAAGTGTGGAGATAATCGCGGGAAAAGAAGCGGGAAGAATAACTTCAAAGAAAGTTTGTTTCTTGTTCCCGCCAAACGAGCGAATCACTTTCACATAGTTCGGCTCAACAGTGTGGAAGGCATGATAGATCACAAGGGTTGTAATGATTATGGAGATAGAGGCACCCATTGTAATAATGGCTAGGTAGCTGGGACCTAATGCTACGATGATAATTGGTCCTAGTGCTACTTTCGGCATTGAATTTAAGACGACAAGGTAAGGATCTGATATTCTTGAAGCCTTCCTTGACCACCACAATGCGGCTGCGAATAAAGTTCCTAAAACAGTCCCTAGAATAAAACCTGCAATTGTTTCAAGCAGTGTTACATTCGTGTGCAATACCAATGTGCCATCGCTTATTTTGACTACGAAAAGAGAAGCGATTTTGCTAGGGTAGCTAAACAATAGTGGGTCAATCCAGGTAAGTCGTCCTGCGGTTTCCCAGAGTGTTAGGAAAGCTAGTAGAATGAAAAGTTGCCATCCAGTTATCTCAAATTTCTCTCTTCTAAGCATTTTAATGTAAGCAGAGTGCTGCTTCTCAAGTTGGAGATTGTTCAAGGGAATCAAGCTCCTTCCAGATAACTTGAAAATGTTCAGCAAAGTCTGGATCGTTCCGAGCATCAAATGGAATTAACTCACGTAGATGGGCGGGAATGTGAAACGTTCTAGCGATCTTTCCAGGTCTTGGTGAAAGTAGAATAACTCGGTCTGACATAGCGATGGCTTCTCCGATATCATGAGTGACAAGGAGAGCTGATTTGTTGTGTTCTTTTAAAGTAGAGAAAACGAGATCTTCTAGTTTTAATTTCGTCTGGTAATCAAGTGCAGAGAACGGCTCATCTAATAAAAGAAGGTTCGGTCCAGTTGCTAACGTACGAACAAGTGCCACACGTTGGCGCATACCACCTGATAACTGGTCAGGATAAGCATAGCGAACATCATATAACCCCATTTGATCAAGAAGCTTTAATGTTTTCTCAGTAGTGTCTGGCGTAAGTCGATTGGTGAGCTTTAATCCTAGAAGGCAATTTTCTTCAATTGTCTTCCATGGGAACAAATAATCCTGCTGAAGCATATACCCCATTGATTCACCTGGTTTATGCCTATCTTCCCCATGGACAATAACCTTTCCTTCGGTTGGTTGTAACAGGCCAGATATAATGGAAAGTAATGTGGATTTACCACATCCGCTTGGACCTAATAGGGAAACGAATTCACCTTCTTCTATGGAAAATGAAAGGTTAGAGATGGCTTCTTTAGCCTCCGTTTTTGTTAAATAAACGTGTGAAATAGCATTGACTTGAAGGAAAGACATGATTGCATTCCCTCCTATTTTTGCGCATCTTCTGCATAACTGTTATCCACTAGTTTGCTGTGGTCGACACGCTTTGGTAGCTCACCGGATTCGTCCATTATATTTTGAAGGTTATTCCACTCGTCTTCATCAAGAATAGGATTTGTCGCAAAAGAATGCTGACTTTTGTATCGATCAACTACGGTTGTAATGAGAGCGAGGTCCGTATCAGGAAAGAATGGTTCAATTGATTTTGCGATTTCTTCCGCAGAATGAGTATCTACCCATTGCTGAGCTTCATATAGTGCTTTGGTAAATCGTTTGGCTGTGTCAGGATTTTTCTCTAGATAACTTTCTTTAGCCATAAAAACGGTATATGGTATCGTGCCGGATTCTTTCCCAAACGAAGCTACGATATGACCCACACCCTGTTCTTCGAATATACTTGCTGTCGGTTCAAAAAGTTGAACGAAGTCACCTGTACCTGAAGCAAAAGCACTAGAAATGTTTGCGAAATCAATATTTTGAATAAGATCGAGATCTTTTTGTGGATTAATTCCTTTGTTATTTAAAACAAACTCACCGGCCATTTGAGGCATGCCGCCTTTACGTTGACCAAGGAAAGTACTTCCTTTCAAGTCTTCCCATGCAAAATGATCCATCTTTTCTCTTGAAACAAGAAAGGTTCCGTCTGTTTGTGTGAGCTGAGCAAAGTTGATGACAGGATCGTTTGTACCTTGAGCATAAACATAAATAGACGTTTCAGATCCTACAAGTGCGACATCTGCTCCGTTTGAAAGGAGCGTCGTCATCGTTTTGTCGCCACCCCAGGTGGTTGTTAATTCTACGTCAATCCCATGCTTTTCGAAGATGCCTTCAGTAATGGCCACATACTGTGGCGCATAGAAAATTGAGCGAGTTACTTCTGCTACTCGAACTTGATCATTTTCACCGCTATTCCCACATGCTGATAGATAGAGAAGGAAGAGTATACTTGTATAAAGGGTTAACCTATTAAACCAACGTTTTGTCATAATCTAGCCCCCGCTGTCACATGAAATAGGCTCATGTTTTAAGATACTATAGCCTATGTCCAGGGGAGAATTGTGTGTTTGCCCCATAATAAATCCCTTTAAGCAATGCTATAGAAACAAGATGGGGAGTTGGCCAATTCATTCCAAACAAAAAAAGCACCCGTTAAGGTGCTTTCTCATAAGCAAGTTAAATATTAGGACCTGCTTGCTTAATTTCTTCTGATACATTAGTGAACTTATTGAAGTTCTTAACGAATTGAGTAGCTAGCTCTTTCGCTTTTACGTCGTAACTTTCTTGGTCTTCCCATGTTTGTTTTGGTTGTAAAACCTGAGCTGGAACACCAGGACAATGCGATGGAATATGCAAACCGAAAATTGGATCTGTTTCAGTTTCAATGCGGTCAAGCTCACCGTTTAGAGCAGCTTGAATCATCGCTCTGGTGTAAGATAACTTCATACGTTCACCAACACCATAGCCTCCACCAGACCAACCCGTATTAACGAGAAATACCTGTACATCGTGCTCCATAATTTTCTCACCAAGCATCTCAGCATAGCGATGGGCAGGTAAAGGAAGGAACGGAGCTCCAAAACAAGTAGAGAAGGTTGCTTCAGGTGAGGTTACGCCTCTTTCAGTTCCTGCTAGTTTACTTGTGTAGCCTGAAAGAAAATGGAACATCGCCTGTTCTTTTGTCAGCTTACTGATTGGAGGAAGTACACCAAACGCATCAGCTGTTAAGAAAATGATCGTATTCGGATGACCAGCAACACTAGGAATAGCTATATTAGGAATTGCATCAATTGGGTAGGCAGCTCGTGTGTTTTCAGTTAAACTCGTATTATCATAGTCTGGTTCACGTGTCCCATCGTCCATCATGACGTTCTCAAGGACGGTTCCGAATCGAATTGCATCCCATATTTGTGGTTCTTTTTCTTTTGAAAGGTTAATGCATTTGGCGTAACAACCGCCTTCAATGTTAAATACACCATTCATTGACCAACCATGCTCATCGTCGCCAATGAGTGAGCGATGGGCATCAGCTGAAAGCGTTGTCTTTCCAGTGCCAGATAAACCGAAGAATAAAGCAACATCGCCCTCTTTTCCAACGTTGGCAGAACAGTGCATGGAAAGAATGTTTCGTTCTGGAAGAAGGTAATTCATGACGGTGAAAATGGACTTCTTAATTTCACCAGCGTATTCTGTTCCTCCAATTAAAACGGTACGTTTCTCAAAAGAAATAATGATAAACGTCTCAGATTTAGTACCGTCTACTTCTGGGTCCGCTTGGAAGCCGGGCGCTGAAATGACAGTGAATTCAGCTTCATGTCCTTTAAGCTCTGATTCATTTGGACGAATGAACAGCTGATGAGCGAACAAATTATGCCATGCATATTCATTAATTACTTGGATAGGAAGTCTCGATGACTGATCAGCTCCAGCGAAGCCTTTAAATACATAAAGGTCTTTTTTCTCACCGAGATAATTCAATACTTTTGTGTAAAGGTTTTCAAAACTTTTCTCAGAAATTGACTGGTTGGTTTTCCAGTTGATTTTGTCTTTAACGGAATCTTCATTAACAATGAACTTGTCCCCGGGAGAACGTCCAGTGTATTTGCCTGTTTCAACACGAAGTGCACCTGTCGAAGACAAAGTTCCTTCGTTTTTAAAAAGAGAATGCTCTGTAAGTTCAGAGACTGATAAGTTCACATGTGGATTGTTCTTATTTAAAGTCGCATCCAATAACGGTGAGGAGAAGGAAGCTGTTTTCATACGTTAGACCCATCCTTTTTTAAAGATTTCGTTTGCTGTCTTGTTAATCTCAAAAGTAGTATAACACATTTATTTAATTATTCTATACTAATCTACGGATTTTTTGCATAAAAAGTGAAAAAAAGGCGAATAACCATTTAGTTGGGCTCACCATAACCTATTATTAATAGGAAGAGAGTCATATTGGATTGTTTTTTAGGAGAACTAGAATTTTGGGAAAGTGTTAGCGGTTGTTATTGTTAGTAGATGCTGGTCTAGGGGTTTTTGACTGTAAATCGGCTACTGGTTCTCGTTAAATTCAGCTACAGCAGCCAGACCCTCGGTCACCTCACCTTTCAATCTGAACACAAAGAACGTGTTCATTTTGAAAGGCTCCAGTGCCTGCCGGGTCTAACCGCCCACTTCCGCTTTTCGTTAGATCCAGCTGCGACTCGCAGAAACTGCGATATTTCACTCTTTCACCGGAACACAAAAAGCGTGTTCCAGTTCAAGAGTTCCAATATCTCCGTTTCTGAACGCTCGTCTCCGCTTTTCGTTATTGACACACTCTTTTAACTGCGTTATTATATGTCGAGAATGGATACTCTTATCCCGAGCAAGCGGAGGGACAGGCCCGATGAAGCTCAGCAACCAACTCCTATAAATGAGGATTAAGGTGCTAACCTGCAAGACGATAGTCTTGGAAGATAAGAGGCGAAAGGCATGAGATATCAGCTCCTTTTCCCTCTACATAGAAGGAAAGGGCTTTTTTAATGTCGTTATGATTTATGACGCTATGAAAAAGGTTAAACGATAAGAAATTGAATTCGTTCTCTCGTTTCGGCTAAGAATAATAGGGAAATGAGTACCGTATCCATTACAACATTATAGATAGGATCCAATTCCTTAAGGAGGTACTTGAGTGAGTAATCGTCGTTTGTTTACTTCTGAGTCAGTAACAGAGGGGCATCCTGATAAAATTTCAGATCAGATTTCCGATGCCATTCTGGATGATATTCTTGCGCATGATCCAAATGCGCGCGTAGCCTGTGAAACAACAGTGACAACAGGTCTTGTGTTAGTTTCCGGTGAAATTACAACATCGCACTATGTGGATATTCCGAAAGTCGTTCGTGAAACGATTCAATCCATTGGGTATACACGTGCAAAATACGGATTTGATGCTGAAACATGTGCTGTTCTTTCTTCAATTGATGAGCAGTCTGCGGATATCGCAGCTGGAGTGAACGTTGCTCTAGAAGCGCGTGAAGGTACGATGTCTGATGATGAGATTGATGCGATTGGTGCAGGAGATCAGGGGTTAATGTTTGGTTATGCATGTAATGAAACGACTGAACTAATGCCACTTCCTATTTCGCTTGCTCATAAATTAGCTCGTCGCTTGAGCGAAGTAAGAAAAGAAGATATTCTTCCTTATCTTCGTCCAGACGGTAAAACACAAGTAACAGTGGAATACGATGAAGCTGGAAAGCCAGTTCGCGTTGATACGATTGTTGTGTCTACACAGCATCACCCTGAAGTTTCACTTGAACAGATTCAACGCAACATTAAGGAACACGTTGTGAAGCCAGTTGTTCCAGCTGAATTGATTGATGAAGACACTAAATATTTCATCAACCCTACAGGACGTTTTGTTATTGGAGGACCTCAGGGTGACGCTGGTTTGACAGGAAGAAAAATTATTGTTGATACTTACGGCGGTTATGCTCGTCACGGTGGTGGAGCATTTTCTGGTAAGGATGCTACTAAGGTAGACCGTTCTGCAGCGTATGCAGCTCGTTACGTTGCGAAAAACCTTGTAGCAGCTGGTCTTGCAGACCGCTGTGAAGTGCAACTTGCTTATGCAATTGGTGTAGCACAGCCTGTATCTATTGCAATTGATACGTTTGGAACAGGGCAAGTATCAGAAGAGAAACTCGTTGAGCTTGTGAGAGAAAACTTTGACCTCCGCCCAGCTGGAATCATTAAAATGCTTGATCTTCGTCGTCCAATATATAAGCAAACTGCTGCTTATGGTCATTTTGGACGTACTGATATTGAGCTTCCATGGGAACAAACGGATCGTGCTGAATCTCTTAAGCAGGGTGCAGGCATTTAATTTACATGAAAGAGGAGCCTTTATGGCTTCTCTTTTTTTGTTTTACGTAGAAATTAATGAAAGGTAAGTGAAGATTCAGGGGAAATGATTGGAGGTAAGGTTTAAGATTTGGGCATCTAAGAAGGGTGGTAGAACGGCCGAATAAATTTACTGAACCGATTGAACAGAGATAGAACCTAGTCCCTTATAGATATTAGGTCGCCCAATTGAACAATAGATCAAGTCGTAGGTGTTAGCGATTTTTCTCATCTCATCGAGTGTAAATAAATTATGTCCATCTACGAGTAAAGGCAGTTTAAGACCTTTTACAACCCTCCCCCAGTTTATGTGCTTAAGGGATAGAATCTCTGTCATGAGAAGAAGAGCGTCGCAATTCTTAACAGTTTCATACATAAGAGAAGAAGCGCTCTCTTTGTTATAAATATCATCCTTATTAGGATCAAACGTTTTGACGACTGCTCCTTCTTCTTCAAGTCGATTAATTACGATCTCTGAAGGTGGAAGAGCAGGAACGGCTGCAAGTGTGGATGATGCAAATATAGCAATAGTAGTTCCTTGAAGAGTTCCAAGGAAATCCTTCAATTTCTGGGTTAATAGCTCTGGATGGTATTGATCGATTCCTTCGAGAGCATTAAACATTCTATTAGCCGATGATGATTCTTTAATCATTGAACGGAAGGAGGCAGCTTCAACGGAGTTCTCGAATCCAAGAAAGCAGGATCCAGGGTGCAAGGAGTGGTCATCGCTTCTTGGTTCTGAAGGTAATGCTGATTGAATCGCTTCCACATCAGCTCCATAGCTTTCTGCAACACCAGCAATCATTGTTAAGCATGATACTTTCATAGATTGATAAGTATGATAAGCATAACGCATTAATTCTGCGCTCGAATGATCCATATAATGAAGTGAATTAGTAAGTGGGGCATAG
The DNA here is from genome assembly GCF_017303315.1 of Bacillus sp. NTK071. GTDB lineage: Bacteria > Bacillota > Bacilli > Bacillales > Guptibacillaceae > Guptibacillus. The sequence goes on from NZ_JAFKOI010000006.1 coordinate 137,041, forward strand.
AACGTTTCCATTAGTCTGCATGCTCGAAGAGAAGAGGTACCAAGAATCACTCTTGAGGGGAACATGAAGTCTTTGACTGCGGATCCTTTTCTTATGAAATCAGGGTTACTTACTACATCGTAAGAACGATCAGTTAACCCTTGTTCAAGTAGAATAGCCTCTATTTTAGAAGCGGTTCCCGGTGGAACAGTGCTTTTAATAATAAAGGTTTTGTGCTTATGGACTGTAATGGCGATCTGTCTAATAAAGCGGTAGAATGCTGATAAATCAGGTTTTCTATTTTCATCTACTGGAATTGCTTCAGTGAAAAGTAGATAATCTGCTTCAGATGCAGCAGTAAGTCTGTTAACAGAATAACTTAGTTTGCCAACAGATTTAGCTTCTGTGATGAGTTCAGATAGCCCTTCCTCATGGATTGGTAGTTCTCCGGAGTTAAGCGCTGTGATCTGATCTCGATTTGCATCTGTACATACTACATCATACCCATGAGATGCAAAGACAGCAGATGCTGTTAAACCAATTTCATTTGCTCCAAATACTGCAAGCTTCATCACTTTTCCTCCTCTGCTTTCGTTACGCATATCGAGCGATTTTGGTATGACCAATTGTCGTTTCGTAGTCCTCTAATAACCTTCCAAATATAGCATCCCAAGATTGTGTAAGAGCGTAACGCCGACCTTCGTACCCCATCATTTTTCTTTCTGTTTGATCTAATAATAGTCTACTAATGGCTTGGATATATTCTTCTGCATTATAAGGTGAGCAAAAAAGACCATTACGTTCATCTGATATAACGTCTGTTAAGCCTCCAGCTTTTGCTGCGATGACAGGAGTCCCTGATGCGAGTGATTCTAGTGCAACATTGCCAAACGTTTCAGTAGCGGATGGGAAGATAAACAGATCAGCTGTAGCGTATAGCTCTGATAGCTCATGTCCCTGCTTATAGCCTGTGAACGTTACATTAAAAGGTAGGTTGTGTTGAAAGTGAGGCATTGCTGGTCCGTCCCCTACAACAAGCCATCTTATCTCTCGCTTCATGTTTTCTGGAAGTTTCCACATGATGTTTTGAAGTGTATCAAGATTCTTTTCGGGTGCAAGCCTGCTGACAAATAGAAGAATGTATTTTTCCTTAATCTGATATCGTTCTCGAATCGATGCGTTTTTTCTTCGTGGAGAATAAAGGTCACAGTCAACACCACGTCGCCACAGGTTTAAATTCTCAAAGCCCTGGCTACTTAAACGGTTACGTGTTTCATTGGATGGAACAAAAATTGAAGAAAAAGGTTGATGAAACCACATCAAGTATTTCCAAACGAATGGAGACAACCAGTCAAGGTGATAATGTTCTAAGTAATCGTCAAAATTCGTGTGATAGGAAGCGACCATTGGAATATTGAGCTTCTTCCCATAATGAAGTCCACTGAGTCCTATGTTAAATGGAGTAGCGATATGAAGCAGGTCTGGATCAAACCCCCGTAACTTTTTCCGTATCATGTTGAGCTTTGGTAGAGCGATTCGACATTCAGGATATAAAAAGAATTTCATACTTGCAAAGCGATGAATGTTACTTGAGAAGAGATCTTCTCTTGTCTCGCAGTCGGGCGCGAACAACATATAATCAACTTGTTGTTTATCCATATAGGAAGTTAATCTACCGAGTGTACGAGATACACCATTCACCTGAGGAAAATACGTGTCAGTAAAAAGCGCAAGCTTCATAAGAGTACCTCCCAATTCGTTTTTTTAACCCAATAAGATAGATACCAAAATGCCACTCCCGCCACCAAGTAAAGCCCCAACTAAGACATCGGAAGGATAATGATGACCTAGATAAATTCGTGACAGCCCAACGAGAGTTGCAAGAGTAATTAATGGAATGAAAAGGGGAGGTACATGTAAAATGAACGGTGTTAGTACAGAGAATATAGCTGTCGTATGACCCGACGGAAAAGAATGATCTTTAAGTGGAAGGACGAGCATTTTCGTTTCTGGTATAGAAAGATAAGGACGGTGTCTTGGGTAATGTTTCTTGATTAAATGAACAGGCATGTGACTAATCACAAGTGCAATCGCGCTCTGAATTGCCCATAATCTCGATGGAGAAGGTAAGAATAAACATAACAAAAGCGTACTAATCACCGTCGCCCTAGCTCCACCAACATGCGTCATCCAACCCAAAAAAGAAGTGAGAAAACGAGAGTGACACCTTAAATTCACAAACCGAAACACCGTACACTCCTGCTCATAAAGCCACCCAACTACTTTGCCCAAAAAGAATCCCCCTTCAAGGTATATGTTACTTCTATCTTAAAGAGGAAATATAATGATAGTATTAAAGAAAATTAAAATGATTGTTAAGACGAAAAGCGTAGACGAGCGTTCAGAAACGAAGAAATTGGAACTCTTGAATTGGAACACGCTCTTTGTGTTCCAGTGAAAGAGTGAAATATCGCAGTTTCTGCGAGTCGCAGCTAGACACGAAAAGCGGAAGCGGCCGTTTAGACCCGTCAGGCACTGGAGGCTTTCAAAATGAACACGTACTTTGTGTTCAGATTGAAAGGTGAAGTGACCGAGGGTCTGGCCACTGCAGCTAGACACTAAAAGCGGAAGCGGCCGTTTAGACCCGTCAGACACTGGAGGCTTTCAAAATGAACACGTACTTTGTGTTCAGATTGAAAGGTGAAGTGACCGAGGGTCTGGCCACTGCAGCTAGACACGAAAAGCGATCGAGACCATGGCCACTGCAGCTAGATCTCACGAAAAGCGTAGACGAGCGTTCAGAAATGAAGATATCGGAACTCTTGAATTGGAACACCTTATCAGAATCAATCATCCAACAAAAAAAGACCAGGATAACTCTCCTGATCTTTTCATCAAAGTAATGTGAAATAAATAACGTATCCAATCGCAAGGGCTGTAGCGATGATATACACAAGGAAAATTGGATTGCTAAAAAAGGATGATTTAACTCGGGCGTTGCCCTGGTTATCATATTCACCTTTTTGGTTATTTCCAAGTCGATAGGTCATAAAAGCCCCTATTAATAACGTGATAACGACCAGCACGATCAAGACGAGGGTCAGTTTGTACATAGAAGGCACCTCTATCCATTAGGATTGTATTGGTAACCTTCCTCAAACCATCAGGAAATATGCACGACTTATAGTGGTTTCTGATCTTTGTAGTAAGCTGCTTTTTCTACATATTCATTTCGGATCCGCTCCATATCGAGAAGATCTTCTTTCGTTAATTCTCTTACAACTTTTGCAGGTCTTCCGAATGCGAGCGAATTTGGAGGGATTTTCTTTCCGGGCGAAACAAGACTACCCGCGCCAATAAAAGCACCTTCACCAATTTCTGCACCATCAAGAACGATGGATCCCATTCCAATAAGAGCATTTTTTCGAATAATGCTGCTGTGAAGAATTACCTGATGCCCAACGGTGACGCCGTCTTCAAGTATAAGCTTCTTATTGGGACTCTGATGTAGAACGCAATTGTCTTGAATATTTACTCTTGAACCAATCTCTGTAGGGGCTACATCACCGCGAATTGTGGTGTTAAACCAGATGCTACTTTGCTCACCAATTGTCACATCCCCTGTTATGGTAGTATAATCCGCAATATAGACTGATTGATGTATCGAAGGTTTTTTATCTCGATAGGAGTAGAGCATTTCAATCCCAACTTTCCTTTATAATATATGAAATCCTTTTCAGAAGTAGTGTATCAAAAAGATTGAACCTACATAAGGGGGCTTATAATAATGCGAATTAAAGAGGCACAATATGCAAAGGGCGTTATTGTTTTAGTTCACGGAGCTAATGAACATCATCGCCGTTATGATTGGCTTGTATCAAAATGGATTGAGGCAGAATATCATGTCGTACTTGGAGATTTACCAGGACAAGGAGAAAGCACAAGAAGACGAGGTCACATTGATTCATTTGATCAATATATTGATACAATTGATAAATGGATTAATCGAGCGTTTGAATATGAACTACCCGTGTTCTTACTCGGGCATAGTATGGGGGGGCTTGCTTCTATTCGAACAATAATGGAAAAAAGACATTCCCTCACAGGTGTGATTCTGTCATCACCTTGTATTGGTCTCGTAAACCCTCCGAATAAGGGAGTAGACCTTCTTTCGAAAGTATTAAATCCTATCGTTCCTTCACTTAGATTAAACTCAAAATTAGAATCGAACATTGGAACGAGAAATACGGAATTTCATACTCGAGATCAGGAAGATCCTTTGATGGTGCATAAAGTATCTGTAAGATGGTATCGAGAACTTCTTAAAGCGATGAAAATTGCAAACGAAGGAGCTAAATCTTTTCAGAATTTGCCGCTACTTGTTGTACAGGGCGGTGATGATCGAATCGTTGATAAACATGCAGTGAGGTCATGGTTTAATCGAATTCCACTAACAGATAAGTCTTATAAAGAGTGGGATGGACTTTATCATGAAGTGTTTAATGAACCAGAGCGCGATACAGTTTTCAAAACGGCCCTAGCGTTTGTTGAGTTGAAGCTTGAGTTATTGGATCATGACGCAAACGATGAAGAAGGCAAATAAATGATACAGGAGTGGAATCGGTTGAAAGTACCAAGTCATCCCTGGACGTTGATGTATAGTATTTATAAACGCGTATTACCAAGGATCCATCAAGAACTTGATAAATGGAAAAGGCGGGCTGAAGACATTCCAGATATGGAGCTTAGAAAACAAGCTCTAGCCAGCATAGAATCCAAGACGTTTCACTGTGAAGGGGGCGCGATCTATGGTCTCCTTGCTGGAAATCAGATTGATAAATCGATTGAATTTGTAGCAGCATATCAGACAATAAGCGACTACCTAGATAACTTATGTGATCGAAGTACATCATTAGATCCACAAGACTTCAGTGCATTGCACGAGTCGATGGTCGAGGCACTTTCGCCAGAGATTGAAGCTTCTAATGATTACTATCGATTTAGAAAAGAACAAGATGATGGAGGCTATTTATTAGCACTCGTGGAAACGTGTCAGAATATAATTAGGCAACTACCGAACCGTGAAGAAGTACAACCAGCATTACTTGAACTTTGTCATTACTATTGCGACCTACAAGTACATAAGCATGTTACGGAGGAAGACAGGGTACCAAGACTAAAGAACTGGTTTGATCAACATAAAACTCAGTTACCTGATATGACTTGGAATGAATTCTCTGCGTGTGCTGGCTCAACCCTTGGGATCTTCTGTCTTGTCTCATATTCGCTTGGGGACAATCTGCCTAAAGGTGGAACAGAGGTTATTAAAGAAGGCTATTTTCCATGGGTGCAAGGTCTTCATATTATGCTTGATTACTTTATTGATCAGGAAGAAGATCGTGTCGGAGGAGATTTGAATTTCTGTTTTTATTACAGAGATAATGAGGAGCTTGCACGCCGAGTCGCTCATTTCATTAAAGAAGCTGATAAAAGCGTTGAACGACTACCGCACTCTTCCTTTCACCGCCTCATAAACAGAGGATTGCTCGGTATTTATCTTGCTGATCGAAAAGTAATGGAACAGAAAGATGTTCGTTCTTTGGCTCGGAAAATTATTCGAAACGGCGGCCGATCAAGTATCTTCTTCTATTTTAATGGGTGGGTGTATAGAAGGCTTCACAAAGCTTCACAATAAACCACGTATAAAAATAGCTGTTTCGTGAGAAAAGAAGCCTATAGGATTTTGAAAGGGGTTCTTTACATGAAGAAGCGCTATTATGTCGCTGTTAGCTCAGGTGAAATATTGGAAAATCAGGGAGCATCAAGCTATAATTTTGAAATCGATGCAGATGAGGAAGATGTCTTCAAGTTAAGTGAACTGTTTGACTTGACTGACAAAGACAGTCGTCTTTCTCTTTATCGCTCTCACGTACCAGCAATGAGTTACCATGAAGATAAAAACAACGACGATTACGATGATCATATGAAACAAATTTATCAGCTTATTCACGACCTTGGATCGAAGAGAACGAGAGATCACATCGAATCAATGGGGATTCTCCAATAAACATAGAAAAAAGCCGGTGCTGGTGCACTGGCTTTATTTCTTGCTTACAGCAAGGATATAGGGTGGCTCATTGATTTGGTTAATAAACTGATATTTAAGAACCTGGTATTCAGATTGTGGTAGACCTGCTGCAAAATCCGTTACCATCTCGCTCTCAACTTTTCCTTCAGGATGTCCCGGGTAAACAACAAGGATAAGTAAACCACCTGAGCGAAGAAGGTTTAGCATATCCGTTACCGCCTGAAGTGTTTCTGCTGGTTTCGTCACAATGGATTTGTCTCCACCTGGTAGGTAACCAAGGTTAAAGATAGCGGCTGAAACCTTTCCGATATTTTCAGGATCAATTACGTCTTTTACTGTCGCATGACTTGCGTGGGTTAGTATAACTTGTGACGTTTGTTCAGCCTCCGAAAGCCGTTGATAGGTTGATTCTAAAGCATCCTTTTGGATGTCAAACCCGTATACTTTGCCCGTTTTGCCAACAGATTTAGCAAGAAAAAGCGTATCATGGCCATTGCCACAAGTGCCGTCAATAGTGACGTCACCTTCAGTGAGAATGTCATTTAGAAGTGTTCTTGTAAAAGGTAATATTCGCTCTAGCGTCATGTTGTATGAATCCTTTCTGGTGAGTAAAATTTCCCTTGCCAGCTGTTTCGTTTGATCAGTTCACTTTGTATAGCATTTAAGACATTAAATTTGTTCAAACTCCACATTGGTCCGATAAGTAAGTCAGCTGGGCCATCCCCAGTAATACGGTGGATAACCATATTTGGAGGAAGTATTTCTAGCTGGTCGACAACCAGATTAACATAGGTGTCCTGATCAAGAAACTCAAGCATACCTTTTTCGTATTGCCTCACCATCGCAGTTTTTTTCAGTAGGTGAAGCAGATGAATCTTTATCCCCTGTACATCTAACTTAGCAACGGCTTGCGCTGTTTCCATCATCATCTGGGGTGTTTCCTTCGGAAGCCCATTAATGATATGTGAAACAACATTTATGTTATGTTTTCGAAGTTTCTCCACACCTTCCACATAACACGTAAAGTCATGTGCACGATTGATCAGGTTACCTGTTTGGTCATGAACGGTCTGTAATCCTAGTTCCACCATTAGAAAAGTTCGTTCGTTCAATTCAGCCAGGTAATCAACAACATCGTCAGGTAAGCAGTCAGGTCTCGTTGCGATCGAGAGTCCAACAACGTCATCCTGCATTAAGATCACTTCGAATTTTCTACGCAAATCTTCTACAGGCGCATATGTATTCGTATAGGCTTGAAAATAACCAAGGTATTTTGCGCCTTTCCATTTTCGCCCGCTCGTCCTGTTTTTAATTGTATGAAACTGTGTGACAAGATCATCTCGTCTATCTCCTGCAAAGTCTCCAGAGCCACTGACGCTGCAAAAAGTACAACCACCATGTGCGACCATACCATCACGGTTTGGGCAATCAAACCCTCCATCTAACGGAACTTTCATAACGCGGTGACCAAATTTTTGTTGAAGAAAGTTATTAAATGTATAGTAACGTTTCTCTAAACCAATATGAGAAGGTATACCTGTTTGGTGTGTTTCCATTACGACTCCTCTCGTGGCCTTTTAGACCCCAAATGATTACTTTTTACTTTACCACTTTCAATATTAATCCTCCAATAACCCATTCATTTGTTTGGGAATATATGGGGTGTGGTACATACTACTATCATTCATAAAGAGGTGATTGTATGGAAGATAATGAAAAGCGTCATAAAAAAGGAGAAACCAATAATCCAGAGCAACTACCAGATGAAGAAAGGAATCAGCTCGATGGTGATGACGCTGAAATGAATGTTGATGCGATTCCGCTTGAAGATTTAAAAGAAGAAGAGAAAGAAGAAAAAGACAAACCTCATTCCAAAAATGATTCAGCTAGTCAAAAGAAATATAGACAAGGATAACGCACCAATCTTGGTGCGTTTCTTTTTTGTTGGCTATGTTAGCTTTTATTGTTGATTTCTCGCCTTTCAGCTCTATTGAAAGGTCACCGCAGGGCGTAAATGAGCCAAAAATCAACACTGCTCACTAACATAGCCTTTTTGTTTGTAAACATCAGGTGGATAATTATAAGAGCGTTATCAACTATTTAGATTTAGACGTATAAATAACGAAAACATCGTCTATTCTGATAATGTTCTTGACAATCTGCACAAGTCTTCATACAATACAAATTATATACGTAATTTAGCGAAACCAAAGATAATGATAAGGAATAGTAATAAAGATTCTATTAATAGAGAGTTAACGGATGGTGGAAGTTAACATAGAACTTTTATGAACTCGCCTTTGAATCGGAGCCTGAATGGAGTAAGGTTACCCGTACGCCTGCGTTAAAGGTCTGAAGTGAGTGCTGTTTCTAGCACTAAGCCGGGTGGTACCGCGGGTGATTGTGAATATCAGATTCTCAACCTCTCGTCCCTGTTGATAAACAACGGGGATGGGAGGTTTTTTTATTTTTTTTAAGGACTGGAAGGAGAGAGTAGCAATGGCATTTGATCACAAAACAATTGAGAAGAAGTGGCAGCACTACTGGGAAACAAAGAAAACATTTAAAACAGATAATGACGCGAGCGGAGAGAAAGTATATATTCTCGATATGTTCCCATATCCTTCTGGAGCGGGTCTTCATGTAGGACACCCTGAAGGATACACTGCGACGGATATACTTTCCCGTATGAAGCGTATGCAAGGCTATAATGTGCTTCATCCAATTGGCTGGGATGCATTTGGACTTCCTGCGGAACAGTATGCGCTTGATACTGGAAACAACCCGCGAGATTTCACTCAAACAAACATTGATACATTCCGTCGACAAATTAAAGAATTAGGTTTTTCTTATGACTGGGATCGAGAAGTAAACACGACTGATCCTAGTTACTATAAATGGACGCAGTGGATTTTTACAAAGCTATATGAAAAAGGACTTGCTTATGTTGACGAAGTTGCTGTGAACTGGTGTCCAGCTCTCGGAACAGTACTTGCCAACGAAGAGGTCATTGATGGCTTGAGTGAGCGTGGTGGTCACCCGGTAGTTCGTAAACCAATGAAACAATGGGTTCTTAAAATTACAGAATATGCTGATCGTTTGCTTGAAGACCTAGAAGAACTTGATTGGTCAGAAAGTATTAAAGAAATGCAGCGTAACTGGATTGGTAAATCGGAAGGTGCCGAAGTAACGTTCAAGATTGATGGTCATGATGAATCAATCGATGTCTTTACAACTCGCCCAGACACATTGTTTGGTGCTACTTATATGGTTCTTGCACCAGAGCATCCTCTTGTGAAGCAAATTGCTACAGAAGAGCAAGCATCTAAAGTAGAAAGCTATCGTTCAAAGGTGCAAACAAAGAGTGATCTTGAGCGTACCGAATTGTCTAAAGAAAAGACTGGTGAATTCACTGGAGCATATGCGATTAACCCTATTAATAATGAGAAGCTTCCGATCTGGGTAGCGGATTACGTATTAATGACATATGGAACAGGTGCCATTATGGCGGTTCCTGCTCACGATGAGCGTGATTATGAATTTGCAACAACATTTAACTTGCCAATTATTGAAGTTGTAGCCGGTGGAGATGTATCGAATGAAGCTTATACGGAAGATGGTAAGCATGTTAATTCTGATTTCTTAAACGATCTTGAGAAAGAAGAAGCGATTACGAAGAGTATCGAATGGCTAGAGCAGAATGAAAAGGGCAAGAAAAAGATTACGTATCGTCTACGTGACTGGTTATTTAGCCGTCAACGCTACTGGGGCGAGCCTATTCCAATCATTCACTGGGAAGATGGCACAATGAGTGCGGTGCCAGAAGAACAACTTCCAGTCGTACTTCCTGAAACAACTGAGATTAAACCTTCTGGTACAGGTGAATCACCACTTGCTAATATCGAGGAATGGTTAAACGTAGTTGATCCAGTGAGTGGTATGAAAGGTCGCCGTGAAACGAATACAATGCCACAATGGGCTGGTAGCTGCTGGTATTACCTTCGTTATATTGATCCAGATAACGATGAAATGTTAGCTGATCCAAAGAAATTGGATGAGTGGTTACCCGTAGATATGTATATCGGTGGAGCTGAGCATGCTGTTCTTCACTTGTTATATGCACGTTTCTGGCACAAAGTTCTTTACGATATCGGAGTGGTTCCAACGAAAGAGCCGTTCCAGCGTCTTCGCAATCAGGGTATGATTCTTGGAGAAAACAATGAGAAAATGAGTAAATCCAAGGGTAACGTTGTAAATCCAGACGAAATTGTAGAAAGTCACGGAGCTGACACGCTTCGCCTGTATGAAATGTTTATGGGGCCTTTCGAAGGATCGATCGCATGGTCGAACAATGGACTTGATGGTGCCCGTCGCTTCCTTGACCGTGTATGGCGCTTGTTCGGTGAAGGTGACATTAGTAAGTCTTCTCTTTCTGAAACGGATTCAACTGAAGAGATGGAACGTGTTTACCACGAAACTGTAAAAAAGGTTACGGAAGACATGGAAGGTCTACGTTTCAATACTGCCGTTTCTCAAATGATGGTATTTGTTAATGAAGCGTATAAACAGGAAACTGTATCGGTTAGCTTAATGGAAGGCTTTGTTAAGCTCCTTTCTCCAATTGCTCCGCACCTTGCTGAAGAACTTTGGAGTGCTCTAGGTCACGAAGAAACGTTAGCTTATGCTAATTGGCCAATGTTTGATGAAAGCAAGCTAGCAGTCGATGAAGTTGAAATTGTTGTCCAAATTAACGGCAAGCTTCGCGCGAAAATTTCTATTCCAGCTGAAGCTTCTCGTGACGAAATGCAGGAGATTGCATTGGAGCATGAGAAAATTAAAGGTCAACTTGATGGCAAAACGCTTCGTAAAGTGATTGCGGTTCCCGGAAAACTTGTTAATATAGTTGCGAATTAGCTTGAAACCCCTCTTCTTTTAAAAGGAGAGGGGTTTTCTAAATGTATGATTGAATAACCTCCTGAAGTGGAAAAGAATACTACTGAACGTAAGTTAGATTTCTTGTATTGGAAGTACGAATCATGTACGATGGATTTTGTTGAAGTGATTATAAATGTGAAAACCATATTATAGGTAGCGAAAGGGGTATGTTTTTATGAGTAATGAAATTAAGACAGTTACACCTGAAGAGGTTCAAGAGCTATTAAATGAAGGAAAAAATGTATCATTAATTGATGTACGTGAGGATGAAGAAGTAGAAGAAGGTATCATTCCTGAAGCGAAGCATATTCGTCTTGGCACACTTCCTGAACGCCTTAACGAAATTAATAAAGAAGAAGAGCATATTATGATTTGTCGATCTGGTCGACGCAGTGAGCGTGCTTGTGAATATCTACAAGAAGCTGGATATGAAGTGAAGAACATGGTTGGCGGTATGATGAAATGGGAGGGTAAGGTTAAATAACCCTTCTGAAAAGGAGAGAGTTCGAATGGCAATATTGGGAACGGCTGTAGCTGCTTTTGTAGCATTCATATTAGGTTTATGGAGAGTTATTTATCCCTACTCTTATATGAAGCCGATTAACCTTGATCGGTTTGACGATGATAAATACTGTCTTATCGATGTGAGAGATTATATTCTTTCACATAGAATGCCGTATGAGAAAGCAAAGAATATTCCGCTTTCTTACCTGGGAAGACAAACAAGAGAAAATGAAGTATGTGATAAAGAAATCATAGTACTTGCAGAAGATCGTAAAGCAGCACGACTTGCTGTTAAGATCTTGATGAAACAGCGCAAGCAGCCGATCTATTACATGACCGTTACCTCTTAATTCTTATGAGCGCCTTGTGGAGACTCCATAAAGGCGCTTTGCTGGAGTATAAATCCAAGTAAGTTGATAAGATTAATAAATTGTAGCACTTTTTTCATCATTATCCAAGCATATTGACTTAAAATCATTCGTTTAACTCCTCCATCTGATATAATAATGGAAAAGACTACACTGAGGTGTTGAAATGAAGGCAGAACTTATGCGTGCTATGATGGACTTACAGGCATTGCGCCACTTACAACCAGGTAAAACAATGGTTAATCAGCAGCCATCAGCCTTTTCCTTTACTGACATGCTTGAAGCAGCTCTTTCGAATCAGAACGCCGTACAGCAGCAGGCTCCAAATTATGTGCCCTCTATAAATGCAATAAATGGAGCAAGCGCACCACCAATTGTACATACTAGTTCAGCTTCTTACTCATCATCATCTCTTGAGATTGATGGATATATTGAAGAATTATCCGCCAAGTACAACGTTGATCCCAAATTAGTTCATTCCATTATTAAACAGGAATCTGGCTATAAATCAGATAGTGTTAGTGGAGCGGGAGCTATGGGATTAATGCAACTAATGCCTGCAACCGCCTCATATCTTGGTGTAAAGGATCCTTTTGATCCAGGTCAGAATATTGAAGGTGGCGTGAAATATATTAAGCAAATGATTGATAAATATGACGGGAATAAGGAGCTTGCGCTAGCTGCATACAATGCTGGTCCCGGCAATGTTGATCGTTATGGAGGTATTCCTCCATTCAAAGAAACGCAGAATTATGTTTCAAAAGTAATGGGTAATTATTTAGCGTAAAGAGTAAAGGCTGTCTCAAACGACCGCTCTTCAGCAGTCGTAATGAAGACAGTTTTTTATTTTAGGGTGTTTTTGTAGACATTGTTGCTATAAGAGTAGTAGTTAATTTCCGCTCCAGGAGCTCGCTTTCCGCGGGGCGGACGGTGAGCCTCCTCGGCGCGCTTGGGGCGCGCCTGTGGGGTCTCACCTGTCCCGCTATTCCCGCAGGAGTCGAGCTCCTTCCGCTCCAATCAACTATGAAGTGTTAGTCACTTTTTCAAAATTTTTAAGATAAACATTTTTTAGAGAAGAGCATTTTATGAAATATTATCTGTAATTTGTGAATTGCTGAGAGAAGACAGAGACAATTGATATACTAAACATGAGGTGAATAATTTGAACGAATTTAAAACGTTAGGCTTGAATTCAAAGCTTATTAAACCATTAGAAGATCAAGGAATCCAGACTCCTACTGACATACAAAAGGAAACGATACCTGTCATGCTCCAAGGGCATGATGTGATTGCACAGGCGCAAACAGGAACAGGTAAAACATTTGCGTTTCTACTACCTATATTGGAGAAGTTAGATACTGAAGCTCCAGAAGTACAAGCATTAATCGTCACTCCAACAAGAGAGTTAGCTATTCAAATCACAAATGAATTAATGAAGCTAATAGAAGAACGACCAGATATTAATGTGCTTGCGGTGTATGGTGGACAAGATGTTGAGAGACAAATCAAGCGTCTTAACAAACAAGTGCACATTGTTGTTGGAACCCCTGGACGATTGCTTGACCATGTTAGAAGAGAAACCATTGATTTGTCTCGTACGTCTTTCCTAGTGCTAGACGAAGCAGACCAAATGTTGCATATTGGCTTCCTAAGAGAAGTTGAAGATATTATTAGTGAAACCCCTGATGACCGCCAAACAGCCCTTTTCTCAGCTACATTATCGAGCGATATCAAGAAGCTTGCAAGACGCTTTATGCGATCTCCGCAAACCATTAAAGGGAAAGAAAAAGGGAAAACGGTTGAGGAAATTCAACAATATGTTATTGAGACAACGGATCGAAGAAAGTTCGGATCACTTACTGAAACAATTGATGAAGTAAGACCATTTCTTGGCATTATTTTCTGTCGGACAAAGCGCCGAGTTAGTAAGTTGAATGGGGATTTAAAATCTAAAGGATATTTATCAGATGAGCTACACGGAGACTTATCACAGGCAAAACGTGAAAGTGTTATCAAACGATTCCGCGATGCGAAAATTCAATTACTTGTAGCTACAGATGTTGCAGCGAGAGGTTTGGATATTGAGGGAGTTACTCACGTCTTTAATTATGATATTCCACAAGATACCGAAAGTTATATTCATCGGATTGGTCGGACGGGACGCGCAGGAGAAGACGGTGCATCATACACATTTATCGCAGCTAAGGATCAGTCCTTTATCCAAATGATTGAAAAAGGGATTGGAAAGAAACTAGCTAGAAAAACGGTTGAAGGTGCTTTGCCTGAACATGAAGAGCGGGATCAGGGGAGAAATGATCAAAGAGGTCGAACAAATCGTCCTTCACGTAGAGCAGGATCATCTAACAGCCGAACCGGTGGTAGAAATCGAAATAAACGATAGAAATGAATAAAAACAGGAGGGGCATTGGGGCCCCTCCTGTTTTTATTATGCTCTTGTTGCAGCGCTCTTTCCTGCTGTATAACCTGTAACGAAAGCAGATGTAATGTTATAACCACCTGTGTAGCCGTGGATGTCGAGAACTTCTCCACAGAAATAGAGTCCTTCCGTGAATTTAGAACCCATTTCCTTAGGATGAATTTCTTTTAAAGAGACTCCGCCTCCTGTAACAAAAGCTTTATCAATTGGGAGAGTACCGTCAATTGCAACCTGGAATTGTTTCAATAAACGGACATATTCTCGAACTTTTTCTTTTGATAAGTGAGCGTATGTTGTGTCTTGAGAAAGTTCCGCTTTGCTCAATAAGAAGAGCATATATCTTTCAGGTACTTTACTTTTCCAGATGTTCTTAATCGCTTTTTTAGGCTCTTCTTTTGCAATCTTCATATGCTCTCGATATAACTCTTCTTCGTTTTGATCGGGTACTGAATCAATTTGAAGTGGAATATATTGTGCATTAAACTTCTTCATCGCTTTAACGACATACTGACTGCACCTTAGTACTGCTGGTCCGGATAAGCCAATATGTGTGAAGATCATGTCCCATCTATGCGTTTTTATCACTTTACCTTTAGGGTTGAGAACAGATAACGCGACATCCCTAAGAGATAATCCTTGAAGCTCCTTATTCTTAATAAAAGGCTCACTAGATGTAAGAGGCACTTCTGTTGGATAAAGATCAGTAATAGTATGACCGCCTTCTTCTGCCCACGCATACCCATCTCCGGTTGACCCGGTATGAGGAACAGATTTTCCTCCTACTGCAATAACAACATTTGATGATTCAATGTCTTCTTTTGATTGAAGTCGAACACCTGTAACAGCTCCATTATGATAGAGAACTTTTTCGACAGGCGTATTTACCTTGATCGTCACATTCAGTTCGCGGACTTTCTCTAGAAGCGCATTGACAACTGATTTGGCATCATCGGTTACAGGGAACATTCTACCGTGGTCTTCTTCTTTCAGTTTAATGCCAAGATCTTCGAAGAATGTAATGATATCTTCATTATCAAAAATATTAAATGCGCTGTATAGGAACTTCCCATTACCAGGGATGAATTTAATAAGTTCATCAAGCGGCAGGCGATTTGTAACGTTGCATCTTCCGCCTCCAGATATAGCTAGTTTACGCCCAAGCTTATTTCCTTTATCAACGAGTAACACAGATGCTCCGTGTTCTGCTGCTGATACAGACGCCATGAGTCCCGACGGACCACCGCCAATCACAATGACATCGTATTTCATGCTTACACCTCTCTCATTTTGCTACAGACAAACATACCATAATTAACACTACATATTAAAGTTTCACAGAAATTTATATTTGTTGTTAATAGGTAAATAGCTTAAAATGAAGATGTGTATTTAAAGAACTGTTGAAAATTGTTGATAGTTGACGAATAGTTTTAGATGAATGGTTAGAAGTAGGAGATGGAGAAATGTCCGATTCAAATGTCATCAGGGGGACAATGCTGTTAACAGCTGCCACCCTTTTTTCAAGAGTACTAGGAATGATTTACATGTTTCCTTTTACTGCTCTTGTAGGAACACAGGGTGTAGCATTATATACGTATGCTTATACCCCTTATACGATTATGCTTAGCTTGTCTACAGTTGGTATACCACTGGCTGTTTCAAAATTCGTTTCAAAATACCATACGCTCGGTGATTATAGGACAGGAAGGCGTTTATATAAATCAGGGTTAGTGTTAATGGCTTTAACCGGTTTCGTCGCATTTCTTGTCTTGTTCTTACTAGCTGAGCCGATTGCACGGATTGTTATTGATGAAGGTAAAGAAGGTAACTCGATAGCGGATGTAACCCTTGTCATTCGTGTTGTGAGTATGGCCTTGTTGATCGTCCCGATTATGAGTTTAACACGCGGTTTTTTCCAGGGCCTTCAGTCTATGGGACCTACTGCTGTCTCTCAGGTTGTTGAACAAGTTTTCCGTATCGTCTTTATACTTGCATCAAGCGTTATTATCATGAAATTTATGGATGGAGATGCAGCGACTGCTGCCACATATGCAACGTTTGGTGCATTCGTAGGTGCTGTGGGTGGCTTAATGGTCGTTTTCTGGTATTACAGAAAGCGCAAACCTGAACTTGATCGACATCTTGCTGAAAGTACTGTAGATCATAACGTGTCATTGAAGGATATGTATAAAGAAATTATTACGTATGCTCTACCGTTCGTAGTAGTCGGACTTGCAATTCCATTGTATTTGCAGGTCGATACTTTTCTCATTAACCCTGCACTGAAGAGCATAGGATACAATCAGCCGTCTTATGAAGAAGTGTTTGCTATTATAACAGGACTTGCTCACAAGTTGATCATGATTCCAGTTTCACTTGCTACGGCGCTCGCTATGACAATTATTCCTGCTATTACAAAATCGTTTACTGCGAATCGTGAAGGCGTGCTTCAGAAGCAGCTTACCCAAACGTTTCAAATTCTACTGTTTTTAACTTTACCTGCAGCGATTGGTCTAGCAGTTCTATCAGAGCCGGTTTTCCGTGTTTTATATCCTACAGTAAATCAGGAATTGGGTAGTTCCTTATTAACGTGGTACGCTCCAACAGCGATTTTGTTTGCTCTTTTCTCTGTCACAGCAGCTATTCTTCAGGGGATTAACAAGCAGAAATACGCTGTATATAGTTTGCTAGCTGGTCTTACATTAAAAGCGGGATTAACGTATCCCCTTGTTACGATCTTTGAGGGTAGAGGAGCAATTATTGCAACTGACATCGGATTGTTTACATCAGTTGTCATTACAATCATTATTATTAAGCGATACACTGAGTACGAATTTGGATTTATCTTTAGAAGACTATTGCTAATCGGGATTTTCGTCGCAGTTATGGCAGTAGCATCGAGAGCTGCTATTCTGCCGCTTGAATCGGTGTACCCAGATCTTTACCTATCTAAAAGTGAAGGTGGAAGTATGCTGTATTCAAGTATTAACCTGTTAGTAGGAATAACAGTTGGTGGAATTGTTTACCTCTTTCTTTCGTATCGTTCCAACCTTGCAGGTTTAATACTAGGAGAACGGTTTACATTCTTAAAACGACGATAAAAAATGAAGGCCATATGGCCTTCATTTTTTGTGAGTAGAAATTCACTTTTTAATAGTGGTTTTCTTCTTCTCGTATACCGAGCTGTCTCTCGATACGAGTAATTCTTCTATTCTGCCTTCTCAGTTGGCGTTCAATCTCTCTTAGTTGCTGTTCGATATTGCCAGGATACCCTCCACCACCAGGATACCCTCCACCACCTGGATATCCTCCTCCACCAGGATATCCGCCCGGCTGACCAGGGTATATTTGCCATTGCTGTCGATAATCATACATACACGATCCCCCCTTTAATTAGGTACTTGATAGT
Organism: Bacillus sp. NTK071; assembly: GCF_017303315.1. Classification (GTDB taxonomy): domain Bacteria; phylum Bacillota; class Bacilli; order Bacillales; family Guptibacillaceae; genus Guptibacillus. The sequence goes on from NZ_JAFKOI010000006.1 coordinate 154,761, forward strand.
GTATGCAATCGATAGGCAGTGTTGCTGGGCGTTTGCCCCGTGTTATACTGAGTTTTTCTGGTACCAGCTTAGCTGTTCTCCAATGCCGAGTCCCTTCAGTGGAACTTCATAATGGTAGTTGAATCGGTTCAGTTGAGGCTCGAGGTGTTTACGATACACAGAACCACCATGCAAACAAACTGTAATGTTAGTAGATGTTTCGTATGTTGAGAACTGCTCAATCACTTTTTGAGCCCATTCTTCTCGTTGTTGATGTGTAAATGTTTTAATGGAAACATCATACGGATCCATTATATCGTCTGGTAATAATAGACCGTCTTTGGCATTATAGAAATACATGCGATCATAGTTATGTGAGGCATATTCAAGTGTCTTTTGAAATAAAGGACTCTGGTAGAATTCGATAACAGGTGCTGATTTTTGGCTTTTCTTTCTTGCAGTTGCTAAAAGTCCAACCTTAACAGTCATTCAATTCACTCCAAACGTGCAATTTGACATCTATCATTTACATACCCTTGATTCACTGAAACTATGCTTGAAATCAAAAGAAACTTTGGAAGAAATATGGAAAAGGAGCGATAAGATGCGTTTAGATAAATTACTTGCTAATATGGGCTATGGAACAAGAAAGGAAGTAAAGAAGCTTTTGAAAACAGGTGTTGTAAGGGTAGACGAAGAGATAACGAAAGATCCTAAACAACATGTTGACCCAGAGGGGAACCATGTTACGGTTCATGAAGAAACAGTTGAATACCGTGAGTTTATTTATCTTATGATGAATAAACCAGGGGGAGTGATTTCAGCGACGGAAGATGAAGATGAGACTGTCATTGATCTCCTTATCCCTGAAGATCAGGTTTTTGAACCTTTTCCCGTTGGGCGTCTTGATAAAGATACAGAAGGGCTATTGATTATCACAAATGATGGCAAACTTGCCCATCATCTAACCTCACCCAAGCACCACGTACCTAAAACGTATTATGCAAGAATAAGTGGTTATGTAACAGAGGAAGATGTACAAGCTTTCCAAAAAGGTGTCACACTTGACGATGGATACGTAACAAAGCCAGGAGAGTTAACGATTTTAGTGGCAGAAGCTACATCTGAGATAGAATTAACGATTCATGAAGGTAAATTTCATCAGGTGAAACGCATGTTTGAAGCAGTTGATAAAAAAGTCACTTACTTGCAACGTATTCAAATGGGTGATATTTATCTTGATCGAGATTTGGAGCCTGGTGAGTATCGTGAGTTAACAGAAGATGAAGTTGATATTTTACAAAAATGATCATTCGTTTCTTTTTCACTGACTTAGGGAATAACATCTTTAGACAGTTGAGAAGGAGAGGATAACGTGATTAAGGTTGGAAATAAATTAATCGGTCATAAGATTACAAGTGGTTCGACAGCTGATTTAAGTGTTAATCAAGTCTATTTTGATCAAACATTAAGTAAGGTAACTTATTTAGAGATTAATAAGAGAGAAGCTTCTAACGAGAAAGATGCAGTGCCTGATCATCATTCTAGTGAGGTGCTACATTCTATTGAAGCTTCAGGAGGGCAATTTACACCGAATAATTACCCTGTAACAGACGATGATCGTAAAGCACGTAAAGTGAATGGAAGCATGATCGTTTCTTACGATTCACTTTCATGGGAGCATGACTCACTTTCACTGCAGGATGCAGAAAAAGAAGTACAGTCTACAGTACTTGCGGATCAGTGTTCTTACGGGTCTTTAAATAAAGCAGAGGTTCTAACCGGAGAAGGAAAAGAGCTAGGTAAAGTGAAAGAGATTGTAATTAATCAGGATGGTAAAGTTGAAGGACTTGAGCTTTCTGAAGGCCTTTTTTCCGATTTACTGAAAAGTGATCAACCGTATCTTGAATTGAATGAATCTATTCAGTACGAACATGGAAAAGTGATTGTACCTGAGAGTTATTACAATTCAAATACTAAATAAAATCACTAAAAAACCCGGGCTTGGCCCGGGTTTTCTTTACGTTACAAATAATAGCAAAAACAATGGCTTTCGTCAGAATACTTTTGACGAGAAGCCGAGTTTTACTTCTTATCCAACCTTTACTCTTTTGCTTGTAGTCGTCCAGATTCCTCTGTTTGGGCTTTTGACTAATTCGTTGTAGGCCAGTACGTTTAAATCTCTTTGAACAGTTCGCTGGGTAATCCCAAACTCTTCAACTAACTCATTTGTGCTGACAGTACCATGCTTGCTAATGAATAAATAGATAGACTTGATACGGGTCATCATACGATCAGTTGAAGTAATACTCAAAGAACCACTCCCTAACTTGTAATCAATGCCTTATCCCTAGAATAGTTTCTGACTATTAAAACAATATGAAGGAAACGTAAAGATATACTTAATTTTCTAAGGATCACTTCGTTTTATTCATGAAAGATTATTTAGTTGAGTGCTCAGATTATGGATAGAAGTGAATTCTGGATGTGTTGGGTTCCCAACAAGGTGTAATGACGAATAGGGTCATACCACTTTCATAAGATAAGCGATTGATCGGCATTATAGATTTCAATCCACTGTTATTGCCAATTCCCTTTTTCGAAGTAACTTACACCCCCTCTTTAAAGTTTATTTTACAATAATTCCGTACCTTCGGCAAAAAATTTCATTTCAATTGGGTTCTTCTTCCTTCTCAAACCATCATTTGCTATTCTTAAATGTAGAAACAGTATGGAGAAGGGAGGGCGATTGATGTTTTTGAGGATGTTTATTAAAAAAGCTGTTAAACTGAACACCGCATTTATGTTCTATGCTTCATTAATCCTTGTTGGGTTAAGTGCAGTCATTATGCGAATCATTGAGCCTGAGACGTTTCCTACTTTATTTGAATCGTTATGGTGGGTCATGACAACTGTTACAACAGTAGGATATGGAGATTATTTTCCCGTTACGGTAGGTGGAAGAATTTATGCAATGTTTCTTTATATCGTTGGAATAGGGTTAATAGGAGTTGTGATTGGAAAATTTGTGGACGGATTTGCAGAACTTAAAAGAAGAAGGGAGGAAGGAAAGTTGCCATATCAAGGTCAGAATCACATTGTTATTATTGGTTGGTCTCAAAAAGCATCTTACGCAGTAGCTGAAATCATGGATTCCGAAAAGTGCGAGATTGTGATTATTGATCAATTGCCTAAAGCTCCACTCATTGAAGAACATATTCATTATATTCAAGGGGACGCGGCTGAAGAGGAAGTCCTGCGTAATGCCGATATCACAAATGCAAAAGCGGTTCTCATCTTTTCTGATGATACGATTCATGATTCGCTATTAGCGGATGGGAAGTCGTTAATCATTGCAAGCTCAATTGAACGAATGTCGACAGAAATTCATACAACAGTTGAAGTGAAGAAAGAAGAACATATTAAGAACTTTGCGCATGTTCAGGTAGATGAGTTTGTCCTATCACATGAAGCTGTATCACGAATGGCCGTTAGGTCTGCTTTCACGAAAGGCATCGCTGGGATCTATTCGCAGTTATTAAGTAGAGGACACGGTGAGAATTTATACGAAATTGTCGTTCATAAGAATTGGCATACATATCGTGAAGCTTTTGATGCTTTGTTACAGCAGGGAGCTACCTTAATTGCTGATGGAAATAGAATGGACATCAATCGAAGACTTGATGAAGCTATTTCAGAAGATGCGAAGCTACTTGTCATTTGTGATAAGGCTGTATATGAAAAGTTAAAAGGAAGGGAATGGGCTGGATGAGCGGTGTAAACTGGCAAGAAGAAGTCCTCAAAAGAAAAGAGCACCTATTGGATGATTTAAGAGGGTTATTAAAAATTGAAAGTGTCCTAGATGAAAATAATGCGACTGATGAGGCGCCGTTTGGAACAGGAGTTCGAGAAGCTCTTGATTACATGCTTGCGTTGGGAGAACGTGACGGCTACCGTACAAAAGATGTTGAGCACGTTTCAGGTCATCTTGAATTTGGACAAGGTAAAGAGCTTATCGGCATTTTGTGCCATGTGGATGTAGTCCCTGCAGGAAATGGATGGACAACGCCTGCTTTCGAACCTGATTTAAGAGATGGCAAGCTATTTGCTAGAGGTGCAATTGATGATAAAGGACCTACGATTGCATCTTATTGGGCAATGAACATCGTGAAAGAATTATACCCTTCATTGTCAAAGCGTGTTCGCATGATTGTTGGTACAGATGAAGAAAGTTCATGGCGCTGTGTTGATACTTATTTTAAGCACGAAGAAATGCCTGCAATGGGATTTGCTCCTGATGCAGTGTTTCCAATTATACATGCTGAAAAAGGAATCGCTGACTTTGAATGGAATTTCCCAGTAATTGAAGGTGAGGATAAAGGTATTATTCTTTCATCTTTTCATTCAGGACAGCGACTTAATATGGTGCCTGATTATGCGAAGGCGGTATGTAAGGGGCATCAAAACACTTTGGCTGATATGAAAAAGAGTTTTGAGCAATTCCTAGGACAACATGATTTAGAAGGACAGGCTTCAATCGAAAATGAACTTACACTTGAGGTGCACGGCGTATCTGTTCATGGGTCTGTTCCTGAAAAGGGAATTAATGCGGCTTTTCGACTGGCTCAATTCTTCGAAAACCAGGAACTTGATCAAAATGGAAAGACTTATATCGGGTTTATTACGAAATGGCTTGTTGATGATTTTAGAGGTGAACGCTTAGATGTTTCATTCGAGGACGAAATTACAGGACCTCTTACGATGAATGCAGGTACATTCTCATATCGTAATGGAGAGGGTGGTCAGATCGGGATTAATCTTCGCTATCCTGTTACCTGTCAATTCGAAGATGTCCAGAAGTCATTCGAAAAGGTAACCAATCCGTTAGCAGTTACAATGAATGTTATTGATCATATGACACCCCATCACGTTCCAAAAGATCATCAGCTCATTCAGAAACTTCAACATGTTTATGAAAAGCAAACCAATGATAGAGCTGAACTACTATCAATTGGTGGAGGCACATATGCTCGCTCTCTTGAAGCTGGCGTTGCTTTCGGAGCACTATTTAAAGGGAAGCCGCAGCTAGCACATCAAAAAGATGAGTATGTTGAAATGGACGATTTACTTAAGGCTGCTGCAATCTATGCAGAAGCCATCTATGAACTTGCTAAATAATTAATAAAGCGCCATGCCGAACATCGGCATGGCGCTAGAAATTATAAAGAGCTAAATAAATCGCTTGATAGGTAGCGTTCTCCAGAATCGCACGTCATTGTAACGACAACCTGATCAGGAGAAAGCCGTTCTGCAACTTGCATAGCAGCGTATACAGCAGCACCTGAAGAAGGACCAACGAGTAATCCTTCTTCTCGCGCCAATTTGCGTGTTACTTCGTACGCCTGTTCATCAGTAATTTTAATAATTTCATCGTAAATAGATGTGTTTAGTATGTCAGGAACGAAGCCAGGACTCGTGCCCACAAGCTTATGTTTACCTGGTTTACCACCTGATAGTACTGGCGATCCTTCAGGCTCAACAACGTGAACAGTGAGATCTGGATAGTGTTCCTTCAATACTTCTCCAGTTCCAGTCACCGTTCCACCTGTTCCAGCTGTAGAAATAAAGGCTGCAGGCGTAACTCCAAGTTGCTTCATGCCTTCTATGATTTCTAGCGCAGTAGTTGTTCGATGCGCATCCGGGTTAGCGGCATTCTCGAACTGCATCGGTATAAAGCTACCTTCAATCGTTTCAGCAATTTCTTTTGCCTTATTTATTGCACCAGGCATTTTCTCTGAAGAAGGTGTGAGAACGACCTTTGCTCCGTATGCTTTAAGGAGTTTAATTCTTTCTTCCGTTGCATTATCGGGCATCACTATGATTGCTGGATAGCCTTTTGCGGCAGCGTTCATTGCAAGACCGATTCCAGTATTGCCTGAAGTTGGCTCAATAATAGTTGAACCTTCTTTTAGAAGCCCTTTCTCTTCAGCCTTAACGATCATATTGTAAGCAGCGCGATCTTTTACACTTCGGCTTGGGTTAAAGTATTCTAGCTTTGCATAGATTTTTGCACCATCAGGATTTGGGACGCGGTTTAATTTAAGCAGTGGGGTGTCGCCGATTAGATCGGCCATATTTTCATAGATCAAATGAGCACTTCCTTTTCATATAAGTTAAGGTTAAGTTTCACAACCAATTGGTTAAAGTAAAGAAAGTATAGACTTTCATTTGTAGGAGTTCGTCTACCGTTGTGATTCATACTCCTATTACTGTTCCCCATTATAGCAAAACATGAGCAAAGTGAATAAAATGACGCTTATGAATAAAAAAGTGAAAGAGAATTCAGATTTTTTGATAGAATAGAACTAGGATAGAAGGAGTGACCGTTATTGAGTACTCATTATTTCATTGCGCTCCCCATCCACTCTCACCTGAGACAAGTGTTAGAGCAAGTTAGCAATGATATTGATTTAGATTTATTTAAGCATATTGTTTATCCTGAAGATTATCATGTTACAGTAGCGTTTCTCGGGGATGCTTCAGAAGAGCAACTCTCTTCTCTACACGATCGGTTGTGTGATGTGGTCGCTACATTTTTACCGTTTGAACTAAAACCAGATCGAGTAGCTACATTTGGACGAGAGAAACAGCCGCGCGTTCTTTATGTAAGTATCCAAATGAATGAATGGTTGGACAAACTTCATCAAGCAGTCGTTCATGCTTGTTCAAATTCGGGGTTTACACTTGATCAGAGAGAGTTTCGACCACATATAACACTAGCGAAAAAATGGCGCGATTCAAACAAAGAGATAGCACCTGATTGGCCAACACTTATTTGTGATAGTCAGGAAGTATCTTGTTTAACACTCTACACGGTAGCCCCCTCGGAGAAACCAAGATATCAAGTCGTAAGGACTTATGCGTTTAATAAGCTATAACGTTCTCATTACGACCATTCAGATCGGCCTTCTGTTTGGCTTTTATCTAGGAGGAGTGTACCTTCAAACCGTATTATCGCTCCCTGTTCCTGGAAGTATTGTTGGGATGATTCTGCTACTCATCATGCTTTACTTGAAATGGGTGCCTATTGGCTGGATTGAAAAGGGAGCTAATAGCCTGTTAAATCATCTGCCATTGCTTTTTATACCAGTTACTGTTGGCATTATGCAACATCTCGACTTCTTTAGCGGAAAAAGCCTCTTATTGATTCCGATTGTTCTCTTAAGTACGTGGATTGTAATGGGGATAACGGGATGGCTTGGGCAGTATCTTGCGAATCGAAGGGAGTAGAGAATGTTGGCTGTTTTTCATATGTTATTCTGGTTTTTATTAACTCTTGTTTTATATGTTATTTTCCGAAGACTTTATCAGTTAATACCATATCCATTTATGATCCCAGTACTTACTTGTACCGTGTTTCTTGTTTTTATCTTAACAACATTCGATATATCCTATGATGTTTATTTCAGTGGTGGGCAGTATATTGATGCTTTACTTGGCCCAGCTATAGTAGCCCTAGCTTTTCCACTTTATCAGCAACGCAAGTTAATAAGTAAATACAAGGTGGAGATTCTAGCAACTGTCCTGACTTCAAGCATGCTTGGCATTCTAACAGGTTATTGGCTTGCTTTTATGAGTGGATTTAATTCATTAATTACGTCTACAATTATCTCGAAAAATGTCACCACACCGGTTGCCATGGAGGTTTCAACAATGACAGGTGGAGAACCAGCCATCGCTGTTATTTTTGTTATGATTGCGGGAATAGGAGGCGCTGTAACAGGCCCGTGGTTGTTTAATATTCTTGGAATATCTAATTTCCTTGGTATTGGGATGGCTTTAGGTGGAGCATCACATGCGATTGGGACAGCTAAAGCCCTTGAATACGGGGAAGAAGAAGCTGCTGTTAGCTCCATTGGCTTAGGATTATGCGCACTTTGTGTATCTGTCCTCGGACCCATTATATTAAAATGGATTTCTTAATTTTAATTAAGAGACAAGATTTCAAAAATGGCTTTATTAAATAAAATAGATACTGATAAAGGTTGTAAGCACCTCAGCAAAGGATGGGATTTATTTGATACGAGATTATTCTGCATTTAAAAAAGTAAGCCAGGCTTTTACAGCATATTGGGATGATTTTCGCACAATTACGGTTATGGCCGATATCTCGTTAGATGTTCACGATGCCTACACCCTTACTGATGGTCATTTAGATCTTCCGGTTGAAGTGAAAGAAAATTCTAAAATGGGAAAGAAAAGACTTGTTACATTATACGTAAGCGACGAGTACGTTCCTGGAAATGACTACTTTCTAATTCATACAAGTGGGGAGTCAAGCCTTGTTTTTACAGGTAAAGTTGTTCGAACAGAGGCTTTTGATGATCGCTATCACTATGATGGTGAATTAGGAGCTTTATTAACAGAAAAGGGAACGATATTCAGAGTATGGGCGCCAACTGCAACTGAAGTAATCGTAAACATCTATAATCAAAGCTTTCAGAAACAAATAGAGCTTCCAATGTTAAAACAAGACCGTGGTGTTTTCGAATGCTCATCGACGGAAGGGGAGGGGACACTTTACACATACAGTGTGTATGTAAATGGTGAATGGAGAGAGACAGTAGATCCCTACGCCAAAGCAGCTACATCAAATTGTAAATTTGGTATGGTTGTTAATACAGCTAATACAAATCCCGACAACTGGGATCCATTGGCGAAGCCCTCGTTAGAAAAGCCTTCGGATACGATTATTTATGAGCTTCATGTTCGAGATTTCAGCTCTCAATCTAAGAGTGGTTTGCAAAACAAAGGAAAGTATAAAGCCTTCACGGAAGAACCACCTGAAAAAGATGGAATTCCATCAGGATTAAATTACATGAAATGGCTTGGTGTTACACATGTTGAATTGCTGCCAATTCAGGATTTTGGCAGTGTAGATGAAATGAAGCCTGAGCCGACATATAACTGGGGTTATGATCCGATACATTATTTTGTTCCTGAAGGAAGCTATTCGTTGAACTCACATGATCCTTATACTAGAATTCGAGAAGTGAAAGAAATGATAGCAAGCTTCCATCGTAAAGGGCTTAGAGTGATCATGGATGTGGTTTTCAATCATGTTTATCAGCTTCATGCATCGAATCTTGAGAAAATAGTGCCAGGGTATTTCTTTCGTTTCGATCAAGGGGGTAAACCGTCAAATGGAACAGGCGTAGGAAATGATACTGCTTCTGAACGAAAGATGATGAGAAAGTTAATCATCGATTCCGTTGTTTATTGGGCAAAGGAGTTCGGGGTAGATGGTTTTCGTTTTGATTTAATGGGGATCCATGATAAAGAAACGATGAATGACGTTCGTTATGCTCTAGATTGTATTGACCCAACGATTCTTTTATTCGGTGAAGGATGGCACATGAACACGATTTTACCTGATTACCGTAAAGCGATGATTGCACATGCAAGTGAGATGCCGCGTATCGGATTCTTTAATGATCATTACCGTGATTCTGTAAAAGGGAAATTATTTGATACGCGATCAAACGGTTTTGCGACTGGAAACTTTTCAGTTAAAGAAGATGTAAAGAAGTGTATAATGGGGAGTGTTGAAGATTATTTCATTACGGCTTCGCAGTCAATTAACTACGTTGAATGCCATGATAATCATACATTATGGGATCGCCTAAACCGGAGTCATCCGGATGTAAGTGAAGAAGTGAAGAAACAAATGCACAGGCTTGCTACGGCCATTACACTCCTCTCACAAGGAATACCTTTTCTTCATGCCGGACAGGAGTTTTTCCGAACGAAAAACGGTGTGGAAGACAGTTATAAATCACCAGATAAAATTAACCGCTTTGATTGGCAACGAATGAGAGCAGTTCAGGAAACCGTTAAGTACGTGAGAGGTCTTATCGCCATTCGAAAGCACTTTAAAGCATTTAGAATGGCTGATGTCCATGATCTTAAGAGAATAACATTCCTTGATTCTCCTGGTCCGTTAATTGCCTACAAAATTAATCAAGAAGAGACAAATGAAACGATGATTGTTATTCATAACGGAGGTTTCCACTCTGATGTAATTGATATTGGTGATGGGGAGAAATGGATTCTTGCAGATGGTGATCAAGCAGGTGTCGAACCTATCAGAAAAACGAGTGAAAAATTACTAACCATTGCTCCGTTTAATACGATTGTTTTAATGACAAATGATTAAGACATGAAGATTTCGTCAACCTGTGTTATAATTTTTTATTCGTAGGCGGTTTTTAGCTAAGTCCGGAGAACGTACCGCTAAAGACAAAAGTAAAACTTCCAGAATCTACAAACTAACGGAAATCGAAGGTGAATTTGTTGGAGAACATTTTAGGCGAAGGCTGGCAGGTGACACCTGCTGGCGGAGCGACAGGCGAAGCATACTTAGCTCAATATGGAGACGAGAAATTATTCCTTAAGCGGAACTCCTCGCCTTTTCTGGCTGTTTTGTCGGCGGAAGGAATTGTACCGAAACTTCTCTGGACCAAGCGACTTGAGAATGGAGACGTCATTACAGCCCAGAAGTGGCTGCCGGGGAGGGAACTGAAGTCACATGAGATGAAGCAGCCTCGAGTGGCGCAAATGCTTTATAAAATTCATCGGTCTTCAGAACTTCTCAGGATGCTTAATCGTCTCGGAAAAAAGCCACTATCACCGGACGTGATCTATCTCGACCTTATGCAGAAGTTCGAGAATCATCATCGTACGGACGTTGAGGTTATTAGAGCTCTTTCTTATCTAGCAGCAAATAAAAACGATCTTGAACATGTACAAAAGGTCGTTTGTCATTGTGATGTTAATCATAATAATTGGATGTTTAGTGAGGAAGGGAATTTGTATTTGATTGATTGGGACGGAGCAGTCGTTGCGGACCCAGCTTTAGATATAGGCATGCTCCTTTACTGGTATGTGCCAAAAGAGGAGTGGGGAGATTGGCTTACTCATTATGGTCTTACAAATACAGAAGGTCTTCGCCAACGCATGTATTGGTACGTGTTAGCTCAGACCTTACTGTCGATTTACTGGTATGATCATAAAGGATTGAACGGAGAAGTTGAATTCTGGAAGAAAGATCTTGAGAACTTAAATCATTATCGACTTATTGATACTGATTAATTGTATCTACCCACTGGCTAAGATGAGGCTGGTGGGTTTCTATATGGTCTAGCAGATCAGTATGCAATGCTCCTGCAGAGCTGTACTGCTCAATTTGTCCTAGTACTTGCTTTATTTCTGGAGCGATGAATTCGTTTCGTTGCAATGCTGATGCTAATCTTTGGATTTGCTGGCATTCGGATGATGTCCCAGTGCAATCAATGTGGTGGTTCTTCAGAATGTCAGTCAGAACGTAGAGTTGATCCTCATGTGAGAGTGGCATATCTTTTCCTCCTTAACAGTACTACTTAGTAGCGTGCGCAGCTTATAAAGAATTATGCTGTTAAGAAAGTAAAAAACACGGAGTAACCCGTGTTTTATATGAAATGATATTAATGTATATCTCCTTTTGCTGCCCATCCGAATAAAGCAGCTACTGAAAGAACGATAACAATCCATGGTGCCCACACAATTAGAAAGTGTTCCATTAAAATCATGCCTCCTTATCCTCATCATAAACTCTTTGTCTTTCGATTCAACATGATTTTGCTACAATTTTATTACTATTCAATACCCTTGAGGCGCGCTTTCTATTCTGATGATTTCGTGGTAAAATGTCGATTGTGTGAAAACGGAAAGAAGATCATAAGGAAGTGAAAGCATGCGTCAAAGAAACAAACCTTGGGCTGGGGATATGTTTGCAGAAAATCCTGCATTCGTTCCATCAAACCCGAGTGATAGAAAAGGTAAATGGAAAGAGGTTTTCCATAATGATAACCCAATTCATTTAGAAGTGGGAACTGGTAAAGGTCAGTTTATTATTGGTATGGCAAAACAAAATCCAGATGTGAATTATATTGGTTTAGAACTTTCTTCAAGTGTAATGGTATCAGCACTTGAAAAGTTACTTGAAGAAGATGTGCCTAATGTGCGTTTACTAAACGAAAATGCTGAGGATTTAACAAGCATTTTTGAGGAGAACGAAGTAAGTCGTGTATATTTAAATTTCTCTGATCCATGGCCAAAGAATCGTCATGAGAAAAGAAGACTTACGTACAAAACGTTTCTTGATCTTTACCGTGTAGTAATGAAGCCAAACAGTGAGGTCCACTTCAAAACAGATAACCAGGGATTGTTTGAGTACTCACTTCACAGCTTTTCTGCATATGGTATGACATTAAACAACGTGAGTCTTGATTTACACCAAAGTAAGATGGAAGACAATGTGATGACTGAATACGAAGAGAAATTTTCTTCAAAAGGTAGTCGAATATATCGTTGCGAAGCACAATTTAGGTCGTGAGCCGTTTTTTTTGCCGGCTCACTTTTTTTATTATATTTGAAAGCGGTTTCTTTTAATGAGAAAATAGTATGGAATTAAAAAAGGGGGATATCGATGGAACAGTTAAAAGTTGGAACGTTATCGATCACTTGGCTTAGAGGTGGCGTCACTCATATGGATGGAGGCGCAATGTTTGGCGTTGTTCCAAAACCACTGTGGAGCAAGAAGTACCCAGTAAATGAAAAAAATCAAATTGAGCTTAGAACAGATCCGTTGCTACTCCAATGGCAGGGAAAAAATATTTTAGTGGAATCAGGGATTGGATTAGGAAAACTGGATGATAAGCAGAAAAGAAATTATGGTGTACATGAAGAATCAGATGTTCGTGCATCGCTAGAAGAACTTTCGCTATCAGTTGAGGATATTGATATTATTCTAATGACACATCTTCACTTTGATCATGCAAGCGGATTGTCAGAGCCGGTTGAAAATGGTTACAAATCGACTTTTCCAAATGCTGTGATCTATACTTCTGAAGTAGAATGGAACGAGATGAGAGATCCTAACATTCGTTCGAAGAATACATATTGGAAAGAAAATTGGGAATCTGTGCAAGGTCAGGTTCGCACTTTCAGTGGTTCTTATGAAGTTCTTCCAGGATTAATGATGCATCATACTGGCGGACATAGTGATGGTCACTCCATTATTACAATGGAAGAAGGTGGGGAGTATTTGATTCACATGGCAGATTTAATGCCAACTCATGCTCATGCAAATCCACTTTGGGTTCTTGCGTATGATGATTACCCAATGACATCCATTTATGCAAAGGAAAAATGGATTAAAGACGCTGTTGAGAAGAAGGCATGGTTTATCTTTTATCACGATGCGATTTATCGAGCGCTTAAGTGGAATGAATCGTATAAAGTGACGGATGAAGTGAAGCGAGAAAGTTAATTGTAAGGAAGACTGCAGGATAGCGGTCTTCCTTTTTTGTTTGGCTGTTTTTGTAGACATTGTTGCTATTTAGCGGTTAATTTCCGCTCCAATCAGCTAATGTGGTTCTTTATAAAAAATTATTTCAAAAGCAAAACCTTTTAGAAAAGATCTTTATTTGGAATGGATAGTTGGATTATATATTCAAGCTTCCCTATCTAATCAACAACTTTTGAATAATTTTGATCGTTAATGATTGTTTGTGAATAATTTTGATTGAAAATGATTGACTTCTGAAAGTGCTTTCATTATACTGTGGATAGAAAGTAGGTGGTGAACTTGCTAAATGCGGAGCGTCATTTCATCATATTACAAGTTCTGAAGGAAAAGGAAACAGCTACTGTACATGAGTTAAGTGAGGCTACAGGTGCTTCAGTATCGACAATACGTCGCGATCTTGTGCAGCTAGAAGACGAGAATAAATTGAAACGGGTTCATGGAGGAGCATCTCTTTTTAGCTCAAAGTGGACGGAGCCATCACTTGGTGAGAAATCTACTCAGAATCTTGACGAGAAGGCTAAGATTGCAGCTTATGCCGCTGAGTTAGTACAAGATGGTGATTGTATTTTTCTTGATGCAGGAACAACGACACAAAAAATAGGCGAGTTCTTACATGGTAAAGAGGTCATTGTCGTAACGAATGGGTATCAGGTCATTGAGAATCTTATGGCAGAAGGTATTACGACTTATATCGTGGGTGGAAAGTTTAAAGCAAGAACAGGTGCGATGACAGGTCCGAAGGCGCTTGAAAGTATTGAAACTTATCGATTTGATAAATGCTTTATTGGAATTAATGGTATTCATGAAACACTTGGGTATACAACAGCTGACCCAGATGAGGCCATTATCAAGAGAGCTGCGATAAAGCTCTCAAGAGAGTCATACATTGTCGCTGATTACTCCAAAATAGGTGAATCAGCATTCAGTAAAGTTGCAAACATAGAAGAGTGCACAATTATAACCAATGAACATCCTGATAGTAATTACGATGCAATTAAACATACAACAGTAGAAGTGGTGAAAATATGATATATACAATTACCTTAAATCCATCAGTAGATTATATAATTCAACTCGATAACCTTAAGACAGGGCTAGTTAATACGGTCGATGAAGAAACGAAAATTGCTGGTGGAAAGGGTGTAAACGTAACGCGAGTTCTTAAAAGACTTGGTCATCAATCTACTGCTTTAGGTTTTGTAGGTGGGTTTACAGGTGAGTTTATCGAGAAGTCTTTAAATGATGAAGATTTGTCTACAGATTTTATCCGCGTTGAGGGTGACACACGCATTAACATTAAACTCAAAAACGGTGAAGAAACGGAGATTAATGGGTTATCGCCAACCATCTCCGAACATAATGTGGATCAATTATTTGAACAACTTTCTCATACAGTCGCTGGTGATTTGGTCGTGATGGCAGGTAGCGTACCTGCAAGCATTCATCAGTCAATCTATTCACGTATTCTTCATTCTTTACCAGAGGGTGTACTAGCTATTGTAGACACGAAAGGAAAAGCGTTGGAAGAAACAGTGAAAGCAAAACCATTCCTCGTTAAACCAAATCATCATGAGCTTGGCGATTTATTTGGGGTTGAAGTGACGACCGTTGATGATGCTGTGAAGTATGGCAAGAAAGTTCAAGCAATGGGCGCAGAGAATGTTATCGTCTCTATGGCGGGAGATGGTGCGGTATTCATTACTAAAGAAGAAATTCTTTTCGGGAATGTGCCTGTTGGCCAGGTGAAAAACTCGGTTGGAGCAGGTGACTCTGTTGTAGCTGGTTTTCTAAGTACTTATATAGAAACAGGAGACCTCAAGCAAGCATTCGAATCAGGTATTGCAGCAGGAAGTGCTAGCGCATTTTCAGCAGGATTTTGTACAGAAGGGGAAGTCAAGGCTTTGCGTAAACAAATTGCGGTTAAATCGTATGATGATGGGGGAGGTCAATAATAATGAGAATCACAGAGTTATTAACAAAAAGAACAATGATTCTAGACCTTGAATCAAGTTCCAAAGATCAGGTTATTAATGAACTTTCTGAAAAACTATATTCTGCTGGTAATTTAAAGGACCTGCAGGCGTTTAAAAAGGCGATTCATGCGAGGGAAAACGAAAGTACGACTGGTATTGGTGAAGGTATAGCGATTCCTCATGCTAAGACTGCGGCAGTAAAGTCGCCGGGTATTGTATTCGGCCGTTCTGAAGTAGGGATAGACTATCAATCTCTTGATGGCCAACCCGCTCACTTGTTCTTTATGATTGCGGCAACGGAAGGGGCCAACCAAATGCACCTTGAAGCCCTTTCGAGATTGTCTTCTTTCCTAATGGATACAGAATTTCGTAAAGGACTTTTGAAAGCGCGATCAGAAGAGGAAGTCCTTCAGGCGTTCGATCAAAAAGAAGAAGAAAATGAAGAGCCTGAAGAAGTGGAAGAAACAAATGAAGCAACTGGCAAAATTCTTGCCGTAACTGCCTGCCCAACAGGCATTGCTCATACTTATATGGCGGCGGATGCATTAAAAGCAAAAGCGGCTGAATTAGGATACGGTGTGAAAGTGGAAACCAATGGTTCCGGTGGAGTGAAGAACCGCCTTACTGATGAAGAGATTGAGAAAGCTCCAGCTATTATTGTAGCGGCAGACACAAAAGTGGAAATGGATCGTTTTAAAGGTAAGAAGGTGATTGAAGTTCCTGTAGCAGAAGCCATTCGAAAGCCAGCCGAGCTATTAAACAAGGCTAGTAGCGGTGATGCACCAATCTACAAAACTTCTGGTTCATATGAAGATCAAATTAGTGAGAAGAAAAATGAAAGAAAAGGAAAGCAGTCTCCTTTTTATAAACACTTAATGAATGGTGTTTCAAACATGCTTCCTCTAGTTGTTGGAGGGGGTATCTTAATCGCTCTTTCCTTTATTTTTGGAATTAATGCCGCAGATCCTAATGATCCTAGTTACAACGCTTTTGCTGCAGCACTTAGCACAATTGGCGGTGGAAATGCATTTGCGCTTATGATTCCTGTTCTGGCTGGATTCATTGCAATGAGTATTGCAGACCGTCCTGGTCTTGCTCCTGGGCTTGTCGGTGGTCTAATGGCTTCAACGAATGGTGCTGGTTTCCTCGGTGGGTTAATTGCCGGATTCTTAGCAGGTTACGCGGTTCTACTTCTTAAAAGGCTGTTTTCAGGTCTACCTCAGTCACTTGAAGGGTTGAAACCTGTGTTGCTCTATCCGTTGTTTGGTATTTTTATTACTGGAATCATTATGATGTATGTTGTAATTGAACCTGTAGGAGCTCTAAATACTGGTCTTGAGAATTGGTTAAGCGGCATGGGAACTACAAATAAACTATTACTTGGCCTAATTCTAGGGGGAATGATGGCAGTTGATATGGGGGGACCAATTAATAAAGCAGCCTTTACATTTGGGATTGCGATGATTGATGCTGGTAATCTTACGTACCATGCCGCGATTATGGCGGGTGGAATGACGCCTCCACTAGGACTAGCACTTGCTACAACGTTATTTAAAAAGCGTTTTAACAAAACAGAGCGTGAAGCAGGTAAAGTAGCTTATGTGATGGGGGCTTCTTTCATAACAGAAGGAGCCATTCCGTTTGCAGCAGCTGATCCGGGCCGAGTAATCCCTTCTATTATTGTTGGATCATCGGTTGCAGGTGCATTAACGATGTTATTTAACATCGCGTTACCAGCACCACATGGTGGAGCGTTTGTGATGTGGTCAGTAAATAATATTTCACTTTCTCATATCCTCCTCTATATTCTTGCCATTGTAATCGGTACGGTTATTACAGCTTTAATGGTAGGAATACTGAAAAAGTCGAAACCAGAAGTACAGGCATAGTAAAAGGTCCCTATAGGGGCCCTTTTATTTGACTTTGAAAAAGTATTACGTTGCGTTTTTACCACAATATGTTAAAAGCCCAGTCATGATGAGAGAGTATGAGAAGGCGTGAGACACGATATATGTCCATCTCGTAAGTACAGATTATACTGAGATACAAATGTTAGCGTTTTCACTAACTATCTTACGGGTATGCTCATTTCTTGCAGTATAAAGGTTGAAGCGTTCAAAAAGCAGTGTTAGTATAAATGACCGTAGATGATTTTTCGGAAATCCAAAGGAGGCAATCATGCTAGAAAATAAAACCGTAACGTTTATCGGAGCGGGTTCAATGGCAGAAGCAATGGCAGCAGGAATGATTGAGTCAGGTACTATTGAACCTGAACGTATTATTATGACAAACAGAAGTAATGAACAACGTCGTCAGGAGCTTATGGAGAACCACGGCGTATTGGCGACTCAAAGTATAGAATTCGCAGTTCGTGAAGCTGACGTTGTTATCCTGGCAATGAAGCCAAAAGATGTTGAACGTGCATTAGAAGGAATTGAAGATTTCATTACAAATGAACAACTTCTACTTTCTGTTCTTGCTGGGGTACCTTCATCATTTATTGAGGAAAAACTGGAAGGCGATCAACCAGTTATTCGCGTTATGCCGAACACATCAAGTATGATTGGTAAATCAATTTCTGCTCTTGCAGCAGGAGAACATGTATCTGATGAGCAGGTAACAACTGCCCGCGCACTTATTCGTTCAATTGGCGAAACCGTTGTGATCGCTGAAGAACAAATGGACGTATTTACAGGTGTTGCAGGAAGCGGACCAGCTTATATTTATTATGTAATTGAGAGCCTCGAAAAAGCAGCAATTGAGGGTGGAATTGAAACGGAAACTGCTCGTAAAATGGCTGTCCAAACTGTACTCGGTGCAGGAATGATGGCAGAGCAATCAGAAGATTCCCCTTCAGCTCTTAGAAAGAAAGTGACTTCTCCAAATGGTACAACTCAAGCAGGACTTGAAGC
The DNA here is from genome assembly GCF_017303315.1 of Bacillus sp. NTK071. Classification (GTDB taxonomy): domain Bacteria; phylum Bacillota; class Bacilli; order Bacillales; family Guptibacillaceae; genus Guptibacillus. The sequence continues at coordinate 173,033 of NZ_JAFKOI010000006.1, forward strand.
ATTGTATGAGAACGGTGGCGGAGAAGCATTTGAAGCTGCAGTGGAAAATGCTGCAACTCGTTCAAAAGAAATTAGTAACGAATTTAATAAAAAACCAGTTACACAGTAAGAGCCGGTACAAACCGGTTCTTTTTTTTGATTGTTTTCGTAGACAATAAAGCGGTTGATTTCCGCTCCAGGATGCTCGCTTTCCGCGGGGCGGGCGTTGAGCCTCCTCGTCGCTAACGCTCCTGTGGGGTCTCACCTGTCCCGCTAGTCCCGCAGGAGTCGAGCATCCTTCAGCTCCAATCAGCTAAGTGTTGTTCTCTATAGAAAAATCTTTTCAAAGCAACAATCTTTTAGAGAGCCTTTCTTATTTTGTTGAAACTGTTTAGGGTTAGACTGTTAGAAATCATAAGATGTCGGGTACCATTAGTAATAAAATGGATGATCTGTCCCGAGTTTCCTCGTATTGGATGTTCTTTTCTTCAAAATGTTAGTAGAATAATAGAAGGAATATGATATGATAAGAAGTGGATAATTTGTTTGTTAGAGGAGGAAAAAATGATGAAAAAAGGAATTTTTGCTCTTATTGCTGCATTTTTAGTCGCATTTCCTTTTGCGGGTACAGCAGCTAATGCTGAAGCGCAGGTTAGTGATGAAGTTAAAAAAGGTGTTACGGGTTACCTGGAAGAGGAACATTACGATTTTGATAAAGGTTCTCTCAAAGTTCAGGATGCTGAAACTTTCAAAGTTGATAGTTCAGCAGATAAAGATTTCAGTCAGGTTACTATGATGGTAGTTGACTTTAGTACAGTACGTGACAATATTTTCTTTGAAGATCATACCCAGGTTCTTTTCTATGACACAGAAGCAAATGCTGTTCTTCCAGAAGCGAAAGTTTTAGATTTGGAGAAGGCGCAAGAGTTTAAGGACAGCCATGAAACAGGTCAGCATCTTCATATGGGTGTCATTTTATTCTTAAGTGCAATTATGTTCGTAGTTCCATTTCTTATTGCTTACTTGTGGTCAAAAAACAAATATTCTACACTAAGCTTTAAATTGAAAAACAATGTATATGAAACAAACTCTACTTTCTAAATTTATTATGAAACAAAATCCCCCTTCGAATTAAATCGAAGGGGGATTTCTTATTGAGATTGCAAGTCGACGAGTGTACCTGTTTCTGCATCTACCATGAAATCAAGCTGTAGAAGCTGGTCATCTTTCTCACAAGTCAGTCCACCTGAGTAGACGGTGAATGGGAGATTGAATTTCTCAACTGAATCTGTTTTCATATGAATCCAAGAGCCTTTAATCGTATACACAGGCTTAACAGCACCCTTTACGGCTTTAAGTGCTTTCTCGGGTGATAGGTACGTCTGTCTTGAAGCTATTGAAGCCGTTGAAATAGCTGCAGCACTTGCGCCAATAAGCGCACCTACTAAAACATCTCTCGTTCTCATTCTCCTGAATTCTCCCTTCTAAAACTAGCCTATTTCATTTCCCTCTTCAGTATATCGGAAGTTGTGCTTCCAACCAAATGTTTATACTGAAAATTCATCACACTAGCAACACCTATTCAGATTCGATACAATAGAAAGAGAAAATAGGTTCGATGAAAGGGGATACATATGAAAGAAGAAACGCTGTCACTATTTAAAACGTTAACAGAACTACAAGGAGCACCAGGGTTTGAACATGATGTTAGAAAGTTTGTGAAGGGTGAAATCAGTAAATATAGTGATGAAATTATTCAAGATAACCTCGGAAGTGTTTTCGGAGTGAAAAGGAATTCAGGTCCACGTATAATGGTTGCGGGGCATATGGACGAAGTAGGATTCATGGTTACATCAATTACTGAAAATGGTATGCTACGCTTTCAGCCACTTGGTGGATGGTGGAGTCAAGTGCTTCTTGCCCAGCGCGTCGAGGTTATGACGAAGAATGGTCCGATCCCAGGTGTCATTGGCTCCATTCCTCCACATCTGCTTGATGATGCAACACGTAATAAACCAATGGCAATTAAGAACATGCTGATAGATATTGGTGCAGATAACAAAGAAGATGCTGAGCAAATTGGTGTTAAACCAGGACAACAAATTGTTCCAACTTGTCCATTCACTCCAATGGCAAACAATAAGAAAATTATGGCCAAGGCTTGGGATAACCGTTATGGAGTTGGCCTTGCGATTGAACTCCTCAAGGAACTTCAAAATGAAGAACTTCCAAACGAATTGTATTCTGGAGCAACAGTTCAAGAGGAAGTCGGATTAAGAGGGGCTCAAACAGCAGCAAACATGATCAATCCAGATCTTTTCTATGCCCTTGATGCAAGTCCAGCAAACGATATGACAGGTGATAAAAGTGAATTCGGACAGCTAGGAAAAGGGGCACTACTTAGAATTTATGATCGCTCCATGGTAACGCATCAAGGATTAAGAGATTTTGTCCTTGATACTGCTGAAAGCAATGAAATCCCGTACCAATATTTCATTTCTCAAGGTGGAACGGATGCAGGTCGAGTTCATTTATCGAATAATGGCGTACCTTCAGCTGTGGTTGGGATCTGTTCAAGATACATTCATACTTCATCTTCCATTATTCACGTTGATGATTATGCTGCAGCAAAAGAGTTGCTCATTAAGCTCGTTAAATCAACTGATCAAACGGCAGTCGATAGTATTCGATCTAACGTGTAAGTTAAAGGAGCCATAGCGGCTCCTTTTGTTTGCAGAAATGTGTCCTCTAACAAATAACCTAAAGGAGGTTAGCTTTTGGTACAAGTTGCAGTAGGATCCACAAATCCAGTCAAAGTAAATGCTGTAATCGCCTGTTTCGGTGAAGAAGCAGAAGGAATATCTGTTCCATCTGGGGTTCGGGACCAGCCATGGGGGGATGAAGAAACAATAATAGGTGCAAAACAACGGGCGAAAGCAGCAATGAAACAAGCACAAGCAAAAATCGGAATAGGACTTGAAGGCGGAGTACAGTTGATTGATGAGCAACTTTATGTATGCAATTGGGGTGCACTTGTTGATGAAGATGGAGTGGAGATTGTCGCTGGTGGTGCAAGATTTCCACTTCCAGAGGAGATTAAAGAAAAAATGGTTCAGGGTGAAGAATTAGGGCCAGTCATCTCAGCGTTTGCAAAAAGATCAGAAGTAAACAAAAAAGAAGGCGCAATCGGAATTTTCACCAACAGCGCCATTACGAGAACAGACATGTATAAACAAATTGTAGAATTATTACTTGGTCAATATCATTTCTATACTCGTTAGTTTGTTTCGAAAATATAAGACAATGCTTTAAGAGCTTGCTCCTTAGTCTCTACTACTAATTGGGCCTTGTTGGCAATCTCTTTCAAGGGATGATGCAATGATTCCGGGCGAATGAGAATAAGTGGCTTTTGAAGAGCAATAGCGGTTCCTGCATCCATTGCGCTGTTCCACTGCTTATAGTCCTCCCCAAACAATGCGATCACAACATCAGATTTATTCAAAAGTACTTGAGTTCTAAGGTTGTTTATTTCAGAAGCCGCTTCATCTTTAAAGATCGCATTCGGTTGTTCACCTTTAATCTCTTCACCAATGTTATCTGATCGATCGTGATTTTCCATTGGACCAACGAAATGAATAGGAAGCTCCATTTTTTGTGCTTTGCTCTTTAATTCACTACGCCAATTATCGTGAATTTGTCCTGCGAGATAAACTGTTAATTCCATCAGTAACGCCTCCTTAAATATGATAACGAAATGATTGTATCATGGGGTTTCGGGATATTCCCAGTAAAGTGAACGTCGTATTGTGCTAATTGTGAAGTGTATACTACTAGTGGATAAGGTGGAAGGAGAGTAAGATGAAAGAATTTTTGCAGAAGAAGGGAATTACACTATCACCCCGTGTGTATTTTATTACTGCCCTTAGCTATATGGCGCTAGGGCTATTCTCTTCGCTCATTATTGGACTTATTCTTAAAACAATAGGGGGACAAATTCCCTCACTATCATTCTTGATTCCAATCGGTACACTCGCGATGGAGTTAATGGGACCTGCAATTGGTGTAGCTGTGGCTTATGGTCTTGGTGCTCCTCCACTTGTTCTTTTTGCCTCGTTACTCGCGGGTGCAGCAGGTGCTGAACTTGGTGGACCAGCTGGAAGTTACGTCGCTGCCATTGTAGCCGCTGAAGCAGGGAAAATCGTTTCAAAATCAACAAAACTTGATATAATCATTACGCCGCTTGTTACGATTTTCGCGGGATTTGGAACTGCTACACTAATTGGACCTGGGATCAATACATTTATGACAAATTTTGGTTCACTTATTATGTGGGCAACAGAGCAACGACCGATATTAATGGGCGTGATTGTTGCAGTTCTAATGGGACTTGCTCTAACAGCACCTATATCAAGTGCTGCAATTGCGATTATGCTAGGTTTAGAAGGACTAGCAGCCGGTGCAGCTACCATTGGTTGCGCAGCTCAAATGGTTGGTTTTGCCGTAAGCAGCTATCGAGAAAATGGCTTTGGTGGAGTAATCGCGCAGGGTGTGGGGACATCTATGCTACAAGTAGCAAACATCGTTCGAAATCCATGGATATTGGTTCCACCAACAGTAGCAGGTGCAATCATTGCTCCGTTTGGTAGCGGCTGGATCATGATGATCAACAATTCTGCAGGAGCTGGAATGGGCACAAGTGGGTTTGTAGGACAGATTATGACTTTGAATGTTATGGGAGCAAGTGGAAGTGTGTGGCTTGCGATCGTACTGTTGCATTTCATTGGACCAGCAGTGATTAGTCTGCTAATATCCGAATTAATGAGAAAAAAAGGGCTTATTCGCCCTGGAGATATGAGAATTAGCACAGAATAATAATAAGGAGGGTCATCATGAAGAAATTCGAAAAACATGAAGAGTATTTAGAGGCAATTAAAGAAGGGAAGTCTGTACTATTGTTTTCTGCAGACTGGTGCCCTGATTGTAGAATTATTGAGCCTTTTCTTCCAGAGCTAGAAAAGAAATACTCCGAGTTAGATTTCTACTACGTGGATCGAGACGATCATATTGACCTTTGTCAGGAAATGGATGTATTTGGTATTCCGAGCTTTGTTGCTTATGAAGATGGCGAAGAAACTGGTCGCTTTGTAAGTAAGCTTAGAAAATCACAAGAAGAAATTGAAGAATTCCTTACTACTGTAAAGTAACCAAAAACAAAGCTACGCTCAGCGTAGCTTTGTTTTTGTATTATTGCTTTTCATGGTATGATAAAGTGACAGTTCAGTACGTAAATGGTGGTGAAATAAGAGATGGAACCGAAAGATTTGAAAAAGTTGCTCGAGAATCGACTTCAACAAGAAGATCGTGAGCTTACATACGACAAAAAAGAAGACAAGTTAAGGGTAGAAGATAAGACAACTGGAAAAGGAATGAGTCTTGGACTAAAGGGGCTATCTGCAAAGTATGAAGAGCGGAAAGAAAAATTACTTGATGAAGTGGTACATCATGTAGAAGAAACCCTTAAAGCAATGAAAGAAACCCAAGAACTTAATGGGAAAGAAAATAGTATATTCCCTGTTATCCGTTCTGGTTCTTTTGCTTCAGAAACAGAGGCGGGTGTTCCGTTTGTGTATGTAGAACATACTGCAGAGACAAGAATTTATTTCGCACTTGACCTCGGTAACTCCTATCGTTTAATCGATCAGGATTGGCTTGAGAAAGAAGGTTGGACAAAAGAAGCCTTACATGAAGTTTCTATGTTTAATCTTCGTGGGCTTTCGACGGAAATGAAGACAGATACTGTTGCAGGGAATACTTTTTATTTCTTAAATACGAATGATGGTTATGATGCGAGTCGAATTCTAAATGATTCGTTACTCGATAGAATGGCGAAAGAAGTAAAGGGAGAACTTGCTGTAGCTGTGCCACATCAAGACGTGTTAATTTTTGCTGATATTGAGAATGAACGCGGTTATGATGCGCTAGCCCAGCTTACGATGCATTTCTTTTCGAGCGGCCTTGTGCCAGTAACTGGTCTACCTTTCATTTATGAAGATGGGAAGCTTGAGCCAATATTTATTATGGCGAAGAACAAACCAAAAAAATAACCACTGATAAAAGGAGTACAATGAATATGAACATGTTTTACAACAAAGAAGGCGTTGGAGACACATTAATTATCACGCTTAGTAGCACCGAACGTGATGATAAAGCAGTCGAACGAACTGGAAATGTAGCACGTATTTACAGTAAAGAGACAAATAAAACAATCGGTTATAATGTGTTTGAGTTTACTACTGTCTATCAAATTGAAGCAGCTGGTGTAGTTGAAGGAAATGAAGAGCTCGTTTCAACAGTTAATACATTAATTAAAGAGAATGGGTTCACAGATGAACTTAAGTTCGATGCGTCTCCAAAATTTGTTGTTGGCTTTGTTGAAGAGATGGAAAAGCATCCTAATGCTGACAAGTTAAACATTTGTCAGGTGAATGTAGGAGAAGAAAAGCTCCAAATCGTTTGTGGAGCACCTAACGTGGACAAAGGACAGAAAGTTGTCGTTGCTAAAGTAGGTGCAGTGATGCCATCTGGAATGATCATTAAAGATGCTAGCTTGCGTGGTGTAGAGTCAACCGGAATGATTTGTTCAGCTAGAGAACTGGATTTGCCAGATGCACCTCAGGAAAAAGGGATTCTCGTCCTACCTGATGATTATGAAATCGGATCTGAATTCAAAGCCTACTAGAATTTTTCTAGTAGGTTTTTTCTTTCTGCAAAGAAGGTAATAGGGATATAGAACCTGTTTTAGCATATTTAGACGAAGAAGTAGCATTTTTAACGAAAGATTTTAGAAACAGCCTTACAATGATAGGGGAGTTTCCGATAAAATAGAAGAACAGTGCCAGATAAAAGGGCTTAATTAGAAAAGGTGATAGTAATTGGATAATAATTGGTTAAAAAGAGTGTGGAATAAATTATTTGATGTTGATGAAGAAGAAACGTTTGAGAAGAAAAATGAAGAAGCTCCAGTACGAAAGCGAGCACAGGATCACAGTCCGATCGATCGCAAGCACTCCATTGGCCGTATGGAAAGTGCAAATCGAAAGAGTGAAGCGAGAGTTGTTCACCAATATCCTAGGGAAGGTAATTTTCGTTTTCCTCTGATTCCAGATCAATCGAATAACAGATCACGCAAAGACTTGAAAGCAGAACAACCAGAACGGAAAGAAAGTGAAAAATCAGCACCACCTTGGTCAGGACAGCATAAACAGGTTCATCCAAAAAAACAGGGACCAACTAGAAGTACTGGTAGAAATTCTAAGTCAGATGAAGCTGAAACTGTCAAAAGTAAAAAGTTTACTGGTGTAAACTTTAAACCATCAGATATACCATCACCAATCTATGGGTTTAGTAAGCGTCCTGTCGCTGAAAAGATGGAAGAGGCCGCCAAAAGTCCATCGAGCAGACACTACACCTCTCTTGATGAAAACAAAACGATGGAGAAGCTAATTCGAGATACAGAAACCTACTCTGCTCAAGAAGAGATTGGCCAAGCTATCAGTAATGAAGCCCGTATATTCGAATCGAATGAAAATCAAGTAGATGAATCTCCAGCTGAGACAGACCATGTCCAAAATGAGCATGATACACAAGGTGATTCGACATCAGAGATTGAGGAATTACGTGTAGCCTCGGCAGATCACTCATTTGAAGTACTAGAAGAACCAATAACTTCTCAAGATGACGAACAAGAGGACGTTAAAGAAGACTACGAACCAACATTCGACAATGAGCCGGTTAATCAACCTGAAGATGATAAGCCATTTGAAGAACATGTAGATTCTAAAGAAGATGCAGTCATTGTAGAACAGGATGAATTTCAGAATGACAATAGTGATGAAAGTCATGATGCAAGTGATATTATCCATGAAGAAGCAAGTGATTCAGAATCAGATGAGGAAATAAACTCACATACTAGTAATGTAGAACCAATAACTTCTTTAGAAGATAAGCAAGAAGTTCAGAGTAGAGTGAATAGCCAGGAAGAAGTTCAAGAAGAACAACCACAGCCAAAACGAGAAGAGGGCAGGCCGAAGCCACAGGTTCCTTACAATGTGATGATGCTTGCGAATGATAGAAGGCATCTTTCAAAGAAACCAGTATCTGGAGCTGAATACAAGCTACCTCCAATTTCGCTTCTAGATATTCCTCCACGTAATGAAGGAACTGATGATCAGTGGCTGCAGGAACAGCGAGAGCTTCTAGAATCAACTTTAGAAAACTTTAATGTTCAAGCTCGTGTGGTGGGAGCTACAATGGGACCAACTGTTACCCGATTTGAGGTACAACCAAGTCCAGGAGTTAAAGTAAATAAAATAACGAATTTAAGTGATGATATTAAACTTAGTCTAGCTGCTAGAGATATTCGAATGGAAGCGCCTATTCCTGGAAAGAACGCCATAGGAATTGAAGTGCCAAACCCGACAAGTAAGCCAGTGTTTATTAGAGAGATTGTGAGAAGTGGCGCATTTCAATCGGAAGGTTCGCTCTTAAATGCTGCCCTTGGTTTTGATATAGCAGGAGAAGCAAAAATAACAGATATACAAAAAATGCCTCATGGCCTCATTGCGGGTGCAACTGGATCTGGTAAAAGTGTTTGCATTAACTCGATTCTAGTAAGCTTACTTCTTAAAGCGAATCCAAGTGATGTTAAAATGTTGCTGATTGATCCGAAAATGGTTGAGTTAGCACCATATAATGGTCTTCCTCACTTAGTGACACCTGTCATCAATGATGTCAAAGAAGCAACAACTGCACTAAAATGGGCAGTTGATGAAATGGAAGAGCGCTATGAAAAATTTGCGGCTGCTGGGGTTCGTGACATTAAACGATACAATGAGAGAGCGATTAATCATGGGGAACCACAGCATAAACTCCCATACATTGTGATCGTTATCGATGAGCTTGCGGATTTAATGATGGTCTCTCCTCAAGATGTAGAAGATGCTATTTGTCGCATTGCTCAAAAAGCGAGAGCATGTGGAATTCATCTTCTAGTAGCAACACAACGTCCTTCAGTAGATGTTATTACAGGGCTAATCAAAGCAAACATCCCAACACGCATCGCGTTCTCGGTATCTTCGCAAATTGATTCTAGAACTATTCTTGATGCTAGCGGTGCAGAGAAACTACTTGGGAAAGGCGATATGCTTTGCCTTGAGAATGGCTCATCTAAACCAGTTCGTTTGCAGGGTAATTTTGTATCAGACGAAGAAATTGAACGTGTCACTTCATTTGTAAGAAAACAGAGAAAACCCAATTATTTAATTAAAAAAGAAGATCTAATGAAAAAACAACAATACAATGATCAAGAAGATGACTTGTTTGAAGAAGCATGTATGTGGGCAATTGAACAGGGGCAGGCTTCGTCTTCCGCATTGCAAAGACGCTTCAGAATTGGATTTAATCGTGCTGCAAGATTAATCGAAATGATGGAGGAGCGCGGATTGGTATCTGAGGCAATGGGGAGTAAGCCTCGTAGCATTCTAATGAATAAAACCGATTTTGAAGAAGCCTTCTTTAAAGATATGCACGTCTAGTGCATATCTTTTCTACTTGTTTTATACAAGCTAGTTCTATATGATATATAGTGTTAAACTTGTGTTAGATTTATAGTCAGGTAAGTGAATGGTTGAACATAGAGAGCTCACATTCGAATGACGAAACTACTTGAAGGAGCCCCATTATGAAAGAAATTGAACTTAAAATGCAAGGCAAAATAAAAAGGCTAACAAATAGAACCTTTAAATTTGATGAGCGTGTGGGAGAAGGCTGGTTTTCCGCGGTATACTTCCTGAAAACATGTGAAATTGTGGAAGAGTTCAAACCAGACAACGTGGTTACCATGCAGTTTTTTCAAAAACACGACGCAGTACTTTGTGGTTCAGATGAAGCAATTGCACTAATTAAAACTTTTGCCAAAGATCCCGATACTCTTGAAATCGATTCTCTCAAAGATGGAGATAAAATTTCACCATTTGAAACTGTTCTCAAGATTAAAGGACCTTATCAGAACTTTGGTTTCCTCGAGGGAATCATTGATGGTATTCTAGGCAGAAGAACGTCAGTGGCTACGAATGTTTATCATGTGGTAAAAGCTGCACGTTCTTCAGGTATTCAAAAGCCAGTTATCTTCATGGGCGACCGTGATGATCACTACACCCAGCAAGCTGGAGATGGGTATGCATCTTATATTGGTGGCTCTACTGCTCAGGCTACACATGCGATGAACGAATGGTGGGGTAAAAGAGGAATGGGAACAATGCCTCACGCCCTAATTCAATTGTTTAAAGGTGACGTAGTTGAGGCCTCCAAAGCCTACTATGCTAAATACCCTGAAGATGAACTAATTGCGCTCGTTGATTACAATAACGATGTTGTGACTGATGCTCTAAGAGTTGCAAGAGAATTCGGAGATACTCTTAAAGGCGTGCGTGTGGATACATCTCGTACAATGGTTGATCAATATTTCTGGCGTAACCCTGATGTTCTAGGTACATTTGACCCAAGGGGTGTAAATGCTGAATTGATTTTTGCTCTGAGAGAAGCTCTTGATGAAGAAGGATACGGCCACGTCAAAATTGTAGTAAGCGGTGGCTTTACTGAAGAAAGAATAAGAACATTCGAATCTCAGAATGTTCCAGTTGATATTTATGGAGTAGGCAGTAGCCTACTTAAGGTAGACATTGGTTTTACAGGTGATAATGTGATTCTGGATGATGAACCAGAAGCAAAAGCTGGTAGAAAATACCGTCATAATCCACGCCTAGAGCGTGTTGAATAACCAAAAAAGACAGGAACAAGCTCCTGTCTTTTTTGCGCCCGTATCGTTTCTTTAATGATATGAATTATAATTGTAGGCCTGTCTCTTTTTCTGCTATAATGTAGTATTGAAAAGAAAAGCAGAGCATACTTGTAATGACATCATATACTAAAGAAGGTTAAGCGGAGAAGAAATGAAAGTGTGGAGGTTCTGAAATGACTATATATCACTTTGTTGGCATTAAGGGATCCGGTATGAGTGCCCTAGCACAAATCCTAAATGATATGGGTTATAACGTACAGGGATCAGACGTAGATAAACGTTTCTTTACTCAGGAGGCCCTTGAACAAAAAGGTATCACTATTCTCCCCTTTGGAGAAGAAAATATAAAAGAAGATATGATTATTATTGCCGGCAATGCATTTGATGATCAGCATGAAGAGTTAGTACGCTCAAGAGAAATGAACCTTCCTGTCTATCGTTATCATAAATTTCTTGGTGACTTTATTCAAAAGTTCACTAGTATTGCTGTAACTGGTTCTCACGGTAAAACGTCAACAACGGGTTTACTATCGCATGTTGTAGGCGCAGCTGAGCCAACTTCTTACCTTATCGGAGATGGCACTGGAAGAGGCGTCAAAGACAGTCAGTATTTTGTATTTGAGGCTTGTGAATATCGTCGTCACTTCTTATCATATCAGCCGGACTATGCAATCATGACAAATATCGATTTTGACCATCCAGACTATTTTTCAGATGTCGATGATGTGTTTTCTGCATTCCAGGAAATGGCGATGCTTGTGAAGAAAGGTATTATTGCTTATGGCGATGATACGTATTTACAGCAAATCCAGACGAAAGTACCGGTCGTATTTTACGGATTTGATGACCAAAATGATTTCCAAGCAACCAATATCAAAATTGATGAGAATGGAACAACGTTCGATGTACATGTTCGAGATGATTACTATCGTACGTTTCAAATTCCTATGTATGGCAAACACAACGTTTTAAATGCTCTTTCAGTCGTTGCTCTTTGCCATTACGAGAATCTTTCTGGCGATGCTGTGGCAGCTCAGTTAATGAATTTTGAAGGTGTTAAGCGCAGATTCACTGAAAAAGTGGTTGATGGTCAGGTCCTAATTGACGATTATGCACATCACCCTACTGAGATTAAAGCAACCATTGAATCAGCTCAGCAAAAGTATCCAGATCGTGAAGTTGTTGCGATTTTCCAACCGCATACGTTTACTCGAACGAAGACATTTTTAAATGAGTTTGCTGATAGCTTAAAAGAAGCAGATGTTGTTTATTTATGTGACATTTTTGGGTCTGCCCGTGAAGATTCTGGTCAGTTAAAAATAGACCAGTTGATGGAGAAAATACCCAATTCGCACCTAATCACAGAAGAATCGATTCAACAGTTAACTGAACACAATCATGGCGTACTTCTTTTCATGGGTGCTGGTGATATTCAGAAATACCAACAAGCATATGAAGCTGAGAAAGCGTCTATTTAAAGAAAAGGCTCTAATAGAGCCTTTTTTTTTGAATTAGATTTATTAATTGGATTTGATAAACAGTTCAGACGTGTTATAAAAAAAAATAAAAAAGGAATAATGAAACGTGTAACGAATTGTACGTAGTAAGGTGGACTCATTTTTTTTAATGTGAAATGATAAGCCCGTGTTTAGTTGAAAGTAAAGAAGGGAACAGATTAAGAAAAGGGAGGTGCCAACACACATGGAGATTATACTTTATTTAAGTGTAGCTATTATCGCAATTGCATTTGCAGTACTTGTTTATTTTGTTGCCCAAACGTTAAAATCTTTAAAAGACACCCTCAGTAATACCGCGAAAACACTTGATAGCCTTGAAAAACAAATGAATGGTTTAACAACCGAAACAACTGCATTGTTACATAAGACAAACTTGCTTGCAGAGGACATTCAGGGTAAATCAGAAGCGCTGGATTCTGTTTTCGTGCAAGTAAAAGAAGTCGGTACATCACTTGGTAAAATGAATCATTCATTCCAAAATATTACCGGTAAAGTAACTGAAGAGGCAGAGCGCCAATCTGAGCAAGTAACGAAAGTTGTTCAGTGGGGTAATGCTGCTATGCAAATCTGGCAAAAATGGCAAGTGAAGAAGAAGGCAACAGATCAATACATTGATTCGAAATCATAGGAGGTATTTATATGTCAGATAACAACAACAACATTAATACAAAGGATTTTATTATTGGCTCACTAATCGGTGGAATTGTAGGAGCTGCGGCTGCTTTATTATCTGCACCTAAGTCTGGTAAAGAGCTTAGAAGCGATCTTAACCAACAAGCAGGTGTAGTTAAAGAGAAGACATCTCAATTCCGTGATTCAGCAGTAGAGCGTAGTTCAGATTTCGCTAACCGTGCAAAAGAGAAATCCAATACGATTTACAAGCAGGTTTCTGATCAATCAAATAACCTTGTATCCAAAATTAAAGACAGAAACTTAGAAACGGAAGAGAATGACGCTCTTCGTGGCCAAGCTGACGAGGATGTTGAAAGCTTCCAGCAGGACCTTAATGACCATTTCTCTGAAGAAGAACCAGCGTCTATGGAGAATCCAACTAAACCTTAATAAGACAAGAACAGTGTTATAAAAGAAGAAGCATAATGCTTCTTCTTTTTCATTTTCAATGCTTTCTTTTATAATAGACTTAGATATCAGAAAGGGGATTTACACATGGCCATAACGAAACTATCAACGATTGAAGAATTTAAACGTGTGAAAGAAAAAAATAATTCATTTCTGCTTTTCAAAAATAGTACAACATGTCCAATTAGTGCTCAAGCATTCGAAGAATTCGAGAAATTTTCACAAGATATAAGTCAAGAAGTTTACTATTTAAATGTACAAGAATCAAGAGAACTATCAGGAGCAGTCGCTGATACATCTGGCGTTAAACACCAATCACCTCAGGCGCTTGTTTTTAATGGTAATCATGTTGTTTGGAATGATTCTCACTGGAGAATCACATATTCTTCGTTATCAGAAGCTGCTAAACAATTTTTGAAATAAAAACGGCATATAATAAGCCGTTTTTATTTTACTGACATGATTTAATGCTTAAAAGCGTTTAAGAATTAAAAGAAAAGTAGTGACATTTTATTTTTGATCGTATATAATGACCCTAATCACATAAACAGATAAGGAGTGGAGATAGTATGGCGAATATCCAGATTGATGAGTTGAGAGAAAAATTAGACGAGATTAACCTACAGCTGCTTGATTTAATTAATGAGCGAGCTGAGTTGGCTAAAGAGATAGGTAGAGTAAAGAAAGCGCAGGGGATTAACCGTTTCGACCCTGTTCGAGAGCGTAAAATGCTTGATTTGCTTTCAGAGAAGAATCGTGGACCGTTTGACACTTCCACTCTTCAACATATTTTCAAAGAGATTTTTAAGGCAAGCCTTGAACTGCAAGAAGATGATCACCGTAAAGCACTGTTAGTATCAAGAAAGCGTCAACCAGATAACACAATAATCGACATTAAAGGCGAGAAAATTGGAGACGGTGGGCAAGTTCTTATATCTGGGCCATGTGCAGTTGAAAGCTATGAGCAGGTTGCAGAAGTTGCAAAAGCTGTTAAGAAGCAAGGCTTCAAAATGCTTCGTGGAGGAGCATTTAAGCCACGTACATCACCTTATGATTTCCAGGGGCTTGGTGAAGAAGGCCTGAAAATCCTCAAGCAAGTTGCTGATGAGTACGATCTTGCAGTTGTTAGTGAAATTGTAAATCCAGCGGATATTGAAATGGCTGTTAAGTACGTTGATGTGATCCAGATTGGTGCTAGAAACATGCAGAACTTTGAACTGCTTAAAGCAGCAGGTTCTGTAGACAAACCGGTTCTTCTTAAGAGAGGATTGTCAGCTACTATTCAAGAGTTTATTAACGCAGCAGAGTACATTGTGTCCAATGGTAATACCCAAGTTATGCTTTGTGAAAGAGGAATTAGAACGTATGAGAAAGCAACGCGTAATACGCTAGATATTACGGCAGTTCCAATCCTTAAACAGGAAACTCATTTACCAGTTCTAGTTGACGTAACACATTCAACTGGACGTAAAGATCTTCTTCTTCCAGCAGCTAAGGCAGGACTTGCAATTGGAGCTGACGGTATCATGGTCGAAGTTCACCCAGATCCAGCAGTTGCCTTATCGGATGCAGCTCAGCAGCTAGATATCCCACAGTACGAGAAATTTGTAGACGATCTAAAAACGAGCGGGTTATTTAATCCTGCGAAAGCTACACCTTCTACTTTATAAGTAGAAGGTTTTTTTTGTTTAGGCTATGTTAGCTTCCATTGTTGATTGAATGATAGAATGAAAAGTCCATCTACTCATTAAAGATTGAATAAAACAATGTATACGTGTCATCATATAAGATATAGGTCGTTTTTGATTAGATTTGCTATATTGTCAATAAAAATTGGTTTTTAAGTAAAGCAAAAAGTGAGTAAATATGCTATCTTTAATAAAGTATGTATTTGTGAAATAGTTTACATACCACTTAAAAAGGATAACAGACATTTCGGAAGACCTGTTTATTAGCGGTAGTAGATATAAGGTTAACGTTTGCAGTCAAACAAATAGTATCGTATCATTAAGTAAATTAAAGTCCGAAAGAGCATGAAGGAGGATCATTGTGAATACAACGATTTATGACGTAGCAAAAGAAGCAGGAGTATCAATGGCAACTGTATCAAGGGTTGTGAATGGTAATCCAAATGTAAAACCTGCCACTAGAAAGAAAGTTCTTGAGGCAATTGAGAGACTAGGTTATCGTCCAAACGCAGTAGCAAGAGGACTAGCTAGTAAGAAAACAACAACAGTTGGGGTTATTATTCCCGATATTTCGAGTATTTTCTTCGCAGAGTTAGCACGTGGAATTGAAGACATTGCGACAATGTATAAATATAATATTATTCTAAGTAACTCAGATCAAAATAAAGAGAAAGAAATTCATCTTCTTAATACAATGCTAGGAAAACAGGTTGATGGTATTGTGTTTATGGGTGGAAAAATTACTGAAGAGCATGTAGAAGAATTTAAGCGCTCTCCTGTTCCGATTGTATTAGCTGCAACACTTGAAAAAGGACAGGAGATTCCTTCTGTTAATATTGATTATCAAAAAGCAGCATACGAGCTTGTGACTGAGTTTATTAACAAAGGTCATAAGAAGATTGGTCTTGTTAGTGGACCACTAGAAGATCCGATTAATGGTGAGGAGAAATTCCTTGGATATCGAAAGGCACTTGAGGATGCAGGTATGCAAGTTAACGAAGATTGTGTTGCTATTGGTGACTACACTTATGATTCGGGTATAGAAGCAATGGAAGGCTTCCTTGAGCAAAATGAGAAGCCAACAGCTATCTTTGCTGGTACGGATGAAATGGCATTAGGTGTCATTCATGCAGCTCAGGACAATGGATATAATGTACCTGAAGATTTCGAAGTAGTTGGATTCGATAACACTAGACTTGCGACTATGGTGCGTCCAACGCTTTCTACTGTAGTACAACCAATGTATGACATTGGTGCCGTTGCCATGCGTTTACTAACGAAGCTTATGAACAAAGAAACGGTTGAAGATCAAACTGTCGTACTTCCTCACCGATTACAGCATCGCAATTCAACTATGCATAACGAAGAAGAATAGTAAAAACGAGCCTATTGGCTCGTTTTTTTGGTATAATTAACAATTTGATATAGCGCACGTTCAACAGTGAGTTTGTTTTTCTCTGTTATTTCTTGTTTCCTTGGGATGGGCTCATATAAATTCTTTTTGTCATGCCAATTTGGTGGTAGTTCAAGAGGAGACTGAGGTTGCCATCGCTCTAGCCACGCTTTTGGTAGGCTTCCAGACATAGAAAGCCCTTTCATTTCAAGCCAAATTCTAGACCATGCACGAGGAACGACTCTCCATACATCATATCCTCCCCCTCCTACGGCAATCCATTTCCCATCACAGTATTCATGTGCAAGTTCATGTGCAAGTTTAGGAATGAACTCGTAGGTATCCATTGAAACGGATAAATGAGTTAACGGGTCATAATAATGAGCATCGGCACCATTTTGCGTAAGAATAACATCCGGCTTAAAATACTCTATAACCTTGCGAAAGGAAGCTTCGTACACTTCTTGAAATGATTCATCTTCTGTAAAAGCATCGATAGGAACATTGAAAGAAAAGCCATAACCTTTACCTTGGCCTTTCTCATTAAGATTACCTGTCCCAGGAAATAAATATCGTCCTGTTTCGTGTATGGACAAGGTACAAACATTAGGATCATCGTAGAATGCCCACTGAACTCCATCACCATGGTGCGCATCAGTATCAACGTAAAGAACCTTTGCATTGTACTTTTGTTTCATGTATTCTATCGCAATTGAACTATCGTTGTATATGCAAAAGCCAGAAGCTTTCCCTCGAAATCCATGGTGAAGGCCGCCCCCAACATTCAAGGCATGTGTCGATTTCCCAGTCATAACAGCATCAACAGCAGTTAACGTTCCACCTACAATGAGGGCACTTGCTTCATGCATATTTGGAAAAATAGGTGTGTCTTCTGTGCCAAGTCCATAGTTTGCTGCAGTAGTTGATGGGAGTTGTCCAATACTTGCTTTCTTTACAGCTTCAATATAAGCGGGGTCATGAATGAGAGAAATTTCACGATCAGTCGCAATGCGAGGAGCGATCATTTCTTCACTGTTAAGCGCATTTATTTCAGTCAGAAGATCCTGCGTTAGCTGTACTCGAATATGGTTAAACGGATGATCGTCACTGAACTTATAGTTTAAATAGTCTGAGGAGTAAATAAAAAGAGAGTCACACTTCATTTTTTCACACCCGACATGTTTGGCCAGAGTACTTCATAACCCTCATTCTTAATATCATTTACGACGGTAGTTGGATTCATAGTCTGGATGCGAAATACAATGTTTTTATATTGTTCATCATGACTACATGGGTAGACCAATACGCTAATAATATTTACATTACGCTTGCTGATAATCTGAGTGATATCAGCAAGCTTTCCAGATACATTAGCTACCTGAACCTCGATGTGAGAGCTTGGCTGATGTGCTCCTGTTAAGAGGATTAACGTATGTAGCATGTCAGTTTCAGTAACGATTCCGATAACCTTTCGATTATCGATTATTGGAATTGAACTTATTCGTTGCTCATAAAAAATGGTAGAGATTTCTTCAACAAAATCTAGTGGATGTGCAGTAATAACGTCTCTTTTCATAATAGAAGAAAGGGGTGACTCTAGAACTTTTTTATTCGGATCAGAGTCCAAGATAGAAGGACTTGCATCCTTAATATCTCGATCTGAAACAATTCCAGTTAGCTCCCCTTTTTGATTAACGATTGGAAGATGACGAATATTTTTTTCTCGCATCATCGTAATGGCATCTGCGATTGTCTGGTTTTCTTCTAGTGAAAAAACGTTTCGATTCATAATTTCCTCTATGAGCAACTTATTTCACTCCTTTTCGGTCTTAATACATGAATCGATTATGGAATCGAAGTCGATCAAACGCCTGAATCGATTCCAGATCAATTCTAGTTCCGATCTTTGCCATTAAACAATTAGCTGGGTGAGAACTGATTTCTGGATCATCTGTTGCATACCACTCAAGTCCTCCAGCATTCATCATTTTCTCCATAACCTTACGATAGTCCCAAACGGATAGACCGGTTCCTTTAAGGTCCCAGTGCCAATAATATTCGGTTGTTATGATAATGTAATCGTTCATTGCATCGTCCATAAATGATGTTCGGAGCAGACTTTTGCCAACTTTAGCATTCCGATATTTTGGTATGACTTCAATCGCACCGAGTTCTAGTAAGTCATCCATATTTCCTTCTGACCAGCGCTCGAGGGGATCAGGGTATAAAAACGTCACATAGCCAACAATAGTCTCCCGCTCTCTAGCGACGATAACTCTGCCTTCAGGTAATCCAGCAATTTCGACAAGAGCTTTATGTTGCTGTACAGGGGGACGAAATGCTACCAGATCCCTATGTAAATGATAGGATTCAAGTCTGTCGGGTGAAATCGGTCCTTCAATGATTAATTTTCCGTGAGGTGTGTTCCATTCAATTGCATTATAGGTTTTCTTATGTTCCATCTAGTCACCACCTTTTACTAATGACCTCAGCTCTTATTATACATGAAACGAAGAAAATGTAAGGGGTTTCAATGTGATTTCGTTAAGTTTTGTCATTTGTTAAAAAATTAGGAATTTATGTTATACTATCAGGGAAAGAGATGAAGGAGAGGGAGGAGATTATTTATGGAATTGAAACCGCTTTCTGCTACATTGGGGAATCATAATTTACAGGATTATAAAGCTACATACGAGAATTTTAATTGGAAAGACGTGGAAAAGGCATTTACTTGGAATGAAACAGGTAATGTCAATATGGCCTATGAGGCAATTGATAAACACGCTGAGTCCGATCGCAAGAACAAAGTAGCGCTGTATTTTTCTGACCCAAAAAGAGATGAAAAGTATACGTATAGTGAAATGAAAACAATGAGTAACAAGGCAGGCAATGTGTTAAAGAAAGTGAATGTTGAAAAGGGAGACCGAGTATTTATTTTCATGCCACGTTCTCCTGAACTGTATTTTATTCTACTTGGTACTCTTAAACTTGGAGCGATTGCAGGCCCATTATTTGAAGCTTTCATGGAAGGTGCTGTTCGTGATCGTCTTGAAGATAGTGAGGCGAAAGTGTTAGTTACGACGCCTGAACTTCTTGAACGTGTTCCTGTTGAAGAGCTACCTAATCTTGAAAGCGTAGTACTAGTCGGAGATGGTATTAAAGAAGAAGGTCCTTATTTAGACTTTAATAAGCATTTTAAGTCGGCGGACAAAAAGCTCAAAATTGAATGGGTCGATCGCGAAGACGGAATGATTCTTCATTACACATCTGGCTCGACCGGAAAGCCTAAAGGTGTTCTTCATGTTCATAATGCTATGATTCAGCATTATCAGACTGCTAAGTGGGTGCTCGATCTCAAAGAGGACGATGTCTACTGGTGTACAGCGGACCCTGGTTGGGTAACCGGAACTTCTTACGGTATATTTGCGCCCTGGTTAGCTGGGACTTCAAATGTTATTCGTGGAGGGCGATTTAGTCCGGATGATTGGTATGGAACTATCGAAAAGTATGAAGTATCGGTATGGTATAGTGCACCAACTGCATTCCGAATGCTGATGGGAGCGGGAGATGAAATCGTAAAACGTTATGATCTTTCATCATTACGCCACGTTCTAAGTGTTGGAGAGCCGTTAAACCCAGAAGTTATAAAATGGGGAAATAAAGTGTTAGAGCTTCGCATTCATGATAACTGGTGGATGACAGAAACTGGAGCTCAACTTATTAGTAACTATCCAACGATGGAAATTAAGCCAGGCTCTATGGGTAAACCTATTCCTGGTGTTCATGCTGCGATTGTGGATGATCAGGGGAATGAACTGCCACCTAATCGAATGGGGAATCTCGCAATTAAAAAGGGATGGCCTTCGATGATGCGTGCAATCTGGAATCGTCCTGAGAAGTATGAAAGCTATTTCCTAAAAGGTGATTGGTACGTTTCAGGTGATTCAGCTTACAAAGATGAAGATGGATACTTCTGGTTCCAGGGTCGTGTAGATGACGTAATCATGACGTCAGGTGAACGGGTAGGACCATTTGAAGTTGAGAGTAAGCTCGTTGAGCATGCAGCGGTTGCTGAAGCAGGTGTTATTGGTAAGCCTGATCCAGTACGCGGTGAAATCATTAAAGCCTTTATTGCACTACGCGATGGTCATGAGCCTACAGATGAGCTAATGGAAGAGATTCGTAACTTTGTGAAAAAAGGTCTTGCAGCACATGCGGCACCTCGTGAAATCGAATTTAGAGATAAGCTACCAAAAACAAGAAGTGGTAAGATTATGCGTCGCGTTTTAAAAGCGTGGGAATTAGACCTTCCAACAGGTGATTTATCAACAATGGAAGATTAATAAAAACAGCCTGCAGCAGTTGCTGCAGGCTGTTTTTCATTGATTGGTGTTATTCGTAGTTTCTGTGCTTTCAGAATTGTTCTGGCTGTTCGCATTGTTATTCTGGGTGTTATTCCCGTTCTGGCTGCTCGCGTTACCATTCCCGTTCGAGCTACCAGTACCGCTATTGCCAGAGTTGTTTCCGCTAGAATTGCTGTTGTTATCAGCATTGTCTTCATTTGTAGTGTTTGCATCCTCAGAATCATCTGATTCATTAGAGCCGTTGTTCGAAGAATCGTTGCTGCTTCCATTGTCAGAGGCGCCGTCTTCTTCAGGTTTTGGCTTCTTTTCAGGTTCTTTTGGCTCTTTTTCTTCAGGTTTCTTAGACCAATCACCAGTTGTCACTTTTGCTGATGGTCCAGATTCGTTACCTGCTACGTCAACTGCTGTAACGTAGAAAGCATAGGCGCCAGAAGGAATGCTAAATGAACTTCCATCTGAAGACTTGATGCTACCTAGCTTTGTGAACGAATTGCTACCATTTGCTGCACGATAGATCCGATAACCTACAATATCACTTTCGCCTGAAGTACCCCAGTTTAATGTGGAGCCACTAATAGAAACGCCTCCAACAGCTCCAGGATTCTTCCCATTTTCTTTAGCTGTCGTACCTTCTGATACGATATTTAGATCACTAAATTCCGATGGTAAGAGCTGTGCAAGGTCCACTCCTGAGAAGTAATCTTCTTTTATCATAACACCGCTTGATACAAACTCCTGTGGAGTAGTTGATAGTGCTTGATAGGTATTACCATTCATTACTACGTAACGTCCTTCAGTGAGGCTGTCATCCACTTCAGTAGGAACATACTTCGCATTGAATAGATCCGTTTGGACAAGGCCAGCTTTTTGACATAAATCAGAAGCAAGCTTTCCAGAAATGCCACAGAACGATCTGCGTACAATTCCAGTTGGCATTTTAAACGTTTCTTTAGGGTCCATTATTTCTGGTTTCGCATCATAGGCTGCATTTGCGAATAGTGCCCAAAGGTTTTTGTTGCGCTTTGAATATAAGTTTGAGTTCATACTCATTTCAAGATCAAAACCAGTCCATACGCCGAGAGAGACGTTTGGATTAACTGCTACAAACCACGCGTCTTTATAGCTTTGACCTGTACCTGTTTTACCTGCCCAATCAGATGAGAATTTCAATTTACTCGGAATGTCCTGGGCGGTACCTTGACCAATAACATCGCGCATCATATCGATTGTAAGGTAAGCCGTTTGTGGACTAAAGACGTCCACAGGTTCAGTTTCTTGCTTGAAAATTGTATTTCCATCACGATCTACTATTTTATCGATCATGTAGGCGTCAACGAATTTCCCGCCGTTTGCAAATGTTCCAAATGCGTTCGTGTTCTCTTCAACACTAACTCCTCGTTCAAGAGATCCAATAGATGTAGATGCGTTGGAACGATCAGCTTGTGTTAATGTGCTAAAGCCCATTTTGATTAAATAATTTGTTGCTTCATAATGATCAAGTTTCGAATAGATTCTTGCTGCAGGAACGTTATAAGACCTTTCGAGGGCTTTACGCGCCGAAACGAGTCCATGATAATTAAGGCCATAGTTCTTAGGAAGCCACATGTCATTAGATGGAAGGTCTGGAATTATATAACCAGGTTGAACCTTTCCTAGTTCCATAGCAGGTGCATAGTCAAGTAAGGGTTTCATGGTAGAGCCGTTAGACCGATAAGCATCTGTCGCGTGATTCAACTGCTCTACATCGAAATCTCTTCCGCCAATAAAGGATAAGATTTTCCCTGATTCATTTTCAATAAGAATACTCCCAACTTGCATCGGGAATTCTTTGTTAACAAGTTCACCTGTTTCAGGGTCTTGAACAGATGCAGATTTTGGACTTTCAAAATAATTCGGGTTATCTAGCACTTGATCTCGTGCTTTATTCATTGCATCATACATCTTTTTATCGATTGTTGTATGAATTTTGTAGCCATTTTTGCGAAGTTCTTTTTCAGCATTGTCCATGAACTCAACAAAAATATCTGAATTTTTCTGAACTTCTTTCCATTTCAGTCCCATATCTTTTGCAATTTCTGTGGTTGATTTCGCTGAAATGTTGGCATTGTAAGAGATTTGATTATAGTAATCTACACTCTTCGCAAGCTCTTTCCCATCATAACCTTCTTCATTTGCAATTTGCTCGGCAAGAACTTTCTTTGCTCTGTCTTCAATTTCAAATGTTAAGTAAGGGTATTTTTCAACTGGAGAAGGTGAAGATGCCACAAGATTTTTCTTAACATCATATTCAATGGCTTTGTTGTATTCTTCCTCAGTGATTGTTTCTTCTTGATACATGCGATAAAGAACAAATTCCATCCGCTCGATTCCAGCTGAAAGATCTTCTTTAACTTCCCCAGAGTTTGTGAACGGGGTGTATGTATAAGGGTTTTTGGGAATACCAGCAATAAAAGCGGCTTGAGGTAAGTTTAATTCACTTGCATCAACCCCGAAGATTCCCTGTGATGCAGCCTGAACACCTGCAATATTGTTCCCTGATGCATTTCGTCCATAAGGTACAATATTTAGGTATGCCTCAAGAATTTCTTCTTTATTAAAGAAGTTCTCGAGACGAAGAGCAAGCAGCATTTCCTTTGCTTTACGTTCGAAGGAAACTTCTCTGGTTAGAATTTGGTTTTTAACTAGCTGTTGGGTGAGTGTACTACCACCGCTTCGATCCTCTGAATTGGTGACTTCTTGAAGAACGGCTCGTCCGATTGCTTTGGGAACGATGCCATCATGGTCATAAAAATATTCATCTTCTGTAGAAATGACTGCTTTTTGCAGAAGAGGCGAAATATCTTTTAACTTAACTTCTTTACGTTCAATATCTGATCTGAAGTTTCCAAGTAACACGTCTCCAGCAAAGTATACTTCACTCGTTTCTTCGTAATTATAGACATCTCTTTTCATTTCATCGTAAGAACGAATTGGTTCATCTTTCACAAGAGATGCGAAATATCCCGCACCAACACCGCCGGCAAAAAAGGTGCCCATAAGACCAAGTACAAGAAAGATTAGAAAAAGATTCCAGATAACTTTGTAGGCAATCCTTGAACCGGTTAAAACGTTGTATTCTTGTAATCTATCAATGAACGCGTTCCACTTCTGCCTGACAGTAGATAAAAGCTCTCGCATTCCTATACCCCCTCAAATTAATCCTGTTTATTATAGCATATGTCGTCGAGATTTGTATAAACTGGGAAGGAGCTATAGTGGATTAAAATTGACACAATTTCACCTTTGTGATAATAATTTAAATAGTGATTTTAAGAACGATATGCATTGATTGGACGAAGTAGCGTTTTTCTCCCTTTTTCAGAGAGCTGGTGGTAGGTGTGAATCAGCATAAAGGAAAATGTGAATTACTGCCATGAGCATCTAATGGGAAAGACGTTAATGTCTGTGTAGCATTAGACGGTTCAGACCGTTATTCTGACTGAGTGGGAGAAAGGTTTCTTTCTTCAACAAGGGTGGTACCGCGATTAAACTCGTCCCTTTACCAGGGGCGGGTTTTTTTATATGCTTTTTTTGGTCAAAGGATCGCATTATAACAATAATTACTGAAAACTAACAACAAAAGGAGTCGAAAAAATGCACATTTTGGACGAATTAGAAGCAAGAGGCCTTTTGAATCAAGTAACAGACAGAGAAGGTCTTGAAAAAGAATTAACAGAGAACAGAATTGCTCTATATTCTGGTTTCGATCCGACAGCAGATAGTCTGCATATTGGTCATCTTCTGCCAGTTCTAGCGCTACGTAGATTTCAGCTTGCTGGACACACACCAATTGCACTTGTAGGAGGAGCTACTGGTCTAATTGGAGACCCAAGTGGACGCTCAAATGAACGTACACTGAATTCAGAAGATATCGTAAAAGAATGGACGAATAAATTGCAGGGACAGCTTGCTCGCTTTTTGGATTTTGGTAATGAAGCCAACTCAGCGAAAGCTGTGAACAACTTCGACTGGATAGGCGAGTTGAATGTCATTCCATTCCTTCGTGATGTAGGTAAGAATTTTGGTTTGAATTATATGCTTGCAAAGGACTCAGTTACTTCTCGTCTAGAAGCGGGAATCTCATTTACTGAATTCACATATATGATTCTGCAATCTTATGATTTCCTTCAACTTTACCGCCAAGAAAATTGCCGACTTCAAATTGGTGGTAGTGATCAATGGGGCAATATTACTGCTGGTCTTGAATTAATTCGTAAAGAAGAAGGTAGCGAGGAATCCACAAAAGCCTTTGGCGCAACATTCCCTCTTGTAACAAAGAGTGACGGTTCCAAATTTGGTAAATCTGAGGGCGGCGCAATCTGGCTTGATGCAGACAAAACGTCTCCTTATGAGTTCTATCAATTCTGGATTAATACAGACGATCGTGATGTTGTGAAATTCCTTAACTACTTTACTTTCTTAACTATTGAAGAAATTAAAGAAATCGAGTCCAAGCACGTGGAAGCACCAGAAAAAAGAGAAGCACATCGTACGCTAGCGGAAGAAGTTACAAAGCTCGTTCACGGTGAAGAAAAGTTTCAACAGGCGATTAACATCTCTGAAGCGCTATTTAGCGGGGATATTAAGCAATTGACGGCTGAAGAAATTAGACTAGGCTTTAAAGATGTGCCTTCTTATCATGTAGAAGATAGTGAAAAAGGTTTGATAGACATTCTTGTGGAAGCGGGTATCTCACCTTCAAAGCGTCAGGCAAGAGAAGATATTAAAAACGGAGCGGTTTATATTAATGGTGAACGCTGTCAGGAAATGGACAAAGTCATTTCCGAAGCTGACCAAATCGAAAATCAATATGTCATTATTAGAAGAGGTAAGAAGAAATACTTCCTTCTTACGTATTAATCTATAGTAAAGGTGCACTCCTAGATAAAGGAGTGCACCTTTTTTTGGTTATAAAGATTTATTAACAAGGCTCTTCTCATAGACATTGTTGTTATAGATGGTCAATTTCCGCTCCAGAATGCTCGCTTTCCGCGGGGCGGGCGGTGAGCCTCCTCGTCGATAACGCTCCTGCGGGGTCTGACCTGTCCCGCTAGTCCCGCAGGAGTCGAGCATTCTTCCGCTCCAATTAGCGTAATCAGGTTCTTTTATGAAAATCCTTTCATAACAACAATCTTTTAGAAAAGAGCCCTTAACAATTAGTAAGCAAAATAAAAACCCCGGAATAAATTCCGGGGTTTTCTGAAACAGCTTAACGAGAGTAGTACTCAACGATAAGAGCTTCAGTGATTTCAGCAGGAAGTTCAGAACGCTCAGGAAGACGAGAGAACGTACCTTCAAGCTTATCTGCATCGAAAGTAAGGTATTCTGGAACGAAATTGTTTACTTCGATAGCTTCTTTGATGATGTCAAGGTTGTTAGACTTCTCACGAACGCTGATCACTTGACCAGTCGCTACACGGTAAGAAGGAATGTCAACACGTTTGCCATCAACTGTGATGTGACCGTGGTTAACTAGCTGACGAGCCTGACGGCGAGTACGAGCTAGACCTAGACGATAAACAAGGTTATCAAGACGAGCTTCAAGAAGAATCATGAAGTTTTCACCGTGAACACCTTTCATTTTACCAGCATCATCGAAAAGACGACGGAATTGACGCTCAGTCATGCCGTACATGTGACGAAGCTTTTGCTTCTCTTGAAGTTGTAGTCCATATTCAGAAAGCTTTCTACGCTGGTTAGGTCCGTGTTGACCTGGAGCGTAAGGACGCTTTTCCAATTCTTTACCTGTTCCACTTAGAGAAATACCAAGACGACGAGAAATTTTCCAACTTGGTCCTGTATAACGAGCCATAATTAGCTCCTCCTTTATACCATTATTATTGGTATAAAATAAAAACAGTGTCGTGATTCCGGTTTGCGCACATTGTGTTTTCACACGCCTTCACCTCGACAGCCGGAGGTTACGCGGCGTACCTATTAAAAGGAACACAATGAAATCACAGCCCGTCACGCTGCTGCCCATTCTTATTTTACACAAATGCAATTGTAACTCTTTCATTGTACTCTGTCAACTTCAACCCCTATTTTACCATTGCTAGAGTAGAGAAGCCTATCAATATTATTTTTAATTATATGGGATTCCCCCTTCACCTTAACTCAGAAAGCGCTTACAATAATAGAGGACATAGGAATTCGATCATAAGGGGGAATTACTTTGACAGACAAGCACCGCTTTGAAACAAAAACAATACACGATGGATATGAAGATAAATCACATCATAATAGTTTAGCGGCACCTATTTACCAGACTTCGACGTTTACTTTTGAAACGGCAGAGGCGGGTGAAAGAAGGTTCGCTGGTGAGGATCCAGGCTACATTTATTCAAGACTTGGGAATCCTACTGTCCGTATGCTAGAAGAGCGCATTGCATCACTTGAAAATGCAGAAGCAGGATTAGCGTTTGGTTCCGGAATGGCTGCTGTTTCTGCCGTTTTATTGAATCTTGTCAAATCAGGTGACCATATTCTCTGCTCAGAAGGCGTATATGGGTGTACATTCGGATTACTTAAGATGTTGCAGGAAAAGTTCTCCATTGATCATGATTTACTTCCATTAGATTCGGTAGAACAAATTAGGAATGCGATTCGCCCTAATACAGCTGTTATTTATATTGAAACACCAATTAATCCAACACTTAAATTGATTGATCTTGAGATGATATCCTCAGTTGCAAAGGAGCATGGGGTTAAAGTTGTCGTCGATAATACATTTTCTACTCCATATTTACAGAGACCTCTTGAATTCGGATGCGATATTGTGTTGCATAGTGCAACGAAATACATTGGAGGACATGGAGATGTAGTAGCTGGACTTGTTGTTGGAAGTAAGGAAGCGATGACATCAATCGCAAAAAGTACACAAAAGGATATTGGAGGTATTCTGTCTCCTTTCGATGCTTGGTTGCTGCTACGTGGATTAAAAACGTTACCAATTCGAATGGATCGACACTGTTCTAACGCAAGGAGTATTGTAGAAAAGCTTAGCAGCCATCCACGGGTAATGAAAGTCATGTATCCTGGAACTGAAACGTCCCCTTCGTACGCAATTGCAATGAAACAAATGAAATCTCCCGGAGGGTTAATTAGTTTTGAATTGAAAGGAGGAAAGCAGGAAGCACAGGAGTTTATGAATAAGCTTCAAATGATAAAAATTGCTGTTAGCCTGGGTGATGCAGAGACATTAATTCAACACCCTGCAACGATGACGCATGCTGTTGTTCCAGAGGATGAAAGAAGACGAATGGGAATTAGTAATTCATTAATCAGATTATCAACTGGACTTGAAGCATGGGAGGATATTTGGGAAGATGTTCTTCAAGCACTCGAAGCATAGAAAAACAGTCTTGGGTTCCGATCGGAACCCAAGACTGTTTTTTTGAGGCTCTTTTCTAAAGACTGTTTTCGCAGACCTTTGAAGTGTGGATTTTTAACAAAACCTCTTTCATAAACAACAGTCTTTTAAGTTCAGGGATAATCTGAGTATTATAGGTAATCTTCTAAAGCAGATGTAAACTTTTCAAGGTATTCCTGGTCGATTTCGTCGAAACGCCCCACTTTAGGGCTATCAATATCAAGCACGCCAAGCAGCTTGCCAGATTTGTAGATAGGTACGACGATTTCAGACTGTGATGCAGCGTCGCAAGCAATGTGACCAGGAAATTCATGGACATTTTCGATTCTCAACGTTTTACCTTCTTTAGATGCTGTTCCGCAAACGCCTTTTCCATTTTGGATACGGACGCAAGCTGGAAGGCCCTGAAATGGTCCGAGCACTAGTTGGTCAGTTTCTTCTTCATAAAGATAAAAACCAACCCAATTCACATCAGTTAAAAATTGATTTAGTAAAGCAGACGCATTTGCCAAATTAGCTAGCTGGTTTGGCTCGCCATCTAACAGCGCTCTTAGTTGTTTAATAACCATTTGATAATCTTTTTCTCTTTTCCCTGAATAAGATTCGACTTCAAACAAGATAAACACCTCTTCCTTAACTCGAAATTATGCTAATCATATCAAATCCTGCCGGTTAACACACATATTTTGTCGCACGATTTGTAAAGGAACGGGTGATAACTTCTCGAATATGTATATGATCGATCAATTTGGAGGTGGTTCCTAGTGAAACAGGAGCGAGATACAGTATCGAAGCGAAGTGTTATACAGGCCGCCATTCAACTTTTTAATACGAAAGGATTCAACGGTACTTCTGTTCGTGATATAGCAGGAAAAGCTGAAGTGAATGTGGCACTTATTTCTTATTACTTTAATGGCAAAAAAGGGCTAGCAGAATTTCTTATGACATCTTTCCTTGAAGGATATGTAAAGGAAATCGAAGCAGCCTATCAGCAGCTAGACAAGAAGTCAGCGAAGACATGTCTGATCGACGCTATCCAACGAATAATGGAATACCAGCATCAGAACAGGCAACTCGCTCGTTTTGTCCATCGAGAGATTACCTTTGATTCTGTACTAGTTCGGGAAATAATGACAACCTACCTTTCCAAAGAAAAGTTCTATTTCACTAAAATATTTGAAGTCGGTTTCGCGAGAAAGGAATTTCGACCTCAATCAATTGATTATATTATTATGCAAATGAAAGGCATGTTATCGATGCCGTTTTTGCACCCCCAATATATACTTGAAGTTCATCATATACAACCGAATGAGCATTACTTTATAGAACGATACACGAAGCAATTAAAGGAATGGATTGAACTTTATATATGTGAAACTGAAAGGTGGGGAGCAAGGCCACTCGTTATGAACGGCTGACCCTTTCTGGAGATGTAAGTGTTTGTGTACAAATCATTTCAGTTCCCTGACCAATCCCTTTTGCACTATGGGCATCCGATCCATAGACAAGAGGGATTTCTCGATTTATTGCTTCCTTGATCACCCAATTAGGAGGGTATGGTTCCTCACATAGAGGCTTCACTGTTCCAGCCCCATTATAATCGAGGGAATAACCACAATTTTTCACTTCATCAAGGAGTGAGGATATTTCAGTTTGAAAACGACCTATGAAAGGAAATTCTTTCTGAAATTTGTTTGCAAGTGTGATGTGACCAATGCGTGTAGGTTTATATAACCCTAGATTAGCTTGAACTGACTTTAATACAGTATCATAATATTTTCGATGGACGCTTTCGATTGATCCGAGAGATTCTACCAATTGCTTAAATGCATTAGGACTATAGTCGAGGCAAGTATATTGATCACCGTGCTTAATGAAGTGAACAGAAAGAATGGCGTCATCTAACTGAGGTCCGACCGTTTGGAGGAATTGCTTTGTCTCATCTTCAAAGCCTTCGATGTAATCGATTTCAAGCCCGCATTTTATTTCTATTTTTCCATCATATGTTCTTTTCAACTGTTGCACAGCTTGAAGATATTCACCTAATTTCTTTTCTGTCATACCGCTATCTTTATTGGGAACCGGATCAGTAAAATTCTTAGGTAAAGGAGCGTGCTCTGTAAATGTCATTCCTTTATAACCGAACTTAATTGCTTCTTCAACATAGTCTTCTAATGGGTCAGTTGTTCCATGTGGGCAAAATGGAGAGTGAACGTGACCATCATATGAAATACTCATCCTAAAGCACCTTCTTTCTGATAATGAAAAAGTTTATAATAATATCAAGGATTTTACATGCCGAATATTGAATTTACTTAGTCAAACAGGTAATTACATGGTATCATAAAAACATTACTAAATTTCGTACATATTCGTCTACAAACGATCTATATCTGACGATTTAGACTGCTAAATTAGCATGATTACATAAATTGATGATGTGGAAGAAGGGGTGCTTCCGTTGGAGTATATTGTCATTGCGATTATTATATTGGTAGCCGTCATATTATACGGCACTTTTGCGAGAAGAAAAATATACAATGAAATCGATCGTCTTGAAGAATGGAAGATTGATATATTAAACAGACCTGTGACCGATGAGATTTCGAAAGTAAAAGGACTTATTATGTCTGGTCAAACGGAAGAAAAATTCGAAAAATGGCGTGAAGAGTGGGACGAAATTGTTGCAGTGAAGCTTCCTAATCTTGAAGATCAGCTAATGGATACAGAGGAAGCAGCTGAGAAATATCTATTTCGAAAAGCCAAAAATACGTTAGTTGAAACTCGCGAACGTCTTGAGCAGATCGAAAAACGAATCGAGCTTATGCTACAAGACATTAATGAACTTGTTTCTAGTGAAGAACAAAACCGAACTGAAATCGTCTCAGTACAGGAAGTGTTCAGAGAAGCAAAACAGAGGTTGCTTTCACAAAATCGTTCTCTTGGTAAAGCTTTCCCTACTCTAGAAGCAGAGCTTGAAGAACTGAGACAGAAACTTCAACAGTATGAAACATTAACTGATGATGGGAATTATCTCGAAGCAAGAGATGTGTTGAAAGAGATTCAAGATCGTCTAACTGCAGTACAAGAGAAGATCGTCATAACGCCAGAACTAATTACACTAGTTCATACACAGATTCCTGCTCAACTTAAAGAACTTGAAGATGGAACTTCAGCAATGGAGTCCGAAGGGTATGTTCTAGACCATCTAGAAATTCAAGACCATATTGAGAATGTAGAATCTGATCTCGTGAAATGGGATTCTGCCATCGAGAAAACGGAGATAGAAGAAGTTAAGTCGGAAGTCGATGCGGTACGGAGAAGTATTGAAGGACTTTATGACCAGCTTGAATCCGAAGTAGACGCAAGACAACTTGTTACTGAGAAAGTGGAAGAACTTGAGCATGAATTGTTTAAAACGAATAATCATTTTCAAGATTTGCAGGAAGAAACAAATGTTGTCCAACTCAGCTATCGATTAGAAGAGCAAGAATTAAAGATGATTAAAGAAGTCGAAAAGAAGATTTCAGATATGCATGTTCGGTTTAGTGCTGTTCGTGAAGCGGTAGAAGGAAATAAACAGGCATATTCAACGCTAGCTGAAACAGTTCTCACACTTAAAGAGGATTTGGCAACGATCGATCACGATATGCAAATTCAGAAAGAGAATTTGCATATGTTAAGAAAAGATGAATTGAAAGCACTTGAAACGATTAAAGAATTGAAAAGACAACTCATTGAATCAAGGAGAATGATGAAGCTTAGCAACCTTCCTGGTATACCTGAATCCTACTTAGATGGCTTTGAACTTGCTGAGGAAATCATTATAGAATTAAATGATCGTCTATCAGATGTGCCGCTAGATATTTATCAAGTCAATGAAGTATTAGCTGATGCAGAGCGTGCAGTTGAGCACAGTACGGAAGTTACAAAGAAGTTAGTAGAAGACGCGATTTTAACTGAACGACTAATACAGTTCGGTAATCGTTATCGTGGTAAGTACAGAAGTATGGATGAACTGCTTCAGAAAGCAGAAGACCATTTCAGAAGATATGAATATGATGAAGCTCTTTCAACTGCTGAAGCAGCCATTGAAAAGGTGGATCCTGAGGTTCTCCAATCATTGAAAGATGATGTAAGAGAGCCTGTCAGAACCTGACTCTCCTCACAAGAGGAGAGTTTTTTTGTGGTATACGTTAAGGATTTATCAATAAAGCTCATAAAGAAAACGCAGGCTCTGCCTGCGTTAACTTAAGTTTTTCTGTTTGAATTGAAGGATTAATAGCCCAATAACTCCACCAGCAATTGCAGGTAGAAGCCATCCAACGCCCTCGCTGTATAATGGTAGAGTGTGTAACCATCCAAATCCTATATTTAATCCTGCTCCTTCAATCGCATTTGGAATACTAATGAAGGTTGCAAGAAGAATAGATCCCCTGTATACATAGTTGTGAACTGGGATTGCATAATCAATAAAGGTTAAGAATATCAGTACGATTGCAATTGGATAGATCGCGATTAAAACAGGCACAGTAAATGTAATTAGCTGTGTAAGCCCTAGATTTGCGACAAATGCACTAAATAGCGTCACAATTAGGATTACTGCTTTATACGATAGTTTTGGGTATACCTTCGAGAAGTATTCACCACAAGCTGTTACTAAACCGACTGAAGTAGTCAAGCATGCAAAGGTGATAGCAGCTCCGAGTAAAACGGTTCCAAATGATCCAAATAAGTAACTAGCGACACTTGATAGAATTTCCCCTCCATTATCGGCTTTCCCAACAAGATCTAGGCTTGTAGCACCTATATAGGCAAGTGATAAGTAGATAGCTGTTAGTCCAATAGCAGCTAGGACGCCGGCCTTTAGTACTACTAGAGAAACAGTTTTTCGATCGGTTACGCCTCGATCATTTACTGCTTTTATTACCACGATTCCAAATACAAGCGCAGCAATAGCATCCATCGTTAAATACCCATCAAGAAACCCTTTAAAGAATACGCCGCTCTCATAGTTGGGAGAGGGTGCCGAAAGTGATCCAGGGGGATTAACGAACGCACCGACAATTAAACTTCCGAGTACGAGAATTAACAGAGGAGTGAGAATCTTGCCCACTCGATCAACTAATCTTGTTGGATTCAATGCTACCCAGAACGTGATTCCGAAAAAGACGATCGTATAAAGAAGTAAAGGTAGACCCGTAGGATTTGTAGATTCACTTAGAAAAGGAACGACACCAATTTCGAATGCTACTGTTCCTGTACGTGGAATCCCAAAGAAAGGTCCGATTGCAAGATAGAGCACTGCTGTGAAGGTTAGTCCAAACAAAGGATGTACTCTAGAAGCAATATCATTCAGGCTGCCTCCTGTTAATCCTATGGCTGTTACACCAAGTAGCGGTAGTCCGACGCCTGTAAAGAGAAAACCAACAATAGCAATCCAGATATTTTCTCCGGCAGCTTGACCAAGCGCTGGAGGGAATATCATGTTCCCTGCTCCTAGAAAAAGCGCGAAGAGCATTAAGCCTATTGTAAGCGTATCTTGATTAGATAATTTTGCTTTCATAATTGCCTCCTGATTAAGCTGTTTAACATGTCCTAATTTTCGGACTTCATATTAACACAATTAACCGACAAATCATAACGATTCTAAAATAATTAATTATTCAAACAATTAATTATTGATAATAGCGGGAACAATCACCTATTGGTAATCTTAACCAGACGTGCTTGGGATCTAAAATTCATTCTTAGTTCAAAAATCTCAGAGGAATTAATTTGGTCTTTCTATAACGCTGTGGTAAGATAATTAGTTGGAAATATAAGATGACTGAAGGTGTCATAATATGATTTATTTGGATAATAGTGCAACTACAAAGCCATATCAAGAAGTTCTAGATGCTTATCGAACCGTAGCAGAAGATTTTTTTGCGAACCCTTCTTCTCTTCATCGAAAAGGTGGAGAAGCAGAAAGGTTGCTTAGACAGGCTAGAAAAAGCATTTCTGAATTATTAAATGTTTCTATAAGTGAAGTTATTTTTACCTCTGGTGGAACAGAGAGTAACAATTTAGCGATTAAAGGTGTTGCTCTTCAACATATGAATCGCGGAAAGCATCTCATTACGACACAAATTGAGCATGCTTCTACCATGCAATCCTTCCAACAGCTCGAAGACATGGGGTTCGAAGTGACGTATCTCCCTGTGGATTCAAACGGACAAATTTCTTTAAACGATCTTGAAGATGCCCTTACTTCTAATACGACACTTGTCTCAATTATGCATGTTAATAATGAGATAGGTGCGATACAGCCAATTAAAGACATCGGTCACATAATTAAAGGCAAATCACGAGCTGTCTTCCATATTGATGATGTACAGGGAATAGGGAAGGTACCACTGGATTTTAATGATGTTAAAGCGGACCTTATTTCTTATTCCGCCCATAAATTCCATGGATTAAAAGGCAATGGACTTCTCTTAAAAAAGAAAAATGTAGCGCTGTTTCCTTTGCTATCTGGTGGTGGGCAGGAGAATGAAATACGATCAGGCACAGAGAACGTGCCTGGTATTGTAGCGATGGCTAAAGCTCTCAGGTTGTATTTTGACTCAGCTGCTTCAAAGAAGGATAAGCTTGAAGGATGGAGAAAGAAACTAGTCGATGAACTTCCTAAGATTGCAGGTATTGAACTTAATACATCTCGAATTGCAGCTCCACATATTATTAACTTCTCGGTCCGTGGCATAAAGCCAGAAGTCTTGATTCACACTTTAGAAGAAAAAGACATCTATGTTTCAACCCGGTCCGCTTGTTCTTCAAAAGCAGCAGAGACTAGTCATGTGTTAAAGGCTTCGGGTTTTCCAGTTGAAAGAGCCAAAACGGCAATAAGGGTTAGCTTATCTTTTGATACGACTGATGAGCAGATAGAAATTTTTCTTAGTGAGCTTCAAAAAGCCATTTCTAAACTAAAACATGTAATGAGGTAATAGCTATGTATGATCACATTATTATTCG
Source organism: Bacillus sp. NTK071 (assembly GCF_017303315.1). Lineage (GTDB taxonomy): Bacteria > Bacillota > Bacilli > Bacillales > Guptibacillaceae > Guptibacillus. The sequence continues at coordinate 208,337 of NZ_JAFKOI010000006.1, forward strand.
ATATGGGGAGATTTCCCTTAAAGGTAAAAACAGAAAAGGATTTATTACTTCTTTGAAAAAAAGAGTAAAACAAGTTCTGTCGGATTACAATTCGATTGAAGTACACCAGTCTTTTGATCGTATGGTCGTTAAATTGAATGGAGCAAATCACGAACCGATTATTAATAAGCTTAAAACAGTGTTTGGTATTCATTCGCTTAGCGTAGCTATTAAGACGGAGCATGATCTAGATCTTATTAAAGAAAAAGCGCTGCAGCTTGTTCAGGATCAACAGCGCGGGGAAAGTATGACGTTTAAAGTAACGGTAAGACGACCTTTTAAACAATTCCCCCATCGTTCACAGGATATGAATCGTGATATTGGAGGGTTCGTTCTTCGAAATACGGAGAATCTCACAGTTGATGTACACAACCCTGATATGGAGCTGAAAGTAGAGGTAAAGCAAGATGGTGCTTATTTGAGTTGTAATAATTCAGAAGGCGCTGGTGGTCTACCAACCGTTCAAGACAACAAAGTTATGTTAATGCTATCAGGCGGGATCGATAGTCCAGTTGCTGGTTACTTAACAATGAGGCGAGGCGTAAAAGTAGAAGCAGTTCATTTTCATAGTCCCCCTTTTACTAGTGAACGCTCTCGTCAAAAGGTTGAAGATCTTGTAAAAGTTCTAACACGTTATGGTGGGGACATACGTCTGCATGTCGTACCTTTTACAAACACGCAAAAAACGATTCAAAAAGAAATGCCTGATAACTATAGCATGACTATTATGAGAAGAATGATGATGCGTATTACAGAGAAATTAGCAGAGCAAAATAATGCACTGGCAATTGCAACTGGTGAAAGCCTTGGACAAGTTGCAAGCCAGACAATTCAAAGTATGAATACGATTAATGAAGTTACAAACTTCCCGGTGCTTCGTCCGCTTATCTCTATGGATAAACTTGAAATAATGAAGATTTCAAGAGCAATTGATTTATATGATATTTCAATTCGTCCTTACGAAGATTGCTGTACAGTATTTCTACCTGAAGCACCTAAAACAAAGCCTAAACGAGAGCATGCGAACAAGTTTGAACAGTACTTGCCTGTGGATGAATTAGTTCAAGAAGCAGTTGCTGGCGTTGAAACAATCATAATCAAAGAAAAAGACGACGAATTTAGCGATTTACTATAGAACTTCCAACATTTGACCATATTCCCATAAGTTAAAAGGGATAACACCCCTCTGTCTATCAAATTCTATAGGCAAGGAGGTGAACATCCCATGGCAAATAACAGCTCAAACAACCTAGTGGTACCTGGTGTACAACAAGCTCTTGATCAAATGAAGTATGAAATTGCTTCTGAATTTGGTGTAACTCTTGGTCCAGATTCTACTGCACGTTCAAACGGTTCAGTTGGTGGCGAGATTACAAAGCGTCTTGTGCAACAGTCTGAACAACAATTTGGAGGATACTCTAAATAATTGAATATTAATGGCTTGCGGAAGGTGCATACAGCATCTTCCGCTTTTTGTTTTATTCATAAATGTTCAAAACTTTCTTATTTTTATGTATAATAAAACTATTACATACAAGAGGAGGAAATAGCATGCAGGATTTAATGGCACCTAAATATTACAATTTAACAAGCGAGATAGAGCGTTTTACTACAGAAGAACATAAGGTCGCTTTGAAATGGCGAAGCGATAGTGGAGATTTCCAGGAGATTACATACAATAACTTAATGAATAAAGCGAACCAAATTGCAGGGGCTTTGACATCTGAAGGGTTAAAAAGTCAGGATCGTGTTCTAATCATGATGCCGCGCCTTATCGATACATACGCAGTTTATATCGCTTGTCTAAAAGCTGGTCTTGTTGTTATTCCATCATCAGAAATGTTAAGAAAGAAAGACCTTGTTTATCGTATTAATCATTCAGAAGCAAAGGCAGTTATTTGTGACTCTAAGCTAATAGACTCATTCAAAGGTGTAGAAACTGAGGCACCTTCACTGAAAATGAAATTTGTTGTTGGGGATGTGAAAGACGGTTGGGCCCCACTACTTGATAAAGCTCAAAATGAAAGCGTTTTATTTGAAGGGGTTAATACGTCTAGAGACGATATGGCCTTCCTATCTTATACATCAGGTACTACTGGTAATCCGAAAGGTGTTGTCCATAGTCACGGCTGGGCATATGCTCATCTCAAAACATCGTCAGCGTCATGGTTAGATATTCAAGAAGGAGACAATGTTTGGGCAACAGCCGGACCAGGGTGGCAGAAGTGGATCTGGAGTCCTTTTGTAGCAACATTATGTAGTGGTGCAACAGGATTTGTGTATAGCGGTAAATTCGATCCAGAAACCTATCTTGGTTTTCTCGCTGAGTATGATATTAATGTGCTTTGTTGTACGCCTACAGAATATCGCTTAATGGCGAAAGTAGACGAACTAGATCGCTTCACCCTCCCGTCATTACGAAGTGCTGTTTCAGCAGGAGAACCTCTTAACCGCGAAGTTATTGACACGTTTAGACGTTATTTCAATATAGACGTGAGAGATGGATACGGACAAACTGAGAACACTCTTCTTGTTGGAATTATAAAGGGTATGGAAGTGAAGCCAGGGTCGATGGGTAAGCCAACACCTGGAAATCGTGTTGAAATCATTAATGATGAAGGTCAGCCGGTCGGTATTGGTGAAGTAGGCGATATCGCTGTCCATAAGGATGTGCCGGCTTTGTTTAAACATTATTACAAAGACGAAGAACGTACACAAATGGCATATCGGGGTGATTACTACCTAACTGGCGATAAAGCGTCTAAAGATGATGACGGTTACTTCTGGTTCGAGGGTAGGGGCGATGATATTATTATTAGCTCTGGTTATACGATTGGACCATTTGAAGTAGAGGATGCTCTTGTAAAGCATCCGGCTGTTCAAGAGTGTGCAGTAGTTGCAAGTCCTGATGAAGTACGTGGCAATATTGTAAAAGCATACGTTGTGCTTAAAGATGATAGTCAAGCTGGAGATGCACTTGTGCGTGCTCTTCAAGATCATGTTAAAGAGCTAACGGCTCCATACAAATATCCGCGTAAAATAGAATTCATTAAAGAACTTCCAAAAACAACTTCCGGTAAAATTAGAAGGATAGAGCTTCGTCAAAAAGAAACACAGAGTGTTTCTTAAATAGAAGAAAGACGAGGACCGGTTAAGGTCCTCGTCTTTTATTTGGCTTTATTTTTTATTAATGCCTCAATTTTGTTTGCTTGATCTCCTGCATTGTCCTGTTCCATTGAATGAATATATGTCTCGCGATTCTGATACGTTTCACGAACAGATTTCATAAAGGATTCTTCAGTAAGATCTTCTTCTAATAGTACATTTGCATAACCGGATTTTTCAAACGATTGTGCGTTCAAAATTTGATCCCCTCTGCTTGCTGCTCTCGATAGTGGAATAAGTAGCATTGGTTTTTTTAAGGCAAGGAATTCAAAGATTGAGTTTGAACCTGCTCTTGATATAATCAAGTCTGCCATTGCTAACAAGTCAGGTAGTTCGTCTGTTACATATTCAAACTGCTTATATCCATTCCTTTTTGACGATGAGTCTACCTGCCCCTTACCAGTTAGGTGCAGGATATCAAACGTTTTTAATAGTTCATCAAGCTGGTGTCGAACCGCTTCATTAATTCGTTTTGCTCCGAGACTTCCTCCCATAATAAGCATGACTGGTTTGCTACCGCTAAACCCGGCAAAAGATAAGCCTTTTGCACGGTTCCCACTCTTTAACTCGTCTCTAACGACTGCACCGATGTACTCAGCCTTGTTTTCAGGAAGGTGCTTTACCGTTTCTGGGAATGTAGTACAGACTTTTGAAGCAAAAGGGATCGCAACTTTGTTAGCGAGTCCTGGGGTTAAATCTGATTCGTGAATAATAACGGGCACGTTATTCATTTTGCCAGCAATTACAACAGGAACAGAAACAAATCCACCTTTTGAGAAGATCACAGATGGCTTTTCTCGCTTAATGATAGAGAACGCTTCTCCTACGCCTTTAATGACCTTAAAAGGATCTTTGAAATTATTCCAATCGAAATACCTACGCAGTTTTCCTGTTGAAACATGATGGTATGTTACACCTTTAAGGGGTTCAATCAATTGACGTTCAATTCCATTTTCTGAACCAATATAATGAATGTCCCAGTCCTCCTTAAGAAAACGTGGAATTAGAGCTAGATTAACCGTTACATGTCCGGCAGAACCGCCACCAGTAAATAGAATTTTCTTTTTCAACGAGATTTCCTCACCTTCAACAATTGTCTTGCTCATTTTATTCATTCTCCTTATTGTATCATGATTAAAAAAGCAACAAAGAGTTCAATTTAAAATCCAGAAGATTCACAGCATAGGAGTGGAGTGATACAATAAGTGAACAATTGACATTACATAAAAGGGGAGAACATCATTGGGAACGCTTTGGTTTGGTGGGAAAATATATACGCTTGATCAAGAGAATGAGACGGTAGAAGCAGTTTATACAGAAAGCGGACGTATTAAGAAAACAGGTACTGAAGCTGAGCTTAGATCTGTTTTTGGCAGTCAAATAAATCAGCGCCGTGACCTTAAAGGTCACGTTATGATTCCTGGTTTTGTTGATAGCCACCTTCATATGATTGGTCATGGTGAGAAGCTTCTACGTCTGGACCTTTCTCAGTCAGCATCAGCCGAGGAAATGAAAGGGATGCTTCTCGAGAAAGTAAGAAATGCTTCTTCAGATGAATGGATTATTGGCGAAGGTTGGAATGAGAATAACTTCGCTGACCGTAAGATTTTTCATCGCGATGAACTTGATGAAATTGCGCCGAACCATCCGATGATGCTAACGCGCGTCTGTAGGCATGCGATTCTTGCAAATTCCATAGCACTTGAGTTAGCAGGTATCACCGATGAGACGAAAGATCCAGAAGGTGGTGTCATTATGCGTGATAGTAATGGGAAAGCGACTGGATATCTACTTGACCGCGCTCAAGAACTAGTGAAAAATGCAATGCCAGAAGTAAGTATAGGCTTCCTTGAACGAGCACTTTCGTCTTCGGTTGATGATCTTGTATCAAAAGGCATCACCGGTGGACATAGTGAAGATCTAAATTACTATGGAGGCTTTACGAGAACATATGAAACATTCATGAATGTCATCAACGGTAAGCGGAAATTCAGAGCGAATTTACTAGTTCATCATGAAGTCATTGATGAGATGAGAAGGCAAGGGTTAGGCTTCGGTGATGGAACGGAATACGTCGAACTTGGTGCAATGAAAATTTTTGCTGATGGTGCCCTTGGTGGGCGGACAGCATTATTAAGTCACCCATATAATGATTCTCCTGATACCTCTGGAGTTGCAATACATAGCATTGAAGGTTTAACAACGCTAGTTAGAGAAGCGAGAACCCATGATATGCCTGTTGCGATTCATGTAATTGGAGACTTAGCACTTGAATATGCAATTGAAGCGATTGAACAATTTCCTGCCCCTTATGGATTGAGAGATCGTTTGATTCATACACAGGTTGTTCGAAAAGACTTAATTGATCGCCTTAACCAACTATCTGTGATTCTTGATATTCAACCAAGGTTCGTTGCATCGGATTTCCCATGGGTGATGGAACGTCTAGGAGAAGAGAGAATGACTATGTCGTTTGCCTGGAAAACATTATTAAATAGCGGTATTCCAATTGCAGGTGGGTCAGACGCACCGATTGAGCCGGTTGATCCGTTGCTTGGAATTCATGCTGCTGTTACGAGAAAACGTCCAAATGATACGCATGAAGGATATTACCCAGAAGAAAAGCTATCTATGTTTGAAGCTGTTTCGCTATTTACTACTGGAAGTGCCTACGCAATTGGTCGTGAGAATGAACGTGGGAAAATTAAGGAGAACTTTGATGCTGATTTTACCGTTCTAAATCGTGATATATTCGCATGCGATCCAGATCTACTTCTACAAACAAAAGCTGTTATGACGGTGATTGATGAATCCGTTGTGTATAGTGACTTTGATTAGCTTAATGACTGAAGTTCTATCATTAAATTGAAGAGGCTGGGACAAAACTAAAATACATGAAGGAAATCGCGAATTTTGAATGGTAAGAGTAAGACCTTAGCGTAGCCAACATACGTAGACTCCTGCGGG
>NZ_JAFKOI010000070.1 GCF_017303315.1 Bacillus sp. NTK071
TGATGTGCGGGTGCGTTATCTGCACTCGGATATAGATACGGTCGAGCGCGTTGAGATTATCCGTGATTTGCGCCTGGGAGAATTTGATGTTCTGGTCGGAATCAACCTGCTACGTGAGGGGCTGGATATGCCGGAAGTGTCGTTGGTGGCGATTCTGGATGCAGACAAAGAAGGCTTCCTGCGCTCAGAGCGTTCTTTGATTCAGACCATTGGCCGCGCGGCCCGTAATGTGGCGGGCAAGGCGATTTTGTATGCTGATCGTATTACC
>NZ_JAFKOI010000071.1 GCF_017303315.1 Bacillus sp. NTK071
GATCTGAACGATCAGGAATTGTCCGACATTGCCGGCGTGGCGGTCGAATGCGGTCTGGACGCGGTAATCGCCACGAACACCACGCTGGACCGCGAAGGTCTGAAAAGTGCGCATCGGGGCGAGGCAGGCGGGCTTTCCGGCGCGCCATTGTTCGAAAAATCCACCCGCGTGCTGGCCCGCCTGTCGCAGCTTCTGGACGGGCGCGTGCCCTTGATCGGCGTGGGCGGGATCGCCTCGGCCGACGACGCCTATGCCAAGATTCGCGCCG
>NZ_JAFKOI010000072.1 GCF_017303315.1 Bacillus sp. NTK071
CTGGGCAAGACCCACCTGATGCACGCCATCGCGTGGGACTTGCAGCAGCGCAATCCCGAGGCCCGCGTGCTGTATCTCAGCGCCGAGCAGTTCATGTACCGCTTCGTGCAGGCTCTGCGCGAAAAGCAGATCATGGATTTCAAATCGCTGTTCCGCTCGGTCGATATCCTGATGGTCGACGACGTGCAGTTCATCGCCGGCAAGGAATCGACGCAGGAAGAGTTCTTCCACACGTTCAACGCGCTGATCGACCAGAACAAGCAGATCG
>NZ_JAFKOI010000073.1 GCF_017303315.1 Bacillus sp. NTK071
GCGTTGTGCTCGGGCATAAAAGCAATATATGAACTTCTACTAACGGTCTATGAAAATACAAAGAGACATGGGATTAAGGACCATAGGAAGAGGCACCAAAGTCCGTTTGATGTTTTAGGCTTACCTTATAAATAACAGGGATGATTATTTTTTAAAAGCTCTTAATTAAATACAAAGTGGATGGGATCTCAACTGGAAAAATATTGAACAAACCATAACAGAACGATCATTTCATACTCTATGTTTCCATTAGCTTGACGGCTATGG
>NZ_JAFKOI010000074.1 GCF_017303315.1 Bacillus sp. NTK071
TACAGGCAGGTATGGGCGAAGTGGCTATCGGTATCTCCATGGCCAGTCGTGGTGCGAAACTGAAAACGCAGGGCGCGCCACTGGATGTGATCGTACCTAAGGGAATCGGCTGGGAATCTGAAGCCGTGGGTCTGGTGAACGAGACCGACGCTGCCAAGCGCGTTGTCGACTGGTCGGTATCAAAAGCGGCCAATGAGCTGTATGTGGAGATGTATCCGGTGGTCGGCCACAAAGAGGTCAAAGCGACCGTCTCTAACTTTCCGAACG
>NZ_JAFKOI010000075.1 GCF_017303315.1 Bacillus sp. NTK071
CTGCCATGTCTGTCTTGTCATTCCCGCGCGGGCGGGTGACATCTCGGTCATCTCCGCAAGAAGGCACGGATCGTGAGCGACTGGCTCCTCTCACTCGACGGCACGCAGACCGGGCTGACCCTGTCGATGGGTCTCGCCCTTGCTGCGGCCCTGCTTCACGCGGTGTTCGGCGCGCTGCAAAAGGGGCGGCACGACCCGTGGCTGTCGCGCGCCGGGATCGACGTGTTCACCTTCCTTCTCGCGCTGCCCGTAGCCCTGTTCGTCGTG
>NZ_JAFKOI010000076.1 GCF_017303315.1 Bacillus sp. NTK071
TCGCGGCGAAGACGATCGGCTCGGAGAAGAGCTGCTGAAACGACAGACCGTTGAGCATGCTGGGGTCCAGCAAGCGCCCAACCGCGAAATCGACCCCGCCGTCGCGCAGGCGGTTCACCGCGTCGAAATACATGCGCGCTTCGATGACGACATGGGTATCGGGAAACAGCGTGTAGAAATCCTTGAGCGCGGCCACGGCAAGAAGCCGGGTGATCGCCGGGGCCAGCGCAATGCGCACCACCGGGCGATCGGGCGCGCCGCGCAGCC
>NZ_JAFKOI010000077.1 GCF_017303315.1 Bacillus sp. NTK071
GAGTGCAACCAAAGTGAGTTAATCTCAGGCTATTACCTGCCCGTTCTCGATTTTACGTTGCTCAGTGAGCCAGAAAAGGTGCTTGTAAAAAACTGGCTCAAATCGCCAAGTGAATCTGCCTCACAAGAAACTGAGCAGGCTATGCTGTGTTTCAAGCATGATTTTTGGTTGTCCTTAATGTCGGTCATTGATGCAATGTTTCTTGAAGATTGGGATAAACACCATGAAGAGTACACTCCTAGTTCGTATGCCCGACAATAGATCGG
>NZ_JAFKOI010000078.1 GCF_017303315.1 Bacillus sp. NTK071
GGCGCTGGGGTTCCACCTCTCTGCACTCTACTCGCCGATCGGCTGGAAGAGCTGGGAGCAGATCGCGCGCGACTGGCTGGCCGCGCAGGGCTCGGACGAGATGCTGCGCGCCGCGCGCAACACGCTTTTGGGCGAGACCTGGATTGAGAGCGGTGAGGCGCCGGAATGGCAGCGCCTGGCGGATCGGCGCGAAGCCTTCGCAGCGCAGATCCCGACAGACGGGCTGTTCCTGACGGCGGGCGCCGATGTGCAAAAGGATCGCATCG
>NZ_JAFKOI010000079.1 GCF_017303315.1 Bacillus sp. NTK071
GCGCGGCGGAGAAAACGCAGGGGCTGCAACGATGTGAAACACATCGGCCCAAATCCAACAGCTCCTGCAAACCCTTGTTTTTCGAAGAAATGAAAGGGATGGTGATCCCGAGAGGAAGCGGGAAAGCACTACGGATCAATTCGTTGGTCTGTAAAACAAGTGCGATGGCCCTCAAGCAATATCAATGGCTTGCATATCGGCATGTAAAACCGATCGTCGGCAGTAGACGACGTCAAAGCCCGCAAGTGAACCCGTGCATGTCACTG
>NZ_JAFKOI010000007.1 GCF_017303315.1 Bacillus sp. NTK071
GTCGCTCCTGTTACACCGGTAGTACCTTTTGCTCCAGCTTCTCCCGTGGCTCCCGTATTTCCTGTTGAACCGGTTGGCCCAGTTGCTCCGGTCGAACCTGCTACTCCTGTTGATCCCGTGGCTCCAGTTGCTCCAGTCGAACCCGCTACTCCTGTTGATCCCGTGGCTCCAGTTGAGCCGGTCGCTCCTGTTACACCGGTAGTACCTTTTGCTCCAGCTTCTCCCGTGGCTCCCGTAACACCTGTTGCTCCAGTTTCTCCGGTGACTCCGGTTGACCCGGTGGCCCCAGTAGATCCGACTGTTCCCGTTGCTCCTTTTGTTCCAGTGGCTCCAGTTGCCCCGGTTGTTCCGGTAGCTCCTGTTACACCAGTAGTACCTTTTGCTCCAACTTCTCCCGTGGCTCCCGTAACACCTGTTGAACCGGTTGGCCCAGTTGTTCCGGTGACTCCGGTTGTTCCTGTAGCTCCCGTGGCTCCTGTCGAACCTGCTACTCCTGTTGATCCGGTTTCTCCCGTTGAGCCGGTCGCTCCTGTTACACCGGTAGTACCTTTTGCTCCAGCTTCTCCCGTGGCTCCCGTATTTCCTGTTGAACCGGTTGGCCCAGTTGCTCCGGTCGAACCCGCTGATCCCGTTGATCCCGTGGCTCCGGCTGAGCCCGTCGCTCCTGTTACACCGGTAGTACCTTTTGCTCCAACTTCTCCTGTGGCTCCCGTAACACCTGTTGCTCCAGTTGGCCCAGTTGTTCCTGTGACTCCGGTTGTTCCTGTAGCTCCAGTCGAACCTGCTACTCCTGTTGATCCCGTGGCTCCTGCTACACCGGTAGTACCTTTTGCTCCCGTTTCTCCCGTGGCTCCCGTAACACCTGTTGCTCCGGTTTCTCCCGTTGAGCCCGTCGCTCCTGTTACACCGGTAGTACCTGTTGCTCCCGTTTCTCCCGTACTTCCTGTTGAACCGGTTGATCCTGTTCGTCCCGCTTCTCCTTGTGCTCCTCTTTCTCCAGTCGATCCTGTCGTTCCCGTGGCACCAGTATTCCCTTTTGCTCCAGCTTCTCCAGTAGTTCCCGTGCCCCCCGTAGGTCCTGTCGCTCCTGTTGCACCCGCTGCCCCTCTTGCTCCGGTTGCTCCGGTTGCTCCGGTTGCGCCTGTTGGTCCGGTTGATCCGGCTCCTCCTTCACCTGTTGCTCCTGTTGCTCCTGTTGCTCCTGTTGCTCCTGGTTCAACAGGGAAATAACAATTGCCACACCCACATGAACAACCGCCGGAAGACGTATCGATAAAATTAACTTGCTTGCGATTATAACAGTTGCTTCCACAGTAAGGACAATAAGTATAATTATTACCACCGTTATATCGCATAATTTCACCCTCTTTATATCTATTTTTATTCTTTAATTTTTAAAATGTGAAATAATAGAATACTTATATAATAAAATATATTAATCATTGTGAACCTTAGAAATTGGCAGTTCTCCATCTGCTAATTCAGCTTAGCTGTTTAACATATTAAATTACGTACTAATTCGCGTATTAACTATAAAAAAAGCCTACATCATATATATGATGTAGGCTCCTCTTTGCATCCAGCACTTCTCTTATTTTATTCTTCTTGATCCGTTATCAACATATGACCCGGCGCATGCGTAATCATGATTTCGGGCTTTGCATTCAACCCTACATACTGTGGCGTTACACCGCATGCCCAGAAAACAGGAATCCGTTTACCTTCTTCAAAAGGTGTGAATTCTCCGTAGTCTGGTTGTTCTAAGTTATGAATGCCAATTTCGGTAGGATTGCCGATATGAACTGGTGCTCCATGAGCATGTGGAAACTTCGAAGTAATTCGAATGGTATCTTCTAATTCCTCTTTCTTGATTGCTCGCATACTCACGACCATTTCACCTTTAAAGCTACCAGCTTCCTCACACGATATAGATGTTTGATACATTGGAACAACTTTCTTCATCTCTTGATGAAGTAAACTAATCCCTGCTTCAGCTAATGCTTTCTCGAATGTGAAGCTACATCCTAGCAAAAAGGTTACAAAGTCATTCTCCCACACGTCTTTTAGATCATGCGTTTCTCTCTCTAGATCTCCGTACTTGTAAATACGGTATTTAGGGAGATCTGTTCGAATATCTGCATCCGCAATCCTCGGGACAACTTGACCTGCCTCAAGCACATCAACAACCGGACAAGGCTTTGGATTACGCTGGCAAAATAAGAGAAACTCAAATGCGTACTTTGCTGGGAGTGAGATCATATTCGCTTGGAGATAACCATCGCATACCCCTGAAGTCGTTCCATTTTCAAGGTTTTCCCTGTATTTAAGACGCTGTTCTTTAGGATGCATCCTCATCTCTCCTCTTTTACAGTTCGTAAATCTCTAGGAACTTTGTATTAAAATCACCTTCAACAAACTTTTCATGATGTAACAGTTTCAGATGAAATGGAATCGTTGTTTTCACTCCTTCAATCATGAATTCACGGAGTGAGCGTTTCATACGAAGCATAGCTTCTTCACGTGACGCGCCATATGTAATAAGCTTAGCTACCATTGAATCATAAAATGGAGGGATCACATAGCCTGGATAGACTGCAGAATCCACACGAACACCGAAGCCTCCTGGAGGGACGTACTTTTCTACTTTTCCTGGAGACGGCATGAACCCATTATCAGGATCTTCCGCGTTAATACGACATTCCATCGCCCATCCGGTTAAGTTTACGTCTCCTTGTGAGAAAGATAATGGTTTGTTATCCGCTACTGTAATCTGCTCTTTAATTAAATCAACACCTGTTACCATCTCTGTGACAGGATGCTCAACTTGAATACGAGTATTCATCTCCATAAAATAGAAATGCCCGTCCTTGTCAAAAATGAACTCAACAGTTCCTGCACCTGTATAATTTACTGCCTTTGCAGCTCGAACGGCAGCTTCTCCCATTTCTAAGCGAACAGATTCATTAAGCGCGGGTGATGGAGTCTCTTCAACTAATTTTTGCATCCTTCTTTGAATAGAGCAGTCCCGTTCACCTAAATGAACCACATTTCCGTGGCGATCTGCTAAAATTTGAATTTCAATATGTCGGAAATCCTCAATGAATTTCTCAATGTACACTCCCGCATTGCCAAATGCTTTCGCTGCTTCCTGCTGAGTAACATTAATGGCTTTGATTAATTCCTGCTCCTCTTTGACGACTCGTATCCCTTTACCACCGCCACCAGCAGTTGCTTTAATAATGACTGGGTAACCCATCTCATTTGCAAGTTCAACAGCCTCTTCTTTGCTATCGATAATACCACTGGATCCGGGAACAATTGGGACGCCTGCTTCTTGCATCGTCTTTCGTGCAATATCCTTAATCCCCATTCGTTTAATCGCATGCTTACTTGGACCAATGAAGATAATCTGTGAGTCTTCACATACCTCGGCAAAGTCTGCATTTTCCGCAAGAAATCCGTACCCTGGATGAATCGCATCTACACTAGCATTAACTGCTATTGTCATTATATTTGAAACGTATAAATAGCTGTCTTTCGAAGAAGTAGGTCCAACGCAATAGCTTTCATCCGCTAATTGCACATGCAGAGCATCACGATCGGCTTCTGAATAGATCGCAATCGCCTCTAGCTCTAGTTCATGGCACGCGCGAATAATGCGAACAGCTATTTCTCCACGATTAGCGACTAACACTCTATTGATTCCCATATGACCCTCTCCTATTCTGCTTTCACTTTGAATAGCGGTTGACCGAATTCAACAAGATCTCCATTTTGAACGAGTATATCTATGATTTCTCCGTTCACATCTGCCTGAACGTCATTAAACATTTTCATCGCTTCGAGAACACATACAACAGTATCTTCGCTCACATAATCACCAACATTTACGAATACAGCGTCATCAGGAGATGGTGATGCATAGAACATACCAACCATTGGTGAAGTAACCGTATGCGTCTTACTTTCTTCCTCTAGTGTTGTTTTCACAGGCTCAGACGCAATGTCCTCCTGCCCTCTCTCCTTCACAATGTTTGGAACCTGTTCAGTTGATGAGTCTTGGTTATTACTCTCGCCATTAGGGTTCTGGTTTTTCACTTTTACTACGAAACTCTCATGCTCGTAATGCACTTCATCTACTGTAGATCCGTTCACATATGTAATAATTTCAATAATTTCTTTTGAATTTAACACTTCACATTCCCCTTTACTAACGAAGATTAGAAACCTTCTCTAATGTGCGAATCAATCGATCGTTGTTTTCATATATTTCTTGAGCTTCTTCCACAGATACTTCACGGAAGCGAATTTTGCAACCAGGCATCGCTTGTGAAAGATACGGAATGTCTCCTGAAATAACGGTTGCGATTCTCGTATATCCCCCCGTCGTCTGGCGATCAGCCATTAGAATAATCGGCTGTCCATTTGCCGGAACTTGTATCCCACCAAGCGGAATCGCTTCTGAAATAATATCAGCTGACGTTTCGTGTGCTAATTTTGGTCCTTCTACGCGAAAGCCCATTCGATCTGATTTAGGTGTTACTTCATAAGTTGATGATAGAAACGTCTGAACGGCTTCTTCAGAGAAAGCATGATGATGAGGGCCCATCACAACACGAATCTCCATTTCTTTCGAATAGGTTGGAACCTCATCTCGATGTAACGCTCGTCCACTCTTTCCGCTTATTGTCCCTGTACCATAGAGAACATCACCTTTTTCAAGGGCACGTCCTTCTAATCCACCTATACCAGCTTTTAAATAGGTAGATTTACTTCCCATCACAAATGGAAGATCGAATCCTCCTGCGAGGCTAATGTAAGCGCGAGCGCCTTCAAGTGGCTGTCCGAATTCAAGGGTATCTCCTTCGTTCACTTCAAAGCTTTTCCACATCTGCACTTTCTCACCGTTCACTTTTGGAGAGAGATTGCCTCCACAAATCGCGATAACAGCATTTCCTATTATTGCTAGTTTTGGCCCCATCACCGTCACTTCGAGAACCGCTTCATCCCTCTGATTTCCGACTAGAAAATTAGCAATGTTCATGGCGAAAGAATCCATTGCACCTGAAACAACAATGCCATACTGCTGGTATCCGACTCGACCATGATCTTGTATCGTCGTTAAAAGTCCTGGTTTAGTGACTTTGAAGATGGCATTAGACATTGGCATTCACTCCAACAGATTGAATTCGAATTCCTTCTTCTTCTAAGCGGTTCTTCAACTGCTGCACAAATCGAAGGGCTTCAGGTTCGTCCCCATGAACACAAATGGTATCAGCCTGAATTGAGATATCCTGTCCATCTACAGCCGTTACTTTCTGTTCGTTCACCATTCGAATGACCCGTTCAACTGCAGTATCAGCATCATGTATCATCGCATTCGGTTCTAATCTAGGCGTTAACGTACCATCGGGCTGATATGTACGGTCTGCGAATACTTCCTCTGCAACGGATAAACCGACTTCTTTCCCTTCACGAACGAGTTCACTTCCAGCTAACCCATATAACACAAGTTCTGAATCCACAGAATAGATAGCGCTTGCAATCGCGTTTGCAATTGTAGCGTCTTTTGCTGCTCGATTGTAAAGCGCACCGTGTGGCTTTACATGTTGCACACGTGCTTGGTGAACATTCGCGATACCCTGAATCGCTCCAACTTGATAAGCAACTAGATTAAATACCTCATCAGCAGAGAGGTTCATATCACGACGCCCAAAGCCACCGAGATCAGGAAATCCTGGATGTGCACCAATTCCTACTCCAAGGGAATGTGCTAACTTCACTGTTTTCATCATGACATTGTGGTCGCCTGCGTGATACCCGCAAGCGATATTAGCAGATGAAATAAACTCAAGTACATTCTCATCGTTTCCGATCGTATACGCGCCAAAGCTCTCTCCTAAATCACTATTTAAATCAACTGACTTCATTTTTATCCCACCTTTTTCTCCTCTGTTTGAACAACGTATTCACCACGTTTGATTGCTTCTTCAATTTCCTTATATTCCTCTTTGTTAATCGACACAAATCGTAAATAATGGCCTGACTCCAATAGAATTGGTTCTTCACTTGATGGATCATATAGTTTAACTGGCGTTCGACCAATGATTTGCCAACCACCTGGAGATTCGAGTGGATATATACCTGTTTGAGAACCTGCAATTCCAACTGATCCAGGATGAATCTCCGCACGGGGATCAACGCGTCTTGGAGTTGCAATCTCCTCTGGCATTCCTCCTAAATAAGGGAATCCAGGAACAAAGCCCATCATGTAGATAAGATAGTCCTTATTAGCATGAACGTTAATCACATCTTCCTCACTCATACTGTTGTGTTCGGCCACAAAAGATAGATCTGAGCCTTCTTCTCCATAATAAGTTGGGATGATATAAACAAGAGAAGCAGACGCTGCTTCTCTTCCATGTTGTTGTTCACTCATCGCTTCGAGCTTTTCTTGTAATACTCCGTACGATATTTTGTTTGGGAGATAATAAATCGTTAATGTTGTATAAGCTGGAACCCATTCCACAACACCGTCAATAGGATGGTTATTTAGATCTTCAGCAAACATTCTTATCTTCTGATTTGTTTCTTCTGAAATCTCGGATCCGAATACAAGTTGAATACCTGTATCTCCGAGTGGATGATAATCAAGTTTCACAGATGTTCCTCCTAACCTTTAAGAAATGCTTTTTGTATACTTTGTTGCTATAAGAAGTGTGGTTCTCCATATAAAAATCATTTAAAAACAACAATTTTTTCATAATAGAGCCTTAAGAAAAGAGCATTGGTACTTTGTCAATTAGGGTCACAATCGCTAAATAAGCTGTGATTATAAAGACAAATCCACCGAAAATCGTTAACCACATCGGATGCTTATAGTCACCTACAATTGACTTCTTGTAAGCAGCGATTAAGAGTGTTCCTAACGCAACCGGCAAAATTAATCCATTGAACGCTCCTGCAAGAATCAGTAATAGCACTGGCTTACCGATAAAGGCAAAGATAATTGTCGATACCAAGATAAATCCGATCGTAACGCCTGAATGATGGCGATCCACCTTTTTCGATAATGTACGTAGAAAAGATACAGATGTATAAGCTGCCCCAACGACTGATGTTATTCCTGCTGCCCATAACACAATCCCAAACATCTTATATCCAATTGCGCCTGCTGCCTGTTGGAAAACTGATGCAGGTGGGTTAGACGGGTCCAATTTGAATCCTGTCGCCACAACACCTAGTACTGCTAGAAATAGAAAGACACGCATAATAGAAGCAATTAAAATACCTGATACCGAGCTTTTTGTTACTTGATGAAGGTTCTCTTTTCCTGAAATACCAGCATCTAGCAATCGATGCCCTCCAGCAAACGTAATATAACCGCCAACTGTACCACCAACTAACGTAATAATGGCAAATACATCGATTTTATCCGGTGCGAATGTATGAACAATTGCGTCACCCACTGGCGGATTACTTTGGAATGCTACATAAAGTGTGAGTAGAATCATTAACCCACCAAGAATGCGAGCGATTTTATCCATCGCAACGCCTGCTTCTTTCGATAGGAAAATTCCGATTGTAATAACGCCTGTAATTGCTGCCCCAATTCTTGGATCAATGCCGAACAAAACGTTCATACCAAGTCCAGCACCACCAACGTTACCGATATTAAAGGCAAGACCACCGAGCGCTACTGCAAATGCTAAGAAGTACCCAAGCCCAGGTACGACCATGTTCGCTATATCTTGTCCTCTTTTTTTCGATACCGCAATAATCCTCCAGATATTCGCTTGTACACCAATGTCCAGGATAATGGACATTAAGATAACAAACCCAAAGCTTGCGAGTAGCTGCTCTGTAAAGACAGCTGTTTGTGTTAGAAATCCTGGACCAATTGCAGATGATCCCATTAAGAATGCAGCGCCAAGTATGACACCCCATTTACTTTTCGTTGGACCGTTCTCTAATGGTTCAATTGGTTTTTTATTTTCAATTCCCATCAAATACCCCCTTATGACTATCATTTAACTTATAGCTGAAACGATGCAAACTATCTCTTACCTCTACGATATCACGTAATTTTCAGAAAATAATACAAGATTCCGCACAAAAAAACCGCCCATATCGGGCGATTTCGCTCACGTTATATTATATTTTTCAATTCTGCGTTGTAACGCATACCGACTAATTCCTAGCAGCTTCCCTGCCTGTGTGATGTTCCACTTTGACTCTTGAATCGCTTTTTCAATATACTTCTTTTCGATTGATTCGATATGATCTTCTAGAGAAAATGATTCGTCAAAGACAACATCATCAATCGACTTCGACCCTTCAACATTGCCCTCCACAGGATTAAGAAAGTCAAAGTGATGAGCAGCTAACTCACTTTCCTGATGCAATATGGCAATTCGTTCAATTGTATTCTTCAGCTCTCTTACGTTTCCCGGCCAACCGTAATTTAATAACCGCTTTTTCGCGTCAGCTCTTAGTATTG
The DNA here is from genome assembly GCF_017303315.1 of Bacillus sp. NTK071. Taxonomy (GTDB): domain Bacteria; phylum Bacillota; class Bacilli; order Bacillales; family Guptibacillaceae; genus Guptibacillus. The sequence goes on from NZ_JAFKOI010000007.1 coordinate 8,501, forward strand.
GTGTTTCTTTCCGCATCTGCTGACAGAATTCATCAAGGAAATGTTCCGTCAGCATCACGATATCGCGATCTCTTTCGCGCAATGGAGACAATCTAATCGGAACAACATTCAACCGGTAATAAAGATCTGACCGAAATTCCTTCTCCTCAATCATTTCTTCAAGCGAACGATTCGTAGCAGCGATTACACGAACATCCATTTCAATATCGTGGACACTTCCAATGCGCTTAATCTTTTTATCTTCCAAAAAGCGCAGAAGCTTTACTTGAATATCCAGCGATAGATCGCCAATTTCATCAAGAAAGAGCGTGCCGCCATCTGCCCACTCCATCAAGCCTACCTTGGGATCCGAATGATCGGTTACTCCATTTTTCTCTCGACCGAATAATTCAATCTCTATTAAGTCTGAGGGTATACTTGCACAGTTTACTGCTACAAACGGTCCATCAGCCCGTTTACTTTGTTGATGAACACTTCTTGCAACAAGCTCTTTTCCTGTCCCAGTTTCGCCTCTAACAAGGACGGTCGTATCATTGCTTTCAGCTATGAGTGAAATCTTCGCTTTTAATTCATTCATTTGTACGCTTTCACCAATCATTTGAACAAGTTTTGTCCGCCGTTCTTCTTCTCTATACCGTTCAACTTCTTTCTCAAGATGATGCTGCTTGATCCACTTCTCAAGTGTAATTTTCAGTTCTTCTAGCTCAAATGGTTTTGTTAAATAATCAAACGCGCCTTCTTTAATCGCCCTTACAGCCGTTTTCGCATCACCAAAGGCGGTTAACATCATGACGGCCATTTCTGGATACCGTTCTTTCAATTCGTGAAGCGAATCAAGACCGTTTCCGTCTGGCAATCGAATATCTAACAAGAGGACCTGTGGACTGAATTCATCGACTAACTTCCAGCCTTCTTCAAGTGTAGCTCCCGTCCGCACGTCGTATCCTTCATCTTCTAAGAACATTTGGAGTGTTAGACGTAACGTTGTTTCATCATCAACAATTCCTACTCTTACAGCCATTTACTCCTCCTCCTTTCTTGATGGAAATGTAATAAAGAACGTTGTTCCTTTACCTGCTGTACTTCTAACATCAATTTCTCCGTTATTCTGAACGACAAGTTGGTGAACAATGGATAGTCCAAGACCAGTACCTTCAGCACGAGTTGTATAGAATGGATCAAATATTTTCTCCATTACAGCATCGCTCATACCAATCCCGGTGTCTGATACGGTAATCGTTCGATCATTCCCCGATTTTTGACACTCGATGGTTAGATCTCCACCTTCAGGCATCGCGTTCATTCCGTTTATCATTAAATTCAGGAGAATTTGACGCAGATGATCACGATCTACCATTACTTCATAATTGCTTTCAATCTGATGCAATCGAACATTTTTCTCGTTCGCCATTCTATCCATAACTATCACAAGTGATCGAACGGTATCATCTACTTTAACGACTGCTGGATTAGAATTCATTGGACTAGAGAATTGAAGAGTATTCGTTATGATCTTATTTAATCGATCAATATCAAGCAGCATATTCTCCGTTAAGGTTAACTGGTCATTACTTAAATTCAACCTTCGAATGAGTAGTTCAGTTGTCGCTTTAATCCCCGCGAGTGGATTGCGTATTTCATGAGCTATACCTGAAGCCATCTCGCCTAATGAAGCTAATCGAGACATGCGCTCAACACGTAGCTCCAGTTTCCTACGGTGCGTAATATCTTCGAACGTCATAATGGATCGCTTTCCAGATCCTCCTATTACCATATAGTTTACCGCATAATAGACTTTCTCTTCATTTAACTTATGATCCCATATTACTTCTTCTCTCTTGCTCGTTTCATGAATCGTGAAATCTTTTACACGTCTTTTTAGAATCGAGTCTTGACTCATCATCTTATGAGCTGCTTCATTATAAACGAATTCAAATCCTTCAGTAATAAGTACCATGCCAACATGCACGCTATTTAGAATTGTTTCATTAAGCTGTTTGATTTTCTCAATTTGGATATTCCGTTCATCAAGTGTTTGCACCATTTCTTTTAAAGAGGTTGATAGGACGCCAATTTCATCTTTACGCGTTTCTTTTATGTCAAGATCCTTAACCTGACCTCCTAGAGCAATCTGCCTACAAAAAGCAGCTAGATTCTTAATTGGCTTTGAAAGATTATAAGAGAGAATGATCGTGAACTGAACAGCAATGATACCAGTGAAAATACTAATTAGTAGCGTATATTTCTGAATATCAGGAAGGGATCCAGAATAAAAAGAGAACTCAATAGGAGAATAGAGCATCCAATTCCAGTCCTCCAGCTGTTCCGTCAGTACTTTACGTTCAATAAACCAGCTATTTTCAACCTCACCATTGTACCAATCCAGTTCACTAGAACTTATAACCTGGCCATTTGAAGTAAGCTCCCCCTCCTCATCCTCTACATATAAACCTTTCGTTTCATAAATCATCATCTTGATGAGTGCTTTTGCATCTCCTTCACTCATGGTACCGTTTTGCACTCGGCTAGCTAAATTCTCAGCATACCGATCCAAGCTTTTAAGGTGCTCACTTGCCGTTGCTTGTTTTAGCTGTTTCTCAGATTGGTAACTCGACCACATTGATACAGCTCCGATAATAAAGCTTGGCACCAGAACAATAATAAGAAAGGGGAATAATATTTTACGTTCTATGGAATGACGCATTAGGATGGACGACCTCCTTTCATTAAGAAGAGAAATCCAGCCACAGCTATGGAAGGTAACACTGGATGATAAACAGGCTGTATTTCCCCAGGTATAAGGAGAAATGCGAGCAAGTATGTAACACTTCCACCGAATGTAGAAAGAAGAGCATTATTTCTAGACGCCTTTGTAAATAATCCCCCATATAAAGGAAAAAACAATGAAACAGCAATGATTCCCCATACATGACCACTAAACTGTACAATTCCTTTTGGAGGTGTAAAAGCGATAAGAAGTGAAAATGTAGCAAAAGCGAAAATCACCCAACGGGTCCAAGAAATGATTTTGTGATCCGCTACTTGTTGCTTACGTAGTGGAATTGTAATGTCATAAACAAAGCTACTTGCCATGATCAAAAGCTGAGAGTTAGCCGTGGAAATCGCAGCAGCTACAACGCTTATTAACAAAATTCCCTTCCAGGGTGTTTCAAGTAAGTATGTAATAATGTATGGATAAATTTCATCGGTACTATTAAATTGAAGGTCCGGATCTATTATTCTTGATCCGATACCAATTACAAAGATCGAGAAATAGATTAAGACGAGGAAGAACGCACTGAGAACAATCATCTTCAAAGCAATACTCTTCGAACGAGAGGATAGAATACGTACAGCATACTGAGGATTAGCAGCTACACCTAGTCCTAGTGAGAAGAAAGCACTTAACAAGGTCCAGAACGGCAAACGACCTTCAGGTAATAGTGATAAATAAGCATCAGTCCCTCTATTCCCAAATGAAGCAATACTTGAGACAACATCTGATACCCCACCGATTTCATTTACAATCAAAATAGCCCCAAGAATGGTTCCAAATAGAATTAAACAGAAATGAAAAATATCTGTTCTAGCAACCGAATGCAGACCGCCAAATGTTGTGTATAGGACAAAAATATAAATTAAAAACACACTAACCGTATAGGGCACTTCTAACATTTCGCTTACAACAATTCCGAAGCCACGAATTTGAATGACCACATATAAAAGATAGCTTACGCTAAGAACAATGCCGATCCACACTTGAAGTAGCTTCGAGTCATACCGAATTAGGAAAAACTCGGGAACGGTAACGACGTTATATGTATATAGTTTGGATGATAGAAAGAATAGACCAACAATCCCTAGTAACCACGCAATAGCGGTTGTCCAAATAACAGACACCCCTCCTGCGTAGATTAACCCTGGTAAACCAAGGAGTGATGCAGCACTAAACCACGTTGCGCAAAAAGAGGCGATACCAGGAAATAACGAGAGGTTTCGGTCAGCAAGAAAGTATCCTTTTAACTCATCTGTTTTATCAAATCCGTGTTTTCCAAGAATTAAGATCGCTATCGTATAGAGTAGAAAAACACCTAAATACAGCAATTCATCCATAATCGTCCTCCTTTCCCTCTTCATTAGTTCAGGTTTCATTATATACAAAACTATGGACCTGCACCAAGTATGGTCGGAACAAGCATGGCGAACGCTAGATAAAAGGTCTGTTTTCATAAACATTGTTGCTATTAGCGTGGGTTAATTTCCGCTCCAGGATCCTCGCTTTCCGCGGGGCGGGCGGTGAGCCTCCTCGTCGCTAACGCTCCTGCGGGGTCTCACCTGTCCCGCTTGTCCCGCAGGAGTCGAGGATCCTTCCGCTCCAATTAGCTAAGTGTGGTTTTCAAAATAAAAATTCTTTCAAAAGCAACAATCTTTTAGAAAAGAGCCTTCAGAAAAGAGGCTTTAGAAAAAGCCACTAAAAAAACCGCTACACGTTTGTATAGCAGTCTTTCTAATTACCACAATTGGTGAAGAAACCTTCCAAATGCTTTTTGTCCAGCTTCATCGCGATTAAGTCGCTCCTCTTGTGGGGTGGTAAGACTTTTTCATTTTAATTAAAAAAATGATACATCGCGTTACGAATATAATCAACATCCCAATTTTCTTGCGCCATTACCGATCTCTACCACATAAAACGACGCCTCAAGATTGGTTTGGTTTCTGTATATTTCACCCACGTTTTTGATAAATCTATCCACTTTCTCATTATCCACGATACTGATTATACATCCTCCAAAACCAGCCCCTGTCATCCTTGATCCGATGGCGCCTTCTTCCCATGCGGCTTCAACCATTGCATCTAATTCTTGTCCAGTTACTTCATAATCATCTCTTAATGAAACATGTGATTCATTCATTAGTCTTCCGAAAGCTTCAATATCCCCTTCATTTAAATAGTTAACAGCTTTCATCGTTCGTCGATTCTCATACACAGCGTGGCGAGCCCGCTTTAGTGCCAGAGGGTCCTGAATCAACTGCTTATTCTCCTCAAACTCTTTTTCCGTCAAATCACCGAGTGATGCAATTGAGAGTTTCTTCTGTAATGCGATAAGTGCTTCTTCACACTGATTTCTACGCTCATTGTATTTCGAATCCGCAAGTCCACGTCGCTTATTTGTATTTGCAATAATCAAGGACTGATGTGCTAACTTAATCGGCGTTTCCTTGTATTCTAATGTGTCACAATTAAGGAGAAGTGCATGATCTCGCTTCCCCATTCCAATTGCGAACTGATCCATGATGCCACAGTTTACTCCAACGAATTCATTCTCTGCTCTCTGTGAAAGCTGAACCATTTCAACCATATCAATAGAGAGTTCAAAGAGATCTTTTAACACAACTGACATTACAAGTTCGATCGAAGCTGAAGAAGATAGCCCTGCCCCGTTCGGAATATTTCCATAGAACGCGACATCAAGGCCAGATGGGATGTTGTAACCCGCTTGTTGGAACATTGCGATTACACCTTTCGGATAGTTCGCCCAATCATGCTGCTCCACATACGCTAGGCTAGAAATAGAAGACTCAATGACGCCTTGTTCTGGAAAATTCATTGAATAGAACCGCACCACATCATCTTCCCTCTTTCTTGCAACAGCATATGTGCCAACACTTAATGCGCATGGAAAAACATGTCCGCCATTATAATCTGTATGCTCTCCTATTAAATTAACTCGTCCCGGTGCGAAGAAAGTCGCCTTCCCATCTGAACCGAATTGTTCGCTATATGTCTGTTCAAGCTCTCTCATGACTTTTCACCTCTATCTGTAAGTTGACCTGATTCTGTTAGAACAAATACTTGTGAAGAATAGTCTCCTGATTCTTCTAATCCACCAGTTTGTGATCCATCGTAACCACTCGACAATTGAAGACCAGCACTCATTAGTTCATCGCCAAAATAAGTTCCCTCATAACCGCTCACACAGTACTCCTGCTCTGGATTAAGTCCATGTAAGAGAAGTCGTTTGAATCCTGGATTAGGCTCAGCTAGAACCTGATAATAGCCGACAATCGCGTTCTTTTGATCTTCTGACACAACCATCCAGCTTGTCTCATTCCCTCCATTTTGAAAAGGACTGAGCAGTCTATAGAATGTTCCATACTGAAGCAATGAGCGATACTGTTTGTACCAATTAATCTGATTTTTCATCTGGCCTAGTTCATCATCACTCATTTTTGTTACGTCTAGCTCATATCCAAATGCACCAAAATAAGCAACATTTGCTCGTGTATCAAGAGTTGTAACTCGCTTCACTTGATGGTTTGGTACTGCCGAGACGTGCGCTCCCATACTGCTTAACGGATACACCATCGACGTTCCGTATTGTATGCTTAGTCGCTCAATCGCATCTGTGTCATCGCTTGTCCAACCTTGAGGAGCATAGTAAAGCATCCCTGGATCAAATCGAGCACCTCCACTTGCACACGATTCAAATAGAACATGTGGAAACGCTGTAATCAGACGTTCATATAAGTCGTAAACACCAAGGATGTAGCGGTGTGGCACTTCAGCCTGCTGATTTGAATGCAATTGAAGCGAACCAACTTCTGTCATATACCGATTCATATCCCATTTCACATACTCAATGTTCGATTCCTTTAGGAGCTCTGCCATTCGATCATATATATAATCCACAACTTCAGGATTAGTGAAATCAAGAACAAGCTGATGTCGTCCAACAGAGTGGCTTCGTCCTGGCACTTGAATCACCCATTCTGGATGTTTTCGATATAACTCACTTTCTTTCGAAATCATCTCTGGTTCGAACCAGAGCCCAAACATCATCTCAAGATCATTGATTTTACGAACAAGAGTTGGCAATCCGTTAGGAAGCTTTGCAGAATCAACGAACCAATCACCTAAGGACGTTCTATCATTATTTCGCTTTCCAAACCATCCATCATCAAGAACAAATAGCTCTATCCCTGTTTCCTTTGCTTTCTCAGCTATGTTCAACAGTTTTTCTTCATCGAAATCAAAATACGTAGCTTCCCAGTTATTGATTAGTACAGGACGTTCAGCATCTCGCCACACGCCTCGTGCTAAGCGACTTCGATAAAGCTCATGATAGGTTCTGCTTAATTCATTTAATCCATTAGCTGAATACGCCATCACAACTTCAGGTGTTTGGAAGTGCTCTCCCCCGTTTAGTTTCCATGAGAAATCAAAAGGGTTAATTCCCATTGTTATTCGTGAAGTATGATAGTGATCCACTTCTACTTGCGCAGAGAAGTTTCCGCTATAAACGAGACTAAATCCATAAACTTCTCCTGTATGTTCTGTTGTCATCGGTCTCTTCAGGGCAAGAAACGGATTGTGCTGACTGCTACTCGTCCCTCGAGTACTCTGGATACTTTGCACTCCAGGCGTAAGGCGTCTCTCATGAACATGCCTCTCACGTGACCACGAACCAGATAGCTGGAGCATTTCATAATCAGCATCAGGTAAATCGACTGATGCACTATGCGCTCGCTTGATCTCATGAGTTGAATCCCCATTATTCTTAAAATAAGCGGAACGAACAATCACATCACGATTGTGATAGACCGTATACATAAGCGCTAATGATAATTTCGCATATGCATCTTCTAAATAAACCACAAGTGTCTCTGCCTCATCTTCATTCTCTACGTAAGTTGCAGGAAGCCCTGGAAGTTCCGGCTTTCCGTTCATTAATTCATACGATTGATAGGTGAAATTCGAAATCCTACTTCCATCTGGCTGTTCAATTTGAAACGCAGGCTCTCGATAATCTGAGGTTCCGTAGCCAGGGTATTCCTGCTTAATTAAATCGAGCGAAAAAGATGGGTCGTCTTCTATATAAGAGGATGCGACACGTGCCTCTTTCTTCGATAAGTGGCTAAAGTCAGCTCGATCGCGTAGCTTTTTTCCGAAATAAAGCTGTCCGAGTTGTCCGTTTTCCATAACATGAAAAATATAGCTTACATTCCGACCATGCAGGTGGAACTGCAGACGATCATCATTAATCATTACTGGCATAGTTATAACCTCCGAATCTCAATCGAAAACGTTTCCATTTCTTTGATTTCTTGTCCACCTTTAGTTTAGAAAATCGATTCACCTCATTCAATGGTAAATAAAAATAGCATTTTTGCCTTTTCTTGCTTAGACATAAGTCTTCACATCAGCTAAACTAGTAAAAAGAAAGTAATATTCGTCCTTTTTCTTTTTTAATCAATTGCACTATTTTGCTTACGAAGGAGATTTACTATGGGAGAAAAGCCAACATTATACGGAGCATATGGCTATCGTTTCTCAGATCCAATGCTTCAAAACATTGCTCAAATTTGGTCGCTCGGTTGGGATGAGCAAACTTCTTCTCTCTATGATTGGGATGGAACAAATCGTAGAGACACCGGAAAGTATATTTTTCAATACACCATTTCGGGAAAAGGTTGTATTGAAATCGACGGTCTTACGCATGAGCTCACGCCAGGCCAGGGGTTCATCGTTAATATACCAGGAGATTACCGCTACTATCTCCCAGATGATAGCGAACGCTGGGAGTTCATATACATCACCTTATACGGAGATGTGGTGAAGAAATACTGGAATGATATTCAAGAGGAAATGGGACATATTATTCACTTCCAGCCCGATTCTGAGCCTGTTCTTTACGTATTAAATTTAATTGAAATGGCCGCATCACAGCAAATAGCAAACGCTCACCAGGCATCAGGTTATGCGTATCAGTTTACGATGAAGCTCTTCAATTACTGTTCAAATCTTGAGAAGAGACTTTCGCAGTGGCCCGAAGCTATTGTAGAAGCGTCTATGTTTGCAATGAACCATTATGGAGAAGAAATTGGACCTGATGAAATGGCGGCTTCATCCGGCATGTCTCGCTACCATTTCACTAGGCAATTTAAGCAATATACCAATCAGACGCCAATTCAATACTTAACGGATATTCGCATTAAGAAGGCTAAAGAGCTCTTGTTGAATACCAAATATTCCTCAGAAGACATTGCAGCCCTGATTGGGTATAAAAATGCAAATTATTTTAACAAAGTTTTCAAAAAGGTAACCGGCACGTCACCTGGTAAATATCGATCAAGCACAAACCTTTCACTCCATACAACCTAGCCCATTATGAACAACAAAACAGGACCGCTTTCGCGGTCCTGTTTCATTTGGAAACCTCAATTGTAATTGTGCGCTTATCATAATTGATTGTCATGCTTTTCCCAGATGCTACAAAGTTCTCTAATACGTCTTTTGAAAGCTGAAGTGCAAACTGCGTTCGTTCAAGCTTCTCTATATCAGCTGGATCTTTTGGATCAAGCTTTTCGTCTAGATCATTAACTTTAGACTGTAGCTTTTCTAATGATTCGTATACGCTATGATATAGCGATTCGATTGGCTCACTCGCCTTACTCATCACACATCATTCCTTCATTCCATTTGACATTGCTCCTATTATATCAAATGGACGTACAAGGGGACATTACGAAATGATTCCAATTGGTGAAAGTAAGATATAAATAACAATCATTGCTACTGAAGCTGCTATTCCAACTGGGTAAAGGAGCTTCCATGGTGACATATCCACCTTCGCATTTTGTTCAAGTACAAAATCTTTATCACGGGGCGCAATTCTACCAATCACTAACATTAGAATCGTACATACCACAAACAAGATTCCTAGTATGTGTAAGAAGTGTATTCCCGTATCCCAAACGAGCTGTGTCATAGCGTAAGTTGAGATAAACACAAACAGCGCAATTTTCGCTGCAATGGAAGGAACTCGTTTTGTTAAGTAACCAACAATTAGAATTGTAAAGATTGGAACGTTATAAAATCCATTTACAATTTGCAAGTATTGAAAGAAGCCTTGAGGTACCATATCGATCAGTGGTGCGATACACATTGCGAATAGAGCAAGAATAATCCCTACAAACTTCCCTTTTCGAACAACAACCCGATCAGGTGCTTTCGGATTAAAATATGGCTTATAGATGTTTAGTGCAATCAACGTAACAGATGAATTGAGCGCTGAGTTAAAGGATGAAAGAATCGCCCCAAACAGAACTGCTGCGAAAAACCCAACAAGAGGTTTCGGCAATACTTCCGTCACGAGTCTTGGGTACGCATCTGTTGGCTCAAGACCCGGTCCAAACATGTTATAAGCGATAATCCCAGGCAGAATAAGAAAGACTGGTCCAAGCAACTTCAAGAACGCTGCAATCAGTACGCCCTTCTGTCCTTCCTTTAAGTTCTTAGCTGCAATGGCACGCTGCATAATATGCTGCGCAGTTCCCCAGTAGAATAAGTTAACGAGAAGCATTCCTGTGAACATGGTACCAAAAGGCACAGGGCTATTCTCATCTCCAACCGAATTTAGCTTCTCAGGAGAGTTTTCTACGATCGTATTAAATCCACCTAAGATTGATCCATCACCAAGAACATACAATCCGATAATCGGAATCATTAATCCACCAATAAGCAAGCCAATACCATTGATCGTATCGGATACGGCTACCGCTTTCAGTCCACCGAAAATCGCATAAATTGCTCCAATAATTCCAATTGCAAACACCGTAACATACAAACTAGCAATTCGACCTAACCCTAGCATTTCGGGGATATCGAACAGTCCATTCAGAGCAACCGCACCAGAATACAGTATCGGAGGAAGCAAGTTGAAAACGTACCCAAAAAGAAATAGAATAGTAACAATTTGCTTCGTTCCAAAATCATACCGCTCTTCTAGAAAATCAGGAATCGTGGTAATCCCACCCTTAAGATAACGGGGAAGCAAGAAGAAAGCGACAATCACTAACGAAATGGCTGAACCAACTTCCCAGCCCATAACAGCGATTGTGTCAGAATACCCTTGAGCATTTAATCCAACCAACTGCTCTGTTGATAAATTGGTCAACATCAGCGAGCCAGCAATGACCCATGCACCTAGACTTCTTCCTCCAAGAAAATAACCGTCCTGTGTTTCTAAATTTTCTTTTCTCGTAAACAGATAGGAGATTAATGCAACCATACCTGTAAAGAATAAAAATGATCCGATTGTAAATATATTCATCGCTGCCACTCCTTTATGTAAGCGGAATCAAAGTTGCGTACAATGCTATGTATGCGTTTTTATGTCTGTGTTTCATTCTATACCGCTATGTGTAAGCGTTTCAACGGTAAAAAAACGAGGAATTCTTGCACTTTTTTGCTTATCTTTATCATGAAAAACAAAAAAGCCGCTTCCCATTAGAGGAATAGCGACTTATTGCAGGAATTCAAAGCGTTAACAAGAAAAAGGTAATATCCCCTATATTCTGGAGGTTTTTCATGAAACAATTTCTTTATAAACTATCATTAATACCAGCGCTTTTGGAAGAAAGCAATTGGACCGAGAAAGAAAACAGCATTGTAGCAGAGCATTTCCATTCACTTCAGCAGCTGTTAAAGAACAACACCCTAATTATGGCGGGCAGAACAACGAATGAGGATCCGTCTTCTTTTGGAATCGTTGTCATTCAGGTTTCGTCAGAACACGAAGCCCAAAAGCTCATGAGAAATGATCCCGCCGTTCGTGGTGGGATCATGACAGCCGAGCTATTTCCTTATCGTGTTGCCCTCTATAACGAAGAATTCACAATAAAGCAGACGTCATGACGTCTGCTTTATTAAAGAAATTGCACCATATGCTCTTCATCAAGAAATGTCCCTTTAACATATAATGATTTCTCTTCGATCAGGATTGTCTTGAACCCGAAGCTTTTGTACAACGACTTTGCTCGTTCGTTGGTCGTTACAACAGACACACTTAACTTCAACAAGCCATCCATGCTTTTCGCATAATCTAGCACATGAGAAAGTAGATCACGTCCGACCCCTTTACCTCGTTGATCTGGCGTCACATAAACAGCGAAAAGATCTGCTTTATGTCGGATTTTCATTCCACTACCTCTTACCAATGTAACAACTCCTACAATAGTGTTATTGACAAAAGCACCAAACGTGTAACTAGACTTTATGTTTCTAGCTGTTTGCTCAATAGGGTGGTCCTTCTGTATCGCTTCTTCGTAGCTTGCCGCATAAGCTTCGGGATTCTTCTTTAATGCTTCTAACCTTAGCTCATAATAGGCTTCAGCATCGTCAGCAGTCAGTCGTCTAATTTCCATCATTCTCTCCTCCGCTATCCAATTAATTTCTTTATAAACGCTTTACACTTCTCAGCAATTTCTTCTTTATCATGATCAAGCGTTGCCACATGATAACTATCAGTCAGTTCAATGATCTCTTTATCCTCAGATGAAATTTCTTCATAGATTCTCTCTGTATTTTCTGGTGGCACAACATGATCCTCTAGTGATTTAAAAAGTAACGCTGGCATTTTAATTGAACCGAGCTCTTTCTGAGTAAAATCGATTAACTGAAGGATTTCCTGGATTGATTTCATCGGCGTTTTTTCGTAAGCCAGTTCCTCTACACCCTCTGCCTTAATATCTGAGCCAATTGCATCAAGAAAACGCGGTTCTTTCATTCCTCTCATTTGTTCAAGCTCTGGCAAGTTAATCGCAGCATTGATTGGCATAATCCCTTTCACTTCAGGGTGCTGCTCTGCTAAATAAAGCGTCAAGGTTCCCCCCATTGAAAGACCTGTGATAAAGATTTGTTCACATCGCTCATATAGCCATTGATAGCCTTCTTCTACAGATTGAATCCATTCTTTGTAAGTACTTTGTTCCATGTCTTCATAATGCGTACCGTGGCCTTTCAAGCGCGGCCCACATACGGTGTACCCTTCAGATGCCAATTCCTCACCAAGCCCTCGCATGCTCTGTGTTGACCCGGTAAACCCATGAAGAACAAGCACCCCAATCTCATTTCCCTCCATATAAAATGCTTCGGCACCTTTTTGTATTTGATTACTCATCTATGCTCCCCCATCCCCAAAATAACTTTCGCTAAGAAACAGCACATTCCTTTTTCACCCAATATGCACAACGATGTTTAACTCCCCTATTACGGTGGAACATACTATCTGGATATAACTAACAGGAGGAATTTTACAGTGACAAATCTAAAATCAATCGACAGAATGAACCAACAGAAGCAATCTTTCATCCAACGTCTATTAGACCGTGGCGTTTATAGATTAAAAGATAGACAGCTATACGAATGCACGATCGAAGAACTACAAGCACTAATGGGGCAAGTTGATATGAAATAATACCTGCAGAGAAGTTAAATCTTCTGCAGGTTTTTTATAGTTGTAAGAAGGTTTTAATATCTCGTAAAAGGAGTGTATCGCTCCAGTGCACGTAGTGACCGCTCTCAACAGACCGGAACGTGATTGGAAGCTTTCTTTTCTTTAACTTTCGAACATGCTTACGAGTTCTCCGCTCTTCCTTTTGATCAATTCCTTTAAACATTGCATAGGCGAGATAGGTTGGTACATTCAATTGTTTCAATAAATTTGTCTGATTCAAATTATATAATCCGAACATTAGATTAAGAGAATTACCTGACATAATAACTTGGTTTCTTATTGCTGTACGTACATACTCCGTTTTCTCAATAGATACTACTTTACAAAACGCATCAACCTTATCTTCAAGCTCACAATTACTTGTGCTAAAAAAGCCCGCAACCTTCTCAGTAAAAGGTTTGCCAATCGCTTGAGCCATTGCATTCATTAGTGGAAAAGCAAATGCAAACGGACCGAATTCAGATACAGGAATTCTTGGAAAGGGTTTATGTCCTTGATCGAGAAGGACTAACTTCATTACTTTATCCGGATAATGTGTTGCAAAGCTGAGAGAAACTGCACCACCAAGGGAATGTCCAACGATTACTGCTCGGTTAATCTTTCTTGCATCTAAATAATCCCTCAACCAATTCGCCATATCTAGCGCTGACACTCGATTATCTAGTCCGGATCCTCTTCCCATACCAGGTAGATCAAGCATGTGAGTTTCATAGTCTTCTTGCAAGTAGTGTGCGATATTCATCCCTTCATTACCGGGGAATCCTCCCGCAGGTAGAAAAATAAGCGGATCTCCTTTTCCTATACGCTCAACATAATAGTCAAATTGAAGTGCTTCTCCTTCAAACATCGTGCTTCCTTTTCCAGTCCTCAGCAAGCATACTGTATACAACATGATCATAGAACTCATCATTTACTAGCTCCATTTGACGCAGTATTCCTTCTTCATGAAAACCTAAACGCTCAGGGATCGCACGGCTCTTTTTGTTACCAAATGCAGCGCGAATTTCTATTCGATTGAGTCCAATGTCATTAAAACCATACGTAACAATAGCCCGACAAGCCTCTGTTATGATTCCCTTTTTTTGATACTTTGCACTGAGCCAGTAACCGATCGATGCATACTTATGTGTGCGATTCACTTCGTTAAACCCAACCGTTCCTACTAGCTCACCTTGATAAATGATCGCAAGCGTTTTCGGATAACCACCTGTTTCGACCAAACCCTTAAATATGCCCTGAATCCATTCTTTAGACGCTTCAACGTCCGTATTGTAATCCACCCACGCTAGCCACTCTTTCAAGTGGTCTCGTGATTCATCAATTAAATGATAGAGTGCAGCTGCATCGTCTACTGTGTACATTCGTAAATAAAGATCTTCATTAACCTGGTATTTAAACATGGGTCCGTTCCTCTCTCTTCCATTGATGACTGAATGATTTCTTATGTAGTTAACCTTCTTTTAATTAATCGAATTTGTCCTCGATGACTAATTTCATCTTCCATTACGTGAAACCATTTAAAATAATGGTTTGCTCGTTCATCCCATCCAAATGGGGTAACGCCTTCAAGCCAGTCGTCATCCTTTTTGCGAAATTCATCACGTGTCTCAGCACGAACGAGACTTAGTTCACTCCAATAATAATCTAGATCATGACCATGTACCTCGCGCTTCGCCTTCTCGTCAAGATGAAGTCCTACGCTAAGTTCGTTCCATTCCGTATCATTCATTTCACGCTCCTGGAATGTCATAATTTGAAATGCTTTTTCAGTGGCCGCCATATGCTGGAGCAGCATTCCAATCGAATTACCTTTGTCGTCAAGTCTGAAATCGAGCTGCTCAATCGTTAATCCTTTAATCTCTTCTTCTGTTGTATGTCTAACATAATCCATCATCGAAATCAGCCTGCCAATTTCAGGTGTGAATCCTTCTTTTTCACCTATTAAACAAAGGCTATGGTCATTCTTCATGAAACATCCGCCTTTCTTATCCTTTTTTATCCATCCTTTACTACTTTCTTTTTTCGACTAATGAATTCCTCTTCGATTACAAAAAAAGGTCCCTACATCGTCAATACGAATGAGTAGGGACCTTTTTCGGGATTTAGACAATAAAATCCGATTTTGGACAATATAATTGATTTTTGGCTAATATATCCGCATTTTGGACAATAAACCTGATTTTCACATCAATAACCACCACAACAAAGCTCATCACACCCGCTTAAGGCTGCATCCCGGCGAAAACCTTCTTCACTTTACCAGTAATATCGTGACTTGATGCGTTTTCAACCATCATTGCGATGAGTAAGTCTTTACGATCCGTGTTATACGCGACGAACAAACCGTTTTCCTGTCCGGTTTCTTCACCCGCTCCTTTTAACTCAGCAGTTCCAGTTTTCCCTGCAATCGAGATTCCTTTCACAACCGGGTCATGTGCGGTTCCTTCAGGACTCGAAACTACTTTTGAAAGTGCATCATTCACAACTGATGCAACCTCAGGAGAAACTACCTCCACTGTTTGAGGAGAATCTTCATCCATTTTGAGCGTTGGTTTAATCATCTTCCCTTCATTAGCAAACGTTGTATATGTCATTGCGAGGTGATAAGGCGAGACCTGTAGTTGTCCCTGCCCATAGCCGGAGTCTGCTAATAGAATGCCGCTACCTAACTCTTTGTTCGAAACAGAAGAGTTCTCCGTAGGGAACGGGAAGTCAACGTCTTGACCAATTAAGAATGACTCGAGGCCTTTTTCAAATTTTTCAGCTCCAAGATCAAGTGCTTTCCTAGCAAAATAGATGTTATCTGAGTGAATGAGGGCTTCTTCAAGAGTCACTTCAGGGTCAGCTGGTTTCACTCGTGTCACATGATACCCCCCCCAGCTAGAGTCCTTCTGCCATTCTAACCCATCAATTTTCTCTGTCGCTTTCGGATCAACATCTCCATCTTGCAAGGCAATCGCAGCAGTTAATGGTTTAACTGTAGAGCCCGGTGAATAGGTTTTATTAAATTTCGCAGAGAAGGGTTGATTCTTATCATCCGCAAGCGCTGCATATTCTCCTTCATCAAATCCAAGAGTGAAATCGTTTGGGTTATATGAGGGAGAACTTGTTAAAGCAAGCGTCTCACCAGTTGTTGGATGTAGAGCAACAGCTGTACCAGGTTCACCGTCAAGTTGTTTATAAAGCATCTCCTGTACGGTCGAATCAATCGTCACCTGGATGTTCTCGCCATCCACTTTCGGTTTACTTGCAATCACTTTATCTGATTCCGAATCTTTTCCTTTTATTGCAATTGTCCAGCCAGTTTCCCCATGTAGCTTCTCTTCGTATACTTGTTCTAGCCCAGCTACACCAATTTTCTCGTAACTTGAGTACCCTTTTGCAGCATATTCTTCTAAATCCTCTTTCTGTAGATTGCGAATATAGCCGGTTAAGTGTGCGGCGCTCTCACCGAATGGGTAAATCCGCTCGGTCTTTTCACTAACCATCACGCCTGTAATATTCTTTGCTTCCTTTACAAGCTCTTTCTCTGATTTCATCACACTTTTAATGGGAACAAATTGTGTAGGATCCGTCTGTACCCAGCTCTGGTTCAAATCTTTTTCCAAATCCTCGACACTTACTTTCAGTACTTCACTTAACTCTGAAAGGATCTTGTCCTTATCTGATTCGATTTTCTCTGGAACCACACCGATCTCGTTGACAGCCCCATTAACTGCGAGGTCTGCACTATTTCGATCCGTTATCTCACCACGAGTTGGAACGGCAGAATTAATGCTCACTTCTTCTCCTTCTTTTAATTCCTTAAAAATAAAAGAGGGATTCCAGTTCACACCGTAAGTTTCTGAATCCTCTTCTTCAGTAAGCACAAGCGTTGCCTCGTTTTCAAAAGCGACTTCTCCAGCTAGCGTCTGCATAGATACAGAGAATGGAAAACTCACTTCTCCTTCTTCATTTGGTTCAGGCTCTTCTTCAGGTTTCTTGAACGTTACCTTTAAATCCCGTGCCTCTACATCTTTATAAATGGTTTTGTACCGCTCAACAAATTCTTCTTTCGAAATCGACTTCTGTGTAGCAGGAGATAATTGATCATACATACTACTAAACTCCTGTTTATTCCAGTCCTTAACATATGTATCAAACGCATCGATCGCAGATGGGGGGCTCGAACAACTAGCTAGAAGTAAGATGAATAGCGCCACCATTATGAATGATCTATAATTCAATTTCAGCATTCCCCTCTATTCCTTTATTTTCCTATAGTATAAAAGAACTTGCTACGAGAAAAAAGAGTTAAGTCTTACCCTTTGAAGGCGTAAGTGCGGCTTCCCTTCACATCCGTTTTCACTCGAAAAACGCCTCCTGCATAAGGGAACTTCTTCAGTTCATCTTCACTCGTATTTGTTCTAGCCGTTGTAATATAAAGTTCATTGCGCTCCTTCCCACCGAACGTACAAGACGTTACATTTACAGCAGGTACACTCACTTCAAGCAACCGTTCTCCATTATCAGGATTCCACCTCGTTACCTTTGAACCACCCCAATGGGCAATCCACAAATTCCCTTCTTCATCACTTGTCATTCCATCTGGCATTCCTTCTCCGTCAGGAATTGTAATCACCTCTACTGGATTTTGTATATCCCCTGTCGAGAAATCATAATCATAGCGAACAACTTTTTTTGTAGGGGTATCAATGAAATACATATAACGCGTGTCTGGAGACCAGGCAATGCCATTTGATGTACTCACATGATCAACCTTCTTTGTCACTTCAAGGTTTTCATCGAGACAATAGAGAGCACCTCTTTCTTTTAAACCTTCTAAATGCGTCGTTCCTGCCCAAAACCTGCCCGCTGGATCGCACTTCCCATCATTGAAGCGATTCTCAGGCAAATGACTTTCTGGATCTGTGATTGCGTCCACTTGTTCAGTTGAGAGGTTCATAGCATAGAAGCCTCCAGACATTGCGAGAACCAAACCTCCAGATTCTCTAGGGGCAATCGTACCTACCATTTGTTCTTGTTTCATCTCGATATTACCTGCTGTCATCGGGTTATAGGCATGGACCTTTTTCCCTTCAATATCAACCCAATAGAGAAGTTGACGTTTCTCATCCCAACAAGGACCTTCGCCAAGTATTGCACGCGCATCAATTACTAGTTTCGCTTCCATTCTACTTCCTCCTTCAGTCAGTATGGTGCTCTTGGTCTATACTTTACCTTTTAATAAGAAAAGGGTCCACCTTCTCACTACGAGAAGGGAACCCACTATTACATTAAATTAGAAAAGGATTTGCTAGATCAGCCCATTGATACTTTTGACCCCAGCTTTCTTTGGCTAGTGTTGTCACTCGTTCAATCACATCAGACGGCACAGCCGATAAATCTCCCATTTCATTCGGATTATAGTGATACGCATAAACACGTGATAGGAATTGATCAAATGGGAGAGAAGCTTCCCCTTCCTCTTCACCATTATTTCTAACGGTCGATTTAATGCCTTGCCCCCAATCCTGGCCACTATCATTGTTCGGATTGTAGAAATAAACTCTCACATCGCCAGATGCATCTTGTGCAATTCGCTGAATTGAGATCGCATGCAGGCCAAGTAGGTCAGCGTTTGCCGTTGTAACAAAGATCCCCACCGGGTTTGGATAAATTAGCTGATGCCCTTCATTAAAATCAGGATGATGCGTTGCGTAAAACAAGCGGGCAAAATTCTCGTAATCAGACACGCCTCCTGTAACCGGGTTAATGACTGATGAAAACTCTTTCGAAATCCACTGACCATAGAATTCAGGGTTAACAAATTTATGTCCATCTTCCCCGCGAAACGCACTTCGCTTCATCATTTCATCATAAACGCGATCAAGGTGAGGTACGAGAATAAGTGAAACTGCGTCAAGCTCTTTATGAAGATCTGGCGCTAGCCCACCAACGATCAAAGAAGAATTGATTTCTGCTCCTTCAAACGAAATATCCACTTCACCATCACGACATGCTCTCGCAACTAGTTCTAAAAGGAATCCTGGATCATGCTGAGACCATAGACTAATTCCTCTTGCAGACTGACATGTTGGGTTCATTCCCTGACCAATGCCGAGCGGCTGGCCAAGAACGCTCAGAATGCCTGAGAGCAAGATTCCAACTGGCGTCAAATCGTCTGGGTTATTACGAGAATCCATTAAATCCTTCTCCACCTCAGGTAACATATCAATTTCGATGATCCTCTCAAGACCTGGAATAACAGGTGGTGATGATAGTACACCACGCTCAAGCATTCTTGCGAGACCATAGAGAGATTGAGCAGTTGTAGGGTAAATGGCTAATGTTATGAGCTCTTTCACTAATGAAAAATGCTCATTTAAGTTCGCTTCCCCTTTTTCAGTCAGGCCAAGTGAAAGGACAAGTAAATGACTCGCATCTTCTTCTGCTAAGGAACGGACCAATTTCGCGTGTATTGGTGATACAAGTCCTGTTTCTCGCATAATGTCAGCAAATCTTTCTGCCTCTAGCTCCTTCTCCATATCGGATAAAGCATCAAACTCATTTTTGTATTGTGTAAAATCTGGATAATTTCTGCTTAATTCTGTTGGTGCAGTTACACTATCGAGATAGCGTTGAATATTCTCACGACCCTGTGGATCTAGATCGTCTGAAGAAAGAAGATTTTCAGCAAATCCTATCATCTCATTAATCCGCTTTACCATAATTGGACGCTGTGCTGTCAAACGATCGATTTCGTTTACGAACGTTGAAGATAATGCCCCTAAGGATAATTGATTTGCGAGAAATTGGAAAAGATGAATGCCTCTTTTTTGCTGTTGACTCTGATTTATTCGCGCCTCCTCCGTTTCAGGAGGAAAAATCATATCAAGATTAAGCGCCATAATTTTATTTAGAAAGGTTCTAGCTTCGTCCGCCGTTAGATTGGAATGCTGGTAATCACTCTTAGCGATCGCAAGCACTCGAAGCTCACTTAATACTTCTAATATTGAATAGTTCCCTTCGACTTTGAATGAACCACCTACAAGCGGTGCCTGTAGTTTACGAGGGTTTTCCCAAGGTCCACCTTCAAATATCCCTGCTTGATCATACTCCGCTGCCAACTGGTAAAGATCTTCTAATTTATTTTGATCAATGAGAACGGCAGCATCTGATAAAAGTTCTTCTAACACAACTGGATTTTGACGATTTTCCTTAAATGACTGAAGAGTACTCGCAAACTTTTGCTGTTCTGAATTTGAAAATGATGTTTCCATTTCCATACATCCCCCAATATTTTCAAGATAGCTATTTGTACCCCAATACCAGGAAAAGAAACCGCTTCTAATTACCTATTTATTTTCGATTATGGAGGAAATCGCGGATATATCGAGATTATCGCGGATATCTCACCGTTTTCGCGGATAAAAATATATTTTCGCGGAAATATTCAAGAATTCGCGGATATGTCATTAAATCTGAACCATTCTCGCTCACGTCTTATAATGGGCAAAGTCCTCTCGCTACCTTATAATAAGGACAACGAGTATTAAGGAGGGCTTACTAATGAAGGAAATCATTGACCTACATAAGGACACATTTCTAGACGAACTTCAGGAATTCTTACAAATCCCTAGCATCTCAGCTATACCAGATCATAAATCTGATGTTGAAAAAGGGGCGAAGTGGGTTGCAACTGCTTTAGAGAAAATTGGCATGGAGAATATCGAGGTTATTGAAACGGATGGTCATCCTATCGTTTATGCGGACTGGCTTCATGCAGAAGGAAAGCCAACTGTACTCATTTATGGACACTACGACGTGCAACCAGCTGACCCGATTGACCTTTGGGAGACGCCTCCTTTCGAGCCTGTTATTCGTGATAATAAAATTTTTGCACGCGGCGCAACGGACGATAAAGGACAGCTATTTATTCATATAAAGGCCATAGAAATTTTAATGCAAGAAGACGGCACGTTACCTGTTAATGTGAAGTTCTGCATTGAAGGGGAGGAAGAAATTGCGAGTCCTCATCTTGGACCCTTTATTGAAGAAAACACCGACATGCTTGCAGCTGACGCCGTCGTCATTTCAGATACCTCCTTTATTAAAGAGGGATTACCAGCGATATGTACGTCGCTACGTGGCGCACTTGCAATGGAAGTTAACGTAAAAACAGCTAATACAGATCTACATTCAGGCGTTTATGGTGGAGGTGTGCCAAACGCGGTTCACTCGCTTCTTCGTATTCTTGATAGCCTTCACAATGAAGATGGCACAATTGCTATAGAAGGTTTTTATAAGGGAGTGCCCGAAGTAACGGATGAGCTAAGAGAAGAAATTGCTCAGATTCCTTCAGATGTGGAAGCAATGAAGAATGATCTTGGTTTAACCGCATTGTTTGGCGAAAAAGGATTCACGTTCAAGGAGCAAACTGGTATCCGGCCAACACTTGAAATCAACGGCATTTCAGGAGGCTATCAGGGAGATGGAATCAAAACGATTATTCCTTCTGAAGCAAGTGGCAAAATTAGCTGTCGCCTCGTTGGCAATCAGGATCCACAACACATCTATGAACTGATCGAAAAACACCTTCATGAACATTTGCCTGCAGGTGCATCCGTTTCTGTTAAACAGTTTATTAAGGCAAAGCCAGTTTCCCTGGACTCAAAGGATCCAATGATTCAAAAAGCTGCTGACGCATATGAGAAAGTCTATGGGGTTCGAGCCCTATTTCCTAAAGAAGGCGGATCTATTCCAATTGTAGAAGTCTTTGCACGAGTACTTGACGCACCAGTTGTATTAATGGGCTTTGGCTTACCGTCAGAGAATTTACATGCACCCAATGAACATTTTCACATTGAGAATTTCACAAAAGGGATTGAAACGGTTTGTACCTACTTCAAATCCCTGTCATAACTATTCCTTCTTAGCGAAAAGAGGAGGAGGAGGCTCGATCATGAGCCTCCTCCTCTTTGTTTAGAATGTGAGATATCCTTTTTTTACTCTTTTTCCATTAGAGGGCTGCTCCAACCACTTAATATGCTGAAGCTTTTCTTCCAATTTTGCGGCAATCTTCCACTCAATTCGATGCATCATTATTCTTGCCTTATAAGGTGAGATATCAAAACGATTCGCTGCTTCATGATAAGGAGAATACTTCTTCAAAAGGTTAAGGTATTGATCTGGTGTATCCGCTGATTCAATTAACCTTACTTCCAGTTCATCTATGAACTGATAGAGGGCTTTCTCCTTCTCAGGGAGTTTTGCCACGATATCGCGAACGAGCATCTTTACTAAATGTTCATTGCATTCCATTCATCTTCCCCTACCCTTTTACCAGCTTTACTCCAGGGGTCTACCCCTTATGAGCATATTCACGAAATGCAATTCTAGACATTCTAAACTTTCTTAAGTAACCCTTCTCAACTGATCTGATGACATTTGATCTCACTTTTTAATTAACTTTTGTCTTATTTACTTTTCCTATTTCTCCCCATATGTAAAGCGAGTTTGTTAATAAAACCAAGAATAAGACCAATTCCTGTAAATAAATAAATGATTGTGAAAATCTTTCCGAAATCAGTTTGTGGACTAAAATCGCCAAACCCTACAGTTGTTAACGTAACAACACTAAAATAGAGAGAATTTAGTACGGACCAATGCTCTACCGTGTGATAGAAAATCGTGCCTGAGACGAGCGTAATTGTCGTTAAAAAGAAAAGAACCTGGAACTCTTCATCTTTTATCGCTCTCCATAACGCTGACAGCATTCTCTTTAACGTGAGAAGAAATGAAATCATAGTTATCTCCTTTTACATTCATATTTCACTATTTAATGATAAAAGATTATTTTAGCATACTCATCACTTAACAAATGACGTCATACACTTTTTGATGGCTGCTTCTATAAGCGTAGTGGTCATTGAAAGACGAGCCTTTTAATTTCCCTTCCACTCTTGAAATTTGTTTCTCATCATAGGGAATGATGATAGGTATGTCTAATTACTTATAAGATTGGAGAGTGGTGAAAATGAACGAGAACGATTGGTTAAAAGCAGCTATTCAATTGGCTTCAAAGAGCGTAAAGAAAAAAGGCGGTCCTTTTGGCGCCATTATTATGAAGGATGGTAAGGTCATTGGTGAAGGCATGAATCAGGTAACCACGAAGCATGACCCTACCGCTCATGCTGAAGTTGTCGCGATTCGTAATGCTTGTAAAAAAATTGGCTCACATCAGCTTGATGGCTCCGTTATTTATACAAGCTGTGAACCGTGTCCCATGTGTCTTGGAGCGATTTACTGGTCTCGACTTGAAAAAGTCTATTTTGCGGCAACTAGACACGAAGCTGCTGATGCTGGTTTCGATGATGCCGTGATTTATCAAGAAATAGAGAAAGAACCAGAACAACGCAAGATCCCTTTTCACCATCTCGAGATGGAAGACAAATTCGAACCTTTCGATACATGGAAACAGCAGACCGAAAGAATCGACTATTAACCAAAAAGAGGCTGGGACAAAACTAAAATACATGAAGGAAATCGCGAATTTGAATGGTAAGAGTAAGACCTTAGCGTAGCCAACATACGTAGACTCCTGCGGGAACAGCACGAGTCCGAAGACCCCGCAGGAAAGCGTTTTTTGCTTTCTGAGGAGACTGAGGCCGTGCCCGCGGAAAGCGAAGTATGTTGGCGAAGCGGTTGTTTCCTATCTGTAAATTACGAAAGACCCGATCTGATTCAAATGAATTGTTCGGGTCTTTCTCATGGTTATTTACTTATGTCCCAGCCTCTTTTACCATTTACTTTGGAAACTTCTCCATTTTATTTTCCTTCACTTTATCTTCCTTCAATTTAATCTCAATTGGGTTAAGATCAAGAGATACATTGATCGCGGCATAGGATTCAACTCCATTGATTTTACCCCAGTATCCCTTCGTGTCTTGTTCTTTAGAGAAAACCAGCTTAAATCCTTCCCCTTTCTTCTCACTAGTCAAGACATAATCAAGGCCAATCGCTTGATCCGTTTTACTATCAACCAGGTCATACGTTAGCAATTGTTTCAATGCATCTTCACCAAAAATACTATTATTGACAGAAGAAGCTGGATAGTAAGGTTCTTCAATGCTAGGCTTGTCTCCTGTGATGTTATATTTTTTCGTATCCCAGAAATAGCGATCTCCTTTTTCAATGTAGCTAATGCTTACATCTTTCATGGCAGAAGGAAAATCCGTCGTTTTCTTCGCTTTAGACAGATCCACAATGACAAGACCACTTTCTCCAACCACTTCAATTGATTTCTTCTCATTGCGGATAATCATCGCGCTATTCTCATCGATACCATAAGCCATTTCTTTACCAGCATCCCATGCCCCAACGATAAGTCTTCCAAAACGCCCGCGCTTTACAAAGTGCTGATCGACCATCCCATTCTCAAAGAAGCCTAGACCCTTCGTTAAAAATACGCGATTATCGTCTTCATCACCATAGTTATCTTCATATGTTACACCACCATTAAGTGCACCAAGACTTGTCCCAGCACCAATCATTGGATCACTCATGATAGCTGCGCCTGCACTTGAACCACCAAGAACAGCACCACTATGGTAAATATCTCGAATGGAAGTAAGTACAGGAGTGTCCTCTCCATTAACCAACAAGGAATTTGTATAATCCAGTTGGTTTCCACCAACGAACCAGATGGCATCATATTCTGTCACTTTTTGAGCTAGCTTCTTATCATATGCACCATTCGCCCATTTGGATTCATCCTCATCTGTCGTAGGATCATCACTTACTGCAATAGGAATGATATCGATGTTCTCTTCATTTGCTCCGTACGAAATGAAATCATTTTTATAAGATGAAGCACTTTGGAATGGTTCAGAACTAGCAGTGGGCATAATGCCAATCTTCACTTCTTCTTTTGTTTTGTTTCTGAAGTCTTGTGCTAATGATAGAAACGACTCATACACGTCTGCATTATCAGAGCTTAGCGCTCCACCTACAATCACTAGTGATCCTTTCGCTTCCTCAGCCGGGGTGGCATTTGACTCAGATTGAGTTACACTTTGAACGCCTAACACAGAACATACGATTAACACTGCCGCTACCGCGAAAGCGTATTTCCATTTCCGCATTTACATCACTCCTTCGTTTTGTTACTAAACAAATATGCAAGTTTCATTCCAACCAAGAAAGACTGATACGAAAAGGCTCCCGCTTAGACTCTTATGATACTGGTGGTTAATTGAAACCAATAACAACCCAAAAAGAGCAACTACTGAAACACGTAGTTACTCCACCTTCATCTGCTAATGATTGTCATTTAGCACAAACATAACCCCCAAAATTTTTGAGCGAATCTTTGTATTCCATCTCACCATTTATATTATTCTATAGGAGAAGCATCTCAAAGGAGGAAACCTATTATGAAGATTCAACTCATCCGAAACGCAACGCTCGTTCTTCAATACGCAGACAAGAAATTTCTAATTGATCCTTTCCTATCCGACAAAGGAGCAATGCCACCTTTTCCTAACACCCCAAACCAGCATCTTTCTAACCCTACAGTTAGTTTCACAACTTCTATGGAAGAAATCCTTGATGTGGATGCTGTTATTGTCACCCACTTACATCCCGACCATTTCGATAACAAAGCGAAAGAGCTACTACCTAAAGAGATCACGGTCTACGCACAGAACAAGGAAGATATGGAAGTAATTAAAGGAGAAGGTTTTCAAAATGTCCTTTCACTTGAAGAGGATTCAGTGTTTGAAGGCATTACACTATCTCGGACAGACGGGAAGCACGGTGCAGGAGAGATTCTAAAGCAAACTGGACAAGTTTGCGGCATCGTCTTTAACCATCCAAAAGAAAAAACGCTCTACGTAGCAGGTGACACTCTTTTCAATGAAGATGTTCAGGATGCTATTCAAACACACCAACCAGAAGTGATTGTCGTAAATGCCGGCGCCGCTCAATTTCTTGAAGGTGGTCCCATTACAATGACAAAAGAAGATGTGGCAAAAACTTCTCAAGAGGCTACTAGCGCTACAATCGTTGTTTCCCACATGGAAGCACTTAACCACTGTCTATTAACAAGAGATGAGTTAAAGCAGTATATCGAAG
Source organism: Bacillus sp. NTK071 (assembly GCF_017303315.1). Lineage (GTDB taxonomy): Bacteria > Bacillota > Bacilli > Bacillales > Guptibacillaceae > Guptibacillus. Next base: position 34,915 of record NZ_JAFKOI010000007.1, read on the forward strand.
AGAAAGACCTTTTAAATAACATTCTCATTCCAAATGACGGAGAAACACTCTCATTTTAATAGTACAATAACCCCGCTCCAAATGTGGGGTTATCTTTTTTTGTTCACTCCTATTAATCACTTAATCATATCCTCACATACCATCTGTACATTCCAAATTCATATTTCCTGAAATCCGTTCATAAGCATAGTGATGTATCAAATTCGCAAAGGAGGGGTTTATGATGTCTGAGAAAAATTCAACAAAAGAAGATAATATTGTTAAAAAGACATCTAAGCAGGCAAGTGACCTTGTGAATAAATCCGCTGACACAGCGAATAATATCGTAAAATCTGTTAGTGGAGAAGGCGGTCTCGTTGGCAAGGCGGCTGACGCTTCGACAGACTTTGTAAAAAATGTAAGTAAAACAGGAAATAAAGTGGTCGGTAAATCAGTTGATACTGCATCAAACGTTATTAAAGGAGCTTCTAAAAAGGTATTCGGTAAGAAAAAAGATAAAGATTCATAAACCAATATCCTAATGACTCCGGATTAATTCGGAGTCATTTCATTTACATACACTTGCTTCCATCTAACATGCAGACTTATCAAAAGAATCCAGCCCATATGAGCCGGATCCACCAATCACTTATTCAAATGTTCCTTTTACAATCGTTTCCTTTCCCCTCACCATAACCTGACCTCGTGCTACTACTGTATCGATCTCAAGATCAGCATCAACTATAACAAGGTCTGCATCCTTCTCTACTGCAATTTCACCTTTTTGGCTCAACCTCAAAAGCGACGCCGGGTTTTTTGTAATCACTTTTATCGCATCCGAAATCATTACCTTATCTTCTACAATCGCATCACGTACTTCTTTATACAACGAAGCAACCGAGCCTATTTGCAAACCCTCGAATTCTCCAGACGCACTAAAAGCTGGCAAGCTTGCCTGTCCATCTGATGTAAATGTCATTCGTTCTATGGGAACTCCAGCTTCGATCGCCCGTCTTAAGCCAGTACTGCACTTTACTTCCCCTTCTTCTAGAAACTGAGGAATGGTGCTTGTAGTGAAATCAATATATCCACCTTTTTTCGCATATGCTAAACCAGCGTTAAACAGCTCCTCTGTTCTATTAATATGCGTTGGATGGAATGTTTTAATCGGAATATCAGTCGTTTCAACCACTTGCTCAAGCAATGACAGTTTAGACGAACTATCTCCTAGATGAATATTTACGATCCCAGCTTTTCCCGAAAGCATTCCACCTATTCTCGCAGCAGAAGCAATTTTAGCCATTTCTTCTACTGTAGGCTGAGACGATCGATGATCACTAATAGCAATCTCTCCCGCTCCTATCACGCGATCAATCAAGATAATGTCATCTTCAATTTTACCCGTTAATGTTTTAACAGGTACCTGATAACTACCTGTATGGACATAACATGTAATGCCTTCTTCCTCAAGACCTCTTGCTTTTGCGATTAAATCCGGCATTGTTCGTGTTGTGCCATCCGTACCAATAACCCCAACAATCGTTGTTACTCCTGCTTTTGTCGCTTTTGATAACGTTAATTCTGGTGTTCGTGTCCGAAAGCTACCTTCCCCACCACCACCAGTTATATGAACATGAGAATCGATGAATCCTGGAAAGACGATTTTTCCTTCAGCGTTGATTTCATCATGCGGAAATACTTGCGGTAGTTCGATTTCATCTTCAATCATCGCAATTTTATCAAACGCTACTAAGATATCTTTCTTTCCCAAATATTCCGGACTATATATTTCTGCATTTCTTATGACTGTAAACATTGTATTTCCTCCAAGCCTTACTGAAAGTTCATTAATGATGCGGTTATAACAAAGATCGACGCTAACACAAACAACAGAACTTGAAACTTGAGAATAAATTTAACCCACGTTCCCCAATCCATTCTTGCTGCTCCTAATGTACCCATTAGAGCTGCTGATGTTGGCACGATAATATTCGTGAGCCCATCACCAAGCTGAAAAGCAAGTACAGCGACCTGCCGCGACACACCTGCTATATCAGAGAGAGGTGCCATTAAAGGCATTGTAAGCGCCGCTTGACCTGATCCAGATACTACAAAGAAGTTAAAGATAGATTGGAAGAGGAACATAAACCAAGCTGACATCGCTGCCGGAAAGTCATCTACTAAGTTCCCTGCACTGTACAGCATTGTATTCAGCACAGAAGGTTCACCAGCTGCATCGCCTCCAAGAATAATAACGATCCCTTTTGCCATACCAACAATTAATGCCGCTGGTAGTAAGTCCTTCGCTCCCTCTGTAAATCCTTCTGCAATATCATTTATCTTCATACCATTTAATTTAAAGATAACTGCGATTACACCCGCAACAATACCAATGGTAAAGAACTGTGTAGCGATTTCTGGGATGTAATAAGCATGCTCAATAACTCCCCAGATAATCCAGCCAATTCCAGCTACAAGAGTTAGAACGACAAGTCCATGTCCCAGCGTGAACTTACTACTCAAATTCTGATTTTGATTGTATTCTTTGAAGTAGAGATTCGCTTCACTACTAAGCGACTTCCCTGGATCTTTTCGAACACGATTCGCATACCACATCGTATACGCAATCCCAATGATCGTAAACACAACCCACATGACCATTCTAAATGGTGACCCCGACAATACAGGAATTCCAGATACCCCTTGAGCAATCGCTACACTAAATGGGTTCATCCATGAAGTGGCAAACCCGATTTGCGTTGCTACATAAGTAATCATCACTCCTGTAATGGCATCATACCCCAGTGCCACAACGAGAGGTATGAGAATCATCGCAAAAGCAATCGCTTCCTCACCCATTCCAAATACAGCACCACCGAGAGAGAATAAGAAGAACATAATGGGGATAATCAGAACTTCTCTCCCCTTTGTCTTATCAATGATCGAGAGAATCCCCTGATCAATCGCCTTCGTACGCATAATAATACCGAAAGCACCGCCAATTATCAGAATAAAGGCCACAACCCCTACGGCTGATCCCCATTTATCCCCTGAGACTAGTCCTTCAAACACATAATTTAGAAAACCTGTTCCACCATAGGGTTCAAATAATGAAACTCCTTCTCTGACAGCATCTCCACTATCATCTGTTACATATGTAAAACTGTCTGGTACAAGAACGGTTTTCGTTTGCTCTTCTCCCTGCTGTATATACGTGACATCCTCTGTTTCAAATGTTCCTTTAGGTATAAAATACGTTAAAGCTGCTGCTGCAAGTACAACGAAAAAGACAATCACAAACGTATGAGGCATTTTCATTTCATTTTTTCTTTTCTCTTGTTCCATGTTTCCCCTTCCTCCCGTTTTCATAGTGTTAAACCTCGCCCTTTATATACGCAAGTTCTGTGCCAATTCATTTCCGCTTCAAAATTCCGAAAAATGATACTTTACTACAACTTATTGGGTTAAATTGATTCTTTTGGGTGATATAATAGAACCCAAACAAAAGAAATGGGTGATGAAATTGGAACGACCGACCTTAACAATTATTGCAGGTAGTAAACAAACAATGGAGGTCCTCCATGAACAGCTTGAACAATTAACCGGTGACTATCTTTCGATTAAAGCGTTCGCTGTTGATGAAGGACTCCCTCTAGATGTAAGAGACAATATTATTCTGTATTCGTCAGCAGTTGCAAAAGCCGAGGCAAATAGCCTTTCATCTATTCAAGGAAATGAATCCTTCGTTGGAAAGAGAACGATTAGGCACCAATATATCGAGAAGCTGTTAACCATTCCAGCAGACGAAAAAGTCCTAATGGTTAATGATGATGATCAAACCACAATCGATGTGATCGAATCCATCTATCAGCTTGGTATTAATCATATTAAATTCGTGCCATACAAACGTGGACAGATGTTCTATGAGAATATCAACACAGCTGTCTCACCTGGAGAAACTCACCTTTTCCCCAGTTATATTGATAACGGAATTGATATTGGAGTTAGACCGTTTGATATGGCAACCATCCTCAAACTAATTGACCACTTTTCTCTTGATGATTCGATCTCTTCGAAAGTATCCGAACGCTATCTTCGAAATATGATAGGTCTTCATCGAAAAATTCTAGTCGCTGAACAAGAAGCGATCAAAACAACCAGACACTACCAAAACGTTGTTGATACAGTCGATGATGGGATTTTAGCCATTAATGAGAATAAAAGTATTACGCTGTTTAACCATCGCCTCGAAGCACTTTTTCAGAAATCAGCTAACGAAGTTCTTCATCAACCTTTACGAGAAATAGTTAAACAGGAGCTTTATGATTTCATTGTACATAGTACGGATGACAATAAATTTTTCTCTATGAACGGTGTCGATGTTGTAGCCTTTCGCCAGCATATGATTAAGGAACAAACCGTTGTTGTAACGTTTAAAAGCGTTCACCAAGCATTCGAAATTGAAAAAACAGCGCAGCGCGAGCAGTACAAGAAGGGATTCTATGCGAAGTATGATTTTGAGGATATCCTAGGTGATCATCCCGTTTTACTTGACTGTGTTCGAATTGCCAAAAAGCTAGCAATCGCTGAACATCCGATTCTAATTCATGGAGAAACGGGTGTAGGGAAAGAACTTTTCGCACACTCCATTCATCGAACTTCACTTCGAAAAAACGGTCCATTTATCGCTATTAATTGTAGCGCTTTAACAGAAAGCCTCTTAGAAAGTGAACTGTTCGGCTATGAAGAGGGAACCTTTACAGGGGCGCAAAGAGGAGGCAAGAAAGGATTATTCGAACTTGCAGATAACGGAACCATTTTCCTTGATGAAATCGGTGATATTAGCCCCGCCGTACAGGCTCATTTACTTCGCGTTCTTCAGGAAAGAGAGATTAGAAGAATTGGAGGAAGAGAAATCACGCCTGTTAATGTCAGGGTAATCGCTGCTACTAATAAAAACCTTCAGCAAAAAATAGCGGATGGAAGTTTCCGTTCCGACTTATTCTATCGCCTGAATGTTCTTCACCTTTCAATTCCGCCGTTAAGATATCGTCTAAGTGACATTAAGCAGCTTACTAATTACTTTATAACGAAAAGCGGAAATTGGATGAAAGTCGAGGATGAGGTAATCGAGACATTCCTAACACATAGCTGGCCTGGTAACATTCGAGAACTTAAAAGTATGATTGATTACGCACTTGTTGTATCGGATGGTACGACAATAACGAAAGAGGACTTACCTCACGATCGCCTCTTAAACAAAGGGCTTAGCTCAACTGATTATGCAAAAATGCCATCAAGCAGCATGGAAGCGAAGGAGTACTGTCTTATTCTACAAATGATCAAAAAACGAAACGATGAAGGAAAGCCAGCTAGTCGGAATTATCTTTCAAAAGAAAGCGATGACTTTAATCACCCTCTAACACCTCAACAAGTTCGACATCGTTTGAATGATCTTGAGGAGCAAGGTTATGTTCTCAAGGGAAGAGGAAGAGCTGGAACCCATATTACACTTGAAGGTGAACATTATTTATCGCAACTTACTGCACATAGTAAGAGACTTTAAGGTCCTTCAAGGGGGCACTGTCTAGCTCCTCTCTATTCAAACTTGCAAATGCACATTAAGTCTCCAGATCACTAGTGTCATCTGGAGTCCAACACTAGCCATTTCCGTCTTTAAATTGGAGCGAAGACATATTCTTAATAGGTACACCAGCTTCTATATAACTTCTTACAAGCTTCCAATTTCCTTGTACACCTTTTCGAAATGTATCAAAGAACACATTTCCAGTCTCACTTTGTTCTCCATCCACTTTAATCGAAGCATGAATAATCGCAAGCATTTCATTTCGACGAAGTGGCGTAACGGCAACCTGTTCTAGAACCCAGACGGTTCCATCTTTCTCAAACGCATCGAAGGCTTGCTCCCAGCCCTGAAGTGATTCTTCATAACGAAAATCATAGACCTCTGATTGACTTGTCACTTCTCTAGCTTGATAACTCTCACTTATATAAGACTTTAATTCGTCAATGGATGAGTTTCTCCAGCTAGTAAGAAATTGATTGAGAAATTCTTGAAATCCACTCATATCGATTGATCCCCTTTCACTTATTATTTTCTATAGGAAAGTGTTGCAATCCTTTCCCTCTTTCCCTTCCCTACATGCAATAGGAACAACCTTAAGAATATGTTATATTACATAAGAAGTGATATTGAAAGGACTAAATGACATAATGACTAACCATAAAGAATTACAAGAAGAAATAAAGAAGAGACGGACATTTGCAATCATCTCTCACCCCGATGCTGGTAAAACGACATTAACCGAAAAGCTGCTATTCCTTGGCGGACAAATTCGTTCAACAGGTACCGTTAAATCAAGAAAGTCTTCCAAGTATGCAACATCTGACTGGATGGAGATTGAGAAACAGCGTGGAATTTCTGTTACTTCCAGTGTAATGAATTTCAACTACAAGGGACATACCATTAACATCCTTGATACACCTGGACACGAAGATTTCAGTGAAGATACGTATCGTACACTTCTAGCTGTAGACAGTGTTGTAATGATTATTGACGCCGCTAAAGGGGTCGAGTCACAAACAAAGAAACTATTTAAAGTTGTAAGTGAGCACGGCATTCCAATCTTTACTTTCATTAACAAAATGGATCGTCAGGGTCGTGAGCCACTTGAGCTTCTTGAAGAAATTGAAGATGTGCTCGGAATTGAATCATACCCAATGAACTGGCCAATCGGAATTGGGCAATCTTTCCAGGGGGTTTATGATCGCCATCAGAAAGCAGTCGAATTCTATGATACAGAAGGCGACAACAAGCAGGCGATGCAGATTTCAGACCTTGAAGACCCTGTGTTAAAAGAAAAAGCAGGAGACGATCTTGTTAATCAGCTTCAAGAAGACGTGATGTTACTTGATGAAGCTGGAGCTACTTATAGTGAAGAAGCATTACAAACAGGTAAGCAAACACCTGTCTTCTTTGGTAGTGCAATTTCTAGTTTCGGTGTGCCTACATTCTTAAACCATTTCCTTGATTTAGCCCCTTCTCCAGCACCACGCGCTAGCTCTGAAGGTGAAGTAAAGCCGGATGAAGAAACATTCTCGGGCTTTATCTTTAAAATCCAAGCAAACATGAACCCTGCTCACCGTGATCGCGTAGCGTTCTTACGTATCGTATCAGGTACATTTGAAAAGGGTATGGAAGCATGGCTTGAACGTACAGGTAAAAGCCTGAAACTATCACAAGGTCAGCTTTTCTTCGCTTCTTCACGAGGTAATGTTGATAAGGCGTATCCTGGTGATATTGTAGGTCTCTACGATTCTGGAACATACCAAATCGGCGACACACTCGTAGGTTCGAAGAATGTTTATTCCTTCGGCGCATTACCTACATTCCCACCTGAGCATTTCGCTAAAGTTCGTGCGCAAAAGGCGATGAAGCAGAAGCACTTCTATAAAGGTGTACAGCAGCTTTCTGAAGAAGGTGCCATTCAGGTATACCGAACTGCGCACTGGGATGAAATCGTAATCGGTGTTGTTGGTCGCCTTCAGTTCGAGATCTTCGAATACCGAATGAAGGGCGAATATAATGTCGATATTCAATTTGATACAATGCCTCATCAGCATGCCCGTTGGATAGAGACAGATAATCCTGAAGATAAAGTCGATAGCATCCGCAACATGCTTGTTTATGATCAGCTTAAGCGCCCTGTTCTTCTGTTCCAGAATGACTTTGCCCTCCGCTGGTTCCAAGATAAAAATCCTGATATTCCATTAAGAGAATCCAGGTAATACGAAAACGAACGTGTACTCTAGTGTACACGTTCGTTTTTTTGCATAAGCAACTTTTCACTCCGAATTCCGTGATTTCTCCCCCACTCTTCCATAGTATGAAGAAGCGTTTTGAGAGAATGACCATATTCAGTCAGTGAGTATTGCACCTTGGGTGGTATATCATCAGATACTTCTTTATTGACTAATCCATCTTCCTCAAGCTCTTTCAGATGCTTAATTAAGGTCTGATGTGGGATACGAGGAATGACTCTCTTGAATTCGCTAAAACGAAGAGGTTGCTTTACTAATTCAAGTAGTATAACAGCTTTCCACTTCCCACACACAGCATCGAGTGTCGTTTTCATATTCTCTACAGAGCTGTTCAACTTGTCCCTGCACCTCCAGGTATATAACAATATACTTCTTCACAAAAAAGTGAGATATAGTAAGATAAGTTTATATAACTTTTATTTTACCACAAGTTGATCGTTGAGTTAGAAGGGAGTTTCTATGTCCGTACATTTTTCAAAATCTGTTCATATTCTAGGACAGTCTATTATAGAGCATAAGGACCAAATTACAGCAAACGCCCGATATTCCAGCGAAATTGCAAGTAATGAACAAAATCTACCAGACGTCGTTCCAGACGCATTCTATGACCATATCGTTGTTTCACTTGGAGAGTCAATTGAAGCAGGCGAAGTGGCTTACACGAATGACGACTTGCCATTCTTTGAAGAAGCACGAAGAATGACTGGTCTTCTTGAATCGATTCTAATGAGTATCTCTTCCATCAAACAAGCTCTTTTTAATTATATTGATGAGTATAGTAAAGACATTGATTTAACCGTATCAGAAGTCATTTCAATAACTAAATTGATCGACCCGCTTATTAATCAATACCTTCTTTACTATACGGAGAATCACTTGATGCAAGCAGCACAAAGTCTTCAAGCCGAGTATTACCAATCAGATGAGCTTTCTGTTCCAATTATTAAGATTTCGAATCGAGTAGCCATATGTCCAATTATTGGTGATATCGATGAGAGACGCGGCAACCTGATCTTAGAGCGAACGCTCATGGAGTCTAGTACAAAGAAAATCCGCACGCTCATCCTGGACTTATCAGGTATCGGAACACTCGACACAATGATGACACAGCAACTTTTCAAGATTGTCGATTCGCTTGAATTGATGGGTGTAGAAGTTATTGTAACAGGTGTTAGCTCAGAAGTAGCGATTGGTGTCGTCTCACTTGGACTTGATTTAAATGCATTAACAATTAGACAGAATCTTTCAGATGCTCTTCAGGAGCTAGGGATGATTGAATCGTAATCATTTCATTCTAATTTATAGAAATACAAAAAGGACCAAATTGGTCCTTTTTGTATTTGCTTCTAAAATATTTCATGTATTCAGAAGTAGCAAGAAAATAGGCAAGCCTTCTCTCTTCTTTCTACCCTATTAGGTTTAGTAGCCTGTATAAGGCTGCACTAAAGCTAACAAGTAGCCTTTCAATCTGAACAACTCTTTTTGGTTAAATATATTAAATACATTTTCATTCTGACTGTAATGCGTTACCATTAGGTTAGACTAATAATGGAAACAGCTTATGAATGAGGTGATTAATTGAACAATTCAACTCTCCCTACTTATGCAACGATTGAAGAAGCATCAAATGATGTTCTAGAAGTTATGAGTAAATTCGTTGGGGTAAACACGTTTTTTGTGGCAAAGAATGATTTACAGGATGTAGATATTGTCTCATCTTATAATCGAGATGAGATCATTCTAGATAGTAATTTTGAAACTCTATATCGTGATTCTTACTGACAATTCATCGTAAAAGGCGGTCGTGAACCCCTTATCATAAATGATCTAGCTTCAAACGAAGAGACGAAAAATATGGAAGTTACAAAGGATCTCGGTGGAGGCTCTTTAATTGGTGTACCTATCTATTATCGCAATGGAGAAAACTACGGTACCCTCTGCGGATTAGATACTAAGCCTTTTCACTATACTGAAGATCATGTTGATTTATTTAAAGCTATGGCAAATCTACTCGGAAATGTGCTGGAATTAGAAAGAGCCAATAACCAAATTCAATCGTTGTCAGTTCCAATCGTACCGATCTCAGATGAAGTAGCCATCCTTCCTATAGTAGGTAATGTGGACGAAGAACGTACAGAACGAATCATGGAAATTGCACTAGCTGAAAGTGCTAGTAATAATGTCGAATACCTTATCTTTGATTTATCAGGGCTTACTAACATTCATTCAAACAGCGCCATGAATCTATTAAAAATTGGTCAATCACTTAAATTAATCGGTGTGCAAATGATCGTAACAGGAATACGTCCTGACCTTGCTTTAAAAGCCGTTCAATCACATAGTGACTTTGATCAAATCATTGTTCAATCAAACCTTAAACAGGCATTAAATTGGATCGGATACAAATTAGTGAAAGAGTAAATGAAGATTGTTTTTCGAGTACTATAAGAATGAATAAGGGATTGCCCACGGGCAGTCCCTTTTCAAGTTAGTACATATTTAATCGGCATTTCAAATTTTTTCTTCTATTACCTTTTGTACTTCAGAGGTACAAAGCATTGCTTGAATTATCAGCTTTTCTTAAGATCATCACTATTAAATAAACACCTATCCACCGTTTTACGCGCAATGGATAGGTGTTTATAAATATTGTCTGAATCAATCAAATTTAATATAAGATGAGCTTAAGCTCATCTATAAACACTTGCACATGTTCCAGCTGCTGGTTCATAATAACAATGGTTTTTATATTGACCAGCAAAAGGTTGACCGTACCATGTCTGAGGACACGGCGCATATGGATTGAAATACCAAAGAGCATATTTCCCTGGATGTTGTCTCCAATAATCCAAGTTCTTTTTAGCTAATCTTTTCTCAACGGATCTCGCTCTATTGTAAAATACATTACCCTTTTGAACAGCTTCAAAAGAATAATTTCCTCCTTGTACTTGATATATGACTTGCGGAATTGTCCTTAAACCTACAAAGTCTAGACACTCTGCTTGAGCACGGTTAACAATGACATTTCCAACATACAGCATTCCTTGTTGACCTTCACCTTCTGCTTCCGCTCTCATCATTCTTGCCATTAAGGCAACATCTGCACTTGTATATTTTACTCTTGGCATTTTCTCACCCCAAAAGTATTGTATGAAAAAAGACTACATTGATGTCATTCTTTTTGTACCTTTATCACTTTTTTTATGAAATCAATTCATAAATATAGGATATGTTAGCTTACAATCTCCGCAAAATCTTCTCCATCGCTTTTCCCTTTGCTAACTCATCGATCAGCTTATCCAAATAGCGAATTTCCTGCATAGTTGGTTCTTCGATGTCTTCCACTCTTATACCGCAAACTACACCTTTAATCATGTTCCGTGAAGGGTTCATTTGGGGAGCTTCCGCAAAGAAGTTTTCAAAGGTTGTTTGTTTTTCCAAGTGCGCTTCTAACTCTTCTTGGCTATACCCTGTCAACCAACGGATAATTTCATCAACTTCTGTTTTCGTACGTCCTTTTTTTTCCGCCTTCGTAACATAATGGGGATAGACACTAGCGAAGCTCATTGTATAGATTCTATGTTTGGTCATTATCCAACCTCCTTTAGTGATTTTGTTAAATTGATTACACTAGATCAAACGCTTGCTCTTTAATAAATGGCCATGTTAGTGAGCAGTGTTGATTTTTGGCTCATTCGAGTGAAATTAAGGTTTCACTCGAATGAGCCAAAAATTGAGAAATCAACAATATGAGCTAACATAGCCTATTAAATAAACGCTCCTCGATTGCTTATCTATTTTTTCGAACAATATACCCAAAGAAGTGAGAAATATAACAGTCTTTCAATCAATTCAAATCATTAAACAGTATTGACCGGGTGTTAAATATGTTGATTCAATATGTTCAGACGTGACAGGCTTACTAAAGAAATAACCTTGTATACTGTCACACCCCTTATCTGATAAGAATTGCGCCTGTTCAATGGTCTCTACTCCCTCAGCAATCACGTGAAGCTTTAATTGCTTGCTCATCGCAATGATCGCGCTCGTAATTTGATCTGACTTTACATTGTGAGTCAATTCATCGATAAATGACTTATCAATCTTTACCTGATTAATGGAAAAATCTTTTAAATAGCTAAGCGAGCTATGACCGGTACCAAAATCATCGATTGAGATGCTAACACCAAGATCTCTTAAAGAAGTAATCATCCATGATGAACGTGTTGAGTTCTCCATTGTCATGCTTTCTGTCACTTCAAGCTCAATTAATGAAGGATCGAGATGATAACGTTCAATTGTGTCTTTCACTGTCGTTATAAGCTCTTCCGTCTGAAACTGCTTTGCTGATAAATTAACTGAGACACGAATCGGTTTCCCCATGTTGCTCCATTTCTTCGCCTGTGCACATGCCATATCCAGAACCTGACTCCCGAGTTCAATGATTAATCCAGTCTCTTCTGCAAGTGTTATAAAATCATTCGGATACCTTAGTTTACCTTCCTCTGGTTGCCAACGAACGAGCGCTTCAACACCAGACAGTGAACCGTCCTCACATTTCACTTGTGGCTGATAGTGCAGAACGAACTCCTTGTTTTGGAGAGCAGTTCTAAGCGAACTTTCTTGAATTAATCTTAATTCGCTTTTTTTACCCATTGAAGTAGAGTAGAATTGGTATTTCTGCCTATTTCGTCCCTTCGCTGAATACATAGCGATATCAGCATGCTTCATTAAAGATTCCACATTTTTCCCATCATCAGGGGTCAGGGCAATACCAATACTGACTGATGTTGAAAGCTCATGAGAGCCTACAAGGAACGATTCTTTAAAGCATGCGATAATTTGATCCGCTAGTTCGTCAGGATATATCTTCTGAAAATCATTAAGCACAATGACAAACTCATCCCCTCCAAGCCTCGCCAGAAATCCATAGGGCTCGATGCAAGATTGGAGACGCTGTGCAACAGCTACAAGGAATTCATCCCCCGTATTGTGTCCGAGTGCGTCATTAATCACCTTAAACCGATCAAGATCAAGCATCATTACCGCAACACCATGACGATCTTCTTTGCCATTTAAGACTTTCTCCAGAAATTCACCAAAGAATCGACGGTTCGGTAGAAGGGTTAGTGCATCGTAGTATGCCATTTGTTGCGTTTCTCGCTCCGCTTTTCGTTGTTTCGTGATGTCTTTCGTAATCGCATATATCCGATCTAGCTTATCGTTTAAATAAATCGGAACAAATGTAACATTTAACTCATTTACATCACCTTGAAAAGTATAAACTTTCGTATTCAGGCTGACTGCTTTTTTTGTTTCATGCACTTTACGAAAATGCTGTCGCATTTGTACGTAATCGTCTTTCTGAAAGAAATCCATCGGATTGATGCTACTTAACTGTTCTTTCTTAACGCTAAATAACTTTTCCCCCGCTGGGTTAAGAGATCGAATCCTCCCCTCAACAGATAGCGTCATGATCGCATCGATACTATAAGATAGAAGAGAGCGAAGGCGATAATCATTTCCTTTCAGCTCGATCGATTGTTTAATAAATCTGCGCTCTGTCACAATACCAAAGATCAATATGGTTTGGATGCATAAAGTACACATCGCAATAACGATTGAGAGTGCGGAAGTGTTAAGGCCTTCCATATCTTCATCATTTACTGCTGAAGATAAATGAAATGTTGCAGCTTCAACCCCTACGTAATGCATACCTGCAATTGCAAGCCCCATAACGCTAGAGCTTATGACTTTCCACAAAAACACATGTCTCGTTGGAGTAGCTTTCGAAAACGCAAATGATAGCTTTAGAGCTATAAAAGAAGCTGCTACTGAAATGATTATTGATAGAGCTAGAAGCCAGCGATTGTATGTAATCACTACCATGTCCATTGCTTCCATACCGATATAATGCATAGCTATGATGGCACTCGCCATAAAAACTGTACCTATTATGAGCCTACGATTTGTTAACTTTTGACTACCTACTGCTAGAAGAGCGATGAATGCTCCAACAAAAGATGCCCCAATGGAAAGAAAGACAAATGACAAATCATACGTTACTGGTACTGACATTGAAAATGCTAACATGCCTATAAAATGCATGGACCAGATGCCAATTCCCATCGCTCCTGCTCCTCCAATTACCCATATCCACTTACGAATACCTTTCGCAAGTGACACTCTCCCTCCAAGATCGAGTGCACTATAAGATGCAATAATAGCGATGATTATGGAAAGTATCATGATCGATATATTGTATTGTCCGGACATTTGAATCATATAGTTGTTCCTCCGATATTATCTAATGATGTTCTACTCTCATCTTTTATCGGACAGTCTTTGACAAAACTTAAGACAATACTTCATGACATACGAATTCCAAGCTTTCTTTTAATCTCATTCAGAAAAGGACGAGCCCTTTCTCGAGCTTTCCTTGCTCCTTCTTCAAGAACTAAGTCTAGTTCCTCTGTATGCGACATGTAATAGTTATACTTTCTCCGTGGCTCCTCAAGGAAAGAGTCCATTGCTCGAAAAAGTTCATTTTTGGCATCTCCCCATCCTATTCCATGCTTAAATCGTTCACGCATTCGTTTTATATCCATATCACTCGCAAACTCTTGATACAGTGCAAACACTACTGAATCATCAGGATTTTTCGGTTCATTTGGGAGTGAGGAATCCGTTTTAATACGATTAATTAGTTTACGAAGTTTTGTAGATTCTTCAAATAAAGGAATCGTATTATGATAGCTTTTGCTCATTTTCCTTCCATCAAGACCTGGTATGATAGCAGTTGAATCCTCCACAAAATAATCGGGTATCAATAATGTTTGACCATAATGCTTGTTGAATCCTTCAGCAAGATGACGTGCAATCTCAACATGTTGAATTTGATCCTTTCCAACTGGGACAAGGTTAGATTTGAAAAGTAGAATATCAGATGCCATTAGAACCGGATAAGTGAATAACCCCATGTTTACACCTTCATCTGGCTCTCGTCCTGTTTCATTATTACGGTCAACAGCCGCTTTATAGGCATGAGATCTATTCATTAAACCTTTTGAACTGAAACATGAAAGAATCCACGATAGTTCAAAAACCTCAGGTACGTCAGATTGGCGATAAAAAATCGATTTCGATGGATCAAGACCTAATGCAAGCCATGTAGCTGCAATTCCATAAGAAAATTCTTTCATCTGTTCAGGGTCTCGTACGCTCGTTAATGCATGATAATCAGCAACGAAATAAATCGCCTCAAGGTCATCATTCTTGGCAAGATTCAGGGCAGGCTTGATCGCCCCACTATAATTACCAAGATGAACTTTACCCGTTGGTTTAATTCCAGTTAGAACTGTCTTCTTCATCTCTTCTCCTCCGTTTTAGACAACACAAAAAGGCCTACCCATCCAAAAAGGACGAGTAACCCGTGGTGCCACCTTTATTCGCTTACAAACGTAAACGCACTTAACACTTACAAGAACAATAACATTCCGATAAGGTGTCTTTTGTATCGGTAAGACGCTCCGCCGAAGCCTACTATGTGTTCAGTTCGGTAGCTCAGAAGCCCATTCCTTTTTCGCGCACACTGATTCTCACCTATCATCAGCTCTCTGAAGTGCTACTCGAAAGTACTTTTCTTCCTCATTGCTAGACTATTTTTTTATAATTCTAACTTTATCCAAAATAAAGATCAATACTTTTCCATCCTATAACTGAATAATTTAAACCTCCTCCGTACATTATGGAATTATATGACCATCCTAAATGGCAGCAGCAGATCAAAATGGGAGGATATAACGATGAACGAATTACATTCATTCAGCTGGTATGCTGCTCGTATTAAAAAGCATATGCCTACTGAAGCTTTTAAACCCGTCCCGAGCAGATTAATTGGGGGAATTACATATTTAGTGATAACAATAAGCTGTTTTCTTGTGATCGGACTGTTTGATTTACACCCACTATTGAACTTGGTAATCTCCATTATTATTGGTGCTTCCTTTGCAGGACTTGGCTTTCTAGGCCATGAAATTCTGCATGGGACCGTAGTCCGCAACTCATGGCTTCGAGACTTTCTAGGCGCTATTGCCTTCTGGCCCTTAAGTACTGGACCACAGCTTTGGAGAAAATGGCATAACCTTAACCATCACGTTCATACACAACACGATGAAAATGATCCAGATGCTTGGCCTACGCTTGAGAGAATATCAAAATTAAAAGGATTTAGGTGGATCTATCAACTACCATTGTTTATACGTGCATCCTTCGCCTTTGCATCCCTTGCTGTTCAATTTACGGCTCATTCACTCAGGATGTTTACTGTGTATGTAAAAGAATTTAAGCCACGTAAGCAACCGAAAGTATGGTTACAAACAATTCTCCCCTGGATGACATGGTTTGGCCTTATTTTCTTTATTGGCTTTACCAAATGGCTATTTGCCTTTCTTATTCCACTATTAATCGCTAACTTTATTGTAATGGCCTATATATCAACAAATCACAGACTGAACCCACTAACTCCTGTGAATGATCCACTTGCAAACAGTTTAACGGTGACCGTTCCGAAGTGGGTAGATACGATTCATTTCAATTTTTCCTACCATACGGAGCATCATCTTTTTCCTGGAATGAATCCAAAGTATTACCCAATCGTTAAACAACATATTAAAAACATGTGGCCAGAGCGGTACCATGAAATGCCTATGTCGCAAGCTCTTATTGCATTATGGAAAACACCGCGTGTTTATTTCGAGCACAATGAGCTAATCGATCCTATGAACAAGAATGCTTATGGATCTCTAGGAAACAAGTTAAACCCAAAAGCCATTCTTCCACGTAAGCTGACAGATAAATAGCGCACAAGAAAAGGCTGATTAAATGAAATCAGCCTTCTTGCGCGTTTATTATTCAACCCATGCTCTATCGACAGAAAGATTCTGCCTCATACAGCCTATGTTCAGAGAATTAGTAGCCTCCTCCAACAAAAGCTGCACCTACGATGATAAGGAGAATAAACAGCACTACAATTAGAGCAAACCCACTGCCGTAACCGTATCCCATGGAGTATGACCTCCTTTCCATCATGGATTACTACATACTATGCAAGACTCACAGTAATGGATGGGCGTTCGCTCAAGTTTTTGGTTTTACTTTTCGATCAATGGATGGAACAATATCGCTCAGTCCTCTTTCGTTCAATTTCCTATTGCGTATATAAGGATATACTTATATACTAATCCACGGAGGTGAAGGGATGGAGAAAACATTAATTGAAATCGATAAAGCAGCTGCTGTCTTTAAACTACTTGGTGATAAAACACGCCTAACGATTATCGGTCTACTTAAAGATGGTGAATGCTGTGTTTGTGAATTCGTTGAAGTTCTTCAAATTAGTCAACCCTCTGTTAGCCAGCACCTCAGGAAATTACGTGATACTGGTCTTGTGAAGGAAAGAAGGCGCGGCCAGTGGATTTTCTATTCATTGAATCAGGAACATGACGCTTTTTCAATTGTAGAAAGCGTACTTGCACTTATTCCTGAACAAATGGACAAGCTAACTGAATTAGAGAATAAAGGATTACGCATTTGCTGCGATTAATGGGGGAATTGGATTGACTTCTGTCTTACTAGCTATACTTATATTTGTACTTACACTAGTGCTTGTCATCTGGCAGCCAAAGAATCTTGGGATTGGCTGGTCTGCCTGTGGAGGCGCTATACTCGCTCTGATGGTCGGAGTGGTTGATTTTCAAGATGTTATAACCGTAACAGGTATCGTCTGGAATGCTACATTTGCATTTATTGCGATTATATTAATCTCACTCATTCTTGATGAAATCGGGTTCTTTGAATGGGCTGCTCTCCACATGGCTCGTGCAGCTAAAGGGAACGGGCTTCGCATGTTCATTTACGTTACATTGCTTGGCGCAATTGTTGCCGCACTTTTTGCGAATGATGGAGCAGCACTTATCCTTACGCCAATCGTTCTTGCGATGGTTCGAAACTTGAATTTCAAAGAAAAAATGATTCTACCGTTCATTATGGCGAGTGGATTTATTGCAGATACAACGTCCTTACCACTTGTTGTTAGTAACCTTGTAAACATCGTATCTGCTGACTTTTTCAATATTGGGTTCGTTGAGTACGCGTCTCGTATGATTGTACCGAACTTCTTCTCTCTCGGTGCAAGTATTCTTGTGCTATACCTCTTCTTTAGAAAAGATATACCAGGAAATTATGATGTGAATGAGCTACGTTTACCAAATGAAGCCATTAAAGACCACAGGATGTTCAAACTTTCATGGTTCGTTCTCGCGGTTCTACTTGTAGGGTATTTCGCAAGTGAATTCATTGGCGTACCTGTTTCAATTATCGCTGGTATTGTTGCCATCTTCTTCCTGCAAATGGCAAGACGAAGCAAAGCTGTTGAAACAAAAAAAGTGATTCAAGGTGCACCGTGGGCTATTGTTTTCTTCTCGATTGGGATGTATGTTGTTGTTTATGGTTTAAGAAACCAGGGCTTAACAGATGTGCTTGCAGGCGTTATCCAGACTGCTGCTGATCAGGGTTTACTTGCTGGAACATTATCAATGGGTTTTATCGCAGCAATCCTGTCATCTGTGATGAATAATATGCCAACTGTTATGATTGATGCGCTTGCAATCCAAGCGACATCAACATCCGGAACATTACGCGAAGCATTAATCTATGCAAATATTATCGGATCAGATCTTGGACCTAAAATTACTCCAATCGGATCACTTGCAACGCTCTTATGGCTTCATGTTCTATCGTTAAAAGGTGTGAAGATTTCATGGGGTTACTACTTTAAAATTGGAATTGTCCTAACGGTTCCAACACTGTTTATTACACTACTCGGCCTATACCTGTGGCTGATTATAATATAAATTGCACTTAAAAGGAGATTATTATGTCTAACAAAAAATCAATTTATTTCTTATGTACTGGAAACTCTTGCAGAAGCCAGATGGCTGAAGGATTTGGAAAGAAGCACCTTAGTGATAACTATAACGTTTATTCTGCTGGAATTGAAGCTCATGGGTTAAATCCAAACGCTGTGAAAGCGATGAAGGAAACAGGGATTGATATCACCAATCAAACTTCTGATATGATTGATAAAGAAATTCTGAACAACGCTGACCTAGTTGTTACACTCTGTGGAGATGCTAATGACAAGTGCCCAGTGACACCTCCAAATGTTAAACGCGAGCACTGGGGTTTCGACGATCCCGCTAAAGCAGAAGGATCAGAAGAAGAGAAATGGGCATTTTTCCAGCGTGTTCGTGATGAAATTGAAGATCGTATCGCTCGTTTTGCTAAAGAAGGTAAATAAAGAAAAGAAAAAGGCACTTCAACCTTCGTTGAAGTGCCTTTTTCTAGGTATGGACTCAATATATCCGCGAAATTTTTGATATATCCGCGAAATAATGTTTTTATCCGCGATTTTTCGGTTATTTCCGCGGAAATGAAAATATATCCGCGATATTGAATGCCAGACTCTAAGAGAAGGCCCTTCCACATCGTTAGTGGGAGAGCCTTCTTTTCATGCTTAATCGAGCTTTTTCATTTTGTATACGTCTCTGCTAGTTATGAGGTTTCCAATATCATTACGATATTTCTCATAATGATCTGAGTTAATGTGTGACTCTACTGCTCCTTGATTTTCCCATACTTCATAAATCACAAACGTTGTATCTTCTATGGATTGATGAACGTCATATTGGACGCATCCTTTTTCATTCCTCGAACCATCTAGAACTTCTTGAAGTACCTTCCTAACGTCATCTTCATGACCTTCTTTCGGCTTCAAAATAGCTGTTACTGCAAGTTGTTCCATATACCCTTACCTCCAATTGTCATTTACGATTAGGATAAGCATAGTAGGTCCAACTTATGAAAGCAAAAAAAGTGCTTAAGTCTACCTAGTGAGAATAGCAATTCCTTATTTCTTTTCCTGGTTGCTACTTTGTTTTGAGATCGGTTTTAAGATCGTCCGTTGAAGAGGTACCCCACCCATGGATATGTTCCTTTCAATAAAAGCATACTGTTTTTCATCAATTAGAAAACGACGATGGCCTATGTATTCAACTTCCTTACCCTGTGACTCTAGCTCCGCTTTAATGGCATGGATGTACTCATTAAAATCAAAATATCGCTCATCAAAATCAATTTGTATATGGTTTTTACGATATCCCATCAACCAGTTAAATCCCGTTAAGGAAAGAACGATACCTCCAATTATAATAAAAACACTCCACATGTTTTGTACCTCCTTTATTATGTTATACGAACAAAAATTCATAATAGTTTCAACTATTTATAATTATATGGAACATTCCGAATGTTCGTCCCGTGTTTTAAATTCTACAAAAAGGTAAATAACACATTTAGAACCTTAAAAACAGGAGGAGATTATAATGGCTTTACTAGAAATTAGCGTCGCCCCTATCGGAACAACTCAAACAAGCATGAATCATTATGTAACGGATGCTATAAGATTGGCAGAGAAAGAAGGGTTTACTTATCACATTGGTCCAACCTCAACAGTGTTTGAAGGTGATGTAGATGAACTGTTCGAACTAGCAAGAGATATTCACACTAGTGCGTTAAAGAACGGTTCAGATCGTGTTGTTACGAATATGAAAATTGAGGATCGTGAGGACAATGCACTAACGATTGATGGACAAGTGAATGAAGTGAAAAGTTCGATTGGATGAGGGAGGATGGAGAACCATTCTCCTCTTTCATTACAAAAATTAGAGCACAAAAAAAGATGAAAACTCACTCCAGAGTTTCCATCTTATTTGTCTCCATTATCATGATTATTTAATTGATGTCCTTGTTCGTACTCGGCAAGTTCAAGTTGCAGACGCTTCTGCGTGCGCTTTTTATCGTAATTCAGAAATAAAGCAGCTACTGCAATAAATCCTATACTTAACATTAGAAATAGTAAAATTAAATCAAATGACATTCTACATAACCTCTTTTCTCTTTTTTTATAAATTCTGGGGGAATATTTATATACCCTTTCTGGAGCAAGGTTAAACATCCCCCTCTGCTTCAGGTTTAATCGCAAAGAACCCAAGGAGCATTGCGACGGCGCTTATGCCTGCTGAAACATAGAAAACTGATTCATGGGATTGGTTCATTAGTATGGCGTAAACTGGTGGACCTGCCGCTACACCAAGAAATCGTGTTGAGCTATAAAGTGAGGTAATGGTTCCCCTTTCTTCTTTTTTGACACCTTCAGTTATGAGTGCATCAAGGCATGGGAGAGCCGCACCAATCCCTATACCAGCAAGAAATAGAATGAGTAGCATTAGCCATAGCTTCTCAGTAAATGAAACCATTAACGTAGATGCAGATATGAGTAATAATCCAATAAATATACACCACTTCATCGTCTTTTTCTCTTCACCAATTCGCTTACCTGTTATAAAAGAAGTAAGTGACAATGCAACAAGCGGAATAGCGATGACTGCGCCTTTCTTAACCCCAATAATTTGAAACTCATTCTCAAGAAAGCCAGCAAGGTAAAAAAGCACACCAAAAAGAACAAACATAATAATTCCACCAATTGCAAAGATAGCCGTAAGCCATTTGCCATCTTGATGAAAAATTCCTTTTAAACAAGTGAGGAAACAAGAAAAAGTTTGTGGTTCCTCGTTTTTTTCTGGTGATTTAACAAGGAAAATCACAAGTAATATTGAAATAAGTGAGAAAACAGGAATTGATAAGAATGGTAAGTACCACAGAAATGATGCTAGAAGTGCCCCAAGTATGGGACTTAGTACTTTTCCAACTGTATTCGACGTTTCAATAAGACCTAGACCAGCACTTACATCTTTATCACTTTTAAACAAATCACCAACAAGAGGAAGCACAACCGGTGCTGCACCGGAAGACCCTATTCCTTGTAATACTCTTCCGATGAGAATCATGACATAGGGATCTTCAAGTGACCACGCTGCCCACCCTGTCACAAGTCCACCTACTCCTGCAATAAATAAACTCGGTATGATAATTTTCTTTCGACCGAACCGATCAGATAAATAGCCTGCAATTGGAATTAACAGAATGGCTGCAATTGAATATACCGTAATGATCATCGATACTTTAAAGGATGTGATGCCTAGCTTCTTCTCAATGATCGGTAGAACAGGTATAAGCATTGAATTACCAAGTGTCATAACAAGTGGAATGGATGCAAGCGAAATAAGATCCCACTTCTTTTTATCGTCCATAAGCTTCCTCCAGTAAAAACTGCACTTCTCAAGTAGTTTGCCTGCTCTTGTTCTCGGGTATACGTAAGTAACCTGGCTATTTCTATACTTAATTACACTTTAAACCATTAGACAAAATGCACTTTAAACATAGATAAACGTCAAGAATGTGTAACATTACTTACAGTCACAATGCCCACTCATACTGTATACTACATGGAGATGAGCCATGTAACATTCCATTTGGAGGTCAAACACATGATCACACTTTATACTTCACCAAGCTGCACATCGTGCAGAAAAGCAAAAGCCTGGCTTGAAGAACACAACCTTCCTTACGAACAACGAAACATGTTCTCAAAGCCCTTATCGGAAGACGAAATTAAAGCAATTATTCGCATGACCGAAAAAGGGACAGAGGAAATTATCTCTACACGTTCGAAAGCTTTTGACGCTCTTGATAAAGAACTTGATGAATTGACGTTACAGGAGCTCTACAGTCTAATTAAAGAAAATCCTGGCATTCTTAAACGCCCTATCCTTCTTGACACTAAACGTCTTCAGGTTGGTTTCCATGAAGATGAAATCAGAAGCTTCCTACCAAGAAAAGTAAGAGCATTCCAGCTTGAGCAAATTCTTCAAGAAGCCCAATAGAACTCATAAAAAGCGAGATTTTCTCTCGCTTTTTTTATTTGATATGCGGTGTTATTTAGTTAAAGATTGGTCTGATTGAGTTTCACCTTTTCCGGGTATGAACTAGAAAGAGAGTTAATTTAAGTTACAATGTCCGGAGGTTTTTAGATATGTATGAAAACATCATGCTTGCATCTGACGGCTCAGCAGATTCAAACAAAGCAGCTGAACAAGCGTTTCAACTAGCTGACTTAACAGATGCAAAAGTAGAAATTGTCTATGTCGTTGACGGTGAAACGTCAAAGCATGACGTATTACGAAATGTGGATTCTCTCGGTATGGATGAAGAAAGAAGGGACAAACTCCGTGCTGCAGAGGAGAAAGCTGTAGAAGCAAACGTAACCTATGATGTCACCATTCTTAGAGGCAATCCTGCGAGTAAGATTGTGGAGTATGCAGAAGAGAAAAAAACCGATCTTATCGTAATGGGAACGAGAGGTTTAAACGTGCTACAGGAAATGGTAGTCGGCAGTGTTAGTCATCAGGTTATCCAAAAATCAAACTCCCCGGTTCTCATTGTAAAATAGACCGGGATAGAGAAAAGACTCCTTAATAGAAATAGGGAGTCTTTTCGTTTATTATATCAAAATAAGATTATATTCATTAATAGATAAAAAAGCGCATGGTTTACAAATGATTATCCCGGTGAAACCTACTCTAGTATGATAAATCTTACATTCATTTAGAAGTAATCATTTTTAAGAAGGAGGAATTACGATGAAAGCTCTAGTACTTAAAGAAAATGGTTTATGGAATAACATGACAGTAGAAGAAATTGAAACACCTACACCTGGAAAAGGTGAGGTCCTTGTGAATATTCACGCAGCAGGATTAAATCCTGTTGACTATAAGACAGCAACCAACAGAAATCCTAATTGGGAATATCCACATGTTCTAGGGTTAGATGGGGCTGGCATCATTGAGCAAGTAGGTGAGGATGTAACCGAATGGAACCCTGGTGATCGCGTCGTCTATCACGGAGATCTGACAAAGAAAGGAACGTTTGCTGAATACGCGATAACGTCTGCCCATACGATATCACCTCTCCCTGATGCAATCTCTTTTGAAGATGCAGCTGCTATTCCTACTGCTGGTTATACAGCTTATCAAGCACTTTTCCGTAAACTGCATATTCACAAAGGACAAAAAATTCTTGTTCACGCGGGTGCGGGTGGTGTTGGCGGTTTTGCAATTCAAATGGCAAAATACATGGGCTTAACGGTCATTACAACTGCATCCAAACGCAATCACGAGTATGTCAAAAAGCTTGGTGCTGATTATGCCATCGATTACAAAGAGGAAGATTTTGTTGAAAGAGTGCTTGAGATAACAAATGGAATTGGAGTAAACGCTGTACTAGATGCGGTAAGTGGTGATAACGCAACAAAATCACTTGATACCCTTACGTTTAACGGCCAAATCGCCTACATCGCAGGTGCACCTGACTTTACTCAAGGGGTTTCTTTCGCTCGTCCCCTTTCCTTCCACCAAATTGCACTCGGCGGAGTCCATCAATCTTCTAATACTGCGGAACAAGCTGATCTTGCAGCGCTGGGAGATGAAATGATCAACCTTCTTCTTGGTGGGTATGTTGATCCAATGATTCAGCAAATTGTTTCCCTTGAAGATGTTCCACAGGCGCTAGTTGAATTATCAGAACGCCATGTGACTGGAAAGATTGTTGCTAAGGTAAAAGAGTAAACTATAGATCGTCCTCGTATTTTGAGGACGATTATTTGATGCAGTTCAAAAAAACCATGTTAACTCAATACCCCTAATGGGTAATGGAAAGTATAACTCCATTGTACGAGGTGAATGTTAATGACAACTTTAGAACTAATTTCAATTATCGCTCTTTCCATTGGGCTTCTCTCATCACTCATTATCTTGATCGATGTCATTCGTCATCCTCAAATGATGACAATTATGAACGTCGTATGGCCAATCAATGGCTGGTTTTTCGGTCCATTTGCCATTTGGTCTTATTATAAATGGGGCCGTTTGAAAGCGAAGAATTTGGATTACGAAGATAACCGTGGCACCCCCGCCAAAGTGTTTATGTCCACTAGTCACTGCTCAGCTGGTTGTACACTAGGAGATGCAGTTGGCGTACCAATCGTTGCTCTAACAGGATTTGCACTTATGGGCTCCATCCTTTATACACATTACTTAGTTGAGTTCATACTTGCATATGGCTTTGGAATTCTTTTTCAATTCTATGCTATTTATCCGATGAATAAAGAAAAAGGTGCATGGAATGCCATTAAAGAAGCTGCAAAGGCTGATACACTCTCCCTTATCGCATTCGAAATCGGCATGTTCGGTTGGATGGCAATCGTTCATTTTGTTCTTTTCACTGAACCTCCTAAACCAGATTCTTCCGTCTACTGGTTTATGATGCAAATTGCGATGATCTTAGGATTTGGGACAAGCTACCCTGCGAATTGGTGGCTTGTGAAGAAAGGCATTAAAGAAGCAATGTAGAAAGTCGGGTCTAATCCCGGCTTTTTTTATACCATAGAGGAATCTCTGGTACCCACTTCCAAACCTTTATATTGGAATTATTATCTCGCAAAAATATCTAAAAAAAGAAAGATTGTCACAACAATTCTGATATGCTACTATATTCTGAAATAAGAGGTGAGCGATATGATTAACTTGAATTTTGTCGTACAACTTCATCATCACAGCTAGCCTTGCTATCCGATTCCTTAAAAAATCGCGCATAGGAAGGCTATTACCCGTAACCGCATGAACCTGAAGAGCATGATTCTTCATTCAATGCGGTTTTTTTGTATTCAAAAAACGAAAGGATGAAGAAAATGAGAAAGCTAAAGGATCAGAACGTTAAAGGCACAATGGATTATTTACCAGAACAGGAGGTCACTCGACGTAACATAAGAAGGACACTAGAAGACAAATTTATTCAGTACAATTGTCTCCCACTCGAAACGCCTATCTTAAATAAACAGGGGCTATTGGCGTCTAAATATGCTGGTGGTGCAGAAATTCTAGAAGAAATGTATACCTTATCTGATCGTGGTGAACGAGAGCTTGCTCTTCGGTACGATTTAACAATACCCTTTGCCAAAGTGGTTGCAATGAACCCAGGTTTGAAAATGCCTTTCAAACGTTATGAAATCGGGAAGGTTTTTCGAGATGGCCCTGTGAAACCGGGTCGATTCAGAGAATTTACGCAGTGTGATGTTGATATTACAGGTGTGGACTCCCAACTAGCAGAAGCAGAGTTAATGGAGATGGCTTTCGATATTTTCGATGAGCTAAAGCTTGACGTTACGATTGAATATAACAACCGCAAACTTCTCGCTGGTCTGCTTGAATCCATCTCAATTCCAGATCCACTTTTGAACGACGTTATTTTAACACTCGATAAGCTAGAGAAAATCGGGATCAAAGGTGTTAAAAAAGAACTACAGGAAAAAGGGATTTCGTCTCAATCAATCAGACTTGTTGAAAAGGGAACACAGGAATGGGTGAACAAAGACATTAGCTACTTTAAGCAGTTCTCTTCTTTTAATAAAAAGGTTGAACAAGGTTTGCAGGAACTCGAAGAACTAACCTCCTATCTTGAAGGACTAAGTTTGCAAAATCGATGTAAGTTCAATCCGTTTCTAGCCAGAGGACTCGACATCTACACAGGTACAATTTATGAAATCTTCTTAACCGATCAATCCATTACATCTAGCATCGGGAGTGGAGGTCGCTATGATAGTGCGATTGGTGGATTACTTGGAACGGGTGAACCCATCTCAACAGTTGGCATTTCGTTTGGGCTTGATGTCATTCTGACTGCAATTAAGAGTAAGGAAAACTCTCTATCACTAGACGAGAATCCAGATTATCTCATCATTCCTATAGGAACAAAACGTGAAGCTCTTATTGTAGCTTCTTCTTATCGAGAGAAGGGTTACAGAGTTGAACTCGATATGAGTGGTAAACGGACTGGCAAATCACTCGACCGTGCCAATAAAAGAGGAATCAATCAAGTCATACTTGTTGGAGAACAGGAAGTTAAGCGCAATGAAATTATCATGAAATGTCTAGTTGATGGGAAAGAAGAACGCGTTCCATTTCAGTTTTAGTTCAAATAAAGAAAAAGCGATAGATCAGATGATCTATCGCCTTAAAAAATATTATTCTTCCTCATGAAGTTTATTAACACTTCTCGGACTATCTTCTGTAACATCTCCTTCTTTTCTCTTTGAAAGAAACCATCCGCCAACGGCAATGAGTATCAAAACACTATAGAAGGTCGCCTTCCAAGCTACAGATTTTGCAAACGCCTCTGGTAATACACTTAATTCAGGATGTGACAGGGTGTAAACGGATAGCTTAACACCAACCCAGCCAACAATCATAAACGCCGCAATCTCTAAACCTGGCTTTGCTTTCAACAATGTAACAAAGTAGTTAGCTGCAAATCTCATAATAATCAAACCAATAAGACCACCTGCGAAGATTACTAGGAATTTCCCTCCATCTAGTCCACCAATTTGAGGAAGAGGGGTATTCGGGAGAGTTACCGCTAATGCAACTGCTGCAAGGATTGAATCTACTGCAAAAGCAATATCTGCTAGTTCAATTTTAATGACAGTGCCCCAGAAGCTGGCTTGTTTCTTTTCTTTGTTTTCCTTTTCTTTGTTTATCGTTTTCTTAAAAATCGTTTTTCGAACAATATGATTGATCGCAATAAACAATAGATACAGTGCTCCTATTGCTTGCACCTGCCACACATGCACCAGAAACGAAATGGCGAATAGTGATGCGAAACGAAAAACAAAAGCACCTGCTAATCCGTAGAACAAAGCTTTTTTACGCTGTTCCTCGGGTAAGTGTTTAACCATAATAGCTAATACTAGAGCATTGTCTGCTGCTAGTAGGCCTTCAAGTCCGATTAGAAGTAGCAAAACCCAACCATACTCAAGTAAAATAGCAAACTCCATTTTCATCCCCCTTGTTCTTATTTTTTATAGAAATACTAACCACAAAAATAACCTTTACCCGCAAGTGGTAAAGGTTATAAATATAGACCTTTACCATAAGTAAAGGTCTTGCTAACAACAGTTAAGTTGCCAACAAAGCCGAGAGTGTGAACACTCTGGAATGACGACTTTGTTGTAAAAGCTACTCCCCTTTAGGAGTCCGATTATTAGATTGTTAAGATTATATTAAATTAAGGACTAGCTATCAGTCAAGATCTTTTTTAATTGGCTTTTTTCTAAATGGTAATTTTCTAAAAGATTGTTACTTTTTAAAGATTATTTATAGAGAACACCACTTCATAGTTGATTGGAGCGGAAGGAGGCTCACCGCCCGCCCTGCGGAAAGCGAGCACCTGAAGCGCAAATCAACCTCTACTCTTATAGCGACATTGTCTACGAAAATAGCCTTTTAATTTAAGGCTTCTTACAAGAAAAAAGTAAAAATAACGGGATTCTCTTTCTTCGTTCATACTCCTCTTCACTTTCAAAGTTTTCTCTTAGAGGCGTTCCTTCGCGAAGCGCTTGAACCTCAAAACCAACCCGTTGCAAAGATATGAAATATTCTTCAATGGTTCGGTGATACTTAACAACTTCCTCACCAATCCAAGGTTCAATTCTTTTCCCAAGAGAAAAGTAATCATCCACAATCCAATTAGAGCGCTTTCCCCCTTGCATACTTCTAAACGAAGCTGTTACCACAGGATGTTGAACACTAAAAACAAATTCCCCACCTGGTTTCAATGTGCGATAAACCTTTTTCATAACTTGCTCAACATCTTCTATGTAATGTAGAACTAATTGAGAGACAACACGATCAAACGAGTCCGCTGGATACTCGTATTCTTCTAAAGAGGAGTGTTGAACATTGCCTTTTGCTCCCTCTAACTTATGAGCAGCTCTTTCGCACATGTTCTTAGACCCATCAATGCCTAAATAAGAAGAACAATTGCGCTTCAATAACTCTTCACCAAGTGTTGCATCACCACAACCCAGATCAAGAATGCTTAAATCATTGATATCCCCTAGAAGGTCGAACAGTGCTGGATTCTCAATCAGCTTGTTTGGACTTTCATCCCGATGTCGTCTTACCATATAGTGATCGTAGAACTCCTTATTGTCATAAACAGACGAACCTTTATACTCCAATACTGTTTCCTCCCTCATTTTGAGCATTCTGCATACTATTCGCTAGTAGGTCTCAATCTCCTTCAGGTATTTCACACGACCTTTTATTTCTCAGCAAAAAAAGGAAGGATTGTTTGAGATCTCAAACAATCCTTCCTACCATAGTTAATTCAACTCAACTTTCACAGGCTCCAATTCAACAGGCAAATTGCCGCTTAATCCTCCTAAACTCACCCGGACCACATAGTTATCTTCATTGAAACTTTCCACTTTGCTAACATCAAAGGTACTTCTAAAAATAAGCTTTTCTTTATCTAACACTTCAACAGAATGCTTTAGTGGTTTTTCGTATATTTCTTTCCGGCTTTCTTCAACTAACACAACATCATTTCGAGCAATGCCTTGATAGAAAACGAAACCTCTATCAGAACGTCCATTATTAATTTGAAAATCAAGCGCAACTTTATCTCCTTGAACCTTCATCCTGTTTACTGAAATGACGTGATCCTGTCTTTTAGATTCAATTTCCACGGGTAGTTCTTCAGAAAGGTGAAGATAGTGATCTCCCTCCCCACTGACTGCTACTTTAGGGTGTATTTCTACATAATCCGTTTTATCCTTAAGATTCTCAGGAATGATACTTCTTCCCTTTACAATGACATGCTTATTTTCTTCATAGCTTTCTAGGTCAATTCCATCCATTGATATGTGAACCTCTTCCCCCTTATCGTCAAATACTTCTAGACGAACTTGATCATTTTTCCCTTCAAGTGGGAACGTCCCAGTATAATCGATCGCTGTTGACGCCTGGCCCTCTATAATGGAATCAAATTGGACAGCAACACCTGCTTTTTCGTTATGTCTTGATTGATTCACTTTCATTTCTTCATATGGGAGTTGTTCAATTGGTACATCGAATTTCCAGGAACCTTCTTTATCTCCAATTCTTTTAAACTCTAACGGAAAGGTCGTATTGGCTGGAAGTTCTTCCTTCGGATAAGATAACTGTATTTTTCCAACATACCCATCGCCACTTTCTTCCATGGCAACGATCTCTTTACTATCACTGATTGCCTCATTGCCACCGTATATCTCATAGAAACCGTTAATTTCATTAAACTCATTTTCTTTTACCTTTCCTTCCACTCTAAAAGAAACACCTACAACTGCACCATCGTAATACGCACTAGTCATTTCAACGTCAATTCCTTTATCACTCGTTTTCTCATCGAGCTCTGTTATTAAATGTTGTGAAGTTAAATTCCGCCCAACCAAATCATTGAATATATGATAGGCTTCTCCAATAACTGGGACATCCGCTAGGGCATTAGACATACCTGATGAAAGGAATGTTGCTGATAGAAAGACCGCCGCTGCAGTTGATAGAATTGATCGTTTCATTCTTCTTTGTCGTCTAAACGAACTTTTGCTATCTGCTTTATCAATTCCTGATTTGATCGAACGTAATAGCTCATCCTCAGGTACTTCGATTTTGTCATATTGATCTTTATAAAGATTTTCCTTCATTAAACCCAGCCCCCTCTAGAATCGTTTTTAATTGTTTTCTCCCTCTTTGGAGATACGTCTTCACAGTATTTTCAGGTAGTTCGAGTACGTTAGCTACTTCTTTAATCGACAGATCATGATAATGAAATAGAACAATTACATCTCTATAATGATGTTTTAGTTCATTTATCGCATTTGCTAAATCCATACATTCATCAGAACTTTTCTCTACCCTAGACAGAATTGGCGTTATTTTTTCTAATGCCACCTCATCTTTTCTTTTCCTAAGTGAATCGTAGGCGCAGCGAATCAGAATTTTTGTTAACCATGTGAGAAAGAACTTCTCTTCTTTTAATGTGGTGATCGCCAAAAAGCTCTTAAAGGCGGTTTCTTGAACAACGTCCAATGCATCTTCTCGATTTCTTACATAAAGGAATGCTGTTCGATACAATTGGTTTCTATGTAAGACAAGTAGTTTTTCGAAAGCCTCCTTGTCTCCTTTTATCGCTTTCTTTACAAGTTTTGCTTCATTCATGATTAACCTCCTTTAGCCATTAGAGTGAGTGGCTAGACAAAAAGTTTCATTTCTAATAAATAAAATTATTCCGAACGAATCCTTACCTATTTTTCTACTAGTTTCACAGTCCATTAAATGCTTGGACAAACACACATTTTACCATTATTGGACAAATATACGTGTCTTTGTCCCTCCATGATACGTACAATGCCATTACAAGTGTTTATATAAAATTTTGAAAGGATGTATTAAATTGCAGGCTAACTTTTCTCATATGAAAGATTATATCGGTCACAATGTACAAATCAATCGCGGGGGGCCAGAGAAACAAATTGGAGAATTACTTGATCTTCAAAATGATTTCTTAACGGTTAAAGGAGAGAACGATGTTGTTTTCTACTATCAGACAACTCACCTAAAAAGTGTCACGGTTAACACGAAAGAGGAACTTGAGGTAACTGTGACACCTATTCCCGAAAAGAAGGTTGTCACATTCGCAAAAGCTGATAACTTTAATGACTTGCTAAAGAACTTTCAATATAGCTGGGTTCAAATTAACCGCGGCGGACCAGAAAAAGTAGAAGGTGCACTTCTTTCCATTGCTGAAGATCATGTGATTCTTGCGAAAGATGCAGAGTTAATGCACATCTCTATGTTTCATATTAAAAGTGTGAGCAATCCCGTTAATAACAACCAGGAAGAAGACTCTAACGAGAACACAGATTCTAATGACAAGCAAAATGGAAACGAGTCTAAAAATGATGAAAATAAAGAGAAAAACAATCAAAAAAATAGCAATAAGAGAACATCAAGTAGTAACAACAGCCTCTTCTCTAACAACTGGAAACCAGTACAAAGAAGAAAGTCTTCTTCAAGCAAGAAAGGGTGCTAATAATGGGAAGTAACTTCACGTATTTAGATGACTTCATTGGGCGTGTTGTTCAAGTTGATCGTGGTGGACCTGAGTCCCAATCAGGAATATTACTCGCAAATCGAGAAGACTTCTTCATTCTAAAAGGTGAAAACGAAGCCATTTATTATTACCAACATACTCATGTAAAGAGCATTTCCACACATTCTCAGGACGGCTTTGGTCTAACTACTGTCCTCATAGAAGAAGATTTATCAGAAGGAACTACTTTTACAGAAGTCCTAAATGAATTGCGTCACAAATGGGTGAACATTAACCGTGGAGGTCCATCAAAGATGGAAGGTTTGATCGATAGCGTTAAAGGCGATGCCTTAACACTCATCTATCAGAACACACTCCTTTTGGTACCGATTTTTCACATCCGTAACGTCACTTTAGGAGCTCCAAAAATCGAGGAAAACGAACAACCGGGAGGAAAGAACAATGACAAATTTTAACAGTGAACATTTGGCTGATTTGAAAGGAAAAACATGTCAGGTCAACCTTAAAGGGCCGGAAGCAAAATCTGGACTACTTCTTAACGCTGAGGAAGACCATCTCATGCTACAAACAGAAAATGAAATCGTTTATTACAATCTTGATCATGTAAAAAGCGTTTCAATTGATACAACAGAAACGACTGAAACAACAGAAGAAATGTTTCTAAATCCTATTAGCGAAAAATCATTCGGAGAAGTAGCAAAAGCAATGGAACACAAATGGATTACAATTAATCGTGGTGGACCTGAGCATATGGAAGGCGTTCTTGTCTCTGCTGAAAGTGACACTATCCTAGTATTAAAAGACCGAGAACTAGTTCGCGTAACATTTTTCCATATCAAAAGCTTAAGTACAATTCAAACCAAAATTAAAGTAGTACCTGAGAAAGAAGAATTAAACAGAGCATAATTCTTATATTGTGAGATGAGTGGAAAACAATGATAGCAGCACTAACAATCTCATTATCCGGCTATTTCATGAACCAACTCATTAAACTACCTATGCGATTAATTATTGGGCCGGTCGCTGAGGTGAAGTTCATTTCATTTTGTGAAGAGGAAACGACATGCATAATCCTTCTATTATATTAACGATCGTCGTCTTCCTCCTCACAATTAGTATTTTCTTTTGGTTAAAACGTTTGAAAGAAAGGGGGTCTAACGTGAGCGATTTGACTGAATTAATAAATGAAACCATTAAGTTAAAACTGAATGGAAACAGTGATTTGAAAGGAGTTCTAATCGACTCAGGAAACGATGTTCTTGTCCTTTATGATGGTGACAATTTCATCTATGTCTCGCAGTTTCATGTCCATTATCACGAGGTTTGCACGAATGATAGTGACAAAGTCGCTAAACCAAAGGGTTCTTTATTTACTGAACCTGAGGCATTAAACTCAATCTCATTTCGAAAAACCTTGCAAGAATCTCGAGGAGTTTTTACTGAAGTATTCGTTTCTGGTCATCAAAGCATACATGGTTACATTACAAGTGTAATGAATGATTATATCGTCTTCCAAAGTCCTATCTACAAAACGATGTATATTTCACTCAAGCATTTAAAGTGGCTGATACCATATCCTCAAAATGTACGACCCTATGAGCTTACAGATAGGGAATTTCCTGTCGTCCCGATCGGTTTGTCATTAGCTCGCACATTAGAAGAACAATTAAAAAAATTGCTTGATCAGGTGGTCATTTTCGACCTAAATGAAAATCCTAATAAAGCCGGAAAACTAACAAGTATGCAGGGTAATCAAATTACGTTAACGAGAGCTCGCAACAAGCCTGTTTTTCTAAATTACCACCATATTAAAACAGTCCACTTTCCATAACCGCCCCCTCACCCATTCATCCGTTCCTCGATAGATATGTTCGTCCGTTATCTTCTAACGGACATTTTGTCTTTACCTTCCTTCCGTTTCTTTATCTGATTCCTTCCCCCTATTACCTATCCCATCTATATCTTTAGTTCTATTCGGCCATAGTTCCAACAAACAAAGCTGATAGGTAGTTGTCAGTATTTGACGTGTTTTGCAAAGGAGATCGAAATAACCTGAAGAAAACCCTACTTATGCTAAATATAAGGGGGCTTCAACCATAATGAAAAACGGAAAGTTATTTTCGACTATAGGAGCAAGTTTACTCGCTGGTTCATTACTTGTATCTGGGGGAGCTAGTGCTAACGTATCAGGTCCAATTGTTGAAACAAGTGTGTATGACCACGTTGAACTTAATTCAGCAAAGATGGATATGAGAAATGTATTAAACAAAGTGTTACCTACAGGAACACAACTAAATGCTGCAGATGCTCTAATTAGCCAAGCAGGCGCAGGAGTTAAAATCAAATGGAACTCCCTTTTTGGAACACCATCTATGATCATGAAAGACCAGGGGTACCTTACAGAAGCGTCAAACAAAAATGCAGAAACCATTGCGCGAAACTGGTTAGAAGAAAACGCTGCGCTATTTGGAGTGAAAGCTTCTGAGATTGCTAATTTAAAAGTAACTCGAAATTATGCTATGAAGGATACTGGTCTTCAACCTGTTACATTCCAACAAACGTTTGATGGCATTGAATCGGTTTATGGAGGTCGTGTTATCGTTGCTGTTAACAAAGAAGGTAAAATTCTATCTGTTACAGGAAACATGAGCCGCTCCACTTCTCTTGCAGACAATTTCGACCTTACGTCTACTGAAGCGCTAAGCAAAGCAATTGAGCTACAAAGTCCATCGATTTCCTACACGCCTAAATTAATCACTACTGATAAAGGCTGGGACGTATTCGGTGCAGACGTTCTCCCTGCTAAACAACGAGTGAAAAAAGCAACATTCATTACGGAAGACGGCGTTCGTCCTGCTTACCGCGTCTTATTCATTGAAAAGCTAAATGAAGGATACGAGATTGTGGTCGATGCAGCGACAGGCGAACAATTGTACAAGCGCTCCCTTGTTGACTACCTAGCAGATCCAGAAGGACTAATTTTTGAAAACTTCCCTGGTGCGCCAAAGGGTGGAACACAAACTGTAAAGTCATTTAATGGTGACCCTAAGGCATCACCGAATGGCTGGTTATTACCCGGCACTCCTCTTGGTGTTACGACATTCGGAAACAATGCAAATACGTTTGCGAACTGGAGCAACTTTATCGCACCTGCAGATCAAGCAGTAAGGCCAGTTGCACCACTTGGCGAATTCAGCTTTACATTTAAAGATTCTTGGAATAAGACCAAAGGACAAACGGTTCCTCCTTCTTACGCTGATGATGTAAATAGTGCATCAACAAACCTTTTCTATCACCATAATCTTTTCCATGATTATTTCTATAACCTTGGTTGGGTAGAAGCTGCGGGTAACTTACAGCTCTCTAACTTCGGCAAAGGCGGTATGGATGGGGATGCCATTCTTGGTCTTGTCCAGGCAGGCGCAGCATCAGGTGGCGCACCAACTTATACGGGCCGTGACAATGCCTACATGCTCACGTTACCAGACGGGATTCCAGCATGGAGCGGAATGTTTTTATGGGAGCCAATTGCGGGCGCATTTGAAGGCTCTTATGCAGATGGAGACTTCGACGCAGGAATCATCTATCATGAGTACTCACACGCCTTATCCACTCGACTAGTAGCTGGTGGTGAAGCACTTGGAAGTCACCAATCTGGTTCGATGGGAGAAGGATGGGGTGACTGGTATGGTATGCATTACTTGCTTAAAAAAGGATTGCAGGATAAGCCGGTCGTTGGCGGTTATGTAACTGGAAATATGGAAAATGGAATTCGAAGCTATGCTTTAGATGACGCTCCTTATAACTACGGAGACGTGGGGTATGACGTGGGTGGTCCTGAAGTTCACTCTGATGGAGACATCTGGGCAGCAATTCTATGGCAAGTAAGGGAAGAGTTAATTGAAACATACGGTAAAACAGAAGGTGAATCCATTGCCGAGCACCTTGTTATTGATGCGATGCCGATTTCAGTTCCAGAGCCTTCAATGGAAGACATGAGAACAGCCATCATTGCATCGGACTTTGAGCGTTACGGCGGTGAACACTATGATGCACTATGGAAAGCATTTGCACAGCGTGGTTTAGGTTCTGATGCTTATTCAAATGGTGGCGATGATACCGATCCAATCCCAGCATTTAACCACCCTGATGGAAAACTCAATGGACAGATTTCAGGAACTATCATTAATTCAGCAACGAACAAGCCAATTAAAGATGCTCGTATCATTGTTGGTGAATTCGAAGCTAGAACAAGCCCACTATCTGTTACAACTGAGGAAGGAAAGTTTGCGACATATATGGTGGAAGGTACGTACGACATCACTATACAAGCAAAAGGATTTGGTTCTAGAACAATTCGAGATATTACGATTAAATCAGGTAAGAAGAATAACCTATCGTTTAAACTATCACCAAACGTTGCTTCATCCTTTAACGGTGCTTCGATCGCAAATGTTTCAGGTGAATCTGACAGTAACCCAGTGAAGTTCGCGATTGATGATACTGAAGCAAGTGTATATGCTACTGATACACAAGAGAACGGATTCAAAGGATCAGACTTTGTTGTTGATTTAGCCGGTGACGAAGCAGTCGATATCTCTCACATCCAGGTAAGTGCAATGAAAGATATTTCGAAAGCTAGATTTGCAACGCTTAAGAACTTTACCGTACAAACATCAATGGACGGGAAGAACTGGACAACTGTCGTAAGAGAAAAATTCTCTGCTCAAAAACCTAGACCGACTGTAGCTGATCTCCATTACAAAGGATTTGACTTAGACCAGCCTGTGAAAGCTAAATTCCTTAAATTTATTGCACACGATTCACAAGATAATTCTAAAGGATACGTTCAAGTTGCTGACGTCCAGGCTTTCACATCTAAGAAAGCACAAATTGAGCCAGTTACACTCCAACCAGAAGAGCCATTTATCGCTGAAGGTACTGTTCAAGCAGGAAACGCCGGAACTGGAATCGGAAACCTTGCAGACGTACCAGCCACTCTCGCTGTAACGGAGAATGAATTCGTGACGACTCAAAATCCACAGCCAGCTTCTCAAGGTGCTGATGGTTATGTCGTTACACTCCCAACACAATACGGAGATGGCATCCATAACTTCACACTAGAGGGCCTGAGCAGCACCGAATATGATTATGATGTTTATTTCTACAACAAGAACTTCGAACCAATTGGCGGCGTCGCAACTGCTGGTGCTAATGAAGCTGGAGTCATTCCTGGAGGCACAAAATATGTGTATGTAGGATTATACTCAGGAGCAAATGTACCGTTTACGTTTACAGCAACGAGCCCATATTAAAATATAGTAGATTATAATACAAAAGCGAGCTTGCATGTTAAGCTCGCTTTTGTGTGTTTTCCTTCTGATGTTTGAAAAAATGTGTCTTCCGTTACTAGATCTGTGAATGACAAATGTAACTTCTTTTTTTAAAATGGACCTTTTCTTAAAGATTGTTGCTCATTAGAACTGTTGTATAAATACCACACTTCGCTAATTGGAGCGGAAATTAACCACTATACTCTAGCAACATATACTTACCACTGTTTGGATCATTATTGTTGAAATATCCTATCTACTATGCGATAAACGATACAGTTAACTACCAATCAGAGGAGAATTATCATTCTATGAACATCACCATACGCAATGCAAAAAAAGATGAACTACATGCGATACGAAGACAACGAGTAGAAGCTTACGCTGATCATAAACAAGCTATTCCTGAAGCACACTGGGGTGCCTTACGACAAGCAATCTCTTCAGAAGCAGATCAACAACCTGGCGTCGAGTTACTAGTAGCCGAGTTGGATGAGAACATTGTAGGAAGTGTCGCTTTGTTTCCAGCAAACACAGATGCATACGAAGGCTTTGTTGACGAAATGAATTATCCTGAAATACGTGTTCTTGCCGTTGCTCCAAGTGCGCGTGGAAAAGGAGTAGCTACAGCTCTACTTAATGAATGCATTCACCTCGCAAGAGCTCAAGGATTCCATGAGATTGGTCTCCACACTGGCGAATTTATGAAAACGGCCATTGCTTTATATGAACGGTCTGGCTTTAAGCGATTGCCTCAACACGACTTAGAACCAGCGAATGATGGCGTTATTGTAAAGGCTTTTAAACGTTCCATTTCATAATCCCCTAAACTCAAAAATGCACGGCTCCCGATGGGAACCGTGCTTCTATTATTATGGCATAAGGTATGTTGCATAGTAACGTGTAATCGCTACTGCAAAATCTCCTCTTGTAACTTTTTCAGTTGGCTTAAACTGTGCTGTGATTTTCGGCTCAAGATCATATGGTCCCTGTGTAATATCAAAGTAGGCATTAAGAATATTCAAATCGAGGGCAAGCTGAACATATCCTTTAAGCTCTGCAGGAACTTCACCACGATCTGAAAGCTTAATCCGCTCATCTTTATATTGAACTGTCAATTCTCCATTAATAGCTTCAGCTTCTTCCTGCAAGCCAAGACTCTGTACAAGAGAATAAGCTAATTCAGCTCTCGAAACATTTCCCTTCGGTGAGAACTTACCACTTACTGCTTTCATAACACCATTGTCATCTTGTTCAATGTCTTTTAAAGCAGCGCCTTCCGCGATAACGGCTTCCACATATGGAAGGTCGGTGTTATTCACATCAGAGAAAGTCTTATTGGTTGGAAGCGACTGTACAACGCCTGACCCCATCGTTAGAAACTTCGCTAGGTCAATTCGTTTGAGTGATTCATTAGGACGGTAATCTCCATTACTTTTGCTATCTAGCAATCTTTCAGAAACACCTGCTTGAATGGCTGCTTCTGCTGGATGTCCAGCAATATCATTCAATCCACTAAAGCCATTCGCTTTCTTAAACGCCAGTTCTCCTTTAATAGCTTCAGGAAGCGCTAAACCGTTTAGTCCTCTTAGTTCAACTGTCCACTTTCCTGGTAATGGTGCAGACACTTGAACAGTACGATTCGTGTATAAACTGAATAGGGCAGAGATTCCTGAAGAGTATTCTGTTCCATCTGGTGCTGTTAAAACAAGATTAATCGTATTGCCTGTTTCACCTAACAATCCTTTTGCGTTAACCCTTGCAACAACCTCAGTGACACCTTCTTCAACTTGGAATTCCTTCTTATTATTATTTGCTGCACTGTAATCAATTGTAAAAGCCTCGCGATTCACTTGCATATCTACATTAGAATTGAACGTATTTGTCATGTTCACTGTCTTGCCATAATTCTTCGCCATATCTAGCGCTTTATCAACTGCAGCATAAGCATTAGCATACCCTGCACCGACTTCCCAAGCTTCATAACCTGGCATATTAGTTGCAGTATCCTGAACAATTTGTTTCACTTCTAGTGGAGATAGTTCAGGGTTTGCATCTAGTATTAATGCTACAATACCTGCCATGTGTGGTGCTGCCATTGATGTTCCACTCATAGTTGTGTAGTAAGGTAGATAAGCTGGTTCAATTAATTCAACATCTTTATCTGCACTTAGACCTGTTGTTGGTGAAATAACACGTGTTGAAACAATATCTTTACCAGGCGTCGTAATCGTCGGTTGGTCAATCCACTCGAATGTTTCTCCATCAACAGTAACTTGGCCACCTTTTTGACTTACACCTCTTGAGGAAAAGTCAGCGAGATTCCCTTGCTTGTCCCCTGCTGCTACCGTAATAACCCACGGCGCTTTTTTGTAATTCCCTGAGATTGTCGATTCTGCAGGTCCTGAGTTGCCCGCTGAGAAAACTGTTACAATTCCACGATCATAAAGCTTTTTAGTAGCAATATTGATTGGATCTTCAGGGTCAAAGTCAGTTCCTGCATCACTTGTTGCGCCCCATGAATTTGTGATGACGCGAATATTGTAATCATTCTGATGCGTTAGAGCGTAATCGAATCCACCCAGTGTATCTAGAATAGCAAGCCCTGCACCAGAGCCATAACCAATCAAGTTTGCTCCAGGCGCTACGCCTTCATGCTTTCCAGCAGATTTAGAACCGTTCGCACCTACAATACCAGCAACGTGAGTACCGTGACCGGAGTTGTTATCTGTGTTCGGTACGTCCTCTACATACGTAATTGGCAATAAACCATTTTGAGCATGAAGATTGGTAGAGCCGAGAACGTTTTGTACAAGATGGTCACCGAACTTAATATCACCATGTGTACCATCTACTCCGCTGTCGTTAACAACAACACCAATTCCTTTTCCTGAAACCGGTAGTCCTCCATTTGCTTTTCTCATCTCATCGTCCGAGCGAACAGCATCTACACCCGTTAGAGCAGTTGCTTCCGCATTCTCATATTCTAATTGATCGTTATAATATACCGATCGAACTTCAGACTGCTGAGCGAGCTCTTGAATTTGATCAGCAGTAGCGATAACACCTGTTATCGGAAGATTTTGTAGTGAAAGACCTTTTGTAATCCCAATGTCTTCAAGTAACGTTAGTTGAGTTGCGGTTGGAGCGCCATCACCATAGAACGTTACAATTACCTCTAAACCTGTCGTTTGCGATTTCATTAGATTCTGCAGTTTGGCCCCGATCGTTGTCTCTCCACTTTGAGCTGATACACTATGTAGTGGTAAAGAACTAAGAACTGATGCAGCTACTAACAAAAGTGCTAGTACAATAGACTTTAATTTCATCCTTACTCCCCCTGTTCAGAATGTTTTAACTAGTATACTTATTATCCCTAATGTAGTCAGGCTTAGCTATTCCACTTAAGATATAAATTCGGGGCTATAAGAACTATAGGACAACTAGTACTAATGGTGTAGACACAAAAAGCCAGGTCCCTTACATGAAGGTTCCTGACTCTAATATAGTAGAAGGTTATGGTAATGGTACTAACTGGTGTTGCACCGCATAGATAATCGCTTGAGATCGGCTTTTCACATTCAGTTTTTTGTATATTTTGCTCACATGAATCTTTACCGTTTTATCGCTAATGTAAAGTTCTTCCCCAATTTCTTTGTTACTCTTCCCACTAACGAGACAGATAAGGACTTCCTTTTCACGTTCTGTAAGTTCAGAAGGACTAGAGGCTTCCTGCTTTTGGTTATAGAATCCTAGCAACCTTTTCGTTAGCGTCGGATCAATGATAGACTCTCCCTTTGCAACTGTTCTAATCGCTTCCACTACCTGATCTGTTGGAAGATCCTTAAGTAGATATCCGTCAGCCCCTTCTCTAATTGCAGCCATGAAGTATTCATCGTGGCTGTGCATCGTTAGCACAAGTACCTTTACAGAAGGGTAATCCCTTTTCAACATCCCAGTTAATTCAATTCCGTTTTTATCTGGAATATTAATGTCCATAAGGACAACATCCGGTTGACACGTTGTGACGACACTAACAACCTCATTTCCATTAACGGCTTCCCCTACTACCTTAATATCATCTTCCATTTCTAGAATATTTTTTAGACCATCACGCAACACAGCATGATCATCCACTAGCATGACGTTGATCATGATCCATTCCCCCCTCAAGACCAAGCTTTGGTATCGCTAAACTGATTTCTGTACCTTCGCCTTCTCTACTATCAATTTGTAGAGTAGCCTCTATTTTCTCTGCTTGTTCATTCATACTTAAAATACCAAAATGAGGATCTTTCTTGGCTTTCACCATTGCCCCTAACAATGAGAATCCAACGCCATCATCTGTCATTTTCAATAAAACATGCTCTTTCTGGTAGCTTAGTAGGATGGTAACACTAGTAGCTTCCGCATGCTTGATCGTATTTTGAACACTTTCCTGAAAGATATCAAACATCACTTTTTCTACCATCGGACTTAACACAATTGGCTTTCCGCGCTCTTCGAATGAAAGCTTCAGCTTGGATTCTTTCTTGATTATATCAATTCTTTTTAGAATTGCTTGTTTAAGGCCAACGCGTTCTGTTTCATACGGTCTTAGAGCATAGATCGACTCTCTTATCTCTTTCAAGCTGTGCCTAAGTTTGCTTAAGCTATCAACAAGAATATCATTTGCTTCAACAGGCTTTTGGTAGAATTTCCTGTTAGCTGTCTCAAGCTTTAAGACGGCTCCTGCAAGAGACTGGGCCACTCCATCATGAATCTCTCTTGCAATTCGATTACGCTCTTCTAATACAGTTCTTTTCTCCTGCTCAGAGATTAACATTCTTGTTTTGATAACGACCGCTAGCTGGTTTGCGAGCGTTGCAACTGATTGAATATCTTCCTGTCTGAAACTATGAGTTCTGCTTCTTGCAACAACAAACATACCAAGGGATTTACCTTCAAGAATAATTGGTGCATATACAAATGCTTTTAATGCTTTATCAAAGCATGACGGCACAATCCCTGGATTTTTCTTTCGATCTTGATAAACTGCCGTCTCGGTAACATCATCAAAACCTTTTATTCCTTGTGGTGCCGTACATTCTTCTTTAACAACCTGACCATGAGAGAAACGAACTTTCCAATGCTCATTTTCTTTAACCCACAGAACGCTTGCATCAACATCTACGAATTCATTGAGACTTGTCTCTATCGAGTCCACCCAATCTTTTGAAGGTAACCATCTATTTAATTCTGTTGAAATAGCAAACAAAGCTTTCAGGCGATTCCGCTCAGTATGAAGCCTAACAATAATCGCGCTGAGCAATGCAAAACCGACAAGTGGTGAGAAAAAGAAAAAGTAGGAGAACACATCTATAACGCCTCTGTTCTGATTCGAAACGTAAAACATGACCCCTATGTATATGATGGAAATCACAGCACTTATGAGTTCGGTTATGAACTTTGTTCTCCAGATTTGTATCGGATAAGTTTGTGGGCGAATCATTAATACAAGATCTACAATGAAATTGTTAATGATATAGTAGAAACCGGTTAATAGAATTACGGAGATGAATGAACTGTTCTCTAATGGACCATAGAATGGCTCA
Source organism: Bacillus sp. NTK071 (assembly GCF_017303315.1). GTDB lineage: Bacteria > Bacillota > Bacilli > Bacillales > Guptibacillaceae > Guptibacillus. Next base: position 77,669 of record NZ_JAFKOI010000007.1, read on the forward strand.
AGAAAACGTGTGATTGATACAGCAGCTAAGAAGCTTAATACAAGCTGAGAAGGATTAAATAGAACTATTCGAAGCGGTCTTCTCCGGAATATATTCACCAAAAGTACAATTAGTGCGTACACAACGATTGCTAACGGCAACCCTTCTACAACATAGATCGTATAAATTAAAGGAAAGCTTAGTGACGTATAACCTTTCCAAACTGCAATGGGATAGTATTCTGTAACAAATAAAAAGCCGACTAACAAAACGAATACCCCAAAATTATCTGGTTGTTGCATATGCAAAGACATCCAACCGACAGATAACCAGCCAATAAGGGATATAAGCGTTAGAAACCACCTTGCGTGCCTTTCTCTTTTCTGAATAGGTGCTTTATGATTCATTTCGGCCTCCGTTCGATATTGTCTGAATTTTCCCTCTACAATTAGTTTACATGACTTTTTATGTTTTATAAAGAACTCAAATCAGTTGATGAGTGTTTTTCAAATTAATTTATCTCCGCGATTCTAGGTTAATATCATAAAAAAAGAATCCTCCACGAGAGGATCCTTTTAGAAGTTATAGACTAACCCGGAACTAGTCGAAATGGAGATCCACTAACCAATCCCGGGGCCAACCCTTTGATGTAAGGGTTTGATACCTTTCATTATGACAAACATCTGTCCTTTTACCAATTCACCTAAAGATATAACTATTCATAGTACTTTGGTTGTATAACACAAATGATACTTCTATCTTCCAGGACTTTCTGCTCCAATTCCCAATCGTACTTAATTTCTTGGAGCTAACATAATCGTCACCCCGACTAAACAAATAATGGCACCAAGAACATCGTATACATCAGGCGTTTTCTTATCAATTCCCCATCCCCAAAGAACTGACATAATAATAAAGACACCGCCATATGCCGCATACACTCGGCCGAATGAGGGAAACACTTGCCACGTAGCGATGATCCCATAAAGAACTAATGCAACACCTCCAGCTAATCCAAGTAGACCTGAATAACCCTCCCTTAGCCAAAGCCATATAAGATAACCTCCTCCAATTTCTGAGAGGCCGGCCAATACAAATAATAGAATAGCTTTCATATACGAATCACCCCTTATTTATAAGCTTTATGAATACGATATATCCATTTTTTGAGTTAAAATAAAACAAATCAGTACTTAAGTATGATAGTCTATTACAAAATGATTACTAGAAAATAGGTTTCAATGTTTTTGGAAACAGCTGCAATGTTACATCTATTACTATTATCAGGAGAAGAGGATACCCATGACGCAACGTGATTTATACATACAGAAATCAAAAAACACCTGCGAGCATGTTTATGGAATGGATCCCAACTCAATTCCTGTTTTACATGTGTTACTTACAGAAGAAGAATTAGAACGACGTTTACTAACATATGATAGCTCACTATCTACCATACGAAAATTCATGAAGAAGCTCCTTAGCTACCTTTCTGACACGCCTACTATTATTGTCACTACAGATCATGAAGGATACATACTTGATTCTTATGGCGATGAAAGCTTTAAAAACATGACTGATTCACTTGGGATTCATAAAGGCGTTCGTTTTGATGAATCTACTGCAGGAACAAATTCCATATCACTTGCACTCGAGCATAAAGAACCCTTTCATTTAGTCGGTCATGATCATTATCACAACTGCTTTGAACAGGTAGCCTGCTACTCAGCTCCATACGCCTACGAGGATGGACAATTAATGGGAACCATTTCTCTCATGACAACGAAAGAATACGCATCACCGCTCCATCTTGGGTTGCTTTCATCTGCCATTGATACAATTGAACGCGAAATCAAATTGAATCAGCAATACGATCAGCTGCATCTCTATAATCAAATGTTAATGAGTGCCACGCCACTTGGAATTATTATTACCGATCAAGAGGGCCAAATCCGTGAATACAACTTGAGCGCTGAGACGATCACTGGCAGAAATAAGCGAGACATGATAGGACAAACGATCACATCAATTCCAGAACTTGCTCCTTTTTTCCAACACGTATGCACTAAAAAAAAGAGCCTTGAGAATATCGAGTTAACCTTCTCTTCATTGGATGAAAAAAGATGCTTCCTTGATATTTTGCCTCTTTTTGATGACACTAACAACCAACTGATTGGTGCTTTTGCACAATTTCGAGACATGACATCTTATTATCAGTTGCAAGACCAGGTAATCCAATCTGAGAAACTATCGGCTATTGGGAAGCTAGGAGCAGGATTTGCACATGAAATTCGTAATCCCCTTACCGCCATTATCGGGTTTACACAGATGTTAGATGTGGATGATGAGCAATCAAAATACGTATCGATCATTAAAGATGAATTAGAGCGAATGAAAAACCTTGTTAATCAATTTGTTATGATGGGAAAACCAACAATTAGCCAACGTAGAACAGGTAACTTAACAACCCTTATTTCAGAAACGGTCGAATTAATGAATAGCAATGCCCATTTATTTAATGTTGAAATTCACTTCGATCCTACGGAAGATTTATTCATATGTATGGACGCGTCACAAATTAAGCAAGTGCTCATCAACTTCATCAAAAATGCAATAGAAGCAATGTCAGAGGGCGGACAAATTTGGGTTAGTCTTCAAAAGAACAACAAAAGTCTCACTGTTATCGTTGAAGATAACGGGCAGGGTATGACTGAGGAAGAATTGAAACAACTGGGCACGCCTTTCTTCAGTTCTAAAAGAAGCGGGCTCGGAATTGGCCTTTCGATTTGTTTTGATATTATCAAAGCACACGAAGGGAAGGTTACGGTTGATTCAACAGAAGGTAAAGGAACCAAAGTACAGCTTACCCTGCCATATCAGAGAGAAGAGGTTTAGTACCTCTTCTTTTTTATACTTTAATTAATACGAAACAAAACCTGCCACCTAAAGGAGATCCTTTAAGTGGCAGGTTTGTTATAGTTCTATTTCAATTCAACTAAAACATTTCTGAGACAGTTTTTGCTTGCATGTGAAGTCCAAGGTAATCAGGTCCACCTGCTTTAGAATCGGTACCGGACATTTTGAATCCTCCAAATGGGTGGTACCCAACAATTGCACCTGTACAGTTACGGTTGAAGTATAGGTTACCTACGTGGAAGTCCATTTTCGCCTGCTCAATGTGTGCACGGTTATTCGTGATTACAGCACCTGTTAAGCCGTACTCTGTATTGTTCGCAATCTCAATCGCTTCATCAAAGTTATCTGCTTTTGTTAAGCAAACAACCGGTCCGAAGATTTCTTCCTGTTGCATGCGTGATTTCGGAGCAAGGTCAGCAAATACTGTTGGCTTGATGAAATAACCTTTGGAATCATCGCCTTCTCCACCAGCAACAAGACGTCCTTCTTCTTTCCCAATTTCAATATAGCTCATGATTTTATCAAATGATGCCTGATCAATGACTGGTCCCATGTACACATCTGGGCCTGTTGTTTCGCCTAGTGTAAGCTCATTTGTTAGTTCAACAACGCGATCACGAACCTGATCATATACCTCTTTAAGAATGACCGCACGTGAGCCTGCAGAACATTTCTGACCAGAGAAGCCGAATGCTGAGACAACAATGGCTTGTGCAGCAAGTTCAAGATCAGCATCCTTATCCACAACAATTGTATCTTTACCACCCATCTCAACGATTACTCGCTTCAAGTGTTGTTGACCTGGCTGTACTTTCGCAGCACGCTCATAGATACGCGTTCCAACTTCACGAGAACCAGTGAATGTAATGATTGATGTTTTTGGATGATCAACTAGATAGTCGCCTACTTCTGCGCCACTTCCTGGCACAAAGTTCAGCACGCCTTTTGGAAGTCCAGCTTCTTCAAGTACTTCAACGAACTTCGCAGCTACAACTGGTGTGGCACTTGCAGGCTTAAGAAGTACTGTGTTTCCAGTAACAAGTGGTGCTACTGCTGTACCAGCCATAATCGCAAACGCAAAGTTCCACGGTGGGATAACAAGAGCTACTCCGCTTGGTGTGTATACATAACGGTTTTGTTCGCCAGGGCGACTTTCAATTGCTTTTCCTTCACCAAGCTCGATCATCTGACGAGCGTAATACTCCATGAAATCAATTGCTTCTGCTGTATCAGCATCTGCCTCTTTCCACGGCTTTCCTGCTTCGTAAACAAGGTATGCAGAGAATTCGTGCTTACGGCGACGAACAATTGCAGCTGCGCGGAATAGAAGTTCAGCACGAGAGCGAGCAGACCATTTTCTCCAGCCTTCAAATGCTTCGTCAGCAGCTTGGATCGCTCTCTCCGCATGCTCCTTCGTTGCCTTAGATACACGCCCAACGATTTGTTCCTTGTTCGCAGGGTTAATGGAAACGATTTTATCTTCTGTGCTAACACGCTCACCATTGATGAGAAGATCATGATCTTTTCCAAGTTCTTCTTTTACTAGTTTAAGAGCCTCTTCAAAAGCCTTCTTGTTTTCCTTAACAGTAAAATCAGTAAACGGTTCGTGTTTGTATGGTACTACCATGAGTAAATTCCCCTTTCGAATTTTAAAATTATATTATTTTTTAAACAATCCATTTAGCGCAAAGGCGATGTTCGCAGGTCGTTCCGCTAACCGCCGCATGAAATACCCATACCAGTCATTTCCGTAGGGCATATACACTCTAACTGTGTAGCCTTCAGCTAAAAGTTCTAACTGTCTTTCACTGCGCATTCCATACAGCATCTGGAATTCGAATTGATCTTTTGCAATGCCATGTTCTCTGACCAATTCTTTTGTATACTGGATGATTACGTCATCATGGCTCGCTATCGCTGTATAATTTCCATTCAATAGATGCTTCTTAATTAGCAATTTCAAGTTATGATCAACATCAGATTTGTCAGGGAAAGCTACCTTCGCTGATTCCTTGTAAGCGCCTTTAACAAGTCGTAAATTGGGCTTAACTTCGTTTAAATCATCGAGGTCCTGATCTGATCGATATAAATAAGATTGAATAACAGTTCCGATGTTGCTGTACTTCTTCTTTAGTGCTTTGTAGAGATCGAGCGTTGCCTGCGTTCTTGACGAATCTTCCATATCAATTGTTACAAACACACCATGCTTCTCGGCTTCATCCATAATCTTTACCATATTTCCCCATACAAGATCAGGATTAATGTCCAATCCAAGTGACGTTACTTTTAGTGACAGTTGTGAATTTAAATCATGAGCACTGATCATTCGAATTGTCTGTAAACACTCGAGCGTTCGTTCTCTTGCCTCAGCTTCTGAAGAAACAAACTCCCCAAGATGGTCGACCGTCACGCGTAACCCCTGACTATTCAAACTCTGAATAAGAGGTACAGCATGCTCAAAGGTTTCCCCGCCAACAATTTTATCAGCCCCAAATTTACTACCCCATCGCTTTGCAAATCGATCGAGTGAAGGCCTGCTGGCAAGAAAAAGGAAAAAACTCTTGTTGAGGGCTTCCAACGCTACCACGCTCCTTTAACCTTTATCTACAATCATTCATCAAGCAGTAAGTCGTATTAATATTTTCTTTCTTGTGAAAATTATATCGATTTTATAGTCCATCTGACAACGTAGTGGAAACACAATAGTTCCCACCAATTTTTGTGGTTTAACCACAATAGAAAAGCGGAAGCGGCTGATTAGGCCCGGCAGGCACTGGAGCCTCCCCACAAAAAAGAAGCTGCCATCGGCAGCTTCTCGGTTTGGACAATATATCCGAATTCCGGACAATAAACAAGCGAATTCATGAAACTCCAGCTATTTCGAGGCGCCTTTTTGCTCCTCTACAGCTGCCAGGTATCGATTATAGTAAGATGGAATGTTGTTTAGTAACAACAATTCAATATAGATGTGACTTTTCATATTAAAATCTTCAAAATCGATATCCGTTAAATCCTGAATTTGCTTCATGCGATAATTAAGCGTATTCGGATGTATAAAGAGCTCAGAAGCCGTATGCTTTCCTTTACCATTGTTTGATAAGTACACTTCAAGTGTTTTTAACAAACTGGAATGGCTCACTGAATCTTTCTCCATTAGGTTTAATAAGTTCTGATTATAATAGTGTTCTGTATTATTCTTCTCATAAAGTGCAGCAAGATACCTGTATACGCCAAGCTTCGAGAACTCGCGCGGCATGACGTCGGGCCTTGGTCCGATAAAGTCAGCAGTTTCTATCACCTCAAGCGCTTCTAGAAAACTCTTTCTCATATCAATAAGCTCAACATACTCTTTTCCAATCCCGATTAAGAAAGAATAGAACTCTTGATGAGTAAGTGCGCTTTTCACGTATTCTATGATCTCGCGACTATTTTCAATTGCCGAACCTTTCCGTTCTTTATTCCCTGCTATCACAGCGACAACTTGCAAATCGGTTTTAAGTACTTGTAATTTATGGCGCTTAAATCTAGATAGGAGCTCAACGACTTCATTAAGAAGTGGTTCCTGAGCAGGTTCGGCGATCGACATGACGAGGATAGAGAAACGATCAGGTAATGGCAAACTCACTACCTGTGCCTTCCTCCTTATTTGATTTTCACTTTCATATTCATGAAGAAGCACATTCCACAGAAGCTTTTCTTGCTTTCCTTCATGTTCCTGTCCTTTCCGATAGGATTTATGAATAAGCTTTCCAATATGCGGAGTGATTTCAGTTAGAAACGTTACCTCTTCATCAGATAAAAGCGTATTGGTTTCTTGCACCCATACATAACCCATTGTCCGCTCTTCATAAATCGCTTTCACAACAATCCGTTGATAAAAACCGATTTCTTCAATTGGAGCAATTCGAATCGGCGCTTCGTTGCTCTCCAACTGTTGTACAATGCCTTCCTTTTTCAGTCGATCAATAATGAAAACAGGACACTTTTTATATAGAATGGTTTTCTGTTGGGTTTGATCAAAACTTTCAGATGCTGTGCTATAAGAAATGAGCTCGAAATTCTTATTTTCGATAATCACCGGTTTGTTTATAGCGATGCTGATTACTTCTGTTACTTTATGAATATCAGTCGCTTCTAAGATCTGTTCTTTTGCATTTATCACAATCTACCCCTCCATCTCTGTACCGCCATTAACATTGAAACTAAAGGGTTTAGCAATACTAGATTACGTCTATGTTCATCCACTCTTATTATAGCGATTTCTCCACAAAAGAAAAACGTTATGGGAACATTTACATCATTTAGTAAAAGCACTTTCATAAACAAAAAAAGGACGCATAAACTTTTGCGTCCTTGCCAGTTCTTAAAGTGCCTTCACAAGACCTCCGTCAACAACGAGCGACTGGCCTGTCACATACGTATTTGCACCTGAAGCTAGAAATACAACCATTTTCGCAAACTCTTCAGGCTCACCATAACGTTTAATGGGGATTGATTGTTCAACCTTGCTTTTCAAATCATTCGTCGTCATCCCTAATTGCTCTGCTCTTATTTGATCAAGTTGTGCTACCCTGTCAGTTGCAATCCGGCCAGGACCGACTGTATTAATAAGAATATTATGCTCAGCATATTCCTGTGACAAGCTTTTCGCAAAGCCAACAATTCCTGCACGAAATGTATTGGATAGTATCAAGTTATCCAAAGATTGTTTAATAGACGAAGAAGCGATATTTACAATGCGACCGCTCCCCTGACTTCTCATATAGGGAATAACGGCTCTGGATGTACGAACAAAGCTTAATAAATTCAATTCAAACGCATGCTGCCACTCCTCATCACTAAACTTCTCAAACCCACCCGCAGGAGGACCCCCTGCATTGTTAATGAGCGCGTCAATGGTACCATTCGTATCGGCTGCGAACGTCATGAGTTCGTTAATATCATCTCCTTTGGTCACATCACAGACCTTCCACGTCACCTGGGTATTCCCAGTTTCTTGAATGATTTCTTCACATGCCTTCTTTAGTTCACCTGCACTCCGACTTGATAACACAACACTTGCTCCTTCTTCCGCGAAAGCAAGGGCCGTTGCCTTACCAAGACCTTTGCTAGCTGCTGTGACAACAACTGATTTTCCTTTTAAATTAAGATCCATATCGTCATTCCTTTCTATTTTTAATTTACTATCAGGTCGACATTGATTGTTCGATAGCATTTCTTTTTATTAAATAATTTCTCGCCATTAAGAGAAGAAAGACAAGCCCACCAATAATATCAGTTACAATACCAGGATAGATCAATAGAAGTGCACCGATCCCTGTTAGTAGTCTTAGCCACGTTGGTAATGCCGTAACGAAATAACCTTCAGCCGTAACGGATAATAGAAAGACACCGATTAGAGATGTAACTGCTATTAGTAAGACATTCATTACCGTTGCATCTATCATTAGCATCTCGTGAGAAAAAACGAACATAAATGGTACGATAAAACCTGCAATTGCAAGCTTCATTGCCTGGAAACCTGTCTTATTAGGATCACCACCGCTAATTCCTGCTCCTGCAAAAGCTGCTAGTGCAACAGGTGGTGTGATATTCGCAAAAATACCGAAATAGAACACGAACATATGCGCGACGAAAATCGCTGTTTCCGGAGATCCTGCGAGTTCACGGAACAAAGGAAGCTGAAGCAAGATAGGTGCTGCCATCGTACTCGTAATAATATACGTTGGTATGCTTGGAAGCCCCATACCAAGAATGATTGAGGTGATCATCGCTAGAATAAGTGTAATGATTAACTGAATCAATGGACTATCTACCATTGAACCAATGCTTACAATACTATTCGCGATTTCAAGCGCTACTCCAGTAAGAGAAGCAACACCTACGACAATACCAACTGCCCCACATGCAATTGCAACTGGAATCGTTGTTTTCGCGCCTTCTTCAAGTGCCTCGATGCTATCCATTACCCCAATTTCTTCTGCTTCAAGGTTAAGAATCCTTCTCCAAACATTAATAACAAACGGGAGAACCACTATAATTAGAAGTTCCCACCAGTCCCCTCTTACATTCGGTAAAGGACTTCCTGATAGAAGAGAAGAGATTTGAGGTTGGAAAATCAAGAAAAATCCTAACAGCATAATAAGTGGAAGCATTTTTCTCGATGCTGAAATAATAACCGTCGCAATAATCGACCAGAATGCTGCAAAGAAAGGCGTTTTCCCTGAGAATAACAGGTAAAGAAGAAACAGCATTGGAATAATCAGATGTCCACGTTCAATCAGGACATCTTTTACTGTAGGTAGCTCGCTCTTCGGTAGCCCTTTCAATCCTTTCTTAGCTGCTCGTAAATGTACCTGCAAGAGAATTCCGATATAAAATAAGACGGCAGGGATAATACCAGCTAAGATAATTTTCGTATAAGGAACATTTAAATTCTCTGCCATAATGAAAGCTGCTGCGCCCATAATCGGTGGGAGAATTTGTCCACCGACACTGGCTGCAGACTCTACAGCACCAGCAAAGTTTCTATGGTAACCGATCTTTTTCATCAGAGGAATCGTAAATGCACCAGTCGTCACCACATTTGCGATAGCTGAGCCATTAATCGATCCGAGAAAACCACTTGCAATGACAGCAACTTTCGCCGGCCCTCCTTTTGTATGGCCCGCAACGGCAAGTGCAAGATCATTAAAAAGCTGCCCCATTCCAGATCTGCTCAAAAATGCGCCAAACAAAATAAAGAGAATGATATAACTAGCGGATACTCCGATTGCTGTGCCGAGAATACCTTCCGTAATAAAGACCAGCTGGGAAATGATTTGTTTCGATACACTTAATAGGACTGACTCCGTTAACTGAGGATAAATGGAGAGTTTTACGTAGAACCCATAAACGAGAAAAGCTGCTCCAAGTAACGTAAGCCCCCAGCCCGTAATTCTTCGTGTAATATCAAATAACAAAAGGACAATCACAATCCCAATGATAAAATCGAGGGAATTAATTTGCCCACCTGACTGAATGATTCGCTCAGCTGTAAAGAGCATATAAATCCCGACAAACAGAGATAGCATGAACAGGATATAATCATAAATTGGAATTCGTTTGCTAGCATTTTTTTTCATAAAAGGATAGATTAAGAATCCAAGCGCCATTAGTATATATAAATGAATACTTCGCTGTTGAATGTCAACAAGTGATCCTGCATAAGACGTATATAAGTGGAACAGTGCTAGCCCTGCAGCTAAAAGTGTTACAACTAATTTCACCTTAGAATGATGGATTGAACGTACATTACTCTCTCGATCATATTCTGTTGCTTCGATATTTTTCTTCTCACTCAAATTGATCACCTCATATTCTTCGTATTTTATATAGCAAAGCTTGTATTAGATTAAGTTGCTTAACAGTCATATAGTAGGAACTGTTTGCCTTAAGCTTATTGCTTTGTCCATCGATTATTATTCGGTGTTCTGTCGTCTTCCCCGTTCGAAAATCAAGACGATTGCCAATCGATCGGTCAATCCCCGTCATGTACACCCAGCCATCTTTAATAAACGTCTCAGTTCCTACATCACTTGGCACACCTGCTCCAAATGTTTTAAATCGAGTCTTTGAAAGTAAAATGTCTCCTTCATCAATGACATAGAACTCTTCCCATTCTTCTTTTTCAACAGAATGCTGCCAGCGTATCGAAACATTAGAAACTCCTATGTAGGTGTTTGCCGTTTCCTGTCCTATGACCGTCAGAACCTGTAACGGATATAAATACACAATGATGCATGGCAGAACAAGTATCATGCATTTTCGAAAAAAGAGAGCACCGATTCGATGCTCCCGATTTTGACTATTCAAGTACTCCCTGCTCCTCATAAAATGCCTTGGCTCCTGGATGTATTGGGGCAATTAAACCTTTTGCGATTTCATCACGATCAAGCTGCTTCAAAACACCGACTGCTACCTCATCTGATCCAAGATAGTCATAATAACGTTTCGTTAGATCTTTAACTAGTGCCTCATCTAAATCTGGAGAAACAACAATCATGTTTTGAATTCCAACAGTCATAACTTCATTTTCAAGGTTATATTTCGCTTCATCACCTGCTGGAATTTCATAATCTTTATAGAACGGATACTTTTCTTTGAGTGCTTCAGCAGTATCGCCTTTAATTTCCACAAAAGTAATCTCATTCTGCTGCATTAAGTCTGTAATGTTGCTGTTCGGTACTCCTGATGTAAAGAAAGCTGCATCCAGGTTACCGTTTTTCATTTCCTGAACACTGTCTGCATAGCCCGTGTGAGTAACTTTAGAAAGATCATCATACGTTAATTCAACTGCTTCTAGTACTTTCTGTGCACTTTGTTCAACACCTGAACCAACTTTTCCAACGCCAACCTTCTTACCTTTAAGATCTTCTACCGACTCAATTCCACTTTCCTTCGTTGCTACAATTTGGACGACATTAGGATACATACCAGCTAATGCCTCAACCTCAACTTTCTTACCTTCGAATTGGCCCTTACCTTCAATCGCATCATACGCAACATCACTCATCACAACAGCCATTTGATTGAGACCGTCCTGGATATTTTGGATGTTTGCTACAGATGCGCCAGTTGATTCAACAGTAATGTTTCCTATCGAATCACTTTGTTCAAAAATAGGTTTCAGTGCTCCACCAATCGGATAATATGAACCTGAAGTTCCACCAGTTCCAAATACGAGGGATTGCGATGAGCCAGATGAATCTTCGCCACCACCAGCTGAGTTACCGCCGCCACATGCCGAAATGATCATAGCTAGCGCAAGTATAAGTAATGCAAGACCTTTTGTTCTCAATTTCTATTCCTCCGCTTCGTTGTTTGCTACCTTCATGGTAACGCTTACACATTTATTTTAGAATATTTAGAACATATTGGACGTTTTGGTCTTTTTGGTCATAATAAAAAGCTATTTACGTGAATTGTTGCTTTTGAAAGGAACGTTGTATAAAGAACCACACTTAGCTGATTGGAGCGGAAAGCGAGCATACTGGAGCGGAAATCACCTCTACTTTTAGAGCAACAATGTCTACGAAAAGAGCCTATAGAAATGAACCTAAATAAAAAGAGTTCTTCTACTAGTTAGAAGAACTCTTAACAAGTGAATAGCGATTGAGTGGTCTACCAACGCCTCCGTATTGAATATCAAGTTGGACTTTACCAGATTTCTGGAGATAATCAAGATACCGTCTTGCGGTCACCCTTGCGATGCCGATTCCATCTGCTGCTTCTTCGGCAGAAAGTGACTGCTGCTGAAGTGCCATATAAGACATAATTTGTTTCATCGTTTGATGATTGAGACCCTTTGGCATCACTTCTATGTCGATAGGCTTGTCAATATGAGTTTGCATAGAATTCAATTGATCTAGCTCTTTCTGAGTGAGTTTCCCTTCTCCATCTATGCTCGATTTGTATAGTAGAAAATTGTTCAAAGCTTGTTGCAACCTTTCAAATTTAAAAGGTTTAATAATATAATCTCTTGCCCCATGATGAAGCATCGTTCTGATCGTCTTGCGATCGTTTGCTGCTGTCACTGCAATCACTTCTACATTTATTCCTTCCTGTCTTAACGCTTTTAACGTTTCCACACCATTCTTTGCTGGCATGTAAACATCGAGTATAATCAAGTCAGGCTTAACTATTCTTGCTAGTTGAATTCCTTCTTCACCTGTATGTGCCGTTCCAATTACTTGAAATCCATCAACTCTTTCGATAAATTGACGATTAACTTCCTGAACCATTGGATCGTCTTCAATTAATAGAACGTCGATCTTCACTTCGCTCAGCCTCCTCCCTCTTCATTGGTAGCTCTAACTCGATACTCGTTCCTTCCCCTTCATGGGAAATCAAATTCATCTTACCTTCGCCTTTATCAATTGTCTGCCTTACAAGGTATAACCCAAGCCCACTTCCTTTTTCTCTTTTTGTCGTAAATCCTTTCTTCATTATTTTTTCCTTAATCTTCTCGGGCACCCCACACCCGTTATCCTCGATCGTTATCATTAATAGAGCGTCCTCCTGAAGTAAACTAACCTCAATCAATTTCTCAGCACGATCAATCGCCTCGAAAGAATGAAACGCATTTTCAATTAAATTACCAATGATTAGAATAATATCATGACTATCTAGAAAATAAGGGAGAGTTTCTAATCTACTATTTTGATTAATTGTGAGGTTAATCCCTAACTCTTTCGCTCTTTTCACTTTGCTAATTAGCAATCCAGAAAGACGATAATCCTTAATGTGCTTACTTAAAAATCCCGATAGCTCTTCATCTCTTTGGGAAAGATCGAAAACGTAATTCAATGCCTTTTCTTTCTCATCTAACTGAATAAGCCCAGCTATTGTATGCAATCGATTCATGGATTCATGATTTTGAATTCTGAGAGCATCAACGAAATTTTTAACACCCGTTAATTCTTCTGCCATACGTGCGACCTCTGTTCGATCTTGAAAAACAGCGACAGCTCCTACAGTCTCATTTTCTACACATATAGGCACTTTACTAATGACTAGAACTTTCTTTCCAGATGTCACTTCTTCTCGATCATAAGCACCCTTGGAAGTTAGTATCGCAAGTAACTTTGAACTTATTAACACATCACCTATAGCCCTGCCGACCGCATCATCTTCAACACCGAGAATTGTTTTCGCTTTATCATTAAAAATCATAATTTCATCTTTAAGATTAATCGCGATTACCCCTTCATTCATCGCCTGGAAAGTGGCGGTTCTCTCAACCAACATCCTTGAGATTTCGTAAGGCTCAAGTTGAAATGTTTCTTTTTTGATTTGCTTAGCAAGTAACCAGGAACCTATCATTCCAAATCCAAGCGAAAGGAGTGTAATCAGAATCAATTGAGATTTAATGCTTAAAAGGACGCTCTTCAAACTTGGAAGCATATGACCAACAAGGACAACGCCGATTTGTTCGTGTTGATCGTTCATAATTGGGACGAAAGATCTGATAGCAATACCCATATCTCCTTTTGCCTTTGAAACATAGCTATGCTCTGCAAATGCCGCTCCTTCATCTTTACCTGATGATACAGTACCCAGTTTCTCTTTCACCGGATGAGAGTAGCGAATCCTGTTCAAATCAAGAACAACAATATAGTCCGCTCCGTTGATTGTTCTAATTCGGTTCACAATCGGGTTAATTCGATCCCATCCTTCACTTTCCATTAAATACTGTTGTACTTCAGGTAAGTTAGCAACGATACGCCCAGTTATTAAGCCCCTCTCTCCCAGATCGTTCTCTTTTTCTTCAAATATCTTACCAGAAGCAATGATCCCAGCAATGATGATTGAGAAGAATACCACACCAAATGATAGGATCATAATCTTAGTTTTAATTGGTATTCTCCTTGCCATTGCTTAAACAAACCTCCATATGTATATTCGCTAATTAATTGTAATTGGATTGCTTTTACACGTTATGATCTATGATAAACTATTGGAAACGCTTTCGAAATAGGAGAGTCTATGAAAACATTTGCAACGATTACAACGTTCATTCTGATAGGGGTGCTCACAGCTCTTTTCTCTGGCTTCAATCTTTCAGCTACTACTCTTGATTACGATGACGAGCAGGAAGGAATTAGTGAGCAGGTCATTATCCGTTTCAGCCACGTAGCTGCCGAAAATACACCCAAAGGCATGGCCGCTCGTTATTTCGCAGAGTCAGTACAAACGAAAACAAATGATGAAGTCACTGTTGAAATCTATTCGAATGGTGAAATCTATCAGGATCAAAATGAGTGGGAGGCGCTGATCAGCGGCAAGGTCGAAATGATTGCGCCAGCGACGGCAAAACTATCACAGCTGTTTCCAGACTGGCAAGTACTTGACCTTCCATATGCTTTTCCGACGGAGCAAGCTGTTCAAGAAGCTTATGAAGGAAAGATTGGCGATGAGCTTTTGAACGATCTGAAGCGCTCGAACGCGAAAGGGCTTGGTTTCTGGTATAACGGATTTAAACAGTTTACCAATGATCAACATCCTATCATTGAACCAAAAGATATGGATCAACTTCATTTTCGTACCATGCCGGGACCTATAGTAGAAGCTCAATTCGAAGCCGTTAATGCAAGTACGAGTGAACTTTCGTTTAATAAAACATACCGAAACCTTGAAGTTGATTTCATTGATGGACAGGAAAACACCGTATCAAATATTTACTCTAAGAAGTTCTACCAGGAACAATCGTTTCTCACAATCAGCAATCACGCTTATTTAGGCTATGCCGTTCTCATTAATCAATCGTTATGGGGTAACCTCTCTAAATCGCATCAAGAAGCAATCAGTTCCTCAATGGAAGAAACAACTGATTGGGTTAGACGGCATTCAATTGAAATTAACGATCGTCACATTCGCGATTTGAAGCGCACGTCAGATATACAGATTGATGTCCTTACAAATGCCCAAAGAAAGGAATGGAAAGAAGCATTTCTACCAGTCTACATACAAGCTGAAAAATCCATTTCACCTTCACTCTTACGTGAGATGGAGCGGATTCAATATCATTATACACACCAATAATTAGGAGGTTACCAATATGAACACCCTATTCGTCGCTGGACACTCAAAGCTACCAACAGGAATGGCAGCGAACAATATTTCAGAAACCCTCACACTGACGCTTGAGGTCGATAAAAAATATGGAGTGATCGTTGATGCTTCTTGCACGCTTGCAACGGAGCATAGTAAACAATTCGTCCGACAGTTGCTGAAAGGCTTTAGTCTAAAAGATGGATTCGATGAACCACTTCAACGTTTAAAAGAAGGCTACCTTGGCAAAGCAGGAAATGCTCTTGCTGCTGCACTGAAGGATGCTCATAAACAATATGAGATGCATCCAGAACCAAGTGAAATGCAGAAATAAAAAACAAAACCGCCTTTCTCGGCGGTTTTCCAATTCATACAATAATCTTACTCATAAGATCAGGTACTTTTCCTGCAATAACATTCCCAATTTCTAACGAAGCTGTCGCAGCAGGTGACGGTGCATTACATACATGGATCGAGCGTTTACCTGGAATGACGAAAAAGTCATCCACTAACTGTCCATTTTTTAATAGCGCCTGAGCTCTTACACCAGAATGAGTAGGAACAACGTCTTTTTCTTGAATCTCAGGAACAAGCCGTTGAAGACTTTTGACAAAAGACTTTCGGTGAAAGGAACGAACCATTTCCATTAACCCTTCCTTCATGTTACTACCTGCCATTTTCCAGAATCCATCAAACGTTAACACATCAAAGGCATCTTTCATATTAAATGAAAGCTTGTTGTAGCCTTCACGCTTCAAACTCAGAACGGCATTTGGCCCCGCATGAATCGTTCCATCCATCATTCGCGTCAGATGAACACCAAGGAAAGGAAACTCCGGATTCGGGACTGGATAGATTAAGTTCCGGACAAGATAGTTTTTCTCATCCTTTAACTTAAAGTACTCTCCTCTGAATGGTACTATTTTAAGATCCGTATATATGTCAGCTAACCTTGCAATTCGGTCACTATGGAGACCGGCACAGTTCACTAGAAATCGTGTTTTAAGGGTGCCATGTGAGGTATCCACAACGGCTTCGTCTGAATACTCTTCAACATTTATAACTTTTGTTCCTGTTAGAAGATCAACACCTCTTATTGAAAGAAGCTCTGCTAACTTCTCTGTCACCTGTTTATAATCAACGATTCCTGTTGAAGGAACTCTGATCCCCTCTACTCCGTTCACATGAGGTTCAATTTCAAGCAACTCTTCTCTTGAGAGTTTCTGAACTCCTAATCCATTTTGAATACCTCGATCATACAACTGATTAAGATTATTCTTCTCACGATCATCTACAGCAACGATTACTTTTCCACAAACGTCGTGGGCAATGTTGTTCTCCACACAAAAACCTACCATCGATTCACGGCCCTTTTTGGCAAGAGTGGCCTTCATACTGCCGGGCTTATAATAAATACCCGAATGAATGACACCACTATTTCGACCTGTTTGATGACTCGCCCAGCTTTGTTCTTTCTCCACAACGGCGATCTTTGCATAAGGATATTTCTTGTGAATGGAAAAAGCCGTTGATAACCCAACAATGCCCCCTCCTATAACCAGATAATCATACATTTCTTTACTCCCCTTAATTAGGCAAACCTGCCACGCTGACGTAAAAGCTCACGATGGAGTCCTGTATTCTCCTCAAATGCCTCTCTACCATGTAACCAGAAATGATTGTTTAACATAATTAGTTCTCCTGCAGGAAGCTCTAGTCCTGTAGTTGCCGAAGCATTTTCCATGGAGCTAGATAAGTCCTTCAAGTAATTAGCCTGTTCAATGTTTTCTGGATGAACAAATTGATCAATAAAACATATACACGGTTCATTATTTTGTTCATAGAACGTTGTGCGAAATACCTCTTTTACTACATTTTTGCTAGGAGGGGCTTTATAGACAAGGCGCTGAGAAGCCATTGGATGTTGATAAAATCGATTCAACTCATCCCAATCATCCAGGTGAAGAAGTCTAGACCGTCCACCAACCGCATTCTGTTCATCAAATTTCATCATCAGTAACCAATCCGTCGCTTCATCCACATATGTTCCATCTGTATGGAGCGTAAAGAGACGATAAGCCTGACGCAAATAAGAGTCGCTATTGTCCGTGTGCTTTACAGAAAAACGAGCATAATAGTTTCCTGACATAGCATCGAAATTTGGAATTCCTACGAGGTGTGAGAATGCAGTAGAGAATTTGACGTAGTCTTCAGGATTTGTCGTTTGCTCATTCACGCCAACTGTAAAACCACCAGTGTTACGATCGTGTAGTATTGCTCTAACAGACTTCTGAAAACCATCGTCTAGAAGACTTACAAGCTTATCAGTCACAACAAATCTCATGTACGGAATGTACTCCAACTGTTGACTACTAATATCACGAACTTCCTCGAAAAAACGTTCAACCACTTGTTTCTCAAGCTCAATGACATATAGCCGTTCATGGTGTGGACTAGGTTTGATTTGATAACCTTTCCCTGACGCAACTCTGTTAGTTAGTTCTGTACTAGACATGGCACACATACATTTCTCTCCCTTTTCGTATTAAAATCCAAATAAAAAGCCAGCACACTCCTCCCACATTCCCGGAAAAGCATACTGGCTTTAAACTGCGTGATTACTCATGTAAGAGTTTCAACAGCTTTAACAGTTAGTTTATATTATGGTGTTCCTTTATTCGGCTCTTTCGTCCTGATTTTGAAAGAAGGGATCTTTCTAAAGGGACGCTTAAGCTGATACTTTTAAGATTACAATGAATACAATTTTCTGTCAATAATAAATGTGATTAAAAGAATAACTGAATCCCTAGGACTGATCATCATTTCTTACATGCATTTTCAATATCCCGGTTGGCCCCTTTTGATTAATAAAAATCATCTGTTCAACCATCTCTTCCGGTGTATAAGGCATGTCATTCTCAATCCACCAAGAAATCATACCTGTATAAGCTGAAGCAATATAGCTCGCAATGATCTCATTTGGAACAGGGAGTGTCTCAAAACTTGCTTTCGAGATGCGGTCATCATAAAAGTTAAAGAAAAAATTACGCATGTGATCAAGAAAATTCGGCATTCCCTTCTTAATTAACATCACACGAAAGAATTTATCGTACTGTGCAATACTTGAAAAAATATGTTCTGCGATGTACCTTTGCAACTCATCAATCGGTAAATTTCCAGGGGGAATATGGAGTGCTTCACCAAAAAGCTGGCGAAACATCTCATCCACGGTCTGCGTTAATAAATCTTCTTTATCTAAATAATGCAAGTAGAAGGTGGCTCGATTAACTGTCGCATAACTCGTAATGTTGGCAATCGTAATTTTCTCATATTCCTTTTCTGCCATTAGTTGAATAAAAGCTTCTTGTAAAAGTTTTCTTGTGCGAATAACCCTCGGATCTTCCTTCTCTCTCACCTAAATTCCCCCCATTTTTCTTATGTTACACAACAATTGTGCTCATTGTGTTGTTTAGTCTACAAATCAAATAAACTTGCGTATTGAGCATTTCATCCATTATGCTACACTACTTTACGACACATGTTGCATAAATAACAAATGTTGTTCTTGATTTCATCATGTAATCCAATTTAATATAGGAGGTTCATTTAGATGATAAATGAAAAAAAATTTACTAAAGCTAGATGGATTACCATAGCAGCCACCTTTCTTGCATTTATGGGAATTGGGATTGTAGACCCTATTCTTCCAACTATCGCCGAACAAATTGGTGCAAATCACTGGCAAGTAGAAATGCTATTTACTGCCTACATCCTAACCATGTCCCTTATGATGATTCCAGCAGGTATTTTTGCGAGTCGATTTGGTGATAAACGAATGATGGTGTTTGGTTTATTTATCGTTACCGTTTTTGCTTTGTTATGTGCTTTATCGAACGGAATCGCTAGTCTATCCATTTTCCGAGCTGGCTGGGGATTTGGTAACTCTATGTTCTTTGCAACAGCCATGACACTATTGATTGCCTTATCGAAAGATCCTCAAAAAGCAGTAGGGTATTACGAAGCAGCGATCGGTCTTGGAATGGCGGGTGGTCCTCTAGTTGGTGGTATTCTTGGAGGGTACTCTTGGAGATTTCCTTTCTTTGCAACATCCATCCTCATTCTAGCCGCTTTTTGTCTTGTTCTATTCTTTGTATTTGAACCAAATGGCAAACAGAAACGGAAACCAGTTGGGATGAGTGAATTAAAAGGACTCTTCTCGTATAAACCTTTTATTACATCTGCTTTAGCAGCAATGCTTTATTACTATGGATTTTTCGTAGTCCTAGCTTATACGCCTTTGATTATTGGTCTTAATGCGATACAAATTGGATTTGTTTTCTTTGGATGGGGATTAATGCTCGCCTATGGATCAGCCATTCTAAGTCACCAACTTGAGAAAAAGTTTCTACCTAAAAACATACTTCCATACAGCCTATTCATTTTCGCAGCTTTATTAGTGTTATTATTCAGCGTACAATCTACTGCACTTCTCATTACAATAGTAATCGTTTCAGGATTGGCGTCAGGCTTAAACAACGCACTATTTACAAGCTATGTAATGGAAGTATCACCTTATGAAAGAAGTATTACTTCGGGTGGATATAACTTTCTGCGCTGGCTAGGTGCAGCAATAGCGCCTGTTCTGTCAGGTCTTATCGGCCAGAGTGTTTCTGCTCATGCTCCTTTCCTAGTAGCAGCTGTTCTGAGTGCTGGTGGAATAGGACTTATGCTTTTGAAACCAAAACCAGCTACGGTAGAGACCGAACTGAGCGCATAGAAAAGAGAGCGTAAAGCAAATTTGCTTTACGCTCTCTTTATTACTTCTCGATTTTATCAGTTTCTTTCTCCCATTTAGCAAAACCACCGCTAAAGTTCAAAATATCTTTAAATCCTAGTGATTGGAGCAAGCTTGTTCCAATGGCTGAACGTGTACCCGATTGACAGTGAACAACTACCGTTTTGTCCTCCGGAATTTCCTCAGCTTGATCTTCTAAATAACCTAGCATATGGTGGTTCGCTCCTGGAATATGCCCATTGTTCCACTCATCCTGCTTTCTGATATCAACCACATAAACGTCGTCTTGATCATAGACATCCTTTAACTCCTCTGCAGAAATAAAGGAATATCCTTCAAGATCATTCCACTGTGAAAGAAGCTCAGGACCTGCGAATGCTTTGAGGTTATCAATTCCAATTGAATGCAATGCTTTCACGATTTCATTTTTCTTGTCTTCCTCTGCAATTAGAAGCAAGTCATTATCATAATCAAGTACCCAACCTGACCAGTTGGTGAATGCTTTATTAAATGGAAGGTTGATCGCACCATCAATGTGCCCAGCTGCAAAATCAGTTGCAGGACGCGTATCAACTACAGTTGTATTTTCCTTTGAAGCAAGAACATCAAACTCATCAATGTTCGTGATTTTTTCAAGTTTTTCTCCAGTTAATACGTTAGGTCCTTCTTTATTTACCTTCTTCATGACCGCAAAATAAGTTGGGGCTTCAGGCTGTTCGTTTAGAAGTTCTTCCACAAATGTACCTTCATTCTCTTCTTTCAATGCCCAGTTATTGCGGAGCTCATAACCTACAGTAGACTGAGGTACTGCACCTAACGATTTACCACATGCACTTCCTGCACCATGACCCGGCCAGACTGTGAGATATTCTGGAAGTTCCTTAAACTTTTGAAGGGAACCGAACATCGATTTTGCACCTGTTTCCGCCGTTCCTTTTGCTCCAGCTGCCTTTTCAAGCAAGTCCGGACGACCGATATCACCTACAAATACAAAGTCACCTGTGAAAATGCCCATTGGGACTTCAGAACCACCGCCTCGATCAGTTAGAACGAATGAAACACTTTCAGGGGTATGCCCTGGGGTATGCATAACACTAAGTTCAACGTTACCTACATTGATCGTTGAACCATCATTCACTAACTCAACATTCAATCCATCAAGATACCCGTATTTCCAATCTTGATCTCCTTCATCTGACAAGTATAATTTCACATCGTGCTTTTCTGCGAGCTGGCGTGCACCCGATACAAAGTCAGCGTGAATGTGCGTTTCTGCTGCTGCAGCTAAATGAAAGCCTTCCTTTTTGGCTACTTCTAAATATGGTGTAACATCACGAGCAGGATCGATAACTAGTGCTTCACCTGTTCGCTGACATCCAATTAAATAAGAATATTGTGCGAGCTTTTCGTCAAAAAACGTTTGTAAATACATTCGTTATTCCTCCTGAATTTAAATCATTAATTACCCTGCGGGGTATTTAAATCCATCATAGACTCTTTAAAAGCTTTCTTCAACCATTGTGCTTTTATACCCTATAAGGTAGTTCATTCTATTAATTCTTTATAACCTAACAGAAACCTTTCTAAACTTTGAATTCCTCTAATTTGTAATGACCAAAACCCGAATAGTGGTTGCGATCACTATTCGGGTTAATCATATGGCCTATTATTATTTTACTCCTGCAATAGCTGCAGTTTCACCTGCTTGCTGTACAGCCTTATAAGCATCTACATAGCCAGCTCCAACCTCGTGATAATCATAACCAGACATTGTTTCTGCCGTATCCTCTAACGTACTTAGAGCTGCATCAGGTTGTAGATTAGGGTTTGCTTCTTCCATTAATGCAAGGACACCTGAGATGTGAGGTGTCGCCATGCTTGTTCCACTGGAAGTTGTGTAATATGGAAGGTACTCAGGTGCAATGTAATTCACATCTTTCATTGTACCTAACGTATTAATGATAACTCCTGTAGAGGATTTTGTAGCTACTATATCAACACCTGGTGCTGTGATATCAGGATGCAGAAGATTATGACCAGCTACGCCTCTAGAAGAAAAGTCAGCGAGTTGTTTATCTTTTGTCCCAGCAGCAACTGAAATCACCCATGGAGCTGCAGAGTATGGATTAAGCGTGTCATCTTCTGGCCCTTCATTTCCGGCTGCAAATGTCACAGTCATTCCATTATCGTGCGCGATTTTACTTGCTACATTGATTGGGTCATTCGGAGAGTATTCTCCAGTTGATCCCCAACTGTTACTAATAATGTCAATTCCGTATTCTTCTTGATGTTCAATAACATAGTTAAAGCTTTCAAGAGCCCAGAGAATATTTAGACCTTCACCAGCACCAAGTCCAACTAATTTAGCGTCAGGGGCAACACCTGTGTATAAACCATCGCTAGCTTCACCAAGACCAGCAATCGTCCCAGCTACGTGTGTGCCATGACCTGAACTTGTATCTGTATTTGGAACGTTCTCAAGATAAACGTCCTGGCCACCAAAAATACTACCGCCTACTAACATTTTTACGTTTTGAACGACTTTAGAACCGAACGGAAGGTCAGGATGTGTTCCGTCAATACCACTGTCTATTACGGCAACTGTAGTACCCTTCCCAGTATAGCCAAGATCAGCCCACACTCTTTCCACACCGATTAATTTTCTACTATCTTTCATTAAGTAGTCTAATTTTTTGTTCTTATAAATAGATACTGCTTTTGTATGACTATTTAATAGAGAATCAATCTCTAATGCTGTTCCCGTAATTCCAACGATCGGCAACTCACTAAATGTTTTGAGTGATAGACCTAATGATTTCAGAAGATCTAATTCCTCGACAGTAGGTTTAGTATCATATGTAAGAATTGCTTCAACCTCTGTCCAACCTGTGACTTTGTTAAGAATGTTGTTTAGTGTACTGTCAATCTCAAGGCTACTTGCCTGAGTTGTTTTGGCATGACCAGGTATAAGCATGCCCAATACTAGAACTGCTACCAATGTAAGTTTGCTTAGTAATTTCATTAAATCCCTCCGTCTGTAAAAAGTAATTGAATGATACGCATTTCTCTTATATTATAAAGAACATTCTGAATTTTTTGTATTGGGAAATGTGAACGAATCCCTTCAACTTAAAAGCATTAAATGCCATATCATTTCCCAACAACCTAAAATTTACTAATCATTTAAATAGATCAATCCATTAATTTATGGTTATAAAACAAGAAGATTGGGGAACATCCCTTAAAGTGTGTTTCGGCATACGACATGATTACGGAGGTTTTCTAATGTTTACGTTAAGCGATATTCCAATGTTCTTTGTGAACTTTTTTGTTATATTACCAATTATTACGCTCATACATGAAGCAGGGCACGTTCTTACCGCACGACTATTTGGCGGTAAAATCAAATTTTGTATAGGTACAGGAAAAACTATCTTCAATATCGGTCCGCTCGAAGTCAAAAAGAAGTATTTTATGGAAGGATGGTGTCAATACGAAGATCTAACATACAACAAAACATGGGCACATGTCGCGATTTATGCGGCAGGCAGTTTCTTCAACATTATCGTCATTCTAATCATCAACGCATTAATTTACGCTGATGTTCTGCCTGTTGACCTGTTCTTCTATCAATTCACCTACTTCTCTATTTACTTTATTTTCTTCTCTCTTATGCCCTATCGAAATGACGCCGGAAAGCCAAGCGATGGCATGGCGATCTTCGATGTATTACGTTATGGAAAAGCTGAAGATCCAATTGATTAAGTGAGTTCTAAATTCAATAATAAAAAGGGTATCAGAAGTTTCCGCTCTGATACCCTTTTTATTATGATAATGCAAAGAAAGTTGCATTATCCTAGTCATTCATTCAGTGATTTTTAAATCCCAAGCCTAAATTACTAGAAAATTGTAAATAATAGCGCTTTTACAAAGTACCACCTTTGCGATAAATTAGTACATTTTTACCATAAACAAAATTGATTCACTTATATATAACCAATTTATCACAACTAAAGGTGATAATAGTAACAGATTTCATTGAACATAATAAGGCTTATTACTAAAGTATTCCATTGCAAAATCTAGAGCTTTTTTAATTAATGTTTTTATTGTGGTAGCATACTTATCGGTGCGCACCTCAGAAAATACACAGACAAGGAAGTGGCGTAATGGAAATTACACATAATCCGAACCTTCTATGGTTTGTCATCGCATATGGCATCCTGATGGTTGGTTTAGGGATTTATTTCTCAAAAAAGGTATCAAATAGTGAGGATTTCATTCTGGCTGGTAAGGGATTAGGTGCCCTCGTTCTGACAGGAACCCTTCTAGCTACTTGGACAGGAAGCGGAAGTATATCTGGTGGAGAAACATCTATGGCCTACAGCTATGGAATTATTCCCGCTTTTCTTATGGCCATACCAACAATCGTAGGTATTCTAGTCCTTTATATTATAGCTCCAAGAATTCGAGCATTTGGTAAATATACAGTTTCTTCAATTCTAGAAGAAAAGTATGGTTCATTCGCGAGGATGTTAGCCGGCATTATCATCATTCTTGCTTATGTCGGAATTGTTTCTTATCAAATGAAAGGGTTTGGATTCATATTGAATCTTACAACCGGTATTTCTGTTGAAACAGGGACAATCATTGGGGCTGCTCTTATTATTTTCCTAGCTACAATAGGTGGTCTGCGTTCAGTCGCTCCTACTGACGCAATTAGTGCTATCCTTATGGTTCTAGGATTAGCCATCACCTTACCAACCATCTTTGTTATTGCTGGAGGTTGGGACAACATCCTGGCGAATGTGCCAGAAGATCATTTAACATTCAGCGGTCAATTATCAAACATTCAACTCCTTGGATATTTATTGCCATCACTATTCTTATTGTTAGCTGACCAAAACATGTATCAACGATTGGCATCTTCGAGTGGCGATCAGTCATCAAAGAAAGCACAAATTGGTTGGCTTGTAGCTATGTTACTTATTTCACCAACGATCAGTTTGATTGCATTCGCTGCACGCTCTCTATTTCCAAACATTGATCCAGGAATGGCATTAATGGCTACAACTGTTGTCATGCCGACGTTTGTAGGAGGTATTCTTTTAACAGCAGCAACTGCATTTATCATTACAACGGGAAACTCCTACCTACTATCGGCCGCTACAAACGTGACGTACGATATTTTTGGTAAATACCTGAATAAAGATGCGACAGATAGACAATTGTTAGTTATGACGAAGTGGTTCATTGTCATTCTTGGAGTACTCGCTTACATTATTATAAGTTTCTTCCCGACCGTGTTATCTGTTCAAATGTATGCATATACCGTATACGGAGCAGGAATAACACCAGCTGTTCTAGCTGTCTTCTTCTGGAAGCGCGTGAACATTTATGGTGGTGTTTCATCTATGATCGCAGGTGTTGTCACTACACTTGTTTGGGAAATTCCACTAGCAAAACCATTTGAACTAAATAGTGTTCTCTTTGCTGTACCGGTCGCTGTCATTGTATTGATTATCGTAACGCTTGCGACTTCGAACAAAACACAAACTGTATAATATTTAAGTAGAATTTTTATAGAATAGGTTGTGAGTAAAATGAATCAACGATTAGAAAAATTCTCTAACTGGCTAGATGAAACTGAACAAACCTTTGCATTTGTTCATTCATCTTCCAATGTATTCTACCTTTCAAACTTCGAATGCGAACCTCATGAACGTTTATTAGGTCTATTTATTTTCCCTGATCATGAACCATTTCTTGTTTGCCCTGGAATGGAAGTCGGTCAGGCAAGAGATGCAGGATGGGAACATGAAATCATCGGTCACGGTGATGCAGATAATCCATGGGATATGATTCACACAGCTTTGAAAGAAAGAGGAATAACGGATGCTACAAAAGTTGCCATTGAGAAAGAAACTCTCTCTTATGGACGGACTGAAGAAGTGACCACACGTTATCCTTCCGTTACGTTTACTAACGCTGAAGAAAAACTTAACGAGCTTCGCTTGATTAAAGATGATAAGGAATTAGAGATCCTCAGGAAGGCTGCTTCTTTAGCTGATTTTGGAGTTGAAACAGGTGTGAAAGCACTTAGCGAAGGGTGTACGGAAATGGAAGTTCTGGCAACGATTGAATACGAACTAAAGAAAAAAGGCATTCGAGAAATGTCCTTTTCAACCATGGTTTTATTTGGTGAAAAAGCGGGACAACCACATGGTAACCCAGGCGATCGTAAGCTAAAAAGAGGTGACCTTGTACTATTCGATCTTGGTGTTGTGTTAGATGGGTATTGCTCAGATATAACAAGAACCGTTGCCTACCAGAAAGTAAACGAAAAGCAAAAAGAAATTTATGATGTTGTATTAAACGCTCAGCTTCAAACGCTTGAGATATCAAAACCTGGAACGAGACTAGGTGATCTTGATAAAACCGCAAGACAAGTGATTACTGAAGCAGGTTACGGTGACCACTTCCCTCACCGAATTGGTCACGGTATCGGTATAGATGTTCATGAATATCCTTCAATGAGTGAAAACAACGATTCTCTCTTAGTTGAAGGTATGACCTACACAATTGAACCTGGTATTTATCTCCCTAAGGTTGGTGGAGTCCGAATTGAAGATGATGTACTTGTCACGAATTCAGGATATGAGACACTTACCAAGTATCCGAAAGAGCTACAAATCATTAAATAATAACAAAGGAACGACTCGTTTACTGAGTCGTTCCTTTGTTATATGGGTTGTTTTATATTATAAATATTCTTCATGTGGTGCATGTGTCGGATACAACACATAATACATGGGATACGCTCTTTCATACCAGAATTGAATAATTGGACCTAGGAAAAGCACAAGTGCAATCGTTCCTATACCAACTGGCCCACCTATGAGCAATGCAAGTGTTGCCATGATAACAGCAACGATTGTCTGTCCCATTTGCAAGCTAAGATTAAAACGGGAACTTACAACGAGGAACAATTGATCAAAAGGAGCTCTCGGAAACTGTGGAAGTATATAGATTGCAACTCCAAGCCCAATTGTCACCATACCAGCAATAAGAATAAAAACTTTTGCCAGCATTGGAGCAGCCGTTAGATTAACAGACGCGAAGACAATTTCTAACCAAAAATCAAGAATGAAACTCTCAAGCACAATCGGCAATACCGCTAACCATTCTGGCTTTTGTCTCATAAGACTGCTGTTTATGAAGATGACTAGGATTTGAAACACCCCATACCAAAAACCAACAGTTAAACCTACTAAATTTGAAATACCAATAAAAAAAGACGTCCAGAAACCTGCGCCAAGAGTAGCATGAATAATTAATGCTACACCGAAAAAGTTAATAAACATACCTAGAAGGTAAATCGTAACTCGATAGAACATTACGATCTCCTCCCTTCCTATAGAATAAAGAAAATCTGGTAGAGTGAAACTCCCTCTTATGATTGGATTAACCAATCAGTACACTTGAGGCTTCCGCCTGTACTTGACGTTTTCATTACGCTTTACTGTCAGCCGAGGTCCTGTCTCATCGTTTGGAAGAGAGGATACTTTCTACGATTTTTCGAGTTCATTTTATTAGCGATTGGACAAATCGTCAATCGATTTTACTCAAAAAAAGATTCCATTTTTTTCACATACTCTTCATTTCCACTCACAATACAAAAATGCTGCCACAATGGACAGCATTTACGTTTAATTTAAAATATGCTTTGCAAGCGCCTGCTTTAGTGTACTGTGTGTTTGGATCGAAGAAAAATCAATCCCTAGATGAATCATCGTTTGTGCTACTTCAGGTCGTATCCCTGAGAGAATCCCTTTAACACCAAGAAGTTGAAGGGAATAAATAATACTAAAGATGTTGTTCGCTACCATTGTATCTACAATCGTCACTCCAGAAAGGTCAATAAACATATGAGTTAGACTTTTCTGAGTAGATTCCCTTAAAGCCGTTTCCATTAACAAACTTGCGCGATGTGTATCGATATCTCCGACGATTGGTAAGACCGCAACACCTTCGAGAATAGGAACAACAGGAACAGAAAGTTCTAGAAAAACTTCCTGTGCATGACTAAGTGAACTTCTATAGGAGGCTACATAGGCCGTACTAAAAGCATAAACAGCCTGATCAATCAAGGGATCAATAATACGCGAAACCTCAAATACGGTTTTGATGGAATAATTGTTCTCCATTGAAGCTTCTTCAATCACATTCCATATAGCCTGTCTAAATTGTGATGTGTTCTTCAACAATACATCTAGCTCTGATCCATAGTTAACTGCATATTCCCCTGTCTCACGTGCCCATTTTGTTATACGATCTTCGGCATCGTTCTTTCCAATAAGAATAGCATCAGCACATAGTTGTACTATTTCCTCACTTAACTTTAATGCCTTGTCATATTCAAACTCATCCGAAAGAACTGATTTTGCTATTTCGAATTTACTTTCCTCAATTTGCTTACCGATCATTAGAACTTCTTTTTCTATGACAGGGTGTGCTTTCATCCTCTAACCTCCGATAGTATATCGAATCTCTCATTCATTATAGAAGAAAGAAATTTATTTTACATTAAAAACTTCGTCGTCTATCTCTTTTTTATATACTTTACCCTTGTTATAAAAGCTTTTACCTAGATTTAGATGGAAATCACTTCCTTTAAAAAAGCTTTATACCTTTCCTTTCCAAAACCTTTTTCCAGATGATGTTTGCATTTTTTGGAGGACGTGTTATACTAAGGTTAATTATTGTTGTTCGGTACTGATTATTAAAGAATAGGCTACTTCAGAAAGTACTTACATCTCAAATGATTATGTAGAGCAGTAATAGTAATATTTGTGCAAAATGCACTTGGAGGATACACACATGAATAAAGGTACAGTAAAATGGTTTAACGCAGAAAAAGGTTTTGGCTTCATCGAAGTTGAAGGCGGAGACGACGTATTCGTACATTTCTCAGCTATTCAAGGCGAAGGCTTCAAAACTCTTGAAGAAGGTCAAACAGTTACTTTTGACACTGAGCAAGGTAACCGCGGACCACAAGCTACTAACGTAACTAAAGCGTAAATAGCATATATTAAAAGGCTTTTCCCTTAGGGGAAAAGCCTTTTATTTTGCTTTCTATTCATTGACTGGCGACGCTTTTGTCACATATGTGCCTGCAATTAAATCATGTAGAGCACGATGATCTGCACGGGTTGCCACCATTATGATACTTATTAGAAATCCAATTCCTATCGTTAAGACATATACAATAGTACCCACAACAATTCTAAGAACCATCGTTAGGAATCCAGGCGGCTGACCATTCATTCGTACTATTCTTATCCCTAATACCCGCTTTCCAACCGTATAGCCATACCAGAGAATAGGCAGGAGAAAATAATACACAAACTGTATCAATCCACTCACTTCTTCTCCAGATTGCCCTTGGATAACATAACTGTTTAAAAGGGATAATGGTACACCAAGTAGAACAGCATCGACTAAACAGGCAGCTACACGCGGCCAAAACCCAACTGTAACCGTATGATCCATTCTAATGAGTCCCTTCTGAAAATCAGTTCTAACCAAAACTTATGATGTTGCTTCCTCTTTTATACTCATAAATTTAGCTGGATCCAATTCACCCTCAATTGCGATTGCAGTCAGTCCTTCCTCAGTTGTCGTTTCATGCCACTCATCTTTATCCCAAAATACAGCATCCCCCGCTTTTACTTTCACGAGCTCATCTTCTTCCCCTCTCACCCATCCTTCTCCGCTCAGAATTAAGAATAGCTGAGGTGTGACAGCCTGGTGATAGCCAATGATATTCTCTTTATCTAAATACATCGCTCCGATATGTACACTTGAATCCGTCTGCGTAATACGTGACATGACAAATTGAGAGCCAAATTTAGTTATTTCTTTACCTGATGTTCGATTAAAGCTGTAAATTTCCATTTAGAAACCCTCCTATGATCGCATATAAACACTAGTTCAATTAAAATCGATTACCAAAGATTCTATTTAAAGGCTCTTTTCGTAGACATTGTTGCTATAAAAGTAGGGATGATTTCCGCTCTAGGATGCTCGCTTTCCGCGGAGCGGGCGGTGAGCATCCTTCTGCTCCAATCAGCTTCAAGTGTGGTTCTTTATAGAAAATTTCTTTCAAAAGCAACAATCTTTTAGAAAAGAGCCTTTATAAAAAATTGGTGCTTCTCAAAGATTATTCTATAGCGAAAAACTTGGTGCTTGTGAATAGAGGAAGTTTGTTTTCTCCATTAATTGTTTCACTGCCGAAGTGATATACGATATGAAAATGACGAGCGAGTTTTTGATTGAAAAAGGCAGCTTCATTAGTATCGTTCCACTTCTCTGAATTTCCAAAACCTGCAAACCATTCAATACCTTGATCAACGAGAGCACTTCTTAGGTTTCTTGCTTCCACAATGGATTTTTGCTTCAAGATGACTGTCTTTCTTAAGCAATCCTCTACACAAGCGAAATTTGTCTTTGGGTTCTACTATCTACAATCTCATTCTTTCTACCTAGTAACTCTATTCTCACTCTTTGTATCCAATTCCTCCTATTAATAGTAAGTACCAACCTCTAAAAGACTTACAGTATATAGAATCAAAAAAACAGCCTCTTTCTGAGGCTGCTTGATTTATGTATGGAACAATTGTCCTTCTAGTGCTTGAATGTATCGATCTGCGGAATTCTGTACCGCACGATCTGCTCCATTCTCAACGATTTTATGAAAAGCATTATATATCCTATTAAATGTGAGCGGCTTTAACTTGTCTGCCATCTCTTTAACTTTGAAAGCAGGTAGAGGAATTAAATTAGGATAGCTGTACATAAAACTCACCCAATCTTGATCGGCAACAACCTGTATAATATCGCCTGTAAGAAGCAGTCCTTTTCCTTCGCTTCCCATTTCATTATGAAGGACTGCACCACCTAGGAAATGACCCCCAAGACGATAGATTGTTAATCCAGATGCAAGCTGTAGCTGCTCACCGCTCCAAAAACGTATATGCTCACTTTCTCTCATTACCCACTGTCGATCGTCTTCATGTATATAGATGGGGACATTGAAAGCATCAGCCCACTCAACTTGTGTTGAATAATAGTGCGGATGGGAAAGAGCAATAGCATCTATTCCACCAAGTCCAATGATCTGGTTTATTGTTTTTGAATCAAGGTATGAAATACAATCCCATAGAAGGTTAAAGTCACCTTGCTGAACAATGTAAGCTGTCTGACCAATCGCAAATGACGGAGCAGTCGTTATACTATATAGTCCTTTTTCTTCTTCTATCAATTGATTCTGAAATTCCTCCCCTTCTTGCATCTTCTCAAGGGTTGTCCATTCTTGCCCCTCTGGATTCACATATTGACGCTCTTCGCTACAGATTGGACATGATTCTGGATCATTCTTCATTAAAGAATATTGCGTGCCACAGGTAATGCAGATCGATCGTTTCATGCGTATCATCTCCTTTTCATTTATTATCACTCTGGAATAAATGCCACATGGAAATTATACCCTTAATTCTCTTAATATGCCTCAAGCGATTGCCTTATTTTGGTCTACAACTTTCGTAGGACTTTTCCAACCATCAAAAAAGCACCCTACCATTATGGTAGAGTGCTTTTTCATCACTTTTGTTCTTTTTGTTGTTCAGGTACTTCTTGCTCTGGGTCAATTTGATTGACATTATAGTTGTAGTCATCTCGATTAACAGGTGTAAAACCTTCTGGTTCATAGAAACGAAGCAGATCACCGTAGACAATCTTATCAGAAAGATCTAGTGATTCCTTTACGAAATTTCCTGGTTTTTCACATGCTTCTGAATCAACTTTTTCTCCAGTCGGGTTGGCATAACACTTTTCGTTAACTGATGTTACTTCAGGTGTAACGAAATCTCCATTACGGAATGGAACAATCTCACGATGATCTTCAGAAAGAAGATCTGAACCAAATGAGATGAATTCATCTGTTTCAACACCTAGAAGGTGAAGAACTGTATCTCGAATATCCATCTGTCCACCAAATTTATGGACTTGCTTTCCTTCAACACCAGGCGCAGTAATGAACACTGGTACTCGCTGCATTTGTGCGTTTTCGTAAGGGTTCATTTCTTTCCCCATCACTTTTTCCATCGCTTTGTTGTGATTGTTTGAGATACCGTAATGATCACCATACATGACGATCACAGTGTCTTCGTACAGTCCAGATTCCTTAAGATCATTAAAGAATTGTTCAATTGATTCATCCATATACTTCGCAGTTTGGAAGTAACCATTTACCACTGAATCTTCTGTTTCAGGAGTAGGGAAGTCGACATCCCCCTCATCCATCGTAAACGGGAAGTGGTTCGATAATGTTAGCATCTTAGCATGAAACGGTTCTTCAAGACTTTCAAGATATGGCATGGATTCCTCAAAGAATGGTTTATCTTTTAGACCATAATTATGAACATTTTCCTCATTCATATCATAATAGCTTGAATCAAAGAATTTCTGAATACCAAATGATTTATACATCTCATCACGGTTCCAGAATGTTTTACCATTACCGTGGAAAGATGATGTCGTATATCCTTTTTGTTCAAGTATTGCAGGTTGAGCTTGATACGTATTACGCGCTTTTTCCATTGCGACTGAGCCACTTGGTAGCGGGTAAAGAGAGTTCGCCATCATAAATTCGGCATCAGACGTTTTCCCCTGTCCAACTTGACCGAATATGTTATCAAAATAGAACGTATTTTGATCTTCCACAAGACTATTTAAGAATGGCGTTACTTCCTGACCATTTACTTCTTTTCCAATAACGAAAGTTTGGAAAGATTCAAGTGAAATATAAATCACATTTTTCCCTTCCGCTTTACCGAAATACTCCGGATTTGGTTCAGTGCGATTTGCCTCTACGAAGTTTCTTACATCTGTAAGATCATCGCTGCTTGCAAAAGCACTCTGTGAATTCGATTTAATTGTCGTAATCGCATCGAAAATCTGATAGTTAAATTGTCCAAGATATTTCACAAGGTACGTACGGTCAAATGCACGTGTAAGAAGTTCCGGACGATCGGCCTCAGCAAGACCAAGATTCACTGTAAAAAAGACAGCTGCTGAAGCAAATACTAACGCGATCTTCTTCCTTTTAACTGATGCCTGTGGTTTAACTACCTTAAACAGAATCAATCCAAGTATAAGTAGTGTATCAACAAAGTAGAAAACATCTGAGAACTGCATTAAAGCAAATGCACTGTCTTTTAATTCTCCAGCATCATTTGTATGCATAACTGTTGGTAACGTAATAAAATCATTAAAGAAACGATAGTAAACGATATTTGCATAAAGAACAAATGATAGCAAAAAATCAATAATTAGAATTGCCCATGCTCGTTTACGTCCTTTAAAGAATAAAGCAAAACCAAAGAATAACAGTAACGAACTGATTGGATTTAGGATAAGTAGAAACGATTGAATGCCGTTCTTAATACCCAATTCAAATTCAGTTTGATAGACTGCGTAGGTTTTTAACCAGAATAATAGAATGACGCCAAAGAACAATGTCCACGGCTTATTCAACTGACCTTTTAATTGTTCACGCATGACTGTCATAAACCTCCTTACGGGAATTTCCCGCTTTATATATGTTCTATTAATTGAATGTAAATTTATTGTTTTTTATACGCTAATACTCGAGTATAATACGCCCAAATTAATTTAATGTCAAATTTCACTTGAGGGACGTAATTGACGGTAACTAGAGTTGGAAACGTTATTTTAACGTCAATTAAGGTAATTTCAATGATTGTAACGCTACAGTAAAATATAGGACATACAACCTCACAAAACGTTGTCATTATATGAAGGCATTCGGCAAACACAACCAATTATCCAAGAAATTTGTTAATGTTATCCTTTCTTTTAACAAGCATATTACGTTTACGTTCCAATATATAGAGTAGGAAAGTAGGATATTCGTTACAAGGTCGTGACAAACCAAAAAAGCGCCTCAATAGAGACGCTTTTCCCTCATTCATTTACGGCTGATTGCGCTTCGTTCTGATCATTCCTGTCTTCAGGAACAGCTTTACGTATAAACAGAGAGACAAACAACCCAACTATGGCGAAACCAAAAGCAACAAGATAGACAAGATCGACCCCAGAAACGAGAGACTGACTGATTGTTTCTGCGTTTCTAGGGTCACTAGCTTGATCTAAATAAGCTTGTTGTCGATTTGTCATGATACTGATGAAAACCGAGACGCCTATTGCACCAGAAACGGGCTGCAGCGTGTTCATAATGGCCGTACCATGTGGATACAAGTGCTTCGGCAGACCATTTAACCCATTCGTCTGGGCAGGCATCATGATTGCTGATATCGACAGCATTAATAGAACGTAACTGACGATGATGAGCCAAATCGGTGTAGTTAATCCAATTGTACTGAACGTGAACATTACTCCCGCAAGTACAACTGATGCGGGAATAATTAATTTACGAGGACCGAATTTATCGAACAACTTCCCCATCACTGGTGACATTAGCCCGTTCAATAGACTTCCAGGCAGTAGAATTAACCCAGCTGTTGCGGCAGTTAAACCAAGTGGTCCCTGCATATACATAGGCAAAATAATCTCAGATGAGAACATCGCCATGATGATAATAATAAATAAGACAGCAGCCACCGTGAACATCGGGTATTGGAAAACTCGAACATCAAGTAATGGTTCTTTTAATTTCAACTGTCTAAGCACGAAAAAGATAAGTGCAACTACCCCAATGACCAGTGGTAAAAATACTTTTGGAGTGAGATAGCCGACATCGCCCTCGCCTGCAAAGCTAAATCCAAGTACAACTCCTCCAAAACCGAGTGTAGAAAGTACAATGGAAGGAATATCTACTTTTGGTTTCGTAACCTCCCCCACATTTTTAAGAAACTTGTAGCCGAATCCAATTGAGAACAGCGCAAATGGAATTACTGTAATAAAGAGGTACCTCCATCCTAGATGTTCCACAATTAAGCCAGAAAGGGTTGGGCCAATAGCAGGCGCAAACATTATGACAAGTCCTATCGTCCCCATTACTGTTCCACGTCGTTCTGGTGGGAATACAAGTAGAAATGTGTTAAATATAATCGGAATCAGCAAACCTGTTCCAACCGCTTGAAGCAGTCTACCACCTAATAGAATACTGAAAGTCGGGGCGATAGCACAAATAACCGTTCCAAACGTAAAGATCGTCATCGTACCTAGAAACATTTGTCGAGTCGTATAAGATTGAAGCAATAGGGCTGAGATCGGCGTTAAGATTCCCATCACTAACATGAATCCAGTTGCCATCCACTGCACAGTAGCAGGGGTAACACTGAATCTCTCCATTAACGTCGTTAACGCTATATTCAATAACGTCTCATTAAGTATGGCAAAGAAAGCTCCTATAATGAGAGAAATCATTACGGGCTTTACATTAAACTCCGGATCCTCTGCCAGAAATTCGTATGTCTTTTTATTTTCCACCTTTAAGCGCCCCCCTTTTTCATATCATAGATTAAATCCTTAGAAGTGATGGGCATATTATGATTTACCATTATTAATGCTCAATACATCAGAAAATATCTTACTATATATCATGTCCTATTGAAAGAATATACCTCTATGCGCTATGTATTTAAATGATTGGTTAATTTCCTATCAATCCTTGACCAGCAATTATAAACAAATTACAATTATATCGAAATTCGATATCGATATACGATATTAGGAGGATGGTTATTTGGATAATAAAGTACTCCGCAAGCTTTTTCTAGGTTTTATTCAAATCCATATTCTTCATCATGCGAAGGAAGAAGCCATTTACGGGTCTTGGATGCTTGAGGAACTCATGGAGCATGGGTATGAAATCAGTGCTGGTACCCTTTATCCTATTCTACACACGATGGAAAAGGATGGATTACTTAAGAAAGAGGAAGCAAATGTGAACGGAAAAATACGAAAGTACTATCAAACAACAGATAAAGGGAGTCATGTATTAGATGAAGCCAAAACAAAGGCATATGAACTTTTTAAAGAAATATAAAATTAAAGGGAGGAACCAATGTCTAGTAAATACTCAATGAAAACGTTAATCGAAATTTTCCTAGTATCCTCAAGACTCGGTCTAACATCCTTTGGTGGACCTGTTGCACACCTTGCTTATTTTAAAGAAGAATACATCGATCGTAGAAAATGGCTTGATGAGAAAATGTATGCCGATATTATTGCTTTGTGCCAGTTCTTACCTGGCCCAGCAAGTAGCCAAGTGGGTATTGCCATCGGAATGATGAGGGGAGGTATGCTTGGAGGAATTATATCCTGGTTCGGATTTACGATGCCGTCAATTCTGATTCTTTTGATCTTCGCATTGCTGTATCAAACCTTCTCTCTCGGAGAAGGAACATTCATACATAGTTTGAAAATCGTGGCAGCGGCAGTCGTTCTTCATGCGATTATTGGACTAGGGAAGAAACTAACGCCTGACAGAACGAGAATAGCGATTGCACTATCTGCTGCATTCATTATGTTACTTTATCCTTCTGCCTGGATGCAGCTGCTCGTTATTTTTGGAGCTGGACTACTCGGATTAAGACTATTTAGCAATAAAACGGAAACGAATGTTAAACCATTTCCCGTATCGATTTCAAAGAAGACTGGTGTTTTTTCGCTCCTAACGTTAGGATCACTTCTCATAGTATTTCCAGTTATTAATCGTTTCACCGATCATGAACTGCTCAATTTGTTTGATACGTTCTTCCGAGTTGGTGCGCTCGTATTCGGTGGTGGCCATGTTGTCCTCCCTATGATTGAACGTGAAATCGTTCCTCAGGGAATGCTAACAGCTGATCAATTTCTTGCGGGGTATGGTATGGCTCAAGCTGTCCCGGGTCCACTGTTTACGTTTGCTAGCTATATCGGTACGATGCTAGAAGGCGTAATCGGAGCAATTGTCGTTACCATCGCCATTTTTCTACCTTCTTTCTTATTAATAACCGCAGCACTTCCTTTTCTAAATGAGCTACGAGAACGAGCAACTTTTCAAAAAATACTAATCGGTGTAAACGCCAGTGTCGTTGGAATCCTGTTAGCAGCCTTCTATGATCCTGTTATTAAAAGCTCCATTCTCGCTCCGGAGGATTTCGCTTTAGCTGCCATTCTTTTTGCACTTCTCTCCATCTGGAAATTACCGGCATGGATGATTGTTGGAATTGGTATTTTAGGTGGATACCTCATTCAGTGGATTAGTTAACCAAAAACGAAGACACCTCAACTCGGTGTCTTCGTTCTATCATTGATAAGAATAAGTTAACGATCACTTGGCATTGTTGCATTTTCTTCTATATCGATTTCCCAAGACAGTATCGTTGTACTGTCTCTAACACCATTCTCTTTGATTTCCCATAACAACTGCCTGACTCCATCACTAACAGAATTCCCCTTCATACGCTTAGCAACTTCAACTGATGAATGAAAATGCGTATTAGGACATTCAATAAGACCATCTGTCGTTAGCAATAGAATCGTCGTACCTTTTCGAAGTTCTTTCGTTCCAGTGCTATAGCAAGGAACAACTGCATCAAACGTGTTCACCTCGCCAATCCACTCATAGAAACTACGATGATTCTGTTTGTATTCACCTAATGCTTCAAGCTCAGAATGAATCAAATAAAGAACACAATCACCTACAGAGAACCACCAAACATATTTCGCTTTGCGTACTACGATTAAACATGCTGTCTCCCCAGTTACTTCTTGACACCTTTGTCTAAAATCTTCATGTTGAAAAATAGATAAAATGGTTTCTTGCAATGCTCTAATCGCATCACCAACCGGTTCTTCAATGATACGTTCAAGAATAAAGCGGTGCTGCTTGAACTCCTTTATGACAAGATCAGCACTCTCTGCTGTTTTGTGAGCGTCAAGCACCATACTAAGTTCCCAATCATAACCTGTCCAAACTAAACAGCCATCTTCATTTTTATCCTGACCACTTGATGAATTTCCACCAAATCTTCCTACCCCAACTCTGCCAACCTGACAATAGTTTAATTCATCAATATATGACCGCTCACTACCAACCCAGCTTATCCCACTATTCATGCTTCCATCTCCGAGCTATCCATTTCAATAAGAAGAGAAGCAATTGAAGTAGGATAAATGTTTACTTGATCTATAGCAGATATTGGAACCCAGACAGCTTGATATGTTCCAGAGGTGCTGCGTGCAAATTCTTCCCCAGCGCCGCTACCAAACTCGCCACATAGCATGTTAGCAGTGAAATAATACTGTTCACCACCATCTACGATTGTTGCAAAGAGAGGACCTACTTGGACAGTTACTCCTAGTTCTTCGAAAGCTTCCCTTGCAGCTGTTTGTTGAAATGTTTCTCCATACTCAACTCCGCCACCAGGCAGAACATAATACGTTTCATTGTTCTTCACTCGTTTAATGAAAGCCACATTTCTATCTTCTATGATAACCACACCTGCTCGAATTCTAGCCACAAATCGGACCCCTTCCTGCACTTTCCTTTCTTAATTTCGCAACCATGTGATAGATATCCTTTATGAATCCTCCAAAACAATCATAATTCCTTCATATAAATCGAACTGTTACTTTATGCTACCTTTGCAATGAATGCATACTTCATAACATTGCTTATCTACTAATTTTTTAAGGTAAAGGTTATCATGCGTGCCTTCCCTTTCATTAATAGGGGTTGTATGAAACTCGCAGTGATCGCCAGCAAATGTTGTGCGATGAATAACGCGTTTTGAATGATCAATTAAATATTTCATGTTCTTCCTCCTTATCGTGTTTTTCTCTCTTTTTAAGCAAGAAGTAAATGGGAATAAAAAAAGCCGAAAAAGACCTCACGTAGGTCTTTTTCGGCTTATAACTGGTTCTATTGCCCAGTGTATTTCCACCTTATATTAATGTGGTTTTATGATAATGGTAATATAGCTTTTATCCAAATTGAAATCCCAATCTACAAAGATATCTTGAACTTTGGTAGATAGAATTGATTCGAAATGGTTATCGTGAAGCAATCCTTTTTCAAGACGTCTTTTCGTTAGTTTAAGCTCTTCTTCAAAGCCACCGCGAATAAGCTCTTTTTCAATTCGGACAAGGATACCGTCACGAAGCACAACGAGGGTTCGTTCATTTAACAAACAAGAATCCACGCTTTCAGGTGCTTTCTCTGCTAGCTTGCTTACCCGAATGATTTCTTCATGTACTCTTTCTTTACCATGGTACTCACTGAGTCCATTCTCTTCTGTAGTTTGTACATTTTTCATGACGCCCAGAATCATACCTGAACGATTTTGTAATGACCAATCATGATAGAACGACTCTATTTCTAGATTTCCCATTACACGAAGTGATGCTTTTATTTCAGGCAACAATCCTTGCATAAGGAGATCTCGGGTCTCTTCTACCCTCATATCTTCTTTTTGATCCACGAGTACCCGCTCCATTGGCGCAAGAAAATCGCGGAAGTATATTGTAATATAAGGCTCCTGAATCGACACGTAAACCGACGAAGGACCTTTTCCAAAATTATCTCGTAGCAGTTTACCAACATAACTCGCAATTTCTGCTTCTGTTGATTTAGGCTCCAATGATGTTCACCCTTTATATTAAGACAGGAACTTTTTGTTCCCCATCCAATAGTTATTATAGTAGTCTTTCCTTATTTTTTAAAGGATAACGCATGAATTTGATATTTCAATTAGATGACAAGAAAGAATTTGCGTTTTTTACAATTTTGTTTATTTCTCACAGCATATAATTGCACAATCTCATGAGTTTGCTCATGATCAACCGTATAAATATTTTCTATACACGTTATGTATGTATCAATAGTTAGTAATATCAAATCCGAGTACTTCTTTAAATTCTCGCACAACGGTTTCATGCGATCTTTCACCGACCTTAATCGGTCCACCAAGTGGTCGATAATAATCGCCCATTCACAATGAATGAGGACCATGGTAAGCTTCCACGAGGATGCTATCTCCTCTTATGAGTAGTCCCAGTGATCTCACCTTTACACTAATCTTACTTCCTCTTTTTCTTCTTCCCTTTTTTAGTTAGAAATAACCATGCAATCCGCTGAATCACCACGATTAATGCCCCAAGTGACATAATCATACCAGGACGTGCTGATCGATCTTCTTCGAAAAGAAAGATTAGAAGAATCGCACTAACGATGATGATTAAGCTTATCGTAAATACCACGTATTTCTTTTTCTTCATTTCGATACCTCCTTCGATCGTAAGAGAAATTAGGTTTTCACGGATAAAACGGATAAATATTAAAAACCAGGGGAGCACTCCCCTGGTTTACTAACCAATTTACCTAAAAATGCTGTCGATGCGTTGGATTTCTTCTCCAGTAAGTCTCACATCAAGCGTTTTTAAGTTATCCACGACTTGCTCCTGACGCTTCGCCCCTGGTATTAGTACATCAATGCTATCTCTCGTTAAATACCATGCAAGGACCACATGCGCAACATCTACGCCTTTTGCATTTGCAATCTGACGAACCTGGTCAACTTTCTTCAAATTCGCTTTAAATGTTTCACCCTGGAATAGAGGATTCTCTGAACGAAAATCATCAAATGTTGTATTCTCATCATACTTACCAGCAAGAAGTCCTGATGCAAGTGGAAAGTAAGGAATGAACGAGATGCCCTGCTCTGCTGTATATGGGAGGAGGTCTTGTTCAGCTTCGCGTTTAAAGAGATTATAATGACTTTGTAGCACATCAACATAACCATCTTGGTTCGCTTCTTTTAACTGATCCAAGTCAAAATTAGACACGCCAATCGATTTGATTTTTCCTTCATCCTTTAGGTCCTTGAGTGCCCCAACTGCTTCTACTTTCGGAGTATCTTCGTCAGGAAAATGAATATAGAATAGATCAATATAATCTGTTTGAAGACGCTGCAAACTGTTCTCAACAGACTGCTTCAGAAATGAAGGAGAATTATTATAAACGACTTTCTCTCCTTTAAATTCGTGTGCTCCTTTCGTTGCTAGCACAATGTCGTCGCGACTTCCTCTTTCCTTAATAACTTGACCAACTAGCTCTTCAGATCGCTCAGGTCCATAAATATAAGCGGTATCGAGTAAATTAATCCCATTATCAAGTGCTGCGCGAACCAAATCTTTCCCTGTCTCTTCATTTAAATTCGGATAGATATTATGTCCACCCACTGCATTCGTTCCAAGACCAATCGGATTAGCTTGCAAACCTGATTTCCCTATTTTCACTTTTCCCAACATGATTCATCCTTTCTCTATTCGAAGCTTCCGAAAGTACATTACCACTTCTACCCAATTGGAAAACATCGTTATGCGTTTTCCAACTTCATCATTACACTGTCGAAAGAAATGTCAGCCATTAGTTCCTTATTTATCAAGCGGTTACGAATACCCTGTAAAGCCTTTTCGTCTTTCTCTTTCATGAATGCCACGTTAAATTTCTTATGGAAAACGGTATATAATTCAAAATCTCTTAACCTTAGAAAAAAGGGTATTGTCCTTAGCCACTCGTTCGAGATCGTCGCCTCTTTTCGATAACCTTTTAAAAATGAATATAGAAAATTTGTGGCAAAAGCAGATCTAACCTGAAGTGATTCATTCCCACACTTACCCCAAACAGCATAATAGACCGGAATTGCCAGATCACTACTATAATAGTGGTAGATACTATCATCAAAATCAAAGAGATGAATTTCTCTACCATCATAAAAAAAGTTACCCTGATGAACGTCAGAGTGAATCAGGCCAAACGTTTTACCCGTTTCATGAAAAGACTTAATTTCTTCAACTAGTCTCTCCCCCGATGTAATGATACTCTCGTCATCACTGCTTGTCAGATAGTGCTCAAACCGTAGTAAATCTCCCTGATCCCATCTACCACGCTTTCCTTTGGCAGGTTGATAGTTCATTGAAATGCTGTGCATCTTACCAACTTCTCTGCCCCATGCTTCGAACAATTCAGGACCAAACGCTAAGTCATCGGTTTTCACTATGTAGCCTGGAGCCTTATCAAAGAGGCATGCATAAAATGAACCCTGTTCTAATGGAATCGTCTCGACCCTTTGTCCGAAACTTGAGCATGAGACATTCACACCCTGCCTGTGCAACTCATTAATCCAGTCCAGTTCAGCCTGAATCTCCTCAATCGAACGATGTGAGCTATGCGTTAGTCGTAGAATCCAAGTTTGATTCCCCTGTTTTACTTCATAAACATAGTTTTCAAAATCACCGAGCTTCTTTTTCTCATCCGCATGGATACCAAACCGTTTAATGACATCTTCAAGAATTGCCTCTGAGAATAAGTTATCAATCCAAGCTTCCATCTCAGCACCATCCTAATTGTTGTATTTAACTAGAAGGTTCGACCTTTCTCATCAATTTCCTTTTAAACGACAAAACGCCCCCGATTGTCGAGGGCGCTATTCGTTATTCTGTTTCTTCCGTCACTAGCTTCAATGGAACAGGAATCGTTTCTTTTACTTCATTTCCTTTTAGAACATCAACACCAGCTTGAACAGCAAGTGATCCAATTTCGTCAGGCTGTTGA
This sequence comes from Bacillus sp. NTK071, assembly GCF_017303315.1. Taxonomy (GTDB): domain Bacteria; phylum Bacillota; class Bacilli; order Bacillales; family Guptibacillaceae; genus Guptibacillus. Next base: position 120,598 of record NZ_JAFKOI010000007.1, read on the forward strand.
GCAACAGTTGCTGAAAGTTTTCCATCATTGATGCTATTGATTGCATCTTCGTTACCGTCAAACCCTACTACGAGGACATCTTTTCCTGAGCTTTGAATGGCTTGTATTGCACCAAGCGCCATCTCGTCATTGTGAGCGAAAACCGCCTCGATATCAGGATTACCCTGAAGTAAGTTCTCCATCGTATTCAGACCTTCTGTCCGATCAAAGTTGGCTGTTTGTTTTGCCACAACATCAAGCTTTTCATCAGCTATATTATGAAACCCTTTCCCACGTTCACGAGTTGCGGAAGCACCTGGTACACCTTCAAGTTCAGCTATCTTTGCACCTTCTCCAAGCTGATCGACAAGATACTTGGCAGCCATTTCTCCACCTTTTTCATTATCAGAGGAAACAAGCGTTGCTACTTCTCCTTTTTCAGCTGAACGGTCTAAAGTTACAACGGGAATACCTAAGCTATTGGCAGATTGAACAGCAGTAGAAATCGCTGCAGAATCAGTCGGGTTAATCAGTAATACATCAACACCCTGCTGAATGAGATCTTCTACGTCGTTAATTTGCTTTGCTGCATCATTTTGTGCATCTACAACAACGACATCCATTCCATTTGCTTTCGCTTCAGCTTCTACTCCATCCTTCATTGATACGAAGAAAGGGTTATTTAATGTAGAAACAGATAAGCCAATTTTAATATCTTCTAGGTCTGTATTTTGACTCGGCTTTGCCCACTCAGGAGGCTGAAGCGAACAAGCCCCTAGCATTAGAAGTGACAAACTGAGCAATAATGGCAATATTTTTTTCATAGTAATCCTCCTAAGCTGCTTTTTTACGATCAATCAGTACGGCAATGATGATAACGACACCTTTAACCACCATCTGGAAGAAAGAAGATACGCCGAGTAAATTAAGACCGTTATTTAATGTACCAATAATGAGTGCACCAATTAACGTACCAATAATTAACCCACGTCCACCTGAAAGACTCGTTCCACCGAGCACAACTGCTGCGATAGCATCAAGCTCATAAGACGTACCGGCTGTTGGCTGTGCTGAGTTTAAGCGTGACGTAAGGATCGCACCTGCGAGCGCTGATAATAACCCTGCTAGTGAATAAATCATTACTTTAATACGCGAGACTTTAATACCTGAAATAAGTGCTGCTTTCTCATTGCCACCGATCGCGTATGTTTTTCTACCGAATGGAGTTTTGTGCAAGATCACCCATAGAACACCAAACGATAAAAGCATTGTAATGGCTGGAACTGGAATCCCTAGGAAATAACCTCGACCGAAAAGCTGGAATGCGTAGCTGTCACCAAGACCCGTGATCGGATTTCCATCAGTGTATACAAGAGTTAGTCCACGAAACATCGTCATTGTAGCGAGAGTTGCAATGAACGGTGCCATTTTCCCTTTTGTAATCAACAATCCGTTAACCATTCCCATTAGCGCACCAAGAAGGGAACCAATTAGTATTGCTAGAATTGGGTCAATACCAGATACCATCATGCCGGCCATTAGCGCGCTGGATAAGGCAAGAATTGATCCAACTGAAAGATCGATCCCCCCAGTTAGAATGACAAACGTCATACCGTATGCAATTAACGCATTAATTGCCACCTGTCTAAGAAGGTTAAGCAAGTTCAATGGTTCTAAGAAACTAGGATTTAAGATAGAAACGGTGATGACGAGAACCATCAATCCTAGAAGTGGTCCAAGCTTTTGCATAACATCACCGATGTGATTCGTTTTCATTTTACTCATCTTCGTGACCTCCTGTTGCCAGTGTCATAATTTTCTCTTGCGTTGCTTCTTCTTTCGATACTTCACCCGTCATTTTGCCTTCACGGAAAACAAGGATACGATCGCTCATTCCAAGAACTTCAGGGAGCTCTGATGACACCATTATGATAGCGACACCGCGATCTGTAAGCTCATTCATTAGCTGATAGATTTCACGTTTTGCACCTACATCAACTCCGCGAGTTGGTTCATCTAGAATCAATACTTTAGGACCAATCCCTATCCATTTCGCAATGACTACCTTTTGCTGGTTTCCTCCTGATAGGTTTTTGGCGCTCGTTCTAGCAGATTCTGTTTTAATTGTCAGTCTCTTAATTAATAATTCTACGAAGTCTTGCTCGCTTTTCTCATTGATTAGTCCTTTAGGAGCAAAACTATATAAGCTCGGTAGTGCAATGTTATCTTTTAAGGAGAAATCTAGTACAAGCCCCTCTTCTTTACGGTCTTCCGTAATGAAACCGAGCCCCAATGACACAGCCTGATGTGGATTCTTAATTGTAACTGGTTTTCCATTAATGTGAATTTCTCCACCGTATTTACCATCAAGTCCAAAAATGGTACGCATGATTTCCGTACGTCCAGCTCCCATTAATCCTGACACACCAACAATTTCTCCTGACCTCACTGAAAAGCTAACATCAGAGAAAGCGCCTTTCCGTGAGAGTCCTTGAACTTCAAGCATTGTGTTACCAGGGTTTGGTGATCGTTTTGGAAAACGGTCTGTTAATTCACGTCCGACCATTTTACGAACGACTTCATCAAAGCTCGTTTCTGGAATTGGTTTTGTATCAACGGTTTTACCATCTCGCATGACGGTAATGCTGTCACAAATTGTGAAAATCTCTTCCATTCTGTGCGAAATATAAACTATTGAAACGCCTTGATCTTTCAGTGATTGAATGACGTTAAAGAGCGTTTGAATTTCTCTCTCAGTTAGCGCTGCAGTTGGCTCATCCATAATAATTACTTTGGCATCTGTCATTAATGCTTTCGCGATTTCAATCATTTGTTGTTGACCAACAGAACATTTCCCTGCTTCTTGCTGTAGAGGAATAGCAATGGCAAGCTTCTTAAATTGCTCATCCGCAACCGCTTTCATTTTTCTCGTATGAAGTAAACCAAAACGTGTAACCGGTTCCTTATTAATAAATAAGTTCTCTAGAACGGTTAAATCTGGCCAGATGTTCAGTTCCTGGTGAATAAATGCCACTCCATTTTCTTCTGCCTGCTTTGGGTTATCAAAAACGATCTCCTTGCCATTAATCATGATTGTTCCGCTGTCTTTTTTGTGTAGACCGGTGAGAATATTCATTAAAGTGGATTTCCCTGCCCCATTCTCACCCATAAGAGCGTGAACCTCTCCATCTTTAATTTCAATGTTAACTCCTTCAAGCACTTTATTACTTCCAAACGCTTTATGAATATCGTGCATGCTGATTTGCATGTCGTTCACCTCTTTTAAAAGATTACACCTGCGTGAAGAATGCAGTTGGCAAATGGGGTCATCTCACCTGTTCGAATGATAACTTTGGCTTCTTTTGTTTGTTCCTTAAATGCTTCATGTGTAAGATAGCTTGTTGGAATGTTACTCAGACAATGCTTAAGTTCCTTATTTACCTCTACATTCGTTTCAACTTCTTCAGCAAGCGTGACTTGTTCAACGACCATTTCATCGAGCAGTTCACTTACCACTTCGATGAAGGATGGCGTGCCGGGTTTTAACGAAAGATCAATTCTTGGTACACCTGTTGGCACTGGAAGTCCGGCATCAGCGATCACAATTTGATCTGTATGACCGAGATCTGCAAGTACTTTTGCTATATGACTATTGAGCATACCTCTTTTTTTCATTCCGAAATCATCCTTTCTACCTCATCACGAGTTGGCATACCACCTTGTGCTCCAAAACCGGTAACAGATAGTGAAGCAGCACGATTTCCAAATGTTATGCTTTCAACAATTCCTTTTCCTTCAGCAATGGCTGTACCAAATGCTGCATTAAATGTGTCTCCAGCTCCTGTTGTATCAACAGCTTCAACTTTAAAAGAAGGAACAAGTACTTCTTTCACACCATCAAAATAACGAACTCCTGCTGCGCCTTCTGTAATCAATACTTTCTCAGGGAATGCCTTTAATGCATCATTGATCGGTTGATTATTAAAAAGAATTGTTGCTTCATTCTCATTTGGTGTAATGTACGTAGCATTCTCAATAACCTTTGTTGAAATTTCGCGAGCTGGGGCAGGATTTAGTAAAAGTGGTACATTTACCTTTTTGCAAAGCTCTGCAACATACTCAACCGTTTCTTCTGGAATTTCCTGTTGAATCATAACAAGCTCACACTCTTTAATTAGCTCTAAAGCTTTATCAATATAAGTGGGTGTTACGTGATCATTTGCTCCTTTGACAACCACAATACTGTTGTCACCTTCTGCTAGAATGATATGAGCGGTACCGGTCTCACCTGTAACCGGTTCCACATAATCGGTATTTACATTATTCTCAGCAAAATTAGCTAGAATTGCTTTCCCATGAGCATCATCACCTACACAACCAATCATATAAACCTCTGCTCCAAGGCGTGCTGCAGCAACGGCTTGATTTGCTCCTTTACCTCCTGGTACGGTTTTAAATGATTCACCAAGTACGGTCTCACCTGCACCAGGACGCTTCTCGGAAGTAACCACAAGATCCATCGATGAACTACCGATGACTGCTACCTTTGCTTTACGCATTTTAATCAACCTTTCTTGTCGTATTTCGTTCAATTAATGAAACAGGGAGTTGAATCGCTTCATCAATTCCTTGTTCCTTTTTAATCATTCGTATTAGAAGCTTCGCGGCTTCTTTACCCATCTCATAAGCAGGTTGTCTAATTGTAGACAACGATGGATAGGATAAGCTACTAAGCGGAATATCATCGAAACCAATAATCTGAAGCTCGTCTGGAATGCTTTTACCGAGTCGAAGGGCTTCATGTAGAATAGCAATGCCAACGATATCATTACTTGCAATAACACCATCCGTTTCCGGATGTTTTGCGAAAAGCTCCTCAGCCCATGTTTTAGCATCTTCAAAGGCATACGAAGTCGTTCCGAGTACTGAGAAGTCAACCGCTGCTTTGCTGAGTTCTGCAAGTGCTCCTTGAAAACGGTCTTGAGCAGGCTGAACATGTGCAGGGCCCTTAATAAGAGTAATTTTCGTTGAGCCTCTGTCAATTAGTGCCTTGGCAGCCATTCGTCCACCTTCCCTTCCGTCTGCAAACACAGAAGGATGGTGCTTGGATGTGCGATCCAAGAAAACCACCGGTAAATCGATATTTTCGTAGTTCTCACGATCCGTATTGTTCGTTGCGGAGATCATACCAACCACGTGATTCTGTACAAATGTTTGAATATAATCAAGCTCTTTGCTAGCTTCCTCATCACTATTACCGAGCAATAATCGGAAACCTGCCTGATTAACTTCATCCTCTACCCCACGTGCAAGCTGAGGGAAGAATGGATTTGTAATATCAGGGAGCAATAAGCCAATCAGTCTGGACTCTCGCTTATAGAGGGAACGAGCTACTTCATTGGGACTGTAATTCAAGCGCTCAATTGTTTCCGTTACGCGTTTTCTCGTTTCAACTCCAACGTACCCGTTATCGTTCAAAACACGTGATACAGTAGCAACTGATACTCCCGCTTCCTTTGCTACCTCTCGTATTGTAGCCATTAGCTTCCCTCCTCCCTTTTGTGTAACCGGTTACATATAAACTACCATACTCTAAAATGCGATTGCAATGTTTTATTTTAATTTAGCCTGACATGTTGGACAATAATAGAGTCTCCTCGACCCTGCTTTAATCTTTTGAATCTCAGTTCCATCAATTCGACAAGGCTGTGCTTCGCGGTTAAAGACCCAATGCCTGTACTCACGGCGTGATTGTCCCTTATCCTTTAATTTCATTGCAAGATCTAAATTATTTGTAATGCCATTATGTTTATAAGATTGCTTCACTAGTGTTATCGTTGCCTCTGCCGCCCTCTCTAGTTGTTCCTCTGAGCAATCAATGGGGCGATAATCTGGATGAATACCAGCTAAAAAAAGAATCTCGCTTCGCAAATAATTGCCAATTCCACCAATGAAAGACTGATCAAGTAAAAGTGAAGTCCATTTCTTCTTAGAGAATGCTTTTGATTGAAATCGTTCCTTCAATTGTTCCTCTGTCACTTCTTCACTTAGTAAATCAGGACCTACCTTAGCTATAAAAGGATGAAGTGGAACTTCTTCATCTCTTAACACTTCAATATCAGAGGCACTATAAAGAAGCGCAGACTTTTTCTCATTATGTAGAGCAAGACGAAGTTGTCGGTTGGTTTTCGGGTAATTATACGCATTTCGAACATACCACTTACCATAAAGCTGATTATGAGAATAGATTGTATATCCATTGTTGAAACGGATTAGCATAGCCTTCCCTTTCGTTTCAACTTTGACCACACTTGCTCCCTCTAGAATAGATTCATACCCTTTCAGCTCTCCAAACGCAAAAAACGCATCCAACACAGTTCCTTTTTTTAACGCCTTCTCTACTTGGTCAGCTGCTCTTCTTATTTCTGGACCTTCTGGCATCGCTAAGACCTTCTTTCCATTTAATTGATAACTTTAAATTCCCTAACGACATACAGGTTAAACGAACGAAGGGGCCCTCTAAAGAGACCCCTTTATTCATTACCTATACTATTAACCACCTATTGTTTTTCGAATCCCTAGCACTTTTTCCAATTCTGATCTCTTCTGGTTTTCCACAAGAATGTAAAGAACATCGTTTACCTTGATTTTCGTATCACCTGAAGGTGCGATCAGTTCATCTTTACGAATAATGGCACTCACAAGAGCTTTGTCAGGAAAAGATATGTCAGATAGTTCTTCTCCAATCAGTTTAGAAGAAGAGGTAATCGTATACGGAATCATCTCTGCATTGACCGTCGTTGACGAAACAAGTTCAAGTGAATGAGATGGAATATGAACATCGGGACCAGTCAGCCCAAGACGTTTTGCTATATAAGGTATGGTAGCGCCCTGAAATAAGGCTGAAGTCATTACAATGAAAAAGATTAAATTAAAGAATAATTGACTATTTTCAAGTCCCTCTAATAATGGAAAAGTAGCAAGTACGATCGGTACGGCTCCCCTTAGTCCAGCCCATGAGAGAAACGCCTTTTCTTTAAGCGTAAATTTAAAAGGAAGACTTGAGAGGAAAACAGCTATTGGACGAGCGACAAATATAAGAATCAGTGATAAAGCCAAACCTTTTAATACAATTCCAGTCGATAACAATTCTGAAGGAAAAACAAGAAGACCGAGCATAATGAACATAAGAATTTGCATCATCCATGCAATTCCATCATGAAAACGGAAAATCGTCTGTCCGTATGGAAGACTCTTCGTATTCCCTAGCACAAGTGCAGCAGCATAAACAGCTAGCAGACCGCTGGCGTTAACAAGATCCGTCATGCTATATGTAAACAATGCAATTGCTATGGAAAATACAGGATATAAGCCGTTTGGACCAAGGTCAATACTCTTCATTGCCCAAGATGCAGCATATCCAAAAAGAACGCCTAAGAGAAGACCCGCACCCATCTGCCAGAAGAAGGATAGAAAAATGGATGCTCCAAAGGTTTCTTCTCCTATGGCGAGTTGAAGGAGAGAAAGGGTTAAAAACATCGCCATAGGATCATTCGAACCTGATTCAGCCTCAAGCGTCGATTGAAGTTTGCGCTTAATATTTTTATCTTTCAAAACAGCAAACACGGCCGCAGCATCAGTTGAACCAACAATAGCTCCAAGAAGGAGCGCTTCATTCCAAGTTACCTCAAGAAGCGATTTAGCTGCTACACCAAATAAACCTGCCGTGATCAGTACCCCTGCTGTTGCTAGCGATAAAGAAATTGGAAGAACGGCTTTTGTTCTGCGCCATTCAGTTTGTAAACCGCCATCGAATAAAATAAGAACAAGTGCTAAAATGCCAAGTGATTGAGTGAGCGAGGCATTATCGAAGTAAATAAACCCAAAACCATCACTACCAAACAACATACCTACGATAATAAAAAGAACAAGTGCAGGAACCCCTAATCGTGACGAGAATTTCGCCATCATCACGCCACCAATTAAAAATAATGCACTAAATAATATGACTGTATTTGTTTCCATTTATCTTGCCCCTTCTATAAATTCACATCAATCTTCAGTTTGGGAATTTCTTGCGATTTTATTCCAATATATTTAAGCGTTTCATTACGAGTAGCATGGCCATAAATTTCCTGTATTAACGATACTATCACCCTTTGTTGAAACGAATGAAAGATCCATTTTTCAATACATCAGCAAAAGTAAGGCGTATTATGGAAGCAAGTCATCATAATTTGACCTATATAATTGCGCTTTTTAAATGTAGAAATGTTGGTCTTACTAAGTAATGACGCGACGTAATTCGCAAGTACACCTCCACTTTATGTGACTAAATTGTATCACAGCAACGAATAGGTAACTAAGAATGTGTACCGATCTTACAAAATGACGCGATTCTAGAAAGGATTTCGCTTCCCTTTCGTAGTATAATAATAAGTAACGAACCAAAATAGGAGGGGTCTTCATGAATCTAGCAGAGTGGTTTGAACAGGGGTTGTCAAAGCAGCAATATATTCATACTATGGATGAGCACCGAGACGATTTATTAACTATCCACAATCACTTTCAACTTGAAAAATCCGATCTTGAATTTCTTCACTCTCTTCAATCAGAACGTATCCGTGCACTAATATTGACTGCTGATTGGTGCGGAGATGCTATGGTGAACCTTCCTATCTTTATGAGACTGGCTGATGAAGCAATAATCGAAAGTAAGTATTTTAACCGTGATGATAACCTTGAGCTAATGGATCATTATCTTACGAACGGTACTTCTAGATCGATTCCAATCATTATACTAATTGATCAAAATGGAACAGAAATTGGAAACTGGGGACCAAGAGCTCCTCAAGTTCAGTCATACGTTGACAAAGCTAAACAGGAATTACCACCTAAAGGTGATCCAGAATTCAAAAAAGCTTTTCTTTCATTTATTAGTGAAACGACGGAACGTTTTACGACAGACATCGGCATGTGGACGCACATTAAAGACGACATGATTACAATGATGAAACAGTCGGTCACAGTAACGAAATAGTCAAACTTGTACAGCTCGGCATTTGCCGGGCTTTTTTTGATGGCCTTTTGTCCGTTTAAACCGAACGTTCCTCTCATTTGACAGTCGAACTTAGTCGATTTACACTTGATTGTATAGATTTTTCCTTAAGGCAAAAAATATGATGATAGGAAATAATAGATTAAAAATGAGAAGGAGAGGTTACCCGTGGGTGATTGGATCGTAGAATTAAGTCCTGTCTGGCAGGCATTTATATTTACACTATTTACATGGGGAGCTACTGCTTTAGGTGCATCATTCGTGTTCTTCACAAGGACAGTCAACCAAAAAGTATTTGATGGGATGCTCGCTTTCGCTGGTGGTGTTATGATTGCAGCAAGCTTCTGGTCCCTCTTGAGCCCAGGTATTGAAATGGCAGAACAACAAGGTGTCCCAGGTTATATACCTGCAGTTGTTGGATTTCTATTAGGAGGATTTTTCCTCTTGTTGGTGGACAAGATACTTCCTCATATTAACGAAGATTTGTACTTTAAAGACATTAAAGATAAAAAAGCAAAGCACCGTACTGCTATGCTTGTATTCTCAATTACGATGCATAATATTCCTGAAGGACTGGCTATTGGTGTTGCCTTCGGTGCAGTTGCTGCAGATTTCTCAACGTCAACTCTAGCAGGCGCTATCGCACTGGCTATTGGTATTGGTATTCAGAATATCCCTGAAGGAACGGCAGTGGCCGTCCCTCTACGAGGAGATGGCATGTCAAAGGGAAAAAGTTTCTTCTATGGACAACTTTCAGGGATCGTCGAACCAATTGCTGCAGTAGTTGGAGCCCTAGCCGTCATCTATATTCAGCCATTGCTTCCATATGCACTAAGCTTTGCAGCAGGTGCTATGATTTTCGTCGTAGCGAAAGAAATTATTCCTGGTTCACAAGAGAAAGGTAACGTGCAGATCGCTTCAATCTCACTAATGATTGGTTTCTCTGTTATGATGGTTCTCGATGTGGCACTTGGATAAAATTAAAAGAGGCTGGGACATAAGTAAATAACCATGAGAAAGACCCGAACAATTCATTTGAATCAGATCGGGTCTTTCGTAATTTACAGATAGGAAACATCCGCTTCGCCAACATACTTCGCTTTCCGCGGGCACGGCCTCAGTCTCCTCAGAAAGCAAAAAACGCTTTCCTGCGGGGTCTTCGGACTCGTGCTGTTCCCGCAGGAGTCTACGTATGTTGGCTACGCTAAGGTCTTACTCTTAACTTTCAAAATTCGCGATTTCCTTCATGTATTTTAGTTTTGTCCCAGCCTCGTTTTGTGTCATAAGCTCACTACTCATACCGGTTTTAAGTCATCACATCATATAAAACGCATAGCGATAAATACCATAATAGAGAGGAATAAGCATAAGGATTGAAAAGACAACCGTCGTTGCTTTAACCGTTGTTTCACTAAGTCCCTCAATCTTTTCGTCGCTATGATCAATGAACATAACAAAAATGAAATCCCACAGAATCCCTACAAAAAAGACAATCTTCCAGACGAGTGCAACACCAATTGGTATGCCAGTTACATATCCAAACAAGCCAGTCCAAGTCATAACAGAAACGACGAAATCAATTTTCATCGCTACTGTTTTGTACTTTCCTTTTAGTAAGAAACCGATAGCTGGCGCACCTAGTAAGCCAAGATACGCAATCCATAAGATATCAGACATTCTCAATCCTCTTTCTTTATTCAGACAAACTTCCGCTAAAAACCATTTATCTAGCTAATAGTTTACATTAAAGTGAATTCACATCGAAACATTATATACTATATTGACCAATATAATCCTTTTATTAAGAGGAATGTTGTTGGTCATGTCTGTTTGATGAATCGTTTAACTTCCTTAATAAGTTTCTTTCCTTTTTCACTTCATATGCCTTCATTTCCTGACGAACAGATTTAAAAAGGTTCAAACACATTACAATTAAGATCACAGTGAAAGGTAAAGCTGCAACGAGCGATGCTGTTTGAAGTCCTTGTAATCCACTACTAATAATAAGAACAGCAGAGATCGCTGCAATAAGAGTCCCCCATACTAGTTTTGAGAAAAGAGTGGGATTTAAATCTCCATCCGACGTCATCATCCCAAGTACAAATGTAGCCGAATCAGCAGATGTCACAAGGAATACGCAAATAAGAAAAATGGATAAGGTGGAAAGGATTCTTGTTAATGGAAAGTGTTCCAGTGTGACGAATAATGCACTTGTGACATCATTATTCACGGCGTCTGCAATCGATGTTCCCTGAAACAAGTCAAGATGGAATGCAGCCCCTCCGAATACCGCAATCCATACCATTGCAATAAAAGGGGGAACAATTAATACACCAAAAATCATTTCCCGAATCGAGCGACCTTTTGATACTCGGGCAACGAAAGCTCCTATAAATGGTGACCATGCAATCACCCACGCCCAATAGAAAACCGTCCACTCTTTAACCCACGTTCCACCCTTATATGGCGTCATATAGAAACTCATTTCAATGAATTTCTGAATATAACCACCAATAGCTAGAGTGAAGCTCTCAAGAATAAATACTGTAGGTCCAAGAAAGAGAACAAACAGCATTAAAAGTAGGGCTAACGCTAAATTCAAATTACTTAAGTATTTAATTCCTTTATTTAACCCAGTCGTTGATGATGACATATAAAGAATAAATAAGATCACCGTAATACCAATTTGAACCCATGCATTCTGTGGTAGTCCATACATGTAATCAAGCCCACCGTTAATTTGAAGAATTCCGAACCCGAGCGATGTAGCAACTCCCATAACAGTTGCAATCACAGCTAGAATATTAATAAATGTTTTCCAAGGAATTCTTTTATTATTATTTGTTTTAGTGGAAATTGTCTCACTAATCAAGCTTCTGCGATCTTTCCGATATTGGAAATAAGCCATCACAAGACCGACAACGGTAAAGACCGACCACTGATGAACTCCCCAGTGGAAAAAGGAATAGCGCATGGCTAGCTTAGCTGCCTGCTCTGTTTCTCCTTTAACTCCAAATCCAGCCGGTGGATTTGCGAAATGTGTCATCGGCTCTGCGACACCCCAGAAGACAAGACCTACCCCAAATCCTGCGCTAAAAAGCATACCAATCCATGTAAAAAATGGATATTCAGGCTTTTCCCCTTCTTTACTAAGACGTATTTTACCGTATTTACTAACCGCAAGATAAAAACAGAAAAGAACAAAAAAGATAACGGCTAATAAATAAAACCATCCAAATGCATTTGTAGTAAATGTGTAAACTGAATTCGCAACAGATGCAAACGATTTTGGAACAACAGCTCCCCAAATCACTAGCAACAAAATGATGATAGCTGAAACCCAGAAAACTGGATTACTACTCTGAATTTTGTTTGCTTTCATAGACTTCTCCTTTCCGATCGTAAAACACATGAATTTCCTATTCCAATCATTTCTTACTAGATTTTATTCGTATATCTAGTACCCTCCTTCTTTCTGAATTAACCAAAATATTCCGTTATATAATTTAACTTTAATAAAAAGGTATGTATCGCTCTATTAACTCAAAAAAAACCGACTACATGAGTCGATTTCAAAAAGCACTTTTTCATTTTAAACCCCGTTATATTCTTTTCAATCATACTTCCAAATGGAGATTTTGTTTTGGAAGAGTGGGACGGGAATTCAATTTCAAAGTTGGGTCTCCAAATTCCATCGATTCAAGAATTTGTTCTTCTGAGAATCCAGTCATTTGTGAAATTTGACGAATATCTACTTTCTTCTTCGAAAGACGCTTAGACGACTGCACCGCCGATTGTGTCTGATAGTGCACCACTGAGTAACGGTGCGCAAAGGATCCTACAGAATGCTTCACAGCTCCATTCCCCTTTCACTATTGGTTAACCTGAACTCGTCCGAATTAACAGGATTACCGTTCCGATTCCCCTTCTTCAATAAACTAAACTGGGTAATCTGTCGGAAGATATAGGATTGAAGCTGTGTGTATTAGTTGCAAACCCTCTCTATTTCTTGCTATCGTAATGTTCGGCGAAAAAGGAGGAATATTCATTGAAAAAATCTCGAATAGGATTGTCACTCATTCTAGTTGTTATGATCGTACTTACAGCATGTACCTCAAACAACTCTCAAGAGAAAACAACAGCTTGGGGAATTATTCAAAAGGAAGGCACAATTGAGGTGGCTACTTCTGGTACACTGTATCCCACTTCATACCATGAACAAGAAACAAATGACCTAACCGGTTTTGATGTGGAAATTGTAAAAGAAGTAGCGAACCGTTTGGATTTAAACGTAGACTTTGTTGAAATGGGTTTCGATGGCATGCTAACAGCTGTGCAAACAGGTAAAGTGGATCTGGCTGCTAACGATATCGGAATCACGGAAGAACGGAAAGAGAAATTTGCACTCTCTACACCTTATAAATTTTCATACGGTACGGCAATTGTTAGAAAAGACGATTTATCAGGAATAGAATCAATTAATGATTTAGAAGGAAAAAAAGCAGCTGGTGCTGCAACAACTAACTTTATGAAACTAGCTAAGAAAAAAGGCGCCGAAGAAGTTATTTATGATAATGCTACAAATGAACAATATCTAAGAGACGTTGAAACTGGTCGCACCGATGTCATATTAAATGATGTTTATCTACAACGCCTAGCCTTAGCTGCATTTCCAGAACTAGACCTAACAATTCATCCAGATATTCAGTACATGCCAAGTGAAGGCGGTCTACTGATGAACAAAGAAAATGAACAATTAATTAAAGAAGTAAACAAAGTGATTAACAATATGCTAGAGGACGGAACAATTAGCGATTTATCAAAAGAATTCTTTAACGGAGCTGATGTAACCGAGCTCCCCGAGAATATTGAATTTCAGAAATAATAAGAAAAACCACACCAGTGAGGTGTGGTTTTCTGCTTTATACAGCTTTTGTATTAATTTCTACGTCTACGTTGCCTCTAGTTGCTTTGGAGTAAGGACAAACTTGGTGAGCTTCTTTCGTAAGCATCTCGGCGTCTTCCTGGCTTACTCCGTTAATTTCAACAGTAAGTGTTACACCAATCTTGAAGCCATTGTCCGACTCATCTTTCAATAAGCTAACATCGGCGGTTGTTTTCGAGTTAATATCTTTTTTCTTCTTACTTGCTACAAGATTTAATGCGCCATCATAACAAGCAGAATAAGCGGCAGCAAATAACTGTTCAGGATTGGAACCAGTTTCATCAGTTTTATCAGTTGGCATGACAAGATTGAAATCAATTAAACCATCTGAAGATTTTACTGTACCTTGACGTCCACCTTCTGCAGTTGCCTGGGAAGTAAATAATACGTTACTCATTGAATACCATCTCCTTCTAATTTGCATACATCTGAATTGTACCCGTTCCTTATCTGTTCTTAAACATCGCAGAGTGCAAATCTATTTTTCATTCTATAAAAAGATTGATTTCCTTAAACTAAGGAAGTATCATAAAGTAAAAGAGAACATTCGTTCTATATTTTAAGGGGGATTTTATGACTAAATCTGCATTGCTTATTATCGATGTTCAGAACGGTATGTTTCGAAGAGGATCATCGGTCTTTAATGATGCCAAACTGCTTTATAACCTTAAAAAGATTACTGCTTCTGCAAAAGCTGAACGTATGCCCATTTTCTATATTCAACATGAAACAATAGGAAAGCAACTCGATCGACATAGCGCTGAGTGGCAGCTCCACCCTTTCTTTAAAGTTGAAAAAGACGATGAGTTAATTTATAAAACAACCCCTGACTCTTTTTATCGAACCGCTCTTGAAGAAAAGCTTCAAGAAAAACAAATACAGCATCTTGTCATCTCAGGAATTCAAACAGAAGTATGTGTAGATACAACGTGCCGAAGTGCCTTCAGTAAAGGGTTTACCACAAGTCTGATTCTGGATGCACATAGTACGTGGAGTACTTCTACGCTTACAGCTAAACAAGTTATCCAACATCATAACCATACCCTACAGTGGTTTACAAACATGCTGTCATCTGATGAATTTGTAGAAAGACCTAGGTAATAAATTCTGACATATGATGTTAGAATCTCGTTTTTACGAATGCATCTTTTTGCATTGAGCTTTCCACTCATCTAGAACTAGAAGAATATCTAGTAAAGAATGAACAGAAGCACTCTCTTCCCCTTCACTAACCTGATCACCTTTTTTCCAGATCGTTTTTAATCCCGCAGACTTTGCGCCAATGATATCATTCTCATGATGATCCCCAACATATACAGCTTCATCTGGTTGAACATTCAGTCGTCCAAGAGCTCGTCGAAAGATCTCAGGATCAGGCTTCTTCACACCTTCTTCCTGTGAAATATGGACTGAATCAAAATGACCTTCAATTCCAAGGGCCTGAAGATTTTTCAACTGAAAATCGGTTCTTCCATTAGAAATAAGTCCCATTAAGTAATTTTGATTTTCTAATGAGAGCAATAGATCCCTCAACCCTTCATAAGGAATACAATGGAATTGGAAAAATTCAAGGTAATCGTCTAGTAATTCATCCGATGTAATGGCTAACTGATATTCTTCCACAAGTTGCTTATATACCTCATCTTTCCATCTATACCCATTGTTATCTAGTTCAATAAAACGAGCGCAATAATCAGATTCATCTACCATTTCTAATTCCTTCGATAGCCTTTTATACTGATCATTTATGAACTTTTCCACAGATGCTATCCTGTTTAGCAGCGTCCCATCCAAATCAAATAGTACGGCTTTTATCATAAACTCCAGTCCTTTCGCCAAACCCTATCCTTTACTTTCCTTGTTCATACAGTGAATTCCTGTTTTCGACTTCTACTTGCCTATCGATCTTAATTAGAATAAATTTTCTAAATCTATTTACTTTTATGATAGCTTCTGTAAAATAGTTTCTTAGAATCATGAAGGGGGAGATCAGGTTGATACGAAGATTGACGGAAGAAGATCATAATGAGTGCCTTTCTTTATTAACACCTTATGCTGCAGAAAATTTATTTATCATAGGTGACATCGAAGCCTTCGGGTATGATCAACCTTTCCAAAAGCTATGGGGTGACTTCACAGAGAATAACGAGCTGCGGGCAGTTCTTCTTAAATACGAAAGAAATTATATTCCATATGCACCTGGTGAATTCGATGCTAAAGGTTTCGCTGAAGTTATTTCACAAGATAGTGAATTCCTCATGATGTCCGGAATTAAACGAGTAACGAGCCAAATTCAACCACACATTTCACATCAACTTCGCTCTAGTAGAGAATTATTTTATGCGAAATGTGACAGCGTTGAAGCTCTCGCACTCGATGACCTACAAAAAGTGCAAACTGCTACCTTAGAAGATCTTGAGAAGATTCATACACTCCATCAGGGAATTGATGAATTTGAAACCGGTGAAACCTTAGAAGAAAAACGACGCAATCAGGAAAAAGGCGTGTCGAGGACTTATTATATTGAACAGGATGGCAAGCCCGTTTCAGCTGCTTCCACCGCCGCAGAAAATTCAGAGTCCGCTATGGTCGTTGGTGTATGCACACTTGTAGACTACAAACGAAAAGGCTTTGCAACACAATGTACCAGCAAGCTCTGTTATGACGTTCTATCTGAAGGGAAAGTCCTATGCCTGTTCTACGATAACCCAGAAGCTGGTACGATCTATAAGCGAATTGGATTTCGTGATATCGAGAAGTGGATGATGGTTTCTTATGAAACACAATCAGTCATAGTTTAACAATGAGGTCCTCTTAAACAGGGGCCTCTTTTGTTTTCCCCCTCATTCTAGTAATCGTTTGTCAACAAGTAGTCACAAGTCAATGAAATTTTCGCTTGAGAAAGGTACTTAACTTTCCTACTATTAAGATGAGAGAATGTTTGCCTGTTACAACAGGTGGCCATACTGAAACTTAGATTAGAAATTGGCTCTGCTAAGGAGAGGAAAGAAGTATGAAGAAAATAGGATCATGGGTATCTATCGTAAGCATTGCATTGGCTCTAGCTGCTTGCGGTCAGGATGAAAACGCAAATGAATCCAATAATACAACGACAGCTGATGAAACTCAGGTTGAAACACTGGATGTCGCACTTGATACACCTGAAAAAGCTGAAGCAGGAGAAACGCTAACTTTTACAGCAACTGTTACTCAAGGCGATGAAAAAGTGGACGATGCAGATGAAGTGATGTTTGAAGTGTGGAAAGAAGGCTCGAAAGATGACAGCGAGATGATTGAGGCTTCTGTTGACGGTAAAGGGGTATACTCCGCCGAAAAAGTGATTGAAAATGAAGGGAAATATTACGTTCAATCTCACGTTACAGCCCGCGATTTACATACTATGCCTAAAAACGAAATAATAATCGGATCCGAAGACAACGCCACATCAGAGAGTGGCCATGAGCATCAGCATGAAAGCGAAGTGTCCATTCACCTTATGAAGCCTGATGAAATAAAGGCTGAAAAAGACGTTGATTTAATGGTTCACCTTCAGAAAAATGAAGAAGCATTAACAGAAGCGAACGTTCGCTTTGAAATCTCAAAAAATGGTAAAAAGAACGCTGAATGGGTTGATGCAGTAGAAATGAAAGATGGTGAATATGAAGGAACCACTTCTTTTAAAGAAGTTGGCGATTATACAGTGACCATACATGTAGAAAACGATGAAGGCCTTCATGAACACACAGAAGAAAATGTAACAGTGACCCAATAAGGAATATCCCCGATCTATTCAGATTGGGGATATTAACGTTAATTAAGTTTTAGCTTCTTAAATTTCCGCTTACCCACTTGAATAACTAGACCGTCTTCTATTTTTATTTCCTTGTGTATATCAGTTACTTTAACTTGATTTAGTTTAATACCACCGTTTTTCATCATACGCCTTACTTCACTTTTAGAAGGCATCATTCCAAGAGATGTCACAAGGTTAGGAACTGTGATGTTCCGTGCTCCATCCCAGTTTACTTCATCGATATCAGTAGGAAGCTTGTTTTGTTGGAACACCTGCTGAAATTGTTCTTCTGCCTGTTGAGCCAACTTTTTTCCGTGAAATATACGTACAATCGTTTTCGCCAACTTCATCTTTACTGTCCTCGGATGAGTCTCTCCTCTTTCTAACTCTTGACGAACAGCCCGCTTTTCATCTAACGATAAGTCAGTTATAAGCTCTGTGTATCTTATGATTAATTTATCCGGAATCGACATGACTTTCCCGTACATCTCTGATGGTTTTTCTGTAATACCGATATAGTTTCCTTTTGATTTAGACATTTTTTCAACGCCGTCTAACCCTTCAAGCAATGGCATCATAATCACCACCTGCTTTTCCTTACCGAACTGCTCCTGAAGGTGTCTACCCATTAGAACATTAAAATATTGATCATTACCTCCAATTTCGATATCACTTTCAAGGTGGATTGAGTCATAGCCTTGCATTAGCGGATAGAAAAATTCGTGAAGAGAGACGGGTTTATTCGCATTCATTCTCTTCTCAAAATCGTCTCGTTCCAATAAACGAGCTACAGTGATTTTTCCTGCTAGATGAATTACATCTTCAAATTTCAACTCAGAAAGCCAATTGCCATTGTAATGCAGCTCGACTTTCGTTTCGTCTAGAACTCTTCCAAACTGTTCAAGGTATGTCTTTGCATTACGCTCAACTTCCTCATCGGTTAATTGCACCCTTGCAGCAGACTTACCTGTTGGGTCTCCAATTTTTCCTGTAAAGTCGCCAATAATGAGCTGAATAATATGACCATTCTCTTGAAACTGGCGTAATTTATTCAAGACAACAGTGTGCCCAATATGAACGTCAGGTGCAGTTGGATCAAGTCCAAGTTTAACTTTCAGTGGTACGTTCGTAAGAAGGGACTTTGCAATTTTATGCTTCAGTTCATCTCCAGGAATGACTTCACTTGTAGCGTGCGTATAAACAGTATACTGCCTTTCCATTTCCTCTTTCTGCTGATCAGATAATTGATCCATAATTGCACTCATTCCTGTCGACCTCCCATTTATTTGTTTTGTTCATGAACGACAAAAAGCCACGTCCCCTTATTTAGTAGGGACGTGGCTTAACACGCGTTACCACCCTGATTGAAGACACTTCCGTCTTCCAGCTCGAATACGTTAACGGTTTTCCCGTTCCTGACTACTTCATCACTTTCGTCAGGAAGGCTCTGAGGGGTAATTCACTGTTAGGCTGTACCAGTTTTCACCTTCCACTGGTTCTCTGACACTACTCACCATAACGCGCTACTGAATCCTCTTCTTTGCCTGTACATTATTTACGTTTCTTGAGTTTCTAATAACTTTAGCTTGTTTATTACTTCATGTCAAACAGTTTTTTGAAAATTTAACTAACCCCAAAAAAAGCAGCAGTCATTGAAGCATGACCGCTGCTCTTTCTTACTGCATATTCAATTCTTTTAGAACAACCGTAGTGATGACATCAATAAATTCATCCTGTGCGTTTGGCATTTCAGGACGATAATAGTTTGCACCGATCTCATCGGTTACTACTTTACACTCGTAATCATTATCGAACAATACTTCAAGATGATCGGCTACGAAACCTACAGGCGCATATACAAAAGAAGTATAACCCTGCTTTTCGTAAAGGTCTCTTGTTAGATCCTGAACATCTGGACCGATCCATGGATCTGGTGTGTTCCCCTCACTTTGCCAACCGATGGCAACATTTTTAACACCAGATTCTTCAACGATAAGATTGGCTGTTTCCTTCAACTGATCTGGGTAAGGGTCACCGTTCGCAATAATTTTCTCAGGTAAGCTATGAGCTGAAACAATTAGAACGGCTTTTTCACGTTCTTGATCAGACATACCTTCGAAAATCGCCTTGATGCGTTTTGACCAGTATGAAATGAATTTCGGCTCATCATACCAGCTTTCAACAGAATGAATCACTGGTCCACCAATCTTCTCGGCTTCTTGCTTTGCACGGCCATTGTACGATTTAATGCTGAACGTAGAGAAATGAGGCGCTAGAACAATACTAACAGCTTCTTCAATGCCATCATTGTGCATTTCTTGAACGGCATCTTCTACGAAAGGCTCAATGTGCTTCAATCCAATATAGAGTTTAAATTCAATTTCATCCTGTACTTCATTAAGATGTGCTTCAAGACCTTTGGCTTGATCTTCTGTTATTTTCGCAAGTGGAGAAATGCCTCCGATTGCTTTGTAACGATCCTTAAGGTCCGTTAATTGTTCTTCAGAGGGCTTACGACCGCGACGGATATGTGTATAATAACGTTCAATGTCCTCTTCTTTGTAAGGCGTTCCATATGCCATCACAAGTAATCCCATAGTTTTCTTAGCCATGAATGTGTTCCCCTCTCATACCAAAATAATTTAAATCGAATATCTTTTTATAATCATTATCATCTAGTTGCCAGTATACCTTTTTTTCTCAAAGGAATCAAAGATAACTGACTGCAAAATCGCAACGTTTTGTGTCATTCCTATTGAACCAAACCTTTATGTATAATGCCACTTCTGATGCGTTTCCTTACTCAGTATAGCGAACTATGTTCGTTCTGTCTTTCCCCCAATGCTAGATCAGTTTCATCCTCCCCTACTACAGGTGCTTTCATACTTTTTTATGGTAGTAAGGTAGTGAAGTGGGGGTCAGGCTCGAGCCTGACCCCCACTTCACTAAAAAAACTACGCAAACACTGTTTGCGTAGTTCTACTTTCTGTTTATTTCTCCATTGCTCCGTTATGCTTCGAGACAACTTCTCGTAGATCAGTATCATCACTTTGATCTGTTTTAAAAGCTAGAAGATAGCGAAATTCTTTATCTGCTCGTTCAGCAGGATCGGCGTTTTCTTCCTGCTTACCTGTTGGCGTTTCATTAGAGAAAAACAGGTCGTTGTTTGCTCCAGCAGGTGTTCCAGGTCCCTGACCAGGATATGGAATATCCAAGTTAAGCTTTTGATCTTCCGGAATATGTTCAACTGACAATTGACTTACAGAGTAAGTCTGTAAATCAGTTTTTGCGCTTTCTGCATCGTTCTCTGTTGTAAAATAAGCTTGCAATGTTTTACTCATCTCAATCCAACTCCTTTTGATGATCTTATAAAGAATGCTTTCCCGATTCCGTCTTACTCTAATCATCCTTAAGAGATTTAGTATTGTGTAGTGATTACCATTAATCATTTCAAGCTTAGAAAATCTTAATTATAAATGATAGCGTTGAGCACATGCTATACACATACCAATACTTCAAGGAGGAGAAAATTTGGACTATAAAAGCAATGAAAGAACCACACAGGCAAACCTTAAAATAAATAATCAATTCTACAAAGGAGATGAACATGAGAATAGTGATGAAAAAGTGAATGATGCCTTCTATTCTAAGCAACAAAAAAACGATTCTGCCCCTACAAGCTATCTAGGAAACAATATGGCAGCAGTTGATGTAACAGGAAATAAAGACAGAGACCGATAAATATACAATTTCAACAGCCCCAGCATAGCCGGGGCTGTTGGACATTAGCATGATAATTGAAAATGATGATAGTGTTTCCACATATATAGAGCTGAACCAAGTAATAGAATCGCTGACACTACAAATACAAACTGAATACTAACAGCTTCTGCAAGGAAACCAAACAATAACGCCCCACATCCGAATGTTATTGCACTCAATGCACTTTGAGCACTAAATACTTCCGGAAGAGAACTCTTTGGACAGGACTTCTGGATAAACGTCACGATTGCAATGGACTTCACTTGCTCCACTATACCTGATACCACAGTTAGCACAACAGCAAGAATGGCTATCTCATTGGACCCGAATAACAACGTTACTGCACCTACAACCAATGAAGCGGTAAGTAGGATTGCCTTCATGTGTTTCTCAAACAATTGGGTATTCCTTGACACAATAAGTCCGCCAGCAATTAATCCAATAAAGAAACTTGCATTTAAATAACCCCACCAAGCTTCTGATTTTTGAAGAACGTCATTCACAAAGATATATAGTATCGCAGCGATCCAGACGACATTTGCGATAGATTCCAGAAAAATCATAACGTGAACCGTTCGTAAAATGGGATGTTTCCAGATTGTTTGCCAACCGCTTGAAATCGGGATTCTAGACTTCTTTTTACGCTGACTCCCCTCATTTTCAATCAGTGCCATGAAGATTGTTGAGATACAATACAGACCAAACGTAAGCCAGATAACCGATGAGCCTGACATGAAAGCAACAATGATACCTCCAACAGCCCAACCTCCAAATTGAATCGTTTGATCAACTACTGCTACAAAGCTATTGGCTTGTGTCAGCTCTGACTCTTGCACAATCATAGGTAGCATGGCATTTCGGGCAGGCGCTGCCCACCCGTCAAGAAAAGCAATAATAAATGCGAGCATAAATATGACTTCTAATCCTGGTTGATAAAGTAAAAAAGAAGCACCAAGGATAACTAAAATGAATGTTTTTAATCCTTGAGACCAGACCAACATTCTTTTTAAGGCGAACTGACTCAACATGACAGGTGCACACATTCCACTGATAAACCGGGCTAAGGTTATCGTGAAAGGCAAAAGTGATAAATAAAGCGCGGATCCTGTTGACTGATAAAGTATAGCAATTAACGCAACAATATAAAGAACGTCCCCTATATTGGCACACGCTTGACCAATCCACAGGAAACGAAACGAACGTAACCTCATCATCACTACCCCTTTTTTATTTATTCATTCGTTTGCAAAAGGGTAGTCGATTTACATATGATTAATCACTCCTATTCCTCCATTTAATGCAACTAACTTTCTTCATCAGTTATTCGTAATCATCACCTTTAATTGGAAGGGAAGTTATGAAGAGTACGTTCCAAAACTATAGAAACTTTCACCAATCGGTATTCTTTTTAGTTCATCAAATACAGTCTAACATATTAAATAGAAAATAATTTTCAATTTTCCAAATTAATAAATTGTTTTTATTGCCTGTTTCAGGCAAACTTAAAAGTGTAGACAAATTCCATTATGGGAATGAAACAGTCATTCACTGATTCATTTAAAGATTTAGTAAATTAAATGTCATAAGTTGAATGAACCCTTGATGAATGCTATCGTAAATACTTGATAATGCAAGCATTCCACATTTAAATCGACCATTTGATGGAGGTAAGATCTATGAAAATTATTGTTGCAGGCGGAGATGGTTTCTGCGGGTGGCCAACCGCACTTTATTTATCAAAACAGGGTCATGACGTAACGATCATTGATAATATGATTCGCCGTAAATGGGATGATGAATTACGCTCCAATTCCTTAACGCCCATTTTGCCCCTCGAAGAACGAGTGAGATTATGGGAAGAGAAAACCGGAAAAAAGATTGCGATCTATGACTGTGATTTGATGCATTACGATTTCTTAAAAGAGATTTTCAAGCAGGTACAGCCTGAGGCATTTGTTCACTTTGCCGAACAACGCTCAGCTCCATATTCCATGATTGACCGTGAACACGCGGTATTCACTCAAACCAACAATGTTGTAGGTAATCTTAATGTTCTATATGCAATCAAAGAAGTGAAACCTGACTGCCATTTGATTAAATTGGGAACAATGGGTGAATATGGTCAGCCTAACATAGATATTGAAGAAGGTTACATAAAAATAGAACATAATGGACGCGAAGATGTCCTTCCTTTCCCTAAACAACCGGGGTCGTTCTATCATTTATCAAAAGTACATGATAGTCATAACATTCAATTCGCTTGTAAAATATGGGGCATTCGTGCAACTGATCTAAATCAGGGAATTGTATATGGACTTCATACTGAAGAAGATGAATATGATGAAGGTCTCATTAATCGTCTCGATTATGACGGTGTTTTTGGGACAGCCCTTAATCGCTTTATTATTCAGGCTGCGATTGGCCACGACATTACAGTCTATGGATCTGGTAAACAAACTCGTGCATTCCTAAACATTAAAGATACCATTCGATGTGTTGAAATTGCAGCTGAAAATCCTGCTGACAAAGGCGAATTTAGAGTGTTTAACCAGTTTACAGAAGAATTCTCCGTGCTTGAACTTGCCCAAAAAGTTCAACGAGTAGCAAAAGCAAAAGGCCTTAACATTGGAATAGATCATATAGAGAACCCACGTATTGAGAAGGAAGAACATTACTACAAAGCGGTTAACACAAGTTTAATCGATCTTGGTCTAGAGCCTTCTCTATTAACAGACGATCATATCTCTAGAACGCTTGATACAGCTTTGAAGTATAAAGACCGTGTTCTTAAAGAAAATGTCCTTCCAAACGTTACCTGGAAATAAATTGACGCTATAACTAACAGAGGTGTTCGTATGAAAATATCCATCGTAACAGAAACATTCCTACCTTCAACTGACGGTGTCGTTACTCGTCTTCGAGCCTCAATCGACTACTTACTTGATCAAGGGCACGAAATTCAGGTAATTGCACCAGATTTAGGAGTGCGCAGCTATCGGAATATTCGGTTTGATGGCGTACAACCTCGTACTTTCTTTTTATATAAACATCGTAAATTTGGGATGCCGACACGCTTAATCAAAACGTACCTTGAAGACTTTGATCCGGATCTTGTTCATGTAGTTAACCCTGCCTTTATGGGGTACTCGGGAATTAAATATGGTAAAAGACTCGGCGTACCATTGGTTGCTTCTTATCACACACACGCGCCAAAATACGCTAACTATTACAACGCTTCTTGGTCAGAGCCTTTACTTTGGTGGCATTTTAGAAGGATGCATAATAAAGCAGATATTAATTTGTGTACATCTCAGGCTATTCTAGAAGAATTGAACGAACACAACTTCTATAACATGCACCTTTGGAAACGAGGAGTTGATACAGAGCGATTTAATCCTGAACTTCACGATGAAGACATGCGACAACGTCTTACGGATGGGAATTCCGATAAAACACTGCTTCTTTTTGTAGGCAGACTCGCATTTGAGAAAGAAATCGATTCACTGATTCCCATGCTTGAGCAAAAGTCAGATACACATCTCGCAATTGTTGGAGATGGTCCTTATCGAGAAGAACTTGAGAAGAATTTTGCCCATCTCAATAATGTGACATTTACTGGTTTTCTCCATGGGGAGGAATTAGCGCGAGCCTATGCGTCTTCTGATGCTTTTATTTTCCCATCAACTACTGAGACATTAGGCCTTGTCATTCTAGAAGCTATGGCCAGCGGACTTCCGGTTATTGCTGCTGAGTCAGGACCAACGAACGAGCAAGTCGATGATGGATCGACAGGACTCCTCTATCGATCTGGTCCTAATGGAAATCTAACTGAGGTGGTTCACAGGTTGGAAGAGAATGGACTGTTAGAGAAAATGTCGAAAGAAGCTTATGTTCATTCAAGGGACTATGGTTGGAGAGGTCCTGCACAGCAGCTTCTAGATTTCTACGAATCAGCCATTGAGCTGAAGCAAAATGAAGAACAGCAGGCGATCCAATAGATAGAAGGTTGAGTATATGAAGCAATGGCAAATTGGTAGGGGATCAAAACAAGTAATGAGTTTCAGCGCTATCGGGGTCATGAATGCACTAGTCGACATCGGAGTACTGAATCTACTCATGCTGTTATTTCCAACAGATGATCGAATCCAGCTTATTGTCTACAATACAATTGCATATACGCTTGCGATTACGAACAGTTACTTTTGGAATGCGAAGTTAACGTTCCCTTCCAAAGCAATCCATGACCGAAAACAGGTTCTATTGTTCCTCGCTCAGGCTATCATCGCACTTGGCATTAGCAACCTTGTTTTCTATGGTGCCCTTCTTATCTTTGAATGGATTACATTCCCTAGGTACATTGAACGTAACATTTCAAAGGGGCTCGCCATGCTAATATCTTCTGCTTCAAGCTTTTTCATGATGAAACACCTGGTCTTTCCACGAACGAAACAGAAACAAAATTCCAATTAAAATAACCCACAGAACATTTCTGTGGGTTTTTCCTTTAATCTGTATTTTCCTGCTTATGCTCGATTTTACCTAGAATAAAGGCTGCTCCGAGTCCTAGAAGTAGCGTTACTACACTTGCTATTCCAAGCATGATATCAGACTTAAAGCCCGGATACAGTACGACAACTGACCCGATGACTAATCCGATCATAACGGAATAGGTAGCAACCGTATACTTTTTCAATAACAGTGAGATCAGCTTACCTGTTAAACTTAGTCCAATAATGATTCCCGCTCCTACTGTGAGGAGAAGAGGAATTTGGAAAGACGAGAGACCATGAATAACAGTTTTGTAAGACCCTAGAAGCAACAGCACAAATGAGCCACTTACCCCCGGCAGAATCATTGCTGTACTTGCAAGCCATCCTGAAAAGAAAAGAACAATATAGTCCGTAAAGCTTAACGATTTCATTACTTCTCCAGAACCATCTCCCTTTAGAAAGAGAGTTGAAGCAATTAGCACCGCTGCTAGAATTAACAATCCATAATGCAAAGGTTCAAACGTCTTTTTGTATTCTACCTTTCTTAGTAAAAAGGGTACTACACCAATAATTAAACCGATAAAGAAAAAGAAGGTTGGCTGCGGATAATGTTGAAGGAGCTTCTCCATTAGCTGACTGACGAGAAGTAAAGCAAGACCTACACCTATTAGAAGTGGTATGAAAAATCCTAATTCTTTCTTCCAATTCTTGCTCATCAATCCATTAATTCCACTTATTAATCTTCTGTAAATTCCGAGGACCATTGCAATCGTTCCTCCGCTTACGCCTGGAATTAAATCGCTAACACCCATTAATAACCCTCTGTATATATTTCGCCACACAAACATGCAAGAACTTCTCCTTTTCCTATGCGTCTAATACATACATTACCCAATTGAAGCAAGTCACTAACCACTCTTCGTTTTTTTCTTCAAGTGTGTAAGAAAAACACCTTCTACTGGTTCAGATCGCTCCACCTCTTCAAATCCGAATGTCTCATAGAATTTCACTGCAGGAACGTTATCAGCACCTGTACTCACTACGAATTCTTTATCACTTGTCACAAGTAAATATTCCATTATCTCTTTTGCAACTCCCATCCGAAAATAATCTGGATGTACTACTAGTCTGCAGATTCTAACGCTATCTTTCGTATGCTTAAAGGAAAGAACTCCCGCTACTTCGCCCTCCCTATAACACCCAATAAATGTTTCTTCACTCATTTGAATTGAATCAACCGTATCGCTCAACTGCGGAATGCCATCAAATTTAATGATCTCTGCTTCTTTACGATAAGCAGGAAGTTGAACATCTAAAATCAATTTAGCTGTATCTGCGTTTTGATGATGTAACATTTGAATCATGCGAGCACCTTCTTTTTTTCATATTTTTTCTACAACGTCATGCTTTTCTTGATTCATCAATGTTGTGACGATTAGGACTTTAAGCGGCGGAGTTGAAATGTATGATAGCTTTACAGTAAAGTGATAGAAGTGATTCGTGACTATTTACAGGAGGAATATGATGAGTGATCGTAATAAAGGAATTATACTTCTGCTAATATCATCCTTCGGCTTTGCGATGATGGCAGCGTTCGTAAAACTTTCGGGTGATGTGCCTACCATTCAAAAAACGATGTTTCGAAATGCCGTATCAGCGATTATTTCGTTCGGTTTTGTTATGTATTACAAAGAACGGCTATTTGGGAAAAAGGAAAATCAAAAGTTCTTACTCCTACGGTCTGCGCTTGGTACGCTAGGAATTATCTTCTATTTCTACGCTATTGACCATCTTGTTCTCTCAGATGCCGATATGCTAAACAAGCTCAGTCCGTTCTTATTGATTATTTTCTCTGCTCTTTTCTTAAAAGAAAAAGCCAAACGCTTCCAAATAATCGCCATCATCATTGCATTTATAGGCACATTATTAATTATTAAACCGCAATTTTCAGTAGAAACGATTCCGTATATTTCAGGACTACTATCCGCTATTTTTGCAGCTGGTGCTTATACAGTTCTAAGAGTACTCGGACAGCGCGAGAAATTCTATACAGTTGTTTTCTATTTCTCTTTCTTCTCAACTGTTGTTCTCTTACCGTTTGTCATAATGTTCTATGAGCCAATGGAAATGAGACAGCTCATTTACTTACTCTTAGCAGGTGTATTCGCAACCCTCGGTCAATTCGGATTGACGATTGCCTATAAATTTGCGCCAGCACGCGAAATCTCAATCTTTTTCTATTCAACCGTTGTGTATTCAGCGTTGATTAGCATCGTCTTATTCGGACAAATACCAGATATTTGGAGCATTCTCGGATATGTGATCATTTTCTCTGCATCATTTTATATGTTTATACGAAATAACCGTGAAGCAAAGATTGAGAAAAGAGAGCTACAACCATCTAATTAAATGATTTGCTGAGTTCTTTAAGGCTGTTTTCGTAGACATTGTTGCTATAAGAGGAGTGGTTGATTTCCGCTCCAATCAACTTTGATGTGTGAATTTCTTTATTCATAATCTCTTTCAAATACAACAATCTTTAATAAAAAGAGCCTTCTCTAAAGACGAGTGTTAAATTCTACCTAAGTTTAGCACTCGTTTTTTTAAAACTATATATCTAAAACTCTAACTCAACTCATAATCAACTTCATTAAATTTCAAATAATTAAGATAATTTGTTTCGATATATGATCCAATCCCCACCCTTAATTTCAATAAAATGGTCTTCAGGCTCTCGCATCACATACGTAATCGCTTCGTAGCTTCCGGTGTTGCTTTCAATCGTTCGTACAATCCGGTCATATAAATTATGATCACGTCCTTCTTGAAATCCTTCGAGGGTATCTATTCGCTCAAGAAGCTGATCGTTTACTTCATATATTTCTCCAAGTACCGTTTCATCACCAGACTCTATTAAGGCTGGATAGCCGTTTCTAGTATCATAGAGCGTTCCTTTAGTCCAACAAGTTCTTTCTCTTAGGATTGCGCCCTTAATTACTGAATGATTAATCTCCCCATATCTTAAAGTACCGTAACAAAATACAAGTCTCACCTTGACGTCTCCACCTCTCAACAGATTACGAAACAGCCAATTTTAACTACAAAAAAGCCCGCTATAAGCGGGCCATCCTTTTCTTATTAGAAAATTCGCTTCAAAGCCTTCTTCAATGGCGGCATGTCGATTTCCTGCTCCTCAAAAGCTTTTTTTAGCATATACTTCGAATAGCTTGCAGCCTGTTCATACGTGATTTTACCAGGAAGTGGCGGCTGTTCTTCAATTACGATATCAACAATCGCAGGCTTTGTAGATTTAGCTGCCCTCTCAAAAGCTGGCAATAGCTCTTCGTATTTCTCAACACGGTAACCTTCACCGCCGGCCGTTTCAGCAAACGCAGCAAAATTAAAGTCTTTTAATTCTGTTTCAAAATCGATATTTCCAATTTCCTGCTGCTCGTATTTAATCATGCCGAGACGCTCATTGTTTAGGATAACAACCATCATTGGAAGCTTATACTTTACTGCTGTTAAGAAATCCTGCATAACCATTGTAAATCCGCCATCTCCACAGATCGCAACAGCCTGTCGATCAGGGTGAGCGATTTTACCAGCGATAGCACCAGGTAGTCCGCAACCCATTGTGGCCATCCATGAGGAGATAATGAATTTCTGATTTGTTACTCGAAAATGCCTTGCTGCCCAAACAGTGACGTTACCAACATCAACTGAAAGCACTGCATTATCGTCCACTACTTTTTGGAGCTGTGGCATAATTTGCTGTGGTTTTATTGGCGTTGACTCCTCTGACTCGATTTTCTCAAGATGAGCCCACCAATTCTTCATATTCTCCTGACACTTTTCAATAAATTCTCGATCTTCTTGATAGCTTGTATGATTAGTTAAATAAGAAAGCGTCCACTTCGCATCTCCAATCAAACCAACTGTTACCGGATAACGCTTTCCAATCTGCGTTGGTTCGATATCAATTTGAATGGCTTTTGCTTTGTCAGGTAAATAATCTCGATAAGGGAACGATGTACCTACCATGATAAGTAAATCGGTTTCTTCCATCGCTTCATAAGCGGGTTTCGTTCCAATCTGTCCAAGCTGTCCCAGGTTATATGGATGCACATCCGGAATAGCACCTTTCCCTGGTAGACTTAAAATAACCGGAGCTCCTGCCTTTTCAGCAAATGTAAGCAGTTCATCCCTAGCATGTTTAGACCCCTTACCTGCAAGAATAACTGGGCGTTTCGCTTCATTTAGAAGAGCTACTGCTTCATTTAAATTGGAGTCATGGGGATGAACGACTGCTTTCGAACGAATGAGTGACGTATTCTGAACCTTTTGTTTCACTTTCTCAGCAGCAAGATCATCTGGAATAGTTAGAATTGCCACACCCTTCTTCTCTACAGCAGTTCGAATCGCTTGATGAGTTAGATCCGGCAAGGAATCCGCCGTTTCAACCCTACGGTTAAATACAGAAACATCGTCGAACATTCGCTCGAGGTTAACCTCCTGGAACTGATCTGTCCCGAGCTGGTCACTAGCAATCTGCCCCGCAATAACGAGAACTGGTACACCATCAGCTTTTGCATCATAAAGACCGTTTAATAAATGAACTGCACCTGGTCCTGCAATTGATAGACACACACCGATTTTGCCAGTTATCTTAGCATACGATGCTGCTGCAAGAGCACCAACTTCCTCATGACGAACCTGAATAAACTTCATACGGTCCTGTGCATTTCGTAAATTCTCGACAAAGTGATTAATTGAATCACCAGGCAAACCATAAATATGGTCTACACCCCAATTAGATAGTGTATCAAGCAATATTTCGCCAGCATTTCTTTCAAACATCATGACTCCTCCTTCGCGTCCTTTTCCATAAAGAAAAAGTACCCTAAGAAAAGTACAACGAAACGTGTATGCCAAAATAAACAAGCAGCCAAATGGCTGCTTGAATTGCTTATTATGTTCTTGGACCGCCTGCTACGTATAGTACTTGTCCGCTCACAAAAGATGACTGCTCATCTGCAAAAAAGAGCGCAGCGTTTGCAATGTCTTCAGGCTTTCCAGTTCTACCAACCGGAATCTGTTTTTTATTGTAATCAATAAATTGGTCGAATTCGACGCCTAGTCGATCTGCTGTTGCTTTCGTCATATCCGACTCAATAAATCCTGGTGCAATAGCATTGGCGGTAATTCCGTATTTACCTAGCTCGAGAGATAGCGTTTTGGTTAAACCTTGAATACCTGCCTTTGCCGCTGCATAATTCGTTTGGCCACGATTACCGAGTGCTGACGTCGAGGAAAGACTAATAATTCTTCCGTATCCTTGCTCTACCATGTAGCTCTGTGCTGCTCTTGAAGCATAGAAACTGCCAGTTAGGTGGACTTGCATAACCGTCATCCAATCCTCATCTGTCATCTTAAACAGTAGATTATCACGAATGACACCTGCATTATTAATGAGAATATCGATTGAACCAAAAGCATTCGCAGCTTCTTTCATACTAACCTCAACCTGTGCTCGGTTCGTAACATCGACAACACCCGTCATAACAGAATAACCTTTTTCTTCGAATTGTTTCTTAGTATTTTCAAGTGCTTCTTCATTCACATCAGCTAAATAAACGCTTGCCCCTTCACTAGCAAATCGCTCTGCAATACTTGCACCAATTCCCCTACTACCACCCGTTATGTATGCGGTTCTACCATCCAGCCTTTTCATCACCATCACTCCTGTAATCGTTTTCTTTTATGGTATAACTTGACTATAATAATATTGAAATTTTCTGTCAACTATTACCACCTAGTTTAATAACAAGGTAAAAAGTGAAATAGAGTAAAAAGATGATAATTAGGAATTGGAGGCTAACACTATGAAACACCTTGTATTCTATGACGCTGAGTGCCCTTTTTGTTTTCACGTAAAAAAATCGTTACGGAAACTAGACTGGTTCAATAAAATTGATTGGATTTCCGTTCAAGAAGTTGAGAAGAATCCGGACAATTATCCTTACATGCAATTCCGACATAAACGGATGTACGATGAGATTCATATGCTTACCGAATCAGGAAATCTTCACGCTGGTTTTTATTCTGTAAGAAGACTTCTAATGGCTCTTCCACTCACTATTCCGCTATCCTTACTGCTCTATTTACCTTTTATCGATAAGCTTGGATCACCATTCTACATTTGGTTTTCCAAAAATCGTTACGACTGGTTTGGACGATATCCAGAACCTAGATTTGAATAGAAGCAAAAGCAGGTTTTCTCATCCTTTTCTAGAATAATAAATAATAGTTGATAGATAACGAACTGGAAAGGATGCTTCATGATGGAAGAAAAGTGGCTTGCCTGGGCAAAGCAAATCCAATCGATCGCCCAGGCAGGATTAACCTATACACGTGATGATTACGATTATGAACGATACATAGAACTTAGACAGCTCAGTGCAGAAATACTAGAAACTTATACTGAATATGACATGAAAACAATCCAAGAACTCTTTACGAATGAAACAGGGTATCAAACACCTAAAGTGGATATTCGCGCTGCTGTAATTAAGGATGGAAAAATCCTCCTCGTTAAAGAAAAAGCTGATGGAAAATGGTCGATTCCAGGAGGATGGGGGGATGTTGGCTTCTCACCTGCAGAAGTCGCTGTTAAAGAAGTAGAGGAGGAATCGGGTTATCTTGTAGAAGCAAAGCGTTTACTGGCTGTTCTAGATCATAAACACCATCCTCATCCACCATCCCCTTATCATATTTATAAAATGATCATCGGTTGTGAACTAGTAGGTGGGAACGCGACAGATAGTATCGAAACTAGTGATTGTGACTTCTTCTCTTTAGACAATCTTCCACCATTATCTGATGGACGAATAACCGAATCACAAATCACCATGCTTTTCAGGCTCCATGATAATCCATCAATGCCAACCGTATTTGATTAAGCTCTTAAGATAAGGAGTTACACCTATGATTACACCATACAAACACGGACTATTACTCATGCGAAATGATAGACTACATGAACGAAGCTGGCGAAGCGACCAATGTTATAAATTTATTTTTTCTCATACAGGAAAAGGTCTTTATGAGACAGCTCGAGGTGATATTTTAATTGAACAAGACAAGTTTCTTATGATGAATCCAGGTGATCCTCATCGTCAGCTTCATGTGACAGATGAGAAATTCCTAATAGAATTGAATGAAACACTCGTGAAGAATGTTTGTGTAGATCTTGGAATCTCAAACACGCTTCCTGATTTCGCATCAATCAGTTTCCGTCATCCGCAACTCATCCGATGGGCATCTTTCGTAAGAGAATTTATTGTACATACCGATGCAAATGAGCGCTCATTTTTTCTTGAGCATAGCATGACTCAACTCGTCTTACTGCTGATGAAACACGCTCCTGGCTCACACCAATGTGAGCTGTCCATTGCTTCTACATCAGCACCTTTAAGCTTCGCTGTTAATGCCATAAAGGAAAGCTTTCAAGAGGATTGGACCCTTGATGAACTCGCCGCTCTCACTGGACTATCAAAATATCAGTTTGCTCATGCATTTAAAGAATCTTTCGGAGTATCACCATACTCCTTTCTTCAATTGTACCGGATGATCAAAAGTCAGGAGAAACTTGTTCACACCAATGATTCAATTCTCTCAATTGCTCTTTCATCTGGATTTAAAAACCTTTCTTCATATAACCACTTATTTAAAAAACTGTACGGTAAGACGCCTTCGCAAGTTCGTATTCGTCATCACTAAGTAACCTGCACTCACCGTAGACATACTAATCCCGCTCACAATCATGAGCGTTTGAATGGTAATAAACGACGAGAGAAAGCCAAAGAGTGCAAGTGAAAGGGTGTTTGCTAGATAAAGTAGAACCGCATTCGTGCTAAACCCTCTCCCAAGCTGATCACTCGGAACAAGCGTCTGCAAGAGATAAACTCTTGCTAGTCCAGCTATAGGAATGCCAATGCCGATAAATACAGCGCCTATGAAAAAGTGTTCCAGTTCGTACCACAATCCATAATACAAAACTCCTGCTCCCCAAATGAACGACCCAATCATATAAA
Organism: Bacillus sp. NTK071; assembly: GCF_017303315.1. Classification (GTDB taxonomy): domain Bacteria; phylum Bacillota; class Bacilli; order Bacillales; family Guptibacillaceae; genus Guptibacillus. The sequence goes on from NZ_JAFKOI010000007.1 coordinate 154,721, forward strand.
TAACCAGGCTCATTCTTTTCATAACGAGAGGAATGACTAGGTTTGTTCCAATAACAACTGCACCAAAAACCCCTTGAATGAGACTATACATTTCTTCACTTTTTGTCGTCATCTCAGATAAAGCAAGTAACAATCCCACTTCCCACACCCATGTATTGAGGAAAACGATAAAGAATGTAAAGAGGAAGAGATTTCGTATCGTTACGTTTTGATTCGCCCACCTACTAAACGATACGATTGAAAGTCCAGCTTCTTTAATAGACCGTTTTCCAGTATATATGCTGTCTGTCACATCTACTTTCAAGAAACATAAAGTACTAATCATGTAAGTTAAAGCATCTACAGTAAAAAAATGAATGGCTCCATATGTTGTTAATAGCCAAACTGAAATGAGCGGACTAACGACCGTCACGCCTCTCTGAAACGTATCATTCAAACTATTGACTACCGTCCGGTTTTCTTCATCTGTTATTAGTGGTAACACCGCTCGATGGGTAGGATTAAAAAAGCACCCAATTGTTTGAATGAGGAAACTAACAATCAACAAGTGCACATACCCCAACTGGTTCGCATAATAGACAATAACAATTGAAAAGACAAGTGGTACTCTAATCAAATCAAGTAGAATAAGAAGTCTTTTTTTCTGAACCCAATCAGCAACAACGCCACCTAATAAACCAAACAGGAGGTATGGAACCGTCTGCGCTATCGCCATCCCCGTTGTTACAATTTTCGAGTCTGTTAGCTCATATGCTAGAAACAGAAATGCCATTCCCGATAGAACATCCCCAAGTTTAGAAATGCCACCACCGAGTAAATAATAGCGAACAGTTGAATTAGTATAAAATATTCGGTACACAAAAATCACCTCTATCTTTATTGTAAAAAGATAAAGGTGATTGATCTTCTAACATCTTGTTGAATGTTAGCGCAATAAATGAGGAGTGCACGCTTTTAACCAGATACTTGCCATTAACCGGTTACCTGCTTCTGTCATATGTACGCCATCTGTTGTAAGGTTTACCTCGCTTTGTTTTACCTGTTTAAGAAAGGCAGTATGTGTAGGAACAAGTACGGCATCATAGTTCGATGCTAGACGACGAACAACCTCAACATATGGAACAAGCATCTGATTTCCCTTTGAGTGTATATCTTCATTTATAATTGTAGGCTCCATTAAAACTAGCTTTGTATTGATATTTCTAGCCTTATTAAGCAGTCGCTCATATATTTCTTTGAAATCCTCTGGATACACCTGCTTCATTTCAGGGTGGTCAAGCTGACGCCAAACATCATTTATTCCGATTGAAATAGACAGTACTTCAGGATTGGCTGCGATAACATCTTTCTGCCACCGCTTCTCTAGATCCGTTATACGATTACCACTCACGCCTTTATTTACAACTTGAACTTCATTCTCTACCTCATCCTTAATCATCCGTACATACCCAGAACCGATTCCTTCAGGATCCTGTTTTCTGCCTGAGTCTGTTATACTATCGCCAATGAATAACCATTTACTCATGCTATTGAACTCTCCCCTCGGTTTGATCAGCTGTTAACGTCCACTCTTCACATATCGTAATAGCTTGGGTATGAAGCCACTCTTTTGTAAACTCATTGATGTTCTCTACTTCTTTTTCTTCTACCATAACATCAATTGATTTGATAGTACCTCTTTGTCCTGTTTTTTTATAAATTAGATCGTGGCCCTTCTTCATAAACTCGTTATAAGATGAACGATTTCTCCAGAACCCAATAATGATTGCCTTACGCTGGCTTTGTGACCAACCACCATACTGTGCAACAAATCCATCAAAGTTCTTTATTTCTTCCCATCGCTCTTGACCTAACGTAAAAGCTAAAGTTTGATCTTCATTAACCTCACAAATCATTTTCTTAATCAGCATAACTAATTGATTCCCCTTGAAATTTAGGATGTCGAAAGCAATCGGTTGTATGATCATTTACCATACCAACAGCTTGCATAAAGCTATAGATAATAATCGGTCCTACGAATGTGAAATTTCTTTTCTTCATATCTTTGCTGATTTTCTGGCTGAGTTCCGTTTCGGCTGGAACTTCGTCAATCGAATTCCAATTATTTACAATAGTTCCACCTTCCGTAAATGACCATATGTAAGACGAAAAACTACCAAACTCCTTCTGAATAGCAAGAAACGCTTTTGCATTTCTAACTGTTCCACGCACTTTAAGTTTGTTTCGAATAATACCTTCATTACTTAACAACTGCTGAATTTTATCTTCATCATAAGATGCGACTTGCTCAACGTTAAATTCATCAAAGGCTTCACGGTAGTTCTCTCTTCTCTTTAGAATCGTGATCCAACTCAGACCTGCCTGTGCCCCTTCTAGAATTAACATTTCAAAGAGTTTTTGATCATCATAAACGGGAATTCCCCATTCATTATCATGATAATTTTTATAAATCTCTTCATCGTTTACCCATGCACATCGCTTCACATTATTCCTCCTAGCCTTTTCTTTTATTGTATCGCGGCTTTTCTCTATTGGAATAGTTTTATCTCCTCAAGCCATACTAAGTGGCGACATAGAAGGAGATGAATAAGTTGACAAAAGTATTATATATCACGGTAAACCCTAAACCGGTGCAAGAATCTTTTAGCCTAACGATAGGTGAAGCTTTTCTGAAAGCGTATCAGGAAGAACATCCTGAAGATAGTATACTTAAGCTAGATCTTTATAAAATTGATCTCCCTTATATTGATACAGATGTTTTCAACGGATGGGGCAAACTGCAAAACGGCAATGAATTTCAACATTTATCAGCAGATGAACAAATGAAAGTTAGTCGAATAAATGATCTGACGGATCAATTCATTAACGCAGATAAATATGTCTTTGTCACACCTTTCTGGAATTTCAGCTTTCCTCCTAAGCTTAAAGCGTATATCGATACGATTGCTATTGCAGGCAAAACATTCAAGTATACAGAGGATGGCCCAGTTGGCTTGTTAACAGATAAAAAAGCTCTTCATATCCAGGCAAGAGGTGGCGTTTATTCTGAAGGGCCTGCTAAAGAAATGGAGTTCGGTGATCGATACCTGCATGCTGTTCTCGGTTTTCTAGGCATTCCTTCTGTAGAATCCGTAATCGCAGAGGGAATGGCTCAAATGCCAGATAAAGCAGAAGAAATTAAGAACAAGGCAATCGACAAAGCACATAAAGTAGCGTTAAATTTCTAACAAAAAAAGCGCATATGCGCTTTTTTTACTCTTCTCTTATAACGTTATCAAGAGGAATCATCATGCTGTAGTCGAACGGAAAACTCATTTCAGCTCTGTCATCAGAATCTGGTAAATCGCTGTTCACTTTATATTCTCCAGGAATGCCTTCAAGCGGAATGTGTTTCGTATAATCGAACATCATTATCGCCTCCTTCTATCGATAGTATGGTTGAAGGAAGTAGCAAATATGATTATCGATTTAATAAAGCTTCGACATATAATATTCATCCACAAATTCATTATCAATTAGAAGGGAATGCCTTTTTACTCCTTCTACTTCGAATCCAGCCTTTTTATATAAAGCTAGTCCAGCTTCATTTCGCGTTACAACAGTTAATTCTAAACGATGTTTCCCGTTCTTTAGTGCCCATTCTTCAAGGGTTTGAAATAATTTTGTACCTACTCCCTTACCACGCTGATCCTTTTTTATTCCTACAATTAAATAAGCAGAGTGACTGTTCCGCTTAGCTTGACCACCATACGCAATTAAGTAGCCAATTAGCTCCCCTGATTCCTCCGCTACAATTATTGTGGATTGCTGATCCTGCTGCATTTTATTTATTCGCTCACGCTGTTCTTCTACTGACAAATTTCGTTCTTCTTGTTCAAATAGCATATATTGTGCATCATTTTCAACGTCTTTTATCAGCTGTACAAATGCTTCAGCATCCTCAAGTTTTATGTGTCTCAGTTCCACCTGTTCGCCACCATTTCTAATCAAAGTATCTTTTAGTTAGTTTATCACAAATTGAATGCCTCAAATACGAAGCTATTTGGCATAGAAAAAACGTGTATGAGTTTCATACACGCTTATGGGTCTACTATTGTTCTACAACTTGCTTCGTTCTCTTCTCGAGCTTTCTTACCTCTTTCATAAGCTCTTTATAGCCAAGTCGAGTTAATTCAAAATCTTCATTAACCATTTGGTATTCGAGAAGCGTATCTCGCTTTGCTTCAGGAATATCATCATAAATCATTCGAAGCTCTTCGTTTAATTGGATCAGTGAACTTGATTCAACAGACTCAATCCCAATTAATTCAGCTACAAGCTTCATATCAGGAGTCTCTTTAATGAATAAGCTCTTCTTATCACTAACAGCTTTTTGAATTCTATCTTTAAATTGCAGAATATCCTGCTTAATGCGATTACTTTCCGTTTCCTTTTGTTGCATTCGGTTTCGGTATGTTTCTTTCTCTAATTCATCAAGATCCGCTTTAGAAAGGAGTTCTTCAAAGAGGAGCGTTTTATCGCTATTGATTCGCTCAAGTTCTCGTTCCTTCTCAGCTTCTTCAGATGATTCTACTTCTTCAATCGGCTTTGCGAGGGAGATCAACACCTGATCATTAACAGCTTTTGAAGTGCTAGCCGTCTTGATCTTCTCACCCTTTAGTAATATATCAAAATCCTGGATTTTTTTAATCACATAAAGCGAAACACTTACACCAAGGCACGTCATAAATAACCTGAACATAAATGGCGAAAAAGCTACAAGATATAATAATAGAATGAATCCAATGACAGATAGAACCGTTAATGCTTTTTCTTTCCCCGATTTTGCTTGAAGGGGTTGATCCAGTGTCGCTAGAAATTTCTTCATGGATGTTAACATCCTTACCTTTCACCTCTCTAATCTAATGTCATTCTCAAGTGAGAACGAACAGTACCCGGATTACTTACATTCCGGGTGCTATATTTTTCGATTACAAGCGTTACTTTATGAGTATACCACTCATTCTTTTTTTCAGGTCTAACGAAACTCATTTTGTAATAGACATGAGAACACGTAAATGTTTGTCCTTGAGAGGAGTCGTTACATATGGAACAATTTATTATGCAGTGCCTGAACTGGCTTCTAAGTCTAGGGTACCCTGGTATTTCTCTTGCTCTAATGATTGAAATCATCCCAAGTGAGCTTGTTCTCGCTTATGGTGGCTATATGGTTTCAACAGGAACGATTCATTTTGCTGGAGCTGTCGTAGCAGGTACAATCGGCGGGACCATTGCACAGCTTTTTTTATATTGGCTTGGCCGATATGGCGGAAGATCATTCTTGGAGCGATATGGAAAATACCTCCTTATATCACAAAAATCCCTTATTCTTGCTGAAGAATGGTTCGAGCGAAACGGTGTAAGTATCATTTTTACAGCCAGGTTCATTCCCGTCGTTCGCCATGCTATATCGATCCCTGCAGGAATTGCCAAAATGTCACTCGTGCGATTTACCCTCTATACTACACTCGCGATGATTCCCTGGTCGATCCTTTTTCTCTCTATCGGTTTTAAGCTCGGTCGTAACTGGGAGCATATTCATTCAGTAGCAAGAATGTATACACTACCATTAGGCATTGGTGCTGGTTTTTTTATTATTTGCTATTGCCTGCTACTCTTTATGAAGAAGCGAAAATCTCGTTAATGTTTAGTCCATTCCGTTTCTAATATGCTGAACAGTAGCGAGTCCCTCCATCCATCTCTCATCTTTAAATCGTCGCGTAATACGCCTTCTTTTTTCATTCCTAGTTTTGCAAGTACCCTTTTCGATGCATTATTTTCTGGGTTACACGTTGCACTTACCTTGTGTAAACCAAGCTCTTCGAATGAGAAGTTCAGAAGTGTTCTCGCTGCCTCTGAAGCAAAACCGTACCCCCAGCGGTCAGGATGAAGAATGTACGCAATCTCACCACGTTCATTCGTTCGGTCTCGAATATTCAATTCGCACACTCCAATAACCGAACCTTCTTCAACAATAGCATATGCATAGCGAGTACGTGGCTTTACGAGAGCATCTTCGATAATGTCGTTTACATACGCTTTCGACTCCTCCTCTGTGTTAGGACCCCATGGCTGATACTTGCAAACTTCCTCAATGGAAGCATAAGAATGAATAGATCGCCAGTCTTCTTCTTTTACTTCTCTCAGTTGTATCTTCTCCATCACTTATACACTCCTTTAAGTTAACCTCTTTTGGAAGAAATACTGGGTATGCCCCTCTGGATGGTTATCAACCTTGCCACATATTTCATACCCCTGACGTAAGTAGAAGCCTGGCGCCTGGAAACTAAATGAATCAAGAAGAATAAGTCTGCAAGCTTTCTCTTCTGCAAGATTTTCGATCCGCTTAAGAAGTTTCATGCCATATTGGTTGCCTCTTTTACCTTCAGCTACCCAGAGAAAATCAAGATGAAGATGTTGCCAGAACATAGTGCAAGACACACCTCCAACCATCTCCCCATCTTCTTCAATGACAAATGCAACTGTTTCAAGTGGTGTTTTGACCTGATCTGAAAGCTGCTGTACGTTGTAGTCTACAACCTTCTTTCTAATCATATCTCGCGCTTCATCCTGTCTCTGAATCACAAGTATTCCTCCTCATCCTAGTTTCCTCATCGTTTCTTTCAATGGAGTCGTGTTTCCTCTCTCATATTCAACAGATACTTCAAACGTCCCCTTTTCAAAGAACTTCGGAAGTCTTCGCTTAAACCACTCTTGCATAGGAAGTTCATGTACAGACTGACGCTTCACCCACGATAATTCTCCTTCTGGCGGATTTAAAAGTAGCTCTCCGGAAAAAGAAGTGGCAACGTAATTGAACACAATATAGCGGTACATTTCATCACGAATGATAAATTCATCCACCCCTTTAAACGTAAGATCAGATGGATTTACCGTTAACCCAGTTTCTTCACGTAGCTCCCTTGCCGCTCCTTCTGCAAAACTTTCAGATAGCTCAATTTTCCCACCAGGACCAATGTATCCTGGAAACCCTGCTTCAGGTGGCCGATTCAATAAGAGAATTTCATCAGCTTCTTCATTATGTAGAATAACCATAGATAGTAGTGTCGCACTAATCGCCTTCATTTTCCCCTCCTGTTAGATTAATAGAGTTGTATGCTGTCAGTATATACTATTACTTCTAGTGAACCCATAGAGTTAAAAGGATTTTTTTTGTTTAAAAACGGGTAACATCGTTAGAGAAGGAAACAGAGATTAAACAGATGTGAGATGTGGGCACGAATGAATGGATGTAATGAAACAAGGTAAAGGATGTCGTCCTTTCCTAGTAATACCCACTAACAAAGGAGTGATATAGTATGCTTAATCCTTCTCAATACAAAGAACGTAAACCAATGGATCAGCGTTTAGTTAGCTGGTCTGTCGATCGAACGAAGGAAAGTGATTATAACGAAACGAAGCTCGCTATTGTGGAATGCACGTGCACCAACAGCGATGGAGATGAGCTCAAAACTGTCAAAACGCTCGAGGTGACGCCTGATCATAATTCATGGGAAGATTGGATGGATGAATTAAAGAAGGATCGATTTGAAATTATCCAGTGTCCGAGCTGTAAGATATGGACAATCGATGAGTAGCATAAAGAAAGCCCCTCTTATAATTCTAAGAGGGGCTTTCTTTCTTATTACTCAGGTAAAGCATCTAGTTCTAGTGAGATGAAATCCATTAAACCTTTAATCATTGTCTCAGAGAAGTCAAAATGAATACCTGCTGCTTCATACACTTCAGCTAGCGATACAGAACTTCCCATTGAAAGAGCCCGGTTATAGTTTTGTAGCGTTTGCTCTGGATTTTCTCTGTACTGGCGATACATTTGAATTGCTCCAAGCTGTGCAATAACATATTCAATGTAATAGAACGGCACTTCGAAAATATGGAGAATGAGTTGCCAGTTATTTTGAATCCACTCTTCCTGTCCGTTCCAATCCACAAAAGATGAGTCATATGTGCGAGAAAGCTCCATATATTTCTGGCTTCGCTCTTCACTTGTGTGATTTGGGTTTTCATACATCCAGTGCTGGAATTGATCAACAACAATGCCATTTGGAAGAAAGAGAATTAATCCTTCAAGCTGATCTTTCTTAGCCCGTAACAATTCCTTTTCATCACTGTACATCAGGTTCCAGTAATCCATCGTAAGAAGTTCCATTGTCATACTCGCAAGCTCAGCAGATTCCATTGGGGTTTCTTGATACGCAGACAATTGTTGATTTCGCTTGAAATCGTTATGGATGCAATGACCCATTTCATGAAGAAGAGTAATAAAATCATCTTGTGACTTCGTGCTATTCATGAAAATAAAAGATAGCTCTGAAATAGGTAGGTATTCACAAAACCCTCCCTGCGCTTTGCCTTTGCGGCTTTCAAGATCAAGTGCGCCTTTCTCATTCATATCATTAAGAAGATAGGAGAAACGAGGAGAAAGCTGATCGAAAATATCAGACGTTCCTTGGATCAGTTCTTCTATACGATTGAAAGGTCGAAGCGGCAACTTATCTTTAGGCACTGCTCGCGTGTCCCATGGCTTATAATCTGAAAGACCAAGCTCTTGCTGATGTTTCTTCTGCAATTTTTCCTTGAGAGGAACAACATGCTTTCTGACTGCCTCCGCAAGCGCCTTACAATCCTCCGGCGTGTAATCAAACCGCTCATATTTCTTAAACATATAATCTCTATAGTTATCGAGATTAACATTCTCGGCCTTCTGCTGCCGAAGCTGTATTAGCTGATCCATGATTGTTTGTAAATCTTCTTTCTTTGTTAAAAGGGTGGTGAAGATTTCTTCCATGGCACTTTTGCGGATCTCACGGTTACCATCCTGCATCAATAGAAACATCTCACTGAGCGTCTTTTCTTCTCCCTGCCACTTAAACGAAAGTGAACCCGTATGTTCGAAGTAGCTGTTTACAATCCGATCTTCTTCTACTTCTAATTCAATATTTTTCTCATTGAAAAGCTCAATCGCATTTTCTTTTCTAAGTAGAAATTGCTTATAGTACTCCTGGTCAAGGCGTAGTCGATAGGGTGACTCTTGAAATTTCTTATCAAAAAGTCCTTCATATCGTTTAACCATAGGTTCAATATGTTCCTGATCGTGCTCAATCATTTTCTTCGCTTGTTCACTACTGCTATGACATTGAAAGTCAATATAGTGGCCGTTCAGTCCTTCAGCTACACCATCCATTAGATCAGAAAGATTCATTATCCATTTTTCAAGTTCATCAGTAGATTCGATCGACTGATGTAAGAGCGATTTAAACTCTTCTTCTAATTTGCCTGGATTTTTAAAATCAAACTTTTCCACATAAAATGTACTCATCAGCTTCCCCCTTATCATCCTTATGATGCGTTATGTACTATACATTAGTTTACCACAATTGCTCTTTTAGCATATGCTTGTTCAAATAAGGGCTTATTCACTTTTGCAGCATAAAAAATGGGACCCCACCCCGTGGATGGGACCCCTCCTGTGTGGAAACGAAGCATCCCATCCAAAGACGGGGCTTCATTCATGCTCGTACCCGAAAAATGGGAAGCGATAAACGTTTATTTCTAACAATCGATTTAGAAATATTATCCCTTCATGCGAGAATAGCTTTGAAGACTAGCATATCGCCTTTCTCTACGCTTCATTAAATAGTCAACTGTTCCAGTCCCAAGCATCACACCAGCTACAAAAAGGACAAAACCTATTACCTGCTTCAATCCTACTGGCTCACCTAGAAACATAGCAGCACCTAGAAGAGCAAAGAACGGCGTAAGCTTATTGGTCAACCACAATTACACGATCACCAGTAGCAATTTCCCCAGTTTGTTTAACTCTTGCATATATACCAAATAAATTATTCTGTTCCTTTACAAGCTTTTTCAATAAACCTGGTTGTTTTGTTCCATCCTCTGGATCGACTGTAATAATCATACATCGCTCACATGGCTTAACAACTTCTAGGATCACTTCCTCTCCAATACGGAGGAACTTCCCTACCCACTCTTTTTCTACGAAAGGTGTTTTCTCGAACAAATTAATTTCAAGATTCGGACGGAAACGGCGATCATCTACTTCCTTTCCCCATGAACGAGATAGTGACTGAAGAGAAGCATCTGTCACAACCAAGAGGTGTTCTTCTTCAATCGGACCAATTGGCACATGTTCTGGATGATATGATTTTCTAGATAGCTGCCTTAAGGACTTTCGTTCAATTTCGTTAAGCCATTCTACATCATGCCACATATACGACCGTCCATTCGGTGCCACGATTTCTGGTTCTGGATAAGCGTCTAGTGATTCTGGACCGCTAAAAGAAGCTTGATATTGAACAAGCTCTGCACACTGAGTAATTGTTAAGAATGATTGCTTCTCATCTAGAAGGGCATGACTTCGATCACCGTACAAACCATAAGGCATAACCTTTGTGTGCTGTACTCTCTCCCCAGTCATCGACTTTACGGGATGACGTGTGATTTCTTTAATCTTTCCAACCTCCACAAACATCTGCCTCCTTCTTTTCACTGCTTCTAGTATAACCCAATCGTAAAAATCTACTTTTATCTATTTAACTAGTATAAACAATGAGAGATTTGCATAAAACTAGTAAAAACAAATGAAAAGGGGAGAAGTAGAATGGAAATTAAAGAGTACTATTCCATTACACTCTATAATGAGAAGCGTAGAGCTATTTTTCATTCTGAAGATGAATATGATAATTTCGAAGAAGCACAGCGTGAAGGATTTGTCCTTCTCCGAAATCATCCGAAAGCAGATTTGTATTCCATTGAGCGTTTTTTTGCAGTGGAAGACGTTTAAAGTGCGTTCTTCTCTTTAAACAACACATTCAGCCGTTTATCTAGTTCAGCCATTCTAGGATCACCCGCCATCAACAAGCTAATCTCACTAATTAAAGCGGAAATTTCGTTATCAAGTAGCATCTTCTTTTCTTCTATCATTTTGGTAGAACTAGAAGGGCTTTTTTCTTTTTCACGAAACTCTGATAACCCTATTTCTATTCTTTTAACACTCTCATTTTTGAATACTAGTAGACGATCACACACCTTATCCATGAAGTAGTAATCGTGCGAAACAACAAGAAGCGTTCCTGTGAATTGTTGCAAGGTATCTTCAAGTTGCTCACGTGAAGGCAAATCAAGATGATTGGTTGGCTCATCCAGAATGAGAACATCATATTTATTCATGAGAATCCGTGTCATTTTCACCTTTGTTCTCTCACCAAGACTAAGCCCTTGAATAGGTACATGTATACGGCTTCGCTCCATTCCCATTGAAGCAAGAATCGTCTTCGCTCTGAAATCCTCATTCCTCGTTTCGACTTCAAGTGACTGAAGAGCAGTTTGATTTGAAGGGAGGTCATGGACATCCTGAGATAAATAGCCAATCCTAAGCATTGGACTCTTCCAAATCTCTCCTTCGCTAACTTCTTCCTCACCAAGTATCATGCGTAGAAACGTTGTTTTCCCACATCCATTTTCACCAACCATGCCAATGCGTTCGCCATGCTTAATATAGAAAGAGCTTCCTTTAAACAACGTTCGTTCACCATACCGTTTACTTACATTGATCGCTTCAAAGACTCTCTTGCCATGTGTATTATCTGATTCAAACTGAAAGCGAACTCCTGTCTCTTTATGAGGTTCATTTACCCCATTTTTATTTAGTTCTTTTTCAAGACGCTTCCGTTTGGACTTAACTTGAGCATCCATCTTTTTCGCTTTCATTCTGTAGTGCTCTTTATATCCCTCTTGCGATGTCGACTGCCTGTGTGCCTTATCCGACCAGTTCGTTAACCCAGCAAGCTGCTCCTCAATTCGCTTCTTTTCTTTTTCTTGAATTTGAAAACGATGGAGCTGTTCTTCGTACCTTCGCTTCTTTTCATGCCGATAAGCTGTATAGTTGCCACTATAGTCATTTAGTGCCCCATTCTCGATTTCAAGAATTCGCTCAACGGTTTGGTCAAGAAAATACCGGTCATGCGAGATAACCAGAACGGCTCCTTTAAAGTTTTGAAGCTCACGAATTAGCCACTGCACCCCTGTTAAGTCGAGGTGATTCGTCGGTTCATCAAGAATGAGAATATCAGGATTCGATGCCCAGATTTGAGCGAGTGCTTTTTTTAACCTTTCCCCACCACTTAACTGTTTCAAGTGAGTCCCATCTAAATCGCTTGATAAACCGAGTTCCTTTTCCCTTTTTTGAAGTAAAGAATGATGAACGATTATGCCTTCATTCATGTCCTCTTCGTGATCGGTAGACTGTCGTAAATACCCAATTGAACCTTCCACTACATAGCTTCCTTTATCAGGCTTACTATCTCCAACTAAGATTTTAGCGATAGTTGTTTTGCCAGCTCCATTAGGACCAACAATTCCTACTCGATCCCCTCGATGAATATCTATGTTCACTTGGTCCAATAAAACCCTCTCATCATATTTTTTCTGTAATCCTTTTATCGATAGTACGTTCATACATGTCCCCCATTTCTTGAATCGTTCATTTCACAGGGAGCATAAAAAACCTCCCCATTTTACCTGGAGAGGCATGTCATTCCGATTTCCATAGAGCTATAGCTTTAAAGAAAGCATGCAAAAGAAGCATGCTCCAGCTAATGCAAATGGTAAAAAACGGCAGACTAATCCTATTCTCCAGTAAATCAATTTCGCTATTCGAAAGTTGACTTAGAAAAATAAGATTAGTATTTCATCGCTTCTTAACCATTCCTTTCCCTTTCAATTGTCATTAATTGTATAGAAAAATGGTAACGCTGTCAATAAACATTTATTCCAATTTACAATATTGTACTGGTTACAATTTACAACTTTTTTCATCTTTTTAGTACAAAAGAACCCTATAATATCTAAATTTCGATACCGATATAAGGAATAGTTAAGTAAATCTTTCCAAGGTTACTAAATTTAGAAAGGAGTCAAGCTCATACTTCTAAAGAAAAACTAGTAAAGTCACTACGTACATAGGACAGAGAAAAAAAGCATATCGGGGGAAATTATCGTGCGGAGAATGTTTACTACTTTTATTATTGCAGTGCTATTATTTACAGGAATGGCTTTTCCTGGTGAATCATCTGCAAAAAACGGAATGGAACGTATAAGCGGTGACGATCGAATTGCAACTGCTTTAGAAATTTCAAAGAAGGTATCACCTGGTAAATTAGCCAATTCAGAAAAGGCTGTAATACTAACGCGTGCTGACATGCCATTTGATGCACTCGCAAGTTCTGGCCTTGTCGGAGTTAAAGATGCACCTGTGCTACTTACCAAACCTTCTACCCTTGATTCAAGGGTATTAAACGAATTAAACCGTCTTGATGCTAAAAAAGTTTACATTCTAGGCGGGACAACTGCTATTAGTCAAGGCGTTGAGAATGAACTTAGAAAGAGCTTTACTGTTAAAAGACTTGAAGGTTCAAATCGCTATTCAACTGCCGAAGCGATTAACACAGAGGCAGGACTAGATCATTCTTCAACAGCTATCGTTGTAAATGGAAACAAAGTGGCAGATTCACTATCAGCTTCAAGTGTCTCATCAATTAAACATTATCCTATTTACTTAACTTCCAACAAGAAGGCTCCTACACTACCTTCTACGATTAAAACCGTTTACTTAATTGGTGGAGAAAGTGTCCTCTCAGAGGATCTAATGAAACAATTAGAACGACAAGGTAAGAAAGTCGTTCGCCTTGCAGGTCAAGATCGTTTTGCAACAAATATTGCGGTAAATGAAGCCTTCTTTCCTTCAAGTGATTCCTTCATTGTAGCGAGAGGAACTTCTACACAACCTGATCGAGAGGATTATCCTGACGCAGTTGCTGCTTCTTCCATATCCAAAGTTAACAATGCGCCAGTCGTTTTATCCCACCATTCTACTGTGATTCCAGAAATTGAGTCCTACCTTTCTACTCATGCTTCTAACTTAATGGTATTAGGGGGAGAAGCTGCATTACCTGCAACTATTGTTGATTCCTATACAGTTAAGCAGCCAGTAGAAGAAGTAGAAGAAGTTGTCCTAGAAACAGCTATTGTAACAGCTTCAAGCTTAAACGTTCGCACTGCACCAGCAGTTTCAGGCACAAAAATTGGAGCACTATTGCGCAATACTGAGGTATCTATCTACGGATACGTTGGAGATTGGGCAAAAATAAAGTACAAGGGTCAAACTGCATATGTACACGGTGCGTACTTAATCAAGAAAAATAACAACCTATTAAATGGTATTAAAATTGTTGTAGATGCTGGACACGGTGACCATGATCCTGGTGCAAGCAGAAGTAAGCTTCTAGAAAAAGATATTAACCTTGATGTATCTCTCTATCTTGAGGAGAAGCTAAAATCGGCAGGTGCTACAGTGGTTATGACACGTAGAGATGATTCTTTCCTCGAATTAACAGAGCGTTCTAACATTGCGAATAACATTAGTGCTGATGCATTCGTGAGCGTCCATACGAATGCTGGACCAGAAGCTGCTCATGGTATTGAAACATACTGGTATGACAGATACAGTTCAGCAGAAAGTAAAGCACTTGCTGAAAGCATTCAAAAGCGATTAATTGAAGTAACAGAAGCCAGAGACCGTGGCGCGAAGAACCAGAGCTTTTCTGTTATTCGCGAGTCCAGAATGGCTAGTGTTCTTGTTGAGGTTGGATTCTTAACAAATGACGAAGAATATCAACTTTTATTAACACAGTCTTATCGTGAAGAACTGGCAGAAGGAATCTACCAGGGTGTTCTTGATTATTATAATAAGAAGTAAGTGGTTATGTTACAAGACAAAAGGAGTTCCTGAAATTCAGGAACTCCTTTTTCTAATTCGATTTGTTCTATTGTAAGTAGCTTCAGTATACAAGCTTACATTTAGAGTCTTTTCACTCTATAATCCAAGACCTATCGACGTCTGATTCGTATAAGAAGTATAGGAAATCAATTGATTAATTTCAACAACCTGTTTTTCAGAGTAACCATCTTCCATTAACTTTTGAACATGTTCTTTTTCTAAGTCTTGTGAACTGGTCACCAATTTCTCAGCATAAGTCAAAATGTGCTTTAAATGGTCTGGAAATGAATGTGAGGTTTCATATTCATTGAGATCTTCTAAAATACCTTCATTTCCGCTGATCTCTTTCAGTAAAGAGCCGTGACCGGTATAACAGAACTTGCATCCGTTTAGTTTAGAAACAAATACGACTACAGTCTCGGTTTCGAACTCATTAAGCGCACCAGCTTTAACGGCTGATGCTAGTGGCATAAATGCCGAGAAAATTTCAGGGCTCCTTGCGATAAGACGATTAAATACAGGAACAGGCTGTTCAAGTTCACTGTAGATCGGCATTTCCTTTATATCTGATTGTTTAGCTGGTTTAATCCATGGCATATTCTCTCATCCTTTCCTTGTCTCCTCTCTATCATAGCAAACCTCCCCCTTAGTTATCAGGATTCTCTCAGATGATAGACATCATGAACAGCAATCAAAAAAAATGAGATCATTTTTGCTGAAAATGGTAAAATTAAGTCGAAAGATATTTAGATTAATAAGAGGTGTACCCGTTTGCAATTGCTACAGGATTTTTTCATTAATATGATGATTGTACTAGCTCTAGTATTTATTTATTACCAAATCTTTCGTGATGAAGATCTGAACGATTCTTCCTCTATCAAAAGGAAAATTATAAGCGGACTATATGCAGGTATGATTGGCATCTTCCTTATGATTTTTAGCATTAAAGTTAACGATGCGACAATAGTTGACCTAAGGCATATTCCATTACTAATTGTGACGCTTTATGGAGGCGCTGTTCCCGGTTTAGTAGCTTTAGCAGTCATACAAACCACTCGATTTATAATTGGAGTGAGTGTTTCATCAATATTCTCGCTAGGTCTATTACTTTCACTTTATATAGGATATATGGTATTACGACACTTAAATGCCAAAATATTAACTAAAGCATTCTGGATGCTCATCTACTCAAATATTATTTTTAGCGTTGTCATTGTTTATTTTCTATTAAAGCTCTCAGGAATTTCTAATCAAATTAATTTTCTATTCTGGGTAACGTCTATGATAACAGGCTTAATGGCGATCTATACGACAGAACACTTACGCAAAATGAATCACTTGTTTATGCAATATAAACGTAGTGCAACGATTGATCCATTAACTGGCCTGAATAACGTAAGGAGCTTTGATGAGGCTCTTAACAATGCAATCCATGAATCTAAATCTAATGAAAAACCACTTTCTCTTCTTGTTATTGACATCGATTTCTTCAAAAACGTAAACGATACATATGGCCATTCAGCAGGTGACGCTGTTCTTCAGCAATTTGGAGTTGTTCTAAGAGGAGGAGCTCGACAAGAAGACATTGTATCAAGGAATGGCGGAGAAGAATTCACGCTAATACTTACCGACTGCTCACATAATAAGGCACTAGAAATAGGTGAAAAGCTCCGTTCGATCATCGAAACACATTCTTTCCATGTAAACCCTGAAGAAAATATTCATATCACAGCTTCAATTGGTGTAGCTACATATCCTGAAACTATTCTATTGTCTGACAAGTTCTACAGTAAAGCAGATCAAGCACTCTATACAGCAAAACGCAGGGGACGAAATCAAGTTTGTTCTAACAACGTCTTACAAGTACACTAGTATCAAAATTGAGGGGAGTTCTCCCCTCATATAGTAAACAACAGTGCCCCAAGAGCACCACTATATTGCCCATTAACTGGAAATTGAGCCTTTATTCCAAATAAAGCTTCAAAACGTTGAATCTGCTCTTTAAACAAAGCATTATTTTGAAAGGTAGAGCCTATGAACACAATTGTCGATGTTTCTACCGTTTTTGCAAAGGGAATCGCGATCATCAAGAGCGCCTCTGAAATCATACCAATTAAACACGCAAGAATATCTTCCGCTCTTAATTCCTCATCTATCATCCGTTCGAGAAATCCAAAGTTACTTGCTGTCAAATCTCCCCCTATCGGTGAAACTTCTCCTTCATAAATATCCTTTACTTTCAAATCAATATTTGTTCGATTCCCTTCTTTTGCAAGCGATACAATCTTCTCAAATTGTTTATGTCCAGTTAGTAAATAACCCATTCCCATTAATGTGCCACCACCAATACCACTGCCACCCAGGCGTTCGGATGAATCCCCAGTCATTGAATGCATTGAAGTCCCGGTTCCAACATTAACAAGTAAATACTTCTCTGGAGAATGAATACCAGCGCTTTTCAGAACCTCATTAACACCAAAAGTCGTGGCCTCAAACTCATCAATTAACTCATATGAATTCTGAAGTAGACTTGAAACATTTTTCTGTTTCCCACCCGTAAGCATCACTTTTGCTTTAGGATGGAATTCATTCATCCATTCCACCAGCTTGTTAACTTCAACTGTTAAGAACGTTTGAAAACGATACTCTTCGCTTTCTTTATACACAACTTTAATGAGCGTACCACCTGCATCAATTCCAATAGTATCAGTCATATATACCCTCTCTTTTCATAGCTGGGTAAGATAGATTCATTCTATCCCACTCCTAAGGAACAATTAAACCCCCTATTACAAATCGCAATAGGAGGTCAAAAGACATCTATTCAAAAGGATATTTAGGTAAATGAATGACGACTTTCGTTCCCTCTCCCGGCTTACTCTCTATTTCTAGCTGACCTTTATGTTCGGTAATAATTTTGTTGCTAACCGTCATGCCGAGACCAATTCCTTTTTCCTTATTCGTATAGAACGGTACACCAATTCGCTGCAATCTTTCCTCTTCAATACCTATTCCGTTGTCATGTATGGTGACACATACTCGATCCCGTTGCTCTTCAAGAATAATATCGATATGTCCATCTTGCTCAATTGCTTCAACGGCATTCTTTAGAATATTAATAAAAACCTGTTTCATCTGATTCCGCTGACAATGAATAACAATTGATTTAAGTTGACTATTAATGTTAATTCTTATATTTTTTAATGAAGCTTGTGGGGTAAGAACTGAAATTGCATTCTTCACAAGTTTAAGCAAACTGACTTCTGCCACGTCACCAGCTTGTGGTTTGGCAAGTGCAATAAATCCATTCACCACTTCTTCTATCTTTTCGAGCTCATCTTCAATGATTTGGTGATAACCACGTTCACTTTCATTTCTTTCTTTTGCAAGCAAGTTAATAAACCCTTTGATAGAAGTGAGGGGATTGCGTATTTCATGAGCAAATCCAGCTGCAACATCGCCAAGAAGTGCTAACTTTTCGATGTTCTCTCTATACTGTTCTAATTTAATTTTCTCAGTAATGTCTCTTGATATAAATACAAAATGATTCGCATCTCCTCTATCGTCTACTACAGCCATCCCTTTAGCTTCTAATGTAAGAACATGACCAGACGAATGAATTTTGCGATAAATTGTCGTAACCGGTTGTTTCGTTTCTGTTAATTTCACAATTGCTTTCTGGCACTTCTCATAATCTTCTGGATGGATAAATGTGAGAATGTCTTTTCCTACAACTTCATTCTGTTCATAACCTAATAAAGACTTATAAGATAATGAGGCATATACAGCAATTCCTTCATGACTCATCATGCAGATTAGATCATTACTGTGCTCAAGAATGACCCGATGTTTCAGTTCACTTAAACGAAGCTTAGATTCAGCAAGATGCCGATCGGTGACATCCCTTGAAACAACAATAAATTGACAATCTCCTTGACCAGAAATACAGATACCCTGAGACTCGATGCATCGATAGGTTCCATCTGTTTTCTGCAAACGGTATTGAATCGTTTGAGGTTTTCTATACTTAACAAGTTTTAAGAATTCGCTTTTAACGAATTCTCTATCTTCTTCATGAACATATTTAATTGAGCTTTGACCTATCTCGTTATGAATTCCTTCTTTGGAATACTCCTTATAGGAAGGTGAAACATATAACAAGTTACCTCTACGATCCAATAAGCTTACGATTTCATTCATATTTTCCGTTATCAGCCTATAGTGCTCAAGGGTGTCATACACATGTTGGCTTTCTTGATTCACCTTTTTAATGATAGCGGTGGTCTGTCCAAAATAATTCTCGACAGGAATCGCCGTTACTTCTAAGGGAATTATTGTTCCATCCTTCTTGAACCACTTCTGCTCAAGGGAGCCTGAATTGACACCATTTATGGAAGCTTGTATTCTCTTTGAAACCATCTGTTGATCCGCTTTAACGATAAAGTTCCAAATCGATTTCCCTTGAACTTCACAAAGCTTTTCGTACCCAAGTAGGTTCAGAGCAGAAGGATTTAAATATACCCACTTACCATTCTTTTGAACTACGACAGCTGTTGTTGAAAATTCATAGTATTTAGTTAGAGTTGTAATCGTATCCCTCAAGCCCTGTTGCTTGATCTCAGGAGGAGGGCTATAGCTAGTAAATGGTGCATGAGTGTCATTGGTAGTCATAAGCTTCTCCTTTTATGTAGAGGGATATTAGTTATTTATAAAATTTCTTCATAAATGCTCATATTCCTTCTTAACTAGCAGAATACACCAAAAAAACCCCGGTTTTAACGGGGTTTTTCTTGGCGTTATTTGTTAATATCTTTTAAATTCCTTACATTTCTTCTTGAAACCATCTTCGCCCGTAATCCACTATACTTCTCTGATCAATTAGTTTACATGTCGCATTTCCAATTTTCATTATGTTGTAGTTTTCCTTGCTTTCAAATTTAAAGCCAATTTTATTAAAACACTCTGAATCATACTCAATCTCATGATACGTTTTCCACACACGTTCCCCGTCTTCTACTATAGCTGCTGATTTTTTTATAAGTGGCTTTTGCGCTGAATGTTCTGCCAAATGGAGCGATGTATTACTCTCGTGACTTACACCAATCATCAGAATTTTTCCATTAAATTCATATATTTTTGCTAGCGGTGAATCATACCCAAACCCAGCAGTAAGTGGCTGGTTTTCTGTAATATATGTCCGATTCTTTCCCCATGCCGCAAACGAATACATCGGATGGTCACTGCGTTCAACACCTGGAAAGCGTCTGAAAAGCTCTGCGATTGCACCCATCCCACGCGTTGGTGTCGTCTCTTTACAAAAAGCTGGCATTGACTCTCGAATAATTGGCCACCATGATTCAGGAACTGGTGGATTCATCCATCCAGCTGGATCCGAGTTGCCTGCTGATTGGGCTGGCATGACAATGGTTCCACCTTCTCCAACAACACTTATAAGAGCTCGAATGACAGCTTCTGCTCCACCAGAAACCCAACCTAATGAGCTTAAAGAAGAATGGACGATTAGCGTCATATCTTCCTTAACACCTAAATCTCGAAAATCGGCTATAAGACTATTAATTGTATGAGGCAGACATACTTTATCTACGGCATTTATCTCATTCATCACTCTTCCTCCAATAGCATTTCATATAATCCTTCACGTTCTAATTCAAGCTTTTCCTTCTCAACAAAGAGCGCTACTATTTCCTGATGTGCCTTTACTTGTTCGAGCTTTACTTCCACCTCGAATATCTTTTTCTCAAGCTCTTCTACTTGATTCTCTACCTGTCCTTCATTTAGACTTTTTTTCTTTTCATATTTAGGCTTTGCCTCTTGCTTCACTTCTTGTCTAGTTTCTTCTTCATAAACAGCCTCCATAAATTGTTTATGTTTCTCTCTTGCCATGCTATAGGAATGAACATAATGATGGAGCTTACCATTATCCAACCAATACGTAACAGGAAAACATTTATTTAAAAGATAACGATCATGCGATACACAAATAATCGTTCCAGGAAATTTTTCAAGCGCATCTTCTAATACTTCTCTTGAATCAATATCAAGATGATTGGTTGGTTCATCAAGAACAAGTAAATTAAGATCTTCACTCATCAGTTGAGCAAGACGAAGCCTCATCTTCTCCCCGCCACTTAAAGACGAAATCTTTGCAAATACGTTGTAGCCATAGAATAAAAATTTCGCAAGCGCATGTCTTGCTTCGCCTTCAGAAACTTTTGCCGTCTCACGATAGACATCCAACACTCGTTCTTCACCACGATCTTCAAGAACATGTTGAGAAAGGTAACCAACCTTTACACTCCCACCGAGGTTAACCTTGCCTTTATCAGGAGTAAGATTCCCGAGGAGAACATTGAGTAGAGTCGTTTTCCCACTTCCGTTTCTGCCAACAATCGCGACTCTTTCTTTGTATCGAACATGCCAATCCACTTGAGATAGAAGGTGTTTCCCGTCATATCCAGCTGAAACATTTTCAAATGTTATAACATCATTGCCACTTCGATCATTTACATCAAATGCTAGTCCCATTTTCTTTCGTTCAAGTACAGGTCGTTTAATCTTGTTTATTCGCTCAAGTGCTCGCTCCATATTACGAGCCCGTTTATGAAGAGCTGCATTCGGAGGATTTGCTTGATTCGCCCACTCTTTCAACCGTTTAATCGCTTCTTTCATCTTTTTGATTTTCTTTTGTTGCTCTTGATAAGCTGCAAATTCTGCCAGAAGCATTTCTTCCTTCTGTTTAACGAAGTCACTGTAAGCACCGTGATAAACGGTAAGTTCTCCATCTTCAAGATCCATTACTTTTGTGACAACTTCATCAAGAAAATAACGATCATGTGAAATGATTAAGACCGTACCTTTGTATTGCTTCAAAAAAGCTTCTAGCCACTCAACAGCTTCAACATCAAGGTGATTTGTCGGCTCATCCAGTAAAAGCATTTCCGGCTCTTGAAGTAACATTAACCCGAGCGTTACCTTTGTTTTCTCTCCACCACTTAACCGCTCAAATGAAGCCGATAACAAATCCTGAATTCCCAAACCATTTGCGACATTTTGTATCGCGGGTTCTATCTCATATCCACCCTTTCTTGTAAATTCATCTTGTAATTGACCATAATCTTTTAGGACACTATCACTTTCATTTCCATTAGCCATCACTTTTTCGAGCTCTCGCATCCGGTTGGCCATTTCTTCAAGATGCTTGAATGCCTGTTTCATAACGTCCGTGACCGAACAACCTGGGTACTCAGGAATTTGTGCTAAATAGCCAATTTCCGTTCCTTTTTTATAGTGAATATCCCCTTCATCCACATCTTCCATTCCAGCAAGTAATTGAAAAAGCGTCGTTTTTCCGCTTCCATTTCTACCAACAATCCCCACACGATCTTTCTCATTTATTTCAAAGGTGATATCTTCAAAAATACTATTTCCACCTAACATTTTGCTAATCGATTGAGCCGCGCAAACTATCATCGTACTTCCATCCTTTCATAATATAAAAGTATAAAAAAAGCCACAGATAAGGATACACCTCACCTGTGGCTATATTTGGCACGCTTTTTATACGTTAGTTTCACAAACTTAACGTATATGAAAAAAAGAACGGCATAGAATGCCGCTCTCTTCGTCCTGTTTACCTATTCATTCCGCCTGAAGCAGGGTAAGAGAGCCTTACGCTTTGTTTCATATGAAGTTGCTAGAATTGGACAGACTTGTCCCGTTTGCAACTTCTTCATGAATAATCGCACGGCAAATTGAAACATATTCCATAAATTCCGTACGAACAAAAGCGTTTGACATCTCTACCTCACCTCCTCCATTTGATACTTACAGTTTATCTGAATGATCTGACAAAATCAACCCTCTACTACACGTAATCCTACAACTGATATGATGACGCACGTTATAAGCACTAATTGCATCCGATTTTTAGGTTCTTTAAACCAGTACATACCAATTAGGACACTGCCGGCGGAACCAATTCCAGTCCATATGGCATAAGCGGTACCTACAGGAAGTGCTCTAAGAGAAAGAGAAAGCATGAAGAAACTCAATCCTCCGAATAGAATCGTGAAAACGGAAGGCTTCAGCTTCGTAAACCCTTCAGATAACTTTAAACTAATCACACCACCGACTTCACCAAGGCCAGCAATTAATAATGCGATCCATGCCATTCTAAATCCCTCCTATGCTTCTACCTTCGCATTTAACTTCAATCCTACAATTGAAGAAATGAGTAATAGTATAAAAAATAATTTAATATAACTAATAGATTCACCTAGATACACCATTCCTATAATGGCTGTTCCCGCAGCACCTAGTCCCGTAAAAATGGCATAAGCCGTACCTACAGGTAAATACTTTAATGCTCTAGAAAAGAAGTAAAAGCTTGTTACAATCCCTATGATTGTTAACACACTAATGAGTGGATGACTAAACCCATCAGAGTACTTTAATCCTATTGCCCATAAGACCTCCATTAGACCACCAATCACAAGATACATCCATGCCATATTACTTCTCCTCCGTTCTGCAGTGAACTCCATCAATAAAAAGGGTCCATGAGTTTTCTAAGCGTTTCTGGTGTTCCTCTGGTGAATAATAGAATACTTGCTCAAACACTCCGTCCAACAAGCATAAATACGCATCAAACACTTGCTCCCAGTCCTCAAGTTTATCGATTTGCATAAGAATGGATTTAATCACGCTTTTCATCACTTCTTCTGATTTCTCAAACATCCGGTAAATCTCATCTCTTAATGATTCAGGTGGAAAAAGCATCATTCGTTTAAAAATTAGACCCAACTCATCATTACGTAGATATTCCGTATTCTTTAGTAGAAGTTGATAGAGCTGTTCTTCAGGTAGTTCATCTTTCAATTCTTCTGCTGAATTCTCAAAGAAATAGTTATAATCAATTGTTACTTTATGAATAACACATAGAAAAAGGTCTTCTTTATTTTTAAAATGAGCATAAAGAGAAGGCTTTTTAATGCCTACACCTGACGCTATGTCAGACAAAGACGTTCCTTCAAAACCTTTACGAGCAAATAATGCCAGTGCTGTATCTTTAATTTTATTATGAGTTGATTCTTCCTTCATTTAAAACACCTACCAATCGTTAGGTAAATACAAGTAAAAAAGCAGGCGATTGCCTACCGTTCGTTAGTTATTATAACAATTTTTCTGTATCCTTGCAATCAGTTCGTTCTCATGAAATTAAAAAAGCAGCCACCAGAAGGATCTCATAGTGGCTACATCTAAGGGAATAAGGGTTTTCAACTACTTTGACGAAACAACCACCTATATAGTTTCAAAATTAAGTGAATTTCTTGTAGACCTAGTTGGAATAAGAGGGTGGTAATTTCCACTCTAGGAGCTCGCTTTCCACGGGAGTCCAGCACCTTCCGCTCCATTCAGAGAAGTGTGGTTGTCATACAATAATTCTTTCAAGCGCAACAATCTATAAAATTTACTTTCTGTAAAAAATACCATAAAAAAAGGACCGGCAAATGCCGGTCTTCCTGGTAACGGAATATTTGAAAGGGGGTCTTGAGATCATCTTATCAAAGGAGCAATAAGGTGAACAGGTACGTCTAACCTAGTGCGAACGGTTGGATTACGACCCTTTTCCTTTTTTTGCAACTTTACTCCCATGACGTTAAGATCAATTTTCTTCTCTTTCAATTAAATCACAACTATTGCATCATAAAAATTATTCCAGAAAAGGTTATTTTGAAGTCTATGAACTAGCATATTTGCGTGAAAATTTCTATATATTTCAATTCGTCAACATCGCTTTGAAAGATATTTCCCTTCTTATCTATTTGTGTCAGAATATAACTAGTTATGGAGATTGAAAGCAGGTGAAATACGGATGTATTGTCCACAATGTGGCAAAAAGAGGAATGAAAACGACCAATTTTGTTATTCCTGCGGAAAAGAGTTAGTATCTCAATCCGACCAACAAATTAGACGCTCTTTCCTATGGAGATGGATGCCAGCAATCATTTTTCTCCTCCTTGGGAGTGGACTTGCAGGTTATTACCTGTATGAAGAATCTGTTACTAGAACAGCTATCCGTTCATTTGAACAGGGAGAAGAACTAGCTATAGAGGGCAACTTGGATGCCGCTCAACAAAAATTTGAAGAAGCAAAACAAAAACGTTCTCGTTTTCCAGCAGCGGAGACGAATGAAAATATGGTATCAACTGCAATTAAAGTGAAAGATACTCTTAGTAAAGCAGATAAAGCACGACAAAGTGATCACTTTACAGAAGCAATGGAGCTTGTTAATCATGCAGAACAAAGTTCAACATCATTCAATGGTCCTCTCTTCACTCATCTACAAGAAGAGATTGTTTCCGTTAGAACCACTGTTATGGTTGCCGAACTAAAGTATGACATGAAGGGCAAAGAATCCATTGACGATCTTAAACCAGTTCTAACTAGAGCTGAAACATTACAAGTCGATGAAGCACAGGAAGTTGCTGGACAAATTCGAAATCAAATTGTCGATTTTTCTATTAACGAAGCTAACAACCATCTTAAAGATAATCATTTTACTGAAGCTCTGAACTCTGTTGAAGAGGGACTTCAAATTAACAAAGAGAATGAAAAGTTAATAAATCTAAAAACTGTAATTGAAAAGAGAAGAACGGCTTTTGAAGAAGAGCAACAAAAACGGATTGAGCATGCTATGGTAGCTGCAGCTAAAGAAGAAGAAATGAACAGAACTAGTGCTATTGAGCTTAACGATTTAGAAACAAACGTAACTGATTACAACGAATTAAAAGTAACTGGAAGTGTGACAAGCAAAGCCACTGTTCCTGTTAATTCCATTGGAGCGTCTTACAGGGTTTTAGATGCAGATGGAAAACAGTTTGATAAAGGCGAAGTGTATATCAACCCTGACAAGCTTTATCCTGAAGATACAGGAAAGTTTGATTTCATGATTTACGACATTGGAAAAGATGTAAAAAATCTTGAACAATTCACAGTTGAAATTGATCACTTCACATGGTATTTGGACTAATGAAAAGGGGCTCTGGATTTCTATGAAATCTTCTTTACTATTAACCATAGCTAGCTCCCTCTTTCTTTTGGTAGGAACTGGCGTGGGTTTTTATTACTTACACGATTATTACGACAATACTGAGGTGGAGGCAACCTCATCTCTAGGTGAAGAGATAAAAACACCAACAAAATCAGATGAATCTACTGATTTAAAATCCATTATTCACGAAACACAAAAAAGCGTCGTACAAATTGAAGTACAATTAAAAGACGACGCTACTTCTTCTGGATCTGGCTTCCTTTACAACTCTACTGGCGATGTGATCACAAACGCACACGTTGTAGAAGGTGCTGAGAAAATTACTGTAAAAACCTCTGATGCCAAACAGTTCGATGCGCAAATAATTGGAATGGGGGACACGACAGACATTGCTGTCATCCGTGTTCCAGGCTTAAAAGAAAGTGAACCATTACCGGTAGCTGAAGAACGAATGGCTGAAGTCGGAGACGATATTATCGCCCTTGGTAGTCCTCTTGGTTTACAAAACACGGTCACAACAGGGATCATAAGTGGACTTGATAGAGAGTTCATCCTTGAGCCTTATCGATACGAACATATTTACCAAATATCAGCACCGATTACGAACGGTAACAGCGGCGGTCCTCTAATTGACGCAGATACAGGAGAAGCCATTGCGATCAACTCAGCAGGAACTGACTCTGGTGCGATTGGATTTAGTATTCCTCTACCAAATGTGATTGATCAGATAAAAGATTGGTCAGAGGAACCTGTAGAATTAACGGTTGATAGTAAAAGCCATGAGGTCGTTTCCACACCTCAAGGTCTAACTGGAGAAGATTACAAAGATAACGCCACTTATTTGATCGGCTACTTTTATGAAAGTTTATCTACTCAGGACTACGTTACCGCCTACTCTCTATTAGGCAGTCGCTGGCAAAGTGATATGACCTATGAGGATTTTAGAAGCGGTTATATTCATACGGTTAACGTTGAAGTATCAAATATGACCGGTAGCTTAAATCAAACGAATGACGAAGTAAAAGTCACTGCTACGATTAAAGCTGAAGAACGAACAGAAAATCAAAAGACAACAACTGCGCTTTATAATGTCACCTACCAAGTAGGGTACGAGAATGATCATCTCAAAATTCTTAATGGTAAAGCTCAGAAATTGAAGTAAATTGACTGCATTTAAAAAAGCTTGAGGATTCCGAGGATCCTCAAGCTTTTTATATTCCCTCTTAAAGTTGCTCAGGTGGGAAAAATCCTTTTTGGGATATATAAATGGCGTCATCAGCAAACGTTTCTTCTAACCGGCGTTTTATTTTTAAATACGTACTGCGATCATACCAAGCAGTGAGCCCATTCTCTTCAAACAACTTACGGATGCCAAGCTGCTCTGTCCGCTTCCCATCACTACCATCTCCCATAAAGAAGTCATCGAGCGTAATTCTATTCGTTACTTTGGATAGCTTGTAAGGAAATTCATCTGAACATGGCAATAGTGGAGCAATAGCAGCCTGTGCTGGTATTCCTTCCTTTCTTAATTCCAGGAGCGCCTTTAAACGTGCTGCAATCGGGGGTGCAGAAGGTGCGAACATTTTCCTAACTGAATCAAGATCCGTTTCAACTGTCATGCTAACCATAACACGGCTTCCTAATTTCTTTAATAGATCAATATCTCTTGAAACGAGGGGTGAACGTGTTTGAAGGAACAAAAAGTCAGGCGGTTCTTCTACCATTGCTTCAAGCAATCCTCTTGTTAAACCCGTTTTATATTCAACGGGTTGGTATGGATCAGTTGAAGACGACATAAAGATCGAAACGTCCCCTTTTTTACGCGCTTTTGGTATTTCTTTTTTCACAAGATCTACTGCATTTTCCTTAATATCTACCCATTCTCCCCAGTCTTCATCGCGAAAGAGGGCGATTGGCATTCTACGCACATAACAATAAGAACACCCAAATGCACATCCCGCATATGGATTTAACGTATGACTGTATCCATGTAAAAAGCCGCTTCCTTTCGTTAGAATCGATCGGGAAGTTCGAGTTTGAACAGAAGGTTTCAATGTGTATCCCTCCTTCTTTTTCAGTGTACCACAAATAGAACATACATTCTCTTTCAGTGTATAAAATTAAGGAAAGCAGGACACGGTAAAAGTGAAAGGTGGTAAACATGATGCTTCGTATTATATCTTTTCTACTTTTAGGCTTCCTTTTTATTTCTCCACTACAATCTCACGCAGCAGGTCCTGTTCAACTTGTTCAAGGGAAGTGTCCTGATTCGACTAAGCTAATCAAAAGCTCTCAAAAGGGACTTGCATCAAAAGCAACGTTATTTGTATCAAGTCTGATGGCAACAACTCAAGATGCTAAATCATGGCAGATTCTTACCATTTCACCACTTAAAAAGCGTTCTCCCTACTATTCTCCTGCTGTCAGTGCCTGTGAACAAAAAATTGCCGCAAATTCATTTCTCGTCGATATTTTAATCACGAAACAATCAGGGCAATTACCTGTTCGGATGCATCTTTTTGCAGCAAAGAAAACAACAGGCTGGATGATTTGGGGATTAACACCATATTAAGTGCATAATTTCGTCAAACGGGCACATACTATACTTACGTGTAAGCTAGCCAGTAGGTACTAAAGCACGTATCCATCCCACTCTCTTATTTCACACTCGGAAAATAAGAGACAAACCCGAACAGGACGCTGTTCGGGTTCTTTAATGCATATGTTTCTCAATAAACTTCTTAAAGATCTCTGCTTCCTCTGATAAATGATGATAAACCAAGTAAGTATGAACAAACGGTAATCGAATCTCATCTGTATCAACTTGCAGCATCCTTCCTTCAAGAAGCTCTCGTTGGACTGAGGATCGAGGCAAGAATGAGAATCCGAGTCCCTCTTCTATAAATCGTTTCGTAATATGAACTTGAGATACAACCATTGTTCGTATGCCCTCATATCTGCTCCGCAATTCAATTAGAAGGTCGTCCCAATAACCTGGATGACTATGAGTCAATAAAGTCGAATGAGCACAAAAATCACTCATTGAAAGAGGTAAGCTTGTCTCAGCATCACCACCATCATGTGGCACAACGAGAACTATGGGATCCGGTGCTGTTTCCTCGCTAATAACAGAAGGATGAATAGCCTTCATTCTAGATAATCCGAAATCTGCCGTATTTTTAGATATTAACTCCCCTATTTCATTTGACTCGCTTACTTTTACAACAACCTCAATCGAAGGATGGTCTTTTATGAATTGCTGAAGAACATATGGTAGAACAGTAGCTGCAATAAGTGGCGAAACAGCAATGGTTATTTTCCGATGATACCCCTGTCTATAACCATTCATATGCCTTAAACTTTGCTCGTATTGATCGAGCATCTCTATCGCATGGGGAATAAACTGTCTTCCTGCTTCAGAAAGTACAACTCGCCTACCACTCTTCATAAAAAGCTTACTACCTATATGCTTTTCAAGCTGTTGAATATGAACCGTCACCGTTGGTTGCGCAAGATACAGCTTCTCGGAAGTTTCTCTAAAATTCTCATATGTAGCTGCTGCTACAAACGTTCTTAGCCAATTCATGTTCAATTTTACTCACTCCAATTAATAGCATATCTCTATTAATTATACACTTATTCTTTATTAGTCATAATCATAATGAACCGATAGACTGGTGATAAGAATAATAATTGGGAGATGATTGTATGATACATGCTGGATTAGAAGGCATTGTTGCAGCAGATTCGAAAATAAGCCTTGTAGATGGGAAAAACGGGCTTCTCGTCTATCGAGGAGAATGGGCTGAAAAGATTGCGAAAGAGAAGTCATTTGAAGAAGCAACCTACTTTCTCTGGAACGGAACCTACCCTAACACTGAAGAGCTTGAGCGCTTTACAACTAGTCTTAGTGAGGCAAGAACTTTAACAAAGGAGCAAAAAGAAATCATTGATCGATTACCTCCTAATATGGATATGATGGCAGTAATTCGCACTATTTTATCTGCAAAGGGGAACGAAGAATTCTCCTTTCCAGCTACGCATGACGAGGGAATTGATTTACTTGGAATTGTTCCTACAATTATTGCTTACCGGTATCGTTCACAAAATGATTTACCTTTTATAGCGCCCGACACGTCACTATCACATGTTGGAAATTATTTATATATGCTTAATGGCGAACGAGCAGAAGATCATCACGTACAAGCGTTGACTGCCTATTTTATTTTAACGATGGAGCACGGTTTAAATGCATCAACATTTACAGCCCGCGTCATTGCCTCAACAGAAAGTGATCTTGCCTCTGCTGTCACTGGTGCTATTGGAGCAATGAAGGGACCGCTTCACGGAGGTGCACCAACAGGCGTTATCGATTTACTCGAGGAGATCAAACAAGATGGTGACGTGGAAAAAGTATTAAGACGTAAACTTGATAACAAAGAAAAGCTTATGGGATTCGGCCATCGCGTTTACAAAACAAAAGATCCTCGTGCTGTAGCACTAAGTGATATTACATCAACCTTCTATGATGATGAGGAATTTACGCTGGCGCACGAAGTCGAGAAAACAGCCGTTCGTCTGCTACAAGAATACAAACCTAATCGTAAACTGTATGCGAATGTTGAATACTACGCAGCTGCGATTCTCCGCGCAATCGACTTACCAACTGAGTTGTTCACACCAACCTTCACAGCTGCAAGATGTGCAGGCTGGATTGCTCACGTTTATGAGCAAAATGAAAATAACCGTATTATTAGACCCTCTTCTGTGTATAGCGGAGAGATGCCTCAGTAAAGCGCGGGGCGCGGGTGCCTGTCACCACCCGCTATTTGTCGAAGCTTAGCGAATACAATGATATATTGGCCAATATCGATATTTATTAGCCGAATTTAAAATATATGAGCCAAATCTCTGATATATTGCCCCAAACAAAAAGCTGCCGTTTTCCCGGCAGCTTTTTCTAATACATTAAGCTTTATATGGAATCGGGTCAACCGCTCCAGCTTCTTCAAA
This sequence comes from Bacillus sp. NTK071, assembly GCF_017303315.1. Lineage (GTDB taxonomy): Bacteria > Bacillota > Bacilli > Bacillales > Guptibacillaceae > Guptibacillus. The sequence goes on from NZ_JAFKOI010000007.1 coordinate 185,665, forward strand.
ACCTTTCAACCGCAAGCGACAGCTATCACACTCGCCGCATGCCTCTTCTTCACCGTTGTAACAAGATGTTGTTAATTCATAAGGAACGTTCAAACGAAGTCCCTCGTTAACCGTATCTGCCTTCGTCATGTCAATAAGCGGAGTTTCAATCTTCATCTCACTACCTGTTGCTCCTGCTTTAGTAGCAAGATTGACGGTTTCATTCATGCTTTGAATGAATTCTGGTCGACAATCCGGATACCCACTGTAATCGACAGCCGAAACACCAATATAGATCGCTTCTGCGCCAATAACCTCAGCATACGCAGACGCAAGCGAGAGAAAAATCATATTACGAGCAGGGACATACGTTACTGGAATTTCATCTTCATCCATATCACTCGGAACATCGATTGAATCATCGGTTAATGCACTGCCCCCAATTTGATTGAGGAAACTAATGTTTACGATACGATGATCTGGTGCATCGTAGTACTCTGCTACCTTCTTCGCCTGTTCAACTTCTCGGTTATGCTTCTGTCCGTAATGAAACGTAATGGGGTAGAGCTCATAACCTTTTTCTTTCGCCATTCCCATGCATGTTGTGCTATCCAATCCACCGCTCAACACGATAACTGCTTTTTTACTCACGTTACACACCTCTTTTATTAGGATCCCAGATGATTTTATGAAGCTGCATACTAAGCTTTACTTTACTTAAGCCAGCTTCAAGTATTTTATCCACAAGCTTATGTGGCGGCATCGTTTCCCACACGGGACTATAGAGAACCTGACCTTTGTCATGATGCTTAGCGACAACGTTTGAGGCAACAGTGAAATCTTCATCTGAGCCAATAACAAATTTAATTTCATCTTGTGTATCAAGCAAACCAAAGTTCTCATGAAGCATTCGATGCTGTTCACCTGAGTCTGGCAACTTATAATCCATTACAAAACGAACCTTTCCCTGCCACTCTCTATCTTCATTTCGCACAGCTTCATATGGTGCCAGGTCAATAGCCCCGTTCGTTTCGATATGAATATCTTCAATATGCGAAAGATCAACCATAGCCTGAATCAACGCCATTGATTTCTCACGATGAATTAAGGGCTCCCCGCCTGTGAAACATATATGTCGACTCTTATATTGCTTAATCTGGTCTATGATCGCTTCAATTGTTCCTGTGTACTCTGCCTTATCCGGTGCATAGCTATACGGCGTATCGCACCAGCTACAGCGCAAGTTACAGTGGAAGACGCGCACAAATACAGTTGGAAAACCAGCGCGCGTTCCCTCTCCTTCTACTGTTTCAAACACCTCGACCATTGGTAATTCCCATTTCATATACTCTGATCGTTCTGGCAGTACCCATTTATTCATTGTCTTCCATCCATTCCCGCTTCAGCGTTGCGTAGCTTGTTGGTGTTTCATAGAGAACGAGTTCTTCAAGGCGCTGACCATTATCCTTCATGTTACGTTCGATTAGAGCCTGATCTAACTGCTCCCACATCCAAACAATCATGTTCTCAGCTGTCGTGTTCATATTTGGAAGCACTTCATTTAAATAATGATGATCGAGTTTTGAATCAATCACTTCTTTAAACAGCGTTTTAATTTCACCAAAATCAACGGATATGCCGATCTCATTTACAAATCCGCTAATTGTAATGACAACCTTATACGTATGTCCATGCATGCTCTTACACTTGCCTTCATAGCAATGAAGATGATGAGCTGCGTCAAAAGTAAATTCTTTTGTAACGGCTACTCGTTTATTATGATATTTTAATTCGCTTTTCTGAATATCTTCTCCAAGTATTTCTACTTTCTTTGGAATCATATAAGACATAAAAAAAGCCCCCTTCTTTATTCAGTAAGGGAGACGCATGAAAAAGCCCTTCTCATTCAGAGAATAGGGGTAACAGTTTTTCACGGTCCCTAGTTTTGTTTTACGAGAGGAGGGAATTACGAACTCTCCAACCTGATAATAATATCATAACATGCCTGCTTAGAAAAGCAGCCGGTAAATCTAACCTCTTTATATAAATGGATTTTACATAATTTCTAGAACAACAATGGAAGCTAACGTAGCTTAAAAGATAAGCATCAAATTTACGTTTCACGCAAAGAATATAGTGGTAAAAAAGCAATAGTTAATAAAAAGAGGTGATCATAATGTCTACTAATCAAGGAATGGGAATGGACGGCTTCGGCATGATGTTTAGTCTTTTTGGAATCTTATATTTCGCAATTGCTTTATTCATTATCGTTCTAACCATCGTATTTATGTTTAAAGCAATGGGGTATATGAAACGAAAAAATGCAGCTGATCAAGAGCAAAATGAACTGCTCCGTCAATTGATTTCTAGTAACACGTCTTCAAAAATGACGAAAGAGGATGATTCTACACCTTACTAATAGGAACACGGCGTCCAAATTTGGACGCCGTTATTTCTTCTATTATCCCTCTTTATGACGCTCAACAAATGCTCCAATTCGATTCACTGCTTCTTGAAGTGCTTCAATTGAAGTCGCATATGAACAACGAATATATCCTTCTCCACCTGCCCCAAACACATGACCAGGTACTACAGCCACCCGTTCTTCTTCAAGCAGCTTCTCAGCAAACTCATCTGACGTCATCCCTGTCGATTGAATGGAAGGAAATGCATAGAAAGCTCCTCCAGGCATACGACAGGACAACCCAATATGATTAAAAGCTTTTACTAAATAATTTCTCCGTTGTCGATAGCTCTTCTTCATTTTATCGAGATCATCTCGACCGTTTCGAAGTGCCTCAAGTGCACCGTGTTGTGCAATTGTTGGTGCACACATCATCGTGTATTGGTGAATTTTGAGCATTGCCGCTATAATCTCTTCAGGGCCAGTTACATACCCCAGGCGCCAGCCTGTCATCGCGAATGCTTTTGAGAAACCTGATATTAAAATCGTTCTCTCTTTCATTCCATCTAATCGCGCAATACTATAGTGTGTCTGATCATAGGTCAATTCCGCATAAATCTCATCAGATAAAACTAAGAGATCATGCTTCTCTATGACGTCAGTTACGCTTTGTAATTCTTCTTTCGACATTGTTGCTCCAGTCGGATTACTTGGAAAGCATAGTAGAATGGCTTTCGTTCGTTTCGTAATTGTCTTCTCAAGGCTTTTACGTGTAAGCTTAAATTCATCCTCTGCTCTCGTCTCTAATGAAACTGGTATACCACCAGCAAGCGTTACAGCTGGCGCATAAGCGACAAACCCAGGTTCAACAATAATCACTTCATCTCCAGGATCGATGATTGAGCGAAATGCAAGGTCAATTGCCTGACTTGCACCAACGGTTAGAATGATCTGGGACTCAGCAGAATAAGACAGGGAAAACTGATCAGATAAATAAGAAGAGATTTCTTCCCGAAGTTCAATTAGCCCTGCATTTGCTGTGTAAGCTGTATAACCGCTCTCAAGTGATGCATATCCCGCTTCACATACATTCCAAGGTGTGACAAAGTCTGGCTCTCCAACGCCCAGTGAGATCACATTTTCCATCTGTGATGCAAGATCAAAGAACTTTCTAATTCCTGAAGGCTTTAATTTAGAAGCAGTTTTGGAAAGATACTGTTGCTGAACTTGCTTCATGGCGACACCACAATCCGTTTATCTTTCTGTTCCGGTTCAAAAATCACTCCGTCATGTTTGTACTTCTTCAGTAAGAAATGTGTCGTTGTTGAAAGAACGGAATCAAGCGTTGATAGCTTATTTGAAACAAAGAAAGCCACTTCTTTCATTGTTTTGCCTTCGATTTGAACAGATAAATCAAATGCGCCTGACATTAGGTAAACTGCCTTAACCTCAGGGAAACGATAGATACGCTCTGCAATTTCATCAAAGCCTACTTCGCGCTTTGGTGTCACCTTCACATCAATCATTGCAGCAACGCCATCTTTTCCAGCAGTTTTATCCCAGTTAATAACTGAAGAATAACTTAAGATAATATCTTGTTCTTCAAGAGACTTAATGATCTTCTCAACTTGATCAACTGATAGATCAACCATGTCTGCTAGTACTTCCATCGGTACACGTGCATTTTCTTCTAGAATCTCAAGAATTTCTACTTCTTTTTCGTTCACTGCAAATCCCCCTGCTTTTTTCATCTATTTCATCTACTATATCATTGTTCGTATCTTATTTCATTTTGATATACGTATATAGAAAGGCTATTTCTCCATCCTTACAATCGTTTCAATTTGATGATCAGTCCGTAACCATTCCGTAAACCGTTCAATATCATAAGAAAAAATACGATCCTTATCAATGGAAGGTACTATTTTTCTACTAGCACTATAAATTTCTTTTGTAGCTGGGGCAAGCTTTTCACTTCCACGATAATCAATCGCTTGCATTGCACAAATAGCTTCGATAGCGAGTACACTCCGTACATTACGCGTAATTTGCCAAGCATGCCGGGATCCGATTGTTCCCATACTAACGTGATCTTCCTGGTTCGCAGATGATGGTATAGAATCCACAGAAGCAGGATGTGCTAACGTTTTATTTTCTGATACGAGTGATGCTGCAACATATTGCATAATCATTGCCCCTGATTGGAGTCCTGGCTCTGGACTTAGAAAAGGTGGTAAATCATTAAGCTGGGGATTAACAAGTCGTTCAATACGTCGTTCAGCTATACTCCCAAACTCCGCCATAGCAATTGATAAGAAATCCATCGCTAACGCAATCGGTTGGCCATGGAAATTCCCACCTGATATCACTTTCGCCCCACCATTAAATATCAACGGGTTATCAGTGGCTGCATTTATCTCGATTTCTAATTTCTCTTTCACATAATCAAGCGCTTGCCACGATGCCCCGTGTACCTGTGGGATACATCTGAGTGAGTATGCATCCTGAACTCGAAGTTCACCCTGATTCGTTACTAACTTACTTCCACTAAGTAATCCTCTCATTCGAGTAGCTACTTCACACTGCTGTGGATATCCCCGAGCGATGTGAATATCCTCATCAAACGCTGTTCTTATCCCTCTTAACCCTTCCATTGTTAGTGCAGCTATTCCATCTGCTTCAAGAGCGAGTTTCTCCGCTTCCATGTACGTTACTATCCCCATTGCTGACATAGCCTGTGTTCCATTAATGAGAGCCAATCCTTCTTTTGCAGTAAGCTTTAAAGGCTTTATACCTAGAGACTGTAATACCGATTGCGCACTCGTGCGTTTTCCTATATAGGTAACTTCCCCTTCACCAAGCAATGGAAGAACAAGATGAGCGAGTGGCGCTAGATCGCCGCTTGCTCCAAGTGATCCCTGTTGCGGAACAATCGGAAGTATTTCTTCATTTGCATAAAATATTAGACGCTCAATGACCTCTCGTCGAATCCCTGAAAAACCTTTTAATAGAGCATTTGCTCGTAAAATTAACATCGCCTTTGCGACAATTGGTGGAAAAGGATCGCCAATACCACACGCATGGGAATGAATAAGATTAAGTTGAAGCTGGTCGACATCCGCTGGATTTATTCGAACATCGCTTAGCTTTCCGAACCCAGTTGTAATCCCATAAACGATGTCCCCATTCTGGACAATTTTTTCAACGGCTCTTCTACTCTCATCAACACGACGTAAACTATCATTAGCACAAACCGCTTTCATACCGTCATAGAGAATAGATTTTAATGAGTCTATTGTTAAACTGTAACCATCTAGAATTACCATATTATTCAACCCCTCTACCATATTATCTGAGTAAAGGACCACGAAAAAACCCGCCTATAAAATCAAATCGATTTTTTGGGCGGGTTACTACTATTCAAGAGATGGGCGGATTGGATCATGATTCTTCAACACCTTTCGTTAATCAATAATACCTGACTCTCCTATATTAACCTTAGCATTCATTTTAATCGGAACATTCGGATAGAAATCATACCATTTGGAGAAATTAAAGTTTCTCGTTTGACTCCTAGCATGATCACCTATGGCTAATGGATCAATCTCTAACTCTTGGAACTTCTTAACCATGCTAAGACCGTTATCTTCAATCTTTTTCTCCATCGTTTCTGCTATTTGAGCTTTTACTCCTTTGGTTAGTTCTTCACCAGTGTATTCAACAATATTACCATTTAGTTCAACTATTATCTCAACTGAAGGTGCAGTGTTTGCATTGTTCACCTTATACTTAACCTTTGATTTTACATTTTGTAAATTTGCGTAATTACCATCTGGAAGAGCTAACTCATATAGGCCCGTTTTAGAGCTTTTTTGAATAAGGGCAAACATAAACATTTCGTCTAGGTCTAGTTTACCGACCATCTTATCATCATCCAAAAGAGCAAGTCCTGATATTTTGACTTCTGATTTCTTCTGACTAAGTAGCGGTACAACAGCATCCATGCCTTCTCCATGATACTTATAATCGAATAAATGAAGGTTATTTTCTGGCATATTACCTTGGTCAACTGCTTGTTTTATTAAGTTCTGTAGAAATGGACCGATTCCCTGTAAATACTGAAATTCATTTTTTATTAAGTCACCTGAACTACCTTCTACTACAGCCACATAAGTTAAACGCCCAGCTGCAGGATCTCTAATAAAACTATCAAGCATATTAATGATCCCTTCTTCAGCCATATCCTCACCGAACAAAATAACTGCCATCTTGCCGATTGAGATAGGTTTTGGCAATCCGCTTAATTGATTTCGAAGTCCCTTGCTCGTATAAGCTTCTGCTTGAAAAGATTGTGTATCTACTTCCTGATTTGGATCAAACGTTTGGAGGGAAATCGTTCCTTTCACCTTATCTTCTTCTCCTTTATCATAACCTACAATAAAAAGAATCGGAATCTGATCAATGATCTCTTCGTTTACACAACCGGTCAGTGACATAGATAGCACTATCAAACTAATGATATACTTCATTTTCGTTTTTTCACTCTCCTCCAAATCGTACTATATAGGAAAATAAACGGAAGATAGAAGTAGTAGAAATAAGACCCAATTTTCGAAGCTAGTGTATTTAAATAGTCGATTTGTTCACGATTAGTCATCAATATACAGACTATGAAAACAATTGTGATTAGAATAAGTGCAAAATATTTTTGCTTTACATAAAATACTTTTTTCCCTATTCGACTTGCCCCCCATACATTTAGGCAGATGTTTGGAAATACAACGAAACACCAAAACGTAATTCCTAAATATTCAAACCGTTCTAAAAAAGGCAGTTCAACTACTTTCCATGCAATGAGAGTAGACCAAATCGATTGTTGCAGTTGTCCACTACTATAGAAAGCTAGTGACACAACCATTACAAGTGAGTAAAGAATGGTAGTTAATGCAATACCCATGTGAGCCCATATTCTTGAATTATTTGGATTCTTTAAAAATGGATATGCCAGTAATAAAATCTCAGCTCCAAGAAAACTTAACGTCATTTGCTTCGTACCCTGTACAAAATCCATTATCGAGTGATCCAAAATGGGAAGAAGGTTAGAATATGAAGAGAGTTTTGCTGGAGATATGGTTGTAAATGCAAGCCAAATTGGAATAATGACGCCAAAGAAACATATCCCAGTAACTGTTCGAAAACCTCCAGCAAGTACGTAATATGTTAAAAAGAGATACATTGCCGCAGGAATCCAGGTTGCTAGTTCTGGGAACATCCAAGCTTGAATGACTTCAACGAAAGTTCGTAGAATCACTGTAGCCCCTAACAACAAATACAGCAACAGAGCACAATTTAGAATAGACCCAATCCATTTACCAAACCACTTATTATGGAGATCAATAATATCAAATGTCCCGTCACTCAAAATCCGATACATCATCCATATAAAAATGTGAAACACTGCTCCGGTGATCAGAACCACGATCCAAGAATCATTTCCTGCAAATGCTGCAATATATCTTGGAAACCCAAGGATTCCCACACCAATTTGGTTACTATGAATAACGAACATAATAAGGAAAGGAGAAATGAGAAGACTATTTCGCTTATTCTCTTCCATAGAATTCACCCTCTACTGCTCATCAAAATCCAACGCATGCTTTCGCTGTTTCTTCTTATCTTGAAAACGCCTCTGATTATTACCTCGGAAGAATTGAGGTCTATTCTTTTGCAAAACATATGGCATTCGAAAAAAAGAGTCATACCAATCTTTCACTCTTGGAGGATAAAGTGGTGCAAGATAGGGGCTTCCAAAGGATGTGAGTTTTATTAAGTGTGTTAAAACGAATAAGCCAAAGAATGCTACCCCAATAAGACCAAGAAACTGTGCAAAGACAATCAACGGATAGCGCAGAAATCGTATTGTATTTGTCATTCGGTACACAGGTGTTGTAAAAGACGCAAGCGCTGATAGCGCTACTAGAATAAGTAAGATATTACTTGTAAGTGAAGCCTCAACTGCTGCTGTACCTATCACAATACCTCCTACAATACCTAACGTCTGACCAACTTTAGAGGGCATTCTTGCTCCGGCTTCTCGCAGTAAATCAATGGTAACCTCCAGAAAGAAAACTTCGATTACAGGTGCAAAAGGAATGTCACTTCTTGAAGAAATTAAAGTAGCCAGTAGCTTAGATGGAAACAGCTCATAATGATAAGTCAACACAGCAACATAAAGTGGGGTTGCGATAATAGACGCGAGGATAGCGACCATGCGTATAACACGGAAAAAAGAAGCAAGATTCCAGCCAAGATAATAATCCTCAAAAGATACTAATAACTGTCCAAAGTTAATTGGCCCAATTAATGCATTAGAAGAACCCTCCGTCAAAATAACAAATGCACCGAAATTCAAATGACCTGTAATACGGTCTGTTCTTTCTGTATCAATCATCTGTGGAAACACAGAAAATGAATTATCTTCTAACATCTGACCAATAAATGAAGAATCCATGACCACATCAAAATCGAGATCCTCTAATCGTTGCATAACCGTATTAATATTTTGCTCACTAGCAATTCCTTCAATAAACGCAACAACAACCTTTGTTTTAGTAATAGATCCAATTGTAATTTCCTTCATTCGAAGCTTCGGATGAGGAATTCTTCTTCTAATTAAATTCATATTCGTATTAAGATCTTCAATAAGGCCTTCCTTAGGTCCCATCACACTAAATTCTATTTCAGGAGCTGACAAATCTCTTGATTTTCTAAGACTGATATTTACAAGAAGTACACTTGAGCCTTTTGAAAACTGAATTGCTACATACCCTTCAAGCAGTCGTTCTTGAATAAGTGACAGCTTAGAGGAAATCTCGATATTTTCAATAGGAATTAATCCTTTTAATTCTTCTAAAGTTTTCTTTCTGCAATCTTTTATTACAGGAAGCACATCTCGATGCAGCTGTTCCGGGTCGATAAGAGAAGCAAAATAAATCAGACGATATGGCTGTTCACTTGCTTTATTCTCATACGATACAAAATCGATTGATTGTTTAAGGTCAATGACCATTTCTTCAAATGTAGATGGTTGTTTAGAAGCACTTCTCTTAAACCATTTCACATCAATCAACTCCGAACTTAAATTCTCTTTCATATAGCATGCGCAGATCATCTTGACTTATCCATAGATAAAGGTCAGGTGCATCAGCACCTGACCTTTTAGGTTCTCTCTTTATAAACACTCAATACTTTTTGTCGCTGTTCTTTATGATTGACGGTAGGTAGGGGATAATCTTTGCCTAAAATACAATTGCTATCTTTTTGTTCTTCTTCACTCATTTCCGACGGGTAATGAATATATTTCTTAGGTACATTCTTTAATTCCTCGACGTATTTTTTTATATAACTTCCATCAGGATCAAACCGTTCAGCTTGTGTAGTCGGATTAAAAACTCGGAAATAAGGGGCCGCATCAGTTCCTGTTGAAGACGCCCATTGCCAACCTCCTGTATTTGATGATTCATCATAGTCAATTAGTTTTTGTTCAAAATATCGTTCTCCATGCCGCCAATCAATTAAATAATCTTTCGTTAAAAAAGAAGCTGTTATCATACGAAGTCTATTATGCATCCAGCCTTCCTTATTTAATTGTCTCATTCCGGCATCTACAATAGGAAAACCTGTTTTTCCTTCTTTCCATTTCTGTAACCGCTCTTCATCATCATTCCATGGAATATCACGATATTTAGACTGATACTCTTTATCGCGAAACTCTGGAAATTCAGCATGCACCATACCATAAAAATCACGCCAAGCAATTTCTTGTATATATGTTTCTGCTCCTTGGCTATCATGTTCAGCTACCATATGATAAAGCGTTCGAACAGATAGGCAACCTGTTTTTAAATAGGGTGACAGTTTGCTTGTACCAACAATATAAGGCAAGTCACGATTTTCCTCATAATCAATCATTCTCTCTTTCACAAAGCGCTTCGCTCGTTTCAATGCACTCTTTTCTCCAAGTGCTTTCCAAGTTTGATTACATTCTTTTAATACTTTCTCAAATTCCTTGTCGGATTCAGCATCAATTGATTTTTTACGTTTTTCACTGTGTTTTTTTACTTCTTTAAGATCCGTGTCAATAACTGAAGGTTTCTGTACGGATCTCCACTGTTTATAATAAGGAGTAAACACCTGATACATGGTATTATCTGTTTTCGTTCTAATTTCAGTAGCACCATGAAGATAGTAATCATGAAAAGCTTTCACTTTAATGTCCTTTTCTTTGAGCCAATCTGACACTTCTTTATCCCGTTTCTTACCATAACCAGCTTCATCTTTATTGTAAAAAACGGCATCCACGTTTAATTTCTTCGTCACTTTATTAAATACATCAATTGCCTCACCACTTATGATTTGGAAAGGGATATCTTCTTCAGTACAGCGCTGCTGAAACTCAGCAACTGTTTGAAAAAAGTAATCATGATGCAAATCTATTTCCTTTGTGAAATGAGGGTCTAATTGGAAGAGCCCCATCCATTTTTTATTATGTTCTGCACAGTATTCTACTGCTTTCTGAAGTGCTGTATGGTCATTTAATCGAAAATCACGACGAAACCAAACAATCACAGTATCACTCATAGCCTTCACCTCAACATTTATTGTAATCTCCTAGAGTTACTGTTAACAGTTATAATGTGTTCTTCATTTTATTACCCTATAGATAGAATTCTAAAAGGAGATGCCTGCTTTTTACTGTTTGGAAGAGTTTTGATGGGATTTTCTCTATTAAATGCTCCACTGAAGCCTGTTTTTCGCCTATATTTCGGGTTTATCCGCGATCTTTTCGACATATCCGCGAAAATCGAATTTTATCCGCGATTTCCACCATTTTATCCGCGAATATGAGATTATATCCGCGATTCTGTTCTGAAGCAGCGTTTGTTAGTTAAAATCCTTTCTCGTTAATACCACACAAAAAAAGCCAGAGACCATTTGATCTCTGACTTCTCATCATTGCCCAGCGACGTCCTACTCTTGCAGGGGGAGATCCCCCAACTACCATCGGCGCGCGAGCTTAACTTCCGTGTTCTCACACGGGGCGCGATAAGCGGCGAAATTCTTCGTCAGCTGCGCGATGCCAGATCCTCATGGATCTCTCGAATATCCACTCCGGTCTGACATCACTTGCTTCCTCGAATTTCTTACTTCTCCCACCCCTACGAAGCTTTCGAAGATGTTTCTCTTGTTTATTCATGGTGTAAAAGAACTTTAAACCATACAAAAAAGCCAGAGACCATTTGATCTCTGACTTCTTTATTTGCCCAGCGACGTCCTACTCTTGCAGGGGGAGATCCCCCAACTACCATCGGCGCTGAAGAGCTTAACTTCCGTGTTCGGCATGGGAACGGGTGTGACC
>NZ_JAFKOI010000080.1 GCF_017303315.1 Bacillus sp. NTK071
GGTCGAAGGGGAGCATCCCCTCAAGCGTGGGATCGACCGACAGGCCGGTGCCGTCCTCGTTCGGCGCGGTGAAATAGAACAGCGGAATGTCCGTGCCCTCGGCCACCGGGCCCGGCGCCAGCGTGCTGAGATAATAGGCCGCCGTCACCGGGTAGCCGTCGATCTCGCCGCGCTGGCGGGCGGCTTCCAGCGGCGTGTCGCCCGACATGCCCGACACGAAGGTCCAGTCGACACCCAGCATGTCCATCGCCACCGCCGTGCGGATC
>NZ_JAFKOI010000081.1 GCF_017303315.1 Bacillus sp. NTK071
GCGGTGACGATCTCGGGCCTGCCCCGGATGATCGTCGGCGGCATTCAGGATACCGGCCTGCCCGGCATCTGGGTGATCATGCTGCTGATGGTGATGTATCTGATCCTCGGCTCGATCTTCGAGACCATCTCGTCGATGGTCATCACCATCCCCTTCGTCTTTCCGCTGATCCTCAGCTATGGCTACGATCCGATCTGGTGGGGCGTGCTGACGGTGATGGTGATCGAGATCGGCATGATTACCCCACCCATCGGCATGAATGTGTT
>NZ_JAFKOI010000082.1 GCF_017303315.1 Bacillus sp. NTK071
GCTCATCGTCTCGGACGACGAACCCGCGCCCAATGCCGATGTCATCGCCTTCGCCGCCTCCCTTCTCGGCATGGACCCGCCGCCAGAGATCCCGTTCGAAGAGGCCACGCTCTCGCCCATGGCGCGCAGCTTCTGGGCCGACAACAAACGCCTGCGCTCGTGCCGGATCGGGCCCGAGCTGAAGCTCGCGCTCAACCATCCGACCTATCGCGACGGGCTCAAAGCAATCCACGCCCGCGAAACCTGATCCCGAACCGCCCGCATC
>NZ_JAFKOI010000083.1 GCF_017303315.1 Bacillus sp. NTK071
GATTGCCGCTTATCAGGACCAAATGGATGAACTGCTCAATAACGGCGCCGACGCGGCTTTCAATATCTACAATGAAGCCGGTAGCGGTTTCGCTCGCCACGTTTGTGACCGACTGCATGTCACCTTTGACCACGTTCGATAAACTGTCTTAACAAGAAAGAGGTGCCAAAACGCCTCTTTTTAACCCCCATTCTGTTTAAAAAGCGTCCGCACTTAACTTTTGTTCACTCAAACAGAGTTAACATTAAATAAAATTCACCTCAAT
>NZ_JAFKOI010000084.1 GCF_017303315.1 Bacillus sp. NTK071
TCGAAAAACACCTGCGCGACGTGATCGCCATGGTGGAAAAGCGCAAGGCGGTGGAGTTGCTGGCCATCGGTATCGGCCATGACGTGACCCGCTATTACGAGCGTGCGGTGACGATCACCGATGTCGAGCAGCTGGCGGGTGCGATGACCGAGCAACTGGCGGCTTTGTTCGATGCCGATCCTCGCGCGCGGGCGCGGGTGATGGGGATGAGCACAATCGCCCGACGCTAAGCCCCAGCGCCCAAACTTCTGACCCTGATGGCCCG
>NZ_JAFKOI010000085.1 GCF_017303315.1 Bacillus sp. NTK071
TCCGATCTGGCACTAAATCTTTGTTGTAGATGAGAGACAAAGACTCAACGGCGATTGGATAGCCGATGTATTTGCCATCGTATTTCACCGCATCCCATGCAAAATCGACGATGCCGTCTTTGATTTTTTGCGAAGGTTTGATCTCAGCCAGCAGACCCGCTTCAGCGTAGCCACCAAAACGGTCGTGCGCCCAGAACACGATATCCGGACCGTCACCCGTTGCTGCAGTTTGCGGGAACTTGTCCTGAAGACCATCCGGGTGTGC
>NZ_JAFKOI010000086.1 GCF_017303315.1 Bacillus sp. NTK071
CGCGGATTGAGAAGCTGATGAAGGAATCGCTGATGCTGGTGACCGCGCTGGCGCCGACCATCGGCTACGACGCGGCCACCAAGGTCGCCAAGACCGCGCACAAGAACGGCACCACGCTGCGCGAAGAAGCCATCGCGCTCGGCTATGTCGATGGCGAGACCTTCGACCGCATCGTCCGCCCCGAAGACATGATCGGCCCCAGGGACTGATCTGCCTGAAGACGACAGGGAAGGGGCGGTCCGGAAGGGCCGCCCTTTTTCCTGCG
>NZ_JAFKOI010000087.1 GCF_017303315.1 Bacillus sp. NTK071
GCCTGTACGACCAAGCCCACCGTCTGGGCGCCCGAAGCCGATGTGATCGCCGCCCGCTACCAGCATGACGGCCCGGCCGAGATCGTGCTGTTCAACGTCATCAAGCACGATGGCGGTCAGGGCGAGCACGCGGCGCTGATGATCAATGCGCCCAGCCAGCGGGTGCTGTTCGATCCGGCAGGGACGTGGACCCATCCCGACGCGCCCGAGCGTCACGATGTCCATTACGGCTTCGACGATACGCAGCTTTATCGCTACATCTATT
>NZ_JAFKOI010000088.1 GCF_017303315.1 Bacillus sp. NTK071
CTTGGGTGGTCGGGATCTAGCATTGCGCGCCCCGCAGGTCGAGCCGCGCGCTTGACAGGACCCCGCTTCCCCCTACCTTGGCCGCAGACCAAGAACGGGGCGGATATGAGCGGACTTCTGGCGCTACTCGATGACGTGGCGGGCATCGCCAAGGTGGCCGCGGCCCAGATCGACGACATCGCCGGACAGGCGGCCAAGGCCGGGGCCAAGGCCGCGGGCGCCGTGATCGACGATGCCGCCGTCACGCCGAAATATGTCCACGGCT
>NZ_JAFKOI010000089.1 GCF_017303315.1 Bacillus sp. NTK071
TCTGCACTGTACTCCAAGCAATTTAAGAGGCAGTCCGACGAAAGCATGCCCCCCTGCAAAGGATTCACCAAGGGCATCATAGTCGGCAAGCTTATGGGCAAAGAATACAGGGGTGTGCTCCTATTAATGCTGGTGATGGTTCATTCTTCAGAGGGAAGGAAGATCCTAAAAACGAGCAGGAGTGGACACTTTAAGACGGACGCTCAGATTAATGATTGGATCCTGCTTTTGGAGCTCCTCTTGGAATGGGATGCTTACCTCAACT
>NZ_JAFKOI010000008.1 GCF_017303315.1 Bacillus sp. NTK071
TGGTTACTACGCTTCTTTGAAGCGACCGAAAAAGGTCGCCGACGATTCGGATAAAACACTTCTCACTCGTATTAAACGGATTTATGCCATTCGTCGTGGCACGTATGGTGCCAAGCGCATTGCCAAACATATGAAAACAAGAGGTAAAGGTAGAATCGTGAATCATAAGAAAGTGGCTCGTTTAATGCGTGAAGCTAATCTGAAGGCCACCGTCCGTCAAAAGAAGGCTACGAAACAAGTGAAGGCCCTAGCAGGGGGATACGTTTATGAAAACCTATTAAAACGCCAGTTTGAGGCGCTGCATCCAAATCAAAAATGGGTAACGGACATGACAGAACTGGTCATTGAGGAGAAGAAATGGTATATCTCAACGATCATGGACCTTTTTAATCGCGAAATCATTGCTTTTCAATTAAGTGATAGCCCAAACCAGGATTTAATTGAAGCGACATTGAAGGAAGCGCAAAAGAAACGAAAACTCAAAAGCTTAACAGGCATTCTTCTTCATAGTGATCAGGGCAGTGTTTATCGTTCTTTACGTTACAATCAATTAAGTGAAAAGCTTGGATTCACTCCAAGTATGTCTCGTAAGGCCAACTGTTGGGATAATGCCGTTATAGAGAGCTTTTTCTCTCAACTTAAAGTGGAATTCCCATGTTTCTACCCCATTATTAGTGGTGTCACGTTTCGAAAAAACAGCTTATCTTATATTCGTTATTACAACACAAAGCGAATCCAACAAAAACTTGGATTCGCTTCACCGTCAGCGTTCTATAAAAACTATAAAAAAGCGAGTTAAAATTTCGGATTTTGACTGTGTCCATATTTAGGGGGCTTGACCACAGGCACCATCACACCTTCCACAACCTCAAAAGCACCGCTTCCTGCACTACCGCATGCTTTCTACCCGTCATTAAGCTCACGCTCACATAACTCAAAAACGAAAGTACGACCGGCAACACAACCGTATGCATTCCAAACGCATTCGGCATAAACGTATTAAATCCGATATAACTCCCAACTCCTACTAGAATCGATGCCATCGCACCGCTCGCGTTACCTTTCTTCCAATAAAGCCCCATCACAACAGGCCAGATAAACGCGGCTTCTAATCCCCCGAATGAGAAGAGATTCAACCAGATTAAGAGCTCTGGTGGATTCACTGCCATCGCAAAAACAAGTACGCCAAGTACAGTTGTTACTCCGATGCTAAATCGCTTGATCGTTTGATCACTCGCATCAGGTTTCACATAATTCAAGTAAATATCTTTCACAACGGCTGAACTTACAAGCAATAACAGAGAATCCACTGTCGACATAATTGCAGCCATTGGTGCCGCAAGTACGATCCCAGCGAGCCAAGCAGGCAATACTTCCATCGCGAGCTTTGGCATGACGGTATCCCCGACTTCAATCCCAGGTAGCACCGCTCTTCCGAACACGCCAGTTAAATGCATACCAAGCATGATTACACCAACAACAATCGTTCCGATAATAAGCGCGCGGTGCATACCTTTAGAGCTTTTATAAGACATTGCACGAACAGCAACCTGAGGCAGTCCAACAACCCCTACACCAACTAGAATCCAGAACGAGGAAACATACAGCGGTGTGAGCGATTGGTCGGCACCAAATGGTGAGATTAACCCTGGATTCTCCGCACCAAGAGTAGAAACAATATTCCCGACCCCACCTCCTGCTATCACTGTTCCTCCAAGAATCACAAGCGTTCCAACTAACATGACCACGCCTTGCACGGTATCTGTAATCGCAACTGCGCGGAAACCGCCAATGATTACATAAACGAGCACTGATACGGCAAAAATGAACAGCGCACCGATATACGATAACCCTGTTAACGACTCAATCAGCCTCGCACCGCCAATCCATTGCGCTGCCATTGCTGAGAAAAGAAAGATAATAATGCTAAGCGCTGATAAAAACACAACGCCTTTGCTTTCATAGCGTGCCTTTAAGAAATCAATTAGCGTCACCGCACGTATTCTCCGAGCCATGATCGCAAACTTTTTACCAAGAACGGATAGAACAAAATAACCGGTCGCAAGCTGCGTCATCGAGAGCAACACCCAGCCTAGCCCCATCGTATAAGCAACGCCAGGACCACCTATAAAACTACTTGCACTTCCGTATGTTGAAATCATCGTCATCGCTAGAATGAACCCGCCAAGCTGACGACTCCCTAGAAAATATTCCTGCAAAAAGTTCGATGTGGATTTCAAATGGGTTGAGGCATAAAAACCAATTACGAAGATGGAAACAAGAAAAAGAATGAGCGGAATTACAACCTCCCAATTCATTCGTCACCCTCCTCATCGAACGGCACTTCTTTAAACAAGAAGACAACCGCTAAAATAACGAGCGAAATCACGATCACCGTGCCAAGGATGCAACTATAAAAAAACCACGCTGGCAGTCCCCATACATAGCTGTATTCATCAACTGGCTTGGAACCGATCCCATAAGCGAATCCGTACCAGAGTATAAAATTTATAATAACAAGTCCAACGCCCAGTAAAGCTTCCCTGTTCGCCACGCGATACCTTGGGTCATCCTCAGGCGTTTTATCGTGCTGCTTCATGCTTTTCCTCCTTAGAACAAAATCTCATTCTATTATAACCAGTAGATTAACCCTAATCATAACGATCCGTTTCCGACATTTATTCTATCAGTTTTTCCTATAGTGTCTACGTTGATTAATCAAACGTTTGTTTAAATAGATTTGCCTGCTGATTAAAGAACGATAAACAAGTCCATCCCCTAACTAGGTATTAAACTTTTTTCGCACACTCCTTATATACAAAAAACCTGAGCTCTTATACTACAAGAACTCAGACACTTTTTATTGATTCACTTCCGTACTTTTAGGCTCTATAATGAATTTCGTTAATGTGAATGTAATCAGAACTGTAATTGGTAAGAAAAGAAAAGGAGCTAGCTCTTCTCTTATTCCAAGTAATTCAACACACACATAAATGGCTACTAGATTTATTAAGAATTGCACAACATACACCAGCGGAAATTGCAGGAATTTCTTAATGGACACAGTGCTTTTGTAAACGAAGAACGTGTTTAGAAAATACGAGCCTATCATGCTCAGTCCATAAGCGATAATGTAAGACGGCATGTACGAAAGACTTAATAGAAGCAGGATATAATAGATTAAATAGAAATTAATCGTGTTCATTACCCCTACTATCCCAAAACGTATGAATTTAGTATTTGCTTTCTGAATGAACCCTTTTACTGTAAGCTTCCTCACTTGGTTGATACTCCTCTATAATATAAATTGGTCTTTTCTTAACCTCAATAAAGACCCGGGCAAGGTATTCACCCATAATGCCTAACGAAATTAATATAACTCCGCTTAGAAATAGAATAAGTGTCACAAGGGTCGGAAATCCTGCTACAGAACTACCGTTCACAATTGTATCGATAATAATATAGATCATGTAAATGAATGAAATAGATGAAACAATCATACCCATGTAGCTTGAAAACCTTAAAGGCGCAAACGAGAAAGATGTAATGGCATCAATGGAATAATGCCCTAGTTTCTTAAGACTCCACTTCGATTCTCCCTCAAGTCGTTCTCCCTGTTCGAACGTAACTTCCGTACTGTTGAAACCAATCCACTTAAACAACCCTTTTGAAAAGCGATTATATTCATTTAGGTCCAGTAAGGCATTAACTGCTTTCCTGCTCAACAGAATAAAGTCTTTATCCCCTGTGCGAAACTGTATGCCGTCGCCTGCTATATTGTTAATGACGTTATAAAACGAACTTGATAGCTTTTTACGCAAATAATTTTGCCCTTTCCGGTCCACAGCCCTTGTAAAAACAACATCATAATCCTGTTCAAACTTATTTAGCATTTCAACAAGAACATGTGGTGGGTGTTCAAGGTCAGCATCCATAACAACAACAGCATCGCCTCTAGCATAATCCAGGCCAGCTTTCACTGCATTTTCCTTACCAAAATTTCGACTGAAATTGATAATTCCAATTCGATCGTCTTTCTCTTTCAAATCTTTCAGTACCTCTAAAGTCCGATCACTGCTTCCATCATTTACGAAGATGAGTTCAAAGGTATAGAGTGTCTCATCTAATCTTTTTTTAATTTCTTTATAGTATGGAACTAGTCCATTCCCTTCATTGAAGGCAGGTGCAACAATTGATATAAGATTACTACTGCGTTCCATTCGTTCTCATCCCACTTTCCGTTGAAGATACTACCTCACTATCATCAAATCGATTCTTCTTCTTCCTTCTGCTCAGGATAGAATAAGCTACAAAAAGCAGCAACGAGAAGATCGAGATACCTAACCCTTGATAAAACCACGGTGAAACATAATTCAATTCGACAGTATGAGTTCCTTTTTTCACTGGTACTCCTACAAAACCATTACTTAGCGAGTAGACAGGCACGTCCTTTTGATCAACTTGAGCTTTCCAACCTGCATCGTAAGGAATGGCGAAGAACATCATCTGATCATTCTGAAGAGATAGTGAACCTGTAACGGTATTGTTGGTCACCTCTACGTCTTCTAAAGCATTCTCTTGTAATTCATTCAGACGGTCTACATAGTACTCTTCATCCAGAACATAAATCGATACATCCTTTAATTGATAGCTGTTATCTGCTGTGAAACGTAGGGTAATGTCATCTAATTGATCATGAGAGTACAGACTAAGAGCCACGTTTTCCTGTGGACGGTACACCCGATGACTGCGATCAAGTGCTTTTTTCCATAATCCGTTTTCATCGGTCACGACCATGGAATTACTTATTCTCTTATTCTCTCTTTCTTGCGTATACGTCAGAAAATACTCGCCACTTTTATTCAAATTCACCGGTAGTTGAATCTGGCCATCTTCATGAACGGTAATTATGGCTTCTGTATCATTTACACGATTAACATCAACATTTGTAAATTCCATCTCATCAATCGGAATTGACTTTTTGCTATAGTGCAAATCTTCCTGGCTTGCTTTTTCTAAATCAATTGGTAGTTTACTTGCTTCCTCTTTCGAAAGTCCTACTCCAGCGAGAAGGGATTGATCTTTAAGAGGAGCTGCAAGAGACTGGAATTCATCCTCAGCAAAATACGTTTGATAACCAACCGCCATCGGCAAAACATACTTGTTCTCATAGATTTTAACGTCCTCGACTTGTTTAAGGAATTGATATCCAAAAGGAACAAAGTTGTCATCTTCCTTCACAAGGTAGTATTTCGTATTAAAGAGAGCCTCAAGTGATAAGCGATTATCAAAGCCTACCGGCTGATTAAACATCGCTCCAAACATGCGAACTTGATGTTCTTCTAGTAATTTCAGATATCCCGGATTCGCTAATGAATGATACGTACTTAATCCCTTATATCCCTGAATCAATTGATCATTCGAAGAGAAAGAAGTGTAATTCTTCGTTACTCGGTAGAAACTTGAGTCTTGCTTTTCTATGTAATTAATCGCTTCTGTTGTATGATCAGCGAAATATTCTCCCTCTGTAAAGAAAGTGTCGGTAGAATAGTCCATTGTATCTCGATACTCTACACCATTCAGTATTAAATTCACGCTAATTACCAAAAGCAGCAGTAGTTTAATAATAAGCCCATGCTTCATGTATGGATATAGGACAAGAAGAACGAGAATGATAGCTCCAAAGATGAGCTGTTCACTTAGTGTTTGTTCATAATGGAATGAAAAATATCCTAATAGAACGAACACCACCAGTGCTAATAGACTATTTCCAATATGTAAATCTTTGACCTTATCCAAAACGACCCCAGTCATATACAGAAAAAGAGCAATTAGAATAAAGTACCATCTATCGGTCTCATAGGAAAAACCATTCAACATCGAATAAAAGAAAGGCATCATTACGAGTAGACAAGATACTATAATAAGAAAGAAATGGACTAGTTTACTTCTAATTGTGGACTTCATGATCACTAATTGAGGAATTAAAATGAGTGCCATAAACGTAACACCAAAGGTTCGTCCGTCTAACATTCCAAGAAATATCCTCTTCAATTTATCCACATTATAGAATTGGAAAAAGTCAGGCACGCCCCCTCCCATACGGATATTGCTAAACACCGCATAAGCTGCAGGCAAAAAGATAAAACACGCCATGCCAAGTCCAATTAGATAGGATAGACTAAGCGCCCCAAGCTGTTTAAAGAAACTTTTGAAACTAATTTCAGATTGAAGAAAATATTTATACAAAAAGTAGAGAGCCACAAGAATACTTGCCATATAGAAGAAATAGTAGTTTGTAACGGCTAGTGTAAAGACAGTCACTATAAACAACGACCATTTCTTTTTCGTAAGCCCTCGATCAATCCCTAATAGCAGTAGCGGAATGAAAACATAAATACTCCCCCAGAAGAGATATCTTAAATTAAAGAAAATCATCCAACCACTAAAGGTGAAAATTAATGAAGTTATTAATGAAGGAAAATACTTGATTTGATTGCCCCTCATAAACAGATACCAGAAGTACCCAGACAAAACAAATTTCAATAATGTCATTATGTAAAAGTAAGCCGGAAAGGAGTTTTGAGGAAATAGTAAGGACAAATAAAAAAACGGGTCCCCTGTCATATAATAGGCATTAGATCCCCAAAAGTTAGCTCCAACTCCCGATTCCCAAGACCAAAAGGGAAATTCAGAAGAGCTATACAATAAGTGATGATAATATTCGTAAAGCGGTAAAATTTGATCTAGCGTATCTCCAATCCTAAGAATGCTATGTTCTCCGAAAAGAAACGGATTAAATAATACCACTAGGAGAATTAGAATTAATCCAATAACGGATCCGTGTTGATATAGTTTTAATTTGGTAGACAATAGGTTCCTCCTGTTAAATTATAGAATTCAATGTTTAATACTACATGAACGACTTACCAGGAAAAAGGTTTATTTGTAAATTTTATACTTTATTAACAAAAAATTTACTGAAATAAAACATTCTAAACTATTTGATGACAAACTCTACTTTCGGCATGCCAACAAAAAGGCACCCCGATAATGGAGCGCCTTTGACATATTCCTCTATGTTGTTTGATGATAGAATGGCGCAGAGACTACAATAATCAACAACTTATAGTGGACCTTTGCTACCATATCAAGTTAAACAAACGTTTATTTAACCTATCTATGCCTTTCGATACGCTCTCCGCTCTGCATATGAAACACACTTATAACAAACCGGCTTACGATTCCCCTCATCATCTAAATAATAGTGAGCGCGCGTTGGCTTCTTCTTACAAATCATACACTTCTCCAAACCCATTAACTTTCTAAAAAAGCCCTTCATATTTTGTAACACTCCCTATCTTTAGTAAACTAATATACAGTACTATCCTATTTGCCAACCGTTCCTTCAGTATAAACGCCACACTAATACTCGGACAAAGTATGACAAGTTATGACAAATATCGGGTGGTGCCTGTCACCGCCCGAATGACCAAAGGATGAGCATTCATGAAAGTGATCCTTGCAACTCCTTTCTATAACCAGCTTCGAGGCAATACAATTACAGTGCGACGTATTGCAGAAGGATTAATTGATGCCGGAATAGAAACGGAAGTAATTTCAATAACAGAACAGATTGATAACATGCATTCCTTAAAGGATGCTGATCTAATACATGGATTCAATGCTTATCGTTTTTATCAGTTTATGAAAACAGTGAGCACTCCGATCACAAATTTTACAATTACGCTAACCGGAACTGATCTCAATCATGATTTAAAGAACATAGACCGTAAACAGGATGTGATTACTTGTTTGAAGGACGCGCTTGCCATTCATGTTTTTGATGTAAAGGCACAAGAGCGTGTACTCGAGCTCTTACCTGAACTGAAGAGCAAGCTTTATGTCATTGCTCAAGGAACAACCGCCTTCAACAAGCGAACTACCTTTCAGAATGATCAGCAAAACAGAATTATTTTTCTACTACCAGCAGGGATTCGTAAAGTTAAAAACATCCCCTTCGCTATCAAAGCTCTTCAACAACTGCGACAGACCCACCCACAGGTACACTTGAAAATAGTTGGCCCGATTATCGAAAGAGAAGAAGGCGAATATGTTCAGCAATTAGTCTCAGAGAACAAAGAATGGGCAGCGTACGACGGGGTCATTCCTCACAAAGAAATGCAATCGTTGTATAACAATGGAGATGTAGTAATTAATACATCTCACAGTGAAGGCCAATCATCTGCCGTTCTCGAAGCAATGGGGCATGGTCTACCTGTCCTCGTTTCTTCAAATAAAGGAAACAAAAGTATTGTGACACACGACAAGACAGGTTTCGTTTATGACGGAATGGAGAACTTCCAGAACCTTGCCCGCTCTTTAATTGAAGATGTTTCCTTACGACAAGAACTAGGGCAGAATGCAGCGGAATACGTGGAAAGCCACCATTCATCGAACGTGGAGATAAAAGCGATCATTAACATGTACGAAGAAAGCCTAACGTTAAATAGCTTAGGGGGAGAATAAATGTTAAAAAGCCCATGAATTGTTGACCAAACAAGGGTCGTGTACGACTCTATCGATAAAGAAGTCATTACAAAAGGTGAAAAAGGCGCACACAAAACAGTCATTTTATCCTTCGATGATGGTCCTGCCCGCGCCCTTCCTGCACTACTTGATATCTTGAAAAAAGAAAACGTTCGCGCCATGTTTTTCTGGCAATCACGCTTACTTTTCGGGGAAAGACCGTGGAAAAGAGTGATGGATGAAGGACATATTATTGGAACCCATTCGTGCAAGCATCCTAACTTAACAAATCTCAGTTATGATCAACAGCTTAGGGAACTTTCACACAGCAAGCAAAAAATCTAGGATATCACCAGGGCTCCGGTCACTTACTTCCGCCCACCATTTGGTCAGTACAATTCGGAAACCATTAAAGCTGCACAGGAACTGGATTTGACTACCGTCATGTGGCGAATTAGTTCAATGGACTGGGAACTCTCTAACAATGTAGAGCAAATTGTTGAAAACGTAGTTTCAAATCTTGAAGATGGTGCCATTATTTTACTTCATGAATTAAACCAAACCATACAGGTTCTCCCTACTATAATAGAAGAAATTCGAGCACAGGGATATGAATTTGCAGTGCTTCCATAACAAAACAAAAAGGAGATAGTGGAATATTCCACCATCTCCTTTTTAACTATGAAATCAGCCTTCTACTTCAATTTCATTGACGCCCTCAACGTGTCTGAGAAGCTGGTAGATATCTGTTGTTTCATTCTCTTCAAATGTCATTAATTTAAGCTCCACTTGCGGATTCTTATCTTTCGTATCTCGAACCCGAACATGACGGATTTCAAAATCATGCTCCACTATGGCTTTCATAAACTCAGTCACATCTACGTTTTTCTTAAGCGTAATCTTAGCCCTCATCTCACGCTGTCTTAATGCTTTCGGACCGATTCGTTTAATAATCCAAGGAAGAATATTCACGCTAAAAAGAATCAATCCAGCTCCTACGAATGCTTCATAATAAAACCCTGCACCTGCAGCAATTCCAAGACCTGAGGCTCCCCAGATAATAGCTGCTGTCGTTAACCCTGATATCGCATCGTTGTTCCTTCTGAGAATAACGCCCGCTCCGATGAAACCGATTCCTGAAACAATTTGGGCCGCTAGTCGCATCGGATCGGTTCGTATATTCATTGATAGTTCCGCGAATTTTTGAGCAGATTCAATCGAAACAATTGTTAACAAGCAACTGCTGACCGCAATAACAATACAGGTTTTTAATCCAAGTGGCTTATGCTTTAACTCCCTCTCAATACCTATCATTAAACCGAGCAAAGCAGAAATACATAATTTAATTAGTACAACAACCATCGCTCGTCAACTCCAACGTCTAAATCAGACTAATAGTCTCCTCATTAGTACTCTATTCAGATGAAGTTAACATTAGAAGGAGTCCACACCCCAGAATCTCCATACGACATAACCCGCCAACATTCGAGCTAAACCGGGTTAAACCGGGTGGTGCCTGTCACCCGCGACACGCGACTCGCGCAACTCACCCTCCTGCAATTATCCTTCTACCTCCACGAACGTAGCCCCTTCTATCTCTCGCAGTTGTTGATATATACTCGTAGTATAGTTCTTTTCAAACGTTAATAATCGAAGATCCACCTGATGATCCTTCTCCTTTGTATCGCGAACACGCACATGTTTGATCTCAAAGTCAGCAGCCTGTATCGTACTCATGAAAGCAGTAATATCCGTGCCTTTTCGAAGCGTAATTTTCGCTCTCATCTCCCGCTGCCTCAGTTGGCTTGGACCAATTTTTTTAATAATGAAGGGAAGAATGTTCACGCTGAACAGGATTAACGCTACTCCGACAAACGCTTCGAAGAAGAATCCAGCACCTGCAGCAATACCAAGTCCAGAAGCTCCCCAAATAATAGCTGCTGTCGTTAATCCAGAAATCGCATCGTTATTACGTCTTAAGATAACCCCTGCACCGATAAAACCAATTCCGGACACGACCTGTGCTGCAAGACGCATCGGATCGGTTCTTATATTCGGAGAGATTTCGGAGAAAGTCTCTGCAGATTCGATCGAAACAATTGTTAATAAGCAGCTACTAACTGCGATTACCATGCACGTTTTTAAACCAAGAGGTTTATGTTTAAGCTCTCTTTCAATCCCAATCATTAGCCCTAAACAAGCTGATATACAAAGCTTTGCGATAACAACAATCATAGTCCCCCACCCTCACTTCACAACCTATTTTTCTTTTATTTTACCAAAAATATCATGATCATTCGAAAGAGGGTTGCTAATTATAGCTTACGAACAACAAAAAAATGGTCGAAGGAAGCAACGGCATCCTTCGACCATCATTAAAACTGCTTATATTTACTTCATATACATCATCAGAGTGTGCACAAAATGCTGTCCGGTAAACTCTGCTGAGAATAAGATCATCCCCCAAAACGGTAGGACAAGCATACAAATCCAACCAAAACATTCAACTGTATTCTTCCAATATGATGATTTATCCACCGCATTCTCCACCTCACTATTATGATTAAAAGGTATAATGCCCGCTATTAAAGTCTTGGATGTGAGAAGTAACTGGAATGAAAAGTAAATACATTTAAAAAGCCATGTGCATCAGGATGAATCTCAATCGGAGGAAGCTTCCGTGTCAGAAAAGGAGAGGATATAACAAGCATTTCAGCTTGGATGTATGGAGTAGAAGGGCCGATGATCTTTTGTTTTTCTATTATGATCGATATAGATTGAGGGATAATTTTCGCGTCAGGAAGATAGGCGAACTCAGTGATTTGCGCCTGATAAGTCTTGGGATATTGAAATTGATGCAATTGTTGTGCTGGATAAATGAACACGAGAAATCCAAACAAAACGACGACTAAAAGATGCTTCATCTTCGCCCCTCCCCCTATAACCCTTATCATGTTTTCATCATTCTAGCACCGCTTCTATATAAAAGTCTATCTGCTACAAAAGTTTTTCTATCGCGCTTTTCGACAAATAGCGAGCTCATTCGGGTGGTGACAGGCACCATCCACTTTCTTCCAATATTGTGTAAAGCACAAGACTATTCAGCTACTTCTTTACCAATAATTCAATTTACTTCCAATTTTACAGGATCTTTCACATGTTGACCGTACCAAATTGGAGGAATACGATTGAAAAGTACTTTTACTAAAGTGCTGATGCAAACTACTCAGAAAGAAGGAATTGTTATGTGTGGCATTACAGGTTGGATTAATTGGTCCGGAGATCTTTCGAATGAGCGTGAAACGCTTAAAGGAATGGCAGATTCCATTGCCCATCGTGGACCAGATGCAGAAGGCTTCTGGCTATCAGAACAAGCGGCGCTTGCTCATCGACGTCTAATCGTCATTGACCCTCGAGGCGGAAAACAGCCAATGGTTTCTCCAGATCAACAACTTGTTCTTACGTATAACGGGGAACTCTATAACTATCGAGAATTAAAACAAGAGCTTCAAGAGAAAGGACATGTGTTCACGTCCAACTCTGACACAGAGGTTGTCCTCCATGCTTACATGGAATGGAAAGAAAAGTGTGTAACCAGGTTCAACGGCATTTTCGCTTTTGCCATCTGGGATCAAGAAGAGCAGCAACTCTTCCTAGGACGCGACCATTTAGGCGTCAAACCACTTTTCTATTCTAAACAGGGCAACTCTTTTTTATATGGATCAGAAATCAAAGCGATTCTTGCACACCCATCTGTTAAGCCAAAAGTAGATCGCACTGGGCTGGCTGAAATCTTTGGTATGGGACCAATGAGAACACCTGGTCAGGCTATTTTTCAGGGTATGGAGGAAGTTCGTCCAGGACATTATCTTATCGCAACGGCTGATAAAATTGAAGAACATCGCTACTGGAGCTTAGAATCTAAGGCACATACAGAAAGCGTGGACGCAACGACTGAAAAGATTCGTGATTTACTTACGGATACGGTGCAACGACAGTTAATTTCAGATATGCCAATCGTTTCTATGCTTTCAGGTGGTCTTGACTCAAGCGGTCTAACAAGTCTCGCTGCCAAAGAGCTACAGGAATCTGATAAAACACTTGAAACGTATTCCATCGACTTCGATCAAAACGAAGCTCACTTTAAAAAGGACTTCCTTCGCCATGACATGGACGAGCCCTGGGTGCGTCGCGTATCTGAAGACGTCGGAACAAACCATCACTCAATTACGTTCGGAGCGGATCAGCTTCTATCCAATCTTCTTGAACCGATGAGAGGAAGAGACTTACCAGGTGTCGGCGAAATTGAGACGTCCCTCTATCTTCTTTTCACTGAAATGAAAAAGGACGCGACCGTCGCCCTCTCTGGCGAATCTGCAGATGAAGTATTTTCAGGATACCCATGGTTCCATCAGGAAGAATACTTGAACGCACAAGTCTTCCCATGGCTCATTAACTTAGGAGGAATTTCATCGATTCTTTCTGAAGAAGCAAAAGAAATGATTCAACCTGAGCAATACCAGAAACAGCGCTTTGCAGAAGCTTATAAAGAAATTCCTTTCCTTGAAGGAGAGAGTGAATTCGAAGCGAAACAACGCCAAATGTCTTACTTCTTCATTACACGCTTCCTTCCTTTCATGCTTGACCGCAAAGACCGCGCTAGTATGAAAACAGGTTTTGAAGTACGCGTTCCATTCTGTGATTATCGCATTGTGGAATATCTTTGGAACGTACCAATTGATTATAAAAACGTGGATAACATTGAAAAGGGAATTTTACGTCGTGCATTAAAAGGAACACTTCCAGAAGATGTGCTCTATCGTAAGAAAAGCGCGTATCCGAGCGACAAAGATCCAGCTTACCTTGAAGGTGTTCGTACCTGGATGCTTGAGATTCTGGACAAACCAGACTCCCCGATCCTTCCTCTTATTAATACAGAGAAAGTACGTGCCATTGCATTAAATCAAGCTGGCGATTTAAATACTGATCAAGCAAAAGGACTACTCGACTACTTAATTCAAGTCAACGCATGGCTTGATGAATATGATATCGAACTCGTTAGTTAATAAGTGCAACAGGGAGAATGACCTAGGTCATTCTCCCTGTTTTTAGTATTTGGATCGTAACAATTGTAAGCGCTTTAAACAAATAAATTCATTGGCGAATTGAAAACAAGAGGCAGTTACACCACTGTTCTGCAGCGGCTTGAACACGTGAAATTCGTGCATTCTAACATATCTAGAGCTGTAATAACTCTGTAATTTTTATAAATTTACAAACATTTTAAAAAGATAAACATTTTCTTCACATCTTTAAATTGACAAATAATTTGCTAAAATGGAGAAGTTCTTTAAAAATTGGAGGTTAAATTATGGATACCACCATTCAGGGAAAACCAGCGAAAAACGGGAAGATGAAACACCCTCCTGGTTTGTACCTTTTGTTTATCACAGAAATGTGGGAACGCTATAGCTATTATGGTATGCGTTCAATTCTAATCCTTTACTTAACAGCTGAATTATTCAGCGGTGGACTCGGTATGGACCAGGGTTCAGCTCTAGAATTATACGGTCTATACGTAGGATTAGTCTACTTCACACCATTAATTGGGGGATATCTCACCGATAAATTTATCGGTTTGCGCACCGCTATTACAATTGGTGGTATCACTATGGCCATTGGTGACTTCACGCTATTTGCAATTCAAGAAACTTGGGGACTTTATACGGGGCTACTGTTGCTTATTATTGGTAACGGATTTTTCAAACCGAATATCTCGACTCTGGTTGGTGAACTTTATAGCAAAAACGATAAGCGTAAAGATTCAGCGTTTACGATTTTCTATATGGGAATTAACTTAGGAGGATTGATCTCTCCATTAATTGCAGGATTGTTGTATGCAAATATCTTCTATTCAAATACTGGTGGAGTTGAAGTTTTCGGCTTCAAATATGCATTTTTAGCATCTTCAATGGGTATGATTATCGGTCAAATTACGTTTAATTTACTATCTAAGAAATATCTTGGGGACATTGGAAGAAAACCTACAAGTTCACGTGTTAAACCTAGCCTTGAAGAAAAAGCAAAACCATTAACAAAAGTTGAGAAAAAACGTACAGTAGCTATATTTATTCTTGCCCTCTTTACAATTGTTTTCTGGACTGGTTTTGAACAAGCAGGAGCATCATTTACACTTTATACTCGTGATTTTATAGACAGAACAATTTTTGGATATGAAGTGCCCGTTTCATTCTTCCAGTCACTAAATCCATTATTTATTCTACTTTTGGCTCCATTCATATCTGCATTATGGATTAAATTATCCAAAACAAAACGGGGCGATTTTTCTGTTCCTACCAAAATGGCATTCGGTCTAATCCTATTAGGACTAGGATTTATGGTAATGATTCCTGCTGTAATGATGACAAGTAGTGGACCAGAAGATACAGTAGTTAAAGCCAGCATGATGTTCATGATCGTAACCTATTTCCTAAACACACTTGGCGAGCTAGCACTATCACCAATTGGACTATCTGCTGTCAGCAAAATCTCTCCTATCAAAATTGCTTCTTTACTGATGGGTATGTGGTTCTTAAGTAACGCAGTAGCAAACTACTTGGCTGGTCAAGTAGCAGCACTTACAACATCAGCAGGGTATCTAGAAATATTCATCTACCTTGGTATAGCGGCAATTTTCTTTGGAATTGTATTATTGCTTCTATCTAAAAAGATTCAAAAGTTGATGCATCTAGACGAATTTGAGGAGAATGATAACACTAAACAAGTAATCTAATCCTTTTATAAAATTTTTCATAAAAATGCTACTGGCTATAGACTAGTAGCATTTTCTTTTATCTCCTTCAACAAAGTTATGCTATGCGGCTATACATTTTCACCTTAATATCAATATTAGCTTTTATACATAAACAAATAATTATTTTGATATATTATATTAGTATAAGTAATTATTTACTATAATAAGGAATTTATGTTAAATTAAAGAAGTGGAGGTGAGATAAATGAAGAAAAAACTTACTGCGTTTTTACTAGCTGGTACCCTTGTAACTGGAGTTACTTCCGCTCCAGCATCCGCGGCTAGTCCTGATGTGATTGATGGTGGTGCAGGCTATTCTATTGGCTGTGCAATATGGAATTACTTTTCAGACAATGATATTTGTGTGAGAGATCCATACTTTGGTCAATAATCATTTAACGAAGTACAATTCTGGCATTACTACATACAAAGCGGTTCCCTTCACTCTCAAAGGGAACCGCTTTTTCTCTATCTCTCCAACTCAATACTATAGTGATACTGATCACTTCGGTATTTCGTTTTCGTATATTCAATTGGATGATCATTAAGCCCACGGCTCAGCCTTGTCATCTCTAAAAGCGCTTCTCCCGGACGAATTCCTAGCGAATCAGCCTCATGAATTGTCGCGTTGATCGCTGTAATACGTTCGTTCGCTTTCTTCAAATAATAATTATGTTGCTCAAGTACTTCATAATACTTCGCTTGATTTAAGTCACATTGAATGAGGATGTCACCAATCTCTTTAGGCCAACACGTTCGCTCGAGCGCAATCGGCACTTCATCAGCGAAACGAATTCGCTCTACTAATAGGATTGGTTCACCTTCAGTGACTTTCAGCATATCGTTTTCATGATACAGATCCTCACGAAATTCCGCACGAAGGAGCTTCGAATGAGGCGTTTGCCCACGCTCCACGACTTCCTCAGCAAATCCTCTCAGCTTTCCAAGATTCCCAATCAAGTTCTGCGCTTTTACAACCGTCCCGCGCCCCTGTTTCTTCTCTAAAAGACCGTTCTGAACGAGGATCGTAATAGCCTGTCTAATCGTCGTCCGACTCACATCAAACTCTTTAATCAGCTCCTGCTCAGTCGGTATCAACGTATTCGGCTTCCATGCCCCTGTTTGGATTCGTTTAATCAATACATCTTTTATTTGTAGATATAGGGCTTCACCTTTATTATGATTCAGTTTATTCGATGACATATAAGCCACTCCTTTAAGTGAGTCAAGAACAACGCGCTTCATACATCCATTATACCGAAAAGTTGCCTCACTTTATACGATAACGCCTCCCCCAAAACAAGAACATACATTCGACATAAATCGGGTGGTGCCTGTCACCACCCGATTTTTCTTCCACTCTCTCCTATCAAGTGCTAAACCACAACACCCAGCAATATAAATAAGTTGATAGCTTAATCAGACATGTTCGGGGGAGTCTAACATGAAAAAACGACTGATCTTAACCCTCTCCATTACAGGAGGAATCGCAGCCATAATTGTCAGTGTCTTAATCGGCGTTCTAATTGGCAATGCAGATCTTGAAGACAACTACACCGAGCAACTTAAGAAGATCAAATCAGATATCACTATTGCAGAGGCGAAAGTGAAAGACGAGGAAAGCAAACTACTATCCATTAAGGAGCATACAGCTGCTGCTGAAGAACAACAAAGTTCTGAGAATGAAAAGCTAGAAAAACTACAAGCAGAAGTAGACGAAGTAGAGAAATTGATTGATGAAAAAGACGCAATCACAAAAGAGAATGACTCTCTTCAAGAAGATAAGGATAAGAGCAAAAAAGAACTCAACAAATTAAGTAATAAAGTGAAAGAAAAAAAGACTCGTGTAAGTGAACTAGATGACATGATTAAAGCAAAGGAAAAAGAGCTTGAGAAACTCGAAAAAACCATCATACGTAAAAGCGAAGAACCGATCGAACTCACTGCCGGCCAGTATGTTGTTGGGACAGATGTTCCAGAAGGACGTTACCAGGTAACGAATAAGGGCGACGGCACAAACTTCTTTGTTTATGACTCAAGCGGAATGCCGACTGTAAATACAATACTAGGAGAAGGTATGGTCGGAACTGGAGACTATGTCTTCTTCACCAACACAGGTGACATGATCGAAACGCTCGGGCCCGTTAAGTTAATTCCAGTAGAATAAGAGAAAAAGAGCTCCCGCCGCTAGACATAGCCGCAGGAGCTCTTTCATTTCGACACAATATGAGCTAATTCGGGTGGTGACAGGCACCCGCGAACCGCGAATTTACCCCAAAAACACCGCACCATACGCAAGCGATCCAACAATTACAAACGCCGGATGGACCTTCAATTTCTCCATCAACACGTAACTTGCGAGAATCAGAAAGATCGTTTGATACAATCCAGCTCCCTCATAGGAGCTAGTAAAAAACTGAAACGCCATCACGCCAAGTAGAATGGCGATCGTCGGACGGATGAGCGCGGTCATCTTCTTAACCTTCGGGGAGTTCTTAAACTTATTAAGCAAGCTCAACAGCACAATCATCAGAATCAACGACGGTGCCACCGTAGCAAACACGCCAACAAACGCTCCTAGAACCCCACCCTGCTGAAATCCAATATACCCCGCCATTTTCGTTGCAATCGGACCCGGGAGCGCATTCGCCATCGCGAGCATTTCACTGAATTCATTCACACTCATCCAGCCAAATCGACCAACCACTTCATTCTCAACAAGAGGAATAGAAGCAGGCCCACCGCCGTATCCAACGATCCCTGGGATGAAGAAGGCAACAAAGATGTCCCAATAGATCATGACGACTGCTCCTCCTTCACCTGATTATCTTCCCCATCATGCCTTTTCCCCCGTGAAGGTTTCAATAACGCATAAAGCAACAAACAAGCGATCACAATCCCTGGATGAACCCCAGCTAATTCAATCAACGCATAGGATGCAACAGTTAACGCAATTGTTAAAACCCAGCCTAAATTCCCCTGGGCTTTTCGAAAGAAATCGTACGTTAACACCGCAAGCATGACGCCAACAACCGGAACCACCGCTTGTGTCATCCCCTGCACCCACGGCTTCTCACGAAATGTGGACAGAAAGGTTAAGAGGAAAATCATGATCCCAATCGTTGGTACAATCGTCGCTAGCACAGCGTTGAACATACCGGTTACCCCTGCCACACGATGCCCAATATACCCCGCCATTTTCGTCGCAATCGGTCCCGGCAAAGAGTTACCTAACGCCAAAATATCAGCAAATTCATCGTCATCAAGCCATTTATATTTTTCAACTACTTCTTTATGAACAAGTGGAATGGAAGACGGTCCACCACCATATCCAAGCATTCCCACCCTGAAAAAGGCGAGAAATAGATGCCACTGTTGCATGAGACACCACCTTTCACATTCTCGCGTCGACGAACTTAATAAGCAGCAATTGTTCCATCTGTTCGGGATTCCGTACCTCCAAACAGTGTACCAGATTGCTGATCACGCCAGATAATTTGACCTCTCCCAAACGCGCCTTTTTCCAATTGGACTTCGATCTGATGTCCTTTACGACTTAGCGCTTCTGCAAGATAAGGTGGGAATGTCGACTCCACCCATACTCTCTTCCCCTCTACCCATTGCCATCTCGGGGCATCTAGTGCCGCCTGTGGATTTAAGTTAAAATCAATCATGTTTGTGATCACTTGTAAATGACCTTGAGGTTGCATAAAGCCACCCATCACCCCAAATGGCCCAACCGCTTCACCGTTTTTACTAAGGAATCCTGGAATAATCGTGTGATACGTCCGTTTGCCACCTGCAAGAGCGTTATCATGCTCCGGGTCCATAGAGAAATTATGCCCTCGGTTTTGTAGCGCGATCCCAGTCCCCGGAACAACGAGCCCTGAGCCAAATCCCATGTAGTTACTCTGAATAAAAGAAACCATATTCCCTTCCGCATCAGCCGTAGCTAAATACACCGTCCCGCCTTTTGGAGGCTGACCTGGCGACGGCATAAGAGCTTCGTCCCCAATTAACGCCCGACGACTGTCGCCATAAGAAGCTGACAGCAAATCATCAACTGCAACTGACATTTCCTCATGATCTGTTATGTATTTCTGCCCATCGGCAAATGCGAGTTTCATTGATTCAATATGCTTATGATACGTTTCAGCCGACTCTTTATAATCGAACTGGAACCCTTTTAAAATATTTAGTGCAGAAAGCGCAATAAGTCCCTGTCCGTTCGGTGGAATTTCCCAAACGTCATACCCTCGATACGACACAGAAATCGGGTCGACCCATTCAGGCTGAAAAGAAGCAAGATCCTCATCCGTCAGATAGCCATTGTATTTAGCTGAAAAAGCAGCTATTTTCTCAGCAATGGCACCTTGATAAAACGCCTTTCCATCCGTATCACCGATCTCCCTTAACGTATTCGCATGACCTTTTGAGCGCCAGATCTCTCCTACTTCGGGTGCGCGCCCTTCTGGAGCAAACGTTTCAAACCAGTGAGTGAATTCCTCATCCGTTAACACTTCCTTAAACTGAGCATGAGCACTTTGCCAGAACTTACTGAGAATTGGCGATACCGGAAACCCTTCTTCAGCATAATGAATCGCTGGTTCTAACGTCTCTCTGAATGAAAGCTTCCCAAACCGTCGCGATAACTCTGCCCATGAAGCAGGCACACCAGGAACGGTAACAGGAATCCATCCGAACTTTGGAATGTCATCGTATCCGCGTTCTTTCAGTGAATCAATGGAAATCGATTTAGGCGACGGTCCACTTCCGTTCAACCCATGCAATTGCCCCTTTGTCCAAACAAGGGCAAACGCATCACCACCAATGCCATTTGAAGTAGGTTCTACAACAGTCAGCACAGCCGCCGTTGCGATCGCAGCATCAATGGCATTTCCACCATTTTTCAAAATATCTAAGCCAGCCTGTGCCGCTAACGGCTGCGACGTCGCAACCATCCCTTTATTCGCAACCGTTGTCATTCGTTGTGAAGCATATGGGTAATGCAAGTAATCAGTTGTCATAAGGAAGCCCCTTTCGTTTTCACAAAATTCCATTAATAAAACTATACCATAGCTTCCATCTCACCAATAAAACTATCTTTCTTGTATGACTATAGATAAACGTAAAAAAGCGCTCCTCCAAAACGAAGCAGCACTTTCCTATCTACTAATCAATTCAGTCGTCCTTTCAATCCTTGGAGAATAAGCAACAACATTGTTCCTCATCTTTTTCGCTTCATAAAGGGCCGTATCTGCCGTTTTTATCAATTGTTCTTTTGAATCAACCATCTCTGGATAGCTCGAAACTCCAACTGATACAGTGATACACTCCATTGGCATACGGTCTGTTCCATAGAAGGCCTTTTCCGAAACAGCTCGTCGAATTTTTTCAGAGAGCGATAAAGCCTTCACTTCGCTGTAACCCTGAAGAAGAATCGCAAACTCTTCCCCACCGTATCGAAATACATTCGCATCTTTGGGTGATTTTTCAAGAAGAAGCGTCGAGATTTCTTTCAACAACTGATCTCCCTCAGGATGGCCGAACTGA
Source organism: Bacillus sp. NTK071 (assembly GCF_017303315.1). Classification (GTDB taxonomy): domain Bacteria; phylum Bacillota; class Bacilli; order Bacillales; family Guptibacillaceae; genus Guptibacillus. Next base: position 20,897 of record NZ_JAFKOI010000008.1, read on the forward strand.
TCATTATAAATTTTAAAGAAATCTAAATCTATTAACAAAAGCGACACGGCTTCACTTGATTCTAGCACTTCCTCAATCTTTTGCTGAAAGTAACGATGATTATAGAGATTCGTTAATCCATCCTTAATCGATAGTATCTTGAATTCATGATACAGTGAATAATAGGTTCGATAGGATAATCCAAGACTCCAGAGGATGATGACAAAGAGAACAATTCCCATAATTTCACCTTGCTCAATCACCTTTGTAACAAGCGTTGCAAATACCATTAAATTAAAGTAAACAATCGTAGCTTTAACATCAATAGTTAGAAACGACTTTGTACTAATATACATAAAAATTGTAACGAAAAAGAAATTCATCATTTGATAGCATACAATATAAAGTGTATACGATAAAACGTTATTCAGACTAAGCGTGCCAATTATGCCCCCTGCAAGCTGATAGACTTGTAGAGCGAGATAAGCAGAAAGCGCGTACTGAGCACCATTAAATAAAATTGGCTTCCACGACGATGGCTTCAAACATACGAGAATGTTGCTAGAGCTCACTAATACGCATGCAGTTGGAAAGAAACCGTATAGCACACTGGACGTAAAAAGAAGCGGTGAAACGAGCGATAATTCTTCACCACTTGGAAGAGAGATCGGACGCCATTCAAACCAAACAGCTACCAATCCTATAACCGATATAACGATGAACTCTTCTCGACTCAAGGGGCGAATATGTAAGAATGTCAAACTGACAAAGGCTCCAAGGCAACAGTACAAATAAATCCTCAACATCATTTTTTGCTTCATTGTCATTGCTACTGAATTCCTTTCAGAACGATAGAGTAAGAGCCCGTTATGATCTTCGAGTTCGCTCACTAAAAACGGAAAAATGCTACTCCAAATGGAATAGCATGACATCTCTTCGCTATTCGGCAACCTGGCAATCATAGCAACTAACGTTACTTTAGACCCACGGCTTTGTGTCCTTACCTTTCGATAAGTTTACCTTTTTGTTAATGGATTACGCTTCTAGCTGGTAAATCTATTTTCGAAAAAATTTGGTTCTTTATACCTATAGAGACATGTTATGGTATTTTTTACTATTAGGCAAGAAGATTCCTTCGACATTTATAATGGATTTCTACATTTTGTGACATTTCAGATGGAATAGGACGATCCGCTTCACTGCCTAATACTTAAAAAGTGCATCTACCACAAAGGTTAGATGCACTTCTATCTTCAAATGCTACAAACATTAACTAAACGCACTCCCAGGATCATACTCTCCTAAATCTAGCTCTGTCCGTTCCCCAAGCACCAGTCGAGCAAGTTCCGCTCCTAGAAATGGCCCGCTTGTTAACCCAGATGCCCCAAGGCCATTCGCTACAAATAGCCCTTTCACATTAGGTACATGTCCAGCCATCGGCACGTTACCAGGCGTGAACGGACGAAAACCAACTTTCGTCTCAACATACGTGCTACTCTCCAAACCTGGTGCAACCTTCAATGCTCGCTCAATAATATGATTCACGCCACCCATCGTGACCCGTAAATCAAATCCAGCTTCGTCCTCCTGCGTCGCACCAACAACAATTTTCCCATCTTCAAACGGTAGGAAATATTGAATAAATGGAGGCATCACAATTGGCCATTTTCCTGTATCGGTTTCTGGAAGCTCCAGATGAACAATTTGTGCTTTTTGAGGTGAAACAAGAAAATTCATGCCTAGCGGCTCTAGTAACGCTTTCGACCATGCTCCTCCGGTAACGATAACCTGCTCCGACTGATACGCTTCTCCATCTACAATCGCACCTTTTACGCTTGAACCATCCATATCAAGTGAGGCATCGCCGTGTAAAACCTTTGCACCATGTTTTTCGGCGCCCCGAACCAATGCATTTCTTAATGCCGCTCCGTTCACCCGAGCTGCACCGCTTAAATGCACCGCACCATAGCGATCGGATAATGGAGGAAATAACGCATTCGTTTCAACAGGTGACAGGCGAGACACCTCTCCCATTTCAGGTGTATCTTTCCTTCGCTCCATCGCAAGCTTCAACTTCTTTTCAAGCTTCGTCTCACCGGAATAGATATTGATTGCTCCAACTTGCGCATAACCAGTTTCTTCTTCACCATCTTTTCGTAGCTCTTCTATTAATGATGGATAATAGCGCGCTCCCGCTTCCACCATTCGATAAAATGGCCCACCGCGACGGTTTGTAAGCCATGGACACACAATACCAGCCGCTGCCTCAGTCGCCTGCCCGGCATCTTTCCGATCGACGAGCATCACATCCGCTCCCTGCTTTGCCAGATGGTAGGCAGTGGATGCACCAAGAATGCCAGCTCCTATTACAATAATTGACTTCATACGTTGCACCTTTTCTTCGTTTGTCTGTTACGTCATTTTACAAGATAACGGCAACGGACTCAATGTTGCCTCCGTTAATTAAACGTTTGATTAAGATTATCTCTTCTTAACAAATCCCACATCAAAACCTAACGCTTTGTAACCGAACATTAACACTTCCTTTACACAGTCCCGTTAAACTGTTAGTAAGAACATCTTTAGGGGGCAAACACATTGAAAGTTCGTAACAACAATTTTATTCCTATCATTCTTGCAGTTATCTTTACTTTGCCATTATCAGGATTCTCCTCTAGTAACACTCTCGGAACCGTTGATCTGCTTGACGGAGGACTTGGAGAGTCAACTCATTATACCGATCTTGTACCGAATCTAGCACTAGATCCTAAGGTAAACGACATCATCGCTCCTCTTTTCGGTACACCAGCAATCAAGGAAAACGGACAAACCTTAACGGTCAAAATGGATAGCCATGGGAAAGAAGCAGCTGGGTGGAAGGTGGAGCTTAAACCAACAAATCACTCCGCATTCACAGAAACATATGAGTTACCTGTTAAGAACGTAACAACTGGACAATCCCACTGGAAAAATGCCTCAAACATCTATGATGTAGAAGTAACCATTCCAGAAAACGTACCTGAAGAATTATATGATCTTGAAGTCTCGTATACGGCAAATGGTCAGCGAAAAACGGATGAACAACCCCATTCGGTGAAGGTGGTAAAAGAATTCAATAAAGATTTTACCTTCTTACATTTAACAGATACACATGTGGGTTCTCCGCGTAACTTAGGAAGTACAGATGACCCATCAACAGTGAGCGCAGGTCGCTTGAAAGAAGCGGGTATGTGGAATCCAGTCGAAGAAAAACGCTGGCTATACCTTCAGAAAGCCATTAAAGAAGTGAATTTAAAGAATCCTGATTTCGTTGTTGTCACAGGAGACTTGATGTTCGGTCAATTGAACCCACTTGAGTACATCTATGAATATGAAGAAACGTACAGAGTCCTTCAAAAGCTAGACGTTCCTGTCTATCTTGTTCCAGGTAATCATGATTACTATGCACAAGACGCAACACTAACGGACGGCGCAAAATACTGGGAACAATACTTTGGACCTCAGTACTTCTCATTTGATTACGGTCCATACGCTCACTTCCTAGGTTATAACTCATTCGATTGGCACAAGTTCGATCGAAGCGGAAACGGAACGGTTTCTGTTCCAACATGGGGTGGACAAATTCGCGAGGAACAACTGAACTGGGTGAAGCAGGACCTTGCCGAAAATGCCAAAACAGCAGATCCAAACCAAATCCAAGGACTGTTCTCTCACCACAATCCACTCTGGCAAGATCGTGACATCTGGCCACAGGATGACTCAGACGTCGAGAGGTATTGGGAGAAATACGATGAACAGCACAACCCGCAAAACCTGACTACACTTATTCTTGGTGAAAAGCTCGGCATCAAGTATGACCAGCAGTGGCACGGAGAAAATGCAAACGAACTAATGGATGTGATGAAGCAATACAACGTTGACCTTAGCCTCCATGGTCATACGCATATTGACAACGTAACTGAAAAAGACGGCATCCTTTATACAACAACAACCGCCATTGAACTTAGTGGTAAGCCATGGGTCGGCTTCCGTCCTTTCGAAGTAAAGAACGGTGAAGTCATGAATTACAACTACGAAGAACCAGGGCACTCAGTTCCAGTTTATGAAAATGGCGATACAGAAAGTGGGGTCATGTCATTTGAATCAACCTATCAAAATCCAAACGACGGAACTGCTACGAACCAAACAGTAACGGTAGTTAATCGATTGAAAAAGGATATGACTGTTACTGTACCTATGTATCTAGTGAAAGGTGACTATGCTGTATCAGAAGGAAATGTGAAGCAGGACGTTACTTCTGGTGATAAGCAGTATGTTGAAGTGGAAATTACGGTACCTGCGAAGAGTACGAAAGAAATTGTTGTAAACTAATAGCAAAACAAACTCCCCAGGATAAACACATCCTCGGGAGTTTTTCTTTCGACAAAATGTGAGCCGATTCGGGTTGTGCCTGTCACCATCATACTAACTACCTATTAAACACCACTAATTTCATTTCCGTCATTTCTTCTACGGCATACTTAATGCCTTCTCTTCCTTTTCCGCTTTCCTTGACACCACCGTAAGGCATATGATCAACGCGGAAGGTTGGGATATCGTTAATCAGAACTCCGCCAACGTGCAAACGATCCGCTGCTTCCAACGCTGTATGAACATTATCCGTATAAATACCAGCTTGTAATCCATAATTCGAATCATTCACAAGGTCATACGCTTCTTCCATACTAGTAACCTTATTAATGACGACAATCGGAGCAAACACTTCCTGACAAGAGACGTTCATATCAGCTCGAGCATTCAGAATAACAGTCGGTTCCAATACATTCCCTTCAGAACCTCCACCAGCTACAATGTTAGCTCCTCCATGCCTCGCTTCTTTAATCCAGGAGAGCGCCCTCTCAACATCTCCCTCTGAAATAAGAGCAGACACATCCGTTTCTGTATGCAGAGGATCACCTGTTTTTAATGCTTTCGTTTTCTCTATAAACGCTTCAACAAAGGCATCGTAGTTTGATTCATGCACATACACGCGCTGAAGCGAGATACAGACCTGTCCCTGATAAGCGAACGCACCCATTACAGCGCGATCAACGAGATGAGTTACATTTACGCCCTCATCCACAATCAGTGCTGAGTTCGATCCAAGTTCGAGCGTGACCTTTTTCAATCCCGCTTTGTTCCGAATCCCAATTCCGACTGCAGGACTCCCCGTGAACGTTACCATATTCACTCGTTCATCCGTCACAATACGATCGCCAACCGTCTTTCCACTGCCCGTAACCACATTCAGTGCCCCTTTAGGTAGTCCTGCTTCTTCAAGTAACTCCGCAATAAAATAAGAGGAAAGAGGTGTCTGACTTGCGGGTTTTAAGACGATTGTATTTCCAGCAGCAATAGCTGGACCTACTTTATGCGCAACTAGATTCATAGGGAAGTTAAATGGCGTGATTGCACCTATAACGCCAAGTGGTTCACGCACCGTATACCCTACTCTTCCTTCACCTCCAACAGCGGCATCAAAAGGAATCGTTTCACCTGAAATCCGCTTCGCTTCTTCTGCAGCGAATTTGTAGGTTGCAATCGTTCGTGCTACTTCTCCTTTTGCTGTCGCGATTGGCTTCGCAGCTTCCAATGCGATCATTTCTGCCGCTTCATCAGCTCGTTCACTTAACTTCTGAACAAGTTTTTCTAAAATCGTTGCTCGCTCGTGGGCTGGAAGGTTTCGCATCGCAAGCCTCGCACGATATGCCGCTTCAATCGCGCTCTCCACATCCGCCACTTCTGCCACTGGAATTTCCGCAATCACCTCTCCTGAATAAGGTGATCGCAACTCTTGATAAGACGAACCCGCTCGCCATTCGCCATCAATGTACAATTTCTTTTTATCGATTGTCGATTTCATAAGGCTCCCTCTTTTCGCAAATTATTGTTGAACGGCAAGTTCATCCATTACGTCTTCCATTACATCAAGCGCCTCGTTTAATTGATCATCTGTAATCACAAGTGGGGATAATAGACGAATTACATTGCCGTAAAGTCCCGCTCCCATCACAATAACGCCACGGTTATGACACTCCTTTAAAATTCTCCCTGTTAGTTCTTTATCCGGCTCCTTCGAATTAAGATCTTTCACAATCTCAACGGCTAGCATCGCACCAAGTCCGCGCACTTCGCCAATTACAGAATGTTTGGCCTGCATGTCCTTAAAGCGAGATACAGCTAGATCGCCAATGTGATTCGCTCGCTCAATCAGCTTCTCTTCTTCCATCATTTCGATCACTTCAAGAGCTGCAACGCAACCAAGCGGACTTCCTCCATACGTCCCACCGATTTCACCCGGATTCGGTGCTTCCATAATTTCTGCTCGACCGGTTACTGCACTGATCGGAAGACCTGCCGCAATCGATTTTGACATTACGAGTAAATCAGGTTCGATATCAAAATGCTCAATCGCAAACATCTTCCCTGTTCGTCCAAATCCAGTCTGTACTTCATCCGCAATAAACAAGATGCCATACTTCTCACAGATCGCCTTAACACCTTGAACGAATTCTTTCGACGGAACAACGAAACCACCTTCACCTTGAACAGGCTCCATAATAATCGCAGCTACTTCATCTGCTGGAACTTCACCAAGGAAAAAGTCTTCTAATCTTTTAAGAATTTCTTGATCGAGCTCTTCTTCTGTCATGCTCGCATGCTTTCGGTAATAGTAAGGGTACGCCATTTTGTATGTATCTGGCGCAAATGGGCCAAATCCATACTTATAAGGCTTCACTTTACTCGTTAACGACATCGCAAGTAATGTTCGTCCATGGTATCCGCGCTCAAACGAAATGATTGATTTACGACCAGTGAATTTACGAGCAATTTTCACCGCATTTTCAACAGCTTCTGCTCCACTATTTAAGAAAAAGGTTTTCTTTTGTGAAGCGCCAGGCGTTATTTCATTTAATTTCTTCGCAAGCTGGATATAAGGTTCATACATCATCACGTGAAAACACGTATGAAGGTATTGATCCACTTGAGCTTTTAACGCTTCTAATACTTTTGGCGGACAATGTCCCGCATTCATACTTCCAATTGCACCAGCAAGATCAATAAACGTATTGCCATCCACATCTGTTAGAAGAGCGCCTTCGCCTTTTTCAGCAAATGTCATCATTGTATTAAAAGGACCGCGTGGCACATGCTGTTCCTTCAGTTCCAGTAACTCCGATGCTTTCGGACCTGGTATCGATGTTTTTAATTCAATGCTTTTTTTACTTGCTTCCGTTTTCATAATATAGCCTCCTTCTTCGATCTTCCCCCTCTTTATATGCAAGCTTCATACCAACTTTAATAACTAGTTTCAAAAATCGTTAAATAAGTTATGATAGTGTAGTCTAGTAGTCAGATTAGTCAGACATTAATTGGAGGTAGATACGAATGTCTTCAACACTTTTAGAGATCGAATTGAATGCGATTTTAAGTGCATCAAAAGATAACATTGTCATCACGGACGGAAAGGGAATCGTCCTACGCGTTAGTCCAAACTGTGAAGCTGTATATGGAAGAGAAGCTTCATTTCTAATCGGTAAATCAGTGAGAGAACTAGAACAGGAAAGTGTTTTTGCTCCATCGATTACAAAGCGGGTCCTTACTGAAAAGAAGAAAGTTCAAATCATGCAAAAAACCCCTACGGGACGTGTTGTCATGGCAACCGGACTTCCCGTGTTCGATGATAACGGCACTATTATCCGCGTGATTAGTTTTTCTCACGACTTAACAGAAATTCAGCATTTAAAAGAGGATTACGAAGAGTTGCGCACGCAAATGGAAGTCTACCAAACAGAGATTCAAGAGCTTAGAGAGAAAGAATTAGTACCCGAGGACTTCGTCATCAAGAGTCAAGCGATTCAGATGATCTGGCAACTTGTTGAGCGCGTTGCGAAATCGGATGCTTCTGTTGTGTTCTTAGGAGAATCTGGGGTTGGGAAAAACGTTTTTGCCCGCGCTCTTCATAAAGGAAGTGAACATCGAAATGGAAGCTTTATAGAGGTCAACTGCGGCGCTATACCAGAAACACTTTTCGAATCTGAAATGTTCGGATATGAACCTGGCTCCTTTACTGGCGCAGGTAAAAAAGGCAAAGCCGGGTTAATTGAACTTGCGAATAACGGCACGTTATTTCTTGATGAAGTTGGAGAACTGCCCCTTGCCGTGCAGGCAAAACTATTAAAAGCAATTCAAGAAAAAACGATTACGAGAATTGGTGGCGTTAAACCCAAAACCATAGACTTTAGGTTGATTGCATCAACGAACCAGAACCTTGAAGACATGGTTAAAAAGGGGCAGTTCCGAGAGGATCTTTTCTATCGATTGAACGTGATTCCCATCACAATCCCACCACTTAAGGAACGAAAAGAAGATATCGCTACGCTAGCTGCTTTTTTCCTGAATCAGCTAAATGATAAATACCAAACAACTAAATTCTTTCATGCAGCTACCATCGAAGGGTTATTAGAATATTCCTGGCCAGGTAATGTACGAGAGCTTCAAAACATCGTTGAGCGCTTAGTCATTACAGCAGAAACCAGAACCATTTACCCAGAAGCCCTTCCCTCTTACATCCAGAGAACTTCAGATCAAGGACCAACAAACTGGGCCCTACCCTCCCATGAAGAAGAAGGAAAAAGTTTGAAAGAGGCACTTGAAGCGGTGGAAGTGAGATGGCTCAAACGCGCATTCAACCAATACAAAACAACCTATGAAATGGCTGATTACCTTGGAATGAATCAATCTACCGTAGTACGCAAGCTAAAAAAGTACAATATTGATGCAAGATCACATTAAGATGCATAAATGCATGATTCACCTCTTGATTAATGCAAATCCGCATTAAAACAATGGCCAAATCGCCATCATTCAGAACTCATAGTTGGCACGGAACTTGCAACCTATATTTGTGACACTACATATTACAGGAGGTTTCCCCATGTACCAGCCAAAAGACTCTTCGAAATCACCGAGATTTTGCGGTGTAAGAACGTTTATGAGACTCGAACAAATTCAGACAACGGAAAATGTAGATTTTGCAGTACTTGGTGTTCCATTTGACACTGCCGCGTCGAATCGCACAGGACAGCGTCTTGGACCACAGCATATCCGAAACTTCTCTACGCTGCTTCGTCCTTATAATCCTGATATGGAAATTAACATTTTTGATTATTGCTCAGGTGTAGATTATGGAGACATTAATGTGATTCCAGGAAACATTCACCGCACGTATGACAATATGGTAGAAGGTCTTACGCCACTCCTAGATGCAGACGTTACTCCAGTCATTATGGGTGGTGATCACTCCATTTCACTTGGCAATCTTAGGGCATTTCACAAAAAATACGGACCTGTTGCACTCGTTCATTTTGATTCTCATGGTGACACGTGGGACAACTATTACGGTGAAAAGTATATGCATGGAACGCCTTTTAGACGCGCTGTAGAAGAAGGTTTAATCGATACGGATCATTCAATCCAGGTTGGAATGAGAGGACCTCTTTACGGCACTGGCGATATTGACGATGCAAGAGACCTTGGTTTTGAAGTGCTTCCAATGAAAGAAGTTCGCAAGCTCGGCTTTGAAGAAGTCATCGCACTGATTCATAAGCGTGCTGGTGATCGCCCTGTTTTTGTTTCTTATGATATTGATTTCGTAGACCCCGCCTTCGCACCTGGAACGGGTACGCCGGAAGTAGCTGGACCAAATAGCTTTGAAGCGTTGGAATACGTTCGTGCACTTGACGGTCTTAATTTAGTAGGCTTTGATTTAGTCGAAGTATTGCCAACGTATGACCACAATGAAATTACAGCAGCCCTTGCCTCTTCCATTATGTATGAAATGATTACGCTCACTGCATTAAAGAAAAGAAGCGCTCTTCAAAGAGCTAATGAAGAAACGGTTAAACAGTCTTAGTTACTTTACCAAACCGAATAACACAATGAATTATCTAACTATTCAAATTTTAAGCGCTATTTTATATGTAAGGAGGGCTAATCAATGTTATTCCTTGATATAGCCATTATCATTGTCTACTTCTTAATCGTGATTGGTATTGGCGTCATAGGATCGAGAAAAGCAAAAACAATTGAAGACTATGCGCTAGCGGGGCGCAACCTTGGCTTCTTCATGTATTTCGGGTGTTTGTCGGCTGTTATTCTTGGCGGGGCGTCTACAATCGGGACAACAAAGCTAGGTTACGAGTTTGGTGTGTCTGGTATGTGGCTCGTCTTCATGCTTGGACTTGGCATCATGGGGTTAGGACTCTTTTTCTTAAAGAAAATATCCAGTTTCAAAGTGCTCACTATTAGTGAGTTTCTCGGAAAGCGTTTTGGTGATGAGTCTCGCCTTCTAAGCGCCCTAGTTGCGTCCGTGTATGCCTTAATGGTTGCCGTCACACAAGTCATCGGCATTGGAACCGTTATGAATGTATTGCTCGGTTGGAATTTAACAACATCCATGTTATTAGGTGGAGGAATCGTTCTTTTTTATACAATTCTTGGCGGAATGTGGTCTGTGACAATGACGGACATTGTCCAGTTCATCATCATGACGATCGGTGTATTCTTCATCATGCTGCCTCTTAGCCTATCGAAAGCAGGAGGATGGGGAGCATTGAACCAGCAACTTCCTGATAGCTATTTCTCATTCACTGGCATTGGCGGTAGTCAGGTGTTCCAATACTTTCTCCTCTTCTGTCTAGGAATGATTGTCGCACAAGATATCTGGCAGCGGATCTTCACGGCTAGAACGAATAAAACAGCTCGACTTGGGACGATTCTTGCCGGCATTTATAGTCTTCTCTATGGTCTTGCGGTTAGCATTATCGGAATGTGTGCGTTTATCGTACTTCCGAATTTAGGAGATTCACAGAATGCCTTTGCGAGTATGGCGATTGAAACAGTCCCAACAGGAGTACTCGGTCTTGTTCTAGCAGGTGTTATCGCCGCGCTCATGTCAACAGCATCCGGTACGTTACTCGCATCATCCACTCTCATCTCAAACGATGTGATTAAACGGTACTTCGTGAAAAATGCGAGTGAGAAGCAGAGCATGATCGTTTCAAGAATAACGACTACAGCCATTGGCGCGGTTACAATTGTATTTGCCGTGTGGATTCAGGATGTTCTCGTCGCGCTAGACGTCGCCTATGCCATTTTATCCGGAGCGGTATTCGTTCCAATTCTACTCGGTTTCTTCTGGAAAAAAGCAACTTCCAAAGCAGCCTTCTACTCCATGATCAGCAGTATTCTCGTCATCATAGGAGGGTTAGCGATTGAAGGCTTACATTCCACGAACCCGATTATGTACGGCATTCTAACAAGCTTTATCGTCATGATTGGCGTGTCTCTTGTCACCGAAAACCAACCAACTGAAATGACTGGAGCCATTGAAGAAAGGAGTCACATTTCATGACCAATCAGCACGTGTATCTAAACGGTTGCTGGGTTGAAGGAGAAGGTGGTGAACGTCCTCTTCTCAACCCAGCTACTGAAGAAACACTAATCACAATCAAAGAAGCTTCACGGGAACAAACATCATCTGCTGTTGAAGCAGCGCGAAACGCATTCGATCAAACGGACTGGGCAACAAATGCAACGAAACGAGTGTCCGCTCTCCGTAAGCTAGCAGATCTGTTAGAAGAAGACGCCACATCGTTCGCAAATGCTGAAACGGCTAATACGGGAAAGCCCATACGCGAAGCAACGCTTGATATCGATGATTCTGTCGCCTGTCTACGCTACTATGCCGATCTAGTAGAGAAGCGAGAGCCAGCAACGATTAAGATGGCAGACGGGACAACAAGTAGCGTTATTGACGAGCCAATCGGTGTTTGCGCCTTAATTGTACCGTGGAACTTCCCACTTCTCCTCGGCATGTGGAAAATCGCTCCCGCTTTAGCAGCAGGGAATACTGTCGTGTTTAAGCCTTCCGAACTCACACCGATGACGGCCATGAAACTCGCTCACTTGATCGATCAATGTGATTTACCAGCTGGTGTTTTCAACCTTATCCCTGGTGCAGGCGATCCAGTAGGTGAAACGCTCGTTACTCATCCTGAAGTTGATAAGGTTTCGTTCACTGGTGGTTCAGAAACTGGTAAACACATTAACCAGCAATGCGCACTTGATTTAAAGCACGTTTCACTTGAACTTGGAGGAAAATCACCGCTTGTTGTTTTAAAAGATGCTGATTTGGACGCCGCTGTTGAGTGGGCGATTTTCGGAGGTTTCTTTAATCAGGGCGAAGTGTGCGTGGCGTCATCCCGCATTCTTGTTCATGAAGACATTTACAATGCTTTCGTAGACAAACTCGTTAACGACACGGCACGCATTGTCATTGGTGATCCAACACATGAAGAAACAGAAATGGGTCCTCTCATTAGCCGTGATCACCTAGCGAAAGTAGAGCAATATATCGCGCTCGGCAAAGAGGAAGGTGCAACCGTTAGCTGTGGCGGCAACAGTAAAGAAAGCGGCTTTTATCTATCTCCAGTCATTTTCACGAATGTCACTCAATCCATGCGCATTGTGCAAGAAGAAATTTTCGGTCCCGTCATCACGGTGCAGTCGTTCAAAGATAAAGAAGAAGCGATTGCTTTAGCCAATGGGACAAAATACGGGCTTGCCGCCGGGGTACTTTCAAACGATTTATCCATGGCGGAACAGGTTGCTTCAAAGCTCAAAGCAGGAACCATTTGGATCAACTCTTACCATACACCTTACGTAGAAGCACCATGGGGAGGCTACAAGCAAAGTGGCATCGGACGTGAACTAGGTCCACATGGTCTGGCTGGCTTTACAGAAGTGAAGCATGTAAATACGTCCCACATCCTCCAGAAAGCGAACTGGTACTCTCATTGAACTCTTCCTGGTAGGAGTTCAATGCGCCAATAATTATCGGAATATTACAAATTAATATGAGGGGGAATTATAATGAGTACATTGACCGACCGATTTGGCCATGATGATATTAGTCCCACACCTAAGAATAAGAGAAGCATGAACTTTTTCTCAACGTTTGCTCTATGGCTCGCAGCAAACGTTGTTATTACTTCTGTTATGACAGGGATGCTGTTTGTACCTGATATTACAATTGAAAAAGCGGTGCTTGCTATTCTCATTGGTTCTGCAATCGGGGCCATTCCACTTGCTTTAACTGGTAACATTGGAACACGAACTGGACTCCCTACGATGGTCATGACAAGAGCGGCCTTTGGACAGAAAGGTGCCATACTCCCTGCACTCGTGAACACGATTGTTTTAATTGGTTGGAGCTGGATTCAGGCTTATATGGCTGGTCTCTCCCTTAACTATGCGATCAGTTATACGACCGGTTACAGCAACATTAATCTGTTTGTGATTTTAACTGAAGTTCTAGTTGTTGGGATCACCATATACGGTCACCGTGGTGTAGAAAGCATTGAAAAATGGGTCTCTGTTGCCATGCTCATCCTCTCAGTTCTAGTGTTCTATAAACTTTTTACAACGTACAGCGTTTCTTCGTTAATTGAATTAAAAGCAAGCGAAAACCCCGCGATCTCTGGGATTATTGCCTTTGATATTGTGGTTGCGACTGCATTCTCTTGGATGTCTAGCGTCTGTGACTTTAATCGCCATAGCAAATCTGAAAAAAGCGGCATGCTCGGTACTTATCTTGGATATATCGTTGCCTCTCTTATTGCAATGGGACTTGGGGCAGTCGTTAGTGGATTTAGCATCCTCAATAACATGGAACAAACCTATGACCCGACCGTACTTCTTTCCGCTTATGGATTTGGGTTCATTGCTTCCATCGTCGTTTTTTTCTCAGTGCTATCGACAAATGTCATGGCGCTTTACAGTGCAACCATGTCATTTATGAACGTATTCCCTAAATCAGGGTTCTGGAAGCCTGTTCTTGCGCTCGGAATCGTTTGTACACTTGGTGCTCTTTTAAAAGAAGCCTTAATGGTTAACTTCTTCAATTTCATACTCCTAATCGCAACGCTCTTCATACCTGTTTTCGCAATCGTTCTTGTCGACTATTTTATCGTCAAAAAAGCCTACTACGATGCAGAGGATGTTGCTTTCGATCACAAAGGTCTTTATCGTTATCAACGAGGTGTGAATGTTGTGGCAGTCGCGACGTATATAGCTGGAGCACTTTTCGCCTATTACTTTACTTACGTTCAACCTTTAAGCATTGGAGCGACGATCTTAACATTTATTATATCTGGCGGATGTTACTACGGATTAATGGCACTTACGAAACAACTCGGAGTTAAAAAGACGGATTCAGAAGAGCTTGATGTGAAACTGGAGGCCTAAAGAATGAAGCATAAGATTGCAGCAGCTCAAGGAACATTCCATAATGGGAATATTGAGCAGAATTTAGACAGAATAGAAGCGATGATTACCGAATGTGTTACAAAGAACCCTGATACAAAGGTCATCACGTTTCCTGAATTAGCCACCACGGGGTATTTTCTATCAAACGAAATAAAAGAGTTAGCACAAGAACGATACGGACCAACCTATCAAGCCATTCAGAAAATGGCTATCTCCAACTCCCTTTCAATTGTGTACGGCTATGTTGAAAAAGATGACGAGGGCAACATCTACAATGCCATTCAATACGTTGATGCGAACGGGAAAGATACAGCAAACTACCGTAAAATACACCTCACTCCACTGGAAAGAGATGTATTCACGGCTGGATCTGAGCCCGTTACAGTCAAAACTGAAATCGGAACGATTGGACTGATGATTTGCTGGGATCTCGCTTTTCCTGAGCTAGCAAGAAGCCTTGCGCTCGATGGAGCCGATTTACTTCTTGTTCCATCAGCGTGGGAGGAACCTTATGATGCTCCCTTCCTTCAATTTAGCGGAGCACGCGCGATTGACAACACCGTCTACCTTGTCGCATGCAACCATACAGGACATTCAGAAGAGCTGAGGTTCTTCGGTAAATCATCCATTTTCGGACCAGATGGACAAGCCATTTCAACTACCGAAAAACAGTATGATATCATTACAGCAAATACAGATGACCAGTTGCGGAACGAACTGAAACAAACCTTCTTCTCCATGCTAGAAGAACGAAGAACTGACATCTACAGCTAAGGAGCCCATCTCATGAACTTTAAACAGATAATCGACTTATCCATTCCAATTAACAACGAAACGCCCGTTTACCCTGGGGATCCTAAACCCGAGATCCATCCTGCTGCAGAGCTCGATAAAGACGGCTATCAAGTTACACAGCTTAACATCGGCTCCCATACCGGCACACACGTTGACGCTCCCTTTCACTTCCAAAAAGAAGGCGAACGCATCGATCAATCAAGCCTCAACAAATTTATGGCGCCCGGACTTGTGATTGATGTCACTGGAAAAGAACCTGCAGAACAAATCACAATGGATGATGTAGCTGACCAAATTGAAACCGTCGTTCCAGGTACAATCGTCCTCTTTCACACCGGATGGGCGAAGCATATTGGAACAGAAACGTATTTCAAGCATCCCTATCTATCTGTAGACATCATTAACAGTTTACTCGATAAAGGCGTTACAACTTTCTTCATCGATGCCCTAAACGTAGATCCACCAGACGGATCAGCCTTCCCTGTTCACGAAGCCATCACTTCTGTGAATGGAATCATTGGTGAGAACTTTTGTAATTTCGATCAAATTGATTTTGCGAATCCTTTGATTATCGCATTACCACTGAAGCTAGAAGGTTTGGATGGCTCTCCAGTAAGGGCCGTTGCAGTTGAGGTTGAGTAAAGAACAAAAAAGAGCCCTCTTCCTATAAAGAAGGGGGCTCTTTCGTGCGTTCGACATCGTTCGACAGAAACCGAGTGGTGCCTGTCACCGCTCAGATAGATCGAATTCTTCTGCGATTTCCGCCATTTTAGATGGCATCGCATCATCGTTCATCACATTCTGAGATTTCTTGAAGTTAGCTGGGTTTACCTTATGTGCATTGGTTTCTTTGTTTGAGCTCTCATTCAATCCACTGCTTGTACCATATCCGATATAAGAAGGATACTTCTCCTGCTCATTCGCTGTTTTCCTCTCTACATCGCCTCGTTTAGCATACTTGCCAACTTTCAAGGTAGAGGTTTTGATTTGCTCTCCATACTTCATAGCCTTTTCAGATCCGTTTAGAATCACATCGCGCGTATTCTTTCTCGCCGTTTTCGAGAAAGCAAGAACGAGCGCTCCTGCTGATAACAATCCTAATGAACCAAAAACTCTTTTCTTCATAGTATTACCTCCTGACATATCTCTTTCCACTTATCTAGTGTGTAACCATTTATACCAAATTATTCATGTAAGGTGGTTTTGATTTAATACCCTTAATTCGATCGTTTATAACTTCATAAGACATACCTATTCGCTATGACAATCTAGAAAAAACCTTTCTCCCATTCGAGAAAGGCTCTTAAAAAACGATGTGAATGTTTTATCTACCTTACCACTGATGTGCCTTCATTCTGGCAAAATGCCTTTCCAAAAGCTTATTCACTTCCAAAGGTTTTTCAAGAGAAATGGAGTGCCCCGCTCGTCCTAATACTTCACACCTTCCATTTTCTACTTTCTTAGCAATATTCTCAGAAAGTTGGATTGAATAAGAGTGATCCTGTTCGCCAGCGACGGCTAGAATTGGCATCTTCACACCTTCCAACTCCTCAAGAATACTCGTACGATGGATAACCTGGTGAGCAGCATCACCAATAGAAGGTTCAAGCTTCTTCATATAGTCGTACCAATAATTCCGTTCTTTCTCAAATAGTGGATCATCAAGCGAAGCATCACCGAACATGATGTACATGAGCGTCTCAACAACAGCTTCAGCTCCATGCGACTGAAGCTGTGAGACAAGAGGCTGAAACTCTGCTTTTTTGTATTCTGCTTCACCTGAACTTCCAAGCACAACGCAGGAACTTAACAAATCAGGACGTCTCGCAGCAAGTCGTAGGGCGATAAACCCGCCCATTGAATTTCCGATAAAATGACACTTTTTAATCCCAAGCTCATCAATCAATGCAGCAGCATCGTCTGTAAGCGTATCCATATCAAGGTTCTCCAAAAAGGACCGACCGCTTCTTCCCTGTCCGCGATGGTCGTAGCAAATCACACGATAGTTTTTCGAGAAATGTGCCACTTGATTGTGGAACATATACGACGTAAAGAATAGCGAATGACTGAATACCATAACAGGTGCATCTTTTGGACCATAATCTTCATAATAGAGCGGTGTATCGTTTACATCAATAAACGGCATGGCTAACCCTCTCCTTCAATATGAGTGTACTTATGGCGTATCAAGTAAAAAATTCCATACAAACCACTAAATCCCTCCTTTTTGCGTCAAACGACAAAATGTTACAAATAACGGGTGGTGACAGGCACCGCCCGACCGATCGCCGGACTGATCGAACTACCGCCCGAATTACCCGAATCTTCTAAATTCAATTGACATCTTTTCCAGAACCCGGTACTTTTAATATGACGATTAATTCAACGTCCGTGATATTTATATCATATTAGGAGGTATTCACATGCCCATCTATTCAGAAAGAGAAACGTGGAGTCGCTCTCAGATGAATGAACATCAATGGGAAGGTTTAAAACGAACAATAGAACATGCTTATCATAACGTCCCTTTCTATCGTGAAGCTTTCAACCAGATACATATTACTCCTGAAGATATTACATCACTTAATGACTTACCACTCCTTCCTTTCACAAGAAAGCAGCATCTGCGAGAGAATTATCCTTTTAACCTACTAGCCTGTCCAATGCAAGACGTTGTTCGTATCCACGCCTCTTCTGGAACGAGCGGGAAACCGACCGTTGTCGCCTACACAAACAATGATCTTCGAAATTGGGGTGACATCGTTGCAAGGGCCGTCTCCATGGCCGGTGGACGTAAAGAAGACATTCTTCATAATGCCTATGGTTATGGCTTATTTACTGGAGGTCTCGGTCTGCACGCTGGTTCAGAACAATTAGGATGTGCGACCGTTCCGATTTCAGGCGGGAATACGGCGAATCAAATTACTCTCATTCAAGACTTTAAACCAGGTATTATCTGTTCTACCCCTTCCTACCTCCTGAATATTGGTGAAACGATGATGCAGCAAGGAATTGATCCCACTACAACATCTTTAAAATTTGCCATTCTAGGAGCAGAGCCATGGTCTGAAGAGATGAGGTTCCAAATTGAGAAATTGTTCAATCTTAAAGCAATGGACATCTACGGATTAAGTGAGGTGATGGGGCCAGGTATTGCAATGGAGTGCGTCGAGTGCCAGGATGGTCTCCATATCGCAGACGATCACTTCTTAGTCGAAGTGATTAACCCGGATACACTTGAGCCTGTAGAAGACGGAGAAGATGGAGAACTGGTTTTCACCAGCCTATCGAAAGAGGCCCTTCCAACCATTCGCTACAGAACAGGAGACATTGCATTCATCACTAGGGAACCGTGCCTCTGCGGAAGAACAACCACAAGAATGAGCCGCGTAAAAGGCCGAATTGATGACATGTTGATTATACGAGGCGTGAACGTCTTTCCTTCAGAAATTGAAAGATATATTTGCAACATGGAAGAGCTAGTCCCACACTACCAAATTCACCTACAGAAAAAAGGCTACCTCGATCACGTTGAACTACACGTAGAAGTATGCCCGAAGTATTTTGACTCTCTTCCAGAAAAGAACTTCAACCATCCAATGGCTGAGGAACTTATCGACCGTATTGCAAAAACCTTAAAGATGAAAGCGCTTATATCAGTTGATGTTCTTTTGAAAGAACCACAGGGGATACCGAGATCAGAGGGGAAGGCTAAGCGGGTGTTTGATAAACGCGGGATACTATCAAGGTTATAGAAGCGGTCCAGTGCAACCTTCACCTTTCGACATAGAATGACATAAACCGGGTGGTGACAGGCACCACCCGAAACACCCGACCACACAGTACATTCAAACCTGTTCCTTCTTCCACTTAATAAAAGAAATCAATTCCTTATAATCGCTTAAATGCTCCCCTTCAATCCCCGCTCGTTCTGCTTCTTCAATAAATTCCCCCCACCCACCATCCTTGTATCGCTCTGCTCCCTTCGTTTCATCAGTACCAAGAATCGAATAAATATCAGTATTCAATTCTCTTGCGATACGTTTGATCAGGTTAATAGATGGATTATCCTTAATATTTCTCTCAAGGCTATTTAAATAAGATTTCGAAACATTTGCTCGCTCAGCTAGTTCAGTTAAACTGATCCCTTTCGCTTTCCGATATTTTTTAAGGTTTTCTCCTATCATCCCACATCTTCACCTTCCTGTTTGGTGTCATTTTTCATTCACGACTTTCATCACTTATTAGCCACTCCTTGTGGTGGAACGATGACCGATACAGGTGTCTTCTGTTCAGTAACCTTCTTTCTACCCATTCCGATTTTTCCACTTACATAGTGCCCCAGTGGAATCTTATTCATGATAAACGTCGCAATGACTGAGAGGACCACGCTGACAACTGCATAGACAGCTACCTGAATAAGTGCTGGTAGATTGATAGGGAGAATACTTAACCCAATATAAATGAATGCCATGAACAACGGATGAAACAAGTAGATCCCAAACGCATACTGACTAATGAATACAAAGAAATCAGGGACTCTTCGAATACTCATTCCTATATAATAAATAAAGAAAATCATACTTGTCGTAAAGAACAGCATATCAATTTGTTTTGATGAAATCTTACCGAATATATCGTTTTGATAAAGAACCACACATAAGCTACCTGCCACGACAGGTCCAGCCAGCACAAGCTTTGAATGTTTATTGAGAATTGAGACAAACGCTGGATAATATCGTCCACAATAATACGCTAGTGTGAAATAAAACAGCCAGCCGAGGAAAGGAATCCAGTATAATTTCGCCCAGATGTATTCACCCACTGGTGTTTGAACTGGAGGTACAAAATTGAAGAATCCTAAATAGGCACTTGTGATGAGGAACGCAACTGGAAGAACAACTTTTGGACTCCACTTTTTTAAGTGGGAATGAAAGAAATAATAGAGAACATAGAATTGAAGAATAATAAGTATGAAGTATCCGTGATAATCTCCAAGCAAAATGTGCCTCCATAAGAACGAGCCAAATGCACGAACAAAAGAGATGTCTGAACTTAGTGCAACTTCTAATCCTTTAGAACCTGCATAGAACGTTCCAAACAAAAGATATGGAAAAAGAACATACTTCACGCGTTTACCCCAGAAGTTAATAGGTAGCTGATCCGGGTATGAACGAGCCAGAATAAATATGGAAATAAAGACAAATGTAGGCGTTGCGAAGGTAAATAATAAATTTATAGAATTCACAATTTCGTTCGTTTCTAAGAACGATCTGGCAAATGAATGCAAGAAGACAATGCCAAGACATGCCATACTTCTTAATAAAAAGACTTCATCAATCGTTTTTCTTTGATCCACCTAATCATTCCTTTCCTATCTTTACGAGAAGAAATAGTTATCAAACTCGTATAGTGTTTTTTTAGCTAATGCACCGTGAATCCCTACAAAGTTCCCTATAAGCTTGATGTATTCACTGCCCGTCACACCTATACTGTATTTGTTACTCCACCAGTGCAAAGCGTGATAGCGACTTTCTGTACCGATATAAACAAGTTCAATGTCACTCCCCTTAAAGGCACGTTCATAATTTAGCTTTGTTCTTCGCATATGGTAATCTGACGAGACAATGAGGGCAGAGCTCATATTCCGTTTCTCCATCAGTTCCTTTGAATACTCGGCACTGGCTAATGTACTCTTTGACTCGTAGTCTGTGTAGATATTGTTGGAAGCAACCTGCTCCTTAACCCTAGCATGCTCCAACTCTGAAAAACCACGTGCGTTTGTTAAGACAATGCTGTCTGAAAACCCTTCTCCGACAAGTGTTAATGCCTCTTCTACACGTCCATCTGCGCCACTTAGTACAAAGATAACATCTGCTTTCTGTGGTTCTTGATCTACAATTAACCACTGCCCGGCAAATATGAAAGCAAAAAAGACAAGAATCCCCATGATTATGAAAATTCGTTTCCTATTGAAATAGGGTAAAGCTTTCTCTTTAAACAATACAATCGGGTTTTCATTCATCGCAATCACCCGCATCTTTCTTTTAGCGTCCTACCTATTCTGGATACAAATATTTAAGTAATAGCGACTTTAAATCTTTAATCGTCGCTTCTGTTGAGTGGAAATATTGTTCGTTATGTTCAATTTGTTTAACATATTGTCCAATTTCTAAGAAAAGTTCTCTATACTTCGACTCTGTATCAACTTTCATACAGAGGCACCTTCTACTACTGAATAAATAGGTTCATAGCTTGTTCTTCGATCGAACTTCTCCTCAGCGAGCCTTCTTGCATTTCTACCGCATACCGTTCTAAGATCACGATTGTTATATAGCTTCTCGATTAACTCCACCAATCGCTCGACATCACCTGGTTCGTAACTATAGCCAAGCTTTCGATCTTCAACAATTTGTCTAAATTCCTCGTTCTGACTACTATTTAGAACTGGTAATCCTGAAGCGAGATAGTCTCCTATTTTGTTCGTAATGCTTTGCTGTGCACCTTTTGTAATTGCATTTGCAGCTATATCAGAGTTTGTAAGAATAGGGATCATTTCTTCATATGGCAGGTATCCCTTAAACACCACATTCGCATCAAGTTCATTTGCTAATGCTTGAAATCTTGGCTTTAATGGTCCGTCACCCAACACGTTAAAAACAATGTCCGTATATCCTTTTTGATTTAATCTCGCTACAGCTTTTATCACAGTCTCAATATCGTAGCTATAGCTTAATGTGCCAACATAGGTAACTGAGAACTCATCTGACTTTTCTCGAGGCTGCTGAACATGACATGAATCAAAATAACCAAGATCCGTTCCAATAAAAACGGGTAAATAACTCTGCGCACGTTGATTGACCTTTTGAACGCGGTCCACATAACTTTCTGATACACCGACTACGAAATCTGCCATTTGATAGATGCGATTCGCGTACCAAGTTAGCGGATAAAGTAGCGTGTCGGTAACAGGCGTAGGAAACTTCAATGTGTTTTTAATCGATTCTGGCCAGACGTCCTGAACATCAATAATAAACGGAATCTGCTGTTTATTGGCGTATTTCCCAACCTCATAAGCCGCTCCCATCATCGGATAAGCACAGTAAATGACATCAGGCTTCTTCACAAGAACTTTTAAGTACGTTGCAAGCTGCTTTGCGAAATGCCTGTGACTTATGATGCGGTCGAACCCTACATTCCTCGTATAACCGAGTTCAGCGATAATCACTAGTTTGTAAGGTAAAGTGTTTGTTAGCTCTGATAGATGGTCACGATCTCTAAACTTTTTCTCTGGATGCTGGAAACTACTCGTTATGAGCGTAACGCGATGTCCGAGTTCGCTCAGCCTATTAGCAATATAAGTAAAGCGACTAAAGCCTTTCTCACCTGGCAAGATCGTAAATGGTGCCACAAGCAGAACTTCTTTTTGAGTAGACACTTCGCCTAGCCTCCCGTCTCTAGATGCTAACCGCTTCTGAACCTTTAAGTGGGATAGCGCGATTAGCAATCGATAATAGAACTTCTCTTACAACGGCCTTGTCAGCCGCCCAGCATTCATCAACTAGCTCAATCACCTCATCCACATCGACTTCAACAGACTTTCCAATATAAATCTTAGGATAAATTTGTTTGTCTCGAACTTCATAATCATTTAAGAGTTCTTCATATAGCTTTTCCCCAGGTCTCATCCCGGTAAATTCAATTCCAATGTCGTCTTCAGAGAGGCCTGAAAGTCGAATCAAGTTTCGCGCCAAATCAACGATTTTAACTGGTTCTCCCATATCAAGTACGAAAACTTCTCCTCCATCAGCCAGTGCTCCTGCTTGCAATACAAGCTTTGAAGCTTCTGGAATCGTCATGAAGTACCTTTCCATCTCAGGATGTGTGATCGTAATTGGTCCACCTTTTCGAATCTGATCCTTAAATAACGGGATAACGCTTCCACGACTACCAAGCACATTACCAAATCGAACGGCTACGAATCGTGTATCACTTTTCTTATCAAGATTCTGCACAATCATCTCGGCAATTCGTTTCGTTGCTCCCATCACGCTAGTCGGATTAACTGCTTTATCACTTGAGATCATCACGAATGTTTCAATCCCAGCGGCATCTGCCGCTTCTGCCACATTCCGAGTTCCGTACACGTTATTTGTGATTGCCTCTTCAGGATTACGCTCCATTAGTGGCACATGCTTGTGGGCTGCAGCATGAAATACCGCTTTAGGTCGATGGTGCGCCATGAGCTTGAATATCTTTTCACGATCTTTAATATCTGCAATTTCTGTTGTAAATTCTATTTCTGACCCGTAGCTAGACTTAAGTTCCATCTCAATTGAATAAATACTGTTCTCTCCATGTCCAAGCAAGACGATTTGAGAAGGACGATAGTTAGCGATTTGCCTGCATATTTCTGAACCGATGGATCCGCCTGCACCCGTCACAAGGATCACTTCACCTTTTACAAAATTCTCGATTGAATCTGTATCAAGTTGAATAGCTGGTCTTCCAAGTAAATCGCCGATTTCTACATTTCGAATATCGCTTACAGATACTTTACCTGTCACTAGATCTTCGAACATCGGAATCATTTGGGTTGTTGCATTTGTTTTCATACATTCCTGGTAAATTTCGTTCAATTCCCTTTTATTTAAGGAAGGGATGGCAATCACGATCGTTTCGATCCCTAACCTCTTTACATTCTCAGCAAGCGAATCCGTTCCGCCAACTACTGGTAAACACATAATATCGAGATTTTGTTTCCGTTTATCATCATCAATAAAAGCAACAGGCTGAAGCCCGCTATCGTGGTTATATTTCAACTGCCTGGCAACAAGCGTGCCAGCACAACCTGCCCCTACAATAAGCGTTGGCTTCATTGGTTTATTGCTAAAGGAGTTCTTCTCTTGATAGAGTCTAAAGGAAAAGCGTGATCCGCTTATGAGAAAAAGTTGAATCATCCAAGTGGAAGCTAATACTCGAAAGAAAACGTCCTGCATGAAAATGAACTGACTGATAGCTGCTACTACAATCGCGAACGTAACCGCCTTTAAAATAATGATTAATTCTCCGATACTCGCATACTCCCATGCTCGTTTGTACATTTTATAAAAATGTGCAAAGAAGTGATAACTAATAATCAGGGTTGTCGAGATAATCAGAAGCGGAAACGTAAACACTTCGGAAATCGGGAATAACGAGATCGTACTAATGTAAACAGAAGTAAATACAATGAGAGAGTCTAGTAACATTGCACTCCATAACTTATTCTGTACCTTCATTCCTTTCAGCCCCTTCATAATACCGTTTATTCTTTATTAAGAACAACAAGGCGTACACCTTCTATATAACGCCTTTGACGTGCACCACGCGTTTCGTTACTTTCTCATGCAAGGATTCTTTTAACAATGAGATCACCCGCTGCTGCTCATCTTCTGTCATACTCGTACCTGATGGGAGACAAATACCAGTACGATATATGCTCTCACTTACACATTCACTCGAATGTTTGTAAAAGCGGTTATTTCGAAATAGCGGTTGGAGGTGTAGCGGTTTCCAAACCGGCCTTGCTTCAATGTTCTCTGCCTCAAGTGCTTTTACAATATCTTCAGGTGAGCTTTCCCAGTACTCCGGGTCAATGTTCATCGTGGTTAACCACCGATTACTGACCGTATCCTTTGCTTCTGGCTTGAATAAAATGCCTCCCACACCCTCGAATGCTGCTTTATAACGAGTAAAGACATCTCTCTTCTGCTCCACTCTATCATTAATCACTTCCATCTGGGCTATCCCCATTCCAGCGAGGATGTTGCTCATTCTGTAGTTATATCCAACTTGACTATGCTGATAATGAAGTGCTTGATCTCTTGCCTGTGTGGCAAGGAACCGTGCTTGATCAATGGCCTCGAGGTTGTTCGTCACAAGCATGCCACCGCCCGAAGTGGAGATGATTTTATTTCCGTTAAACGAATAGATACCGTATGCACCCATGGTTCCACTTTTCTTACTTTTGTATAGAGACCCTAGTGACTCTGCAGCATCTTCAATGACTGGCACTTTGTAGTAATCACAAATGGCTAGTATGTCATCCATCTTTGCACTTTGGCCATAGAGGTGAACAACAATGACTGCTTTCGGCAACTTATTTTCTTTCGCAGCGTCTTTAAAAGCTTCCAGTAAAGCATCTGGAGACATATTCCATGTTTCTGGTTCTGAATCAATAAACGTTGGAATGCCACCTTCATACAGTATTGGATTTGCACTTGCAACAAACGTAAAGCTCGAACAGAAAACACAATCGCCTGGTTTAACACCAACTAGACGTAACGCAAGATGAATCGCTGCTGTACCAGAACTGACAGCAAGAGCTCCTCGTACGTTCGTGTATTTCTTAATCTCATTCTCAAATGCATCCACATTTGGTCCAAGTGGAGCAATCCAATTCGAATCGAATGCTTGTGAGATATAGTGTTGTTCGTTCCCAGTCATATGTGGTGGTGATAAATAGATCCTTTTATGGCTATTCATCGAAAAAACCTCCTTTCTAAGTACGTGCTAACAGCGAATGCTCCCCTTCGTCTACGCTAGTCAGAAACAAGTCAGGATGACGGTAGATAGGAAAATAATCAGCTATCTCCGCTTTCATCATTTCTAGAGCAATTTCTTCATAAATAACCGGGTGATGGATCTGTTTACCGATATAGAAAGGCAAATCTCCTTTTTTATTAAAACGCTTCTTAAATCGATACAAGCTATCATTTCCGGTGTAACCTCCACCTAAGTGAAGAGATTTAAAATGCCGTTCCTTAGCCCATTTAACGGTGTAATCCAATATGAAATTATTAGCAGATAGATTTACCTGGTCCGGATCAGAACCTGATAAATGATAGTGGATCATGTCATCACCACATATAAATAATGCAGACATTATGGCCTTATCATCTTTCGTTACAACGTCAATCAATTCTGCTTTCTCCAGAAGAAGTTCGCATGTATGTTGGAAAAAAGCTTCCGAGAAATAGTAATACTCACGAGCGTTATTTTTTGTCATAGTAGAATAATAGAGTTTCAGAAAATTATGAAGCTCCCCTCTATCCCGATGCACGATTCGCAAATCATAACTCATTGCTTTACGGATTCGATTACGGTTCTTCGAATCGTAATTCGCCCAAATCTCGTCATAATCTCTTGTTAAATCAACATGAACGGTGTCTCTGATATAAACCGGTTCTGATCCCGCAAAGATTAAATGATTCTGTAACAATGGATGAAATCGAATAAATTCTGAAATGATATTCGTTTCTTTACAGTGATCATGGAACGCAATGGAGAACCGAATTAGTAGCGAACGCGCTTTTGTCTTATCGTTAAGGTTTGTAATTGGACCTCCATACCCATATGGAGTCGAGATGTCATAGAGTGCCCCGTGCTTTGCAACGAACTTACGTAAATGAGGGAGTTCACTCAAATTTCGTAACAAATAAGGATAGTATACGAAGTTCTCTCCCTCTTCATAAATGAATAATTGAGCTTTTCCTTCCCCATTTCGTTCGTAAATTTCACAGTATTCGGGAGTAAAATAAATATCCTTACGCTCGATTCGGGTTAAATAGTCATGCCATACTCGTTTGTCGCTGAGATCAAGTAGTTTGGTAGCCATATATGCCTCCCATATGATGTGTTAGGCTCTTTCTCATGCGTTGACTTGAACACATATATTCAAAGCCTTCTACATTGGGTTGTTTACTTAATAGTAGGAATTTCCGATTTTGATCTAGTTCATATAGTGCACCGATCAAATCCAGATCGACTTTACCTTCCTCATTTATACGAAAACAGCTGTCAGTGATACGTCCAATCGAATACTGTCCTTGCTTTGTTTCAATCGTTAACATGGAGAATCCATATTTTTGATGGTGTTCATCAGCTTGCTCTCTATTCATCACCTGATACGTTACTTTCTCGCTTACGGGTTTGGCTCGTTGTTGTGCGACATGCCAGTAGGTGACATCGTGCACATCATACCCCATCTTTTCATACCACGACCTTGCTCCTATGTTGTCCTTGAACACATCCAGAGCAATAGAGTTCATAGATGGTGTTTTAAGAGTGGATCGTCCGTGTTCATATAATAAGGTAGCAACTCCTAGACCCCTCTGTTCCTTGTTAATGGCAATGTTGTTCAGAAATAACTGCTCTTTCTGAGTTCTCCACTCTGCAAATCCAAGGAAATGACCTTCCATATAAGCACCAAAAAATCTTGCATCTGAATGATTTTTCATTGCATTTTTTACAAACAGCCGATAGTTAGGAGAACTGTAGATCGTGAGTGGAAAAACATCGCGTCTTACTCCAGTTTCAGTCAGGGCAGGGATAGAGTCTGCATCAGTTTCGAGAAGTGGTTTAATTTCAATACCCTTCATCTAAAGCCCTCCAGTATTAAGTATTAAGCTTTTAACTTACGCTCCATATCAAAGTCCATTAGATGATCGCTTGGCACATCGACAATGTCTTCTTTTCGTAACACTTTCACAATTGTTAAAAGCATGATTTTCATATCTAACCAGATAGACGCATTCTCGACATACTCTACATCGATTGCAAACCGTTCATCCCACTTTAAGGTGTTCCGACCAGCTATTTGTGCAAGTCCAGTAATACCAGGTTTCATTTGATGTCGCTTACGTTCTCTCTCTGTATAGTAAGGTAGGTATTTGACTAGCAGAGGCCTTGGACCAACGATACTCATATCACCTTTTAGAACATTGACTAGCTGCGGGATTTCATCAATACTTAACTTTCTGATAATCTTCCCAAGTCTTGTTAGTCGAACGGAATCGGGCAGTAATTGCCCCTTCTCGTCTCTTGCATCAGACATCGTACGTAATTTATACACAATAAACACCTGTTCTTTGTAGCCGATCCTCTCCTGTTTAAATAAAATCGGCGAACCCAGCTTGAAGCGAATAAGAAGACAGGTCAACATAACGAGTGGAGACAGAATCAGAAGAATTAAAGCACTAAGAATTACATCAATTACACGTTTCATCACATCACTCCCTCTATGTCGTTCCTTATTAAGAACGATTATCTACGACTCACCTGAAGGTACTCTTCCATTGTGCGTTCCACCATTTTCTCCATTGAAAATTCGAACTCTACTTTCTTTCTCGCGCGTTGAGCTAATTCCCGACTCATTTCCTCATTATCAACTAAGCCAAGAATAATATCACAGAACTTTTTTGCACTATACTGCTGCACGAGGAAACCTGTTTCATTATGACTAATCGCCTCTTTCACACCACCAACATCCACAGAGAGAAGAGGAGTTCCTGTCGCCATAGCTTCAAGCATGACCATTGGAAACACTTCTTTCTTAGAGGTTAATAGAAGGAGATCCATTTCTTTTATGAATTCTTCGGGGTTCGACGTGTTACCAAGTAACGTAATATTGGTTAGTTCTAATGAGTTGATTTGTTTTGTAATGGATTCTTGTTCCGGACCATCTCCTGCAATATAGAACTTCAGATTCGGAACATCTTTTAGCTCATTTGCGATCTGGATAAAGAGCTGATGATTTTTCTCTTCAGATAACCTAGCTAATATGCCGATTTTATAGTAATCACCTTTTTGCTTTGAGCTAAAATAAAACCGCTCTAAGTCAACTCCATTATAAACAGTCGTTATCTTAGCTGCTTCCACACCTTTTTCAATTAAATTCTCTCTTTCAAATTCACTGACGGCGATCACCCGATCAACATAGGTATTGACGAGCTTAGCAAAAACCTTTGCGTATTTCTCAAGAGTCGTTACATTGTGCTTCGTATAAAGTATGGTAAAAGGGTGTTCCTTCCCGATTGTCATTTTAATGATACAAAGGTACATCACCATTCGTAGACTATTGGCATGAACCAAATGAATGTCACGCTGTAGAATCAAGCGCCGAATACTTGTCATGTTCTTTAAATGATTGGTCCGACTCATGGGATGAAAATTCTCTTTATGCTTAATATGGGATTGTAACTCCCCTGGACCTGCAGCAGTGTAAACCGTAAGATCTGGATCATGAACTTCATTCTCTAAACGACAGAAATAATTCTCTGCCCCTCCGTGAATCAGTTTGTCAGTCAGAATTAAGAGATTCATATTCTTTCCTCCCTTCAGGTTGTATGTAGCAAGCGAGCACTTTGGTTAACCGGTAGATCCGTAGTTCTTGGCTCAGTCTGAGAAAGATACGCTGATAGAATGGCCATGAACAGGAAGAACATATCATTGATAACGAGAGACAAAGACACCATTTGAAGAAGAAAGCCCATAAAGGTTAGGAACAAAAATGGTTTTGTGCGATACAGCCTGCTTTGAAGTAACTGTACGAACACAATTAAGATAAACAATAAGTAGAAAAACAGACCTGTTATTCCTGAATCAGAAAGAACTTCTAGGAACGTGTTGTGAACATAATGTGGTTCACCATAATCAAAGAAATTATAGTCAGAGAAATTAAAAGCACCTAACCCTAGCACCATATGAGAAGAGAAATAATCGATGGCTCTCCCCCACAGTTCAAACCTTCCGCTCCCACCATCACTAGATAAATCATCCACGCGGGATGCTACAAGACTGAACACATCGAACTTCAATTCTACGATGGCGATATATGCCATAATTCCAAGTGAAGCAATGACTCCACCGAGAAGCTTTAGCTGCTCCATCGGCTTATTCGTAGCTGCGTACAGTAGGAAAATCAAGATTAATGCAACTAAACCTCCTCTAGAAAAAGTTAAAATCGATGTGGTTAAACAAAGAAATAGTCCAAACTTGTTTTTTAGGGAATGCCTATAGCAAAGAAAGTAAGCAAAGAAAAGCGTATTATAGAAAACAAAGAAGTTAGGATCCTGGAGAAGGCCGATTAGTCGAGGGTAGCCACGATCAAGTAACACCCCTACAGAAGTAATCCCATCACCATCCCAAACAAAATTCTGCAACTTTAAACCGATTACGTAGAGAATTAAGCTAACAATATTGAAGACGATGCCTGCATAACCAATGGCACTTTCAATGATTGTATCTTTGGTCTGGCCGATTATATCTTTAATAATCACATAACAAATCATATATAATACAATTCCAAACACCATTCGAAAGCTCGATAATGAGTAAAGAGCAAATGCGCCAGAGTACATATAAATGAAGTAGAAAAGAAAAAAGGAGATCTCAAACAAGTGAAAACGGTAAAATCGAAAAGAAAGGATATGAACACAGAAGAAAAGTAGACAGAGAATCATATAAGGCTTGATCGCAAAGCCAACATAAATGTTATACCTGCCCATCGTCACCAAAACAATTAAAACAAATAGCGTAATATTTGTTCTATGTTTGGAATGTGTATCTCCGATCTCCATCATCATCCCTCCCCCTAAGATCAATCCCTGCTCTATTTTAACGCGGTTGATAAACCATACCAGTAATCTCAATGCCCGCTGTTTCCATATCCCTTTTCAACTGTCGAATTCTACTCTTTTTATCTTTGTGTTGTTTAACAACGACCATGACATCATCACAAATCGCTGCCAAAAGTTGAACTTCTAAGTATGTTAAATAGGATGGTGATTCAATCACTGTTACTTCACTAATTGACCTAAGCTGTTGTTTAAGTAAAGTGAGATTCTCCATTCGCCAGCTGTCGATCTGGTTAACGGAAGGCGTACCTAATGGTAAAAAGGATAAATTCTTTATTTTAGTAGGATGGACATACCTTGCAACATTGCCTCTATGCAGAGCATTTGTTAACCCAAACGTTATTTTCTCATCAAGCCATTTATGGAGAACAGGTCCGCTGAAATTCCCATCTATTAGAATGGTGTTCTTACCTTGATCAGCAAATGACTTGGCCAAATCAAGTGAGACAAATGAATCACTTAAAGAATGGTCTGGAGTTGTAATCAAAATACTCCTGTGGTTCGTAATGGTATTTTTCTCGAGCTCACTTCTAATCACTTTTATTTGATTCGCCCTTAATCGGTGGCGAGCTGCTCCTTTCATTGCTTTACTATGCAATTTCTCTTTCATCAAACTACGCACGAAGTTCGCCTCCCTTTTGGTCCCTCACATCAACATCCATTTTCTTATTCCTAGAGAACATTCGCTTCCTTACTTTTGTATCGACGAAATCTAATTCACCTAATACCCGTAAACCAAGCTGTGTTCCAAGTTCTCCGCTATTCGTGACTGTATCATCAAAATGTTCTCTTAGAAGTGCAACGCCAATGCCCATAAATAGTCCAACTGCAAAACCGATTACAATATTAACGATTGGATTATCGACTCGAGTGAGTTTTGTTTCCCCCTCATTATTACTAAGTAGCTCAATCTGGTTAACTTTCAGTAACTTCTCCATCTTCTCAACCGAGGTTGATGCAATAGCATGCGCTAATTCTTGCGCCTTTTCTGAATCTTGTCCTCTTGCAATAACATTAATAATTTGAGAGTTCCTTGTATTTTGGACAGAAACACTATCCTCTATCTCATCATTTTTAAATCCGTATTTGGACTCTACGGTATTATCTACAATTGGACTTCCGATGAAGTCCATAGTAGATGCAAGAAGGCGTTCAATCTGCTGACTGTCCATACCTGTTCCGTCATTAGTAAGTGTTCCAATTAAGATATACTCAGTTGCTTGGTAAGTAGGTTTAATCAGGTAAATGGATGCAACAATAGCAATCGATAATACAACTAGCGTAGTTACCAAAATCGACATATACCTTCTTCTCAGAATCTCAAAGAACTGTTTTAAATCCATTCTCTGATCCATAGTGACCTCCTAAATAAATGTCATGGTTCCGCTTTCCGTTCTTTTTAGAGAACTCTAACACAAGTATAATCCCCTCCTCTTCGTAATGGAAGGGCTAAAGATTTCTAAATATGCGCAAAAACAGTGGTTTTTCCTTTACTATCTACCATTTTCATAATCTAGCTTCGTTTCTCATAAAGAACAAAAATAGTTCATAATGTTCATTATATAATACATAAAGATGGGTTATTTTTCCTAATAACCGCTTTTAAACACTTATTTATACATATTCCTAGTTCCTGAATTCATAAATTGTTCATGGGGCAGATTGAAATTAAGGTCATTATCAGCTGACTGCGATGTTAATTCAATTAATGGCCCTTCATTTTTGGCAAGATGTGCATCCCATACAACACCGTTCAGTTGATTCGCCGAACCGCTAATTACAATTGCCTTTTGCGTTACTTCTGATACTTGAATTTGGAGCTGATTAAATTGGTTACCCGACGTTTCATTTGGTACGGTCACCTGCCCAATCAGTTGAATACATCGCACACAATCATCAATGGTTATATTCGTAAATCGATTACCATTAATCCATGTATAGTGATCACTTATCTTATTTGTCTTTGCCTCCAAACGGATACCCTGATTGAAACCAACAATACTTACATCAGAAATGTTCACGAAACTAATGTAATCACCTGGCTTACTAGCTGTTAGAGCTAAAGCCGTACCTTTATGAGAACCACTCGAATTAAACAGCGTTACGTTATGCACTCTCGTTCTCTCTGTTGACCAATTCTTCTGATTCCCCTCAATTGAAATAATTTCCGAGTTGAATTTAGATGTTGATACTTCTATAATTCCGTTAGTAAGTGAGGCATTCCGCTTCAATTCAAAGGCACGAAAATTCCCTTCAATATACACTTTCGTATTCTGATCAAACTCTAGCTCCACATTCTCACGAACCACAATACCCTCTGTTAAAATATAAGATTTATTTCCTGACAACCTTACTTTACCAATGGTTGACTCCGCACTGTAATCGATTGCTGCTTGGATCGCTGCTGAATCATTTGCCGAATCCTCTCCATTTGCTCCAAACTGTTCAACAGTTACAAACGTTTCCCCTTGTTCGCCAGGACCTGTAACGGAGCTTGCTGGACTACTATTATTCTTTATCCCAATCCACCCAATAAGCAATGCAATCATCACAAAACATAGAACAGTAGAGACTAATGTCGTTCGCTTCTCCATGCCTTTCTCCCTTCATTCGTTCGTTATATAAGTACTTTCTATCACATATATCGTATTCCCTCTTTCAAAATGGATTCCCAATAGAAAAAGACCATCCGATTCGGATGGTCTGGAGTAAACTTCTATAGAATTTCTTTTCTGTTATTTCTTCCATTATCCGTAATACGAGAAAGTGGAACATTTCTAATCGCAAACAAGTTATAGGAACTAGTCGAGGTGAATTGAACAAGAGAACGATTATGAGGAATATTTGATAGATCCCATGCCATCCCACCAAAAACGTTATA
Organism: Bacillus sp. NTK071; assembly: GCF_017303315.1. Taxonomy (GTDB): domain Bacteria; phylum Bacillota; class Bacilli; order Bacillales; family Guptibacillaceae; genus Guptibacillus. The sequence continues at coordinate 54,380 of NZ_JAFKOI010000008.1, forward strand.
CTGCCCATTAGACAAAAGAATATTTGTCGTCGCGCTCGACAACTGAATTTGAAGATTATTAAACGTATTCCCACTACACTCATACGGGATGGTCTCACCTGAAACCAATGAAATACACTTCGCACAATCATCGATCACAATATCATTGAACGTATTGGCATTCACATAGCTAAAGCCACCTTGTGTCTGAACCGCCTGAAGAAAAATTCCAATATTTAACCCAACTAGCTTCACATTTTCAAATGGAACAAATGAGATTTCATGACCAGGTCCATTTGCATAGAGATGTAAGCCCGTCCCCTTATGAGAGCCACTCCAGTTCACAATAGTCGTATCTTTCACCTGTGTCTTAAACCAAGAATTATAATACTTATACTTTCCATCTAGATAGATAACGGGGGAATTAAAGGCACGATCGTTAATGGCAATATAAGCACCAATAAGAGAAGAATTTCTCTGTAACTCAAGCACTCGGAAATTACCGGTAACAATAAATCGTGACCCATAACTAAATTGAAGGAGAACACCTTCCTTAATCACAATTGGTCCTGTAATCGAATAATCTCGATCAATCAGCTCAACAGATTTCACATTATTATCAGCAGCATAGTCAATCGCTGCTTGAATCATGTCCGTATCATTAGCTGCAGAAAAGTTATCTGCTCTTACCAAATTAAAACCCTCCCTTTCTATGAACCGAGGCACTACCAGTAATGTGCTCTCTTTACATATTATGTTAGAGACAAGCGTCTGACAGGCTTAATGCCTAATAAAGAGGGGTTTCTAAATAAAATGGGTTAGACTTAAATAGAATAAGCGCTATACCATAAACAGGTATAACGCTTGTTTTCATAGTTCTAATTTTTACTTTCAGACCACTTTTACTTTTTTAACTCAACCCCATGCTCCTCCGCCAACACACTAACATCCGCCTGATAATCCCTCATCATCTTACCAGCTTCCTGTAACTTCGCATTCGCAGCATCCATCTCACTATAATCCTGATGCTCAATTGCACTAACAACACCTAGAAAAGCACTGTGCTGAAGATGAAGAGCGTCAATGTAGTTCTCATGAATTTCCCGTAATTCACTTGTTTCCACTTCAACCTTCTGTACCCGATCAATATAGCCTACATATTGGGGGATTACTTCTGCTGTCAGCGTCTGATATGTGATGGAATCATCTTGGTGATTTGGTCCAATCACACTATCATACAAATCGATAATCGCCGTCTCCTCATCCACAAGAGCAGGCATTTCATCATTCACATAGTGAAGAAGATCTTCTTGGACCGGATCTGAACATCCTACCAGAGCAAGTAAAGCTATGAACCCCGCTAACAACCATATCCTTCTCATATGAACACCCCCCTGCTTACTTTATTAAAATAGGAGGGAGTCCTATACCCACTATTCCAGTCATTTAATTTTATATGTTGAGCGATACGAATGACTTTAATCAAACGTTTAATTAAAAAACAGCCTAAAGATTGAATCCATCTCTTCTAACGATAAACCACGGGTTCAATAAATTTTGTTTATTATACATAAGTGGTTCACCTGAATAAGGCTGCGTAACAGTCCCACCAGCGCATGTCACAATTGCATGACCAGCAGCAGTATCCCATTCCATTGTTGGTGCAAAACGAGGATAAACATCAGCCGTTCCTTCCGCTACAAGGCAAAGTTTAAGGGAGCTTCCTGCTGATGTAATGTCAATCTCTCCAACTTTTTCTTTCACCATATTAAGGTATTCTTCTGTTTCCTTTGAAAGGTGTGAGCGGCTTGCCACGGCTGAGATTTGCTTTTCTTTCTTATTTAGAGGTAACTTCATAGCTGCTTTTGTGAAACCGTCACCCACCTTTTTTCGTTTTTGGGTTGCTTTCTCCAATTTAAAAGAACCTAATCCTTTCTTAGCGACATATAACGTATCAAGCACAGGCGCATAGATCACTCCTAGCACCGGGTGACCCTGATGGATTAGCGCAATATTAACCGTGAATTCTCCGTTCCGTTTAATAAACTCTTTCGTCCCATCTAACGGATCTACAAGCCAGAAGTACGTCCAGTCTTTTCTGTCTCCATACTCTAAATGTTTTCCTTCTTCGCTAAGAATTGGAATGCCTGGATTTAATGCTTTAAGACCTTTCACAATCGTTCCATGTGATTGTTGATCTGCTAATGTAAGTGGAGAATCATCTTTCTTGCTCTGCACCTTCAAATCTTTAGAACCATAGACTTCTAGTATTTTAGCTCCTGCTTCAAGAGCGACCGATATAATTTCTTCTAACTTCAATTTCTCTAAAATCGAAACACACCTGCCTTCAATTCACTTTATAATTTCTAATCATTGTATAAACTATTCACCTTCGGATCCATTCGTGTAGGTTGTCCACACTCTTTCTAACTATATAACAAAAAAAGCCCCGTAGAATGGGCTCTTACTCTCTTATCATTCAGTTAAACAAACGTTTATTTAACCTCATCATGACTCAGTTCACACTTAATTCTTTCGTCTTCATTGTATAAGGATGAGAAACAGGGTCTTTCTCAGCTCCATCCTTCCCCGTATACAATGTCATGGCTTTATTAATAAAAACGGATGTTCCAAGCACAATGGCAAAAACAAGTACGAAATATTCCATTCTGAACATCGCACCAGGTAGCACTGTCGACGTGACAAAAAGTACTAGAGGAAAGATGAGATAAACTCCGAACACATTCTTTCCGATCCCAGTTAAAAATAAATCTAGCAGAATCACTTTTTTAACAGAGTCATACATCGCTAGTAGCGAGACTGTAATCAATGGAATTGTAATCATCACTGTCCAACTGTTACTGCCAACTGCTTCCGTTGCTTGAATGTCATAAACCACAAAACACATTAAGCCTACAAAGCTCACATAGCCTCCCCAGTTAAGCTTCTTCGAAATAGCTTGAACAAGTTCCCCATGTTGAGCAAGGAATACACCAAACACAAAGAAGAAAATCCACTTTACTAAGATGGCTTTCTGTCCAAAGATTTGTGCCACCGTGTTAGCCGCGTCAGGTGAATAGAGAAAGAGAAAATAAGCATTCACGACGAAGGAAATAATCAACAGAATTGTCCACCCCATCTTCGTACGAACGAGTTGAAATAGTGGGAAGACCAAATACAGCTGAAGTACGGCTGCAACGAAATATAAATGATAGAAGGAGTTGCCCATTACGAAATCAAGAATGTGTGTTTTCCATCCTGTAAACACTGAAACTTCCATCACGATTTTAGTAATAGCAAGATACAGAATACTCATTCCTACAAAAGGGAGAACAATTTTGACGAATCCTACTTGATAGAATCGCTTTCGATCATATCCTACACTTCGCTCTAGAATCACAAATACCATCCCGACAATTACCGCAAGCATCGCAACACCTGGTTGATCAAGCTCGTAAGGAAATGCAGTGATTGATGCTTCGCTAGAAAACATGTTGAGAACATGAACGAGTAATATACCGATACAGGTAATAGCACTTACAAAATAGATCATTTTCATCTCTTGATTCGTTTTCTGCATGAGCTCACATCCTGGTCTGATTTGGCTTTATTCTTTCATTATAAAGATGCCAAGCTCGTTTTGGAGAGATATTGGGTAATCTTTACAAAACATTAACAGCTCTGTCATGAATCTTACAAGATTAGCCCCGCTTTAGTTGAATAAACCATAATATGCACTCTGGAGAGAACTCTCTTCAGGGTGCTTTTTATCGCAACTAAAATTTATTTTTAACCGAATGCCCCTTTTCCCATTTTCAAAACGATATATAGGGTGAAAGGAGGTGATCAACATGGCAACAGCATCTCTCATGAACACGCAGCTTCGTATGGTACTTGAAACTGGCGTTGACGAGAACGGCAAATCAATCTTCCGCAGCAAGAACTTCAACAACGTGAAGCCTTCCGCAACACCTGATGCGCTTTTCGCTGTCGCACTTGCGCTAGCACCGCTTCAGCAGCACAACTTATTTGCGGTCGAGCGCAATGACTCATCTGATCTACAAGCGTAATCCCAATTAATAAGAAAGGAGGTTAAATACTATGCCCAAAACACTTGAACTTCAATTCAACACTCGTGACAACAAACCATTCTCTATTACGCTAAGCGATCCAGTTGAACCGGTTAACCCAGCAGCAATCGCAGCCGCAATGGACGCCATCATCGCACAGAACTGCTTTACAACAAGCGGTGGAGATGTAACAGCTAAGAAAGGCGCACGACTCGTTGAACGTAACGAGAATGAGATCGTAATCAGCTAATTGACCTAAGGAAGGGCATTTGTCCTTCCTCTTTCATAAGTTCATAAACGAACAAGGAGGGAAAACGATGGAGTCCTGGATGTCACTCATCAGCGATGTTGGCTTTCCGATTGTGGTGACGCTTTACTTACTACATCGCATTGAAGGAAAACTCGACACGTTGAACGATACAATTCTGCAGCTACCAGATCAGTTGAACGCTCGAAGTTCGGATTAGGTAAGAGATTAAAGCTTGAATAAGAAGAGGTTCAATAGACAAGGCGAACCTCTCCATTCCTTTCTATCGCTATACATACCCAACTTCATATCGAACAATGGCTTCCACCTCTTATTTAAAATAAGAGTCTGCGAGGTTTCTTAAGGTGTGCCGTTGTTCAGAACGTGGAAAGCCTACCACACGTTTCAAAACTAAACTTGTCAGGTTAGCTGGAGCCAATGCAGAAAATTCAGCGTTCCCACATCCCCGCATTTCCCGGTTTATGTGGTGGGAAGCTATGGCGAGAACGGCCCTTATAACGGTTCGGTATGGTAACCAGGCGTACTACGGTACGGGTAGCAGCGCATAGATGACGACGCACATTGGACTGGTTTAATGTGTAGAAAGTGCGCTGTTGAAGAAATTCAAGCGTTCAAATCGGGTGATACGGTGGAAACCTCAGGAAGGTCTCAGTATACTTCAGTATGAGCGGACGGCTGCTTTTACAGTGCTGATGCTTTTTTGTCAGTGCTGTAAAGGTAGTCATTCTCTGTCCAATGTTTCCTATCCAGTCTAGTGCCTTCAGTCGTTAAGGAGCACGAAAGCAAACAGCTTGGAACGGTTTATCTATTACAGAGTAAGTGCAGCATAATCTACTAGATTAAAATAAGTAGATAGAGAAAAGGTTAGGCAATAAGCGAAGCGCCCTGGTTGAAAAGAAGGGGGGAGCGGATCAGATTTTGACGTTGGTTTTAGAGTACTGGAGTACGGCGTTAGTATATAACAAATGGATTACCATTCTTTTAATGGAAAAGGCAGTAGCTAATCAAACGTTTGATTAACCACTGCCCTGGTATTTTAAATAATAGAGCTACTACTGAACGTTATCGTATAGAAACACCTTCCACTACCGAATAAATCTCTTGGTAACTCGTTCTTCGATCAAACTTCTCTTCAGCTAGCTTCCTAGAATTAGCTCCAAATGCTCTTCTTAAATCACTATCATTGTAAAGAGATTCAATGAGATCCGCTAGTGTATTCGCATCTCCAGGCGCGTAATTGTAACCTAATTTTCTACTAGTTACGATGTCACAAAACTCTTTGTTCTGACTGCTGTTTAAAATCGGGAGCCCAGCTGCAACATAATCTCCAATCTTGTTCGTGATACTTTGTTGCGCCCCTTTGCTGATGGCATTTGCAGCAACGTCGGATCGGACGAGGGTGGGAATCATTTGTTCATACGATAAATGACCCATGAAATCTACCGGTGCATCCAGTTCAGTTGCTAATTCTTCGTATTTGGCTCTAAACGGACCATCACCCATTACTTTAAAAACGATATGATCAAATCCTTTTTTCTTAAGCTTTGCTACAGCTCTTATAACCGTTGGAATATCATAGCTGTAGCTGAACGTTCCAACATAGGTAATCCAAAACTCGTTCTGTTTCTTCATTACTTTCAGAGCTTTACAGGAATCGAAATGATTAAGATCTGTTCCAATGTAAACTGGTAGGAAGTTCTTAGCATGATCATTCACCTTTTCAACACGTGCAATATAACTTTGCGATACCCCTACAACTGAATCAGCTAGTTTATAAATTCGATTAGCGTACATTGTTAATGGATACAGCAAGGTATCTGTCAGCGGGTCTGGAAATTTCAGCGTGTTTTTAATAGATTCTGGCCATACATCCTGAATATCGAGAATAAACGGTATTTTGTTCCGTTTAGCAAACTTTCCTACTTCGTATGCAGCGCCCATCATTGGATACGCACAATAAATGACATCTGGCTTAATTTCAATTACGTTCAAATATGCTGTAAGCTGCTTGGCAAAATGCCTGTGGCTCCATATCCGATCAAATCCAACGTTTTTGGTATAACCTAACTCTGGAATAATGACTAGGTTGTATGGAAACGACCGTTCAGAGATCGCTTTCTGATCTCTAAATTTCTTTTCTCTATGCTTGAAACTACTCGTTACCAGGGTGACGTTATGACCGATTTCACTAAGTTTATTTGCGATATAGCTAAACCGATTAAATCCCTTTTCTCCAGGTAAATTCGTAAACGGTGCAACAAGGAGAACATCTTTTTTGGTTGAGATCAAGGCTTCATCCATCCCTTCTTTGTATGATGGCCGTACACGCAACTTCCCACTACCTTCTCATGGTACTAACCTGCGACAAATCAGAATGGCGGTAGACTGGAAAATAACCCTGACATTGTTCAGGAATAGAAGCAGCAAGTTCTTTATAGATTGATTCATTGTGTACCTGCTTCCCAATATAGAATGGCAGTGCTCCATTCTTATTAAAGTGCTTCTTGAACTTGTACAAACTATCATCATTTCCAGCATATCCACCTCCTAAATGCATGGCTTTGAACCCTTGCTTCTTGGCCCATTGAACCATGTAATCTATAACCAAATTGTTCGTGGCTAGACGTAAATACTCATGATCAGATCCTAATAAATGATAATGAATATACTCATCTCCAAGTATAAAAATAACCGACATAACGACTTGCTCATCTTCTGTCACGACTTCAATCAACTCTACGTTTTCTCCTAATAGTTCAAGCGTATTTTGAAAGTAAGTATCGGTAAAATAATAATATTCTTTAGCCCCTGTTCTCTCCATTGTCGAGTTATAAAGTCTGAGGAGATCTTGCCGTTCGTTTCGATTTCGGTGCTGAATTCGTAAGTCATAACATTTGGATTTTCGAATTCGATTTCTGTTTTTCGTATCGTAATTCGCCCAAATCTCTTCATATTCTTTTGTTAAATCAACATAAATCGTATCTCTTATATGGGCTTTCTTAACCCCACCAAAGTAGTCTTGATTTTGATACAGAGGATGAAACCGAATAAATTCCGTAATGATTTGAGCGTTCTTACAATAGTCACGAAATGAGTGTGTGAATCGTGGCAGAAAATCCTTTAATCTCGCTTTATCCTTTACGTTAGTTAATGGACCTCCATAACCATAGGGTGTTGTAATATCATAGAGCTTTCCGTATTTTTGAGTAACTTGCCTTAGGTGGGGTAACGTTGTTAAATCTCTTAACAAATACGGATAAAACACAAAGTCCTCTCCTTCTTCGTAAAGATAAGCCTGTGCAAGACCATCACCATTTTTCTCATGAATCTCACAATATTCGGGGGTGAAATAGACATCCTTTTGATCCAAACGATTTAGATATTCATGCCATTCCTTTTTGTCAGTAAGACCGAATAATTGTTTTCCCATGAAATCCTCCCAATGATTCGAGTCGATAACGTCAATAGGCTATGTCTGATCCTCAAGTATGTAGTGGCATAACCGTTATCTTATCCTCATGAATTAGCGCTTTTCCGTTCCGTATCAAAATTCAGCATATGATTCCCCGGATCCTCAACGACATCCTCTCGCTTTAACACTTTCACAATAGTTAACGTAATAATTTTGAAATCGAACCATAATGACCAATTCCTAACATAGTGAACATCCAATGCCAGTCGTTCGTCCCATCCAAGATGATTTCGTCCTGTGATTTGAGCGAGCCCTGTTATACCAGGTCTCACATCGTGCCGTTTTCGTTCATTTTCAGTGTAGTAAGGTAGGTATCTTGGAAGGAGTGGTCTTGGTCCTACAAAACTCATATCGCCTTTTAACACATTGACGAGCTGTGGAAGTTCATCTATGCTTAAACGTCTTAACACCCGTCCAAATGGAATTAGCCTTTCTGAAGACGGCAGAAGCTTTCCGTTATCATCACACTCATTGGTCATCGTTCTGAATTTATAAATCGTAAACGGTTTTTCTTTGTAGCCGATTCGCTCTTGCTTATAAAGAATCGGTGAGCCGATCTTAGCTTTAAGAAGGATGCTCACTCCTAGGATGATTGTTGATAATAGCAGAATAATAAACGTACTCCCCAGTACATCAACTAATCGTTTCATGTTCCTTTCCCCCTAACCCCTTTCGTTTCTTATAAAGAACGATCGTGTATGATTATGATTCATCTGTGCCACTTTGGATATAGATTGATCACAACCCGTCTACCCTCTCAGAACTCCTTACCTTCCCTCTTTGAATCAATCCTTTGTTCGTTAGGTAAGAGAAAAGCGAGTGATTCAATTGTTTATCTAACAAGATATAGATGCCAATGATGACATATTGAGTGACCGCTGCGAGAATCGGAAGGCCGTTGAACACCAAGTCGCATAAAACTAGGCTTCCTAGAAGAATCGTAATGAATGGAATCATTCTCTTTCCTATAAACGACCGATTCGGTGCCACAACCCAAAACCCTAGAAACGCAACTACTTCAATCAGAATACAGGCCCATGCTGCTCCAATTAATCCGAAGCTTTGACTCAACATCCAATAGAAAATAGCTGCCCCTATCACAGCAAGTGATTGTACAATCATTCTTTGAGTTTGACGAGCTCTTGTTGTTAATCCATCAGCTAATGCAATTGTAATTCCTTGAAGAAATAAAACGATGGATATAATCTTCAATAAACTTGCTGCACTAACCCATTCAGATCCAAATAACAATTCAATAATAGGTGTTGCGAAATAATAGAGGGGCACCGTCATTGCCATACCAACTAACCCCATGATTTTCATTTGAAGCATGTTTAACGACTCATGTTCTTCTATGTGGTTGCTATTGTAATAACGGAATAGAACTGGATAAAAAGCGCCTGCCACAATGAAAGGAAGCTGAAGAAGTGCTTGCGGAATCCGATAAGCGACTGCAAAAAGGCCAACTTCAGCAAGAGATACCGTTTTCTCTAGTAGAATCGGACCTAGCTGCGGTAGAATAACAAATAGCAATCCAGTCACTGTGAAGGATAAAAGCTGATCGAACAATCCTTTGTGGAACGAGCAGCGAAGCGGTATTCTCGTATACTTGAGAACCAGGAATATTCCCATTAAACCTGATAATAAATACGATAAACCATATGCCGAGTAAACGATATAAGGATGCCAGTTAAAGATCATACCAATCGTAATCGACAGAACAAGTAAGAGAGAGGAAGTAATCCTGATAATCCCTGAGAATTGCATTTTTTCAACAAGCTGAAAGTATGTGGATGAAATACTCTGCATAGAGACGCCAATAACAAAAGGAATAATAAGAAAGTAAGACGTCTTAAGTAGCATCGTATCTTCTGAGTGAAGCGATTGAATAATGATAAACCCAACAATAAATGTAGCTAGTAAAAGAATGAAACGCAATTTAATATAGGACGACATGACAACACCGATATCCGCTTTTTCCTTCGACCCTTCACGCAAAACAATCTTACTTAATCCTGCATCAGTAAAGTAGGCCATAATCATCGCAAAAGCGAGCGCAACACTGAACATCCCATAATTAGAAGATTTAAGATAAGATGCGAGAACAATTAATGCCCCAGCATTTAACGCACTTGCAAGAGCCGTACTATAGAATAGGTGAAGAATGTTCATCGCTATTGAATTTCCGTTCGGCTTTTTCATATTAAGGCCACCTTATTTAAATGAATGTAGTTAAGATCCTTTATCGTTTACCATCACCTCTATACAAAGCATTTTTTATATTCTCTCTATTACTTTGAATCGTTCTTTTTAGAGAACTATAGTGTAAGTATAAAGACCCAAGAGTAGTTTGGGAAATTCTGTTTTTGCTTAAATAACCGCAGTTTAGAGGTTATTACTTCCATTAACTACTCTATTCTCTTGTAACCTTCTTTTTACTTACACAACAAAACTGTTCACTATATGACACATTCGTACAATTCTCTCAAGAATTAATCACCGTATAACGAGCGTTATGAAGTACCTTCATTCAAACAACGCCATTAATTCCCACAGTGATTTAATAGCATATTGCGCTTGGAATTCTAGTCCATACGAAACATCTGCACCCTGGTAGATCCCTTTTTCTCTCTCAATATGAACAGTCTTCATTCCTAATTTGTTTGGCGCAACAAAATCTTTACTTACATTATCACCAACATACACCATTTCTCCATAGTCTAGCTTAAGTCTATTTTTCATCATCTCATAGGCTTTTGCATGAGGTTTCCAGTATTCACTTCCTATTTCATCGGTTAATATAATCTCATCAAAAAACTCTAACCGACCAACAGCTCTCAACTTTTGCTTCTGCGCATTTGCATAGCCATTTGTAATAATCCCCATTTTTATACCTTTATTCTTTAAAGCTAGTAAACAAGGCAACACATCAGAATAGTAAGCGATCACTGGATCATGATTACGGTATTCTTGGACGAGATCGGTGATCATCTCGTTTGTATATGTTCGCTCCAACCGCTCATACAATCTATTAAACACATTTTGAGGACATTCATGAAATAGTTCCATCAAAATCAATTTAATTTCCATTGAATCTTCTTGAAATTGATTACTTAATAGTTGTGATACGTGTGAATAGCCGCTTTCAATGTATTGATATTCAGAAATTAACGTATCATCTAAATCAAAAATGACGGCTTTCACCATTGGACTGGCTGCATATTTTCATCTAAACAAATGCTACTATCAAATCGAACAAACGTCAGGTTGTCTCTATAATCTTCGTGATACGTTAGTTCTTGACCTAGTAGTAATCTAAAAAGATTTTCAGTGGAATCAGCACCAGATTGAATGCTCATAGGTGCACCACCACCAAATCGTGGATTGATCTCAATAAATTCAATCCCTTTTACTGTCTTCATTACTTGCACTGTAATATGACCAATTGGTTTAAGTACTTCCATTAAGGTAATCACTTCGTTTATAACTTCTCTATCCTTGATGATCTTTCCTTTGGATATTTCACCACTTCGTGTAGCGATTCTTAATCGTGGTACAACAGAAACGACGCTACTATTGAAGTCTAGAAATACATCAATCGTGAACTCGTCACCTTCCATATAATCTTGAATCAAAGGGTCGCGAACGATACTTAGAGCATTTTGCAACTCATCAAGAGTAGTCACTTTAAATGTATTAACACTAGAACTTCCTGATTTGGGTTTAATAAAAAGTGGAAATTCGTAGGTCCCAGTATTGATTTCTTCAAGAGAATACATTTTAGGAATCTGAAATTGATTCTTCTCGAGGAATAATTGTGTGTTGATTTTATCTCTACAAATCTTAATAACATTTGCATCCGAAATAAGTACTTTAGCTCCTGATTTTTCTTCAATCAACGATCTATTTTCCGCAAGCAACAATAAATCTGTATCAATTGTAGGAACAATTAGTGCAATCTTTTCCTTTAAGCAAGCATCAATAATAGCTTCCACATAATTTGGTTCGGTGATTTTTGGTAGCTTATAAGCTTTATCAGCAAGATATAAGGCTGGCGCAGTATCAGAACAATCTGCGGCAACAATTGTACTTTGAACAGTTAACTTCTTCGCTGCTTTTTGAAAACTTTGAACCAGTTCCACTCTTCTTCCAGCACTTAGAATTAAGATATTGATTTCATCCATATTATTCTCCTCTTTACTGCCTCGACCTCTTACTACGACAGTTCTAAATGAAAAAATGATTAACTAGTTAATATTTTCAATCTATTATACCGTCTACCCTCTCAATTGTTTAGTTTGAAATACATATATTCTGAGATCGTGACTTCCTAACTATTAGAAAAGTCACTTGGTTTTTTTCTAAGAATACCTATTGTTATGACTCTTTATGTAAACATTGTTGCTATAAAGTGGTGGATTTCCGCTATGATATGTGGTTCTCTATAAGAAAATTTTTGAAAAGAAACAATCAATTAGAAAAGAGTCTTCGTTAAAAATGGAAGTCCTGTTATTGGATAAATCAAGGTATAAATACATTTTGAAATATAGATGAGGGAGTGAGAAATTGAAAAGAAAGATACATGGCCTGTACCTTTCCTAATTTATACGAGGTGAATGACTAAAGGAGATGAGAAGATCAGATTCATTTAATTGTAGCGTTATCCATGTATGCGATATTTTTGTTGGCCACTGGAATAGAAGAACACTACAGATGGTCTTGTTTGGTTGTGGCTATTTTAGCTGCCACTCTATTTTTCGTAATGGAGTTGACGAGACTGATCTATGATAGGGTTTCCTATTCTTATAACCCCATTTTCAATCGAAAATTAATATCTTTAAGATCAAACTCTTTATATCCCTGCATCTTTCCCCAGCTGATCATATGTTGATAATCTGGATGATTGGGATCGCCAATAATTTGAAGAAATTCTTCATAACCCCCCTCTCCACCTACATCTTCTGGAGGCGCGTTCCCTTCCCCATCAAGGCAGATTGGATAATTCACTTTATAATTATCGACTACTTTTTCAACCTCAATAACGTGCTCCCAATCATCACCAAAGTCGTAGTTGTAGACAATTTTGGCAGGCAGATACTCAAACAACTTAACCCCGGTTTCCATTTTCATTGGAATATCACCTGGATAGTTAAACGCTTCTTCACTACATACTAAATTAATGGTCGCTTGGTTTTGATTCATTGGGATGACATTTTCCCCACTGAAATCCGGGTAAATTATAAAGTCATGTAAGTGGCTATTTTGCCAACCAAATGCTACCTGTAAGAAATGATGCAGGTTACTAAAAGTGGTATTCATCGGAACTACGAGTTTGCGCCATACCGACCTATGATCTAGCTTCAGCGTTACATTTAACTCTACCGCTTCAGAATTGAAAGCCGATTCACCAGCAAACTCCTCTAAACTCTTATACATCTCCTCATTTGGATGAATGTAACTTTTTCCGTTCCCTGCTAACATGCTGCTGATCCTTAAACTTAGATCTTCTTGAATAATTACTTCTTCATCAACCAAATCTTCAAAGTAATGAGCATTCTCACACGCTTTGTTTAACCGCGCGACAGACGTTCGATCTTTTGTTTTGGAAAAGGTAATCTCATTAGCATTGGCCTGCTGCAAATAATTTTGAATGATTTCATCCTTGATATTCTCAGCTTGCCACACCTTCTCAAGAGCTTGTGAAATCAGCTTATCAATATGCTTCAGGTCTTTTGCTTTTACACCATAGAGGACGATCACATAGCGAGTTAAATCATTCACCAGCACTAGCACCTTCTTACGGCCAATCTTTATTACATTTGCATGCCAGTCAAAAAGCGCGTTTTCTTCTGAAGGTGTTCCTGGGGAGACTTTTAGTTCATCTAAAAGTTTCTTCGTACATTGAATTAGCAATAGACACACTCCTTCTTACCATTAAGGGATACGTTCGTTATTTTTATGAGTACAGTTTATCATATCCATAAGCAAGGTATAATCAGTTGTCCAATACCAAAAGTGTATCTTAATTAAACGTTTGATTTTAGTACATTTTGTAGATTTTTCAAGACGTAAACCAAGTTAGCTTACTTCTTAATATCTCGAAGAACTCTAAACTCTTCTTCGGTATATGAGAATTTATCTGATCTGGTTTTCTCTCCTTCATGAAGATTCTTATCCAGATGATTGGGCTGGAATGTGACAATGAATGGAGAATGATCACTTAATTTTTGCTCTCGATAGATATGCAAATACTTGAATGATACAGGATTCAGTGTTTTAGATGCAAAGCAGTGGTCAAACCTGCGTGGAAACACTTTATCTTTCCTCTTTAAAATAAAGCTATAGTCGCTTTTCGCAAATCCATAAAGTGAACGATAGACATCTCCTAAATCATAATTAGATAGCCGTTCTAGAACACTTCTTTCTCCTGCATCCCATTTTTCACTTTTTGGAGGAAGTCTCCATGAACCGTCTTTATATAAAACTTGCCCCCAGGTAATAATCTCTCCATCATTCGTTTCTAACTGAGGCGAATTAAAGTCCCCACATAAAATTCTATGATTACAAGAATAGCAGGCTAATTTATTGAAAATACCCTCAAACGTATCGATCTTAACCCAACCATTTGATGAACCAGGAGGAACATGGCTATTATAAAGCTCGATATGCCCAACCGGACTATCCACCTTAACACCTAGTACTCTCTCTTCCCAAGGTATTACGAAATCATTTATTATTTCTAGCGGCCACTTACTTGCAATTAATAGACCATATCTTCTAGGACCAACTATGATGGAAGGCTCACTAATTAATTTAAAAGTATTGTGTATATGATTAAATCCTAATCCCTTAAGTGCTTCTGAATACTGATCAACATTTTTTATGGTCATTTCTTGAAGAGCTACTAAGTCAGGATGTAAATCTCTTATTACGTTTAACTGCTCATCAATTCTTTTGCCTCCACCCTGTCGAACATTCCATGAGAAGAGCATTAGTTTATTAGTTATGTGAATCACCTCGTTATTGTTGTGTTATTTTATAGTATAATTGCTGATAAAAGTGATTCAAATCTCAAAACAGTAAACCAACCAATGATCTTTTAGAAAGGCGATAGTATGAGATTATTAATATTTAGCGTTTTATTGTTTATATCTTCATTCGTAACACTAGTATTTATTGATTATCTTAATGATAAAGCATTAAATCTACTAGATAACACTCTACAAGCATTTATTCTTGGACTTGTGTTTGCATTCGGAAATTGGGCATTTGGCAAACCCCGATCTCCTAAATAGAGCAGTGCAATTTCTTATTGTAAAATAAAAAAAGAATCACGAGAGCGCTCCCCTGATTCTTCGCAATTCTTATTTCATAACATCTATATTCTTCTTCACATACGCCCAGTTCTGCGGAAAAGGGAATCGTAACCGCCAGTACGTACTTCCAAGTAAATTATAAGCCTCCATTTGTTTGTATTTCGCCGTCAAACTTTTGATATCCTCAAACCAAACGATATGCTCTTTGTTCATAAGGTTATAACTATAGTTCGGAGCCTGCGCAGTAGGATTGTATTGAATCGGTATCCATCCTTCAAGCGCACGGTTCTGAGCATTTTGATTTGGAATCATTGCTGCATCTCCCTGTCGTGGCACCGTCCAATTATACCCATAAAGGCTTATCGCCATCATGATTTTCCGCCTGTTAATCTGACCAGTCGCATACATCATTACCTGTTCAATCCACCAAACCGGCGCAATCGGATCAGGCGGTCCAATCGCATAGCCATAGTCAATTGTCATAACGGATACAATATCCACAATCTCGCCAGTGGCCTTATAATCAAGAAAACCAACCAATCGATTCGTTGCCATGTCGCTACTTTTTGCATGCGCATTGAGTTGTAGAATTAAGTTTCCAAGGCCCAGCTTTAATTCTTTAAGAAATGCAGTGAAATCATTTCTTCTATCAGCAGGAACAAACTCAAAATCAATACTGACGCCTGCATAGCCCTTTTCCTTTACCTTTTTAACGAGACCTTGAACTAATGTCTTTCTCCTTATAGGATCCTTGAGAACAACATCCGCTAATGCTGGGCTAAACATACGATTCTCATAGTTACTAATCACGAGTAATGGCTTGATGTTTAATGCTTTCGTTCTTTGTAAAATAAGATTATCATCTATCGTAAGAAGTTCGCCTTCTGCCGTAAAGGAATAAGTGAATATCGCTAAATATGTGATGGAATCTGCAAGATCATTAAGCATGTCAAGGTAAGGTGCACCCGATAACGCATCAAAAAATACCAGAGTTTGCATACGGTACTTTTCTGGCGTAGGGATACGGATTCTTAGTCCGATCGGAAGAGCATTTGGATTGATTGTTGGATTTGCTGTCATAATCGCTTGAATTGAAGTTTGAAATTGTTGGGAAAGCTTCCAGTACGTATCACCTGGCTTGATTTGATAGTACCTTTCAGGCAGTGCCTGATCTGGTATATAAAGAGTTAATCCAGGAACGAGTCGATCAGAAAAGAGACCGTTCACAGTCTTTATAGTCGCTATCGATACACCATAAGCAATTGAAATGCCCCAAAGATTATCACCCACCATTACTGTGTGGATCGCCATTGAATCCCCCCGTTGCGCAATACGCTATATGGATAGTCTATTTTGGAATGCGGAGATTCATGAGGGAGGTTTTGAATCACCTGGTGAATCACCGGGACGGTTCTGCTGATTCATTTGCTTCATCACATCAAAAAAACCAGGTGAACTACTAATTAAATTAGTTTGCTTCCTCGTTTTACTTGAGTTCTTAAATATAACTCTAATAGTGAATTATGAGAACCGTCCCTGTGACTCCATAAAAATAAGAGTCATAGAGAACGTTAGTATTAAATTCCTAGTACCAATGTCCTCACTTTAACGAATATAATTGAATGTGTCTGTAGTACGTTCCAAGAAAAGTTTATCTGTTGTATCTTTTAATAAGGAATACATATCAACCATATGAAGCTGGAGGATGACGATGAGATTATCGATTAGTCTACTCATTATTATGTCTTTATTTTTAGGAGGGTGCCAGATGAGTGATGATAACCAAACAATTGACCCAGAGAAGGTGGAAGCAGAGAAACTACCTAATGTAAGAGCATTTGAAGATGAGTTTACCAGAGGTTTCCTGCAATCAATTAAAGAGACTAAAGAAGGATACTATCCTTTTTTATCTCAGACTAGTAATTATGAAATGAATTTCCCCGCAGGTGGCGTTATAGATGAAAGAGGATATTTCCAACAAAACGGTACTGAAAAATTTAGCATTGGCCATGTAAGCAATGAATTTAACGCCAGAATAAACATAAAATATTTTGGGTTTATGAAATCAGACTCTATGGATTCAAGGCTCCAAACAATTAAAGAAAATTCTGATACACCATTACAATTTCAACAAAAAGATTTACCTGGTCGTACTCTGCAAAAAGCTTTTTACAAAGATGATCTAGGCTACTTTGGATATGTTGCCATGATTCAAAACTCTGAGAATAGCGGGGCGGTTGAAATATCAACAGTTTCTGAATGTAAGGAAAACGCTGAAAACTGTAATCAGATTATAGAAGATACAAAAACAACTATTTCAAAATGGCTGGAGTCTATTAAATTTAGAACTAAGACCGGAAGTGAATAAAGTTATGACAAATCAATTATTAAGTTCGCGAGAATTCCGATTAAGAATCACTGACTTAGAATATGACAATTTATCTGAAAGTGAGTTCATTCGAGAAGTTCAAAGAATTTACCTTGAAGAATTTGAAGAAACGCTTCCTGCTAAATTGGACATTTTTCACTCCTCTCAGTCTTCTCACCTTAATAATGACACATCGGGATACGATGGTACGGCCATACATTTTATATCTGAAAAAGATGACATCGGAGAATCACCGGGACGGTTCTACTGATTCATTTGCTTCATCACATCAAAAAAACCAGGTGAGCTACTAATTAAATTAGTTTGCTTCCTCGTTTTACTTGAGTTCTTAAATATAAGTCTAATAGTGAATCATGAGAACCGTCCCTGTGACTCCATCGATACACCATAAGCAATTGAAATGCCCCAAAGATTATCACCCACCATTACTGTGTGGATCGCCATTGAATCCCCCCGTTGCGCAATACGCTATATGAATAGTCTATTTTGGAATGAGGGTCTTCAAGAAGGAGGATTTTCTTGAGGAGGAGAGGGAAAGATTTGCGATATTAAAATATACTATCTTGATGTAAGTACGGATTGCTCAATTCCTGTTAAAAGAATCCTTAGAGCTTTTACTCTTTTACAATATAATCTGGTGCTCCTTTTTTAAGTGAATTCTCTTTATTGTTCTGTGCACTTGTTTTATCGATTGTATTATCATGCAGAAGAAAACTATACTTGCCTGAAGGAAGTCCATCCTTTACTGTAATTTGCTCGACGATTGTATCAAATATTTTTTCATTTGGATCTACGTCTTGTTCCTCCATATACATTTGGATTGTAATTGAAATCTTTGAAGAATCAATAGGTTCAGGTCCCAGGATACTTTTCCATTCTTCTCTGGTTTTGTTTGGATTCATTAAATATACTGGTAATAATTCTTCTAATCTCCCACCATAAACAGTCACTTTATAATATGGCGTTAAAAAGTAATTTCCTCTTACATTTTCATTTGCTTCTTCTCTTATTCCGATGACTGGATACTCTTGAACTATACCTTCAAGAAATTTATCAAGTTCCATAAATCTATCTTCATAAACCCATGCATATAAACCACTGACAATAGCTGTCTCAACTTGCCCTTCTTGCGACGAAACGCCTTCTGGATCTATTTCTTCCTTATCTTTATCAACAGGAATAATAGCGTAGGAATAGAAATGCGGCTGCCCAACTGACTCTACAAATACCGTCGCACCGTCTACTGCTCCTACAATGTTATGTACCTTAACTTCGGTTTGATAGTTTTCTTTAAAATAGGCTTTCACTGCTTCTTCGACTTCTTCTTTATGTTTCTCAGCAATTTTGTCAGTTTCATCGCCGTTAGGGAGGAGGTAACCTACCCCAGTGTAGTCTTGAACTGATACAAAGTACTTGTCTTCTATAATATCTTCTTCTGATTTATCATTGAACAAACACCCACTGAGAAGTAATGTGCTACAAAAAATGCTACTATACAGGTATCTTTTTTTAATCATTCATAACCCCTTTTTCAATTAGTAAGAAACAGACCTTTATGACTCTTCTGTATGATAGAAGAAATTCATTAAATCAGCTGTAGCTAATTTAATGTTTTGTTTAATCCTTAATAATATCATCTGGATAAGTTCGTTCTAGACTATTGTCCTTTGTATTCTGACCACTCGATTTATTGATTGTATTGTCATGTAAAATAAAACCGTATTGTCCCACGGCTAGTCCTTCCATTTCTGACAAGCCACTTACCACTTCATTAAATATTTCCTTACTTGGTTCAGCATCAGGTTCTTCCATATATAACTGAATAAGAGTAGCTACCATGGAAGGATCAATTGATTCACCCTCTAACATTTTTGCCCATTCTTCTTTTGATCGATTAGGTTTATCTAAATACGGTGCCAATAGCTTTTTTTCCAAAGTTCCACCATAAATAACAACTTTATAGTATGGAGTTGTATGATAGTTGCCAACCCCATTTTGATTAGACACTTTAGGTATACCGACGATCGGATACTGCGTCACTTTTTCGTCCAAATACTGATCAAGTTTCTGAAATTCCTCTTCAAAGATCCAAGCATATAATCCGCTAATAATAGCTGTTTCGACCTGCCCTTCTTGTGACCAAACTCCACTAGGATCTACTTCTTCTGTTTGTTTATCGGCTGGAATAATGGCATATGTGTAAAAGTGTGGCTTCCCAACTGATTCCACAAAAACACTCGCACCATCTACCGCTCCAACGATGTTGTGTACTTTAACATCTGTTTTATAGTTTTCTTTAAAATATGCCTTCACTGCCTTATGTACTTCTTCTTTATATTCCTCTGCAATTTTGTCAGTTTCACTGCAATTGGGTAATGAATATTCCTCCGCTGTATAATCCTGTACAGATTTAAAGTATTGATCCTCTATTAATTCTTTCGTGGTCTTTTTCGGTTCATCCTTTGGATTAGTGAAAGTAGAACACCCTCCCAGAATGATTACACCCGCAAGGATACTAGTATATATAAATCTTTTTTTGTTCATGGATAGCCACCTCTTTATCTGTAAAGAACAATCATATTATTTCTCTACGCTTCCACATTATAAATCAAATTTAACAACACATCCGCCAACACTATTGTTTATATATATGATTTTCAAAATAATAAATATTGAAAGAATTTTAGAGAACGTTAGTATTAAATTCCTAGTACCAATGTCCTCACTTTAACGAATACAATTGAATGTGTCTGTAATACGTTCCAAGAAAAGTTTATCTGTTGTATTTTTTAATAAGGAATACATATCAACCATATGAAGCTGGAGGATGACGATGAGATTATCGATTAGTCTACTCATTATTATGTCTTTATTTTTAGGAGGGTGCCAGATGAGTGATGATAACCAAACAACTGACCCAGAGAAAGTTAATGCCGAAGAATTGCCGAAAGTAAGGGCATTTGAAAATGAGTTTACCAGAGGATTCTTGCAGTCGATTGAAGAGACCAGAAATGGATACTATCCTTTTTTATCTGGAACTGGAAATTATAAAATGGACTTTCCTGCAGATGGAATTATCGGAGAAGCAGGATACTCATTACAAGAGGGCTCTGAAAGCTATCTAATTGGCAATACAAGCGGGGAAATTGAAGGAGAAATAGTAATAAAGTATTATCAATTTATGAAAAACGAGTTTAAAGACTCCAGCCTCCAAACATTAAATGACCTTTATGATCGTCCACTTGAATTCGAAGAAAAAAAGTTGGATGGACGATCTATAAACATCGCTTTTTTCGAGGATGAAATCGGGAATCAGATTGTTGTTGGTTTCATTCAAAACACAAAAGACTCTGGTGCGGTTGAAGTAGACTACACATTTCAGTGCAAAGAAAGTAATTCAGATTGCACAAAAAGAATTGAAGACAAGAAAAAAGACATCGAAAATTGGATGGAAACAATTACATTTTTAAATAAGAATAATAGTGATTAAACTCATAAAAAAATAAGTTCATATATAATTGAACATGTGAAAGAAGTGTTCCTTAAAAATTCTCTATAAGTTCATCTCACTATACCTTAGCCACCACCATTGGCGAAAGAGGCCTTTTTATAATTCTTGGTTCTTAAACTCTTCCAAATCTATTTTGTAATGAATCACCGG
This sequence comes from Bacillus sp. NTK071, assembly GCF_017303315.1. Taxonomy (GTDB): domain Bacteria; phylum Bacillota; class Bacilli; order Bacillales; family Guptibacillaceae; genus Guptibacillus. Next base: position 75,535 of record NZ_JAFKOI010000008.1, read on the forward strand.
GACGGTTCTGCTGATTCATTTGCTTCATCACATCAAAAAAACCAGGTGAGCTACTAATTAAATTAGTTTGCTTCCTCGTTTTACTTGAGTTCTTAAATATAAGTCTAATAGTGAATCATGAGAACCGTCCCTATGATTCAGAACGGTTACGATTATTCGTTCAAAATAAAAGCACATGACCTTTAATAGTCACATGCTTCTACATAACTGTCCCTCTTTCAACCTGTGCGTGAAGAAATTTAAGATTATGAACAACCTGTTCAGATGCTTCAACGAGAGCATCGACCGATACTGCTTTTTGATGAGAGAGTTGGTTGATTACATCCGAAAATAATAGGGTCATTTCTTCTAAGATATCGGTAGAACTCAAATTGTATAACCGAACATCTTCGTACTTGCTAATGTTAAAAAGAGCTGTATCGATGTAAGGTTTGAAGCGACCAATTAACTCAGGGAAGTTTGTTAACAGTTGCTGTGTGCCTTCTTCTAGACCTTCTACCATATTAAGCAGCTGTTCTAATGGGCTAATTGTGACGGATACAAACTCGTTAATCTTTTCATCAAAACTGCTGAATAAGCCTAGTAATTTGACTGGCAACGAGGAAGTGGATTGAACTTGTATATACCGAATAGAATTAATGAGAGCTTGTAGCATACTACCAAATGCAGACAGTATCCCTTTTATTGTTGAGAGAGGCGGAATAATATGCATCCAAATAGCATTTACGATTTTCTCCGTCGCTTCTTCCAGAACTTTTTCTTTAATGGATAGTCCATTTGGTAAATACTCAGAATCAATCAGACGGGATTTTTCTATTTTTGATATCTTCTTAACCTCTTGAACTCGGTTTACCTTCGACTCAATAGAAGCCGCTAATGAAAGGTCACCATCAAAGAGTGACGCTGCCGTTTCGGAAACACTCGTTCCAAAGTTCATGATTTGACCTGATAACAAGTCTTTATTCTGGTTGATAATTTTGTAATGAGACGCTAATTCACCAACTATGGCATCATAAAAGTAATCCGTTCCCCCTTCAAACAATTCAGGGAGTTTATTCTCTCGTATGTAATTCATATGCTGTACAAGATCCTCGAAATGGCTTTCCATTTCATCAATTTTCAGCTGAATATCACTAAAGATACTTTCCACGCTAACATCAATCTTAAAAATATGTTCAGCAATCTCAGCTGGCGGAGAATTAAGATACGAATTTAGCCCCCTAAAGCGATCCTCTGCCATATACAAAAGTTTTCTCATATTCTCAATTTCCACCTGTATGAGGTAACCGGTTGATGTAATTCCCTTTAAAACTTGTGAAGAGGTTAGATCTTCGACAAAGTTAGAGAATGTTTCTTTTAAATTAGCTACACGCTCTTCAAATTTTGCTCGCTCATCCTCAACGATACTAACAGAATTTCCGATGTATTCTGTAGAAAGAGAAAGACGATTCGCTACAAGATCAAATATCCCTTGATACAGGGTATCAATTGTTTCTGCATTAAGTTCAATGCGACTTGAATTACCTGTATGTAGTGACTCACCAGTCCAAATGCTTGTTACAATGTGCTCATCAGCACCAATTCGGATAAACCCGTAACCCGGTTCACCTTTCACACCAATCTCTACTTGTTGGTCTTTCATATCCCCGTCTAGATAACCGGTATGATTTGCTCCTAAAAGAAGCGATCCTGTTGGGGTTCCTCCACCAATTCGATAGGCTTTTCCTGGTATGCGATAACCCAGTCCCAATGCTTCTTCCCCATTTGTTAAAGGATCGTATTCCATGAAATAGTTTGTGCTATTAACTTCTAGATTTGTTGGATCTATTAAATCACCTGGTAAAATAGCAGGGTTTAACGTCACACTTTTAACGTCCTTGTTTTTAACTGCAATTGAGTTTGCGAGTGCTCCACCTAGAGAGTTGCCTGCTACGTATGAGATTTCTCCGAACTTCTCTTCCATATCATTGAAATATTGACCAGCGTCTTTTAACTGCTGCGGGGTGTCAGCACCAATGAGTTTAAGATCAGTCATAACATCTTGTTTATCTTTGGGATCAGTTCCTACATAGATAACTGCTATATCCAAAGAATTGATATCATCTGAAACCTTTTGAACAGTAATTGCATTTAAGCCTGATGAATTAATTACAATACGGTCAATTACTTCGTAAATATTACCATTTACCTGTAAATTTTCAGAAGCAAAAAGTTCTCTATAAGCGTGAAAACCTGAAAGTTCTACAAGGTCCCTATCACTAATATTATTATTTTGTACAGCTTTCAAGTATATCTCCACCTTTTATAGATATGTATATATAACATTATTCCTTAACAATATAATTTGGAGCAGCCCTTTCTAGGGTATTTCCCTTAGTATTCTGTCCTCTTGTTTTATCAATCGTATTGTCATGAAGTAGAAAGCTATACTTTCCGACAGGTAGCCCTTCCATAGTAGACAGGTCATTTACAATTTGATCAAATATTTCCGAGTTTGGTTCAACATCAGGTTCTTCCATGTATAACTGAATAAGCGTACCAACCCTAGCAGGATTAATTGATTCACTCTCTAACATTTTTGCCCATTCTTCTTTTGACCGATCAGGATTCTCTAGGTATGGTTTTAATAGCTTTTCTTCCACAGTTCCACCATATATAACGACTTTATAATATGGCGTTGTATGGTAGTTACCAACGCCATTCTGATTAGCCTCTTCAGGTATACCAACGATTGGATACTCATTAACTTTTTCATTTAAATACTGATCAAGTTTCTTAAACTTGTCATTGAAAATCCAAGCGTATAATCCGCTGACAATAGCTGTTTCAACTTGCCCTTCTTGAGACCAAACACCACTAGGATCTACTTCCCCTTTTTGTTTATCGACCGGAATAATCGCATAGGAATAAAAGTGTGGCTTTCCAATTGATTCCACAGATACGCTAGCCCCACCTACTGCCCCAACAATGTTATGTACCTTAACATCTGTTTTATAGTTTGCTTTAAAGTATGCCTTTACTGCTTTATGTACTTCTTCTTTATGTTCCTCGGCAATTTTGTCAGTTTCACTGCCATTCGGTAATGAATATTCCTCCGCTGTATAGTCCTGTACAGATTTAAAGTATTGATCCTCTAATGATTCATTAGAAATTTGTTTCTCTTCATTTTGTTCCTTCTCTTTATTCGGTTCATCGTTTGTATTTGTCAAAGCAGAACAACCTCCCAGAAATAATGCACTGCAAAGGATGCCAGTATATAGGTATCTTTTTTTAGTCATAGATAGCTCCCTCTTCAGTTTTTCACAACGCCCAATAATGGTTTACTATTTTATAGTATAAATGAAAATGATCTAAAGGCTTCCTGGTAATTTCCTTTTCATCAAAAATAGTCTGATAGACTTATTCACTATTACCTAGTTATATAATTGACCTGGACGGATCTACCTACACACAACAAAAAACCAGGTGAGCTACTAAATAAATTAGTTAGCTTCCTGGTTTTCTTGATTTATTATCTTGGATCAACTCAATCTAACGAAAAAATATCATCCTCAACGCCCTCACCTACTGCACTTGTACCACCTAAAATCGTGTAGCTAGACGTTTGTTCTTCTTTAAAGAATTGATACGTGGAGTCAGGTAGATTCTTCTTCTTAGTTAAAACGATGGGGTCTCCATTGTTTGCTGCTAGGACTGACCCAGCTAACGCATCTGCAAATCCTTCACCCGTTGCTACAAACACTTCGAAAGTTGGCATTTCAAGCTTCTTGGCAATGGCAATCGACGTTTCATAGCGATCACTCCCTTGTATTCTCGTTGGAGAAGGAAGTTGCTTCTTCACCTTTTCACTAACCGCATTTGGGCCACCGATGACGTATGTTTTCGTATAGTTTGCCATGGCATCCTTTGTTGCTTTTGATAGTTCATTTTTATCTGTTAAATAGATTGGATACCCATACATTGCCGCATATGGTGCCATGGAAAGAGCATCAGGGAAGTTACCGCCATATACTACGACCGCTGTTCGATTTGGCAGAAGCGTCGCCGCTATCGCTGCAGCCGTTTCGTAACGATTCTCACCTTTAATTCGATTAACCGTTAATTTCATCTCATTTTTTAATTCCTTTTCGACAGCTGATGAAATTGCACTTGTTCCACCAAGAATAGTAACCTTCTTCACTCCCAAATCTTCAATTAACTTACGTACTCTCTCATCAAGCTTCCCTTTAGGTGTTAGAAGGATTGGTGCATTCATTTGAAAAGCAAGCGGTGCTCCTGCTAGAGCATCTGGAAATGTTAAGCCCGTTGCTAGAACGACGTTATCGGCTCCCTTCGGCCAACCCGCTTTTGCAATCTCAATCGCCGTTTCATAGCGATCAGATCCTGAAATGCGGTTAATAAATTCAAAGTTTGTAACAGACAGACCATAGATACCATCTGTCCCACCACCATTTAAATCAATGGCTCCTACATAATAAGTACCTGGTGGTATAGGATAGACCTGAACTTGAACGTCATCATAGATCTCATAGAGTGCAGGATCTAACCAATTTCCCTCTTCATCAGCAAGAAGAAATCCGAGGTCAATCCCTGGTTGCGCAATACCTGACACAATCAAATCCACAGGATTCTTCACTTCAATTTGATACACATCAACATCATCCCATTCAAACGTCCCATACACCACGTCATCAAGGTTTAAGAGATTCGCCTGATCAAACGAATCATTTGGTTCATTCTCCCAATATTCACTGAGTGTCTTCACTTTAGTAGGATCATTTGTTAGCTTCTGTTTTAACTGTGATTGGATGTCTTCTAATTCTTCCCTAGAAAAAGTCGTACCTTCATGCTGTTTCAATTTCTTAATTTCATTCTTCAAATCGACATGGCTATCATTTGCTGCATAGCCGTTAGGCGCAAATCCACCTACTAACAAAAGACCAATTACCAAATACAAGACTACCTTCCCCATCCAATCATCCTCCATTTTTCCCAAAATGTGTAATAAACACTTCTCTATTATATAGGTACTAGGGATTAGAAACCATGAGAGTTACTGTCGAAGGATGGGAATTGTTCGACACACTATCTTCTATATTAACTAGCTGAAATATAAGTAATCGCATTAATTAAACGTTTGATTAATAGGGTTCTACTAGGTGAAAAATCTTTTCTATCCCATTAAGAAAATAAAAAGAACCACGAGAATTGTCTCTCGTGATTCCTCTTTTACTCACCGTCATAGTTACTCTCTGGTAACGTATCCCAGAAAGAAGTATCTGTCGAATCAATCGAATCATCAGCCAATGCTTCTAAACTAGCTTTCATTGCTGTCACGGCCTGTTGGATTAAGTAGCCGTTACTCTTCTGACCTAGAACATAGTCATCTCGATAGTGATCAGCCATTCCTCGCATTTCGAACAGCAGTGTTGCAATGCCATATTCCATCGCTAATCCGTTTCGGCTAATCGTTGGAGCACTACCTCCTGGATATTTCGAAAGTAATCCATACCCTTTCGCTTCTACCGCATGATAAACGACTGCTCCGAGTTCCTTCGATTGTTCCACAACTTCAGGATTAACATTCTCGTTCGTTGGATAAAGAATAGAACCAGATACAAGTTCTCCTGTGTCACCTAGCGTCGTTTGCGTTCCCTGGTGATGGAGATCAATCATGTAATCCGGTTGGTATTTCTGCAATACGTTCTCGTGCAATGCCTTCGTTTCAGGTTGCTCACGATCCACGTGATCACGGTTAAGATCTACCTCATTTGCATTATACCGAGTATGAGTCCCAGACACGTAGTCTTCTAATGAGAAATTCACATCCCCTTCTGCCCCGTCAACATTTAACCGTGGAGCGATTAGCACATTCACATTTTCAAGAATCTCTTGTACATTCTTACCATTCGAAGATAGATACTTAATCATTTCAAGAGCACCTTCTGTTGTTAAGGTCTCATTCCCATGCTGCTGGGTTAAGAAAAGGATTGTTGGGTTGTCTTCATTCATACTCCCAAACTTAGCGAGGTAAAGATCTCTGCCTTTCACTGACTGACCGTAAACCTCTAACTCTAGTGCTTCAGAACGCTTGTCCACTTTTTCTAGAAAGCTTACCATCTCTTCATAAGAATGAAGTCGTTCATTTTGAACCGTTTCATTTCCACCATAGTTCGGCCCATTTGGTCCGTTCTCTCCGGCTAGTACCGTATTCCCTGTTAGAAATGACCCTGACACGAGCATCGTTCCTGCTACTGTTAATGTTAGAATTTCTTTTTTCACATTCATCCTCCTACAAATTAGAATCTCACTTTGGATTAATGACCATAATCTTGATCTCGATCTGTCAATGGAATATCGTCATATTCGTCAGGATCAATCGAATACACGTCTCCGCTCGTCACACCATCGATAATCCCGTAAAGTCCAAGCTCAACCGCTTTAACCAACTGTCCAATTCTCTTTTGACCATAGCTTTGCGTTTGACCCGTTACTTCAAACAGCACAGCGCCACTTCCATTAAGAGCAAAAGAACCAAGAGCTGTACCTGGTAAATCTAGATTTTGTGGATAGAGTGTAATGTTATCAAATGGAGAATTCCCTCTCTCCTGTAAAGCATTATAAGCAGCTACATTTAACTGTTTTGAAAACTCGCCATCATATGTATCTGCATACTCACTATATTTTGCTCCTTCAGCACTACTAGGATCAGGAATGAAGTCGCCTGAAATCGAGAGCGTTACTTTATCATCTGTGCCTTCCACATAGTACTCACCCTGGTGATGTAAATCGACAAACACATCCACTTTGCCATACTCATTCATCAATTCTTTGTAAACATCACGAACGGTTTGAGCTTCAGGAGTAATGTACCACCCTGGATTCGATGAGTTATTGGGAAAATCTTCAGGTTGAGGCACATAGTCGAGATCTGGATTAAAGTCTCGGTTCACGTCAAAGCCAGGATTCGAAGCATAATCCCAATATTGATTGGTATATGTGTAGTAGTTCCATGATGGCGACGCACTAGCCAACTGTGGAAAATCTTCCACAACTTCACTCCACGATAGATCATTAGCTCGTCGATTTAATTCTGTCGCATCAGGATTGATCATCGGCATCGCGACAATTGTCACTTCACTTCTTATTTTCTCAGCTTCTGGAGAGTTCGAGCCAAGCTGCTGTAAAATCTTTAATAGCGCAGCCGTGCCTGTTTTCTCATTCCCATGAATCTCACTTTGCAATAAGATCACTTTATCTCCTGAACCCACCGTTGCTTTGTAGATTTCACGCCCCTGATTGGAGTATCCAGCAACATCTACGTGAACTTGCCCCTGGCTGTTCTTATGAATCTGCTTTAGCTTCTTACTTAACTCCGCATGACTAATAAAACCAGATGTGGCGTATTCTTGAGTTTGCGCTTCACGCTGCTCACTTGGCGCTGCCATTGCAGGACTAACTAGTACAGATGACAATAATAGCGTGCTACATACTAACGTCATTTTCTTCTTTCGACCCATTTGACTCCTCCTCAGTTTTAAAAGTCTACCACTGAAGGAGTTCTCGTTTTTCGTCGCTTCTACCTTTTGATCCCTTCTAAAACGGAACGTTTGAACTAGGGTTATTTTGGAAAATAGTTCGTTCTGCATGGACAGTTAGAATAGAGAGTGCTAGAAGAATAGTACGTTAGAGGGGTGTAGATTGTTATGTTCTATAAGAAATGGATTACGAGAACCACCGTATTAATTTTTATGAAATTTATGCAAACGGTTGCTTAAACGCATTACTATAGTATATACTTTTCAAGTATAATTTTTTACCAATACTATGGATGATTATTCTTATATATTGAACAGGTAATATATAAGTGTTTTTCAACTCATGTCAGGAAGAATACCTTTTTACTATGTTAATCAATGTTAAAGGCAAATGAAAAGCACCTTATTTTTCAGTTTTTGTGCAAACGATTGCAATTCAAACTGAAAACGCTTCGATAATTTATTCGTATTAACTATTCGTCACGTTACAGGAGGCAATTATGCTAGAAGAAAAAGCAGTATCCAGCGAACAAAGATATCAGAAAGACTTACCATTCCTACCAATCAGTACAATTTGGTTAATTAGCTTTGGGTTTCTAGGTGTGCAAATGGCCTTTTCATTGCAAAGTGCCAATATGGGGCGTATCTTCCAAACGCTCGGGGCCGATCCTCATAATCTAGGTTTGTTCTTCATCCTGCCACCCCTAGCTGGGCTCGTCGTTCAGCCACTAGTTGGGTATTTCTCTGACCGTACTTGGATGCCAAGACTTGGTCGGCGTATTCCTTATTTACTAGTTGGCGCTGTTGTAGCCGTCATTGTCATGTGCCTATTGCCGAATTCAGGTAGTTTTGGGTTTAGTGCTGTAACAGCTATGGCGTTTGGAGCAGTTGCCATTCTCTTTATGGATGTCTCATCCAACATGGCGATGCAGCCTTTTAAGATGATGGTTGGCGACATGGTTAACAAAGAACAAAAAGGATTTGCTTATTCAATTCAGAGCTTTCTATCAAACAGCGGTGCTGTATTAGCAAGTATCTTCCCTTTTGCCTTAACTCTTATCGGTGTTTCAAATAGTGCACCAAAAGGCGTTATCCCACAATCGGTTGTCATTTCATTCTATGCTGGAGCGGGTGTTCTCATCATTTGTAGTCTCATTACTGTATTTAAAGTGAGAGAGTATGATCCAGACGAGTTTGCTATGTATCACGGAATTACAAAGGAATCGACGAAAGAAAAAGCAAACCTTTTCAAATTACTTGGAAGCGCTCCAAAAGTGTTTTGGACGGTAACACTCGTACAGTTATTCTGTTGGATGGGCTTTCAATACTTATGGACGTACGGTACAGGGGCAATTGCCATCAACGTTTGGAATACAAGTGATCCAGCGAGCGCTGCCTATCAAGATGCAGGAAACTGGTTTGGTATTCTAACAGCAGTTCAATCAATCGGTGCTGTCATATGGTCACTTGTACTATCTCGTATGCCAAATGACCAGAGAAAATCATTTTATGCGATTAGCTTATTGCTAGGTGGAATCGGCTTTGGCTCTGTGTTCTTCATTCACAATCAATGGGCATTGGTTCTTTCCTTTACCTTAATTGGAATCGCGTGGGCAGCCATGATGACTTTCCCATTCACGATCCTGACGAACGCTTTGAAAGGCAAGAACATGGGAACTTATCTTGGGCTGTTTAACGGTAGTATTTGTTTACCACAAATCGTTGCCTCTCTCTTAAGCTTTGTGTTGTTCCCATTAATCGGATCTTCCATGCCGGTTATGATCTTACTTTCTGGTGTCTTACTTGTTGTTGGTGCTTTGTCAGTGCCGATTATTAAGGAGACGTATGCGAAGTAACGAAAGAAAAGCGACTAGCCAAATTTGGTTAGTCGCTTTTAATGTTTTGGCTAATAAATGCTAGATTTGGCCAATATAATCTTAATTTGGACAATATATTACGATTTTGGACAATAAACTGGGATTTTGGACAATATATCAAAATCAATCGATCAAGAAGACATATATCCTCCGCCATTTACATGAATACACTGGCCTGTCATGTAAGAACCATCGTCAGAAGCGAGTAAAACGTATGGTCCAAACAGTTCAGACGGCTGTCCCGGACGTCCCATCGGGTTATCTGTTCCGAATTCTGCTACGGAATCTTCATCAAACGTAGATGGAATAAGTGGTGTCCAAATTGGACCTGGGGCGACCATGTTGACGCGAATTCCTTTATCTACAAGGTTCGCTGCCATACTGCGCGTAAATGCTACGATTGCGCCTTTTGTTGAAGTGTAATCAATTAAGACTTTATTCCCTGTGTATGGGTTAATAGAAGTCGTGTTGATAATCGAGCTACCTTTCTCCAAGTGAGGAACCGCGTACTTCGTCATATTGAAAACTGAATAGACGTTTGTTTTAAACGTTTGATCCCACTGCTCATAAGAAATATCTTCAATAGATTCAGTTGGAAACTGGATGGCCGCGTTATTCACTAGAATATCAAGCTTTCCGAAGTGATCCAACGTTTGATCGATGAGATCTTTACATTCTTTCTCTTCAGAAACGTCACCAGGAATCAGCAGACAGTTGACGCCTTCGTTTTCAATTAGCTTTTTCGTTTCGTCCGCATCGCTCTGTTCTTTCTTAAGGTAATTAATCGCAACATTTGCGCCCTCTTTCGCATAGGCAATTGCTACAGCGCGACCGATTCCACTGTCACCGCCGGTAATGAGCGCTACTTTATGATCTAGCTTATGGCTGCCTACGTAATCATGTGGTTGGTCTGGCCTTGGGTTCATTTTAGATTCAATGCCAGGTTGTTCAGGCTGTGTTTGCTTTGGTTGACCGTTGTTATTCACGTGATATCTCTCCTTCTATCTCAATTCATTCGAAAAGCACTTTCACTATTTAATTGAGATACCACGGAAGAAAAAAGTGTAAACATTTGTAAGCGTACCCAATGATAAAGGGTAAAAAAGAATCAAATGACTCATCGCCTCAAGTTTGTAACCTCCTTTTCTCTCACCGAATAAGAAGCCGAGCTCGCCCATAAGAAAATTTCAACGCAAAGAAAAAGGAGAACAACCCAACTCCAAATGAGCAAGAAACCAGTATGAAACTGATGTAAGATCGTCAAGGAATGTGGTTCTGGCATTGCAACCGAAAAAGCGTAAAACATCCCAAAGGTGAAATTTCTCGACCACTGACTCACATCATATGTGAATAGGCCCTTTTTCCACCCATACGCCAGCACTCTCTTGACCGCTCTGACGATTTCAACCGTTTCAACACTAAGCAATACGAGAAGAACAGCTAGCCAAACTAGAAGAAGGCCTGTTCCCGACAAAGCTTGAGTAGACACAAGAGCCAAACCAGTGATCGATAATGCACCATGCAGAATGCAGTTTGTATTTGGCCAATCGTCCTTTAAAGACCAGTTCTCCCCATTCAGGTACCGACCGTTTATAAGCCAAACACTACAAAGATAGAAAAGAGCACCTATTATCACACCAATCAGAAGGAACTTAACTGGAATGGTGTAGATCTTCGCCCAAGTAATAACCAAAGATTGGGTAGCTACGGTTGATAGTAAAATAATACCGTGGGGGGAAAAGGCTGCTTGGTTTTTCAAAAGGGCGCGCATCTGAATAATACATCCGAATAGAAATACAACATATAAACTCGTATTTAAACCTGCGGCAACCTGAATAACGTGAAGCCATTCGGGAAAATACTTTAACGTAACTTGACATAAAACAAATATCCCAGCAATCCACGTTCCCATTGCAAAGAAACGAACAGGATGACGGAGAGCCTTTTCTATAAACTCGTTACGAGAGAATTGTAGGAATAGAGACGTTAATAACCTAATGCTAATAAGATAAAGCGCAATGATGAACATCCACCCTACATTTTGGTCAATAAGAGGAAAAGCCTCAACATCAGCATAAAGGAATATTCCAATTGCCATCATAATGGCCCCTGAAGCAGGATGAACTTCTCTTTTAGTTAAGTTTATTTTCATAAAATATCACTCGTTTCGTATACTTCACGAGTTCTATAATAGAGCTTATTTACCGTTTTAGAAAGACCTTCTTTATCTTTTATTCTTTTAAAGGAATCACCGGAACGGTTCTGCTGATTCATTTCTTCTAGACATCAAAAAACCAGTTCAGCTACTAAATAAATTAGGTAGCAAACTGGTTTTTCTCGAGTTCTTAAATGTAACAGTAAATCACGAGAACCGTCCCCGTGATTCTCCTGTTATCCCCAAACTTCTTCTAACGTTCTTCTAAAAAGGTCATTTAACTGGTCTGTCGGATCTTCTGAATCAACGTCTATTGTTTTTGCATACGCTTCTAATTGCTCAATTTCTTTTTCTAAGTAGTCATTGATGATGTCGATTCTCGGTTCGACATTGAATTCTTCCCCTGCTTTTTTACGTTTTAACAAGGTTGTGATAGCTTCATGGAGTTCCGGTGAAAGAGCAGCATCTTCAAAGAGTTCATCAAATCCAAGTGGTGGGATCGACTGATACTTCTTAATCCAATTGCCAGCAAGAACTGGTCTTAGAACATAGAAATATTTTTTAATTCGAACGTTTTCTCCTTGTAGGTACTCACGAAAATTCCCTCTTGCCATGTTTAAGTAATGATGCAAACAGGACCTTGGCGAGAAAATAGTTTCTTCTAATTCTCTCATTTGCTTAGCTGTTGAAAAGGACTCATCGTAAATAATATTCGAGTGGAGCCACTCCAGAAGAGGTGGATTCGACTTTCGGAACAGTTTAAGTGCTTTTGTAAGCTCCCATCCGCTCATATCTACTAACTCATGAACCGGGATGGAGACTTTGTCTCGATCTGGAACTTCAATTACATCTCTTTCTTGATCGATCGACAAATACCAATTTTTCTTATGTATGTAAATAAACCGAACGTCGTAATCAGAATCCTTCGAAGGAAACCCCCATGCTCGACTTCCAGATTCACAAGCATAAAGAATTTTAATATCATGATCCTTTTCAGTTTGTTTAATCACATCGACTATGTGTTCATGCACAACAATCACCCTCTATTGTAGTTTTCTCTCCTTTATCAGCAAACGACAAGAACTAGCAGACGTTTCCGCTGACTCCTACGTTAAAAAGCTTTATAAGAACAGAGATAAACCAGGCTTTCCCATCGCCAATAGATGAGGAAGCCTGGTTCTCATTTCATTCTACATGGAAATACATAGAAATTCACTAGTATATTGGAATGAATCAACGCGATAGGACTTTTGCCATCATACATGATCAGTTTGCACACCACTTCTCTCCATAATTCTATTCTTACTTTTCAATCCAAGTAAAACCCTCAACATACGAGACTGCCGAATGACAAAGTGATAGCAATTCACAATGATGATAAAAGAAACGACACTAAGAAAGATGAATTTCACTAAAATGGGCCACTGTAAATCACGTATAACGTAACCCAATAGAACAATGACAGGCTGGTGTAAAATATAAAAAGGGAGAGACGCTTCACTTCCATACGTTTGAAAACGGTTGGAAAAAGATAAGTACTTGCTTGCGAGGTAGAAAATGCTTACTAACAAACTCCAGCAATTGATCGTTCTAACACCATAGAAAACAATTCCCATAACTGACCCTTCTTCAGGATACGCCGCCATAAACCATACGATGTAAATCACTGAGGTTACCATAGCTACAATCAAATAAAAGGGAATAGTTGAATGGAGTATTAATTTAAAAGCAGAACTTGAGAAAAAATAATAGCCGTACACGAAGACGATGAAATAGAAAACGAGATCCCATCCGCCTAATCGCTGGGTATGAACAAAGCCAGATAAAAAAAGGATGAGAGGTAGCATACCGACATGAAGATAGCTCACGTTCTTGCTACCTTTTATACGCTTAAATAAAGGAAACGTTAGGAACGAAAAGACGAGTAGCACAAGCAAGTACCATAAATGCAATCCAAAGAAGGCAAAGTTGCCTGTTCCGCCAAAATCTAAATACACACCTTCGAAATAATGAGGCATAAATGCCAAAAAAGATCCTTGAAACTGTAAATTAGCCATCCGTTCGATATAAATTTGGGGTGGTGTTAGAGTAAATACCCCAAACAAAAGCGGGATCCCTAATCGCTTCATTCGTTCCTGACCAAACTCAGAAAAGCCTCGTTTCTTCATCGTGTACGTCATACTAATCCCTGAGACAGCGAAAAAGACAGGCATAATCCAGGCTCCAACAAACAACGAAAAAACCAATATACTACTAGAATCCACAACATTATTTTTAACGTGCCATGGAAATGGATTGAAGAACATGGAGCAATGGTAAAGGAATACACCGAGTGTCGCTATTACTTTAATCCAGTCGAGATCATGCTGCCTCGTTATTGTTGAATGATCCATTTCTCACCTCCTCAAAATGGGATTAAGATGCTTACTTGAACAACAGCCTTCCCTACTAATAAGGAGAGGCTTTTGCGTATGTCTCCTGTCATCATCTGTAGCTTTTGATCGTGCTTTGCAACAAAGGATTCATAACTAGAACACTAGTAACTAACCACTGAATGATTAACATATTCCACCTTCTTGTTCATAATCCTCTACCGCTATGTAATGAATGTGACTGATTGTTATAGGAGTACCATTTCGGTTATGCCGATTATTTGTATACATCAAAAACGAGGAGAGCTCATCAAGAATGTTGATAGCCTCCTCGTTTTCTTTATAACAGTCAGATCTGCTATGCTGCTTTATCTGATCCGGTCCTTTTTGTTGCTAAATCGCATCTCGAGAACCTGATTCCTTCCGTTTCACATCGGTCATCACAACTCCGCTCTTCGGCAAGCTAGGAATATCCGACATCGAATAGCTCAGATCTTGGTCAGGTAGCTTATACGTCATGTGATTTACTAAGTAATTGAGGCTTTCTTTAAGGATATCGAGCGTGAGCCACTCTCCTGCACAGCGATGGCCAATATCAAATTCGCCTCCACCTTGTGGGATAAAGTCAAATGGACTTCCTTTCCATGTTTTAAATCGTTCCGGTTGAAATTCATCTGGCTGCGCCCAAACGCTCGGATCGTGGTTTGTGCCATACAAATCCATTAGCGTAAGCGTATCTTCTTCAAAAAGGTAGCCTTCCCACGTAAAATCCTGCTTCACTCTTGCTCCAGCGAACGGGAAGAACGGATAGAAGCGACGAACTTCTTGTATAAATCTTTGTAGCTGATCAGGGTCACCAGATCTAAGCTTCTCGGTCTCCTCTTTGTTCTCATAAAGAGCGTGAGCAAGAAAGCTAATGTAAACAGAGATTGCAACCATCGGCCTTAGTAAATTCAGTAATTCAACTGCTACAACCTGTTGATTTAACAGCTCCCCATCTAAGTCACGATGGAAAGAAAAACGATAAAGAGCACGATCCTCCGGAGGATTCATCTTTCCATTTCTAACTTTCTCAATCATTTCCTCCATCCACTCTTCCCCATGAGAACGAGCTTTTTTTCCTTTCCAGTAACCAGGACCAACGGCTGCAGCCTCTTCAAACATGTCTCCAAGTTGCTCTGCTCTCATGTCTACTTCAGAATCTTCAAGAGGAACACCTGTCCACTCACAAGCAATATGTGTTAGGATTTTCTTCGATTCTTCATGCAACGTAATTTTGTCCTTTGTTTCCCATTCTGCTGCATATTTCGTCCAATATTTTTTCGTCAGTT
This sequence comes from Bacillus sp. NTK071, assembly GCF_017303315.1. Lineage (GTDB taxonomy): Bacteria > Bacillota > Bacilli > Bacillales > Guptibacillaceae > Guptibacillus. Next base: position 90,808 of record NZ_JAFKOI010000008.1, read on the forward strand.
CTGAGATCTCCGCTAGCATGCTTTTGGTCATCAATGACATAAACATTTCTTTACGATGGTGATGTGCCTCTCCATCCAAAGCCTGAACACCATTTTCTCCAAAAAGCGTTTTCTGAACACGTTTTGGCGCAGCTCCACTTCGTTTGAATTTCTCATTATCATAGAAAAGCTTCGCCGCTTCTTTTCCCGTTAAACAAATCGTTTTCTCGCCTAGAAGCTTCGTTTCAAAAACATTTGTTTCATACTTATCACGTCGATTTAGAATAAATTCATATCCTTCTTTCAGAACGTTTAACGTGTGGTCTAGTCCCTTTTCCTTTGGCATACTGCTATTCTGTTCCATCATCTGCTCTCCTCCTATGATCAACGTTTCGCATAATGCTTCCACTTTTAATCTACCCTATTATTTTCCACTTATTTCGTCATCCAAAACGCAGACTTGGACAATCTTAGACCAATTACTTTTACTTCACACACATAAAAAGCAGATGAACCTAATCAAGATCTGATTAAGTTCATCTGCCGTTATTTTAGAAGGAATAGCAATTCACGTGTTGTGAATCACGAGAACCGTCCCCGTGATTCTCACATCACCTTTTCTCCCTGAACCCAAGTCTCAAGAACTTCAATTTCCTTCAACTCTTTCGGTTCAACTTCCCTTGGATGTGCTGATAGCACAACGAAATCTGCTGTATGACCTTTTTCCAACTTCCCTTTCACCTTTTCTTGGAATTCTAATTCTGCTCCTGTCGCTGTATAGGCGTAATAGATTTCATCAACAGAAAGACGCTCATCTGGAATCCAGCCACCTTCAGGCTTTCCTTCTTCATCTTGCCTCGTAACGGCGGCATAGATGTGCATCAGCGGATTTAATGGCCCAATCGGACAATCGGAGCTTCCCGTAAACGGAATTTCCATCTTGCTGACTGTTTTCCAAGGGTTGCAATATTTTTCTTGTTCTCTTCCTACCCAATCAGCCGTTTGGTCATATTCCTTCATCATAAATCCTGGCTGTATTTCGAGGTAAGGCTTCAGTTTCTTCAGTCGCTCTAATAAATCAGGCGCAAGAATTTGGGCATGGATAATACGATGACGCATTTTACCTGCGCCTACTTTTTCAATCGCATTGATCGCTTGCTCGACTGTTCGATCTCCAATCGCATGCATCGTTACCTGCATGTTGTTCTCATCTGCCGTTTTCACCATCTCATCGAGCTCTTCTTGTGAATAGATTAACGTTCCGCTTGTTTCCGGTTTATCTTGATAGGCTTGTCTCAATGCTGCCGTGTGAAGTCGCTGCGTCCCATCAAGAAAAATCTTGAAAGCTCCCATCCGCACGCGATCAGACCCTTCACCCGTTCTTCTCTTATAAGTAGAGAGATACTCCTTCATGTTATCGAGATTGTAAACGTAATGATGAAGATGAACCTGAACAGGTAGGCCACCTTCTTCTTCTAATTTCCGATAGCTGTCCCACACGCGATCAAACGCACCTGTATAATTTAGATCATCTGTATGGATTGACGTAATTCCATGCTTCAGTAGATGCGGAACAGCATCATGAATCGCTTCATAGACCTCATCTTCTGTTTTTTGTCTGAAATGAAACTTAATGAAGTGAACGGCACTGTCTTTAAAGCGTCCAGTCCAATTTCCGTCTTCATCTTTCTCGATGAATTTGTCATGATTCTTCTCAAGTCCATCATGTTCTTTAATAATCTGTAACGCTTCTTCATTTACGATGCATTCATGACCATCATCATGTAGAAAGAACATTGGCTTCTTATATTCTAGCTCTTCAAGATCATGAGCGTTTAGAAGATGATCAATGTCTGTGAACTGACTATCAATGAGTCCCCGACCAATAATCCACTCATGCTCTTCCATCTGTTCTTCCGTGTACTTATCGTGAACGATTTGTTTCATTTCTTCCCAAGAAGTTACTTCTCGTAAATCAAGTTCTTTCTTCATTAACCCGTATCGAAGCAAATGAAGGTGCGTATCATTGAAGGAAGGAGCCACCGTCTTCCCTTTCCCATCAACAACGTCGCTTTCATTCCCTTCATATGGCCCGTTTCCTATGTAAGAGAATTTCCCGTCATTTATGATCAGATGTCCATCGTCTAGTGTTTCTTTGCCTGGTTGATAGATTCTCACATTGTTAATGACACTCATTGTTCCACTCCTTGTTTATCGAATTCTATTATTTATCTACCCCCTACTCAAAAAAATATTCGCTTACTTCATAAGTAATTTAATAGACTTACTAAACAGAAAAAAGCTAGGTTATGTAATCTAGAGCACGATTACATAACCTAGCTTTCAAATCACCGGTGAATCACGAGAACCGTCCCCGTGGTTCACCCCAACCGCGCCACCCGCTCATACACCTCACGCAAATTACGAAACCCTAATTCCTGAACTTTCTTCACGTAATAACACCAAAGCTCAGCAGTCATCTTCGCATCTCCCAAGGCATGATGGCGATCTCTTACTTCAATCCCGCTACTCGTACAGCAGTCTTCCAATTGAAATCCTTTCTGCTCAGGATCAACAATTCGAATGAGAAAAGATGTATCCACAATCCGATGGTCGAAATTAGAACGCATTAAGCTCCAAGTGGCATGCTGCATGAAGGATTGTTCATGTTTGGCATGATGTGCAACTAACGTGTGTCCTTTCATAAATTCATAGAATTGAGCAAGAACTTCTGATAGAGGTGGGGCTGAATATAGATCTTCCTCTTTAATTCCTGTTAATACTGTCACCTCTTCAGAAGGAGCTGTATTCGATTGAACTAACGAATAGAAGGTATCCTCCTCAATCGTTTCACCCGTTACTTTCACAGCCCCAATCGACAGCATCGCATCTCCTTTGTTCGGAAAGAAACCAGTTGTTTCAAGATCAAACACCACAACGCGCAATTCATTCAAGGGAACTTCGAGCGTGTTTTTCATTTTAATTTCTTTTTGCATCTGCCTCAGCATCGAGATATGGTGAGGATTTGATTGATCTTGAATCGAAGCATACATGCTCGTATTAACCTTCCCAGACATTTGCTTAAGATATTGAATCATTTGATTCATTCGCATTTAAGAACACCCTTTTTCGATTGCCTTTTTGGTGTACTTGTAGAGTTCCATTCCTTTTTTCATCATCTCTTTAAGCTCTTTCCTCTGTTCTTTAGGAAGAGAATCAATCGTCACATAGTGAACGGCTTCATAATTTTCTTGTTTCCCGTAGTGTAGGCGGAAGTGTAAGAGTTTCATAAACTCATTTTCATAAGATTGACGTTCTGAGCGAGGAAGCGTTTGATCGGATAAGGCTTCTAGTCTTGATAACGTAGACGTGTTCATCACTTTCTCTTTCAAAGCAAGAAGCCTAACCGCATTCACATACGGAAAGAAAGCAGTCTGTTTAAAATTCACTTCTCCTGTATGCTCCCCGTGCGTTTCGGCAAGAATTTGCCCAAATACGCCGACTCCTTTTTGCAGATGCATCGTGTTTTTCAACATTCTCTTCAATAAGTGCGGTGATTCTTCCAGTTTAAGGTGAATCAGTTTCTTTAACTCATCAATAGGTTGATCACGACCAACTAACACTCTCGCATCAACAAAAATCAACAGGTAACGGATCGCATCAAAACGTTCATCATCGATCCAGCTTTCAAGCTGCCCTCTCCATTCGTCCGTTGATTTACACCACAACGGATTTGAAGCCATCACTTTCCCATCACAGAATTCATACCCAACCGCATGTAGCCCATTTGAAATTTCGTTACCAAGCTTGAGGAAATAATCGCTTGCCCCTTCGCTCGTTTCTTGATAAACAATGCCATGATCCTGATCACTCCATAACGCTTGTTCAAACCGCCCACCGCTTCCCATCAGAAAAAATGAAAAAGAAGAGGGGGCAGGACCCCACTCTTTTTTCACTTTCTGTTCCGCAAGATGAACGACTTGCCTCATAAGTTGATCATGGAAGGCATTGAGCGCCACATGGTCTTCTACAACACCTTTAATTTGTTGTTCTCGCATTTTCATTAACGACTCATACGTTTCCAAATCATTTACCATGCTAACAGCCCCCTTGCTTCTCAGTAGTTAGCGACTTAACCGGATTTTGAGGTGCCGTCTACTTGTTGGCTTGAGCTGTTTGCTTGAAACATCTCAGGGTAACCATAGCTACCGTGCTCACTAAGATCAAGACCAATAATCTCTTCTTCTTCAGATACACGTAATCCGTTAAGTACTTTCTTAATTATCACGAGAAGAATAAACGATACAATAAAAGCATAAGCGCCACTTGCACCAACACCTAGCGCTTGAACGCCAAGCTGACTGAAACCGCCACCGTAGAAAAGCCCTGGTTGACCAACCGTCGCAAGTTCCGGTGTTGCGAAGAATCCAGTTGATAATGTACCCCATACGCCCGCTACCCCGTGAACGGATAAGGCAAAGATCGGATCGTCCACTTTCCGTTTTTCGAAGAATCTCATGCTATAGAACACGATGAAACCAGCAACCAAGCCAATCACAACCGCTCCCCACGTATCAACAAAGGCACAAGATGCTGTGATGGCAACCAAACCTGCTAATGCACCGTTTAACATCGTTGGTACATCCGCTTTTCCTGTTACAGCCCACGCTACAACTAGAGCCGCTACGGCTCCAGCACCTGCTGCTAAGTTCGTATTCATGGCAACAAAGCCAAAGAATGCAGCATCCGCAGATAACGTACTTCCTGCATTAAACCCGAACCAACCGACCCATAATACAAGCACACCAAGCGCTGTGAATACCTGGTTGTGTCCGGCAATATTGTTTGGAGAACCATCTTTATTGTATTTACCGATACGAGGTTTCAAAAGAATGGTTGCGGCGAAAGCACCCATCGCACCTGTTAAGTGAACAACCGTTGATCCCGCAAAGTCCTGCTTCCCATGTTCTGCTAACCAGCCACCGCCCCAGATCCAGTGGGCAATAACTGGATATACAAGGACTGAGAATAGTACGGCAAACAGAATATAAGCAGTTAACTTCGCGCGTTCTGCAAAACCACCAAACGCGATCGTTAACGAAATACCCGCGAACGCTAGTTGGAATAAGAAGAACACCGGCGCTGAAAGTCCTAACCCCTCAATTTCATAACCTGAATAGAAAAAGTCTGTTAAACCGAAGAACGCATTGCCTTCACCGAAAATCAACCCATATCCAACTGCCCAAAAGACGAGTGACGCAATCCCAAACGTGAAAACGGTCTTACCTGCAATATGGCCAGCATTTTTCATTCGTGTTGATCCTGCTTCAAGTAAAATGAAGCCACCTAACATTAAAATAACGAGTACTGCTGAAACCATCACCCAAAGACTATTCATCAGAAACATTGAATCCATTCTAACTTCCCCTCTCCATTTTTCAGAACCTCAAAAGACATTTTTAGAAAATACTAATTTATCTGATATTTATGATTATAAGTATTTTTGCATGAAAAGAACCGTTCTACAACAATCATGTCACATTATCTCTCCTACAAAATAAAGCGTTGAAACCGCATTGAGTTCACGTTATTCTGATTACTCATTATCAACCAAACGTTGTAAGCGTTACCAACTATCTTTTATGAATATACATTTCAAAACGTCCTATCTAGCCTAGATTTCAACTACTATTAGAAATCAATCAAACGTTTGTTTAACAGGATGGTTGATTGTATACAGGCAATACCTCATAAGCCCATTAAAATAGTGGTAGGATTAGGCTCTATGGTTTAAAATAGGTCACTAACAAGAAAAGCAGAACTTAAAGGTAGTGATGAGAAACATGTTATATATTTGGGATGTTGAAAAGATCATTAAAGATACATTGGAACAGCACGAGTTAAACATTAATTACGAATTCAATAATGAACTTAACGCTCCAATGAGCTATAACGTATCAACCAACACAATCAAATTTAACTATTTACAAATAAACGGCTATCAAGCCAAAGTGAACTTTAAACTAAAAGAAACAGAAGAAAACATTGCACTCCTCCTTCTCTATCACGAAATCGGGTATTACTTAGATTTCAAGAAACACAGACATGATTTAAGGATTTTAATGTATGAAGATGAGGAAGTTCAGCAGAAGCTGCTTGCTGAGATTGAAGAGAACGCTTGGGAATTTGGGCGGAGATTGGTGCCTGATTATTTGGTAGAATCTTATGATCGGTTGCGGGAGTTGGATCGGGAGTTTTAGAGAATCACGTAAATCACGGGGACGGTTCTACTGATTCATTTGTACACAATATACAAATAAACCAGAGGAACTAATCAGTAGGTTATGTCACCCAGTTTTTCTTTGAATCTGAAGAAATTTCATTAAACATGGAAGTGAATCACGAGAACCGTCCCCGTGATTCATTCCCCCGGTTGACAATGAGAATCATTCTCTATATGATAATGTTGAAATGATAACGATTACTACATAGAAAATAGGGGGAAATCAAACGTGTTGAAGCATAAGATCTTATATTTATTTCTTGCTTTAGGTCTAGTTCTAGCTGCTTGCGGGCAATCAAATGGGAACTCTACCAATGAAAATGCTTCTGATCAAAAGTCAGAACAGAATAGCGCGGAAAAAGCGGATGAAGAGAATGGTGAAGAAAAGGAAGAAGATGCTGATTTCATCTCTTCTTTTAATGAAGGGAAAGCAGAGCTTGAGAAAGCTTCTGAAGGTGAAGACGTTGACTATCAGGCTGTGATTGATCTTTATAATAACGACTTAAAACCTCTTGTTGAACAAAGAGAAGGTGAAATGGATCAACAGATCTCTTCTGCTCTTGAAGCCGGAAAATCTGGTGACCTAGATGGCGAAGTTGTGAAACAAATCTACGATAAGCTAATGCAAAAGGTTTTCTATTTAACAGTAAAGCATGAGTTTGACGAAGTGAATGAAAACTGGGGCAATACAGAAGAAGTGAACAAAGAGATTGAAGAAGCGAAGGAATACTATGAAGTGTTAAAAGGCACTGTCGAAAAACGTGATGCGGCATACGATACTTCCATGGTTTCTCAAATCGACTCTGGTTTCAGTGAAATGGAAACCGCTGTCGAAAACGATGACAACCTTCAATTTGTACTCGGAAGCCAAATGGTTGATAAAACGTTAATGAAGACGTTCTATCTTGCCACTGGCGCTCTTCCTGAAGGATATGCAACAAAAGCTGCTAAAGAAGCAAAAGAGGATCCTGAGCATGCTCGTGTGGAACAAGCAGAAGGATGGGCATTCTATCAATCGATCTCAAATTACATTACGAACCACGCTGAAGAAGATGCAGCACTAATCGAAGAAAATTTAAGTCTTGAAAACGATGTAGCAGAGATCGACCCAGAAGCTGTTAACCATGCGTTTATTCGCGGCTTCTCGAAAGTAGCCCTTCATGAATATGAAGAAAGCGAAGAAGAATGGGGAGAAGATAAATCCACAATCACTGCCCTTGAAGGTGCCCTCTTCATCGATATGATTTCAAGCGACATCGAGCGCATGGAAGGCGAAGAAGCTTACAACACCCTTTCTGACCATGCCCAGTCTTATCTAGAAGCTGTTAAATCAGATGAAAAAGAAAAGGCAATGGAAGAGCTGAAAGAAATTAAAGAAACACTGAATATGGTTATTGAGAAAGCGGAATAAATGTGGATAAGTACCTTTTCCTTATTGGAAGAGGTACTTTTTTTATGAGTGGATCATGGGGACGGTTCTGTTGATGCATTAAAGTAAAAGATCAAAAGAAGGTGCATGAACCATATCTATAATTCGCTCACCTTCTTTATAAGGATTGACCTAACATTATTTATCTAGTTAAAAAATGAATCATGAGAACCGTTTCTGTGATTCCGTCCTAGACTAGAGCTACCTTCTAAGACGCATTACACTCTACATTTTTAATAGTACTTGATATAATTTTTCGGATTTATTCAATTCTCCTAAAAGCGGATTTTCATAGTCGCTATAACTATCCAGATATGCCCTAACACCACCAACAATATTTATATTTTTAATATCATTATTATTTTCTAATATTTCCAGCGCCTTTTCATATCTTTTATAAATAAGTTGTAATATTCCATCGTTAATTTCATTAGAGTAATTTACTTCAAGGTGATTTAACACTACTTTTATTTGTTCGATCAACTGCTTTTTCTTGTCCATTATATCCTCCTACCTACTAGGAACCTCTCTAGTTTCTTTTATCCATTCTGAAGGCCAACCCTGTGGTAATAGTACTTGATCTGCATCGCCTTTCAGTAGTGCTCCCGTTTTTGTATTTTGTTTTTCGACTCTACCAATATTTAGAACTTCACCCTTTGGTACTTCAATTACTGCTTCATATTGTCTAGAATTTTTCCAATCTGGTAATAGAGCAGTATTGACCTTAGCGTTTATTCTATTTACTGCTGGAATAATAGTTATAAAAGAACCATGAATTTTGGCCATTCCGCCATATGTTCTATATAATAATATATTCTCTTCAGTGATTACAGTTCTATAATTACCTTCTTTTGGATCATGGGGACGGTTCTGGTGATTCATTTGTACAAAATATAAAACAAACCAGATCAACTAATCAGTAGGTTGTGTCACCTAGTTCTTCTTTAAAGCTGAAGAGATTTTATTAAACATGGAAGTGAATCACGAGAACCGTCCCCGTGATTCTGGTAAACAGTCCGAAACTATTCATAAGCATCGAAACCTGACTAATATTCAATATTTTCACCTCATTACTTTATTTCTCGTATATAACCTTGAATTACGGGGGTAGCAGCTCTACTGATTCATTTGTACAAAATATCCTAGTTCTTCTTTGAAGCCGAAGAGATTTCATTAAACTTGGAAGTGTATCATGAGAACCGTCCCCGTGGTGATCATAATTAATTAAATTTCCTGCCATAGTTCAATTAGTTTCACATCTCTTACATCAACTAATTTCTCATAATAATATTTATCTGATCGTTCAAACCCATTTTCTTTTGCAAGTTCTGCATCTGCAGTTCCGATTATTATTTTCGTTTGATCTTTTGGGAAATTAACATTAAAGGCATGACCATTATACTCTGCCTTATAATCTATCTTAATTAGCATTTCAATGTCGGTTCTTTTTACTTCTTTAATATAGATTTCCGGAAGATTCTTAGCATCCTTAAAACTATTTGGATAAGTTTTTTTCACAAATCCATTACCTAAATCACTTTTGTTTTTGCTAACCAATCTAATATTATTCAAATCACTTTTACTAACACTATATACATTATTGTTATATTTAGCATACTTTCCTTTCTCCAGCTCTTTCTCCTCCTTTACCTTATAGGCATAGATACCTTTATGGCTGTATCAAAATAGCAAACAGAAAAACCAGGTGGACTAAATAATAGAACGGTTAGCCCCCTGGTTGTTCTTAAGTCATATTTTGTACGCTATTAAATCTGTGAAATAAACCAATCAAACTGTTCTCGTAATTTCATCTTACCGTTGTTTTTGTATTCTGCATAATTTGTCAACATGAGATTTCACCAATTTCTTTTATCATTGATTCTAATTTATCAAGTTCAATAGCTAATGGTGAAAGTGATTAAAAAGATAAAATTTAAGTGAAGCCTCGCTTATTAAGCGTTTCATAGGAATTCAGTAAAGTCTAAGTAGATGCTTATTTGTAACCTTCATAAAACATTAGAAAAGGTAGCTCTTGGGCTATCTTTTGTTTCTCTTAGTTTACTATTAGAAAAGAAGTAAATGCATGCAGTCTTTAACTATAGCTTGTGGTATTATCTCAGTATGGATAGCGTTTAATTTATTTTTTTATTTATTATATCTCGTTAGTAGAACAGCAGGGCATGTATTTTATTATTGGGCCACTCATGTGGACCTAGATATTGGTTCTCCCCTCCGTTCTTAGGATTAACTCGATATGCAGCAAATCGCTATTATGTTAAGTTTAATTGTTTTAAAGCTATTGATGCTTATTTTATTCTCAATTTTGCTCCTTCTCTTACAAACCGTTTTCTTTATTTACTTTATTCATTTTTCCGAAGCAACCTGAAACAAAATGAGAGGATTATGCCCATATGTCTTATACTTTATCTATGGAAGAATACATATTTTCATTACTTTTAATGGATGGTGAGCAGATCGCAGCCTCAATAAAAGATGATGTTTTTGAAAACATTTCTAATCGTGATCTAGAAAATCGTTTAGATAGTGCCACAAATGGATTGCTCTCAAGAGGATTAATAACAATGGATCAAGACGTTGATGAACAATTTGAATTCTTTCTGAAGAAGTTAACGAATTCACCTCGTGTCATCCGATTGCAAATTGCTACTGATTCAGCGATGCTTGCAGCTACCTTGTTCTGTAACGATGATTACATATTTCAACAATCTCAAGATGATAATCGTGTGGTTAAATTATTCACAGAAAACAACGAGGAAGCACTCAGCCAACTTATGAATATTAGCGAGGACAAAGTAGAGCAAGACCCTTTTTCAATTAAAGAGCGGCATTTCGAGAAAGTTATTAATAAATTACTTGCCAGTAAAAAGCTTACAAGTAAAGAATCAGACTTGTTCCATCCAGCCTTCCTGAAAATATTAAAAGAAAAACAAGGGAAGTTAAATGCGTTATATGATTATAACCAAGAGAAACAAGGAATAGCCAATTCATTTTTGTATATTACAGGTAATGGACAAACATGGTCGATCGAGGGTGAGGGTAAGTTCGTTACAATAGCTCCGCTTTCGTTTAAGTCTCTGTTTGAATGAACTTAAAGAAATGACCGGGAATCACCAAGAATAAAGGGGAGGTTCTGTTGATTACTATTACTAATTTATAAACGACAAAACCTTAGCTCCTCGGTTCCTGTTTATGTAACCCTACCTCCCTTCTATTTTCTTGAATCAGCGGGACGGTTCTACTGATTCACCCGTATTCAAAAAAGAAAGCAGATGAATTAATCTAAAATGATTACATTCGTCTGCTTTTTTCTCAATATTGATAAAGGGAAATTCACTTAATTTGAATCACGAGAGCCGTCACCGGGATTCCCAATACCTTTTATCATTGATTCTAATTTATCAAGTTCAATAACTAATGGTTCTTGATAACTTTCAACTAAGTTTGTGTCAAAGTACGCTCGTAAAGCACCATTCAACTCTATATTGATTTTCCCCTTTCCTTCATTGCTAATCTCAGTGAGTAACTTTGAGAGCTTATTTAATAGTGTATCTAAAAATTCATGATTCCTTTTTTTCTTTTTTTCAATTACTAATTGAATGACTTTTTCAATTTGTATTTTAAACTTTAAATTGTTCCGCACCTTATTTCTCCTCCTACCTTGACCGAATTTGTTTTATTTCAGATATCCATTCTATAGGATAATTTAAAGGTAATAATATTTGATCTTCATTCCCTTTAAGAATATATCCCATTTTTGTATATTGCTTTTCTGCTCTACCAAGATTTAAAATAGTTCCTTCAGGAATTTCAATAATTGCTTCGTACTGCCTGGTGTTCTTCCACTCAGGCAGTAGAGCTAAACCAACTTTTGCTTGAATCCTATTTACTGCTGGAACCGTAGTAACAAACGTCCCAGCAGCATCAGCATGTCCTCCAAAAGCTCTATACAAAGTAATCTTTTCTTTAGTGATTGCTGTTCTATAATTAGCATCTTTGAAAGTACTAGCAATATTCGATGTAAAGCTTGGATTCACCGGGACGGTTCTACTGATTCACTTTTCTTGTATAAAAGAGAAACCAGATGAGCCAATCAATAGAATGATTAGTTCACCTGGTTCTTTGAGTATTATTAGTGGTGTAAAATTGATTAAACTTAGAAGTGATTCATGAGTACCGTTTGGGTTAAATAGATTTAATTCTATAAACTCTTTTCCTGTTTTAGTACTTTCTAAAGTACCATCTTCTAATATTGGAACCTCGTTTGATTTCCCTTTTATAATTTGATCAACATTTTCAATTCTAATACCTCTGTTCCAAAGTATAGTTGAAAATACATTAATAAATTCCTCCTTAGAAAATTCTTTAATAGTTATATCTGATATATAAACAGGTTCAGATATCATGGGAACGATCGGAAATAGATAATTTTTTTCAGCATAATTTAAGCACAAAAAACTCCAACCCATTTGCATATTTATTAGGATATCACCAATATTTATTTTCACAATTTATCTACCTCTTTTTCATAATAATGTTAAATCATAAGTTAAATCTTTAACATCATCATAAATAATTACACCAAATATAGAAGAATATATTTCCTTGATTCCATGACGGCTTCCTAAATCAAATTCAATTCTTTGCAATAGCTCAAGTTGTTTACTAGTAGTTAATGTAATAGGACTCCCACTTTTTTTACTTACGACTTTTATAATAGAAATCCACCATATTTGGTCTCTAAAATCGGCTACATTGCATTCAACGTCACAAGAATTATCTTCATATGTTAGAGTGTCAATCCCATCTGTTTTAGTAATAAAGCTGTTCATTATATCATCACCTTATGTTAATATGCTTAACTTTCTTATTATTCCTTAATTGTGGTAATTCCGTTGACCAGAAGATCGTTTTTGGTTTAATAAAATCAGGTACATTCTTCGTAAATGCTGTTACCGCTCCGCTTGCTCCCTCTGCATATCTACTAGATAAATTAGACCATATTTCATTTGTTTGCTCTAACGTTAATCCATACTCTTCATACCTGTACTTTCCATTTGGCAACTGCTCATATAACCTTAGATTATCCATCCATTTACCACCAGGTGTTCTTTCTAATGTTAACTTTGTTACTTCTTTTTCCATAAAAAGATTATCAGCATACCTTTCTGCTAATTCTCTGGCAGATGTGTACTTCATTTGGCCAATTTTATTATCAAAAGCTTCAACTCTACCCGCATAAAAAATCGCTTTATTCTTTTCTGTAGATACATCAGTATTCTTTGACTTTTCCATTAAGTACCCAACCTTTTCATCCTTTGTTTTAATGTTTTCTAATTGTTTAGAAAGAACATCTATATTAGAAGTATTAACATTTTCTACATCAAAAGTGGTTCTCTCGCCCTTATATTTTAATATCCCCTCTGCTTTCACATCACTTTTTCCTACAATTCCCACTCTCGCCCCACCAACCAACGAAGCCAGACCAATACTACTCATCCAATGTTCTTTAGAAAAATCATCTTCAGGATTTACTGCACCGTTCACCAGATCCGCTCCACCAATGGTCAGGTAATTTACAAAATCATAAGGTGAATCCATTGCTTTATCAGAACGTTCGTCCATTGCGTTAACGGTACCTCGCACGCCGTCGAACAATCCGAGAATCAGCGGGACGGTTCTACTGATTCACCCGTATACAAAAAAGAAAGCAGATGAATTAATCTAAAATGATTACATTCGTCTGCTTTTTTCTCAATATTGGTAAAGGGAAATTCACTTAATTTAAACCACGAGGGCCGTCACCGGGATTCCCAATACCTTTTATCATTGATTCTAATTTATCAAGTTCAATAACTAATGGTTCTTGATAACTTTCAACTAAGTTTGTGTCAAAGTACGCTCGTAAAACACCATTCAACTCTATATTGATTTTCCCCTTTCCTTCATTGCTAATCTCAGTGAGTAACTTTGAGAGCTTATTTAATAGTGTATCTAAAAATTCATGATTCCTTTTTTTCTTTTTCTTCAATTACTAATTCAATGACTTTTAGAAAATCTAATTAATATGATAAATGAGAATCGTCCCGTGATTCTAAATAATTCATTTACCAATAAATAGTCTTTTTAATTGCTCTATATCACTAATAGAAGGTATAAAATCAAATTCCAATGCATTAATAAATTCATCAAATGTTTCAAGCTTTTTAGAAAAATTATAGGTTACTACTAAGGCACTTGAAAATGGTCTACTTTCAGAAATAATGACTTTCTCATCTAGTAAACTTAAGTAGTAGATATCATACTTACTATCGTTTAAGGTTACATTAATGGCACCTCTCTTTTCAGCTAAGATAGAAAATAAATGATTACTAACTTTTTCATTTAGTATAGTTATGGCTTGCTGAACATCCTTGTCTATATTTCTTAATTTATTTTTAATGCTTTCTTCAACTTTGATATCACCATAAGTTCCTTCTAGTGCAGTATATAAACCTAATAATCCCATTTGTTCATTATTAAATTGAGCTAATTTATATTCTTGGTTTCTTTGTAATTCATACAAATAAAACGCATGACCTACGCTTACTAATTTAAAACCCATATCAAGATTAGTAGTACCATCTTTATTTTTTGGATATATTATCAGTAATAACTCACTCTTCTTTTCTACATTAACAGTATATTGGCTTTTTAATAATTGAACTAACTTCTCAATATCCATTTCTATTCCTCTCTTTCAAAAGTAACTTCTACAATTAGATCTTCGTCTATTAACTCTTGTAATGAATATGTTTTACCATTTTTATGGTATTTAATAAATTGAATTCCCCCTCCAACCCTGTCAAACCAAGGTGCAGCTTTGCCACCCATAACCTCAAGATTTTCAAGAACTTTATAAATATGATAATCTGCTGTGTCGCTATGCAATGCTAAAGCGCGTTGTTCATATGGTACACCTTTTTCCGAAAAGAAACTTCCTTCAGGAAAACCATATCGATCAATAAGAGTTTCTTTACTTAATATCATCGGTTGCGGTTCACCCTCAAAACCATTATTGGGAGTCCAATTTATATCGCCAGTTTTTTGATCATAATATTTGGGATCATCGAAAGTCATTTTATACTTTTCATACAAATGACCCGATGGACTGTAGTTCCAATCTGATAACTTAATTCTATCTTCTACACTTATATTTTTTTGTGTATAATCCCAAAATTGACTGTATCTATTAGCGCCTTCATCATCCATCATATCTGCAAAGCTCAATATTGAGTTGTTTTGATCCTTCTCCACAATAGGATTTTTCTTCAAACTATTGGTAGGGGAAATCACAGAACGTTTAGTAGGAACACCTACCCTCGCCCCACCAACCAACGAAGCCAGACCAATACTACTCATCCAATGTTCTTTAGAAAAATCATCTTCAGGATTTACTGCACCGTTCACCAGATCCGCTCCACCAATGGTCAGGTAATTTACAGAATCAGCGGGACGGTTCTACTGATTCACTCTCTATTCCTATTAGAAACCAGTTAGACCATTTTTGAAATGATGAGTTAACTGGTTTTTTATTATTTGTGGCAATCTTTTTATATTTTTGAGTGAACCATGAGACCCGCTTCGGTGGTTACCACACGGCAGGATGGAGATCTGTTTCCTTATCTCTCTTTCCCTTTCTCTTCTACTAATTATGATATTATATTAAAGAGTTATAATGTCAGATAAGGTGGCGATATTGCGATGAAAACGTTGGAGGTAGATTCTTTTCTCTCTGGTATTGAATTGACTCTTAAACAATTGGACTCCCAAGAAAGAGATATAAAGAAAATAGATTCTGCTGTAATGGAATTTATTCAGTTAGATGAGGCTTTAAAAGGTAAGGGTGGGCAGGCCATTCGTTCATTTTATCAAGATTGTCATATCCCATTTCTAAAGTATTATGAATCGACTTTAGATGAATATAAAAATGCTTTACATAACATGAAGAATGAATTAAAAGCTTTTGAATCCTCTAATACAGCAACGATTCGGGAGGATTTCTTACAAAATGATTTAGATCATGCTATGAAAAAGGTAAAAACCATAACAACAGATCTATCAAATGAAGCAAATTCTATCATTAACTCTGTAAGTGATATTATTATGATTCCGACATTGCAAGATAGCAATATCATGAATCAATTAAACAGCGCAGACGAAAAAATTAATCAAACAATAGAACAATTACATCAGTACGACCGCCAACAGGTAAAAAAATTAGACTACGTAGCAGATCATGCTAACGATGCTTCTGCTTACGTTGAACAAATTAGCTCTATGTTTCACAGTAACCAGATCAGTGTAGAAGGTTACCAGCCCGGCTCCCTTTTTCAGAAATTAAATCAAGCGGTACAATCACCAGTAGGAATAGCTACTAGTGTGCAAGGGAGTATAAACCATGAAAATCCAACTAGTAAACGTGCATTAGATTTATTACTGGATTACGAGGAGAGTAAAAATGTAGAATCAACAACAAAGCCAAGCGAAGATGACTCTTTGTTGAATGCTTTGTTAGATAGTGCAATTGGCTCCGTTGCACCTTTAGCCATTATGACCGCTTCACACAAATCTGGTATACTCCGCGTTGAATATACTAAGAAAAAGAACCACTATACATTTAAATACGACAGGAGAATTCTTCATTTTCTGAAGGGGAAAACAGGACCTGAGTGGACGAAAAGTATGATCCAAAAGATAAACAAAGCAGCAAGAGATAACCACAAAATGGAAAAGTATATTAAAGCCCAAAAGAAAAATATATCAAACAATACAAAATTTGTAGATAATCGAACACGTTCAACCAAAGCTAAAAGTTTGCTTATTAAACTAGCAACTGGGAATCGTCCTGTTCATGAACACGTAAAGAGTAAACTAATCAAATACTCCTCTAAAGATATGGTTATATCTAAAAAAGCGTTTAACAAAGTCATTGCTAGAACTTCAGGTATTGGTACAGCAGTGGTTGGGGGCATAACTGCTATTAGTAATATTCGTAGAAGGACAGACAAAAACCCATCTTTAAAAGGTAAAGAAAAATTTGAAGTTACTGGGCGTATAGTTAGTGAAGAGATCAATAAAGTAGGGGCAAGTGCTACTGGAGCAACTGTTGGAGCATATGCTGGAGCTCTTATTGGGGGAGCGCTTTCTGGCCCTTTCGCTCCATTTGGAGCAGCAGTAGGAGGTGTAGTTGGAAGTGCCATTGGTGGCGCAGTAGGTGAATGGGCTTCAAAATACACAAATAAGTGGGCAAGCGATGCTGGCGCTGCTGTTAGTGAAACGTTATATAACACTAAAGAGAAAGCAAAAGAAACATTAACTAATGTTAAAGACACATTAAGTGAGTCAACAGATAAAATACTCGGATGGATATAAATTCAGCTGCATATTCCCTAAAGTAGCGAAAAGGATTTGATAAATATGATGGATATATTAGCCGTTGTATGCGGTGCTATTGGATTTTCATTAATTTTCAATATGTTTTTTTCATTATTATATTTGCTTAGCAAATCAGCAGGAAAAGGATTATATCGTTGGGTAACTTACGATGATTTTGAACTATTAACGATATTAATCTTCCCTTTTTTGGGATTAACACAATACGTAGCAAGTAGATTATATGAAAAGTACAATTGGTTTAAAGCTAGAATCATCCTTATCTTATACTCCATTTTACTGTTGATACTAGCAATCTTGTTCTTTATTTTGTTTGACTTATTATAATATCAACTTATAACTAATAAACGAAAGGACTACACCTATATGTCTTATACTCTATCTGCTGAAGAATACATATTATCCTTACTATTAATAGATGGTGTCCAGGCGGCAGCTTCTATAAAAGACGAGGTTTTCGAAGACATTTCCGATCAAGAACTAGAAACTCGTTTAGATAGTGCCACAAATGGATTGCTCTCCAAAGGGTTATTAACGATCGAGGAAAATGAAGAGAGTGTCGATGCAGAGTTTGAAAAGTTTCTGATGAAGTTAACGAATACACCTCGTGTGATTCGATGTCAGATTGCTACTGATACAGCGATGCTGACCACTTCTTTGTTCTGTAACGACGATTACACTGTTCAGCAATCTTTATATGATAACCGCGTTATAGAGTTATTCCCTGAAAACAATGAAAAGGCGCTCAGCGAACTTATGGATCTAAGCGATGTAAAAGTAAATCATGAACCATTTTCTATTAAAGAGCCTCTATTTGAAAAAGTGATCGATAAATTACTTGAAAATAAGGAGCTTACAAGCGAAGAATCGAACTTGTTCCCTACAGAATTTTTGCAAGTACTCAAAAAGAAACAAGGAAAGTTAAATGCATTATATGATTATTATTTAGATGAACAAGTCATGATTGGGTCTCTTTTGTATATCACAGGTAATGAGCAAACATGGTCTATTGAGAGTGAGGGTGAGATACTCACCATTGCTCCGTTTTCATTTAAGTCGTTGTTTGAGTGATTTGAATAAGTAAAACTTAACCATTATTATCAAAGCCATACCACCATGCCATGCATGTTGATATGGCTTTTTTTGAATTATTAGTGGAGCAATAGCAGTGCAAAAAAACCTACAGCCCAAACAAATAAGTCACCCCTACTGCAACGATAACCATACCGGCGATAATGGCCAGTCCAAAATGATATAATGCATGACTCTTATTACCCTCTGTCCGTTCTCTTAATCCATAACGTAGGATTCGAACAAACCAGTACGTCATGAAAAGTCCCGCGGCAAAAAGATTATTATCAGGGTTCGAATCGAACATTAACACGATAAAACCAACGATTAAAGCAACATAAAAGAACCCTAACACAACTTCCCACCGATTGTTTTTCACAGTCTCTTTTATCACTTCCATCTCCTTATTGAATCAATTCAATACCTCTCTCCTTACTCCTCAAACTACCTCGAAGAAATCCACCAAGCAAAATGACCGCAATGTGCATTAGTACTAGCACCGAAAGTAATAACACTACTTTTCTCCTTGAAAAAGACTTATAGACATTTCAACTTTTTGTATGGTAGGCTTTTTATCCTACTCCTCTGTACTCATAAAATTTCCCTTTATTTCTATTTTTTTATCATTATACCGATCCATTATTATCCATCGTATGCTATAATGAACGTCTGTTTTATATAATCCAATTGGGGGGATTTTATGTTTCAAACATTAGAAAAGCAGGTTGGCGATCGATTAATCTTGCCAAACCACGAGAATTTTGATGAGGCACGCAAGGTGTGGAACAGTGCGATTGATCGTAAACCAGGTTTGATTGTGCGTTGTGAAACCGAAGAGGACGTAAAAGCTGGCGTTGCTTTCGCTCATGAGAACAACCTTACCGTTTCAGTCAAAGCTGGCGGGCATCACCTGGGAGGTCTTGCGGTAGGTGATCATGCTGTGATGATCGACCTATCTAACATGAAAAAGGTTACGGTAGATACTGAAAAGAAAGTGGCCTATGTACAAGGGGGAGCCACTTTAAAGGATGTAGATAACGAAACACAAAAATACGGACTTGCTACACCGACTGGAACGGTATCTGAAACCGGGATTGCTGGCTTAACACTGAATGGTGGGCTCGGGTATTTAAGAGGAAAATATGGCCTAACTTGTGACAACCTCGTTGGAGCAAACGTCGTTACAGCATCAGGTGAGTTAATCGAAGTAAACGAAACGACTCACCCTGATCTCTTCTGGGCACTCCGTGGAGGCGGCGGTAACTTCGGGGTCGTCACTGAGTTTGTCTACCAGCTCCATGAAGTGGGTCCTGAAGTGTTAGCGCTTGATGTGATGTATGATTACAAAGACGCGAAAGACGTTATCAAGAAAGCACAAGCCTATATGAAAGATGCTCCTGATGAGGTGTCGATTAACCTGACGATGACAACCTTGCCTCCTGCACCGTTCATCCCAGATTTTCTACATATGAAAAAAGTCATCATGTTAACTGGCATGTTCGCCGGAACGCCTTCCATAGGCGAAGAGGTCATCAAACCTTTGAGAGAACTAGCAGAGCCGATCGTTGATGGTACAGGCATCATGCCTTATACCGAGCTTCAAAGCAAGCTTGACATCATGGTCCCGGAGTACGTTCCCGTACACGGAACCTCTCTCTACTTCAAAGGACTAACAGATGACGTGATCGATACGATTCTAACGAAAATTGATCACGCTCCAGCACCGAGTGTACTTGTTCAACTCTGGTCGCTTCATGGCAAAATGAATCGCGTTGCTTCAAACGGAACACCATACGCTATCCGAGATGCCAACTTCGTTCTTCTTCTCGATATCATGGCGATGGATGTGGAACTCGATCTATGCAAACAGTGGGTTGATTCGGTTTATGGAAGTCTACTATCATCCTCCCATCACGAAGCCTCTTACTTAAATGGCATTACACCAAGCGAGAAAGTTGTCAAAGCTGCGTTCCGTGGGAATTACGAACGTCTAGTGGATGTGAAGAACATGTATGATCCTAAAAATGTGTTCTGTCATAATCATAATGTTGTGCCAGGGGAGAAATAGAGGAAGTTGAAGTAGCTCAAGAATCGGTAGATTCTTGAGCTTCTATTATTAGCAATGCATTTTTTGTTAGTAGAATAAAGTGTACACTTTAATTCCAGTACAGTAAAAATGAACACAATATTACACTATTATAGAAAGCCTGCATTATTATTTCTAGACAGAATCACGAGAACCGTCCCCGTGATTCACCGTGATTCCCAACGGTCGTTACTATATCCCTCAAACAATCTACCATCTTCAAAAACAATTCCAACTCGTTCCTCGGATTACGATATTCTTTATTTATCTCTAATTGAACTGCATCTATTCCCAACTCTTGAGATACATAATTTGTTATTGTTCCTTTATGTGAAGCTGCAAATGTTCCGTTAAGTGCTACCTTAAACCTATGGTTTTGAAAAACTTGAGCTATTCTTCTAGCCTTATCATCTGATAAGCTTTCACCAAAATTTGATCCCATTTCAATGTCGAATGAATGTTCACTAGATGCTCCGTGTAAATCAATGATCGTATGAATAGAATGCGTTCTACAAAATTCACTCAGAATTTCTTTATATTCCCCACCTACTACGTAGTTTGGATCCTCACCAATTTTTGTTTTTACCATCACATGACAGCCTGTTAATTGATACAGCAATAAAGCGATAGATCCAGTATAAATATCAGCCGATTTAACTCTTCCGTTTCTCCAATGTTTTGTAGCATGTGGAGCTGAGATCAGAATTGGTAATACTCCTTCTTTATTAGATGTAAATTCATTAGATTGTATGGCACCATGATATTTATGTTGAGAAAATTGATCTTCTAATTCTAGTACTTCCTGTAAGTTTACTTTCATATAAAAACAACCTTTCATAATGAACAACCCTATTATAACGAAAGTGACACTATACAAAAAGCCAGGAACGCATACGTTCCTGACTTAGCATCGTGACTATTCAATAACTCTTCTTGCTTCTTTAAATTTAGGAGCATAATAACTGTCTTTCAAGAGGTTCCTAATGTCTACCCCAGAGCTATGGGAGACATGAATGAATTCATCGTTACCGATATAGATACCAGGATGGATATAACTACCTTCAAAGAAAACAAGGTCTCCTGGTTTCAAATCTTCTTTGGACACTGGTGTTCCAATTTCAATCTGTTGGAAACCATAGCGTGGTATAACGACGTCATTTTGCGAGAAGACGTACTGTACAAACCCTGAAGCATCAAATCCATCTGGAGTAGTTCCATCCTCTGTATAAGGAATACCCATGTGTTTTTTAGCTTCTAGTATAATGTCATCTCCAGAAGCTTTCTCTGCTGCGCTCGTAGTATCGTATCTTCTTGCACCAGTATATTTCGGGCTATAGTAAGCATTATGATCCAGGTATGCGACAGATACTTCATCATCCTGTCCATTCGCATGAATAATTTGACCATTTCCAATATAGATTCCATTGTGAGAAATGCCTGGTTTATACGTATCACTAAAGAATACAATATCTCCCACTTGTAAATCTTGTTTCTCTACTGGTTGACCAAATTCCCATTGCTCAGCACTTGTACCTGGCAAGAAGATTCCATATTGTTCTTTAAAGACATGTTGAATGAAGCTTGAGCAGTCAAAATATTCCGGTGTTCTAGTTGTTCCATTCTCATAAGGAACTCCTAGATAAGACGCAGCAGTAGCTACGAGCGGAATATCAAGTGGCAACTTCAATCCAGTGTATCGCTTTGCAAAAACAAATCTGGAAGAATAATAATCTGATTTAGTAAGGTATTCAATTGTTACACCGTCTGAAGAAGTAGCATGTACGAACTTATCGTTCCCTAAATAGATACCGTTATGAGATATGCCTTCTTTATACGTGTTCTCAAAGAAAACAACATCTCCTGGCTTCAGATTTTCAAGTGTAATTGTTTCGCCTACTTCAGATTGTTCTTCGGTATAATTGGGTACTGGAATATCTACCGAATCAAACACATAATGAACAAATCCTGAATTATTAAATCCGGATGGCGTAGTTCCCCCTGATTCATATGGTGTTCCTACTAAAGATAGTGCTTCTTCAGTAATAGCATTTTTAGCTACCACCTTTAGTCCATCAAATCGACGAGCTCCAGTGTATTTATCACTGTAGTAACTGCTCTTGTTAATATAATCTATTACAACGCCACCCGATGTTGTAACATGGATGAATTGATCATCTCCAAGGTAAATTCCATTATGCGAGATTCCTTCTTTATATGTGTTACTAAAGAAAACAACATCTCCTGGTTGGAGGTCCCCTTCTGCCACAGCTTCCCCAGTCTCCCACTGGTTGTCCGTCGTTCTAGGAATGACAGTTTCTAGTACAGTCTGGAAAACATATTGAATATAACCAGAACTATTAAAACCTGACGGTAATTCTCCTCCACTTTCGTATGGAGCTCCAAAGTGAGAAAGAGCTTCTTTCGTGATAGCATTCTCAGCTGTTGGTTTTAAATCATTGTAACGCCTTGCACCTGCATATTTAGATGAATAATAACTGCTTCCATCTAAATAATCCATTGTAACCCCTGAAGAAGTCGTTACATGAACAAAACGATCACTTCCAACATAGATTCCATTATGCGAGATTCCTGGCTTATACGTATCCTGGAAGAATACAACATCTCCAGGCTTTAGGTTTTCTTTCGCAACTTCTTCTCCTGCTACCCACTGATCATCACGCAGCCGCGGAACTACAATATCTGCAGCATTCTGGAACACATATTCAATAAAACCAGTACTATTGAAACCTGATGGTGATTCTCCTCCACTCTCATATGGAGAACCCAATAATTCAATAGCTTTATCTGAAATTGGATTGTTTGCAAGTTTAGCTGATTGAACCGAATGATATCTTCTTGCTCCTGCATACTTAGATGAGTAATAATCGTTCTTATCAAGATAATCAATTGTTACGCCAGTTGACGTTGTGACGTGAACAAACTGATCATCTCCTACATATATACCGTTGTGAGAGATCCCTGGTTTATACGTATCTTGAAAGAATACAACATCTCCAGGCTCAAGGTCTTCCTTTGCTACTTTTTCACCTGCTGACCACTGGTCATCTAGTAGGCGTGGGATGACGATGTCCCCCCCACTCTTATAGACATAATCGATAAATCCTGAACCATTAAAGCCTTCAGGTGAGTCTCCGCCTTTCTGATATGGAGCTCCAATCAGCGAAATCGCTTCTTTTGCTACCTCATTTGTCGGTTTAGGTGTTAAATCATCATATCTTCTAGCACCAGTATATTTGGAACTGTAATAACTATTCTTACTAAGGTAATCGATTGTTACGCCACTGGAAGACAATGCGTGAACAAATTGATCATTTCCTACATATACACCATTATGTGACAAGCCTGGTTTATACGTATCACTGAAAAAGATGACATCTCCTGGCTTAAGGTTTTCTTTTGCAACCTCTTCACCTGCTGCCCATTGATCATCACGCAAGCGTGGGACAATGATATTAGCACCAGTTTTAAATACATACTCAATCAAACCTGAATGGTTGAAGCCCGATGGAGATTCTCCACCTCTCTTGTATGGTGCGCCAATCAAGGACATTGCTTCCTTAGCAACGCTGTTTGATGGTTCAGGTGTGACGTTATCGTAACGTTTTGCACCCGTGTATTTAGAGCTATAATAGTTGTTTTTATCTAGATAACTAATTGTTACACCTTCAGAAGTGGTCACATGTGCAAACTGATCATTTCCGAGATAAATTCCATTATGAGAGATGCCTTGCTTGTAAGTATTACTGAAGAATACAACATCTCCTGGTTGAAGGTTTTCTTTCGAGATCTCTTCTCCTGTCTCCCATTGCTGTTCAGTTAATCCAGGAACAATTACGCCTTCCTCTTTGAAAGCATATTCAATGAATCCAGAGCTATTTAAGCCTTCTTTTGAATCTCCTCCACGTTCATATGGAGTACCTAGTAGTTTAATAGCTTGTTTAGCAAATGAATTTTCAGGCCGCGGCATTACATTGGTATATCTCTTCGCACCTGTAAATTTAGAGCGATAGTAGTCATCCCCTTGAATGAAATCTACTGTAACCCCAGAGCTAGTCGTTACGTGAATAAATTGATCGTTCCCAATGTAGATTCCATTATGGGAGATTCCGGGTTTGTATGTATCGCTAAAGAATACAGCATCGCCTGGTTGCAAATCACCTTCTGCAACTTCTTCCCCTGCTTCCCATTGGTATTCTCTAAGTTCCGGTATATATGTTCCATTGCCATTTTTATAAGCATAGTCAACGAAACCTGGACTATTAAAGCCTTTTGGAGTCTCTCCTCCACTTTTGTAGGGACTATCAATTAGTGAGAGGGCCGTTTTAACAACTGGGTTTTCTATTTCACTTAGGGACATTTCGTTATAGCGACGTGCCTCTGTATATTTCGATTCCCAGTAAGCACTATCAATTAACGAATCTATTGTTACACCTGAAGAAGATGTCACATGTATAAACTGTTCGTCACCTAAATAAATTCCGTTATGAGAAATGCCTTCTTTGTACGTATTACTAAAGAACAGTACATCTCCAGGCTGGAGTTCATTCCTTTCAATAGGTGTACCAAATTCCCATTGCTGTGACAAATATCTTGGGAGATATATATCTGCACCATTTTTTAGAACATAGTTAACAAATCCAGAACCATTAAAGCCTTCAGGTGAATCTCCACCTGATTTAAAAGGGGCATCAATATATTTATTTGCTTCATGGACTATGGTGTCTCCTACTTGACCTTCGGCGGATGCGAATGATTGGGATGTAGCGAACATAAAAATAGTTGCAAGTACAAAATAATAAAAAATGTAATTTATTGGGTGTTTAACCAAAATTACCCCCTCCTATACAATAAAGAATATAATGATTCGTGTTAATTCGTCAATATTTTTGGGGGTAAATTTACAAAACAATAATAAAGGCACATCTTCATAAGTGAGAAGATGTGCCTTTAGACACGATATTTATTTATTAACATTATAAGACGTAGTACTTACGTCTCTATTTTCAATTTCTACTTTCTGACTAATCTGTTCAGTTAACTTTAACTGTTGACTTTCAATTGTAGCTAACTCATCATCAGTTAACGTTTTTTCATGCTTAAATGTAACCATAAATGCAAATACAAGTGCCAACATTACGAAAGGTTTAGCTTCACGAATAATAGTTTTCAACAAAATACACTCCTCATAATTAATTGCTTATTTTTCTACTTGCCATGATCCAAGGCGGCGCTTATCCGCTCCACCGTACATCAAATCTTCTTCATAATTCACAACAAGGCTTTGGACACCGCCATAATACTGGCCAGCTTCATAAATTTCGACACGATATCCTCTATCTTCTAAATCATCAATAACTTCTTCAGAGAAGACTTCCTCTGATTCAAGCATGATTTTGTCATCTTCAACATAAAAGCGTGGATGTTCAATGGCTTCCTCAATCGACTCCTTAAAGTAAAGGTTACGAACAAGAACCTCTGTAAGCATCATTGGGATCCTTTTACCACCTGGAGTCCCAATGCCGATCTCCGGTCGACCATTCTTTGACAAAATAGTTGGAGCCGTATAGCTTCTAGGACTTTTTCCGGGTTCAACATCATTTATGGAGCTATTATTTTCACTAAAATTCTTTAATTGGTTATTAAGAAAATAGCCATCAATGTATGTACCTGAACCAAAGAAATTACTTAATGTATGAGTAGCAGAAATCATTGTTCCTTCTTTATCGACGATAACAAAGTGAGTCGTGTTATCATGATCTTCGAAATCTGCAAGACTATCATTAATTTCGTAATCTTCAGATAGGTGTTCCATTGAAATACCCTTTGCAAGTTCCTTAGAATAGTCGAAGCTTGTTAATTTATCTGCATTTACATCAACGAACCCTGGATCAGCGATTTCTTCAAGACGATCATTGTAGGTTCTCTTCGTTATCTCTCCAACGAGGTGAATGAAATCAGCCGGGTCATCTTCTGATTTTTCTACATTCATTAGTTCAGCCATCTGTAACGATTGAATCAGTGTAATCCCACCCAAGGGTGCCGGTGCTGAATAGACATCGTATCCAGCAAACGTACCTTTCGTTGGCTCTTTCTTAAGAGTAGCGTACGTTTGAAGGTCTTCACTTTTAATCTCATCCGTTTGATCTAAGATGTGTTCACCTAGCTCACCTTCATAAAAAGCTGAGGCACCTTCTTCTTGTATCGTCCGAAGTGTGTCTGCAAGTTGTTTTTGTTTTAACGTAACGCCAGGGTTAATCGGTTTACCATTTGGATAAAAGTGAGGGATATCACTAATAGGCATTCGGTACTGAGCACCTTTTAACCGATCATATAAGTCCTGGTCTACTTTAAAACCCTTCTCAGCGATGTTAATTGCTGGTGCGATAAGCTTCTTCATGTCAATCGTTCCGTAATCGGCATGAAGGTCTTCCATTCCCTTTACGAGCCCCGGAACACCTGCATAGCTTGAAGGAAGACTTCCACTAAGAGGGGCATTCTCGCGGTATTGGTAAGAAATAGGCTTACTGTTTTTAGGGTGAATAAGCATTTCGCCACCACCACCAATTCCTGAACCGTATGGCTCGACTACACCCAGAACATACGAAACGGCAATGGCTGCATCAACTGCATTACCACCACTCTCCATCACGTCCATACCTACTTTTACAGCAAGTGGATGAGAAGCACTCACGCCAAATCCTTCACTTGACTTGAGAGGTTCAGATGTCGTCACGTTATAGTCAGGAGAAGTTGAAAACGGGAGGTTTTCAGGCTCAAGACCAACAAATTTATAAAAAGCTACGAAACCAACAACGAATATTATCGATAATAGAACAATAAACTTTTTACTCTCCAACAATAGTTGCCCCTTTCAAAACACGTGAATGGTCAACTGGTAGAATGATATTGCCCCCCCTTTTCGTCCAAGCTTCTTTATCAAGGTTCTTTGTTAATTGCCTTGTGATTTTGGCGTTATTATACCAATTCATATCTGTAAGTGGTCTAGGCTGTGTGTTTCTGATATAGGCAGGAATAACCTCTATCTCACCTGTTCCATCCTTGTACAAACGGTACTGGACTAAAGCGGTATCTCTACTTCTTGACCACCCCTGGTCAAATACAAAGCTTCCAAGACTGTAAAAAATAACTGTGTCATTATAACGTTCAATTGTAGACAAAACATGGGAGCCATGACCAACAATAATATCGGCACCAGCTTCAGAAATGGCATGTGCTATCTCTTCTTGACGAGGGTGCGCTCCGTTTTCATACTCCTGCCCCCAGTGCATATGGACAAACACAAGGTCAGCGTTTTGCTTTGCTTCTCCAATCATAGGAATGTAATTCTTTGGAGAAGCTGGGAGGACGCCTCCTTTTGTATCTCTTGCTTCGCTGTCATCTTCAAAAATATCATTGAAACCCAGTGTTGCAATCTTGATGCCGTTCACCTTGGTATAATGAATTTGTTTAGCTTCATCAAGATTGTCCCCAGCACCGACAATTCCAGTATCCAAAGATTTAAATGTAGAGAGGGTATCTTCCAATCCTTCAATACCATAATCAAGCATGTGGTTATTAGCGAGATTAGCTACTGTGAAGTTCGCACGGTCAAGTGCCTTTGCGCTTTCCTCACTAGTTTTTAATGTAACCGACTTGTCCACTGCTGGAGTATTCTCATCCAACACCACAGGGTTTTCAAAGTTTCCTGTTACATAGTCTGAATTCTTAAAATAAGTCGAAACATATTTGAATGGGTGATCAGTTCCGTACTCACCTGTCGCTTTTTCAACATATCGACCCATCATAATATCCCCAACCATAGTAGCAGTGACCAAAGCATCATCTTTAATTGCTTCTGTTTCACCAGGTTTGAATAAATAAGAAAAAGGAATAATAAGGATAAAGCATAAAAATAGCGCAATGAGCGTATGCGTAAGAGTTCTTTTCTTGTGCCATTTGATTTTCTTTAAGATCTTCTCTTTAAAATTAAGTTTTCTAGCCATTTACATTCACCCTAAACGAGATAGTATACAAACATAATTAAGAATGTAATACCGCTAAGGAGGATCGTACTTCCTATCGTAGGTACAACACCTTGTTTTTGGATTGTGTTCGCAATCAACCCAGGAACAATGACACCTATTCCGCGCAACTCAAATATTTCAAATGGTATAATTGGGTATGCAAAATCAAGTAGTAACTTGATAGCGATTCCTGTGGTCAACATCGCTGCGAATTTTCGACGTCCGTACAAAATTGTAAATCTAGTAATACCATGTTGTACAATTAGATAGGTTAATAGGCTAATAATGAACATAGTCAACATGAAAATAGGCTGATCAAAGCTTAAGGCAAGGTAACCTGGTACAATTAAGCCAGCAGGTAAGATACCTGTTTTCTCAGCATAAATCAAACTCAAAATAACACCAATAACTAAAGATATATATAAATCAGAACCAAACACTTGTGTATCCTCCTAGCTGACTCGCTGCTTGAATTTGTATTCGTTAAATTTATCGATTAGAGGTTCAGCCGCTCCATGAATGTTACCTACACCATAAAAGACGGTGTTTAATAAATGTGGCTCAAGCTCTTTGTATATTTCATCTGTTGAATAACCTTCTAAGTTAAGAAGTTGATTTGCAGGTATATTTCCTTCATTAAAGGCATCTACGATTGGACTAGTTGTTTCTCCAATAAGGACAACCGCTTCCGCTTTAATATAAGGAAGAACGTCTCTTGCGAACTGTTCTGTTCGATCAACACGGTCAGCTCTGCAGTTCATGATGACGAATGGATTATCCGATGGATAACCTAGTTGCTCTACCCTTCTCCAAATATTAATAGTAGACTGGGCATCATTTGCAGCAAACCCATTTACAAAGAAGGCTGGAGATTGTTCATCTCCGAGAGGTAATATTCTCATAGCACCCACATCGGGCTGTGCTTTGAGCATGCCTCTAAAGGCTGTTTCTTCATCAATTCCTAGTGCTTCAGCAACTGCTAACGCAAGCGAAGCATTCTCAGGGAATACCATATATTCGAATTTCAAAAGGAAGTCGTCGGAGATTCTCGAATTGTCTGCAATAATAACTTCTGTGTTTCGTTTACGGGCAATTCTCGTGAAGTAATTTACATAAGGAGATTCTGTAATGATGAGATGCCCATTATAAGGAATAGTTGCAGTAAACGCTTCTGCAATTTCATCCAACGTTGGGCCCATTACGTCCATGTGGTCTTCAAGAACATTTACAATAACGCCAATGTTCGCCTGAAGCATTTGTTTCTGGAAGATGATTTGGTAATCAGGATTAACAGCCATACACTCGCTTACAAGAGCCTCTGCATTTCTTTCTGCAGCTTCCTTAACTACCATTTTTTGTTCTCTAATATTCGGACCTTCAAGACGCCGTTTAATAGGCTTCTCTTCACTTGTGTCCCAATAGATCATACGTGCTTGCGTACCAGTTGTTTTTCCAATCGTCCGCATGTTTGCCTCTACAAGCACACCTGTCACAAGTCTAGTAACGGTCGATTTACCTCGAACCCCATTGATATTTACACGTACTGGTAAACTATCAATGTTTTTCTGATGTTGTCTGCGCTCATATATTCCAATGCTAAGGATGAGCAGCAACACAAAAGGAATTAACAGCATTCCCTTTCCCCTTTCTTCCCTTTAACTTAATGTGTGAATTCGTTTTAGTTACAAACGTTGTTCATTATAAGACATTACCTGACTAATAACAACAAGAAATATCCCTTTATTCACTTTCCTTATAATATCACTCAAAACTAAGGAAAGGAACCATTTTTTTTGGCGAAAAATGTAAAAATAGCGTACTAATTGTAATAAAAAGTACCAATATGATTTACATTCTAAAATTTACATTCTAGTAAAATTGGTGATCTCTTTAGATCTAAATTCCAAACAGCATTTACAGTAACACACTGTAACTGGATATGCCAATTATTATATGTAAACTATGTTTCCTCTTTTTGTATATACGAGAATTGTTCACGTCATTCTTACGTCCTTAATAAGGTTACCAATCTTCTATTATGTTACGTGCTCATTCAAGCCCTATAAATCAGATTTGAAATCATCTATGCAATGATCCTCGTTTACTGTCTCGTTAAACTCCTTGAACCTCTCAATAGCCTTCGCTCGGTCTTTTCCAAACATGTTTAATATCATATTACAATCTACCAAACGCGTTACCGAAGTTAGTTGATAATACTGTCGACAGCTACTCACTCCCATTTCTCCACAGCCCTTACCATTCTAGCTTTTAGAGGATTTTGATGAATGTACCGAATTACGGTAAGAAGATAGTCCACTGTCTCTACATTCTCACTTTTGAATCGATCCTCAAATAGATGGCCGGTTGTGTTGTATTTAAAATGATAGTACTTGACGAAGCTTACGGCGATGCGTTTGATGGTGATAGAGATGTCTTCGTTCCCTTCTTTCATTAGAAGGTGAACGTGATTGCTCATTAAACACCACGCATAGATTTTCACCTTGTACAGGGTTGAGTACTTTTGGAGGGTTTGAAGGAATTGAAGCCGATCTTCATTATCGTGAAAGATCTCCTGTCTGTTTGCTCCTCTATAGATAATATGATAGATTCCTGTGCGACTTTTTTGTCTCGCTTTACGAGGCATGACAAATGACGGTGACGTTTCTATTGGTAGTGCACATTAAGATTTTCTCCTGTGAGTGATTTTTTGTGGAAGGATTGGATTGAGTGCAGGGATATTCTCCTTAATAGAAGGGCTTCTTCAATGGCTTCATCTGATATGAAGATGTCGCCTTTCAAATCAGCGATGGTTCTCGAGAGTCGAATGATTTTGATTTGCACGCGATTGCTAAAACCTTGTGCACTTGATAATGATTGGAGGTTGTGTTGCTGGAGTGGTGTTAGAGGGCTACTGCTTGTGAGCTGTTCAAATGTAACGCTCCCGTTGCACACTTCTTTTCCATAACGAGCATACTGACGTTCTCTTGCAGCTATCACGCGCTTTTTCACTTTTTCTGATGATTCCATGCCATCAAAATTGTGTTCGTTTAGATTAACGGGTTTTAGCGAGAGTAGAATGTCGATCCGATCTAAAATGGGACCCGATACGCGACTTTTGTAAGATCTGATTTGTTTTTCTGAGCATGTGCAATAGTGGTTACTTGAGCCCCAATACCCACATGGACAGGGGTTCATGGCAGCGATGAAGATGAATTTCGCAGGATACGTAACGGTCGAATGCACGAGGCCGATCGTCACCATTTCATTCTCCATAGGTTGCCGCAACATATCGAGCGTCTTCTTTGAGAATTCACCTAATTCATCGAGAAACAACACGCCTCGATGGGCTAGCGAAACTTCCCCTGGCTTTGGGTTGGTTCCTCCACCGATGATTGATACTGATGAAGCGGAATGATGGGGATGACGATAGGATGGCAAAGTGAGCGAGTCGTATGGTGCACCAGCTAATTGGTATAAACTGATTTTTTCAAGCTGCGCTTCCTTTGATAATGACGGGAGGATAGATGGGAACGTTTCAGCTAAAAGACTTTTTCCACAGCCTGGCGGACCATCCATAAGAAGATAGTGCTCTCCGCTTGCGGCTATTTCTAAAGCTCGCTTTGCGAAGTCATGTCCTAATATTTGATTGAAATTTCGTTGAAAGTGGATGAATTCATTTATGGATTCTTTTGGCTTCGTCACTGGCAGGATCTGTTGACCGAAGAGAAGATCGACTACGTCCTGAATGGTTTGAACGTAGACCAATTCGAGCTCGTCCATTTCTACCGTAGGAATCGTGAGGTCAAAAGGAAGGAATAACGTTTGAAGCTGCAACTTTTTCGCGGCCAGAATCGCAGCAATCATTCCTTCAACCGGTAAGATTGTTCCATCTAATGATAGTGCACCAATAAACCCAGTGTTTGGAGGGATGTTGTCTCTAAGCGCTTTGATTTCTTTCAGAATCCCAATCGCAATAGGAAGATCAAATAACGGACCGTACTTTTTCTGCTCGGCTGGCGAGAGATTAATAACGACTTTCGAATCAACTAATGGAAAACCAATACTATAAAGCGCTGCCGACACCCGCTCCTTCGATTCTTTCACAGACGCATCCGGTAAGCCTACGATAATTACGGTCTCAATCCCTTCCGTTATCTGCACTTCTACCTGAACACGGTAGCCTTCTAATCCTTTTAATCCGATACTTGTGACTTTTGCGGACATGGATTAGCTCCTTTGTATTTTGTTTTCTTGTCGTGCTATTAATATGGGTTTTTTGATTCATTATTGGAGATCGGTGAAGTTTACCTGGAATTGAGAGGACGTAGTCATTCCTTTGATGAAGAGAAATTGGGATGGAGTGGTTGATCTTTGGGGATAACGATAGAGTTGTGATTAGTAGATAACAGTCTAGTGGTTAATCTTTCAGAGGGTTTAGTCATTTTCAATTATCTTATTCACTATTTAGCCATACATATCCTATCTCATTATGAAAATTTGATGAATTACGGTTGAGATCATCACTCGACTTCAATCCAACAACTCCTTTTCATGATTAACACTTTATCGTCAGCCTTCAACACAATTTCGAATTCCAATACTCTACAAATGCCACATACTTCTCTTTATCTTTAAAATAGGGTAAAAGTTGCTCGCCTTTTAATTTATATGATTGAATCGTAGGAAGATCTTCACGGTATGCTTTCTCGATTCGGTGGTTTCCATCTATTATTTCATACAATCCAGGTCTCATTTCTGCTTGAATGATAGGTATACTTACATCGATTGACGGGAGATGGGATTCGTTGATTCTACTATGAAAATGACGGTTGAACCATTCCTTTATATAAATCGTTTCTACTTCCACTTCAAGATTACCGGAATGTATGTCCTCTGTCATTCGAGTTATATTGAAATGAAAGAAGCCATTTCGAAAGATTTCATCTCCTACATTACTAGTCATTGGATCATAGTTTTTGTTCATCTTAATCCTTCTATGGTTCATTCTTATTCCCCTTTCTCACGCTAATGTTTATATTCTAGCACTAGTTCCTAAATTGAGAAATTTCCTAACAGTTATCAATCAAACGTTTGTTTAACATGCTGATTAGTGTTTTTATTATTAATAAGTGTAATAGATGAATCTTCTCCGGTACTCGTCTCCATTATTCTTTCGCATTTTATTAGTATAATAGGATTATGAGAGTAACTTTAGGAGGGAACTGTTTGGATCCTTCATTAAATGAAAAAATATATCATATCATTTTATATTTTAACCAATTTGATGTGGTGTGGAAGATGAAAAATAATCAAGATTCAGGTCAATTGCATTTGTCTAAACGAAAAAGAAGAAATGAAATTCCTCGTGATTGGACGCTTACTGATTACAATTCCCTTTTTTGAATATAATGAACGGTAAAGAGAATCATATTCATGTATATTTTCTAATCTATTTTTCACAAAGGTATTTCACTTTTGACGATGGTACATGGATCGTTATTGTAGGTGAAGATGGCGTAATGGAAACATGCATGAAGGGAAACCCTGAGAATTATTTCTTAAACAACCCCGGATATATCTATGTTGGAACAATAAAGGATGTGTTGAAATGAGCCATTTTAAACAGGACATTCTTAATTATGGAGATGACGTTGGTGATTTAGATAACAGCCCATTTGAAGCATTAAGGATGTTACATGATCGAACCGAACTTCATAAAGTTCATGATCAGTTAGACTTTGAAGAAAAGATTTTACTGGCTTATCACGATTTAAAATTGATTGAAAATGCTAGGGATATTGTTCAACATATTAGCAATGTATATGACTTTCGTTTATCAGACACAAATGAAATTCCCCCTGACCAATGGTGGTGGCACCTGAACAAGATTGCGCAAGGAAACATGGACTTCGGAATAGCAACGGATATAGGGAAAGTGATTCGTAGTTGACGGTTACAGCGGGGTAGCTGACGGTTGAATGCGCGCGGCTGATTGTTACCTTTCCGCTTTCAAGAGGTTGCCTTAACATATCGAGCGTCTTTTTCGTGATTTCGACTATTTCATCTAAAAAAAAGGACTCCTTTATGGGCAAGTGAAAATTCACCTGGGAATCACCGGGACGGTTCTCCTGATTCACTTGCTTAAACAAAACAAAAAAAACCAGGCGAACTAATTTATGGAACGATTATCCACCTGGTTTTTCTTTCAGTCTTATTCGCGGAAATCTGTTTTAACTTGGAAGGAATTCACGAGAACCGTCCCCATGATTCGTAATTAATCAACCAATACGGTCCTTATTGAATCCTTTTTTATTTGATAAAAATGGTTTTATCGGTAAATGAATATTGTTAAGACGCTTCAACTTTTTAATCCTCACTGAATGGTCTATGTTCATAATTAATGTTACAGCAATTGAGACTACGAATATTACTAATGCTAGTACTGTATTAATAAGTGCAGCACTAGTAATAATCATACTAAAAAAGAATGTCATTCCTAAAGATCTTAAAACTCGAATTGTGTATAGTATTGGAGTAATACTTTCAAACTTTTGATTTGAAATCGAAATTTCTTTCAAAATATTATCATTTAAAAATTTTATTCGCTGACTAAGGTGCCTATGACTATACTCAGGTTCAATTAGTGCGATTTCTTCTTTTTTTTCATTGATTATCAATTTGTTTCGTAAATCATAATTATGTTTTTCTAACTTAAGTAAAGCTACTTCTTCTTCTTTATCGTTAAAAGATTTAGCCGATTTCACTGATATTTCTATCTCTTCCAAAACATCACTAAACCTTAAACGCGAAGCAATAACCGAAACGAATGCCAACGTACAAAGCAGTGACTCAACTAATATTATTACTAGTAAATATTCATTGTTCATGATTGTCAGTTGTTTATCAATGAGATTCATATCAAAGTATAATAAACTATTAACAAAACTTTTAACATATTCTAAAACAGCTGGGATAATTGAAAGGTCGAGTTTTGTAGACGTAATGAGAGTAATAAAGCCAGCAAAAGCAAGTCCACTAAAAAGCGCACTCTCCAAAACATATGAATTAACACGATCATTAGTGTAATTTAATACTCCTTCTAGCTTTACAATTTCTAGGTCATTACTATCTGAAATTTCTTCATCTGTTAAATCTTTAGAAGGAATTTCAATACTTAAATTTCTTTTTTTATCGGATTTACCCTTTACATTAAATTCACTATCATCTTTGCAGTCCAATTCAGAATCATAGAACTTTATAACCTGCTTTAACTTTGGATGCCATTTCTCATCATAATTCATTTCTAAATTACCCAGTGGTGCTGTTCTTTCTTTTGTTAGTTTCATATTTTTGTTTTCTTTTGTATTCACGGGATTGGCTTTAGCTGCCATGAGTAGACTGTTTAATAACAAATGCATACCATAAGTAACAAAAGATATAAAAGCAATGACCATTTTCAAGAATACATGTAAGTTTTCATAAAGATTAAAACTTACAAATGTTCCCGCAATCAGTAACGAGAGTAAAAAAAGTATTGTAGCTGCTGTAATTTCTATTTCAGCTTCTGTACTGTATGGTTTGACTTTTTTAAATTCTACTTTTGACTCTATATATGCATGTAGGAAAACATGAAGAACAAATGGAATAATGAATATGTTGATAACCCAAAACCATACAGATCCAAAATAGTCTGATCTCCATCCCCATAGTACTAGCCATCTTAATAAGAAATCAAAAAACAAAGGGAAATAATTGTACTTATAAACCTTCTTATTATTTTGTTCCATTAAACATCTCCTATTTTAAACAGCTATCATGTATTTACTCAAAAATAACAAGTGTTACTCTATCATTTAAAACTGTGCTGCTTTTCAGTAAAGGTTGTCATTTACTCATGCTTTACATTTTTTAAGGAATTTTTTGATTAACAGTTTATAGAAATCTATAAATCCGCTTAGGATTTTATTAAAGTTAATTTCAACATTACAACCCCCTTATAAATATTTTCACAAAAAGCATTCTAATAAGTCTAAGTATATAAATATTTAATTCTTTATTAAGAATGTAATTCCTTTATTGAAAAGGAACCACTTGGAGAGTTCTGTTAATTCATTTGGGAACAAAATACAAAAAAACTAGATAAGCTAAGGAGAAAAATAATTAGCCCACTTGGTCTTTTTTAAGTATTAATCTTTGTATAATTTGATTTGACTTGGAAGTGAATCACTAAAACCGTCAGATTGTGAAGATGATAAATATTTCAAAACTGCGGAATTAATCGGGAGCGTTCTACTGATTCATTGTCCTGCACAAACAAAAAGCATAAGAATAACCGGACGGTTTTGTTGATTCATTTGTAAACAAAATACAAAAAAACAGTTGAGCTAACAAATTCAATTGTTAAGTCACTTGGTTTATCTTTGATCTTAGTCAATATCACTAGTTATTCACCTCTATATCATTAGGTCCATACACCCTAAAGTGAATCACGAGAACCGTCCCTGTGATTCTTTGGCTGTAATCAATCAGCAGAACTTGCGTCATTCTACTTGATGGTCACACTTAGTCTAGTCGCTCCTCGTTGACCATATAAAAGAAGAGAGTCACTGGCGAAGTTTAACCGGTGACTCTCTTCTATGCATTCAATGGGTTCTTAAGTACTATCACCAAATTTTTCATTGATTCCCATAACTACTTCTTCTAGCTTTTCTTTAGCTATTGGCCTACTAGTTATATATCCCTGTATATAATCACAATCTAGTTTGCTCCATTGTTCATACTGATATAATGTTTCAACACCCTCAATTATAATCTTAGACCCTAAATTTTTGACCAAATTAATTATATCCTTAACAAAGTCAATATCCCTATTAGAATGAACCCTGTCGGCAAAACTCTTGTCTAATTTTATATAATTAACTGGAAGATCAATTAAATTCGAAAATGAAAAATAACCATTTCCAAAATCATCCAAGGCGATTTTGTAGCCTCTATCTTTTAAAGAATTAAGTATACTTAATATCTTAGACAAGTTAACAATTTCTATATCCTCGGTCAATTCGAAAGTTATGGTAGATGGATTAATATTGTGTTTATGTGTTATATAATCAACGGTAGCAAGCAAACTCTCTTCCATTAACTGTTTTATAGAAATATTAATAGAAAAACTTTGAATATCTTTTAATGATTTTGTAATCTTGGAAATATCTTCACACATTTGTTCGAATGTGTATTGAAATAGAACATACATCAAACTTAATTCATGTGCTAGATAAATAAACTCAGTTGGCTTAATCTTACCAATAGTTGGGTGCGTCCACCTTATGAGAGCTTCAACGCCAAATATACCTTTTTTTCTAACATCTAACTGAGGTTGGTATACCAATTTCAATTTCCTATTATTTATAGCATATGATAAGTCGTCTCTTATCATTAATTTTCGAATAGACTTTTCTTTTCTCCAACTATCATTATAACAAACATTACTCCGCATCAGTTTTACTCTTTCACTTTCAACAATCGCATTGTTATTACTCATCTTTTTTTTTCAAAAAGGGAGACATGATTTTTAAATTGCTGTAATATTGTTTCCCCTCCATTTGGGAAGAAGTTATAATGGCACAATATATCTTTAAAATCATTCGCCCCAAAGTATTCTATATTGAAATAAAGTAAGCTGATTTCATATGTCGATAGTTGTGCTTTTATGAGATCAATTAACTCCTCCTGCTCTTCCATTGGAATATTTTCTCTCTGTTGATACACCCATTTAAAGATTTGGTACAAATTGCGGTAATAATGAGAAAGTTGTCCTTTCTCAACTTCATTTAATCTTCTCCATGCCATTAATAGTTTTGTTTTGTCATCAGATAAGTCATCTTCTTCAGAATACATACAAATCAATTTATTATATAACCGCTTAAAGTATTCTTTTCCATTAATAACTATATTATTGTCTTCACATTGCATGTTGCTAACAATATTGGTATAACAATTTAGCAGTTGAAAAAATATATTTTCTATTCTCTGCTTTAATGCTTCTTTTTTTTGAAGTTCCAATTGTTCGGATTGACTTACGAATGCTTTATAAGCCATTAATACCCCAAAAAGAGCTATAATCGGCATTGCAAAGCCATTAATATAATCACCATAATTACCAAATTTATCGGTGAATTCATTAATAAAAAAGCTTAAAAGAATAAAAAGTGCAACTAAATAAAATGTTATTCCAATAAATGAATATATAATTATTATGCTTGTTTTTTTATTTATATAATTAATATCTCTCAAAAAATCAACCTTACTGTATTTTATTAAGAAAATATTGTTCTTAATATAGACTAAAGGTCCGTGTTAGAGTTAGTAAGATTGCACATGTAGGCCCCCTTTTAAATTTATAACAACTTAAAATACTCTTAAATAAATTCGTCATAAGATTTGATATACCTTTTATATCTGTGAATATTTGAATTAAGAAGCTAACTTGTGAATTACTTAATTATACTAGTACCTAATGCAATGATTTCAAAAGTAGCGATAACAGGCAGTCAAAATAGGGCACGTTATTTTATATAACCTTCCTCTCCTTACCTTATTGCAAAACTGAAATAACGGGGACGGTTTAGGGGAATCAGCGAGAGGTTCGAACCATTCCCGTGATTCCCTTACAAAATAATGTTATAATTTGGTAAAATTTACACATAGCAGTACATTTCACTTACAGACGGTAACAAAATACTTATAAATCACTTACAATCAATTGTTTTTTTATCCCATTCAACTATCAAAACCATAGAATGCGATACTCGTTTTTTTATATTGTATAAGAACAGAATAAATTAAATAAACTCTAGGAAACGTTTGCTTAATGGGGGCACTATAATGAAAGATCATCAAGCTAGAGGTTATAT
The DNA here is from genome assembly GCF_017303315.1 of Bacillus sp. NTK071. GTDB lineage: Bacteria > Bacillota > Bacilli > Bacillales > Guptibacillaceae > Guptibacillus. The sequence goes on from NZ_JAFKOI010000008.1 coordinate 130,064, forward strand.
CTTGGAAACAGTTATACAAGAATTGCTGGTAAAATTCGGTTATGTAGGGATAAAAACAGAGGATTTAAGAGGAAGAGGAGCATCCCACCAAATTGATGCTTATGCTTATCTGAAAATACCTACTCCCTTTATTTATCCTATTAGGCTCTTATGTGAAGCTAAGTGTTATAGCAAGCCAATTGGCTTGGAACATGTTAGAAATTATGTGGGAGTTATTAAAGACATTTCAGAGAATTACATAATCGGTAACAATGGAGAAAGAAACATCCCAAATAGATACACTGATATGGGTTGCTATTTTAGTGTGAGCGGCTTTACCCTCCCCGCTCAAAATTATGCCTGGGCACACAATATCTTCATTATTTCTTTTAAAGATATACCATTTTTAAAGCCAATAGTTGATTTTATATGGGGATACACACGTAATTTAACAAATAATAATCAATTGAAATCAATGTCTAAAGAAGAAATAACAAGTGGATTTTGGGAGTACTTTAAAAGTAAACAAGACTTATATTCAAACTACAAACACCCAGAAATGGCAATTGGAATATTAGATGGAGTTTATCCAGTAGCATTAGTTGGAAACAAGGATTGGATTCAAGAAATTGATGAGAAACTTCCATTAGATGAAGAGGATATAAGCGTTAGTAAAACCTCTCGTTACACAACCGCGAATGATACTTTATTTAAATTATCCACCTACCAGAATCAGGAGGTATCTTTTACTCTACCTAACATGATAGCAAGAAAAGTAATTACAAGGATTGATAATAGTAAACATGGGGAAGAGATATTCCAGGTAGATATTCCATATATCAGAAAACGAGGTTCTAAAGAAATCAGAAGAATGTTCAAATTAAAAGTATGGTTAAATGATAAACAGCATTTTATTAATGAGATAGAAAGTATCGTACAGCTAGAAGCACCTAAAACAGTTCAAAACTAAAACTAGTAAGAAACAGGACCAAAATAGGGACAGTACCCTTGCACCCATTAAAATAACCCTGCATACATATCATAAGTTAATTACAATTACTGTTAATAGGACGGTGAATCTGTCCCTGTGTCCCTTCAGTGCCGGCACGCAAAAGCTTAAAAAGCTTGTCAAACGCTTCTTAAGCTTCTCATCAAAGGGTCACCTTATGATAATGCCGCTGAAGCGATATACAAGGTTATTAAAACTGTACACTTGTACAACCACATCATATTCAATTGGACTTTGGGGTATTTATGTCCAATTGAATACAAGTCTAAGAACCTTAAAACAGTTGTCTAGTTTAGTGATGACAATTCACACTACTCTCTTCAATTCTAATAAAGAGGAATCAGCGGGACGGTTCTGCTGATTCACTTGCTTAAAAAAAAACAATATACTAAGTGTTCTAATCAGTAGAGTAAGGATGATTTCGATGAAAAATAACGCTTTTATATCATGGAACAATCTAGCTACGGGACGTTCATCTTATTTATATGAATTTCCAGGGAAACTAGCGACATTATGGTATGATGAAATAGTTTTACAAGTAAGTGATGACATTCATAGTAACATAAGAGATGCCATTGCCGAGAAAGAAAATTGGAATGACGATACCCATGAAGTACTACGCAATCTTCATGTACCCATATCTTTATATATCGACGACCCATGGATTACCAAATTAGAAGACACCCAACTTCTTAATCCAGGTATAGAAGTTGCTAAACACTACTTCAAAAAAAGATACCCAGAGGAACCCTTTGATGAACAGAATGCTAACCATATCCATAATGCTATAAGAGTTGGTGGAGCAATAGCAAGCTCTTTTGAAACCTGGAGGAAATTGAATGAAAAAGTAAGATGTAATTTTTTATCTAGTTATTATGAAGGGTTACTTTTAGAGGCAGTGCAAGAAGTTGAAAGCGACGATTTATACACCGAAATTATAGGTTACACCTTACCAGATATTAATGAATATTCTTGGGATGAAATAATTGATTTAAGGAACCATCCGTTTTTTGATTCCTTTCGAAATAAAGTTGCTCACTTGAATGACGCTGCCAATTCAAGTGATATTAAATTATCAGAAGAAATTGTTGAAGAGATAGAGCAAAAAGATATGAAAGAAATGTTGGAGATGTTTAGACCAACACCAAAGTCTAAAGTTATTAAAGGTATTGCAAGCAACATTCCTTTACCTATTCCTATCAATCCAGTGTCAGCTTATTATGCGATTGATGATGTAAAAAGAGAGATTGATTTAAAAAAGAAATATGGTTGGATTTATTTTTTACTTGATGGACGAAGATAGAGGTTTTCTTAGGTGTATTAGTTACATTTCATAAAACCATTCAATGGATTTGCAAAGATCTGCTTTATCCTTATATATGATTTTGAGTTTAACTGTGTATTATATACAATAAGGAAACCTCAAAATATCTTATGAGTTGCCATATACACTCCAGCCATTATAATGAATCACCGTGGAGGTTCTGCTGATTCATATTTTTACAGAAAACAAAAAACCAGGTGAGCTATTTAATAGAATGGTGAAGCTCACCTGGTTTTTCTTTAAGTCTTACAATGTAATCAGTCAATATCACAAATAATTCATCAATATACCTTCATGGTTTCTTCACCTTGAAGTGAAACACGAGAACCGTCCCCGTGATTCACAGAAATATCATCTTCTCCCATCCAAGCTTTATAGGCAGAATCTCCTCCAGGTAGAGTTTTAATAAAATTCATAATAGCGATCGTTTTATCATCCCTTACGAGTATTTTCCAGGTGTCTGGCTTATCTCCTATTAACAACTGATTGTATTCAACCGCAATCCCTGTTTTATTTAGCAATTCATCAACTGAGACATTTTCTACTTCTTTTTTCTTAATCATATTATCCACTGGTTCTGTTGTTGATGCATCACTACTACAGCCCGTAACAAACAACCCAACAACCACACACAACCCAACCCATTTTCTCAAAAAAGACCCCCTTTTGTTCTTTTTAATGAACGACAAATGAAATAAAAAATGACCTCTTGTTTTGCCAAAATATTTTCATTTTTATATTATTCTTCGTTCTTCCGTTTTTTTCCTCTTCATAAATTTAAATCATTGTGGCTGGTTCTAGTAATTCACTTGCTTTTAAAAAAGATAACCAGCTGAACTAATCGTATAATGGTTAAGTTCACTGGTTTTCTTTGAATACTATATGTGGGATATCCATTCCAAAGTGAGTCATGAGAACCGTCCCCGTAATTCTCTTCTCTGCGTATGTAAAAAAGTGTCGAACAAAACCCATCCACTTGCCTATGAAAATAGTATGTATATTTGGGCAATTATGCTATGATATTTTTTGTAAAATCCTAAATATGGAAGCTCATACTACCTATGTACATACCCGATGTAATCCGTTTCCACCAAGGAGGTGTAATAGGAAGTTTTTTTGCTTGTTCTAGTTTTAAAAAAAAGGTAAAGGGTGTGGAAATGTGAGTAAAGTTTTAGGTTTTTTGTTCGTACTTGTTTCATCGTTCGTTATAACATTCTTCTGTTCTCTGGACATAGCATTAGCGGCCACAAGCGAGAGTGAACCAAATAATAGGATTACAGATGCCGACGTTATTAATGTAGACGAGGATATCTCAGGTAAAATAAACGGTTATTCAGATGAAGATTATTTTAAATTCACTCTACCATCTGATGGTTATGTCAGAATTGAAGCTGACAACCACACAGATTACAGTACTAGTTTTGATGTTACCACCATAGAAGATGAGTATATCAATAGTTTCATAACGGATGAAAAGTTTAGCGGGAAAACCACTGCCACTATTGGGCTTGCTAAAGGAACTTATTATATTAAAGCTGAAGGTTATAGCGTGGAATCAAATGACGCTTATAGGTTCAGAGTTAATTTCACCCCCACCTCAACTTATGAAAAAGAGCCAAATAATGATTTTTCCGAGGCGACACCTTTAACGGTGAACAAAACGTATAATGGTGTTTTGTCTGATAATTTTGTAGATAGGGATTACTACAAATTCACTAATTCGAAAGCTGGAAAGTATACCTTTTCACTTGGAAACAATGGCTTATACAATAAAACGATGACGATATACGATGAAAAAAGAAACTATATGTATCAGTTTGATACAGATCGGTTATTAAAAGGTAACAGTGAACTTACATCTGGATTACCAGCTGGTACTTTTTACATTTTAATCGACGGAAGCGATGTTAAAGAAAATGCCTATGAATTTAAGGTAACTTTTACAGCTAGCGACTATTACGAAAAAGAATTTAATGATGATTTTGATACTGCTACGCCAATACAGTTAAATCAATATTATAATGGTTTTCTAACTGATTATTATGATGATGATTGTTATAAATTCGAATTAAAGAAAGATGACACGATAACTCTTATCACTCCGCAAGGTAAGGAAAAGCTCGTGATGATTCTTAATAGAGAAGATGGTCAAGTAGGTTACATTGAAACGGAAAAAGATAAAAAAGGCGATGCAAAATTAGTTAAGAAGCTTAAAGCGGGCATCTATTACGTCAAGTTTACTGACAACGATGAAGAAAACGAAGCTTATCGTTTTAAGATTTCAACATCTACATCCTCTACTGTCACTCGATTAGAAGGTCCTAATCGTTATGATACAGCAGTTGCAATTTCTAAAAAGGGTTGGAGCACTTCGAATACCGTTATCCTAACAACAGGTATAAATTTTCCTGACGCACTAGCTGGAGCACCACTCGCTTATAAAGAAAACGCACCTATTCTACTAACACAGCAAAATAAGCTAACAGAAGTAACAAAGACAGAACTGAAACGTCTAAAAGCAAAGAAAGTTATTATTCTTGGTAGCGATGATGTAGTCTCCAAGTCTATTAATACAACAATAAAAGGTATGGGGATTTCAACGGAACGAATTGGTGGTAAAGATCGCTACGAAACAGCTGCTTTAATTGCAAAGAAACTATATTCAAGTAAAGCGGTCTTAGCATACGGTTTGAACTTCCCAGATGCACTTGCGATTGCTCCTTATGCTGCTCGTAATGGAATTCCAATCCTTTTGACGAAAACAGATAGCTTACCAACGTATACAAAAACCGCACTTAAAGGAAAATCAAGTGCTATTATCGTCGGGAGCTCTGATGTTGTTAGCAAGAAGGTTGAATCTAGCTTATCGGTTTCCTCTGTTAAACGATATGGCGGAGATAATCGTTACGATACAGCTAAATTGATTATTGAAAACCTAAAGCTTGGCACGAACTCTGCCTATGTCGCAACCGGATTAAACTTTCCAGATGCTCTAGCTGGATCCGCTCTGGCAGCTAAACACAATGCTCCTATCCTTCTAGTGAATGGAAACAAAATGCCTGATTCAACAAAGAGTTTAATTTCTAAGTATAAGTCATTTACGCTACTTGGTGGCAGTGATGTTGTAGGAAATGAAATCAAAAAGATATTAGAATAGTAGATGAAAAAACAGCTCACTTATCGTGGGCTATTTTTTTCTTTAAACGTTCTAAAGATTTAAAAATTCAATATCCATACCAATAGATGAGGTCTGATCTTTGTATTCCTCAACTATGTCATAAAGAATAACCAATACTCTTCTTTCGAAACGCCAGCACCTATTATAAGGCTGGTTTGAGAAATAATATGGTCTATGAAAGTGCGGTCTAAAAAAAGACAAGTCTATTCATTGGGAACACCTCTTATAGTAATCCTAATGAATAATGATATTGAGTCAGAGGGACAGGTCCCTCAATTCACCATTTAAAATGAAATAAGCAGATCCTAGAATTAGTAGGATCTGCTTATTTCATTAATTTGCGTTTGTGTTTTCAATAAATGAAGGTTTATTCTTTCTCATTTCATCAATTATCCAAAAGATCGAGGAAATGATAACAATTATTCCTAAGTAGAAGCTATAGTTCAGTAAATAACTTAGTATATTTGGTTGATATGAAATTGGAAATACAAACACATGAAGAAGGAGGCCAGAACCAACATGGATTGACAGCGAGTAAAGCCGTCTATACTTACTTCTTGTGTTCTTTGTAAGGGTATCTGAAAGCATTGAAATTGGTATCCCAACTACGAGTACTATTGGAACAATAAGTATAATAATTAAAAATAATGATCCAATTGCCGGTGATATTTTATCAGCACCGCCTGAAATTTTATAAATTACCCCAATAATTACACCCAAAATAATTATTGACACCCATGAAAATAAAGAGGTTAGTAATGCCGTTTTTACTTTTCTTTTTAGCAACTTATTCCCTCCCCAAAAACAAAATCACCGAGGCAATTTTTATTGTACCATATTATCTATATTAGTCTGTATCTCAGTAGAAATCGCAGTAGTTCCTCCGATTAAATAGATATTGTCTAGTTTATCTTTGTTATTTAAAAGATAGTTTTCAACATTTGCATCTAAGTTATCATCTGGACTTAGAAGAGTGTGGTAGCCTCTATTCGCACCTAAATAACTTCCAATTATTCCATCAGAAGGACTAAAACCATTAGCGATTACAAATGAACTGGCTGGAACCATAAAATTCTTCCCAATATTTAGTGCAGTCTCAAATCTATTACTACCACCAATTCGTATTACATCTCCATATTCATTTAGTTCTTCCACCACAGTATTTTCTAGGGCAGCAGTACCGCCGATCACATAAAAGCTATTTATGTTTTGATTTTCCTGTAGAAATTGTTTTACTTCAGAAGGTAACGTTTTAGGACTTGAAAATAAAACAGGAAGTTCACTCTGTGCTGCAACAGAAGAAACACTGGTTTGATCGGATGAAGAAAAGCCATTAACAATTATAGCAGTAGTTTTGTTTTTAGTTACGACCTTATTGGCAACTGAAACAGCAGTAGAATAGCGGTTTGATCCAGAGATTCTTTGGATATCCTCTATACCTAGTTCTGAAAGATCATTTACTACATCTTGAGAAACTACTGCGGTTCCACCCACTATGAATACTTTATTTGGATTTAATCTTTTTATTTCATCTCTAACATTGGATGGTATTTTATCATCGAGTGTGAATAGAATTGGTGCTCCTTCTTTGTAGGAGAGGCCAATCGCCGGGGTACCATCTGCATCTGCGTCATAATTAACTAGTATTACAGATGATTCATATAATCCAGTTTTTTGAAACTCCTTACTTGCTGTAACAGAAACATTAAACCTATTTGCACCTGACATACGTTTTACACCCGGAGACAGGACTTCCCTGCTACTGTTGACTTTATTACCCGAAGAAGATTGTGCAGTAAAGTCTAGATGGTTTTTACCAAAATAAACGCCAATACTCTCTGAAAAAGATGTACCTAAAGAAAGTGGTGTACTGTAATTTGGTCTATGCAATTTAATATCATTACCAGAGGTACTTCCAGCAATATTTATCGCTTCTTCACCTTTTAATAACCTTGTGAAATATTCAGAAGGTGAGTTTAACGTTAAGCTAGGTAAAGAAGTACTCGGTGTCCCTTTAAAGGCAACTCCAGTAACACTGTAAACATAATCAACCTGTGCTTCTCCGTTATTAACCACATAAAAAACAAAATCTCCTATAGGAAGATTCTCGCCTGTGTTGAAGGATTCGCCGGTTTCTGTATTAACAATGTTATAGTACACTTCTTCAGTTTGGGGTATCTTTGTGGCTTCAATCTCAACAACTCCAGTAGATGTCGTTGAGAACTCATAGCTGTGTGTTTGTCCCATTTTAATCTTATTTTCATAGGTGACGCTCTCCGTGGCTGCTAAAGGATCGTACGGATTTAATATAATCATCATTATTGGTATTAATAGTAATATTAATTTCTTATATTTCATTAATGTGCCTCCAGTAAATTTGTAATATTTGGGGTGGAAAACTAAGTTCAAATTAGAGGACTTTGGAAAGCATACCATATTTCATTGAAATTGTAATAAAATTGTATTATTATTTGAACGGGGTTGGGACAACTAAAAGTCGAGGGACAGAGAGAGGGGCAACATCTTGACTATAAAATTTCAAAAATCAATATTTTTTTTAACGGCACTATTAACACTTACACTAGTATTTAATGAACCCGCAAATGCCAATGAGCAATTAGAAATCGAGATTGATAGTGATGGATCTTCTATTATATTGGATTGGAATTCCGTGGGAGTTTCATACGAAATTTATCAAAAAGGTGCAAAAGTGGATACTTTTTTATGGAGTGGAACGGTTTCTAATTTTACAACTAGTAAGCTTGATCCACAAAAACCATATAGTTTTAAGTTAGTTGCAAAAAATAAAGATGGAAAAGTAATAGATTTCTTACAAATTAATACTTCTTTAAATTATATTGACAATACGAGTGAAAAAATAGCTTCAAAGCAGGCAATAAATGAATCGTACATTCAAAGTATCGTTTCTAAAGATGAAATTGTTTTAGATTGGACTAAAATCCCTAACGATAATACTACTTATGAAGTATATAGGAATGGTGAATTTATAAAAGAGGTTAATGGCTTTAAATATATTGACTCAAACATCAATAATGAGGAAACATATCGATATGAAATAAAGGGAAAGGTGAAAATACATCCAGACGAACTTAAAAATAAAATTAGTGAATTGAAAAAAGCTCAAAATTCATCTAAATTAAGTGAGGATATAATAAGAAAATTGGAATACGATGAGTATTCTTTAGTTCATAATGTACTCTCTTTAAAAACAGATTTGCAGAAAAATGTTAATACATTTAAAAAAATAAGTTCAAAATCGTTGTCTCTAAGTTCTTCTCAAAGCCAATCTGCGTCTTCTAGTTACCAATATGTACCTTCTTATGCTCTTACACACTATACATGGATAAAAGATAGTAAAGTAGATCTTCCCTTATGGCCAATATATTATGCATACGGGGGTGACGGAAGAAATACTCCGTATTTATTCCAAGATGATTATAGAACAAAAGTTGTATCAACAGCTAAGTTTTATGGAGGAAGTAATATAAGTTATTCTATGCCAGTTACTAAAGCTGGAACCTCTTATGGTTATCGTATTGGTGGAGGGATAGATGTTGATCATGCTTCGATGTCTGATGTGTATCCCCATAGTATAAATAAATACTCTGATAAAATTAGTTTTGATACCCATCATTCCGTATCAAATCCTATGCAAAAATTTGTGATTAGGGGGCAAGTAGAAACTAAGGCTGTCTCACCTCCAATAGATTATGACTATAGGAGTTCTCTTTATAAAGATGGTTCTTATTCAATTAGTGGCTCTCATGACAATACTCCCAGTCATGCTATATATATTTCTACATATGGAGGCGACAGTCATTGTCTACTATACTGGCATGACTCATGGGAGAACATGTCATTTCTTACTGGGTTATTTATAAGTAAGGACTTTAAGGTAAGTGGGAATAATTCATCATGCCCATATCCATATTATTCATAAATAATAAATTCAAATTTATTTCTCCCTGTGGCTTTTATTCTTAGTAATATTATCTAGTTTTTTTGCTTTCTTGAACACTCAAAAAGGTGAAAGATTCTCTTTTTGTAGCATTGCAATCCTTTTTGAAGTGGAGTTATATTAGCAAAGCTTAGTTGTCTTACCGAACAAAAACTAAGTAATTCAATTTTATTACTATAGTAAGCGTCAATTTGTCAGATCATTTGACGCTTACTTTTACGGACATCGGAATGAATCAAGAAGACCTTCTGAAAACAGGGAAAAGTAATTAATTTATAAAGTCGAGCTTTTTAGAGAGTACTAAATGTCTCTCCGTATAGCAAAAGAGCCCTTGAATCACCGGGAATCACCGGGAATCACCGGGACGGTTCTGCTGATTCATTAGAATAAAAGATGAAAAAGATGGCTGACCTGGTTCAATTCTATGGCTGTAATCAAAGATATTTAATTAAACTCGGAAGTGAAACATAAGAACCGTCCCCGTGATTCGAGACTTCCCACACTCTTTACTCTGGCGGACAGGGTAGCAGTGTTTCTGATATCTATGTTTCCGGCACTCTTGATAAAGTGAGAGCTTCGGATGGTTACAGCTGGGAATACAGTGACATCAATTAAGCGAGGTAATAGTAGAAGGAGTTATTATGAAAACAGCAGGAGAAATAATTCAATTTGCTTTCCTATCACTAATGGGAGCATTAATCATCAAAGCCATCTTTAGTCTCTCCCTTTCTATTTTCTTGATAGCAATTGTTGCCTTTTTTGCCTATCTGATCACGAATGCGCTTCTCAAGAAAAAGTATACAAACGCTAGCTATTGGTAGTACTACCACAATGGTTGTCGGAGTAGTAGTTGGTATTTTGTCCTTTCATTTACTATCTAATATTATTATTGAAAAAAGCTGCGTTGTAGGAAATTCCTACTTCGTAGCTTTTTAAATGCTATCGTCTATGAAGCTAAATGACCCCACTACCAAATCTGGTTTGGTGGGAGCGGTTCACAAAACTCTATTGGTTAAAGAAAAGCACAATATCTCCATTTGCAGATTCAACCATAAGTGTATCTCCACTAGCGTTTGAAAATATGTGACGTTCATTTTCTTCTCTAATAGGACGCAGGGACAGGTACCTCGTCCCAATAATAATTTATTATGGTACTTCCCCCCTCTTAAGTAGACAGCACAATTCCCCTTCCCTCTCTTTCAATTCAACCCCTTCCTTACTCTTAATCTATGTACATTCTCCTCCCCTCTCTTCTGTAGCTTAACTGCCTCCCAAATATGTCCATCAGCAATAGAACTAACCTGTTGTAGGTCAGCAATGGTTCGAGCCAGTCTGATAATTTTAATCTGTGCCCGGTTGCTTAAGTGGTGCTTTAAGGACAGCTGACGAATCATTTGGTGCTGGCTGCTTGAGATGATATTGTTTTTTGTTAATCGGTCGTAAGAGACTCTGCCATTGCAGATTTGTTCTCCATAGCGGTCGTACTGCCTTTGTCTTGCTTCTGTTACTCGTTTTCGGATGAAATCTGAATTTTCCTTTTCGTTTTCCTGCTCTGCTTGCAGATCTACTGGTTTTAGGGAGAGGTGAATGTCAAACCGGTCCCGGATTGGACCTGAAAGGCGATTTTGATAGGCGATGATTTGCTTTGGAGTGCAGGTGCAATAATGTGTGAGCGAATGAAGGAAGCCACAGGGGCATGGGTTCATCGCACCTATCAGAATAAATTGAGCGGGATAATTGACGGTTGAATGCGCACGGCTGATCGTCACCTTTCCGCTTTCAAGGGGTTGCCTTAGCATATCGAGGGTCTTTTTAGTGAATTCAGCTATTTCATCTAAAAAAAGGACTCCTTTATGGGCAAGGGAGACTTCACCAGGCTTCGGATTCTGTCCTCCTCCTATAATAGATACACCAGATGCAGAATGATGGGGATTTCGGAAGGGTGGCTCGCGGGAAGATGCGGGACTACTGGTATTCAGCTGATACAAACTCATTACCTCAAGTCGAGCTTCTTCTGTCAATCGGGGAAGGATAGATGGGAAGGCTTCCGCAAGCATGCTTTTCCCACACCCCGGAGGACCTGACATGAATAAATGATGCTCTCCCGCCGCCGCAATTTCTAGTGCTCGCTTCGCGTAAGAGTGGCCGATGATTTTAGAAAAATTAACCGTGCTCTCGATGATCGCTTCTTCTTGAATCTTTGGTGGACTAAATGAAAGAATCGTCTGGCCAGACAGGTGCTGAATCACTTCATTGACAGAAGAAACATAGATAATATCCAAACCCATAAATTCCAGTTGGGGTAATGCCTCATCAAAAGGCATATATAACCTCTTAAGACCAAGCCTCTTCGCCGCCAATATGGCAGGCAACATTCCCTCTACCGGCTGAATGCCACCATCAAGCGAAAGGGCGCCGATAAACGCAAAGTCTTCTGAGAGCTTAACTTGAATTTCCTTCAAACTGAGGAGTACGCCTAATGCCATCGGCAGGTCAAATAATGGCCCGTTTTTCTTCTGCTCGGCAGGAGACAGATTGATAATAATTTTTTGGTCGGTAAGTGAATGATTCATGGAATGAAGAGCTGCGGCTACTCTCTCCTTTGATTCTTTCACAGAAGCATCGGGCAACCCCACAATAACGATAGCATCCATTCCATCAATTGCTTGGACTTCCACTCTGACCCGATACCCTTCCAAACCTCTTAGTCCTATACTGGTAACGTTCGAAGACAAACCAATTCCTCCTTATGCGTATGATAGAGAATGATTTTTTGACAAATTGCTCCGAATGAGGATTTCATTAGAAATACTAAAGACGATATATAATATAGTTACAAACACATGTCCAACCTTCACTTTAGTCGATCAATCACGCTTTTGGAGATACCAGTCACCCTGGAGATCTGACGGATGGATACCCCTTTTATTCTTTTCATTTTTGCCAAAACAACATTTCGATCTTCCCTATCCATTTGCTGGAGCATACTGTTGCTCATGATACCAATTGTACGAAGATAGTCCCTGACCTGGTCATCTGAAAGCTTTATTTTCTCATTGATATCCAAGCATTGATCTTCATTGATCTCTTGCATAAAAAGGATAAAACGTCGACGAGCCATTTTTCTATCTTTAGAGAATAAACGTAACCCCCTGTCAATATCAACAATGTTCACGATACGTACATACTCATGGATACTTGTCCACTTACTGTCCCATACACTTCTGACCAACTTTGCCTTAAGGGGATTCTGATGAATATACCTCAACACCGTCACAAAGTAAGCATCACTCTCCACATTCTCACTATTAAATCTCTCTTGAAAGAGATGACCACATCTTCCGTATTTCAAATTGTACCAGTACACATAACTTGAGCTTAGCCTCTTCATAAACATTGAAAGACTCTCCTCTGTCTCCTTTACTAACAGATGAACATGATTATCCATTAAGCAGTAGGCGTATAATTCAATGCCACTTTTCACTTTGTATCGGGCAAGAACTTCTAAAAATTTTTCCTTGTCCTCCTCATCTTCAAAAATCGTCTGACGATTGATCCCTCTAAAGACAACATGATAGACCCCTGAGCTACTTTTCAATCTAGCTTTTCTTGGCAGAGTTACATCACCTCTTATAGGTCTGTTAAATAGAACAGAATTGAAAATAAGTTTGGAATTCTAAGGAAGGAAATAGTGAAAAGGAATTAAGAGTTAAAAAAATGTGGTGGCTGGATACTGGAGGGTACTTCTACAAAAGGGGAAAAGAGGTGTCTTGTGTAATCACTAAACGGAAGCACTTTTATTAATTAGACACGAATACAAAGAATCCTTCAACAAAATCAATTTTAAATTGCGATAAAATGAAAAGAAGGATGACAGCGGGAGTATGCCTGTGTCCCGCCAACACTTTTGTGGCAAAGGACAAGACTTTGTACCTCTGTTATGAACCTACTCCACATCGTCTGTCATATCAAAAAATTTCATTTGAATTTGAAATCCTTCAAAGCTTTTCACCATCTCACCGAATTGTTCCCATGTATAAGGTTGTCCATCTATCAAAACCATAGGGAAAGAAGGGCTCATCTCATCGTGATCTATACGTCCAACTACCTCATCATCAATGATGGATTGATATTTTTGACCATCCGGAAATACTCCTACCTCTGTAAACTGTTTTGATACACCACGCTTCACTTTATCTAAAAGTCTCTCATATAATTCAGTTTGATTGCACTCTAGCTCACCATGCACAGCAAACTCGTAGCCATATTCTATATTCTCAGTAGCCTCCAAGAATAGACCCTCTGGATGAAGGCGCTGTTGAACTGTAAACATCCTACTAGTTCCAGAGTAATCGGTCACTTCTAATTCTTCAGGTATGGTATCTAACTTAACTCCTACTTCATCGGCAACCACATCGTTAAAACAACTATCGCATAGCCGCTCCTGCCAAACATCAGTTAAAATAATGGTAGCTTTACTATTCCCACAACGATCACACTTTTTCATAACGATCTCCCTTAATTAGTTCATAATATTCTTACGTTTTGCGTTTTCTTCATTATGACATAAGTTAAATGAGAGAAGTAAATTCAATTCATCAAATACTGACAATTCTATTCTAGTCTGTCTCTCCAACTTCACTACCTGCAAAACTAGGATCAGAGCCACTATTATTTGTGATAATGGCTCACTAATGACACGAGTGGATCATTTTCTTGCCCTAAGTGGCTCAAATAGTTGGCAGACGTGGGTAACACATGTCCTTCTTGAGTGGGACATTAAACCTGTCCCCGTGTCCCTCCTAAGTGGATCAAATAGATGGCAGAGGTGGGTCTAACCTATGTCCTTTTTTAGTGGGACGAGGAACCTGTCCCCATAGCCGTCAGTGAAAATATAATTCATAGATCATTCTTTAACTCTTCAAACCACTCTTCAGCAACATGATCTGCCGTTTTAACATCATCGTGCGTATATACTAATTCATACTTATAATCTGCTTTAAAGTTTCTACTCTTAACGTCATAGATTAACTTCATCTCTGTTGGTATATCTCGATTATACTCCCTACACAATTCTTCAATCTTTTCAATATCTTCACTTATTATACGTAATACCATGAAACCTTTCTTTGGTGATACATCAAATTTTTTATCCCCGGCTTCTAATGCATCGTTTAAATTATGGGGCTTTACATACTTATTATTAACCAAGTAAAAAAACTTACTTGAAATAATCCCTTCCTCTCGCGAAGCATATACATATACTTTATCCGCTCTATCTTCCACATATTCCATGCAAATTGATATCATATCTGCTTGCAATTCACTGAACTTATCTTCAAATTCTTTCATAAATAATTTTCACTCCTTAGTATTTTTAATAATTTTAAAGTACCACTCACCATCAATTGTATAATTAACAATAAACTTCTGAGGTCGCACATCATTCCCATCGTAAATAATTTCCACATCAGTCGTTACTTTTTTAGGAGGAACCTCTTTCAAAGCTGTAGCCCATTCTTCTTCTATTTTCTTATATTGTATTAAGTTAACCTCACTCAATTGTGATACCAAATTATCTATTTTAGGTGACCCTCCAAATCTATCACCCGCTAAATGCCCGGCGTGATCTTGCCCTTTTACTTTACCAAGAGTATTTTTGCTGTGTGATAGTCTCTCTGTTCTTGATGTTAATTGTAAATTTTCGGTTGCAAAACTTACAATCCTACCGGCATTATCAGTTTCATAAATATAATCATATTCCCCAGTAATATACCTAATATGGGATTTTAATCTATTTTTCCTACCATTGGTAAACTGTTCTCCACTTTTAACCAATGTCTTAATCCCACTTGTCCCAGTGATAGTTTTATTAGACCCTTCAGTACTTCCCTTCCTCTTCCCACTACTAAAGTGAAGTGTTTCTTTAGCATCGTTCAACATATCTCTCACTGCAAAATCAGAAACATCATCAACTCCCGCAAATGAATACTTCGTACGAAACGGAACCTTATAATCGAGGACCTTTCGCACAATCTCTTTCATATCCACTCGCGTATTAATCAGTGGCCCACGCACCACTTTTTGGTAAGTCTCTTTCATAACTTTCCTTGTTCCATCCGGATGAACCGTATGCTTGATATTGCTCATTTTTGCGGTGCCGCTTTTAGGTACACTCACCTTTGCCCCTGCTACCATCGAAGCCAGCCCAAAACTACTCAACCAATGCTCTTTCGAAAAATCGTCTTCTGGGTTCACAGCACCTTTCACCAGATCCGCTCCACCACTCGTCAAGTAATTCACAAAATCATAAGGTGAATCCATAGCTTTATCAGATCGTTCGTCCATTGCACTAACAGTACCTGTTACGCCATCGAACAATCCGGAGGTGAGGTAATTCCCGAAGTCGTAAAGAGAATCCATTTTCTTATCCCCACGCTCTTGAAAGCCAGCCCAAAAATCAGTACCAATCTCTTTAAAACTATTAACCGATTCAATAAAAGGATTCTCGTTTTCCTCCACAGTCGACTTAACTTCCTGTGAAGTTTGCTCTTTCTTCACGCTAGCCGCTTCCGCTTGGCTCGCAGCAATCGCCGAATAAATATCACTCGAATGAAAAGATGCGGCGTCGTAGTAGATCGATGAAACCTGATTCCTTTGACTCGATGCATTCATTAATTCATTGAACAAAGCGGTTAGGACTTGCTCATCGCTTTCCAACATCGTGTACTTACTCGTTAATTCTTCATCAAATTGTTCAACGCTCTCGATCGTCTTTTCTCGTTTCACCTTTGCTTCATCAAGATGTTGATCGACTTTATTTCTTGAGAATACTTGTAGTGGTTGAATGTCGCTGATGCGATCGAAAATCCGCTGCAGATCTTCCTGCTGCTCTGCAACCATTTCTCTCGCTCTACTTTCACTATTCGATAGCTCATCTTCTAGAAAAGGCAGCTCAACGGTTTCGTTTTCAAGATTTCTTGCCGCAGCCCCTTCAGGAATCTCACTAAAGAAAGCGATATTTCGATCAACAAGCTGAAGCCATAAACTTAACACATCAAGTTGAGCCTGATAAAACCCTTTAATCGCATCGGCACCTTTGCCTTTAAGGGCTTCATCAAGTTCAACGATGCTTTGAAAAGCCTTTTGAAGGGTGAGCAACTGTTCTCGTAGCGTCTCGTATTCCCTTTTTCTTGTCGACATCGTATCAAATAAGGTTGAAGCTTCATAGACTTTCACTTATAACGACTACCCCTTCTTTAAGATCTTGTGATCGCTTCATCCTGCTCTTTAAGTGAATCCACATTCGCTTTCGTATCCTCTAAGTTTTTTTGGACAACCGTCATATAATCCTTCATTAAACTTTGGAGGTTTTGTTCACGATTAATCCAGGCATCTGTATAGTTCATTTTGTTACGCCCCAGTTGACCTGCTGAAGGCTCTGGTAACGTGAGATGTTGAACGGCATTTTTCGCTTCTTCCAATTTCGTCATCACTTCTGAATAATTGAGTTTAATCTCCGTAGAAGATCCTCCGCCTGAAACGGCTTTATACATCAGAAAATCCTCCCTTTTATATGATTGATTTTTGCTGATAAATCTTCCGCATAATCTCCACCTTTATGTAACAAAGATTCTGCTTCGTGTGCGAGACTCCCCAGAAAGCTATAGTGACTTTGCTGCGCTTCAAGAGTGTGAATCCGAGAGTCTATGACCCTTTGGTACAGATCGTACTGCTCATTCCCTATCTGAACCATGAATTGATAGGAAGCCTCTCGATTAGCATCATATTTATCGGAGAGTGGTCCCACCCATTGATCTGATAAATCAGGTCGTCGCAAATTCCGAATTTCCCCAAGTAACAAATTTTGTTCACGATTAATTTCAGCTCTCGCTTCTCGTAGCCTGCGCAAGTTATCAGCTATTTCACTCGATTTTCCATTTAACAGTCCTTGAAGACTACTTAACTCACCATAAATCCCCATGCCTTCACCTCAATACCTTCAATATGAAATCCTCTTCATAAAAGGATTTATCCCGATATCTATCTTACCATTTACCCAATTCAATTTATTTCCAATCAATAATTTTTCATAAAAAATGAGCTAATAGTAGGGGAATCATGTACTGATTAAACTTAATAGTCATGTTTCAGCTCGGTAATTCCTGTGGGGACACGTCTTGTCCCAAAATAAAACATTTCATTACAACAAAAATGCCCACCAAGCGGCTGCATCAGCTAACTCAGCGGGTTTCCTTCATTACTTCTTCAGCGTATAATATTTTCGCTTGCTTGAACAGATCCAGTGGGACGAGGTACCTGTCCCCAGTCCCTCCCGCAATTGATGGCTCAAAACTTCGCACAAGTGGCTTTTTCGTTCCGCAATACTCAGGCATAGTGGTAAACAGCTTGGCATTTGCTGATACATTTCTTGTCACTAGGTGGTAAATAGACTGTCATTAGTGGTATATTTCACTGGCCGTAATCAAGTGGACCATTTTCTTGTCCTACTTCACTGATTGGGACGAGGAACCTGTCCCAATGGCTCTCGGAAAATGAATCACGAGAACCGTCCCCGTGATTCACCGTGATTCAAGTTTAGAAAAGCATGAAATTCTGGAGCATCTCTTCCAATGCAGAAAAAAGGACATTGGCCATTATCCCCAGCGTAATCAACATTGCTAAATAGGTGGCAAGCGTACAATAAACCAAATCCAATCCTGACATTGTATTTTTGCTAAACGTTGTGATGACCATTGGTGGAACGGTTAAGAGGGAACCTAAAAATCCTAGTAGTAATACAACGGCAAAAAACTTTATTTGCAAAACTGCCATAACAAATGCTACTACAAATAGACCCAAAAATGGAATAAGAAATACACCGAACCTGGATATAACTTCTTTATAGCTCGCGTTTCCTTTTCCAAGTTTGATAGACACAAATGTATAAGTGCCTACTAATAAAATAAAAATAGCATACCCAAATGCAGGTTTAAGAACAACATTTAAAAATGGATTTTCGATATACTCTGTGTATTCTTTAGCCCCAAAGTAAACCATTAAAGGTAAAAATAAAGCATATAAACACACGGTTATCATTGCATTAAGAATTTGTTCAGCTCCAACGTATTGAGCTTCTCCATAAGGTTTTTTCAACACCTTTTTAAATAGAGCAAAATAAGAACTTGAAGTGTTCTTTATATTGCTAAGATTAACGTTCACTCCGGATGGGGTTATTTGGTTATTTGCAATTTCATAAGTTGACCTACTCTCCCCTTCAATACCTACAGTAACCAAGGGGGTACCACACTTTCCACAATATTTCCCTCCCCCGCTTTGAATTACTTTACAAGTTTCACAATACATGACCTCAGCCCCTCTCTCGTTTTCTCGTAAAAAAATAAATCAATAATTTATTTATAATTATCAAACAGTAAATATATACCTTATTTTATGGATGAATGGAATTTAAGAGAGTAGTACGTTCTAAAGAAACGCTCTCTAAAATACGTTAAGAGGGTTGACAATGATTGGTGCAAGTCAACGTATAAACGTCATGTATAAGGGGGAGATGGACAAATGCGGGGGAAGATGCTCATTCTATGTCTGTTCATTGTAAGTGGGTGTAGCATGCCATCATTTGTTAGTAATCAGTTTATCGATCCAGAGAAACTCATGAAAGAGGCACAAGAGAATATGATGGAGATTGAATCTATGAAAACGGAGGGGAAGATAAATTTCGAAGGTAACCTTGCAGGAATTCCTTATACTTACAACGCTACGAATGATTCTCAGGCGAAGATGGATGAAGGTATCATTATTGAAGCCTATATGACCATTGCTGCTGAGGGAACAGGAATACAACCTTCCACAGAACAGATTTATTTTAGTACCTCCGAGTACGGTATTTATGATCAGTCTACAGATTCTTGGGATTTGACTGGTTATCTTCCTGAAGAACAACTACTCATTGATTTATTTTCAACCTCATTAAATCCTTCCAATTCAATGAATCAGTATTTCGAATCGAAAATTGATACCAAGTTAGACGTAATCGGTCAAGAAACAATCGATGGGGTAGATTGTGTCGGTATCTATGTTGAAACAAATGCAGATCAAATGATGTCTGAAATCTCCCCACTTTTCTCCTTTTTCGCCGGACCTGCCGGAAAGTTATCCACCTCTCTTACAGGTGCATTAGTAAAGAATTTAGAAATCACTTATTGGATTGGAAAGCAGGATAAATTAGTTTATAAGCTAGAAACAAAGTTGCCAACACCAATTTTTGATTATACCTCTACCCTACGGATATATGAGCACAATAGCGAATTTGTTTCACTTAAAGATAGATAAGGAGATGAAGAAACACTAGAATCACCGGAACGGTTCTGTTGATTCATTAAAGTAAAAGATCAAAAAGAAGGGGAACAAACCATATTCATAATTCAGTCACCTTCTTTATATGGATTGACTTAATATTATTTATCTAGTTAAAAAAAGGAATCACGAGAACCGTCCCCGTGATTCACGACAAATCTTCAATTTGGTGAATGGAATCACGTTTTTGGTGACCCTATTTTAACTGAGGCCGTGGTAGATCTGTTGATTCATCACTCTCATCTCGTCCTTTTTAAAAGAGATAGTGGGCGTTTAAGAGAATCTATATTTTCTAGACAAAAGTAAAAGTGGGACGTTAGGAAGTGGCTACAAACTCTTGCCAAATACAAAGCCACTATCATTTATGATAGTGGCTCACTTATGGCACGTGTGGTTCATTCTCTTGTCCTAAGTGGATCAAAAGATGGCTGAGGTGGGTCTAACCTATGTTCTTCTTCAGTGGTTGGGACGAGGTACCTGTCCCCATAGCCGTCCTGACAATAATTCTAGCGTTTATAACTGGGACACGGAGTCTGTCTCTCCAACCTCACTAGCTGCAAAATGAAGATTAAAGCCACTATCATTTTTTGATAGTGGCTCACTTATGGCACGAGTGGATCATTTTCTTGTCCTACATAGATCAAAAAGATGACAGAGGTGAGTCTGATCCATATTCTTCTTTAGTGGGACGAGGAACCTGTCCCCATGGCTCCTCAGGGAGTTGAAAAACTTATTGAAGTTCCCACTCTTCGCAGTTGGTATATCATCAACAGTTAATTTTGTTATTTCATTAGCTATACGTTTCTCGTCACTAACTACCTCTCTCTTTCCAACACTAAAATGAACCGTTTCCCTAGTATTCTCCAAAAAATCTCTCACAGTACCATTTGGAACATCACCAATTCCTGCAAAAGCATAATTCGTTCGCAACGGAAGCTTATAATCGAGAACCTTTCGCACAATCTTTTTCATATCCACTCGCGTGTTAAATAGTGGCCCCTGCACTACTTTTTGGTAGGTCTTTTTTATGGCACTCTTTTTAACATCAGGGTGAAGCGTATGCTTGACACTATTCATCTTCATAGTGTCCATTTTAGGAACACCAACCTTCGCCCCAGCAACCATCGATGCCAGCCCAAAACTACTCAACCAATGCTCTTTCGAAAAATCGTCTTCAGGATTTACTGCACCTTTCACAAGATCCGCTCCACCACTCGTCAAGTAGTTCACAAAGTCATAAGGTGAATCCATAGCTTTATCAGATCGTTCGTCCATTGCACTAACAGCACCTCTTACGCCGTCGAACAATCCGGAGGTAAGGTAGTTACCAAAGTCATAGAGAGAATCCATTTTCTTTTCGCCACGCTCTTGAAAGCCAGCCCAAAAATCAGTACCAATCTCTTTAAAACTATTAACCGATTTAATAAAAGGATTCTCATTTTCCTCCATAGCCGACTTAACTTCCTGTGAAGTGTGCTCTTTCTTCACGCTAGCCGCTTCTGCTTGGCTCGCAGCAATCGCCGAATAAATATCACTCGAATGAAAAGATGCCGCATCATAGTAGATCGATGAAACCTGACTCCCCTGAGTGGAGGCATTCATTAGTTCACTGAACAAAGCGGTTAGGACCTGCTCATCACTTTCCAACATCGTGTACTTACTCGTTAATTCTTCATCAAATTGTTCAACGCTCTCAATCGTCTTTTCTCGTTTCATCTTTGCTTCATCAAGTTGTTGATCGACTTCGTTTCGAGAAAAAACATGTAGTGGTTGAATATCGCTGATGCGATCGAAAATCCGTTGCAAATCTTCCTGCTGATCAGCAATCATCTCTCTCGCTCTACTTTCGCTATTCGATAGCTCCTCTTCTAAAAAAGGCAGCTCAACGGTTTCATTTTCAAGATTTTTTGACGCAGCCCTTTCAGGAATCTCACTAAAAAAAGAGATATTTCGATCAACAAGCTGAAGCCATAAACTTAACACATCAAGTTGAGCCTGATAAAACCCTTTAATCGCTACAGCACCTTTGCCTTTAAGGGCTTCATCAAGTTCTACGATACTTTGAAAAGCCTTTTGAAGGGTGAGCAACTGTTCTCGTAGCGTCTCGTATTCCCTTTTTCTTGTCGACATCGTTTCAAATAAGGTTGAAGATTCATAGACTTTCACTTATAATGACTACCCCTTCTTTAAGATCTTGTGATCGCTTCATCCTGCTCTTTAAGTGAATCCACATTCGCTTTTGAATCACCGGGACGGTTCTGCTGATTCAATTGCTTACATAAAACAGAGAAACCAACTGAACAAATAATTATTTTTCTAGTATTTCTTTGATTATCCATTTCTTTGATTATCCATTCCTTTTTCTAATTTATTGAATTACGAACGATAAATTAATCCCTCAGTCTTCTCACGTTCCCTATAAATTTTGCTATTTGAATTGGGAAATGATTGGATGTGATTTCACCTATTACTATTCTTTTTGCTCCCCTTATAATCATTGTATCTTCTTCTGGATAACGTTCAATTATATTCATTCCTGCAACTTTGGTACCCCGGTGAAGTAAAAACAATTGCCCTTCTCGTTCAGCAAAACATGCTTGTTGCCTTAACCCTTCAAAGCCTATATTAAACTCACAATATACATTTCCATTTTCTTGTGGATCTTCAAACCAAAGTCGATTCCACCACTTTTGATCTACATGGCTGCAACTAATCCCAAAATCTAATGCTGGGTACTTAACATTAAGATTATATCCTTTAACATATTCAGTTTCCTTTACAGAATCTGTGTGATTATTAAGTGTCCTTATCATTATAGCCCTACATATTTCGATTGCTTCTTTTGACTCGATGAACCTAAAGGAGTCAGAAATCATTTCATTCTCACTTTTAGAAGCTAAATTGTATGCCATTTGCAAGTCAGTCTCTACATTTTTCCCTTTAGATACTATTGGATTGATATGTTCTTCTATAACTCTAGAAAAGAACTTATACATATTAATATTATTATCAAAACCATACCCCGTACCTGGATATGGTAATAAAAATATATGTACCGTTTTGTGATTAATAGTAATTTCACCTTTAAAATTTTTCATATCAGTTATTTCTTCAAGACCTGGTATTTCTAGAAACTCGATTCCGGGAAATATCTTTTCAAATATCCCTCTTTTGTACTCAACTCCCCCTAGCCCAATAATAATTTTGGCTGGAAATGTGGTAAATGCATTTTGTAGAATGTTACTCCTTACTTCAGCATCTATTTTGTAATCACTAAAGTGATTAGAACATTCATTTCTCATATTCTTTTGATTAAAAGCCTTTAAATATGGATTTCTATTAGATGCGTCATGATAAATATTCCAGTACTCTTTCCCCCACCACCCTTCATTCGGTCGAGGAAGAGGGCGCCAATCAGCTAGGGCTGTTTGTACTCCTTCCTTCGGCTCGAATAGGCTCTCCACAATATAGCTTTTGATTATATCTCTTGCACCAGCCTTTTCATCTCCATCCTTAGGAAACCAATAGTCTATAGATTCATTACCCTCAATGGCAAGACACATCCTGGCTATAGTTGGTAAAAATGTTCCTTTGGTAAAATCATTTTCATTAACCTCTTTCCCATGTTCATTTAAGTATTTATTAACTTTGGCAGCACCTTTACTTGCAGAAGGTTCCCAGAAGCCTTTTGTCCAGTCTTCACGGTCAATACAATTCAAGTAATTTTCATCTTCATCTCTACCATAATACTGACACCTTGCCTCAACATTCGCTTCTACAGTATTTCCTCCAGTCCCTTCTTCGTTTCCGAAAAAAATTATATCCGCTTCAGGGAAATTTCCACACCCTATATAAGATAATAACTTCTGATATTGTTCGTTGTTCATTCTCCATCCAGTTTCCATTTCGTAACCCCTCCATTACCTATAGACTATTTTATCTCTATTGAACATCGTTCATTATAAAGAACGATAGATGTTAAATCCCCCATTTCATTAATATATTTTGATAACCCCCATTTAATTATTATCGCAACTCTTTTATTCGGGGGTCTATTTTCCTATAATAAAAATTCCATACAATACCGGAATAACCTTTAATTATTTTCATATACACTTTATTTGAGAGGGAATCATCAGGAGGGTCTTCTAATGCACTCGCTTACACGAAAAAAGAAAAGCAGATCAACTAATTAAAAAATTGTTACCCAAATATATATATTAAATTTATATAACTTAAAGTGAATGAAAGGGTCCTTCCCCTAATTCCAGAAAAAATAGTCTTTTCTCTTTAAAACTCTTAATGAACCGAAATAGACTAAAATAGTACTAAAGTTATATAAAAAATTGCGTTCTTTTTCCTTTTTTTAACTGTATAATAGTAATATATAACTATACAAGAGGTGAGTACATGTTCTGTGCCAATTGTGGACAACAGTTGCAAGATGGAAGTCAATTTTGCTCTTCTTGTGGGAATCGTATCGAACATCCCACTCTAAGCAACAAACAAGAAATAAACAACTCTCCTTTAGAAACAGATTTTTCTAATCAAGAAACGATTGAAGATGAAGAATTATTACTGTATTTTGTTGGTGAAGAAAAACAGGATTATTATTTGGAGAAATGGAAGAAAGGAAAAAAATCTTGGAATTGGGCAGCTTTCTTCGGAGGACTTTTTTGGTTAGGCTATCGAAAAATGTATTCTACTATTCTCATAATCGCAGCATTGTTTATCTTGATCGACGTTATTGTGGCTTTATCGGGTATAGATGGGTGGCGTATAGATGCTGCATTATCATGGGGTATAGCTTTTTCATTAGGGGTTTCAGGAAATTACACCTATAAAAAGTTTGCCCTGAAGCGAATCAAACAACTTAAGGCAAGGAACGCAACCATTAACAATTTAATAGATGATATCCGGACTAAAGGTGGTAGAAGTTGGAGGTCTCTTTTGATTTCAGTAGGAATGATGGTGGCCTATGGAATAATAAGTGTATTAATCCTAACCTATATACCTCCTCTTACCTTACCAGGTCAAGAACAAACGAATGCTAACACAAAGTTAGACATATCCTCACCTTCTAATGGTGTGGAAATGAATAAAGTTGATATCTCTAAACTGATTGACCATAATATTCAAGCCCTACAAGATGAAGATATCGACTCCTATATGAGTACGATATACAAAGACAGCTCCTCTGAAGATGATTACAATCAAACCTTGGAATTGCTAAGTACCATGTTTGATGAATTTGACTTAAATCAAGAAGTAACTGGGATGACGTTTTTATCTATTAATGAAAATGAAGCAAAGGTTCGCCTAACTCAAACTACCACATTGTTAGAGGGGGCTGATTTCAGAGACAATAAGAGCATCCTCATACATACTCTAAAAAAGCAAAACGGCCAGTGGAAATTTCTTAAGAGCGAGGTAGAATCGATTGAATATCTAGACGCGACCAATGAGTCTGATAACGTGAGTGAAACCATAACTTCAGACGTTTTCACCCTATCTCCCCAGAGTATTTGGGACTTCTCCTTGAATAAGGAGATAGATTTGAACGGTGACGGTACAATGGATACCATTACGTTTAAGGGCGGACCTATGAGAGATGATGAATATCTAAATGAACAAGTAGAGATTAAAATAGAGATTAATGATCAAGAAACTGGTATTTCCGTTGATGCAGAATCTAATGCTTCTCTTTTTATCTATGATATAGATCAAGATGGATGGGTAGAATTCTTATATGAAACAGGAGGCCGTCTTCCTGCTGTAGATATTTATCAGTTCGGGGAAGAGGGACTGGAATATGTCGATTCTATAAATGGAAAGTTTGAAGATGCTCAGCCATTTGAAGTTACAACGAGTGAAGAGATCTATTCTTATGAGGAACCTTCTCCTTCTGATATATACGAAGAAGCAAGCTATATCCTTCAACAAAGCTGTATAAGTTGTCACGGAAGTAACTTAGAAGGCGCTGTGGGACCTCGTTTATTGAATATTGGAGGTAAGTATTCACAAGAAGAAATTCAAGAAATAATTGTTAATGGCAAGGGGAGCGGCATGCCAGGTGGATTAATCTCTGAAGAAGATGCATCTAAACTTGCAGAATGGTTAATAACCTTGAAGTAAAGGGACGTAGGGACAGGTGCCTATTTCCCCATGCCCGTCGCTCCTCGTTGACCATATTAAAGAAGAGAGTCTCTGGTGAAATTTAGTGGCTCTCTTCTATGCATTCACTGGCTCCATTCTCCGCAATTGATGGCTCATAATTCCGCACAAGTGGCTTTTTCGTTCCGCAATACTTAGGCATAGTGGTAAACAGCTTGGCATTTGCTGATACATTTCTTGTCACTAGGTGGTAAATAGACTGTCATTAGTGGTATATTTCACTGGCCGTAATCAAGTGGATCATTTTCTTGTCCTACTTCACTGATTGGGACGAGGTACCTGTCCCCATAGCCGTCTAACCGGTGGCTCTCTTCTTTGCATTAACTGGCTTTATTCTCCGCAATTAGTGGCTCAAAACATTGCACAAGTGGCTTTTTCGTTCCGCAATACTCACCTGGTCCAAAGAACTGCCATCGGAATGTTATCTTCAGTCAAAACTACTTAAATCATAATGGATACCCATCTTCCAAAGAAGGTGGGTATTATTTTTGACGCTTACTTCTTTAGTGGGACGAGGTACCTGTCCCCATAGCCGTCAAGCTAAGCTAATTGTTTTTGATACTCCGCCTTTAAACGTTATCCTTCCTAGAAGAATATTCTAAGGAAGGAAGATAATGTGGGTATT
>NZ_JAFKOI010000090.1 GCF_017303315.1 Bacillus sp. NTK071
GCCCACCAGCAGCATCGCTGCCATCAGCGTCGGCAGGGCCAGTTCGGACTGGAATTGCGCCCGGTGGGTGCGCGACGACAATCCGGCCCGGTCGAGGGCGCGGATGAAGGCGGGCATCTCCCAGACCGACAGCATTCCCGCGCGGCTGACGCTTTCGCGGATCCGGTCGCCCGTCAGGTCGCTGTCGAGCTCGAGCGTCGGATAGCGGCGCGAATCCCGTTCGGGATTCTCCGCGCGCAGGTCCCAGCGCTTGGCGTCGCTCAGG
>NZ_JAFKOI010000091.1 GCF_017303315.1 Bacillus sp. NTK071
GACAGGCCCGGTAACTCGGGCGCAGGCGAGGGCGGCGACAGCGCGGTCAAGGTCGAGGCCAAGGCCCTGCCGAACAACCTGCTCGAAGATCTCGCGAAGATCCGCCTTGCCGCTCTGCAGCGCCGCGCGGCCGCGCAGACCGAGCTGATGCTCGACCTTCTGGCGTGGCAGATATCGGGCGGGATGCGCGCCTATGAGCGGGTGCTCGGGATCTCTGTCGACCGTCCGTCGATCGCGCCGGAAAAGACCGAGGGCTTCGAACTTC
>NZ_JAFKOI010000092.1 GCF_017303315.1 Bacillus sp. NTK071
TGGCGACGGCTTCAAATCGCGCGGCCCCCGCAAGGACGGCGAGCGCCCCTTCAAGCCCCGCCGCGAAGAGGGTGACGGCGGCTACAAGGCGCGCGGCCCGCGCCCCGATGGCGACCGCCCCTACAAGCCGCGCCGTGAAGACGGAGACGCCCCGCGCAAACCGCGCCCCGCAAACAAGGAATTCGGGAACCGGGAATTCGGAAACCGCGACGCCGACAAGGGCGACCGTCCCGCCAAACCCTATGGCGCGAAACCCTACAGCGCG
>NZ_JAFKOI010000093.1 GCF_017303315.1 Bacillus sp. NTK071
ACCAGTTTCTCTATCCTGCAAACCATGAGCGAAGCGTACAAAATCATGCAGTTGCAACAAGAGAAGTTGCACCCGCTTAAATCACTGTTCCTCGCCACACTAGGCGGCGCCCGCGCGCTGCATCTGGATGATCAGATAGGCAACCTCAATGTCGGGAAAGAAGCCGATTTTGTTGTTCTGGACTTGCACGCGACGCAGCTAATGCGTTTTCGAATGAATCAGGCAACAACATTGGAAGAAAAATTGTTCGTACTAATGAGCCTT
>NZ_JAFKOI010000094.1 GCF_017303315.1 Bacillus sp. NTK071
CTGAAAAATCTTCAGCAGAATCTATTATTTTGGCTGCAATTATTGGCTCTGATCTTATTGATGCTGGCCCTTGTGCGCCCATTTTGGCTTGAAGATTCTTTAAAAGGAGAACATTTAATCATCATTATAGACCCATCCGCCTCTATGTCGGCTGAACACGGAGGAAAGAGCCGTTTTGAGATGGCAAAAGAGGAAATGCTTGACCTTGCCGGCAAACTTAATGGCCAGCAGGTAACCCTGATTAAAGCAGGAGAGAAAAATGAG
>NZ_JAFKOI010000095.1 GCF_017303315.1 Bacillus sp. NTK071
CGGGTCGTGTTGTGGTGGTTGTCCTCGATATCTGTGGCGAGCACATCGAGCCCGTAGATCTGCGCGGCAAGTTCGCTGGCCAGCACGCCTTCGTGCGGGCTGCGCTCTTTGGCCAGTTCCGCAGCCGCGCCAGCGCTGTCGGCGGCGGCATCGGCGCTGATGCCGTGGCGCTTGAGGAACCCGCGCGCCTGGGGAATCAGCACCAGATGGGCGCGGACATGGCGGATGTCTTCCAGCTTGGTGCCCGGCAGGCCCATCAGCGCG
>NZ_JAFKOI010000096.1 GCF_017303315.1 Bacillus sp. NTK071
GAAGACGTACAATGACCGAGGCCAACAGAGGACGGACGGATATATAATCAAAGAGCACAACTCATGTTTCACGCGTTGGTTCAAGGAGAAGCTTCTGTCGTACCCTTTACATGAGGATTCTTCCGCGGAAGAAAAACTCATATTCGCCTTGTCACAGGGCGTCGAGCACAACCTGATGGCCTATGAGGCGTACGATATCAACGGCTACACATTCTACACCGAGGACAAGGACATGAAGAGCGATGGTTATCAGAACTCCGGGGT
>NZ_JAFKOI010000097.1 GCF_017303315.1 Bacillus sp. NTK071
TCGGGGTGGCGGCGCACGAAGCGGGGGATGCGCGGCATCAGCCAGCGGGTGCCGAAGGTGGGCAGGATCGCCAGATGCAGTCCGGGTTCGGGCGTCTGGCCAAGCGCCTCCATCGCGCCCTGTCCCAGCGTGTCGAGGGCCGAGCGCACGGCGCGGGCATAGGCGGCGCCGGCCTCGGTGAGCCGCGCGGCGCGCGCGCCGCGCGTGACCAGCGCCACGCCCAGCTGTCCTTCAAGCTGCGCCACCTGCCGCGAGACCGCGCCC
>NZ_JAFKOI010000098.1 GCF_017303315.1 Bacillus sp. NTK071
GGGCTAACGAGCGGCCTGTTCAAGGCGATGCGCATCCTGCTGCGCAAGCTGCCCGGCGGGCTGGCCTGTTCGACGGTGGGCGCCTCGGCTCTGTTCGCGGCGGCGTCGGGATCATCGGTGGCGACAGCGGCTGCGATGTCGCGCATCGCCGTGCCGGAAATGGTGCGCGCGGGCTATGACAAGGCGCTGGCCACCGGCTCGGTCGCGGCCTCGGGCACGCTGGGTTCGCTCATCCCGCCGTCGATCCTGATGATCCTGTTCGGC
>NZ_JAFKOI010000099.1 GCF_017303315.1 Bacillus sp. NTK071
CGGTGCAATGGCTGCTTTTCGATTTCGGGCGGCGCTCGGCGCTCAGAGAGGGCGCGCAAGAGTTGTCTTTCGCCAGCAACGTCAATTTCATCGGCGCGCATCAGACGCTGATCCACGATGTGACGCAGGCGTTCTACGACCTTCAGGCCGCCATCCAGCGCGAGGATATCCAGCGCCGCCGCCTTGCCGCCGCTGACGAGATCGCCTCGATGGCCCGCGCCCGGCGCGGCCAGCAGCTGGCCACCGTGACCGAACTGGCGCAGG
>NZ_JAFKOI010000009.1 GCF_017303315.1 Bacillus sp. NTK071
CCTTAGTTATGGGCTATTGGTTAGCACCTGCATCATAACGGAGGGTCCTTTTTTATGCAATAGGCTTCATTCTGTTCTCACAGGAATGCTCCTGCGGGATTAGCGGGACAGGTGAGCCTCCTGGAGCGGAAATCAACCACTACTCTCATCGAAAATGTTTATGAAAAAAGCACAACATAAAAAACACAGGGGAAACACCCCCTGTGTTCGTTAAATCAAAAGATCATTGCTGCAATCCAACCAAATAAGATCAATGGAATATTGTAATGGAGGAACGTCGGGACAACTGTGTCCCAAATATGATTGTGTTGTCCATCAGCATTCAATCCTGAAGTTGGTCCAAGCGTACTATCGGATGCAGGTGATCCTGCGTCACCAAGAGCAGCTGCTGTTCCAACAAGTGCAATGGTCGCCATTGGACTAAATCCAAGCTCCATTGCAAGAGGTACATAAATGGCTGCAATAATCGGAATGGTTGAAAAGGATGAGCCGATTCCCATCGTAATGAACAAGCCAACAATTAACATAAGTAGTGCAGCGAGGGCTTTATTATCACCGATAATACCAGATGCCTGTGTAACAAGAGTTTGTACGTCTCCTGTTTGTCTTAGTACTTCTGCAAAACCATTAGCCGCAAGCATAACAAAACCGATAAAAGCCATCATCTTCATACCTTCTGTTAAGACAGCTTCAGATTCTTTTAGGCGAATACTTCCTGTTACATAAAGGACAATTATTCCTGAAAGCGCACCGAGAATCATCGACTCAGTCGGAATCTGCACTGCTAGGGTAACGATGACAGAAATGGCAGCAAAAAGAATTGAGCGTCTCGAATAAACGTGTTTCTCTGGAAATTCTTCCTGAGAAATAGAAAGCTGTTTGTACGTTCTCTGACCACGGTATGAAATGAATACGGCAATCAGTAGGCCAACTACTAAGCCCGCTGTTGGTAGTAGCATAGCAGTTGGGATGGAAGATAATTCGATCTCCATTCCACTATCCGCCATATTAGACTGCAGAATTTCATGAAATATTTTCCCGAAACCAGCAGGTAGCAGAATATATGGTGCAGTTAAACCGAATGTTAGTACTGAGGCTACCGCCCTCCGATCAATACCAAGTTCATTTAATACTTGTAAGATCGGTGGAATAAGAATCGGAATAAAGGCAATATGAACTGGAACAAGGTTTTGCGAGAAACATGAAATCAATAGAATAATGAATAGAATGAGAACCTTTGCTAGTCCTTTCTTACGATCGCCTCCCTGGCGATTAACTAATTTAAGTGCACGATCGACAATTAGTTCTGGTAACCCAGTACGGGTCAGACCTACAGCAAAGCTTCCAAGTAAAGCATAGCTTAGAGCAACGGTGGCTCCGCCTCCGAGCCCAGAACTAAATGCGTTAATCGTATCGTCAAGAGACAAACCGCCAAGTAAGCCTCCAGCAATCGCTCCTATGACAAGAGAAATAACAACATGTATGCGAAATAGGCTTAGACCTAGCATGATTAGAACAGCTATAATAACGGCATTCATAACGTAACAACCTTTCAACTAATCCTTTAGTTTGGTAAATCACTAATAAGTTAACATGCTGGAGTAATTGTGTCAATGGAATCACCTGATGTTGTTCTGAGTTCAGATAAATCAGCAAATTCTTAGGACATTAAAGTACAGAGTCTACACAATATGGTATAATTGACTGATAATTTCTGTTGCAATACTCGTTTGATCTGCGTAAAAGGGTTAAGCGTTATCGGTTTTACATAAGCTCTCTCACTCGATTGGACTGGAGTAACTTAGGGTAAACCACACATAGGATCAGTTTAGAAAGGAAGATGTTGTCACTCATGGATATTTTGTTTAACTTCCCACTCTGGGCAGCGTTATTTGGCGTCTTCTTTGCCCAATTTCTTAAAGTACCAATCTATTTTGTTGCGACAAAACAAATCAATTGGTCGCTAATCAATTCTACAGGTGGGATGCCAAGTTCTCATTCTGCTGCCACCACAGCGCTCGCAACAGGTGTCGCGCTTGAAGCTGGACTTGACTCGCCCGTTTTTGCAGTAGCGGCCATGTTTAGTATTATCGTGATGTTTGATTCTACAGGTGTTAGAAGACAAACTGGAGAACAGGCAATCGTTCTAAACCAGCTTGTTCTGAATTTCAATAGATTTGTATCAGAAGCGAAGAACTGGCAACAAAAGCAAGAACGAGAAAAAATTGAAGAATTAAAAGAACTTTTAGGTCATAAACCGATCGAAGTTCTTGTAGGTGGTTTACTCGGTATTATCGCTACTATTATTCTTTATTATGCCCTTCAAATTGGTTAGAAAGGAGACCATTGATGCGAATTGTTTCTCTCTGTCCAAGCAATACGGAACTTTGTGCTTTTCTAGGAATCGCGGATCAACTCGTTGGCGTTGATGATTTCTCAGATTGGCCAGAACAAATAACGGAATTACCGCGACTAGGTCCCGACCTTTCAATTGATATGAATAAAGTGGAAGAATTGAAACCAGACCTTATTCTCGCTTCTCTAAGCGTGCCTGGTATGGAGAAAAACATTGAGGCCCTCGATCAATTAGGGCTTTCTTATACGGTTTTGAATCCAAATTCTCTTGAAGATATTTGTGATGATGTTGTTACACTTGGCGAGTTAACGAATAAACAAAAGGAAGCGCGCTCCTTATCGCAACGTTTTAAGAAAGTCATTCAAGAATATAAAGAAATCAGTGATTCGATTGAAAGCAAGCCTGAAATCTACTGGGAATGGTGGCCGAAGCCTATTTTTACTCCTGGCCAAACGAACTGGCTTACTGAAATCAGTGAACTCGCTGGTGCTAAGAATTGTTTCCGTGATGTCGAGCTTGCATCCGTTCAAACAGATTGGAACGATGTTGTGAACCGGAAGCCTGACCATATATGCCTTGCTTGGGTTGGAGTAAGGAAGAATAAAGTGAATCCTGCAATTGTGAAGAAGCGAGAAGGATGGGAGAAGCTCAATGATTGTCCTATCCATGTTCTCGAAGAGTGGCTATACTGTAGACCATCTCCACGTCTTATCACAGGTCTCATCAAGCTTGCTGCCATTCTTCACCCTGATCGCTATCCGGCATATGAGGGCGAAGATTCATTCCTTCTCACCTAATCACATACAACAAAACGACGGAGGCTGCCTCCGTCGTTTACTTTTTCATTATACATATAGAATCATACCTACTTTTATTCTACCTTTTTCAGAAGCTCTTGCCTGAAAACCTGCATCGATTCTTCCTCATTCATTAATTGCAGCGCTTCTTCTGTTAACGTACCCTTCCCTTTTTGAATAAGGTACACATTAAGCGTCTTTTTACCCCATTCTTCATACACATCTTGAACCGTATCGTAGTACAGATCAATTCGATCACCCTTTATAGCACTTCCTGTATCTGCGACAACACCAAATCCATATTCAGGAATAAACAATACACTTCCAATTGGAAAAACAGAAGTATCTGCTGCAATTGTCGAATAAAGATCTCGTTTTACTTTCACACCGGAATACGTTATGCCGTATGCAGGATGATCTGGTGTCTTACCCGTTGACTCTTTTCCAGCAGTATATCCTGTTGCCGTCACTTTATGTGCAGGATACTGTGTCCAATCTTGAGATGTATCAAGACTTTGAGGTTTGTCTTCCTCGCTTAGTACAGCCTGATCTCGAAACATCCACTTTGTCGCCTCGTTTAGCGACACACCGGATAATAATAAATAAGTTGATAACAAAGCTGCTGCAAATAGACCTGTGAAAAACAAGCCTTTTATCATCAGCACAAAAACACGCACGTTCTTCACTCCTCTCATGGTCTATTCATTTCCAGAGAACAGTGAAGCTATTCATCAATTTACGAGTGGATCAAGCTCGTCTAGCTAAAAATGATTCTAGTGAACACATACTAATATGGTACCCACCAATATTTAGACAAATAAAAAAAGCTTCTGCCAGCTATTGGCGAAGCTTTTAGAACATTTGATAACCTCTAACACGAAGCATGCGTATGGCAACGCCTGCAAATACAGCTCCTACAAGTCCTGCTGATAAGATAATCGCGTCTGCACTACCAAGTGAGAGAAGATCAGTACCCAACGCTTTAAAGGCAGTACCTGGCATTGAGAAGTATTGGAAAAATGAAACGTTATCAATAATCATAATAACAATAATTGGATAGACAACCGCCATGATCCATGTTGAACGTAGCAGCATGTTAAGCAGAAATCCGATTCCAAAGAAAAGTACAATAAATAATAGCATTGAGATAATCAGCTGTGGAATAGCCATTACTTCACCCCCGTTTAATCATTGTTAGTTTACTGGATTCTTTCCAGTTAGTCAATGAACGGGAGGTGAACGGTTCCAACAGAAAAGCTAAGCGCAATCTGCGCTTAGCTTGTTGGATTATGCTTTTGCCCCACTTCCCGAACAGCTATCACATGTTTCTGATCCGCCTAGAAGCAGTTGAAAATACCCCTTCCCCTGGCAATAAGGACAGTCTGTTGCTTTCCCTTTATCCTGCTGTCTTCTCAATTCAACCACTCCTTTTGTTTCAATTTTCTGATAATATACCAAGAATCATTGAAAAAGAAAAACCCCAAATTTGCTCGTGATTGCTTGTGTAAGCGGATACATATTATATTATCAGAATATTTCGTCCTTTATCTAATCATTACTCTGATTTGATAACAATTTATAGGAGGTGTAGCCGAACTGAGCTCCAGGGTTCATTTCGGTGATGAATTCCTGCAATCCATTTAAAAAAGGAGGAATCATAGAAGAGGTTGCAGCGTCTGTTAGTAGCTCTTGCTTTGTTCGAAAAGAGCTCTCTTCAATCTCAGTTGCCTCTGACGCTAGTGTTCCTCCAACCATTCGCATATGAAATACAATTAAATTATCACTTACCTCATTCGAAATAACACCTGACCTAATTCCTGCAATACTTACCGTCTCTGCAATAATACCTGTTTCTTCAAATACTTCACGGACCGCAGCTTCGTCTACTGTTTCACCTGCATCTACAAAGCCTGCAGGAAACGACCACTGCCCCTTCAATCCACCGTATTTCTTCTTTACAACAAGGTATTTCCCCTCAGATTCAACAATACCAGCAGCGGCAAGCCAAACCTTTCCTCTTTCAGTCAAGATCGATTCCTCCCTGGCATATTCGATATCGTTCGAACATAAGCTGTACCATAGCCCCTATTCCTTTGAATAGATTAGAAAAACTGGCATATCGCCATTTCCTTTCTGGCGATAGCCTTTGTTTTTCTAGTACTGTCATTCCAAAAAAAATGCATGACTCTTGTAAAGTATGAAAAAGGCAAAGACATAATGTCTTTGCCCTCTTTATCCTGCAATCTTAAAATAACTTTAGTTTACCTTTTTTCCAGACAAGCCCTGGTCCACCCAGCATGAATAAATAACGGTTGTCGATAATTTTCTTCATAGCTGAAGCTGTTGAACCGTAAAGCTTCTTGTTTCCAACTTTACCGATTGCTTCACCTTTACCAAGTGAAGCTACTGTTCCCTTAATATCCGGAGTGAAGCTTTCAAGCTCCTTACCACGTACAAGGTTAAGTAGGTTCTTGGAAACCGTTCCAGCTGCTTGAATCGCTACCTGCGCAGTTGGAGGGAATGGACGATTAATTTCTTCGTTGATAAGAAGCGCACAGTCTCCTACAACAAAAACGTTATCGTAATCAGGCGTACGCTGGTCTTTGCGAACAGGTACACGACCACGGTTCGTTTCGAAGCCAGAATCCGCAACGATAGAGTTACCTTGAACGCCACCTGTCCAAACAACAGTTGCAGATTTTACTTCTTCGTCTTCACCAAGGATAACGCCATCTTCTGTTACTTCTTTAATCATTGTGTTCGTACGGAATTCAACGCCTTTACGCTCAAGAAGGTTCATCGCATATTCAACGAGCTCTTCATCAAACCCTGGAAGAACCGTAGGAGATGCTTCGACATTAATGATCTTTACACGGTCACGTGGAATATCGAACTCTTTACAAAGTTCAGGAACACGCTCTGCAAGCTCACCTACGAATTCAATTCCTGTGAATCCTGCACCACCAACGATAATTGTTAGAAGATCATCACGACGCTCTGCTTCGTTGTTATAGCTTGCGAATTGGTATTCAATGTGCTCACGGATTTTGCGAACAGAGTTCACACTGCGAATGCTGAATGCATTTTCCTTAAGACCTTTAATACCAAACGTTGCCGGTTCGAAACCTAGAGCAAGTACAAGATAGTCATATTCGAGCTCACCGTTTGAGAGAATCACGCGTTTCTCATCAGGCTTTACTTCTACAACTGTATCTTTAACAAAATTGATTTTGTTAGCATCAATAACGTCATTAATCATAATTCGTGTTTTGTCATGATGCATTGTGCCTGCTGCTGGCTCATGAAGCCATGTTGTTTGATAGTGATAGTCATGCTTGTTTACAAGCGTTACTTCAACTTCGTTTGTACCCATTTCTTTTTGAAGACGAGCCGCTGTCATAATACCGCCGTAACCTGCACCTAAGATTGCAATTTTGGGCCTACTCACTAGTATCACATCCACCTTTTACCGATATTTTTTAGGACATAGTTAGGGATTTCCCTTAAGTGTCCAACCGTGAAACGTCATAAAACGTTAAGAATAAGGATATTATCCCTCATATAATAGAAAATAATAGGATAGATCGAGAGACATTGTTAAGGATTTCACGTTCTAGACCAAAAGAAGATATCTAGCACGCACTTTGTCATAAATATTTCAAATCTGACGCTCAATTTTAATCATATTCTTTTTTATTTTGTTTTTCAACCCTTATAATGAAACTTCAGGCGTGTTTTCACGTTAGGGGTTTAGTTCCGTTTTTATTATGATTATAATAATGAAAGCACAACGATTAAATTCAAGGGGGACTGACAATGACAGACCAGCAAGAACTTTATGATATTACGATTATTGGCGGGGGTCCTGTCGGATTATTCACTGCATTCTACGGTGGTATGCGCCAGCTTCGCGTCAAAATTATCGAAAGTATGCCACAGCTTGGAGGGCAGCTCTCTGCTCTTTATCCTGAAAAATATATTTATGATGTTGCAGGCTTTCCGAAAGTACTCGCTCAAGATCTTGTCGATAATTTAAAAGAGCAAGCGAACCAATTTAATCCGGAAGTCGTTCTAGAGCAATCTGTTGAAGAAGTAAAGAAACTTGACGATGGCTCACTTTATTTGCGTTCTAATACAGGTGAGGAGCATTACACACGCGCGGTTATTATTACTGCAGGCGTTGGCGCCTTCCAACCTCGTCGTCTTAAAGTAGAAGGCGCAGATCACTATGAGGGGAAAAACCTTCACTATTTCGTGAATGACCTAACTAGATTCGCTGGCCAGAAGGTCCTCATTGCTGGTGGTGGAGATTCCGCCGTAGACTGGGCTAATATGCTCGAACCAATCGCTGAAGAAGTAACGCTCATTCACCGCCGTGATAAGTTTAGAGCACATGAACACAGTGTTGAGCAACTAATGAATTCATCCGTAAACATCCAAACTCCTTATAATATAAGCGAGTTCATTGGAGATGGTGAACGAATTAACCAGGTTGTACTTGAGCAAGTTAAAGGGGAAGAAACGATCACGAAAGACGTCGATACTGTTATTGTGAATTACGGCTTCATCTCTTCTCTTGGACCAATTAAAGAATGGGGTCTCGACATCGAGAAGAACTCGATCGTTGTTAATTCCAAAATGGAAACGAATATTGCTGGTATATACGCTGCAGGTGACGTAGCTACATACGATGGCAAAGTGAAACTGATCGCTTCTGGATTTGGTGAAGCACCAACCGCTGTTAATAATGCAAAATCCTATATGGATCCAGATGCGAAAGTTCAACCACTTCACAGTACAAGCTTATTCGATAAGAAGAAGTAATTTAAACGCGAGGAAGGGATAGTTATGGACGAAATTATTTTTATCATAGTCATGGCTGCAGGTCTTGGGTATTCCCTATTCCATAGCTTAAAAGAAACACCTAAACCGGATTGGAAATCTGTTAAAGACAACCTCTTCCATTCTTCACACTAAAGGTAATCATACATTCAAAATCGCACTGTGAATCCACAGTGCGATTTTTGTTATTACTTTAACGTTCTCTTAAGCGCCCAGCAGTTAACATCCCTGCAAGAAATGAATATGTTTGAACTGCTATTGCTACGTTGCAAATGGGAATTAAGTAGCTTCTTTATAATTGGCTGTTTTCGTAGATATTATTGTTTTGATTTGCTTTTGAAATTGTTATAAAAACCAACACATCGCTATTTGGAGAGGAAATGACGCCTCTCCTTTAGCTAACAAAAACACCCCCAAAAGTTAGTTTTCTACTCTAACTTTTGGGGGTCGATACCATTTACATAATCGTAAACGCACTCTTTTTTTCCTATATACAATTATTCATCAAAACGATGACTTCCGCTTTTAGTTACAGAAGCATTTCTTGATATGTATTACCAGCCAAGTCCAACTTTAGTCGTAAGTATAGATTCACCAGAATCTCCATGTAATGAAATTTCATAACGACCAGGTTTGTTTGAATAGGCTAACGTTTGTTTCTTGAATTCAACATTAGCACGATAGCGCACCTCAATACTCTCCGTTTCAAGATCACCTGAATCTTCTTCACGTATCTTTAATAAAAACAAAGTATATCCCCCCATAACAAGAATTAATACGTTAATTCTATCACCAGGAGAGCACTTGAGATATGAAAAATAGTTTACAATAAGTCCACTATTTTCCATGAAAATTAATTTCACACTGATAATTTTCAAAGGATTATTCTTTCGAGATAGCGGGTACTAGTCATACTAGTTGATATAAGATTTTAAGGAGGAGAATGTGTCATGAATAGACTACAAAACAAAGTTGCCGTTATTACTGGCGGTGCAACAGGAATAGGCAAAGCAACAGTGGAGCTTTTCTCAAAAGAAGGTGCAACGGTTCTATGTGCTGATATTAATAAAGAAGAACTGGAAACGACAGCGAAGGAATTAAACAAAGACGGCGGCAACGTTAAACCGTTTCAAGTAGATGTTTCTGATGAAGATAGCGTTACACGTTTCGCGAATCAAGTGAAAGAAGAGTATGGCACGATTGATGTGTTATTCAATAACGCAGGTGTGGATCAAGAAGGTGGTAAAGTTCACGAATACCCTGTTGAACTATTTGATCGCATTATTTCAGTTGACCTACGCGGGACATTCTTAACAAGTAAATACCTAATTCCACTTATGCTTGATCACGGTGGTTCTATTATCAACACCTCTTCTATGTCAGGTCGAGCAGCAGACCTTGATCGCTCTGGATATAACGCAGCAAAAGGTGGCATTACAAATTTCACGAAAGCGATGGCGATTGATTATGCTAGACAGGGAATTCGAGTCAATTCCATCTCTCCTGGTACAATTGAAACACCGTTAATTGATAAACTCGCTGGATCTAAAGAGGAAGAGATGGGCCAGAAATTTAGAGATGCAAACAAATGGGTTACTCCTATGGGACGATTAGGACGACCTGATGAAATGGCAAAAGTAGCTCTCTTCCTCGCTTCAGATGATAGCTCATATGTAACAGGTGAAGATATCACAGCTGATGGAGGAATTATGGCTTACACATGGCCAGGTAAGATGCTGATTGATAAAGAATGGAAAGAAGAAACAGAATAAAGCCTACCAAAAACCCCGACCTCCTATAAAAGGAATCGGGGTTTTCGTTAAACTTCTAAGCCCACCACATCTCAGTCGGTTGTTCTTCAATTAGTACAGATTGAAGGTTCTTTACAGCTCGCTGGAACCCTTCTTCAATCGACATAAGTGGATCTTCATGTTCAATACTAACGACATGATCATAGCCATACATGCGGAGTGCGCTCATCATATTAGACCATTCCTGATTGCTATGGCCACAGCCGACAGATCGGAACGTCCATGCGCGTGATTTCACTTCACCATACGGTTGCATATCAGTTAATCCATGCATGTTTACATTATCCTGATCGATATACGTGTCCTTCGCATGGAAATGATGAATGGCATTCTCTTTACCTAGAATCTTAATGGCTGCGACAGGATCAATTCCTTGCCACCACATATGACTTGGATCAAGGTTTGCACCAATTGCATCACACGTCAGCTCACGAAGCTTTAACATCGTGTACGGTGTATGAACAAGGAAACCTCCATGAAGCTCAAGACCAATCTTTACATTATGATCTTTAGCAAACTGGCCCCACTCTTTCCAATATGGAACAAGCTTCTCTTCCCACTGCCATGTCAGCACATCAGAATACTCAGCAGGCCATGGTGTGACTGGCCAGTTCGGAAACTTAGCCTCCTCATGATCTCCTGGTGTTCCTGAGAAACAGTTTACGACTGGCACATTCATGAGCGAAGCAAGCTTCACTGTTTTCACGAACGTATCATGACACTTCTCAGCAAACTCCTTATCTGGAGAAATAGGATTGCCATGACAGCTAAAAGCACTAATTTCAAGTCCTCTTGCCTGTACCTTTTCAAGATATTCTGACCGCTTTCCTTCGCTGTCCAATAACTCATCAAGATTACAATGAGCATCTCCAGGATAGCCGCCTGTTCCAATCTCAACCGCTTTTAGACCGGATGCTTTCGCATGATCGAGCATCTCTTCAAATGATTTATCCGAAAATAGAACAGTAAATACGCCGAGTTTCATCGTCTCACTCCTATGATTTCAAAATGGTATTACAATTGAACGCTTCTACCTGTAGCACAGCTTTCATAGATTGCTTCAATAACCTGAGAAACGGTTCGTGCTTCTTCTGCACTCACAATTGGTTTCTCAAGACCGAGGCAACTGTTTACAAAGTTTTCCGCCTGTGGCAAACCTGGATCTTCTTCACCAGGCACCCACTCGCTACTGCTGTTTAACAGCATGCCATACTGTGCTTTGTTCAGTTGAAAAGGAAATACCTCAAGACCACCATCGCTACCAGAAATACTAACTGACTCTTTATCTTCAGCAATATTAGCTGACCACGACGTTTCAAATAACATGGAAACATTGTTATCAAATTTAATATACGCTGTCACATGATCATCCACATCGAATGTTTCATGATCAAAAGCACCCCATAAATTAACTTGTTCAGGCGTTTTACTTAATCGATTATAGGTTGTGCCTGACACTTCTACTGGCTTTGGATTTCCCATAAGCCACATGCTTAAGTCAAGAAAATGACAGCCATAGTCGATTAAGCTTCCACCACCCTGAAGCTGCTTATTCGTAAACACACCCCAGCCTGGTACTTTACGACGGCGAAGAGCTTGTACTCTCGCTACCATCGGATCACCAATTTCTTTTGCTTGAATGACCTGACGTGCTGCGCGCGGTTCCTTCATAAAACGATAATGATAGGCAATTGAAAGGACCTTACCTGACTCCTTTTCCGCTTCAATCATGCGATCACACTCTTCTACGTTCATTGCCATAGGCTTCTCACAAAGAACGTGTACGCCTGCTTTTAGCGCCTCTACAGCAAGGTCAGCGTGGAATTTGTTTGGCGTACAAATCGTTACAGCATCAACTTCTTTTAGCATATCTTCAACTTGCTCGTATACATTTGTAATGTTAAATAACACTGAAGCTTCCTTAGCTCTCTCATAGTCAACATCATAAACACCAAACAACTCTACCTGTTCGGAGAGTTGTTGGTATGAAGGGATATGACGTGACTGAGCGATTCCACCAGACCCGATAATTCCCATTCGTAATTTAGTCACGTCA
Organism: Bacillus sp. NTK071; assembly: GCF_017303315.1. Taxonomy (GTDB): domain Bacteria; phylum Bacillota; class Bacilli; order Bacillales; family Guptibacillaceae; genus Guptibacillus. The sequence goes on from NZ_JAFKOI010000009.1 coordinate 11,863, forward strand.
TCACCTCAAACTAATCATTTTCTTCGTTTCATTTGATTCAAGAGCAGCTAGAACAACTTGAAGTGATTTCATTCCTTCAAGACCACTTACAGGTGACTCTTTATCAGATACGATACTATCTACAAAACGATTAATAACATGTGAACTCGACTGACCACCCTCGTCATTCGATTGAATTCCACCAAGTTCATACTTCACAACCTCACCCGTTTGATACTGAACGACTAGTGAATTCACTGGATCATCTTCTAGACGAAGAATGGCTTTCTCTGCATAAATGATAGTTGAGTTGTCTTCTTTCGCTGTATAAGCCCAGCTTGCTGCAAGCGTGCCAATGATGCCGCTTTCTGATTTCAAGATGCAAACTGCATTATCATCAACCGTCGCAAATTCCTTTGCACTCGTTTCAACAAAAGAACCTACTTCTACAATTTCTTCACCTAGTACATAACGAATGAGGTCTGTCTTATGAACACCAAGATCTCCCATTGCTCCAATAAATGCTTTCTCTTTCTCAAAGAACCAGCTATCTTTGCCATCAACGCTCCACGCTTCTGGTCCAGGATGACCGAAAGCTGTGCGGAAACTATACACCTTTCCTACTTCACCACTTGCTAGTATCTCTTTTGCTTTTGCGTGGGAAGGAACAAATCGTTGATTATGAGCAATCATAAGTTTTTTACCGCTCTCACGGGCTGCTTCAATCATCTGTTCTGCATCTTCTCGTGAGGTTGCCATCGGCTTCTCACAAAGAACATGCTTACCCGCTTTTAGTGCAGCAATGGAAATCGGGGCGTGCAAATAGTTTGGCGTACATACACTTACTGCATCGATTTGTTCGTTCTGAAGCAATTCTTCTACACTTTCATAAGAAACTGCACCATAAAGTGCTCCAATTTCATCTGCCCTCGTTTTAACGATGTCACAAACCGCAGCAATTTCTATTAGTTTGTTTGCTGCGTATTCTGGAAGGTGGCGATGCTTTGCAATACTTCCACATCCGATAACACCAACTTGTAGTTTTCTCATAGTTTCTCCTCCTCTATCTTTCTATTATTTAGACGTAATGGTTTCGAGTGGTTTTGCATTTCCATAGACTGGTTTTGCTATGCTCGTAGGTTTGGCCCAGGCAACAGCGTTCTTCATCACTCGCTGAATATCTTCGTGATAATAGGTCGGGTATGTTTCATGTCCAGGTCTGAAGTAGAACACTTTTCCTTGACCACGTTTATATGTACAGCCGCTTCTGAAGACCTCTCCCCCTTCAAACCAGCTAACAAATACAAGCTCGTCCGGTGCTGGAATATCAAAATGCTCTCCATACATTTCTTCTCTTTCAAGCTCAATTGTCTCTCCAAGTCCTTCTGCAATTGGGTGAGTAGGATCGATTACCCACATTCTTTCCTTCTCATCCGCTTCACGCCACTTGAGATCACACCCTGTTCCCATTAGCTTCTTGAAAATCTTGGAGAAGTGACCAGAGTGAAGTACGATTAGACCCATACCATCTAGGACGCGTTGATGAACACGATCAACGATTTCATCCGATACCTCTTCATGAGCAATATGACCCCACCAAAGAAGAACATCGGTACTATTTAATACTTCTTCTGATAGACCGTGTTCTGGCTCGTCTAGCGTTGCTGTTCTCACTTCGAAGTCTTCCTTCAAGAATTCAGCAATCGCTCCATGAATGCCGTTCGGGTAGACACTTCTTACTTCTTCACTTTTTTGTTCGTGTCGATTTTCATTCCATACTGTAACGTTAAGCATATAATTCACTCCTATTTTATCTATTCTTTAACTGAACCTGATGTTAAACCAGAAACAATTCTACGTTGGAAAATGAGTACCATAATAACAAGTGGAACCGTTACCACAACAGTTGCTGCTGAGATCTCGCCCCATGGAATTGTATATTGTCCCTGGAATAGAGCAATTCCGACTGGTACGGTTTTGAACTTATCAGCTGTGTTGATCGTAAGGGCAAAGAGAAATTCGTTCCATGCAGCGATAAACACGAGTATAGCTGTTGTGAAAATCCCTGGTACCGCAAGCGGCATAATGACTTTCCAATACGTTTGCCATAGTGATGCACCATCAATCCTTGCTGCTTCTTCAAGATCAAATGGAATCTTTCTAAAGAACGTCACGAGTAACCAAATGGATAATGGAAGCGTGATCGTCGTATACGGGATAATAAGTCCCAGGTAGCTATTCGTAAGCCCTAAGTTTTTAAGAAAGATGTAGATTGGTGAAATCGTTGCAACCTGTGGAAACATCGATACTGAAAGGACTACTCCAAGAATAATTGGCTTTCCTTTAAAATTAAGACGCGCAATCGCATAAGCTGCGAAAGATGCTACAAGAACGGTATAAACGGTTGTAATGGTAGCTACAACAGTACTATTCCAAAGATAGCGCATGAACGGATAATCTACGAAAACGGATACATAGTTTTGTAGTGTTGGGTTCGATGTGAATGGATTGAACGCTCTGTCTCCAAATAGCTCAGACAGCGGCTTAATCGAGCTTGCAAGCATCCATAGAAATGGAAACATAACCAAGAAAACAAACACGACTAGAAAGACATAAAACATCGGTCCAGCTTTCTTATTCATCTGGCAGACCCTCCTTCTTCATCATAAAATACATTATCATTATTTTCCAGAACCATCTTTGATCAAATCAGATCCAAGAAGTTTAATAAAGATTCCTGAAATGATGGCCACACAGATAAAGACGACAACTGAAATAGCTGATCCTTCTCCAAAGTTCGTTTGCTTAAACATAAGGGTATAAGCATACATGGATATGGTTTCAGTTGAGTTTGCTGGACCTCCACCAGTTAATACGTAAATTAAGTCAAATACTCGGAATGCATCAAGCGTACGGAATAATAGAGCTACAAGAAGGCTTGATTTAAGTAGCGGTAGCGTAATCGTAATAAACTGCTTCCATTTATTCGCCCCATCAATGGATGCTGCTTCATAAAGGGAACCAGATATTGTCTGTAATCCTGCAAGAAGAAGTAATGCCATGTAAGGCGTTGTCTTCCAAACATCCGCAAAAATAACAGAGAACATCGCACCTGTATCTGTTGTTAATAGCATCGCCATTCTGTCAACAAGTCCAACATCTTCAAATAGCTTCGCGACAATCCCGTTTTGACCATCATATAGAAACTTCCACATAAGGGCAGCAACTGCAGTCGGGATCGCCCATGGAATAAGAATACTCGCTCGAATTAATCCTCTTCCAAGGAAAGCTTTGTTAATAAGGAGGGCAATAGCAAGTCCAAGAATAAGCTCTGCTAACACGGAGATAAATGTAAAGACACTTGTGTTCCAGAGAGAGCGCCACATCCGTTGGTCAGTTAAATTCTCTTTATAGTGTTCAAATCCGACAAAGTTAGGCTCTACCACAATCTCAGTAAGTGCTGATGATAATCCAACGATTTTGTCACCTTGCTCTAGATTGCCGTTCTCATTTATCGTTTTTAAATTATCATTTATTTCTTTAACAGACGTAGTAAAATCTTTTGCAACTGTTTCGTCGATTTCAATATACTTCATGTCGGCTGGTATATTCTCAAAGTTATCTAATTTTGCATTAATAGTGTCGTAGTTCTCTTGTGCCTCAGGCTTTTCTTTAATACCTTCGTCGAGATTCTCAAGCGTTGATTTAATCTTTGTTAACTCTTCACTTGAATTACCTTTATCAATTTCAGAGTCAATGGCTCCGACTAGAAAAGGGAAGTTCTGTAAATAACGATCTAAATCGATTTGGTAATCTAGATGAACTTCTGATTTAGTCGGCTCATTGAGCTGAAGGTCAAAAAGACTAAAATAAAAGGATTGAATAACTGGCCAAATGGAAATGGCTAGAATTAGGATAAGTGCTGGCGCAACAAGTAAGTAACCTACAACAGAATCATTCTTTTTCTTCTTCTTAGGCCGCTCCTCAACTTTGATCGGCTCTTTCGGATCGATTTCCGTTTGCATACCACCGCTCCTCTCTTAGGAAAAACATTAGCCTTCGGTCAGAAGGCTAATGTACATCACATTTACTTTTCTAATTTCTCATTCATTTCTTTCTCCATAGCAGCAGCAGCTTCTTCAGGTGTTTCTTCTCCTGCGATCGCTTTTGATACATGGATTTGAATGATTTCAGAGATTTCAGGATAGTTCGGTGCTACTGGGCGGGAAACAGCTGCTTCAAGAGCAGTTTGGAACCCTTCTTCACCAAAGAATGGGTTTGCTTCAATGATCTCTTGGTCATCGAATAGAGCTGGAAGTGTTGGTGCGTGTGAACCTACAATTGCATCAATCTTCTGTCCTTCTTCACCAGTCATGAACTTCAATAGTTCCCAAGCTTCTTGTGGATGCTCAGAGAAGTTGTTGATAGCTGACATCCAACCACCAAGAGCCGCAGCAGAACCTGCGTCACCTTGAGGAAGAGGAGCTACTTCTACATTTCCAACAATCTTAGACTGCTCTTCATCATTAGCAAGAGCGTACTGGTACGGCCAGTTACGGATAAATGGAGATTGTCCTTCGATAAACGCAGTGTGAGATTCTACTTCAGTGAACGTGTTAATGTTACCTGGAACGAAATCTGAGTTTGCAATTTCAACCAACTTAGAAATTCCTTTAATGGCTTCAGGGCTATTGATGACAACTTCGCCATTCTCATCGATGAACGCGCCACCATAAGAAGCTACGAATTCTACAGCGTTTGTAACAAGACCTTCATATTGCTTCGCTTGCATAAGGTAACCAAACTTCGTACCATCTTGACCCTTTAGGTCAGAAGCTTGAGTCATAAGATCGTCCCACGTTTTTGGAGCTTCTGAAACCATGTCTGAGCGGTAGAAAAGCATACCTGCATCAATAAACTTCGGCATTGCCCACTGCTTACCATTAAATGTTGCTGCAGTAACTGGCCCCTGGTTATAGTCGTCCATGTTAATGCTATCTTTTTGAATAAAACGATCGAGAGGGAGTACATAGCCTGCCTGCGCGAATTCCGCTGGCCAGATTACATCAAGATCTAATACATCAATCTCAGAGGATTCAGCGTTCAACATCGTTACGTATGCATCGTGCTGTGCACCAGTATCTGTTGGCATTTCACGGAATTCTACTTCGATATTAGGATTCTGCTTCTCAAATTCTTCAATCATTGCATCTGTTGCACCTGTTGCATCTTTACCACGTGCATAAACGATTTTGACTTTTTCATCGTTCCCAGAGCTTGCGTTTTCGTCCCCAGAATTAGTGCCGCTGTTTGAAGATGAATTGTTTGAAGAGCTACATGCAGATAGAACAAGAATTAGAGCCAATACGATAAAAAGCAACTTACTATTCTTCAAAATTCTCATAACAGTTTGGTCCCCCTTAAATTTGGTTGAAATCGATTTCAATATGTTGTAATCGATTTCAATAAAGATAGCGCTTACAATATTATTATTATGTTGAATCACGAATAACTAATGATAGTGGTAGTTCAATAACGGCTTGACTCATTCGTTCTCGTATACCATGCAAACATTCAATGAAAACAGCCATCGCTCTTGCGCCTATTTCATCACCTGGTTGATAGATGGTTGTTAGTTCTGGTTCAATTAAACTCGCGATTGGTTGATCATCAAACCCGAGAATAGCTAGATCCCTCGGTACATGAAGACCATGTTTACTAGCTTCCTTCACCATTGCTGATGCAACCTCGTCCCCACCAGTAAAAACGGCAGTTGGCCGATCGGAAAGTTGAAGGATCTGCTGGAATACTCGTTTACCATCTTCCATCGTGTATGTATCACGGAAGATCCATTCTGACTTCATGTCAATTCCAGCTTCTTCTATCGCTTTGAAGAATCCAAGGCGTCTGTCAAAGGACAAACCACTCGTTGAGCCCATGCAGTATGCGATTTTCGTGTGGCCTTTCTCTATCAGATGCTGAGTACCTAAATAGCTCCCCTGTACCTGATCCAGACGAACCATTGGAACAGTCGCTTCGTGATGGTATTCATTACACAAGATAATTGGTCCATATGCTGTATAAGGCTGAATATAATCCCACTCATTTTCAATAGAAGTAAAGATAACGCCATCAACTTGTTTTGTTTGCAGCAAGTTAAGAAAGTCAATTTCCTTCTTCTTACTTGATTTAGTCTGACAGATAATCAGCTGAAATCCATTTCCTTCAGCTACTCTCTCAATTCCATCTAGGATTAAAGTGAAAAATGGATTAGTCAATCTTGGAATTAAGACAGCTACTACATTCGTTTTGCGATTCCTAAGATTTCTAGCAGATGTGTTGGGAAAATACCCAAGCTCTTTCATTGCATCATGTACTAACTTGCGCTTGTCTTCAGATACGTGTGGATAATCATTAATGACGCGTGACACAGTTGCACTTGATAAACCTGTGTACTTTGCGACATCAGCAATTGTAGCCATGTTTCATCCTCCCCCGAAAGTTCAAAAGACCCTCCCTTCACTTGTAATCGATTTCATGAAATCGATTACATTTATCTTAGCTCAAGTTCACAAAATGTTCAACACTATTATTAGAATTTTTTTACATATTATTTCTGAAGTTGAATGTTTCTTAAATACTTATAGCTTTGAGTCACACTTTTAATCGGATCATAATCACAATGATCCTGCTCAACAACCCACCACTTAACGCCACTTTCCTTTCCTTGCTCAAGTACTTCTTCAATTGGTATGTTACCCGTTCCAAGAATAACAGTCTCTTCCCTCTCATCGTCCGAGCGGTCTTTCAAATGGACGACTGGCGTTCTTCCAGCAAATTTCTTCATCCATTCAATAGGATCATGTCCGACCATATTAAGCCAATAAATATCAAACTCAGCTTGAATAGATTCATCTGCTTTAAGTATGTAATACAGTTCGCTTCCATCGAGATTACGTCCAAGTTCAAAATCATGATGGTGATAACACAGCTCAAGGTTATGCTCAGCACAAACGGCAGCTGCCTTTGTCATGATGTTAGCCACTTCTTTAAAATCCTCACTTGTTCTTCTTTCAGGTGGCAACCACGGACAAACGATACGAGAATTACCAAGCGCCACTTGCTCCTTAATCACTTCGTCTAAATCATTCTCTATTCGCTCAATTGAAACATGGTGCCCAATAACAGCTAAACCAAGTTCATCCAACTTCTCCTTTACTTCTTCAGGTTTATAGTTGTATAAGCCCGCTAACTCTACTCCTTCATATCCAATACCTGCTACTCTCTCAAGCGTTGCAAAGAAATTGTTCTCACATTCATTTCTCAATGTATAAAGCTGTAACCCAACACCTATTTCGTTCATTTGTCTCTCTCCTTTTTTCAATAACCGTATAATTAGAAATAGCTTAATGCAAAGGTCTAGTGGTGACCTACTCCACATGTTTCGAGAAAACGACTTGAAACCCTTTTTAATTACAAAAAAAACTACGTTTCATTATGAACTTTCTTTGCGTGCTGTCGAATCTGTTCACCGATAACTCTTAAGGATGCACTTGATCCATATGATCCATGACTTAATCCATTTACATCACGTTTGCTACCAAGACCAATCAATTGTTCAGAAGGTTTAAAATGTAAACCTAGCAACGGAATTTTCTCTGATGAATAGTAGCCTATTTGATAAGCTGCGTCTGGAAAGTCACTCGAAAACTGAACACCTCCAAAATATGTTTCCTTTTCAAAACGCAGGATCCTTTCACAATGTTCTTTTCCTACTATTATAATTAATGAAGGCTCTAGAAAGGCTAAAAGATCGACTACCGAATTCTTTACGAAGTCTGAGTTAAGCAATTCTTCTTTCCCCTTCATTCGTCCTATTTGCTTCCGAGTTGGAAATGGGAACAAATCCATGTGGATAACACGGGTGTATGCATTAGCATCATAAAACGATCCACCCATCCCATTCATAAACGCTTCGAGCTTACCTCCGCCTTTTCTTCCAAACCAACTCTTATAGGCAGTATCAAGGTCGAAATAGGTACGATAGTAATCGATTGTTTTCTCTAATTGACAATCATCCTTTTTATATTCCTCGAGGCTCACATAACGTTCCCTTATAAAAAATTTGGCTTTTTCGTTCTCTAATAACTCGTTATGTTGATTTAAAAACTCTTTAGCAGAAGGATTTGTACCAACCGTTACGATATTCCCTGGAACGTTCTCACCACGCCAAAGTACAGGTGTAGCTCTTTCAATTAATTCATCAGAATTAGCTGATTGACTGTATTCTTGTTGATAATCAACAGCTCGTGTGAGTAAGACTTTTGCCAATTTCATTTGTGATGGGGATAAAAAAGGAGAATGTTGACTCATTTCACTCACTCCAATAAGTATTAACTAGTGTCTTTCACTTCTTACCCTCTTTCCATGTAATCATTACTATCAAATATGCTCATATGTACTAATTAACGCAAAAAAAACCTTCTCTAGTTGTAATGTGCGTACCATTACTTTCGAGAAGGTTATAATCGTTCAAAGCGTATTTAGCAATTCTCCGGCGTACCAGCGTTCGTCGCTGTTTTAAACGAAGAACCGCAGCCGCATGATGCGATTGCGTTCGGATTGTCGATGGTGAATCCGCCGCCCATCATGTTTTGTTTATAATCAATTTTCACACCATCCAATACCGGTGCACTTTCTTTATCCATAATAATCGTAACGCCGTGCTGAGCATCAAGTGCCTCGTCGTCGACATTCATTTCTGTATCAAAGCCCATGCCATAGCTTAAGCCTGTACAGCCTCCACCTTTAACACCTACGCGAAGATAAAGGCTATCGCCTTCTTCTTGCTTCATCATTTCTTTTACCTGTGCTGCTGCAGCTTCAGATAAATGGATCATATAAATCCCTCCAATCACCGTATTGCTACTATTAGTATACCTTGCCTTTTAATTGAGCTCAACAGATGACCCTTATCTTACGGGTGCGCTCAAATCTTTAGACTGATATTTATATTTCAACTGCAATATTAGATTATGCGTCTCATCGAGTTTTTGACTATACTCTAGTACTTCGGGATGATTTAAACCAAGGACCATAGCCGTTTGTGTCATTTTTGCTCGTAGAATTTCAATTTCATCATTGTATCGCTGCATTGCTTCACAGTACAAGACTTAAGTCCCCTCCCTAATCACTTCCTTCTATTATTCTACATGATTATCCTTTTATTTACAAACCTCTTCTTGACTAAACGTGTGAATAAAAGACTCCTGTTGTAATCGTTACAGCAGGACCTGTCATCCAAACGTGATTATCTTCGTCCCATGTAATGAAAAGGTCACCACCAGCAAGATGAACCGTTACTTCAGTTCCTTTAGTCGTTTTGTTATTCAACACGCCAGCGACAACGGCAGCACAAGCACCCGTTCCGCATGCCTGTGTGATTCCTGAGCCCCGCTCCCAGACGCGGAAATGAAACTCTTCGTTAGAAAGCACTTCTACGAATTCCACATTAATACTTTCTGGGAACATCTCATGATCTGTAAAATAAGGACCGGCTGTCGTAAGAGGTGCTGCTTCAATATCGTCAACAAACATAACCATATGTGGGTTACCCATTGACACACCAGTCATGCTAAGCACTTGATCCCGAAATTGCACTGGTTCATTTACCACTATATCATTTGATTCACCAGTCATAGGTAAACTGCCTCTTGTCCACTGGGGTTTACCCATATCAATTGTCACAGTCTCCACACGAGCCTTCTTGAGATGAACTTCAGCCTGTACGAGTCCACCAAGTGTTTCAATCGCAAATTTCTTAGAGGAAACAACCCCATTCTCATAGGCATATTTCGCCACACAGCGTAAGCCATTTCCACAGTTTTTACCTTCGGAACCGTCTCTGTTGAAAATTCTCATTTTTACATCAGCGTGACTAGACGGGCAAATTAGAATCATCCCATCTGAGCCAATTCCAGTATAGACATTCGAAACTTCGATGGCGTACTGCGAAAGTTTCTCTTCTGGCAAATTTTCATCAAACTGATTTATATAAATATAATTGTTTCCTAATCCGTGCATTTTTGTATAAGTTATTTCACGCAATGCTTTCACTCTTTCTATAGTTTAATGGCCTTTCCGAACAGCTTCTATTGTCCAGAAATAATCATTATCGATTTTTTCAATATTAAGCTTCCCGTTACAGCAAGGCATCACGAGCCTTGTTTTAATTTCTTCACAGCCCTGTTTGTAATCTCGATCCGTCATAGGTGTTAGGACGTTCTCACTATGACAAAACGGACATTGCGGAATATAGATATCACCCATCATACGATCGTATGGAAGTGTATGTTCAAAGCTACTCATCAGTGATCCCCTCCTGTCTTTTATTTAGACAAGTATACCGTAATCAAACGAAAAAACAATATTCGTTTGCCTATATAAATTCGTTTAGGATTACTCTTGTGTGGAGATAAGGTCCTCCGGGGGATGACTCGCTTTCCGCGGGGCATGCGTTGAGCCTCCTCAGGCTCCGCCTTCCGGGGTCTCACCTGTCATGCTCATCCCGCAGGAGTCTCGCCATCCCCCTCGGGACCTTGCCGCAGTAGGCGCTTGAACTCTTCCTTGTGACGGCCTGAATAAAAATGTGAGAAAGTGACTTTTAGAAACCCCACTTCGATGAATGAAGCGCAAATCACCCCCCTCCTCATATTGCAACAAAGTATCCGAAGAGAGCCAATAAAAAAAGCCTCTATAAAAGAGGCTTCAAACTTAGAAAATAAGCATACCAGCAATTGCTGCGTTCAACAGGTTAGCAAGCGTACCAGCAAGGATCGCGCGCATTCCAAACTTTGCAATTTCAGGACGACGGCTCGGCGCAAGACCACCAAGTCCTCCAAGAAGGATTGCAAGAGATGAGAAGTTCGCAAATCCACAAAGAGCAAAACTGATAATAGCTACAGATTTGTCAGTTAGGGTTCCTGCACCAATTTCAGGACCGAATGCAGAGAAAGCAACGAATTCGTTAAGAATAAGTTTCTGACCGATATAGTTACCAGCCTGAACTGCATCCTGCCATGGTACACCAATGACAAATGCTAAAGGAGAGAAAACATATCCGAGAATTTGTTCAATCGTAATATCTCCGTATCCGAAGAGTCCGCCAATTCCACCGAGCAAACCGTTGAAAAGTGCGATTAGTGCGATAAACGAGAGAAGCATTGCCCCTACGTTTAATGCAAGCTTAAGACCATCAGATGCACCATGTGCAGCTGCATCAATAACGTTAACGTGCTCTTCATTTCGTTCCATTTTAATTTCATTGGCTGTTTCAGATTCTTCCGTTTCAGGCATGATTAGCTTCGCCATTAATAGACCAGCTGGAGCTGCCATGAAACTTGCAGCAAGCAAGTACTCAAGTGGAACACCTAGAAGAGAGTACCCAATTAGGACTGAACCAGCTACTGAAGCAAGTCCACCTGTCATAACTGCAAACAACTCAGATTTCGTCATTTTATCAATATATGGTTTGATCACCAGCGGTGCTTCCGTTTGACCTACAAAGATATTCGCTGTTGCAGAGAGTGATTCAGCTTTACTTGTTCCAAGCGCTTTTGAAATCGCTCCACCAAGAATCTTAATAACCCACTGCATAATACCAAGGTAATATAGTACTGAGATTAAAGATGAGAAGAAAATAATGATTGTTAATACTTGGAATGCAAATATAAAACCAATGCTCTCATTCCCAATTAATCCACCGAATAAGAACGCTATCCCGTCATTCGCATAATTGATAATATCCTGAACTCTTAATGAGAGCCATTTCAGTCCAGCTTTACCAGCTTCCCATTTAAGTACAACAAACGCAAATGCAACTTGGATTGCAAGTGCACCAAGCACCGTACGAAGATTAATCGCCTTGCGGTTTGTAGAAAAGATAAGTGCGATGGCAAATAGGACTGCCATACCACCTAATCCCCATAGAATTTGCATATTTTACACCCCTCGTTAAATATTGAATCCATTTATAAGCTTAGACTACCCCATTACCAGTTATAAAATAGAAATATTATAGCAACCAGCTAAATACAGCGCTTACAAACAGTGTTTTGTCGTCTGAAAATTCGACATTTTTCGCACATTTGCGAAAATAAAAAGCCTGCTCTCTCTCTATCAGACTTCAATGAACCTTTGTCATTATAACACAGAATAAAATGAATGAAAGCCCTTAATCGCGTTCATTTAATTTTCTAATTATTTTCTCTAATAATGCTTCAGAGGTATCCGCATGAATGAGAACGCCACCTACAATCGCAAAGGATTCAGAATAGCAATTCCCACAATAACCAAGACATCCATAATCGACTAATTTTGTGTTTGGTATTTTTTCTAATTCATTCCAAACAATTTTATTCTCTCTTAAATTGCCCGCACAAAATTCAATCGTAGTCAAACTAAAGCAACTCCTTCGCTATGCATTTCAGAAATTATATTGTACATATGTGACAGTTTCGCTATACTTTTAACTGTCAGAGCAGAAAGAATGTATAGTTTTATTATAGCGCGTGTCGCTTTCTATTTTCATATTAAATCCTAGATTCTTCGTACCATTTTGATCTAACAGGGACACAGCGTTATCGAATTTTATCAAAGGGGACCTCTTATCATGAAAAGGCTAGTGCTTTTAGGCGGCGGGTACGGTGGTATGCGCATCCTACAGAAATTATTTGCATCGGAACTTCCAGAAGACCTCACCATTACGCTTGTTGACCGCAATCCCTATCATAGTATGAAAACAGAATATTACGCCCTTGCTGCAGGGACAGCGAGTGATCACCATATACGTGTACAATTCCCCGTTAATGAGAAGCTTGAAATGAAGTACGGAGAAATTTCAGGCATTAACCTAGAACAAAATGTAGTCCATTTTAAAGATGATGACGATTTACCGTACGATATGCTCGTAATTGGATTAGGCTGTGAAGACAAATACCACAACGTACCTGGTGCAGATGTTCATACCCTCAGCATCCAAACTATCGATTCTTCCAGAAGAACATATGAAGTATTAAACAACCTTGGTCCACGTTCGGTTGTTGGCATTGTTGGTGCAGGTTTAAGTGGAGTAGAGCTTGCTAGTGAACTTCATGAAAGTAGACCAGATCTCCAAATTAAATTGTTTGACCGAGGACACACAATTCTATCTGCCTTTCCAGAACGGCTTGGTAAATATGTTCAATCCTGGTTTGAAGAGCGCAGTGTTGAAGTGGTAAGTGAGTCGAACATTACGAAAGTTGAACCACAAACCCTCTATAATCATGGCGAACCGGTTCATTGTGATTCCATTGTATGGACAGCTGGGATTCAGCCAAACAAAGTTGTAAGAGAGCTAGAAGTAGAGAAAGACGCACAGCAACGCATCATACTTAATGACTTTCATGCAATGCCAGATTACAACAACGTATTTGTAGTAGGAGACTGCGCAAGCCTTCCACATGCACCAAGTGCACAGCTCGCAGAAGAACAAGCTGAACAAATCGCACTTGTCCTACAAAAACAATGGAAACAAGAAGCACCACCCGCTCTCCCCCCAATCAAAATCAAAGGTACACTTGGCTCACTAGGAAGCAAACACGGCTTCGGAGTAATGGCCAACCGCCCTCTAACAGGAAGAGTACCAAGACTTTTGAAATCCGGGATACTATGGATGTATAAGAATCATAATGGCTAGAAAAGCGGAAGTGGGCGTTTAGACACGGCAGACACTGGAACCCTATAGATTGAACACGCTTTTTGTGTTCGATTTATAGGGTGAAGTGACCGAGTGTCTGCCCACTGCAGCTGGATCACGAAAGGCGGAAGTGGGCGTTTAGCCTCGACAAGCGCTGGAGCCTCACAAAAAGAACACGGTCTTTGTGTTCATTTTGTGAGGTGAAGCGATCGAGAGGCTGCCCACTGTAGCTGGCGTTTAGAAACGCAAATGTCGAAACGAAGCCCCATCAAACAAAAGCCAGTAAGCGAAAATTCGCTTACTGGCTTTTTACTATTCAAGCTGATGCAGAATGATCTTCTAATACAGCGTATAAATCTTTTAATTTCGGGTTTCCTTCAGAAACGATTTCATTTCGTATAACGACGACGGGATAGAACAGATCTTCATCAATTACTTTTGCAGCGAATGCAGCTTCCGTGCCTGAAAGCTTACTATGGATATCTACATACCTTACAGCTATTTGTCGATCAGGATATTTGCGTTCAAGTGCAGCTCTCAACCATTCAGCTGTTTCCTCTGAAGAGGGCAGATTAACACAGCTTGCACAACGTTCTCCTGCTCCATAGACAAGTACTTCCTCCATGATGCAAAACGCCCTTTCTGTATTATCACTTTTCTATATTGTACCTTATTCATCTTAGGACGAAAAGAACCATTCGCCTTTTTCCTTTTCCAATCTTGAATGTGATCCCATTGCGTGATAAAGTTATAGTGATAATTATAATCATTCCACGTTAGCACATAGATTTTTCAGTTAATTATCAGTATAATGGGAGTATGAAGGGAGTCGATGAATGATGCAAGAACAAGTACAGGATGTATTGAATAAACTGCGTCCATTCCTACTGCGTGACGGCGGAGACGTAGAGCTTGTAGACATCGAAGAAGGCGTTGTAAAAGTACGTTTAATGGGAGCGTGCGGCAGCTGCCCTAGTTCCACTATTACACTTAAAGCAGGTATCGAGCGCGCACTTCTTGAAGAAGTTCCTGGCGTAGTCGAACTTGAACAAGTATTCTAAATCAATCAAATTCATCCCCTCCAGTAGCTGGAGGGGATTTTTTAATGTATTTCATCTTTCAATTAGGCGCTTTATTGTTGCTTTTGATTGGAGCGGAAATTAACCACTACTCTACTAGCAATAATGATTACGAAAAGAGCCTTTCATTAAGATAACCACTCAATTTTTCTCATTTGGCTTCCACGATCACCAATTAATTCTTTAAATAACATACGATATAACTCTTCCCGCTCTCCTTCTCTTCTCACGAATTCCTTAATGTTAGCAAGACTTCTTTCCTTCTCCTTTAAGTTACCCTCACTATAATAATGCTCCACTGCTTCCACATAAGGTAGTGGAAACAATAACCTTGCGTAAAGCAGATTCCAATCCATCTGATTCAAAGTGCGTCTCTCATGATAATCCCAGAGAAATGCTCGAATGGATTCGAAATCACCATTGCTTTGAGCCAATTCACTCCTAATCCACTCCGCAAGGTCTCTTGCAGGATGATCAAGAATAAAATCACTTGGAAAGAGTGCTTCAGATGTTCTTTGTGAGGCAGGTGTATATCGATTAAACGCAAGTGTTCTCACTTGAAATGGATTTGCACCGGTGTCTATTCCTGAATCTACGATATATTGAATGGCATTTTCTGATACACCAGAATAATAAGGAAACGTTTCGATGAACCACTCATCGAACTCTCTTAAGCTTTGTTGCTGATTTATTAATTCCCCTCGAAATGCCTCGAGTTGATCCATTCGAAACTGCCATCTGATTTGCCACGGTTGAATCTCGGGTAAATCACTGTAAGCTGCTAGAAGGTTCCCTCCTTTGCGGTGCAGAAGGGCCAGGCGTTGTCCATCACTTAATCTGCTATACCCACGATTGATTGGTTTTTGATAAAGTGTATAGGCCTCATTGTTAATCGTTTCAATATACTTTCCACGTCTTGATTGAATCGGTAACATAGTAGGTTCATTTTGCTGATTATAATACTGAGCAACCATCACAAACCATGGAAAGTCACCTTCCTGTTCCATTATCGTGCGCCTCAGAATATATTCAGACATATCAGCTGTTCTGACATCATACCCATTATTTCTCTGGCTTTGCTGTTCAACCACGATGCCATACTGATGAAAAAGCTCTCGTTCAAGCATGTTTACCCTCCGGCATTACGTCATTATATTCGTAACCTATGCTCGAAACGCCCAATCTGTGTATTTCTTCATGTAATATTCATTGTCATATTTCAAGTGTTCTCACCATATACTAATAAAATCAATAACCTACAATACCAATTTACTATAAAGTTAGGTGGGACAAGAATGGGCGAAAAACCTATGGATCTTGTGGAGCAAGCAGCTAGAACAAAATTAAAAGAGCGCGGGGTTGAGATTAAAGATATTGCAGACCTAGTCTACTATCTTCAGGAAAAGTATCACCCGAACCTTCAGATAGAAACGTGCGTGGAAAATATAGAAAGAGTACTGTCAAAAAGAGAGGTTCAAAACGCTATTCTAACTGGTATTCAATTAGATGAATTAACAGAGAAAAACATGTTAGATCAACCTTTACAGGATATTCTAATGAAAGATGAAGGATTATATGGTGTTGATGAAATTATTGCTCTATCCATTGTGAATGTCTATGGATCAATTGGCTTTACAAACTATGGTTTCATTGATAAACAAAAACCAGGCATTCTTGAGAAACTTAACGACAAATCAACAGGAATGTGTCATACGTATCTTGACGATATTGTCGGAGCTATTGCAGCCGCAGCATCCAGTCGCCTTGCCCACCGAGCTCAGAACCTCGAATAGATTCAAGCAACAATAAAAACGCCCCTCGAGGCGTTTTTATATTTTCCATTCATCTAACGTTTGAACTGTGTAAGTTGGTTGTTTCTCTACTGATTCCAGATGCTCTTTGGTTGTAACACCGGTATGCACAAGCAGTGTATCAAGGCCTGCATTCAGACCAGCTAGGATATCGGTTCTATAGTTATCTCCAACCATTAATGTCTCTTCTTTCGGTGTTCCAAGTTGCGCAAGTGCTTGTTCCATAATAATCGGTTCTGGCTTTCCAATAAAAATCGGCTCTACCTCAGTCGATACAGTTACAACTGACGTTAACGAACCATTGCCTGGAAGCAGGCCGCGTTCAGTTGGAATTGCAATATCACCATTTGTCGAGATAAATGTAGCACCATTACGAACAGCTAAACAGGCTTTAGCGAATTTCTCATACGTAATCGTCCGATCAATACCAACAACTACATAATCTGGATAATCGTCTTGCAACGTTAATCCTTTATCTGTTAATGCATCGCGAATTCCCTCTTCACCTATTACATAAACAGAGGCATCACTCTTCTCATTTGAAATATAACTTGCTGTTGCCATACTAGTTGTAAAAACTTGGTCTGGAGTACACGGCACCCCAAATTGTTCGAGCTTCTCAGAAACCTGTTCTTTACGTTTTGATGAGTTGTTTGTTACGAATAAATACGGAATATCTGCTTCTTGAAGTCGTTTAACAAATTCTACCGCTTCATGAATTTTCTCAGTGCCACGATACATTGTACCGTCAAGATCTATTAAATACCCTTTATACTTTTTCAACTGACTTCCTCCTAACTTTTCTAACCATAAGAAAACCGCTTCCTTTTATGAAAGCGGTTGATTAATTGGTGTTGTCACATGAAGAACAAATGTATGCTGTTTAAATAAACCATTGCTGTCCATCATCCAAAACACCTCTCAAGTTTCTAACTACACACAGTTTAGCTTATATCACTATCTCTCATCAACTATTTATGGTCTTCAGGGATAAAGGCAGATACTGCTCCAAGCTCTTCATTTAAATACGTTCTCACGTAAGTAGGAAAGCTTTCAATCGCTTCGATATTCTTACTGAGATTCTCTTCAATCGCAGAATGGTCAATATCAACATAGGATTGCATCAGAGGTTTCCTCATCAAAACAATTTGCTTCAAAGCTTTAGAACTTTCAGCAGGTATGACTTTTTCATCCGCTAAAATTTCAATGATATCTTCATAGCTGCCGGGATCCCTCATAATAAAACCATCAATAAGATTATTCCCCACGTCAATCATGCTTTCAATAAACACATGATGAAGCCTCTCTAATCCTAATTTCTCAACCGGAGTCTGAAACATACTTTCTTTGTAAAGCGCAACACCATTATCTAAATACACTAGGTGCTTTTCAATTTTCTTTCGATCAACAAAATACATGGATATCCACCTGCCTATTGAACAAATTAACAGTAATATAAATAAGGCATTTAATGCGCCTTAACGGAGTACAAGACCATAGCTTCATTTTATCATAACCTAAAATGAAAAAGCTTACATTTTCACCGCAACTTATATGAGAAACCGTAAGAATTTGATATGATAACGGTAACTAGAAAAAGGAGGGTGCTACGATGGAAGACGACAGACTCATCTACGACGAACAGGAAGCAACTGAAGCCAGGTTCGTATGCTTTATGGGAAGCAATCACCGATTTGATCTTTGCATTGTAAAATCGGATCGTTTCTATGGAAAATCTCTCGTTCTTGACATTCAGGGTGGTAAATTTGCCATTATTGGTCACGACGATCTTAATGAGCCAGGTAACCTCGAACATGCTTATTCGCTTAATGAAGAAGATGCAGAGGAACTCCGAACTTTCCTTAGAGAGAGACTAGGCGCTTAATACTTAATAATTCATCCATGCAATGAATACACTACCTCTTAAAGGTGGTGTTTATTCATGTTTGATGATGAAAACTATACAGACTTTGCCAATGTAGAAAAGGGTCGGAATTACGTGTTACCTGAGGATACTCCTGAAGGACCATATGGTTCACCAGTTAATAAGAAACTGGGGAAAACGACTCCATGGCGAGAGGGCCAGCGTTCTTACAGTGCTTTCAATTATGAGAATAAAAATCTCCACCAGAACCTCCCACGACAAGATCCTGCCTCACACCCTCCACATGATGACCCTGAAAAAGACTCTGAGAAACCATATAAAGCATAAGCCTGTTGGCTTATGCTTCTTGCTGTTGTTGCTTCTTTGGCTTTTCCTTTTTTTGCTTCTTTAATACAAAATAAGGACATCCAAAGTTACAGTATTCATATAAATAATCCAGCACAGTGCTGAACTTTGTATCAAACGTCGCTTTCTGATTACGATCCTCGAAAAATCCTTTTAGCCTCAATTGACCATATCCCCAGTCACCGACGATGTAATCGTATTTATCCAAAATTTCGCTGTATCGGGCAGTGAACGCTTCTTCGTTCCAGCCTTCCCGCTCATCTTTGACCAGCTCAAATGTATGTTGATTAACTGTTATCACTATACTTCCCTCATTTCCATATGGGCTCATTAGTATTATGATACCTTTTTTATTCGAATTGTCCAAGTAATACCAGTAAAAAAGAAACGACAATCGGTCATGATAACAGTATGGAGGTGAATGTGAGTGAAAAAGCAAATGCTGTTAATTTTGCCACTTGCACTGGGACTTGCAGCATGCCAGGGGCAAGATGCAACTGATTCTTTTGACCATGCCGATTTAACACCAGTCAAAACAGATCCTGAAGAGTACGGAATGAATATGGCTAACTCGCAGGAAAGAACAAAAAAAGGGAATTTTGGATACGTTCGTGAATCAAGAAATACAAACAATATGAATTCACAGAAAAAACCGAGAGACGTCGTATATCTTGATCGTGAGCGATTGGCAGACATGATTACGTCAATGGCAATTGTTCTTCCATACGTAAATGATGTTGCCACACTCGTAACTGATGAAGAAGTATTAATTGGTTACAACTCAACAACAAAGGACCGAGATGCTACTGCAGACCAAGTTAAGAAAACAGCCCTTTCCGTTATTCCGCGTTATTACCATGTTTACGTTTCAGATGAACAGGGCATGATCGCCGAAGTTGAGCGCTATGAGAATGGTACAACTGCAAGTGGTGAACTCGATAAAAGCATCGAGCAAACCATCGCAAAAATGAAAAAAGCACCACAAGGGAAAATCGTTAGTGAAGGCGAAAATGAGAATGGTGAAATGAAGGGCGAAATGAATGACGAGTTAAATGATACAGAAGGAAAAGAAATGATGTCGAAATAAAAATCGGCCCTGGTTAAGGGCCGATTTTGTTATGTTTATTTCTGAACGCTCGGTTCCGCTTTCTTGGCTAGCTGCAGTGCCCAGCCTCTCGATCGCTTCACCTCACAAAATGAACACAAAGAACGTGTTCTTTTTGTGAGCCTCCAGCGCTTGTCGAGGCTAAACGGGCACTTCCGCTTTTCTTGTCCAGCTGCAACTCGCAGAAACTTCGATATTTCACTCTTTCACAGGAACACAAAAAGCGTGTTCCAGTTCAAGAGTTCCAATATCTGCGTTTCTGAACGCTCGGTTCCGCTTTTCTTGGCTAGCTGCAGTGGGCAGACACTTGGTCACTTCACCCTATAACTCGAACACAAAGAACGTGTTCAATTTATAGGGCTCCAGTGCCTCCCGTGTCTAAACGCCCACTTCCGCTTTTCTTATGCCTGTTTTGCGGCGTTTACTTGTTCGTCTGCATGGTAGGAAGAGCGTACCATTGGGCCGGATTCACAGTGTTTGAATCCTTTTTCTAGCGCGATATCTTTTAACTCAAGGAATTCTTGTGGTGTCCAATACTTCTCAACTTTCAAGTGTTTTTTAGAAGGCTGAAGGTATTGGCCAAGTGTCACAATATCAACATCATGTGCACGAAGATCGTCAAGTGTTTGAATGATTTCTTCCTTCGTTTCACCAAGTCCCAGCATGATACTTGATTTAGTAGGAATTTCTGGATTCATTTCTTTCGCACGTTGAAGAAACTCGAGTGTACGACGATATTTTGCACGTGCACGAACTCTTGGTGTAAGACGTTCTACCGTTTCAATATTATGGTTCATAATGTCCGGTTTCGCATCCATTAGGGTTTCAAGTGCTTCATATTGTCCACCCATATCGGAAGGAAGTACTTCAATGGAGCAGAATGGATTCTTTCTACGAATCGCACGAACCGTTTCAGCAAAGACTGCTGCTCCACCGTCTTTTAAATCGTCTCTTGCAACTGCTGTAATAACAACGTGTTTTAAGCCCATTTGTTCAACGGAATCTGCTACACGTTCAGGCTCAGCCCAATCAAGCTCAGTTGGAAGTCCAGTCTTAACCGCACAGAATCGGCACGCCCGAGTACAAACGTCCCCAAGGATCATAAAGGTCGCAGTTTTTCGAACAGCCCAACACTCATGAATGTTTGGACATTTTGCCTCTTCACATACAGTATGTAGCTTTTTCTCACGCATCATCTTTTTAAGACCTTTGTAGTTCTCGTTTGTATTCAATTTTATTTTCAACCACTCTGGTTTACGTAGATATTCTTCTTTCTTACTCACTATTATCACCCCACCAATTCCTTTTCTGTATTAAAGAATAACATATCCAATATGTGTATTTCTAGGAAAAGTATGAATCTAATGACGATTAGGGCTTTTTACCTTCCATTATTTAGATCTAATGTTTTAGAAAATGATAACCACACTAAGAGTAATGACAATTTACGAAAGGAGAAGAAACGCTTGAGAAAATACAGTTTTCTTATCCTTATTTTTTTCTTTCTCATACCAGCTAATATTTGCTTATCTGCAGAAGTAGACGAAGATCAATTAAGAGCTGAACGAATGATGCTATTTCATAAAATGGAGACACTGACACAAGTACCCTGGTACACTTACGCAGGAATTGATCAATATGAACGAAGTATTAGACGTTCTCAGAAAGACATTCCACGTGAAAAAGGTTCTATTGCAATCCATATCCCACCTGAAAAATGGGCCGGTGCCGCTAATCCAAATCAAGGAGATGATTCTCCAGAATCCATTTCTTTCTTTGGAGGAATTGGTCTTGATGGTAATGGGGACGGGAAAGCAGTGCTATCAGATGATGAAGATCTTCTTTATACGTTAGGGCATTTCTTGCAGTCTTACGGGACAACGACCGAAGATATACGCATCGGATTGTGGGATTATTATCAGCGTGACCAAGCCGTTCGAACGATCATGAGCAATAGCGCTGTCTATCGGACATTCGAGACCCTAAAGCTAGAAAAACATGCTTTTCCTGTTCCTCTTCAAGCAAATTATAGCTATCGAAGTACTTGGGGAGACCGTAGAGGATGGGGCGGTCTACGTATCCATGAAGGCACAGATATTTTTGCATCCTACGGAGTAGCTGTTAAATCAACAAGCTACGGAACTGTTGAAACAAAAGGGTGGAATCGATATGGTGGATGGCGTATCGGCATTCGGGATATTCAAGGGAATTACCATTATTACGCTCATTTAAATGGTTTTGAAAAAGGAATTGAGAAAGGCAGCGTCCTTCAACCTGGACAAGTGATCGGCTATGTTGGAAGCTCTGGATATGGACCAAAAGGGACTGCTGGGAAATTCCCTCCTCACCTTCACTACGGCATCTACAAAGATAATGGAAGAACAGAGTGGTCATACGATCCTTATCCTTCTTTACGCTTGTGGGAACGCCAAGAACGATCACGTATAAAGTAAAAGAGGAACTAACGGCTCGTTAGTCCCTCTTTCTCTTTTTTTTATTGTTTTCTAGATACCCTCACTGCATTAAGGATACTCGCTGCAAGACCACCCCATATAATCACCATACCAACAACCATCATGAAAATTGCACTTCCGCCCATATTAACTTACCTCCTTGTACTTTTGCTGTTCTGCTTTCGCGTCCCATTTCTTTAGGCTGAATAGAATTCCAACCAGAATGGCGAAAGCTGCAACAGCCCAGCCACTGTAAAGAATAAAGCCGTTTGAGTAATCTCCGTAGTTACCAGAAGGTGTGTCAAACTGACGAAGAAGATTTGTCTTAAAGAGATCGAACATCATGTAACCAAGAACAAGTGGTGTAATGACGCCAAGACAAGCTTTCCACCAGTATTTCAACGAAATGTCTGATATACCGTTTGCGTGTGTTTCAAGTGTATTAAGCTCACGAAGCACCCATGCTACGACAACTACTTCCACAAGTCCTACGAACGCAATTCCGAACTGGTTAATAAAGTAATCTGCTGCATCAAGGAAGAACAATCCGCCTTGCGTTGCAAACAATATAGAGATAATAGAGGAAACTCCTCCACCAATTAGAACAGCTTTTGTACGAGAAATACCAAATTTCTCCGACACACCCGCTACATATGTTTCAGAAATTGAGATTAGTGAAGATAAACCAGCAAGAACAAGTGATGCAAAGAATAAGAAACCGAACAAACCGTTCAACGCTGGGAACTCATTAATAATTTGCGGGAAGACCACGAATGCTAGTCCAACTCCACCACTTACAACTTCACCAACACTAAGTCCCTGCTGCTGAGCCATAAATCCAAGCGCCGAGAATACTCCAATACCTGCTAGAAGTTCAAACGCTGAGTTACCGAAACCAGTAATAAACGCATTATTTGTGATATCGGATTTTTTAGGTAAATAACTAGAATAAGTAATCATAATAGCAAAAGCAATAGATAAACTGAAGAAAATTTGTCCGTAAGCTGCAACCCAAACGCTTCCTGACGTAATGCTGTCAAAGTTCGGTGTGAAGAAAGCATTTAGACCTTCAGCAGCTCCTGGTAATGTCACTGCACGAATAACAATAATTAAGAAAAGAACGACCAATGTAGGAATGAAAATTTTGTTCGCACGCTCAATTCCCTTTTTAACACCTGCAAGAAGAACACCAAGTGTAATGATCCAAACCGCAATGAGTGGTAGGAAAACACCTGGAACAATACTACCTGTTTGTCCTGGGTCTACAGTAAGCTTTAAGTAATCATTGAAAAGAAACGCCTCTGTATCAGAACCCCAACTTTGATTAAACGCAAAGTAGCTATAAGAAATGGCCCACGCAATAATAACGGCATAATACGTCGAAATAACAAAAGCAACAATAACGCCCCACCAACCAAGCCACTCCATCTTTTTGTTCATTCTAAAGAATGAAAGTGGTGCAGATCCTCTAAATTTATGACCAATCGTGAATTCTAGTATTAAAATCGGGATACCAGCTGTAAGTAAAGCGAATAAATATGGAATAAAGAATGCCCCACCACCGTTATCATATGCTACGGCTGGAAATCTCCATATATTACCTAAACCTATTGCTGAACCAACAGCGGCTAGAATAAAACCAGCCCTTGTTCCCCACTGCGCACGATTTTCCAAATTAATTACCCCCTTAGACAAATTAAACCCTTTTTCACTCGAAGCCTCCTTCCAGAAAAAGGTTGTGACTTTTAAGTAAATTCAGATTATTTTGTTTATAGTATATCTAGTACGAATGTCCATGTCAAAACAATCTTTTCTTTTTTTTGGTATAATTTGTTCAATTTCCGATAAAAATCTACATTTTTTTGTGAATTCATATAAAAAAGCAGGAGGAATGTCCCCCTGCTTCATTAATTTTTAGCTACTTCAACTGGTCGATTGGCATATTTTGTTTTTAACATAAAAATCATTATTCCAAAAAGAACTGCTGTAGCAAGTAAGCCAAGTATTGAGCTGCCTGTAAATCCAAGTACAAGATAACCAAGCAAGGATATACCTGCGACAAGAACTGCATAAGGTAGCTGTGTCATAACATGATCAATATGGTGGCTTCCTGCACCTGTTGAAGAAAGAATCGTTGTATCTGAGATCGGTGAACAATGATCTCCAAAAACGGCACCTGCAAGTACTGCTGCAAGTACTGGAAGCATGAAGGTTGGATCAGTTGCGGCAGCAATCTCACCCGCTATCGGTAGCATGATGCCAAAGGTTCCCCATGATGTTCCAGTTGCAAACGCCATAACTCCTGCAAGTAGAAATAGAATCGCGGGCAAGAATCCAATCACAATATGTTCATTAACAAGTCCAGCTAAATACTGCCCTGTTCCAAGTGTTCCAATTATCTCGATCAGGGTCCACGCAAAGAAAAGAATATAGACTGCTGGGAGCATAGACTTAATACCTTCCCAAATTCCTTTGCCTAGTACAGCTCCTCCCATGCGCTTCATGAAGAAGAAAATAAGTGATGTAGCAAGTCCAATTAATCCTCCGTAAAGAAGCGAGGTCGCAACGTCCGTGTTTTCAAAAATAGATAGTGCCGTAACTGTTGTATCAGTACCACTTACAGCTTGAATACCAGTCACAATCATAAAAGTAACTGTCCCTGCTATTAACATGATAATCGGCCAAGCAAGATCAGCAACGGTTCCTTTGTTGCTTTCCGGTAGACCCGTTGTCTCACCAGGTACCGCACCTTTCTCAGGATCAAGAACTTCTCCTGTTTTCTGAGCACGATCTTCATGCACTTTCATTGCCTTAAGGTTAATATCGAAATAACTCACAAAGAAAACCATAGCTAGAGCGAAAAGTGCATATAAATTCATAGGAATCATTCTCATGAACGCTTCGAGTGCTCCAACACCCGTAATACTATGTGTAGCAAGTACGCCTCCAATAAGGGCAATGATATAAGCACCCCAGCTAGAAATCGGAGAAATGATACACATTGGTGCAGCAGTAGAATCAATAATGTAAGCAAGCTTCGCTCTAGATACTTTATGCCTGTCCGTTATTGGTCTACTAACGTTCCCTACGGCAAGAGAGTTAAAGTAATCGTCGATGAAAATAATAACTCCGAAAATGGCTGTGACAACTTGAGCACCTACTCTTGTTTTCACGCGCTTCATTGCCCACTCACCAAAAGCACGGCTACCTCCTGAAATGGAGATAAAGGCGGTCATCATACCAAGTAATAGTAAGAAGAAAATAATGTACATATTCCAAGTATTTAAACCACCGCTTTCAGTATCAACAATAATACCTTTAACAATTGTATAAATTTCCTTAATGGATGCTGTAACACTCCAATTATTGATCATAAGTGCACCAAGAATAATACCTACTCCTAGAGACGGGAGCACTTTCCTTGTCACGACTACCATTAGTAATGCAACAAGCGGTGGAATAATAGATAAAAATGAGTTTTCCACGGAAACCCTCCTTATATTTAATATTAGATTGCGATAGGGGTGGGCTCATAAAGCGTTCTTCATTAAATTCTGAATGATGCAAGCCATCATTGTTCAATTTACTGTACCTGTTATATAGATAACCAATATAAGAGCACAAAAAAACGAGCAATGATAGGATTGGTCCTATCATTGCTCGCTTCACCGAGTCAATGTTAAGTGTCCACCCCGATCAGTAGTTCACCATTATAAGTTAGACTCATAATGACAGTTCGACATTTATTCAATGCCGCCCCAACAAAAATAACGTGACAATTATTATTGCTTCGGCAGATCTCCCTTTCGATGCTGATCATTGGTGTCATTCTCCCAACACGTACTAATGAGGATCTGCTCCTCTACCTCATCGTAAAAGATAAGGAACGATATTAAGTTCAGTTTAAAAGTATACCTTACTTTCGTTTTTTCTGCAATTGTAGATTATTCCAGAGACACTTCTATAAGTTGTGAGTCATGATTAAGCAACTTATTTAGAAGATAAACATTTTTCTTAGGTATCGAAATTGAACGAAATTGAAAAGCGAGTGAAACTTAGATCTCACTAGAATCAGTCAATAATCAAGCAATGAACATGATAAGTCCTTACTTTAATTGGGCTTTGGTAAAACGATCGATGGATCCCCTCCATTTCCATTGTCACCATTATAGTAATAAGGAACGTCTCCCTGAATAAATAGATCTCCGATTTTTACTGAGTTTGAAACCTCTGTATTCTTTGTAGAGAAAGGAATAATCACGTTCATTTCAACTTTAATATTGATATAGACTTCAAGATAAGTGTTGTTTATTCCCGTTTCTTTCACCTTTGTATCAATATTAGAGACAACATCTCCTATCATTTCAAATCGCACGGGAATCCTTGGTCCGAAATTTGAGAGTAGGACATTATTTGTAGCCATCCCTAGTGGTATGAAGTAAACGATTCCTTGTTGATTTTTAGTACCTTCATAATCGATATCTATATCATTTTTAAATGTTTCCAACTTATCTAAATCACCAGCTTCAACATAATTTAAATAAGTTTGAACTCGTTCTGTCGCCTCAGCAATTAAACGATTATAAACTTGTGAGTTAAAGCTATAACTTGGTACCTTATCAGAACCATTGTCATGAACCATGATTAAATTCTCAACGTCAATACCGTCTGCGATCTTCTTTGAAATGGCATCATTTATTGCTTGTGCAGCAACCTGCCGTGTTTTTGTTTCAGCAATACTTATCAAACTGGGTTCAATTCCTTTGTTTACAATCCATAATCCTTGAACAGTTGTAATGATAAAAATAATAAAAGAGATGATAAAAACATATCGAAAGGGAAGTGGTCCCTTTCTAAAGAATTTTCTACGAGTTCGAAACAAACATGAACCCTCCCTTCTCTTCTTCATGTATATGCCAAGAAGGAGAGAAGTATGGACAATTTCCCCAGAATGCCGTTTCCATAGCACAAAGTGTCTTCCGGAGTAAAAGAAAGAAGCCGTAGCACTGCTACGACTTCTTTCACATCATTTTAAGCATGGCATCTCTGCCTATTGTACCAACTGTAATGCCCCTCGCTACTGCTTCATGTGTAACAGACTCAAGTGGAGCATCTAGCAGCTGTTCGATCGTCCTTACACCTACAGCTCTTCCTGCAATAATCTTCCGGTCACTCAATTTCTCGTTAAGTAAGGCCACATCAAGTGCTCCGCACATGATATATCCATTCTCATTCATAACCGCAAGAAAATTCGTTTTCGGAAGCTGCATACTAACAGCTGTAAAAGGATGACCGTCAATCATGATCGGTGACATAGTAATCACTTCATTCTCGCCTCCTGACTTGAATGATTATCACTATATCTATATGAAAGTTTCTAGTATCTGTTCTCAAGTCTCCATGCAAGAAGATCCCTTAGCATTTCAGGTAAATAGTATTTCTTTTTGGCATGCTTCATCTGAGGATAGAATTTCCCAAACGTAAACATATCAGCTGTAGCCACAGCATATTCTTCATCAGATGCTAGCTGCTGGCCATTATGGAGAATGTCCGTTACATGTTGAAGACCATCTTCCATTAAAACAGTTTTTACTTCTAAGCCATCAAACGCCATAATACCCATTACTTCTCCTCGAAAGCCAAGCCCCTTAAAACTTAGATTCACAATGTCATCTGTCATAGCGTAGGAAATAATTTCTCGAAGCTCACTACCTTTGAGGATAACTTTACAAGGATTAACCGGATGCGGACAAATACGATGAATGTTTTCGCGAGAAATGTTGCCTTCAGAAAGCCCATCAAGTAGCATACCAGAGTTAATCATACCGATATCAGCATGACACCACTCTCTTAAGGCTGCGGCCAATTCATCGGGTAATACGGATCGTTTAAACCACTCAGCTTCTAGCGGTTGTTCCAGTCGACATACTACCTCGTCTAATAGATTTTGTGCTTTAATACTCAAATGTTGGATGTATTTTCGTGTAGGATCGTCTTCTTTACGATTACGAACAGACACAGCATATGCTTCTTTTTCAAGAACATATTCACGTTCTATATCGTAAGAAATCGTTACTTCCCCAACATAGTTGCCGTTTTTTCCGGCCTGGGTAATGAGCGTATCATTTACAACAACACCGTGCTTTAGAACATGATGAGTATGGGCACCGATGATGACATCTATCCCTGTCATCTCTCTTGCTAATTGCTCGTCATTCCCTAGCCCCATATGAGACATAAGAATAACAACGTCAGATTCCTCTCGAACGTCATTCACAAGCTCCTGAAGGTAGTTATAAGGTGAATCGATTGTCCATCCTAGAAGAGAATAGAACTGCTCATACGGGATTGTAATCCCTATGATGCCTACCTTTACACCACTCAGTTCATGAATTTTATATGGAATTGCCCACGAAGGCCTTGTACCATCTTGATGATAGAGATTGGATACAATCACTTCGAACTCTGCTTCTGTGTATAATTCCTCAAGTTCCTTCTTAGAGAACGTAATTCCTTCATTGTTTCCGATCGTAGCATAGTCATATTGAAGATCATTGAGTAACTGCACATTACCTTTCCCAACCGTTCCTTCTGTGATTGGATGGACTTTATCAGAATGGTCACCAAGATCAAGAAGTAAGTAAGGTGTTCCCTGGAGTTCATGCATCCTCTTTTTCTCTTTGATAAAAGAAGACACTTTAGACCAGTTCTCAAAGTGACTATGAAGATCATTTGTATAATAGATATTTAGTGTTTTACAAGTCAAGTCAATCTTCCTTTCCTACCCCATAGTTCCCTGCCAGATCAGTCGAATTCCAACAATGATTAACATCCATCGTAAAATAACTACAACGGTCTGGTCTGATAGCTTTTGATTAATATATGCTCCTAACTTGGCTCCAACCCACGCTCCTGGAACTAATCCGATTAAGAGAAAGCCTTCCACGTTTCCAAGTGCTAGATGGGTAAGTGTACCCGTTATGCTTGAAAGGAAGATCATAAACATTGAAGTTGCGACTGCCACCGTCATAGGGAAGCCAAATAGCAAGATCATCGCAGGAACCATTAAGGACCCTCCACCAATCCCAAACAATCCTGAGATAACTCCTACAAAGAACGAAACCACGACCGCTGCAGGAGCTGAAAATTGATAGGTTTCTTTCTTACCTTCAGAATTAGTAAAAGAACGAGTGAATTGTCCATTCAATTTCATTGGGCGTAAACGATTCCTTATCATTAATAATATGGAAACAAGCACCATAAATACCCCAAAATAGATAGAAAAATAATCTACTTCAATAAATTTATTTAACCAGGCTCCCAAAATGGCTCCTGGTCCACTTCCTAGAAAGAAGAGCGCTCCACTTTTATAATCCACACTTTTCTTCTTCATATATGCTAATGTAGATGAAAGTCCAATTGCAACAAGTACAACGATCGAACTTCCTACAATTAATTGAGGAGATAAAGGCGGTAGCCAATTTGTGTATTGATCAATGATGAGAAGTACTGGGACGATTATAATACCACCACCAAGACCAACAAGACTACCGATTGTACCGGCAGCCAGACCAATAAGAACTAATAAAATCCAGGTTATCATCTTAAAATCTCCTTATTCTTCAAAAAGATCAAGTTGCTTCGGATTTAGATTTGTATACTCTATACCAAGCATTTGAATCATCTTCTTCGCATTACCTGCAGCATGACCACCTGAATTATTGTTAAATAATATAATGACATTCTCACATTCTTCTTCCAACTGACGAATACGCTCTTTCCATTCCATTAACTCTTCATGGTTGTAATCATACAAATAACGAACGTCTCTCCAATTATGGCGATTGCCTGGATTTGTCCATCCATTCACATTTCGTCCATGTAAACGTACGAGGACTTGATTCGAATCAATCGTTTCCATAACGAGAGGAACAGATCCTTCTCCTGCCTGTGGCTCATCGCAAATTGTGTGGATAAATCCCTGTTCTTCGAGAAAACGAAGCGTTTTTTCATAGAAAGCTTCATGATACCAGGATTGATGACGAAATTCTACTGCACAAGGAATGTCCCCCATTCGTCGCTTACAGTCTCTTAATATGTCCACGTTCTCCTTATTCACATCAAACCACGGTGGAAACTGAAACAGCACCATCGCAAGCTTACCTGCTTTCTGAATAGGAGTCAGAGAATCTATAAAAGCTTGGAACATTTCTTCTCTTGTATCGAACGGTACATCTCCACGTTGATGACCTGTCATACCCTGATAAGCCTTCACTACAAAACGAAAACTTTCAGGTGTTTCATCCGCCCACTTCTGAAAATTCCTTGTAGGCTGAACAGCATAGAAAGATGAATCTACTTCAACAATTGGAAAATGGGAACCATATATTGAAAGCTTCTCATTGCTTTTGACTCCAGGTGGATATAAATCATCATGATCGCCCCATCCTGTAACGCCTATGTAAATCATGCAACCCTTCCTTTCATCTTCAATGGAACATTCGAAATTATTCAATCGGTAGTCGATATAACTAAAATACTTCTACTTCTATTTTCATGTGAAGGTAAGAAAATAGCAAGGAAGAAGCAGAAGAGCCTTTCCAAAATGCTCTTTTAAAAACATTGTTGCTATAAAAGGAGTGGTTGATTTCCGCTTCAGGATGCTCGCTTTCCGCGGGGCGGGCGGTGAGCCTCCTCGTCGCTTACGCTCCTGTGGGGTCTCACCTGTCCCGCTTATCCCGCAGGAGTCGAGCACCTTCCGCTCCAATCAACGTCGAAGTGTGTGTGTTTTCAAAACCTCTTTTAAAACAACAATCTTTTAGAAAAGAGCCTTCCAGTAAGCTTCATTCAAGATAATCATCTATTCCCGCATACTAAAAAAACGAACCGGAAAATCCGGTTCGTTTCATAATAATGCTTAACCGATTGAACCTTCCATCTCAAATTTAATGAGACGGTTCATTTCAACCGCATACTCCATAGGAAGTTCTTTCGTAAATGGCTCGATAAAGCCCATTACGATCATTTCAGTTGCTTCTTCTTCAGACACACCGCGGCTCATCAAGTAGAAGAGCTGCTCTTCCGAAACCTTCGATACTTTCGCTTCGTGTTCAAGTGATATGTTATCGTTAAGGATTTCGTTGTAAGGAATTGTATCAGAAGTAGACTCGTTATCCATAATTAGCGTATCGCACTCAACGTTCGAACGAGCGCCTTCAGCTTTACGGCCAAAGTGTACGATACCACGGTATGTTACTTTACCGCCTTGCTTCGAAATGGATTTCGATACGATTGTTGAAGATGTGTTAGGTGCTAAGTGAATCATCTTAGCTCCTGCATCCTGGTGCTGTCCTTTACCCGCAAGAGCAATTGAAAGGGTCATGCCTCGTGCGCCTTCACCTTTCAAGATAACAGCTGGATACTTCATCGTAAGTTTTGAACCAATGTTACCATCGATCCATTCCATCGTTGCATTTTCTTCCGCAACAGCACGCTTCGTAACAAGGTTAAACACATTGTTAGCCCAGTTCTGAATCGTTGTATAACGGCAGTATGCGTCTTTCTTAACGATGATCTCAACAACAGCACTGTGTAGAGAGTTTGTTGTATAAACAGGTGCAGTACACCCTTCAACGTAATGAACAGAAGAACCTTCGTCTGCAATGATAAGCGTACGCTCAAACTGTCCCATGTTTTCAGAGTTAATACGGAAATACGCTTGAAGAGGCGTATCTACTTTAACACCTTTAGGAACGTAGATGAACGACCCACCAGACCATACAGCAGAGTTTAGAGCTGAGAACTTATTGTCCGTTGCAGGAATTGTTTTCGCGAAATACTCTTTGAAAAGGTCTTCGTTTTCTTTAAGAGCAGTATCTGTATCTTTGAAAATAATACCCATATTCTCAAGATCTTCTTGCATGTTGTGGTAAACAACTTCAGATTCATACTGTGCAGAAACACCTGCAAGGTATTTTTGTTCTGCTTCTGGGATACCAAGCTTATCAAATGTTGCTTTGATTTCCTCTGGTACTTCATCCCAAGATCGCTCAGACTTCTCAGAAGGCTTTACGTAGTACGTAATTTCATCGAAATCAAGATCAGCAAGATTACCGCCCCACTGAGGCATTGGCATGCTGTAGAAATGCTCTAGCGATTTCAAACGAAAATCAAGCATCCATTTAGGCTCATCCTTCATACGAGAAATTTCTTTAACGATTTCAGGAGTTAACCCACGCTCTGAGCGGAAAATTGAAACGTCTTTATCACTAAAACCATACTGGTATTCGCCAACTTCAGGCATTTTTTTAGCCATTATATTTCCCTCCTTGACATTACACATGTCAGTGTTTGGCTGTTGTTCTCTTTCAACCATTCTAGTATGAAAAAGAAACGATGACAACACCTGGAAGCGAGTTAAGCCTCACCCTGTTCCTTGAAACCCTTCTCCATTGCTTTCCAAGAGAGTGTTGCACATTTAATTCGAGCAGGAAATTTCGAAACGCCTTGAAGTGCTTCAATATCACCAAGATCGAATTCTTCTTCGTCATACTCTTTGCCCTGCATCATATCAGAGAAAATTCCAGACAATTTCATAGCCTGATCAACTTCGAGCCCTTTGACTGACTGTGTCATCATTGAGGCAGATGCCAGGCTTATAGAGCAACCTTCTCCAATAAACTTCGCATCCGAAATTTTCCCATCATCGACTTTCAACTGTAGCTGAATTGTGTCACCGCATGTAGGGTTATTCATATTTATTTTAAGGTCGCCTTCTTCAAGCTCCCCTTTATTTCTTGGATTCTTATAATGATCCATGATGACCTGTCGATATAACTGGTCTAGATTGTTAAAAGACATTACCGAAAAACTCCTTTGCTTTTCGTAATCCTGCTACAAATGTATCCACGTCTTCTTCTGTGTTATATAGATAGAAGCTAGCACGTGCTGTAGCCGATACTTCAAGCCACTTCATTAGCGGCTGAGCGCAATGATGTCCGGCGCGCACGGCGATGCCTTCTGTGTCTAGTACAGTAGCCACATCGTGTGGATGAACTTCGTCACTATTGAAGGTTACAACGCCAGCACGATTTTCAGGTCCGTATATTGTTACGCCTTCAATTGTGGATAGCTGCTCCATTGCATACTTAGCAAGATGTGACTCATGCTGCTGAATGTTATCCATTCCAACTTCATTTAAGAAATCAATGGCTGCTCCTAGACCGACTGCACCTGCAATAATCGGAGTACCGCCTTCAAACTTCCAAGGAAGATCTTTCCATGTTGAGTCATATAGACCTACATAATCAATCATTTCTCCTCCGAATTCAAACGGATCCATCTCTTCTAGTAATTGTTTCTTACCATAAAGAACACCGATTCCAGTCGGACCGCACATCTTATGTCCAGAGAAGGCAAAGAAATCACAATCGAGATCCTGCACATCAATCTTCATATGTGGTGTGCTTTGAGCCCCATCAACAACCATAACGGCACCGTTTTGGTGAGCAATGGCCGCAATTTCCTTAATCGGGTTAATTGTTCCAAGCACATTAGAAACCTGCATAACAGAAACGATTTTCGTGTTCGCTGTTACCGTTTTTTCTACGTCTTCAAGTGCAATTGTTCCATCAGGTTGAAGAGGAATATATTTAAGAGTGGCTCCAGCTGCCTTCACAACCTGTTGCCACGGAATGATGTTACTGTGATGCTCCATCGGTGTGATAACAACTTCATCACCCTCTTGAAGATTTGCACGTCCATAGCTTGACGCTACCATATTAAGCGCTGTAGTTGTTCCGCGAGTAAAAATGATTTCTTCTGTTGAAGAAGCATGAATAAACTCACGTACCTTTTCACGTGCACCTTCATAGGCATCTGTTGCATGTGTGCCAAGCGTATGAACACCACGGTGAACGTTTGAATTAATTTCCTTGTAGTAACGCTCAACTGCATCAATCACTTGAGCTGGTTTCTGAGACGTTGCTGCACTATCAAGGTATACAAGAGGTTTCCCATTTACCTCTTGATGTAAAATGGGAAACTGCTTGCGAATGTCCTGGACATTCATCATTAATTTACTTTCCCTTCAGTAACCTCAACCGCACGTTTACGAACGCCTTCAATCGGAAGTTCGTTAATAACTGGTGCAAGGAAACCGTGGATAATTAAACGTTCTGCTTCATGGCGAGAGATCCCGCGACTTTGCAAGTAATAAAGCTGAATCGGATCAACTTTACCCACAGACGCTGCGTGACCAGCCATAACATCATCTTCATCAATTAGAAGAATTGGGTTAGCATCTCCACGTGCTTTCTCATTCATCATAAGAACGCGCTGAGTTTGCTCACCGTTTGATTTCTTCGCGCCATGCTCGATCTTTGTAACACCGTTAAAGATCGCACTTGCACTATCTTTTTGAACACCGTGTACAAGTAGAACACCTTCAGAATTTTTACCGTGGTGGAAAATCTGATTCGTGAAGTTCTGCTTCTGATCTCCGCGACCAATCGTGACCGTCTTAGAGTCAGCGTTCGAACCATCACCAATAAGGTGTGTTGTATTTGTAGATACCGTATTACCATCATTCATTTGAGCGAGTGCCCAGTCTACTTTACCGTCACGAGCAACGTTCGCACGACGATTCACGTAAGTTGTAACTCCCTTAGCAAAGTTATCAACAGAACCAAATGTTACACGAGCGTTTTGCCCTACGTGTACTTCAGCAATGATATTGGCAACAGACTCTACATCATTTCCGTAAGAAAGATAGTTCTCCACATATGTGACTGAACTATTATCTTCAGCAACGATAATCACGTGATTGAATAGACCTGCTTCAGGATCTTCTTGCCAATATAGAGCTTGAATAGGAACGTCTACTTCAACGTTACGAGGTACATATAAGAATGTTCCACCGTTTAGTAGTGCCGCATGAACAGCAGTTAGACGATTCTCGTCTACTTTCATAACGTCCTTCATGAAGTACTTCTCGACAAGGTCACCGTGCTCTTGTAGAGCTGTTTGAATATCTGTGAAAATAACTCCCTGTCCTTTCAGCTCATCAGAAAGCTGATTAAAAACAGGTGTAGCGTTACGATGCACGAGAAGATTACCTGATTGCTGATCTTTAGCAACGAGATCACGTACGTCTTTTGGAAGATCTTCCAGTGAAGAAATAGCGTCTGCAGGTACATCGTGTTTAAATGAAGTGAAGTTCCACTTATCGATTTTCGTTTTATCAGGCTTTGGCATAGGAAGGTTTTCTGACTTCTCTAAAGCCTTTAAACGCAGGGATTCCATCCATTTCGGTTCCTGACGTTTCTCTGAAAAAGATTTAATGTAATCTTGATCGAATGCAATCTTCGTATCCACTGACATTGTCATCCTCCTTACCGCTTACGCTTCTTGACCAACTGTTTCGTCTTTAATTCCAAGTTCTTCTTTAATCCAATCATAACCTTCTGCCTCAAGACGCTGAGCTAGTTCCGCGCCACCAGACTTCACAATACGACCTTGCATCATGACGTGTACTTTATCAGGTGTAATGTAGTTCAATAGACGCTGATAGTGTGTAATGATTAAGCAACCAAAGTCATCGCTACGCATAGCGTTAACGCCTTTAGAAACAACTTTAAGTGCATCGATATCAAGACCAGAGTCAATCTCATCTAGAACTGCGATTTTTGGTTCAAGCATCATAAGTTGAAGAATTTCGTTACGCTTCTTCTCACCACCAGAGAAACCTTCGTTAAGGTAACGCTGAGCGAATTCTTCTCCCATATCAAGCTCTGCCATTTTCTTGTCTAGCGTCTTGATGAATTTCATTAGTGAAATCTCATCGCCTTCTTCTCGACGAGCATTAATTGCAGAACGAAGGAAATCAGCGTTTGTTACGCCACTTACTTCACTTGGGTATTGCATAGCAAGGAAGAGTCCAGCTTTTGCACGCTCATCAACTTCCATTTCAAGTACATCTTCATTATCAAGGAAGACACTGCCTTCAGTGATTTCGTATTTTGGATGTCCCATAATTGCTGACGCGAGAGTAGATTTACCTGTACCGTTCGGTCCCATTACTGCGTGGATTTCTCCACCATTTATTTCAAGGTTTAATCCTTTAAGAATCTCTTTTCCCTCAATGGAAACATGAAGATTTTCAATCTTAAGAGTTGATGCTGCCATTTGTGAATACCTCCAATAACGTTTATACTATTCCTTCCTTATTGTAGTATCTATAAGGTGTATGTCAAGGAATGTGTGCTGAGTCATTCTCAATCTATTTTCATTCTAATTTTATAACAAATCCAAACTAATATCAAGGAACCGAAGGATCATACTTTCTAGCGTTCTCTACAAGATCTATCGCTATTCCTGAATGAGAATGAAAGGTGATTATTTTCGATTTATCCCTTGTTAAGACTACCATTTAATAGTAGACCACACAATGAATGAACTACTTTGCTCAATATAAAAAACCAGTCGGTCGACTGGTTTTTCAAGTTATGTTACTTCTGGATGCTGATTCATTTAGATAGTCTACGGTCGAATTCACTTACCATTTTAAGACTTCGACGGTGATTCATCTCACGGTCTCGTTCAATTTCCATTCGTTTGTTGAAATTCCGGCTATACTCCGCATAACCTACTCCGTGAGACTGGTACATCGCCTTTTCCATTTCAGGTGTGTGGTTTAACCGCATGGGGCTAATAATGAATCAATCCTTTCAAATCTTTTTTGCTTACAAGGATACTTTACCACGTTGAATTAGTAGCTACAAACAGCATTTACAGGGTTGAGGAAGTCTATAGAAGCATAAGTAGAGTTCTGAATTAATAAAAAACTCTTTTTCTTATTTTCTCTCTCATATCCACCCTATTTCAATATCTTCTGTATAGACCGCATATATAATAGAAGAAACTCGTTTTATTAATGCGTCATTTGACCTAGATCTTTGATGCATTCTTGAACAAGCGTAACTGCCTGACTCATCGCTGCTCCACCGCCAAAAGCAGCTGTTACACCAACCGTTTCAAGGATTTCTTGTTCAGAACATCCCTGATCAAGACAGCCCTTTGTATGGTAGATAATACAATACTCATCCTGTGAAAAAATTGAAATTCCAAGTGCAATCATTTGTTTCTCTTTCTGACTTATTGCCCCTTCTTTAAAACATGCTTCTGTAAATGCACTGTACTTCTTAGCAAGCTGAGGCATTTTCTCAGTAAACATCCCAAGTCCTTCTTTATAATCATGCAGCGCCGCTTCTGAGAAATTGTTAAATTCTTGTTCTTGCTTCAAGACGCATTCCTCCTTCTATTTATTCCATGTTAGTATGAGAAGACAAGAACTAAGCTATCCATGAAATTTTCAAGGAGTCTGTTTTATTGAGAGGTAGTGGTCGATTTGCGCTCCAATCAGCGAAATGTGGTTTTCTCACAAAACTTCTTTCAAAAACAATTTGCTTTCAGAAAGAGCTTTCCAGAAAAAGAACTAGCGAGTGTTCCCATGTGAGCGACGCCCAATTAATGGGTAGAGTATTACTTATAACCTTGGTACTAAACCTAAAAAGGAGTGGATCTCATGTCTGAAGGAAAAACGACTCGTGTTGCACTTATTGGAACAGGTTTTGTTGGAACAAGCTATGCCTTTTCTTTATTAAACCAAGAACTTGTGAATGAACTCGTGTTAATCGATTTAAATAAAGAAAAAGCAGAAGGTGAAGCGAGAGACTTGAATCATGGACTTCCTTTTGGTGCTCCAATGAAAATATGGGCCGGTGATTACGGAGATTGCACTGAAGCAGACATCGTTGTTATTGCTGCTGGAGCAAACCAGGCTCCGGGAGAGACCAGACTTGATCTGATTGATAAGAACGCTGCAATTTTCGAAAACATTGTTTCAAGTGTGATGAAGAATGGTTTTGATGGGATCTTTATCGTAGCGACGAACCCTGTTGATGCTCTCTCTTATGCAACTTGGAAGTTCTCTGGTCTACCAAAGGAACGTGTGATTGGCTCAGGTACTATTCTTGATACAGCTAGGTTTCGATACTTATTAGGTGAGTATTTCAAAGTGGATTCGAGAAATGTTCACGGCTATATTCTCGGAGAGCATGGTGATACTGAAGTGCCAATTTGGAGTCATACGACAATTGGAAGCAGACCAATTCTTTCTTTAATCGAGAACAATAGTAGTGCAAAAAACGAGCTTGATGACCTTTTTGTTAATGTACGCGACGCTGCTTATCATATCATTAATCGCAAAGGTGCTACCTACTACGGAATTGCGATGGGACTCGTTCGATTAACAAGAGCCATCATTCGGAATGAGAATTCGATTCTTACCATATCCACCCTTCTTCAAGGAGAATACGGACAGAACGACATTTACATCGGTGTTCCTGCCATCGTAAATAACAGTGGGGTAAGAGAAGTGATTGAACTAGACCTCGATCCTAATGAAAAAGAAAAATTCCATCACTCAGCACAAACATTAAAAAAAGCCATGGAGCCTATTTTCCAATATAAATAAATGAAAAGGTTCTCCACATTTGTGGAGAACCTTTTGTTCTTTATTCGTTTACTGGTACAACAGCACCGTCATACTCTTCTTTAATAAAGTTCTGAATTTCTTCAGAACGAAGAACTTCAACTAGTGTTTTGACAGCTTCTTTGTCTTCGTCACCTTTGTTAACGGTAATCACATTCACATATGGAGAATCAGAATCTTCAAGTGCAATCGCATCTTCTTGTGGATTTAATCCAGCGTCAATGGCATAGTTTGTGTTGATCATAACTGCATCGCCTTCCCCTTGCTGATAAATCTGTGGAAGAAGAGATGCTTCAACATCTGTTTTAAATTCAATATTTTTAGGATTCTCAGCAATATCTTCTACCGTTGCATCTGCTGCTTTCACACCCTCTTTAAGCGTGATAAGTCCCTGTGCTTCGAGAAGAGAAAGCATACGTCCGTGGTCAGAAACTGAGTTACTCATAATAATTTGTGCGCCTTCTGGAAGTTCTTCTAAGCTTTTATAATCTTGTGAGTACACACCGATTGGTTCAATGTGAATTCCACCAGCATTTACAAAGTCATAATTCTCGTTCTCTTCCATTTGAAGTTCCATGTAAGGAATCGTTTGGAAATAGTTTGCATCCAATTCTCCATTAGCAAGTGTTTTGTTTGGAAGAATATAATCTTGGAACGTCTTAATTTCAAGATCGACGCCTTTTTCTTTCAGCATCGGCTTTGCTTCCTCAAGAATTTCTGCGTGTGGAATATTTGATGCACCTACTACAAGCTTGTTCGATTCTTCTCCCTCGCCTGATGAACCTTCACTGTTACTGTTGTTAGCACCACATGCTGCGAGTACCGCTAAAGCAAGAACTGCTAAGATTGACAATATCTTCTTCATAACTGAATCTCTCCTTCTCTCCTCTTTATCTTTTATCTATTGCTCTTGTTGTTAAGTCTCCAGCAATCTGAAGAATAGCAACAATAACTAATATCAAGACAGTAGCAACTAACGTAACATCAGGGTTATTTCGTTGGAAGCCTTCGAGATATGCCAAGTTTCCAAGGCCACCTGCTCCAACGACACCTGCCATCGCCGTATAACTGACGAGCGCAATTGCTGTTACAGTGATACCAGAAATAAGTGCTGGCATCGCCTCAGGAAGTAGTACTTTAAAAACAATAGCACCATTTGATGCCCCCATAGATTGAGACGCTTCAATAACTCCCTTATCTACTTCTCTTAATGCAATTTCAACCATTCTGGCATAGAAAGGTGCTGCCCCAGCAATTAGTGCTGGTAATGCGGCATTAGCCCCTAACATCGTACCGATAATGTAAACGGATAGCGGGATAAGCAATATAATCAGAATAATAAACGGAATGGAGCGGAATAAGTTAACAATGCCAGCTATTATTCCATTCACAAGCTTATTTTCCCAAATATTCCCTTTAGTTGTTAGGAATAACAGAAGACCAAGAGCAATACCTAATATAAATGTTGCCAGGACAGATATGGCCGTCATATACATCGTTTGAAGTGTAGCTTCCCACATATTGTCCCAATTCACGTTTGGAAATAGTGACTCAATCATTCGAAATCACCTCCGCTTCCACACCTTGCCCACGAACATAGGCAAGTGCCTCATCTATGACAGGTTGGTTCCCTTTCATAAACACAGAAAGCTTTCCGTAAGGACCATCTTGCGTATGTGAGATCTTTCCTTGAATAATGTTCACTTCGACATCATATCTACGAATTAACTCTGTAACGAGTGGTGATCCTGTCTTGCCTTTAATAAATGTGAATTGAACAAGTTCTCCATCTTTACTAGCTGCTAGATGTGCAATCGATTCCTTCATTTCTTCAGGTTCACTCAATTGATTCACAAAGTCTTTTGTAATTTCTTCTCTCGGGTGATGAAAGACTTCTAGAACAGATCCTTCTTCAACAACATTGCCATTCTCCATAACAGCTACCCGATGACAAATTTTACGAATTACGTGCATTTCATGAGTAATTAATACGATGGTAAGTCCTAGTTTCTTGTTGATC
The DNA here is from genome assembly GCF_017303315.1 of Bacillus sp. NTK071. Lineage (GTDB taxonomy): Bacteria > Bacillota > Bacilli > Bacillales > Guptibacillaceae > Guptibacillus. The sequence goes on from NZ_JAFKOI010000009.1 coordinate 52,827, forward strand.
TGCGTCAATAGTTCAAGAATGCTATCTGTCGTTTTAGGGTCAAGGGCAGATGTAGCCTCATCACACAATAGAACTTTTGGATTGTTGGCGAGTGCTCTTGCGATACCTACCCGCTGCTTTTGACCACCGCTCAACTGCGCGGGATAAGCATTTTCACGACCTTCAAGTCCAACAAGCTGGATCAACTCGTCGACACGTTTTTTACGCTTTTCCTTCGATACGCCAGATATTTCAAGCGGAAACGCAATGTTATCTCTTACTGTTCGAGACCACAAAATATTAAAGTGTTGAAAGATCATCCCAATTTCCTGTCTTGCTAATCGTAGCTTCTTTTCATTTAAAGAGGATAAGTTACTACCAGCCACCGTGACAGTACCATCCGTTGGTCTTTCCAACAGATTTAGCATCCGAATGAGCGTACTCTTACCAGCACCACTGTATCCAATGACTCCATAAATCTCTCCCTTTTCAATAGAAAGGTTTACGTTTTTTACGGCTTCCACTTTCCCAGATTTCGAAAAGAAGGTTTTATTAATGCCTTTTAGCTCAATCACATGTCTCACTTCCCTCATATAGAAAGATAATCGCTTTCGTTATCTTCATTATTTATCTTTAGCACTTATAAAGAAAAAATGCCTTCCTGCAATGAGCAGAAAGGCATGGAATAAACGATGTCTTCCTCTCATTTCTCAAAGCATATGCTTTGCAGGAATTGGCACCTTCTCAAACAGTTGTTTGACGGTTGCCGGGCTTCATAGGGCCAGTCCCTCCACCTCTCTGAATAAGAGATATAAAATTCAAATTACTTTACTGTGGTTAAGTACTAAACTGAATTTTAGCATGGGACTATGTGACTGTCAATTACTGAGCAAAAAGTCGGAATAATCTAAAATATTACGTTCATAACGGCAATGAGAAAACCATCAGCTTATTTTTCTGATGGTTTTGGCACGCTCAGCAAGCTTTTTATAAGAAGAAAATTTCTCGATATCCGCATTTCCTCCACTAATAACTGCGCCAACTCTAAGACTTTCCATCTGATTTGCTTTGCAAAGAATAGCTGCTAAGGAAGCTGCCCCCGCACCTTCAACGAGCGTTTTATGCCGCTCAAGCATAAATATGATCGCAGTAGCAATCTCCTCTTCTGATACTGTTACCATGTCGTCTACTAGCTGCTCAATAATAGGGTAGGTTAATTTACCAGCTTCTTTAACAGAAATTCCATCTGCGATTGATCGAACAGAGTGAAGGACTTTAGGCCCAGTACCCTTAAAGCGATTCCATGTTGCAGATGCTTCTGAAGCTTGCACACCAATGATTTTCACGTGTGGAAAGTACGACTTAACAGCTAATGCCATACCAGCGAGTAAGCCACCGCCTCCAACTGGAACAAGAATGGTATCGAGATCAGGGCACTGTTGCATCATTTCGAGTGCTACTGTACCTTGTCCTGCCATTACATCCGGGTCATCAAAGGCATGAACAAATGTAGCTCCACGCTCTTTTTGCTCTCGCTCTGCACCTTTGAACGCTTCATTGTAAGATTCACCTTCAAGCACAATTTCTGCACCGTACGAACGAGTTGCCTCAATTTTACTAATTGGGGTATGAACAGGCATGAAAATTTTCGCTTTAATTCCTCGTTCACTTGCAGCAAGAGCGACTCCCTGAGCATGGTTTCCGGCAGATGCTGCAACAATTCCTCTCGCTGCTTCAATATCCGTTAGCATAGATACTTTATTATAGGCACCCCGAATTTTGAAGGAACCTGTTCGCTGTAAATTCTCCATCTTCAGAAAGACATCTTTATGTGTGATTTCATTTAATGTTGTTGACTGCTGTAGAGGTGTTCGATGAACAGCTTGCAGCAAATTTTCCATTGCATTTACGACATGGACGCCATATTTCTCCTGGTAATTCCCAACGTCATTCACTCTCCTACAAATTGTTTTTCTTCATATAGTTTAATTTGATCTTCTAATGAAAGGGTTCGTGACACTTCATCCCATCCATTTAATAACATCTCTTTCCAGTAAGGATCAATTTCAAATGAATCAATCGGGCCATTCTCATCACTGACTTGTTGCTTATCTAATTCAACAAAAAGTTCATAACCGTTTCTTGCTTTAGAGAATAGTTGTGAGATGGTTTCTTGCTTTAAAGCAATCGGTAGAATACCATTTTTCACACAGTTATTATAGAAAATATCAGCGAAGCTTGGAGCGATTACAACTTTAAATCCATAATCGAGTAGTGCCCAAGGGGCATGTTCTCTTGACGAACCGCAACCGAAGTTCTTTCCTGCTACTAAAATTGAAGCATTTCTGTACTGTTCTTCGTTTAGATTGAAATCGTCACGAGGATGACCATCATCGTCAAATCGCCAGTTATAGAAAAGGAACTGCCCGAAGCCCTGTCGCTCGATCCGCTTCAAGAACTGCTTTGGAATAATTTGATCTGTATCAACGTTAACCTGTTCAAGGGGATAAACAACACCCTTGTATTCATTAATTGGTTCCAGGACTACTCACTCCTTTTACACTACTAACGGTTTTACTTTCCTTGCATCCGTAAATCTTCCTTCTATCGCAGCTGCAGCAGCCATCGCTGGACTGACGAGATGTGTTCTGGCTCCATTTCCCTGTCGGCCTTCAAAATTCCGATTTGACGTTGAGGCACAACGCTCACCTGGAGGAACAATATCATCGTTCATTGCGAGGCACATACTACAACCAGCCTCGCGCCACTCAAAGCCTGCGTCCTTGAAAACTGTATCAAGACCTTCAGCCTCAGCAGCATCTTTAACAGATTTGGAGCCCGGTACAACTAGGGCGGTTACCCCTTCATGAACTTTTCGCCCTCGAACGATCTCAGCAGCTGAGCGAAGGTCACTCAATCGAGAATTTGTGCAAGATCCAATGAATACATATTGGATTTCAATATTCTGTATCGGTGTTCCTGGTTTAAGATCCATATAAGCAAGTGCTTGTTTAATCGCTTTTTGATCACCTGGATCCTCATAATCTTCTGGAAATGGAACTCTTGCATATACAGAAGATCCCATTGAAGGATTCGTTCCCCATGTCACTTGTGGTTCAATTTCTTCAGCACCAATCTCAAGCACTTCGTCATACTCTGCACCTGGATCTGTAGCTAGCTTTTTCCATTCAGCTACTGCTTCATCAAACGCGTCTCCTGAAGGAGTGTGTCGTTTCCCTTTCAAGTAGGAGAATGTTGTTTCATCAGGACTGATGAGCCCCGCTTTCGCGCCAGCTTCAATGGACATATTACAAACCGTCATTCGTTCTTCCATTGTCATATTACGAATTGCTTCACCAGTATACTCAACGACAGCACCTGTTCCAGCATTCACACCAAACTTAGCGATTACAGCGAGGATTAAGTCTTTAGCGGTAACACCTGACCCTAAACGTCCGTTGACACGTACTTCAATCGTTTTCGGCCTTGATTGCCACAGCGTTTGTGTCGAGAGCACATGCTCAACCTCACTCGTACCAATTCCAAAAGCAAGGGCACCAAAGGCACCGTGTGTGGACGTGTGACTATCGCCACAAACAATTGTTTTTCCAGGCTGGGTTAAGCCAAGTTCAGGTCCAATAACATGAACAATCCCTTGATCTGGGTGGTTTATATCAGCAATTTCAACTCCGAATTCATTACAGTTCTCTTCAAGTTTCTCCATTTGAACTTTAGATACAGGGTCATTAATAATATGACGCGCTATCGTTGGAACATTATGATCCATCGTTGCAAAGGTTAAATCAGGTCTCCTAACGCGGCGGTTATTCATCCGCAGGCCTTCAAAAGCCTGCGGTGAAGTAACCTCATGAACAAGATGCAAATCGATATATAATAGATCCGGGCTACCTTCTTCTTCATGAACAACGTGTTTATCCCAAATCTTCTCAATAATTGTTTTCGGCTCCACACCCATCCTCCTCTTACCTTTCGTCATCAAGCGTATGCTTCCATGATGCCAGCTGTTGCATCAGCTTCTTCTAACTGATAAATGACTTTCTTAATCATGGCATCTGTTCCAAGTGCTTTTGTAGAACTATTTGCAAGGTCAGTTGTGTAGTAACCTGCATCAAGCACTTCTTTAACTGCCTTCTCAATCGCATCTGCTTCGTCATGCATTTCAAAAGAATACTTTAGCATCATAGCGCCTGATAAAATCATCGCAAGCGGATTCGCAAGGTTTTTACCGGCAATGTCTGGTGCGGAACCGTGGACGGGTTCATACATTCCAAAGCCATCACTCCGTAAGCTAGCAGAAGGAAGCATTCCTAGCGATCCGGTAATCATAGAAGCTTCGTCACTAAGAATATCGCCGAATAGATTTTCTGTTACGATAACATCAAAGTGAGATGGATTTTGAACCATTTTCATCGCTGCAGCATCGACAAGCATGTGCTCAACTTTCACTTCTGGATAAGCTTTTGCTTTCTCATCCACAACTTCTCTCCACATTCGGCTTGATTCAAGAACATTCGCTTTATCAACACTTGTTAACTTCTGACGTCGTTTACTTGCTGCTTCAAATCCTTGCTCAACAATTCGTTCAATTTCTGACCTTGTATAGTGAAGGGTATCAACAACTTCGTCTCCACCGTTTCGACGTTCACTTGGTGTACCGAAATAAAGGCCACCTGTTAACTCTCGAACGATTAACATATCAACACCTTTAATACGGTCAGGCTTAAGCGGAGATGCATCTAGTAAACTGTCAAACGCTGTAACTGGTCGAAGGTTAGCAAATAATCCAAGCTCTTTACGAATACCAAGAAGACCTCGTTCAGGACGAAGATGACCGGGAAGGCTCTCCCACTTTGGACCGCCTACAGCACCTAGAAGAACAGCATCGCTTTCTTTACAGATGCGAAGCGTTTCATCTGGTAGAGGCTCGCCATCTTGATCAATAGCGTCCCCACCGATTCTCCCTTTGTGAAATTCGAACGTATGGCCAAATCGATCTGCTACGGCACTGAGAACTTTCATCGTTCCTTCCATTACTTCTTTACCAATTCCATCACCGGGTAATACCGCAACTTTTCTCTTCATCCATCAAACCTCCTTGTTATACGTGCGCTTGTTTTTTCACTTGATAACTTTCACGTGCAAGAATGCGATTAATTGCATTCAAGTAAGCAATAGCTGACGATTCAAGCACATCCTGTGCTGTTCCTCGTCCGTTCGACTCCACTCCGTTATAGGTTACGCGTACATGAACTTCAGCAAGAGCATCTCTTCCTCCACCAACGGAGTTAATGCGGTAATCTTGAAGTTTAAGCGTTCCTGGAATCATCTCTTCAAGTGTATTGTAAATCGCTTCAACACTTCCTGATCCAGTGCCAGCTTGCTGCATCATCGTTCCATCTGGGGCTTCAATTGAGATGGTCGCTGTCGGGATATTCGCAGTACCATATTGTACCTGAATGCTCTGAATCTCATATTTCTCAACGATTTCATCCGTTTGAATATCTGTTAATAGGGCGAACAAGTCATCCTCTGTCACTTGCTTCTTCTTATCAGCAAGGTCTTTAAATTCTTTGAAAGCTTCATTGATTTTCGCGTCATCCAATACAAAACCTAGCTCTTTCACTCTATCTCTGAAAGCATGCCTTCCTGAGTGTTTACCAAGTACAAGACTAGTAGATTGAACGCCAATAAGTTGAGGACTGATAATTTCATAAGTTGTTTTTTCTTTTAACATACCATCCTGGTGAATTCCGGATTCATGCGCAAATGCATTCGCTCCTACAACCGCTTTGTTTCCTGGAACAGCCATGCCTGTGAGCTTACTAACAAGATTGCTCGTTCGCTTAATTTCATCAAGTTTCAAACGAGTTTCAGCTTGATAGAAATCATTACGGATGTGAAGTGCTACTGCGACTTCTTCTATGGCAGCATTACCGGCTCGCTCTCCTATGCCGTTAATGGTTCCTTCTATTTGAGTTGCCCCACATTCAATCGCAGCAAGCGAGTTGGCAACGGCCATGCCAAGATCGTTATGGCAATGGGCAGAAAGGTCAACACCTTCAATATTCGGAACGTTATTTCTTAAATAAGTGAACAGCTCTCCGTATTCCTGTGGACTTCTGTATCCCACTGTATCTGGTATATTAATGACAGATGCACCAGCATCAATGACTTCTTTAATAATCTTGGCAAGAAAAGAACGATCTGATCGGCTTGCATCTTCAGCCGACCACTGGACTTTCGGGAAGAATCGCTTTGCATATTTCACAGCTTCCACTGCCGTTTCCACGACTTCGTCCGGCGTTTTCTTAAGCTTATGCGTCATGTGAATGGGAGAAGTGGCTAGAAAAACGTGAAGTCTTGGATCAGCACCGCCTTTCAACGCATCCCAGGCTGCATCAATGTCGCTTACATTCGCTCTTGCAAGTCCGGTTACAGATGCATTTCGAACGGTATCTGCAATGTTTTTCACACCCTGGAAGTCACCACTGGAAGCAGCAGGAAAGCCTGCTTCCATAATGTCGACTCCAAGTCTTTCTAGTTGTTTCGCGATTTCCAGTTTCTCTAATGCATTCAGATTGACTCCGGCTGACTGTTCGCCGTCACGAAGCGTTGTATCGAATACATTAATCTTTCGCACTGGCAACCACTTCCTTCTTCGATTTTGGTTTCACAAACGGCATCATTGCGCGAAGTTCTTTCCCAACCTGTTCAATTGGATGCTGTTTTTCTTTTTCATTGATTGCATGGAACTCGGGACGATTTAATTTATTTTCTAAGATCCATCCTTTAGCGAACTTACCAGTCTGGATGTCTTCAAGAATGTCTTTCATTCGTGCCTTTGTATCAGCATCTACTACGCGTGGTCCTGATACAAAATCGCCCCATTGGGCTGTATCGGAGATCGAGTAGCGCATACCAGCAATTCCATCTTCATACATCAAGTCAACGATTAGCTTAAGTTCATGTAGACATTCAAAGTAAGCAACTTCTGGCTGGTATCCTGCTTCTGTTAACGTTTCAAATCCAGCTTTGACAAGGGATGATAGTCCACCGCAAAGGACAGCCTGTTCGCCAAAAAGATCTGTTTCCGTTTCTTCTTTAAATGACGTTTCAAGAACACCTGCACGTGCACCACCGATTCCTTTTGCGTAAGCAAGTGCCAGTTCTTTTGCGTTTCCTGAAACGTCCTGATAGACACCGAATAGTGCAGGTACACCAGCCCCGTCCTCAAATGTTCGTCTAACTAGATGTCCTGGACCCTTAGGGGCTACTAGGAATACATCAACATTTGATGGTGGTACAACTTGATTGAAATGAACGTTGAATCCGTGTGCGAATACAAGAGCATTGCCTGCACGAAGACCAGGCTCAATTTCTTCCTTATACACTTCAGGTTGATACTCATCCGGAAGAAGAACCATGATGACATCAGCTTCATCACTTGCTTCTTTTACCGTTTTTACATCAAAGCCATCTTGTTCGGCTTGATCCCATGAACGTCCTTTTCGTAATCCAACTGTTACATCAAAACCACTTTCACTTAGATTTAGCGCATGTGCATGGCCCTGAGAACCATAGCCAATGACTGCGATTTTCTTCCCCTTTAGAGTTCCTTCGTTGATATCACCGTTATAATATACTTTTGCCATTTTGATTCATCCCTTCTCGATTTGGTTTAGTGGTTAATTTAGGGTATTTTCGTAAACATTGTTGCCGTGAGAGTAGTTGTTGATTTCCGCTCCAGGATGCTCGCTTTCCGCGGGGCGGGCGGTGAGCCTCCTCGGCGCGCTTGGGCGCGCCTGTGGGGTCTCACCTGTCCCGCTAATCCCACAGGAGTCGAGCACCTTCCGCTCCAATCAACTTTGACATGTGAATTTGTTTACACTATCTCTTCAATAATTAAAGCTTTGCTTATAAAAAATTTAATTTAATATGGAATATTGCTTTATATCTGTAACTGATTTTTGACTTCCTCGTGGGAAGGCTGTGATTCCTGTTCGAACCATTTCCTTAATTCCGTAAGGTCTTAGGAGATCAATAATCGCTTCAATTTTCTCTGAGTCCCCTGTCACCTGTACGGTAATGCTCTCACGACTTACATCAATGATGGATGCACGGAATGGCTCGATAATTCCTGAAATCTCACTTCTGATCTGTGCGTTACTAATGACTTTAATTAAAGCGAGCTCTCGTACTACGATCGCCTGATCTGTAATGTCAGACACTTTCAAAACATCAATTTGCTTATTCAGTTGCTTGATTAGCTGCTCAATTTTCCCGTCTCCGTCTACGTTTACAACAAATGTCATTTTCGAAACACCTTCTGTTTCCGTATGACCAACAGTAATACTTTCGATATTAAACTGCCTCTTTGTCATCAAGCCTGTAATACGATTTAGAACACCGCTTTGGTTGATCACTGTCGCGGTTACGATTCGTTTCATGGTTTCACCCCAATCATCTGATGAAGCCCTTTACCAGGCGCAATCATTGGATACACATTTTCCTTTCCACTAACTCGACAATCGATTAATACGGGATCACGATGTGAAAATGCTTCTTCAAAAACAACTCTAGCTTCTTCTTGGGTTTCTACTTTATAAGACTTAATTCCATACGCTTCACCAAGCTTCACAAAATCAGGTTGAACAGGAAGTAATGAGTGAGAATAACGCTCTTCATAGAAGGCTTCTTGCCACTGCCTTACCATACCAAGTGTGTGGTTATTCATGATGACCACCTTAACTGGTAAGTTCAGCTCTTGAAGAGTCGATAGTTCTTGGAGCGTCATTTGAAAACCACCATCGCCTGTTAGCGCAACAACCGTTTGATCTGGGAATGCTAGCTGTGCGCCAACCGCTGCTGGGAAGCCGAAGCCCATTGTTCCTAATCCGCCGGACGTTACCCATCGATTGGCATCTGTAAAGGCGTAATACTGAGCGGCCCACATTTGATGCTGTCCAACGTCTGTCGTAATAATCGCGTCCCCTTTTGTATACTCATGGACAAGTTCGACAACCTGCTGCGGCAAGAATTCACCTGTATTCGTTTTTTTCCAGAGAGGATAATTCTTACTGTTCTCTGTTAATTGATTTCGCCATTCTTCTGTATCTGGTGTTTCTGAATCAACATCTACTAATTTCCTAAGCGCTTCTCTTGCATCAGAAACGATTGGTATTTGAGTAGGTACGTTCTTACCGATCTCAGCTGGATCTACATCAATATGTGCAACGACTGCATTCTTAGCAAAATGAGCAAGGTTTCCAGTTAGTCGATCGTCGAAACGTGCGCCGATACTAATTAACAGATCACATTCATATAAGGCCATATTTGCTGTATACGTTCCATGCATTCCTCCCATTCCAAGGAAGAGCGGATGCTGTCCGGGATAGCTCCCTAAACCGAGAAGTGTGTTAACGACCGGAATCTTATGTTTCTCAGTAAATGTTAAAAGCTCTTTACCAGCATTGGCATGGAGGATACCAGCACCGGCTAGAATAACTGGTTTCTTTGCCTGACCAACCGCATCTGCAAGCTTTTTAATCTGCAAGATATTCGGTGAAAACGTTGGTTGATAGCCAGGTAAATGAATAGTCGAATCGTAGTCGGGTGAAATCGTTTTATTCGCTACATCCTTAGGAATATCAACAAGAACTGGTCCGGGACGTCCTGTTGTCGCAATGTGAAACGCTTCTTTAATAATTCTAGGGAGGTCTTGAACGTCCCTAACTTGATAATTATGCTTTGTAATTGGTGCCGTTATCCCCATGATATCTGCTTCCTGAAAAGCATCTGTTCCAATGACAGTACTTGCAACCTGCCCTGTGAAAATAACGAGGGGCAACGAATCCATCATGGCATCTGTGATACCCGTTACAAGATTAGTAGCTCCTGGTCCTGATGTTGCAATGACAACACCAGGCTTTCCACTAACCCTTGCATATCCTTCAGCTGCATGGATCGAACCCTGTTCATGTTTTGAGAGAATGTGCTTAATTGGTGATCGATACAACGCATCATAGATTGGAAGAACTGCTCCTCCCGGATATCCGAATAGCACTTCAACATTTTCTTTTTTTAACGAATGAATTAATACTTCTGCCCCGGTCATTTCCGCTGTTACTGCTTCGGCTTCTGGTTTCGCCTTCGCCCGCATACTCATACCCTCCAATGCTTTATTGTCTTGCATTATCTTTGATTAGTAGAAGAAACGTATAATTATAAAAAAGCCTTCTCATCCCTACGCCGCATCTTACGGTCCATAGGGGTGAAAAGACTTCACGGTACCACCCTATTTTGCGACCTATTAAACTAGTCGCCTCATGAACAGCATATGCTGCTCGCTTTGATAACAAGTGTCCAAGAACACTTGGTTGATCCTATCTTACTTGTTTCAGATCAACACTCGGAGGGGATGTCGATTCAGGGGGTAATACCGGCTTCCACCACTACCGGCTCTCTGGTTACTACCAAATCCTGATTCTTTTGCCTCGTCATCGATTTTAAATATTTATTTGTAGACTTTCTTATCCTGCTTGCACATCACGTTTAGATGGGTAAACGCTAACGCCATCTACAGTGACAATGTTTCGAAATGCTCCAAGAAGATCATTAGTTGTTTTACCAGGTTTTCCTTCGCCGATTACACGACCATCTACTTTCACAACCGCAATGACTTCCGCAGCTGTTCCAGTTAGAAACACTTCATCCGCAACATAAACATCATGTCTAGTAAATGTCTCTTCTCTCATGTCATAGCCTTTCTTACTTGCGAGCTCCATGATGGCATTTCTCGTAATGCCTTCAAGTGCCCCAACGTATCCAGGTGGTGTTTTGATTACGTTGCCTTTCACAATAAAGATGTTATCTGCCGATCCTTCAGCAACATATCCTTGATCATTTAACATCAAAGCTTCGCTAACACCAGCAAGGTTGGCTTCGATCTTAACTAGAATGTTATTGAGGTAGTTCAATGATTTAACCTTAGGACTAAGTACATCCGATCGGTTTCTCCTACTCGCTACCGTTACAATATCAATCCCTGATTCATATAGATGCTTAGGGAACAAGGCCAGTGATTCTGCAATAACAATCACTTGAGGTTCCTTACATGTAAATGGATCAAGACCAAGATTACCAACACCACGTGACACTACGATACGAACATACGCATCTTGAAGTTTGTTCTTCTTCAATGTTTCAACAATAATGTTAGTCATTTCCTCCTTGGTCTGTCTGATTTTAAGCATAATCGAATGAGCTGAATCATAAAGCCGGTCTAAATGGTGCTCAAGTCTGAAGACGTTGCCGTCGTACATTCTAATTCCTTCGAACACCCCATCGCCATAGAGGAAGCCATGATCGTATACCGATACTTTGGCGTCTTCTTTTTTCACAAATTCGTTATTAAGGTAGATCCACTGTTCACTCACCTTGTTCACTCCTTTCTGTTTATTAGATAGACGCAGTAAAGCGTCAGGATGTTATTTTAGGACCATTTTTTAAAGTTCGGTCCCTCGTTTGTTTTGTGTGAGTTGTTTGAATACTTTGTTTAATTGAGGATTATATTACGCCGGTTTGAAGTATAGGTCAACACCCCTTTTGAAAGTTTTTAGATAATTTAGATATATCAGTCTTTTTGGAACCGCTTACATTGTTGTCACGCGTGAGATTTCATTCCATAAAATTTTTTATTGTAAATTTTAATAAAGCGCTTACACTATTGGAAATGAAAAAACCCCTCTAACATCTGAGGGGTATGAATACTTATACAAGAGCCAGATTAGATATGTCACTCTTCTCAATCGGCCCTTTGATTGGATATAGCTTTATGAAAGGTTTTTGCTCGAGATAAGATTCAATATCGCTTCTTTTACCGCTAGCATAGTATGCATCTTTTTCTGATAAAGGGAGAAGTTCAATCATTAACCCTTCTGGAATATCACCTAACAACAACCAATCATCAACTTCAGATTTATTTTCCTGTGATCGAGAATAAAAGACACCTTCCGAACTGTTTCGATAGAGACTAAGTAAATCCTCAATCATAGCGCTAGCTGTTGGATAGGCACCAGCACCAGGTCCGTTTAACGTAATACTTCCTGCTAGGTTACCAGATACCTGGAGTGCATTGTTTACACCCGTTATGTGGAAAAATGGATGGGAAGAAGTGACTGCGACTGGCTCCACTGAAATAACCGGTCCATCAACAGTTGAAGTGAGCGAAGCGATATGCTTGATTCGGAAGCCAAGCGCTTCCGCCTTCTTGATATCGGCAGACGTCACTTCGTTAATTCCTTTTCTAATAATTCTCTCCCATTCAGGCTGCTCGCCATAGACAATATCAGAGAGAATGAGAATTTTATAAAAAGCATCCCATCCTTCAATGTCATTCGTAGGATCAGCTTCCGCATAGCCTTTTTCTTTAGCTTCATTAAGCGCTTGTTTAAATGAAATTCCTTCCCGTTGAAGTTCGCTAAGAATGAAATTCGAGGTTCCGTTTAAGATTCCATTGATTTCTTGGATTTGATTGCTCTTCAATCCTTCTCTTAATGTGCTTAGTATCGGAATAGAAGCTGCCACCGCTGCTTCATACCTTAAGCCTACTTTGTGTTTGGTCGCAAGGCTCCTTAGCTCTTTCCCTTTATGTGCTAACAACTCTTTATTTGCCGTTACAACATGGCAACCTTTTTCGATAAATTTAGCTAAATACGTTCGAGCAGGTTCTACACCAATTATCGCTTCAAAGACAACATCAAGCTGAGGTAGACTCAGTAGATCCTCGACATTCGTAGTTAACATGAGCTTGTTGTCTACTTCTCTTTCTAGATCTCCGTCTTTAATTAATATGGCATCTATTGAAACCTTCTTATCAAGCAGGCTTTCTAACTGCTCGCGCTGTTCTTCGATGCTCTCGTATATCCCTTTACCGACTGTGCCGAAACCAATCAGTGCTACATGAAGTGTTTCCACTGACTTCACCTCCATTATTGAATTGATCTTTCTTTCAGTACTCTTCGTAAAATTTTACCGCTGATTTTTGTTTTCGGAAGCTCATCAAGTACTTCTATTTCTCTAGGTGCAGCATGTGCAGCGAGGTTCTTTCTTACGTGCAGCCGAATATCTTGGATAAGTTCATCCGTTTGTTCGTAACCCGTTCGTAACGTGATATAAGCTTTGACAATTTCGCCCCTTAATTGATCCGGTTTACCCACAACGCCTGCCTCAGCTACTGCAGGATGGGTAATGAGCGCACTTTCGACTTCAAATGGTCCAATTCGCTCGCCAGAAGAATTAATCATATCGTCGTCACGACCTTGGAAGAAGATATATCCTTCCTCATCTTGATAAGCAAGATCTCCTGAGACATACCATCCTTCATATGGAAAATAACTTTCGAATTTGTCGGGATTGTTCCAGACGGTTTTCATTAACCCTGGCCATGGTGCTTCAATTGCAAGCTGACCCGTCTGTCCTATCGGCAATTTGTTTCCGGCTTCATCAAGTATCCCGACCTTTACACCTGGAAAGGGTCGCCCCATTGAACCAAGCTTAATGACTTCACCTGGAAAGTTAACAATCAGATGCCCTCCCGTTTCTGTCATCCACCACGTGTCGTGAATTCGCTTTCCCCATACTCTGGATGCCCATTCAATCACTTCTGGATTCAATGGCTCGCCTACACTTAAAATGTGTCGTAACGAATTCAGGTTATAGTTTTGTACTCTATCTTCATTTGCCATTAACATCCGAAATGCAGTAGGTGCACTATACCAAACTGTGACATTCAATTGATCGATCAGGCTATACCATTGATCTGCATCAAATCGTCCTCCAGATATAACAATCGTTGCACGGTTTAACCATGGAGCAAAAAGTCCATACACACTCCCTGTCACCCAACCTGGATGAGAAGTACACCAGTATACGTCCGATTCCTTAAGATCAAGAACCCAATGTCCAGTCTGATAATGATGAACAATAGAGCGGTGAACGTGTAACACACCTTTAGGCTTACCTGTTGAACCGCTCGTATAATGAAGAATTAAACCATTTTCTGGATCAACCCATTCAACTGGAGTAGTTTCATTCCCAACTTCTGTGTTCTCCACTTCCTTTGCTGTAAGAATAAGTCTAAGCGAAGGAATATCTTTCACTGGGACACGTTTCTTTAGCTCCTCATCTGTAAGTAAAACGGTTCCTCCACAGTCGTTAATACGGTCTTTCACTGCTTCTTCCATAAATGCTTCAAATAGTGGAGCGGCAATAGCACCGACTTTAATAACAGCAAGAATGGCGATGTAGCATTCAGGATTTTTGGATAGAAAGATGAAAACTCTTTCTCCTTTTTCTACTCCATGCTTTTTTAATACAGCTGCATAATGATCTGTTCTTGCTTTTACATCATTAAAAGTAATTGATTGTTTCGTGTCTCCATTAACATAATGTAATGCTGTTTTATTTCCATAACCGTTTTCCACATGACGATCAATGCATTCGTAAGCGGCATTCATTTTCCCAGTAGAACGATTGATATAACGGTTCTCTTTATTCTGCCACTCAAATGTAGAGTAGACTTCTTCATAGCTACCTAGATTTGTTTCTAAAGCTTGTGAAGGAATTTGGTTTGTCGGTATGGTCATATGCTGACTCCTCCTGGCTAGTTTACAGGTGTAGTTAATTCTAACCTATTTAAAATATGTTCCTTATACGCGGCTAGCTTTGCGCTCCCGCGAGATCGAGGTCGTGGTTCATCAATAAATAGTTCTTCATCTATTGTTCCAGGCTGCCCTTTAAGGATAATGAGTCGGTCACATAAATAGAGCGCCTCTTCAACATCATGGGTTACGAGTAGAATCGTAGTTTCGTATGCTTCCCAGATCTCTAATAATAAATCCTGTAGTTTCATCTTCGTAAAAGCATCAAGTGCACTAAATGGTTCATCGAGCAATAAGTATTCAGGGGAAGTGACAAGAGCGCGTGCAATCGCAACGCGCTGTGCCATGCCACCTGAAAGTTGTTTAGGGTAGTCACCTTCGTTTCCTTTAAGGCCAACAAGATCCAGGTACCTAGCTGCTTTCTCTTGCTTATCTTTTTTTCCATTTTTCAAGCCAAATGAGACATTATCTATGACCGATAACCACGGCATCAGTCTTGGCTGTTGAAAAATAAACCCTAGTCGTTCATCGACATGTTTGCAAACATGACCATCGAGGAGTACATCTCCACTATAGGACGTATCTAACCCTGATACCGCTCGTAGCAGCGTGCTTTTTCCACATCCGCTTGTTCCTAGAATGCCGATAATTTCTCCGCGCTCTGTACGAAATGAGATATTTTCAATCGCTTTTCTATTCTCGAATTCTTTACTGACGTTCCGAACTTGTAGACTCATCTTAAATCCTCCTCACAGTTGTTCCATCCGATCCTGCCAATGGAGTGACTTACTTTCAACCTTCTTTAATACAGCATCAGTCAGCTTACCAAGGACCGCAAACAGGACAATGCTTGCAATAATAAGTTCAGGAGAGTAGGTGTTCTGTCCAAGAACAAGCAAGTAACCAAGTCCCTGACTCGCTCCCATCAATTCAGCAGCTACTACAAACATCCAACCAAGTCCAAGTCCACTTCTGAGTCCTACTAGAAAAGAAGGAAGTGATGCAGGAAGAATAATTCTTTTAACGAGTTGAAAGCTGCTTAATCCATACATTTTTCCTACTTCAATTAATTGACGATCGACATTCAAGATCCCGCTCACAACATTTAAATAAACTGGGAAGAAAACACCAACTGCAATTAACGTAACTTTCGATGCCTCGGCAATACCCATCCATAAGATAAAAAGGGGAACCCAGGCAAGAGATGGAATGGAGCGAAACGCCTGAATAATCGGATCAAAAAACTGCTCCGCCTTTCGATAAAAGCCAACAAATGAACCTAGTATTAATGCCGCAAAAGACCCTAAGAGAAACCCAAGAAAAATACGATAAAGTGTAATCCCGATATGCCCCCACAGTGACCCATCAGCCCCCAACTCTATGATGGTGTTTACGATTACTGTTGGAGCTGGCAATAAGTATGTTGGGAGAACGTTTAATCGACTTAGTCCTTCCCAGATTACAAGCAATAAAATTGGAAGGGTACTGCCGATAATGGCAGGGTGTACTGTTAGTTTCTTTTTGTTCGGAACCGTCTTAATACGCCTAAGCGGTAATGCTTCTGAATGTCCTTGTCTCGCCATATCCACAGCTCCTTTCTATTTCGTAATGACTTCTTCTGCGAAGGTTTGATCAATTAACTCATTCGTTAATTCTTTTACATCTGCTTTTGCATCAATAATCTCGCTTTCTTGAAGAACGTTACCTGCTGCTATAATTGCCTCTCTCTGCTCTTCTCCTGGTACTGGGTTTGAGAAATCATTGCATTCTAACTGCTTCTTGGCTACATCAACCTGGATATCAGCTTCCTCTGCTAGAAGCTCAGCCGCTTCTTTAGGGTGATCAAGGATCCACTGTCTAGCTTTCTCGTAGGCTTTAATGACACGCTTTACATGTTCAGGGTACTTTTCAGCAAACTCAGTGCGCGTATTCAAGAACCCATATGTGTTCAAATCTGCATTACGATAGAAGAGCTTTGCACCTGTCTCAAGTTCGACCCTTGCCATGTGTGGATCAAGGCCAGCCCATGCGTCAACTTGACCGGTGCTTAGTGCCGAAGCGCCATCTCCGTGCTGGAGGTTAACAAGTTCAATGTCATCCTGAGATAATCCCACTTCATTTAAGGAGCGTAGCAAGAAAATATATGGATCTGTCCCAAGTGTTGCAGCTACTTTCTTACCTTTTAAATCTTCTACACTACTAATGTCAGAATCTTTATTTGTGACGAGTGCTGTCCACTCAGGTTTTGAATATATATAAACGTTTTTAATAGGTGCTCCTTTAGCTTTTGCCATTAATGCAGCAGCACCTGCCGTTGAGCCAAAGTCAACACTGTTACTCGTTAGAAATTCTAATGCCTTGTTGCTTCCCTGACTGAGTACATAATCGATTTTAATATTGTCATCTTTAAATTCTTCTTCTAGAAAGCCAAACTTTTTCACAACTAAGCTAGTTGGTGAGTAGTAAGCATAGTCAACTCGAATTTCTTCTGGTCCAGACGAGTTAGCTTCTGATGATGAACACCCTGCACTAATGAGAACGATAACGGCAAGCACGATGAAACTTAAACTTCTAAAATCAATCCATGGAATTTTTGTCATAATGGTTTCTCCCTCTCCTTATTTAGATCTCACATGCATAAGTTGATATCGTTCCTCTGAGCCTCTGGGCTTCTTTATAGGTGCAACGATTATGAACCACCTGTAAACCAGCATCTGCTGCTATTTGTGCTGCTTTTTCTGAAACGACACCTTCCTGAAGCCAGAACACGCGCGGTTTAACCTCTGCTGCTTCTTTCGCTACTTCAATGGCTGCTTCAGGGCTTCTAAATACTTGAACAACATCTATTTCGTGAGGAATACTACGTAAATCTGGATATGCTTTTTCTCCGAGAATTGTATCAGCCTTTGGATTGACTGGAATGATTTTATAGCCGAGTCTCTGCATCTTACGTGCTAGGCGATGGCTCGGGCGCGCTTCATTACCACTCAGACCCACAACAGCCAGTGTTTTTTGTCTTTGACTTTCTTTCCCATTGATTACTTCTTTTGTGTAAGGACTTTGCAATGCCCACCGAATCTCACCTTCATCATTCACTACAATTCGACTCCCATTCTCAAGTCCAGTCGCTTTTCGAAGTGCTTGATCGAGGTCATTAATTAAATCATCCGCACCCTCTACTCCAACAGATAGACGGATAAGTTCTTCTTTTACCCCGGCTCGTTCCAATTGTTCCTTATTCAGCTGTTGATGTGTTGTACTTGCAGGGTGAATAATTAAGCTTTTAGCATCTCCTACGTTGGCAAGATGTGACCAAAGCGATAGAGCTCTCTACCCGCTGGTTTTCCACCTTTAATTCCAAAGTTTACAACTGCGCCAAATCCATTAGATAGAATCTCTAGCGCATCTTGATGGGATGGATGAGAAGACAATCCAGGATAGCTTACCCAATCGACAGAAGGGTGGTTCTGCAAAAACTCAGCTAGTTTCATTGCATTTTGATTATGTTTTTCGGCTCGCAGATGTAGCGTTTCGAGTCCTTGTAGAAGTAGAAATGCATTAAATGGACTCAGACATGATCCGAAATCACGAAGCAGTTGAACACGAAGCTTTGTGCTGAACGCTAGTGTTGCAAAATCAATTGCATAGCGTATGCCGTTGTAACTTTCATCAGGTTCAATGAACGCTGGATACTTTGAAGAGTTCCAATTAAAGCGACCACCATCAACCACCACGCCACCAATTGAAGTTCCGTGTCCCCCAATCCACTTTGTAGCGGAATGAACAACAATGTCTGCACCTAGAGTTAGCGGCTTGCATGCATATGGAGTAGCAAACGTATTATCCACGATTAGTGGCACACCTGCTTCATGTGCAATATCTGAAACCTTTTCTACATGAAGGACAGATAAGCTCGGATTTCCTATTATCTCGGCAAACACCGCTTTCGTTTTGTCAGTAATGGCTGCTCTGAAATTCTCTGGATCTGTAGGATCCACGAAGGTAACGTTAATCCCATACCTCGGAAGCGTAACGGCAAATAGATTATAAGTGCCACCGTATAAGTTTGAAGCAGCTACGATTTCATCACCTGCGCTAGCGATGTTCATAATAGATAGGGCAATCGCCGCTTGCCCCGAAGACGTTGCAACAGCAGCAACACCTTCTTCAAGAAGAGCCATTCGTTTCTCAAACACATCAACCGTTGGATTTCCTATTCTTGAATAAATGTTTCCTGGTTCATCAAGAGAAAATAGTCTTTCTGCATGCTCACTGTCATGAAATACATAAGAACTTGTTTGATAGATTGGTACGGCTCTAGAACCTGTAGTAGGATCCGGTGACTGACCACCGTGTAGGGATAATGTGTCAAATTGATATGATTGAGTCATTGCTATTCCTCCAATTATTAGTTAAAAGATCTAAAAAATGCCCTCTTCAATAAGAAGAGGGCATTAGCCTCCCCTTATCTCTCAGAATAGTAGCTATTCTGCTGGAGTTAGCACCTTATTAAGCAATGCTTAATGGTTGCCGGGCTTCATCGGGCCAGTCCCTCTGCCTCTCTGGATAAGAGTGATCTATTTAGTTTGTCTATATAAATTAAACGTTCGCTTCGACTCTTGCCTTTACAATAGCTTGATCAAGATCTTCAATAAGATCATCAATGTGTTCAATTCCAACAGAAAGTCGAATGAGATCATCTCGAACGCCTGAAGCTTTTAGTTCATCGGCACTTAACTGCTGGTGCGTTGTACTTGCTGGATGGATAATTAAGCTTTTAGCATCTCCTACATTCGCCACATGCGACCAGAGGTCAACTGCATTAATAATCTTCGCTCCTGTTTCTCGCCCGCCTTTTATTCCGAAAACAACGACAGCTCCAGCTCCCTTAGGGAGATATTTCTGCACAAGCTGATTGGAAGGATGGTTCTCCTCTTCAGGATAGCTCACCCACTCTACTGCATCATGATTCTTCAGATATGAAACTATTTTGCGAGTGTTAGCCACATGTTCCTTCATGCGAACGTGAAGTGTTTCAACGCCAAGAGCGATTTGAAATGCATTAAATGGACTTAATGAAGCTCCTGTATCCCGTAACAGTTGAACGCGCGCCTTCACAATATATGCCGCTTCAGGTAGTGCTTCAGCAAACACAATGCCATGATAGGAGTGATCAGGCTCTATGAACCCTGGAAACTTGGAAGAATTCCAGTCAAATTTACCACCATCAACAATAAGACCGCCCATTGTAGAACCATTACCACCAAGCCACTTTGTTGCAGAGTGAACGACAATGTCTGCTCCATGTTCAATTGGTCTACACAAGTAAGGGGTAGCAAAGGTATTGTCTACAATTAACGGGATTCCTGCTTCATGAGCAATTTCTGCTACTTTTTCAATATCCAGCACGTGAAGTCCTGGATTTCCAATTGTCTCTGCGAAAATCGCTTTCGTATTCGATGTAATTGCATTTCTAAAGGATTCCGGATTTTTCGGATCTACAAAGTTGGTTTTGATTCCGTATTTAGGGAGCGTAGATGCAAAAAGGTTATATGTTCCTCCATAAAGCGTTGAGGCAGAAACAATTTCATCACCACTATTCGCGATGTTTAGAATGGAAGCTGTAATGGCAGCCATGCCACTCGCAAATCCTAGAGCACCGATCCCGCCTTCAAGCTGAGCTATTCGTTCTTCAAGTGTACCGACAGTTGGGTTACCAATACGAGAATAAATGAACCCTTCTTCCTTTAATGCAAACAAGTCTGCGGCATGATCCGTATTATTGAATCGATAAGCATTGGATTGATAAATCGGCAATGCTCTTGCTCCTGTAGCGGGGTCTGCCTGTAATCCACCATGAATCCCAATCGTTTCTAAATTGTAACGTTTCTCTGCCATTCTCCATTCACTCCTTCAAATTTTTAAGGTTTCCTTTAACTGTTCTTTAATCAATGGGCCCCATTTATCGAATTCGACAAGGAAACCATCATGACCAAATTTGGTATCAACAATATAGAATTTCGCTAAGCTTTCTAGTGTGAACATGCTCTCTAACTGATAAGGAGGATAAATTAAATCTCCCTTAAAGCTAATTGCGAGCACGTTTGAGTGAATCAGTTTCGCCGCCTCGGCTAGATCTCCTCTCCCTTTACTAATGTCATGCATATCCATTGCTTTCAATAAATACAAGTAGCTATTTGCATCAAAGCGACATGTAAGCTTCTTTCCCTGATAGTGAAGGTAGGATTCCACATCATAAGATGTTTCTGTGTGACTCTCACCAGGAGGTTCATCTCCATTTCGACCAAATTTCTTTTGAAACATATCATCTGTTCGATAGGAAATCATCCCAATCATTCTTGCTGTTGCAAGTCCTGTTGCTGGAGGATGACTGAGGTTATAATATCCATCTTTCCAATCTGGATCATTTGTAATGGCAAACCTCGAAATAGCGTTATAGGCAATACCATATGCGCTAAGAGATGGTGTGACCGCTAAGGGAACTAAGTGATCCATCCAATCCGGATAAAGAATTCCCCATTCTAATACTTGCATTCCTCCAAGCGAACCTCCAATGACGGCATGAAGATGATGGATACCTAGCTGCTCTAGTGCTTTTTTCTGAGAATGAACCATATCTCGAATCGTTACGAATGGAAAATCTGACTGATACGGTTGCCCGGTATCAGGGTTTGGAGACAGCGGTCCAGTAGATCCATTGCATCCACCTAGTACGTTAAACGTTATAACTTGAAATTCAGATGTATCAACGTACTTACCACTGCCAATCAAACCGTTCCACCACCCAGGTTCCGATGAACCAACTGTATACTGGTTTCCTGTTAAAGCATGACATACTAGGATGACTGGTGCTTCAGTTGATCCAACCCTCTCATAAGCTAGTTCTACTCTAGGAAGTTCTACACCAGACTCAAGTATGAATGGCCCAATAGATACGTTTCGATCCTCGTATCTCTTCTCTCTCTCCAAACCCTTATCACTCCTTTCAAGCAATTACCATGCTTCGCAAAACTCAATTAATCATGATATAAGGCTGTTTTCTATTAGGTTGTTGCTTTGGAAAGAATTTTTTTGTGAATACTACACCTAGCTAATTGGAGCGGAAATTCCCCCACTCTTATAGCAACAATGTCAAAGAAAAGATCCAAAAATAAAAAGCCTCTCTGAAAGACAGAGAGGCTTGATTTAATCATCAGCTCCGCTTATCTTCCAGGATTTCTCCTGCAGGAATTGGCACCTTTTCAAACCACGAATGGTTTGACGGTTGCCGGGCTTCATAGGGCCAGTCCCTCCGCCTCTCTAGATAAGAAAGAATATTTCGTTTTCATTTAATTTTCATTTAATTGTGTTCATTTTAGCAAGGTACCGTATCAGTGTCAAACAATTTCTGCAATTTTATTTAGAATCATTGTACGATAGGATTATTTTGATTAGAACTAGAATTTTGATAAAGTGATACTAGTATAAATCGATGAGGTGAGAAACGTTGGATGCGCCATATTTTGAATTAGAAGAACTTAGCAGCGGTGAAATCATTCGTCTATCCGACTTT
Organism: Bacillus sp. NTK071; assembly: GCF_017303315.1. Lineage (GTDB taxonomy): Bacteria > Bacillota > Bacilli > Bacillales > Guptibacillaceae > Guptibacillus. Next base: position 75,060 of record NZ_JAFKOI010000009.1, read on the forward strand.
GAAGACAAGCCAGTTATGATTACATTCTGGGCTTCCTGGTGTCCAGATTGTATGAGGGATTTACCAATGAAGGAGCAATTCTACCAGCATGCAGACCTAGATAAACTTGGTTTCATTACAATTAATGTGACCGGCCGAGAGCGGTCTGAAGAAGCCGGAAAAGCATTTACCAATACACATCAACTTCCCTTCCCTGTCTTAGCAGATATCGGTCGTGAAACGTATGACAAATATAACTGCAAAGGAGTACCTACAACGGTGTTACTTGATAAACAGCATCGTATTTTTAAAGTATTTGATGATCAATCGTCATTTCTTGATATTGTAGGAGCACTTCCAGAAATTATGCTCTAGAATCATAAAAAGCCAGAGGGAATTCCCTCTGGCTTTTCTAATAAATAATATAAATAATAGCGTGAAACGTTATTTGTCTTTCTTGTCTTTCTTGTCATTCTTGTCTTTCTGTTCTTTCTTCGAATCCTTTGATTCATGTTCTTTTTGATGTCTATCCTCTATCTTTTCTTGCTTCTTATTCTTCTTATCCCTATGATCGTGCTCTTTCTTTTGGACTTTTTTGTGCTCTTTCTTATCTTTTATATTTTCTTTTTGATAATCTTTTTGATTCTTTCCATCATTTTTTTCGTTCTGTTTATCGCTCTTCTTTTCTGCTTTTTTTATTTGATTTTCATTTTTTTTTTCAGCATTATTGATTTCTTTTTTATTAATTACGTCCGTTTTGTCTTTATCTAATTTGACAGATTCCTTTTTGATCGGTGGTTCTTCATCCTCAATTTCTGGAACCGTCTCTTTAGGTTTATCTCGCTTTTGGTTATTGTTCGGCTCATCCGGTTCTTGTACTATCAATTCGTTATTCGTTGTTTTACCTTTAGGTGTCTTTTTATCGTTCAATTGCACAACTGAATCGTCTAACTCTGATGATTCTTTAGTTGGATCTTGTGGACCTGTTTCAGCAGCAGTCATGCTATCGGATTCCAATGCTTCAATTTTTTTAACGGATAAATTGCGCACGTCACTTAGGGTAAGAGAGACGCCTCGATCTAAAGCACTTAAGTACGTCACATATTTACCAGGTGAAACACCCTTTTTCACAGCTTCTTGACGTGTATTGTAATCTGAATTTAGAACCGTCGTGATTGCAATTGACTGATTCTTTAGCGCTTCATTTTGTTCAATGTTACGAATTGCTTTTTCAAGGGCATCCTTAATATTCTCAGAACGTTCCTGTTTCTCAACATCTGAGGCTACAATTAACAGCTTTCCCCCATCTGAAAGGTACCCATCCTTATCCAAACGTGATACAAGAAGACCTGTAAATTCACTAAGTGGCATGTTCTTGGTTTCCTTGTTTAAATTCAACCCTTCACCGTCTGAGTTCCATGCTTGATATTGAACAACTTCAAGATCAGAATTTACTCCAACCTCAATACTAGGGTTAATATCAAAGCTAATATAGGCTGCAACTGCGTTGTTCTGTGTTACAGGTATGATGCCTGTGACAAGAACAACTAACAGCAAAAGCGCCGTCATTCCGGCCAGGGTTGGCATAGAGGGGGTAAAATAACCCTTTTTCTGTTTCATTGGTTTTGGTGCAAGTTTAATTTCAGAGCCTATTGTTAACGTATGATTTCGCTTAAGATTAATTGTTGTAAATTCACCATCAGGTGTTAAAACAACAGCTTTTCTACCACGAATGTCCATAATGACCCCTTGTTTCATCCCCTGGCCCCCTTAATTCAACTACTGTATATAAGATTTCAGAGCATTAAAACCACCGAGATGGATTAACGCAACTGCTATTATATACTTTCGATTACGTTCGATCGTTTTGCGACTGCACGTAACGAGCGCTAACAAATCTTTTATTGGGAGCTGCTTTTTTTCCAACAAATAGCTTGATAATACGTCATCGTCTGCAATTAACTTTGCAATCATTTTGGCGTTTTCTCTGGCATCAATATGTTTCGGGCAATTTTTGCTAAGCACCTTGAACGTAATACTGAATTTCTTAAGCAATTGTTCATATTCTTCAATTTCATACATACGCATTTCACTTTGCTTGTCCATTTCATAGACATCAAGTGCTGCTTTTTGTTCTGCAAAACTATCTTCAAGACGCCCTTCTTCATCAAGTTCTTCAGGTTCAAGATAGATGTATTTGTTTTGCCTTGCTTCCTTACGAATGTAATCTATGACTCTTCTTCTAATGACCATATCTGCAAAAGTAAGAAAGCGGCTACCCTGCCCTCTTCGGAATTGATCCATCGCTTCGTTAAACGCAGACAGTCCAATACTGAACTCGTCCATCGTATGATTAATATAACGATTGCAAACTTTTGATGTGATTTTCTTAATAAACGGTTGGTAATCTTCTAGTAGTTGGTTTCTTAGTAGTTGATTCCCATTTTGGATACTATCGATTTTATCTTCTAATGTAATGCTATCTTTGTTATTCGCGAAATTTCCCATTTTCGTGCTGATTGAAATGGTTGTCATGTTTTACACCTCTCATTTTGCAATCAATTTCACATTGAATGCTTATACGGGTTGGATTCTTAGATGTTATAAATTTAATTATTAAATCAAAGCTATGAAAATGAAACGTGCCACCGTTCGAAAGGAATGGTGACTCTATATTCAGTTATACCATTCAATCAGCATCAACGAAAATACAATTTTATGACAATGTTACTGTTTCTTTACTGGCTGTTATATTAATTTATCATTGTTAATATTACGCAATTTTCAGCATATTAACTATCTTTAAAATCCCTCTCTGGAGGCATTTGTCACATTTGTTAAGTAACAAACGAATGGTCAAATATAATCAAAGTAATTATTCATTACTCAAAAAAGTATCTACCTTAACAACCGATTCAAAAGCGAAAAGGGTGTCACCTGGAATTCCATTTCTAAAAACCGTTAATGCAGGTACACTTTGTATTTTAAGGTTTTCAGCCAACCATGGGAAGTAATTTAAATTACAAGCATAAACCTTCTCTTGAAGATCTTTTGACTCGATAACAACTTGAAGCATTCTCTTGGCAATTTTGCACGTTCGGCAAAATGGAGTATAAAAAAAGAGAATACATTGAGACTCAGCCATCAGCTCTCGCATCTCATTCTCCTCTGTCACTTCTTTCATTGCTATGCTCCTAACTAGATAAGACCCCAGGGAAATTTAATTAAGTTTCCCTGGGGTAATATGTTCAATTCCACGCTAGATGGTCATGACTTTAAATTTGGCTGCTCTTAATATTCGAGTTAAATAGTTCAGTGGTGTTTCCGCCACCTCACGATGAAGCATTGTGATGTACAGATGTTCTGCGTGAGGAATTTCCTGTGATAGCTGCCTCCGGAGTTTCTCACCAGCGTCATCTGCATCGACTAGCACATATACGTCCATTTCCTCAAGCTCTTCACTAAGTTCCTCGAGCCTTTCAAAACTAATCGTACCATACGTACAAATAATACTGACAGGTTCATCTAAAACCCTCATCAATTGCTCTTTGTCCGTCTTTCCTTCTACAATTATTACTTTATCATTCATGGCACAACGCTCCATTTCAAGCTGTCGTATCAATGCTTTTACTATAGCATATGGATGTGGAGGCAGATCGTTTCTATTTTTAAAATTTGATTTAATTGAATATCATGAGCAACAGCTATTCATTAGAGCTTTAAAGATTACTCATCCCTGTTATCAGGATTATCTTCTTCCAAGTACGTCTCTGATGTCGAATTACCGTGCTCATTTTGCAGATCGTCGGCTGTTCGAATTCGATCATCCACTCGATTACCTGGTGTTTCAAATGTTGCCTCATCATCCGGTCTGCTATCTTCTTTTGTTTCTTCTAGTTGATCTTGAGCCTCTTTCGTCCGAATTGCATAAGGAATGGCTTCTAGACGTTCTTTATTAATTTCTTCTCCTGTATCAACACATATACCATAATTACCTTCACGAATTCGATCCAGCGCTGTATTAATTGCACTTAACCTCTCTCTAGCAGCATCCTCTAACGTAATATCTTTTTCACGTTGATCCAACTCTGATGCCATGTCAGCGAAATGATTATCGTATGAAGTCAGTTCACCCGTTTCATCAGATAAAGCTGTATTCTCATCATGTTTTGTTGCTCCACTATCTAAAAGTTCCTTTTTTAAATCAAGTAGCTGTTTTTTAAAGTGCTGTAGTTCTTCTTTCGACAAAGCCATTATAGTTCCCTCCATTGGTCATTTTCTTTTCTACTATCTATTTTCCCTTAACATTGATGCAGTTAAACCATTCAATTATGTTTTAGCATGCTCAACTGGTGGAAATAGGACCATAAGAATAAAGATTGGAGTGTTTGTAATGACAAAATTAAACCTTGGACAAGATGCACCATCTTTTTCTCTCGTCAATACAGAAGGAGAGCTATTTCAATTCGAAGAGCATCAGAAAAGCGATAACCGCTGGCATATGCTCGTTTTCTTCAGAGGAGAATGGTGCCCTGTATGTAATGAACAATTGGAAGAGCTTCAGGAACATCTTGGTGCATTCCAGAAATTAGACGTTCATCCGATCGCCATCGCAAAAGACAGTTTAGAGTCTCTCAGAAAAATGAAAGAAAAGCATAGCCTGCAGTTTCCCGTATTAAGTGACAATGAAAATGCTGCAATTGATGCTTATGGTGTCATGATGCACAGTGAAGATGATCCGTACGAAGATCATGGTGAACACGGTGAACCCGCCATCTTCCTTATTGACGAGAATGGAAAACTGATGGCACAGTATCTGCAGTCAAGCCCATTTGGTAGACCTTCACCTGATGGTCTTATTACGACAATTAAGTACATTAGAAAAAATAAAGCATAAGAAAAACCGGCCTAATAGGCCGGTTTTTCTAACACCATCCAAGGTCACAATCTTCTACATACCTTCCGTTTTTCTCCATCACGCGTTCATAACGAAAGATTCTGTCCTGGTCGAATTCAAACCCATCGGAGAATTCATACTGATTTCCCTCATTGGTAAATAAGATGCGGCCGATTTTTTCCTTGTTTAAGAAAAGGTTCATCGAGTTCTGATCGAACTTGCCATATACCTTACTTGTAATATCGATTCGCTCCATAGGAAGAGATTGATCATTCATCGACATCATCCCCTTATTTATAGTGTGATTCATTAAAACCGTCATTTGATAGAAGCTTTAAATACATGCACTTTTAAAGGTTAATGATGAAGATTTTCTTTCCCTGGCCGATTCGTCTATTAGTCTTCGCTTACCATTTTCTCATAAGCTTCAGCTGTCATAAGTTCTTCAATCTGAGAAGGCTCAGTTGGTTCTACTACAACCATCCATGCTTTTTCATATGGAGATTCGTTAACGAATTCAGGGCTATCTTCTAATTCTTCATTTACAGAAAGAACTTTTCCTGAGATTGGTGCATATAGTTCGGAAACAGTTTTCACTGACTCAACACTTCCGAAAGGCTCGTCCGATTCAATTGTGTCGCCTTCTTCTGGAAGCTCCACGAAAACAATATCTCCTAATTCTGATTGTGCAAAATCAGTGATACCAATGCGGATGTTTCCATCCTCTTGTACTTGTACCCATTCGTGTTCTTCTGAGTAGCGAAAATCTTTTGGTAAGTTCATTTGTAATTCCTCCCTGAAATAGTTTCTCTAGTTAAGTTATTAATATTATTTACAATAACTATCGTATAATAGTTATTATTAAATAAGCAACCATTTTATCGTTTCCATATTTCCTCAAATGTATCTTCTTTAAACCCTACCGTTACTTCTTGTCCATCCGTTACGATCGGACGTTTAATTAACATACCATCTGATGCTAACAATTCAAGCAACTCATCCTGAGTGGACGTAGAAACGCGATCTTTTAGACCCAGTTCACGATACTTCTGGCCGCTAGTATTAAAAAACTTTTTAATTGGTAGTCCACTATGATCGACTAACTGTGCCAATTCATCTTTAGATGGTGGATTTTCTACGATATGAACCTCATTTACTTCTACATTGTTTTCTGCGAACCATTTTTTTGCTTTGCGACATGTTCCGCATTTTGGATAAGCATAAAATGTGATGGCCAAATCTGTTCCTCCTTAAAACACGTCAATGTGATGATGACGTTAGTTTACCATATGTGATGAGTTCGACAAATTCAGACGCATCTAAAAGTAGCTTTCGTCACCCAAAGAAAAAATCCTCTTTTTACCCCAATCTTTATATTTCCTTAACGAGATAAAAAAATCCCTCCAAATTCTTGGAGGGATAAGAGAGAATATGGTTTGGAGGTTATTTACACTGTGTAACGCTGGTTATTAAGGATAGTAGCAGCAATTTCTCGCTTCTTAGCAATAACGTTAATTGGTGTATAACGCGTTAGCTTACGTAGCGCAGAAATCATCATTCGAAGAGTATCACCAGTTTCAACAGCAAGTAGTGTTTCCTTCGCATGTGCTTCAATTCTATTGAAAGCTTCTTGACAGAATACTTGGGTAAGAAGTAGCTTATTCTGTTGCTTCTCAGCACTAGATTTGTTCAATGCTTTTTCGGTACGTAATACAGCAGATTCCATAGAATAGATCTCGCTCACGATATCAGCAATGTTTGATAGAACTTCTTGCTCTTTATCAAGTGCTTTACCGTATTTCTGAACTGCCGTTCCTGCTGCCATTAGCATAACCTTTTTAGCCATTGCAACAAGGTACTTCTCTTGCTCAAGCGGTGCGTCGCCAATTTCTTGAGGAGTCAGCATCATCAGTTCTTCTTGAAGTGCCGTTGCTTTCTCAAGTAATGGAAGTTCACCTTTCATCGTTTTACGGATTAGCGTTCCTGGAACGAGAAGACGATTAATCTCATTTGTTCCTTCAAAAATACGGTTGATCCGTGAGTCGCGATACATTTTCTCTACTTCATACTCAGACATAAATCCGTATCCACCATGAATTTGAACAGCTTCGTCTACTACGTAGTCAAGCGCCTCAGAAGCAAATACTTTATTTAGTGAACACTCGATAGCATATTCAGCAATAGCTTCAGCTACCTTCGCTCCATCTTTTTGTTCCTCATCTGACAGCTTCCCTAGCTTCTGTTCAAAAAGACCACCAGTACGATAAGTAGAGCTTTCTGTTGCGTAAGTTGCAACAGCCATGTTCGCAAGCTTCTCTTGGATTAAAGAGAACTTTGCAATTGGTGTGTTAAATTGTTTACGCTCAGTTGCGTATTTAGCAGAAAGCTCGATACCACGCTTCATTCCACCAATTGTACCTACTGCAAGTTTATAACGACCAACATTCAGAATGTTAAATGCAATAACGTGACCTTTACCAGCTTCACCAAGAAGATTCTCTTTTGGTACAGCTACGTCATCTAGGATTAGAGTTCTTGTAGAAGAACCTTTAATACCCATCTTCTTCTCTTCTGGACCTGTTGAAAGTCCTTTCGAATCGCGTTCCACGATGAATGCTGAGAAGTGCTCTCCATCAATTTTTGCATAGACGATAAAAACATCGGCAAATGCTGAGTTTGTGATCCATTGCTTTTCACCACTTAGAAGGTAATGAGTTCCTTCTTCGTTTAGCTTAGCTGTCGTTTTGGCACCAAGTGCATCAGATCCAGAACCAGGCTCAGTTAGAGCATATGCCGCAATCATTGCTCCTGAAGCAAGACCTGGAAGATACTTTTGCTTTTGCTCTTCATTACCAAAGAAAACGATTGGAAGAGAACCAATTCCAACATGTGCACCATAGCTTAATGAGAACGAACGAGCGCGAGCGAACTTCTCTGTAATAACAGAAGAACTAATTTTATCAAGACCAAGACCACCGTATTCTTCTGGTACGTCTGCCCCTAGCAGTCCTAGATCACCTGCTTTTTCTAAAAGCTTACGAGAAATTTCGAATTCGTGTTCTTCAATCTTATCAAGCTCTGGAACAACTTCTTTAATAACAAAGTCTTCTGTCGTTTTCCCCATCATCACATGCTCATCAGAGAAATCCTCCGGTGTGAAAATGTCCTCAGCAGATGGGTCCTCAACTAGAAAGCTCGCACCTTTAATAATTTTGTTCATTGTATTAGACATGCTTGTGTTCCTCCCTTTTCATCGTTATAAATCTTCACTTTAAAGAATTTCAAACACACCGGCAGCACCCATTCCGCCACCAATACACATCGTTACGACACCGAACTGTTCTCCTCGTCTCTTCATCTCATGAATCAAACTAAGTGTAAGCTTCGTACCCGTACATCCTAGTGGATGACCAAGTGCAATCGCACCTCCATTAACATTTACCCTGTCTTCATCAAGACCGAGCTTTCGGATTACTTGAAGTGACTGCGATGCAAATGCTTCATTTAATTCAAAAAGACCAATGTCTGATAGCTCAAGACCAGCTAGTCGAAGCGCCTTAGGGATCGCTTCAATTGGTCCAACACCCATGATTTCAGGTGCTACACCAGCAACTGCAAAAGATCGGAATTTCGCCATTGGCGCTAGCCCTTCACTTTCTGCTTTCTCACGATCCATCACTAGAACGCTTGCAGCGCCATCACTCGTTTGTGATGAATTCCCGGCAGTTACAGATCCTCTTACGTTAAAAGCAGGTCGTAATTTTGCAAGTACCTCTAATGAAGTATCTGCACGAACGCCTTCATCCTGAGAGAAAAGGAATTTCTTCTCCTGAAGTTTGTTTTTCTCATCAACCCATCGTTTTGTTACTTCGACAGGTACGATTTCATCATTAAATTTACCGTCTTTGATTGCCTGTGCTGCACGTTGGTGACTTCTTAGAGCAAAGGCATCCTGATCTTCTCTGCTAATTTCAAAGCGTCTTGCTACTTCTTCTGCCGTGTGTCCCATTCCCATAATGTACTCTGGCTTTTCTTGTACAAGAGTAGGATTTGGTTTAATCACATGCCCACCCATTGGGATAAGACTCATAGTCTCTACACCACCGGCAATGATCGTTGCCGATTGACCAAGCATAATTCGCTCCGAAGCATATGCAATACTTTGAAGTCCAGATGAACAATAGCGATTGATTGTAATAGCAGGAACAGTCTCAGCAAGCCCTGCTCGTGCACTTATCATTCGAGCCACATTTAGCCCTTGTTCTGCTTCTGGAATGGCACATCCCATAATGACATCATCTATCTCACCATCATATCCGCCCGCACGCTTCAACGTTTCGGCAACCGTAATCGCTCCTAGGTCGTCGGGACGCATTTCAGCAAGGGTTCCACGATTTGCTTTTCCAACAGGTGTTCTAGCACCAGATACAATAACTGCTTCTTTCATCAAACTTCCCTCCTCCATACTAGTTGCGCAGCGGTTTTCCTTTTACTAACATGTGCTGCATTCTTGCTTGCGTTTTTGGCTCTCCTAGCAGGCTGAGGAACGCTTCGCGCTCAAGATCTAGAAGATATTGCTCATCTACATAAGTGCCTTCTTTAACTTTTCCACCAGCAATGACGTGCGCAAGCTTTTCTGCAATCTTTAAATCATGATCTGATAAGTAGCCGCTCCACTTCATCGTTTTCGCTCCCATTAGCATAGCTGCGTATCCAGCTTCTCCAGCTACAGGAATCTTCTTAGCTACCGGTGGCTGATATCCCTGCTCAGCAAGGAAAAGCACCTTTTCTTTCGCATCATGGAGAACATGATCTGCATTTGCACTAATGCCGTCTTGAGGACGAATGAACCCTCGTTCCTGGGCTTCATGTGCGGATGTTGAAACCTTCGCCATTGCAATTGTTTCAAATACGTTTGCTGCAATATCGGTAAGGTTTACATTTACGCCAGGAGGAATTTGTTCAAGCTGGCGTAAGTAAAGTTCTTTATTACCGCCTCCGCCAGGAATTATTCCAACGCCTACTTCGACAAGTCCCATATAAGTTTCAAATGATGCTTGAATGGATGCAGCAGGCATACACACTTCTGCCCCACCACCAAGTGCCATCTGGAAAGGTGCTGCAACGACCGGTTTCTTCGAGTAACGAATACGTCCCATTGACTGTTGGAACTTCCTTGCAACCATTTCAATTTCGAAGAAGTTATCATCCTGAGCCTCCATCAACATATATGCAACGTTAGCTCCAACACAGAAGTTTTTCCCTTGGTTACCAATTACAAGCCCTTCGAAATTTTTCTCCGTTTCATCAACTGCTTCGTTAATCATTTGGAGAATATCCATTCCGATTGCATTGTTTGGTGAGTGGAATTCAAGTCCAGCTACCCCATCTCCAAGGTCAAGAAGTGTGGCACCTGTGTTCTTTTTAATCACCCGATCCTGAGCTTTTAGCCCTTTAAGGTGAATAATTTTTTTACTCTCTACTACTTTTTTGTGATCACCTTTATGGTAGAATGATTGACTTCCACCGTCCTGGTTGTAGAAGGAAGTAATACCTGAAGCGAGCATCTCGTCTACCCATGCTGGAATCGTTTCGCCTTCATCCTTCATACGTGCAACTGACTTTTCCACTCCGAGTGCATCCCATGTTTCAAAAGGACCCATCTCCCAGCCAAAGCCCCATTTCATGGCACGGTCGACTGCATCGATATCATCAGCAATTTCGTATACCTTCTCTGCCGAATAAAGCAATACAGGTTTCATAATGTTCCAGATTAACTCACCAGCGCGATCATTCGCATACGCAAGCGCTTTCAGTTTATCTGCTTTGGATTTGGCCTGCTTACTTGCCTCTACAGACGCCGTCTTCAATTTCTGTCTCTGTTCGTATTCCATAGTAGAAGGGTTTAATTCGAGAATTTCGCTTCCTTTTGCTCCTTTTTTCTTTACAAAGAAGCCTTGCCCTGCTTTAGCTCCAATCCATCCTTGTTCCTTCATTTGTTGCATAAAGTCAGGAATGCGGAAAACTTCTTTCTCTTCACCTTCTACTTGATCGTAAACATTGTTCGCAACGTGGATAAATGTATCAAGTCCTACAACGTCAAGCGTTCTAAATGTTGCACTTTTTGGTCGGCCTATAGCTGGACCTGTTATAGAATCAACTTCTCCAACAGAGAAATTACGAGCTAACATCTCCCTAACCGTTACGAGAAGACCGTATGTTCCAATTCGATTGGCAATAAAGTTTGGCGTATCCTTGGTTTCTACTACACCTTTACCAAGTACATCCTCACCAAATGTCTTCATATATGAAAGCACTTCAGGACTTGTGTCCTTTGTTGGGATCACTTCAAGAAGCTTTAAATAACGAGGCGGATTAAAAAAGTGTGTGCCTAGAAAATGCTTTCTGAAATCCTCGGATCGCCCTTCAGCCATTGCCTCAACAGAAATACCTGAGGTGTTTGAGCTAACAATCGTTCCAGGACGTCTGCATTCATCAACTTTTTTGTATACTTTCTTTTTGATTTCTAGATTTTCAACTACAACTTCAATAATCCAATCAACTTCTTTAAGTCGCTCCATGTCATCTTCCATATTCCCTGCTTCAATTAATTGAATATGGTCTTTCTTAGAAAGTGGTGCTGGCTTTTGCTTCTTCAGCTTCTCAATCGCATCAGCTGCAAGGCGGTTTCGAACTGCCCGATCTTCAAGCGTCAGGCCCTTTGCTTTTTCTTTTTCATTCGGTTCTTTTGGTGCAATATCTAATAAAAGACTTGGTATCCCTACATTCGCCAGGTGGGCGGCAATGCCTGATCCCATTACTCCTGCTCCTAATACAGCGACTTTATGAATGCTACGTGTCATAGCGAACCTCCCCTGTTGAATGAATGCTCATTCATTTTTAGTTCAAAAAAAAGAGCGAGATTATTTCCTCTGTTTATACTATAAAATATATTCTGAAATTTAGCAATATGATGCGAGGATTTTTTTGACAAATTTCATTCTTTTTCAAATTGGTTGAAAGCGGACATTGGTCCGCTCTCCTTTATTTCATCATTCCTTTTAGAACAAATGCTACGTTTGCTGGACGTTCAGCAAGACGTCTCATAAAGTAACCATACCAATCTTTCCCATAAGGAACATACACTCTCATCTTATAGCCGTCTTTAAGAAGATCTTCCTGCCGATCTACACAGATACCATATAACATTTGAAATTCAAATTGACTACGCGGAATATTATATTCCTGAACAAGCTTCTTCGTGTATTCGATAATCTGATCATCATGTGTTGCAATCGCAGTATAATTCCCATTCAATAAATGCATTCTTATAATCTTCTTAAAGTTCTCATCCACATCTTTTTTGTCTGGAAAAGCAACTTTAGGTGACTCTTTATAAGCACCTTTTACTAGTCTCAAATTAGGAGAAAATTCGTTCAAATTTGCTACATCATCAGCTACTCGATAGAGATAGGCCTGAAGAACTGTACCAATGTTTCCAAACTCTTTCTTAAGCTCAGTAAACATCTCAATTGTCTTGTCGCATCTTTCGAAATCTTCCATATCAATTGTGACAAAAACATCGTGCATATCGGCGGCTTCAAGAATCTTGCGCATGTTCTTTAATGTCATATCATAATCAATGTCTAGTCCCATTGACGTTAGTTTAAGTGAAAGCTGTGAATCAAGGTTCTCTGCAGCAATTCGTTCGATTGCTTCGATACAATGTTTCGTCATTTCGTCAGCTTCTGCTGCGTTATCAACAAATTCGCCAAGGTGATCAATTGTGACAGATAGACCTTTTTGGTTTAACTTCTTAATCGCATGAACAGAGCTATCAAGAGAAGCACCTGCTACAAAACGACTCGCCCCAAAACGCATACCGTATCGCTTGGCTACTTTAGTGGCTACTCTGTTCTTCCCCATGTATAAAAAGAAATTACGCATTACTTGTTCCATCATAACCCCTCCATGAAAACGCATACATTGCGTCATAAAAATATATAGTGGAGAAAAACGGCATATAAACCCAAAAACCGCCATATTTCGCCTTTAATGCTATTCTACCATGTTATGCTATGAATAGGTCTATATTTGATAGATTTTCTCTTGAATTAATTCTGTTAAATAATGACTGTTTTATCTAACAATACCCTATAAAACCAAATCTAAAAGGCTCTTTTCGTAAACTTTGTGGCTATAAGGGTAGAGGTTGATTTCCGCTACAGGATGCTCGCTTTCCGCGGGGCGGGCGCTGAGCCTCCTCGGCGCAAGAACATCGCCTGCGGGGTCTCACCTGTCCCGCTAGTCCCGCAGGAGTCGAGCATCCTTCCGCTCCAATCAGCTAAGTGGGCACATTTACACAGAAAATTCTTTCAAAAGTAAGAATTTTTTAGAAAAGACCCATTTAAAAACATAGAGATAGAATAGTATATTTCATTCTTTACTTAGTTGATACTTTAATAGCCCTTATCAAAATGGTTTTTCATTGCAATTGTAGCTATAAAGCGGGTGTTTTCCGCTAAAATCACCTTTGAATGTAAGTTTCTATGAAAGGCTTTTTTCGTAAACATTGTTGCTATAAGAGTGAGGGATTTCCGCTCCAGGATGCTCGCTTTCCGCGGGGCGGGCGGTGAGCCTCCTCGGCGCACAAAAACATTGTGCCTGTGGGGTCTCACCTGTCCCGCTAGTCCCGCAGGAGTCGAGCACCTTCCGCTCCAATCAGTCATGTTTGATTCTTTATTCAAAAATTCTTTCAAAAGCAACTATCTTTGAGAAAAGAGCCTTATAAAAAAACCTCTTAAATCAAAAAATCATTAGAAAAAAGACAACAAAAAAGAAACCAGGTTAACCTGATTTCTTTAATCTGATTTACGTTCTTCCTGCGTTTTGCGATGCTCTTCATTCATGGTCTTGATCTCAGACACTAGCTCTTTCATTGCATCTTTCGCTTCAGGATATGTTTGATTCCAATGCTTTGCAAGCGGCGGCATTGTCTTAGATAGATGTGTGTACATGGCCCAGATTTTCACTTTCTCCTTAAGCTCATCATTGCTTTCACCTAGGAGCAGTTCTGTATACTTTTCCATTAACCCATCGACTTGTTCCTGAAGTGTTTCTATACTCATTTCAATCACTCCAATCACGAGCAGAATATCCTGATTATAACATAGTTAATGTGATACTCGACCGTTCAACTGTAGATCTCGTAACCTTCCGTAATCAATTCGTTCCTGATTTTCTTTAATAGCTATAATCAATTCTTCAATGAGTACTTTCTCGTCTGTCACAATAAAAAAGCGACATGAAATCATTGCAAAGTCTCCGAAAAATGCCTTACACCCAGCATATCTTTTTGCATCTCGAACGGGCTGATATGGAAAAATGAAATTTCCGCTCTGCTCAAAACCCGGGTCAAGAGGATGGTCTTCAAGTTTCTTAATCAACTCACGGATGGTTAACTCACGACCGTGTTCATTTTTCCCTATTTCAATTATTTCTAGCAAGGTCATTCCCCCTTCTTAAAGAGGATTCGTAGAAACTCTGTTGTGATAGAGGGCAGAACGTTGGAAACAGTCGAATCCTGTTAAATAAAACGCTGTTTTCGTAGATGTTTTTTTGTAGGCATGGTTGCTATAGGAGAGAGTTAATTTCCGCTTCAATTAGCGAAGTGTGGCTTTCTAGCAAAAACTCATTCAAAACCAACTCTTATCTTAGGAAAGAGCCTTTCAAAAAGGATGTTGTTATTGAATTTAAAAAAAGCCAGGGAAATCCCTGACTCAATATGGGCCACATAGAGTGAGTTTTGCGAAGGGGGGGACCTAACCTCACTCTTACCTTATCTTATGTTCTATAGTATAAGTTGGCTGGACAAGTACCATGGTACAAACATGGAATTTTCATATTATTCTACTCTATATACATGTTGTGAGTATAAGCTACACACATTCATACATGCTTGTAAGAAGTGCTACGTTTATAATAGAAAATAAAAGAAGGTTCGTTCATCATGGGGGGATTATTTTGGAAATCATCATTATTGGAGGCGGCATTGGTGGATTGACTGCTGGTGCTTTGCTTACGAAAGATGGCCACCACGTTACAGTATTAGAAGCTTCAAATGAATGGGGTGGCTCTGCAGGCAAGTTCAGTAGAGGTAAGTTTCTGTTTCCAGTTGGGGCTACGATGGGAATGGGTTTTGAAGAAGGTGGCATTCATCACCGCATATTCAAAGAGCTAAATTTGTCTTTTCCTGCTCTTGCACTTGACGAAGTTATGAGAGTTTATAATGGTAGTCTTGTTATGCCTTATTATGCTGATCGTAATCGACACCTATCCGAGTGCTCATCTCAATTTCCTGAACATGCAAGTAAAATCATTTCCTTCTATAAAGAAGTTTGGAAAATTGGTGCTGAAGTCAGGAAATTAATTGAGCCGCTCCCTGTTGTTCCTCCCGTTACCCTTTCTGAGTGGACAAAGTTATTTTTTTCTCTTAAGCCTGGCACTCCAATTCTCTTACCATATTTACGAAAAACAGTAGGCGATCTGTTAAAGAAACATGGTTTAGATGAAGCTCCTTCGTTTCAGCATTTTATTGATGGCCAATTAATCGATAGTATGCAAACAACCAGCCTGGATTGCTCAGCATTAATGGGTGCACTTGCGCTTGATATTTATCATGAGGGAGCCTATTATACTGAAGGCGGATTATACAAAATTGCTGAAACGCTTCAGAAGTATATTGAGGATCATGGAGGGAGAACCTTCCGAAGAAAACAAATTCAAACGATACGAAAAGAAAACGGACGGTGGGTTGCTATTGATCAGAAAGGCGAAAGCTGGCGAGCAGATCATCTAGTATGTAACTTACCTATACAGGGCTTCGTTCCCCTTCTCCCAGAGCCTCTCCAAGACCAGTTACCTGCTAAGCTAGTGAAAAGGAGCAAGATAGCACAATGGGGTGCTTTTACAATGTATCTTGCAATAAATGAGAACGTTATTCCTGAGTACACCGCTCTCTTTAACCAAGTGCTAACCGACGGATCAATGACAGAAGGGAATCACCTGTTTCTATCGCTTTCCAAATCAAATGATACAAATCGTGCACCACAAGGTTTCCGTACCCTTACAGTTAGCACACATACAGAGCTCCATCATTGGGATACGAAAGAGAAATATGATCAATACAAAGAAACGTTAACTGAAAAAATGTTGTCAGGGATTGAACGAGTTATACCTCATGTAAGGGATGGCATTGAGTTGCAGATGACGGGTGCTCCTCGTGCTTGGGAAAGGTTCACAAAACGACCAAAAGGAATGGTTGGTGGCTTTCCACAAACAAATGAATATAGTTTATTTAACAGCCTCTCTCACAGAACTGGAATAAATGGTTTGTGGCTTTGTGGAGATAGCGTCTTTCCAGGTGCTGGAACAATTGGTGTATCAACAAGTGGATATCATGTGTATCGTTCCATCGTAAAAAAATAAGACAGTTTCGTAGAGGGAGTTGCGATAAAACGGTTGATTTTTTACAGAATCCCTTTAAGTGAGGGGGATTTCTATACAAAAATTCTTTCAAAAGAAACAATCTTTAGAAAAGAGTCAAAAATCAAGAAGCATCTTGTGTTCAGTGTGAACTTCTTGCTTATTCGAATAAATTTCGCTTCCTTAGGCAGAATGATACTATCATTCATTTGGTAAAGGAGCGTATTTATAATGATGGATCCAAAAAACAAATTGGTAACGACCGATAGTGAGAAACTTCTAGCGTCTGTTCGGGAGGAAATTGCAGAGGAGTTTCTCGTAATGGAAGCCGTAACCGAACAAATAGAGGAAAAGGATTTCTACACATACCATTTATTAAATGAAGCCGAAAAACTAAGAAAGAACAAGAATTAATTCTTTCTTAACATGACTAACATGGTTCCATGTTGTATACTGCTTATAACTGATTTAAAGGAATGATGCGAATCATGACAACTCATACGTTTTCTGTTGGTGAAGAGCGTGCGAATTATATTACTCACGGAATTGGCGCTCTAATTAGTATTGCTGCCCTTGTCATTTTAATTGTTTTTGCATCACGTTATGGAACTGCGTGGCACATTGTCAGCTTCACACTGTTTGGAGCAACGATGCTATTGCTATATACAGCATCCACTCTTGTGCATAGCTTCCCCGAAGGAAGAGCGAAAGACTTTTTTGAAATACTCGACCATTCATCCATCTATTTTTTTATAGCTGGAACGTATACGCCATTTTTGTTTATCGTCATTGAAGGCCCCCTTGGCTGGACGCTATTTGGAATCGTATGGGGGCTTGCGATAGCTGGAACGGTCTTTAAAGCTTTTTTCGTGAAAAAGTTTCTATTTATTTCTACCATTCTGTATGTACTAATGGGATGGCTGATTGTTCTAGCCTGGAATCCTCTGACTCAGAATCTACATCCGAACGGTATGTTGCTTCTAATTATCGGAGGAGTTCTTTATACCATTGGTGCTATCTTCTACGTTTGGAGAGCTTTTAAGTATCATCATGCTGTCTGGCATTTATTTGTTGTAGGAGGAACGTTAGCTCATTTCTTCTGTGTGCTGTTCTACGTTCTTCCACTCTAGGACATAAATCCCTCTGCGTTATTAGCGCAGAGGGATTTATGTCCTAACAGAAAGAAGACCTTTTCGTTCTACGAAAAGGTCTTCTTTCTGTTAATTCGATTTAGTTACTTCTTCGTTTTTCACTTCTTGCTTATTCCACGTTGTTGTATAGATACTAAAGAGTGATTCCAACTGTTTAATTAACCCTAATGCAAGCAGTCCATTACCTTCAGCTTGCTTAGTAGATCCCATTGGTATAGTCCTTCTAATTAACTGTGCATAAATTTCAGCTTCACTTAACGAACGCTTGAATTCACTTTCTGATACGTTCATTATAAGCGCTAAAGCACCTGAAACATGCGGAGTTGCCATAGATGTTCCAGAGAGTACAGCATATTCACCACCAGGATATGTGGATAGAATATTAACGCCTGGTGCAATTAAATCAATCTCGTTATTTGTGTTAGAGAATGGTGCAAGCGTCCTTTGAAATGACGCAGCTCCTACTTCAATTACTTCATTATAAGCACCTGGATAAGCAAATTCTGGCGTATCCTCTCGTGCATCACCTTCATTACCAGCTGCGCATACAACAGAAATATTTTGGTTAACAGCATCCTTAATGGCTTCATGGAGCTCAGGCAAATCCGACGGTCCACCAAGTGACATTGAAATTACGTTAACACGCTCACCATTTGGACCCTTCCAATCAGTTGCATAACGAATGCCTTCAATAATGGATTGATAGGATCCGCTACCTGCTCCATTAAGCACCTTTACGATTAAAAGCTTGGAATTAGGCGCTACACCTTTTACACCTTTTTCTCCACCTACCGCCGCTATCGTTCCAGCAACGTGCGTTCCATGACCATTATTATCATCGAAACGGTCTTTGGCTCCACCAAAATCTTCTGTGAAATTTCTACCGTCAATGATACGAGATTGAAGATCAGGGTGGTCGATCTGACAGCCTGTGTCAACAATTGCAATAACTCTATCTTTCCCTTTTTGAGCTGCATCCCAGATAGCAGGAGCTTGTATCATCTCAACTCCATCTGGAAGAGCATCAGCTTGTTTTACGACAGCATTAACAACGAATGGTATTAACTTTATTTCACTAATAATCAGCGCCTCCCTTTCCTTTACCAGAATTATCTGATAAAAGTGGCTCGTATGTCCAGTCCTTTATGGTCTATTTTCCCATCTAATTTCTTAGCAGCTTTCGTTCTATTTTACTAAAGCGTTTCGATCCTTAGTGATTTGTTACAAATTGTTTATACGTTGCATACTCAATGAAACCAGCTTTTTTCAGAATTGGCTCAGACGTCCCCCGCTTTGCTTGGGTCACGACTAGCTGACATCCTATTCGAATTGCTTCGTTTAATCTTCTTGCAACCATTTCGCGGTAGACCCCTTTCCCTCTATATGGTTCGATTACCCCGGCACCATTCAAATAAAGAACAGTGTAATCGTGACTATAACGATAATTAGAGTACGCGATAGGCAATTCATCAAGTACAATCATATACCCTCCTCGTCGATTAGAAAGCTTTACATATTTCCTTCTTTCAGAGAAGGCAGCCTGTTGCGTGTTTTTATCATAATTCCATATTTGACTTGCGACCTGAGCATGCAGAAGAGCATCCTTTTCTGTCGTTACTTCTCTATAAACGTACTTTGAATCGACCTCTTCCTCATTCTTATAAAGTTCTTTCGCTAACCCAATATAGGTATCGAAATGACGCATTCCTCGATTAGCTAACTCAGCTTCAAGTTCACTAGATTGTGAACCTACACGAACCCACCATGAAAATGGACATCCTTCAAAAAAAGCAAACACTTCGTCTATTTCTTCATAACTTTTATCGAATCTAACCACCTTATTCGCATAGATACTCGTTGATTTTTCATTTTTTATCATCACAACGTCATCTTTTTGAATATAGTGAATAGATTCAGGTACAAGAGCTTCTTCATAATCCCATTGAATCGCCTCAATGGCTTGAACGATTTGTTTCTTATTCATTACGTAACATCCTTTATCTATGTATTACACAAACTGAAAAATTGTCGATACTGTTACATCGGATTCCGATTAAAGGACATGATCTCAGGACATACTGGGAATAAAAAATTGATAAGGAGGTTGTGCTCATGGAAGTAAATCAGCTCAGAAAAGCTCTTGAACAACGACGCCACTATTACATCTCTAAACTTATTGAAGCAGGAGCTTATTCTACCGCAGATCAACACCTGTATCACTGCACGCTGACTGACCTCGAAAAAGAGTACAAACAACTTTCCAACTACTAAGTTAACAAATAAGCCAGAGATTCGCTTTAGAATCTCTTTTTTTATGCGATTAAATCATGAATTCGATGTATAAAAACGCGATAGACTGGTGAAAATGGAGCTATAGAAATGAAACTAGCAAAATCAGAAAGGATGAATGTGATGAATAAAGCAGAACTATTGACGACTGTTGCAGAAAGAGCAGAACTATCAAAAAAAGATACTGCGAGAGTTGTAGACACATTGATGGATACGATTGCTGAAGCGCTTGCCAAAGGTGAAAAGGTTCAACTAGTAGGTTTCGGGAACTTCGAGGTAAGAGAACGTTCAGCACGTAAAGGACGCAATCCACAAACAGGTGAAGAAATCCTGATTCAGGCTTCTAAAACACCTGCCTTCAAGCCAGGGAAAGCATTAAAAGAAAAAGTAGTTTAACCTTTAGAGAAGCTGGATCCTTTTGGTTCCAGCTTTTCTCGTTAGGAGAAAGCCATGGAACTTATGCAACTCGTTAAATATACTGTTACAATCGTTACGATTATCATGTTGATCATCTTCTATTATCGTATGGCCAAAAAATAAAAGCGCGCTGTCATAGCGCGCTTAACTGTTTACTTAACTTGTTATACCAGCTCTCCGATAGTTCTTTCGCAAGCATTGCCTGTTCAAGACCTACTCGGTCATTTTTATCATGATACGTTAATCGATTAATAAGCGCGACCGTTACCCCATGAGATGGTCGATGTTCAACCACTATGTCATCCTCTTCCTTAACATAGCCTTCCTCCAACACGCGAAGGTAATAGCCACTATATCCATTTTCCATTACCAAAAGATGCATATTGTCGACCTCAAACTTCTTCGCAAGCTTGAAACACGGCTGCCTTGGGAGGCTAACCTGTACTCTCGTTTCACCAATTCTGTAAATATCTCCAATATGTGCTTCATTTTCATCTAAACCAGAAAAAGTGAAATTCTCACCAAACGCGCCTGGCTTCAATCGACATTGTAACTCCTCTTCCCAGTAAGAATAATGCTCGTTAGGATAGACACATATTGCTTTTTCGGAACCACCATGATGAACAAGATCTGCCTGACCATCTCCTTCTACTTGTTCACGAGATACATAAACCTTTTCGCTTACTGGCTGTTTGTAAATTCCTGTTTGAATGTTCTTTCCTTTATAATCCGTCTCAATCGGCTTGCCAACATTTACACTAAGTAACTTCACCACTCGCTCGCCTCCTTATCGTTATTTTAGCACAGGATTTATTTTCCACTATATACAAAAAAGCAGCCCGCAGGCTGCTTTTTCAACTACTATACGTGTTTATTATCAATTCGCTTTTCAATTTCAGCAAGTTCTTTTTCATTCTTCAGAAGTTCTGCTCTATTTTGATCGACTAACTGCTTAAAAGTCAATTTCTTTAGTTTCTTCAACAGAATTCACCAACTTTCCCTCTGGATGACTTCATTATACAATAGGAATGGGTAAGATTACGTTACAAACTGTTAAAATTTTGTGAAAATTTACACACATTTAGTTTATGAACAGTAATTCAGAATTATGACTGGTCGTTGCCTTTCCATTTAACCCATAAACATTGGTCCTATAAAAGTAGTGGTTGATTTCCGCTTCAGGATACTCGCTTTCCGCGGGGCGGGCGGTGAGCCTCCTCGGCACGCTTAGGCGTGCCTGTGGGGTCTCACCTGTCCCGCTAGTCCCGCAGGAGTCGAGTACCTTCCGCTCCAATCAGCTGAGTTTGATTCTTAATACAAAAATTCTTTCAAAAGCAACAACCTTCACGAAAATCGTCTATAGAAAAGAGACTAGAAATAAGAAAAACATTAAAATACCTTTCAATTATTCATTTCATCATGCTCCTAGTATATCGACATTTTGTCATTTATTATCAAAGTGAAAGATAAGTATGATTAACGTCCAAAATCAATTGAGGAGGAACCTTATGATTGAAT
The DNA here is from genome assembly GCF_017303315.1 of Bacillus sp. NTK071. Classification (GTDB taxonomy): domain Bacteria; phylum Bacillota; class Bacilli; order Bacillales; family Guptibacillaceae; genus Guptibacillus. Next base: position 96,795 of record NZ_JAFKOI010000009.1, read on the forward strand.
TAAACGGGCTGACGAAAGAGTTCTCTAATGGAAAAGGGATATTTGATGTTCGTTTCTCTATTCCAAAAGGTGAAGTGTTCGGATTCCTTGGACCAAATGGAGCTGGTAAGTCTACGACGATTCGTCATTTAATGGGCTTTATGAAGCCAACCAGTGGATCTGCTTCGATCTTTGGCTTGGATACGTGGAAAGATGCTGCAAAGATCCAGGAACGGGTTGGGTACCTTCCAGGTGAGATTGCTTTTCTTGATGGAATGGATGGAATAGAATTTCTTAAACTAATTGGTGGCATGCGAGGTCTGAAGCAAACGAACTACCGTGATGAATTGATTCAACGACTTCAACTTGATGTCAAAACACCTATACGAAAAATGTCCAAAGGAATGAAGCAAAAAGTAGGTATTGTTGCCGCTTTTATGCATCAGCCAGAAGTTATTATTCTAGATGAACCTACCTCGGGTCTTGATCCTCTCATGCAACGAATCTTTATTGATATTGTCAGCGAACTGAAAGATAAAGGCACCACTTTTCTCATGTCGTCTCATAGTTTCTCAGAAATTGAACGAACTTGCGATCGAGCTGCTATTATTAAAGATGGCAAAATTGTCATTGTTGAAAACATCCATGCTCTTCAGCAGAAACAGAGAAGGTTGTTCGAAGTCACTTTCAGTTCTGCCGAAGAAGCGCAACAAGCGAGAAATCACCTTAACGTGATTCTTGTTAGCGATAACCGAGCTGAAATTGCAGTGCAGGGAGATTACAATCAATTTATACAAGTACTTGGAGCTTATGAGATCCTTAACATCGATCTTCATGAACAGCACCTTGAAGACGTCTTTCTGAATTACTATGACAGGGAGGCGCAAATATGAACATGACGCTATACTTCAAAATGCTTAAAGTCCACGCTAAATCAATCTCAAGCTATGCGATTGGATCTGCCCTTTATTTACTTCTTATAATAGGCATCTATCCTTCTGTTGCAGATGCGCCTGGCCTCAATGAATTAATGGACTCTATGCCTGATAGTTTCCTAGCTGCATTTGGTATGGAAGGTGGATTTCAGCACGTTAGTGACTTTATTGCTGGGGAATACTACGGCTTATTGTATATTGTCATCCTTTCGATTTTCTCATTGATGACTTCATCTCAACTCATGGCACGTCTGATTGATCGTGGCTCGATGGCCTATATACTAGCCACACCTAATTCCAGAAAGAAGGTCGCCTTTACTCAAAGTCTAGTGCTAATAACAGGTCTGCTCATTATTGGTTTAACAACGATAATGGCAGGTGTTATCGGGACGGAACTAATGATCGACAATAAACCGTTTGAGGCTATGACTTTTATTAAAGTGAATCTTGTTGGATTGTTATTGTTCTATGCCATATCCGCCTACTCTTTTCTCTTCTCTTCATTACTAAATGATGAACGCCAAGCACTTGGAATATCAGGATTAATAACAATAGTATTCTATGGTATTGATCTGATAGGAAAAATGAGTCACAAGCTCGATTGGTTGGTAAATCTCTCTCTATTCGCAACATTTAGGCCTGTTGGAATAGCAAGAGGTTCTGTCGAGATATGACCTTCTGTCACGTTTCTATTCATTCTTGGGACAGCTCTATACGCACTCGGTATCATTCTCTTCTCAAAAAGAGATCTTCCTTTATAATAGGTTGGAGGGGGAATTCATTTGAACTATATAAAAGAGCTACGTGATTTGGTTGGCCACCGCCCGCTCATTCTTGTTGGTGCAGTAACATTAATCCTTAACAAGAATGACGAGATCCTCCTGCAGTTACGGAATGAACGAAGTAAGAGATGGGGCTTGCCTGGTGGATTAATGGAACCTGGTGAATCAACAGAAGAAACGGCAACAAGAGAGACTTTTGAAGAAACTGGCTTAACTGTTGAAAACCTTACTCTCTTCAAACTTTACTCAGGAGAAGCATTTTTCACTAAAGCTGATAATGGCGATGAGTTCTACTCTGTTACAACTGCTTACTACACGAAAGATTGTTCAGGATCGATTAAAGCAAACCCAGATGAAAGCTTGTCATGCAAATATTTCTCCTTTGATGAGCTACCTGAAAATATGGTAGGCAGTCACAGACGCATGGTTAGTGATTATTTTAATAAGAACTAGTCGAAAGCAATAGAGGGCTACGCCTTCCATTGCTTTTTTATTTTGTACTAAACCGAGATTTTGATTATGGCCACGAAAAAGAGCCTGAACTCCAGGCTCTATCAAAACGATATTACGTTGGTTTTCCGATTGCTATTATCCTGCCACTTTCTTCTCTTCACGCTTTTCTTCCCATGCTTCTGTCCCCTCAATTCCAAGTGCAGTAGGGTTGAAAACAGGGTTCTTTCCTGCCTTACGTTGCATTTCATAATCCTTTAATACCTTCATTGCGACTTTCGCTAACATTCCGATTGCGATCAGGTTAATCACTGTCATCAGCGCCATGAATAAATCTGCCATTTTCCATACAAGACTTAGACTAGAAACAGAACCAATCAACACGAATGCCATTGTAGCAATACGGTAACCGAGAATCGCTTTCTTGCTTTCTTTGATAAATTCAATGTTCGTTTCTCCATAATAGTAAGAACCAATAATAGAGCTAAATGCAAACAAGAAAATTGCGGCCGAGATGAAAACAGCTGCCCATCCGCCAATATGTGAATCAAGAGAATTTTGTAGTAATTCAATTCCTGATACTTCTCCTGTTTTGAAAACCGGAGCAAGTAAGATGATAAATGCCGTAGCAGAACACACAAGAATTGTATCTACGAATACACCTAATGATTGAATAAGACCTTGCTTCGCCGGATGTGAGGTCGTTGCAGTAGCTGCTGCGTTTGGCGCACTACCCATACCAGCTTCGTTAGAGAACAGTCCACGTTTTACTCCGTTCATGATTGCTGCACCAATTGCACCGCCAACCGCTTGTTCGAAACCAAACGCGCTTTTAACAATTAATGCAATAACAGAAGGTAGTTCTGTAATGTTCATGAACATTACTACTGTTGCGATGGCTAGATAAAGAACCGCCATCACAGGAACAATTACACTTGATAAGTTTGCAATACGGTGAACGCCACCAAAGATCACTACGCCTGTAACGGCTGTGATGATTAAACCAACTACCAGGCGATTCATACCAAACGCGTTTTCAAATGCTAGCGCGATCGTGTTACTTTGAACAGAGTTAAAGATGAGTCCGAAAGTGATCGCTATTAGAATGGCAAAGATTATTCCTAACCATCTTTTCTTGAGACCTTTTTCTATGTAATAGGCAGGCCCACCACGGAACGCTTTCGAATCTTTAATTTTGTATACTTGAGCCAATGTACTTTCAATAAATGCTGTTGCCCCACCTAGAAGTGCTACGATCCACATCCAGAAGATTGCCCCGGGACCACCGAGAGTGATTGCTACTGCAACACCCGCTAAGTTACCAGTTCCTATACGAGTAGCTGCGCCAACACAGAAAGATTTAAATGGTGATATATTCTTCGAACCATCTTTAAACTCTGGTTTTTCTCCAAGTACTCTTACCATTTCCCCAATATAACGGAACTGCACAAACCGTGAAGCAACCGTAAAGTAAATCCCAATTCCGAGTAGTCCTGCGATTAAAACATAACCCCAAAGAATTCCATTCCATGCATCAATCATACCATTCAAAAATTCCGCCATACCCCATTCTCCCCTTAGTCATTTTGTTATAATTATCTGAAATTTCTATACTTTTATTATACAAATAAACAGAACAAAAGCAAGACATATTTCGACGAAGTTTTTAACTTTGAATAACATGCCGCTTTATTATGTAGGAACGTACAAGTTTACTCTTCATTCTCCTTGAACTACTTATTTCGACCTATTTTTACTTTTAATCACTAAAAGTTGGTTTTTATGTGATAGAATGGTGGAATTATTTCAATCGAAATACATCACCATAACTGTTATAAGGAAGTGAACAGCATGAGGAAATTGTACCTTCTCCTTCTTATTGCTCTTGTTGCAATCATCTCTGCTTGTTCTGACTCTACAGCCACTTCATCCAATAAGGATGATAAGAAGTCTGAACAACAGGCAATGAACGAAGAAGACACGCAAGAAGCATCAACAACCACAGAAGAAGAAACAACACAACCGTTTGAACCAATGGAACCATCCGAAAATGCCAAACCACTAGAAGAAACCATGTCCAAAGAAGAGTTAGCCAAGATGCCAGTTGTTGAAGCACATGGTGCCGACCGTACAAGAACCACCCCTGTTGGGCAAACATTAATGGAAGGTACGACTGATCAAACGGACGGTTTGTTAAAGGACTATCGTCTTGTTGCTTATTATGGACAACCAAACTCAACCAAAATGGGCATATTAGGTGAAATGGAGCCGGATGCATTAATGGCGAAATTAAAAAAACAAACACAAGCTTATTCCGACGCTGATCCCTCTCACCCTGCCATTCCGACAATCGAACTCATTACAACAATTGCTCAGCGTGATCCCGGACCTAATGGATTATATTATCATATGACTTCTGAGTCTGACATCGATGAATACGCTAAACTAGCGAAGGAGAACAACGCGCTACTCATGCTTGACGTTCAGTTAGGCCGCGATACCGCTCTTCATCAGGTAAAGTTACTTGAGAAATGGTTAAAGCTTCCTTACGTTCACGTTGCAATCGACACAGAATTCCACGTTGATAAAGGCCAAACACCAGGCATCGATCTTGGAAGTGTTGATGGTGCTGAAGTTCAAGAGGTAGTAGAGTACGTATCCAAACTCGTTAAAGAACAAGATTTACCTGATAAGATTGTACTTGTCCATCAATTTACAGATCATGCGGTGACCAACAAACAGAGGATCAAACCAACTGACAATGTGGAGGTAGTCCTCAATTTCGATGGCTACGGAGACTATGCCACTAAAATGTCGCTCTACCGAAAGTTCGTTCGCAATGACCCAGTGCAGTATGGTGGCTTCAAGGTCTTCTATAACAAAGACAAGCCAGTGCTGTCGCCTGCAGAGGTTTTGAAGCTCGATCCAAACCCTGCGATTATTAATTATCAATAAAATCAAAAGCTCAGTTCTCCTCTTAGTGGGGAGAACTGAGCTTTGTTAATGGATAAGTAGGTTTTCGAGGTTCAATTATTTCAATATGGTCTTTTCACTTACATGAAATAAACGCATTTAGGCGCCTCCGTAGAATAAATATATAGTCAGTTTCGGACTAGCGATTTCACCATCGTATAATAACTACTTCCTGGAGGATAATCCTTGACTTCACCTACTACCTCATACCCATTCATTTCATAGAAAGTTCTCGCTTGAAATTCAAATGTTGTTAACAGCGCGTTCTTTGCACCCTTTTCTATTCCAAGGGTTTCAACTTTTTTAAGTAGTTCTGTACCGATTCCGTGGCCTCTGAGTTGTTCACTTAACCAAAAAACATCTATTTCAACCCAACTCCAATAAACTTCGGCCGTTATGCCGCCAATCCATGTGCCACTTTCATCAGAGACAATAAGATTGATTGGTTCAACATAGCCTTTTGTTCTCGATTCTTTGTGATGAAAAGACTGCTCATTGTTAAATTCTTTTATCTGATCTTTCATAAACAATGAGAACTTTTTATCTTCCTGAAGTAAAACCTCTACCTTATAGTCCATCGTCATTCTCCTCTCTACACTACATTCCAATTATTTCAAAATGTTGAAATGACATCAATCTTTAATAAACAAAGAGTGAGCTTATCCATTCAGAATAAGCCCACTATATACTATTTGGTTCTGCATCAATAAAATGTAGACGATATTCCCGTAACTAATAAATATATTGTAAAGAGCGTAAGTAAGATGGTTGTTATGACATATGAGCGCTTCGACTTGAAATCGATTGCGACACCATTGTTAGCATCGAAGAACCAACTGTACTGCACAAGCCCATTCGCTAACAATAGAACTATTCCAAATGCAATATTCGTCATTGTTATCTTCCTCCTTGCTTCGAATCTATTCCACATTGTATTCTTCTAGTATGTTCTACGACAGAACGACAAAAAAGTTTCATCATTTTACTTCATCATCAGTCTCCTTTTACCTTTTAAATCTAGCTTTCACATACACCTGTAAACAAGTCAAATCCTCATGACACTACTTAGGATAAAGCATGATAGATAAGGAAATAATAGGTGGTAATCATTAAATTGGAAAGGAATTTGGATATGACATTTCCTGTTATCCATACGAATTTTTGGGACGCTGTTCTTGCTGTGCCCCTTGTTATGGTGCTGACTCAATTAATTAAAATTTTCTCACCGATCCCTCGAACCTATATTCCAACCGTGGCCATTGTATTAGGTCTCTCTATTTCGATATTTTATAGTCATTCCCACCATCTTTTGGCAGGTATTTTCATGGGTTATTTTTATGGTTATGCAGCTATTGGAAATTATGCTGCTTTAAAAACTTCGCTCATTGCTCTAAAGAATAAATTTGCTCAGAAAGAGAAATTTACATAAATTCAAAAGAGAGGGAACCCGAAATTCGGATTCCCTCTCTTCGCTCACTCTCTTACTCGTCACCTAAGTCTACATTGTGATACACCTGTTGAACATCTTCTAACTCTTCAAGTGCATCAATCATTTTCAAGAACTGCTCCTGATCTTCTTCTGAAAGCTCGACATCATTTTGGGCAAGCATCGTCAATTCTGCAATGGTGAATTCTGAAATTCCTGCGTTCTTAAATGCCTCTTGAACAGCGTGGAACTGATCCGGTTCTGCATAAACAATCACAACATCGTCTTCTTCCATAATGTCGCGTACATCAAGATCCGCTTCCATTAACAATTCAAGTACTTCATCAGCAGATTTCCCCTCGATACCAAAAACAGCTGTTGCATCAAACATGTAGGCAACGGAACCGTTCACACCCATGTTGCCGCCATTCTTGCCAAATGTAGATCGTACATCAGATGCTGTACGGTTCACGTTGTTCGTTAACGTGTCGACGATAACCATTGATCCGCTTGGCCCAAATCCTTCATACCGAAGCGTGTCATAGTTCTCATCCGCTCCACCTTTTGCTTTTTCAATCGCACGATCAATGATTGCTTTTGGTACGTTGTATGTTTTCGCTCGTTCTAGTACCAATCGCAGTGCCTGATTAGCAACCGGATCCGGTTCTCCCTGCTTCGCAGCTACATATATCTCACGACCAAATTTTGCATATATCCGACTTGTATTCGCATCTTTTGATGCTTTCTTTTCTTTAATATTGTTCCATTTACGACCCATATTCTTTCACTCTCTTCTACTGTAATCTATTATCGATACCTTACTTTACTAGCACTCTACGTCCTCTCAATTATACCATATTTTTCAGGGCTTATTCTTTAGTAGCTTCGTTCTTCTAGACGTGTTTTGGAAAGGCTCTTTTCGTAGACATTGTTGCTATAGCGAGTTGATTTTATCAAAAATTCTTTCAAAAGCTACAATCTTCTAGAAAAGTGCATTTGAAAAAGTGGAAAGAATAGTAAGATGAGAGTAGAGGGGGGCGATGGCATTGAAACAAAAAAGGTTAAGAGATTTTGGGGTTGAGATCGGTGAATTGGATCCTGGAACGAGGAATTCAATTACGGATGTAGAGGGTGTGACGGTTGGTCATACAACACTAAGCAATGGAAATATTCAAACAGGTGTAACAGCAATACTTCCGCATCAAGGGAATATATTTCAGGAAAAACTCATCGCATCTAGCTATGTTCTAAATGGCTTTGGGAAAACGATGGGGACCATTCAAATGAATGAACTTGGAACCATTGAAACACCGATTGTCCTGACGAACACGTTAAACATTGGCACAGCTGCAGATGCAGTAATTGACTATATGCTTGAGCACAACCCTGAAATCGGAAGAACGACAGGTACCGTGAATCCAATTATCGGTGAGTGCAATGATATGTTTCTAAATGATATAAGGGAACGAAACGTCCGTCAGGAACATATTCATGAGGCGATCTCATGTGCTACATCCAAAATCGAAGAAGGTTCAGTCGGTGCTGGAACAGGTATGCTATGTTATTCGTTAAAGGGTGGCATTGGGACTTCTTCTAGAAAAATGAAACTAAAAAATGGTACATACACAATCGGGGTATTGGTTGTTACAAACTTTGGAATTCTACGTGATCTACGGGTGAACGGAAAGGCTGTTGGGAAGGAACTAAAAGATGCTTTACTTCAATCATGGGAAGAAAAAGATAAAGGATCGGTGATGATAATAGTCGCGACAGATCTTCCCGTCTCAGAACGTCAGCTTCACCGAATTATCAAAAGAGCTTCCAATGGGTTAGCACGAACAGGGTCTATTATGACCACCGGTAGTGGTGAAATCATACTTGGTTTCTCAACAGCTAACAAAATTCCTCATCACGTCACGTCTACCACTCTTTCCATGGACACCATTCACGAAGAGGAGATTGACACCGCTTTTCGTGCAGTAGGAGAAGCAACGGAAGAAGCCGTTTTAAATTCGCTACTTACAGCTACTCACGTGATTGGGCGTGATGGAAATGAGAGACCTACTTTATCGGATCTGCTGGATCAATTTAATATTCAGCTCACATAAGACAAAGCCCTGTCATTTAACTGACAGGGCTTCGCACTCTATTTATTTCCGATTTCTTTCAGCATAAGGATAGATCGGATCTTTTAATTCAAAATTATATGTTTGTCCATCAACAATACCTACTACTTTATTGCTGTCGTAAAGATCAAGCATAAAGTCTGCCATTTCTTTCGCCGTATGGAACTTTGGCACAGTGCCTTCATATTCAAAATTGTCTATATCCATTGAACGGTTTGCAAATTCTGTTTCTGTTGCAGCCGGTGCTAATACTTTCGCTTGCATCTTCGCGCCCTGTCCTTTAAGTTCCTGGGCCAAGCCTTCTGTGAATGCACTAACAAAGAACTTGGTTGCACAATAGGTCACTGCATCTGCTACAATCGTATATCCTCCGCCAGATGATACGTTAATCAATTGTGTTCCTTCAACATTAGCGTAATCACGAACAAATAGGGATGAAAGTATCGTTAATGCCTCATTATTCAATCGTAGCATTGTCTCAATTTTAGGAAGCTTCTGCTCGGCAATTGAATCGAAATTACCAAACCCTGCATTGTTGATAAACGTTTCAATCTCAATATTCTCAAGGCTTTCATAGAACGCATACACATTGTCATTGAGAGATAAATCTGCTTCACGAATAATCACATCAAGATCCGCATTCATTTCGTGTACTTCGTTTTTCAATTCTTTCAATTTCTCTGTTCGGCGTGCAGCAATGACAAGGTTCTTTCCTCTTGCGGCAAACTTAAGCGCTGTTTCATATCCAATACCTGAACTTGCACCTGTAATCACAGTGTACTTCATGATAACCCCTCCACAAATTTATAGTTGACGCTACGATCCTATTGTAGACGTTTGAGTGCACTCTAAGTCAAACGATAACTAATAAAAGTTAGGGCGATTGAAAGTACACGTTAAGTGAAATAGTTGGAAAAGTTGAAAAAAACACCTATACAGAAGGTGACAACTTATAAAGAGCTCATGCAGAAATCATCTGAGAAAGAATAAAACCGCCCAGGAAGGGGGCGGTTGATCATTTTATACTCCTCTACCACTACTAAAAATGCGCATGACCTGCTCAGCTGAAAAAGCCAACTGTGCCTTTGTGACGTCTGGCTTCATCGCATGTTCTATTGCCATGCATCCTTGCTGGATCGAAAGAACGCCTGTTAACTTCTCAAAAAGGTTATCTACTGGTTCAACAACCTGACCTGCTAAAGCAAAACATGGCACATTGTGCTTTTTAGCAAGCTCACCCACACCGGCTGGTACTTTGCCATAAGCTGTTTGATCATCGATTTGTCCCTCACCGGTAAAAGCGATATCAACTTTGGCAAGCTTTTCTTCTACTTTTAGAAGGTGAAGCATCCACGTGATGCCGGGTACATAATTCGCACCTAAGGCATACATCGCTCCCCCTATTCCACCCGCAGCACCTGCACCTTTTTGTAGGTTGGATATAGAAAGGAGGTTTGCCACTCTCTGAAGACCAGCATCATATGAAGGAACGTCTTCTTTCTTCATGCCTTTTTGCGGTCCGAACACATAAGCCGCTCCTCGCTCACCTGCATATGGATTATCCACATCCGTCACTAAATAAAGATTTGCGGTAAGTTTGTACCGACTTTCACGGATCGTTTCTATATCGAGTAAAGGGTTTTGGTGAAGCGGGATTTCTTCGTTCGAGCGATTGAAACATGCATAACCAAGTGCCTGTAACATCCCAAGGCCACCATCGGTTGTTCCCGTTCCACCAAGGAAAACATAAATGTCTTTCACGCCTTTTTCTTCAGCATCCTGAATTAATTCCCCTACTCCATAACTTGTTAATTGTGATGGGTCTAAATCCTCCGAAGGAATTAAGTGCAATCCTACCGCTTCAGCTGATTCGATATAAGCAGCTTCATTCGTTCGATAATAGCGCGCTTTTCGCTTCTTTCCATTTAGTTGGTGTATAGACACTACCTCGAACTGACCTGGGATTGTTTGCATCGCCTCTAATGACCCTTCGCCTCCATCAGCTACTGGGATCACGTCAACGATACTATCAGGGAATACTCTCTTAATACCTAGCTTAACCGCCTCTCCTGCATCCTTCGAAGATAAAGAGCCTTTGAATGAGTCCATTGCGATCAATACATTCATTTCTCCACCCCATTTCAATTTGAGAATTCGCCGTTCTTACTTCATCGCATCAGCCACCCAATGATCTCTATGAATCACTTCGACCATTGGACTTTCTTTCTCATGATCTTGAATGACTTTTTCTAAAAAAGTAGATGAATATTGAACTTGTCCTTTTCCAAGCTTCCCGTTCTTCCCATGAACTTCAACAACATCGCCTTCGCTAAAGGGACCAACGACGTGATGAATGCCACTGTAAAGCAAACTTCTCCCATTCCATAGAATCGCATCTTCTGCTCCTTCATCAATGTAAAGTTGACCTGATACATGAGAGTGCATTGCAATCCATTGTTTTTTAATAGGGAAAGATGTTTGTTTCTCCCGGTTAATATACGTTCCATCACCAACACCTGAAAGGATTCTAAGTAATTTATGACTACCAGTCTCGTGGCCAATAAATATTCTAACACCTAAATTCAAGGCTGTCTTCGCTGCAATTAGCTTAGACTTCATGCCTCCTGTTCCGGCGGTTGATCCAGCTCCTCCTGCCTGTTCAATCATTTGATCAGAAATCTCTGTAAGAGAATGGTATTTCATTGCGGCAGGATTCGCTGCAGGATTCGAATCATAGATGCCGTTCACATCCGTTAGAATGATTAGTTCATCAGCGTGAACAAGCCCACTAACAAGACCTGAGAGCATATCATTATCACCAAACTTTAACTCTTCCGTTGAGACAGTATCGTTTTCATTAATAATCGGCATGATACCTCTTGCCAGCAATTCAGACAGCGTATCAAATGCATTTTTGTATCGTTCTTGATTAGAGAAATCAGGACGAGTTAAAAGAATTTGAGCGACAGAAATATTCTGCTGGTTGAATTCTTCAATATAAGATTTAATTAGTAAACTTTGCCCTAAAGCAGCAGCAGCCTGCTTTCCTTTTAAAGTAACGGGTCTAGAAGGATAACCTAGCTCTTTGAACCCGGCAGCTACAGCTCCTGAAGACACAAGCAACACCTCATGTCCTTCCTTGCGAAGCAATGCAAGGGCGTTGACATGATCGATCAGCTTAATACGATCAATTTCTCCTTTGCCGTTTGTTAAGGAGCTACTCCCAATCTTTACTACGATTCTCTTCTTTCCCATGGTACATCTCCTTATAAAAACGTTCGATGACGTTTGTGACGATGATTAAATTTCTCAAATTTTATCACAAAAAAGGAGGGTTGTATTGTTTTTTTCCCAATAACAGCACTGATTCTAAGGTTATGTGAATGAGTGCTGTTGATTTTTGGCCATCACAGAGCGACCTTTCAGCAAAGCAGAAAGGCGAGAAACCAACAATGGAAGCTAACATAGCCTATTCTAATAAAATATTAAAAAAACACTTAGCACTTCCATCCGCTTTTAATCTTCTAATTAAACGATTCCTTTTCAATACATCTATAGATCATCAAACCCATTATCATCAGACACCTTCGTATACTGACGCGACTTCTGTTCAAAGAAATCACTTTTTCCTGCGTTCACATCCGAATACGCTTTAATCCAACGCATCGGATTTTCTCGATGGCCTTCAAACGGTCGCTCGATTCCAAGCTGATTCACGCGATTGTTCGCCATAAATTTAATATAGTCTCTAAGCTCATTCATCGTAATACCTGGGAAACGATTGCCAATGATGTACTCTCCCCATTTCATTTCAAGCTCCGCTGCTTCATGAAATGTGTTGGTGATGAAATCATGGTTTCCTTTTGTATTTAACTCAGGATGTTCGTTGAATAATTCTTTCACAATGTTCACGAACAATGTAACATGAAGCTGCTCATCACGGTTGATGTAATTAATCATTGTTGAAGTAGACACCATTTTTTGATTGCGGGCAAGGTTATAAAAGAAAGCGAACCCTGCGTAAAAGAATAGTCCTTCAAGAATGATATCAAACACAATTGATTCGAAAAACGTCTGCGGTGATGGATCCTGCACAAATGCTTCATAGCCTGAAGCGATAAATTGGTTTCGTTCTAGTAGCACTTCATCATGCTTCCAATATTCAAAAATTCGATCCTGTTCATTTTTATTTACAATCGACGAAAGCACATAGCTATACGACTGGTTGTGCACAACTTCCTGGAACGAAAGCACTTGCATGAGCGCAGAAAGGCTTGAATCTGTTAAATAATTTGCAACCTTACTCGAGTAGTCTGTCTGAATTGAATCTAGAAAAGCGAGAAGTCCAATGATTTTCTTAAACGTATCTTGCTCTTCTTCATTTAATGCGGCCCATTGCTTCACGTCGTTTGACATATTAATTTCAAACGGTGTCCAGAAGTTACCTAGCATGTTTTTATACATCGGATACGCCCAGGTAAAGCGAACATCATCCCAATTTAGTATGTTTGAGCTCTCTCCGTTAATAATTCCTGTTGAGCTATTCGGTGCAGACACGTCATAGAGCTTTCTCTTCTGTATCGTCGCCATACTGACCTCCTCCTTTAGCTTGCGCAGCTTTCACAGTCATCAATGTCCACTGATGTACTTCTTGTGTAATACGTTGTTTTCAACCCTTTTCTCCAGGCAGTCATATGAAGGTTCAGTAAGTCCTTCGCTTTAACCGTGCTCTGCACGTAAATATTAAAAGAAATTGACTGATCGACGTGGCGTTGTCTTGCCGCGTTCTGCTCAATACTCCAAAGCTGATTAATGTGATAGGCCGATTTATAATACCAAGTCGTATCAGGTGAAAGATCCGGTGCGGTAACAGGAATTTTATAATTCTTCTTTTCCTCAGAGTATTCTTTTTGGAAAATTGGATCGATGGATGCTGTTGATCCAGCTATTAAACTTGTTGAACTATTAGGTGCAACCGCTAGAAGATAGGCGTTTCTGACACCATCCGCTTGAACTTTTTCCCTAAGCGACTGCCATTTTTCACTAGCGTAACCACGATGATGAAAGTACTCTCCATTTTGCCAATCAGAGCCTTCAAAGAGAGAATAACTTCCTTTCTCAACAGCAAGCTCATAGCTCGCCTGAATGGTAAGGTAATTAATCGTTTCATACAATTCATCTGCATAGTTTGCCGCTTCATGACTTTCCCAAACAATCCCCTTTTTCGCAAGGAGGTGATGCCAGCCAAACGTACCGAGACCGATGCTTCGGTACTTCTCATTCGTCAACTGCGCTTGAGGCACTTCAATCGTATTGATATCAATCACGTTATCTAGCATTCTCACTTGTATTGGGATTAACCTCTTAAGTACATTAGCTGTAACAGCTCGCCCAAGGTTAATACTTGATAGGTTACAAACAACATAGTCTCCAGGCGTTTTCGTAATGATAATTTTACCGTCTTTGGTGATCTCTTCTTCAACAGTTGTGGCGCTCATATTTTGCATAATTTCCGTACAAAGGTTTGAAGCATAGATCATACCTGCATGTTTATTCGGATTCGCACGGTTCACCGTATCGCGATAGAACATGTAAGGCGTCCCCGTTTCCAATTGCGACTTCATTACACGCTTCATAATTTCAATAGCCGGGACGGTTTTTCTTGAAAGCTCAGGATGATTCACACACTCTGCATATTTCATGCGAAACTCTCCTGCTCCCTTTTCTTTGTCATACACATCTTCAAGAGAGAACCCCATTATCTGGCGTACTTCATGCGGATCAAACAAATGCCAGTCTGCTCGATTCTCTACCGCTTCCATAAAAATATCTGGGATACAAAGACCGGTAAAAAGATCATGCGTCCTCATTCGCTCGTCTCCGTTGTTTAGCTTCGCATCGAGAAAATCCAAAACATCTTTATGCCAGACATCAAGATACACGGCGACTGCTCCTTGGCGTTGCCCTAATTGATCGACACTAACTGCAGTGTTATTTAACTGTTTCATCCACGGCAAAACGCCTGAGGAATTCCCTTTGAATCCTTTTATGTCACTACCCCGCGAACGAATTTTACCAAGGTATGCTCCTATTCCTCCGCCATTCTTGGAAACTGTTGCAACATCTGTATTGCTGTCATAAATACCTCGCAAACTATCATCAACCGTATCTATGAAACATGAACTAAGCTGACCATAACTTTTCCCAGCATTAGAGAGAGTTGGAGTCGCTACAGTCATATACAAGTTAGATAATGCCCAATAGGCTTCCGATATGAGATTCGCTCGCTTGTCTTTTGGTTCATTCATCATTAGTGTAAGTGCGATGACAAGAAACCGTTCTTGAGGAAGTTCGTAATGATTCTTGTTATGATCTGTTGCAAGATAACGATCAGCAAGCGTCCGTAATCCGATATATGTAAAAAGACGGTCTCTTGATGGAATTATTAACGCTTCTGCCTCTTCAATTTCTTGTTGAGAATAAGAACGAAGAAGCTCCTTTGTGTATATCCCTTCTTCTGTTAGTTTTTGGAGCAGTCTGTAGAAACTCCCTTTTCCATAGGCTCTTGACTCACAACGGTTGCTTAGTGCAGCACGATAGATGGATTGAAGATGGAAAGCCGCCGCAATGTAAGTCCAGTCAGGCTCTTCAGCAGTGATTCGTTCAAGAGCATTTAGAATTAGAATGTTCGCAATATCATCTTGAGTTGATCTTTCTGTCACGCTCGCCATTGTTTTCTCAATAAAGCTTTCACCTGAAAGCATTGGATATCCTTCAATTATTGTCTTCGCTTCATTCAGCAAGTCGCCCTTTGTGAATTCTACGATTGTACTCATATCATTCTCTCCTTTTTTAACCAAATTAAAAAGCTCACCCCGGAAAGAGTGAGCTAAGAGTAAATGACAAGTTAAGAATGCAGATAAACCGCATTCAGTCTGCCATTTCTCATCCTCAATCCCCGAAGAATAGAAACGTTCTTGAATACACGGCAGGTCTACTGGCTTGTGCTTCCTCCTCGGTAAGCCTTCCCGGAGAAATCTCCAGTGGCTTCTTACCTCGTCCACACGACAGTTGCGGGGACAGCTCCGGATTCAGACCGGATTCCCTATTAAGTCGTTATACGACACCGCATACTCAATTAGTTTAATATGATGGATTTAACCCATATATAGTATTACGAAATTAAAAAACACACTAAATGTTGATATCCTCATCTTACATCAATCGATCATCTCATACAAGTTCTATTTTTGTATTGATGCAAAATAAATTCTACTATCAGGACTAGAACCTATCACTTTCACTTTGTTAATGCATATATTGTTGGTACTAAAAAAAGTTTCCCTAAGGAAAAAGGAGGATGAGCATTGTGAAGAAACCACTTGATTCTTGCTTTAAAAAACTAGCTGGTTACACACAGCTTTGTCAGAAGATCGGATTACTGAGCGAAGAAGAAAGCAAAGATATTCTTGAGAAATTAACACAACATAAGCACTAGTTCGAGTTTGGAAGTGAAATGACAACTCTTGCGCCTACGTCATTGTCACTCGCAAGAATGCTGCCTCCATGCTTTTCTACTATTGTTTTTGTAATGGAAAGTCCAATTCCTGAGCCTTTTTGATCGCCTGTAAAGAAACGGTCGAAAACTCGGTCAGCAGCATCACCAAAACCCGGTCCATCATCTTGAATTTCGATACAGACAAATTCTTCATTACGATAGACACGAACTTCTATAAAAGCTGATGCAAACCGTAGAGCATTTCCAATAAGATTGATCAATGCTTGCGTCATTTTGTCAGGATCCATCTTTACATCAAATGACGTTTCATTATTATAATTAATCTTAATATGACGCTTATTGGCAAGAGGTCTCATCGTTGTTAAAGCAGCACTTATAACATCATCAACTTCGATCAGTTCATACTTGAAAGCTTCTTCTATCGTCTCAAGTCTTGTTAAATAGGAAATATCCTGAACAATTTTCTTTAATCGTTGGGTTTCTTTTACGATGATTTCTAGACTAGCATCGATATCGTCTCCAACAATGACTTCATCCAAAATTCCTTCTGCATTTCCTTGAATAGCCATCAGTGGCGTCTTCAATTCATGTGAGGCATTCTGAAGAAATTCTTTTTGATCAAGATCAAACTTATAGAGTTGCTCGCTCAAAACTTGAAATGTTTCAGCTAGTTCATTTATTTCATCATTTGTTTTTAGATTTAATGGCTTTTGCTTTTTCCTCATTGAGAACTGTCGCATGTGCTCAGCGAGTAACGAGATCGGTCCTGTAAGTCCTTTTTGCAAAAAGGCTGCTAGAATGACAGCAACAGCTGCGGATGCAATCAAGCTAATGGTCTGCGATTGCTGAATGATCTGATTAAACCCTGCAAGACTCTCCACCTTTGTGAAAAGCACAACGCTACCAATTTGTTCACCTAATCGCTTAATGGCGACTTGCTCTGTGACGAAGGACTTACCTTTGTTTTCTTCATATTCTGTCTGAACATCTTCATCTACATTAGCATAGATAACGTTATGATCACGGTTATAAATAATAAATTGGGACGAAATTAAGTTACCTGCTAAATCAATTCTTCTTCGATCTAGCCACCCTCCTGGAGATCTTTCTCCATTCCACCGTTTATCTTCTAACATCTTACTGATTTGAAGACCTTCCTTATGTAGTTGATCTCCTGCTTCACGGACAAGGTATTCTTGAAAAAGGTACCGAAATGAAAAGGTCGTAATTAGAAGAATAACGGCTATGAGAACAAGATAACTTAGAAATAATTTCGTACCGATATTAAATTTCTTCATCAAGTTTATAACCATACCCCCAAACCGTTACAATCTTTACAACTGAGTTAGCCTCTGACATCTTCTTCCGAAGCCGTTTAACAAGGTCATCTATTATTCTTCCGTCGCCTGCATACTGATAGCCCCATATCTTCTCAATTAACTTCTCTCTAGTAAAAGGTTGACCTGGATATTGAATAAGATAAGACAGCACGTCGTACTCTTTTGGTGTTAGAATTAATTCTTGATCTTCAACTAAGACCTGTCGCTTTTGTTTAAGCAACTGAACGTTCCCAACTTTCCAACCGTCAGATAATGCCTGCTGACCTGTTCCATTTACGCGTTTAAACAGGTTCTTAATTCTTACAACAAGCTCTCTTGGGCTAAAAGGTTTCGTTAAATAATCATCAGCACCGAGTTCGAGCCCAAGAATTCGATCAAGCTCTTCGTCTCGAGCCGACACAACGATTACTGGTACAGTCGAATGCTTTCTAAGCTGTCTCATTAACTCTAGTCCATCTACTTTCGGCATCATAATATCTAGCACTAATAAATCCGGTTCAATTGTTTCTAATGCCTTAAGAACTTCAGCACCATCAGTAAACGATGATACTTCATGGCCTTCCTTTCTAAGGTACTTCTCTAAAATATCACGTATATTCTGTTCATCATCTATTACAAAAATATGAGGAATGTTATTCAACTCCGTTTCTGGAATCCAGATGCGAGAACCTTTTTTCATAGTTTATCCTAATGTGAAGAGGCAGTAAATCCATCATAAGTACGTCTTACTTAATCTAAAGGCTTTCAATTAAAAAGGATTTTTGAAAGTAGTTGTTGATTTCCGCTACAGGATGCTCGCTTTCCGCGGGGCGGGCGCTGAGCCTCCTCGGCGCGCAAGAACATCGAGCCTGCGGGGTCTCACCTGTCCCGCTAGTCCCGCAGGAGTCGAGCACCTTCCGCTCCAATCAACTCTGATGTGTGGTTTCTTCACAAAAAAAGTCTACAAAAACAACATAAAAAAGAGATAGGTTCCCCTACCTCTTCCGTCAATTAGCTAAGTTTCTTAATTAACGCATCCATTACTTCATTTTTCTTTTGTACAAGCTCGTATGCCTCTGTTCTCTTTTCTTCCATTTGGGCACGTTCAGCCTCATGTGCTGCTTTCTCTTCATCTGTTAACTGCGGGCGTTCTCCGCTGTCTTTCAATTCTAGCATTTGCGCTTTTCTCTCATCTCGAGCTGCCTGCGCTTCTTCATGAAGGGTCGTTAGCTGAGTGTTAATATCCGCTAGCTCCTTCTGAAGCTCATCAACTCCCTCTACGCTTGATGCATCTTGATCTAGTAGTAGATCGATTAGTTGATTCTGTTTGTTGTATGTTTCCATTATCGCTTCACGGTGTTCAGGATTCTCTTTGAAGTGCCCTCGCTTACCATGATGACCTTTCATTTCTTGACCCTGACTTCGCTCTACAGCGGGTTCCTGATTCTCCGACGAACTGTCATCTGCTGCATAAACATTCGCTCCTGCAATCCCTCCAGCTAGCATTACCGATGCAAACGTACCAATCAGCCAATTTTTCATATTCTTCAATCTCCCTTCGTAGGTATCTCTTACAATTTTTATTATGGACAACAAACCACGAAGAAATTTGTAAGAAGTATGTGAAAAGGATGTGAGTTTGAATCACTTGTTCTTTAACTTTTGGATAATACGGTCATCCAGACTCCGAACATGTAAATCTCGCTGAGGGAAAGGAATTTCAACACCATGATCTTCAAGAATACGGTTCAGACGAAAGTTCAGGTTACTCTTCGTTTCCACAGCCGCTTTCGGACTAGAAATCCAAATGAAAAGTTGGAAATCTAGTGAAGAGTCCCCAAAACCAAGGAAATTAACAAATGGGTTAGGTGTGTTAAGAACATACATTGATTGTTCCTTCTCATCTTTTGCAACTTGTAAGAGTAGGTTTCGAACGAGTTCAACATCTGAACCATATGCAACTCCGATTGGAACGACTAGCCTTAGTCTTGAATCGCCATAAGAATGATTCACAACCTGCTCTTCAATAAAATAGGAGTTAGGCATGATAATACGCTCATTATCGAGTGTTCGAATAATCGTTGCTCGCATATTAATTTTCTCAACATCTCCGATAACATCATTAATGATGACGCGATCGCCTACTTTAATTGGTCTTTCAAATAAAATGATTAAACCGGAAATAAAGTTATTCGCGATATTTTGCATACCAAAACCGATCCCCACTCCAAGTACACCTGCAAAAACAGTTAATGCACTAAGATCAAGACCTACTGTAGTTAAACTAATAACAATAGCAACGACCATTAACGTGTAATGAAAAATACGATTGAACGTAAATCGCAAGCCAGTATCAAGGCTGTATCGATCATAAAGGGGTGGCATTAGAAAAGAAGTAAAAATTTTTGAGAGTCTATTCGCTAGCGTGATAATAAACAGTGCAATTAGGATAAGGAATAACGAGATCTCAACACTGCCAATTGAAAACAATTTATTAAACATCCACTTTGTATCAGAGAAGTAAAATAACACAAAGAGAAGGATCGCATAAACGGTTGTCCAATTAATAAAAGATAATACAGCTGGTCGAATACCATTCGGATATTGGTCTTCCTTGTCTCTTCTTGTAAGCCATAGTTTGATGAGAAACCGAACGAAAAATAAAACACTCATAACGGCTAACGTAATTAGAATATCTCTGATCATCCGGTTATCGATTAAAGTGACCAAGGCATGCAACTCCTTTTTGATGAATTCAGTTATCTTTCATCATACCATTTTTTGTGTAACCCTTTCAGAACGAATGTCGTCTATTATGAAAAGAAGCCTGGGGGCGAAATCATGGGTAAATTGATTTTCTGTTTCAGTATGATTCTTCTGCTATTAATAGGATGTAGCTCAACAGAAGAGCACTCTTCAGAAAGTGCAGATGTAGCAAAGCCAAATACTTTCGAAATGGATAATAGCGCTGGTAAAAGTGAAGAAGCGCCTAACGATGGCAGTCTATCGCAAAGCAATGAAGTTTCTGAGATTATGCCATTGCAAGCCGAGCGGAAGGTGATTTTTAACGCAAATCTCTCTTTAACCGTAGAAGATTTACCTCAAGCAACAGATAAATTGAACGAGCTTACTACTTCATACAAAGGCTACGTCGTGGAAGAGAGCACGTATACCGAAGGGGAATCGGTTTTCGGCTCTATGACGGTTCGAATTCCACAAGGCGAATTCGATTCGTTTCTAGATCAAGCTGAAGCAATTGGAAAAGGTGTACCACAAAAGTCGATTACCGGCTCTGATGTCACAGAGCAATACATTGACCTTAATTCTAGACTTAAAGCAAAAGAAGCCGTTATGAAAAGACTTGAAGGGTTTCTTGAAGAAGCAACGAAAACAGAAGATCTTCTATCCATCTCGAATGACCTATCGCGTGTACAGGAAGAAATTGAGCAATTAAAGGGACAGATTAATTATTTAGACAATCAGAGTGAATTCTCTACTGTCACTCTCTCACTCGAACAACAGAAAATCACCGTTCCTACTTTTGCTGAGAATGAGTTTAGTACGCTTGCTGAAGCGAAGAAACTCTTTATGACAACAGCAAACGGATTACTATCTTTTGGCTCAAAAACAATCGTATTCTTAATTGGTCTATCACCTATTTTACTACCACTTGTTGCAATAGGCGTGGTTCTATTTATCCGCTATCGTAAGAAAACGAAAAAAGCCGATCAGACTTTCTGATCGGCTTTTCGTTATGCGGCCACGTCTCGTTTCGTAAACAATAACCACGATAGTAAGAGAAATACAATTAAGTAAACAAGCAGAGTCACTAGCGAAAAGCCTAGCGTCATGCTATCAACAATTGGAGATCCATCGAAGTAGACACTCAAATCAGTATTTGCAAACAGGATATATTTCACCCAGTCGTATTGGCTTAGAATGTACGTTAATTGACTGCCCGTAAACATTAAGAAAATCGCAAGCCCAATCGCAAGGGAAGAGCTTCTGAATATACTCGAGAGCATAAAGGCGAATGTCACCATCATCAAGAGATCCACACTTGCAAGTGCATATTCGCGAACATAGTGCAAAGCCATACTTGTTTCTGTTACTTCTCCGTTAGAATAGGTCAAATACGGTTGATCAATCGATTCAAACCCTAGAAGCAATCCACCAATCAGAAACGAAGATATGTAAAGAATAACAAGAGAAAACAGCGCGAATAGTAACGTTGCAATAAACTTTGAAGCTAGTATTTTCGTGCGCGATGCTGGTCGAATGAGGAGTAATTTAATCGTACCCCATGAGTATTCACTAGCTACAATGCCTGCGCCAATAATAATCGTAAAGATCGATATCAGCATAACAATCCCAGTTGAATTATTCATGAAGCTCCATATAGACCCTCTCTCTAGAGGTGGGATATTGTTATCTAATCGGTACTCACTGAGTGCAATATCACGCTTTAAGCTATCTTTGTATGCTTTAGGCATTCCCTCAGCAGATTCGTTCAACGTTTTCTCGGACTCCTGAATGGTGTTTTGAGCATTCGTTCGCCAATCTGTTGACTCATCATTTCCGCTTAAATTCGTGATAATTCCTGCAGTCAGTACAGCTGCAATAATTAGACCAATCATTACCCATGTGCCCGGTCTACGATAGATTTTCATATTTTCGTTTTGAATAAGGCGGACAATACTAGACAACCTGCTCACCCCCTGTTACTTCAAGGAAGACATCTTCTAACGTCTTCACTGACGCTTGAATGCCATAGATCCGAATTCCTTTTTCAACTAGAAATGCTGTCACTTCTGGTATCATTTCACGCTCCATCTTCATCATCAATTTACGATCAGATGGTTCGATTTCATAATCAGGGTATGTATCCTTTACTGCCTTTACAGCACTATCAAGGGGATCAACTTCGAATGCAACCATGACAGCCGTATCACTTTGAATAAAATCATTCACTCGCTGCACATCAACAATCTTTCCTTTCTGAATAATACCAATACGATCACACATGAGCTCAATTTCAGAAAGCAAATGACTGGAGACGATGACTGCAACATTTTCTTCTCTCGCAAGAGTACGTAAATACTGCCTAATCTCACGGATTCCTGCAGGATCTAAACCATTCGTTGGTTCATCTAGAATAAGAAGCTTTGGACGATGGAGAAGTGCCTGCGCAAGTCCAAGGCGCTGCCTCATCCCAAGGGAGTAGCCTTTCACCTTGTCATTGATACGACCTTCTAGTCCAACAAGTTTAATAACTTCTTGAATTCGATCTTTTGTTATCCCCTTCATCATTCGAGAATAATGAATTAGATTTTGATAACCTGTAAGAAATTTGTACATTTCAGGATTCTCAACAATCGCTCCAACTTTCACGATCGCATCCTCGAAATTCGTTTTGATGCTAGTTCCGTCGATCAGCACTTCTCCTTCGGTCATGTCCATTAAACCGACCATCATACGAATCGTTGTCGTTTTGCCGGCTCCATTCGGTCCAAGAAACCCGAAGACTTCTCCTGGATAGACATCGAATGACAGATGATCGATAATCGTTTTCTTTCCAATCACTTTTGTTAAGTCACGTATTTGAACAATTGGTTCTACTGACATCGTCACACTCCTTCTTCAGTTCGGTAGACTCTCTTCATCCACTCTACTAATCTAATACGATCTTGTTTGCGATCGGTTTCAATTTTTTCCATTTTCTTAAAGACAAATTATGAGAAAATCTACTTATATAGTGATCCATTCTCCCTTTGATTTCGTTAGCTTACTAAGAATATGATTATAAGAATGAATTTTTTAATGAATAGATTAAAAGAGGTGAAGATCATTGAAGATGTTCATGTTACTGGTCATTGGTTCAATTATTTGGCTTATCCTCGCGGGTTATAACAATAATTATGCCAATCCAGAGCCTATGCAAGAAACCATGAATGAAGAAGTTCTAGAAGCACAAACTTCTGAGATCGACGTAGCAGAGGTAGAAAAACCTGACGTGCTTTCAGATGAATTTCTTCTTTTAGATTCTCAGAAAGAAAAAATTGAACAAGCCAAAAAGGTCCAAAATACTAAAGAAGGCATCAGTCCTGTTAAGGTAGAAATCCCAGCTATTGATGTGGCTGCTACTATCGAGAATGTAGGAATCTTAGAGAATGGACAAATGGGCGTTCCTGAGAACATGAATGAAGTGGGGTGGTTTGAACCTGGATTCAAACCTGGAACGGAAGGAAACGCCGTTCTTGCTGGACACGTCGATAGTAAGGAAGGACCTGCGATCTTCTTCTATCTTGACAAGCTCGCAGAAGGCGATGAAATTATGTTAACTGGCAAAGATGGAGAAAAACTTACTTTTGTCGTAACTGGTAAAGAAAGCTATCCTTATCAAAACTCACCTATTGAGAAGATCTTTGGATCAACTGAGTCACGAAGTTTAAATTTGATTACATGTACAGGAACGTTCAATCGTTCGAAAGGTACACATGAAGAGCGACTAGTCGTATCGACAGTTCTTAAAGAAGATCCGAAAGAGAAAGAAGTGACAGTGGATCCAAACAAAGTTCCGGATGCTCCAACAAACGTGACTGCTAGCGGGAATTTCTTATCATGGCACGCTGTTCGCGATGAAAACGTAGTAGGATACCGTATTTATAAAGCTAATCAGAACGGATCATATAAGCAAGTTGAAAGCATTTCAAGCATCGAACGAAAAAGCTATACTGACGAAAATGCCTCAACATCCTCTTACTATGTGACAGCCGTTGATATTTTTGGAAATGAGTCTGCTCCATCTAAGAAATTCATACCTCAGCAATAATAAATCTAGGAATTACTTTAAGAAAATGAATAACAAATTATAATAGAAAGATTCTTTTCGTAACTATTGGTGTTATAAGAGTGAGGGGGACTTCCGCTCCCTTCAGTTAAGTTTGATTCTTAATACAAAAATCCTTTCAAAAGAAGCGCCAATAGAAACGACCAGCATATTGTAGCGTAATATGCTGGTCTTAATTTAGTGTTTTAAGCTTTTAAAAGTCATTTCAACAATCTCAAGCGATCCTCTAAGTTCGTAACCTCTGTAAGCCAATTTTGGTTATCATCCGTTTCCACCCACAATTGTATTAACTCAGAGTTCTCTAACATTCTGAATAGCATTGAGTGCGTCATCCACTATATTCTTATCCAATTCTAATTGACTAGTATTACCCCAAACTATGGAATAAGTTCAAATTATCCATCCATTGAAAACCATCCCCAAATTGATAACAATGTGAAATACTATGGATGGATATATACTCTTAGTCTTTATAACTACGATAGCATAGAAAAGCCCACCGAAAGAAAAGAGCAAGCTTATGATTAGAGATATTCCAATAGATATATGTAGCAAGCCAAATCCTATACTGGTTATTAAAACGGCATAAAAGGTGGAAACATTTCTTTTTAAGCTTGATAGCATAATACCTCTCCAAATTACCTCTTCAAGTGTAGCGTTTACGATGGCAAACAATATCCCGAAAAGTAATATTGATTTTAAATAGTTTATTTCTTGATGTATAAATAACGGTATAAGTATTGTACTCGAACCCATTAGCCCTAAAAGTAAAAAATACGGTAATTTTATTGTATGGAAAGGCATTTTGATAAGTCTTTGCCGATCTGGTAATTTTGCGTAGATAAAAATTTTTTGCTTAGATAACATCAGTGAAATCACTGTTCCAACAAGTATGAGCATAAGTAAACTTCTGTTTATAATGATTTTCGTTTCTTCGGATGTGTTCCATTCATAGATGAAGGTGCTTCCAACTTGAAACACCAATAGACCTATTAAAAAGAACATAAACAATGAAATGGAAGCACGGTATTTATTAGTTGTAATGTAGAAAATGAGTAAGAATATCAGCGGTAATAATCCCCACACAAACAATCTAAATGAAAAAAGAATAATACCTATGAAAAAGAAGATTGCAGAAAAGAAGAGGAACAAATTCTTCCGCGGGTAATAAATACTAATTCCCCCTTTGTTAAAATACAATTTAAACGTTTTTCAATTCATTATTATTCTAGATAACTGCTCTAAGCCTACATAGAGCGCATACCTTTTATTCAGCAATAGCTCCTTATATTGAATAGCATCAATGGATTACTTTTGGTTAAATCATTCCTCACAAATGTCGAACATTTTGGTGTATTTCCAAACATCTCTTACACTCTAGTGGTTAATTAATTTGAATTAAAATATATAATCTCTGGATCTCCTTCATCTAAATTCTCTATATTACCACTTTGAATAAATCCATTCGCTTCAAATACTTTCTGCATCCTAACATTAGTACAATTGGTAGAAGAAAACACTTTCACAGTAGGGGCATTATTGAGCATATATTCTATTAGCAAACTTGCATATCCTTTCCGTCTTTTGGATGGAGATACAATAACCAGGGATATAAATGAACAATCGAAGAAATTAGTATCATAAATTAAAAACCCCACAATATTTTTTTCTTCCTGAACAACTATACAACGCCCCATATCAATGGCATTTCTAATGAAAACCCGTCTGCTTGTATTTCCAATCACATCACTATCAATTTGTACTATGTTATCTAAGTCTGTGATATTGGCTTTTACAACATTATACATTCCACTCACCCTTATATAGAGTTTAGTTTCTCATATTGGTTTTTCAACCAGACTTACATATGCCCCTATTCTTTATTAAACATTCCGATCTAGCTTCCCTCAATTGATACAAACAAGTTTAAGTCTTAGTACTGAGAGAAGTTACTTCTCGTTATCATTCTTGAGCTCCAATTTAAATACAACAGCATATTCCGCATCCTCGACTGCTTTAGGTAAAGTTGTTCTGTTTTCACTTACCTCTGTTGATAATTCATTTTGACTAGTTCCAATCAAGTAAGACAAATAAACGGGTTCATCTTTGTTTATTGTGACTTTCTCTTCTAATTGTACAAAGCTAAAACTGACAAGATCATCAGGAAAAAACTCGTTCCCTCTGGCATATCCGTTCGGTTCTCCAAGTGTCAGGAAAGTTTCTTTCTCCTCCACTAAGAGCTGAAAGGAGTGAAGGGCTTTATTAAATTTATTGTTTTCACCAGGTCTGGATGTGGAAGAAATGACATTCCTTTCTTTTCCTTTTTCATAAACATCAATAGAAGTTACTAGCACTTCTCCCTCATTAACTTCACCATTAATTGTATAAAATGTTTGATAATCGACACCTGTTTGATTAACTATACTTTTCTCGCGCTCAGACAGATCTGCTGGTTCAATCTCTAAAGAAGGCGAACTTTTCGTACCACTACTTTCTTCGTTTGTACAAGCCACAAGAAACAACGCAACTCCAAAAAGAAAAATAAGTTGTTTCATCTTTACCCTCCTTGATAAATATTACAAAAATTCATTCTTTTAAACTGCCAAAACTTAATACCAATTATTTCAAATTGGCAAGAATATCTCAATCTTTTCTTTCATATAAAGGAGCCTATTGCGTACTCATATTAAAAAAAGTAGTTCATTTAAAAGTACAAATGAAACTTCTGTACTCCTAAACTGAACTACTTTAAACGACCAGATTATTCTATTGGTGTGTTTTTGTAATCACTTTAATTCAGCTTGCCTGTTTCATCTCCGCTTCAACAAGATAACGATTAAAGTAATCGTCTGTTTCACTCTTAATGACTTTATATAATAATAGCAAAGCGATTAAGTTAGGAATCATCATTAGAGCGTTTGCCATGTCTGCGAATGCCCATACTGTGGTAAGATTTGCGACGGTTCCAACAAAGCAGGCAAGAATATAAACCGCTCCGTAATAAACCGTTACTTTCGTGCCTACCAAATATTCGAAGCATTTATATCCGTACACATACCATCCAATGATAGTAGAGAATCCGAAGAATATAACAGAGAATGTTACGATATACTCTCCGATAAGACCAAGGCTAGATCCAAATGCTGCGGTTGTTAGTGCCCCAGCTTCAAGAGTTGGATCGTGTACAACCCCAGAAAGGTCTCCACCTGTTGGATCCCAGAAGCCTGTCATGATTAGAACAAGTGCTGTCATTGTACAAACAACGATCGTAACGATAAACGTACCTGTCATCGCTACAAGTGCCTGTCTCACTGGATGTTCTGCTTTCGCATTACCTGCAATAAGTGCTGCCGTACCAAGACCCGCTTCGTTTGAGAAAATCCCTTTCGATACGCCAGATCTTACTGCTTCCATTACAATAACACCAGAAAATCCTCCTACTGCTGATATAGGGGAAAAAGCATAAGTGAAGATTAATTTCATTGCTGGAATAATCGAATCGACATTTAGGCCAATGATGATGAGTGAACCTAGGATATATAAAACAGCCATAATGGGGACAAAGAAACCCGCTACTGAACTGATTCGTTTCACTCCGCCAAATATAATGAGTGCCGTAAGGACTGCAAGTATGGCTCCAGTCACCCAACCGTCGATATTAAAGCTTTCATCAACAACACTTGCAATTGTATTGGATTGTACACTGTTTCCAATACCTAATGAAGCAATCGCGCCAAATAATGCAAAGGAAATCGCAAGCCACTTCCATTTTGGTCCAAGTCCTCTCTCGACATAATACATGGGACCACCCGCATATTCTCCTCGGTCATTTTTTACACGATACTTCATCGCAAGTAGAGCTTCCCCATATTTTGTTGCCATCCCTAACAATCCTACAATCCACATCCAGAAGATTGCACCGGGTCCGCCGATAGTAATGGCTGTAGCTACACCAGCAATATTACCGTTTCCGATTGTAGCAGCCAGTGATGTCATTAACGCTTTATAATTACTTACGTCACCTTCAGCACTACTATCTTCTTCCTTCTCCTTTGAAAAAGCTAGTTTGAACGCATATCCAAGTTTGCGAAATTGAAGTCCTTTAAGGACCATTGTCAGAAATACGCCTGTTCCAAATAGCAGAATAAGGCTCGGCGCTCCCCACAGAATAGCATTAATTTTCTCTAGCGATTCTAAGATGTTCATTTTCTCTCTACCCCTTTTTGTTAACGCTTTCAACGATCAACCTTTATCACATTATCATTACTAAGATATATTCGCAATTCTACTACCAAAAATGATGATATAGTCACTATTTAATTTTTACTATAGTTATATAGAAAAGACAATTAGTAACTTTCTCCAAGCTAAAAGAGACTTAATGGGGATCCCATCAAGCCTCTCATGCATGTCCATTATCTTTTATAGTTGGCCGAGTGCGTCGCTAATACTAAGGTCACCATTTAGAATTTCAAACGTGCGGTGGTACGTATTGTCATTCTCCAAGATTTCAGTCAATACAGCCGCAACATCTTCACGTGGAATTTGACCTGATTTATCATCTAGGCTTTCAGCAGCTCTAATTTGACCTGTGCCTGGATCATTTGAAAGGCTACCTGGACGAAGAATTGTATAATTTAAATTCGTCGCTTTCAGATGCTCATCAGCACGCTTTTTCGCATAAAGATAAGGCTTCATGTTGTCAGGTCCTTGTTCAGGATCGTCAGAACCTACTGTACTTAACATAACAAAGCGCTTAATTTCCTGCTGCTTCGCTTCGTCTATTGCTTTAATAGCGCCTTCCTGATCGATCATAATCGTTTTATCAGCGCCTGTATGTGGACCAGATCCAGCTGCGAAAATGACTGCTTCACAACCATATAACGCTTGAGAGAAATCTTTCTCAAGATCGCCTAAAACAGTTTTGCCACCAGCATCTTCAATGGCTTTGACTTGATCTGTATTTCGAATCATACCTACTGCTTCATGGCCACGTTCAGCTAGAGATTTAATTACATGTGTTCCTACCTGTCCGTTTGCTCCGATCACTAGTACTTTCATTATATTTCCTCCTTTAAAAACCTTCACAACTGTTATATTCCGCAAAATAACTTTTTTAAACCCCTCGATGTGTTTTTGCCTGCTATAACTAGCTATTAAAGAAAGGAACATTACACCCACACTTGATTTCTACCGTTCTTCTTTGCCTGGTAAAGGTGATGGTCGGCTTCATCAATCGCGAGCATAATCGATTGACTTTGATGCCATTCAGCTAGACCAATTGATACCGACACCTCTTCGATCGTTTCTCCTGTTTCTGTTGTAAAGAGATGGTTGTGTAATGCTGTTTGAAACTTTTTCATTCTGGCATATGCATCAGATGTTTGCTCTACCTCAATCAGCAGAATAAATTCCTCGCCTCCGTATCTGCCTACAAGCCACTCATTACTCTGTAGAGACAAAAATGAGGAGAACTCCTCTAGTACTCGATCACCATTCAAATGCCCATACGTATCATTAATAACTTTAAAAAAGTCTAAATCAATCATCGCAACGACTTGAGTCAACTTGCTTTCTCGTTCTTTAGCTCTCTTAAGAAAACTTCGGAGATTAAGGAGACCCGTTAGCGTGTCATGTTCTGCATAATAACGGAGCTGTTCACTCATTTCTAAATTCTTCGTACTTGTTTGAATAAAGAAATACATGATCATCGCTGATAGCTGAAACGAAAGAAAGTGAAGCGCGTATGTTGAGATGGTGGTAGCATCATAAACAATCAAACTTAGAATAGCATCTGATATGAGCCATATAGCTGAAAAATAAAGAAAAAGACTGAAATACGAAATCGTGTTCATTACTTTTTTACGAAATACCAAAGTCACGATCGTTGGGAATACGGTTGTATAAAGGAGTTCAACAAAGATTAATTCCCCCGAAAAAGCAAATCTTGCAACAAAAATAATCGCAAGCACAGCCAATCCGTGTTTGTATCCATGATACAAAACAATAAAAACCATTGGAATCGTTCTTAAATCAAAGCGATAACCACTAAAGGTTACAGGGAGCATATATAATAGAATAATGCCTATTGCTACGATAATCACATGGAGTATGGCGACTATACTATCGGGTAATTGTTTACGAAATGCAATATAATAAACACTTTGTATACAAAGATGCATAAATAAAAGGATAGAAAAGTTCGCTAACAATGATTGCATCATATCTTTCACTTCCACTATGTCTAGTTTTCTTAACTCTACCATCAATTAAACAAATGATACATACTTTAGTACTACTTGAAAGTGATGAATGTGCTATCAAAAAAAGGAAGTCTCCTTTTCGCAAATTGCTGTTTTCTTATACAGTGTTGCTTTTGCGATACTTTTTAACAATCCCCTTTTAAATAACAACAAAATTTTAAGAAAAAAGCCTTAAGAAAAGAACCATTTAAATTCATTCTTTACTAATTTCTTATTCTAGAAAGCATGCGAGGTTGTACCGCCATCAATTAAAAGATTCTGCCCAGTCGTGTATGTAGAATACGGGGAAGCAAGGTAAAGAACGGCTGGAATTAATTCCTCTAACTGTCCAATTCGATGCATCGAGTTGCTTCCATTAATTTTGTTTACTAAGACCTTGTTTTCGAGTGCTTTTTCATTGAATGGCGTTTTAATAAATCCTGGGCTAATGGCATTCACGGTAATTCCATGTGGGGACAACTCCTGTGCCAGTTGCTTTGTTAATTGCACGACAGCAGCTTTACTAGGACCATAAGGAGTAGAGAAAGGCAGTCCTACTTCACTCGCCATCGAAGCAATGTTAATCACCCTCGTTCCTTCTCCTTCTTTAAGATCAGGTAGAACGGCACGCGTCATCATATAAACGGATTTTGCATTTGTTGTCATGACCTCATCCCACTCATGGGGCTCAAGTTCTTCAATTGTTCTACGCACTGTTTTCCCAGCGTTATTTACAAGAACATGGATGGACCCAATCGTCTCATGAATGCCCATAATTAATTCATTGATGCTCTCTTCATCCGTCACATCTCCTACGAATGGATACACTCTTCTATTTGTTAGAGTGCTTATTTCGCTAGCTGCTTCATCTAACACACTTTTCGTTCGACCAACAATTGCAACGGTAGCTCCTGCTTCCGATAAGGCAAGTGCGATGGTTCTTCCAATTCCTCTACCACCTCCAGTTACAACTGCCACTTTATCTGATAAGTCAAAGTATCGCATGATGTTATCCTCCTTTATCACCACTACCATACCTAATTCTGCCCATTTACTCTATCGTAATGCTTATGGGTCTTTACTTTGAATGCGCTCTCATATGTTTTCGACATCTTTACCTAAAATTTATTTGGCTTTATAAAGGTTTTTGCAGTAATTTGTTAGAATATTTAGTATTAATGTACATAAAAGGAGGAGTTTTTATTGGAAGCTGCATTAAGTGCGATAAGTGGATTTGTATGGGGGTGGCCGTTGCTCATTTTACTTGTAGGAACGGGTATTTACCTCACTGTGCGTCTTGGTTTTCTCCAAATCACCATGCTTCCATATGCTTTAAAACAAGCATTCACGAAGCGTCAGGATAAAACTTCTGAAGGAGATATTTCTCACTTTCAGGCTCTCATGACAGCTCTTGCAGCAACCATCGGAACAGGGAATATTGCCGGTGTTGCAACAGCTGTTTTTATTGGTGGACCCGGGGCCGTATTCTGGATGTGGATTAGTGCCCTCTTCGGAATGGCGACGAAATATGCAGAAGCCATCCTAGCCGTAAAGTATCGTTCTGTTAACTCGAAGGGTGAAATGTCAGGTGGCCCGATGTACTACCTTGATAAAGGATTAAACATGAAATGGTTAGGTATGGTTTTTGCTTTCTTTGGAGCTTTTGCCGCTTTTGGAATTGGAAACATGGTTCAGTCTAACTCCGTTGCTGATGCCGTTTCGACATTTGGCATTGCCCCATGGATTACTGGTCTTGTATTAATGGTATTCACTGGCATGGTTATTCTAGGCGGGATTAAAAGCATCGGTAAAGTAACTGCTTACTTCGTTCCAGTTATGGCTTTATTCTACGTCATTGGTGGGTTAGTCGTTATTTTCATGAATCTTAATTTAGTTCCTGCCGCTGTATCCCTCATTTTCTCAGATGCTTTTACTGGCGAAGCTGTCGCAGGTGGTGCGATCGGTGCTGTAATCCGTTTTGGTGTGGCACGTGGCGTATTCTCAAATGAAGCAGGTCTTGGATCAGCTCCAATTGCAGCCGCTGCTGCAAAAACAGATTACCCAGGACGTCAGGCGCTTGTATCTATGACACAAGTCTTTATTGATACAATTGTCGTCTGTTCCATCACGGGAATTGCGCTGGTAATGGGTGGTCTTTATAAAGGAGATTTGAATGGCGCTGCACTGACTACTGCAACTTTCGAGAAATTCCTAGGTGTTCCTGGTGCACTCATTGTAACAATTGGACTTATTCTCTTTGCCTACTCTACCGTTCTTGGTTGGTCGTATTATGGTGAGAAATGTTTCTCTTATCTCTTCGGAGACGCATCGATTAAATACTATCGCTACGTTTTCGTTCTTGCGGTATTTGTAGGAACGACATTAAAGTTAAATGTTGTCTGGCTACTAGCCGATATCTTTAATGGTTTAATGGCGCTACCAAACTTAATCGGTCTTCTCGGACTTTCTGGAGTTGTTGTAGCCGAAACAAAACTATTTATGGAGAAAGTAAAAGAAGAGAAACGCGAAGCACATTCAACTGGCGTATCGAATTAAAAGAATCCTAATGACAAAGAAAGACGACCCCTCTATCCTTAATGGAGGCGTCGTCTTTCTTTTATTTGGACTTCTGATTTCGAATTAAACTATTTCGATGCTTTGTTATCTTTTTCTACTTAGACCATTAACACGCAACGAAACCCTCTAGCAGCATAGTAAGATTCTGCTCCATTATGATACACGAAGACGTGACCAAAGCGACGATCGCAAAAAAGGGCACCTCCGAGTTCTCTAATATCAGTAGGTGTTTGCACCCAACTGGATGTTTTCATATCGAATTCTCCAAGTTTCTGCAACGTTTGGTATTGTTCTGCAGTCAAAAGTTCAACGCCCATGAAAGTAGCCATGTCAACAGCGTTTTGTTCAGGTTTGAATTTTTTTCTAGACTCTAGCGCTGCACGATCATAACAAACGCTTCTACGACCCTTAGGACTTTCAGCTGAACAATCAAAAAAGGTGTATTCTTCCTTCTTTCTATCAAAATCTACAACATCCGGCTCACCACCAGTTACTTCCAGCTCATTAAGCGACCAAAGTTTTTCAGGATGCTCATCTAGCTTTGCTTGTACGTTAACCCATTCTAGACCTTTATGACGCTTCATGTTTTTCTCAAAACGTACTTTTAATACGCTCAGTAAGTCTTCCCTCTCCTCTGGTGACAATGCTTTTATATTCATCACATCCACCCTCCCATATTGATTAGACATTCAAAATCCAGCTGAATGATCTGCTTCATTGTTAACAGTTGACCAAATGAAAAGATTCATGCATAGGTTTTTCTAACATCTGATTTTTCTCAAGAGATTTCATTCACACTTAACTGATCTAATATAATGGTAAATAATGTTAACGTTCATCTCCTGAAGTGATATACGCTATATCTTCTTTCCTAAACCTTATATACCTTCATTGGACTTACAATTTCATACCTAACATGCGGTTTCCGAGCATTACTCTACCAAAACCAATCCACTGTAAGATTTTGCGTTTGCTAGAATTAATGCCTTTCCAATACAATTAACATCAAAAACAGAAAAAAGCACTTGCCTTTATTCAGCAAGCGCTCCACTTTAATAGTATAGAGACCTGATGAGCCTTTCGTTGCTTTTGTCTAGGCCATCATAATGAAATGATCATGTATTTTTTATAGAAGCTGGCACTATTGTCGACTTCAAATAATGATAGACGCCGTCATCATCACAGGTGAATTCCGTCACATCGTCGACGATTTCTTTTATTTCGTCCGATGCATTTTTCATGGCTACTGCATAATCCACAAACTGAAACATCGGTAAATCGTTGTTACTATCACCGATTGCCAGCGTTTCTTCCTCAGACAAATGAAAATAGTGTAACATTTCCTTAATACCAGTGGCTTTGTTCACATTTGCTACCATTACCTCAACATTATGCTCAGAAGAGATAGAGGTTGTAAAATCAATGTCATGCTTTATATTTTCTAGCTCATCTTTCCATTGATTGATATGTTCTTTCGTTCGAGCGAAGAAATAGAATTTGGAAAACTTGTTTCCTTCTATCTGACTTTTCCAGTCGATTGCTTCTTTGATTGCTTGTTGACGTGAAAGCCATTCATTTAGCCCAACACCTTCTGGCTGTGGGTCTCTCATTTCCTCTTCCATAAATGGACGGTCCTGTTTCAAAGCGATTCGGTCTCCTCCGTATGGAAAGAGTTCATAATAAACATTATGTTCTCTCGCTTTTTCAATAATCTTTTCAACTAATGCAAGATCAAGTGAATGTTCAAATATAGCCTCACCCTCAACATACCCGGCCATACCATTTGAAGAGATGATTCCATCCACTTGAAACCCATCAGGTACAAGCTCATTTATTTCATCCACAGCTCTTCCTGTTGCGATAAAAACGTATATTCCATTACCTCGTAACTCATCAATAATTTGTTTCGTAAATACACTTACCTTGTTATAGTGATTTAATATCGTACCATCCATATCTAAGAAAATAGCCTTTGGCTTCATTACCATAGTGACTCCCCTTATTCTGTTATTAATTCTATTTTTGAATTATACTTACTAACAAAATCATCTTTTGGACATTACATCGCACATATATCTTAACAAACATACTTTTTTCTTTAACGTTTTAAGAGTTTCTCCATCTATGAATCTATCAGTAACATTACACCTCTTCAATTAACCTGCTCAAACTACTGCTTTTGCACTCCCCAAATTACCTTTTACTGGAATGATGCACCTTCTAAATATAACGTGAACGGTGGGAAGTTTTTCGCAGATCAACTTCTAACTCGTGAAGACCTCGCCACATAACTTGTGATGGGATCAGGTATCAGGAGCTTGCACTCGACCTCGGTATTTGTCACTTGCAATTCAACTCACAAAAAAAGACTAGCAAACTACGTTGTAATTTGCTAGTCATATATTTATTTACTCTATCAGTTGCTTAACTTAAATAACTAAACCTGGATTCAGTTCTTTCATTACTTTTTTTAAATCGGGATCGAACTTGCTAATCGATCATTTTGATTCCTTCTCTACTTCGTCTTTCCATTCAAGCATGCCACCAGTCATATTCCGTACATTGTAGCCTTGCTCATCTAAGAATTGATATGCCTTTCCGCTTCGTCCACCTGAACGGCATACCATGATATGTTCTTTTGATTGATCGATTTCATTAAGACGATCTGGTAATTCACCCAAAGGAATATGAGTTGCACCGGAAATCTTACCCTCAGCCACTTCTTCATCCTCACGCACATCAATGATACTTACCGCCTCATTACTCTTTACTTTCTTTGCTACTTCTTCTGGTTTAATTTCCTTCATGTTTCTTACCTCCTTAAACGTTTTGCTACTAAAATTTTTGTTTATCATAATTACTATAACCAATTAGCATGTAGACTTAAACATGCAATATTTTCACGAATTATTCTACAAGGTGATTATTTAAAAAAACCGTTACGCTTTAATAGCGGCTAACAACTTGTTTTATACAGTCCACTCTAATCGTTTTATCAAGATTGGTGTTCTGTTAAAATTATCCTGCCCCTAAGAAGAAAAGAAAACGTACCGAAAAAATTCAATCTAATAAGTATCACTAGTTATTACGCCAAATCTATATGTTGACTCCCCCAAGGATGATCCACCCTTTCCATTCCAATAAAAATGCAATCGGTATACTGTCTCACCATTACTCGGAGGTGATAATGTAACCCAATCCGAATCTAATTTTATTTGTTCACCTGTGGTTTCATTTATTAAATTAATGGTCGATGGTTTTGGTTTCATATCTTTAAATGAAATACTTACTGAATGCTTACCCACATCAACAATTTTTGGTTTCTCCTGTGAATCTATCCCAGCATTTAATACTCCACCGCAGTCATTCCAACAAATAGTTCTTTCTAAGTGTTGGATTTCAACTTTACTTTGCTTCTCGATGTCCCAAATCTCTACTTTTGGTTTAGGAGCCTCTTCACCTTTTAAATCCCCACTACAACCAGTAATCACAGTAAGCAATAACAATAAAGATAAACACATTTTCAATTGTATCATCACCTTTTTAAAAATTAAGACGCTATTATGCAAACGCTCTGAGTTATATGAATAACTTCTGTTTAAATAACATGATTTTTTTTAATAGCGTAGGATACAAGTAAAGGGAGTCCAATTAGATATAGAAAAATAGAAGGATACAGTATACTTGATTCTCGGCCAGCGCTCCAAGATAATGGCATTAAATTATTTTTATAATTCTCTTCTGGCTTCTCTGATCATGTCTTTAATGAATGGTTCTTTTTGCTGAGTGTAAGCTGGTCTGTCATACTTGTATTTAGTAGCGAGTTCACTTTTTAGCAAAGCATATTCCTCAGCTACTTTAGGGTGCTTTCTAAGATAATCACGAAACATTATTTTTTCGACCCATTGTGTACTATGTATTTCACAAATATGTAAGTGACAAGTCCCTTTTCCCCATAATCCTTTTCTGAAAAATCTCCTATCTGTTAACTCTGGTTTTGGAACATATTCAAATTCTACTTCGCTTAATGGTTGCACAAAAGCTGATGTACTATCTAAATCCACTATTCCTACCATAATGTCAATAATAGGCTTAGCTTTTAATCCTTTTATTGAAGTGCTTCCAATATGTTCAATTCCAGCTATCTTATCACCAATAGCAGCAATAATTCGCTTTCTTTCATAATCGAATTGACTTTCCCAATCAGTATTATACTCAATCAAATTTACAATCGGTTTTGTCATTACTACTCCCCTCCTATAAATAGACTTCTAAATTAATTTCAATGTCTTATGACACGAACCCTTCTTCACTATTATTTCCATCAACCTACTATAGCGCTTGCATTTATTAAGCCATTTTACAATTTCTAATTGGTGTAATATAAGAGTGTGAAGAAATTTAATAATAGCGGAGGGTAATGAAAATGAATATCTTGTTTGATGAAACATTCACTTCAAATGACGAGCGAAAAAGCAGGAATATTTGGTATGGATATGCTGATATATCTGTTCAGGGTGAGTATGGAAAAAACATTAAGCTTAATGAAGATTTCATGGATAATTTATGCGAAATAATAAAAAATGATTTATCTCTGAATGCAGCTAACGAGCCTATTGAAACTAACTGGTATTTCTATGGAAGTTCTGTAACTCAGGACGCTATTGGAGACAATATCCGTCCGACAATTATGGTTCGTGAGAGATCTGGCGAGTTTATAACTAATATTAATATCAGTGACCACGATTTTGCTGTAAATATTGATGCTATTCTATTGTTTAAGGCGGATTTTGAAACGGCCATGTGTAGCCCATATTTCTTCATCAACTGAAAGACGTACAAACCCTTCCTGTTCTAATACTTGCGAAAATGTAGTTTTTCCAGAACCAGCAATTCCACACATCATTACCGCAAGAGGAGTTAAATCATTTCTATCACGATAAATTAAGTCAAAATTAAACTTATCAAACATTTGTATGCCCTCCCCTATTTTCTAATGTGAATTTACGGTATTAACTTAAAAAAATAGGTGAGTAATCCTTTCTAGTTTAACTGCTACGATTGTTCAATAAGTTCAATAAAAAAAGAGCACTTCTCCTTCGTGGAGAAAGCACCCGATTGCAGAAGATATTGAAATTAAACTTTTCACATAGTTATTTATCTGTCTGTTTTTGCTTCTTTTTTAAATACTCCGCACGTATTTTTTCAAGATGATTCTTTTTATCAAATTTAGCAGTCGTTTGTTTTTCATGAAACTTTGTCACAGCTACCTTACCTTTGTGATCCAATTGATATCTTCCCACTTTATTCACCACTTTTCTTCTCTTACTAGAGAATCTATTCAACAATATAATATACCTTATATTATTGCATTAATCTTTATTTTGAACACTTATTTCACAAAAAGTGTTCTTCTACTTCTTAAAGAAATGCTCCGATTTTGTTGAAGATGGACTCTGATCAGTAGAATTTGGTGGTTCAACCAATTCAAAGGATATTTTTTTGGCCATGTTTTAGAAATCTGAATCCATCAGGAAACCTTTCGGTATCAAGTAATATAGAACTGAAATTAAGAAAAGAATCACTGATTGGTGAGTCTATTATAAACCAGTGAAAGCAACAACTATTATAAAGTGCTTTTCGTCTTCTTAATTGATAATTTTTTTAATATCTTCCTTCCAGCTAACAACGCAAAATATAAAGAAATGGCGACTAGTAATATTGCATAAAAGTCCCGTTCAGCAAGGTATGTTGCAGAGTGAAGACCTTTTATAAGTAAGTGAGCAAACACGTAGGATATAGGCAATAGAATGATTTTTTCTAGTCCATTTCTTATTTTTTCGTTCTTGCGGAATATGACTAATCCAATTCCACAAATAAGTGAAAACCCTATAGCAAACAACACATAGTAGCTTAAAACAAGCCGAGGTAACGTCATGACAGAACCATCCGTTTTTGGATCTCCATAAATTAAAACATCTTCACTTCCATCTGTATTGTAATAATAAATTGAAGCGACCGTTTCCCCATTCGGGTTTAAGACCGTATTTTCCAGGTTGTTTTTGCTTATTTTCTGGTTCCAAACCGTTTCCCATGTAGTTATATCGTAGACATAACCTGAATTGTCTGCTGCTGGATATTCGGTTACATTGAATCCAGAGACTTCTTCACTAAAATTCAAAAGGACTGTTCCGTCATCCTTTTCAATAATTGATACCGCATTTTCATTATAAGAGATGTATGCTGGTGTTGTCAGATAAGCCATTGTAACAACTGCAAAAACCAATGTTACCATGACTGAAAAAATAATCGTTTGCAGCTTGTTCCTTCGCAATGTATTTTGTATGTTTCTTAAGGGAGCTATATCAGTATCTACCGGAATTTCTTCAAAAGTCTGCATTTCTTCAAGTCGTTTTTTACAGTTTTCACAAGAAGCTATATGTTCTTCAACTAGATCTCTAGTATCTTGACTTGCCATATTCTCGACATATAACGGCAGTACATCCCTAATCACATTACAGCTGATTTTCATCAATAATCCCCCAATCGCGCTTTAACCTTTTCTCTAGCGCGGTGATAAGTAACACAAGCCCAGTTATCACTCTTTCCAAACAATTTGCCAATTTGCTTAAATGACAGTTCTCCAAATATACGGAGCGTAAAGACCTTTTTGTATGGCTCTTTTAAATTCTGGATCATTTCATGTACCTTAATAGACGCTTCTGAAGTGGCTATTTCGTGTTCTACATTGTCTCCACTAGCTGGCTCTGGAACCGACTCAAGATCTACAAAGCTTTTTCTCTTACGCAGATAAGAATAATAGCTGTTCTTGGCAATTTGGCATAACCACACTCGGATATCACTATTCCCTTTGAAACTGTCCAGCGATGTTAATGCCTTCATAAAAGTTTCCGAAGTGATATCTTCAGCGATATGCTTATCGCCAGATAGACTATACACATATAAAAATACATCTTTAAAGTATGTATGATAAATATCATCAAGCTGTGTCACCATCTCACCTCCTTACATATAAGACGCGTTAAACTCAAATATCTTACAAAAATATAAAAAAACCGAACAAAGTACGCTCGGTCCTTTTTTCTTCTACCCTAATTATTGGGTACTGTAGTCGATACTTCTTTCCGTGAATCCCTTTATAATATAAGGACCATTTCTCCTCGGCATTGTTCACAATGAATTCGGTTTAGTTTAAGTGAAATATATACAATCTTTACACTAACTAATATCTTATTACCAAGCGATTTTCAACAATCTGGCCATTAAACCTCATGCAGCGCTTACTTTTTATTAAGCGAATGCTCCGAGTTATATGAATACTCGAATTCAAGGTCTAATCACTGACGGTGATATATAATGCAAAAAATTCTTAGCCTTGATTTTGAAAAGTTTTATGGTATTCGATACCTAAGATAATGAGATCCAAAAGTGAGAAAATCAATCCTAATATGAATGGAAGCCCTAAGAATAATGACTGAACGACTTCATCTCCATATTGTTTCGCCCCAAAAATTGCATGCCATAACTTGGACTCTCCTGATGCCGTAATTTGGGTAGCATATATAGCTCCAGATAAAATAATTGTTAGGGTAACTAACAATCCACCTAACATTATAAATCCGCCAATTACGATTCTTTTCATAATTTCTTCCTCCCCACTACTCCACAATTCTATCCAAAACTTATAAAGAACGGTTATATTTTATTAAATAAACGCTCCGATTTTCTGGAGGAATAATATATATTTTTGCTTTTATTTAAACTACCTTCGTTTTCCGTCATATTTGGCTCTAACTTTTATTAAGATAATAAGATATGTATAAACGGGAATTAATATAAACCATATAAATTCAGGATCTGGTATATTAAATCCGTACCACAATACGATCCCAGCTAGCGTATAAACAACG